>CABJBA010000001.1 GCA_902363735.1 Clostridiaceae bacterium
GGAGTTATAAAGATATCATGTATGTATGAAAGAGTAAATATAAACTGTGCAGAGGTAAACTCTACCTGGGTAAGTGGTGATGGAATTTACTTTTTCAATTTTCATTAGTATATAACAAAACAGTGCGTACTTGCTAATGTTAATATTTATGGTAAAATTGTAGTATATAAAACATGGCATGTCAAATAAAACACCGGGAGTAATGAAATATGGTAAAGAACATTTTAATCTTGAATGGTAGTCCTCGAAAAAATGGAAATACATCAGCTATTATACGCGAGTTTACAAAGGGTGCCGAAGAATCTGGCCACACAGTAAAGACATTTCCGGTGGGAAATATGAATATTAAAGGATGCATTGGTTGTTGGAAAGGTGGTAAAAAACCCGACAGCCCTTGCACTATTAAAGATGATATGGATGAAATCTATCCTTACTACAAGGAAGCCAACCTTGTAGTTCTTGCATCGCCACTTTATTACTGGAATATTAGCGGTCAACTAAAAAACGCATTTGACCGTTTGTGGGCAGTTGCAGAGATTGATGGTGGTGTAAACCCTAAAAAAGATTCTGTTTTGTTAATGGCCTCTATTGTGAATCAATATGAACAAGTATCAGCGTGGTATGAGCGGATGGTAAAAGAACTTGAGTGGAGGGACTTGGGACAGATTTTAATTGATGGCGTGGAGCAGCCCGGTGACATTGAAGGAAATTCTAAATTGCAGGACGCATATATGCTTGGAAAAACTATATATACATCATAAATAAGGGGATTGCGCCTCCTTTATATCTGGTTTGTTTTTCAATCTTATCCCTGTCGGCCATTTTCAGTTTGAAGGTTAAATGCAGGTGCTGCTTTTTCGATATTATATTATCCTTCCACATCTTAAACCGTATGAATAGGTTTATCCTGCTTTATCAGCTAAAAAATGCTTAAATTTGGGACAAATAATGTGTATTTTTCTTGATCTTAGCATAGATAAAACAAAAAGTCATGTATGGGTTCAAAACCTCACACATGACTTTAATTTGATGCAGAAGAAGGGAGTCGAACCCTCAAGATATTGCTATCACACGGACCTGAACCGTGCGCGTCTGCCAATTCCGCCACTTCTGCTTTTTCAATTGTCTAAATTGACGAATCAATTTGTACAATTATAATACTACATTTTTCCAAAATAATCAAGTACTTTTTTTATTTTGTTTTTCTTTCTTACAGGCTTTAATTCACTTCATACTGCACCTGATTGCGTCCCAATTTCTTAGCTCTGTAAAGCATACTGTCTGCAGTTTCAATCAGTTCTTTGAAGCTTCCCAAATCCTCCGGAATCAGAGAAGCTACACCAATGCTGATTGTGGCACTGGTTGCGATACCTGAATCGGCAAAGGGAATGTGCAGCGCCTTAATACTAAGGCGTATTTTCTCTGCAGTAATAACTGCTTCCGGCAATTCAGCTTCCGGCAGAATCACTGCAAACTCTTCTCCTCCATAACGGCAAAAAATAGCCTTTCCCGGCCTTAGCATAGATTTTATAGTGATTGCAACCCCCTGCAGCATCATATCCCCCTGGGGGTGCCCATATGTATCATTGTAACACTTGAATAGGTCCACATCAATCATCAGAAGACTCAAAGGGGCAGCCTTCTCATAAGCTCCAGCCCATTCAATCTGCATCTTTGTATCAAAAGCCCTGCGATTGAAAATACCCGTCAGGCCATCCCTCAGGCTCATTTCTTCAATAGCCCGCATCTGATTGATAATCTGAATCTGGGTGCTGATCCGGGCCTTTACAATGGCCTTCTTAAAAGGCTTTTTTATATAGTCCACTGCTCCCAGCAAAAAACCTTTTTCCTCATCCTTTTCCCTGTCAAGACCGCTGATAATAATAACAGGGATATGTTTTGCGCTTTTATGCTTCCTTAAGGAACGAAGAACATCAAAACCATTTGCATCGGGCAAAATAATATCCAGCAGGATCAGATGGGGAGCAAATGTCTCCATAAGAGGATATGCTTCTCCGGCACTGGAGGCTGTCTCCAGAATATAGCTGTCCATCAGAATATTTTCCAATACCTTCTGGTTAAATATGCTGTCCTCAACAATTAATATTCTGTTTTTGGTCTTATATTCCGGCATACTCATCCCTCTCTTGCACAATTGTGCAGTATTCCATAAATCTTTATCCGCCGTATTGTTCTTTACACCGTTTTACATCAATGGTTTACAAAAAAGACATACTCACCTCGTCAGTAAAGTATGTCTTTTCCAAATGGGGAAAAAGGACTTAAACCCTCAAGGTATTTCTGCAACACGGAACTAAGCCGTGCGAGTGTGCCAGTTCCACCGCTTCTGCTTTTTAATTATGTAAATTGACAACTCAATTTGCACAGCTATAATACTATATTTTCAGCCAATATTCAAGTGATTTTTATAAACCTCTCCATCTTTCTCATTTCATAAAGTTCTTTAATATTCCCTGGTTTTTATGATTGTTTCCGCATCGGACTGATCATATACCTTTTCTTCTGTTATAATCCGAAGAGGCATTTCCTTTCCCGCCATCATGTCCCGGATTGCCTTCATAAGCGGAGGGCCAAGGAGAGGGCTGCACTCTACGGCACAATTGAGTTTGCCGTCTATCATTGCCTGAAATGCTTCTTTTGTGGCATCCACAGAAACGATGATGATGTCCTTCCCCGGACTCAATCCATGTGCCTCCAGGGCTTCGATAGCCCCGAGAGCCATGTCATCGTTATGGGAAAAAATAATGTCTGCCCCCCAGTTATGGCTGCTGATATACTCCTCAACTACCCGCTTTCCTCCGTCGTAAGTAAAATCGCCATAATCCGTATATACAATCTGATACCGGGGATTCTCTTCTAATATTTCAAAAAACCCTTTCTTTCTCTCCTCCGTAGGCGTGGCTCCTTCACTTCCCTGAAGTTCTAAAATATATAGATTCCTCTGTTCCGGCTTTACATGCTCCTTCAGCCAGCGCATAGCTCTCCGCCCTTCTTCTAAAAAGTCGGCACCAATATAAGTGGTTGTCAAATCCTCTCCCGCTTCGATTCTCCGGTCAGACATGACCACCGGGATATCAGCTTCCTTTGCTTCCTTTAAAACCTCGTCCCAGCCGGTTTCCACTACCGGAGAAACCACGATTACATCTGCCTTCTCCTTAATAAACCTGCGGATAGCCTCAATCTGTTTCTTTTGAGACTGATCTGCACTGTCAAAAAGAAGCTCTACGTTAAATTCCCTGGCCGCTTCCTGAATGGAGCGGGTATTGGCAAGCCTCCACTGGCTCTCCTGCCCCACCTGGGAATATCCTACGGTAATTCTCCTGCCATCGTCGACGGCAGTTCTGTCAAGAGATGCCAGATATTCACCGGCATTTTGAGGATAGATGGTATGGCTTCTTAAAATCACCTGCTTGGGAACACCGCTTTCGTTCCGTAAAATATTAATGGCATATTGCACTGCCTCTTTTCCTCCGGTGGGACAGGAAATCGTTGCCGCAAGTTTTTCCTTCCGTACCAGGTCCACACCTTCGTTTTCCCCTGTGAAGCCGTCACATCCGATGACCTTAATCTTTTCAGCCATATTTCTGTCCTTTAAGGCTTCATATGCTCCAAAGGCCACAGAATCATTATTGGCAAATATGAGAGAAACTCCCTTTAGCTCCTCCTCCATAGCAAAAACCGCATCATAAGCCGGGTCCTTCATGTCATTTTTTAGATCACAGAACGTTTTTTCAATGTCTGGATAATCCCTGATCACCGAATCAAAGCCTTCGCTTCTCTCTTCGCTCTGAAGGGAACCGGCGGTGGCACGAAGTTCCAGTATTTTTCCCTTGCCATTTTCCAGAAGCCGGACTGCACATTCTCCGCCCTGCTTTCCAATCAGGTTGTTATCCGGGCCAATAAACAGATTATAATCAAAGCCTTCCACGCTCCGGTCCATAACAATGACCGGAACTCCCTCCCGGTATACCTCTGCCACTTTTTTTGTCAGACGGCTGGAGTCACAGGGAGAAATGATCAAAAGGTCAATGCCAAAGGCAAGGAGCCTGTCAACATCCTTTTCCTGTTTCTCCACACTGGATGTTGCATCTGCCGTAACAATCCTGATGTTGGGATACTTTCCCGCTTCTTCCTGGATCTCATGAATTAAAGCAATCCTCCACGCCTCCCTCATATTGGCCTGGGAAACACCGATTACATATTCCACATCACTTTCATAAACCGTTTTCGTAATTGATCCGGTATAAATCCGGTATCCAAGGAAAATAAATATTATTATTAATAATACCATAAGTAATTTCGTTCTTTTTTTCATTTTACCCTTTTTCGATATCGCCCTGGATTTCTTTAGGAATCCGTATGGCAATACACGTCCCCTGCCCCTCTTCGCTTTCCACCAATACCCGGAACTGCTCTCCATACCGGATGCGCAGCCGTTCTTTAATATAAAACAAACCAAAGCTTCTGTTTCTGCCGGCCTCTCCCGGCTCATTTAACAGTCTGGACAACTCCCAGACCTTTTCTTCTTCCATTCCCTTTCCGTCATCCCAGACCTGCAGGCTCACCCATTCACCTTCTGCCTTTACGGTGACCCTTGAATGCCCGTCTCCGCTCTTCATCTTCACCCCATGGTAAATGGAATTCTCCACCAGAGGCTGCAGGATCATTTTAGGAAGAATTACCTTTTTGCAGTCTTCTTCCACCTGAATTTCATACTGGACTTTAGGACCGTAACGGATCTTCTGTATGTAAAGATAATTGGAAATATAACAGATTTCCTCTTCAATGGTAATATAATCTTTTCCCTTGCTTAAGCTGATACGAAAAACATTGGTAAGGGCATCCACAATATGAACAATGTCATAAGCAGAATGTTCTCTCGCCATCCAGCCAATGGTATCCAGAGTATTGTATAAAAAATGAGGTTTAAACTGTTCCTGAACCGCTTTCAGCTGTGCCTTCCGCTTGTTCTCCTGTTCTTTATACACCTCTTCCATCAGCTCCTGTATCCGCTCCAGCATCTGATTAAACCGTCGGCCAAGCTCGCTGACCTCATCCAGATAATTTCCTTCAAACCGGACGGATAAATCGCCTTTTTCCGTCTCCTTCATCAGGTTTCGGAGTCTGACAATAGGTTTTGTCACTGTCTCTGAAATTTTTACCGCCACAATAAATACAGTGAGAATGGTCAAAACCAGAACCCAGCCAAACATGAACAGCATGGTATTGATACCCCCCATGATTTCCCTGTAAGAGGAAACGCTGACAGTTTTCCAGCCGGTATAGGCGGATTTTTGGTAGCTGATTTGATATTTTTCACCATTGATCACTGCGGTCACAGGCTCTTCTTCATTCCAAAGCCATTCCGGCCTGATGCGGTAGACAATTTTATTGGTCGGCGCATAGACCAGGTGATTCTGCTCATCCAGGACAAATACGAAGCCATTTTCACCGATATTTACATCCTGGATAGCCGAGGAAATGATTTCATGCTTTACATCAAACAGCAGCACGCCGATTCTCTCCCCTGTATTGGGGTCAGTGACTGCTTTCATCACGGAAAATACATCATCAATACTATAGGCAGCCTCTGTAACGATATTCCTTCCGGCAACATTGCTCATGATCTGCATATCACCGGGTAATGCAGCCGCTTTTTCATACCAAACCTCTTTGACAAAGGGGTCCCGGGAGATTCTGGACATTCCGGTTCCCACATACATATCATGCTCCGTAGCAAAAAAAATACCTGCAATTTCATCGTGGGTGTCCGCCACCGTCTCAAAGCTGTCTTTCAGCGCCGTTTCATACTCCGTCCAGCGGCTGTCTCCAGCAGATGGAATCCTGCCAAGATGCATGTGCTCAATAATCCGGATAAGCATATTGGCTGTCTTTTCAATACTGCTTATATAAATATCCGTCGTATGCTGCACCTGTCCCACTAGCAGAGACGTGTGCTGGGTCACATTTCGCTCCGCCTCTCTGGTTGAGCTGATAACCCCCAGAATCCCCACAAAGAAAAAAGGAATGAGGGCAATAAAAATATGAGAATTAATCATTTTATCACGAATTTTCATATTCATGAATCGTTTCTTCCAATATTTCATTGCTCTCACTCCTGTTTTCATATCATCTATCCTGCCCATCCAGTATACCCAAGTTAACAATTTCCTGCAACCGGTTTATTGACCATTCTTCCCCTTTGATTTTTCTGCCCGGATTGCAATGATTCTCTGAATAACAATAAAGAAACAAAGAAGGGCTGCAATGGTTACCTTAGTCCACCAGGTATTTAAATTCTGATAAGTAACAATTGTCTGGATAATTCCTTCTATCATGACGCCCACAACCGTACCTGCCACTGTGCCTACACCCCCGGTAAGGAGGGTTCCGCCGATAACAGCGGAGGAAAGGGCATCCAGCTCCAGGCCCATATTCTGAAGTCCGAAGCCTGCCAGAGTATAAAAGCTAAATACGATTCCTCCAAGAGCAGCACAAAAGCCGCTGATTCCATATGCCGCTATTTTCGTTTTCGCAACATTTAATCCCATAAGACTTGAAGACGTTTCACCGCCTCCCAAAGCATATAAACACCTCCCAAACTTCGTATATTTAAGAGTGTAGACTGCAACTGCAAATACAACTACAAGGATAAATACGTAATAATAAATCTTCCCGTTTAACGCTTTTGCTTCTCCCAGACGAACCGCTATCTTTCCAAGAGCCATGGTCTTAAAAAAAGGATCACTGATGGGAATGGAACGTTCACTGATCACAACACAGAGCCCGCGCATTAAAAACTGCCCTGCCAAAGTTACGATAAAGGGCTGAAGTTTAAAATAATGAATCAAAGCCCCCTGGGTACAGCCTGCGATGATTCCAACAATAAGCATCAGAATAATGACCAGAAATGCCGGAACTCCCCGTTCCAGTAAGTAAGCGGAGCTGACGCCGGTAAAGGCGATGGTGGATGCAATAGAAATATCAATTCCACCGCTTATGAGCACAAAGGTGGCTCCGATTGCCGCGATCATTAAGTATGCATTGTCATTAAATAAGTTTAAAAAGGTTGATAAAGATAAAAAGTTGTTGTACTTTAAAGAACCAAACAGAAACATCAGAATAAACAGCACAACGGTGATAACCAGTGAAATATTATTAATCTGAAATCTTTTTCCCGTCTGCTTCATCAGTTGTCAGCCACCTTTCTGTTTACCATTTTGCACCTTGTGATCAGGTCCTTAAACTGCTTTGACTGGGACAGGCAGATAATGATGATCAGCAGCGCCTTCAGCACTCGGATATAGGCCGCCGGAACCCCCAGGGCCAATACGGTTGTAGTTATACTCTGCAGAATCAGCGCTCCTATGACGCTGGCCGGAATGGAAAAACGCCCACCCATCAAGTTGGTACCGCCGATTGCTACCGCAAGAATGGCATCCATTTCAATTCCCAGTCCGGCATTGTTGCAGTCCGCTCCTTTGATTCCCGCACTTTCTATCAGGCCAGCCACAGCGGCAAAACCTCCGGAAAGGGTATAGATCGCCAAAAGCATCCGATCCACCTTAATGCCCACATACTTAGAAGCAGTGGGATTGCAGCCTACGGATTCCAGAAACAGGCCAAAGGCCGTTCTTCCTGTAAACAACACTAAAAGTCCCACCAGAATAACCACCAGAAACAGGGGGAAGGGCAATCCCAGCACATAACCGCCATTGATAAAATAATAAGCCTCTGAGGTAATTGTAACGATCTTCCCCTTGGTGATCAACTGGGCGATGCCTCTGCCCGCCACCATTAAAATCATGGTGGCCACAATGGGCTGAATCTTGACCTTGGCGACCAAAAACCCATTCCAGATACCGCTGATAATTCCCGCAAGAACCGCGATCACAATTGCTGCTCCAACATTTCCATTTAGTGACGGGAAAATGTTTCCATTTACAATGCTGCAGGCAATGGCCCCGCTGATAGCCATTATAGAACCAACAGAAATATCGGTGCCTCCTGTTGCCAGTATCATGGTCATGCCTGCAGCCAGTATCATAAGCTTGCTTCCGTTTCTTACGATATCAATAATACGTCCGTATAAATGCCCATCCACAATAGAAAGAGCGAAAAATCCTCCCTTGCTGACAATGCCGTTAAAAAGCAGAATCATGATAAAAATGACCAAAGGGCGAAAATACTGCTTTCCTGACAAACGATTCCAGTTTTCTCTCAAGATGCTTCACCTCCAGCCATAATCCGCATAATCGCTTCTTCTGATATCTCTTTTCCGTTTAACTCTCCCACCTGCTTCATGTCCCGGAGCACGATCATCCTGGCGCAGCAGCGGAGCATCTCGTCAATCTCTGAAGAAATAAAGAGCACTGCCATCCCTCTTCCCGCAAGCTCCATGACGATTTTCTGAATCTCCGCCTTTGTTCCGATATCAATTCCTCTGGTGGGTTCATCAAGCATCAGAAAATCCGGCTCTGTGGCAAGCCATCTGGCAAGAATCACTTTCTGCTGATTCCCACCGCTTAAGTTCTTAATTAACTGTTCTGTGCCCGGCGTTTTGATCTGCAGCATATCAATATATTCCTTTGCCAGTTCTTCCGCCTCTTTCCTGGAAATCTTATGGAAAATCCCTTTTTTCACCTGAAGGGCAAGTATTATATTTTCCCAGATGGAAAGTTCGCTGATAATCCCTTCTGTCTTTCGGTTTTCCGGACAGAAAGCGATTCCGTTTCGGATGGCGTCCAGGGGAGAGTGGAGGTGAGCCGTCTCACTTTTTACCTTTACTTCGCCTTGGCTAACAGGATCTATTCCAAATAAAATCCTGGCCGTTTCAGACCTCCCGGAGCCTAAAAGCCCGGAAAGGCCCAGAACTTCCCCCCTTTTTACCTTGAGCCCGAATTCCTTAACCGTGCCGGGGCTGCTGACATTGACCAGTTCAATAAATATCTCTCTTTCCTGTCCCTCGGCCTCCCCGCTTCCTTTTGAACTCATGGATTCATTAAGCGCTGCGTAGTCCTTGCCTATCATTTTTCCCACCAGCTCCACTCTGGGCAGTTCTTTTGTCAGATATGTTCCCACATATTTACCATTTCTAAGTACAGTGATCCGGTCAGTGACCTCATAAACCTGATCCAGGAAATGGGTGACAAAGATAATCCCCATACCTTCCTCACGAAGTTTTCTCATGATTTGAAACAACTTTTCGACTTCGGCAGAAGAAAGACTGCTGGTGGGTTCATCTAAGATCAGAACCTTTGCATCAATATGGCTGGCTCTTGCAATAGCCACCATCTGCTGAATAGCCACTGAGTAATGATCCAGATTTTTCGTAACATTTATATGTAAATCAAATTTTTCCAGAAGTTCACTGGCATCGGCATTGATTTTTTTCCAATTAATAGTTCCAAACTGGTTTTTCGGCTCCCGTCCAATGTAAATGTTTTCCGCTACGGAAAGATTTGGACAGAGATTCACTTCCTGATATACCGTTGAAATCCCTTGATTCTGCGCTTCCTGTGTGGATCTGGGATTGATTTGCTTTCCTTCTAACTCAATGACTCCCTGATCCTTGGTTTCCACTCCTGTCAGCACTTTAATGAGAGTTGACTTTCCCGCACCGTTTTCTCCCAACAGGGCATGGATTTCTCCCCGGTTCAAATCAAACTGCACGTCAGATAAAGCAATCACGGCTTTTCCAAATGACTTAAATATATTTCTCGCTGTCAACAACCGGTTCCCAGCACTCATGGTGTTTTCTCCTCGCTTTCAATATTAAGAGGGCATATCCTCTGATAGAAAAAGAGCTGCTGCAAAAATAATAATTTACTTTTGCAACAGCCCCGCAGTTTAATATTTACGGTTTGGAAGTACTTCGGCTGCCATATCAGAGGTGAATACGCCATCTACCGACTTTACCCATTTCTCAACAGACTCGCCTGCTTTCAGCTTTGCTGCTGTTTCAAATAAAAGCGGTCCAAGCAGAGGATTGCACTCTACAGTACAGTTTGCTTCTCCGGCTGCCATTGCTTCAAAGATTGCGCGCACACCGTCAATGGAAACAATCTTAATATCTTCACCCGGCTTTAATCCAGCTTCTTTGATAGCTTCGATTGCTCCAAGAGCCATGTCGTCATTGTGTGCATAAACACCCTTGATATCTTTATTGGACTTTAAGAAAGATTCCATAACTTCTTTTCCCTGAGCTCTGGTAAAATCACCGGTCTGAGAGGCTATAATTTCAATATTTGGAAAGCTTGCTTTGATTTCATCGTCAAATCCGGTCTTACGGTCAGTCGCTGCAGAGGCACCTACCGTTCCCTCCAGCTCAACAATTTTACCTTCTTCTCCAATCAGCTTTGCCATTTCCTTTGCAGCCATCTTTCCTTCTTCAATGAAGTCAGACCCGATAAAGGTTGCATATAAGTCTTCGCTGACATCTGCCCTGCGGTCCAGAAGAATGATGGGAATTCCTGCTTCCTGTGCCTCAGCAAATACCTGATCCCATCCGGTTTCTACGACTGGCGCAAGACCGATTACATCTACGCCCTGCTCGATAAAGTTCTTGATCGCTTTAATCTGATTTTCCTGCTTCTGCTGCGCGTCAGCAAAAAGAAGCTCTACCTTATCTGCATTTTCAGATGCATAGGTCTGAATGGAAAGTGTTTCCGCATCACGCCAACCGGATTCCTGACCAATCTGGGCAAACCCCACTACCAGCTTTTCTCCTGATGTGTCAGCAGCTTTGCCAGTGGTTTCCTCTGCCTTTTTTGTTGTTTCTCCCTGTGCTGCCGTAGTCTGGGGAGCAGCTGTGGTTGCTGAACTGCTGGCTCCGCTGCTGCATGCAGCTAAGGAAGCTGCTGCCAGGCAAGAACAAAGCAATACGCTTAAAAATCTTTTTTTCATTTTCATGATCCTCCTTTTTCTTTCAACTATGCATCTATTATGTAGGAAGGAAGATAAAAAGTCTTTGCAATAATTTGAGTAAAAGGTATAAAATTATTGCATGCGGGAGGGCTGGCTGTCATTTTTTATAAACCTGCGGTATTCCGCAGGACTGACCCCCAAATTCTTTTTAAACACATTGCTGAAATAATGCTGGTTTGCATACCCGGTCAGCTCAGCAATTTCATAAATTTTCAATTCATTATGGTGCAAAAGCTCAATAGCCTTGCGGATTCTTACGCTGGTTAAGTAATCAATAAAAGTGACTCCCAACTCTTTGCGGAACATCCGGCTTAAATGAGGAACAGACAGATTCACATAGCCTGCTGCATCCTGGAAGGAAAAGTCCTCCCTTGAATAGTTTTCTTCAATATAAAGTTTCAAATCCTTAATCACCGAAGAACCGGTTTCCAGCTCCTTTAAGCGGCTGACAGCCGTTTCATAAGTCTCAGCCAGAGATCCATAATTATCTCCGTTTACCTGCATAACCAGGCTGCGCACCGGCAAATGAGTCTCCAGAATAGTACAGTATGCCCTCACCTGTTCCTCTGTAATTTCCTGGGACACTGTTTTTGATACCACGATCAAATTTCCATGCCTGTCCTGACAACTGCATGGATTTTCAAGGCCGAGAAACATTTCATTTGCAATATTCTCAGCGGCAAAAAAAAGCAAATCTTCATTCCAGGTACTTTTTACATCTTCCGTTTTTAAATATTCCAGAGACACAAGGGTGACCGTAAAAGGTTCCGGGAGAAGCAGATTTAAATAACGGGAACGGTCCCTGATCTCTTCCCTTGTATAATGCCCTTCCAGAGCCTTCTGCAAGAAATTGGAGGCAAGATAGGTACGATTTTGTGCAAGCATGCTTTTTGCCCAGTCAAGATATTTGTCTTCACTTTCCTCTTTCTGCAGCCTTTCCCGGACTCGCTTCATCATCTCATCAAAAGGTCCCTCCATCAGGGGCTTGAGAAGATATTCAAAAACTCCCAGTTTCAGGGCTTCTCTCGCATAATCAAACCGGTCATAACCGGTGATAATAATCACCACTGCTCTGGGGTTTATCTCTCTTAATTTTTTAATAAACTGGAGCCCATTTAAAAATGGCATATTGATATCAACAAAATAAACATCCGGAGAAATGCCTTTTGCCAGTTCCAGGGCCATCTCTCCGTCCTCGGCTTCTGCTGCAAGCTCGAAATCACTGTATTGCTTTAAAAAACTGATAATCCCCCGGCGGATGATATACTCATCATCCGCTACCAGTACCTTATATCCCATAAGTACCTCCTCCTGTAACTTCATTTGATTCTTATATTTTAGCACAAAAACAGGAAAAGGCCGATTATCAGCAATCGGCCTTTTCCTGTAAAAATAGTAATGCGGGAGATGGGACTTGAACCCACACGATCATACAACCACAAGATCCTTAGTCTTGCCTGTCTGCCAATTCCAGCACTCCCGCAGTCATTTAAATATCAAACCAAACAGCCATGACTTTCTGTAAGGTTTCATGCAGAAGAAGGGAGTCGAACCCTCAAGATATTGCTACCACACGGACCTGAACCGTGCGCGTCTGCCAATTCCGCCACTTCTGCATTTTGTTATCGCTTCCGCAACAACAATAGCTATTATATTATACAGGCCTTCATATGTCAACAACATTTTTCCAAATTTTATAAATTATTTTTTTGTATATATTTTTCAAAAAATATTGACAATTTCTTTGATGAGTGATAAGATTACTATCGTTGTGCGGGAGTGCTGGAATTGGCAGACAGGCAAGACTAAGGATCTTGTGTCTGTATAGACGTGTGGGTTCAAGTCCCATCTCCCGCATTAAAATACAAAGGCATGCTGCAAAATTATTTTTCAAATATTTTGCAGCATGTTTTTTATTTATAAACAAGAAATCAAACATATTATATTTTGATCTCAGGGTATAGCTATTTAAGACATTTAAAGCTGTGTCCGACTTTAATATTTATTATCGTCCTAATTATCCATCTGGGCTAGGCCTCCTCCTATGTTTAAGTTTGGTTTTTTACACCATTCTCAAAATAACATAGGAGTTTTTTCATTGATATCTTTATCCTTCCCGTTTGGTACACTTGAAAACAGCACACTGCAGAATAAACCACCGTTCTGAATCATTGCCCAAAAATAACCTGAACAAATACAATCCATGTGTTTTACAGGTAAAGCTTCTTCTACTTGCCAAACCGTCATCAACAAAAGCATTTACTATGATATTCTCCGATTATTAACTACACTCAAGCGAACCAAAGCTCTTTTTAATTTAGCCTCCGCTCTTTTCTTGTCTTTGCTGTTTTGTGCTGATTCTAAAATTTTTTCAACATTTTCGATCGCCATTTTCACACGAAGAGGATCAATCTCATCTGCCCATTCAAAGGTCGTGGCTACAATACACACCTCACCATCCCTGACAGTCAGCAGCCCTCCGATACAAGCAGCATAACGGTGCTCCTCCTCGATATCAAGGCGTAATTCTCCCATTCCAAGAGCTGTCGCAAAATCAACATGC
Source organism: Clostridiaceae bacterium (assembly GCA_902363735.1). GTDB lineage: Bacteria > Bacillota > Clostridia > Lachnospirales > Lachnospiraceae > Lacrimispora. The sequence continues at coordinate 13,511 of CABJBA010000001.1, forward strand.
CTTGCACGTACCCCTATGTCTCCTTCTATCGTCCGCACATGAAGCATATCGGCCGGACCAGAATACATTAAACCGTCTGGGGTTACGATATTTAATTCAAATGATCTCATTGCTTATCACCTTATCCTTGAGAAGCCTTCTGCACTACCTCATCAATGCTCCCAGCGAACAAAAATGCATCTTCCGGGATGCTATCGTGCTTGCCATCCAGAATTTCTGCAAATCCACGCAAGGTCTCTTTCAACGGTACATACCGCCCTCCCATTCCGGTAAATTGCTCAGCTACCGAAAACGGCTGCGAGAGAAAACGCTGAATACGCCGTGCCCGTGTTACAATTTGTTTATCATCTTCTGATAATTCATCCATTCCCATAATTGCTATAATATCTTGCAATTCTTTATATCGCTGCAGCGTATGCTGCACTCGCATTGCTATGCCATAATGTTCTATTCCGACCAGAGTCGGGGTTAACAGACGACTGGTAGATTCTAATGGATCAACGGAAGGATAAATACCCATCGAGGCAATACTACGACTCAAAACAGTAGTGGAATCCAGATGTGTAAAGGTTGTTGCCGGAGCCGGATCCGTTAAATCGTCTGCTGGTACATAAACCGCTTGTATGCTGGTAATAGATCCGTTTTTCGTTGAAGTAATACGTTCTTGCAAAGCTCCCATCTCTGTCGCAAGAGTTGGCTGATAACCAACAGCAGAAGGCATCCTTCCCAGTAAGACCGATACTTCGCTGCCTGCTTGTGAAAAACGAAATATATTGTCTATAAATAATAATACATCTTGTTTTTGTTCATCACGAAAGTACTCCGCCATAGTTAAGCCAGACAGCGGGACCCGCATTCGTGCTCCAGGAGGTTCATTCATTTGTCCATAGACAAGTGCTGTTTTTTCAAGAACACCACTTTCTTTCATTTCATTATACAAATCATTTCCTTCACGGGAACGTTCACCTACACCTGTAAATACCGAAATCCCTCCATGCTCACGTGCAATATTGTTAATTAACTCCATAATCAATACTGTTTTTCCCACACCAGCACCGCCGAACAGACCAATCTTCCCGCCCTTGGTATAGGGACATATCAGATCAATCACCTTTATACCTGTTTCCAATATATCATTTGTGATTTTTTGATTTTCATATTTCGGTGGTGCATGATGAATTACCCTTTTAGGCACATCCTGCAAAGGTGGAAGATTGTCAATTGGTTCGCCCAGCAAATTAAATATCCGTCCTAATGTAAGGTCTCCCACCGGTACAGAAATTGGATTACCTGTATCTTCTGCATGCATTCCACGTGCCAATCCGTCAGTAGAACTCATCGAAATACAGCGTACCTCATTGTCGCCGATCTGCTGTTCAACTTCCACCACAATTAATTTTTCTTTCACATAAATATGAAGTGCATTCAATAATGACGGCAATTCACCATCATTAAACCGCACATCAATTACCGGACCATTAATTTGTGTAACAACACCTATTTTCTTGATTTCATTCATCCTTATTCCCCCGAACCCGAAATAATTTCCGTTATTTGTTGTGTGATATCACCTTGACGCACACGGTTATATTGCAAATCCAAAAGCTCCAACATTTCCTCAGCATTTCTGCTTGCTGCATCCATGGCAGTATGTCTTGCCCCAAGTTCAGATGCCTGGGATTCACATAATGCTCCGTATAGCAGTCCTGCTACATATTCAGGCACTATGGCGTTATAAACTTCTTCACTACTCGGTTCATACAGCAAGATTTTAGATGATGGTCCTTTCACTTGCACTTTATAGTGAGATAGAGGCAGTAAATTTATCGCTACCGGAGTCTGTACAAGCATTGAGACAAAGTTTGTGTATACCATGATGACTTCGTCAAATTCGCCATCTAAAAAAGCTTCACATATATATTTGCTGATTTCAAAGCATATTCCCACATTACAATCTGCAGCAATCCCATACATATCGCTCAATATGGGGGCTTTCTGACGTTTATAATATTCCAGACACTTCTTTCCGATCGGAAAGACACTCACGTTTTTTTTCCACATTTCTGCTTCCGCTTTTTTTAGGACATTATTGTTATAGCCGCCAGCAAATCCCTTATCTCCGCCAATCACTATATAGCATGAGGATTTCACTTCCCGGCTGGCTATATAAGGGCTGACAAAGTTTTTGGCAGAACCGGCAAGATCAATTAATGTATTATGCAATATCTGAAAATAGGGCCGGCTTCGCTCCACTTTATCCTTTGCACGCCCCAGTTTTGAAGATGCAACCAATCCCATTGCCCTTGTAATCTTCTCTGTATTACGTATGCTGCGGGTGCGGACTTTAATTTCTCTCGCTTTTCCTCCGGCCATGCACTTTCCCTTCTTTCTGTTTTATATGGAATTGCTCAGTTTATTTATAAAAGATTTCTTTGCTCTTTCGATCGCATTGTTCAATGTATCTTGTTCTTCTTCTGACAACGTTCCATTTTGTCTGATTGCAGTCAAAATATCTTTTTGCTGTTCATCCATTTGCTCATAGAGAAATTGTTCAAAATCCTGTACTTTGTCAACAGCTATCTCTGTAAAGTCACGACTTAATACAGCATGAAACAAACAAACCTGTTTCTCCACTGGAACTGGTGACGTTTCACTTTGTTTCAGAGCTTCAACAATACAACGCCCCTGCGTCAAACGGCGCCGGGTAGAAATATCTAAATCACTTCCAAACTGTGCAAAGGAGGCAAGTTCGTTATACTGGCTATACAACAGTTTTAAACGGCCTGAAATTTTTCGCATGGCTGGAATTTGTGCAGTTCCGCCAACACGGCTCACTGAAATCCCAGGATTAACCGCCGGAATAATCCCCTCATGAAACAGTTCTGTTTCCAAGTAAATTTGTCCGTCAGTAATTGAAATAACATTTGTTGGAATATAAGCCGAAATATCTCCTGCCTGTGTTTCAATAATTGGTAATGCCGTGATGGAACCTCCGCCATGTGACTTAGAAAGACGGACGCCACGTTCCAGCAACCGACTGTGTAAATAGAAAACATCACCAGGATATGCTTCGCGTCCGGGCGGGCGGCGGATTAACAGCGACAGGGTCCGGTATGCTACTGCATGTTTTGATAAATCATCATAAACAATCAACACATCACGGCCTTGTTCCATAAAAAACTCTGCCATAGTACAGCCGGTGTAGGGAACTATATATTGCAATGGCGCTGGTTCAGCAGCTGTAGCCGCCACAATAACCGTATAATCCAGTGCACCATTTTGTTTCAGTTTCTCAGCTACCTGTGCCAGCTTATTTTGTTGCTGGCCTATTGCAACATAGACACAAATGACATTTTCATTTTTCTGGTTAATAATAGTGTCTATAGCAATGGTTGTTTTTCCGGTCTGGCGGTCACCAATAATCAGCTCACGCTGTCCGCGGCCGATAGGAATCATTGAATCAATTGCTTTGATTCCTGTTTGCAGAGGAACTGACACTCTCTCGCGCTCAATAATACCTGCCGCAGGCCGTTCGATTGGATAATAGTCATGAACAGAAATTGGTCCTTTTCCATCCAAAGGAGCACCCAATGCATCAACTACACGCCCAAGCAATGCCTCCCCAACAGGTACAGAAACCACTTTTCCGGTACGCTTTACGACATCCCCCTCATGTATTAAGCTATCATCTCCCAGTAACACTACGGTAACTTTGTCTTTGTCTAAATTCAGGGCCATACCAAAGACATTCTCCGGAAAAGCAAGCAACTCATTTGATACGCACGCATCCAGCCCATAAACTTGTGCAATACCATCACCGACAGTAAGTACTGTACCGATTTCAGTTAATTTTACTTTCTTTTCATATTGTTGTATTTGTGCTTTTAAAATACGTGTAATATCTTCAGGATTTAACTTCATTATTCTTCACCTATTTGAAAATCTCTCTTTAATAATTGCCCAGTTTGACTGACGAAAATATTTGTTGAATTTGTTCAAGCCTCGCTTTAATACTGCCATCATATTGCTTACCAGCTATTTCAAGCTTTAATCCACCGATACATTCTTGTTCCAGTTGATTATCCAAAAGGATTGTTTTTCCAGTGTAGCGGACAAGTACATTCTCTAATTCTTCCGCTAATTCAGGAGAAAGGGGAATTGCAGAAATAACTTTAACAGATAAAATATTGTGCAGATTTCTATAATTTTCTATATACTTAATTAAAATCTGCGGCAATAACATTATTTCTTTTTTATCACTGAGTAAATATATCGAATTCTTCAGTAAAACCGGCACTGCTCCGATCCACTGGTCTAACAACACCTTTTTTTCACTGACAGTTACAGCCGGAGAAGCCAGCAGCTTAAGGTACTCAGGCTCCTGTTTAAAAATCCCGCTGAGTACAATGCAAGCCTCATAAATATCCACCTCAATAGCTTGCTCTATTGCAAGCTCTGTCAATGCATTAACATATGCTGCCCCTACTACACTCATAACGCACCTTTCTTTATCTCATATATAAAATCCTTTATAAAGCGGCTGTGATCATCCTCAGAAATTTCTTTTTCAATCACTGTCTGTGCTATTTTCAACGTAATATCCGAAATATCCTCCTGTATTTGTGCCATTGCTTTGCTTCGCATCTGTTTTGCATCTGTCTCAGCTTTGTCAAGTATATGAGCTGCTTCTGCTTTAGCTGTTTGCTGTGTTTTCTCGGCTTTCTGCAAAGCAGTTTCTCTGCTGCGTGTGATTATTTGATCTGCTTCTTCATCTGCGATGCTTAATCTTCTTTCATAACTTTGTTTTGCTTGTACCGCCTCTGTCTGTAAAACGTCTGCTTTTGTATAAACTGCATCAATCTCCTCCTGCCTTTTCCTTAAAATTTCTTGTACCGGTTCAAATAAAAAGTGCCGCACAATGCGGTACAAAATATATAAATTCAGTACCATAACAATCGAAGTCCACGGCACAAAAGAAATAAACCCCAGCGTTTCCTGCACTCAATTCACCTCCCAAACAAATATCACCCTGATTAGCCCAGGTTTCCAATAAACATTTCTGGTGCTACAAATAATAACAGCAGTGCTATAACAAGACCGTAAATTCCAGTAGATTCTGCTACTGCGCACCCTAGCAGCATCGTGCTGGTTACCTCTTTTTTGGCCTCCGGTTGACGGCCGATCGCTTCACAGGCCCTGCCTACGGCATACCCCTGCCCAATACCAGGTCCAACACCCGCTATCATTGATATCCCTGCTCCGACTGCACATGCTGCATAAATAATTGCTTGTTCTAACATTGTTTTTCCTCCTAAAATATTATTCCGTCTCTGCTGCGGCAGAGACATAATTCATTGTTAACATACAGAAAATGAAAGCCTGCATTAAACCCGCAAACAGGTCAAAATACAGTGATAAAAAAGCCGGAATGCCAACCTGAACAATGGGAATCACTGATAATACTTGTCCCAAAGCACCAGGCAACCAGCCAAATACCGCTTGATTAAGTAACATTAAAACTGCGTATATCAAGGCACTGACCACCTGGCCTGATGCAATATTGCCAAAATGACGAAATGCCATCGAAACAGGAGTAGAAAGTTCACTGATAATATTCAATGGTGTCAATACAATTATCGGCTTTGTAAAATCTCGTAAGTATCCGGATAACCTGTTTGTACGAATTTTTGTGTAGGTGATCATTGCAAAAACCAGTAAAGACCAGCCCATTGTAGTTGATAAATCAGCAGTGGGAGGATAAAATCCCAGCAAACTGATCAGACTGCATAATACCGAAAGAGAAAACAATGCACCGGCAAATGCAGGGAAATGTCCCTGAGAGTACTGGGTCCCCATATTGTCCTGTACCCAATCCGTCACTTTTATCACCAACAGCTCGGCTATATGCTGCTTTTTTGTAGATGCATGAGTTTTCATGTTCCTTGTTAGAAAAAAGCAGACCGCTCCAATTATGGCGATAACCAGCCAGGCATTAACAATTGTTGATGTAATGGGAATCCCGCCCAAAAAAGGGATAACAAAATATATTCTTGAACCAGTAACATCAATTGTCATTTTTACCTCCTCCATCTGCATCCACGTTTTTTTTGTCCCGATATGTTCCAGTTATCTGGAGCAGTAAAATCGTAATCCGGGGAAAGATATACGGAATCAGAATTGTAAAAGGATTGGCCTTCAAAAAAACAATTGCCAGGATTGTAATAATCATCAGCAGCAACATACGGACATTATAAGAAACCATTACGATTCCTTTACTTTTTTCAGAAGATGACTGAACTGCCTTTTCCAGCGATAAAGCCAAAAGAAAGAAGTTGAGGATCGCCAGTATGCTGCCGATTACACTCCCCAGTAATACCGAAAATGTCAACTTTCCTAGCACTGCAAATATCCCGACCACTCCCCCGCTAAGAGATAATACTCCTATTATGATCAAGAATATATATCGTGTTGTATCTTTACTAAAGTGCATAATTTAAGCCTCCTTCCACAGCACTATTGATGTTTGTTGTATTGATTTTTTTTCTCATGATCTGTTCTGTCATTACATTGTGCTTTATAAAACCGGTAAAAGGTGTTTATCAGAGCGCTGATACCTAATAGAATGCCTACAATAACAACCCAATAACCGGTACTGAATTTGCTCTGTATCCACAACGAAACAAAGACACATATCAGCAGTGGCACAATCAAAGATACACCAAACTGGGTAATAAGAACCATATAATTCCATACACCCTTTTTCTGCCTTCTCATTCCACTCTACCTCCCTACTGGTCAAAAACAAAACGACCGAAAGCAACAGTCTCTCCAGCATTAACTTAAACACCTTATGCTGCTAATTGAATTTCAAAATACTATAAAAACCAAATATCGTTCTGCTTGATTTTTTGCCTGTCTATATCGTACTTAATTTATTGACAGACAGGAGGCTTTAAAACCAAGGGAACCAAAACTTATCGTGAAGAATGATCCTGATGATGGCGAGTTTAAAGAAGGGGTTTATATTGACTTTTTCTAACCACCGTCTCTTTGTTATTCCCCCACTGAGCGGGCTACTTTATTATTAGTTCAGCAAAAGGGCGAACTTTCCTGTTACATAAAAAAGGGCAGAAGCTTCCTACGAAGCCTCCACCCTAAGCATTCAAATCTTGAAAACAAATAACAATAAAATTTCTGCTATCTGCCCAACCGGATAATAAAACTATTTTAATATTTAATTTATATTACTACGAAAGCCTTGATTTGTCAATAAAATATCAACAGGAACTTAAAATTTGCCCTTGATATATAAATGTTATACAGGCCCTCTTGATAGTAGTGTTTTTCCTGACTATTCTTTAATAGTTGAAATCTCACACATTCTTCTTCAAAAAGGCATGAAACTTTTTAACAGTTCAAGTTGCTGCTGAGATGTTTTTATTTTAAATTTATTTCATACTTATAATTAAAAAGTGCGCACCCATAACCAAGGAACGCACTTTCTCCATACTCTTTTTATTCTTAGATTTTCATTTTTGAAGTCTACATTTTTATTTATATCCTGCCATTCCAGGTATCAGCGTTGAAAGTTCTGGGATATAAGTCACTAGCATCAGTATTATGAATATAGCTGCATAAAACCTCAGCAATATAGGCATCACATTTTCCAACTTTCTTCCGGCTACTTTTATCCCTACAAACAGTATGTTTCCGACAGGAGGCGTAATACAGCCAATAGAAAGATTAAATACAAGCATGATACCAAAATGAAGTGATGACATTCCCAACTGTTGACAGACTGGTAATAAAATAGGTGTGAAAATTAATATCGCAGGTGTAAGATCCATAAAAGTCCCTACAAAAAGTAAAAGCAGATTTATAGCAAATAATATGATAATTTTATTATCAGAAATCGATAAAACACCGCCTGCAATTGCATCCGGAATGCCTGTAAAGGACATAACCCACGCCATAATATTGGATGTGCCTACAAGAAACATAATAATACCCGACATTTTTCCGCTGCTGACTAAAATAGTATAAATATCTTTTATTCCAATCGTCTTGTAAAAAAAGACGGACAATAGCAAACTGTAAAGAACTGCCACAGCAGATGCTTCTGTTGCGGTAAATACGCCAGCACAAATCCCACCGATTACAATAATAATCAACAAAAGACTTGGAATTGCTTCCAGGGTATAATTAATAAAATCTTTAACTGTAATTGTTTTCTTGCTGATAAAGTTTTGTTTCTTTGCATATATAAATGCAATTACCATGCAGCTAAGCCCCCACAAAATACCAGGAATATAACCGCCAAGAAACAGTGCCGCTATAGATGTTCCTCCGCTGGCCAGACCATATGTAATCAGACCGGTGCTTGGTGGAATCAATAAGCCAGTCGGTGCCGTTGCCACATTAACAGCAGCTGAAAAGTCTTCATCATATCCTTCATCTTTCTCAATGGGCCCAATGATCGATCCCATGGCAGAAGCTGCTGCAGTTCCTGAACCGGAAATGGCACCAAACAGCATATTTGCAACAATGTTGGTATGCGCAAGTGACCCCGGAATCCTTCCTGTCAAAGCAGTTGCAAAATTAATTAAGCGAATCGCAATCCCTCCCTTATTCATAATATTTCCTGCCAGTATGAAAAACGGAATTGCAAGTAAGGTAAAAATGTTGATTCCCTGAAACATCTTTAAGGCGGCCGCGGGAGCTGCTCCGTTAAAACCTAAAGACTGGACAATAACTGTTAATGAGGCAACACATAACGATATGCCAATTGGTACTCCTGCTAATAATAAGACTACAAGAATAGAGAATATTATAAAACTTGCTGCTGCGGCTGTTCCCATACCCTTACCTCTCCTCCTTTATTTTGTAAGCTGCAATAAGCTCTGCAATGTTAATAAAATTGAACAGTATAATTAATATGCCGCTGACAGGCAGTATCAAGTAGATGATATTCATCGTTATTCCCAATGTGGGCGATACCTGAATTGCTCCCACCTCCATAAAGCTCAGTCCTCCCACCAGCAAAACCCCTATAGCAATAATCATAATCAGAACTTCCGACAGAAGACTCAGCAACAATTTTACCATCGGTGAACCCTTGTCTAAGAAAAAAGTAAGATTCATATGATCGCGTTCACCAAATACCAGAGCTGCCGCAAGAAGAGAAATCCACACAAAAGAATAGCTGAGGATATCTTCTGACATAGTAGAAGGATTTCTCATCATATAACGCATAAATACCTGATATATTGTCAACAACGACATAAAAGCCAGCAGCAGTGCTACCACACCGCTAAGTATTTTGTTCAACCATGTTTTTATTATTAGAATTGTACCCATCCCCTATCTCCCCTCCTGTATTTGCTGCACTCTATCGTAAAGCGGCAGTAATGCAGGAGTTGCAGCCAGCAATTCTTCTCGTACATTTTTTTGTACACTTTCAAACAATGCCTTATCTACTTCAATAAATTCAACTCCCATTTTTTCAGCTTCCACTATACATTCATCAATTTGCTTATCCCATTCTTCACATTCAACTTTTGTAGCAATCTGAAAAGATTCTTCCAATATTACTTTTTCTTTTTCAGATAATGAATCCAGAAATCCGGTATTGCCTACCAGTATATCTGTAAAAATCTGATGCTCTGTTCGGGCATAATATCGAGCAACTTCTCCATGTTTCATACTTACCAAAGCCATTTCCGGATTCATCGCTGCATCAATGACACGGTTTTGAAGAGCTGTATAAACTTCCCCATAAGCCATTACAACTGCAGCTGCACCAAAACCTTGAGCCAGTTTAACATTTGCTTCACTGGATTGAATTCTCAATTTAAGACCTTTAATATCATCTGGGGTACGAATCGGCTTTGAGGCATAAATGTTGTTCACTCCATTGGCAAACCACGCAACTCCACGAATCCCTTTATCAGCGGTACAATTATAAATTTGATTTTTAAATTCGTCATCATTCATACAATCACGGAAGTTCTCTTCGCTATTAAACAAATATGGAAGTCCAAATATTTTATAAGTATCATCAAAAGATTCCAAATTGCTTCCACTGGTTGCAACAAGGTTCAAAGTCCCCATCTGCAAAAGCTCCAGAGCCTCACTGTTCCCCCCCATAATTCCATTGTAATAAATCTTCATCTCCACAGTGTCACCAAGCTGTTCACTTATATGATTCTTCATAGCTTGTAAGCCAACACTAATCGGGTGATCTTCCGGTTGAACAGTTGCAATACTTATGATACGTTTTTGACTTTCTGCCTGGGCAGCCACAGTTTCGGAACACGCATTGAGGCAAAAGGCCGTGAAAAAGGCCAATAAGATTAACAATGTTTTTTTCATTTTAAATACCCCTCTGAAAGTTTAATAAACTCCTCTTAATATCTGCTTACTCAACCCACCCCACGTTTCATACTATCTGAGCCTGAGCTGGCTGCTCAGGCTCAGATAGTATGAATCACTTACACCAGAAGTTCTCCATCTTTCATTATTACAAGTCCATCAATATCACAGGTGATTTTTTTCATTACAAGATCCATATGTATTGGAGAATCGGTATGCCCGCCAAACATCAGATTCTTTCCTATTCCAATATGAAGATTACCAAAAGAGCCTTCATCTGGTGCCATATGGCCGCAAAGAACATTTTTTTCGTTAAGTCCCAGACCAAGTTCACCTACATTATATACGGTAGAATCATGATAGTCAGCTAATATTCTACGCAAAACATCTGCTTCTCTCCCACCTCTGATAGAAACAATCATGCCATCTTTTACATCTAAGTATATAGGCTCTTCGATCAGATTCAGTTCCGGATGAGGGATGCTTCCATCAATTACTATAATTCCATTGGCAGTCCCTTCCACCGGCCCTAAAGCGACCTCCGCATTAGGCGGAAATGCAGCTGAACCCGGGTGAATAGCTGTTCCATAATCAATTACCACATTACGTCCCTTGACACTGCATACCAGATTAGTTCCCCCTTCTGATGTAAGAGTAAAGGTTTGTCCATGAAATTTTTCTGCAACCCTGTTAATTACTTTGGCAACTTCATCAAAATCTGCAGTTAATCCCCCTGTTTCAAACATATCCAGTGTATAATCCTGCACTCCCACCCACCGGAGCCTTCCTGCCTTACATGATTCAATTCGCGCATGACTATGCATCAAGGACATTGTTGTACATCCAAATGCGACATCTACGTGCTTCATTGCCTCTGCAATTGCTCCTGTCGGCTCCGCACCGTGACCTGAAGTTGGAGGCATTACAACCATTGTTGTTTCAAAGTATTCTTTTGCATGCTTGTAAACGATTTCTCCAATTTCTCTCTTGTTATCATCTGTTATAACAAGAACCTTTTCGTCTTCTTTTAAATGTGTAATAGTGGTTAATAATTGTTTTATTCCCAATGGCATGTCTTTGGACATTTCTTTCATTTTCTCTTCTCCATTCATCTACACTTTTATCTGTTATCTTACTTCTACAATGAGTTCTACTTCCACTGACGTTCCCCCTGGAAGGGAGGCAGCACCTACCGCTACACGACTATGCTTTCCCGCCTCTCCAAACACCCGATTCACAAGGGCTGAGACTGAATTCATAACAAGAGGCTGAGACTGAAATTCGGGAGTACTTGCAACATATCCTTTGATATTAACAATCCTGGTGATTTCATCTAAACTTCCCATTAAATCTTTAACAGCTTTCAGGCAATTGATAAATGCAGCCTCAGCTGCCTCTTGCGCCTGTTGGACACTAATATCGGCACCTACAGTCCCTTTATGAATCAACTCTCCATCTACCCGGGCAGCATGTCCTGAAACAAATACCAAATAGCCTGTACGAACTGCACTTTCAAACGGCCGGACATTGGGTGCTCCTTTTTCAGCGAGCGAAAAGCCCTCATCTTTTAACTTCTCCTCGTAATTCATTCTATCGCTCTCCTTTCTTAATTCGTCATCAATATATCATACATAATCAAGAAAAACTAATGCTAATTTCCCCTTCAATTTATTGATATTGTCTATGTATTTTTGTTTTGCTTTAAACTACTATTGTAAACATATATATTTTTATATTATTTTTCCGTTTTTTTTGATATAATAATTAAAATGACAAAGTGAGAAGGTGAAAACTTGAATTTCAATAATCTTTATTACTTTACTGTATTAGCCGATTTTCAACATTATACAAAAGCTGCCGAACATCTCTGCATTACACAGCCCAGTCTAAGCCACGCGATTTCTTCACTGGAAAAGGAATATGGGGTTAAACTTTTTGAAAAAGACGGACGAAATATAAAACTCAGCAAATATGGAGATTTGTTAAATTCATATATATCAAAAGGATTTAAAGAAATAGAACACGGTAATCGATTATTAGACCAGTTTGCATATAAGGATGCAGGGTATGTTGATTTGAGCTTTTTGTTTGTATTGGGCTATCAATTTGTTCCGGAATTAATTAAAAATTTCAATCTCAACACAGATTATAAAAATATCATAATTAATTTGAAGCAATACAATACACAAGACAGCATTTCCGGATTAAAAAACGGCAGCATTGATATCAGTCTTTGCGCCTTTGTTTCCAATGAACCTACAATTACATTTTCGCCTGTTTTAAAGCAGGAACTAATATGTATCGTGTCAGATAATCATCCTCTGGCCCAATATAATTCTATCGAAATGGAGCAGCTAATACAATTTCCTTTAATAAAATACGCGGATGCCGTGGGTGAAATTCAGGATGTGATTGATAAACTGTTTAAACATTGTATCGGTTATCCCCAAACTCAGAATTATCTAAGTGAAGAAATTACCATAGCCGGATTCATATCTACCGGTATTGATCACTGCATTGCCATTGTTCCTAATCTGGAACTGCTTGATGGGTTTAAAATTAAAAAGATAAAATTAAATCACCCAGATGCATATAGAAATATCTATCTTGCAATTGCAAACAATCGTCCCATGGCAAATTGTGTGAAACTTTTTTATGCATTTATTATGCAAAAATATACATAAGACATTTGCCGGCATATTGATTATAGTTTTTAAGAGATACAAACCATCCCGTCTCAAAACACTCAGGTATTCTGTAAAATTTTTATGACTGAAATAAGCGTGAATTTGAAAGATATATTAATATAAATAATTTATTATCTATTGACAGATTCTTTTTTCTGAGTATAATATATCATGTATTCCTCGATAGCTCAGTCGGTAGAGCAAACGGCTGTTAACCGTTGGGTCGTAGGTTCAAGTCCTACTCGGGGAGTTTTTTCACTAAAAAAGTGCAGACAAACATCTGCACTTTTTGTTTTATATTTAATGATCAGCGGCAATTATTATCTTCATTAAGCCAGCGGCAGCAAGAATTGTTGCATCCATCTTTATAACCGGCCCAGTAAGCTCTGTTCCTTGCATCTTCCCACTCTTTTTCCTTATCTTTGCAACTATTATTACAGCTATTGTTACAGCTATTATTGCAATTGTTATTGCAGCTGCAGTTATTTCCGCATCCCCAAAAACAACTCATACTCAGTACCTCTCTTCTATGGATTATATTATATGATATGGGACGCATAGACGAGGTGTGAATGTCAAAAAAACTCCGCACCATCAGGTTTACGGAGTTTATGTCTTTATTCTCTTAAGCCACTTTGCTCTTAGCCACTTCTGCCAGCTTAGCAAAACCTGCTGCATCGTTAACTGCCATATCAGCCAGAACTTTTCTGTTTAAGTCAATGTCAGCCAGCTTTAAACCGTGCATAAATACACTGTAAGATAAGCCATTGATACGGGCTGCTGCGTTGATACGTGCAATCCATAACTGTCTGAACTGTCTCTTTCTTTCTTTTCTGCCTGCATAGGAGCTTGTTAACGCTCTCATTACGGACTGCTTTGCAATTCTATACTGTTTGGAACGAGCGCCTTTGTAGCCTTTAGCCATCTTTAACACTCTGTTATGTCTTTTCTTAGCGTTCATACCGCCTTTAATTCTTGCCATCGGTTTTTCCTCCTTCTTAATCTAAGATCTTATAAATATGGTAAAATCTTCTTCATTACTTTTGCATTGGTTGCATCGGTAACAATATCTTTTCTAAGATTTCTTTTTCTCTTAGCGGATTTCTTAGTTAAGATGTGAGATTTGTAAGCTTTATTTCTTACAAGCTTTCCTGTTCCTGTAACTTTGAAGCGTTTTGCAGCTGCTTTGCTTGTTTTTAATTTAGGCATTGTATTTTCCTCCTTGATAATGTTTGTCAGCGCTTTGCATTTAAAAACATAACCATGCTTCTTCCTTCCACTTTAGATGGCTTGTCAATGGTTGCAATATCCGATAATTTCTCAGCGAAGTCATCCAGAATATACCTTGACTTTGACATATGCGCCATCTCACGACCTCTGAAACGTAAGGTTACCTTTACTTTATCTCCTTTTTCGAGGAACTTCCTTGCGGCGCCCATCTTTGTATTTAAATCGTTGGTATCAATATTCGGAGATAAGCGAACTTCTTTTATTTCGATTACCTTCTGTTTCTTTTTAGCATCTTTTTCTTTTCTTGCCAATTCATAGCGGTATTTACCGTAATCGATAATCTTACAAACCGGCGGCTTGGCGGTAGGGGCGATCTTCACCAGATCCAGTTCTGCTTCTTTTGCCATCTGCATAGCATCTCTGGTAGCCATAATCCCTAATTTCTCTCCGTTTTCACCAATCAACAGAATTTCCTTGTCTCTGATCTGTTCATTAATCATTAAATCGCTAATTGTCGTGCACCTCCATTATATAGTGTGTGTTGGCTGGAATTTACATGCGCCCGAAGGCATAAAAAAAAGTAGATAGACAAACGCTATCCACCACCAAAGTCTCTACACAGTACACCTACGTACCAAAGGCTATGAACCAGGGTCACTTACTTGTGCCGTGGTGAGGCGGATACCTACTTTCCTGTCTGTTGTTATCACAACTTTAATCATAATACTATATATCTTTCTATCTGTCAATCAATTTTTAAATTATAGTAAAAAACAGAACACTCTTTATACACCGTGCATATTCTGTTGCACTAAAATACCTTTATGAAGCCTCTACCGATAAACCATGGAATGCTGAATTTTGTCAGTGCTTTCCGTAGTTTATCAGTAGAGACGGGGCAAGACTTTTAAAGCTACTTCTCCTTTGCTTTTGCAAATAAACTTTGCAAAATAATAAAGAAAGCCAGCAGTGCTGCAATGGTAATCTTAGTCCACCAGGAGGAAAGCGTTCCCTGAAAAGTGATAAATGTTTCAATGGTTCCCTTTATCAAAACCCCAAACAGGCTTCCGAACACATTTCCCACCCCGCCGGTTAAAAGCGTTCCGCCGATGACCGCAGAGGCAATGGCCTCCATTTCAAATCCTTTTGCCTGCTCCACAAACCCGGCACAGGTATTTAATGCAAACAAAAATCCACCCAGGGCACATAGAAATCCGTTCATGACATACACCAGAAGTTTTGTTCTTCTCACGTTGAGTCCCATCATCAAAGCTGATTGCTCATTTCCGCCTACCGCATATACGGCCCGCCCAAATTTCGTATATTTTAACAGTACAAACACCAGCACCAACACAGTCAGGGCAATAATTACGCTTGGATAAATAAATGGGAAGTTAATTACACCCTTTTTATTTACGGTCCCTCCCAGAAAAGTTAAATTGATCTTGCTCTTTGCCCACTTCAAAAACAGTTCATTTTTCACACTTATCATTTCCTGGCTGATGATAGCCGTCATGCCTCTTGCAAAAAACATTCCCGCCAGAGTCACGATAAAGGGCTGTATCTTTAAATATGCAATTAAAAATCCCTGTGCCAGACCAAAAAACAGGCCCATGACCAGAACTGTCAAAAGAGCAGGAACAGCAGCCGTCCCCTTTACTTCCATCATCCAGGCCATCATCATACAGGTCAGCGCCACCACCGATCCTACGGAAATGTCAATGCCTCCAGTAATCATAACCATGGTCATACCTGCTGCAATGACGATCAGGCCTGCATTGGAAATAAAAAGATTTAAAAACACCTGAGGTTTTGCAAACCCTTTGCCGCTGAATATAGCTATTCCGGCTATGTACATTATTACAAACAGAGCAATAGTAATAATAAGCAGAAAGAATTTTCCGTCGATTTTTCCTTTGTTCTTCATTTAAGCCACCTTCCTTCCGGCTTCACGGCCTGCCTGAAGTTTTTTTATCAGTTTCTTAAGCTCTGCAGACTGGAGAGCCACAATAATAACCACCACCATTGCCTTGTAAACAGGAATCTGATCCGGTGAAACTCCCATGGCATATAAGGTAGTACTTAAGGCCTGAATGGTATAAGCGCCGATAACACTTCCCAACAAGGAAAACTTCCCGCCTCCCAGGCTGTTTCCCCCCAGGGCTACCGCAAGGATGGCATCCAGTTCCAGGTTCAGGCCAATATTGTTGGCATCTGCCGAATAGATCCTGGAGGATGCCACCAGTCCAGATATACCTGCGCATAAACCGCAGAATGCGTAGGAAAGGAATATAATCCTGGCAGACTTGATTCCCATGAGCCTGGAAGCCCTGGAATTAATACCTACCGTCTGGATGTAAAGCCCCAGAGTGGTCTTTTTTAATAGAATATAAGTCAGCAGCACCACGATCAGCGCCACAAAAACCGGAGTCGGAATTGGAATTCCCGGAATGCTGGACCCCAGCATTTTATAGGATTCCACCCTGATATATGTAATCTGGCCTTTGGTAATAAGCTGGGCAATTCCTCTGCCTGCCGTAAATAAAATGAGAGTTGCAACCATAGGCTGAATCTTCAGCCTTGCCACCAAAAATCCATTAAAGCAGCCGCATAAAATTCCAGCGCCCGCCGCTGCCATAACACCCACCAAATAAGGATTTTGAAATTCATTTACGGTCTGCTGGCCTCCCGCCAGAATAAAACAGCACACTGCCCCAGCCACAGACATAACTGCTCCCACGGAAATATCCGTGCCTCCTGACGCAGCAACCACCAAAGTCATTCCCACTGCCAGAATTACAAGATCGCTGGCCCTGTTAATTACATCAATGATATAGCCATACAAAACACCGTTTTTTATGGTTACATCAAAAAAAGTGGGAGTCTTTATAAGGTTTGAAAGAAGCACAAGAATAAGACAGAATAACGGCAGAAACAGGCGGTATCCTGTTAATTTCTTCATAATTGCTGGTATTTTACTCATCTCTCTCACCTCCTGCAATGGCTTTCATAATGCTGTTCTGGTCCAGTTCATCCTCTTGCAGTTCTCCCACCTTCTGCCCGTCCCGGAGCACAGCCATACGGCTGCAGGTGCGGAGCATCTCCTCTGTTTCAGAAGAAATAAACATCACCGACTTCCCCTCCTCCGCCAGCTTTACCACCAGCTTCTGGATCTCTGTTTTGGTTCCCACGTCAATTCCCCGGGTAGGTTCATCCAGAATCAGAAAATCCGGGTCTGTGAGAAGCCATCTGCCTAAGATTACCTTTTGCTGGTTTCCACCGCTTAAGCTTTTGACAGGAGTTTCTATGGTGGCTGTCTTTATCTGCAAAAGTTTTATATATTTATCTACAAGCTCTTCCTGCTCTTTTCTTCCAATCAAATGAAACATTCCTCTTTTTGCCTGAAGCGCCAGAATGATATTATCCCTGACAGATAAATCAGCTACAATTCCCTCTTCCTTCCGGTTCTCGGGAAGATAAGCCATTCCAGCCATCATAGCATCAAGAGGTGTATTGACCGACACTGCCTTTCCATTTACTTTCAGTTCTCCGCTATCCGGTTTATCCGCACCATATAAGCTTCTGGCAAGTTCTGAACGGCCGGAGCCCAACAGACCCGTAAGGCCAATCACTTCTCCTTTATGCACTTGTAAGTCGTAAGGCTTTATAGTACCCTGTCTTCCAACACCCTTTGCGTCAATAACCACATCTCTGGATTTTACTTCTGACTCTTCTCCCTTCTTTATGGCAGACAGATCGTCGAAATCCTTTCCCATCATCTTTGCCACCAGTTGTACCCTGGGAAGCTTTTCCGTTTCATATTCCCCTACCAGACCTCCGTTTCTTAAAACGGTGATTCTATCGCAAACTGCATAGACCTGTTCCAGAAAATGAGTGACAAATATAATACCTACCCCTTCTCCCTTCAGGCGGTTCATCAGCTTAAACAATTTCTCCACTTCATTATCATCAAGAGAGGAAGTTGGTTCATCTAAAATCAGAACCTTTGCCGACATATCCACCGCTCTTGCAATAGCAAACATCTGTTGTAAGGCAATAGAGTAATTTTCCAGAGCTCTGGCAACGTCAATATAGATATCCAGGCTTTCCAAAAGTTCCTTTGCCTTTTTATTCATGGCCTTCCAGTCGATCAGCCCAGCCCTCCTGGGCTCCCTGCCGATAAATAAGTTCTCGGCCACCGATAAATTGGGACAGAGGTTTACCTCTTGGTACACGGTACTGATTCCATGGGCCTGTGCCTCCTGGGGCGAATGATTTATGATACTGCCCTTGATACCGGCAATGGTTATTTCTCCCGTTTCAAACTCCTCCACTCCTGTCAGGACCTTGATGAGGGTAGACTTTCCCGCCCCGTTCTCCCCCATGAGGGCATGGATTTCCCCGCTCCTCAAGGTAAAATCCACATGATCCAGAGCCTGGACACCGGGAAATGTTTTTGATATGTTGCGCATGGTTAATACGATTTCCTTCGCCATTGAAGTCTCTTCCTTTCTTCCCGCTTTCTGCCTTACGGACAACTTCCGGGATTTAAAAAGGTGCGGGGAGGAGAATCTAAACCCTCCCTGTCCCTGCACCTGTTTATTCTGATTTTATCCTCTTTCTGCCTCAGATGGCCCGGGGATTAATATGCGCGTTTTGGCTTTTCTGCTGCTGCAGTATCTGCCGGATATACGCCTTCCTGTACGTATGCAATTTTATCAACGCTTTCGCCCTTTTCCAGCTTCTGAATAATTTCAGATACACGTGGACCGTGAAGCGGGTTGCATTCTACGGATACGTTCATATCACCAGCGATCATAGCGTCAAATGCTGCTGCAACTGCATCAAAGGAAATGATAATAATGTCTCCATCAGGTCCGCAGGTCTTTCCAGCTGCCTTGATAGCATCAATGGCTCCGAAAGCCATGTTGTCATTCTCTGCAATTACAACATTAATGTTGTCATAGGTCTTTAAGAAGGATTCCATAACCTCCTGTCCCTTTGCCTGGGTGAATTCACCAGTCTGGCGCTCTAACATCTTCCAGTTGGAATGATCCTTCATCTTTTCTTCCACGCCGTCAGTACGTCCGATCTGAGCGGAGGACCCAATAGTCCCCTGAAGGGTAACAATATTGATCTCTTCGTCTGCACGGTTACTCTTCTTTAAGTATTCATCAAGCCATGCAACTGCATCATAGCCTTCCTGAAGGAAATTGGAGCCAACCCATGCAGTATATAAGGAATCATCAGATACATCAATCATACGGTCAACAATAATAACTGGTATTCCAGCATCCTTTGCTTCCTGTAAAACAGTATCCCATCCGGTTTCAGTAACCGGAGCGATCACGATATAATCTACATCCTGCTGGATAAAGTTGCGGACTGCCTTTAACTGGTTTTCCTGTTTCTGCTGGGCATCGTCAAAAATCAACTTATAGCCGTTAGCTTCCGTAAAAGTGGATTTCATTGATTCGGTATTTGCTGTTCTCCAGTCAGACTCTGCACCTACCTGAGAAAATCCCACTACGATCTGTTTTCCAGTGGTTTCTCCTGCTGCTGCCTTGGTAGTTTCCGCCGCCTTGGTTTCTGCTGGGGCCTCTGCCTTGGTTTCTGCTGGAGCCGCCGCTGTGGTAGCCGCTGTCTGGGAGCCGCTGCAGCCGGATAAAACTACAGCTGCCGTCATAGCTGCCGCCGTCATAATGCTGAATAATCTTTTCTTCATATCTTTCCCTCCATTTAATATAATGTTTGCTCTTTTTCTATCTGCCTGTATCATAACTTTTACTCCCGTTTTTCTCAATGCAATATCTTCAGCAAACAGTTAGCTTTCTTACGCCTTTAAAGCGTATTCCTTTAAAAGGTGGGATTTTTTCGGAAAAAGGTTGATTTTTTTAAGCATATCTCTGAACCGCCGGAATTTGTACCGTGACAGAGGTCCCAACCCCGTATATGCTTTCCACGGAAAGCCCATAGTCCGCTCCGAAATTAAGCCTGATCCGCTCTGCTACATTGGCAATGCCAAAGCCCTCCCGCAGGTCCACATCCTCTCCGCCCCTGCTCACCAGCTTTTGCATTTTTAAGAGGGCCTCAGGCTTCATACCGATTCCATTGTCTTCTACCTTTAAAAATATAGCCTTTCCTTCCTGCCAACCGCTGATCTTTAAAAACCCCTTTTTCCTGCAGTTCTTGATGCCGTGATAAAGGGCATTTTCCACAATAGGCTGAAGAGTCAGCTTCATAATGGAAAAATCCATAATTCCCTCCTCAAAATCAATCTCGTAATCCAGAATATCTTCATACCGGAAATGCTGGATCTGAAGGTAGCTGTTTATATGCTCTGCCTCACCCCTTATGGCAATAAAATCCTTACCGTTATTAAGTCCCATACGCAGGAATGAAGAAAGAGCCGTTACCATTTCCACCACCTCATGATGACGTTTTCCCTCTGCCAGCCAAACAATGGTATCCAGGGTATTATAAAGAAAATGAGGGTTGATCTGGGCCTGAAGAAGTTTTAACTCCGTTTTCCTTTTTAGTTCCTGCTCCTGCCTTACATGGTCAAGCAGTTCCCCGATTCGAAGCACCATATGGTCATACTGTTCACTTAATGTCTGGATTTCTTCAATATTGCTTTTAGGTGCACTGACCTTTAAACTTCCGCTGGCAATCTCCATAGTATAGGCACATAGCTCCTCGATGGGCTTTGTAATCTTCTTTCCAAAGGAGGTGAAGGAAACCATAAGGAACACAATGATGTAAGCGCAAATCACTATACACAAGGCTATGACCTGGCGAATCTGGGCATCCAGCTTCTTTCGCATGGACTCCAGGTTTTTTGTCTCACTGTATATGTAGTCGGACATGGTTTCCTCAATCAGATCAGTAATAACATAAATATCCTTGTCCAACCGCTCCATATTCCGGTCATAATCACCAATAACACTGCTGGTTCGGATATCCTCAATCCGTTTTTCCAGGAGGCCGATCAGGACCAGAATGCCGTCCAGTCCCTTTTTGCTGCTCTCCTGAGGTGTTGAGTCCTTCAGCTGCTCAAACAGCATTCTGGAACTTTCCAAATCCCCGTGAGGATTTAAAAAATCAAAGGAATCCGCCCCTATGACAATTCGGTACATTTTATAATCAATATTGGATTTAAAATCAAAATTAAACTCCGTAGCCAAGGTTAAGTTCCGGATGCTCTGCCGGTACTGTTCATTCTGCCATGCCATCATATACAGCAATATCCCAATCATAATGATGACTGGGATAAATACAATAGCCTGCATGGAATGTATTTTGGCTTTGATCGAATCACGCTTGCGCTTCATTTTCTCCTCCTGACCGAAATGCCTTCGGGGTGATTCCATGAGTCTTCTTGAATAAATAGCTGAAATAATGAGGGTCTTTATAGCCCACCTCATAACCGATTTCCGAAGTTCTTAAATCTGTTTTCAGCAGAAGCTCCCTTGCCATATCCATTCTCAGTTTTGTTAAATATTCTACAAAAGTGATGCCCATTTCCTGGCTAAAAATGGTGCTGAAATGGTTGGGGCTGATGTTGACCGTAGAAGCTACCGTATTTAAAGAAATATCTTCATCCTGGTAATGGGCTCCCATATAATCTCTGGCCTTGTCAAGAACCTGCCGGTACTTTTTCCGTGAGCAGGTATTCCTTAAGGCAATGGCTTTGGAAAGTATGGTTCTGATATAAGAAACCGCCGACTCCTCAGAGCCAGCGCTGGGCTGAAGAGCCTGGACTTCTCCAATCTCCTTTATCACCTGCTCCGGCTCAAAACCCAGCTGAGTCACAAACTCCACCACCGCAAGATACACATCCATCAGGATGTACTGCCTGAATATCAGAGATTTAAAATTATTGCCGCAGGCGTCCACGTATTCCTCCACAAAATACTTTACCTCAGGTGCGGAACCATTTTTAAGGAAGTTGGGAACAATATCTCTGCTCAGCCGGTTCATGTCCATTCCCGCCACGCTGATTCTTTGGGAATCGTCATGAAGACGGATGGCCTCCTCTGCTGTGAGAAACTGGTTGTACTCCAGCATGTAGCGACAGGCATAAGCCCTGCTTGCAGCCTTAAAGCAAGCCTTAATCTCGCCAAGTCTGGGGACAGGCATTCCGATTCCCCCGAAATACTCCAGACCATGACAATTCCTCACCAACCGTACCAAAAGCTGTTTCCACAAAGAAACTTTCTGTTCTAAATCCTCAGGATCATTTCCCATTACCAGAAAGGCGTATCCTTCTGTCAGCCTGTTAAAACCGATAACGTCTTCCCGGCTGTCCAGCTCCTCCTTTAATCTTTCGTCAAAGATCACTCCTTCACCTGAATACTGTTCCTGACTGCCGGAATCCTTTGCCTGGAACAGGATCAAATTATACAGGGGCACACTTAAAGACAGGTTGTGCTCCTGTCCCTTTAAAAGAATTTCCTGAAGTCCCATTTTTCCCGACAGGATGGTGTCAAACAGCCTGTCTCTTTCCATTCGCTTCCGCTCTTCCTGCTGCTTTAAAAACTCCAGTTTGTAACCCCTCTCACTTCTCTCCTGCATGACGGCGTCACTCATGCGCTCCAGGGCCTCCAATAGCTGGGCACTGGTGACCGGTTTTAAAAGATAATCCGACGCTCCAATTTTTATAGCACGCTTTGCATACTCAAAATCATTATAGCCACTGAAAAACATGATATGAATGCCGGGAATCTCTTTTTTTACCATTTCAGCCAGTTCCAGTCCATCCATAAATGGCATCCGGATATCGGTCAGCAGAATATCCGGTCTTGACTTTAAAATCAAAGGATAGGCCAGTTCCCCGTCAGAAGCCTCGCCCGCAAACTCAAACCCGTATTTTTCCCATGGAATTCCGTTCTTAATACCCTCTCGCACTATTTTTTCATCTTCTACAAGAAATATTTTAACCATTTCCTATCCCCCCTGTTCTGCATGTCTATAAGGATCTGTCATACAGAATTTTCCGGTTTCTTTTCCTTTTAGGTATTCTCTCTGCGGTCCCTGCAGGATTCCCGGATCACCAACTTTGGTTTCAGAATACGTTCTACTTTGCTCTCCTCATCAGAAATATCATTCAGTTTTTCCAAAAGGAGCTCCGCTGCCACGGCCCCCAAATGCTCTTGCGGGTGGGCAATGGTGGTAAGCTTCACCATTCCGTTTTCTGCTATAAAGGAATTGTCATAGCCTGTAACAGAAATATCCAGCGGAACTAAACGTCCGCTTTCTTCAATGGTTTTTATGATTTGTAATGCAATCTGGTCATTATAGCAGACAATACCGTCTATGGGATCCCCCTCTTCAAGCATATATTTTAAAATGCTTGAAGGCTTTTCCAAACGATCCTCCGTATGGAACCATATCACCATATCCGGATCATAAAGAAATCCCGCCTCTTGAAGCGCCTTTACATAGCCCTTGTGCCGGTCCTTTCCCTGGCTGTCATCTGCTTTGAATATTCCTAAAATATGTTTATGTCCCAGATCAAGAAGATACTTGGTGACCAGATAACCGCCCATTCGGTCATCCATCAGGATATAGGGCTTATCCCTCATCTGATTATAATATCCCTGTATGAATACATAAGGAATCCGGTAAAAATCCAGTTTTTCGTATAGTCCCTTGTGCCTGCACATGATCTCGCTCTTGCTGGGCTCGATGATAAGACCGTCAATATCCTTTTCAAGAATTTCCTCTATGCACTTGATTTCCCGGCGCCTGCTGTTTCCCGTATTTTTCAGTATGATACTGTAACCTTCTGCCGTGAGTACACCGTCAATCCCCTGGATTAACCGGGGGAAAATATAGTCAGACAAGTATGTTGTAATCACTGCAATATTGCCCGAACCTTTTTTTCCGACCGGCTTTCTGGAGACAAAGGTTCCCCGGCCATGCTCCGCCTCTATGAACCCCTCTTTTTCCAAGATAGAAAGTGCTTTTCTTACCGTATGACGGCTGACATGGCAGGAGGCCGAAAGTTCGTTCTCCGAAGGAAGACGATCTCCCGGCTTTCTTTTTCCTGAAACAATGTCCCTTTTTAACTCTTCCATCAACACATAATATTTTGTTTTACCATTGTCCTCCGCCATATTGAGCTCCTTACACCTGATTCTGTCCGTAATATGCATTGGGCCCATGTTTTCGCATAAAATGCTTATCCTGCATGCACTGAGGAGCGGGTGTCACCCCAGGGGTTAACAACTCAGTTATAAGGTTCATCTTAGCGATTTCCTCTAAAACAACAGCATTATGAACCGCATCAGCCGCATCAGTTCCCCATGTAAAAGGCCCGTGATTTTTGCACAAAACAGCAGGAACGTGCATAGGATTCATTCCATTAAAGGTCTCGATGATCACCAGTCCCGTATTTCTTTCATACCCTTCCTCAATCTCTTCTTTTGATAGATTTCGGACACATGGAATTTCACCAAAGAAATAATCTGCGTGGGTGGTGCCATAGCAAGGCAGAGCCCTTCCCGCCTGAGCCCAGGAGGTAGCCATAGGCGAATGAGTATGGACGATTCCTCCTACAGCTTCAAATGCTTTGTAAATCTCTAAATGAGTGGCAGTATCTGAGGAAGGATTTAATTCTCCCTCCACCTTATTGCCCTCCATGTCTATGACTACCATATGCTCCGGAGTAAGCTTTTCGTAATCCACTCCGCTGGGCTTGATGACAAAAAGGCCCTTTTTGCGGTCAATGCCACTGACATTGCCCCAGGTATAAGTAATAAGCCCTTTTCTGGGAAGTTCCATGTTGGCTTCAAATACTTCCCTTTTTAATTCTTTCAGCATGTCAAACCCTTCCTCTCTTCTTCCGCAATCACTTTAAACTGTCCACTGCAGCCCGTTCAACGGAAAGTCCTTTTTTGTAACGATCCATAAAAACAGCAAAACCCGCTTTATCCTCAAGGTCCGGTTCTATCCTGATTCCCGATTTCCCGTGAAATACTTTTTCTGCCAGATAATGATCCAAGGACTCTTCTTCATCCTTTCGGATCATATAAGAAGCCAGAAGTGCAGCTCCCCAGGCTCCTCCTTCTCCTGCAGTCTCCATAACAGAGACTGGGACACCCATGGCAGCAGCCATGATCCGCTGTCCCACTTCCCTTGTCTTAAAGAGACCGCCATGCCCTAAAAGAACATCCAGTTTAACCCCTTCGTCATCCAGGATTTCCATTCCAATCTTTAAAGCTCCTAAAGCCGTATATAAGTGTACTCTCATAAAGTTGGCCAGGCTGAAGCGGCTTTCAGGGGTGCGGATAAACAAAGGCCGCCCCTCTTCAAAATGGGTAATATGCTCTCCTGAAAGATATCCGTAAGAAAGAAGGCCGCCGCCGTCCTTGTCACCTTCCAGGGCTTTCCGGTAAAGATTGGAAAACAAGGTGTTTTTATCGGTTTTTATTCCCATGGTTTCCGCAAATTCACCAAACAGGGATACCCAGGCATTTAAATCCGAAGTGCAGTTGTTGCAATGAACCATGGCGACCGAATCTCCGGCAGGGGTTGTCACCAGATCAATTTCAGAATAAACTTTTGACAGTTCTTTTTCCAGCACCACCATGGCGAATACACTGGTTCCGGCAGATACATTTCCCGTCCTTCTGGCTACGCTGTTGGTGGCGGTCATTCCCGTTCCTGCATCTCCCTCAGGCGGACACAAGGGAATTCCTGCCCTTAAATTTCCGCTTACATCAAGAAGCCTTGCTCCATCTTCTGTCAGTGTTCCGGCTTTCTCTCCTGCTGTCAGCACCTGAGGCATAATGTCCCGAAGCTTCCAGGGCAGATTTTCAGAGACAATCAGTTCGTCAAACAACTCCACCATCCGATCATGATAGTCCTTTGTGCTGCTGTCTATGGGAAACATGCCTGAGCAGTCTCCGATTCCCAGCACCTTTTTTCCGGTCAGTTTCCAATGGACATATCCTTCCAGAGTGACGAGATAATCAATCTCCGGCACATGTGCCTCTTTGTTGAGAATGGCCTGGTATAAATGGGCGATGCTCCATCTCTGAGGAATCTGATAGGAAAACAACTCCGTCAGTTTTTCAGAAGCAACCCCTGTCATGGTATTTCTCCAGGTTCGGAAAGGAACCAGAATCTCCCCCGTTTTATCAAATGCCATATACCCATGCATCATGGCAGAAAAACAGATGGCACCAACATTTGTCAAAGTCTCTCCGTACTGCTCTTTTACAGCTTCCGCCATCTTACGGTAGCTGTCCTGTACTCCTTTCCATATATCGGGAATCGAATAGGTCCAGATTCCATCCACGTACTGGTTTTCCCATTCATGACTTCCGGAAGCGATGGGTTCATGATTTTCATCCACCAGTACAGCTTTGATCCTGGTAGAGCCCAGCTCCACGCCAAGGGCAGTCCTGCCTTCCCGTATGGCCTCTGCAATTATATTTTTATCCATTGAAACCCCCTCCTCTTACCTTTTGATCACCTGATTAACGGAATACTACAGAATTCCACTTTAATTCATTTTTCAAATCTCTGATGGTTGTATTTTCGTCTATGTAAACAGCTTCAATGCCCATAGCATCAGCCCAGTCTCCCATCTGCTCTGCTGTCAGATCATAGGAAAATGCTGTGTGATGGGCACCACCGGCCAGAATCCAGCTTTCCGCTCCGGTAGTCAGGTTTGGCTCCGGTGTCCAGAAAGCGGTCGCAACAGGAAGCTTAGGCATTGAATACTCTGTCTTTTTGCAGTTCACTGTGTTGATAATCAAACGGAAACGGTTGCCCATGTCAATAAGAGAGGTTGCGATTCCTCTTCCTTCCTTTGCCGTAAATACAAGGCGGGCAGGATCTTCCCTTTGACCCATGGACAGAGGATTTACCTTAATTCCTATTTTCCCATTGGCAACAGAGGGGCAAACCTCCAGCATATGAGCCTGAAGAATACCTTCTTTTCCCGGAACCAGGTTATAGGTGTAGTCTTCCATAAAAGAAGTACCCTTTGCATCCTTAATATCAGCTGTCATGATCTTCATCAGGCGGACCATAGCCGCTGTTTTCCAGTCTCCCTCGCCTCCGAAGCCGTATCCCTTTTCCATCAGGCGCTGGATTGCAAGACCCGGAAGCTGCTTTAATGCTCCCAAATCTCCGAAATGAGTGACAATGGCCTGATAATTTTTTTCCATTAAGAAACGCTCAAATCCCAGCTCAATCTGCGCCTGGACAGCCACATGTTTCTTAAATTCCTGAGGGTCTCTTCCCTCCAGCAGGATTTCATATTTGCTGTAATACTCTTCTACCAAAGCCGAGATATCCCCTGCTGCCACATCACTTACATAAGCCTCAATTTCACTGACCGGATAAGCATCGATCTCCCAGCCAAACTTTATCTGGGCCTCCACTTTATCTCCCTCGGTAACTGCAACATTTCTCATGTTATCCGCTATACGGAGGACACGGATATGACTGCTTTCCATGATTCCCACCGCAGTTCTCATCCAGGAACCTATCCGTTCCTGAACTTGTTGGTCATCCCAAAAGCCTGCAATGACTTTTCTCTCAATTCCCATTCTTGTAACTATATGGCCAAACTCCCTGTCCCCGTGTGCGGACTGGTTCTCATTCATAAAATCCATGTCAATGGCATCATAAGGAATTTCCTGATTAAACTGGGTATGTAGGTGAAGCAGAGGCTTTCTGTATTCCTGAAGTCCTAAAATCCAGGATTTGGCTGGAGAAAAAGTGTGCATCCACGTAATAACACCTGCACATTCCTCGTCCCCATTGGCCTGGTTAAACAGACTGCGGATGGAAACATTATCTATAAGAACCGGCTTTAAAACTACTTCAAAGGAAAGATGACCGCATGCATTGAGCCTCTCTACAATAATCCGGGAATGCTCTGCCACATTTCTTAGGCACTCTTCTCCATAAAGGTCTTGTGAACCCGTGGCAAACCAAAATTTGTACGTTTTCTTTTCCATATTAAATACCCCTCTCTTTTTTATGTTTTTGTTAAATTTGTTCCATAGAGTAATTCAACATTCTCTTAATACCAATTTACAACTTGTATGCACCACTGCACAAGTTGTTTTTATTTATTTTACCATAAATAACCAGACAGAGGGGATTATGTTCCTTCAAAACAAATATTTGTGATACAAAAGCAAAATGCGTCAGGGACAATCCCCAACGCATTTTATTTTTCCTGTCTTTATCTGGTCTTGAATGTGGAACATTCCGTGTGGCCTGCTTCCCTGGCTCCGTCTCCTGCAATTCCGATGTGATCTGCTGAACAGTGGCGGTCTTCGTTATATACGCAGTTGTATGCCTCACAGTCTACCTCAAGCTTGCTTTCCGGAGTCTTAAACACGTTCCGGAAAGAACCATCCTTATTTTCATCAAAGCTTCCGCAAAATGTATCATAGGAATCCTTTGCCTGGTTTCCTTCTACTATAATAGCAGATTTGCAGCAGCAGCTATCAGAATTATGAATACAGCTTGTAACATTACAGTCTAATTTTGTCATGACCTGTGACCTCCTTTGATTTCTTATAAAATTTGAACTGACCGTTCAGGAGGTAGTGTGCACAAATGGTCAGGAAAATATTCTCACGAATACTTCCTGACCATTTCAAATTCAGACACAAATTTATTTTGTTTCTTCAGATACATTTACCTTTTTGATTTCCTTTGTACGGATTTCACGGCACATATCATCGATAAAATCCTCCAGAGGACGCTGTCCTTCATCGCCGTTAAAGCGGCTGCGGACTGAGACCACACCTTCCTCTTCTTCCTTCTGCCCTACTACCAGCATGTAAGGAATCTTTGACAGACGGGCTTCCCGAATCTTGTAGCCGATTTTCTCTGCTCTTTCATCAACTGTTGCCAAAATGCCATTTTCCTTTAACCGGCCTACTACCTTTTGTGCATACTCATGGTACTTTTCAGAAATCGGAAGCACACGGACCTGCTCGGGACATAACCATGTAGGGAATGCGCCCTCGTATTTCTCAATGAGCCATGCCAACGTTCTCTCATAACAGCCCATGGAGGTTCTGTGAATGATATAAGGACGTTTTTTCGTTCCATCCCGGTCCACAAAACTCATGTCAAAGCGCTCTGCCAGGAACATATCCAGCTGAATGGTGATCATGGTATCTTCCTTGCCATATACATTTTTAGCCTGAATATCCAGCTTGGGGCCATAGAAAGCTGCTTCTCCCACTGCTTCCGTATATTCGATTCCGATATGATCCAGAATCTTTCTCATCATATCCTGTACTTCATCCCATGTCTCAGGAGTTCCCAGATATTTATCTGCTTTGTCAGGATCCCATTTGGACATCTGATAAGTTACATCGCCTTCCAGCCCAAGAGTGGTCAGACAGTATTTTGCCAGATCTACACACCCCTTAAACTCTTCTTCTATCTGGTCAGGACGGACAATCAAATGTCCCTCCGAAATGGTAAACTGACGCACACGTGTCAGACCGTGCATCTCTCCCGAATCCTCATTCCGGAACAGCGTGGAGGTCTCACCGTATCTGCACGGCAAATCACGGTAGGACTTCTGGCTCTGCTTGTAAACGTAATACTGGAATGGGCAGGTCATGGGACGAAGCGCAAATACCTCATCATCATGTTCCTCGTCTCCAAGTACAAACATTCCTTCCTTATAATGATCCCAATGGTCGGAAATAATGTAAAGATCCTTTTTTGCCATAAGAGGAGTTTTGGTTCTCATATAGCCTCTATTCTCTTCCTCGTCCTCAATCCATCTTTGCATGGTCTGGACAATCTTGGCCCCCTTGGGCATCAGCAGGGGAAGTCCCTGGCCAATGACATCAACCGTTGCAAAGATTTCCAAATCCCGGCCTAACTTATTGTGATCCCGGTTTTTGATGTTTGCAAGGTATTCCAGATATTCATTTAACTCATCCTTTTTGGAAAAAGCAGTTCCATAAACACGTGTCAGCATAGCATTTTTCTCGCTGCCCCTCCAGTAAGCACCTGAAGAGGAAGTCAGCTTAAATGCCTTGATGGACTTTGTGCTCATCAGATGAGGGCCTGCGCAGAGATCAGTAAAATCCCCCTGGCTGTAGAAGGAAATTTCCTCTCCTTCCGGCAGATCCTGAATCAGTTCCACCTTATAAGGCTCTCCCTTTTCTTCCATAAATTTAATAGCTTCTTCTCTCGGAAGGGTGAACCGCTGGATTTTAGCACCTTCCTTTATGATCTTCTTCATTTCGGCCTCAATTTTATCTAAGTCCTCTCTTGAAAAAGAGGGGATATCAAAATCGTAATAAAAGCCGTTTTCAATAGAAGGCCCGATTGCCAGCTTTGCCTGCGGGTAAAGCTTTTTTACTGCCTGAGCCAGAACATGGCTGGCCGTGTGGCGGTAAGCCGAAAGACCTGCCTTATCATTAACCGTGAGAATACTTAAGCTGCTGTCTTTATCTACAACGGTTCTTAAATCCACAACGATTCCATCCACTTCACCTGCACATGCATTTCTGGCCAGGCCTTCGCTTATATCAGAGGCAATGTCAATAACTGACATTGCATGCTCATATTCTTTGACTGAGCCGTCTTTTAATGTAATCTTCATCTTTTAATCTCCTTTTCTGACAAATAAAAAAGTCCCTTTCCATATGCCTCCATATAGAAAGGGACGACTCAACTACAGGAATCGCGGTTCCACCCTTGATTGAATGAACGAAAAAACGCTCAAACCACTTCATTGTGATGATAACGGAATCACCGTTCCCCATTAAGGACACTCCGAGCTGGTCTTCTCATAGCATTCCGGTAAGGCACTTTCACCAAATGGGCCTCTCTCTGAACTTTTCTGATATGATACTGGTCTCATCAACGCTTTCATATTAATTTATACTCAAATTATAACACGATGAAATTGTTTGTCAAGTAGGCGGTGATTTTTTTACAGCAGGATAATCAGAGCAGCTGTAATCGCCACAATACTTATGATAATCGACATGGAATTAATGGCACTGGCCATTTCTATATCTCCGTTTAAGGCTCCTGTAAAGGCCGGAGCTACCGAAGATATGGGCCCTAAGGAAACAATGACTAAAGCCTGGCGTATTTCCAATCCAAAAGGAGTAAGGAAATAAAACCCCAGTGCCATGAGGATGGCAAGTCCGTATCTGGTGGCCAAGATTATAATGATCTGGGCTATTTTTTCTTTATCCATCCGTATTTCAAAACCAATGCCCAGCATAAGCAGGGCAATGAACCCATTGGCAGCCCCTGCAGTTTCTGCAAAGCTGAGAAGCACTGCAGGAAGCTTGATCTTTAACATAGCTAAAAGAGTCATGACCACATAAGCATCAAAAGGAACAGAGGAAAACAGCTTCCGCATAATATTTTTCAAAGAGGGCTTTTCCTCTTCTCCAATCACCATACTGCCCAAGGTATAATTGATTCCAGTGCACATGACGGCATTTCCCGCATCGAAAAGACTTGTGACTGCAAATCCCATGGGGCTTAAAAAACTTTGCACAAAGGGCATAGTGAAGTTCCCCACATTATAACCTGACATGTTAATCATGACAAAGGCTCTCGTTTCCTTTGATTTCGAAAGATTCATCAGATAACCGATGACAATCGTGACCAGGTTGCATAAAAGTCCGGCTGCACACATGACTAACAAAGAATACTCCATCGTAATCTTGCTGAAATTAGACACAATGGCTGCCGGAAGTGTGATTTTAATGACTACTTTTGAAAACAAATAAAAATCTTTTGCTCGGAAAAATCCTGCTAGTTTAAGCAAATAACCCATTGCAATTATTGCTACAAATGCAACTGCCTTTGCTAATATTGCTGCCATAGAACGATCTCTTTTCTTTACTGTATTTTATATCTTGAGAAAATCCCCTGTTTACATCAAAGTTCCGGCGGCACCGCAACAGGCACCGCCGGACATCAATATATTTATTTTACTTCCACTGTCCAGCCTTTTGGCCCTTCTACTGCACCAAGTTGGATTCCCGTTATAGTGTCGTAAAGTTTCTGGGTCAGTTCTCCGATCTTACCGCCTCCGATAGGCATTCTGTCATCCTCAAACCGCAGCTCTCCCACCGGAGAAATAACTGCGGCTGTTCCGGTCCCAAAGCATTCTTCCATGGCTCCTGACTCTGCTGCTGCAACTACCTCATCCACGGAAATCTTTCGTTCTTCTACCGTCACTCCCCATTCCCTGCAGAGGGCCAGGACAGAATCTCTGGTAACTCCCCGGAGAATGCTTCCGTTTAATTCAGGTGTGACCACAACTCCATTGATTTTAAAGAAAATGTTCATAGCTCCCACTTCTTCAATATACTTCCGGTGAACTCCGTCAAGCCATAACACCTGGGAATATCCTTCATCATGTGCCTTTACCTGAGAGGCCAGGGAAGCCACATAATTTCCGCCTGTCTTAGCCTCTCCGATTCCGCCATTTACAGCTCTGACATATTCGTCCTCAATCCAGATCTTGACAGGATCAAGGCCACTGGCGTAGTAAGCACCTACCGGAGACAAAATAATCATAAATTTATAAGTATTAGAAGCCCTCACTCCCAAATATGGATCTGTTGCGATGACAAAAGGTCTGACATAAAGGGATGTTCCAGGTTTTGTGGGAATCCAGTCCTGATCTGCAGACACCACAGTCTTCAATGCTTCCAAAAACAAATCCTCCGGAATCTGGGGAATACAAAGACGGCGATTGCTCTTATTGGCACGCTCAATGTTTTTATCCGGACGGAACAGCAGAATACGGCCATCTTCCGCCTTATAAGCCTTTAGACCCTCAAACATCTCCTGCCCGTAATGAAATACCATTGCAGAAGGATCCATCTCCAATTTGTGATAAGACACGACTCTGGGATCATACCAGCCCTTTCCTTCCTCATAGTCCATTTCAAACATGTGATCTGTAAAAATGGTTCCAAATACCAATGGATTATCTTTGCCTGGTTTTTCCTTGGGGCAAGCGGTTTTTTCAATTCTGATTGTCTGCATTATATACTCTTCCTTTCCTCTTCCCTGCCCATGTACTTTGGGCATCCGGTATACCCGCAGGGTGCTTCCTCTTCCCTGCCCATGTACTTTGGGCATCCGGTATACCCCGGGGGGATTCCCATACTGGCATATCTGTCAGTTTTTATAATTTGTTTATCATTATGGTCCAAAAAGCTTCTGCTGTCAAGAAATTTCAGTCCGTTTTACTCTGCCGAAATGGAATCAAAACCATAACTCTGAGTTATATACCGGGGAAATTCCATTCTCACTGTCTTCAGAGGATTCACTGTCTGGCAAATCGCCAGGTCTCCCGCTATAGTCAAAAGCATGCCTGCATCCTCATTACTCATGCCCGCTTTTTCTTTTATAAAGTCAAACATCTGCCTGGTGGCTGCCCGCCAGGCCTCTTCAACACTCTCCCTGGAAGCAATGGTAATCAGCCTGTCTTCTGTTTCAATCATGGGATAGGGAACACAGTTTTTGTTTCTGACCACCTCCACCAAAACCGTGGCGCGCCCCTCAATCTCCAATCCGCAATCCTCCACCTCTCCGTCGCCCATCACTCCATGGAAATCCCCCATAGATAAAAGAGCTCCTTCCACAAATACAGGCAGATAAAGGACAACCCCCTTTCTGATCTGGGTGCAGTCCATATTTCCGCCGTGGTCCATAGGAGTGATGGTGGAAACACCCTCTCCTTCAGGAGCTACACCAATGACCCCGATCATAGGCTTTACCGGGATCCTTAGTTTTTCATTATACAGGGCAAATCCGTCTTTTACAGGAACCCTCTTTAATACTTTATAAGGAAATTCTTCCTTTTCACTTCCGCTTCCCGGCCCCAGCATAACAATACCTACAGGACCCATTTCAATATCCAGAATTTTGATCTTTAACATGTCTCCCGGCATTGCTCCTTCCACGTAAAGAGGGCCTGTTGCCGGATTTCCAGGTTTTCTCACCACATTTTCAAAAGTGGATTCCTCAGGCAAAAACTGGTTGGTAAAGCAGTCATAAGTTTCAAATACAACCGTCTCTCCCGATTTTATGCTGTCACAGGGTGGATTCTCCTTTGAAAGGATATTTGTAATATTATTTCTGGTTATGGTTTTCATTGATCTATACCTCTTGTTTCTTTCGTCTGTTCTTTTTCTGCCAAGTACCTGCCATACACAATCTTTATTTATCATACCATTATCATTCTTTTTTTGCATCCCCTTTTTCACTCTTCCTAAAATCACAGGCTGCTGCAAAAGAAGCATATCCTTTTGCAGCAGCCTGTCATGACTGATTGTATTTATTTTCTTATTTCACCGGAGGTGCCTGAACACTTGCCGGCTGACAGAGAATATGGCGGAAGGCAGAAAATTCAAGTAATAGGAGCCGGATTAAATATACACATATCGTTATGAAGTCTGTATTTTTCCGCACAAGTATGCTTACGCCCGCTTGCCACATCAATGATCTCATGAAACAGCAATATTCCGATTTCTTCTATGGTGGCCTCTCCGGTTGCAATAGGGCCTGCATTTACATCGATTAAGTCCATCCAATGGTCTTTCATATTATTTCTGGAGCATACCTTGATCACAGGAGCCATGGCAAGGCCGTAGGGGGTTCCCCTTCCTGTCATGAACACCTGAAGTCCGATGCCGCTTGCCAGCTGACATGGCCCGCAGACAATATCGCTCGCAGGAGTTGCTGCATAAATAAGTCCTTTTTTAGTAGGCTTTTCTGCCGGGGACAGTACTTCCACAATGGGAGAGGTGCCGGACTTTGTGATGGAGCCCATGGCCTTTTCCACAATGTTGGCTAATCCGCCTTTTTTATTTCCCGGAGTGGTATTGGCACTTCGATCCACGTCACCTTCTTTTAAATAATTATCATACCACTTCATTTCTTCTGCCAGCTTCTTTCCCACCTCTTCGTTCACACATCGCTGGGCCAGCAGATACACGCCGTCCCTCACTTCCGTGACCTCGGAAAATAAAACTGTGGCTCCACCTTTTACCAGCATATCAGAAGCATAGCCTGCTGCCGGATTTGCGGTCACACCAGAAAAGGCATCGCTGCCTCCGCACTGCATTCCCACCAATAGATCAGACAAAGGAAGAGGTTCCCGTTTTCTTTCATTTAAAATCTTTAACTTTTTTTCCGCCATGTCCATCAGGGAACCGATCATATCGTCAAAACCTTTTTTATCCTGCAATATAATTACATTTTCTTCTGTAATGTCCGCCTCATCGCAGAGCATATTCACAGAGAATTTCTCACATCCAAGACCTACTACCATCATCTGGCCTCCAAAGTTGGGATGCTTGGATAAATTGCGGAGAGCCCGGATGGGAACCTTGGCTTCCGGGGCATCGATGGCAACACCACATCCGTAAGCGTGATTGATGGGCACAATATCATCTACATTAGGGTATTTGGGCAGCAGCTCCCGTCTCATTTTTTCAACTGCTACATTCAATACGCTGGTTACACACTGAACGGTAGTGCTGATTCCCAGAAGGTTCCGGGTTCCGGCAGGCCCTCCGTTTGGATTGGTGTATCCTTCCCAAACCGCAACAGGAGGTTCCGGCAGCTCGGTAACCAGGTTGGTTCCGAATTCCATGCTGTCCACATCAGGAGGCTCCGGCAGCTCCAGCATATGCTCATTGATCCAATCCCCTTTTGATATGGGGGTTACCGCATAGCCCAGAATCACCCCATAGCGGATGATCTCCCCTCCTTTTGGTATGTCAATAAGGGCAATTTTATGAGCCTGGGGAATATTCTGTCTGGCCCATACCCCTTCCATGACCTCACTTCCGGCCTTGATTTCATCGACTGCAATTGCTACGTTATCCTGCTCCTTGATCTTTATATATAGTGGTTTACCCATTTTCTGCCCCTCCTTTATTTTGTCAGATATTATCTTTTATTGTTTTACTTTGATTATATATAGAAATGTGCCTTGTGTAAAATTAATAGATATTATACGTCTCTAAATTTTTCTTTGATTGACAGCCTTGCTTTGAGCCCTTCAGCCGTGATATGATTAGAGTAGATTATTGGACCCAGGAGGCATAAACCCATGGACACAAAGCAGATTGAGTACATTCTGGCAATAGCTGAGGAAAATAACATCACGAGGGCAGCCGAAAAGCTTTTTATTACCCAGCCGGCTTTAAATCAACAACTGCTGCGTCTGGAAAAAGAACTGGGAACCCCTCTCTTTTACCGGTCCCGCACCAACTGGCGCCTTACCCCTGCCGGAGAAATCTACATTGCCAATGCAAAAGATATGCTCCAGACGAAAAAAGATACATATGCCATGATAAGTGATCTTTTAAAACAGAAAAAGGGATGTCTTTCTATCACCTTTCCTCCCGGAAGGGGCAGTGATATGTTCATTCATGTATATCCTGTATTTCATGCTGAATATCCTGAAATCACCGTAATTCCCTTTGAAATGAGCGTAAAAAAACAGATGGCCGCCATTGCCAGCGGAGACGTGGATATTGGCTTTCAGACCTTGTGCAAGGATCAGATGCCTGATAATTATTACATACCCATCTGTTCTGAGGAGATGCTTCTTTCAATCCCTTCCGTACATCCTCTGGCCTCAGGTGCCTGTGAAGGCTTAAACAAATCCATCACTCTGGACATCTCTTCCGTCCAGTATGAGCCTTTTGTGCTGATTTACAAGGAATCCACCGGCCGGTCCCTGATTGACCGGATTTTCGACGAGGCGAATGTTAAGCCCAACATACTGTTTGAAACCTCCCGTTACAACACCATCACCCGGATGATACAGGCCCGCCTCTGCTGCGGCATCCTTCCCGAATATTATGCCAAAGACTGTTCTGACGGCATATGTTCCTTTTCCCTTCCAGGCCATCCTTCCTGGGAAACAGTTGCCGTTTATAAGAGCGGAAGCTATATTTCACGGGCAGCAAGGCGTTTTATTGACCTGGCCTCCCAATACTGGTGCTCTTAAAACATTGTAAACATGCCTCCCATACAGGAAACCCTAACACCTGCATGGGAGGTATTTGCTACATCACTGTGATTAAATTTCCTTCTTCATCAAATTCCAATTCAGCCGGTTCATCTAAGGCCTCCAGCCCCTGATATGTTCCGCTTACCACATCTTCATAGTACGCTTCAGACAGCATAATATCTGCAATATGCAGACTGTTTGCGATGCGGACCGCTCTTACTTCTTTTCCATCCAAACCATTGCAGGTACGGATGCAAAGCTGGATAGCCTCCTGATCTGTGGCTAATACACATGGAATCCTGGCTGATGCCAGCACTGTGCTGGTGATACAGTTGGGATACATCTGCTCAATATCCATCTGGTCAAAAATCTTTTTGGTAATGGCACTGGCTAAACCGCACCCTAAGGCATTTCCATGGGATTCTTCACTTAAATTAAGAAAACAGGTTCTCTGAACCTTAATACCGCCTGTAGCATATTCGGTGGAAAAGGTTCCCGTTATGTTAGGGTCCACTCCGGTTCCGCTAAAGTTCTTTCCAATCTTATCCACAATCAGAACATCCCCTTCCTCCACGATCAGGCGGGGCATCTGGGAAAATGCATATGTCAGTAACTCCGCTTCTCGATCCAATATATTCTCAGGAAGAATCGCCTCCAGAAGGCAGGTTTCGTCATAAGCATTCTCGATACAGGGAATGGCAAATAAAATGGGGGCCTTTTCCAAAACAACCGCAGCCATAGTCGGGATGTTCTGAGCGATTTTTCCCATTCCATCGCTATGAACCACCTCTGCTCCCGCCTGTTTCCCAAGTCCTACAGTCATCATTTTACAGGGGCCGCTTTCATGGGCTCCCCGGAATGCATTATGGGGCTTTAAACGGCAGGAAATGATGATTCCATCGGATTCATAAGCATTCTTATCCATCACAACCCTGCGGCCCAGACTGGAATAACCCAGCTCCACCACTTCCATGGAAGACCGAATAGGACATCCCATAGTTGTTTCCGTAATGCCATATCCGGCCAGTATTTCCTTCTGTCCCTCTGCCGTGGCCCCTCCATGACTTCCCATTGCAGGAACAACAAAAGGATTTCCTCCCCTGGATTTCACAAAATCTACAATGGACTTGGTTATAATATCCACATTTCTGATTCCCCGGCTTCCCGCAGTAATGGCAATACGCATTCCTGGTTTGATCTTAGAAGAGAACTGAGGCTGGCTTAACTGGGCTTCTACAACAGCAGGAATCTGATCCGGTTCGATCTTTTCCCTGGGAAATATTTGTCTTACATGAAACATCCTGGGTATTTTCACATCCCGGACAAGTCTGGAAACCGTTCCTCCCTTTACTACCTCCATATCACTGGCACCTCCTGTTTTTATCAATCCATTTTTTCTACATTCTTTGTTGCAATCACATTGCTCCCTGTGCCCAGAAGATTTCCGATAATCACCTGGTCTATGAAAACAGGGGCCTGTACCTCTGTCCTTCTGATTTGCTCCATGGCCCGGAAAATATCCTCCCTTGGTATGGGTTTCGTCAGGCGGACGCTTGCCAGGGGCAGTTCTCCTCCCTTAACAAGCACCGAGGTTGCAATGTTTCGTTTGGGGGCTGTCAGCTCCTGGAAAATATAATCCTTTCCTTTGGGGCAAAGATTTCCAGTGACAGAAATCAGCTCTTTCCCATTGGTTTCTGCCTCCATCTCACAGCCTCTGGGGCACATAATGCATACATATTCTTTCAGCATATCACTCTCACCTCCAAAGCGCCCTTTTTATCCAAAAGGGAAGACTTTACCTGAATTTGTATCATTTCCGCAGGCAAAGCTTTTTTCATCTTCTTGCTCTGAATCAGCCTTCCGTTTTGAACCAGTTCAACAGCACAGTCCTTCAGGGGCCTTCTGACCCTCATGGACAGCTTAAAGTCCCTGGCTCCACTGATTTTCTGGGGAATGGTATGAGTGATGTTTTCATCTGTCTTCACTTCCAGAATACAGGACTCTGAATAGTTTTCTTTTTCTTTTATTCGGACATACTCTGCCGCTGCCTTTGCCAGACTTTCTGCCTCCATGGATACAAAATCCACCAGATCATGAACCTGAAGCACATTTCCGGCTGCAAAGATTCCCGGAACATTGGTCTGATAGCTGTCATCCACAATGGGACCCCTGCTTCTGTCATCCAGTATCACTCCAGCCCCAAGAGACAACTCATTTTCCGGAATGAGTCCCACGGAAAGAATCAGAGTATCACAGCTCCATGTTTTTTCTGTACCAGGTATAGGCTTCATCTGTCCATCCACCTCGGACACCATTACACCTTCCAGCCGTTCCCTTCCTATGATGTCTGTTACGGTATGGCTTAAATAGAGGGGAATACCGTAATCATTAAGGCATTGCTCCACATTTCTGGGAAGGCCGCTGGCATAGGGCTGAATCTCAAACACTGCCTTGACACGGATTCCTTCCAGGGTCATACGGCGGGCCATAATCATTCCAATATCCCCGGAACCGAGAATGACCGCCTCCTTTCCTATCAACTTATTTTGGAGATTCATGTAGGACTGGGCGACTCCTGCCGTCATCACACCGGATGGACGTTCACCAGGTATACTCAGTGCTCCTCTCGTCCTCTCCCTGCATCCCATAGCCAGGATGACTGCTTTTGCTTTATATTCTAAAAGTCCTTTTCTGGAGGACGCATACACAATCTTATCCGCCGTCACTTCTATGACCGTGGTATCTGTCACATAGGAAATTCCCCACTCCTCCACCTGGTCGATAAAGCGCTGGGCGTACTCCGGGCCGCTGAGAGTTTCCTGAAAACGGGTCAGCCCAAAACCGTCATGGATACACTGGCGAAGAATTCCGCCCAAATGGTGCTCCCTCTCCAAAATGCAGATATCCGTAATTCCCTGTCTGTATAGTTCCACTGCGGCTGCCAGACCCGCCGGACCGCCTCCAATGATGATAACGTCAACCGGTTTCAAGCCTTTCACCTGACCTTTCCTGTAAAAATATAAGAATGTTCCTTATTGTACCTTACCTGTGTTTCCAAAACCCCGCATTCTTTTTCAATGAGAGCCGTTATTCTGGTTTCGCAGTATCCACCCTGGCACCTTCCCATGGAAGCTCTGGTCCTGTTTTTGATTCCGGTTACGGTATGAACTCCCAACGGATTATGTATGGCTTCCAGAATCTCCGCCTTTGTCACACTCTCACACCGGCACACAATTTCTCCAAAATCTCCGTTTTCCTCAATTGCTTTTCCTTTTTGTTCCAGGGTCATTTCATAAAACCGTCTGATTCCCTTTCTGAAGGGGGTAAACTGCTGATTTGGCTCCGGATGTTCCTTTTGGACTATAATGGAAACCGCACGGCGGGCCAACGGCAAAGCGCAGGTCACTCCGGGAGACTCAATTCCCACCAGATTGACCGTACAAGGATGATCTTCATCAGCTTCCAGAAGAAAATCCAGGATTTCCCCGGTATCAGGATCATACCGCTTCCACCGGATGCCTGCAAAATTGCGAATAAAGTATTCCCGCTTCATCTGGGGAAACATTTTCTTTCCATCCTCAAACAATCCATCCATATGTTCCTTGGTCGCCTTGTAATCCTCCCTGTCTTCCGTAATATAAGAGTCAGGCCCTACCAGCACATTGCCGTCCATGGTGGGTGTGGCATGAGTCGCAAATCCTCCCCTGTCATTGGGGGCCGGGTATACGGGGATTGACAGGTATTTTCCAGCCTTTTTATCCAGAACATAGTATTCTCCCTTAAACCCTTTCACTGGATAATAGGGGTATCCCAGCATCTGTGATATTTCCGACGCATACATTCCCGCACAATTGACAATCCACCGGCTTCTGATTTCTTTTCGCTCTCCATGGTGTTCTGTGCCAATGGAGTAAAAACCGCTTTCTTTGTCTCTGTCAATGCTGACTGCCTGACAGCCCAATAAAAACCGGACGCCGTTTAAACAGGCATTTTCCGCCAGAGCAATGGTATACTGCATTGGATCCAGGATTCCAGAGGAAGGAACATACATGGCAAATTCTCCTCCTGCGTTGGGGTCGATCTGGTTCATCTTATCCTTGCCGATGATTTCCATACCTTCCACGCCGTTCCTCTCCCCTATTTCCTTGTATTTTAAGAGATTTTTCCTGTCCTGCTCCGTAAATCCCACCACAAGCTTTCCCGTGCGGTGAAAAGGGACATCAAGTTCCTCTGCCACCCGGTCAAATTCCCGGTTGCCTTCTACCGCGCACAGGGCCTTTAAACTTCCCGGCTTATAGGTAAAACCGGCGTGAAGCATACCGGTATTGCGGCTTGAATTGCCGCAGGCAACATCCAGTTCCTTTTCCAGCACTCCGATTGAAAAATTGTATCTGGACAGCTCTCTGGCAACCGCAGAACCCACCACACCGGCGCCAATAATCACTACATCAAACATATCCACTGCCGTATCTCCTTTTCTTTTATGACAAGACCGCCTTCCTCAAAGCTGCTGAAGGCGGTCTTCCGTTTTTCCTATATAATTCCCATGGAATAAAAGCCTACTGCCACAAATCCTGCAATAAAAGGTATGATACAGGCAATCATGAATACATGGAAGTATCCCTGGGCATAAGTCAGTCTGGTATATTCCATCTGATTGACAACAGAACCGTTATGAGGAAGGGAATCCAAACCAAGGGATGATATTGCGGTCAAACGGTGAAGCACTTCCGGCGGATAACCCATAGACATATAATGCTGTCCAAAGGTTTCAAGGGCAATACTCTCTCCTCCTGATGCGGAACCTGTAATAGCTGCAACTGCATTAACAGCCAGCACCAACTGGATGAGCGGAGATCCGGGAATGGACTGGAGTCCGCTGATTAAAAGTTCATATCCGGGAGTCTGTGCCACTACGCCGCCAAAGCCAACAATAGAGGCAATGCCGATGGCGATTTTAGAACCGCTTAAAGAACTTTTGCTGACAGCCGCCAATGGGGATTTTACCTGTTTAAAGTAAAGGCCCAGTGCAGTCACAGTACCCAGAAGAAGGGCAAAGGGAGCGTTCATGTCCACCACATTTAACAGGATAAGAACCACCACCGGAGCAATAATAGCCTTCAAAAATGGCCCGTGCTGTCCCTGACCGGCATTATCTTCTTCCAAAATCGTCTCATTGATTTTATTTCCTGTTTTTAAAAAGTCTTCCTGTACTTTTTCTGTCCTTCTCAAGGCCCAGTAGCAGTAAATAATTGATACCGGAATGCAGAACACGACTGCAGTTGCAGTTCCCAGCCAGGGAGCTGCCATAGGTGTGGTTCCCAGATATTCTATGGGAATTAAATTCTGTACCGCAGGGGTTCCCGGCAGCATGGCCTGCGTTACAAGACTTCCGAAGGAATGTACGGCAAGATATAGGTGCCATGGGATATCATACTCCTTAAAAACACGTTTGCATATTGGAACCATAGTGAAAACGATAACATAACCGCTGATCCCCCCATAATTCAATACCATAAATACTGCCGTCAGAATCATCATGGCAGTAAACTTTTTATTGCCGAACTTCAAACGGTCAATAACGCCCGTCATACTATGGGCTATGTCCTGAGCAGCTCCCGTTTCTCCCATCATGGCTCCAAAAATGCTTCCCATCATGATGATAAGCATGTTTTTGCTGATGAAGCTTCCCATGGAAGAAGAGTATGCTCCCGTAATCCCCCCTACAATATCCATGCCCGAAATGAGCAGTACCAGTAACGATGCCAGCAGCGGAGCCACTACCAGTGAAGTATCCTTACAGACCAGATATACCAGCAGGGCCAGACCTACTACGATTGCGATTAAACTGATAAAACCAATCCCCACGTTTCCATCCTCCTTAATCAATGTTTTATTAGTCCAAGCTCTGCAGTGCTTTCTGAATCTTATTATATCGCTAAACATCATTTGTGTAAAATTGCTATTTTTATGAGTCCTCTAATTATTTTTTATAGTAAATTTATGAATTTTATAAAAATTTAGTAAAATTTATATATGAGAGATTGCCAAAATAAAACTTGCCCAGGCATGAACATCATGTTACCATTAAAACAGATCATTTGATTCAGGAGGCAAATCTGATATGAAAATCAACCGAATCGGCGGAGTAATTGCAGCCGCCAGTAAAAAAGATGCTGAGCCCCTGCTCCAGATTGGAACAATTCCTATTATAAAACGAATTGTCATTTCCTTTCAGCAGGCAGGTATTTTTCCTATTGTAGTTGTAACCGGAACACAGGAAGAGGAAGTTAAATACCAGTTGTCCAGCTATGGGGTCATTTTTATTCCCAATGAAGACTGTGAGCAGCCGGAGCTTTTTGACTCGGTAAAAATAGGTCTTCAATATCTGTCAGGGAAATGTGACCGGATTGTTTTTACACCGGTAAATGTTCCCATGTTTACTCCGGATACTTTAAATCACCTGTTGGCCTCAGAGGGCGATATCATAGTTCCGTCCTGCAGAAACAGGGGCGGCCACCCTCTTGTTCTTTCTGAAGATATTGTTCCCCAGATCATTTCTTATTCAGGAAATGGAGGCTTAAGAGGCGCAATTTCTTCCATGGAAGACCGCCGTATCTTTGTTCCGGTAAATGACCCGGGAATCCATATGACTGTGCGGGACTGCAGTCAGTTGGAGG
Organism: Clostridiaceae bacterium; assembly: GCA_902363735.1. Lineage (GTDB taxonomy): Bacteria > Bacillota > Clostridia > Lachnospirales > Lachnospiraceae > Lacrimispora. The sequence goes on from CABJBA010000001.1 coordinate 57,496, forward strand.
CCTGTCTGACAAAACATAACCAGGCCCTCTTGCATCCAACGGTCCAGTTAAGTCTTCAAAAGGAATCTGTCTTTTTCAATACCAGAATCAAGCTGTTGCTGTATCTCATACTGGATACTCACTCTGTCCGCAGCGCCTGCGACCGCATGGCCTTATCCTATGGCAAGGCCTGGGATATGCTGAATAAACTGGAAGCAGAGGCAGGTTATCCGATAGTGGAGCGAAAACACGGAGGCAGACGGGGAGGAAACACCACCCTGACCCCAAAGGGCCTTCAGTTTTTAATAAACTGGCTTCTTTTGGAAGATAAAGTCTTTCGATTTACTCAAAATGAATTTACTACTTTGTTTCACGATAGTGGAATTTTCACATAATGCAAGTACCTGTCAGAAAGAATTTGAAACATTTCTACACCCCTTTTATAATAACACTAGGAAACATAGATAATAGTGTCATTATAAAAGGGGTGATTTTTATGCGAAAAGCCAGTTCTGTCTGCGGTCTTATACTGGCTGCAGGCTTATCCAGCCGCATGGGGGAGTTTAAACCACTGATGCCTTTTAAGGGGAAAACCTTGATTGAAAACACGGTTGACAGTCTGCTGTCAGCAGGAGTAGATCAGGTCGTGGTTGTCCTTGGATACCGGGGAGAAGACATTGAATCTGTCCTTCGCCTTCGATATGGAAAAGAAATTATTTATACCCGCAATCACAACTATGAGACAACCGATATGCTGGCCTCCATTAAATGTGGTATTGAGGCCATGCCACACTGCAGATCTTTTTTTCTGCTTCCGGGGGATATGCCGGTTGTGAAAAAAAGCACATTTGCAAAACTGATGAACAGCCGCCCTGCCGGCCGCCCTGCTGTTCTCTTTCCCACCCTGGAAGGATACCGGAAGCACCCGCCTTTAATTGATTCCAGCTTTCGGGATGTTATTTTGAATTTCAGTGGGGAAGGCGGCTTAAGGCAGATCTGGAAGCAGCAGGAAGATTGCATCATTCATGTGCCGGTGGATGACGAAGGAGTTTGGATGGATCTGGATACCAGAGAAGATTATGAAGTCTGTATCAGCCGGTTTTGCCCGGCCGAAATATAAAAGGAGGAAATGCAAAATGGAACATATCAGCCAGTCAGTAGTAAAAAAAGACCATGAACCAAAGATGAGCGGCCGCTCTGTTTATGTAGGCGACTACGACAATAACGGGGTTCTGGTAGGAAAGATGCTTCGTTCCACCCTGGCATATGCAAGGCTTTTGGCCGTACATGTGCCTCAACTTCCCGACGGCTATTTCTACGTCGATCAGTCCGATGTTCCCGGGGACAACAACGTAAACATCGTAATGGATGACACTCCTGTCTATGCCAGGGAAACCGTAGAATACATAGGCGAACCCATAGGAATGGTAGTTGGACCTGAGGAATCTGAGGTAGACCGGATTCTGTCTGAAATCCAGGTCGATTATGAAGAGCTGGAGCCTGTCCTGGACATCCGCAAATCAGAAACAGTATTCTTTGATTATGAATTCGGCAAAGGAGATATGGAAAAAGCCTTCGCTGAAGCTGACAAAATTTACGAAGAGGAATTTAACACCGGTTACCAGGAGCAGGCCTATTTAGAACCTCAGGGCTTAATAGCGGAACCTGAGGAAAACGGCCGGATGTTTGTCCACGGCTCTCTCCAATGCCCTTATTATGTTCACGGTGCCGTCATTCGGGCCCTTGGATGCAGTCCGGACCAGGTCCATATTAAACAGGATGTAACCGGTGGCGGCTTTGGTGGCAAAGAAGCATTTCCGTCTGTTCTGGGATGTCAGGTAGCCGTAGCCGCTAAAAAAGCAAATGCGCCTGTACGCTGTATCTTTGACCGCCGGGAGGATTTAGAATTCAGTTCCAAGCGTCATCCTTCTCTCTGCAAATACAAGGTAGCTGTCAAAGATGGAAAAGTAACTGCCATGGATATTGATGTGAAGTTTAACAGCGGTGCTTACACTACCCTTTCTGCAGTAGTGCTTCAACGGGGAATCATCTGCTCCAGCGGAATCTATGACGTAGAAAACCTTCAGGTAAGAGGCAGGGCTTTAAAGACCAACACAACTCCAACAGGAGCTTACCGCGGCTTTGGCGCTCCTCAGACATTTTTTGCTGTAGAGATGATGATGGCTCATATTGCCATGGACCTCGGAATAGACAGTCTGGAATTTAAGGAAAAACACCTTGTCAAGCAGGGGGACTCCACTTCCACCTCCGGCAGATATCATTTCCCTGTGCCCATTCCTGACATGATCCAGAAAATTGACGTGGCCTGTGATTTCCGCAAAAAGCGCCTGGAATATACCAAGCCGCAGACAGGCCGCTACCGCAGGGGGATCGGCATTTCCATGCATTTCCATGGAGCAGGCTTTACCGGCTCCGGTGAACGGGATCACATCAAGGCAGTTTGCAAACTGCACAAGTATCCTGACGGCACCGTAGAGGTTCTGGCTTCCAACGCAGAAATCGGCCAGGGACTCCGCACAACCTTTCCAAAGATCGTTGCCAGAGAGTTAAACCTGCCTCTGGAAAAGGTCTATTATGATCAGCCGGATACGGCAAGGGTTCCTGACTCAGGCCCAACCGTTGCCTCCCGTTCCCTGATGGTCGTTGGAGAGCTTCTCCGCCGCTGTGCCATCAAACTCCGTACAGAATGGAAAGATGGGGAAGATCAGATTGTAGAAGAACGTTTCAAAGAGCCTGATTTTGTTATTCCCTTCTATCTGGATAAATTCCAGGGCGATGCCTATCCTACCTATGCCTGGGGAGTCAGTGCCATTGAGGTAGAAGTGGACACCTATACCGGACTGACGGAGATTCTTGGAGCATACGGCTGCTTTGATGTTGGAACACCCATTGATTATAACATTGTCATCGGGCAGATGGAGGGAGGCTTCCTCCAGGGAATCGGCTACGCTTCAACCGAATTTATGGATTATGACCAGAAAGGAAGAATACGCAACAACTCTTTCTCTGATTATTTAATTCCCACTTCCGCCGATGTAGCCAACTTAACATGCATGCTGCATGTGGAAAAATATCCCGGCGGACCTTATGGGGCCAAAGGTGCCGGAGAACTTCCTCTGGTAGGAGCTCCAGGAGCTTATGTGGAAGCTGTAGAACAGGCCCTGGGCCATGGGCTGAAACTAAGTCATGCTCCATTTACAGCAGAGGATACCATAAAAGTGATTATGAAGGAGGGTTTATAATGGAAGGAATCAATTTTCTGTTAAATGGCACTGAAACTGTTTATCATGGCAGTGCAGCCGACCGTCTTCTGGACGTTTTAAGAGATACATGTCATGCCATCAGCGTCAAATGCGGCTGTAAGGAAGGGGAATGCGGTGCCTGTTCCGTTCTGATGGACGGGATGCTGGTTAATTCCTGCTGTGTGGCCATGGGGGCTGCAGAAGGATCTGCTATTGTCACTATGGAAGGTTTTCGTGAAACAGAGCGCTTTGCCGTGCTGGATAAGGCTTTCGCCTCCATGTCAGCGGTTCAATGCGGCTTCTGTATTCCAGGCATGGTTCTGGCTGCCGAGGCTCTCTTAAGCAAGATACCACACCCAACGGACAGTGAAATAAGAGAAGGACTTTCCGGCAACTTATGCCGCTGCACCGGCTACAACGCCATTGTAAAGGCAGTTCATATTGCTGCAGAGGAGGGAAATGGATTATGGTAAACGGCTACAGACCAACTTCCTTACAGGAAGCTTTGGAAATAAAAAACCGCGTTGATGCAGTTCCCTATGCAGGCGGAACAGACCTTATGGTTGAAAACAGAAAAGATGTCTCCTATCTGTTTTTAAATGGATTGGAAGAATTAAAGCAGATCAGGGAAGAGGCTGATCATATATCCATCGGGCCTTGTGTTACTTTTACCCAGGCTCTGGAATCCGACTTCATTCATCCCCTGATGAAAGAAGCTGTATCCAGAATTGCTGCCCCTGCCATCCGCAACACCGGAACCTTTGGCGGCAATATTGGCAATGGCTCAGCTAAAGCTGATTCTGTTCTGATCCTCTATGTCTGCGATGCAAAGCTGCGCCTTGCCTCTACAGAGGGGGAGCGGATCGTTGACATTGACAATTTTTATAAAGGCAGGAAAAAACTGGGTTTAAAACCAGAGGAATTAATTGTGGAAATCCTGGTTCCCAAAAAAGGACTGGACAATTATTACTACAAAAAAGTAGGAGGCAGGAATGCTCTCGCCATCTCTCGCGTTGCCTTTGCAGGGCTGATCTCCATAAAGGATGGACGGATTGAAAGCCTTGCGGCTGTATTTGGAGCCGTATCTGACACAGTCCTCCGTTTTAAAGATCTGGAAGCCATGATAACGGGAAAAACCATCGAAGAAGCCAGAGCTGTAAAAGAAAAATTCCTGGCCGCATACGAGGAACGCATGATATTGACCAGAGGACGGGTCTCCGCAGAATACCGGAAAACTGTTTGCATGAACCTGCTTAAGGATTTTTTAGAAGAAAAAGGGATTTAACTGAAAGGAGCCAGATATGTACATACTTCATATCAATGGAAAAGACTACGAAACACCCCATGACAAAAAACTGATGCGCTTCCTGAGGGATGACTTGCAGCTGACAGGCACAAAGGATGGATGCAGCGAGGGAGCCTGCGGAACCTGTACGGTTCTAATTGACGGAAAAAAGGTAAAGGCCTGCGTTCCCAAGATCAGTACATTGGTAGGAAAAGATATTGTTACAATCGAAGGAGTCAGCCCTGAGGAAATGGAAGTCTATGAGCACTGTTTTGCAGATGCCGGAGCCGTTCAATGCGGCTTCTGTATTCCCGGCATGATTTTATCTGCCAAAAGCCTTCTGGACACCAATTTAGAACCAACACGGGCAGAAGTAAAGAAAGCCATACGCGGAAATTTATGCCGTTGTACGGGTTATAAGAAAATTGAAGATGCCATTCTTTTGGCTGCTGACTTTTTCAGGGAACAACTGGAAATTCCCCTCCCCCCTTCTACCCTGCGTATGAACGAACATTTCAAACGCATTGATGCCGGGGAAAAAGTTAACGGAACCGGAATTTTTACAGATGACCTTTACCTGCCCGGCATGCTTTATGCAAAATGTCTTTATTCCAAATATCCCAGGGCGCTGATCAACCGGATCGACGTATCAAAGGCTCTGGAGCATCCGGACTGTGTGGAAATCCTGACCAAAAAGGATGTGCCCTGCAACAAAATCGGCCATATCAAGCAGGACTGGGATGTCCTTATGGGCGAAGGCGATATCACTTGTTATGTGGGAAATGCCCTGGCAGTGGTTGCAACAAACCGTATGGAATCCCTGGAAGAGATTCTCTCTCTCATTGAAGTGGATTATACAGAGCTTGTCCCTCTTACAAGTCCCTATGAGGCTTTAAAGGGAGACGCCCCTCTCATACATGAAGATGGAAATATCATGAGCCGGGCCAATCTGGTACGGGGCAACGCAGATGAAGCCATAAAAAATTCAAAACATGTAGTTACAAGAAAATATAAAACCTCCTGGCAGGAGCATGGATTTATGGAGCCTGAATGCTGTGTGGCTCTTCCGGAAGGGGAAGACGGACTTCTTGTTTACACCACCAGCCAGTCTGTCTATGACGTTCAAAGAGAGTGCGCCCAGATGCTTCAGATTCCAAAGGAAAAGGTCCATTGCCACGCTCCTTTAGTAGGCGGCGGTTTTGGCGGCAAGGAGGATATGTCAGTACAGCAGTATGCTTCTTTGATGGCCTGGTACACCAAAAAGCCTGTCAAAGTGAAATACAGCCGTCAGGAATCCTTGAATTACCATGTAAAGCGCCACCCCATGGAAATGGAATTCACTACTGCCTGTGATGAAAACGGCCGTTTAACCGCCATGAAGGGGGTTATCATTGCCGACACCGGCGCATACGCATCCTTAGGAGGCCCTGTGCTCCACCGTGCCTGTACCCATGCAGCCGGACCTTACAATTACCAGAATATTGATATTTTCGGCATGTCCGTTTATACCAACAATGTGGTTTCCGGCGCTTACCGCGGCTTTGGTGTAACCCAAAGCTGTTATGCAACGGAAATGAATATTAATCTGCTGGCAGAAATGGCTGGACTTGATCCATGGGAATTCCGCCGCCGCAACGCCATTAAGCCGGGAGACGTACTTCCAAACGGCCAGACCGCTGATCTTAATACCAATATGGAAGCATGTCTTGATGCAGTAAAAGATATTTATTATTCCAATCCTTATGCCGGCATTGCCTGCGGCTTTAAAAATGCAGGAACCGGCATGGGTAAGATGGATGTGGGCCGCGTCCTCTTGTCTGTAGAACAGGGAAAAATACACATCCGCACCTCTGCTTCCTGTATGGGCCAGGGAATCGGGCAAATGGTTTTAACAGAAATTTGTCATGTAACAGGACTTAATCCTGCGCTCTTTGTCTTTGAACACGCAGATACCATACGTACTCCAAACTCCGGAACGTCAACGGCTTCCCGACAGACCGTAGTTACGGGGGAGGCCGCCCGCAGAGTGGGAGAAAAGCTAAAATGCGTTCTTGATACAGGAAAGACAGTCTCCGATTTAGAGGGCCAGGAATTTTTTGGAGAATATTCTGCTAAAACAGATCCTCTTGGAGCAATTAAGGATAATCCTGTAAGCCATGTATCCTATTCTTATGGAACACAGGTCATCATCTTAGATGAAGAAGGAAAAATCACCAAGGCTGTTTCTGCTTTTGACGTGGGAACTCCGGTGAATATCCAATCTGTCGAAGGCCAGATTGAAGGCGGCATGATTATGGGAATCGGATATGGCGTAACGGAAGAATTTAAATGTCAGGATGGATATCCTGCAAGCAAATTTGGCAACATTGGCTTTATGAGAGCAGATGAGATTCCTGAACTAGAGGTAATTCTCTGCGAACCCAAAGAAGAGGATAAACTCCCCTACTCTCTCGGTGCCAAAGGCTGCGGAGAGCTGTGCATGATACCTACTGCTCCTGCCTGTGCTCATGCATATTACCGGCTGGACGGAAAATTCAGGCAGAGTCTGCCCTTAAAGGAAACCTACTACAAAAAATAATTGTTTCAAACCGTAATTTAGCCGGATGAGACAGCCGCCATAATTTTGGCGCTGACTTACCCGGCTAAAATTTTTTAATGCAATGATTCCTAATTATTGTATCAGCAGCTTCGCATAAAATGCTGTCTGATTCTGGTTGACCAGGATGTCAGCAGCAGTTCTGAACTCTTCCTGAATTTCACCGCCGTGCTGCATTGTCTGAAAAAGAGGTTCCATACAACTGCCGGCATTTACATAGGACATACCGCAAGGTATGATGGTAGTAACCTGTTTGGCTGTTTCATAACAATCCCGAAGATATCTTCCAAGGCTTTCTCCATACAAGCCATCTGTATTGCTCCGGACAAAGCAGCCCCGTATGGATATGGACCGCAATTTTCTGGCCGATGCTGATAAGTCGGGCAATTCCTCCATGGAAAATCCTGACTGCTCTCCATCGCCGTAATTATCAGGAATTACAGAAAGGCCAATGACCTCCAGATACCCCGGAGCCAGAACTTTAGCGGCTGCCGCATTAATTTGTTCCATCTCTTTATAATTGGAGACTACCAGTCTGCATTTTCCAATAATTGTCTCTATAACAACCGGATCTTCATAAGATCCTGTGTAATAGATATCATAACGGTCCATTCCCGCTTTTTCTGCCCGTAAGACCATCTCCTCAGCCCGGGTTTCTATTGCCCAGCTCTTTTTGACCAGGTACTCCAGGACAGAATCATCAGCATTCCCACTATAGAGGTATTGGAAACCGGGCAGCAGTTCCAATGCTGATTCTGCTCTTTCCAGCACAACATTCATTTCGGCTTTCTCCTTATTCGTTTATTCTACTTCCAGAATAACTGATTGGAATAATATTGCAAGTTCTTTTTCTATGGCATTCGGGCTTATTCTTTTGTTGTTTATGTATAAAAAGCACCGTCCCGGGTCAAGTGATTTTTGCCATAATCTCTATCTTATCCCCAGAAGGTGCTTTCTTTTCATATTTTATTCATCGTTGGTTTATCCTGTTTTACTCCCATAATACGATCTTTTTCAAGATCAGGGAATCAGGCACCCGAATGAGTCTCTGGTTCGACGATCCTCTGAAACGCAGCATTAAATCCTTTTTTTCAATTTCAAACTTTCCGTCTACCAGCACATCAATACATCTTATGATTTTCCCGGTTTCTTCATATCTGGCTGCCATATCACCCAGAATATCCTGTTCAAAATCATAACCGGTATAGCACCAGATGTTCTTTTCAGGAAACCTCTTTTTCACTGCATCGACCAGAGAGAGAACCTCCTTCTGGTTTGCCGGATGCAGAGGCTCTCCTCCCAAAAGGCTTAAGCCCGCAATATAAGGACGGTCTAAATATTCCAGTATTTTTGCCTGGACTTCCGGCGTGTACCTCTGTCCGTACTGAAAGTCCCATGCCTCCTGATTAAAGCATTCCGGACAGCCATGAGTACATCCGCTGACAAATAAGGACACCCTGACGCCCGGTCCATTGGCTACATCAGTAGGCTTAATGGCCGCATAATTCATGATACTGCCTCCTGTTTACAGATGAAGAACCCTGGATTTTATTTCTTTGGTCTTTCCCGCATTCCAGAAATTTTCTCCCAGATAGCCGCAGGTCCTTCTGGTTACGTTCATCTTGGCCTTATCCTTGTTATGGCACTGAGGGCACTCCCACTCCATATCGTCATTGATGATGATTTCCCCGTCAAAGCCGCATTCCCGACAATAGTCGGACTTGGTGTTAAACTCCGCATACTGGATGTTGTCGTAAATGAACTTTACCACTTCCTCCATGGCCTCCAGATTGTCCTTCATGTTGGGAACCTCCACATAGGAAATGGAGCCGCCGGAAGAAATCTTCTGGAACTGACTTTCAAAGGTGAACTTGGAGAAAGCATCAATATTCTCCCGTACATCAACGTGATAGGAATTGGTGTAATAACCCTTGTCTGTCACATCAGTAATATTCCCAAACCTCTCTCTGTCAATTCTTGCAAAACGGTAGCACAAAGATTCAGCCGGAGTGCCGTATAAGCCAAAACCAAGTCCGGTGTCTTCTTTCCACTTATCCGCAGCCCTGCGCATGCGGTTCATAATTTTCAAGGCAAATGCTTCACCTTCAGGAACTGTCTGGCTGACTCCCTTCATAAGCTTTGTAACTTCATAAAGGCCAATGTAACCCAGAGAAATAGTGGAATATCCATTGTAAAGCAAGGGATCAATCTTTTCTCCCTTTTTAAGTCTTGCAATTGCACCGTATTGCCAGTGGATAGGGCTTACATCAGAAATGGTTCCCAGCAGAGACTTATGTCTGTACATAAGAGCTTCATAACACAGCTCCAGCCTCTCCTCTAAAATCTTCCAGAAGGTTTCCTCATCTCCTTTTGCAAGGATGCCGATCTGAGGCAGGTTTAAGCTGACAACCCCCTGATTAAACCTTCCCTCAAATTTAAATTTACCATTTTCATCCTTCCATGGGGCCAAAAAACTGCGGCAGCCCATAGGGCTGAACACATTTCCTTCGTAATGCTCTTTCATCTTCCTGGCAGAAATATAGTCCGGATACATCCGCTTGGCAGAGCACTTGACTGCCAGCTTTGTAATATAATCATATCTTCCGCCCTTTAAGCAGTTATTCTCGTCCAGCACATAAACCAGCTTTGGAAATGCAGGAGTCACATAAACTCCGGCCTCATTCTTAATTCCCTCCAGACGCTGGCGAAGAATTTCCTCCACGATCATGGCATTTTCCTTTATATACTCATCCTGATCGTCAAGACAGAGGAAAAGAGTCACAAACGGAGCCTGCCCATTGGTTGTCATCAGAGTATTAATCTGATACTGTATGGTCTGGACACCGGATTTTAATTCATCCATAAGACGGATATTAGCCATCCGCTCTGCCACCTCATTGGTTACTGTATCTCCGAATTCCTGGCGGATCTGCTTATAAAACTTATCATTGCTCTTTCTTAAATATTTCCCCAGATGGCGGACATCTACAGACTGTCCTCCGTACTGGTTGCTGGCAACAGCCGCAATGATCTGAGTCATAACCGTACAGGCCACCTGAAAGCTCCTGGGGCTTTCAATCATCTTCTCATTCATGACTGTTCCATTATCCAGCATGTCCCCTATATTGATCAGACAGCAGTTGAATATAGGCTGTACAAAATAGTCTGCATCATGAAAATGAATGGATCCCTGATCGTGGGCAATGGAAATCCTCTCCGGAAGCAGCATTCTTCTGGTTAAATCCCTGGACACCTCTCCCGCAATATAATCCCTTTGAGTGGAAGCCAGAATCGTATTCTTGTTGGAATTTTCCTCTGCCAGCTCTTTATTTTCATTCTTGATCAGCTTTAAAATGGACTCGTCTGTTGTATTTGCCTTCCTAAGCAGCGCTCTCTGATAACGATAAATAATGTACTTTTTGGAAAGAACGTATTTGTTTTTATTTACCAGAGCACTTTCGATCATATCCTGAATGGACTCTACGTTAACCACTCCGTCATTTTCCTTTTCCACATGGTCCAGTATGACGTTGATCATATCCTCTCCGGCCCGTTCAGAAGCATCCACCTCTGCATTAGCCTTCCGGATAGCCGTAACAATCTTTTCCCTGTCATATTCCACAATTCTTCCATCACGTTTTTGAATCCTAATCATAGTTCTCACCTTAACCTGTTCTATATTTTGTACCATGAAATTTACAACCACTAGATATAGTGTCCATATCATTATACACCACATAGAAAAAAAGTAAAGGATATTTTCCATCCTTACCGGATAAAATTTGTACGCGGAATTTCTTCCCAAGCCGGAGGCTCAATTCCTGCGGCTTTTCCTACCTCAAGACATTTTAAAATCCACGCCATATTTCTCCCAAGAGTTTTCATAGTGTGCAGTCCTTCTAAATCCTGTTCCACATCCTGCGCTGTAAATCCGTGGACCATATTCCAGTAAGAGGAGGAAACCACCGGCATCTGGGCAATGGTAAAATATTTGTTCAACACATCAATAGAAGCGGTGGTTCCTGCCCTTCTGGCCGAAACAACGGCTGCTGCAGGTTTAAAGGCAAAGTTTCTTCCGGCATAAAACAGGCGGTCTAAGAAAGAAATGATAGTACCATTGGGGGACGCATAGTGAACAGGAGAACCCACAACAATCCCTGAAGCAGTTTCCATCTCATCCAACACCTGATTAACCATATCATAAGTAAAGACACATCTGCCTGTCTGAGCACATTTTTGACAGGCAATACAGCCATGGATGGTCTGCCCTCCCACATGGAAATATTCTGTATCAATGCCTTCCTTATTCAGCGCCCTTCCCACTTCAATAAGAGCCCGGTTGGTGCAGCCTCTCTCATGAGGGCTTCCGTTTAACATCAGTACTTTCATCACTCATCCATCCTTTCGTCTTTCGTGCCCAGAAGTTCCACCAAATCCTCTTTCGTCAGATTGCTTAAGGAAATGGTTCCCTCTGCAACAATCTGATCTGCCAGATCCTTTTTGGACTCCTGAAGCTTTAAAATGTTCTCTTCAATGGTTCCCTTTGCAATCAGCTTAAACACAGACACCTGTTTTTCCTGGCCAATTCGGTGAGCCCGGTCTGTCGCCTGGTTTTGGGCCGCCACGTTCCACCACGGGTCATAGTGGATGACCACATCGGCAGATGTTAAATTAAGCCCTGTTCCACCGGCCTTTAAGGATATCAAAAACAGGGGTATCTGATCATTTTTAAAAGAGTTGACCATGCGCAGCCTTTCCTCCTTGGGAGTGGCTCCTGTCAGTATATAATAGGGGAATTTCTCCTTCTTCAGCCTTTCCTCAATGATTTGCAGCATAGAAGTAAATTGGGAAAAAAGCAGGATCTTATGACCTCCCTCCACACCGTTTCTCACCAGGTCAATACAGGTCTCCAGCTTTGCCGAACTCCCTTTATAATTTTCATAGCATAAATGGGGATCACAGCAGATTTGGCGAAGCCTTGTAAGTTCTGCCAATATCTGTATCTGATTTTTTCCCGTCTGGCTCCCAAGGCTTTCCAGTTCTTCCTTCAAACGAAGTGCATTGGCTCCGTAAAGGGCTTTCTGCTCCTTGTCAAAAGCAGAATAAATCACTGTTTCCAGCTTATCCGGCAGTTCCTTCAGGACATATTTTTTTAATCGGCGCAGGAGAAAGGGACCGATGAGGCGGTGGAGCTCCTCCAGAGCCGACGGGTCCTGTTCCTTGACAATGGGGGCCTCATACTGTTTTTTAAACCTCTGATAACCAAATAAAAATCCCGGCATCAGAAAATCAAATATACTCCACAGCTCTGATAAGCGGTTTTCAATGGGGGTTCCTGTCAGGGCAAAGCGGCAGCCTGCATCAATGCTTTTCACCGCCCTGGCGCTTTGGGTCGATGCATTTTTAATATACTGAGCCTCGTCAATAACCTGAAAGCGGAAGGTCTTGCCTTTATATAGGTCCCTGTCCCGTTTTAGCAGATCATAAGAGGTAATAAGCACATCTGCTTCCTCCGTTTGGTCCAGAAGAGCTTCCCGCTCCTGGGCTGTGCCTGTAATGGTTCGTATGTTGAGGGAAGGGGCATAGATGTGGAATTCATTTTCCCAGTTGTAGACCAGAGAAGCCGGACAGATAATGAGGGTAGTGGTATGATCTTCTTTTCCCGCTTCATCAAGAAGCAGGGCAATAATTTGAATTGTCTTTCCAAGGCCCATGTCATCTGCAAGGATACCTCCAAAGCCATAGCTGTCTAAAGTCTTTAGCCACCGGAAGCCCGTTTTTTGATACCCTCTTAAAATCTGGCGCAGAGGGGACGGAACCTCAAAATCACTGTCTTCCACCGATTTCATTCCCCTGACCACTGCCTTGTAAAGCTGGTCCCGGTAAAGGGTGATGCCATTTCCCTCTTTTAGCAGACTGTCCAGGTAAAGTGCTCTGTATTTTGGAAGACGGATTGCTCTGCCCTCCAAATCACTGCGTCCTATGGACAGTCCCTCCACCAGCTTTGCCACAGTCATAAGACCATTGTCATCCAGACTGAGGAATTCTCCGTTCTTTAAGCGATAATATTTCTTTTTCCGACTGTATCCGGCCAGGAGTCCTGAAAGCTCGGAAGCTGATAAACCAGCCGTATCCACCTGAAGCTCCAGCCAGTTTCCGGTGCTTCGGATACCAATGGAAACCTTGGGAGGCGGAAGAACTTTTAAACTTTTAAATGATTCGGAAAAATACACCTCACCCAGGGCCATGAATTCATTCATGCCCTCCGTCAGCAGACGGTAAACCCCATCCTCATCATCCCGGATTACCGGATACAGGGACTCCTGCTCCTTGTATTTAAAATACCGGGTAATGAGCTGCCCGATACGGAATTCTCCCGGCACATCCCGGCATACGGTACGGGGAAGCTTTTCATCCTCCACTGGCTGAAAGGAATAATCCCCATAGGACAAAGTGGGCTTTAAAACCAGCTCATCAGGCCCATTGGAATCAAAGTCAAACCTGACCTTTAATTCCTCCGGCTTAAAGATTTCCAGGTCAAGGTCCCCGGAATCAATGCTGCAGTAAGAAGCAATCCGTTTTAATACCCTTGCATAAAAAAGAGGCATATCCTTATCATTGATCTCCAGCATGCAGGAGGCATCAAAACCCTCCATCATCTGCTCTAAAAACACACCCAGGTTTTCGCTGCAGGGCTGATCACAGCAGTATAAATGGTCTGCATCCGCCAAATATAAATGGCGTTCTCCCTGAAAGGCCATAATCTCCTTGTCAATGGACACCAGCACACCGTTTTGTCCCTGCCGTCTTACATTGACCTTTAAATCCGGGTTCTGGTCCAGGATTTCCAGGTTCCGCTTCTTTCCTTTATAATCCTCTGTCTCCAGAGTCTTTCCTTTCATGATGCTGAAAAAACGGTCCCGGTTTACCTTATTCAGGCTCAGAAACCGGAGAACGGGAGGGGAGGAAAAGTTACTTTTTTGAAACTGCTCATGGTGCTCACAATAAAGGTTTACCACTTCCAGGATGAATTCCAGAAGAGGTCCGTTTTCTTTTATAAAAACGGTACGATCGTGGTGAAAGGCCAGGTTCTTCCCATACTCCACATAGGTTCCGCTCTCCACTGCCTTTGCAAAAGCCGCCAGATCCCGGATCAGATAGAGCCGGTCTCTTCCCAGTTTAAATTCCAGTCTGATATCCTCCCGCCCCAGCAGCATAGACACCGAAAGCTTGATTTGCTCCTCTTCTCCCTCGCTCATGATCAGGGATACTTCACGGTTGGTATACTCCCGGATCATGGATCTGGCCCTTGGGGAGGTGGTGACAGGCTTTATCTGTCTTTGAGCATTCTGCTCCTTATAGACCTGATGAAGGACCCTGCAATGGGGACACATTCCTTTGTAGGAATTTCCCGCAGCGCAGGTGCAGGAGTAATCAAGAACCTGATCCCCCTTGACGTGCAGGACAGCCTTATATTCTTTTCCCTGATCTTCTACCAGTGCCCTGATGCCTGATTCGCCCTTCCAGAAGGCATTTGTGGTCATCTGCGATATTTTCATAGCGTCTCACATCCGTTCCCCTTTTTACATTCGTTCCGGAGCTTCAATTCCCAGTATATTAATACAGCCGTTCAACACCTCTTTGGTCAGGCCGATCAGACGTATCCAGGAGGCCTGCTGCCGCTTGTTTTCTTCGGAAATGATCTTTGTCTCGTGATAGAACCGGTTGAAGGCATTGGACAATTCGTATACATACTGGCAGATTTTATGAGGAGCCAGCTCTGCAAAGCTGATTTCCATGATTTCATTGTATCTGGAAAGCTGGAGCATTAAGTCCTTTTCCGGACCGGATAAAGCAGGAAGAATCTCTTCCTTTCCTTCGTACTTCTCTTCCAGTCCCCTGTATTTTGCCAGAATAGAATTGATCCGTACAATGGTGTAAAGGATATAAGGTCCCGTATTTCCCTCAAAAGATACGAAGCGGTCCATGTCAAAGACATAGTCCTTGGAAGCCTGGTTGGATAAATCTCCGTACTTTAATGCAGCCATTCCCACAATTTTTGAAGTTTCCCTTGCCTCTTCCTCGGAAACTGTGCGGTTTTCCATAATCTTTTCATAAGCTGCCTGGCTGATGTCCGCAATTAAGGTTTCCAGACGCATCACTCCGCCGTCTCTTGTCTTAAATGGTTTTCCATCTCTTCCGTTCATGGTCCCGAAGCATAAATGGGACATCTTCTTATCCTGAGCCACAAAGCCGGCTTTTTTTGCCACCCTGAACACCTGGACAAAATGAAGTTCCTGACGCTTGTCCGTAATATAAATATACCAGTCCGGTTTAATATCCTTTTCCCTCTCAATGATGGTTCCCAGATCAGAGGTGGAATAAAGGGCTGCTCCGTCTGATTTTCTCACAATACAGGGAGGCAGTTCCTTGGAATCTCCTTCCTGTGCAATGTCTACCACCAAAGCGCCCTGGCTTTCATAGGCAAGTCCCATTTCCTCCAGATTCTGTATCAGTCCCGGAATATAGGGCTCCGCATCGCTTTCCCCTTTCCACAAATCAAAGGAAACATTTAAATTTCCGTAATTCTTCTTTAAATCAGCAACTGACACTTCTATAATGTGCTGCCAGATAGCCCGGTATGGTTTATAGCCATTTTGAAGCTTTAAGGTGGCTTCGTGGGCTCTTGCACTGAAGGACTCGTCTGCCTTGGCCTTTGTGCTGGCTGCCGGATAGATTTCTTCCAGCTCACTGATGGTAAAAGGAGCTTCCTTTGGGTATTCTCCCTCATAGGACTGATCAAAATAAGCCAGAGCAGGTTTCCTGTCTTTTAATTCTTCAATGATCAGCCCCATCTGCAGACCCCAATCTCCTAAATGAACGTCGCCAATGACTGTATGTCCCAGGAAACGGCCCATCCGCTTGATGCTCTCTCCGATGACAGCAGAACGGAGATGTCCCACATGAAGAGGTTTTGCCACATTGGCGCCGCCGTAATCCACCACAATGGTCATAGGACTGCTGCTGGTTTCACATCCGCACTGTCTGCTGTCAGCCATACCGTTCATGTATTCTGCTAAATATTCCGGATTGAGTTTTAAATTGATAAAGCCAGGCATCACTGCTTCCACTGCAGCAAATACCTCGCTTACGGAAAGCTTTTCCACTGCCTCTGCTGCAATATCAAAAGGTTTCTTTTTATAAGCCTTGGCCGCCGCCATGGCACCGCTGCACTGGTATTCGCAAAGATCCGGGCGGTTTGATAAGGTCACCTTTGCATAAGCCTCGTCGTAGCCGCAGTCTGCAAAAGCCATCTTCATCTCTGCCGTAATCAAATCAAGAATCTTCTTCATCGGTTCCTGGTCTCCTTTTCCTATTCCAGATATTTCTAAGCTAAATATTAATTATATTACAAGTCATCCCAAAAATCAATTTTTTTATTGAAAGCCACGGTTTTACGGTTGCTATTTGTCGCTTTCTTTGATAAAATTATTCGGAAAATAAAAAGAAATGGAGCAAACAAATGAGTAACAGCACAAAACTTACACCCCGGGATTACTTACTCAGTATTCAGCATTTATTTGCAATGTTCGGAGCTACCGTACTTGTTCCCCTGCTGACGGGCCTCAATCCATCCCTGGCCTTATTCGCCGCCGGCGCCGGAACGTTGATCTTCCACTGCTGCACCAAATTCAAGGTTCCTGTTTTTCTCGGATCTTCCTTTGCATTTCTGGCCGCTGTCACCACAGTGATCCGCCCGGAAGGAACCGTCATACCGGAAAACGTACCTTTAGCACAGGGCGGAATCATTGTTTCCGGTTTTGTCTATCTCATATTCGCCTTAATCGCTTACCGCATCGGCGCTGACAAAATCAAAAAAATATTTCCGGCAGTTGTTACCGGCCCAGTCATCGTGGTCATCGGGATTAATCTGGCAGGTACTGCAATCAACGATGCCACCAACAATTTAAGCCTTGCAGACGGAGTGACTCCTGCCATCGCCTTAAATCTTTCAATTGCCATATTTACCCTTTTTGTGGTAATCCTATGTTCCATTTTCGCCCGCGGCTTTTTCAAGCTGGTTCCAATCCTCATTGGAATTGCGGCTGGCTATCTTTTATGCGTCATCTTAGGGGCTGGCGGCCTCTTCCAGATGGATTATTCAGCCATTTCTTCCGCAGCATGGATTAATATTCCATTCCAGACTAAGGACTTGAACGGAGTGCCCTTTATGTCACTTCCCAAATTCAGCCTGGGCCCCATTCTTTCCATCGCTCCCATTGCCTGCGTCACTTTTATGGAGCACATCGGGGACATTACAACCAATGGAACGGTAGTTGGAAAAGACTTTTTAAAGGACCCGGGGCTTCACCGCACCCTTACGGGGGACGGCCTTGCCACCTTATTTGCCGGTTTTATCGGCGGTCCGGCCAACACCACTTATTCTGAAAACACCGGAGTTTTAGCAACTACGAAAAATTACAATCCAAGACTTTTACGGCTCACTGCAGTGTTTGCCATTGTTCTGGGTTTATTTGGTAAAATAGGAGCTATTTTACAAACTATTCCGGGGCCTGTAAAGGGCGGAGTTGAAATCATGCTCTTTGGAATGATTGCAGCAGTTGGTATCCGCTCCCTTGCGGAATCCAACCTGGATTTTACCCACAGCAGGAACTTAACCATTGTGGGCCTGATTCTGGTGTTCGGTCTTGGCTTTGCACAAATCGGAGGCCTTAATATAGAAATCGGTTCTGTTACCTTAAACATTTCAGGTCTTTTCATCGCAGTTGTAATTGGTGTTCTTATGAACGTTATTCTGCCCGAAACGCCTGATGCAACAAATGACTAAAGTAAAGAAAGGACAAACTACTATGAATTATTCTTTGAACAATGTCACTATTTTCACCCATCCGCTGATTCAGCATAAAATCTCTATTTTAAGAGATAAGAAAACCGGAACCAACGAATTCCGTTCTCTTATTGAAGAGATCGCCATGCTTATGGGCTTTGAAGCATTAAGAGATCTTCCCTTGCAGGATGTGGAAGTGGAGACTCCCTTAGAAACATGTATGACTCCTATGATTTCCGGTAAAAAAATGGCTGTTGTCCCTATTCTCCGGGCAGGACTTGGAATGGTAAACGGCATTTTAGCTCTGGTTCCTTCCGCAAAAGTGGGACATATCGGGCTGTACCGGGATGAGGTCACTCATGAACCTCACGAATACTACTGCAAGCTGCCAAGCCCTATTGAACTGAGAACCATTGTGGTCACTGACCCTATGCTGGCAACAGGCGGCTCTGCCGTTGCTGCCGTTGACTTCATCAAGGCCCATGGAGGAAAAAACATTAAATTTATGGCAATCATTGCCGCTCCGGAAGGCTTAAAAAGGCTTCAGGAAGCCCATCCTGATATCCAGATTTACATCGGACATCTGGACCGTCAGTTAAATGAAAACGCCTACATCTGTCCTGGACTTGGAGATGCAGGAGACCGTATTTTCGGAACCAGATAACATCGAAACAACATAAAGATCAAAAAGCTGCCCAGCCACGAACCTTCTTGCGTAAGGTTCCCTGACCAGGCAGCTTTTTAAACTTTATTTTGATAGAAGAAACAGGTTAATAATGTTCTCCGTTTTCATAGTAATTTTCTTTTGCCAGTTCGTAAAAAATGATTGTGATTTCTCTTGCTCCTTTAAACTGTCTGTCCAGGGCACCATGAATTTCCGCGGCGAGCCGGTCCTGAATCTCCTGTTTTCTCTTAAACCAGCTGATTTCAACATAAAGACTTTGCTTCGTAATATCACGTTCTCCGCTGAAAACAGTGTTTTCAATGTGCTCAAAGGTAATCCAGTCCTGAGGGCAGCCAATGATTCGGGACAATTCTACCCCCGTTTCCAGAGAAAACTTTTTTACATCTTCTATTTCTATATTTTTAAAAACAAGTCTGGGCATAATATCTCCTTTTCATTTTACACCTTATTTCCAATAAAGAACCTCCACCGTCTCTCCCGGAAGAATTACGGTTCCCTGCTTCTGGTCAATGATGCAGTTTGAACTAAGTATACCGGATAAAACAGAGGAGCGGTCCTTTTTTTCTAAAATATGAACTCCTGCTTCGTCACAGAACGCCTGGACAAAACGTCTCCTCTTGGCCTCATCGGCACGTCCTTCCACTACCACTCCTGTTATCTTCTTTAAGAATAAGGATTCAGCTCCCGTCATCTTCGCCATAACAGGCAAAAAAAACAACTGAAAATTGACCATAGCTGCAAGAGGATAGCCAGACAAGCTGAGGATGAGCTTGTTTTTATACTCACTTGCCATCACTGGCGTGCCAGGACGCATATTTACCCCATGAAACAGTCTTTTTGCACCTATCCTTTCCAAAGTTTCGGGCAGGAAATCTTTTTTCCCTACAGAAAGAGCTCCGGTGGTGATAATCACATCTGCCTGACTGATTTTCTGATCAAGCATAGAGGTAAACACTTCCGGATTATCGGGACATATCTGCATAAAGGCCACAAAAACGCCCTGTTCTTTTAACTTGGCGGCAAGTGCGTAAGCACTGCTGGGATATACCCCCACCTTTCCAAGTGATCCTGCCAGAGGAACCAGTTCGCTTCCTGTTGAGATAATGCCTACCTCCAGCCTCTGAAACACCTCTATTTCCATAATTCCCATGCTGGCCAGCACACCGATATGGCCTGCCTCCAGACGGGTATGCCGGGAAATAACCAGGCTTCCTGCCTCAATGTCTTCTCCAATCCGGCAATAATTCTGTCCAGGCCTTATTTCTTCATATAGGGCCACATGTTCCTTACCGTAGTCCGTGTCCTCCTGGCGGATTACACTGTCATAACCCTCAGGGATCAGGCCCCCTGTCATCACCCGAACTGCCGTCATAGGCTTTGCTGACACCGAAAGAAATTCCCCCGCACAAATTTCGCCAATCACCTGAACGTGAATTGGTGTTTCTTCTGATGCGCCTCTGGTATCCTGGCTTCTGACCGCATATCCGTCCATCCCAGATTTAGGAAAATGGGGAACGGAAAAGGAAGCAGTTACATCTTCCGCCGCAATTCTTCCCGATGCAGATAAAATATCCAGTTTTTCTGTCTCTGTTTTACTTTTTACGCTGTTTATCAACAGATCAATCGCTTCTTCCAACTCAATCAATCAGGCTCTTCCTTTCTATGTAAAATAATTATTTAAGCGCGCTTTACAGTCACTGCGCAGACTTTGTACTCCGGAATTCGGGCGATGTTATCAAGTGCAAAATTAGTAATTTTGTTTACATTTCCATCTTCAAAGTGGAAAGTCATAAATACCTCTGAAGGGAACATCTTATCTCCTACCACCGCTCTTGTTTCAATTTCACCGCGGCGGGAAGCCACTTTAACCCTGTCTCCGTTTTTAATTCCCAAAACAGCGGCATCTCCATGATTGATTTCAATGTAAGAATCTCCGCAAATTTCATTAAGCCCCTCTGTCCGCCCTGTCATTGCTCTGGTATTATAATGGTAGAGCATACGGCCTGTGACCATCATAAACGGATACTCTTCATCAGGCATTTCCTGGGAAGGACGGTATTTTGCAGGGTAGAAATAGCCAAGTCCCCGGGTGAATTTTCCTACATGCATAATGTAGGTACCCTTGCTCTCTTTATCCGGACAGGGCCACTGAAGGGTTTCTCCGCTATCCAGACGTTCAAAGCTGATTCCCCCAAAGGACGGTGTCAGGACTGCAATTTCATCCATAATTTCAGATGCAGTCTTTCTTTCACAGGTATAGCCCATGCGGTTCATCACATCATAGAACACATCCGTATCCAGACGCATTTCCCCTTCCAGGGTTATTGCTTTGCGCACCCTCTGGACACGCCGTTCCGTATTGCTGAAGGTTCCCTCTTTTTCCGCATAACTGGTGCCCGGAAGAATTACATCAGCATACTTAGCTGTTTCAGTCATAAATAACTCCTGTACCACAAAAAATTCCAGGCTTTCCAGTGACTTGATTACATGAGCCGTATCCGGATCGGTGACGACAGGATCTTCTCCGAAAATATAAAGCCCTTTAATGCGGCCTTCTATCGCTCCCGGCAGCACCTGAGTGGCCATAAGCCCAGTTCGTTCACTGATAGGAACACCCCATGCCCGTTCAAACTTTTCCCTGACCTCTTTATTGGCAACTTTCTGATATCCAGGAAAATCATAAGGCAGACATCCCATATCGCAGGCTCCCTGAACATTGTTCTGACCGCGAAGAGGATTGATGCCGCAGCCGGACCTGCCCAGTTTGCCTACTGCCATAGCCAGATTGGACAGGCTCATAACGCCTTCTGTTCCTGTGGAATGTTCTGTCACTCCCAAACAGTAAATAATAGGTGCCTTTCTTGCTCCGGCATACATCCTTGCAGCCCTGCGGATATCTTCGGCATCAATATGGCAGATTTGGGCAACCTTTTCAGGGTTATAGTCCTTTACGATTTCGGCCAGTTCTTCAAAACCTTCAGTCCGTTCCCGAATAAAGTCCATATCTGCAAGTCCTTCTTCAATAATAACATGGATCATTGCATTGGCAAAAGCAATGTTCGTACCTGCCTTAATAGGCATATGAATGGCCGCATCTTTGACTAAGTCAATTTTACGCGGATCTACTACAATAATCTGTGTGCCTCTTTGAACTGCCTGACGGATCTGGGCCCCTACAACCGGATGAGCCTCGGTGGGATTGGAACCAACCAGAAGAATTAAGTCCACATCCTCTGTGATATCCTGAATGGGATTGGTCATTGCACCAGACCCCAAGGTGGTTGCAAGGCCGTGAACAGAAGCAGAGTGACATACTCTTGCACAGTTATCCACATTGTTAGTGCCAAATGCTGCTCTCATCATTTTCTGGAATATGTAGTTGTCTTCGTTTGGAGCACGGGAACAGGAAAAGCCTGCATTGGCATCTGCTCCGTATTTCTTTTTAATTTCTTTAAAACGGCTTGCAATTAAATCCAAAGCCTCATCCCAGCTGGCTTTTTCAAATTGTCCGTTGCGCTTGATTAAAGGATGGGTGAGACGGTCTCCTGAATGAATGAATTTATAGGAACCGAATTTTCCCTTTACGCAGAGCAAACCTCTGTTTGATGGCCCATCAGCAGGGTCCACACCTACCACCTTGTTGTTTTTCACCAGAAGATCCATCTGACATCCGGTAGCACAGTGAGGACAGGTGGTCCGCACCTTTTCCACTTCCCAGGCTCTGTAGCGTTTTTCCTGGTCTTTAGAAGAAAGAGCTCCGGTAGGGCAGTTTGATACACAGTTTCCGCAAGATTCACAGACAGACTCCCTCCAGGGCAGCTGGTAGCTGGGACTCATGCGCACATCAAATCCTCGGCCTGAAACGCTGATTACATCACGGCCCTGAAGCTGCTGGCACACTCTTGTACAGCGGCGGCACATAATACATTTTTCCGGATAAAAGGTGAAAAACGGATTACTTTTGTCTGATTCATTAATTCCCACCCGTTTTCCAAATGTGAAACTGGTTTTTCCCACGCCATATTCCAGACAGTATTCCTGCAGCTTGCAGTCGCCATTTGCAGCGCAGCTAAAACAGCTTAATATATGATTGCTCAAAAGAAGATCCAGTATAAATTTCCGTGATTCCACAACCCTGTCCGATCGGGTGAGCACCTTCATTCCGGGAGCGCAATGCTCAGCACAGGAAGGAACAAGTCCCCCTTTTCTGCCCCCCTCAATTTCCACCACGCACATGCGGCATGAGCCATCGGGGACCAGTTCTTTCATATGGCAAAGAGTTGGAATCTCAATGTCCATTGTATTACAGGCTTCTAAAATGGTGGTTCCCTTCTGTACGGAAATAGCGCGTCCGTCAATTTCCAGTTCAATCATAGAGTTATTTTTTTCTGTTGATAACACAGTGTTTTCCTCCTTCTCCATTAACTGATACAGGCTTCAAATTCATCTCTGTAGCCTGCTAAGGCAGAATTTACAGAAACCGATACTGATTGACCAAGTCCGCATGCGGACAGATAAGTAATATGTTCCAGCATTTGTTCCATTCTTTCCAAGTCACCTTTTTTTCCTTTGTGGCGCTGGAAGGTACGGATCAGTTCCAGAAGACGGGTTGTTCCCAAGCGGCATGGTGTACATTTTCCGCAGGATTCGTGAACAAAAAATTCCATAACACTTGCAATATAGTCTACTACGTTTACGCTGTCATCCATAACTACAATGGCTCCTGAACCGATGGCCAGCTTGTTAAACCAGAAATCTCCGTAATCATACATACGGCCATCGATCTGCTCTCTGGTTCCGATGGGACCGGATTGTCCCCCGAAGTGGCAGAATTTAATGGGCCTTCCGGTAGAAGTTCCGCCGCCGTATTCCTCGCTATAGAGAATCTCATCCAAGGGGGTTCCAAGGGGAACCTCGTAAATTCCCCGGTTTTTAATATGTCCGGATAAACAGATCAGTTTGGTGCCTCCGCCATCCTTTGTGCCAAGCTGTAAAAATGCCTCTCCGCCCATAGTGATGATATTTGGAACACAGGCAAAGGATTCCACATTGTTT
The DNA here is from genome assembly GCA_902363735.1 of Clostridiaceae bacterium. Lineage (GTDB taxonomy): Bacteria > Bacillota > Clostridia > Lachnospirales > Lachnospiraceae > Lacrimispora. The sequence goes on from CABJBA010000001.1 coordinate 81,208, forward strand.
ACAAGAGTCGGTTTTAAGTAAAGTCCCACATCAGCCAGATGAGGAGGCTTTACTCTCGGACGCCCTGTTTTTCCTTCAACAGAATTCAGTAGTGCGGAATTTTCTCCGCAGACATAAGCTCCGCCTCCGGAAACGATATGAAGGTTAAAATCAAAACCTTTTATACCCAAAATCTGATTTCCCAGGTATCCTTCAGCCTCTGCATTGCTCACTGCCTGATGAAAAACCGCCTGAATATGGCGGTATTCCCCCCGAATATAGATAAATCCGTCATTAGAGCCAAACACATACGCAGCAATCAGCATGCCTTCGATAATACTGAGAGGGTCTTTATCCAACAGCATTTTATCCTTAAAGGTACCTGGCTCTCCCTCATCCGCATTACAGACAATGTATTTGGGAGTATCGGCACTTTCATATAAATGACGCCATTTTCGTCCCAAAGGATAAGCCGCACCGCCTCTTCCCCGAAGCAAAGCAATATCCAGTTCTTTTAAAATATCTTCTTTGTCCATTGTTACAGCTTTTTTCAGCCCATCAAATCCAACCTGCTCTATGTATTCGTTAATAGAAGTGGGATCTTTCATTTTCCCAACTCGTTTTAGCAGGACCGGTTCTTTCATTGCCATTATATTTTCCCCCTTCCTCTTAAACAACTATTTTGTCTCTGCGCAGATCATCAATCAGAGAAGATACTTTTTCATCGCTGAGATTGCCAAATACAATATCTTTGATTTTGATGACCGGGCCGATATCACAGGCCCCCACGCAGGGAATGTAGTGATAGGCAAAAAGTCCGTCATCGGTTGTCTTTCCCATGGGCACACCAAGCTTTTTCTCCAGAGATAAGGCTACCTCTTGGGAACGGGAAAAATGACAAGGGGAGCTGTTGCATATTTTAAGGACATATTTCGCCTGGGGTTTATCCTTTAACATGGCGTAGTAGCTGACAATCTCATACACACGGGTTTCCGTCATATGAAGTTCTTTTGCCACCAGGCCTGCTGTTTCCTGGTCAATATAGCCGCCTTCCGAGGCAAATTGGAGATCAATCAATATTTCCAAAATATTTTCCTGTTTTTTTCTGTCCTGACGTATGATTCTCAGTTTTTCTTCTCTTACCCTCGTATCCATTTAACTAATCCTTTCTATCACTTTTTGTGTATCACATTCGCTGACATGCTTCACTTTCTGGCTGTGCATCAGACAGCAGGGCAAGGCAAAAGCCAGGGATCCTCCAATAGCATTGCCTATAAAAACAATAACGAAGTTTTCTATATAACTCAACCAGGTGATATCTGAATCACCAGAAAAGATAGCTGCAGGAATGACAAAAGCATTTGCCACCACGTGCTGAAATCCTACTGTCACAAAAACCACGATTGGGAACCACATTCCGAAAATTTTGCCAGCGGAGTCCTTGGCACCTGTAGCAATCCACACGGCCATACAGACAAAAATATTGCAGCCAATACCGGAGATTAGAGCAACCAGAGGCGGATCATTAATACGGGCATTTGCAATGGCAAGGGTTTTATCCAAAAAGGCCCCTTCCGTCATTCCCACGATATGCCCGAATAGATAGGCTATGAGAATACCGCCTATCATATTTCCTGCCATAACCACCCCCCAGTTATAGATCAGATCCCTAACTGAATTTTTCTTCTGAAATACTCCGATTGTCATGACCATCATGTTTCCGGTGGCTAATTCTCCTCCCACCAGCACAATTGCCACAAGTCCCACCGGAAACAGACATCCTCCCATAAAACTGGCAAAGCTGCCCCATTGCGATGGCATGGTTCCTGAAATTCTGATGCAGGCTAAAAAACCTTCTGCAATAAATGTACCTCCCAAGACAGAGAGTAAAAATAACCTAAAAAAAGATATCTGTGTTTTCGCTTTTGCTTTGTCTCCCAAAATTTCTAACGTTTCTGCCGGACTTAAAAACCCCATATTCCCCCTCCTGTTCAACACTATTTATTTTTTGATATGTTCTGATTCCATCTTTCTACATCTTCTGGTGTGTTTAAATTGGTGATGGCGCTTATCTCCGCCTCGTTTAAACAATAGGTTCCCACCTGCAGTTCAGAAAAAGCATTGCGCAGTTTAAGTTCGCCTTCTTCAATCTGCTTCCTGAAAACAGGAAGACAGGACTTATGGTAAAAAGCAAACAAAGGTTCCAGCTTTTCTCCATGGCTGCAAAGCAGAATCTGTTCCTGACCCAGCTTGCGATACATCCGGTCAATTAATCCAAGATTCATCAATGGCATATCACAGGCCATAATAAAAACATATTCTGTCTGAATCTGCTCTAAGGCAGTGCTGACTCCTCCTATAGGGCCCTTATGGATATAGCGGTCTTCCAGAATGTCAATGTTGTCAAAACCTTCTGCACCAGCAAATTTTGATTTTGTATCACTGACAAGAACTACATGCTCAAACAGATATTTTAAACTTCTGGATGTCTCAAGCAGCAGATAATGCTGCTCATCCATGAGAAATGCTTTATCAAAACCCATCCTCCTGCTTTTTCCCCCGCACAAAACTGCTGCTGTTACATCTTTAATCTTTTCACTTGCTTTTTCGAAAGAAATCACCCCCATTTCTCTGACTGCCAGCATCTATGTACTTTATGACTCTAAAAATATTTTTTATCTAAAAAATATTTTGAAGCAAAAAAAGTTTTTTAGAGTTTTTTTCATCTTAGCATTATCCTTTCTTTATGTCAATATAAATAAAAAAATTAAATTGTATTGTTTACTTTTGTATGTTATAGACAATTTTTTAACATTCATCTCACCTATTACATTTTTTTCAAATATATTTAACTTCTATTTTCAGGGAAACAAGTAAAAAAATACCGGATATGAAGACAACAAATCTGCTTGTTCTCTTCATATCCGGTATGATATTTTATTATGATTACCTTATTCTTCTGTTACAGTTTTTTCAACAACTTCGCCCTGTTTTTTGTAAATGGAGTTAGCATCCACACATTCTCTGACGCATGACAAAGGATAAACATGGGATTTTGGACCAATTACAGTTCCTGGATTTAATACAGCACCACATCCGATTTCTGCAAAATCTCCGATGATAGCACCGAATTTTTTAAGTCCTGTTTCAATATCCCCGTCCTCTGCATGAACAGTAACCAGAGATTTATCTGATTTCACGTTGGAGGCAATAGAGGATGCGCCCATGTGAGCCTTGAAGCCTAAAATGGAATCTCCCAAGTAGTTAAAGTGAGGAACTTGAGCACCGTCAAAAACAATGGAATTTTTCACCTCTGAAGAATTTCCGATCACTGCAAAATCTCCGATAATAGCATTTCCTCTGATAAATGCACAGTGGCGGATCTGTACACCCTTGCCAATGATCACATGTTCACCCATACATGCAGTAGGAGGAATGTTAACAGATTTATGAATCCATACTGCTTTTCCCACATGTACATACTCATCTTTTGGAAGGCGCTCTCCCAGAGAAACAATAAATTCACTGATTTTAGGAAGAACCTCCCATGGGTAGGTGGTCTGTTCAAATAGTAGTTTAGCCAGAGTATGGTTTGTGTCAAACAAGTCCTGGTTTGTCATTTCTTCTTTTTTCATGTTCGCAATCTCCTATTTTTGTTTTTTGTAATTAGCTGCTGAGGCATCAAATATACTGAAAAGATCATAGTGATTATTCAGCCTTAACACGCCTGCTGTACGTCCAGCAACAAAATTCTCAAGTTTCTGCATATATTCTTCCGGGGTTATACTTCCCTCTGCCACATAAGTCAGTCCCTTTTCCCAGCTTGCCGTCAGCTCAGGGTTTAATAACTGCCTGATAGAGGCATTGACTACATCAAAAATCAGTTCTCCCAAAAGAGCGGGAATGATCACCTGGGTCTTGGTATTTAAAGAAAGGTATTTGATGTGGCACAGTTTTTTCAAAATCTCAGCCCGGGTGGCGCTGGTACCAATGCCGCTGCCTTTAATCTGGGCGCGCAGCTCCTCGTCCTCAATTAACTGCCCCGCATTTTCCATAGCCAAGATTATGGAACCGGAGGTATACCGCTTGGGAGGAGAAGTCTCTCCTTCTTTAATAGTCAGTTCTTTTATGGGGAGCTTCATTCCCTTTTTCAAAGAACCCAGCATAGCGATAAAGACCGGATTATCCATGTTGTTCTGGGAACCTTCCAGAGATTCTTCATCAGAAGCCGTTCCCTCTCCTTTTTCCTCCTGCTTTTTCTTTCCTCCCGACACATATGCCACTTTTAAGTAGCCTTCCTCCAGCATTACCCGGAAGTTTGCATAAAAGTGTTCTTTGTCGGCTTCCAGCTCCAGAGAATACTTCTGGTAAACAGCCGGCGGATAAAAAATGCTTAAAAACCTTCTGGCTATGACCTCGTACAACTTAGAGGAAAGGCCGGATAAACTTCTCAAGGCTCCCATTCCCTGTCCTGTGGGGATAATAGCATAATGGTCAGTGATCTGCTTGTCATTGACATATCTGGTCTTTTCGATGGTCTTAAAAGAACCTTTTTCCAGTACCTCTGAAGCGGCAGAGGACAAAGGCTCAAAGCCTTTAAGCCCGCTTATATTCTTATAGATTTCTTTTGCCACTGCTGTGGAAAGAACTCTGGCATCAGTTCTGGGATAGGTGACCAGCTTTTTTTCATAAAGCTCCTGAACCACCTTTAAGGTTTCGTCAGGGCTGATCTTAAACATCTTGGAGCAGTCATTTTGAAGCTCTGCCAGATTGTAAAGAAGGGGCGGATTTTTTGTTTCTTTCTTCTTTTCTATAGAAGCTACGGCGGCCTCCATAGGGTCCATTTCGGAAAGAACCCTGACAAGCTCGACCGCATGTTTCCTCTCCTTAAATCCATTTTCTTTATAAAGGAGGGGGGATTCAAAGTACCTGGAACCGGGAGCGCTTTTCCACTCTCCGTCAAAATCCATATTCTGAGCTGTAAAGGTGCCCATAACCCGGTAAAAGGGAGTTTTTACAAATTCCCGGATCTCCCTCTCTCTGCGAACCACCATTCCCATAACACAGGTCATGACACGGCCCACAGATATGACCGTATTTTTTCCGCTTTTTAAATAATTGGAAATATGCTGCCCATACCTTAGTGTGAGCAAACGGGAAAAATTAATTCCCATTAAATAATCTTCCTTGGCCCTTAAATAAGCTGAAGCAGAAAGATTATCATATTCCGATGCCTCTCTGGCTTCACAGATTCCTCTTAATATCTCTTCTTCTGTCTGGGAATCAATCCATACACGTTTCTGGACTTTTCCTTTTACCTCTGCCATTTGAGCCACCAGACGGTATATGTATTCTCCTTCCCGTCCTGAGTCGGTACATATATAAATAGTGTCCACATCAGGCCGGTTCAAAAGGCCGCTTACAATCCGAAACTGCTTCTCCACGCCGGGAATTACCTCGTACTTAAATTCTTTAGGGAGAAAAGGAAGAGTAGAAAGACTCCACCGTTTATATTTGGGATCATAGCTTTCCGGGTAACTCATAGTGACCAGATGGCCGACGCACCAGGTTATGACAGCCTCATCCGATTCTATGTATCCATCTTTACGCCTTCCGCCTGCCTTCAGGGCATTGGAAAACTCCTGGGCCACACTCGGTTTTTCTGCAATGTATAACGATTTCGACATATATCACCCTGCTGCTTTTTTGATAGTAACTTTTCTATTATATCATTAAAACCCGTGAATAGCAAATTTTTCCCCAAAGCCTATTATAACATTGAAAAAAAGGATTATCAATGGTACAATAACAAACAATTTCTTTATAATTTTATTACATTTATGAAAAGGAGTTTTTAATCTATGTCAGTACAAACAGTAAAAGAATACTTAAAAAGATTTGAAAAAGACGGTTTTGTGCAAGAATTCTCCGTATCCAGTGCAACTGTGGAACTGGCTGCAAAAGCTTTGGAGGTGGAGCCAGCCCGCATTGCAAAAACTATGTCTTTTCATGGAAATGAAACAAATGGCTGCATTCTGGTAGTAACCGCAGGAGATACAAAGATTGATAACAGAAAGTTTAAATTGCAATTCGGATTTAAAGCCAAAATGCTGGGAGCGGGTGAGGTGTCCGTGCTTACAGGACACGAAATCGGCGGAGTATGCCCATTTGCGAATCCTGAACACGTCACCACCTTTTTAGACCTTTCCTTAAAACGTTTTGACACAGTATTTCCTGCTGCCGGAAGCGCTAACTCAGCTATTGAAGTGACCTGCGACGAGCTTGCAAGGCTTTCTAAGGCCGCCCAATGGATCGATGTCTGCAAAATTCCCGAATTATTATGAAGAACTTTTTTTTCTATATTCCGATAAAATGATAGAGGCAAACATCAACATACACCCTCCAATCAGTCTGGGAGTAACCTTTTCTCCAAGTAAAGCAACGGAAAATATCAGTCCAAACACCGCTTCAAAAGACAATATAATAGAAGAAGTATTAGGGCTTAAATACTTTTGCGCCATGTTTTGAAACAAAAAACAGAGCATGGTACTGAAAATGCCCAGGTACAAAATCCCTGTCAGAATAGAACCTTGAATAACCCCCAAATCCAGATTGCCCTCTAAAACCGGAGCCACCAGCCAGCTTAAGGCAGCCGCTGCCACCATCTGAAGAACCGTTAGTACAACAGGATCATGATCTGCGGTATAACGGTCAATAAAAACGATGTGAATGGCATAGAAGAAGCCGCATATAAAGGTTAAAAAATCACCGATATTTACAGATAAATCGCCCTCCAAAGATAAAAGAGCAAGCCCTATTACAGCGATGAAAGCTGCTGCCACGTTATTTTTGGTTGGGCTTTTTTTATTGAAAAACCAGTGAAGAAAGGGCACCAAAATCACATACAAAGTGGTGATGAAGGCATTTTTGCTGGCTGTTGTATACTTTAAACCATAAGTCTGGAAAAAGTAGCTGATAAATAAAAACACGCCCAAAAGTCCGCCTCTCAATAAATCCTGGAATTTAAGAACACTGACCCGTTTCCAGAATACAATTACCAGCCCAACAGAAGCAATGGAAAAACGCAGAGCCAGTACATAGGCAGGTGGGATCACCTCAATGGAATTCTTCATTACAACAAAGGCGCTGCCCCAAATAATAGTTGTTACAACCAGTCCAAAGACGGACAAAGCTTTGATGCCTTTTTCAGCCATTTGATTCATATGTACACGTATAATGTCCTTTCCTATTTCTTGCCCGCGCTTTTTGGGCATTATGGTACACCCATAGGTGCTTCCTATTTCTTGCCCACGCTTTTTGGGCATTATGGTACACCCGCAGGTGCTTCCTATTTCTTGCCCATGCTTTTTGGGCATTATGGTACACCCATAGGTGCTTCCTATTTCTTGCCCGCGCTTTTTGGGCATTATGGTACACCCATAGTTCTTTCCAGCAGAAGATCAGGAACGCAGCAAAGCTGCGTTCCTGTAAATTACACTTGAGAGAACTTGTAAACCGTGGTTGTCTGATACTCTTCTCCTGCCTTTAAGAAGGGGCATGGAAATTCTGGCTTGTTGACAGCGTCGGGATAATTCTGCGTCTCAAAACAGTAGCTGCCCCGTTTTTCATATAAGGCTTTTCCCTTGCCTGCAATTCCAGGCTGCATGCCATTGGCGGTATAAAACTGAATTCCGGGAAGATCCGTATAAACCTCCATTCGGATTCCGGTTTTGTCTGATTCCGCTGCAGCAGACAAGGCCAATTCTCCCGGTTGGTGATTGAGAACCCAGTTGTGGTCATATCCTGCTCCAAAGCGCAGATCCTCATAATCCTGGTCAATATCCTGTTCTATGGTCTTCATAACAGTAAAATCCATAGGAGTTCCCTTGACCGGAACAAATTCTCCCGTCGGTATCAGGCCTTCATCGGTTCTGGTAAATGTATCTGCATCAATCCAGACCCTCTGCTTCATGGCCCAGCCCCCATTCTGTCCGTCTAAGTTAAAATAGCTGTGGTTAGTGAAGTTAGCCAATGTATCTGCATCGCAGACCATATGATACGAAATCACAAGACTGTCGTCGGCAGTCAGAGTGTAGGTGATGGTAATATCCGCATTCCCGGGATATCCCTGGTCCTTGTCAGGAGAAGAAAGCGAAAAACTGACTCTGGCTCCTAAATCGGTTTCCTCTGCCTGCCCTTCCCAAAGGCGTCGGTGGTAAAGGTCTGGAGCGCTATGTAAATTACTGGAGCCATTGTTGGCTTCCAGCTTGTACTCTTTTCCATTCAGGGAAAATGCGGCACCTCCGATGCGGTTAGAATTACGCCCGATAGGGGCTCCAAAATGAGGGGGATTGATCATGTATTCCTCTGCACTGTCATATCCCAGGACAACATCAGTTTTTTTTCCATCTCTGTCCGGCACATTCATAGTAACCCATACTGCGCCTAAATCGGCAAAAGAGGCTGACACTCCATTTTCATTGCTCAGAGTGTAGAGACAAATCTCTTTTCCGTCCGGCATGTTTCCCCAATGCTCTTTCTTATATGCCATGTTTGCTTCCTCCATTTTATTTTTTCATGAAGGGACTGTCACAAAATCCAAAGATTCCATAAGATATGGTTCCTGACTGAAAAATTCATTTTGTGACAGTCCCTGACATTCATTATGCTTTTGCTTTAATATAGCCCTGCGCAGTTAAAAGCTCTGCGGAAAGAACAGCACCTCCAGCTGCTCCCCGGACTGTATTATGTGATAAACCTACAAATTTATAATCATAAACATTGTCTTCCCTGATACGGCCTACAGAAACGCCCATTCCCTTTTCATAATCCACATCAAGGGTGATCTGAGGACGGTTATCTTCTTCTAAATACTGCATAAACTGCTTTGGAGCACTTGGAAGGTCTAATTCCTGGGCAATACCCTTAAAAGTCACGATACGGTCAATCAGCTCTTCTTTGGTTGGCTTCTTGCGGAACTTTACAAAAACTGCTGCCGTATGGCCGTTTAAAACCGGAACTCTGAGACACTGGCAGGTAATGACAGGGCTGCTTGCTTTTACTATTTCTCCGTTTTCAACCTTTCCCCAAAGGCGAAGAGGCTCCTGCTCACTCTTTTCCTCTTCTCCTCCAATATAAGGAATTAAGTTTCCTATCATCTCCGGCCAATCCTGAAAATTCTTTCCTGCACCTGAAATAGCCTGATAAGTGGTAGCCACCACTTCATAGGGCTCAAATTCCTTCCAGGCAGTCAGGACTGGGGCATAGCTTTGAATAGAACAGTTAGGCTTTACCGCAATAAATCCCCGTTCTGTGCCCAGACGTTTTTTCTGGTCAATGATTACTTCAAAATGCTCCGGGTTGATCTCGGGAATTACCATTGGAACATCAGGAGTCCACCTATGGGCGCTGTTATTGGATACAACCGGAGTTTCTGTTTTGGCATAGGCTTCTTCAATGGCCTTGATCTCTTCCTTTGTCATATCCACGGCACTGAATACAAAGTCTACAGCTGCAGCAACAGCTTCCACTTCATTGACATTTATCACAACCAGCCTTTTTACTGACTCAGGCATTGGAGTGGTCATTTTCCAGCGCTCTCCTACTGCTTCTTCATATGTTTTTCCTGCAGAACGGGGGCTGGCTGCCACAGTTACCACTTCGTACCATGGATGATTCTCCAGCAAAGAGATAAATCTCTGCCCTACCATGCCGGTTGCTCCTAAAATACCGACTCTCAATTTCTTTTCCATATTTTTCTCCTCGCTTTTTCATCTTGTTATACGAATCGTTCAGCTAAATTCTTAACTATCCTATACCAAAGTGAAAAAAAAATCAATATTTATTCGCCATAAAAATACATTTGTGCGCTCATCAAAGACATTTCTCAGGATCTGTACTGCCATAAAGCACTAAAAGCGCACCTTGCTGCCTTTTCCATCCCGTTTTCCGATTTTCAGCCTGTTTAAGTGGACGTCCTTTTCCTTACCACCCAGAAGGTCCTCTCTTTGCCCATCAGGCAAATTCACTTTATAACGAATAACCGGATCTCCACCCAAAAGATATACTTCTTCCAGTTCTTCTCCTTGAGATAGCTTAATGCCTCTGACTCCTCTGGCATTCTTTTTCATCTCGGAAATTTCTTCGGTTAAAAATCTCAGGAAAATTCCTGATGTTGTCTGCAGAACCACATCGGCCTGACCCTCCAGAACCTGAATGGTAAGAAGACGGTCATCATCCTGAAGCTTGGTTGCCGCTACTGTTCTGTTGTTGGTTTCAAATTCTTCTCCAGGAACCACCTTGACCAGGGCCTGCTTTGTGGCAAATAAAAATTTACGCCCTTTTAATCCTGCCCCATGGCATAAGTATATGATCTCTTCCTTTGTCCCATCAAATTTACTTAGATTGTCAATAGGTGTTCCCTTATCCCGAAGCTTTCCTGCCGGAATGTCCAGAATTTTCACCTGATGGAGATTTCCCGTATTGGTGAAAATACATATTTTATCCGTATTCAAACAGTTTACCACATAAGGATGCTCTGTTTCAATGGTATCTTTATTCCTATCATAAGAAGCTTTATCAAGAACCTTACAATAGCCAAAACGATCCATGACGAAAGTGACTTCCGATACAACAACAGCGGTTTCATCGTAAACAGCTTCTTTTCCGTCCTCGATAAGAGTTCTTCTGGGTGTGCCATATTCCTTTTTGATGTGATCCAGGTCTTTTTTTATCACTTCATCCATATTTTTACGGCTGGAAAGAATCTTTTCATATTCTGCGATCTTAGCCAGAGTCTCCTTATATTCCTTTTCCAACTGAAGAATTTCCAGACCAATCAACTTATAAAGCCGCATTTCAAGAATAGCAGTAGCCTGTTTCTCCGTAAAACACAGGGCCTGGGCATCCTTTTCAAATCCCTTGACCCGGAAATTAATGTTAGAGATATCCCCTGTCATCAAACAGCTTTTGGCATCCTTTAAGTTTTTAGAGCCCCTTAAGACTGCAATGATTAAGTCAATGACATCACAAGCCTTGATTAATCCTTCCTTGATCTCCTTCTTTTCCAGCTCTTTTTCCAAAAGTGTCTGGTATTTTCTGGTAGCATTTTTATATTGGAAATCCAGATAATTTTTTAAGATTCCCTTCAGACTTAAGGTTTCCGGGCGTCCGTCTGCAATAGCCAGCATATTGACTCCATAAGTATCCTCCAGCTTTGTCTTCTTATATAGAATATTGCAGATTCGTTCCACATCCGCATCCTTACGGAGTTCTAAGACAATACGGATTCCGTCTTTATTAGACTGATTGGAAATATCCACCACATCTGTAAGCTTTTTGCTTTCCACCAGGTCAGCCACATCCACCAGGAATTTATTAATTCCCATGCCTACCATGGTATAGGGAATTTCTGTAATTACAAGTTTATCCTTATCCGCCTTCCGCTTTCCAAGCTCCACCTCCAGCTTTCCCCTGAGTTTGATCTTTCCTGCACCGGTTTCATATATGGCAGGCAAATCACTTTTATTGGCTATGATGCCTCCGGTCGGAAAGTCAGGTCCGGGCAGATATTCCATCAATTCCCTGACAGAAATATCCTGATTGTCGATGTAGGCAAACACTGCATCAATAACTTCCCCCAGATTATGAGCAGGAATGCTGGTGCTCATGCCCACTGCAATGCCCTCTGCTCCGTTGATCAGAAGATTGGGAACCCGCACGGGAAGAACCTCCGGCTCTTTTTCAGTTTCATCATAGTTTGGGATAAAATCCACTGTCTTGTCTAAATCCTTTAAATAAACCTCCTCGGCAAACTTCTCCAGTCTGGCCTCCGTATAACGCATGGCCGCCGCCCCGTCTCCTTCAATGGAACCGAAGTTTCCGTGTCCGTTGACAAGAGGCATTCCCTTTTTAAATATCTGGGACATAACCACTAATGTCTCGTATATGGAGCTGTCTCCATGGGGGTGGTACTTACCCATGGTATCACCTACAATACGGGCTGATTTCCGGTGGGGTTTGTCGTGGTTTAAATGAAGTTCGCTCATATCGTATAAGACACGCCGCTGTACCGGCTTTAAACCGTCTCTGGCATCCGGGATGGCTCTGGCAGTGATTACGCTCATGGAATAATTCATGTAGCTCCTCTGCATCTCCTCGGAATATTCTGTTTTAATGATTTTTTCTGCCATGTTATCCTCTCTTCTTTCCTATGCGTCAATCTCCGCCTCTTCCGCATGTTCGTAAATAAACTGACGTCTTGGAAGTACATCACTGCCCATGAGCATTTCCGTTATTTCCGAAGCCATGCGGGCATCCTCAATTTCCACCTGTTTTAAAACTCTCCGCTCCGGATCGAGGGTTGTTTCCCAAAGCTGTTCTGCGTCCATTTCGCCAAGACCCTTATAACGCTGGAGGGTGAATTCTCCTGTATGGGTCTTTTTGTATCGTTCCAAATCCTTTTCGTCATAGAGGTACTGCTCCTGTCCCCGTTTAGGAATCACCTTAAATAAGGGCGGCATGGCAATAAATACATGGCCGTTATAAATCAGCTCCGGCATAAAACGGTATAAAAATGTGAGAAGAAGGGTGTCAATATGGCTTCCATCCACATCAGCATCAGTCATGAGGATAATCTTATGATACCGAAGCCTGGTTATATCAAAATCATTGCCATAGCCTTCAGAAAAACCGCATCCAAAGGTGTTAATCATGGTCTTGATCTCTGCATTTGCTAACACCTTATCCATGGAAGCCTTTTCCACGTTTAAAATTTTTCCTCTGATGGGAAGAATGGCCTGATATCTCCGGTTCCGGGCAGTTTTGGCAGAACCTCCTGCAGAGTCTCCCTCTACAATGAATATTTCGCACTTTTCTGCTTCCCGGCTTTCGCAGTTTGCCAGCTTTCCGTTGCTGTCAAAAGAAAACCTGGATTTAGAGAGCATATTAGTCTTGGCTTTTTCCTCTGCCTTACGGATCTTTGCAGACTTCTCGGCACAACCGATCACCGCCTTTAGAATTTCGATATTGCGGTCAAAGTAACGCTGCAGTTCCTCTCCTGTCACTGCAAATACCGCTTTCGTGGCATCGGCACTGGCCAGCTTTGTCTTGGTCTGCCCTTCAAAGATGGGATCAGGGTGCTTCACTGCCACCACGGCTGTCAGGCCGCTTCTGGTGTCAGCTCCCGTGAAGTTAGTATCCTTTTCCTTTAAAATCCCCAGTTCTCTGGCATAGGTATTGATCATCTGAGTAAAGCGGGTCTTAAATCCGGCTAAGTGAGTTCCTCCCTCCTGAGTGAAAATATTGTTGCAGAAGCCCAGGATGTTCTCTTCAAATGTGTCCACAAACTGAAAGGCGATCTCTGCCTCAACCTTATCTACGGTTCCCCTGAAATAAATGGGATCATGAACGCCTTCTTTTCCGGAATTCAATTCCTTTACATAGGCGATGATTCCGTCAGGCTCATGATAAATAACGGTTTCCTCTTCTCCCTGCCTGTTATTTTTATAGGTAATATGGAGATTGGGATTTAAATATGCAGTTTCATGAAGCCGGCTTTTCAGCCACTCTGCTTTAAAACGGATTCTTTCAAAAATCTCATCATCAGGAAGAAAGTTAATCTCTGTTCCGGTTTCTTTTGTTTTTCCTAACGTGGGAAGCAGGCCATCCATCAGTTCAACCGTTGGTATGCCCCGCTCATATGCGTCAAAATGAATCAGACCATTCTTATGTACTTTGATTTTCATGTGAGCTGATAAGGCATTTACTACTGAAGAACCTACGCCATGAAGGCCTCCGCTGGTTTTGTAGGCATCATTGTCAAACTTGCCTCCTGCATGAAGGGTGGATAAAACCACACGTTCCGCTGATACGCCTTTTTGATGCATTTCCACCGGAATTCCTCTGCCTGAATCCTTTACCGTGCAGGACCCATCCGCCTCCAGGCTGATCCAGATCTGATCACAGTAACCAGCCAAATGCTCGTCCACCGCATTGTCTACAATTTCATAAATCAAATGGTTCAGTCCTTTTGTTCCAACACTTCCTATATACATGCCCGGACGTTTTCTCACCGCCTCAAGGCCTTCCAAAACGGTAATACTGTCCGCATTATACTGTGTTTTTGCCATGATACTCCTCCACACCCCTCAGGGGTTTCTCTCTTTCCCCTGCGGGTAAATTCACCTTATCTGGTATTGTCATGCTCCATTATACAATGCTTGCTCTGTTTTTGGCAAGTTACTGGCAGATTTTTTACCAATTTTTATGAAAAACTATTGATTATTTGCTAGTTACTGTGATATAATAGACTGCGTTGTTAGTTATATTAAGCAGATATAGTTCATTGGTAGAACATCAGCTTCCCAAGCTGAGGAGGCGGGTCCGATTCCCGTTATCTGCTGTCTTTTAAAACCCCAGTAAATACAAGATCATCTTGTATTTACTGGGGTTTTATAATAAAATGCAATATAATTAATACAATGTTTTTCTGCACGGTGCAACACGACGTGCAATTATCCTTTGTAGTGATGGCATATAATAGGACATATTGCTTGAATTTGGAATTATTTAATGATAATATTTAAAAAGTAATCACTTAATTAAAGGAGAAAATGTATGAAGAAGCTACTAAAAAAAATCACAATAATAGGAATGGTATTATCTTTATCTATTTCAAGCCTTATTACCGGGTACGGGAAAGAACTTCCTTCTATACAAGGGTTTTATGGCACGGTGCATGAAGGCGCTCATGATACCGATGGTACATATATGCCAATTCCTGCGCTGACGCTTCGTTGGAACCCTGTTTCAGGTGCTGAGAAATATGAGGTATGGTGCAGAGATATGAGTGATGACACTTGGAGTGACTGGTATTTAAACCAGGTAGTTCAATCAACAACTGCTGAAGAATGGATCATAGACGGTTATTTACAAGTAAAAATAAGAGCTGCTGCACAAAATGATAACAGTAACTTTTCAGAAACCATTACCTTTTTAGGTGGAGTGGGGATAGCGGAAGGTCCAACCAGCCCCACTGTTATTACATCTGGCTGGTTACAAGATCATAATGGCTGGTGGTACAAGAGAATAGACGGATCTTATCCAGTTAACCAATGGGAACAAATAAATGGAGGTTGGTATCATTTTAATGAAACGGGTTATATGCAAACTGGTTGGTTTCAGGATAAAGATGGAAAATATTATTTTTTGAATGATTCAGGACAAATGTTAACCAGTTGCACAACCCCTGATGGATTCACACTGGATAGCAACGGAGTCTGGATTTCTGGACAAAGCAAAAACACTTCAATTTCAAGCAGCATAGTGTACAGAGAAATACTGAAAGAAGTATTAAAAGATATCAATTATAAAAACAGAGATAACAATTTTTCATTATTAGATATTAATAACGATGGTATTAAAGAATTAATTATTGATTCAATCAATAGTGCTTCTGATTCGAACTCCATCATTTACACTACCATTAATAACAAAGCGGAAAAATGTTATATTGATTCTAATGGGACAAAAATCGAATTTTTAAATAGTGCCAGCGGATATCTGCCATCACAAAAAGCTGTTGTAACTTACAGCAATTGGTCATCCCAGGAATATAATAAAATGATACAGCTAAATGGAAATAAATTAACCATTCTAGATTCTATAAGTTACAGCTATGAAAACGCAGAACCTAATTATTATCATTTTTCCAGCAAAATATCAGAAGAAGACTATGATAAAAGAAGTAAAACTTACTTGGAAGCACAAGCTATTGATTATTACTCATTAACGGAGAGCAATATAAATAACTTTGTGCATTAATCAACATGTAAAACCACATATATTACAATAAATGTTACAAAAAGGTCTGGTATGAATTAAAAAACCAGACCTTTAGCTTTTACCAATAATAGCCACTGTATTATTATCCACTCAATAGTTGCCGTGCTTTCAGGATAAGCCTTAACTGTAAAACAACCAATTACAAGTTTAGACAAAATAATTATGATTATTGTTCTAGTCTCACTTCCTGCCTTCAAAGCATTATCACAACTAAAACTTCTTCACCTCTTTCATGACCTGGATACACGAAAAACACAAAAATTACCCGCAAGCCACCACCGGATTTACCTGCAGCGATTCTCCCATCACAGCATCCAGTATCTTTAACTCTTTCAGCGGAAACGGCTTATAGTAATAATACCCCTGTATACTGTCGCACTCAGAGCCTTCCAAAAGTCTTACATGTTCTTCTGTCTCGGCCCCCTCGCAGACAACAGAAATTCCCAGCCCTTTTATTAAACCAATAAGCTGGAGAAATGTACGGGGTTCTTTTTCATCTGTATTCTTGTCCAAAAATGCACGGTCAAATTTAATTTCGTCAAAAGGAAGGGACTGAATTGCTTTTAAAGAAGAATATCCGTTTCCAAAATCATCCATTGAAACCTTATATCCCAGTTCATGAATACTGCGGATAAAGGTCTGGGAATCAACAATATCCTGAATATAGGCACTTTCTGTCAATTCAAATACAATCAGCTTGGAAGAAACAGGATACCTGCTGCCAAGTTCCTTGATTCTGGCAATAAACTGATCTATCTCCAGTAAATGTATACGGGAAACATTGACTGATATGGGAACATTCTTTTTCCGGAAGTTCTCATTTTCGCTCAGATAAACAAACACCTTTTCATACACATAAAAATCCATTTCCACAATGTCACCGGTCTGCTCCAGAATCGGAATGAATTCGCCCGGATAGACAAAAGCCCCGTCAGACCTTTTCCAGCGCACCAGCGCTTCCACTCCACTGATCTTTTTATTTCCGCAGGAAACCTGAGGCTGGACATAAACCTCAAATTCATTCTGTTCCAGGGCATTTTGGAAGGAGTGAATAATGTCAGAGCGCTTCTTTGCTGCCTGCCCCAGTTCTTCGCAGTATACAGCAATATCCTGGTGGGAATTTTTGGCAGACTTATGAGCATAATGGGCATTGTTAATCATAGTCTCCACTGTTTCACTGTAATCTGAAATAAAATAAATCCCGCTTTTTACAATAAACCGGGCACCTTTGTAAGCATCATTTGCCAGACGGGAGAATTGTTTATTCCAGTTTTGAATCAGTTCTATCCCGTCTTCCTCAGACATCCCTGAGATATCCGCAAGATAAGTAAAATTGTCAGAATACAGGCGGTGGGCACAGAGACAGAAAGCCTGGCTACTCAGCTCTGCTGCCAAACGTCTTAAGATATTGTCCCCTTCTCTGCGACCGTATATATCATTAACATATCCAAAATTATTGATATCCAGGCATATGACTGCCAGACGTGAATCACTGCCGGAAAGCTGCAGAACTTTCCTGACAATGCTCATAAAAGCCTTATATCCATAAAGTTCCGTGAGCTCATCACGATCAGCCATCATGTTTTTCTTCACATCAAATATTTTGCTGATCTGTCCGGTCTCAGCCATATCAATGGCTTTAATCATCTTTTTGTTTTCATACATCTTTTTATCTGCCTCTTTCAGCAGATCATCCATCAGGTAGTAATGCTCCCTTGTACTGACCGCATAGCCGCTGGCATAGCTAAGTCTTATGGATTTTCCATTATTAAAGCGGTCTGTCAATTCGCGTACACGGTCAAGATAGGCTTCCATCAACTTTTCGTCACAGTTCTCAATAATGGCAACAAACTCATCTCCTCCAAAACGTCCAAGAAAATATTTTTCATCAGAAGCCTGGCGCAGTATATAAACAAAGTTTTGAATCAGCTTGTCCCCTTCTTCATGTCCGTAAAAATCGTTTACCTTTTTTAAATTATTCAAATCAAAAAGAGCGAATCCAATCTTTAAGGTGCTGTCATTGCAGTCCAGCATTGTCATCCGTTCCAAACAGGCATGTTTATTCATAATGCCTGTAATATCAGTATATGCCTTCCGTTTCAGACCTCTGTTAATTTCTTCTTTGGAAAACAGCAGAGAAACTGCCATAATGGAAAGGAGAATAGAAATGCCATAGATAAATCGTATTCGGGAATAAGGCATGCTGGAATTTATAATCAGGTTCTTATCTGTCAGGCCATATATCTGTATCACACAGATCATGGTAATCACTGCTGCGCACGAATAAAGCAAAAAAGTGGTGTATCTGTTTTTCATATTACCTCCTGCCGGATAATAATTCGCTTTGCCATATCCTCACTGATTCCGATTCTTGCCCCTTTGATATTGATGAGAAAATAATTATTAAATTTAGACACTATTACAAGTTCCGCTCCTGTAAGAAACCCCAGAGACTCCATGCGGTGCCGGAGTTTTTCATTTCCTGCCAGGCGTATAATCCTATAGGGTATTCCTAACTTAGCTAAAAACAAAGGCATGTCATCCCTCCATTAAGCCAATAGTTAGCTTTGGCTAACAACGGATTTAATAATACCATATTTTTCTATATTATACAAGCATAAAACAGGCCTTTTATGCAGACTGATTCTCAACAAGACCTCTATAAAATACCGCATAAGCAGAACTCTAAAACTATATAATCTTACCTGTCTGGTATTTATCAAGGCCCATTCCAGTACAGCACTTCCTGTCTCCTTCAGATTATATCTTAGGGCCAACAAAATGAAGTGCTTTTATATTCCCTTCTGAAGAATTTGTTACTTTTATCTGTTTCACAGACGCAGGAAGAAAAAACTGCTCTCCCTTGGCCAGAGAAATGTTCTCTCCTTCCGCTTCCATAACCCCTCTGCCCTCCAGAATATAAATCCCTCCAAAGTTCTCTCCCAGATTTATTTCCAAATTGTCTTTGACGTCAATCAAATTCAGTTTAAAAAAGGGAGTAGTATGGTAGCCAAGAAGGCATTCCACCAAACCACCTGATGTTATTGTTTCTGTCATAGGTTCAATGAACCACCTTTTTCGAACATCCTCTTCTTTAATCCCTTCATACGAAAAGCAATCGAACATGACATCAAAGCCCAGCCCCTGATGACACATAAAATCTTTTACAGCAAATCCGGATGGGGTCGACCGTTCTACCCTTATGGTAAAGTCCGTAGGCTCCTGGATCTCAGCAAGAAAGCAGCCTGCGCCAATAGCGTGGGGGACTCCCCCTTCTATCAGAATGGTTTCTCCCGGCACTGCTTCAAACTTATGAAGGGCATTCAGCATCCCCTGAATATCCTGCTGATGAAACAGATTCTTCCAGGCTTCTTTTGTAATCCCTTCTTTAAATCCAATATAAATACAGGGCTTTTCTCCGTTTATTTCTCTGCCGCCCAGTATATGCCAACACTCTGTTTTTCCGTATGCAGAGTGAAAAAGCTTTTCTGCTTTTATCCGGTCAGGATGAACCTGAATAGTCAGACGCTCCGAAGAGTCAATAAGTTTCACCAGGACTCCAAGCTCTGCTCCATATCTGGATACATGGCCTTCTCCCAGATAGAAGGATGGTGCCTTTTCTATCAGATCCTTTAATCTTATATCCGGGTTAATTTCCAACCGGCTTAACCCCTCTGTAATTTCTTCCCTTCCGGTATTTCTTGCTGCAACCACGGACATAATCCATTCTTCCGGGAAATGTCCGTCCTCACAGTCCTTTCTTCCATGGAACTGATCCAACAAACTTCCTCCAAGATATGTACGCCAGGCCCTTTCTTCCTTTAATTTGACAGGACCTGCTTTGAATTCCAATGGCATATGCTCTCAACACTCCTTTTTAAGGTCTCTTTTCATTCCTGTTTCCTTATGCACTTCTTCCAGATAATCACCACTGACTTCATTCTGTTTATATGCATTAAGTTAAATTTAATAATAAGAACATGTTTTGATTATATAGCTATGTGCTCAATAAATCAACTTTGTTTTTTTAGTTTTATATAAAGTTTGCTGCTTTTTTCTTTTAACAAGAGTTTTGCTTTTTTGTGCATTTTAACAGTATAACTCCGTTAAATTATAGTATAAAATGGAATATAGCAGATAATAACAGTAGGAATCATTCATGCCTTCACATTCCCCCGGATAAATCCGGAATGGCATAAGATAACAGAAAGGAGTATTTCATGAGAAAATTATTAATTATTGGATTAAGCCTCTATATGATATACAGCAATGTCACCATGCTTTTAGAGGTGCCTATGGATATATGGAAACTTGAGCAGTATCTGCTTGTATTAGTAACCATAGCCTTTGTTGCTTTATTTGTAAAATTTTCAATACTATATTATCAGACTGAATTTAAAAAGAACCGTAAAAATTCAAATAAAAAGGATTGACAAAACAAAAATGCCGGACATGGAGAAGAATAAAGCTTTAACTCTTCCATATCCGGCATTTTTATTCTGTTTTACTCTTATTAGACCTTATCTTACACACTCCACCCCATACTTTCCTGCTGAATGGTAAACAGTCTGTGGTACATTCCCTTCTTCATAAGAAGCTGGTCATGGGTGCCCTGCTCCACAATCCGACCTTTATCCAGCACAATGATCTTATCGGCTTCAGCAACCGTCCGCAGCCGATGGGCAATCACAAGAACCGTTTTATTTTCAATCAGCGCACCAATGGCCTGCTGAATCAGCGCTTCATTTTCCGGATCAAGAGAGGCTGTAGCCTCATCTAAAAGCACAATGGGGGCATCTTTCAGCAAAGCTCTGGCAATAGACAGTCTCTGCCGCTCTCCTCCTGATAAGGTGGAGCCGTTTTCTCCCAGCAAGGTCTGAAATCCATTAGGCAGCTTTTTAATAAAGTCTTCACAGCATGCTGCTTTTGCAGCGGCATATATCTGAGCCTCCGTGGCATTTTCATTGCCAATGGCAATATTGTTGTAGACCGTATCATGAAACAAGGTTACATCCTGGAATACAAAGGATATATAGCTCATAAGATGCTCCGGGTCAAGAGTCTTGATATCCACGCCTCCAATGGTAATTCTTCCGCCGTTCACATCCCAGAACCGGCCGATCAGACGGGATACTGTACTCTTTCCACTGCCGGAAGGCCCTACCAGTGCGGTGATACTTCCTGCCGGAATGTCCACTGTCATATCCTGAATAGTTTCTTCTCCCTGGTTATAATGGAAATCTACCTTGTCAAGGGCAATCTCATAAGAGGAAATATCCTTATCGGTCCGGCCCTCCATGGTTTGAGTTTCAAAAAGCCTGCGCATACGTCCCAGGGCGATCTGATGGTATAGCAGCTCTGGCAAAAGCACCAGCTCTGTTAAAATAGGACCATAAATGCGGGTGACAATAAGCAGAAACATCAGCAAGGTTACAATTTCAAGCTTACCGTTGCCTATCAGGACAGCTCCGACCAGCACTGTCAGGCCCACTCCGGCCTGCAGTACTACTTGCGCGCCTGTCACAAATACCCCTGTGCCGAATTCAAATCGAATGGCTAAATTACGCATGGTGCGCAGAGCATTTTCCAACATTTCAAACTTTTCTCCGTCTAAATTGCAGGCTTTGATCACCTTAATTCCTTCAATGTACTCCTGCACCTGGCCGGAGGCTTCCAGCTTGGCATCGGCATGTTTTTGTCCCAGCTTTTTCTGGATCCTGCGGCTTCCAAGTACAATCAGCAGAGATAGGGGAAGGGTGATAAAAGTGGCCAGAGCCATACGCCAGTCGAAAAACGCAAGTAATGCACATATGACAGTGACAGATATTCCATTTGCCGCCAGCTGAGGAAGGACATGACTCAGCACATGCTCCTGAATAGCTACGTCTCCCATAATGTTGGTAGTAAGTTCGGTTAGATCCTTAGAGTTAAACACGCTCATAGGGAGCCTGCGGATATGCTCAGCCAAAGCAACTCTGGATTTTTCACTTTCTTTGTAGGATACCACATAGGTTTTTCGGTAGTCGTTCTTGCTGCACAAAAATACGGCACCTGCTCCAAGAATTCCGCAACCGAAGAAAAACCACATTTTCTGCCATGAAACCTCTCCTCCGCTTAAGGGCTTTAACAACTCCAGGATCATCTGAATCATAATGCCAAAGGGGATCATCATTGAAAAATTTGTCAGGGTGCAGGCGGCAATGGCTGATTTCAAATCCCGGTATCCTTTATCAGACAGCATCAGAGCTGCCTGCATCCGGGGCTGTTTCGTCGATTCATACATGAGACTCCACTCTCCCTTCCCGTTTGATCTGCCAGCTGGCAGTTTCATTATAAGTGCTCCACATAGCACTGTAGCGTCCTCCCAGTCTGACTAAATCATCGTGGCTGCCTTCTTCTGCTACATTTCCATTTTCAATCACGACGATCTTATCAGCGCTTTGGATGGTAGAAAGGCGATGGGCAATAATGACCACTGTTTTCCCCTCCATCAGCGTTTCAAAAGCCTTTTGTATCAAATGTTCATTTTCCGGATCAGCAAAGGCTGTTGCCTCATCAAGCACCACCACAGGCGCATCCTTTATGATGGCACGGGCAATGGCAACACGCTGCTTTTCCCCACCGCTTAAATGCACACCCTTTGTTCCGATTACCGTATCGTAGCCCTTTGGAAGTTTCATGATAAAGTCATGACATCTGGCTGCCTTAGCGGCGGCAATAACCTGCTCCTCTGTGGCTTCTCCATTTCCCATACGAATATTGTCCCGTACGCTCTGCTTAAATAAAAATACATCCTGAAAAACAAAGCTGACCTTTTCCATCAGGCTGGAGGATGGAATGTCCCGTAAGTCTACATCTCCCAGCAAAACAGTTCCCTTTGCTACATCAAAAAATCTTGGGATCAGATGGGCAATGGTACTCTTTCCTCCGCCTGAGGGGCCTACAATAGCTGTAACCTGGCCTTCTTTCGCTGTAAAGGAGATGCCGCTGAGGGCTTCTGTTTCTCCCTTATCATAGGAAAAGGTAACATCCTTAAATTCTACGTCATGACCTTTGGGCATCTTGGGGGACTGAGGCTGAACCAGTTCTTTCTCTGAGAGAATACGGTCCATTGACGCCACACCGCCTAAAATCTGCATACTATTGGAGTTGACATACATCACCTTCATCAAAGTTGATGCAATGGATGGAACAAAAATCAGGTAAAATATTACGGTGGCTGCAAACCGGGGATAATCTGTGGTTTGCATTCCCACAAAAATTGCCACTGGTATGATAAAAAGGTAAATATTGTTTATCAGAGTGGAAAATGAAGTAAACGTGTTCTCCCAGCTAAAGGTATAAGGAAGAACCATATCTGTATAGGCCTTAATGGTATCATGAAGCCGGCGGAAGGAGTAAACTGTCTGCCCAAATGCCTTAACCACGGAAATCCCCCTTATGTATTCCACCGAGGCATTGTTCATATCTTCCAGAGCTGTTTGATACTGTGCCATCTTTGCCTGAGCCCCCTCGTTGCCATACATAGACATCTGCAGGCCAAAAGCAATTGCAACACCCAAAAGTGCCCCAAGTCCAAAACGCCAGTCAACTGCCAGCAAAATTATAATCATGACTACCGGAGCCACAAAGGCGGCCACCATATCCGGGAGCTGATGGGCAATAAATTCCTCAATCTTTTCGATATTTTCATCCATAATCTTACGCAGCTTACCGCTTCCGATTACAACATGAAGGCCTAAAGGAACCTTTGCCAGGTGAGAAGCAAAATTTACCTTTAGTTCATACAGTGTTCCAAATGCCGCCAGATGGGAGCACACCAGAGCTCCGAAATAGAGCAGAACGTTGAGGGTCACCCCTCCAAAGGCCAGCCAGCCGTACCGAATCATTATTCCGGTATCCAACCCGCTCTTATTAGGCCACACACTTAAAACCTCACGGATTACCAGATAAATGGCAATATGAGGGATAAAGCTGGCAACAGAAGCCAGGGATGATAAAACCAATGCTCCGGCTACCAACGGCTTTTTCGTGGCTGCAAGCTCCAGAAGCCGGGCCATGCCGGTCTTATAAGGCTTTGCTGAAGAAGATTTTTCAGTATCCATATTTTCCTCCTTTTGGTTAGTTTTCGCTAACCAATATTTATTATAAAAAGGACTTTTGTCCTTTTTATTTCATGAATGATCTATTTCGCACCGAACAAATGGCTCCAGCCAGCCCGGTAGAAATCCACAATGTGATTCACATACTGCTTTGCCTCTTCTTTTTCCATGCCATGGGCAACTGTTTCAAAAATGGCAGAAAAAAAACCGCGGGATAAGATATGCACCAGGGTCGGAGAAAAGGGCTCTACCGAATATCCATTCTGTCGCAGGATTTCGGCATACTTTAAAGTGGATTCATCCTCCTTTTCCACCAGGAATTCGATGTAATCTTCATAAGCTGATCCTGCAGAACAGCAGATCAGCAGGCGGAATGAATCAAAATTCTCATAAATATAGTCCATCATACCGTTTAAGGCATTGGCAGACGTCTGAAAAGTAAGATCAATGGGAATATATTCGTACCTGTCGTGGACATTTAAAAACTGTCTGGTAAATTCAGCGGCAGCAGGTTCTACCAGAGATGTAAACAATGCGTTTTTATCAGAGTAATACCCATAAATCGCGCCGGTTGTCACTCCGGCCTTTGCGGCAATATTGCGCAGAGAAGCTTCTACAAACCCTTTTGTCAGAAACTCATCTTTGCCTGCCGACAGAATGCGTTCTTGTGTGCTGATTTCATCCGCTGCCATAATCCCTCCTATATAACACTGTAATATAACACTGTTATAATACGCTTGGTTTATTGATTTGTCAAGCAAAAACATCCCTTATATTAAAAATCAATATGTCACACGAATTTTTTTCTTCTTTAGCGGGAATGTCCGCTGAAGAATTTTTTTTAATTACACTGGGAGGTTCCGGCCTTAAATACACCTGTATCCTATCATTGATATATTCAGTGGATAGGGCTTATTTCTTATAGCTGTCTGGGTCATAAAATCAGCCTTCCAATAAGTTCACTTTTTTCCATGAAAGGGTTGCATTTTTATCCTTTAACTGTTATAATATCAAAGGTTTAGCAATTGTGTCAAAATTTCGGATTGCTTCCGTAGCGCAGTTGGTAGCGCAACGCATTCGTAATGCGTAGGTCGGGGGTTCGAGTCCCCCCGGGAGCTTTGTTAAAAACCTCGTATTTACGGGGTTTTTTCTTGTTTTAAAAAGTAAAATGAACTTTTCAGATATTTGATTTCACACAAATGGCTAACGTTTTTCTTCCATATATTTATTTGGTCCTAATAACTTTACAATAATATTAATTGCACAAATTAGCAATTTACTGGATTTACTACAATAAAAAACTACCAGCTCAATACTGATAGTTAGTAGATTCTTTTACATATTCAATTTTATCGGCTTCGTCTTTTGCTCATTGGATAAGTGTTGTTTAATTTTATGTTATTCAGGAATATGCAGTTTTTCTTTCATCATTATATATTCCGTAATTCCATTACGATATAATCCTGGAACTTCTCCAACTTGACGATATCCAATGCTTTCATAAAGACGTTTTGCATTTGAATTAAAGTCAGCTACTACCAAAAAGAACTTGTCTTTATCTGATATGTCTTCAAACTTTTTGATAAGAAGCTTTCCTATTCCTTTGCCTCTATATTCTTCTTTAACTACTATAAGGTGCAAATAGGGAAAGCTATGAAATGCACCATTTGTAATATAATACATAAATCCAATGCAAATACCTTCGTCCATTGCAATAAAAAGGGTTTCCTGTTCCAATCCCTCTATAATTGCTTTACGCGCACTTCCTTCACTTTGAAAATAAATGTTTCCAAGCGAGGATTTCATGAGGATTTCTTCGCATTCGTTCAGATATTCAAAACTTCCTTTTAGAATTCTAATATTCAAAACTTTACCTCCCATAATAAAATAAAACCACGTATAGAATATCATTTATCTCACTAACTATCAACATTCAATTTCCAATGTACAGTACTCCATATATCATATCAAATATATCTGATGCGCTTTCAGAAAGATATACATTGACCGTACCAGGTCGAACCAGCATCACAATTTCCGTTGGGGTTAGGGGAAGTCGGACAATGCGGCAATTGTAAACACTCCAATATCCACAAAGGTACTGATTTTAGGAGTATAAATGATTATTATCCTACGCAGCATTACCGGCTGCCTCCGCCGCCGCCTCCTGAGAAACCTCCGCCGCCGACCGAACTTGCTCCCCCGCCCATACCATCCGTGTTATTGGTTGGCGACGCAGCGTTGGAAATGTGATTTGTCATATTCATAAAGTATATCATGGTGTAGGCGTTGTAGCCGTACATGCCTGCAAAGGTATCAAAATATGCAGGGTCAAGAACCTTCATGCTTTCGAGGACATGCTCTCCGATGCCAAACAAGATAGCAAATACAAGATAATCCCCCCAAAGTTCTCCATGAACTGATTCGTCTTTACTTTGTCTGCGCAGTTCTATCAGGTATTTCCTGAATCCCAGCAGTTTGACAGCTTGCTCAAACCCCGACGCAGTAAACCGGGCGGTGCCCTTTATATCCATTGCCGCCACGCCTGAGTGGATTAATACCTGATCACCTTCACTTTTTACTTCTGCTGTCCAAGCAATGAGCTTCTCATAAAGCGCTTCCGCCCGCTTTCCGATGTCAGAAGTCCAAAGAATGCCGTCACGGTCAGTGTTATCAGTTAAGATTTCATAAAGCTCCCCTTCCACCCCTGGGTTCAGTAATTTATCCAGACTGAATATAATAACTTCTTCTTGAGTCTTCTTTTTAATTCCCTGGTTTTCTCGCTTTTCTATGCGGATATAGCCTTCCTTCTGCCAGCGGATAAGATATGCACTCATAAGCATTTCACTGGAAATGCCCTTGCGCAGCAGGAGCATGGCGGAATATACAGCAGGAATGCTGCCCCCAAAGGGAACCGACCAGTTGGAATCTATTTGTTTCTGTTTAGGGAGCCGCATGACTGTTCCATCTGCCATTTTATATCGTAAAGAATAGAAAGTTATTAAAAGGATGGTCACGGCAATAACCGACCCAATAACAGCAAAGACGATATACAGAGCCGTATCAGAGTTTTTATTTTCTGCGGATTCCTGCAACTTTTCAAAAGACATGTCGGCTGAGGTAGCCAGTGGGAACAAGCTCCTGTCAAAACGGCAGAGTACATTGACATAATCTCCCCCATCCAAAGCTTCAGAAGATAAAACATGAAGGCTGTGGTCGCTTCCAATCTCGACTTCTCCTGTAAAGCCATATGCCCATATCCGGGCGTTGTTTTCTGTCAGACCCGTATCCGCCATCCTGATTTTAATATAAGCGGATTCCGGAGCACTTGAAAGTTCTGATATAAACTGATGATAGAATCCTGCATAGTCACCATAATCCTTTACCAATCCATCTATGGTATATTGAATGGTATATTGATGGTTGCCATAGCTGCCAATTCCCCAACAGAGTTCATATCCATCGGAAGTTTTCAGGATTCCGCAGGTACCGGACTTTTCCTCTCTGGATAGCTTTGTGTTCCAGACATCAAGCGTTTTGTATTGGGTTCCCGACTCGTCCCATACAATCAGGGAATGGACGCTCATCCCATCCATGTTATTCAGAGCTTTGTAATATTCCGTACCACTGGATACACCTCGCACATCCCAGATCTCCGTTATAACCGCAGAGCCGTCGCTCTGAAGAATGACATCCAACTCAATGGACGGTATCGCATCCTCTTCTGCAAATCCCGGAACTGCACTCAGGATGAATATTACTGTGAACAGTGCGAAAAAAGTGAATAATCTTCTTTGTTTTAATTTCATTAGCCTTCTCCTGTCATGTATATATAAACAATAAGTTATTGAAATTTCCATTATATAAATAATCCACACTTGAGAAATTTCCTATTTATCTATTATGATATATTTCCCTAAAAGCCTATGATACCATACTTCTTTACATAGAAAAAGCATAATTCCTCTATGAAGGGAACTACGATCTTTTGAAATATCATTTAAAAATGTTTTTCAGAAGGATAGGATAATACTAATAGCTTAATCAGCAAATTGCTATTATAAATACAAAAATGCCATAGATTATCAATTTACGATAGCCTATGGCATTTGGTTATTAAACTGGGAGAGGTGCTTTTTTAATTTTCTTATAATCTCTCTCCCAACTATTCTTTGTACTACTCCACACTTCTTCAGGTCCTATTTGAGGTTTACTGTTTTTTGTAATTCTTCAAATTTTTCTCTTAAGTCATCATTTGAATAAGATACCCACCCAGATCCCCAAGCTAGCATTTCTCCATTTAAGGAGCTGCCTCCCTCTAAGACATTATTGACACCAATTTCTTTTTTGCTTCTGGTTTAACTCTTTCTTTTATTAGCTTATTATTTGATGAAATAATAATTTTTACATATTCAATTTTAGTACCAGTAAACTTTATAACATATTCTTTATCTTTCTTGAGAGACTTAAGGGGAACTATAACCTTATCATTTTCATTCTCCTGCAATTCTGCCCTCCAAAGAACTTCATCAGTTTCATTGTCAAGTATTTCTAAAACGCTACTTTCACTTTCTATTTGAAAAGAAACATCCAGTTTTAGACTCTCAGCGTTATCAGTTACATAAAATAATCGTTCATCAATAAAAGGATCTGTATCATCGTAGTCTTCTAATATTTCCATTTCAGCTTTAAAATTTGTAGACGACTTATTATGCTCACTACACCCTAATAAAAGTAACACTATACAAAACATTAGCGTAAATACTATATTTCTCATAATACTCTTTATTTTTTTCATAAATACTTCTCCAATTTGTTTTATATATTTAGGATACAGCAATTTCAACCAACTATCAATATTAAGTTATCAATGTACACTGCTTTGTCAAAATCTAATTCCTTGGCCGGGTTATTAATCCCGGTCAATATCAGTTTTATTAATTGTAATAATTTTGCTACTTGTTTCTTATCAAGCATTCCTTTAAAATTATAATATACTTAAATTGGATATAAGTAAGAAGGAGGGCTGTTTTTATGAATGTTGATATCTTTGGAATTTTAAGCATTTTGAACTTGTTTTTAGTTATAGTAATACCCATTGGTGTTTTCAGCCTTATATATTTCATAATTAAAAGGGCTGTTAAAAATGGTATTTTAGAAGCCTATAACGAAATTCACAAAAAACAATAATTATATGTTGGGCTGCTAATTCGTACCACCTATTGTTATGGAAATGGCCAAGAAACTGAAAGTCCAGCAACAGAAGGAATCCTTGGATCAGGGCGACAGCTGGCAAGGCCATGAAGAAAAAGATTTTGATAATAATTTCATCTTTACTCAGACCAACGGAAAGCAAATGAATCTTTTCAGTCCATATCATGAATTTAAAAGAGTTATTCGAATATTCAATGAAAATGTTACTGAATATGAATCTCAAAAAATTCCGGAAGGTGCAACCATGCACGATCTGAGGCATACCGCTGCAGCTATCCTTATTTCAAACAATCTTGATCCGCAATCTGTAGCCGGTGTACTGGGACATAAGGACCCTACGAAAACTCTTAATATTTATTTGTATGACATACAATAATAATCCCCGGATTACTCCGGGGATTACAATAGTAATTATAGTAAAAAGATTTTATTATTAACAAATTTATCTGCGTAGAACATCCATAATAAACAGCCTATCTCTTCCAAATTTCCTAATCCATCTTTCCTGTAATCTCTTTTTGGGGCCTTTTCTTGTTGCTAACCATGTGAGAATCTTCTGTATCTTCATGCTTACAGCACCTCCTTTTACTGGTTTTCCTTGTCAATCACGTTTACTGAAACCTTATATTCCTTACTGATATAAGCATTAATTACAGGCTAAAGTATATATCACTTTATACTCCTGATATCAGTTTATTCCAGTTGATGTACTTTTTCTTGTAATTTGATTATAACAAAGCAACGTAAAGTTCATATGCATGTTTTAATAAAGTTTAGGTAAAATATTGTATAGCAAAAAAATAAGCTGACCCCGAAGCATAGGAATTCTAAGCCTTACGATTCACTCCCATCGGGAAATCCAGACTTATTCCTGCACGAATCAGCTTATTTATAACGTAAAAGTATACGTGTAAATTATCAGCCAAACAAAAACCATAAAAAAGAATTTAGATTTCCTGAAGATGGCAAATCACAGAAACAGACACATCACCAGCATCCACACATAAGTACAAGTTTTCGGCAGCATGAGCATCCCCAATTTAGGATTGCGGTGAACCCAGAGTACCACCGGGAGATAAAAACCAAAGCTCAAGCTAATTGCAATCCACATGTGATCTACCTCCATGACCTTCCCCCCATGTACAGCAAAAAACATGGCTACCACTGCACCCAACAACAAAAAAGGAAGGTTGCGGTAAATTCCCCAACGGACCGGAGGCTGACGCTCCAGCCAGCCGTTCTGGGGAAAAAGACAGAGTAAAATCCGGCCGGCTGCCAGAAAATAGACAGCAGTATTCCAAATATCCCAGTCTCTCCCCTCAATATCCAGCCCGAACAGCAAAAGTCCCAATCTCCATAACAGCAGATAAAATACGGTCATAGTAATAGAAGTAATAAGTTTCCCAAATCCTATAGCTTTTGCCCACCGTTCCTCCTGGCCTGTCAATATGGCCGCAATACGGGGAATAAGATGAAAGAAATCTCCTGATCCCAGTAAAACAGCCATACTTCCCGCAAGTTTGCGGACAGGAGTCTTTCCTGTATAAAGAAGATATGCTCCAATCAAAAAGGCTGTCAGCAGATAAAGAATATCAAATATGGCTTCCACATGACCAAATACCCTTTTTGATTTTTTCATTTGTTATTCCTCCTGATTTATCTTTTCGCCCTTTTCCGGGCGAAGCTCTTTATGTATTCTTTTAGGATTTGCCGGAAACCACCCCTTTCGCACCCGTTCTGCCTGTTCTTTTAATTCTCCGATGGACCACAGCATGGCAAAACCCATAACTGCAAAACTTCCGGACAAGATGGCATTGGGAATAAAAAGAGAATACAGGCAGCAAATCACCCCTCCGATTAAAAACACCGGCCAGATTTTCCACGAAAAATAGTATTCACATTTAATAACCACAGGATGAAACAGCCCAATAATTAAAAACGAAACAACACCAATGATAATGCCTGACCAGTACATGAAATAAACCTCCTTATAAGCGGATAATAAAAATTTATCCCTATCATCTTAATTTATCCTATTACTCTCTTCATGTCAACAAATATTTCGACACATTATACAAACTTGTCCAAAATAGTGTGATTTTTAAAACAAAAGGTTTTTTAATTCTACAACATTCTCAAAAATAAAAAGACAGTCCTCACTGTCTTTATTGATACTTTGCTTTTTTTGCCTGATACATCTTTTTATCAGCCCGCCGAATCAAATCTGCGGCGGTCATGGGTGTATCTTTCATGGTTTCTATGCCAAAGGAAATAGAAAGACGGGTTTTATTGGCAAACCGGGCAAGAGATAACTTCTTAATATCTTCCTGAATGCGCTCCACAATTTCACGGACCTGATCCTCGTCCATGTTTTTAAAATTCAACAGAAACTCATCTCCTCCATATCTGGCCGCCCAGGCCGCCTCATCCATGTAGCGGAGGATCACCTCTCCTGCCGCCTTAATAGCCATATCTCCTGATTCGTGGCCGTAAATGTCATTGATTTCCTTAAAATTATCCATATCAATAAAGCAGACAGACAGTGGTTCATCTTCCATAATTGCTTTTGCCACATCTACAGGAAGCCTCTCTTCTGAAAAACGCCGGTTATAAAGGGATGTGAGAGTATCTTTAACAATAATATCATTAAGCTCCTTTACATAACGGGTCAGCATCTGCCCATCTGTGTAATTTCCAGAGCCTACAAGCATAGAATCCGTCGTATCTTTAAACAATTCCAGAACAACCGGATAGCCTGGGCTGTCTATGGGAATTGCCGTAACGAGAAAAATTTTATCATCGCTTTTTTCCATCTTCATAAAACTTTTTCCCTCAATATGTGATCTTAAGGAAACACAGTTCTCACAGATCTTCCCACTCCCCCAATAAGCATAACAAACTTCACTTTTCTCATCCAGAGATGACCCCCGGCATTCCAATACTCTTTTATTCAGAGGATCAACCAGCCGTACTGCATCATGTATTTTCTCAAAAAAGTCCAGTTTATCCTTTATCTCTTCCAGTGAAATATAATTCATTTTCCCCCCTCAATCTGACTTTCATCGTGATGTAAGTGTTCCATGTGGAATTACATATTATCATAAACCAGCCCAAATGAACAGTATTATGTAAGAAATCTTTCTAACACAAAAGCCCTCAGAAAACATCTGAGGGCTTTTATATGACCTATCCGGGAATCGAACCCGGGTTTCCGCCGTGAGAGGGCGGCGTCTTGACCGCTTGACCAATAGGCCGGAATCGAGGCGACAAGATTCGAACTTGCGGCCTCTGCGTCCCGAACGCAGCGCTCTACCAAACTGAGCCACGCCTCGATTACGTTAAGTAGTATAATATAATCCCGGCCTAAAGTCAACCTTATTTTCAAATTTTTTATTTTTTGTAAATTACCGGAAAAATTGCTGTATTTTCCAACAATATTTTGCCATTATCCCAGATCAAATATAGACAGCTGATTGGATTCGGGCAGTTCTCCCAAAAGGCCTAAGTCTCCCATTAAATCGCAGACTGTCTTACTGACCTTGGTACGATTTCTGAAATCCTCTCTGGATAAAAACTTCCCATCTTTTCCTGCCTCAACTACCGCATCAGCAGCTTTTTCTCCCAAGCCGTCAATACTGCTTAAGGATGGCATCAGCTTACCGTCTATGATCTGAAAATGTCTTGCTTTTGCCCGGTAAATGTCAATGGGCATGAACTCGTAACCTCTGGCATACATCTCCTGCACGATCCTCATATCCCGCAAAGTATCCTGCTCCTTTTTAGAAAGAGAATCCATCCTCTTTCTGTAATCCGCCAGATAATGGTCCAGCTTCTCTCTGCCCAGACACATCAGTTCATAGCTGAAGCCGCTGGCACGAATGCTGAA
Organism: Clostridiaceae bacterium; assembly: GCA_902363735.1. Classification (GTDB taxonomy): domain Bacteria; phylum Bacillota; class Clostridia; order Lachnospirales; family Lachnospiraceae; genus Lacrimispora. Next base: position 114,232 of record CABJBA010000001.1, read on the forward strand.
AAAAGAAGCATAATAAGCCAGAGGATAAAATACTTTGCAGTAAGCAATACGCCATGCCATCATAACATAAGCAGCCGCATGGGCCTTGGGAAACATGTATTTAATCTTTTTACAGGACCAGATATACCAGTCCGGTACACCGTGAGCTGTCATTTCTTCTTCCCACTCTGATTTTAACCCCTTTCCCTTACGGACGCTCTCCATAATGGTAAAAGAAAGCCCTTCGTCCATCCCTTTCGAAATGAGATAGACCATAATGTCATCTCTGGTACAGATGGCAGTCTGAATGGTAGCCTTTCCTTCCTGGATCAAGGTCTGGGCATTTCCCAGCCACACATCCGTACCATGAGCAAGACCGGCAATCCGCACTAAATCAGAAAAGTATTTAGGCTGGGTATCAATTAACATCTGCATGGCAAAATCCGTACCAAACTCCGGAACTCCAAGGGCTCCCAGCTTACAGCCTCCAATATCCTCCGGAAGAATTCCAAGAGCAGAAGTGTCCTGAAACAGAGACATAACCTCCCGGCTGTCCAAAGGAATATCCTTAACCGGATCAAATCCGATCAAATCCTGAAGCATACGGATCATGGTGGGATCGTCGTGCCCCAGAATATCCAGTTTTAATAAGTTGTGATCAATGGAGTGGTAATCAAAATGAGTGGTCACCGTCATAGTGGTCATATCATTGGCTGGCCGCTGAACCGGGGTAAAGGAATAAATCTCCTCCCCATGAGGAAGCACAATAATCCCGCCGGGATGCTGTCCTGTAGTCCTTCTCACTCCCACACACCCCTGAACAATCCGGTTGATCTCACAGTTTCTCTTTCTCACCCCATGTTCTTCATAATAATTCTTCACATAACCGAAGGCTGTCTTATCCGCCAATGTACCGATGGTCCCCGCACGGAAAGTCTGTCCTTTTCCGAAAATAACTTCCGTATAATCATGGGCCTTACTCTGATACTCACCGGAAAAATTCAAATCGATATCAGGCTCCTTATCTCCTTTAAAGCCCAAAAAGGTTTCAAAGGGAATATCAAAGCCGTCTTTGGAAAGGGGACTCCCGCACACCGGGCAGATTTTGTCCGGCATATCACATCCAGCCATTCCGGAAAACTGTTTCACCTCTTCTGAATCAAAGTCATAGTAGTGACAGGAGGTGCAGTAATAATGGGGACTTAAGGAGTTTACCTCCGTAATTCCTGCCATATAAGCCACAAAGGAAGATCCTACAGAACCACGGGAGCCCACCAGATAGCCATCTTCAATAGACTTCCATACAAGCTTCTGCGCAATGATATACATAACCGCAAATCCATTGGAAATAATGGAGTTTAACTCTCTCTCCAGTCTTTCCGTAACAATTACAGGCAACTTTTCCCCATAAATGGCATAGGCCTTGTCATAGCAGATATTTCTTAAATCCTCATCGGAATTTTCAATGACAGGAGGACACTTATCCGGCCTCACCGGAGAGATTTTTTCGCACATATCTGCAATCTTTCTGGTGTTTTTTATGACCACTTCCTCCGCTTTATTGGGGCCTAAATACTGGAACTCCTTGAGCATTTCCTCGGTAGTCCTTAAATATAAAGGAGCCTGGTCATCAGAATCTTTAAAGCCCTGCCCTGCCATAATAATTTTACGGTATATCTCATCCTCCGGGTCTAAAAAGTGAACGTCACAGGTTGCGCACACCGGCTTTCCAAATTCTTCTCCCAGAGTCACGATTTTTTTATTGATATCAATTAAGTCCTGTTCTGTCTTTATCACACTCTTTTCATCTCTCAGCATAAAGGCATTATTGCCTAATGGCTGGATTTCCAGATAGTCGTAAAAATGAACCAGCTTTGAGACTTCCGCATCAGAAACGCCCCTTAAGAGGGCCTGATACAGTTCTCCTGCCTCACAGGCAGAGCCAATGATCAAACCCTCACGGTTCTGTTCCAGCACACTTTTGGGGATTCTGGGCCTTCTGGCATAATAATTGATATGGGAACGGGAAATCAGCCGGTAGAGGTTCACCCTGCCCACATCATTGGCAGCCAATATGATCACATGGTAAGTGGGAAGCTTTTTGATCATATCAGGTGTCATGGTGCTTAATCCATTCAGTTCATCAAGAGTTTCCACTCCTCTTTCCCGAAGCATTTTCACAAATATGGCAAATATCTCAGCCGTACAGCCGGCATCGTCAACAGCCCTGTGATGATTTTCCAGGGATATATGAAGAGCCTTTGCCACAGTATCCAGCTTAAACCGGTTTAGATTGGGCAAAAGAAGCCTGGCTAAGGCCACAGTATCAACGACTGTCGGATGAAAAGGCAGATGAAGCTGAGCCGCATTGTATGCAATAAAACCCACATCAAAGGAGGCATTGTGGGCTACAAGCACCGCATCGCCGCAAAACTCCAGAAACTGAGGCAGAATCTCCCTGATCTTAGGGTAAGGAAGAACCATATTGTCATTGATTCCCGTAAGTTTTTCAATTTCAAAGGGAATGGGCACATCGGGGTTTACAAAAGTGCTGAATTTATCTCCAATCACCCCATTAATCACCTTTATCGCCCCTATTTCAATAATCTTGTTCCTGGAAGAGCTGAATCCCGTAGTCTCGATGTCGAAAACCACATATGTATCAGAAAAGTTCTGGTTTCTGGAGTTCTCTGCAAGCTGCTTTAAATCATCCACCAGATACCCTTCCACTCCGTAAATCAGCTTAAAGGGATCGTTCTTTTCCAGGGCATGACTGGCGTCAGGAAATGCCTGAACACAGCCATGATCTGTTATGGCAAGAGCAGGCATCCCCCACTTCTTAGCTCTTTTCACAAGGTCCTTGACTTCAGAAACACCATCCATATCGCTCATCTTGGTATGGCAGTGAAGCTCCACCCGTTTATTTAAGCTGTTGTCATTTCGCTTTCCGGTGAAATCCTCTCCTTTTTTGATTCCCACCACTGATCCCAATGTCAGTTCGCCGTCAAACCGGTCAATCGTAGTAACACCCTTAAGCCGGATAAAGGTTCCCTTCACCGTAGCTGCCTTCAAGTCCTCGATCTGTTCCTCTTTGGCAAATACCTTCACCGTAATAGTATCTGTAAAATCCGTCACATCAAAGATAATAATGGTCTTTCCACTCCGCAGATCTCTGCTGTCTGTCATTAATATCTTGCCTCGGATGATTACTTCTCCCATTTCGCCTACAACTTCTTCTATCTTAATAGGCTCACCGTCAAAATCTCTGCCGTATAACACATCTGGATTATCTGAACGCCTGGAACTGAAGCCGCCCTTTTTAAAGTCCTTCCACTCCCGTTTCCCGGAGGCGAAGTCCTGCTTTTTCTCACCTTCCCTGGCTTTTCCTCCTGCATTGGCAGAAGCTGAAGCCTTGGAATTGACAACAAATGGAACCTGGTCAGATTGTTCTGTATCTGAAGCAGCCTGAGAAGGCTGATCCTCCTTTATGGTTGCCCGGCTGACGATTTCCTGAACTTCACGCTGCATCTGAAGCTCCTTCTGCTTTGCAAGAGCATTTTCTTTGGGCTCCACATATTCATATTTCACTTCCACAGGCAAGCCGCATCTCTCATGAAAGATCTTTTCCATGATCCGTTTTAACTCTCCCGCCTTTTCACGGGTAACAATGGTGTCTTCCACCGTCATGTTAAGAATATCCGGTTCCGGAAACACACACTCTGCCTTGCGGAAAATGTTATACTCGATGATGCTGTAATTTTTCAGTTCTATCAAAAGACTTTCCCGGTATGCCTTTAAAAGCTTTTGGGGCGTGTACTGGCCCGACAGGCGAAATTTTTCTATAATCTTAATTGTAATATGCTTGGTGGGGAAAAGCTGATCCTTGATTCCCTTTTCCAGCCCGTAAATGTTCTGTTTGTGAATGAGCCTGGGACTGTTAATATAAATGCGAATAGAGCTTCTATCTCTGCCTAAAGTGACCTTTTCCACTTCCACCAGATTTAAAAGCTCCCGCAATTCCTCTGTAATATGTAATCCTGGAAAAACCTCCAAAAACTGCTTCGTCATTCTATCACCTGTTACATCTTCATAAGTTCTTCCTGCAGTGCACTCAGCAAATGTTCCTCGGGAACCTTGCGAATAATTTCTCCTTTTTTCATGAGAAGTCCCTCTCCGATTCCTCCGGCAATTCCAATATCAGCTTCTCTGGCCTCTCCTGGTCCATTGACCGCACACCCCATAACAGCTACCTTAATATCCAGATGATCGAAACGAGAAACCATTTCTTCCACCTGATTTGCCAAGGCAATAAGGTCAATTCTGGTTCTGCCGCAGGTGGGGCAGGAAACCACCTCAACACCGCCTTTTCTTAAGCCCAGGGTCTTTAAAATCAGTTTCCCTGCCTTGATTTCCTCCAAAGGGTCTCCCGTTAAGGAAACACGGATGGTGTCTCCAATTCCTTGGTGGAGAATGATGCCAAGACCTACTGAGGATTTGATGGTGCCGGAGGTAAGGGTACCCGCTTCCGTGATTCCCACATGAAGAGGGTAATCCGACCTGGCTGCAATCAGCTCATGGCCTTTGATACACATAAGGACATCAGAAGACTTAATACTGATCACAAGCTTTTCATACCCCATATCTTCAATCATCCGGATCTTATCCAAAGCACTTTCCACAATTCCCTCTGCTGTCACCCCTCCGTACTTTTCAAGGAGATTTTTTTCCAGAGAACCGCTGTTTACTCCCACGCGGATGGGAATATCATATTCCCTGGCTTTTTCCACAACTGCCCGGACTCTGTCCGGAGAGCCGATATTTCCCGGGTTAATACGGATTTTATCTGCTCCGGACTCAATAGATGCAATAGCAAGGCGGTAATCAAAATGAATGTCAGCCACCAAAGGGATGGTAATCTGCTTTTTAATTTCCTTCAAAGCCTCTGCCGCCTCCATATCGGGAACAGCCACCCTGATGATGTCACACCCGGCATTTGTCAGGATGTTGATCTGCCTGACAGTAGCCTCCACATCCTGGGTCTTTGTATTGCACATGGACTGAATCAGTACCGGATTTCCTCCGCCAACCACTCTGTCTCCAATGCGGATCGCTTTCGTATTCTGTCTGCTCATAGACTCCTCCATTCTGCTTTCATGGCTGCTGTCAAGTAAACCTGCTGATATCGTTAAATACCACAAAGATCATCAGTGCCATCAAAGCTGCCATGCTGATCATGTTCACCAGTCCTTCTTTTTCAGGGTCCATTGGCTTGCCTCTGACCGCTTCAATGATCAGGAATAAAAGCCGCCCTCCATCAAGAGCAGGAATAGGAAGCAGGTTCATAATGCCCAGATTTGCACTTAAAAGAATACACATGCTGATCACATTCATAAAAGCCATCTTAAAGCTGACTGTAAGTCCTTGCTTTACAGAATCATCAATCATTACCACAATCCCAACAGGACCGCTTAGATCACCCACTCCTGCTTTTCCTGAAATAAGCATACCAAGACTTTTAATTGTCAATTTAACATCATAATGCATTTCGAAAAATCCATATTTTATCAGCCCTCCCAGAGAATTGACCTTCTGATTTTCCGGAATGATGGATATGCCTATCAAATACTTTCCACTTTCTTTGGAATACTCAGGGGTGACAGAAGATGTCAGAATTTCCAACCTCCCTGTAGAGGGATTCACTCTGGAAAACTCCACCATATTCATTTTGTCATCAGGTTTTAAAACTTTATACAAGATGTATTCCCGGTACATGGATACATTCTCTCCGTTAATTTTGAGAAGTTTGTCTCCTGGACGAATTCCCGCCTCATAGGCCGGAGAGTTTTCTGTCACCTCCTTGATGTAGGTGGTATCATATCCTCCAAGGCCTACCACCAGCATTGCAAGAATAAAAGCCAGAATAAAATTAAACACAGGGCCTGCCGCTATGACCGACATCCTGGCAGGAATGGATTTATTCTGAAAAGCCCGCTCATCGGGATTTTCTTCATCCTCTCCAAGCATCATACAGGAGCCTCCTAAAGGCAGTGCCTTAATGGAATAAGTAGTTTCCCCCCTCTTAAAAGAAAAGAGCCTGGGACCCATGCCAACAGAAAACTCCACTACTCCTATCCCATTTATTTTTGCAAACAAAAAATGTCCTAATTCGTGAATTAAAACAATCAGTCCGAATACCAGAATCGCTACAATAATACTGGACAATTTACCACCTGCTTTCTATATATTCATAAACCGCCGCCTCTGCTTCAAGAATCTCTTTTACAGTCGGTCTTTCTTTTACAGTATGCCCGTTCATTGCCCCCTCTATCATATCTGTTATGGCAAGATATGGTATTTCTCTGTTTAAAAATTTAGCAACTGCCAGTTCATTGGCAGCATTAAAGACTGTAGGAAGAGTTCCTCCTGTTCTTCCGGCTTCATAAGCCAGCTTAAGTCCCGGAAAATTGACCATATCCGGTTTTTCAAAAGCAACCTGCCCCATAGTCCAAAAGTCCAGGCGGTCTCCTGGAAGGAGTCTTCTCTCAGGGTAATAAATAGCATACTGAATTGGCAGCTTCATATCCGGAGTTCCAAGCTGAGCCATTACTGCCCCATCTTCAAACTCTACCATAGAATGAATGATGCTTTGAGGCTGAATCACTACCTGCACCTGATCCATCTCCACGTCAAACAGCCATTTAGCCTCCATAACTTCCAGCCCCTTGTTGACCATAGTGGAGGAATCAATGGTTATTTTCCTTCCCATTGACCAATTAGGGTGATTTAAGGCATCCTCCACCTGAACAGACTCCATTTCCTTTCGGGTCTTTCCCCTGAAAGGACCACCGGAAGCTGTCAGAAGTATTTTATGGACGGTATTTCTATGCTCCCCGTTTAAACACTGAAAAATGGCGCTGTGCTCACTGTCCACCGGAAGAATTTTTACCCCTCGATCCTTTGCCAAAGGCATGATAATATGCCCTGCTGTTACCAGTGTTTCCTTATTAGCCAGGGCAATATCCTTTCCGGCCTCTATAGCAGCAATAGTAGGACGTATCCCAATCATTCCCACAACAGCCGTTACTACAATCTCAGAGGAAGGTTCTAGGGCAGTCTCCATAAGTCCCTCCATGCCCGAAAGAATGCGGACCGGAATATCCCTGACTGATAACGCCAGTTCTCTGGCTTTATGTTCATCCCATACGCAGGCTGTCTTTGGGCGAAATTTTCTGATCTGGGCTTCCAGCAGGCTGATGTTACTGCCTGCCGCCAGGGCAGTGACTTCTATATCCTTCTGAGACTCCACCACCTCCAAAGTCTGGGTTCCGACAGAACCTGTTGAACCAAGGATTGCTATTTTCTTCATCTTATGCTCATAACTCCTTTTGTTTTCCAATTTTTTCAACGCAGAAATGTCATGGCAAAGTAAATGGCCGGAGCAGTAAAGAGCATACTGTCAAATCGGTCCAGGATTCCGCCATGTCCTGGAATCAGCTTTCCGTAATCCTTTATCTGATGATTGCGCTTAATTGCAGAAGCAGCCAGATCTCCGATCTGGGAAATCACTGCAGCAATGGCACAGGCCAAAGCACAGGCAGCCCCGGGGCTTTGAAGTTCTGTCAGGTATCCGCTGAAAACAGTACCATAAACAAGACCTAAAAGAGCTGATCCCATAGTTCCTCCAACAGCTCCCTCAATGGATTTCTTGGGGCTGAGTACCGGAGCCAGCTTATGCTTTCCAATCAGCATACCCACACAGTATGCACAGGTATCACATCCCCAGGAGCTTAAAAATACCAGCCATACCAGATATTTTCCATCTGTCATGGAACGTACCTGATACAGATAAGACAGCATAACAGCCACGTAAAAAACTCCCAGAAAGGCCACTGTCACCTCTTCTGTCTTATACTTTGGAAAGGCAAATACATAAATGCTCATTAGAATCATTAAAAATGCAATGAACATCAGCATCATAAACTCCTCTTTTTGAAACCACAAAAGCCCGTAATAAGACGTCACAGTCAGATAACCCATATAAGCCAAAGGGGTTCTTTCTATTTTCATCACGCGGTACAACTCAAACAAACCGGTCATAGATATGAAGACGGCTGTAGCAAAAAGCAGAAGTCCGCCGCTCCCCACTGTAACAAGAGCGATTAAAACAAGAACAATTCCACTAATGAGTCTGGTTGTAAACATGTTGTCTCCTCCCTCCCGGTCACTTCACTCCCCCGAATCTCCGCTCCCTGCTATTATAAGCTTCAATCGCCCGGATTAATTCATCATGATTAAAATCAGGCCAGTAACAGTCCGTTACATAAAGTTCTGTATAAGCCAGCTGCCATAACAGGTAATTGGAAAGGCGCAGTTCTCCGCTGGTTCTGATTAAAATATCCGGGTCCGGAATATCAGCCGTATCCAGATAAGATGCAAACACCTGCTCCGTCATATCCTGCGGCAAAAGCAGGCCTTCTTGTCCATCCCTTAAAATCTTTCCTACAGCCCGCACAATTTCATCCCTGCCTCCGTAGTTGACCGCAAGTACAAAAGTCAATCCGGTGTTATCCTTTGTCTGTTCCACCAGTTTTTCAATTCCCTCAACGATATCCCGGTCAAAACGCTCCCGGTCACCAATCATTTTAACCCTTACATTATTTGCCTTAGCCACCTTTAAAAGCCTGACCATATAGTAGCGGAACAACTGCATCAGTGCTCCCACTTCTTCCTTTGAACGCTTCCAGTTTTCTGTAGAAAAGCCGTACACCGTTAAGTATTTGATACCAAGCCGGGCCGCATCCTCTACAGTCTTTTCCACTGTCACACAGCCCTCTTTATGTCCCAGACTCCGGGGAAGGCCTCTTTTTTTTGCCCATCTTCCGTTGCCATCCAGTATAATCGCCACATGCTCTGGAATTACCAGATTTTCAATGTTTTTATCCATAAAATGCTGCTCCTTTAAAAGCACAAAACAGGACAGGCAAAATGCCTGCCCCCCTGTTTAAGATTTTTATACGGTAAGAAGGTCCTTGGACTTCTCATCAATCGCTTTGTCTACCTGGGCGATCATCTTATCCGTTAATTTCTGAATCTTATCTTCTGCCTCTGCCTGCTCATCCTCAGAAATTTCTTCAGCCTTCAACTGTTTTTTGAAGGCATCGTTAGCATCACGGCGAATGTTGCGGATTGCAATTTTAGCTGCCTCTCCTTTTTTCTTAACATCCTTTACCAGATCTTTTCTGCGCTCTTCCGTCAATTCCGGAAAAACCAAGCGAATGATGTTGCCGTCATTGGTGGGGTTGATTCCTAAGTCGGAAGTGAGAATTGCCTTTTCAATGGCCTTTAACAGTGCTTTTTCCCATGGCTGGATCACGATCATACGGGCCTCCGGAACAGAAATATTGCCCACCTGCTGAATAGGAGTAGGTGTTCCGTAGTAATCCACCTTAATCTTATCAAGCACATGAGGATTGGCACGTCCTGCACGAATGGTCATATAATCATTCTCCAGTGCTTTTAATGTCTTATTCATTTTCTCATCGTAAACCTGTAACTTCTCCTGCATATCGTCCTCCTGATTTATGCGGTCACTATGGTACCGTTTATTTTTCCCTGCATTGCATTGGCAATGCCATCTTTTTCATTCAAGCTGAATACCGCGAGGGGCATCTTATTTTCCATACACATGATGGAAGCGGTTAAATCGATCACACCAAGCTGCTTCTCAATAACTTCTTCAATGGTGATCTTCTCGTATTTCACTGCCTTTGGATTGAGCTTCGGATCGCTGTCGTAAACTCCGTCAATGGACTTTGCCAGAAGGATACAGTCCGCATCCATCTCAATGGCACGGAGAGCAATTCCTGTGTCGGTAGAAAAATAAGGATGGCCTGTGCCTCCTGCAAAAAACACCACTTTCCCCTCTTTAAAATACTGGTTAGCCTTATCTTTAGAAAAAAGCTCTGTCATGGAACCGCATGCAAAAGGGGTTAATATGCTGGTATACATTCCAGCGTTTCTGAAAATCTCTGAAACATAAATGCAGTTCATAATGGTAGCAAGCATGCCGATTTGATCGGCCTTGGTACGGTCAAGGCAAGAACTGGTTCTGCCTCTCCAGAAATTCCCTCCGCCTATAACGATGCCTACTTCCACGCCTGCATCAACGGATATCTTAACCTGCCGTGCAACCTCTTTTACAGTGGCTTCCTCATAGCCTGTCTTTCCGGAACCGGCAAGAGCTTCACCGCTGAGTTTTAACAATACACGTCTTGGATTCATAACCTTTAATTCTCCTGTCGTAAATTTCCTTTGTCTGCCGTTAGTTCGCAGTGCAACCAGCAAAGCCGCAGGCTTTACTGGCTCATGGGCATTCACCCTATAAAATAAGACAAATAATTTTTCTTATGTGCGAGCACAATGAAAAAAATTCCTTGTCTCATTTTGCACGGCTTATTGCTGTCATGAAGATTATAACACACTTTTACAACCTTGGAAAGAGGAAGTTTACCACCCAGATCAGGTTGTCTCCTACAAAAAAGCACCCGGAAAATTATCCGGATGCTTATCAGAAAACCTGTTTTTCTTATTCCATGGTAGCATACTGGAAGAACCAGTAGCCATACGGAGAATGCCATGTTCCCTTTAATTTTGGATTCTGTAACCAGAAGTCATTGTAGTAAGCAACAGGTGCAATAGCTGCATCTTCAAGAATCATATTCTCTGCCTGATGAAGCTTTTCATAATGCTCTTCTATATCAGCAGTAGAGTTTGCTTCATCCAACAGCTTGTCAAGCTCAGGATTATTATACTTTGCATTGTTGTTTCCGCTTGTGGATATCATTAAGTTCAGCATATTGGAAGGATCGTCATAATCATATACCCATCCGTCACGTGCAGTCTGGTAATCTCCTGCGCGGCGGGTAGGTGTAAAAGTGGCCCACTCAACAACTTTGATATCCATGTTAACGCCAAGGGCTTCCTTCCAGCAGCTCTGCAAATACTCTGCTACTGCTTTGTGATAACCTGCGTCATTGGTCATATATTCAATAGTTGGAAATCCCTGTCCATCCGGATATCCGGCTTTTGTAAGGAGTTCCTTTGCCTTTGCAACATCTGCTTCATAATTAGAAGGGTTGAAGAAATCTCCGCCATTTTTTTCATGTGTCACATCTGCAAAGAAAGATCCGTCCTTTGCATCAGAAATACCAGGTCCCACAAAATTAGTTGCAGGAGTATAAATTCCCTGCATTACCACATTGGCAACATAGTCACGGTCAATGGCAAGACTTAAAGCCCTACGCACATCAGGATTGTTAAATGGTTCCTTCTGGTTTTGGAAATCAAGATAGTAAGTGCCCATGATTGGTTCAACATGGAAGTCTTCAGTTCCTTTCAGGCTTGGAATCTCCTCTGTAGGAGGCTCTTTAATCATAGCAAGCTCGCCGGCCCGATATGCGCTGTAATAGGAATTTGTATCTTGCATCAAAGCAAACTTCAGGGTATTTAAAGTAACTGCATCTGCATTCCAGTAATTTTCATTCTTTGCAAGAATAATATGAGATCCTGGAACCCACTCTGCCATCTTTAAAGGACCATTGGAGATATATGTTTCAGGAGTTAAGCTCCACTGCTCTCCATTCGCCTCTACAACCGCCTGCTGAACAGGAACCATAGAAGCATGGGTTACAAGCTTCGCAAAATAAATACAGGGAACTGACAATTCCACTACAAAAGTGCTGTCATCAGGAGCAGATACCGCAAGAGCATCCCAATCTCCCCCTGTTGCTGCTTCAAAGCCTTTTATATAACCGAGCATGTCTGCTGCATAAGGAGCTGCGGTCTCAGGAGCTGCCAGTCTCTTCCATGAATACACGAAATCGTTAGCAGTCAGAGGTGATCCGTCGCTCCATTTTAAGCCTTCACGAAGGTGGAACGTATAGGTAAGTCCATCTGGAGATGCCTCGTAAGACTCTGCCTGGCCCGGAACGATAGTGTTCTCAGAATCCACAATCAGAAGCGTTTCAAAAGCATGGACAATGATATTGGCACCGTCAACTGCAGTATTTAAAGCTGGGTCAATGGTTTCCGGGTTGGGTCCGACACGGACTGCAAGGTCAAGAGAACCTGCTGCTGCAGGATCAGAGGTTTCCCCTGCCGCTGCAGTTGTTCCTGCGCCTGCAGATGGATTTGCAGGCTTGCTGCCTCCACACGCGGAGAGAATCATACTGGATGCCATGATCGCAGCCAATACAAGTGAAATTTTCTTCATAAATATCCTCCTATAAAAATATTTTTATCGACGCAGTAACATATTGCCTGTCTGCTGCGCCGACTCTCTTTAAGCATAGCATAAAACCTGTGAAATAGCAATGGAAAATCAGTTAACCTTGTCCAGATGATGACATGCTGCATAATGTCTGGAAGAGACCTCTTTCCACTCAGGTTCCTGGGCGGCGCAGAGTTCATCCGCATAAGGGCAGCGGGTGCGGAAATGGCAGCCTGAAGGCGGATTGACTGGACTTGGTACATCTCCCTCCAATACAATTCGCTTGGATTTACGGCTGATTCCCGGATCGGCAATGGGGATAGCAGAAATCAGGCTTTTGGTGTAAGGGTGAACGCTGTGGAAGATCAGCTCAAGACTGTCCGCCAACTCCACCAGTTTTCCAAGGTACATAACTCCGATTCTATTTGAAATATGCTTTACAATAGACAAATCATGAGCAATAAATAAATAGGTAAGCCCAAGCTCCTCCTGAAGTTTTTCAAACATGTTGACAACCTGAGCCTGAATGGATACGTCCAGAGCAGATACTGGTTCGTCACAGACAATAAACTGAGGATTTACCGCCAGTGCCCTTGCAATTCCCACCCTCTGACGCTGACCGCCGGAAAATTCGTGGGGATAACGGTTGGAATGCTCTGAATTAAGGCCTACTGTGGAAAGGACGGAAATGATTCTCTCCTGTCTCTCTTTTTTGTTGGCCGCCAAACGATGAATATCAATGGCCTCACCTACAATATCTCCTACGGTCATACGAGGATCCAGACTGGCATATGGGTCCTGAAAAACAATCTGCATTTTCCTGCGGTAAGGCAGCATATTGACTTTTGTGATATCAGCCCCATCAAAGAAAATCTTTCCTCCCGTAGGCTCATGAAGTCTTAAGAGAGTACGGCCTGTAGTTGTTTTTCCGCATCCTGATTCCCCTACCAGCCCCAGGGTTTCTCCCTTTCTGATTCCAAAGGAAACATCATCAACCGCTTTAACCACCTTTTTCTCAAGCAGTTTTCCTCCTGCCACCGGGAAATGCTGCTGTAAATTCTTCACTTCCACAAGATATTTATCTTCCATCATGCATCTCCCTTCTGTGCCCGCTCATGATCGCCGGACGCTGCACTGCATTCAAATTCCTTCTTCTGCATCAGCCAGCAGGCGCTGTAATGAATATCGGACAAATCCGTATAAGGCGGCATTTCCCGCAGACAGATTTTCATACATTCCCTGCACCGGGGGGCGAAAGGACACCCTTTTGGCGGATTCAGCATATCCACCGGACTTCCTTCAATGGGAATCAGCTTGTTATGCTCCTTTTCTGTCAGCTTTGGAATGCTTCGGATCAGTCCCTTGGTGTATTCGTGGCTGGGATTGTAGAAAATATCGTCTGCAGTTCCATATTCCACAACTTTTCCCGCATACATAACAGCAATGCGGTCACACATATTGGCAACCACACCCAAGTCATGAGTAATCATAATAATTGCCATACCAAGCTTTTCCTTTAAGTTCATCATCAGTTCCAGAATCTGTGCCTGAATCGTAACATCAAGGGCGGTGGTCGGCTCGTCTGCAATAAGAAGCTTCGGTTCACAGGCAAGAGCAATAGCAATCATGACACGCTGGCGCATACCTCCCGAAAGTTCATGGGGATACTGCTTCAAACGTTTCTCAGGCTCGTTGATTCCAACCAGAGTGAGAAGTTCTTTTGCCCTGTCATGAGACTGCTGCCTGTTTTTATCGGTATGGAGCATGATCACTTCACTGATCTGATTTCCAATGGTGTAGACCGGATTCAAGCTGGTCATGGGATCCTGAAAAATAATGGAAATTTCATTTCCCCGGATCTTTCTCATTTCCTTTTCCGTCATCTTTTCGATCTGATGTCCGTTAAACTTCAAGGAACCGTCAATCAGACGGCCGGGATAAGCCGTAAGCCCCATAAGACTATATGCGGTAACAGATTTTCCGGAACCGGACTCTCCCACAATTCCCAGCACTTCTCCTTCACGGAGTTGAAGTGATACGTCATTTAAAGCCTTTACCTCTCCTGCTGGAGTAAAGAAGGAAAGACGTTCATTTTCAATATTAACCAAATATTCGCTCATCAGTACTTTCCTCCTTTAGTCTCTCAGTTTCGGGTCAAATGCGTCACGAAGACCATCCCCTAACAGGTTAAAGCTTAAAATAATAATTGAAATGGTAATGGCCGGTGCAAACAGCCTATGAGGATTGCTTTGCATTCCATTTAAAGCCACGCTTGCAAGACTTCCCAAAGACGGCATAGGTGCCGCAACACCGAGGCCCAAAAAGCTCAAAAAACTTTCCGTAAAAATAGAAGAAGGAATCTGCAGGGTAGTTGTAACAATTAAAGTACCAATGCAGTTGGTAAGAAGATGCTTCTTAATAATATGTGCGCTGGAGGCTCCAAGAGCTCTGGCTGCTGTCACATACTCCTGCTCCTTTAAAATCAAGATCTGGCTTCGCACAATACGGGCCATTCCAACCCAGTAAAGAAGAGCAAATACCACAAAAATACTGATCAGGTTAACACCGATAATCTGAATCCACTGAAAGCCCGGCTTCTGAGCCAGAGCCTTTAATGGCTGTTCAAAAGCCACAGACAGCAAAACAATGATTAAAATATCAGGCACCGTATAAATCATATCCACAATCCGCATCATGATCATATCCACCCAACCGCCGAAAAAACCTGCGACAGAACCGTAAATAGAACCGATCAGCAGGATAATGCAGGAAGCCACCAGGCCTACCGTCAGGGAAACACGGCTTCCCATCATAACACGGACTGCATAGTCACGGCCTAAATTATCTGTTCCAAGAATATGAGGAAATACACTTTCCCCAGCTTCCATTGCTGACAGTTCCTTTTGAGAGTATTCCATAGGCGCCAGGTTCTCACTTCCCCTGATCTGCTGCTCATAGCTATATGGGTAAAAATGAGGTACTGCAAATGACAAAATAAATACAAATAGAATTACAACCAGACTGACCATGGAAATCTTATTTTTCCTAAGGCGCCGGACTCCATCCTTCCAGAATCCCACACTTTTGCGCATAACAATAAGACTTTCCTTTTCTGCATCACTTGCCGGGAGAAAATCTTCCACTTTCAGCTGCATTGATAGTTTGTTCTTTGGCATCTTTATCTCCTTTGTCCTACTTCAAGTTGATACGAGGATCAATCAGTTTGTAAGCTACATCCACGACAACATTCATGATAACCATTAAGGTGGCGAGAAAAATGGTAGTTCCCATAATAAGAGGATAATCCCGTCCCGTAATAGAACCTATGAATTCAGAACCAAGACCTGGAATAGTAAATATTTTCTCCACAATGAAACTTCCTGTTACAGTGTAAGCCAAAAGCGGCCCCAAGTATGTAACCACTGGAAGAACAGCATTGCGCAGGGCATGCTTAAAAATACTGACCAATTGAGAAAGTCCCTTGGCACGGGCTGTTCTCATATAATCCTGACCCAGCACATCAAGCATAGAAGAACGCATCAGCCGCGCAATGTAGGATGATGGGTAAAGGGCCAGAGCAATGACAGGCATAATATAATTTTTCCAGGAGGTCAGTCCAAAAGTGGGCAAAAGCCCCAACTTTAAACTTAAAATATACATCAATACTGTACAGACCACAAAACTGGGCACTGCGATGCCGAAAGTACTGAAAACAATGATGATATTATCAACTAAAGTTCCCCTTTTAAAAGCCGCAATACTTCCTAAGGGAATACCTACAAGAACAGCAGTTAAAATGGCAATGCCGCCAATTCTGGCCGACACCGGAAATTTGGCCGCTACAATCATGTTTACCGTACGGCCTCTCTGCTTAACACTTAATCCTAAATTTCCTTTAAGCAGATCCTTCATATAAGTTGTATACTGCTCCCCTAAGGGTTTATCCAATCCGTATTTTTCATTGAGAGCTGCCTGGGCCTGGGGACTTAGGGCCTTCTCCGCCATAAACGGTCCGCCCGGCACCATATTCATAATAAAGAAAGTGATCGTTGCAACAGCAAAAACAGTGATAATTGCCATAATAACACGCTTTATAATATACTTAGCCACTTCTCTTAACTCCTTTCGTGTATTCGATGTCCGCACAATATGGAAACATTTGTCAACGTGAAACGGACATTATATAAAGAAGAAAATCCCATGGATACCCATGGGACCTCCCCAGAATCCTGTTACAAGATTACTGCATCTGTTTTGCAACTTCTTCCGCAAAATTCTCTTCTTTTTTCTCAATGCCTTCGCCTGTTTCAAAACGAATAAACCGTCTCACTTCCAGCTTACCGCCGACTTCCTTAGAAACCTGCTCTAAATACTTTCCAACTGTCAGATCACCATCTTTTACATAAGCCTGATCTATCAGACAGAACTCTTTCAGTTCTTTATTTAAACGACCTACAATCATCTTATCAATAATGCTGTCTGGCTTGTCCGGATTTTCATTCTTTGCCTGAGTTTTCAAGATCTCTGTCTCATGATCAATAAACTCCTGAGAAATTTCATCTCTTTTTACATATTTCGGTGTCAAAGCTGCAATCTGCATTGCAATATTCTTCAGAGCCTCTTTTACTGCATCATTGACAACTTCTGCACCGGCCTCAATTAAAACACCGATTCTTCCGCCACCGTGAATATAATCAACTACCACACCATCAGTAGCAACCTTTTCAAATCTTCTGATGTTCATGTTCTCACCGATTACTGATATCTGACTGGATAATGCCTGGGAAACAGTCAAGGAACCGTCCTTAATCCATGCTTCTGCAAGAAATGCATCCATATCCTTGGAATCAGATGCCAGAACCTGAGCCGCAACATCAGCCACATAAGTCTGGAACTGAGCATTCTTTGCAACGAAATCTGTCTCGCTGTTTACTTCTACGATTGCTCCTGATTTTCCATCTTCGCTTACTATAACGGTAACAAGTCCCTCTGCTGCAATTCTGCCGGCTTTCTTGGAAGCTGCTGCAAGTCCTTTCTCTCTCAAGAACTCTACTGCCTTTTCCATATCACCATCAGTTTCTCCAAGAGCCTTCTTGCAATCCATCATACCTGCACCGGTCATCTCTCTTAATTCTTTTACCATTCCAGCCGTAATTGCTGCCATTTGATTTACCTCCATCTATTTAATTTATTATAATCTGTCATACTTTTCCAGTAAAAAAAATGCTCCAACCTACTTACCAAAGCAGGCTGAAGCATTGAATCGCCCGAAAATTAAGCTTCTACAGTCTCTTCTGTTTCCTCGGCTGCTTCTGCTTCCTCAGCTACTGCTTCGCCCTGGTTTGCCTCGATCACTGCGTCTGCCATCTTGGACACGATTAATTTAACGGCTCTTATGGCATCATCATTACCCGGAATAACAAAATCAAGTTCTTCCGGATCACAGTTTGTATCAGCGATACCAATTAACGGAATTCCCAATGTATGAGCTTCCTGAACGCAGATTCTTTCCTTTTTGGGATCTACGATGAAAATTGCATCCGGAACCTTCTTCATATCCTTGATTCCGCCTAAGTTCTTCTCTAACTTTTCCCATTCCTTCTTAAGAGCAATAACTTCTTTCTTAGGAAGAACATCAAAGGTTCCATCCTGAGACATGGTCTCAATCGCTTTTAAACGGTTAACTCTGGACTGGATGGTCTTAAAGTTTGTAAGCATACCGCCAAGCCATCTCTCATTTACAAAATACATACCGCAGCGTTCTGCCTCAGACTTAATTGCATCCTGAGCCTGCTTTTTGGTTCCTACGAAAAGGATCTTTCCGCCTTCTGCAGCAACGTCGGAGATTGCTTTGTAAGCCTCGTCTACCTTAACTACAGATTTCTGCAAGTCGATGATATAGATGCCGTTTCTCTCTGTGTAGATATACGGAGCCATCTTAGGGTTCCATCTTCTTGTCTGGTGGCCAAAATGCACACCGGCTTCTAAAAGCTGCTTCATTGAAATTACGCTCATGTTATTTCCTCCATCTGGTTTTTCTTCCGCCCGCTTCTTGTTCTTCCGGGGAGACCTTATTCAGGCACCTTCCTCTGGAATCCGCAGACGTGTTTTTTTAATAAGCCTTGCTAGTATAGCATATCTTTCTGTCTGATGCAAGTTATTTTTTATATTTTATGTCTAAAAATGTCTGGTTTCATACACGAAAAAAGAACAGGGCTGCACCCCTGTTCCTCTGTCTTTACAGTCCCCGTTCCGGAACACTTTTTCCGTTTCCTGCCTTTATAATCTTAAGCTCGTCGAACACCACATCATTCAATACCTTGATATAGGTTCCCTTCATGCCCGATGATCTGGACTCAATGACTCCCGCACTTTCAAATTTTCTAAGGGCATTGACGATGACAGAACGGGTAATTCCTACACGGTCTGCAATCTTACTTGCCACAAGAATTCCTTCGTTGCCATCCAACTCATCAAAAATGTGAGTGATAGCCTCCAGTTCGGAAAAGGATAAGGTACTGATAGCAGACTTAACAATCTGTACTTTTCTGGTCTCTTCCGCATTTTCTTCATTGACAGAGCGCATCATCTCCAGCCCCACTACAGTGGTTCCGTACTCGCTTAAAATAATATCGTCAATATCATACTGGGATTCTGACTTGTAAATAAAAAGAGTTCCCAATCTTTCCCCTGCAATATCAATAGGGGTAATAATAGCCTGATACCGTTTGATGTCGCCCCCGGTAAAGCCTAAAGTTTCCAAGTTGACATTTTCCTTTGTCGACAGGATACCCAAGAAACGCTCATTAAGCATACCGTCAACATAACCACCCACCTGATCGGCAATCAACTCCTGGATTTCATCTATGTCCGGTGTTACGCCAACTCCCAGCACCTTCCCTTTCTTACTGATTACAAGAATGTTGGAATTTAAAATCTCAGTCAGCACTTCACAGATATCATTAAATACAACTTTGTGTGAATTATTATTATGCAATAATTTATTTATTTTTCTAGTTTTATCCAACAACTGTACGCTCATAATCGAAAACCTCCTTTATAATTTATGTGAAAGACAAAAAAACACCTGTAATAATTAGATATTATCATTATTATTTTCAAATAACAATAGTTTATTGAAGATTTTCGATTTTCTTAATAATTTATTTTCTTTATTTGTCAGCGCTATAGCCGCACTGTTGGTTTGAGCATAAAAGTTTATTTCCTTTTTCAACCATATAGTCCCCACATTTGGGACATTTCTGGGTAGAAGGCCTTTGCCAGGACATGAAGTCACATTCCGGATTTGCCTCGCATCCATAATAGATTCTGCCTTTTTTGGTTTTCTTAATAACAACCTCTTTCTGGCACTTAGGGCATGGTACACCAACCTTCTCTAAGTAAGGCTTTGTATTTTTACATTCCGGAAAACCGGGACAAGCCAGGAATTTTCCGTGAGGACCGTATTTAATAACCATGTTCCTGCCACAAAGCTCACAGACTTCTTCTGTCACCTCATCAGCAATGGTCACAGACTCCAGTTCCACCAGGGCTTTATCCACCGCTTCCTTTAAATCCGGATAAAAATTTCTTACAACAGTCTTCCACTGTACGGATCCGTCCCCCACCTTGTCGAGGAGATATTCTAAGTTAGCCGTAAAAGTAATGTCTACAATACTGGAAAAACTCTGTTTCATCATGCTGTTGACAATTTCTCCCAGCTCTGTTACATAAAGATTCTTGTTTTCCTTTGCCACATATCTTCTGGCTATAATGGTTGTAATTGTAGGCGCATAAGTACTGGGACGTCCAATTCCCTGCTCCTCCATAGCTTTTACCAGAGATGCTTCCGTAAAGTGGGCTGGCGGCTGGGTGAAATGCTGGCTGTTTTCCAGCTTTTCAAGCTTCAGCACACTCCCCTTGGTCAGATTCCCCAGAAGCATATTGGTTTCTTCTTTCTCATCTTCCTGTACATAAACGGACATAAATCCGTCAAAGGAAAGCTTTGAGGCTGAAAGGGTAAAGAAATAATCTCCTGCTCCGACTTTTACAGAGGTAGTCTGGTAAACCGCAGACTCCATTCTGCTGGCTGCAAACCGCTTCCAGATCAATTGGTAAAGCCGGAACAAATCTCTTTGCAAAGATTCCTTTACCCTGACAGGTGTCAGGGTGATATCCGTAGGACGGATGGCCTCGTGGGCATCCTGAATCTTTCCGGTATTTTTCTTGACCTGATCGCCTTTTGACACGTATTCTTTTCCATACTGCTTTTCTATATAATATCTGGCCGCAACATCTGCCTCCTCCGCAATTCTGGTGGAATCTGTACGCAGATAAGTAATAAGGCCCACTGTTCCCTGTCCTTCGATTTCAACACCTTCATAAAGCTGCTGGGCCAGACGCATGGTCTTTTGTGTAGAAAAGTTAAGGACTTTGGAAGCCTCCTGCTGAAGGGTACTGGTAGTAAATGGGATGGGAGCCTTCTTGACCCTTTCCCCGTTTTTCACCTCATTGACCGTATAGGTCTGACCTTCCAATCCAGTTAATATATGATCCAGTTCTTCCTTACTGTGAATAGGCATCTTGCCTTCCGCATTGCCGTGGAATTTAGCAGCCAGAAGCTTCTTACTTCCCTCCTGTTTAAGAACTGCTTCCAGATTCCAGTATTCCTCTGGAATAAAGGCATTGATCTCTTCTTCTCTGTCACTGATCAGCCGAAGGGATACAGATTGGACACGACCTGCACTCAGTCCTCTCTTCACCTTTGCCCAGAGAAGAGGGCTGATCATGTATCCCACCATACGGTCCAAAATCCTTCTGGCCTGCTGGGCATCCACCAGGTTCATGTCTATAGTTCTTGGTGTCTTAAAGGATGCCTTTACCGCATTCTTGGTAATCTCATTAAAGCTGATTCGATATACCTGCTTGCTCTTTGCCTCATCTAGTTTCAAAGACTTTAATAAGTGCCAGGAAATAGCTTCTCCCTCCCGGTCAGGGTCAGTTGCCAGATATATCTTATCAGCCTTTTTCACTTCTTTTCTCAGCTTGGCAAGTATATCACCCTTGCCTCTGATGGTTATATATTTGGGTTCAAAATCATTTTCTATGTCAATCCCCATCTGGCTTTTGGGAAGATCCCTTACATGCCCGTTGGAAGCGTCCACCTCAAAATTTGCCCCAAGGAACTTTTTAATCGTCTTTACCTTTGCCGGTGACTCCACAATTACTAAACAGTTCGCCATACCAAACTCCTCGCCTATAGTTTCTTACCATAATATTGATGGGATGTCTGAATAACCAGGCCCTTCCACTCCAGTTCCAGCAGGGCGCTCATACAGTCACTGACAGACAATCCGCTTAACTCTATAATTTTTTCTAGATTTTTTGGTTGTAAATCTAGGCAACTATACAACATTTTTTCTTCTTTGGCAAGCCCGTTCTCATTTTTTTCATGAACTCTTAATATTTTACCATTCTGTAACTGAAAATATTCCAGTACAGAATCGGCTCCCAGCAAAACTCCTGCTCCCTCGCTGATCAAGCGGTTACAGCCCACACTTAATGGGTCAGTAACTCTGCCGGGAAGGGCAAAAATATCCTTTCCTTGCTCCAGCCCCAGACCAGCTGTAATCAAAGAACCGCTTTTTTCTCTGGCCTCCATTACCAAAATCACATCAGACAAGCCGCTGATAATCCGGTTTCTCATAGGAAAATGGAAGGGCTTGGGCGCTTCCTTTGGCATAAATTCCGTCAGAACCCCTCCTTGCAAAGCCATTCGCTCATACAGTCCGTAATTTTCTCTTGGATAACAGATATTGATTCCACACCCCAATACTCCGCAAGTATATCCTCCCGCCTCCAAAGCCCCATTATGCCCTGCGCCGTCTATTCCATCAGCCAGGCCGCTGATGATCTGGACTCCTGCTCTGGAAAGTTCTCCAGCTATATGGGCCGCCATCTGTCTACCATAGTTTGTACAGCTTCTGGCTCCAATAATGGCGGCTGACGGCCTCTCCTCTTCGGGAAGCCTTCCTTTTACAAAAATCCCCCGGGGATATCCATGGATTTCAAGAAGGCGTCTAGGATATTCCTTGTCATGGGAGGTAACAAATGAAATCCCTCTTTTCTCCAGTCCCTCCAACTCTTTTCTGCAATTCTCCAAATCCTTTTTATACCCGTCAAAAAGACCTGCTTCCTTTTGGTTTAAAATGCCAGCTGCTTCCAGTTGGGTTCCTTCTATATTATATATTCTTTTATAGCTTCCTTCCCAGTCGTAGAGCTTTTTGATTTTCGCTGCCCCCAGATATCCCACATGGCAAAGCCAGTATAAATACTCCCTTTCTTCATGCATGTCCATAAATGCCACCCCAATACTTTCCTTCCATACTTCGCAGACCTGCCGCCTCGGCCAGATGCCCCTTTCTTATTCTGGAAGATCCTTCTAAATCCGCAATCGTTCTTGACACCTTCAATATCTTTTCGTAGCCTCTTACACTAAGATTCATCCTGTCATAAATCTTCTTTAAAAGCTCTTTTTCTTCATCTCCGAGAATGCAGAATTCTTCCATCTGTCCCTTGTTCATAACGCTGTTAAAATAATTCCCCTGACCCTTAAACCGTTCCTTTTGAATTTTCCTTGCCGCTTCTACTCTTCTGCGGATAGAAACAGAAGATTCTCCCTTATTTCCTGCTCCCAAATCCTCGTATGGGATGACACTTGCCTCTGCGCAGATATCGATCCGGTCCAGAAAAGGTTTTGATATTCTGCCCAAATATTTCTTAACCTGCTGCTCAGAACATCTGCATCGGATCCTGTCAGGGAAAAAACCACAGGAACACGGATTCATGGAAGCGCAAATCATAAAATCAGCTGGAAATTCATAAGCTCCAAACACTCTGGATACGATGATCTTTCTCTCCTCCAAAGGCTGTCTTAAAATTTCCAATGTATTTTTTTGAAATTCGGGTAATTCATCCAGAAACAGAACGCCTCCGGAGGCCAGGGAGATTTCACCAGGCTTAGGTATTTTTCCCCCTCCGGCCAGGGCCTGGGGGCTGATGGTATGATGAGGGCTGCGAAAAGGCCGTCTGGACATGACGGGGTTTTCCTGTGACAAAAGTCCACACACTCCATATATCTTTGATATTTCTATGATTTCCTCCAAGGATAAGGAGGGCATGATGGTGGGAATCCGCCTGGCTACCATTGTCTTTCCCGTCCCTGCAGGACCTATATAAAGGATGTTATGCATACCTGCCACCGCCACCTCTGTGGCCCGCCGCAATAAAAGCTGGCCTCCCACCTCGGAAAAATCCACATCGTAAGACTCTGACTGCCAAGCAGATGGCTCAAATCTCTGTATTTCCGGCTTTGTCTCCCACGATTCATCAGGAAAGTTGATCAGGTTCGACAATTCTTTCAAATTTTTTATTCCTATGATTCCAATTCCTTCTATTATCATAGCCTCCCGTACATTCTCCTCAGGAAGAAAGCATCGCTCCATTCCAGCCTTTTTTGCTGCTGCAGTAATAGCCAAAGCTCCTCTTAAGGGCCTTACTTCCCCGTCCAGACCCAACTCCCCGGAAATTACACATTTTTTCAGTACAGAAGTCTTTACCATATCTGATGCCGCTAAAATTGCAATGGCAATGGGCAGGTCAAAGGAAGTTCCTGCCTTTGGAATTCCGGCAGGTGACAAATTAATGGTGATTTTTTTCGCTGGAAGACGAAATCCGGAGTTTTTCAGCGCGGTCCTTACCCGCTCCTGAGCCTCTTTCACCTCAGAAGACAAATATCCCACCATAGAAAAACCGGGAAGTCCGTCACTTACATCGGCTTCTACTAAAATTGGAATTCCCTCCACGCCTGCAATTCCTACACTATGAACTTTACTATACAAACCTATTTCTCCTCTCCGTACCGTTTTTGTTACAGTTCAGCTAATGGAGCCATTTCCCAGGATAATCTCTCAAAAGCTGAATCAAAACCTAATTTCAGTATTTACTCGTGGAAAATAATGCAGAAACGCATCAGAATGTTCCTGATCTGGAACCTGCTTTTATGATAAGGGAAAGAATAGAAAATGGCAAGCTTTTTCTAACTATCTTTTAGGCCATGGGAAAATTCAGGCATATAGGGGCGGTAACGGAGAGGCATGTGGTTTCTCTGACATACAGGATTAGTTCGTTCCTTAATAGAAATGTTTTTCCGGAAACAGCGGTACAATTCTTCATACTCATCCTCTTCCATGGCCTTTTTTAATTGCCCTTCCCATTTTTCAGAAATGAAATCCACTAAAAACCAGGGTTTTAAAACAGGATGAAGAACTGCTTTTTTCCGGTTCTCATCGTAAAGAACCCAATTTTCGCCTGACATCCGGTCTGCAAAATGGGGCGCCAACAAAACCAGTACATCGTTTCGGGGACCGATTTTTCCCACCAACAGGCCACCCTCCATCTCCACAAAACGCACAAATCCCGTAAGAGAGTGAGTTTCATTGTCAATGTAGCGGCACATCTGAAAAATATCATATACCTGAGGTACCTGAAGCATATTGACGATGGGAGCTCCTACATGAAATCCATAAATCAGGAATCGGTAAATTTTATCCGCCCGGTCCACTTCCCTGCTTAGAGCAGCCTTATAGACAGCAGTGTAGGCCTCCTTTGAAATTTTCTCCCGGATGGCCTTCACCACCTTGCCAGCGTGACCCGGATGAGGGAGAACCTCCTCGTATTCACAAAATAATTCCATCGTAGTTTCACTTTCCACCAGTTCCAGTTTCACATTGGCATGACCCTTTTTGCTGGTCCAGGCCGTATACACGCCGCTGAGAATCCCTTCTACGCTGTCCTCACACAAATAAACAGTTTTCATAAACCCCCTCCTATTCTTGCCAGGGCAGACACATTCATGTCGTCAAACAATGAAAGCTGGCGGAATGTTCCTGATGATTCAATATCCCACACTTTTCTGTGCTCCTCTCCCACCAGATGGCGGGTAATATAATCCTCGTCAATCTTAACAGGATACATCATCCGCCCAGAACATGTAATAAAATAAACAGCTCTCTTTAACACCACACCGATCTTTTTTAAAGCATCGAAATCCAAAAGCCCGCTCTTTCTTGCCGCTATAATTCGCTGGGCAGACTTCACCCCCATGCCGGGAACCCTTAAAAGGGTATAGTAATCCGCCCGGTTTACCTCTACCGGAAACAACTCCAAGTGGCGCAGAGCCCAATCACACTTTGGATCTAAAAATACATTGAAATTAGGTCTCTCTTCTGAAAGCAGCTCTCCGGCCTGGAATCCGTAAAACCGCATGAGCCAGTCCGCCTGATAAAGCCTGTGCTCTCTTAAGAGGGGAGGACCTCCCGGAAGAGCAGGCAGGCTGCTGTCTTTATTAACCGGAACAAAGGCGGAATAAAAAACTCTTTTTAAGTCATAATTCTGATAAAGGGCTTCTGCCACCATCATCATCTGAAAATCATTT
This sequence comes from Clostridiaceae bacterium, assembly GCA_902363735.1. GTDB lineage: Bacteria > Bacillota > Clostridia > Lachnospirales > Lachnospiraceae > Lacrimispora. The sequence continues at coordinate 139,974 of CABJBA010000001.1, forward strand.
TCCGGAGTTGCTCCCACGATCATCTGAGTGCTCTGTCCTGCCGAAACAAAGGCCGGAGCTTTCCTGTATTCCATCAACTCAAACTGATTTACCGCAATTTTCTTCTGAATCTGCTTCATAGGCGTTAAAATCTTGCTTCTGCTTTTTCCGGGAGCCAGCTTTTTAAGGCCTTCAGCCGTAGGAAGCTCCAGATTAATGCTCATACGATCTGCCAGAAACCCTGTTTTTTCGATAAGAACCGGGTCTGCACCGGGAATTGCCTTTACATGAATATAACCTTGAAAGTGATACTCCTCCCTCAGCTTTTTTAAGGTCTGGTATATAAGATCCATGGTATAATCAGCACTGTACAAAACTCCGGAACTGAGAAACAGCCCTTCAATGTAATTACGGCGGTAAAATTCAATGGTCAGACTGCATACCTCATCAGGAGTAAACGCAGTTCTCGCCACATCATTGGAACTGCGGTTGATACAGTACTTGCAGTCATAAATACACTGGTTGGTAAATAATATTTTCAACAGGGAAATACATCTTCCGTCTGCTGAAAAACTGTGGCAGATCCCGGCTGCAACCGTATTCCCTAAGGTTCCTGCTTTTCCTTTACGGCTCACACCGCTGGAAGTACAGGCAACATCATATTTGGCGGCATCTGATAAAATTGCCAGCTTTTCCTGAACGCTTAATTCTTCCTGAATCAACATATTCCCTCACCTCGAACGCATGTTCTTTGTTTTATATTAACACATTATTTTTTTCTTTTCAAGCATTTTAGAATATATGTTCGACTGTAAATTTCTTCCTATTAGGACTGTGTTAAAAACACAACATTTCTTTAAGACCTTATTTTATTTCTAAAAATAACCGATATACTTTTAGAATGATGGATAAACAGCAGTTGGGATCCGTTTCAATAAATATATAAGGATGGTTAAGATGGCGAATATTTCAAAATCCTCTAAGGGAAAAAACAAAGAAAAAAGACTTCAAAAAAACAAAAAAACTTTTATTTTTTTGACAGTACTTTTGATGGTTGTGGCTGCAGGTTCCGTCGTCGTCATCAATCTCCTGCCCCTTTCAAGAGAAACTCTTTCTGACCAAAAGGAACTGGAAGCACCTGCCTATTATTTTTCCAAAGAGGACGAAGTTTCTTCCGCAACTAAAGTTTTGGGGTCCAGAGATTTTAAAACTCCGGCTGAGGAACAATCAAAGGATGGCCAGGAATCAGAAAAAAAACTTTACACATATGTCCATGTTGAAGACGTGTCCGCAGATTTAACTGCCTATAAAACATACCTGGAAGAAGAAAAGAACTTCATAGATGTGACCAAGAACAATCAAGAGGAGGAATCTTCCTCCCCGGAAGAGTATGCGATGATTTATGAGCTGGCCGGGCCTTCCTCTGATTCTGATTCCTATCTTTCCATTACCTTAGAAGCAGAAGCAGAAAGCTATACGGTAACCGCCTGCAAAGAAAGCCAGCCATGGAATACCTATATTAAAACGATGTGGGGACAGCAGAAAAAAGAACTGGCCGATACCAGCAGTTCTCCCCAGACAAACAGCACCTTAGAACAAGCAGAAAAATCTGTCTCTGCCTTGGGAAGAGAAAAACTGGGACTACCGGAGCCAACAGATTCTTACGAGTATATTGCTGCTCCTGGAATCGCAAAAATAGACGGAAGCAATTATTACACTGTCAGAACCTACAAGCGCCAGGCAAACAGCACTTTGGTTTACATTGCTACCTACTTGTCGGATTATTCCTCCGGTAATGTAGCTTTTCAATATGATGAAGTCACTGGAGAAGTCACTCCTCTCCCCTGATCTCCCGCAGCAGGATTCATATCTTAATAACTATAAAATCAATAAGGAGACACGACTATGGATTTTTTACAACTGGCTAAAAAACGTCATTCTGTCAGGAAGTTCAGCACTCAGAAAATAGAGCCTGAAAAGCTGAGCCTGATTCTGGAAGCCGGAAGGATTGCTCCCACTGCGGCAAATTACCAGCCTCAGCGCATCCTTGTTATTGACAGCAAAGAAAACTTGGAAAAATTAAAAACCTGCACCCCTTGTCATTTCCATGCTCCTTTAGCACTGCTGGTATGCTATGATACTTCTGCCAGCTGGAAAAGATCCTATGACAACGAAGATACCGGAATTACTGATGCCAGCATTGTTGCCACCCAGATGATTCTTCAGGCCACCGAATCAGGTATCGGATGCACCTGGGTAGCTCACTTTGATCCTCAGTTGATACGGTCAGCCTTTGGACTCCCTGATTATCTGATACCTGTGGCCCTGATTCCCATGGGATATCCGGCGGTGGATTCCGCCCCAAACCTGACTCATGAAAACCGTTTTTCCGTAAACCGCACCGTTTTCTTTAATTCTTTTGACGGAATTTCAGAAGGAAAATCTTCTGAGAAATAAATAAAAAACCATTTCCCCTCTTTCCCTTGCAGGCCGCCATTCTTAACAGAATGGTTCAATAAGCAGGAAAGAGGGATTTTTTATGTGCTTCCCCGCATACATATGACATAGCATATAAATATACGGGTCCAAAAAGGACAGGGGGTTTTGCCATGGAAAAAATACTGGATAACCGATATTATGATTTGATCATCCATAACTCTATGGTACCGTCATTTGACAGCGGAAATAACATAACAAATTTAAATGAGACTCATTCTCTGCTTCATATAAAAAAAAGCAACATGGAACCTTGTGATCTGGGACGTCAGCCTTATGACAGCTTTCCGTCTCTCTTTACCCTTTCTTCAAAAGTAGGCATGGAGCGATCAGGTATTAACAGCATTCAACGGGTTCCCCAACTTGGTCTCTTTGGTTCAGGCATCATCATTGGTGTGGTTGATACAGGCATTGATTATCTACACCCAGCCTTCCGGAATCAGGATGGAACCACCCGCATTCTTTCTATCTGGGACCAGACCGAGGGAAGCGGAAGACCTCCCAATGATTTTACCTTTGGGTCTGAATACAGTGAAAATCATATCAATACCGCGCTGAGATCTGAAATTCCTTTGTCCATAGTTCCAACCACCGATCCCTATCTTCATGGAACAGCCATCACCAGCATTATCTCCGGTTCCCCCAATGAACAGTACTCCTTCACGGGTATTGTTCCCAGATCAAGGCTTGTTGTTGTAAAACTGAAAGAGGCAAAGAAAAATTTAAAGGATGTTTTTTTTGTTCAGGAGAACTCCTTGTGTTATCAGGAATCGGATATTATATTAGGGATCCGCTATCTCATTTCAGTTTCTAAGCGGCTAAACCGCCCTATTATCATATGCGTTGCCTTAGGAAGCAGCCAAGGCAGCCATGACGGCAATGGACCCATCAGTACCTACTTAAACAATTTGACAGCCATGCCAAAAATAAATGTTGTGGTGGCAGGAGGTAATGAAGGAAATAGAGGAAGACATTATTTCCACAATTGCACGAACTTTCCATTCGAACAAACCTTTAATTTACAAGTAGGGCAATATGACCAAAAATTCTTTATGGAAATATGGCCTTTTCCTCCCCGGGGAATCTCTATTCAAATTTCCTCTCCCACCGGAGAAATCATAGATACCACCTCCCTGCCTGCAAGTGATTGCCTGAAATTCAGCTTCTCCCAGAGCGAAACCGTTGTTTGGATCAATAACATTTTACTGGAAGGAGACAGCGGTGACCACCTAATACTGGTGCGCTTTGACAATATGATTCCGGGAACATGGAGTTTTAAACTTATAAACACGGAATCAGACTCCTTTTCTTTTCACTGCTGGCTGCCATCCGGCGATATGATTTCAAATGAAACTTATTTTCACCTGCCAGATCAGAGCACTACCATTACTGCTCCTGGAAATTCCAGACTTCCCCTTACGGTCAGCGCCTATAACCAATTTAACGACACTATTTTAGAGGAATCAGGCAGAGGCTACACCCGGTCCAACCATATTACCCCCGATGTTACTGCTCCCGGCTACCGGATTCCCTGCGCCATTCCGGGAAATGAATACGGAACCATCACAGGCACAGGTGCCGCGGCAGCCCACGGATCAGGTGCTGCAGCCATGGTGGTGGAATGGGGGTTTTGCAAAGGCAACCTTACCACTGTTACAGGAAACCAGGTCAACCGCATGATAATCCGGGGGGCACAGCGAAACCATGAACTTATTTATCCCAATCATATATGGGGATATGGAATTTTGGATTTATATGAATTATTCAAACGTATGACAGTTTTTTAGCCTGATATTGCAACTAACTGGTTAAAATTATAATTGTATTTTCTTCTAATTTTCTGTATAATCAAACAGAGCAGGCTTAACTGTCAAATTTTTCATCCAAAGAAAAAAGAGAGGAGATCTTTCATGTTTCAAATTCAAAATTTTACAAACAATGATGATATAAAAACCTTAGGTTCTTTAGGTCCCTTCACCGTAATTGAATACCAGCGTGATTTAAGTGTAATGCCTTCAGAAGCTCAGTATGCTTATTTCTGCAATGAGATGAATGTCCGCAAAAGACAGGTCATATGCGATTTGTCCAAATCCGACATCACCCTGCAGGCCGGAGCCATGCAGTGGACTGTAGGCAACGTAAATGCCAATACCGGCATTAAAGGTGTAGGAGATTTATTCAGCAAAGCTGTCCGGGGGAAAGTGACCGGAGAATCCGCCATTAAGCCAGAGTACACCGGAGACGGTATTTTGGTGCTGGAGCCTACCTACCGCCACCTTTTGTTAATTGACCTCCAGGAATGGAACGGTTCGATTGTATTAGACGACGGGCTGTTTCTTGCCTGCGATTCTAAATTAAAGCACAAGACTGTCATGCGTTCCAATCTTTCCTCCGCAGTTGCAGGAAATGAAGGTCTGTTCAATCTGGGAGTAAGCGGCGAAGGTATTCTGTGCCTGGAATCTAAATGCCCCCGTGAAGAATTAGTAGAGATCACGCTGAAAGACGATGTTCTTAAGGTGGATGGAAACATGGCAATTGCATGGAGCGGCAGCCTGAGCTTTACCGTAGAGCGTTCTGGAAAATCCCTGATTGGTTCTGCTGCTTCCGGCGAAGGACTTGTAAATGTTTACCGTGGCACAGGGAAGATACTTCTTGCTCCTGTCAGTTAAGAAAATTAAAGCCATGATACAAATAGGAGCAACCGCTATTTACAAGCAGTTGCTCTTTCCCGTATAGTGCTTTTATACTGTATCGGACGTAACTATGTATATTAAGCTGCCTCACAGATAAAAGTCTTCTTTTCTTCCTGTATATCGCCCCACCTGTTTTTGTACCTGATATAATCATTTTCCAAAACCTTAGGCACATATTTTTTTATCTGAAGGTGCAGCAGGGCGATGGAACATATTGTGAAAATAAAAATTCAGTAAAAAGAGGTGTTCCCAAAACAATCTTTTTCAATATAGACTGCATAACATGCTTTTAACGTCAACAGCGAAAAAATCTGATATTTCAAATTGTCCTCTACCGCTTTTTGCTCATTGCCAGAAAGCACCTTTTATCGTTTTCCTTGAGCCTTTAACTGAATCTGCCTGCTGATTTCCTTTACCTGCTCAGAAGGTTGATATTCCTCTTCCTGAAATAAAAATTCATGAAGCCTTTTTACATTTTCCTCCAAAGTTACCGGAATGACGCAGTCTCTTTTACCAATCATCACATCCTTTAAACTAGAGGGGAATCCTTCTGTTTCCGTCAAATGAAACCGCTTCATATTTTTTATCAGAGGCAGCAGATCCTTCATTCCAATGCTGGTGGAAATCTGAGGCAGTACAGTGCCTGCCATCTGGTTCAAGGTGGAGAGATCCGCTTCTCTGGCTTTTTTCAGCACAAGATCAGCAACCTCTCTCTGACGCTCCGTCCGTTTGAAATCCGTATCCATTTTTCTAAGCCTGGCATAAGCAACTGACTGAACCCCATCTAAGTGGTTAAGCCCCTCCTTTTTCAGGTGGTGGGACCCCACTCCTGTAGACTCTACCGTTTCTGTAATAAAGCCATTGATCAGGCGGAATTCCTCATGGCTGATGTCCACATCAATGCCTCCCAGTATATTAATGGCATCCGCTACCGCCTTCCAGCTAAAGGAAGCATAATCGTCAATGCTTAAATCCAGATTTTCCTTTAAGGCTGCTACTGCCTGGTTGGGTCCCCCGTAAAAATAAGCTTCATTGATCTTATCATACCGTCCTTTTTCATTGATTTTCAAATAGGTGTCCCGGTAAACTGAAACCATCCGGATTTCCCCTGTTTCCAGATTTGTATTTAAAAGCATTTGCATGTCCGACCGGGTGCCCTTTCCCAGCTCTCCTTCTCTGGAATCTACTCCAAATATGGCTACTGTCCAGTAACCCTCCATTTTTTCCTGAGTCTCTATGCTAATATTTGTATTTTTAACCTGGGGCATTTCCCCCTCTGAGAGCCTTTGGGGCATATGAATGATATTCCAGCCGTGACCCAATATAATTCCTGCCAATGCGGCCCATATAGCTCCTATGGTGATAAAACCCCATCTGTAATGATTTGCCATGATTCCTCCCATATCATTAATATTTCTGCATGCCTGAGTTACAGCAAAAAAAGAAGAGATAGTTGTTTCTACCTCTCCTTAATTTCCCTTAATTTCAGAATTTTATTCAAAAACTATTTTTATATCATTAGGTTTGTCAATAATATACTTGGGTTGAAATGCTTCCAACTCTTCCCGTCCCCTGAATCCCCAGGTTACGGCCACCGTATCCATTCCTGCATTGCGTCCTGTCTTCATATCTGTATCTGTGTCACCGAAGTAAAGGCATTCCTGGGGATTTGCCTGAAAATGTCTGGCTGCAAGCCATGCTCCGGAGGGGTCCGGCTTACACACAACGCCTTTTCCTTCCCCCATAATCAGATCAAAATATCCCTTTGCAAAAACAAACTCTGCACATTCAACGGCCCTGTCATGAGGCTTATTGGTCAGGATTCCTATTTTAATTCCTCTTTCCTTTAAAAACTCCAAAAGTTCCGGAATGCCGTCATAAGCTTCTGCCCTGTAAAGACTGTTTTCCTTGAATACTTCCCTGTAAACTCCCAAAGCCTCATCGTAATGGACCAGGGTTTCATCTCCTGAATAAATCAGAGCCCTTTCCACCAGCTTTTTATACCCATCTCCCACAAATACCTTAGTATGGGCTGCGTCCACATCCCCATAACCAAAGTGATTCATAGTCAGACTGATAGAACGGGAAAGAGAAGCAATGGTATTAACAAGAGTCCCATCCAAATCAAAAATACAGCATTTATACATTTTATTCTCCTTATCTACGGTGTTATTTACAGTTGTCTACTCTATTTCCTTATTCTTTTTCAGCACTGCCAGTACAAGACAGCCCGCTGCGGATCCGATTACAACAGCCAGCAGATATCCAAATGGATTTCCAATAGTAGGAAGTACGAAGATACCCCCGTGAGGTGCCCGGAGCGTACAGCCAAAAGCCATGGAAAGCCCTCCGGCTACTGCAGAACCTGCAATGCAGGAAGGAATTACCCGGATAGGGTCAGCTGCTGCAAAAGGAATAGCACCCTCCGATATAAAGGACAGACCCATAATATAGTTAACCAAACCGGACTGACGCTCCTTTTCTGTAAACTTCTTTTTAAAAAATGTAGTACAAAGAGCGATTGCAATAGGAGATACCATACCGCCAGCCATAACAGCCGCCATGATGTCAAAGTTTCCTTCTGCAAGCTGAGCTGTTCCAAATACATAAGCTGCCTTGTTCACTGGACCTCCCATATCCACTGACATCATACCTCCCAATACAATACCAAGAAAAATCTTGCTGCTGCCTCCCATGCTGTTTAATCCATTGGTCATGGCATTGTTGATGCCTCCTATAAATGGATTGATAAAAGTAGTTACAACTGCAGCCAGCAATATACCAATCAAAGGATATAAAAGAACCGGCTTAATTCCATCCAAAGATTTGGGAAGTTTGCTGAAAAGTTTTTTCAGCAGAATCACAATGTATCCGCCAATAAAACCGGCCAAAAGTGCTCCAAGGAAACCGGAATTCACATCTCCCCCTCCGGGGTTTGCAAAGGTAGACCCCATCTTAGCGATAAGTCCACCTACAAAGCCCACCGCCAGACCAGGCCGGTCCGCAATGCTCATAGCAATATAACCGGCTAAAACAGGAAGCATCATGCCAAAAGCCTGCTCTCCCACTGTCTTTAAATAAGCAGCCAGAGGAGTATTTTTTCCAAAATTACCCGGATCAATGGAGTAATCATCAAACAGAAACGCCAATGCGATCAGGATTCCTCCTCCAATAACAAAGGGAAGCATATGGGATACACCATTCATCAAATGCTTATAAATAGAACGGCCTATTCCGTCCTGACTGCCGCTGTTCTCAGAGGAACGGTCCGTTGTCCCTTCAGTGTGATGGTAAACAGGTGCATCCCCGGCTAAAGCCCGTTTTACCAGTTCTTCTCCTTTATGGATTCCGTCCGAAACCGAAGCTATAACCACCTTTTTTCCGTCAAAACGGCTCATATCCACGTTCTTATCAGCTGCTATGATGATTCCATCCGCTGCTGCGATTTCATCAGTTGTTAACTGATTTCCAATTCCTTCAGCTCCGTTAGTCTCTACCTTAACGGAAATCCCCAGTTTCCTGCCTTGCTGTTCCAGGTTCTCAGCCGCCATAAAGGTATGGGCAATACCTGTAGGGCAGGCAGTGACAGCAAGAACCCGGTATCCATAGGCAGCCTTTGAAGATTCTGCCGGCTTTTCTTCCGTTTTCTTTTCATACCGCTCTGATTCCTTGTCATCAATCAACTGGAAAAACGCCTCCTTTGATCTTGCCTTTACTAAATCACTTTTAAAATCAGAGTCCATAAGCAAGGTGGATAATCTGGACAATGCCTCCAGATGAAGATCAGCTCCGTCATCCGGTGCTGCAATCATGAAAATTAAATTGGCAAGAGAATCGTCAAAGGCTTTATAATCCACTCCCTCCGGCACGACTATGACAGCAAGACCCGGTTCTTTTACAGCAGCTACCTTTGCATGAGGAATGGCAATTCCATCTCCCACTGCAGTACTACCCTGGGCCTCTCTCGCCAAAATCCCCTCTTTGTAACCAGCCTTATCCTTCAGTCTGCCGCTGGCACTCATTAAATCCACAAGACGGTCAATGGCTTCTTCTTTACTGGAAACTTTTACTTCCAGCTCAATACTTTCCTTTTTAAGCAATTCCGTAATTTTCATCAAAACCCCTCCTTTAACAACTCTTCATACAACCTCATAATATCCACCCTGCCTGCAAGCCCTTCAGAAAAAGCACTGGCACTTCCTGCAGCACTTCCAAGACGCAGAGCATGCTTATAGCTTCCATTTTCCAGATAACCGGCTATGAATCCTGCCACCATGGAATCTCCGGCACCTACCGAATTCCTAACGTTACCCTTTGGAACACCCATCCGGTAAACCTCTTTGTCTTCAGTAATGAGAATGGCCCCATCTCCCGCCATGGAAATCAGTACATTTTCAGCGCCTCTCTCCTGAAGGCGTTTTCCATAGCTGATGATTTCATCTTCTCCCTGAAGGTCCACTCCAAACATCTCCCCTAATTCATGATTGTTTGGTTTAATCAGGAATGGATGATAAGAGAGCACATTGGCCAGCAAATCTTTGGTCGCATCCACAGCAATACGGACTCCCCTTCCATCTAACTGTTTCATAATTCTCTCATAGATGTCATCATCAATGGATTGGGGAATGCTGCCGGATAAAACCAGTACATCTCCCTCTGTTAAGCCAGTTAGCTTCTCAAAAAGCAACCGGACATCCTGGGGGGTAATCTCAGGCCCCATACCATTAATCTCCGTCTCTTCCGTGGACCTCAGCTTTACGTTAATTCGGGACATCCCCTTTTCCACCCGGATAAAATCCGACCGAAATCCCAGTTCTTTTACTCCTTGTTCAATTTCCTGTCCGGTAAATCCAGCTACAAACCCCAGTGCAGTATTTTCATACCCCAAAGCCGCTAAAACCGCAGACACGTTCAGTCCTTTTCCCCCATAATAGATGTCTTCCTGCTTGGTTCTGTTGACCGCTCCCAGTGTGAACTGATCCACCTTTACTACATAATCCAGGGCAGGATTAAATGTTACGGTGTAAATCATACATCACCTCTCCTTTAATATATAAAATTTTATTTCTTCTTTTATCTATAATATAATACGATTCAACAATTTCGTCAACATGTTTATCCAAGAAAAAATATTTCTTATATTATTTCAGCATTTTAGCCAACCTCCGGAAAACATTCTAAACAAATATCCTCTTTTTTTATACAAACTGCACTTCTGGTTTTATCAAATAAAAAAGCTCCCTTTATAGCCATGCCGCATTGGGCCGTGGTCAGGAAGCATTTTATGCGGATTTAATCCGGCTGAAAGAACCTTACGTTTTATCGTCAGAAATAGTAATCTCATGGCGTCTAATGCGCTCATGAGAATCCTTTATGCTGACAGATAAAAACAAGTATAATATTTCAATCACCGCGGTAGCTGTCACTCTGGAAAAACAGAATTCTCCCAGAAGAAGCTTTTCCCTTGTAGCCGTTGTGATGTGATAGTCACAGACTTTTGCAAGAGGAGAGGAGGCATTGTTTGTGATTGCTATGGTTTTTGTATGGTTTTCCTTAGCCACTGCTACAAGAGTCATAAGGCGTTTGGAAAATCCGGAATTAGATATGATAATAACCGCATCCTCTGCCCTAAGATTACAGGTATAAGCCACCTGAGTTTCCCAAATAGACCCTGCCACAGAAGGAATTCCTAATTGGTTGAATTTAAAAGCACCATCTAAAGCTACCGGAGTGGTGTTTCCTACTGCCACCAACTGCACAGTTCGGGCCTGTTCAATCACCCCTAAAATATTCTCTAAATTTTCCGCCTCCAGCATGGATATAGTCTGAGTCAGCTCCGCCACCTTATTTGCAAGGATATTCTGGAGGGACTGGGGAATGTTGTCACGGGTTATTTCATTGGACACCTCAATAGACTTTCCCCTCTCCTCAGCCACTTCCTTCGTCAGATTAATTTTCAAATGATGAAAGCCGTTAAAACCGCATCTTCTGCAGAATCTGGATACCGTTGCATCACTTGTACCACTTGCCAGGGCCAGTTCAGCCACCGTCATATCAATGATTTCGCTCTTATGTCCTAAAATATAATCCGCAATCTTTTTTTCCGCCTCAAAAAACGAATCATAAGATGAACAGAGAACACCTGACACGCTGATATTTTCCTGCATAAACAACCTTTCCCTCATTTCGTGTAATATTATTTCACCATTATATCATGATGTGAAATACATTGTAAAGAGGGTTCATACTCCCACTGATTGTGATCCCGCCCTGTATCTCTTAATATCTCATCAATCTGGGCAAACAGCTGGCTGTCAGGCAAATTTCTCTGCCACAGGCGAAACGCCTCTCCTGACCGCACTTCCTTTGCGTCGACCGGTATTCCCTCACAATAATCCCTGTTTAAATCCCCGTAAAGTTCCGCCATCTTCTGCATCTGTTCCTCCGGAAGACTGCTAAGCTGGTCATATATCTGGGCGCTGACAACTTCCTGCAAAAATCCGGAAGCATATTCTTTAAAGAATAGCAGGTTTTCATCCAAAATCCCCTGCTGTTTTGCCCATCCCTCCACATCCGTTTCCCTGGTTTCATAGGCCAGTCCGCCGTTTTCTGACCATCTTAAAACCCCATATCTGCAAGGCGCAATCGGAAAAGCATCCGCCACCACTTCGCTGATACGAAAAGCGTCTTCCCCCTCCCCTGGGGAAAGTTTATTTCTTTTGGTTCTTTGCAGATGAAGGTGTCCGCTTATGTAGAGAGGAACTTTATAGCTTTCTAACAGCTCCGCCACATCCCGGCTATTTTCCAGAGTGCAGTCTACCGGATAAAGAATGCTTTCCTTTAACAGGTTATGGTGGGCGATGGGAATTAAGGATGCTCCCTCCTGCTCTGCCTCTTCCAATTGCTCTTTCATCCAGGTCAGAGTCTCTTCTCTAATACGCCCGCCTACTTTATTCACTGGCTCGTACTGGGCTGAATCCAGCATCATAAGCCAGTTTTTTTCATCCAGCTGGTAAACATAGCTGAGGGAGGCTTCATCAAGGCTTCTGGCCTGATCATAGCCAAATTCCCGGTAAATTTCATAAAAGTCCTCAGGCGTGGTCATTTCAGACTCACCTTTATCCTCACCGAAATAAGAGGCTGCGGCGTAATTATTAATATCGTGGTTTCCGGGTATGACAAGCACCTTTACACCCTTTTCCTCCAGAATCTTCAGCTTTTCGGCCAGAGCCTTATGACTTTCCATCTCCCCATTTAAGGTTAAGTCCCCGCTTAAAATTACGGCAGAGGGATTAAGCTTTTCCATTTCGTCCGTAAAGGCATCCATAAGCTGAGGAGTGTACTGAACCAGCTTTCCGTCATCCCTCTTTAACATAATTTCAAAGGCTTTCCCATAATCGGTCAGATCAGGGGAAAGATAATGGACATCAGTAATTACGGAAATAACCGGAGGCTTATAGTCCTCAGGCTTGACTTCTTCGGGAAAAAGTATTGCCGGTTTCGGCACCCGTTCTGCTTCTTTACCCAAAAGCACTTCACTTGTAGTGCTCTCTTCCGTTTCTCCGTACTCTTTTTCTGCTTCTTCTCTTTCCGGACTATCAGTCTGGCTGCCCGGAACTTCCTCCAAAAGAGGAAGGGAGGGCTCCTTCCCTCCAGGTGCCGGGGAATGAAGTCTGCCAATCACCAGCACAATACCAAAGCATATAAGGAGGGTTACTGTATAAATCAGGGCCAAAAGGCCATTCTTCTTTTGTCTGCTCATGTTGTCCCACAAAGAGTCCTTTCCACATCCTGTCAATCTTTCTCCATGGAATCATAACACGCTTTTTTAAATCGAGCAATCATTTCTCAGTATCTCCTGGTAAGGGACCACTCATTGTTCACTTCCCTGATAAAAATATCTGGTGCACATTAATGAGTCCGTTGCGGAAGGCAGCCTTCAGCCGCCCGACATTTTTTATTTACCTGTTTTATAATTTAATAATCTGAATCTCTTCTTTTTCAAAGGTACATACCGAAAGCACATACCCTCCTTCCAGCAGTTCCTGATGAAAAAAGCCATCGGAATCAGGACCCACTGAAATATCAGCCAGAGACACAGTTATTCCGCAGCCCAAGGCCTTTACATAACTTTCCTTTAAAGTCCACATACGAAAGAAATAAGAGTTCTGTTCCTCTTCAGGAAGAGCCCTCATACAATGGTTTTCAGCAGACGAAAAGACCCTTTCCGCAACACTGTCGGGAAAGGGCCGTATCCGCTCCACATCGATTCCAAGACTGCTTCCTCCCAGCCCGCAGGCCACAAGGCCTTCCGTATGGCTGATATTGTAATGGATCTGAGGATAATCCCTGACATATGGCTTTCCATGTTTCCCCTTTAAAATCACGACAGGATCTTCTTTCTCAGAAACAATTCCATACAAATCCTTAAGCCCCTTATAAAGCAGGTGTTTTCCGAGCAAATGCTCCGTCTGCCGTTTTTCCTTTCCATGGGCAGCCTCATACTGCGCCAGATAAATCCGAATCATCCGCCTTACCTCTCTGCTTCATCATTTCCCCGGCTCCAGTCTCGGTTTTCCAACCGGCATCCATGACCGAAATATACCTCTCTCGGCCCAAGGTCACTGATTTTATCCGCACTTTTTAACATGGCCTCCCGGTCGCAATAGGTCATGGAAACTCCGGGATAAAACATGTTTGTCAGCGCATCCCCTACAATCACTGCTTTTCCATCTATATCAAGCCCAATAGAGCCTCCGGTATGTCCCGGAAGCTCTATGACCCTGGCATTGATTCCATAATTCCTCAGCCAGTCCCCTTCCCTCAGAAAGATTTCCGGAGTGAATTCCGGTATACGGTCTGTCTCCATGCTTTTGGAAGAGATCTCCGCAACTACCATTCCCAGAAACCCCTGATAGCATAAGGGTTCTATATTTTCATCTTTTATAAGTCCCAAGTCTGCCCTGTGCATGGCCACAGGCACTCCCAGAGCAGACTTTAAATAGGCCGTATTCTGCACATGATCCACATGACCATGAGTGAGCACAATCAGTTCTACCTTTGTTTTCCGGCATTGGGTCAATATTTTTGATTCAAAGCCCTTCCGTCCTGTATCCACAAGAATGGCTCTTCCATGATCCTCTACCAGATAGCTGTTCACGCTTCCGCACCTGATACGTTTTATCTCTGCCATCTTTTTTCCTCTTTCTTTCAAATACTTGGATTGCTGCCGGACTGCCTCCTGCAGAAGTCTTTCCTATTCATTGTATTGAAAGAGAGTCAAGTATATTCCTTATTACCGCTTAATATGAAAGGCATCAAAGCCTGGATAAACGGCTCCCTTGCCCAGCTCTTCTTCAATTCTGAGAAGCTGGTTGTATTTTGCCACACGCTCACTTCTGCTGGGCGCCCCCGTCTTGATCTGGCATGTATTCAAAGCAACTGCCAGGTCTGCAATGGTAGTGTCCTCTGTCTCACCGGAACGGTGGGAAGAAATAGCTGTATAACCTGCGCTGTGAGCCATCTTAATAGCTTCAAGGGTTTCTGATACAGAACCGATCTGGTTTAATTTAATGAGAATTGAATTACCGCTTCCCTCTAAGATACCCTTTTTCAAACGCTCTGTATTAGTTACAAACAAATCGTCTCCAACCAACTGAACTTTGTCTCCAAGAGCCTGAGTAAGCTTCTTCCAACCTTCCCAGTCCTCTTCGTCAAGACCATCCTCGATGGAGTAGATCGGATACTTATCACAAAGCTTTTTCCAGTGCTCAATCAGTTCCTCTGAGGTGAAATGCTTGCCGCATTTGGGAAGAATATACTCTCCCTTGTTTGCGCCCTTCCACTCACTGGAGGCGGCATCCATAGCCAGAACAAAATCACGTCCAGGCTCATATCCGGCTTTCTTAACAGCTTCAAGAATTAAATCAATGGCTGCTTCGTCGCTTTCCACATCAGGAGCAAAGCCTCCCTCATCACCTACGGCTGTAGCCAGACCCCTGGACTTTAAAATGCCTGCCAGACAATGGAATACTTCCGTACACCAGCGAAGACCTTCTTTAAAACTGGAGGCTCCGGTAGGCATAATCATAAATTCCTGTACATCTACAGTATTGGCTGCATGAGCGCCACCATTTAAAATATTCATCATAGGAACCGGAAGTCTGTTTCCTGTAACTCCACCCAAGAAGCGGTATAAGGGAACTCCCAGGCTGATAGACGCAGCTCTTGCGGCAGCAATGGATACAGCCAGAATGGCGTTAGCACCCAGCTTGGATTTATCGCTTGTACCATCTGCTGTAATCATGGCCTGGTCAATGGCATAAATGTCAGAAGCGTCCATTCCCACAAGCACATCATTGATTACAGTGTTGATGTTATTAACTGCCTTTGAAACTCCTTTTCCTCCGAAGCGGGTCTTATCCCCATCCCGAAGCTCCAGAGCCTCGAATTCACCGGTGGAAGCTCCGCTGGGAGCTGCTCCTCTGGCAACGGTTCCATCGGCAAGATATACTTCAGCCTCTACCGTAGGATTACCTCTTGAATCAATGATTTCCCGTCCTATTACTTTCTCAATTTCTAAATAGTTCATTATTTTTCTCCTTTTCTATTAAATAGATTCCAGAATGGAAAGAAGGTCCTCTACAGACTTCTTTCCAAACTCAACCAATTCATCGTTGATGATAATACAGGGAACGCTCATAATCTGGTATTTCTCTTTCAGCTTTGGATATAAGGCCAGATCATAGGCAGCAGCCTTTACCATATCATGCTCAGCAGATATCCTGCCCGCAGCCATAACCGTAGCCGGACACATGGTACAGGAAAGGGAAATCGCAATCTTGATATCGACAGGCTTTTTAATGGACTCTATGCGGGACTGTTCACCGGCTGAAAGAGCCTGGCCTGGACCAGCCACATTGTAAAGCCCTATAACAAAGGAATTAAACTCATGGCCTCCCGGGATTCCATAAAACCGGATTCCCGATTCACTGCCATCTTCCTTAAATATAGTCAAAACAGGAAGGTTTTCATCTGCCTCAGTTTTATCTGATTCCCTGCTAACCAAACATTCTACCTGCTCAGAGATGCCGGACAGTTCCTTTACAAAGCCTTCCATCTGACCAGCCAGACTGCTTTTGTCAAGCAGAGCCTTTACCGTTACCTTTCTCTGGAATCTGCCGAATAAATCCTTCAGCTGTCCCTTCATCTCTGAAGAAATAAAGCTTTCTTCAGATTCTGTTCCGGTTTCCTCTTCCCTTACTTCCTGAGAACTTGCAATATCACAAACAGTTTCCCTCTGGGCAAGCCCCAGTTTTTGGCTCATATCAGAAACATATCTTTCCAGGGAGGTAGCCGCAACCGCTCCATCTGACACAGCCGTTACCACCTGTCTTAATTCCTTTACACACACATCACCGGCTCCGAATACTCCTGCTGTCTCAGTCATCTGGTTTCTGTCAGTCAGCAGGTATCCATGTGGATCTAAGGGAAGCTTTCCCTTAATCCACTCCGTATCAGGCACATAACCTGCAAATACAAATATACCAAAGGACTGGCCTTCCGACGCCTCATACTGCCACTCTTCTCCGGTCTGGTTGTTCCGGAATTTAGCAGACCGAAGCATCCTGTCTCCCACTGCCTCAACAATTTCCGTATGATAATGAATCTTGATCTTTTCAAAGTTCTTTACCTTGTCAGCTACAGCACCTGCACAGGTAAAATCTTCGCCCCGTACAATGATTGTCACCTCTTTTGCATACTTGGTAAGAAAAACAGTTTCCTCGGCAGCGGCGAATCCGCCTCCAATTACAAACACATCCATTCCGGTAAAAAATTCTCCGTCACAGGTAGCACAGTAAGCAACTCCCCGTCCCTTGAATTCCTTTTCCCCTTTAAAACCAAGAGATCTTGGGTTAGCACCGAGAGCCAGAACAATACCCAGGGTCTTAAAATCACCTTTGTCCGTCTTAACCAGCCGGATATCACCGGACAAATCCAGATCAGTGACTCTGGCGATCTTAAATTCCGCTCCAAAAGTTTCCGCCTGTCTGCGCATCTGCTCCGTCAGTTCTTTTCCGTCAATTTTTCCGATTCCGGGATAATTCACAATTTCAGAAGTAATGGTAATCTGGCCGCCTATGGCTTCCTTTTCCAGCACCAACACCCGGAATCTGGCCCTTGCAGCATAAATGGCAGCAGACAGGCCCGCAGGGCCTGCTCCGACTATTACCACATCATACAATTCATCCATCAGTATCCCGCCTTTACAAAAGACCTACCAGATCCAGGCTGGGTTTTAAGGTCTTTGCTCCAGGCTGCCATTTTGCCGGGCAAACCTCGTCGCCATGCTCGTGAACAAACTGGGAAGCCTGGACCCTCCGGAATAACTCGTCCGCATTTCGTCCTACGTTTCCGGCAATTACTTCATATGCCACGATTTTTCCTTCGGGATTGACAATAAAGGATCCTCTTTCTGCCAAACCTGCTGATTCGATCAGTACATCAAAATCTCTGGCAATGGCTCCAGTAGGATCCGCCAGCATAGGATACTGAATCTTTTTTATAGTCTTGGAAGCATCATGCCAAGCCTTATGAACAAAGTGAGTATCACAGGATACGCTGTAGATTTCGCAGCCGATCTTTTTGAATTCCTCATACTTCTCCGCCAGATCCTCTAACTCTGTCGGGCACACAAAGGTAAAATCTGCAGGATAGAAGAAGAACACTGCCCACTTTCCGAGGATATCCTCTTTCGTCAATTCCTTAAACTCTCCGTTTACAAAACTCTGTACCTTAAAATCACTTACTTCTTTTCCAATCAATGACATACTATTAATCTCCTTTCATATTTTCAGGCATAATAGGATACCCACAGAGTGCTTCTTCTTATTATACCAGGTTATTATGGTTTGTTTCTATATTTTTATGAGTTAGTCATTACTAATTCATATCTTAATCATAGCACGTTTAATTGGAAATTTCAAGAAATAAAATCGATAATAATTATTGTTTTTTAATCTGAAAATTTTTAATGGAGCTTCTACTCCTGCCCTTTGTATTTTTTTGACTGTTCTTCCATGAAGCCCAGATCATCAAAGTAGTTAATCTTCATGGCTTCCTTTACCCCTTGCAAGGTCTCAGCTGCCACTGACTCGGCTTTCTGGCTTCCATCTTTTAATACCTGATACACATAAGGGATGTTAGCCTCATATTCCTTCCTTCTTTGGCGGATAGGCTCCAGTTCTGCCTGAAGAACGCTGTTTAAGAACCGTTTTACCTTTACATCCCCCAGTCCTCCCTGCTTGTAGTGGTTTTTCAGTTCATCCAGATTCTTATAATCAGGAAGATATTTTTCAAAATCCTCATCCTTACAGAAAGCATCAAGATAGGTAAACACCGTATTTCCTTCCACCTGTCCCGGATCAGAAACCTGCAAGTGATTGGGGTCCGTATACATGCTCATGACTTTTTTCTTTACTTCTTCTTCTGAATCGGATAAATAAATACAATTTCCTAATGACTTACTCATCTTGGCCTTTCCATCTGTCCCCGGAAGTCTTAAACAGGCCTTGTTGTCAGGAAGAAGAATATCCGGCTCCACCAGAGCATCACCATAAATGGAGTTGAACTTACGCACAATTTCCCTGGCCTGCTCAATCATAGGCTCCTGATCCTCTCCTACAGGCACTGTGGTGGCCTTAAAGGCTGTAATATCTGCTGCCTGACTGATGGGATAGGTAAAAAAGCCCACGGGTATACTGGTTTCAAAATTCCTCATGGAAATTTCAGATTTAACTGTAGGATTGCGCTGAAGTCTGGATACAGTCACCAGATTCATGTAATAAAAAGACAGTTCCGTTAACTGAGGAATCTGAGACTGGATAAACAGAGTGCATTTCTTTGGATCCAGCCCGCAGGAAAGGTAATCCAGAGCAACCTCTATGATATTCTGACGAACCTTTTCCGGATTGTCCGAATTGTCCGTAAGGGCCTGTGCATCTGCAATCATAATAAAAATCTCATCAAATTCACCAGAATTCTGCAGCTCTACCCTGCGCTTTAATGAACCAACATAATGACCGATATGAAGCTTTCCGGTAGGACGGTCTCCTGTCAATATAATCTTTCCCATGTTTGTACCTCCAAGTGTATATTCAAAATTTATTTTCCTGCAAACAATCCTTCCGCATAATTAACGGAAGCCATGGCATCCCGGCAATACCGGTCAGCCCCTATAGTCTCTGCATAATCCTTTGTCAAAACAGCGCCTCCCACCATTACTTTTACGTGAGGGGCCTGTGCCCGAAGCTGGCGAATGGTCTCCTCCATACTGGGAACCGTAGTAGTCATAAGGGCGCTTAAGCCTACCAGGCTCACTCCGTCCCTTACAGCGGTTTCCACCACTGTTTCCGGCGGAACATCCTTTCCCAAATCAATTACATCATAACTGTAATTTTCCAGAAGCACTTTGACAATGTTTTTCCCGATATCATGGATATCACCTTTTACCGTAGCCAGAATAATCCGCCCCTTCTTCTCCTGTGCCACACCGCTCATAGCCATCTGTTCTTTTATGACTTCAAAAGCAGCCTTAGCCGCCTCTGCACTCATAAGAAGCTGAGGAAGAAAAACGGTTCCCTTTTCAAAACCCTTTCCCACCCGGTCCAGAGCAGGAATCATCTCTTCATTGATAATAGTCAAAGGCTCTCTTTCCTTTAAAAGCTCCTTTACTGCAGCATGAGCCCGGTCCTTTAAGCCTTTGGCAATGCTCTCTGCCAGGGTAATCTCACCTACTGAAGAATTACCAATACCAGAGCTGCCTCCCGGCTTTACCGTCTCTCCTAAAGTAGTCACCTGACCACTGTAGACAGCAATGTAATCACTGCACTGGGGATCTAAGTCTGCAAGAGCTCTGTAGCTGTAATAGGAGCGCATCATTGCCTCTGAATTAGGATTAATGATAGCAGCACTTAATCCGTTTTGCAAAGCCATGGCAAAAAAAGTAGCATTAACGATTTCCCTCTGAGGAAGTCCAAAGGAAATGTTGGAAACTCCCAGAGTGGTTCTGCCGCCAAGCTCATCCCGGATCCTTCTCAGAGCTTCCAGAGTAACTAAAGCCCCCTGGCTGTCGGAGCTTACAGTCATACACAGGGCATCGATCACAATATCCTTGGGAGAAATGCCGTATTTGGCTGCATAAGCATATATTTTTTTTGCCACCTGGATTCTGCCTTCGGCTGTTTCCGGTATTCCGCCTTCATCAAGAGCCAGGGCCACTACAACGCCACCATACTTCTTGACAAGAGGAAATATTGCATCCATCACTTCTTTTTTGCCATTTACAGAATTAATCATAGGCTTTCCGTTA
The DNA here is from genome assembly GCA_902363735.1 of Clostridiaceae bacterium. Lineage (GTDB taxonomy): Bacteria > Bacillota > Clostridia > Lachnospirales > Lachnospiraceae > Lacrimispora. The sequence continues at coordinate 160,512 of CABJBA010000001.1, forward strand.
TAAATCCTCATAGCCTTTTCCATTGCATCAATATTAGATGTATCAATCTGGAGAGGCAGGTCAATGATGCTCTGAAGCTCCTTTATCACCTCCACCATCATGGATGGCTCGTCTATTTCCGGAAGCCCCACATTGACATCCAACACGTGAGCTCCGTTATCCTGCTGGGCCACTCCCTCCCTTAAAATATATTCCAGGTTGTGGTCTCTGAGGGCCTGTTTGAATCTGGCCTTTCCCGTGGGATTGATCCTTTCTCCAATAATAACCGGGTCTCGTCCAATGACTACGGCCTGGGCATAAGAGGATACTACTGTCCTGTTCTTTTTACCCGGCATGACAGCAGTCAGGTCTTTACATACGACCGTCGTCTTATAAATGTGTTCCGGTGTGGTTCCGCAGCATCCGCCCACCACACAGGCTCCCATCTCCACGATCTCCTTCATGACAGATGCAAACTCATCAGCGTCAATGTCATAGACCGTTTGTCCTCCTTCGCTTCTTGGAAGACCGGCATTAGGGTTGACAATGACCGGTATAGAAACCACCTTCATAATATCTGACAGGATTTCTTTCATCTGAACCGGTCCAAGGCCGCAGTTGATTCCAAGAGCATTCACTCCAAGGCCCTCCAAAAGAGCCACGGTAGACTCCACATTTCCTCCTGTCAAAAGCTTTCCCTTTTCGTCAAAGATCATGGTCACAAACACCGGAAGGCTGGAGTTTTCCTTTGCTGCCAGGACAGCAGCCTTGGCTTCATAGCTGTCACTCATGGTCTCAATAATAATAAGGTCTGCCCCTTCTCTCTCTCCGATTCTTACCACCTGTGCAAACAGCTCATAGGCTGCTTCAAAGTCTAAATCTCCCAGAGGCTTTAAAAGCTTTCCCGTAGGTCCTATATCAAGAGCAATGTACCCTTTGCCTCTCCCGGCAGGGTACGAGGCCGTTTTCACCGCCTCTTTGGCATTTCTCAAAGCCTCTGTCACCACTTCTTCTAAGCCATACTCCGCATCTTTATGAAATTTCAAGCCATTGGCTCCAAAGGTATTGGTACTTATAATATCTGCCCCTGCCTCTAAGTATTCCCGATGGATCTTTGTGATGATTTCCGGATGGATAACATTCCAGGTTTCCGGCAGTTCTCCCGGTTTTAACCCATTAGCCTGGAGAAGGCTTCCCATACCTCCGTCAAAAAATACGATCCTCTTCTTTATCTCTTCCAAAATCCCTGTCATACGTTCCTCCGTCACTAACTTCTTCTATAAGCACAGTCTGTTTTTGCACACACCTCGCAGCCCTTCACCTCACAGCGGTAAGGTTTTCCGCTGACTCCCATTACAGCAGTAACAGACTTGGAGGGAGCCATGAGAAGGCTGTCCGTCAGCATAATTCCCACCCTCTTAGGGGTTTCCAGCACTGAGGTAATGTCTCTCTGGCAATCCAGAGGAAAATCTCCGTAACCCGGACTGAACCTGGGTCTTAAATAAAGGCCCTTAGCTTCATGCTCCTGCTTTAAGAGTCTGTTTTCCTCATCACAGTATTCCTCAATCATAGCTGCCGCAGCGGCCTGCATAATCACAGCTTTGCTCATTTGAAGCTTTGTATACTTATGAAGCAGCACATCAACTCCAGCTCCTAAGGTTGCAGCAAATAAAATAACCTGCTCACAATCCTTTAAATTCTTGCTTAAATTCCTGCTCTTTGTCTGAAATACAGTAAAATCAATTACATCCTCAGGAAGCAGCTGTAACGGATAGACCCTGCTGATGCTTTTAGGAAAGGCTGCGGCTGTAAGCTCCTTTAAACAATCCTCGATCAGAGCATTTACAGTTTCATCGCCTTCATTCCCCCCATATCCCAAATATCTCCGAATTTCCCTGCGACTGATTTCCATTGGCACTCCTCCCTGTCAGCTTTTAAAAATGAGACCGGACCCTTGAAAAGGAACCGGTCCCATTTGACATAAATCACAGTATCTCAGAGAGGTTCTCCTTGATTTTTAAAGCAATATCCGGTTTATTCAGAGAATACACGTGAATGGCATTGACCCCGTTGGCAATGAGATCAATGATCTGCTCAGTTGCATAGGCAATTCCCGCCTGCTTCATAGCCGCCGGGTTGTCTCCGAACCGGTCTAAAATCGCCTTAAACCTGGAAGGAAGATAGGTTCCTGAAAGCTGGCAGATCCTGGCAATCTGTTTTACGTTGGTTACAGGCATAATTCCTGCTACCACCGGAACTGCAACTCCCTTTTCCCGGATCCGGTACAAATAATTATATAATATATTGTTATCAAAAAACATCTGGGTAGTGACAAAATCACATCCTGCCTCCACCTTCTGTTTTAAATATTCCATATCAACGGTCTTGCTTGCAGACTCCACATGTCCCTCCGGATAACAGGCTGCACCGATGCAGAAGTCTCCTGCTTCCTTAATATCCCGGATCAGTTCCGAAGCGTAGCGGTAATCCGTGGCAATGGGCCCTTCCTTGGGAATATCTCCTCTGAGGGCCAGTACATTTTCAATTCCCGCTTCTTTTAATTCTCCAAGGACCTGACGGACCTTTTCCTTTGTAGAAGACACACAGGTCAAATGAGCAAGAGCAGTCACGTTATAATTGTGATAAACACCTGAGGCGATATCCACGGTATAATGGCTGGTTCCTCCTCCTGCTCCGTATGTAACGCTCATAAACGCCGGATTCAGCTTTGCAATCTCCGATGCCGCCTGCTCTACGGAATCGTACTTATCCTCTGTTTTTGGAGGAAATATTTCAAAAGACAAGGTTGGCTTTCCCTGCTCTAATATTTCTTTTATCTTCATTCTGTCTGTCTCCTATTCCTTGCTGCATTTAATTTCTTACGCTTCACGATCCTCTATTTCTCTGGGAGCACCGCACTGCACAATGATCGACACCCCGTCCTCCTCCTGGTAAATGCTGATATAAAACAGCCCTTCCAGAACATAGCTTTCGCCGTTTACTGCAAAGTCCGCTCTGGCCTTTTCCATAATAGCAGAAACACTGCTTTCCTCCTCCGGAATTAGAGCCAAAGACTCCACAACTCTTAAAAATTCCTCCAGAAAAGCAAAAGAGGCTTCCTGACTTTTAAGAAATGACGAATAATCATGAAGTTCTCCTGTAGCTGTATCATAATCCAGATCCGCATACTGGTACATATAGCTGCCATCGCCTGCTTCTTCTTTTTCCGGAAATTCTTCCTCAAAATAAAAACTTTCCAGCGTCTGATAATAAGTGACAACACCTGTATCTTCTTCAGAGCCGTAGTTGTCTGAATAAACCTCTTCCCGTCTCACCTGATATTCAAAGTAGGATTCGACAAAAAATCGGTTCATAGAATCAGCAGCCTCTTTACCGCTTACAGGAAAATGCTCAAATCCTGTACATGGTATCCCGGCGGACTTCACATCTTCTTCCTCAAAGTCCATATATCCGGAATCATCATAAAAATTTTCCTGAAAACTGATTTCCCTGTCATCATTCAGATTTCTCATATGAGGGGAAAGCAGGAAGGCAATACTAAACAGGAACACAAGGAGCGCAAGAATAATCACCACCACGACTCCTGCATATGCCTGATTATTTCCAGTTTTCCCTGTGGCTGAAGGTATGACCGGCCCTGGTGCAAAAGACGGTATAGGTTTTATAACAGGCTCCTGCACTTCAGTTCTCCGTGGAGCGCCTGCCCCGGCGGGACGCATTTCATTCAGATAATACTCGGCATTCCACACCAGCGGCTGCCGCACCATCCGCCTGCACCGCTTGCAGTAATTGGTTTCAGCCAACGGAGCATCACATACAGGACAAATCTTTTTCACCATGGAAACATCCCCCTTTATCCCAACACCAGATAGGCCACAGCAATTTCATCATCTTCACGAAATCCCTGGGCGCAGACCTGGATGTCGTAAACGTACTTTTCATCAAGCCCGGTCTTGGAAACAATATCTTCAATGCTGTTCCCCTTCTGAGCCAGATCCAGCACCTGACGGACATCTGAAATGGTCTTTTTCAGTAAATCATCAGAGGGGCCACCTGTATCCAGCCCTTCCTCTCTGACCTCTGATTCAGAAATAAAATCTTCTAAAGACAAATTCTTTTTTTCTTCACTTCCGCTGTAGTATCCTTCGGACAGTTCCCAGTCGGTTTCCTCCTTAAACATGGTCTGTCACTCCTTTCAAAAACAGGCAGGTTCCCGCGAACCTGCCTCATTATTTATTCGGTGTACTTATTATCTCTTATTTCTCAAAAAATCCGGAATATTGATCTGTACTTCTTTATTTACTGTAGGACGGTAAGGCTGACCGGCTGGCTGTCCAGTGCCCTGTCCGCTGTTTTGTCCCTGATAACCCGGTCTTGTGTAACCGCCCTGAGCTCCGTAATTGGGATTCTGGCCGCTGTAGCCGCCATTGTTATTTGGTGTATTTGTATTATACGGCGGATTGGAATAATTAGCATTTCCATAACCCGGATTATAGTTCTGATTGTACTGAGGAGCTGCCGCTGTAGCTGCTGCCTCCTGATTTACGGCCTGGTTAGGAACCGCTTTAGGCTGTTTATAGTTAGGATTGGAAAAATTAGTCATCACTCTGGACACCGGAGTTTCTGCCTGCTTGTCCTCCAGGCCGGTAGCAATGACAGTAATGCTGGCTTCGTCATGAGCATTCTCATCATACATGGCACCAAAGATAATGTTAGCATTATCTCCTGCCATCTCCTGAACATAGCTGGCGGCTTCGTTGGCTTCAATCAGACTGATATCGCCGGAAATGTTTATGATTACATGGGATGCTCCTTCAATGGTAGTTTCCAGCAAAGGACTTGAAACGGCCTGTTTCACTGCTTCCAGCGCTTTTTCATCGCCTTTCGCTCTTCCGATTCCGATATGGGCAATTCCCTTATCTGTCATGACGGTCTGAACATCGGCAAAATCCAGGTTAATGAGGCCGGGAACATTGATTAAATCCGTAATTCCCTGAACAGCCTGCTGAAGAACTTCATCGGCCTTCTTTAAAGCGTCAGGCATAGTGGTGCGCCTGTCTACGATTTCCAGCAAACGGTCATTGGGGATAACAATTAAGGTGTCCACATTCTCTTTCAAACGCTCAATACCTGCATTGGCATTGCTCATACGGGTTTTTGCTTCAAAACGGAAAGGCTTTGTCACAACGCCTACAGTCAGGATTCCCATATCCTTTGCAATCTTTGCCACAACAGGAGCCGCACCAGTACCGGTACCGCCTCCCATGCCGCAGGTAACAAAAACCATATCCGCACCCTTCATGGTTTGAGCAAGATCATCCGCATTCTCTTCCGCTGCCTTTTCTCCGATTTCCGGTTTGGCGCCTGCACCAAGTCCTTTTGTCAGTTTTTCTCCAATCTGCATAGCAGTAGGAGCCTTGCAAAACTGCAACGCCTGCTTGTCCGTATTGATTCCAAGAAATTCCACACCAGCTATATTCTCATCTATCATGCGGTTGACCGCATTGTTTCCGGCACCACCCACACCGATCACCAGAATCCTCGCGGCATTATCCGCCTCATTTATCTTAATCTCCAACAAGATTATATCCTCCTTTAACCATAAACAGCTTACTATATAAACCTATCTAATATAATATTTGATTTTCCCAAAAATATCAACCATTTTTTTTATTAAATTCCAAGCAAAATATGTAAATTCATGAATCCTTCACAAACCGATAAGAAGTGACTGTTTCCGCCTCGTTATAAGTATCCAGATAAAGAGTTCCCGACAACCCATCCAAAACAGGCAATTGATCCTTCAGTTCTGAAATCTTTCCATTCATCTGGTCATTACTTCCCAGAATAACACGGATCTGCCCGATGGCCAGACTAGCCTTGCCGTGGGAGTCGTAGCGGACCTCATCCACAGTGATCTCATGGGTAGAAAGCATCTGGGTCAGGGTGAGAATTTCATCAAAAACCCGGTCGTCTTCCACCGGAAGGGGCTGGTGGAGGGCAATGTGCCCGAATTCCAGCCCTGCAATCCACGGAATACCCTCCAGACGCGCACTGTAGCTTTCCACCACAATCCCATCTTTATCAAAATACAGATAGCTGCCCATATAGGAAACATAGCCCACTACCGATTTTTCATAGACAATTACTTCCACCTGAAAGGGGCTTGTGAACACGATTTTATAATCCTCTACAAAGGGAATTTGTTCGTGTTCCTCAAACCGGTCCCGGTAAAAGCATACAGCCGCATTTCGGCTCCATCTATCCTGAAACAGAAGGCTCTCAATCTGCTCTGCCGTGTATTTTCGGTTTCCGGTCACCTTAATTTCCTTAATCTGCAGGAAAAAAAACAAGATAGCTCCTAAAAGGAGCACCGATACCGCTATCATTAATTTTACTTTTGTTCTGCCTTTTTTTATATCTTTCATTCCATTCCTCTGATTGCTGCCCCAAGACTGGTCAAATCCCGACAAATATCTTCATATCCCCGCTCAATATGATGGCATTCGTAAATTTCTGTCATTCCTTCGCTGGCCAGACCTGCCACCACAAGAGCCGCTCCTCCCCTTAAATCAGTGGCTGTCACGGAATTCCCTCTTAAGATATGCTGTCCATGGATAACAGCCTTTTTATCTTTTATTTTGATGTCAGCCCCAAGCCGTCTCAATTCCTCTGCCGTCTTAAACCTTCCTTCAAAAATATTCTCTGAAATACGGCTGGTTCCTTTGGAAACAGCCATAACTGACATAAGCTGTGACTGGAGATCTGTAGGAAATCCAGGATAAGGCTCTGTCACCACATCGAAGCCGTCAGGCCGTCCCATCATGGATACCTCCAGACGATTTTCATACTCCCTGATTTCGGCACCCATTTTTTCAGAAACCCGAAGAGCTGATCTTAAGTCCTCAGGCAGAACCCCCTTCATTGCAATGCTTCCTTGTGCCGCCATCACAGCAGCTAAGTAGGTTCCGGCCACAATACGGTCCCCTGCCACCGTAAATTCAGAATCATAAAGCTGCTTTATCCCTGTAACCGCCAGCCTGGAGGTTCCGGCCCCGTGGATTCTGGCTCCCATATTGTTTAAGAAACAGCACAGCGACTTAATCTCCGGCTCCTTTGCCGCACCATGGATTACAGTAACTCCTTCTGCATACACCGCGGCCATCAGGGCATTTTCCGTGGCTCCGACGCTGGGGAATGGAAAGTAAATATCAGCACCTTTAAGCTTTTTTGCCGAAACAATCAGCTTATCCTCTTTTTCTTTAACTCCTGCTCCCAGAGCACGAAAGGTCATCAGATGCAGGTCAATAGGCCTCTCTCCTATGGAACAGCCGCCAGGAAAACTGGTGACCACAGTGCCCGTTCTTCCAAGGAGGGGACCGGACAAAATGATAGAGGCTCTCATGCTTTTTATATACTCCTCAGGAATCTCCGACTCAGATACGGAGGAACCGTCAATAGTCAGCCTATGGCCATCAAGACTGCAACTGCATCCAATTTTCTTAAGTATCCCCAGCATACAGAACACATCCTGTATCCTGGGGACGTTATGGATCACTGTCGTACCTTTGTGAAGAACCGCTGCCGCCATCATAGGCAATACCGCATTTTTGGAACCCTGAATTTTTATCTCACCTTCTAAAGACCGTAACCCATGGACCTGTATGATAGACAATCCGCTACCTCCCGTGGCTTCTTATATACTATCCTATGTAAAAAGCGAGAGAATGGTTTCATATCTCATTAAACTTCCAGACGTATCTGGTTTGAAACTCCCAAGACCATACCGATTTCCGCCATGAGGAAAAGCACTGAAGTTCCTCCATAGCTGATAAAAGGAAGGGTGATTCCCGTATTGGGTATCGTGTTGGTAACTACGGCTATGTTTAAAATGACCTGTATAGCAATATGGCCCATGACTCCCACAACCAAAAGTGAGCCCATCAGATCCGGTGCATTGTCTGCAATAAGCATGAAACGGTAAATCATGAAAAGAAAGATGAGGATGACGGAAACCGCTCCGAACAATCCGAGTTCTTCACAAATAATAGAAAAAATCATATCATTTTGTGCTTCCGGAACAAATCCCATCTTTTGAATGCTCTCTCCCAGTCCCCTTCCCACCAACCCCCCGGAGCCGATGGCATAAAGGCCCTGAAGAACCTGAAAGCCTCCGGTGGAAGGGTATGCTTCCGGTTCCTGCCACACCAAAATACGGCTTAACTGATAGTCGTGGAGAAGGTTGATCTTTACCAAAAACTCAGCAATGGGTCCGGCAAAAGCCAGAATGGTCACGGCAAAAAAACCGCAGGCAAAAAATGGCCATTTCTTTTTACATGCTACAAACAGCATGACAAAAGCAATTCCAACAATGATAATACCGGAGCTTAAGTTATTTGCAGCCACAATTCCCGCAATGGGGACAGTGGCAAGGAGCACGGAAAGTACACCCTTTCTCGTATTGATGTTTCTACCCATCTGAACGATCATAGCTGCCAGCATAACGATAAGGGCTATTTTTACAAATTCCGTAGGCTGAAAGGAGAGGCTTCCCACACCCAGCCATCTTTTTTTGCCGTTTCGCTCCTGTCCTACAATGGATACGGCAATCATGAGAACGTAAGAAAGAACATATGCCAGCAGGGAGAATTTGGCGTACCAATGATAATCCAACTTAGATATGACAACCATGGCAATAAAGCCGCCCAGGGCAATCATGGCCTGCCTCTCCATGAAATAAGCGGCATTATCGAATTTCATCTGGGCTGCATAGGAACTGGCACTGTATATCATGACCAGTCCAAAAACAGTCAGGAATATAACGGTAAACAAGAGGCTGTAATCATAAAAACGGCGGGGTTTATTTTTTTTCTTCACCGGCCTTCTTTCTGCCATGTCACTCCTCCTTGCCATCTTCAATTTCATTCATCCAATCCGCTTCTACAGCGCCCGGACGCACTTCTTAAATATTTCGCCCCTCTGTTCATAATCTTTAAACATTCCCCAACTTGCACATGCCGGAGATAACAGCACATATTCGCCCATATTGGCATAAGAAGCACATACTCTTACAGCCTCCTCCATATCCTCTGCATACATCACATTGTCAAAGCCATGTCTGGCCGCACATTCTGCGATTTTCTCCCTGGTCTGCCCCAACAACACCATGTACCTGACTTTACCCTCAAAGGACTCAATCCAGGAATCATATTCAGAATTTTTATCATACCCTCCCGCAATGAGGAGAGTCGGACCGGGCATGGCCTTTATAGCCTGGATAGCCGCATCCGGATTGGTTCCCTTGGAGTCATTGTAATACTTGACACCTGCCTTTTCTCCAACAAACTCAATTCTATGCTCTACAGCCTTAAATTCACATACAGTCTTTTGAATCACTTCTAAGGGAACTCCCATTTCCGCCGATATGGCAACGGCAGCCATAACATTCTCATAGTTGTGGCGGCCAAGAAGCTGAAGGTTATGAATATTTACAATTTCTGTCCGTTCTCCTCCATGGTTTCGGATAATTAAATCGCCATCCATGAAGTACCCTTCTTCCAGAAATCCGGTGCTGCTGAAAAATACAGTTCTGGGCTTTAAATTCTTTCCAAATTCCCGTAAAACAGGATCATCATAATTTAAAATACAGGAATCCTGTTCTCTTTGGTTTGAGGCAATGCCTTCTTTCACTTTTATGTAATTTTCCATTGTTTTATGACGATCCAGATGATCCGGGGTAATATTTAAGATAGCGCTGACATCAGGCCGGAAGTCTGTAACAGTCTCCAGCTGAAAGCTGCTGATCTCCGCTACGGTCACTGATTCGTCCATCGTCTTTAAGGCTTCTTCTGTATAAGGAATTCCTATATTGCCTACCACAAACACCTGATTATAATAAGCCTTCATGACGGCCCCGGTCAGGGCCGTGGTCGTGGTCTTCCCATTCGTCCCCGTAATTGCTGCCAGCTTTCCCTTTGCATAGTGAAAAGCAAGCTGGATCTCACTCCAGACAGGAATATCCGCTTCTTTTAAAACAGAGACAAAAGGAGCCTCCAAAGAAATTCCAGGGCTGATGACACAGAGCCCTACTTCCTTTATGTCCTCTTTTTTAAGTTCTCCAAGTAAAATTTCAATCGTTCCTTCTCCCTCAAACCGGCTGCCCAGGGTATCCCGATCCAGGGCTGCATTTCCATCATAAAGAATCACTTCATTTCCGGTTTTAAGAATGAGCTTTGAGGCGGCTATGCCGCTTTTTCCACTTCCTGCAACTAATATTTTCTGAGCCATAATTCTCTCCTATAATCCAAGGTATGCAAACAGACAGAGAAGGGAGGTCACAATGGCAAATACTGCCACTACTCTTGTCTCCGACCAGCCGGAAAGTTCAAAGTGGTGGTGGATTGGGGCCATCTTAAAAAATCGTTTCCCGCCTGTTCGTTTAAAATGAGTCACCTGAATGATGACCGATAACACTTCAACCAGATAAACAAATCCGATAATTGCAATAAAGATCGGAAGCTGCATCATAAAGGCGCTGGAAGCCACAAAACCACCCAGGCCAAGGGATCCGGTGTCTCCCATAAATACTCTTGCAGGATAGACATTAAACAAGAGAAAACCTAAAAGACTTCCCACCACCGCACCGGTAATAGGGCTGATGCCGGAATTCTCCCCAATAGCTACCACTGTCAGAAATGTTGCCACCAGAATGGTCACACTGGTGCATAGTCCATCCAAACCATCTGTAAAATTCACTCCGTTATCAGTTCCAATTACAATAAAAAATACGGCTGGTACAAAAAATATGCCCAAATTCAAATATAATCCCGTATTAAATCCGCCTGTAAAGGGAAGGAGCATTTCTATTGCCACATCATTGGAATGAACCAGGTAATAAGAAAAAATACCTGTAATGATTAACTGCCCCGCCATTTTCTGAACAGCAGTCAACCCTTCTGAGCGCTTCATAACAATCTTGATATAATCATCCAGAAAGCCTACGATTCCAAATCCTACAGTCACGAAGAGCACAGGTATGATCTTCGGATAGTCCCTTACATAAAACAGAGAGGTAATGATAATGCTGGTCAGTATAATAAGGCCTCCCATAGTGGGAGTTCCCTGCTTTTTTAAATGGCTTTCCGGTCCTTCTTTCCGGACCTCCTGACCGAATTTCAGTCTGTGAAGAAATGGTATCACTATGGGGCAAAGTATGGCGCTGATGGCAAATGCTATGATAATCGCCAGAATGGTTTCGTTAATCATGTCACACCTCAATATTTTATGTATTGTACGTTTAAATCCATGGTACACAATAAGTAGTATACGTCTTTTTTCCCGAATAATCAACTAAAGATTCGAAAGGAGGATACAGTTTCTTCCTTTTCAGGATCAATTCCCAGGTATGGAAGAATATTCTTAAAGATGTCTCCGACCACCGGTGCTGCTATGGTTCCGCCGTAATAAATCCCCTCCGGTTCATCAATGGTAATAAGAATAATGACTTTGGGATCATTCGCCGGGGCAAATCCTATAAAGGATGAAATATACTTTTTCAGGCTTCTGGGAAGCTTTTCAGAAGTGGCTGTCTTTCCTCCGATCCGAAATCCCTCAACACCTGCTTTCTTACCGCTTCCCTCAGCCACCACCTGCTCCAGAATATATCGCATGGTTTCACTGGTTTCTGCAGAAAGGATTCCCTCTTTCACCGGATAGTCAAAGGTGTGAACTCCTTTTCCATCAGATGTAACTGTCTTTAAACCAAAGTGAGGGGTAACTCTGTTTCCTCCGTTTATAATGGAGGAAGCTGTTGTAATAAGCTGCATGGGAGTGATCTGAAAAGACTGGCCAAAGGAAACCGTTGCCAGCTCCACAAGACCCATATTTTCTTTTTTATGCATAATGGTAGACGCCTCTCCCGGAAGGTCGATTCCTGTCTTTCCCTTTAAGCCAAACTGTTCAAAATACCGGTAGTACTGGTCAACTCCCAGCCTCTGTCCCACATCAATCAGCACCGGATTACAGGAATTCATCATTCCGTGAAGAAAGTCCTCGGAACCATGGCCTCCCACCTTATGACATCTGATCTTTCTGTCTTCCACAATCCGAAAACCAGGACAGGAAAAACGGTCTTCCAGTCTTACCACTCCAGCCTCCAGACCTGCAGCTGCTGTCACAATCTTAAAGGTTGAGCCTGGCTCGTAGGTATCATTGATGCAGGGATTTCTCCACATCTGGTTCAACAGGTTTTGTCTTTCTTTTTCCGAAGCAGGAGCGGGAATTTCTGTACTCAAAGAAAAAGGATCATTTAAATTGAATTCAGGGGCATTGACCATGGCCATAATCTCCCCATTTTGAGGATTCATAGCAATAATCGACACTCTTTTCGCACCCTTCTTCTCCAGGGTCTGATAGGCGGCCTGCTCGCAATACCTTTGAATATTCACATCCAGGCTGATGAAAAGATCCTGCCCTGCCACTGGCTCAATTCTGTCCTCTGCGGCATTTTCAATCTCCACTCCCGCAGCATCAGACATGGTCAGAATTTTTCCATTCTGCCCTTTTAAGTATTCTTCATACTTTACTTCCAGTCCGATAATTCCCTGGTTATCTCCCCCCGTAAATCCCAGGACTGTAGACGCCAGAGTATCGTAGGGATAGTAACGCTTGTAATCCTCATCCACCTTTACTCCGGCCAGATGATAGGTTCTGATCTGATCTCCTAATGCCTTGTCTACATTTGTCTTAATAATTTCCCTTGAGCTGTATTTTTCTACCTTTTTGCGAACATCTTCTTCGTTAAGTCCCAGCTCCCTGGAAAGAATTTCTACCACTTCATCTGGTTTCCTGATCTGGTTGTGTATGACTGATATGGTACAGACTGTCCGGTTTGTGGCAATGACTGTGCCGCTGGCATCTATGATATTTCCTCTGGCCGCTTTGATGGTTCTTTCCCGCTGGTGTAAATCTTCCGCCATTGCACTATAATGCTCTGAACGGTAAACCATTAGAAAAATAAGCCGCCCCATAAGTCCTGTCACGGCAAGAAATAACAGGAAAAACAGGAGGGCTATTTTCTCTCTGTGATGAGTCTTATTTGAATTCATATGCTGCTCCGTTGCCATCATTATTACAGTATATGAATTTTAACATTTTTTATGAGTTTTTCATGGCATTTTACTCCTGTCCGGTCTGACTCGGAAGAGCAGCCGGAAGTTCGGATCCGTCGCCTTCCTCAGCACGGTTTATATATTCTTCGGAGGGGTTTAAATACTCCTCAGGAATCTGCTCGCCATTTTCCAGTGTGTGAGCCGGGGTTGTACTTTCCTCTTCTGCTGAATTTTCATCTCCGGGCGCCTCCTGGGTCTCGCTGGTGATTCCCTCCTGCTGGGGAAGTTTTGCCTCTTCATCAGAAGGAAGACGGGATTCTGTATCAGTATCAGGAAACACATTTAAATAAGGAAGAATATCTGTCATAATCTTCTGAAAAACCTCACTGGCATAAGTACTGTGAGGCTGATCTTTTACGTGAGGCTCATCGATTACCACATATACAAGCACCTGAGGATTATCGGAAGGAGCATAACCCAGAAAGGAAACCAGATAATTGATTTTATCCCTTGGAATCTTCTCTGCAGTTCCTGTCTTTCCCGCAATTTTATATCCTGCAACCTTGGCAGTTCCTCCGGTACCACCCTCCACATTGACCGTTTTAAACAGGGCTTCATTGATAAATCTGGAGGTGGATTCTGATACCGTTTCCCTCACCAGTACCGGCTCGGCTTTTTTCACAACAGCCCCTTGTTCATTGAGTATCTGCTTCATTACATGAGGTTCATAATAAGAACCGCCATTTATAACAGAACAATACGCAGCGGCCATCTGAATCATGGTACTGTTAAAGTTCTGTCCAAAGGAATTGGTGGCAAGGTCTGTAGGACCTGCCGTTTCTGCCGTATACATCAGAGACCTGTTATCTGCCTCTCCCGGTAAATCAATTCCTGTCTTGGAGCCAAATCCAAACAGCTTCTGGTATTTGTAGAATTTATCCTTTCCCATCTGCTGGGCAATTCGCATCATCACCACATTGCAGGACTTCATCAGCCCTTCTTCTACCGTGATCAGACCGTGGCCGTAACGGCTGGCACAGTTGATTTTATGGCCTCCCACTTCCAGGAACTTGTTGCACACATAGGTTTCATTGCCTGTAATTGCACCTTCTTCCAGGGCTGCCGAAACTGTGAATATCTTTTCCGTGGACCCTGGCTCATAGCCGTCGCTGACGGCAAAATTACGCCAGGTCTGGTTCCAGGCCACCTGAGTTCCCAGAGATATGATTTCCTCGCTGCTGTAGTGGCCGGATACGGTTTCCGGGGTCAAAGGCTGAGCATTTTTATTTTTTCTCTTATAATCGTCAATGGCCTCTTTGATTCCAAGCTCTCTCAGCACCTCCTGGGTATATTCAGGCCTAAGCTGCCTGGGATTATTTAAGTCAAAGGCCTTATCATTTGCCATTGCAAGAACTTCACCGTTATTGGGGTCTATGACCACCACACCCATCCGTTTGCTGCCTGTCTCCCGCTCCCACTCACCGATATATTTCTCCACAATTTTCTGCACATTGGAATCCATGGTAGAAACCACAGTATTACCATTAGAAGCAGGTTTGATCACTCTCTCCAAGTTGGAATCATCATTCAAATATCCGTATTCCCTCCCGTTGGTTCCCATGAGGGTTGTATTATAAAACTGCTCGATTCCTCCTGTTCCATCCATTCCATCCCCATTGGCAAAGCCGATGATATTGCATCCCATGGAATTGTAGGGGTATACTCTCTTGTATTCATCCTCAAACCAGATTCCCTTGATGGATTTTCGTTCGCTCTTCAATTGCTTTATTTTTTCTTCTTTGTATTTCTCATAATTTTCTTTATCCGTATAGGTCAGTTGCTTTGCGTAGCGGACATACTGCTTATCCTTTTTTTCCTGAATCAGGTTCATGATTTCAGTCCGGTCATATCCAAAGCATTCCGTCAACGCAGCCACCGACGGCTCCAAATAGGCTTCCGGGTCTGACATGATCTGCTTGGGATCCAGAATCAGGTTATAGACCTTTTCACTGGTTGCCAGAAAGGTTCCGTTCCGGTCCAGAATATCTCCTCTGCGAAAGGGAATTACACGGCTGTCATAGTCCTGATTAGCCAGAACAATCTGGTTAAAATCATCTCTTTTCTTTGTCATCAAATTATAAAGACTCATAACCAATGCAAACAAAGCCAGCATAATTACCAGAACAGTAATTGCCAGCTTCTCCTGCATATAACGAGGGAATACCTTATTATTTTTTTTGTTTCTTTTTCTGTTAATATTTCGGGATGTCCTCATTCTGTCTTACATACTCACTTTCCGTTTTATCATAGTGAAGGATCTGATCCTTATTGGCATAGACCATACCCAGTTCTTCTGTAGCCACTTTATATACATGGTCCAGATCAACGGAAGTATTAATACTCATTTCTAATGCATCATTTTCAGCTTTCAGCTTTTCCAGCTCTGCCTCCTTAGTTTCAATAGAATGA
Organism: Clostridiaceae bacterium; assembly: GCA_902363735.1. Lineage (GTDB taxonomy): Bacteria > Bacillota > Clostridia > Lachnospirales > Lachnospiraceae > Lacrimispora. The sequence continues at coordinate 176,090 of CABJBA010000001.1, forward strand.
ATACTGGTAGCAATGGAAGACTGGAGGTGCAGATAATGCACGCAGAAAGCCAAAGTAATAACGACAGCGACAGTCATTAAAACAACGTAGGGGAGATCCATCTGCAAGGCTTTTTCCTGATTTCGTCTGACCTGATGATTGACGGCAGGCCGGCGGACTTTATCTGGTGTATGTACCGGCACGGAAGCCGGCATGGCCTTACGGACAGTATTTCCCTGTACATAAGCAGTATTTCCATAAGAACGCACATTTCTTCTTGCAGCCAATTTCTTTTCCTCCCTTTCAGTTTCGTTCAAAAACGCGAAGCTTTGAACTCTTTGCCCGCTTGTTTCCTTCTATCTCTTCTTCTTTAGGTACAATAGGTTTTCTTGTTATGACCTTTCCCTTACTTTTCTTTCCGCAGATACAAATGGGAAAATCCCTGGGACAGGTACATGGATCCTCATTGGTCTTAAATATCGTCTTTACAATCCGGTCTTCTAAAGAATGGAACGTAATAATGGAAAGCCGTCCTTCCGGATTAAGCAATTCAATCATCCCGTCAATGGATCTCCTGAGAACCTCCAACTCCTGATTCAGTTCAATCCGAATGGCCTGAAATGTTCTTTTGGAGGGGTGTCCACCAACCGCCCTTACCTTTGCCGGAATCGCTGCCTTAATAATCTCCGTCAGTTCTCCTGTAGTCTTTATAGGGGCTGTCTCTCTGTTTCTCACAATGTGCTTTGCAATGTTCTTTGCAAACTTGTCTTCCCCATAATCTCTTATGATCCGGTATAGATCAAATTCACTGTAGGTATTGATAATGTCAGCTGCAGTCTGTTCCTTTCTCTGGTCCATCCGCATATCCAGGGGAGCATCATCCTCCCGGTAAGTAAATCCTCTTTCCGGCATATCAAGCTGGTAAGAGGATACTCCCAGGTCTAGGTAAATTCCGTCCACCCTTTTAATCCCTAAGTCATCTAATACCGTCTGTATATTTTCGTAATTGCTTCTTACGACTGTTACCTTGTCCTTATAATCCTTCAGCCGTTCTGCAGCAGCCGTAATGGCATCCGCATCCTGATCAATTCCGATTAATCTTCCGTGTTCTCCCAGGCGCTTGCACACCTCCAGGGCATGTCCGCCGCCTCCCAGGGTCCCGTCCACATAAATCCCGTCCGGTTTTACATTCAGGCTGTCAATAGTCTCATAAAGCAGCACTGACTTGTGTTCAAACATCATATACCAAGTCCTTCCATAGCTTCCGCAATTTCTTCCATATCATCATAGGTATTGGCTGCTGTCCATGCATCCTTGCTCCAGATTTCAATACGACCTCCCACTCCCACAAGAACTGCTTCTTTATCAATCCCTGCATGTTCTCTTAAAACGGAAGGAAGCAAAATTCTTCCCTGCTTGTCCACCTCGCAGGAAGAAGCTCCGGCCAGGAAGAATCTGGAAAATTTTCTGGCATTGGTGTTGGTCAGCGGCAGGCTTTTTAGCTTTTCTTCCAGGGCGGTCCACTCTTTGTTATCATACACAAACAGACAGCCATCTAAGCCCTTCGTCACGACGAATTCTTCTCCAAGCTGCTCTCTGAACTTCGACGGGACAATGAGACGTCCCTTTGCATCGACTGTATGATTGTATTCACCCATGAACATATCAATCACCTGCTAGTACACCGAGGGCAAACCACATTCCCTCCATTATCTACCACTTTGTACCACTTTCCACCACTTATACATTAATTCTAGTACATTTACATGGAAATAGCAAGGATAATTTCAAACAAATTTCATTTTCTATAGAGTAAAAAAGGCTTTACAACAATGTTTTCCAGTATTTCCCAAAATCGGACAAAAAGACACCCCCTGACCAGGCATCTGCTCCTGCCGGTCAAGGGGTGTGTCCCTAATTTCCTATTTAATTTTCCTTGCTGTAAGCCGTTCCAAGTCTGGCCGGCACATTGAAACTTTTTCTGGATACGGTCAGAATAATGGTCAATATATAAGGCAGTGCAATGAATAATTCATTAGGGAAGTAGTTTCCTCCTCCCACGGACTGCATATAAATGGCAACAGCCTCTGTAAACCCGAATATAACAGTACCTGCTACCGCACCCTTAGGGTTCCAGTTGCCCAAAAAGCAAATAGCAAAAGCGATCCAGCCACGTCCTCCTATCATATTGGTGGTGAACATTCCCAAATATCCCACAGAATAAAAAGCTCCGGCAGCGCCTCCCATCATTCCGGCCAACAGCACCGTAAAGAAGCGGACTCCATTGACACGAATCCCTGCTACATCCACTGCCTCCGGATTTTCCCCGGTAGAGCGGATTGTCAGCCCCAGAGAGGTTCTAAACAGCAGAAAATAAGAAGCAGGAATGAGAAAGTACACTGCATAAGTCAATATATTCTGTTGAAAGAACACCGGCCCTGCGACAGGAATTTTGCTGAGAATAGGAATGGCAATTTCAGGTAGAGGGCTGATTTTAAGTGGGGTGGTGGGAATTCCGAAAAGTACACGCTGAAAATAGGTGCAGACTCCTGCTGCTAATACATTGATGGCCGTCCCCGTCACGACCTGATGCTGTTTTAAGAAAATGCAGACAACACCGTAAACGGCCGCTGCCGCAAGTCCGGATGCCATGGCTGCCAGAATTCCAATCAACGCACTTCCAGTGAGATAAGTCCCCACAAATCCGCCCCAGGCTCCCATGAGAAATATACCTTCAATGGCAGTTACCATCATACCGGAACGCTCTGCAATTACTTCCGCAATAGAACCTAACAGCAAAGGAGTGCTCATCATCAATGCGCGTTTTAATAAGCTTACGATCATAACCATTTCATCCTCCTTAAGGTAAATTTGCCCTGCGGGTAAAAAGAGAACCCCCCGAGGGGTTCTGCAGCTTCCGCTTCTCTCTCCTGATTTCCATATAGTGCCGGAAGAAATAGGATACAATAACGAACAGCATAACAAATCCCTGCATTAAATCCACAATACTGGAAGGAACATTGACCCCCGGCATACGGCCCATTAAATTCCCCATAACGCCCAGAGCTCCAAACAAGACAGATGCAAAAATAATGCCAATGGGATTGGCGTTAGCCAGTATGGCAATGCCCAGTCCGGCAGAGCCTACACCCACATTAAAGTCCTGGATCAGCATGTGCTGCACACCGTTGACCTCTGTAAATCCGGCCATTCCCGCCAGAGCACCACTGATAAAAAAAGCAGTTACAAAGATCTTACTGGAGTTAATACCCGACATCCTGGCTGCAGAGGCATTACTTCCCACTGCCCTGATCCGATATCCCAGAGGCGTCTTATAAAGCAGCACCCAGATTCCGATGGCAACACAGACCGCCAGAATAAATCCTGCATGAAGCCTGGTCCCCTTTATAATAGAAGGAAGCCATGCAGCTTTTGTAATGGCATCAGTCTGGGGATACTCCCCTTTGGACTCCTTTAAAAAAGTTCGCAGCAGGTAGTTCATAATGGCAAGGGCTACATAGGTGGACATCATACTGACCAGAAATTCATTAGCTTTATACCTTGCCTTTAAAAATCCAATGAAGGCTCCTGTCAGTCCTCCGGCCAAAGCTGTTATAAGGCAGACAAGAATCAAAAGAACAGGTCCAGGAACTTTTCCGTCAAGACTGAGAGACAGAGAAATGGCTGCAATGGACCCCATATAAAACTGGCCCTGTGCTCCAATGTTAAATAAATTTGCTTTATACGTAAAAGCAAAGGCCAGTGCCGTAAAAATAAGAGGCGTTGCTTTTAAAAACACTTCTCCCATAGTATACTTATCCGTAAACATGGTTTTTACAGAGTATACAAACACTTCTGCCGGGTTAATTTCCAACAGCAAAAGCATCAATCCGCTTAACCCCAACCCGGCGGCAATGGCAATGACATTTGTCACAATCAAGTCTCTGATTTTTGCATTCATCTGCTATGCCTCCTTTTCCTCTTTGTAGCCGGCCATCAGAAGGCCGATTTGTTCTGTGCTCAACTGGTCGTGATCATAAATCCCCATAAAAGTCCCTTTGTAAATAACAGCAATCCTGTCACAAAGCTGAAAAATTTCCGACAGTTCTGTGGACACCAGAAGAATCCCTTTTCCATTGCGGGCTTCCTCCAGAATGTTGTTGTGTATGTTATTGATGGCTCCCAGATCAAGACCTCTGGTTGGCTGGTCCATCACCAATACCTTTCCTGCATTTCCAACTTCCCTTGCCAATATAACCTTCTGCTGATTACCTCCTGATAAGCCTCTGATCTGAGCATCAGGTCCCGGTGCCTTGATGTTGAATTCATCAATGGCTTTCTGGGTTTCATTTTGAAGTTTTTTCTTGTTTAAAATACCGCGGGTAGTCCACTTTTTATCAAAACTGGTTTTTAACATCATATTTTCAGCCAGAGTCATTTCACCCACCATTGCATCCCGATATCGGTCTACAGGAACATAGCCGATCCCCAAGTCAATACGTTCCCTGACGAACGTGTTTGTAATGTCCGCTCCGTTTAAAAGCACCTTTCCAGAAGTAACCGGAAGGGCTCCGCTGATCACCTGACACAGCTCTTCCTGACCGTTTCCGCTGACTCCCGCCACTCCGAAGATTTCGCCTTCCTTGATGTCAAAGGATAAATCACTTAAAACTGGCGTTTCTCCTTTTCGCTGCACGGTAACAGAAGACAGTTCCAGGCAGACCTTTTTATTCTTTTTATCCTTATCCTGCTCTCTTTTTGCCACAACCAGATCTTTTCCCATCATCAGTCTGGCAAGAGCTACTTCATCAGTATCCTTTGCAGAAAGGTCTCCCGTAAGCTGCCCGCCCCGCATAACCACAATCCGGTCTGCCACCTTCATTACTTCTTTCATTTTATGGGTGATAAAGATAACGGAATTCCCTTTAGAAACGTATTCCTTGACAAACTGCATCAGGGTGCCGGCTTCCTGAGGAGTTAAAACGGCAGTGGGTTCATCCATAATCAATAAACTTGTTTTTAAATACAGGGCCTTCAGTATTTCCACCTTTTGCTGCACCCCCACTGCAAGATCTTCGACTTTTGCATCCACCGGAATGTCAAAGCCGTACTGCATTGACAGCTTTTCTACCTCTTTTCTGCATCGATCATAGTCAATGATACCTTTTACATTTCCCAGAATTATATTCTCCGTTACTGTGTGTGCCGGAACAAGAGAAAAATGCTGCTGTATCATGGAAATTCCAAGAGCCATGGCATCCTTTGGAGAAGTGATTTTCTGTTCCTTCCCATCCATGAGTATCTGCCCTTCATCTGCCCGGTAAAGGCCATAGAGAACCTTCATGACCGTACTTTTCCCCGCCCCGTTTTCTCCCAGCAGAGCCAGTACCTCTCCCCTGTTTACAGAAAAAGAAATATCCTTGTTTGCCACTACTCTGGCAAAATATTTTGATACATTTTTTAATTCAAAAAACGGTGTATTCACAAAATACCTCCTTTTTCAAAGTAAAAAGCTGCTGCGGTTAAACATTTTTATTTTTAACTGCAGCAGCCTGACCCTTATCTCTTATTTTTCAAACAGAGCCTGTAAATCAACTTTTCCTTCTTTAAATTCCTTGATTCCTTTATCAACTGCATCTCTTATTTCCTGAGATATATGATCTGTATATACGGGTACAAAAATTTCCTCACTGATACCTGCCTCATGAACCCTGTTTCCGGAAAGTCCGCCGTCCATGTAAAGGGTCAAAGCCCAGGTATAGAAATTGGTAAAGTCAAAATTAACGGAAGCCACTACCGTGTCAGGATCAATGGTTGTCTGATCACTGGAAAAGCCGATGAATTTAGCGCCTTTGGCCTTAGCAGCTTCAATGCTTCCAAGACCGACCTCATTGGCGTATACAAATAAGGTATCTGCTCCATTGTCAATCATCTGCTCTGCCATCTGCTTGCCAAGGGCAACGTCATTCCAGCTATTGGCATACGCTCTGGTAGCCTTTGCACCGGAAATCCCCCGGCTCGCTGCAATATCAACGGAATTCTTTTCATATACATCCATCAGATGTTCCATAGGCTCATTGGGAAATCCACCAATCGTGGCAAAATTTCCGTTCTCTGTTACATTTCCTGCAATTATAGAAGCGATATAGCTGGCTTCATACTCCTTGGGGAAAATGGGTGCTACATTGTCGCCGTCATACTTGGAACCGTTAACAACGCAAAATGTAGTGTCTGTGTAATTAGGCGCAACTGCTGCCACTGCCTCGTCAAACTGGGAACCTGCTGCCATAACCAGGTCATAGCCCCTCTCTGCATATTCCCGGAAGGTAGATTCATAATCAGAAGCCTGTACGTTTTCCACGTATTCCATATTGGTGCCCAGATTTTCGTTACATGCAACAAGACCTGCATAGTTAGTAGCATTCCAGCTCTGGTCATTAATGGGGCCAGGAAGAATCAGGACGATCTTGTAATCAGCTGCGTTCTTTCCTCCCTTTTCCGCCTTTGTTTCTGCTGTCTTATCAGTTACTGCCTCCGTCTTTGTCTCTGCACTTGATCCTGCCGCAGTCTCTGCCGGTTTCGAAGAACCACATCCACTTAATACGAGAGTTGCTGCCATTGCCGCTGCAATGAGTGAAGTACCAAACCTTTTCTTCATGACTAATTTCCTCCTCTTATGATTTGCCTTTGTTTATCTCTGATACTGGTTTTTTGATTGGTATGTTTTATCAACAGGTCCCAATCTTTGTATTAATAGATTATCATTTTCCGGCAATCATCACAATTCTACCAGATTACTATTTATTCCAAAATATTATGTTCTTTGTAATTATGTATAAATAAAATAAAGACAGGAGATGATTTTTGGTCATTTTTCCCGTCTTTGGCATAATAATATAAAGTCAGCTATGGTTTGTTCCGATACTCCAGGGGCGTTATCCCATATGCTTTTTTAAAAGCGCTGCTGAAATATTTTGCCTCCTTATAACCTACCATTTCCGCCACATCCCCCACCCGGTATTCCACATGGTTTAAATATGTCTTTGCCTTTCCCATCCGATAGTCCGTCACATATTCCATGAGATTCTTTCCAGTGTGGCGTTTAAAAAGCTCACATAAATAGTTAGGGGACAAATGAAGCTCCTTGGCCATGTCCTTTAAGGCAATTTTCCCTCCATAATGAATCTCAATATATTGAATAGCTTTCACTACAAGGAAATTTCCCACTTCATTTTCCCTGTCCGGCCTTCCCACGGTCCCTGTTTCCGAAGCTTCAGGAATCAGCTCCTGTTCTATTTCTTTTAACAGGGAAAGCAGTTCTCTGGGGTCAGTAGGCTTCAGTAAATATCTGGTCACTCCCAGTTCAATGGCTTTTTGGGCATAGGAAAAATTGCTGTAGCCGCTGAGGATAATGATTCGGATATTAAGAGTTCTCTCCCGGATCTGACGAATCAAATCCAGTCCTGATACCTCCGGCATTTTTATATCCGTAATAATTACATCAGCTTCCAGCTCATAAAGATCTTTCAATGCGGAAGGAGCATCTTCATACACTCCAACCACCTGCCAGCCTTCCTGACCATTCAGCAGTTTAAAAAGTCCTTTTCTGATTTTCGGCTCGTCATCCACGATCATAATCTTCATCTTTTAAGCTCTCTCCCTTCTCTTCCGTAAACCGGGGCTGTCTTAAGGTGAATTCGTCCCCAGGACAAAGAGAAGAACCACTGGGGGATTTGGGAATGCGCAGACGTACCAAAGTTCCCTTTCCGTATAAACTTTCTACGGAAACTCCGTACTGCTCCCCATAATGGAGACGGATTCTCCGATCCACATTGCGGATTCCGATTCCCCTATGTCCTTCTTTTTCTGTATCAGATGTTTCATCTCTTAAGCCCTTAAGCTGATCGGGGTTCATTCCCATACCGTTGTCTTCTACTGAAATAATCATAGCTTCCCCCTGGTCCTCTATGCAGATGTGTATGGTCCCTTTCTGGTTTCTCGGCTCAATTCCATGGGTTATGGCATTCTCTATAATAGGCTGGAGAATCAGTTTCGGCACTCTTTCTTCCATTAGATTTTCCTGAGCATCTACGGAATATTCCAGCCTGTCCTCCAGCCGGTTTTTCTGAATCTTTAAATAACAAAGCACATATTCCACTTCCCTTTTAAGTGGAACAAAAGCGTTTTCATCTTCTATGCTGTAACGCATTAATTCTCCCAGAGAAATAATAATATCGCTGATATCGTATTCTTCCCGGTCAATCAGCATCCAATTGACCGAATCCAGGGTGTTGTAAAGAAAATGAGGATTGATCTGAGCCTGAAGCGCCTGAATCTCGGCATTTTTCTGTGCAATTTTCTCCTGATATACCTGTTTGATGAGAATGTTGATTTCATCCAGCATATAATTAAAAGATTTTGTCAGCTTCCCTATTTCATCCTTACTGTCACCCGGCACTCTGACGGCAAAATCACCTTTCTGCACCTGCCCCATGGCCTTGGAAAGCCGCTTGATCGGCCTTGCCATAGCATAGACCAAGAAGGCAATGACAGCGGCACTTCCAATGGCGCTTCCAAGAACCACCAGCCATATGGAACTGTTCAAAGCCTGTGACTGGGGGAATAACCCTTCTAAGGGAATGACAGAATAAGACTTCCAGCCTGTAATACCGTTATACTGTCCGCAGACATAATATTGTTTTCCATCCCACTCCAGTTCAAAACGGCGCTTTCCCTCTGTAAATCTTCGGTCAATTTCGTCCTGCCATTGTTTATTCACCTTGGGATTGCTGCAGATCACACGACCCTTCTGATCTGCGATGAATAAATATTGGTATTGAAACAATCCCTGATTTCCCAAAAGCAGGTTGCTGAACATATCAGGATCCAGTTCCATGATCAATATCCCCAGACTGTTATCCCGGTTCCCATCAGGAACTGACCTGATTACTGTGACCGCCCGATCATCTTCCTCCGGGCGGGAAAATAATTTAGGTATAATGCCTGTCCACACCGCCTTATTGTTTCTGCTGCCCAAAGCAGAATAATAGGTGCGGAGCACCTGCTCTGAAACCACTTTAGGAACGGACCTTTCCGGACCAGCTGTCGTATACATAACCTGGGAGGCATTTATGATGGAAATATCAATATCCTCTCCAACGGACCGGATGATGCTTTTGCAGTAATCATCAAGATAATCCCGTATAGCGCCTTCCTCCTGATCCCAGCCAGGAATGCATGCATTCTGCACAAGCTGGCTCTCAGACGCATTGTCCAGTATTTCCATAATATAGCGGACTTTTACATTTATATTAATATCAATTCGGTTAATGGTATCCGACATTTCCTGTTTTTTATTCTTTACAACAATGTCTTTGCTGTGTGAAAAAGAAAGACTCCCAATTATAGCACCTTCAATCATGGCTGCCACAATAAATACCAGTGTCAGCTTCATTTGAAACGACAAATGCTTTGGCAAGGCGTTTTCCTCCTCCCGGATTTATCCTGTCTTTGGTTATTTAAAAGTTGGGTTACTATAATTTGTAATCCGTTACAAGAAGCCTGTCTGTTTTTCAAATTATACCATGCACATAACAGCTTTACCACATATTTTCTGAAACCTGGCCGCATTCAAAAAGCCGAAGATTTCTCTCCGGCTCAGGTTTTCTTTTTCTGACTGCAATTTTAACACTTATCCATGCTTCTTTACCGGGTAACACACCTCTGTCACGTATTCTTCCGGATTCTGTGTTTCATGAGGGCTTACATGATAGATACTGAAAGAAAGTCCTGCAAATTCATAGCCATTATCCTGAATCCACCTGGCAACCGCTTCATTGACCTGTCCAATCTGCTCATAGCTTCCCTTGTAAATAGCACTGGCAATTTCTATTGAAGGCATTGTTTTAAACTTCACATGCTCCGTGTCGCTGTATGTGCCGATAACAGATTTCTGAACCTCTACATCCACATCCTGCTCCTTGTATTCTCCGTCATAAAAAATTGCCAGCGTAAAACAAGGGGACTTATCCTGGATATGGAGAGGCTCCGTTTCCTCCATTAAAATTCTCCACAACATTCCTTCGTCTGCATAAGAGGGAATCACCTTTCTAACACTTGCCACATACCGCTCCGGCAAAATCTTTAAACTAACGTCATATCCCATAATATTTCCGTCCTTTCTCAGCCACTCAATGGCATTGTCAAGCAATCGTATTCTTTGCTTAAGCATATGCTGCTGCTCTTCCATCTCCCGTCTTTTGATCACAAGAAATTGTTCCATTTCCCTGGAATCCTCGTATTTCTCCAAAATTTCCCTGATCATAGAAAGCCCAAAGCCTAAATCCTTAAACGCCTGAATCCTTCCGGCTAACGGAAGCTGCACTTCGCTGTAATACCGGTATCCAGTCATATCATCAACCGCAACGGGATGAAGGATACCGATTTCATCATAATGCCTCAGCATACGGATGCTGATTCTTGACAGTTTTGAAAAATCTCCTATTTTTAACAATGGTTTTACCTCACATATATGTGTATTTCTGAGCTCAACTTCACTTTAAAGCATACCACAGTGTGAGAGTCAACCCCTCTGCTGCATTTTTTTCATTTTACGTTTCCGGGCTCGTCTTCAACAAACGCTTCCTTACAATGCATGGTAATGAGGAATAATATTCCGATAGCTTCCATCCTTCATGAGGAAGCCCTCCGGAATAACACCCAGCTGGACGAATCCCAGTTTTTTATATAAGCGGAGAGCTGCACTGTTACTGCTCACAACTGCATTAAACTGCAGTATCTTAAAGCCGATTTCCTTTGCCTTTTCAAGACAATGCAAAACCAGGATCTCGCCTATTCTCTTTCCTCTCTCGCCGTTTTTTACTGCATAACTTGCATTGGAAATATGGCCGCATCTGCCCACATTATTGGGGTGCAGAATATACAGGCCCACAATAGTGTGGTTTTCGTCTTCGATTGCCACTCCGGCAAAGGACTGGCTTTCAAAAAAGTCCAGACCTGTCTTTTCATCCAAAAATTCTGTCTGCGGAAACGCTATTCCCTCCTCAACAATATCATTCCAAATTGCAATCATCTCTTTAACATCTTTGTTTGTAAACGCTCTGACAGTAATTCCCATAATTTAACCTCCTGATTTAAGCAGACAATCCTTTTTTCGAACATATTTTTTCAGTACACCAACCACTATCAATGTTATCAGGTATGAAACAATTCCGGAAATATCAGCTTTTGACCTTCATAAATATTTTCTTTGCTTTTTAACACAAACAAGGTACTATCACTGCCCTCCACAGGCTTGACTTCATAATTTATACTGTCTTTTGGCGTAAATCCAAAAATAACCTCATTGGTTCCCTCCAGTGCCGCAGAACCAACAATATCATTCAGGTTTTTACCAGCATCACAATAAACCTCGAAACAGCGAAGCACATTGCCCTCCTGTTCTGCTATGACAACAGCGTCATATTGAGGGATATAGTACACACTGTCTTTCATAAATGAACTGCAATAAAACATTAATAAACTGAAATTATTAATTACTTTCAATTTTGAAAAAGGATTTGACTTTATATAATACTTTTCCAGCATCTCCCTGTCCTGCAGGGACTCCATATTCATTTTCTTTCTCGAACCTGTCGTTTTACTTATCATGACGCTGTATTGGTACTGCTTTTCCTTTTCAAAACCAAATCTTGGATAATAGTCCAAAACAGATTTATTAGCAAAAAGAAAAATTCCATCACAATTATTTTCCCAGTCTTTCATTATTTCATCCATAAGAAGTCTGGACAAACCCTGATTGCGATAAGATACATCTGTCATAACGGTACCTAACTGAATATAATTACGTCTCTGTTCATGCCAGATCAATTCCATTCTGTTAGCAGAAACATTGGCCACCGCTTTATGATCATCAAAGATGGTATAAGGCATATTAGTTTCTTTCCAGTATCCATCCTGATACCATTTTTCAAATGAAAGTCGGAAAATTTTATTTGCCAGCTCGTTAAATGATTTTCTTCTCGCATCATTGCGCATCACATCTTTACATAGCTGATAACTCATTTTGATATTCTCCCATATTGTGGTTTTTACCACTGATTATTATTTTATTTTTCTAAAATTCCGTTTTCTTTCATCGAAAACGCCTATACTTAGCTTTAATCCTGTGATAAAATTAATCATCGTATAAGACGAGAGGAGAAATCTATGAATAACTTTCTTAATCACGAATGGAGCCCTTTGGATCACAAACTCATCACAGTCATTGCTTTTTTATCGGGTATCATTATTGGATTTATGTTCTCTCCAATCAAAAAAGGTATTTACTGCGGCAACCACAACGGAAATACCCAGCTAACCGAAAAAGATATTTAAAACGTTTCCGGATATTTGACCGTTCTTATAACGAAAGAGCGGTCATTTTCCAATTACAATTTCAACCGTCGGCCAGAATGTATGTTACATATGGATAATCAAGGTGATATCCCAGTTTTTCAGCTAATGCTACAGAACGTAAATCATGGGCATCCCAACTGGGGTAAATATTCCTTTGTAAACATTCCAGTATTAACCTTGCACCGCATACCGTCGCGAGCCCCTTACGTCTATATTCAGGCTTTGTATCTATTTCAATTTCAATCCCTTCATTATACACCGCATAAGGAGAAGCCCCGGCCACTAGTTTTCCCTGATATAAAACAGCTGCACCTACTGCTCTTTTTCCATAGTCTTCATAATCCTTAAACTGCGAACACAAATCAACAGACCATTCTTCTTTTTTTGCCATTTCATAAATTTCCTGGTCAAATAGCTTTAGTTCATAGCAATGATCCAGTGCTTCTATATAAGCATTCAGCCTTCCAGCATCAAATACACCCGGCTCTTTTTTAATTGCATAACGAAAGGTTTTTCTCACCCTACTGCCATAAAAACCTTCTATTAACTCTTCCCAGAGCCGCTCTTTTGGTATCAGCAACTTTACTCCATGAAACGGAGTCAGAAGGGCTGCATTGGGGCTGCCTGCAAAAAAACAAAAATCACCTATCTCAATGACTGCCGAGGAAGGATGCTCATCATTATCTAAAAGCATATTTCCCATATGGCCTTGTAAACAGGACCATATTAATGCATCATCCCAACCATGGAACAGATCCGCCGCTTTATTATTATCAATACACATTCCACTCTCCTGCCTTTCCCGCTTTACCTATTAATTCCTGTACCAATTATACCATAGGAAAGCACCTTTTACAGACCAAATATTTATCTGACAGATTTTCGGGCAAAACTATAGCAGACTTCTCAAAAAAGCCGTCCAATCATGGTTCCGGGCAAAGTTGCAAATTAAAGTTGACACAACGCAACTCAAAATTGGTGGAATAATATCGTTTGTTTTGTTAATATTGTGATGAGGTGATAAACATATGGATTTTTCTCAAAAATTAAAGAGAATACGAAAAGAGAATGGAATGTCTCAAGAAGAACTAGCCAGCCAGCTCAATGTATCAAGGCAGGCAGTCAGCAAATGGGAAAGCGGCCAGGGCTTTCCTGAAACTGACAAATTATTAATGATCAGTAATATGTTTTCTGTATCTCTCGATTATCTGCTAAAAGACAGCAGCGGCACTGAAATCATGACGGATGGAGAAGCAGGATATTACGTCAGCAGAGAAACTGCAAATGGATATCTGGCAATGAAAAGAAGTGGGGCACAGCGTATCGCCCTTGGAGTTGCAGTTATAATACTCTCCATTTCATTTACCATGTTATTCGAAGATGCCTTAGGAACATTTCTGTTTTTCCTTGGCGTTGCAGCAGGAGTGGCGATCCTTGTTTTACAGGGGATCCGTCAAAAACGCTATGAAGAAATCGAGCAGCAGCCCCTTATCTTTGAAGCAGACTTTTTATCAGAATTTCGCACATGGTATGGGCATCAGTCCAAAAGAAACGGAATCGGCATTGCAACCGGAATTGTATTGATCATCATTAGCTTTGCCCTGAACGTACTGTTTGAAGATGTACTGAATCTGGCACCACAATACGAGGCTGTTTACCCCATTTTCTGGGCATCAGGTGTTGCAATCCTCATTATAAACGGCTCAGCTCTGATTTCCAGCGGTATACTGGCTAAAAACAAAGAACATATTGAAGAATTAAAAAAAGAACAAAGAGGTTCATGGATTTTTGGAGTAGGTTTTCTGTTAGCTACTGTAGTGTTTATTTTTACCGGAATTGTATGGAATCAATGGCACCCCGGCTGGATCGTATTTCCTGTTACTGCTTTATTATGCACTGCAATTACTGTATGGATAAACTCAAGAGAGCCGTAATACCTGGTTAAAAGCACAGTTAAAAAGGCGTCGCCCAATAGCAGATTGATAGCTATTGAGTGACGCCTTTTTTTGAAATCTGTATCAGAACATCCGCCGGCTCCTGTTTTCAATCAGTAACCTGCAGCAATATATTGTTCAATTAGCTTATCCAACTCCACGCTCCGCAAGTAAATAATATCCTTATCATCGCGTTCAATGCTGGTATTTAATCTAATACGTGCTTCTTCAATATCATGTATCAACTCTTCTTTTGACATTGTCATAATCTGTTTCTCCTTTGCTCTTTTTTCGTATCTGTCTGTTTTTACAGAAGAGCACAAGAGCCGATATTCCTACCAAAATAATAGACAATGCCTGAGACACAGGAATGCCAGTACCAAAGAATATCAATTGGTCTGTACGCAGCCCTTCAATCCATGCCCGTCCCAAACCATAGCCGAGCAGGTAAAGAAAAAGTATCTCTCCGTCAAACTTCTTGCGTTTCCGGTACCAAAGCAAGAAAGCCAGAACACCGAGATTCCAGACTGATTCATACATGAAGGTAGGATGTACCTGAATATACTCTATACCGTCTTTTACGATCAAATGATCTAAAAGATCCCTGGATATCATGCTCTCATTAACAAGCGCTCTTCTGATTCTCATGGCAAACAAGCTTTCAGTATATCCGCCAAATGCTTCGCAATTAAAGAAGTTTCCCCATCTTCCTATAATCTGCCCGGTTATTAACCCCAGACATCCGGTATCTGCCAAAGAAAAGAAAGAAAGTTTCTTTACCCTGGTATAAACGAGAAGAGTGATGACAGCACCTATGATGCCTCCATAGATCGCCAGTCCCCCTCCTCTGAGATTTAAAATCTGTATCAGGTCGCCCTTATAATTATCCCAATCAAAGACCACATAATAGGCTCTTGCACCAATAATTGAGACAATGATCGCATATAAGGCAAAATCCATATAGATTTCCGGATCTTCTCCCTTGCGTTTTGCATCACTGACCGCAATATAGAGGCCCGCTAAAATTCCAATCCCTATAATAATCCCGTAAAATGCGATGCGGAATCCAAATATCGTGATACTGTTTTGCAAATGGTCAATGGTAATTCCTAAATTTACAAAACTAATATCTGCCGAATTTGCCATTCGTCTTCTCCTTTCGATGTTTTCTTTATTTTACCCCGTAAAAACCCAAAAATCAAACGAATTCGCCCGACATATTCATCTATATTTCGACAAAAGAAAACGATTCCTGCGTTTTTTACTTTTATTTTTAAGTAACATATGTTATTCTATATTAGTTACAGATAAAAATCAACCATAAATATAAACAATATTAGGAAGGTAATTGATATGAAATTAGGTATTGTCGGATTGCCCAACGTAGGCAAAAGTACTCTGTTTAACTCTCTTACAAAAGCCGGTGCAGAGTCTGCCAACTATCCATTCTGTACCATTGATCCCAACATAGGAGTTGTTCTTGTTCCTGACGCCCGTTTAGGACAGCTTGCGGCTCTTTACAATTCTGCAAAAATCACTCCTGCTGTTATCGAATTTGTGGATATTGCCGGTCTTGTAAAAGGAGCATCCAAGGGAGAAGGTCTGGGCAACCAGTTTCTTTCCAACATCAGGGAAGTTGATGCCATCGTCCATGTTGTGCGCTGTTTTGATAACGGCAATGTAATCCATGTGGATGGAAGTGTAGACCCAATCCGCGATATTGAGACCATAAACCTGGAGCTGATTTTCTCAGACTTGGAAATCTTAGACCGACGCATTGCAAAGACCGCAAAAGGTGCCATGAATGACAAAGTTCTGGCAAAGGAACTGACCATTTTAAAGAAAATCAAAGCTCACTTAGAGGATGGTAATCTGGCAAGAAGCATGGAGACAGAGGATGGCGATGAAATGGATTTCATCTCTTCCTTGAATCTTCTCACATTCAAACCTGTTATCTTTGCTGCCAATGTCAGCGAGAACGATTTAGCTGATGACGGTATTTCCAATGAATATGTGGAAAAAGTACGGGAGTTTGCAAAAGAAAACCTTTGCGAAGTCTTTGTTATCTGCGCCCAGATTGAGCAGGAAATTGCAGAACTGGAAGAAGATGAAAAAAAGATGTTTCTGGAAGACTTGGGTCTTACGGAATCCGGCCTTGAAAAACTGATTGCAGCCAGCTATCACCTGCTGGGGCTCATCAGCTATCTTACTGCCGGTCCCACCGAAACAAGAGCCTGGACTATTAAGGAAGGGACAAAAGCTCCTCAGGCAGCCGGGAAGATCCATACTGACTTTGAGCGGGGCTTTATCCGGGCAGAAGTAGTAAATTACCAGGATCTTTTAGACTGTAAAACATACAGCGCTGCAAAAGATAAGGGCCTTGTCCGTCTGGAAGGAAAAGAATATGTCGTCAAGGATGGGGATGTAGTTCTGTTCCGTTTTAATGTATAATCATATCACGATACCACTTCAAACCGACGTCTTCTGGCGCCGGTTTTTTTTTACCCAACGCTTATCTGCTGATTTCCTCACTGTATTGATAAAGTATGTCAATAAATAAATTCCACTTGTAAACTTTCATTCTTATGCTATAATATGACGTGGTCAGAAACCACCTTTGAAATACTGTACAAAAAGGCAAAAAAGAAAAGGACGTATTAAATTATTATGAAAACATTTTTAAAAGCTGTTATGGCCGGAGTTGCCATCAGTGCCGGAGGAGTCATTTATTTAAGTCTGGATAATCACATTGCAGGCTCTTTTTTATTTTCCATCGGATTATTTACCATCTACACCTTTGGGCTTAACCTGTATACCGGAAAGATATGTTACATTGTTCAGGAAAAACCAGCATACTTATTAAATGTACTCATTGTATATCTGGGAAATTTTGTTGGAACAGCGGGAACCGGATACATATTCAGAAATACAAAGCTGTCCCGGCTGATTGAACATACTCAGGAACTTGTCAGCGCAAAACTGTCCGATACCTTATTCAGCACCTTTGTCATGGCAATTATGTGCGGAATTATGATGTGCATTGCCGTAATCGGCTATCAGACAATAAAGGACAGCCTGGGAAAATATCTGGCTTTGATTCTGCCCATTATGGTGTTTATTCTTTCCGGGTATGAGCATAGCATTGCAGATATGTTTTATTTCACCATGGCTGGTGTGTGGGGAGGAAAGGCACTTTTATACCTCTTCATTATTTCCCTTGGAAATATGGCCGGAGGATGCCTGATTCCTTTATCGAAGAAATATTTTAACGAAGAGATGTCCTCACTTCATTGAAAATCAAAGCACCTTTCCGTAACCAGATTGCCCAAGCCCCTAACCTGGCGGAAAGGCTTCTGGTTAAATCCACCTTGTCATGAAATACACAAAAAGCACAGATATAAGCAGAACCAGTTTAATATTGAAGCCGGTAAGGTGATTCCGGAAACTCTGGCCAGGAATTCTTCTGAACATATTTTCTCCATCCTTTCTTCATTTTAGTAAAATCGACTTTATTTTCTTATGAAAACTTTCATCTATATTATATAGTAACGAAAAATACCATTATTTTACAGGTTATAATTCTTGTATCTCATACATCTGTTTTTCGTAATATCCAATTAATTACTGTCTCAAAAGCTTTTATAATTAAAGCATAAATAAGATGGAAAAAGGCGGCCTGCTCTTTATCTGCATGCCGCCTTTTCGCTTATTTCTATGAATTATTATGCTAAATTCGAGTATCCCATCAGACTTGCATCCACCTCTTTTGCTGCTTCTCTGCCTTCCCTGATGGCCCAGACCACCAGAGACTGGCCTCTGCGCATGTCTCCTGCTGCAAATACTTTATCTACATTGGTTTTATATTTCCCATTGATTGTCTCCACATTTGTCCTGCCATCCAGTTTCACACCAAAGGCTTCGGCTGCATAGCTCTGGGCTCCTAAAAATCCTGCCGCAATTAAAACCAGGTCCGCAGGAACTTCCTTTTCACTTCCCGCTACAGGCTCCATGGTCATTCGGCCTGTTTTTTCATCTTTTTTAGGCTCCAGGCTCATAAGAACGGCCTTAGAAACCTTTCCTGCCTTATCTTTAATAAATTCCTTTACCGTAGTCTGATAGACCCTTGGATCTTTACCAAATACGGCAATAGATTCTTCCTGACCGTAATCGGTTTTTAAAACCTTGGGCCATTCCGGCCAGCTATTATCCGGAGTGCGGTCTTTAGGCAGCTGGGGCATTATTTCAAGCTGGGTGACTGAGGCGCAGCCATGTCGTATAGCAGTTCCCACACAGTCATTTCCCGTATCTCCGCCTCCGATGACCAGGACGTGCTTTCCCTTTGCCGATATATAACTCTTATCCTGCATATTGGAATTTAACAGGCTCTTTGTGGTTGCCTTTAAAAAATCCACTGCATAATAAATCCCTTCCCCATCTCTTCCAGGAACCTTTAAATCTCTGGGATTGGAAGCTCCGCAAGCCAGAATGACCCGGTCAAACTCCTTAAGCAGCTCCTTTGCCTTCCGGTTCTTTCCCGCATCAGCTCCTGTCACAAAAGAAACACCCTCTTCCCCCATGATGGCTACCTTCCGGTCAATAATGTACTTTTCCAGCTTCATGTTGGGGATTCCGTACATCAGAAGGCCGCCAATCCGGTCCTCCCTTTCCAGTACGGTTACGCTGTGTCCCCTCTTGTTCAGCTGGTCCGCTGCCGCCAGCCCTGCAGGTCCTGAACCGATGACAGCCACCTTTTTACCAGTCCTCAGCTTTGGCGGTCTGGGAGCCGCCAGGCCGCTTTCATAAGCCCGTTCCACAATGGCGTATTCATTTTCCTTAATGGCAACCGGATCTCCGTTTAAGCCGCAGGTACATGCTGCCTCGCAGGGTGCAGGACATACTCTGGCCGTGAATTCCGGAAAACTATTGGTCTTTTTTAATCTATTGTAAGCCTGATGCCAGGTTCCCGTATATACAAGCTCATTCCACTCCGGAATTAAGTTGTTTAACGGACAGCCGGAAACCATTCCCTTTAAGATCACGCCGGACTGGCAGAAGGGAACACCGCAGTCCATGCAGCGGGCACCCTGACACCGTTGTTCTTTTTCGGAAAGATGCAGATGAAATTCATTATAATCCTTGATACGGTCTTTGGGGTCTGCGTTTTTTCCTGTTTCTCTGTTATATTCTAAAAATCCGGTCGGCTTTCCCATGATCTGCTCCTCCTCAATTTTTTGTATTGGCATAGAACGCTTCGATCTGTGCCTGTTCACTGCTTAAGCCTTTTTCCTCCATCTGGACGATGGTATTGAGCATACGTCTGTAATCATGAGGAAGGATTTTCTTAAACTTAGGAAGATATTCTCCAAAATCATCCAGAATCTCTTTACCCTTTGCAGAATTTGTATAAGCCACATGTTCCTTAATCATAGCCTTTAATTCGAGAACATCGTATTTATTAGTAACTTCTTCCAGAGAAACCATTTCCTTGTTAAGCCTTTTATACAAATCTCTTTTCTCATCCAGTACATAGGCGATGCCGCCGCTCATTCCCGCAGCAAAGTTTTTGCCCGTGGACCCAAGAACCACAACCCGGCCGCCTGTCATATATTCACATCCGTGGTCTCCCATGCCCTCCACAACGGCAGAAGCTCCGGAATTCCGCACACAGAACCGCTCTCCCGCAATTCCGCAGATAAATGCTTTTCCGCTGGTGGCCCCGTATAGAGCCACATTTCCGATGACAATGTTATTCTCAGGCTTAAATCTTATCCCCTGAGGAGGATATACCACCAGCTTGCCGCCGGAAAGTCCCTTGCCGAAGTAATCGTTACTGTCACCCACCAGTTCCAGGGTAAGCCCTTTGGGGATAAAGGCCCCAAAGCTCTGGCCGCCGCTTCCCGTACAGTTAATGGTAAAGGTATCCTCAGAAAGTCCCTCGGGATACAGTCTTGTAATAGCAGAGCCAAAAATAGTGCCTAAAGCCCGGTCGGTATTGGAAACATCAATCTGAAGGCTTTTCTTTTGTCCTGACTCCAGGGCCTGCTTTAATTTTTTAAGAAGCACTCTTTCATCAATGGTTTTATCCAGTTCAAAATCATATACCTGTTTCTGATCATAGCCTGCCAGCTTCTGCCCTGCATAAGGATTTCCCAATAAGGCTGAGAGATCCACTTTTGCTGCCCGTTTGGAAGAAATAATCTCCTTCTTTTTCAGCAGGTCAGTTCTTCCCACCAGTTCATCCACCTTACGAATTCCCAGCTTTGCCATGTACTCCCGAAACTCATTTGCAATAAAATACATAAAATTGACCACATATTCCGGCTTTCCCTTATAACGCTTTCTAAGCTCCGGGTTCTGAGTGGCAATTCCGACAGGACAGGTATCTAAGTTGCACACTCTCATCATTACGCATCCCAAAGTCACAAGAGGCGCTGTAGCAAAACCAAATTCCTCCGCTCCCAGCATACAGGCAATAGCAACATCCCGGCCTGTCATCAGCTTTCCGTCTGTCTCTAAAATTACCTTGTCACGAAGTCTGTTCATAATTAAGGTCTGGTGAACCTCAGAAATACCAAGCTCCCATGGAAGGCCTGCGTTGTAAATGGAATTTCTGGGAGCTGCTCCTGTTCCGCCGTCAGATCCGGATACCAGAATGACCTGGGCCCCTGCCTTTGCAACACCTGCAGCAATGGTTCCTACTCCCGCTTCAGAAACCAGCTTAACGGATATTCTGGCACTGGTATTGGAATTTTTAAGGTCATAAATCAACTGGGCCAAATCTTCAATGGAGTAAAT
Organism: Clostridiaceae bacterium; assembly: GCA_902363735.1. Lineage (GTDB taxonomy): Bacteria > Bacillota > Clostridia > Lachnospirales > Lachnospiraceae > Lacrimispora. Next base: position 197,215 of record CABJBA010000001.1, read on the forward strand.
ATCATGATGAGGCGGCGGGGAAATGAGACCAACTCCTGAGGTGGAATGTCTGGTCTTTGCCACCCAAGGATATACCTTTGCTCCCGGCAGCTGTCCTCCCTCTCCCGGTTTGGCACCCTGAGCCATCTTAATCTGAATCTCTTTTGCACTCACCAAATATCTGGAGGTAACTCCAAACCGTCCGGAAGCCACCTGCTTAATGGCAGAGCAGCGGTTTAATCCGTCAAAACCTGCAGTCAGACGTTCCAGGCTTTCCCCTCCCTCTCCGCTGTTGGATTTGCCGTGAATCCGGTTCATAGCAATTGCCAGAGTTTCATGTGCTTCCTGGGATATAGAACCATAAGACATAGCCCCTGTCTTAAAGCGTTTTACAATAGATTCTGCGCTTTCTACCTCTTCCAGGGGAATTTCCTTTGACTTTGAATAGTCAAGATCCAGAAGGCTTCGTAAATTGACCATCTGACCTTCTTCTGTCAGTGCATGGGTATATTCCTTAAAAGTCTCATAGCTTCCCGTTCTGGCAGCCTCCTGGAGAAGGTGAATGGTCACTGGATTGTATAAATGTTCCTCCTGGCCCGCTCTCTCCTTATGGCTTCCCACACTGTCCAGAGTCAAATCCACGTCAAGGCCAAGTGGGTCAAATGCAGCCGAATGAAGAGAATCCATATCACTTGCAATGTCCTCCAAGGTAATCCCGCCTACACGGCTGACCGTATCCGTAAAATATTTATCAATCACTTGCAGGGAAATACCGACAGCCTCAAATATCTGGGCGCCCTGGTAGGATTGTATAGTGGAAATCCCCATCTTGGAAGCAATTTTTACAATACCATGAAGAATTGCAGAGTTGTAATCATCTACAGCAGCATAGTAATCTTTATCCAGCATTTGATTTTCAATAAGAGAACGGATTGATTCCTGAGCCAGATATGGATTGACCGCACAGGCTCCGTATCCCAGCAAGGTTGCAAAGTGATGTATTTCCCGTGGTTCTCCGCTCTCTAAGATTAAAGCTACAGAGGTTCTTTTTTTAGTCTTAACCAGATGCTGCTGAAGAGCAGATACGGCAAGGAGCGAAGGAATAGGCACATGATTTTCATCAATATCCCGGTCGGACAGGATAATGATATTGGCCCCATCCCTGTGAGCACGGTCTGCCTCCAGAAACAGCCTGTCAATGGCTTTTTCCAAAGAAGTGTTTTTATAATAAGTAATAGGAATCACTTCCACCTGAAATCCGGGCTTTTTCATATGTTTGATCCTCAGCAAATCAGTACAGGTGAGGATCGGATTGGTCACCTTTAATATCTTGCAATTTTCTGCTTCTTCTTTTAAAATGTTTCCCTCTTCCCCCACATAAACCGTGGTAGAGGTGACAATTTCCTCCCGGATGGAGTCAATAGGAGGATTGGTAACCTGGGCAAAAAGCTGTTTAAAATAATTGAACAAAGGATGGTGCTTCTTGCTCAGAACTGCCAGAGGACTGTCAGCACCCATAGCGGAAACAGCTTCTGCACCATTTAAAGCCATGGGAAGAATTACAGTCTTATATTCCTCATAGGTGTAACCATAGGTCTTCTGAAGCCTTGCTCTTTCCTCGCTGCTTATGGCAGGAACTCCTTTGTTAGGAATCGATAGGTCCTTCAGCTCAATTAAGTTGGAATCCAGCCACTCTCCATATGGTCTGCGGGATGAATAGTTTTCCTTTAATTCCTTATCACTGACCAGACAGCCTTTCACCGTATCAATCAAAAGCATCTTTCCGGGACGGAGGCGCTCTTTTCTCATCACCCGTCTTTGTTCAATGTCAATGGCACCGACTTCAGAGGCCAGAATCATATGATCATCATCTGTCACATAGTATCTGGAAGGGCGAAGGCCATTGCGGTCTAATACAGCGCCTACCAGATCGCCGTCGCTGAACACAATAGATGCAGGACCATCCCACGGCTCCATCATGGTGGCATAATACCGATAAAAATCTTTCACATCCTGGGGCATGGACTTATCGTGCTCCCAGGGAGCCGGAATGGTGACCATAACCGCAAGAGGAAGATCCATACCGCTCATCATCATAAACTCCAGTGCATTGTCCAGCATGGCAGAATCCGACCCTTCCTGATTGATGATAGGAAGAACTTTATGCATGTCATAACGAAATTGCTGGGATTCCATATTTTCTTCCCTGGCTGTCATTTTATCAACATTTCCCCGGATGGTATTGATCTCCCCATTGTGTACGATCAGGCGGTTGGGATGAGCTCTCATCCAGCTTGGATTGGTATTGGTACTGAAACGGGAGTGGACCACTGCAATGGCTGACTCATAATCCTTATCCTGAAGGTCTGAAAAGAACTTTCTTAGTTCCTTTACCAGAAACATGCCCTTATAGACAATTGTTCTGCTGCTTAAAGAAACCACATAAGTATTGTCATTGCTCTGTTCAAATACACGCCTCACTACATAAAGCATCCGGTCAAATTCCAGCCCTTTTGACCGGTCCGCCGGTTTTTTCACAAATCCCTGAACAATATAAGGCATACAGTCCACTGCCTTATCACCGATCAGTTCCGGATGGATGGGCACATCTCTCCAGCCCAGGAAATCAAGCCCTTCTTTTTTGACAATAATTTCAAACATTTTCATGGCCTGGTTTCTTGAAAGTTCATCCTGGGGAAAGAAAAACATTCCAACTCCGTATTCCCTTTCCTGCCCGATTTCCATTCCAAGAGAACGGGTCACCCTCCTAAAAAACTTATGGGAAATCTGAAGCAGGATGCCGACACCATCTCCGGTTTTACCCTCTCCGTCCTTTCCCGCACGATGCTCCAAATTCTCCACAATATGAAGAGCCTGTTCTACGGTCTTGTGGGTTTTTAAGCCTTTTATATTGGCAACTGCTCCTATGCCGCAGTTATCATGTTCAAAGCGTGGATCATATAGTCCGGGACATTCCTTATTACCTGGGGATTGTAAACTCATATCCATAAATTACTTCCTTTCCTTGTTCCCGCCACGGCTTTTAGCATACCGATATGCCCGAAAGGTCTTACTTCATACCTTTCTGCTTTGGGGTATTAAAGTGCAACAGTAAATTTTAGTTGATGATACTACATTTTTAATAGCTTGTAAATGGATTTTCTTGGCTTTATTTTCAGATAATTCGTCATTTCACATATTATGGGAATATTGTCTGAATTAATACTCTCTCAGATTTTAGTTTATTCTATTTCTAAACACAATTCATGCTTATACTATATTATCTTAAGCAAAAATCTAATTTTTTTAAGTTTTCACTTTCAAATATTAAGCATCGATATATTTCCAATAAGTAAAAGCATTAAAAAAGCCCTGGAAATCTCCCTTCCAGGGCCTTGCATCATTCTTTATATAATTATGTATTACATCTCTCCGAGACCGGTTTCAATGGCTTCTGTCAGCGCCTTTATAGCAACTTCCTCGTCTTCTCCGGTGCAAATCAAATTGATCTCAGCACCACTCTTGATTCCAGCTGCCATAACGTTTAACACGCTCTTGGCTACGATTCTTTTCTCTCCGTACTCAATTATAACATCACACTTAAATTTCATAGCTGTCTGGGATAGAACTCCTGCTGGTCTTAAGTGAAGCCCGGAAGGATTTACTACAGTTAGTGTCTTTGATAACATAGCAATTTCTCCTTTAACCTTATTTTTTAGACATACTCCTTATCGTTAATTTTATTACAATTCCCAGTTCATGTCAAGACAAACCCGATTTGTCCCGGTTATTTATTTTTCAGATAAGGGCTTTCGTCTGTCTCCTTGTGAATATACGCATCCGCAGTAATCCTGGCGGTAAAGCCCATGCTCCTGCGACAGCTCCACTGACCTTTTGTATCCGTTTTTTTTCTTGAAGTCAGAAAATAAATAAGGTATACGGTACTCCTTTGCCAGTTTTTCACCTATTTCATTAAGTTTATCCGCATTCTTTAAGGGGCTTATGGACAAGGTGGTTGTAAAATAGTCAAAACGGCTGGCTTGAGCTACTTTTGCTGCTTCCTGAAGACGAAGCTGATAGCACCGTTCACACCGGCTGCCACCCTCCGGCTCCTGCTCCAGCCCTTTTGTTATCCGGTAAAATTCGTCTGGTTCATAAACCCCTGTCTCCAGGGTGACGGGATGGAGAAATTCCATTTCCTTTATAAGACGCTCCTGTTCCCTGACTCTGCTCATATACTCTTCAGGCGGATAGATATTGGGGTCATAAAAATACACGGTTATTTCAAAGTAGCGGGATAAGTATTCCAGCACGTAACTGCTGCAGGGTGCGCAGCAGCTATGTAAAAGAAGCCTGGGAACTTTCCCCTGTGCTTCCAGCTCTGCAATGACTTGCTCCAATTCCTTCTGGTAATTCCTCCGGTTCATGGTATCTCCTCCCATGGCTTTTATGAAGAGAAAAAAGGCGTGGACAATCTAATGCCACGCCTTTTTTCTTACAGGAAATCCCGAATACGTTTGCTACGAACCGGATTTCTCAACTTTCTAAGCGCCTTTGCTTCGATCTGCCTGATACGTTCGCGGGTAACATTAAATTCTTTTCCCACTTCCTCAAGGGTACGGGGATGGCCGTCTTCCAAACCAAACCGGAGTAAAATAACCTGACGTTCCCTTTCCTTTAAATCTCCAAGGAGGGCGTCAATATGTTCTCTCAGCATGACGGATTCCACATTGCCTTCCGGCGTAACCACATTATTATCAGCTACAAAATCACCCAGGTTGGAGTCATCCTCTTCTCCGATGGGTGTTTCCAGGGAAGCAGGTTCCCTGGCTATCTGCATGATCTCCATGACCTTATCCTCAGTCATTTCAAGAGCTTCTGCCAGTTCTGCCACAGATGGCTCATATCCCAGTTCAAGAGTGAGCTTTCTCTGCATTTTAGACATCTTGTTGATGGTCTCGACCATATGCACAGGAACTCGGATGGTTCTTGCCTGATCCGCAAGAGCCCTTGTCACAGACTGACGTATCCACCAAGTAGCATATGTACTTAATTTATATCCTTTTGTATAATCGAATTTTTCAACACCCTTGATCAGGCCTAAATTTCCTTCCTGAACCAGATCCAGAAAGCTCATTCCACGGCCTGTATAACGCTTTGCAATGCTGACCACAAGGCGCAGATTGGCCTCAATCAGCCGCTCCTTGGCATTATCATCCCCATCAGCTTTTCTCTTGGCAAGGCGCAGTTCTTCCTCTGCATTCAAAAGAGGCACTGTACCAATCTCCTTTAAATACATACGGACAGGATCCTCTGTACCGATCCCCTCTAATAAATCAATGGCATCAAGATCAATGTCTTCCTCATCGGATTCTTTCTCAAAGCCATCATCAAGATCATTCTCCAAAAGCAGGTCCTCTGACAAGAGCGCATCATCAGTTAAAGTGGAATCATCCATGACCGGAATCACGTCCACGCCGCGATTCTCCAGGTACGTATAAATCTGATCCATCTGCTCTGTTGTCAGTTCTTCCCCTATAAAGAAGTTATTGATCTCCGTTACATCCAAAGCATTGTGCTTTGTCTTTGCAAGCTCGACAAGCTTTCCCAGCTTTTCTAAAAAATTATCTTTTTCCACTTAATAACGTCCTTTCGCTAAGAAGTATACATAAAGCCCACACAACTTTTCATTATATACTACCGTAGTCCATATTTCAACATATTTCTTCTGAAAAAAGCAGAATCATTGCTTTTTCTACGGATTTCTCATAATCCGGATCTTTTTTTTCAAGTTGACAATATGAACCGCCCTCCTGGTTCCTCCGAATTCCCCGTCAAGAACCCAGTCAATGGGCTCCTCTGAGAAAATCTTCAGGGACTTAGTCCGAAATTTGTGGACGTATTCATTGGGTTCTTCCTTCAAAAACATATAATTAATAATATTTGTCAGATCCAGGGGAGTCTTAGGAGTTCGGATCAGCAGTACCTCAAATTCTCCGTCATCAAGAGATACATCCTGGGTCACCAGCCCCTTAAATCCCCCTACGCTCATGGTATTGGTAACCATACCAAAGATAAATTCTCCTTCCAGAAGAATTTCTTCCTCCCCCAGGGGAGCCTCTCTTTGCCCAACGGGCAAATTCACCTTATTTAAGTCAAAAGAACATTCTTCGCACTCCACCCGTATGGCATAGGATTTTATGGAGGATAAACTTCTCACACACTCCAGCATATAAGCCTGATGGCCCAGAACATTCTTCTTATCCTGAGGAGTCAAATAGGAAATTTCTGTAAATGCCCCAAAGGCCGCAATATACACAAAATGCCTGTCCTCACTGAAACAGCCTATGTCAATAGGAAAAGGAAAACCCGAAACAGCTTCCTCTGCAGCAGCCTTCATATTTTTAGGCAGCTTTAAGCTGGAGGCAAAGTCATTGGTGGAACCAGCCGGAATATAGCCCAGATCGGGAATATTCTCCAGCTTTACAAGCCCGCTTATGGTTTCATTTAAGGTGCCGTCTCCTCCGCTGCATACCACCAAATCCATATCTTTTCCATAAAGAGCAGCCACCTCCACGGCATCCCCGGGTCCCTGGGTCACATGGACCAAGGGCTCATAGCCTGCTTTTACAAAAATGTCCAGTATATCAATCAGCTTATTTTTAATCTGTGCCCTCCCTGAACGGGGATTGACAATAAAAAGCATCTTTTTCATTATGATCACCTGATTAACTTTGTATACGCTTTAAATGCTCCTGGCAGAGAATAAGTCTGTCTTATCTCTTTCGCAGTAACCCATAAAAATTCTCCTGCCGTTTTGCCCTGTAGTTCAACACAAAATCCGGCCATATGCCATTCCACATGGCTGAACACATGCTTGGAGGACGGAAGAGGAAATACATCCGCTTTATCCACATCCAGACTGAAAAGAATCTCCTCTTCATTCAGGTGTCCCTCCAGATTAGGAAGTTCATAAAGAGAGGGCAAAAGCCCTTTATCATCTCTCTTACGGATTGCCACCCGCCCCTCATGACAGAGAACCAGTACGGTTTTATCCTCTATTCTCCGGGCCTTTTTAGGTGTCCTTACGGGAATTACATCCGTAAGTCCCTTAATTCTTGCAAGACAGAGCGACGCCAAAGGACACTGTCCGCACAAAGGTGCGCCGTTAGGAACGCAGACCAGGGCTCCCACTTCAATGAGTCCCTGGTTATAGGAGCTTGCAGCCTCCTTTGGCATAACAGTTTTAAGCCGTTCTTCCATCTCCCGCTTAACGGACTGCTTTAAAATATCCTCATGGCTTTCCGTAACTCTGGATATGACCCGGAGCACATTGCCGTCAACAGCGGGTACCGGTATGCCAAAAGCGATGGAGGCGATGGCGCCTGCCGTATAGGACCCGATTCCCGGAAGAGTCTTAAGTTCTTCATAAGAAGCAGGCAGCTCCCCGTCATACCGGGATACTAGGATTTCAGCCGCCTTTTTCAAATTTTTGGCTCTGCTGTAATAGCCAAGGCCTTCCCACAGCTTTAAAAGCCTGTCCTCTGTCACTTCTGCCAAAGCTTTTATGTCAGGAAGGCTTTTCATAAAGCGCTCAAAGTAAGGCTTTACTGCTTCCACCCTGGTCTGTTGGAGCATGATTTCAGATATCCATACCCGATATGGTAACGGTTCTTCTCTCCAGGGCAAACTGCGGGCGTGTTCCCTATACCAAAAAAGCAGAGGGCCTTCCATGGCTTTTAAACGCCCCATGGTATCCATCTCTTTCCCCTTTGATTCCAGGATCTGTAACTTATCATAAAGCGGCTGGTTCACCTTACACATATCCATAAATTCCTCTGACAGACACCTCACCGGAAATCACATGCCTGATTTCTCCTCCCGGCACTTCTACAAGAAGCTCTCCTTTTTCATTGATTCCCAGCGCTTTGCCTGTATATCCTCCGCCAGACTCCAGAACCCGGACTTCTTTTCCCATATTTGCCATATGGTTATTATAGACACTTATAAGCCTGGATAAATCACCCTGGCTCATAAATTCTTCATAAAATTGTTCAAAAGCTTCCATAATGGCTGCAATCAGCAAACTTCTTCTAACAATTTTCCCTGTTTCCAGAAACAAAGATGTGGCTGTCTGGCTTACCTCATCGGGAAATTCCTCTATATTGACGTTGATGCCGATACCTGCCACCACATAGTGAATTCCTTCCGGCTCAGCGCTCATTTCTGTCAAAATCCCGCAGACCTTCTTTCCATTTAAAACAATGTCATTGGGCCACTTAATGCCGCTATCCAGCCCCGTAACCTTGCTGATCCCCTCATATACAGCGAGTGCAACTACCAGGGTCAGCATGGAAGCAGAGGCCGGATGAATATCCGGCCTTAAAATCAGACTCATGAAAACATTTTTCCCTGAGGGGGACACCCAGGCCCGCCCTCTTCTGCCTCGTCCTGCCTCCTGGCAGTCAGATACAACTAAGGTTCCCCAGGCTGCTCCCTCTTCTGCCAGAAGCTTGGCTCTTGTATTGGTGGAATCAATTGTTTCGTGATATTCCACCTCTCTGCCAAACATTCCTCTGATACAGCTTTCTATCTCTGTTTTCGTCATTATATCACATGTGTCGACTAAAAGGTAGCCCTTATTGCGCACGGCCCGAATTTTATAGCCTTCCTCCTCAAGCCTCTGTATCGCTTTCCATATGGCTGTCCGGGACACCCCGAAATGACGGCATAGTTCTTGTCCTGAGATATAATCTCCCCGTTCTCTCAACTGCTTTAGTATTTCTGCTTTCACCGATCTCACCCCCACCAGATGCTTACGGCACTGGCTGCTGTAAGGACAAACAGCAATACACCGAATAAAAGAACTACCGTTGCTGCTGCTTTCTTTTTCTTTTCCCTGCCGCTGAGTTTTATTTTATAAATCCCGTTGACCAGATTAAGAACTCCAGCCAGGAAAAAGATCAGAGGAAACAAAAGCATGTGATCTTCCGGATTTAAAAACGAAACAACTGCCAGCACCACAATTAGGATGCCCACTCCAATGTGAATAAAATCCACTATCATAGAGGCATTTCTTAAACTTCTGCCTCGTTCCTGCATATGCATTTTTACTCTCCTAATGTAGCAACCATTACTGCCTTAATGGTATGCATTCTGTTTTCCGCTTCGTCAAATACCACCGATACAGCTGATTCAAACACTTCCTCTGTCACTTCATTACCCTTGACAGCCGGCAGACAATGCATAAATATGGTAGTATCTTTCCCGGTTTTTTCCATCAGTTCCTTATTTACCTGATATGGTTTTAAAAGAGCAATACGCTCTGCTGCCTTCTCTTCTTCACCCATGGAACACCACACATCGGTGTAAATAGTGTCCGCATCCTTAACTGCATCAACATCCTCTGTCAAAGTGATGGTACTTCCGCTTTCCCTTGCAAAGCCCTTGCAAAGCTCCACCAGTTCCTTATTGGGCCACAGGCACTCAGGAGCCAGTATGGTAAAGTGAACGCCCGTCTTACTCATACCGATCATCAGACTGTTGGCCATATTATTCCGTCCGTCTCCAGCATACACAAAACGAAGGCCTTTCAAATAGCCAAAATGCTCCTTCATTGTCAGAAGGTCTGCCAAAATCTGGGTGGGATGATATTCATCCGTCAGTCCGTTCCAAACGGGGACACCGGCATGTTTTGCCAAATCCTCAACTGTCTTATGCTTAAATCCCCGGAACTCTATACCGTCAAAGACCCTTCCCAAAACCCTGGCTGTGTCCTCCACGCTTTCTTTATGTCCAAGCTGGATATCATCCTTTCCCAAATATTCCGGATGAGCACCTTCATCAACAGCAGCTACTACAAAGGAACATCTGGTACGGGTGGAAGGTTTTTCAAATATAAGTGCTATATTTTTTCCCTTCAGTGAACTTCCCGTAATCCCTTTTTTCTTCTTAGCTTTCAAATCAGCAGACAGATCCAGAAGATACGCGATCTCCTCCGGTGTAAAGTCTTTTAATGTAATAAAATTTCTTCCTTTTAAGTTCATAACGCTTCCTCCGCTTTTCGGTTGTATTTTTATGCATTATTATAGTATACTTCGTATAATCATGCAACATGTTTTTATTTTTTATTTCACCAGAGAGAAACAGAGTCAGACGCCTTCAATTTTTTCCATATAACTCCTGCCAGCTCATCTACAGTGTATATCTGAAAACGTCTGATTTTCAAGCGCCTAGCCATATCCTCCAGCAGACCAAGGTACATATCCTTGTAATCCCAGCCCTCTTTCAGCTTATATTCCTCTGCAAGTCTGGGAAATACCTTTTCCATGAAGACCCGGTAGCCGCTCAGGGAGTTGGTATCTTCCTCTTGAATCCAATCCTTTAAATACAACTTTAACAGTTCCAGCTCCGACATCATCTTGTCAAAGTAATAAGGTTCACTATTAGGGGCATCAATATAATAAATACGTCCGGCAAGTCCATATAAGAACCTTTTGGCATCGTAATATCCCAAAGTCATGTTTTTTCTGGCCTGTTTTTTGTCAAATTCCAAAATCCCTCCCAAATCCTGTCTGGGAGCAATGTGGCTGACCGTAACTCCTTCGGGAATTTTGATCACCCGTTCCCTGTCATATCCCCAGCCGTAAATGCGGATGACAATTATATTTTCATATCCCTTATCAATCAGCACATCAACAGGAACATTATTGAAGCCCCCTCCATCCATGTATCGTTTTCCGCCCAGCTTTTCATTCTTAAAGGCAGGAAAATAAGCGCTTGCCAGCAGCATGTCCTTTATACATCCTTCTTCCCCGCTCCGGACGTCCACTGCTTTCCCCATCCAGTCAGATACAGAATAGGTAACAGCATAAAGCTCTCTTTCGGAATTTTTGATCTTTTTTTCATCTCCTACCACTTCTTCAATAAGATTTTTTAATGGTGTGATGTCAAAGCCTCCGTCCCTTACAACCTGCAGTCCGCGGTTTATCAGTTCCTGAAGATTCAGAGATTTAAAATCCTTCTTTTTTATAGCTTCCATAATGTCATCACTGACCGACATAACGTGGGAATATTCAATATTGCGCCATACATCCTCAGCCCGTTCCAGGTCATCCATACATATGAGAGCCCCGTTTAAGGAACCGACCGAAGAGCCTGCCACCCCTTTGATCTTTATCCCTGATTCCCGGAGAGCCTTCCATGCGCCAATCTGATAAGCCCCTTTGGCACCGCCGCCTTCCAGCACAAGCCCATACTCTTTGCTTAAATCCAATTTCAGCTCCATAGGTCCTCCTTTAAGACTGCCTAACCAAAACGCAGCAAGAAAGCAATGCCTCCTGCTGCGGTATTTATAATAAGGTTAATTTGCCCTAAGAGCACACTGAGAACCCCCTGGGGGGGGCAAGGCTCAGTTCTCCTTGGGAATCTCCGTAAGAGCTGAAACCAGTCCTGCAAGTCCCTGGATATCTGAAGGAATGATGATCTTGGTGGCCTTGCCGTCAGCAACAACCTTTAAAGCTTCCAGGCTCTTTATAACCAGAACTGCCTGATCTGCCCCTGCCTCGCGGATCATGCGGATTCCGTCTGCATTTGCCTGCTGGACCTTCAAGATGGACTCAGCCTCACCTTCAGACTCACGGATTCTCTTTTCCTTCTCCGCTTCTGCCCGAAGGATGGCAGCCTGCTTTTCAGCTTCCGCATCAAGAATGGCCGATTCCTTCTTACCCTCTGCCACAAGTACGGTGGATTTCTTCTCACCCTCTGCCCGTAATATGGATTCACGACGCTCACGCTCTGCCTTCATCTGCTTTTCCATGGCATCCTGAATAGCTGCCGGAGGCATGATGTTCTTAAGTTCCACACGGGTCACCTTGATTCCCCATGGATCTGTTGCAATATCGAGAGTTTCTCTCATCTTGGCATTGATGGTCTCCCTGGAAGTCAGAGTCTGATCCAGCTCCAGATCACCAATCAAGTTACGGAGAGTGGTTGCTGTCAGATTTTCAATAGCCATAATAGGGTTCTCAACGCCGTATGCGTAGAGCTTAGGGTCTGTGATCTGGAAAAACACTACCGTATCGATTCTCATGGTAACGTTGTCCTTGGTAATTACCGGCTGGGGCGGGAAATCTGCCACCTGTTCTTTTAAATTAACCCTTCTCGCCACCCGGTCAATAATGGGCAGTTTGATATGAACACCTACGGACCAGGTTGCCAGATAAGCGCCAAGACGCTCCACGACCAGGGCCTGAGCCTGGGGTACGATCTTAACACATGATGCCAGCAGCACCAAAATAATAACCAGTATAAAAATAATTGATACAAATCCAAAAAAGTCCATATTATTCTCCCTCCTGTTTCCTGCTTACAATCAACTTCACACCTCTTATGTCCATAATTTCCACCATGGTACCCGGGAGGTATATCTTTTCATCCTCCAGTGATCTCGCCGTCCACTCCTGGCCGTTAATGACCGCTGTGCCTTTTCCCTCCATATTGTTGATCTCAACCGTGACTTTGGCAGATTTCCCTACCAGACTTTCGGAATTGGTCTTAACCGTATTACGGTTTACATACTTCAACGCAAAAGGTCTTGTAAAAAATAAAAGGACAAAGGATACAATTACAAATACAGAAAGCTGCACCTGTATATTAGCTCCAAGCAAAGCTAGCAAAAATGCTGCCAGAGAACCTCCCGCAAACCAGATGGTGGTTAACGCCATAGTTCCCGCTTCAATGCCCAAAAGCACCACAAATGCAATGAGCCAGTAAACTGCTGCCATTTTCTCACTCCCTTTCCAGACGAAACTTCTTGTTATTGCCCATGTACTTTGGGCATAATGGTATACCCGCAGAATGTTTCCATTATTATCATACTATATGTTGTGGCATTTCTCAATATCTCTTGCTATGAAAAGCCTTACAATTTTCTGACGATTACCCTCTCCGCTGCCTTGCTGTCTCAAACATAAGCACAGAAGCGGCTATTGCTGCATTTAAAGATTCCACTTTTCCTTTCATGGGAATTTTCACATATGCATCAGCCAGAGCTGCCGTTTCCCTGGTCAGGCCCTTTGCTTCATTTCCGATTAAAAACCCTGTATCAACAGTATAATCCTCTTTTTCATAATTATTCCTGCCATCTAAATGAGCTGCATAAAGCCTGACACCCTGTTTTTTTAACTCCTTTAAAGCTCCCTGCAGATCATTGGTATAGGCAAAGGGAACCCGGCAGATTGAGCCCATGGTGGAACGGATCACCTTGGGATTGTAAATATCCGCTGTTGTTTCGTTCATCAACACTCCCGTAATTCCCGCTCCTTCTCCTGCTCTTAAAATGGTTCCTAAATTTCCCGGATCCCGGATATCTTCTAAAATCATGAGAAATGCCGATCCTGATCCAAGCAAATCCCCGGACTTATAGACATACTGCCTGACCAAAGCCAGGATTCCCTGAGGCGTCTGGGTATCTGACATGGTCTTAAAAACATCGTCAGCCACAATCTCATATTTATTTTCTGACAACAGTTTTTTATGGGATTCATCCTTCAAAAAGCTGTCTGATACAAAGATGCTGTCTATCCTGGCCTTTGGTATTTCCGTGAACATTCGAATCCCCTCTGCCACAAAAAGACCGCTTTCCTGCCTGGCCTTCGCCTTTTTTGTCAGGCTCATCACCTGTTTTACTCTTGCATTGGCACTGCTGGTTATCATATATTACCTCGTTTCATAAGTTATCCAGTTCCTCCAGCCATAAGCGGCTTACTCCGTCGCTTGGCATCCGTAAATCTCCTCTTGGAGATACTGCTACTGAACCTACCTTAGGCCCGTCAGGCATACAGGAGCGTTTAAACTGCTGACTGAAAAATCTGCGGTAAAATACCTTAAGCCATTTTAATATGATGGCCTCTTCATAGCTTTCTTCAAATGCAAAGACTGCAAGGCGGTAAACTTTTTCCGGCCTGCAACCAAACCGCAGGATCTGGTATAGGAAGAAGTCGTGGAGCTCATAGGGTCCCACTAAATCCTCTGTCTTCTGGACGATCTCTCCATCCTGAGGAGGTAAAAGTTCAGGGCTTACAGGGGTGTCCAGAACATCTAAAAGCACCTCTTCCAGTTCCTTTTCCCCACAGGTATCCGCATAGTAACGAACCAGGTGGCGGACCAGGGTTTTGGGTACAGAGGCGTTGACTCCGTACATAGACATGTGATCTCCGTTATAGGTGGCCCAGCCAAGGGCTAATTCTGACATATCTCCCGTTCCCACTACGATTCCGTTTAATTGATTTGCCACATCCATCAGGATCTGAGTTCTTTCCCTTGCCTGGGAATTTTCATAGGTCACGTCCCGGTCAGACTCCTTATGTCCAATATCCCGGAAATGAAGAGTGACAGCTTCCCTTATATTGATTTCAATCAGCTCTGCCCCCAGTTTTCTGGTCAAAAGACATGCATTTTGGTAGGTTCGGTCCGTCGTTCCAAAGCAGGGCATGGTGATTGCATGAATCTGGCTTCTTGGAATATCCAGCATATCAAAAGCGCGGACTGTCACAAGAAGAGCCAGCGTGGAATCCAACCCCCCTGAAATTCCCAGAACAGCATGGCGGCAGCCTGTGTGAGCCAGCCTTTTCTTTAACCCCATGGCTTGTATGGAAAGGATTTCTTCGCATCTGCGGTTTCTTTCCGCTTCATTATCAGGAACAAAGGGCCTTGGATCTATAAATCTGTTTAACTCCAGGTCTTCCTTTTTCATACGGAAGGAAACCACTTCATATCCTTCCCTGTTTACAGGAGGAAATGTGGTCATCCGGCGCCTTTCATGTATCAGACGGTCCAGATCCAGATCTCCGTATATAGTTTCATTTCCAAATCGTTTGGATTCCCTCAGAAGAGTGCCGTTTTCTGCAATGAGATTCTGTCCGCCGAACACCAGATCCTGAGTGGATTCCCCTTCCCCTGCATTAGCATAGATATAACCGCATACCAGACTTGCGGAATGGCCTGTAATCAGGCTTCTCCGGTAAATATCCTTTCCTGTGGTTTCATCGCTGGCAGAGCAGTTTACAATGACCGTAGCTCCGGACAGTACATGTCCGGTTGAGGGCGGATCAGGCACCCAGGCATCTTCACAGACCTCTGCTGCTACAACCAGACTTGGAATGTCCTGGCATTGGAACAGAATATCGGTTCCCATGGGGATAAAATCATCTTCCCATCTTACCATCTCAGGCTTTCTGTTTCCGGGAGCAAAATAACGGAGTTCATAAAATTCTGAATAATTGGGTAAATTTTTCTTGGGAACAATTCCAAGCAGCTTTCCATTTTGAAGGGCAGCCGCTACGTTATAAAGCTTTCCCTCCCTTTCCCAAGGCATCCCAAGAAAAATCAGCATATCAAGACCCTTGGTAGCCTTTAAAATTTCTTTTAGTTCTTTTTTTGCCTTTGAAAGCAGGGCCTCTTGTCCAAACAGATCCCCGCAGGTATAGGCTGTCAGGCACAGTTCCGGAAATACCATAATCTTCCCATGACGTTTTGCCCCTTCTTTAATCAGTTCGCAAATGCGCTCCCTGTTAAACTGGGGATCTGCTACCTTTACATCAGGAGTTGCCGCGGCAACCCGGATATATCCATGTTTCATCACTGTTTATCTCCTATCTGTTCATCTCTGTCCTTCGGTATCCATTTTGCTTTTATGCTGTAAATACAATCCATAAGCATGGTGGTAATCCATGTTATAGGATAACACCACATCACCGCCTCAAAACTGGGGAAAAATGGCACCAGAAAATTTATATAAACCATGCGCAACAGACACATATTTCCTACTCCGATCATCATGGAAACCATGGTCCGCCCGCTTCCACGGATGCTGCCCATCAAAATCTGATGAATGGCCATCGTCCAGTAAAAAGGCAGCAATATAGCCATAGAGGAAGTTCCATATGTGATCACATCCTTATCCGGAGAAAATATCTTTAAAAGAGGCTCTGCATAAAAATACAGGAACCCGGAAATCAAAGCCGTATAGCCAAGGCTTATAAAAATACCCTGAAAAATACCCTGTTTCACCCGTTTTGCTTTTCCTGCACCAATATTCTGGCCTGTAAAGACTGTGGATGACAGGCAGAAACTTTGCAGCGGAAGCATAGCAAAGCCGTCAATCTTGGTATAGGCTCCAAATCCGGCCATTGCGGCCGAACCGTAGATGTTGACGTTGGCCTGTACCACCACATTGGACAAAGCGATGATGGATTGCTGTATTCCGGTAGGAATCCCCAGCCTTAATATACGCACCATCATGCGTTTGTCAATGGAAATCCTGGCGAGGATCAAACGATAGCATTCCCCGGACTTCACAAGAGCCCTGATTATTAAAGCCGAGGAAACAGCCTGGGCAAGGACTGTTGCAAGTCCGGCTCCTGCCACTCCCATTTTAAAAACTGCCACAAAAAGGAGATCCAGAACAATATTCACTGCCGAAGACACTCCCAGATAATAAAGAGGCCTTTTAGAGTCTCCTACTGCACGTAATATGCCTGCTCCCATATTATAAACCAGATTAAAAACTGAACCTAAAAAGAATAGTCTTAAAAATGCAATGGAATTAGGCATTACACCCTGGGGAGTCCCCATCCATTTCAAAAGCAAGGGGGAGAACCAGACTCCAATCAGAGTGAGAAGCCCTCCTCCGATCAGACTTAAGGCAATAGAAGTGTGTACGGCCCATTGAAGCTTTTCCTTTTCTCCAGCTCCATAATACTGGGATATGATTACTCCGGCTCCTGTGCCGATTCCCATTGACATACCGATAATTAAGTTAATCAGGGAGTTGCTGGAACCTACAGCTGCTAAGGCCTGACTTCCTACATAATTGCCGACCACAATGGAATCCACCGTATTGTAAAACTGCTGAAACAAGTTTCCCAGCAAAAGAGGCAGAGAAAAAGAAAGAAGCTGCTTCCATATCACGCCCTCCGTCATAGCCACTTGATTTTCTCTTTGATATTTCTTCAACAGTAATCCTTCCTTTCTCCCTCATCCCAATGAATATTAGTATACATCCATTTTGGCAAATTGGGAAGCCGGAGAATTAAAGGTTTACTTTTAAAGATATTTCATGTAAAATGGGCTTATATCATACTAAACTGATAAGAATAATCAGGAAGGAGACTTGCAGTTATGAGATTTTCTACAAAGGGGCGCTATGCTCTTCGTATGATGCTTGATTTTGCCCTTCATCCAGGCCAGTGCACCAAGATTAATCAGGTGGCAGAGCGTCAGGGTATTTCTGACAAATACTTAGAACAGATCGTCACCATTTTAAGCCGGGCCGGGTATGTGAAAAGCCGAAGGGGGGCCAAAGGCGGCTACACTCTTACAAAAGACCCTGACCAGTATACGGTGGGTATGATTCTGCGCCTTGCAGAAGGCAGCCTGGTTCCTGTATCATGCATAGAAGAAGAAACCAATCCCTGCAGCAGAGCCGATGTCTGCGCCAGTCTTATGGTATGGAGAAAACTGGATGAGGCTATTTCCGGCGTAGTGGATAACATTACTCTGGCAGATTTAGTGGAAGAACAAAAAAGACTGGATAAAAATGCAGACCATTATATGATATAAAACAAGTTGCTATGGGCTGTTATCAGCAGCACAGATGCAAGAACCTTCTGTTGTACCAGAAGGTTCTGCAAGGTGATTTTATATAAAATGTCCTTATCCCTTTAAAGCCGCTCCTATGGCTCCGGCAAAACGGGATAAAGGAGATGCTTCAACCGGATATTTCAATTGCTGTTCAAGAGCAGTCTTAAGCCCTTCTAAATCAGCCAGTCCACCGGTTAAAACAACAGTTGGCTCAATCTCTATGCGAGCGGCCAATGCCATTACTCTGGTCACCATAGACTGGACAATCCCTCCGGCAATTTCTTCACGGCTTTTACCGGCGGCCAGCAAAGAAATGATTTCAGAATCAGCAAACACAGCACACATACTGCTGAGAGAACAACATTTGCCTGGCTTTAACAGACTTGGGAAATCTGATATATCAATTCCCAGCCGGTGAGCAGACATTTCCAGAAATCTTCCTGTGCCTGCGGCACACTTGTCATTCATTTGAAAGGACACTACTTTGCCGTTTTCTACTGACATCACTTTTGAATCCTGTCCTCCAATATCAATAACTGTGCGTACACCGGGAGAGAGATATTCTGCGCCTAATCCATGGCAGGTGATTTCGGTTACTGCTTTTTCAGCAAAATCAATTCCAACCCGTCCATATCCGGTAGCCACAACACGAATTTCCTCTCTGGTGACTTGTGCCTGATTCATCAAATCCTCCAGCACTGTCCGTGCAGTTTCCCTGGGATTCCAGCCTGTAGGCTTTACACACATGGCTGAAACGAACTTATTGCGAAGCAGAACCCCTTTGCAGGCGGCTGAGCCGCAGTCAATTCCTACTGTTATCTTATCCATTCCCTATAACATCTCCACAAATGCACCTGCCCGTGTCGAAAGCTGTCCGATGTCAGCGGTACCATAATCCGTTTCCAACTGAAGATAAGGAATATTTCTGTTTTTCAGGAATGTCTTAACTGTATATGCTTCTATTGCATAAGTATGGCAAGCCTGCAGAGTCATTTCCACTACTCCATCTACCTTAAACTGTTCACATAGCCGGCCTAACAGTTCAAATCTGTTCGGGTTTGGAGTCATAACCGAACATCCGATCTGCAAATAATGATCTGCAAGATTGGTAATAGGGTCCCCATCTTCCCGGCACTGCCGGTCCATCTGCTTTGCACCTGTACAGTTTTCAAAGGCAACAACAACTGCACCGGCATCCTCAATTACCTTTACAACCTTTTCTGTCACGCCGCCCATAGGACATCCGGTAATCAGAATTCGGGGGGCATTTTCGTCTATCGGCCGGATTCCGGCATCATAGGATTCTCTTATGCTGTTTATTGCATTTTGAATTTCATCTGTCTTCTCCTGCCAGTCAAATTTATACTGTGCTCCAAACAGAATCTGCAGCTGCCGCAGACCGCTCATAGGAGGAGGGCATAATGCACTGAGCTCGTACAATTCTTTTAAAAGCCTGCGTTCGATATTGCGTTTATGTATAGCTTCCCTAAGCAAATCATCTGTAATGGCAACACCAAAATCATGTTCCACACGGGTTTTTAACCTTACCAGCTCTGCCCTCCAAAGTGCCTTGGCTTCGGGAGTATCCTGCCGGTGAGGAAGCTCCAAAACATGAACATTCTTTTTCTGCGCAAGTAATTCATACATTTTTATCTTACCGTCACAGGTTGTTTCACCCACCACCAGATCGGCAAAATACATATATGGACATTTGTCTGTAATAGCAAACCCATAACTGGATTTTATAAGAGGACACAAATTACTTGGCAATACTTTTTCCGCATCAGGAATGGTCTCATCACTGGTTGAGCAGAGACTTACACTCACCAGATCGGCTGCCATAAAGATTTCCAGGGGAGTATATGTACAGAACTGACCTACCACCCCTTTCCCTGCATCTTTGATTTTCTTGATAGCAAGAAATCCGTTCTTTCTTGCTTCCGCAAAACTGTCAAATACCTGGGGCAATTCTGTTTTCATCTGAATCATTGTTTATCTCCTTTCTTTTATACACCAATACATGCCTTCTTCATATAAAACCAACTTACAACTTCAAGCGGGAAAATTTTTCCCGCTTGCAATAATTATCTTATTAAAATTGAGTTTTATAGTTTAAAAAACGTTTCATTTTTGCATCTTCCGGAGAATCCAATATCTCCTCCGGCGTTCCGTCTGCAGCAATGACTCCTTCGTTCATAAACAAAATACGGGTAGCCACCTGGCGTGCAAATTGAATTTCATGGGTAACAAGAAGCATGGTGGTACCCTCTTGTGCAACCGCCTGTATGGTATTTAAAACCTCTCCTACCAGCTCAGGGTCCAAAGCAGAAGTAGGCTCATCAAACAGGAGAACGTCCGGATTAACTGCAAGAGCCCGGGCAATACCAACACGCTGCTGCTGTCCTCCGGAAAGTTTAGACGGAAAATAATCCTGACGGTCCAGCATCCCTACCTTCTCCAGCAATCGCAAGGCAACGGTCTGGGCCTCCTCCTTATCCATCTTAGATACTGTAACCAAAGCTTCCATGATATTTTGCTTTGCTGTTTTATTTTTAAACAGATTATAATTTTGAAAAACCATGGATGAATGCTTGCGCAGCTCCAATATATCCTTTTTTGTGTGCTGCTTCGCATCTATTTCTGCGGAACCAATTTTTATAATTCCTTCCGTAGGCTTTGTCAAATAATTCAGACATCTCAGTAAAGTGGATTTTCCTGTTCCGGAAGGGCCAAGAACTGCAACCACTTCACCTTTTTTTACATGCAGATTAATGTCTTTTAAAATAGACGTCTGCCCGTCAAAGGTTTTTGACAAATGTCGTATATCAATCATAAAACACCTCGCCTGGCTGACTAATCATTAATCAGCTGGGTCATATCAGAAAACATCCATTTTGTGATGATTTTAGAAGTTGTTCCATCCTCTAACATTTCGTCAAGCACTTTATTGACCTCATCAGAAAGTTCCTGTCCCTTATCATTTTTTTGGAAAAAGTAAGCAACGTTATTTGACAGAAGTCGGCTATCCAATATATGAAACTTCATGTTCTGGGAATTTTCATATTTATAAACAAGGCTGTCCGTGGTTGCCATGGCATCAACTCTTTTCAAATTAAGATCCTGAAATCCGATATCACTGGTTTCATAAACCACAACCTCCCAACCATAGGTTTCGGCCATCTTTTCAACCGATACCTGTGACGCCTGTCCCTGAGCAACTCCAATGGAAACACCTTTCAGCTGATCGAAGGTATTAATATCAGACTTTTCTTCATTGACAATAATACACTGAGCATCACCATAGTAAGGATTAGAAGTAATATATTTTTCCTTTCTGGCATCTGTCACAGCAAAGCAGTTTGCCGCTACATCCACCCGTCCGGTATCCAATTCACCAAACAAAGCTGAAAACTCTACCTGTTTCGGTTCAATCTCCCAGCCTGTACGCTTCGCAATTTCGCTCCACATTTCCGCATCAATACCTGTCCAGGTCTTGCCGTCAGCGCTGAGCAGGCTGTAAGGCTCTCCTGAACCGCCTGTCGCAATAACAACTTTACGGGGCTGTCCCTTGTCTGTTGCTTCACTGGCTGCTTCCTTGGTTGTTTCATTAACTGCCTCGCTTGCTGCGGACGTGTTAGTGGGAGCACTGCTGCCGCATCCTGTCAATATAACTGCTGTCATAGCCAGCAGCAATGGTAAAACTTTTTTCATTTGAATTTCCTCCATTTATGTAATAAATTTAATACATTTCTGAACATCTTGTATCCATAACCTTATGGACATGGGTAAGCGCCAAAACCAAAATCCAGTATATCAGCATAACAGCCAGATAAATCTCAAAATAGCGAAAAGACTGAGCCCCTTCACTCTTGGCCTGTCCCATAACATCACGTATACCAAGCATAAATGCCAGTGAAGTGGACTTTAATAAATTAATCAGATCATTGAAAAGCGATGGCAGTGCCACCCGGAAGGTCTGAGGTAAAACAATTCTTGTAATTGTCTGAAGTTCTGACATTCCCAACATGGCTGCTGCTTCTTTTTGTCCGGGATCAACAGAAAAGAGTGCACCGCGAATGCTCTCGGACATGAACGCTCCTGTATTAAAGCTTAACACCAGGGCTACCGCTGTCAGAGGCTTCATATTTAACACAATTTCGCTGATATGAGCCAGACCGTAGTAGAAAAAATATAATTGAGCAACTAAAGGTGTGCCTCTTAAAACAGACAAATATAAGCGGGTAACAGGATAAAAAATCTTGACTTTGTAATAGCCGATAACAGCAATGATTATACCAATAAACAGCGAGAAAACAGCTGCTATAAGGGTCAGCATTAACGTCACCTGCAATTTTGACGCAATTTGGGGAAATACTTCAAGAAAATAAGAAAAATTAAACAAAATTAATTATCCTCCAAAATGTAATAAGAACCTCAAGCAATTATAACACCCGGTTATATCAAAATCAAATTGAAAATTCCAATAGGTGGTATTTGATTTATCTATATATAAACTCTTTCCACTGTTTTATCTCCAAAGCTATGGCTAAACAAGACCACCCCATTTATCACGTTAAAGGGCCACGGCTGATTTCCGCCGTGACCCCATTTGAACATCATAATATTTTTTATCTTTCTGCATACTTACGTATATCAGAAATATTGGATATCTTTTGAATAAGCCCCTCCTTTACAATGACAAGGGTAGGTGCTTGCATAATTCCCAAGCCTGCCGCCAGTTCCGGATGCTTTTCTGCATCAATGGTTTCATAAGCTGCATTCTGTAAAAACTGTTTAGCCATCCGGCAATTAGGGCAGGTCTGGGTTATGAAAAGGTAGGTGCCCTCTGGGATTTCCACTTTTTTCTCCCCGGTTCTTTTCCCGGCTGTTTGAAATCCCTTTTTCAGCATTGAGCGGGAAAGGCTGTATTCTGTTCTGTTTTTATATTCCTGTGTCTTCCCCTCATTCCAATTCTGGACCGGGCGGTAATATCCTGTAATGCGGCTGTAAATCTCTGCTGGTTTTTTGCAAACAGGGCACACCCGCTGTTCTCCCACAAGATATCCATGATCGGAACAGATGGAATAGGTAGGGGATAAGGTGTAGTAAGGCAGCCGGAAATTTTCCGCAATGGTGTGAACCAATTTGGATGCCGCTTTCCAGTCAGGAAGCTTTTCGCCTAAAAATGCATGGAATACAGTTCCCGAAGTATAAAGGGCCTGCAGCTCATCCTGAATCTCCAAAGCGTCAAAAATATCAATTGTATAATCCACTGGCAGATGGGAACTGTTGGTATAATAGGGTGTATCTCCTTCATTTCCTGCTGTTTTAATTCCGGGATAACGGTCCCTGTCGTGCTTGGCCAGACGGTAGGCCGTGGATTCTGCCGGAGTTGCTTCCAGATTATAAAGATCACCGTACATCTCCTGGTAATCGGAAAGCTTTTCACGCATATGCCTTAACACTTCTTTTGTAAACCGACGGGTTTTAGTGCTTGTCAAGTCCTCTCCCAGCCATTTGGAATTTAGGCCGGCCTCATTCATTCCCACAAGACCGATGGTGGAAAAATGGTTCTTAAAGCTTCCCAGATAGCGCTTGGTATAGGGGTATAGTCCCTGGTCTAAAAGCTTGGTTATGACCTCCCGCTTGGTATGTAAAGATCTGGCGGAAATGTCCATCATATGATCCAGGCGCTTATAAAAGTCAGCTTCATGTTCAGAAAGATAAGCGATACGGGGCATATTAATTGTTACTACACCGATGGAACCGGTGCTTTCTCCTGAGCCAAAGAAGCCTCCCGTCTTTCTCCTCAGTTCCCGCAGATCCAGCCTTAAACGGCAGCACATGCTTCTCACATCGCTGGGTTCCATGTCACTGTTAATATAATTAGAGAAATAAGGCGTGCCATATTTGGATGTCATCTCAAAAAGCATACGGTTATTTTCCGTATCAGACCAGTCGAAATCCTTTGTAATAGAATAGGTAGGAATAGGATACTGGAAGCCCCTCCCATTGGCATCCCCGTCAATCATGGTTTCAATAAATGCCTTGTTGACCATATCCATCTCTTTTTTACAGTCTTTATATTTAAAATCCATCTCTTTTCCGCCTACAATAGCATTTAATTCCGCCATATCAGCCGGAACAGTCCAGTCCAAGGTAATGTTGGAAAAAGGAGCCTGGGTTCCCCAGCGGCTGGGAGTATTTACACCGAAAATAAAAGATTCAATGCATTTTTTCACTTCCCCGTAAGGAAGATTGTCTGCTTTTATAAATGGAGCCAGGTAGGTGTCAAAAGAGGAAAATGCCTGAGCACCTGCCCATTCATTCTGCATAATCCCCAGGAAATTTACCATCTGGTTGCAGAGAACAGATAAATGCCTGGCTGGAGCAGAAGTTATTTTCCCAGGTATGCCCCCAAGCCCTTCCATAAGAAGCTGCTTTAAAGACCAGCCCGCACAGTATCCGGTCAGCATAGACAAATCGTGAAGGTGGATATCCGCATTCCTGTGAGCCCTTTCAATCTCCTGGTCATAAATCTCAGACAACCAGTAATTGGCCGTAATAGCCCCGGAATTACTGAGAATCAGACCGCCTACAGAGTAGGTTACAGTGGAATTTTCCTTGACACGCCAGTCCTCAACCTTCACATAATTATTCACCACATCCTTATAATCCAAAATGGTATCTTTCATATTTCTTATCTTTTCACGTTGTTTTCTGTATAAAATATAGGCCTTTGCCACATCAGTATAGCCCGCCTGCTCCAGAACGTGTTCCACACTGTCCTGAATCTGCTCCACCGTAATCTTGCCTTCCCGTATCTTCTCCTGAAAATCAGCAGTCACTCGAAGAGACAGCAGCTCCATAATTTCATCGCTATAGACTTTTTCTGTGGCTTTAAATGCCTTTTTAATTGCTTCCGTGATTTTACTCAGACTAAATTCCGCGTCTTCTCCGTTTCTCTTTACTACCTGTATCATAAAGCATAAACTCCCTTCCATCTCAGCCCCCATCCGGCTGGTTGTTTTTCATACCTTGATATTATAACAGAACCAAAAGAAAAACACAATATATAGTCCGAAGTATTATTCGCTTTCTATATATTGTGCTTTTTCTCATTTTTATAAGTTGTTATTTATATCAGGCCTGCATACAGTTCCGCTGGCACATAAGCATTTATAAGAATTCCATCATCCCTGTACTCTTCCTTTAATAACTGGCCGTATTTCCGTATGATCTGTATTTTTCCTGCTTCCTGATAGGAATATACCTTTTCCAAATACACCTTTTGGTTTCTGAGAATGGTTTCCAGAAGATTGACAAGCTCATCAAGTCCCTCTCCTGTCTTTGCCGATATCTTCACCTGATGATCCGAGGAAATATCCCGCAGAATCACTCCCGGTTCTGACGCATCCATCTTATTAAATACAGTAATTATAATCTTGTCCTGTACCTTCAGTTCTCTTAAGGTTTCATATACAACATGCATCTGCACATCCATCCGTGAATTGGAGCAATCCACAACATGAAGTATGATATCACTGTATTTGGCTTCCTCCAAAGTGCTTTTAAATGCTTCAATCAAATGATGGGGAAGCTTTCTGATAAAGCCTACCGTATCCGTGAGAAGGATCTGCTGGCCTCCGGGAAGTTCCAAGTTTCTGGTGGTCGGGTCAAGGGTTGCAAACAGCTTGTCTTCAGCCAGTATTCCGGCATCCGTCAGCTTATTTAACAGAGTGGATTTTCCTGCATTGGTGTAGCCTACAATAGCAGCCACAGGAACATGATTTTTATCTCTCTGCCTTCTGGCAATGTCTCTGTGACGCTTCACTTCCTCTAAATCCGCCTTCAGCACTCCAATCCTGTCATGGATCAGACGGCGGTCCATCTCCAGCTTTTTCTCACCAGGTCCACGGGTTCCGATTCCTCCTCCCAGACGGGACAGAGAGCTGCGAAGGCCCACAAGACGTGCTGCACGGTATTTTAGCTGAGCCAGCTCCACCTGAATCTTTCCCTCCCTGGTGGTTGCCCTTGCGGCAAAGATGTCCAGAATCACCATAGTCCGGTCCATAACCTTAATATCCAAAGTTGATTCCAAATTACGAAGCTGGGCCGGGGAAAGCTCATCATCACAGACAATGCCCGTGGCATCAAGCTCCCATACCCTTTCCTTGATTTCTTCTATCTTACCTTTTCCCAGATAAGTCCCCGGATGAATTCTCTCCCGGTTTTGTATTATCTTATCCACAGTGACTGCTCCTGCTGTCTTTACCAGTTCTTCCAGTTCGTCAAGAGATGCTGCTGCATCATCTTCCTCCCCGGTACTGACTGCCACCAGAATCACTCGTTCTTCGATTTCTTTTAATTCAATCAGTTCTGTCATCAATTTTTCCTATCTTGTTTTTAAAAATGTGATTTCCCGCTCTGCTTCTTCATCGGGACCATGAACGGATACATATTGCTGCATCAAATCAAGAGCTGTTTTAAAATCACCGCTGTATTCCTTGGCAACAGCCTTGTTATACAAAAGTTCCGGGACCTGAGAACCATCCGGCATGGAAAGGCCCAGTTCAAAGTATTGGTCGGCCCCTGACCAGTCCTGGTCTGTCATTTTGCACAGCCCCATCCGGTTATAAAGTCCTGCACTTTGTTTTCCCTTTGACAGGGCATCTTCATAAAGAGCCATAGCCTCTTCGGCTTCTCCTGCCTGTTCCATGGCCTCACCAGCGGCCATCAGTGCTTCCAGGCTTCCAGGCGCCTTCCCCTCAGGGTCCAGAGAAACACTTTTCTGGTAATCCTCTGCCGCTTGGGCAAACTTCCCCGCCCCAGCCCTGGCAGCAGCCCTCATATTGAAATATTCCGCTCTCTCTCCATCAACCTGAATCAAAATACCGTAAGTATCTGCAGCTGATCCATAGTCCTCTGATAAATACTGGGCTTCGCCCCTGTATTTCAATACATCTTTCTCAAACTTTCCCACCAGACCTTTGGATGCTTGGATCGCCTGATCAAAGGACTCCAGAGCAGCCTGGTAATTACCTGAGTTCAGTGCTTCGATTCCTGCGGCACGGTAAGTATATCTGTTTTCCTTCTTCCCGCAGCCTGAGGACATGGCAAGTACAAGGGCAAGAATTAAAACTGCCGCTCCGTATCCCGTCTTTCTTTTCATATTTCGCCTCCTGATAAATCAAGCGGATATGCTTGCATATCCAGTTGATCCATAAATTCAAGGTCAGAAGATGTTTTTCTTTTAACCTTATAATCTCCACCTTCAGGAAATTCAATTCATTTATCACT
This sequence comes from Clostridiaceae bacterium, assembly GCA_902363735.1. Lineage (GTDB taxonomy): Bacteria > Bacillota > Clostridia > Lachnospirales > Lachnospiraceae > Lacrimispora. The sequence goes on from CABJBA010000001.1 coordinate 224,137, forward strand.
GTTTTCCTGTGCTTCCATGTCCGCCCCGGTCCTGATGCCCAAGAACCTTTGTCTCCTCAAAGGATAACGCAGGCTGATGAGTCATAATCCTAAACTGGCATATTCTGTCATTGACATGAATCACGGTATCCCTAAGAGCATATGCAGGGAAAAACCACTGGTCATTATCTCCGCAGTAAGTCTCATCAATCACTCCCATACTGTTTGTCTGAATGATTCCGTAATTTTTAAAGGTGCTGCTTCTTGGCACCACATGAGCCTCATAGCCTGCCGGAAGTTCCATAGCAACTCCCAGAGGAATCAGCTTAAAATCACCGGCTTTCATCTCAATCTCCTGAGCCGCTCTTAAATCAATCCAGTCAGATTTTCCTTCAATATAACTCAGTTCTTCAATTTTATCTGTAAAATATTTAATTCTTATGGTTTCTGTCATCATTCTTCCTCCAAAATACTGCTTCCTGTGCTGTCTTTTTCTCTGTCTATGCTCCCAGGTTCCGGTATTATATTCCCAGTTCCTTCCTCCGGCATCAAGTCACTGACTTCCAAAAGTTCCTCCTCCACTTCCAGACGGATTTCCGCCGTAACCACCGGGTCTGCGGCCGGAAGATTCTGAGTGGAGCCGATGCCGAATCTTCTTAAAAATTCTTCTGTAGTGGCAAAAAGTGCCGGACGGCCCGGCGCATCCATACGCCCAACCTCATATACCAGATTGTATTCCACCAGCTTATTAACTGCGTGGTCGGACTTAACCCCTCGTATTTTTTCTATTTCCACCTTTGTCACCGGCTGCTTGTAGGCAATAATAGAAAGAGTTTCCAGCGCTACCTCTGTAAGAACCTGCTTTTTAGGTGTGGCAGCCACACGGATGAGGTTTTCATAATACTCGGATCTGGTACACATCTGATAACTGTTTTCCAGTTCAATGATCTGCAGTCCCCTTTTCCCCGTATCATAGCGTTTCATCAGACGAAGGACCACTTCCCTTGCTATATCCTCTTCCTGTTCTATGGCAGCTGCCAGCCTTTTCAGTTCCACGGAATTTCCCATGGTAAAAAGAACAGCTTCCATAACAGCTTCCCAGTTCTTTTCTTCTTTTGTCAGTTTCTTCGTCCCCTCTGTACCCAGAGTTTCCTTATCCATCTGTTTCCTCTCCCCTGTCATCTTCCTTCCCCTCCAGGGAGGCCGGTAAATCCAACTTTCCTTCTTCCCCCTCAGACTCCAGGGTCTCAATTAGCATGTCATCAAACAACTGTTCCTGGCTCAGTCTGATCTTTCCGACTTTCATCAGCTCTAAAAGGGCCAAAAATGTCACCACTACCTCCACCCGGTCAGGCTGCCCCTCCAGCATCTTTCGAAAAGAAAACGTTCTATGTTTTCTGGCATAGTCCATTACAGAGTTAATCTTGTCCTCAAGGCTTACAGATTCTTTCCTGATGTTTCCAAAACGGCTTCTGATGGGATCTATCCGGTCTGAATTGCGTTTTGTAACAGCCCGGAATATCTCCTGAAGCTTTGCAAGGGTAAGTCCGTCTAAAAGGCTGTCCAGATCAAGAGGCGGCTCGTATTTTGCCACCTCAGGCGGAACTGTGGGATTTTTATAAAACAGCCGTTCCGCGCCTACCTCACGGTCTCTCAGTTCCTGAGACATGTATTTATAATATTTGTATTCCAGAAGACGGGCCACCAGCTCTGCCCTCGGATCTTCCTCCTCGCCCTCCTCATTGACTTCCTTAGGCAAAAGCATCCGTGCTTTTATATCAATAAGGGTTGCGGCCATAACAAGAAATTCGCTGACAATATTTAAATCCTCTGTTTCCATATGGTTTACATAGTCCAAATACTGTTCGGTAATAACTGAAATGGGAATATCATAAATATTTACTTTGTTTTTATCAATCAAATGAAGCAGAAGGTCCAAAGGGCCTTCAAAGTTATCCAGTTTATATGAAATTCCCATAATTCCCTCCAAACCTCCCAGGGAGACCTCTCTTTATCTTACAGGCAAATTCACCTTATCAGATAAAGCACACTGCTGATTAGTATACCAAACCCTGGTCCATCTGTAAATATATGGCAGCCCTTAATTCACGGCCGGTTTTAAATCCACCACCACTACCTGCGGCTTATTATTCAGACGAATATTAATGGAATGGGTTCCAAGTCCACGGCTGACGATCATACGCTTTCCGTCCTCCTCAAACTCTCCGGCACACCATGGGAGAAAAAACTGGAATTGAGGAGTCATGACCCCTCCTAAGTAAGGAAGCCTTATAGTTCCTCCATGAAAATGACCGGAAAGTGTTAAATCCGCCCCCCAGTCTTTACAGGCATGGAAATAAAGGGGAGAATGGCAAAGCAAGATCTGAAATCTGCTTAAAGACGCTTTCCCCGCTTTTTCTTTTATATCATGGGCAGTCAGCTTGCATGGGCAGAATTTTTCATAGCTCTCAGGGTCTAAATCAACTCCTGTAACTGCAATATCCTCTCCGAAAAACTCCATCTTACTTTCTAATACCCTGGCTCCCAGATTTTTTAAGCTGTCCACATAAATTTTGTACTGGTCCCCATAGACAGAAGGCTCCCAGGCCATCCGGTTTTCATGGTTTCCGTTTCCGCAATATACCGGATACCGATTTGAAAGTGTCTTAATCAATTCCAGAGGAATGCGGGTGTCTGCACTGCCCTTACTGACAGTCATGTCGCCTCCCACCAGCACTATGTCTGGTCCAATCTGGTCCACAGCACGAATCAGCTTTTTATTTTCCTTTCCAAACTCATGGTTGTGGAGATCAGAAAGGAACACCAGAGTACACTCCTTTTTAATCTTATGGCTATTTATAACAGTTCTTTCTACGGAAAGCTGTTCTTTTTCATATTCAGAGCGCAGCAATAAGCCTGCACCTGCAACAGCACAAAAAGCTCCAGCGGCAAACCACATCTGATTCTTCCTCATCTTCCATCCATTTTCCATTACTGTCTTTTATCATACAATGAGGAGCCTGCTTCCGTCAAGTCTATCGACTTTAGAAAAAGAGCCCTTCCAGGCTCTTCTTCATATCAAAGTATTAGATTTTCCTGCTTGATAAAAAGACCGTGTTTTTCCTTTATCAGCCAATCATAACCGGGAGGCCCAGCCTCCGATTAAGTATTCAATAATAAGATTAGGCAAAACCACCATAAGTCCTATTCCTACACTTATGGCCATGACCCCCAATCGATATTGCCGGTATCCCGGAATGCCGGGGGAAGGCGGCACCATAAATGCAAGGCGGTATATGGCGAAACAAAGAATGCCAAAGCAGATTGAGTAAAAAACTGCATTAAAAATATGTCTTCTCATTAATTTACTTCTCCTTCCTCACCAGATTATAATCCATTTCCGGCTAATATGCAATACCGGCCGTCTCTTATTTTACCTTGCCCATGCACCGGAAGAATCCAGGCGGTAGCCGTCAGGGGATACGGTATTTTTAAGCATAACACCGTCTGCACCTAGATAATACCATTTTCCGCTGCTTTCCACCCAGGTATTCAGCGCCTTGGCTCCGCTGCTCCTCAGATAATACCAGGAACCTCCTGCCAATTCTCTCCAGCCTGTAGCCATAAAGGTATCAGAATCAAACCAATAGTCCACTCCGTCTATTTTCTGCCATTCATTGGAAGCCTTTGTTCCGTTTTGTTTGATGTAATACCATTTTGATCCGGTCTGCACCCAGAGTGAAGACGCAGGCTGAGTATTTTGAGAAGTCTGAGAAACTGTTGCTCCTGATGACTTTAAGGCAAATCCGTAATCAAAAAGAGCCTTTGTATCTGCATAATGAGTTGATTTGCTCTTCATAATAACTGCAATCAGGCGTACACCGTTTTTTTCTGCACAGGTAACCAGGGTATTGCCTGCCAGAGAGGTATAACCGGTCTTTCCGCCGATTACGCCCGGATAAAATCTGGAGTCACCGGAATAAAGCATCTTATGTCCCATAGAAACAGTTCTGGCGCTGGCGTTTTTCGTGGCAGGAATCTGATAGGATAAAGTAGAAGTCACTTTTCTTACGGTATCATTTTGAAATGCAGCCCTGGCAATCAAAGCCATGTCCCGTGGCGTAGTCTGATGACTGGAATTGTTCAGCCCGTTGGGATTGACAAAGTTGGTGCTGGTACAGCCAAGCTCCTTTGCTCTTGCATTCATCAGGGCTGAAAAGTTACCGACACTTCCTGAAATGTGTTCTGCCAAGCCATTGGCAACTTCATTGGCTGATTTTAACATCAGGCCGTAAAGGCTCTGTTCCACTGTCAGCTTGTCCCCTTCCGCAAGGCCCAGGGTTACGGCCCCTGACTCTAAGTTTGTGGTGGCTGACTTTGAAAAAGACACGGTATCGGACAGGCTGCTTTTCTCTGCAACCAGAAGAGCTGTCATAATCTTTGTTATGCTGGCAGGATAATACTTTGTTTCTCCGTTTTTGGAGTACAGAACCGTTCCAGTGGCTGCATCCATAAGGACTGCACCCTCAGACTGGATCTCCGGCTGAGCTATGTTATTAACTTCTGAAGTCTGAGTCTGGGATGCCGGTTCATTTCCTGCTGACGGAAGGGAGATTCCGGGACCTGCCTCAGATTGTCCTGCCGAAGGCCCGCTGACGCTCTCTGTCCCGCTGCTCCCCGGGAAGGCAGGAACGATGGTAACATTTCCATAAGAAGGAACAACTGCAAGAAGGCTGAAACTGATTATCAGACTCCATAATCTGCGTGATTTCTTTATCATATCCTGTAATCTCCTGTGCATTTTCTTTTTTAGGTAATTTCTGACAACAGTATAACACAAAAGTCTTGATTTTCCGATTAAATTTTTCTTACAAACTTCATTAATCTTCTTTAGAAAGAGTGTTTTCTGAAATTTTAATATTTTTAATTCTCCCAATTTCACCGTTAGACTGACAAAACAGAAGCGGACTGCCCTGATTTAAATCGGGGCAGTCCGCTTCTGTTACATTCTGGCTATCTATAGATCAGTACCTGTTTTGTTTCTTCTTCCCATACGGCATTTACGTCTAGCTGCTCTGTAATATATTGCATCGGCACTAAAATATGCCCATCCATCATTACAGCCGTTCCTAATCCATCTGGAAGCTGATCTCCTATTTTAAGTGATAAGGTTTTTTCGTCCTTGGTAATTCTCATGACTTGAGCTGCTTCATCCCAATTTACCTTGGCATCCAGCGCTTCTGCTGTCACGTTCAGAGGAATCAGGATTGTGCCTTCACGAATTACAGGTACAGGGGTTCCTGACACGGCCAGCCCGTTTATAAGGTACTGGCTATCTCCAATTTTCCACTGTATCCGCTTTAAATCATTGGAGATGATAAGGCCCATGATGCCTGAGTGATAAGTGCAGTATGTGAAGCTTTTGCCATCCCCGCTGAATTCTCCGCCAAGCTGCTGCAATACATTTCCATTGCTGTCATATAAAACACCTGTGAGGCCCGCCATCTGCTCCAGGGTAAGATTCCATTGGGATGTATCCACAGTCATCCTTCCAGGCTCACTTAACCGTTTTACTGGCAGTCCGTCTATACGGATTTCCAGTTCCATCCGCTGTCCGGCAAGAGTCTCATTGAACCGATCTGTATTGGCAAGATTTACCGCTGTCTGAGGATTGATGGCATTTAGTGCCGGTGTGAAAATAATCTCAACATTGGACCCTTCTTTCAACTCCAGCCCTTTCATGAGCCCTGGAGACAAGGTTAACTGGCATCCCCGGTTCTGAAGGATGACCGGCTTCCCCTGCTGCTGGCTTGCCATCAATTGCTCACCGCCTATAACAGCGCCCTTTTCTTTCTGTCCTATAGTGATCACCGGTGCATTCCCCTTCATAAGAGCGGTTTCAATGGCTCTCTTTGACCGCTGCTGATTTATGATTTCCAGCGGTAAGGACTTTGTGCCGCCTATATATGAATCGTCCTGGTCATCGGATGAGTCAGGCGAATATCCACCCGAAACAGAAGCAGATATGAGGATGGTATTGCTTGCTGTTCCGTCTTTGCTGTATGCCGTAGCACGAAGCTCCAGTATACCGTTTCTTTCAATGCTCAACGATTTCCCATTGGAGCCTATTTTCCCCGGCCCGCCTACAACATCCCATTGTATGTCGACATCCGACAGATCAAACTCTTCTCCTGACAGGTCATAGCCCTTAACTTGCATGTGGGAATTGCCAATCTGCATATTACCCAGGTTAACTGACTCACCTCTGCTGATCTTCAAGGGAATCTGGACATGTCCAGACTTTTCCGCTGTCAGTTCCAGAGTGTGGAGGAAGGGAGCTGTTTTCAAATAGAGCAGTTCACTCTCAGAATTTAATAATATAAGCTCTCCTGCCTCATTTATTGCCTTATAGAATGAGTGTCCTGGTCTAAGAGTCCAGTCTGCAGCCAATCCTCCATCTTCCGTTTCTCCTGTAAACGTCTTTCCTCCTATAATTCTGTAAATGCACCCCTTCTTCATCCGCCTGTTATGGTATTCACCATCTGCTGATGGCATCATATAGACAGAAGCTGGACTACCAATCCTAAATTCATCAAAATAGATATTATCAGCAGCATCTACAGATACGCCTCCGATTGACCAAAGGGAAAACAACGGGCTGGCAGGCTTATTGTCTATATCTGCTCCCGGCCTTCCTTCGGTTCCGTCACCTATCAGGTTTATAAAGCTACCGTCAGGATATACCTTAACAATGCGGAAATTAGGACTGTCAGCGATATACATATTACCTTTGCTGTCAAAAGCCGGCCCTTCCCCATAATCTTTGATTTCAGTCTGACGGATATTGTTACCTTGTACACTTGGTGCCTTCTTGTCATTAAATTTTCCGTTTCCAGCGATTACATAAATATAACCTTTCTTCAGATCTGACAATCCATACAGGTTATCTTCTCCTGTATAATCCTTTACAGGAATGACTCGCACCGTATTGGTTCTATTTTCTGAAATATAAATATTACCCACATGATCTACCGAAATACCATAAGAGGTAAGGAATTGAGCCTCTAACGCCGGACCTCCGCTGCCATTATGGGTATTAATATCTCCTCCGCTTGGAAGCCGTGTTCCTGGAGTTCCATTTCCCGCTACATAGGAGAGTATACCATTCTCATCTACATGATATAAACGGTTATGATTATTGCCTGAATCGTAGCTGTCAAGAAAGTAGAAACCTCCCTGAGGTGCAATGGCTAAAGCCCTGGGACTGGAAAATCCCACTTCATGGGCAATAGAACCTTCAAGCGGCGCATCTGTGTTTTCCTTTTTGTATTGACCAGCCACTGTATATATGTAATTAGCCTTCAAATCAGATAACCCATATAAACTGTCATAATCCCGGGCAGGAATCAGCCTGATACCTTTACCGCGGAGATCTGAAAGAAGTATATTTCCTTCCTCATCAAATACCGGTCTTGCATAGCCGTCTGAACCCGTTGCGGCCTCCAATGCAGGGATTTTATCTTCGAACAATGCCTTATCTTTTTTTGTAATTCTGGATAGAGTGCTGGCTTTTTTCTTCGTAATATTTTGTATATTACTTACCACATTCCCCTGCTTCGCAACAACCCCTACAGATTTATTGCCGGTAAGACGAATTTCTCCTCCTGTAATGACAGCGGTCCCAAATTTCACCTCCCACTCCAGTTCACTTCCAATAGCAAATTTGTTTCCCATCTGATCATAACCTTGTACTGTCAGAATTTCGTTCAGCATCTGCTTCTGGAAATCCGATTGATAAACCAGAGCCGGGTCTCCTGATAATGTGATTGAGTACAGCCTTGGAATTTTATGATCGTATATCTCCAATGCTTCATCCTCTGATTCATTCCCATTGATAGAACCCTTTACCGTAATAGTTCCTGTCCCGTTTAATACCAGTTTGGTATAATCTTTCAGTTTAGCAATTCCTCCGCCATCATCCACCATTTCCCACTGATACGGTGATCCAATGGCTTCTGTATCAAATGGATCGCCAAATTGATCCGTTGCCTGAAATGACATATACCCGCTTATATCAACAGTTTCATCCGCTCCTCCTGTCCATGGAATATCACCTTTCACTGTCATTTTCAATTCTGACATTGCAGGCGCTTTAGACGGTTCTTGTATACGCAGCACTTTACTTGAGTTGCCTGAATTATCATAAGCCTGAATAAAAAAGAGATTATTTTCACTATCAATTGCTACTTTACCTAATTTTGCTCTTCCCTGGGCATATACCGCTTTACCGCCCTCATCGGTCTGATCGGTCCCGGCGCCTGTGTTACCTTTACCGCCAAATACAGTGTAAATCTTGCTGGAAGAAGAAATCTCGCCTCCTTCTGGCTGCACCATACGAATTACAGAATTTCCAACAAAACGTTCGCTGTCATAAATAAACAAATTTCCGTCATGATCAAATCTCATACCATATGGCTCGATGAAGTTTGCATCCTGAAGGTTCCCACCATCACCACTGTATTTTCTATTTTCCGCTTCAACATTACCTGCCAAAACAAAAATTTTTTCAGAATCCAGATCAACCTGATAAATAATACCTCCTTTTATTGAAGTATTATCAGAAGCAGAAATATATAACTTCCCGTTACGAACCGCTACACTTCTTACGTGAATCGGAATTTTTATGCCAGCTGCATCAGCTCCATCTATCACATCTTCTGATCCGCCTCCGGCAATAATCCTCGGTTCTTCTTTGGTGTTTTCCAACTCCAAAACACGAAATAGAGCTGTATCTGCAATAAATAAATTGTTTTCATCATCAACTACAATATCGCTGACTGATTTAAACTTATCGGGACCCTGGACCAAAGTGTATATGTATCCTTCCTGACGTTCTTTACCAAAATATTCGCCATCCTTTGCTGCGATCATAAGCAGCCTTGTAAACCGGCCCGTTCTGTCAGTAATATATACATTCCCGTCCCCATCTACTGCAATGGCATTAGGAGCATTTAACTTTATATTTTTATTTTCTATTCCATTAAGCGGAATATCATCAGCCTTTTGTTGGGCAGCTGGTTGACCAGTTCCTGCAATTGTATAAATATACCCAGCATACATCCATTGTCCAAAATATATGCCGTCTTCCTTTGGTACCATACGGACAACATGACTTCCTTGATCTGCAAAATAAAGATTGTCCTCATTATCAAATGTAATAACTTCAATACCGTTACTTAAGCCTTTTAAATACACATCTTTTGCCAGGATTTTATTACCCAAATGTTCCTTGCCTTTGTTATCTGTATAATTTTCTCCTGCAAATATAGTGATAATGCCGGGAATGCCTTCCAATGATGAAATGGCTGAATCCAATGTTTCAAGGGCATCCTTCATCTCCGCTGTATCTTTTTTTAAGGAATCCTCTCCAGCTTCTATAGCAGATTTTAGATGTCCCCAGCTGCCTTCTGTATAAGCTTTCTCCTTGAATCCCTGTTTTGCATAACGAATTTTAAATTCCAATCTTTCATGTACATCCCCATCCTCAGAAAGCTTTTTCAACATAACCGCCGAACTAAGGGTTGCTTTCACTGCTTTTGAACATAAGCCGTAAATTTCTTCTTCTATATTTACGGCTCTTACCCGAAACCAGTAAGCCTGATTATTCTCTAAGTTTTCCACTGTATAAGTATATACACCCTGGCCTGAGGCTTCCACATAATCTTCGCCTCCTGCCTCATGTTTTTCCGTTTCAAAATCTTCTGAAACACTCCATTGAATTATATAGCCCGAAGCAGACTCTATTTCTTCATCAGTTTTCCATTGAAGCTTGACCTGACCATTTTCTGAAATCACAGATATGATTTGGGGTACCGGCAATTCGACAACCGTCTCCTCCCGCTTTTCATCTGCTGCAGTTGGTATTTTCTTCTCAGTAGTTTCTGATTCTTCTGCAGCGCTCTCCGACTCTTCTTCCGCAGCGCTCTCTGATTCTTCCTCTGAAGTGCTCTCTGATTCTTCTTCTGCAGCGCTCTCTGATTCTTCTTCTGCAGCGCTCTCCGATTCTTCTTCTGCAGCGCTCTCCGGTTCTTCCTCTGCAGCGCTCTCCGGTTCTTCCTCTGCAGTTTCCTCCTGTCCACCTTTGGAGTCAATGTCTTCATAAGGCAGACTTTCCCCAGATAATTCAGCCAGCGCTGGAATGTTCATTCCCCCTAGCAGCATTCCAAAAACCAGTATGATTGCTGTAATTCTTTTGATCATTTGATTCTTCATTTGTTCCTTCCTTTTTAATATATTTTATCGTGCAAAAAACTTGCAAGGAGGACATCTCCTTGCAAGTTCAATAGCCGCAACAGCTGTTTTACTTCAATAAATACTAATTGATTACAATTGATGTGATATTACTCACCATATCCGGTGCGTTTTTATCCAGATTGCTGCCTGCCTGTCCAAAAAATAGGCGAATCGCATTATTATTATTTTTGGGATCAAATGAAACGCAGTTGGTGGAAGGCGGGGTGTTTTGAACTGCCAGTCTCACACCTACACTTGATGGAAGTCCGATACATGGATAAGTGTAGCGGCTTGCATAAAGATGGCTGTATGACAGCACGCGGTTAAATGATGGACCGGCATTAAATGTAAATACTTCTGTGCCTGTCAATGTGATTCCTAATTTGTCATTCAGCAAACCAGCCAGCAAGGCTCCGTCTGCCAGGTAGTATCTCAATTCATTTTTATTATTATAGGTGGAGTACAGCACATTCGCCTGATAACTGCTGTCACCGATAATATCCGCAGCCGTAATCGTTCCTTCAAATGAAGTCCCAACATATACATCAATCGAATTGGTAGGCGCTGCGAAGGCTTGTCCGCCCATAAGTATAACAAAAGTTAAAACCATAGCCAACGTAACACTCAGGTACTTTGCATTGTTTCTCATTTTAAATAACATCTACATTCCTCCCTGTTTCCATTTTATTTTAGCTGTTGCTGCAAAAAGCTCCAAACATAAACAAAAAACTTCTTCTGACATTGGAAAAGCACATATTCTCATTTTCTAACTTACAACTTAATTTCGCTTGACCGCTGGAATCATATCTATTTCCAACTCTCACATATCAGATTACTTATTTCCCCCTTAAAATATTGATTTATCGTAAAAATTGTACAAAAATATCTTTTTACTTTTCTTTTTTTTGTGAATTATCTTTATATACATATTAACCGATTTGTTTTCAAAAATCAATCGGTTTCAAAAACAAATTTCGACAAATCATTCCTATTTGGATATAATCTTGTCGGAATACGTACTTCTACTCAAAAAAAACGCACTTCCTGTATTAGGAAGCACGCTTTCATCAAAAATCTATTCCATATATTCTTTTTCTATTTCTTCCAGCCGATCCATAGCCATACTCAATATTTCAGGATGGTCAAAAGCCAGTTTTTCCTGATCCAGAATATCGATAGCCGGCAAAAGTTCTGCCTCTGCCTCTCTTTTCCACATCAATCCCCGGCGTTCATAGGTTTCCGTAATCCGGTAACTCATAAATATGTGATTTTCTTCATCTTCAATGGTCAGCGCATAAGTAGCTCCGTTCTCTAAATCAGACAACTTCTTTTTCTTTACCTGGAACCAGCAGGCCTCTTCTGCGTCATCTCCGGCCCTGGGAGTCAGGCTGTCTTTTGGTACAACTGCCATATAAGACACTGATATTACTCTGGTCCTTGGGTCCCTTTTTACGCTTCCCCAGGTATAAAGCTGTTCCATAAAAATGTGCTTCAATCCCGTTTCTTCTGCAAGTTCTCTTGCTGCTGCCTCTTCCAGGGATTCCGCCATTTCCACAAAGCCTCCGGGAATTGCCCACTGTCCGATACAGGGATGGTTCTTTCGTCTGATGAGCAGAATTTCCGCTTCTGCTTCTATGTCTTCCTGATCCACCGCAAAAATCAGCATGTCAACTGTCACTGACGGACGTTCATAATTTCCCGGACGGTACTGCGCAAGAAATTCTTTTTCTGTCAGTCCTTCTTCATTCTTTCGTTCCATTCTGTTCTTCTGCCTTTCTTCCTACCAGGTTCTCGGCGCCCTAATGAGACAGTTCTTTACGTGCAAGGTCTGCTTCTCAATAGGCTCTGTTATGAAAACAGGTTTTTATAAACTATACTATACACAAAGTTACGCCTGCTATCAACTACTTTATAAAAAGATTATACTTTTCATAAACCGCATGATGAAGCCATAAAATAGGAACATAAAATCTCAATACAGATTGTAAGGAGGTATCAGTCATGCAAGCTCAGCAAATTACGCCAGGAATGAATTTCAAACATATTTTAACCAACCAGACTCCTCAGGCCATGGCCTGGGTGACCGGAGGAAGGGATTTTCCTGATATCAGCGGAATGGTCAGGTTTTATTCCACCCCCTACGGTGGAATCCTGATTGAAGCAGAATTTTTCAATCTTCCCAATATCAACATCCCCGGCTCCAGTGATTTTTATGGATTCCACATCCACGAACACGGCGATTGCAGTCAGAATTTTGCAAACACAGGCGAACATTTCAACCCCAAGCATCTTCCTCATCCTTATCACGCCGGGGACTTCCCACCCCTTTTAGGAAATCAGGGCTATGCCTGGATGGCTTTCTATGACAAACGCTTCTTCATTGAGGATATTATGGATAAATCTGTTGTGGTTCACCGTATGCCCGATAATTTTATCACCCAGCCATCGGGAAACTCCGGAGCCAAAATTGCCTGCGGTGTTATTAAAACCAGTTAAGGTTTCCTAAATATTATATTAACATTTTTCAAATACCCTTGTAGTGGCAAAATGAGTATGATATAATCCTTCAAAACTGCTAAATATTATTCCAACCAGCAAAATGGAGAAGGGTAACTCTTATGAAAGATCTGTTTTACAGGTACAGACACGCCTGGGTTTTAAGCTATGCCTTTATTTACCTCCCATGGTTCCTTTACCTGGAAAAAAAGGTGACCAGTCATTACCATATCATGCACGTTGCCATAGATGATTACATTCCATTTAACGAATATTTCATTATTCCATATCTTTTATGGTTTTTTTATGTATCGGCTGCCATTTTTTATTTTTTCTTTGCCGATGTAAAGGATTATTATAAACTGTGCACTATGCTGTTTACGGGTATGACCATCAGCCTGATGATCTGTACTGTATTTCCTAACGGAACAGATTTTCGTCCGGTCATTGATCCGGATAAGAATATTTTTTCTTACATTGTTTCTTACCTTTACAGCAAAGATACCTGCACCAATGTATTTCCGAGCATTCATGTTTATAATTCCATATGCGTCTACATTGCACTCAGCCACAGTGAAAAGCTGAAGCAATACCGACTTCTTCAGGCCGGATCTTTTCTGCTGATGGTTTCCATCTGCCTTGCCACTGTTTTCCTGAAACAGCATTCTGCATTTGACGGTTTAGGGGCTTTGGTTATGGCCAGCATCATGTATCAGTTTGTATATTCCGGCTCTTATGTACAAGGACGGAACGAGGTTTCTGAAAAAGCAATCGGATGATCATAAAAAGGGACTGCTGCAAGATTTTTTCTTACAGCAGTCCTGTTCTTTTTGTTTTAGATTAATTAAAGCCAAAAAATCTCCGTGTCATTTTATAAATTGCAATGGGAAACTGGCGTCCGCTCTTGCCCGGAAGATTTACTCCCTGTCCCATAAAACCCCATCTAAGCCTTAAATACAGTTTTAAATTCTGTTTCCGAAGATGCTGCCAAAGCTCTGCTTTCTTCTCCATATTTTCGTCGTTATCTGACTTGATAGCCAGAATAGAGGATATGGTCATCATGATTTCCAGATAACGGACCATATAATGACGCAGCTTCCGCTGTTTGAGCTTTGTCACATCGCAGTAGCCAAGCATCAGCTTTGTTACCCTGATCTGCTGGTCAATACGGCCTATCATAACGGTTTCGTTGACCGACTGGTCTTCTCTTCCGATGTAGTAGCGGTAAAAGTTTACGTTTAAGTAATACATGGTTTTTACATGAGGCAGGGGCTGGTAAACAAAAATATTGTCCACGTAAAAGGTATGTTTGGGAAGTTCCAGACCACATTGTTTTAAAAGTCCGGTCCGGTAAATGACGGAATGCATGAGGATGTATTGTCCCATCATAAATACTTTCACATCATCCCAGGTGAAAATCTGGCCTTCAGGAAGGGCTGTCCGGTAATTCATAATCTTTTTTCGTTTTGCACCCTGTTTTTCATAAACAAAGTTGCTGATAAGCATATCCAGGGTCATCTCTCCATACACAAAAGTTCTTAAGGTGTTAAGGATCTCCCGGTAGGCAGACTCGTCTACCCAGTCATCACTGTCTACTACTTTAAAATAAATTCCCTGAGCACTTCTCAAACCTGCGTTGACGGCTTCGCCATGACCACCGTTTTCCTGATGGATCGCGCGGCAGATGCCTGGGTAATTTCGTTCGTATTCATCAGCAATTTCTCCAGTTCTGTCCTTGGTAGAACCATCATTTACGATCAGTATTTCGACTTCGTCTCCTCCGGGCAGAAGGGATTCAATACAGGTCCTCATATAGGCTTCAGAATTATAGCAAGGAATTGCTACAGATAAAAGTTTCACAAAATGTCCTCCTTTAAGGTGTTTTTCTGATATATCCATACTCCGCAGATTATGGACAGGGCTCCAGAGATTATTGCTGTGGCAACCAGAGTTGTTGGAGCTGTAAACAATTGGGGGAAAAAGGGTGTTTGGGTTACGCATAGGGAAAAAAGGTTAGCTGATATATGAAGCAGGATCGTGGCTGTAAGGGATTTGTATATTTCATACAGCCAGGCTGCTGCTATTCCTATGAAAAATCCGTAAACTCCCTGAGGCAGGTTTCCGTGATAGAGACCAAACAGCAAAGCGGAGATACAGGCTGATGGAAGCAAGGGCAGCTTATCACGGATAGGTGCAAAAATCATTCCTCTGAAAATGAGTTCTTCTGCTATTGGGATTATAAGGGCGGTAGCCAATATCTGAATAGCAAAAGGAGGGGAGTATATAACCCTGGCAGCTTCCTGATAGGCAAGAGAAGCTTGAGGAAGATTTAGAGCAGTTATTATGGCGTTTAAAAAGAGGCATAGAGAGACACCAAACGCCGGAATCGGAAGCAGACGGAGTCTGGTTTTTTTCAGAGAGCGGTGTTTTTGGTCTTTGATGTAAATATAGGTTAAAACCGGTGTGGTTAACAGGGCAGACAAAGCGGTGGACTCCAGGGGGGAGTCAGGGAAAAGCGAATATATTATGGCGGTGGTCATATTGTAAAAAAACAGGGGAAGGATAAGGCGGATGGCTATGGAGGGCATAAAAGAGAACCTTTCTTTTTTTAGTACAGTAGTACGCAGTGCATAGAGTGAATCCTGTCATGCACTGCTTATTGCTTGTATGAACATTATACCCTCACCCCTTCCAGATATCTACTTAAATCTACCTAAATTTTTCTAAAATTTTTCTTATTATCTCCTTCTTATAAATCCTATTGCTATTTTTACCTCTCAATAATATAATATTCATATACTTTTACTCACAAAACTATGAAACGAGAGGTGACTGATATGACGAGAAAGCGGATTGTTTTGGCATTAGGGCATAGGGCTTTAGGGACTAATCTTCCGGAACAGAAAAAAAAGGTGGCTGAAACAGCCAGGGTTATAGCAGATTTTATTGAGGCCGGCTGGCAGGTGGCGATTACTCATAGTAATGCTCCTCAGGTTGGTATGATTCATACAGCTATGAATGAATTTGGAAAACTTCATGACGGCTATACTTCTGCTCCTATGTCTGTCTGCTCTGCTATGAGCCAGGGTTATATTGGTTATGACCTTCAAAACGGTATTCGGACTGAACTTATGAAACGCGGAATTTATAAACCGGTAGCTACGGTTCTGACTCAGATGACAGTAAATCCTTACGATGAAGCTTTCTACACTCCTATGAAGCCAGTAGGGCGACTTATGTCAGCAGAGGATGCCAGGAAAGAGGAAGAAAAAGGAAATTATGTGGAGGAAATTCCAGGCAAAGGATTTCAACGGGTGGTAGCTTCTCCAAAGCCGGTGTCCATTGTGGAAATTGATATCATAAAGGCTGTTATGGATGCAGACCAGATTGTTATTGCCTGCGGCGGCGGCGGTATTCCTGTTATGGAACAGGGATATAACCTAAAGGGGGCCAGCGCAATCATTGAAAAAGACCGGGCTGCCGGACTTTTAGCGAAAGAAATTGATGCCGATATTCTGATGATCCTTACCAGTGTTGACAATGTCACCTTAAACTTCGGAACACCGGAAGAACAGCCTATCAGCTCCATGAAATTAGAGGAAGCCAGGGCATATATAGAGGCCGGGCAGTTCGAATTTGCCTCCATGCTTCCCAAAATTGAAGCTGCCTCGGACTTTCTTTTGAGTGGCACAAACCGGAAGGCTATTATTACTTCATTAGAAAAGGCAAAGGCCAGTCTGGAAGGGCAGGCAGGAACTACGATCAGAGAATTATAACCTTTTTGAATAGAGACATGCATAATGTTCATATCTTGAAACAAATGATATAACGGAGTCAAAATATGAAATTTTTGCAAAAAATTAAATTTGCAGAAAAGATCAGAAATTTGTCTGTCTCTCCTGATGCAGGAAAATATGGAATTAAAGTATTCCTTCTTTTTCTCTGCGCCTTTCTGGCCGGGCATCTCACTGCTATGATAACAGGACATTACAGGGCGGTGGAAACGGCTGCTGAAGGAAGCTGGGGATTAAGTTTCCAACAGGAAGGACAGCCGCCGGTAGCCAATGCGACCATGGACTATTTACGGCAATTTGATGCATTCTATGCTGCAAAAACAACGGATAAAGTTCTCTATCTGACATTTGATGCGGGATATGAAAACGGAAACACTGCCCCCATTCTGGATGCACTGAAAAAGCACAACGCAGCAGCAACCTTTTTCGTAGTAGGCAATTACATAGAAACCTCTCCGGAGCTGGTCAAGCGAATGGTTGACGAGGGCCATATCGTTGGCAATCACACGTTCCACCATCCGGATATGTCCAAGATCTCTTCAAAGGAGGCTTTTGAAAAGGAGCTGAGGGATCTGGAAAGCCTGTTTGAACAAACCACAGGCCAGTCTATGAAGAAATATTACCGCCCGCCTCAGGGAAAATACAGCGAAACCAATTTGCAAATGGCAAAGGATATGGGATATAAAACCTTTTTCTGGAGCCTTGCTTATGTAGACTGGTATGTGGATAAACAACCTTCCAGGGAAGATGCCCTTAAAAAGCTGATTGGAAGAATCCACCCCGGTGCCATTGTACTCCTTCACAGTACATCCAGTACCAATGCACAGGTGCTTGATGAACTCCTGGCTAAATGGGAGGAAATGGGCTATCAGTTTAAATCCTTAGATGATCTGGTCACTTCCAGATAAAGGAAAAGGCAGTTGAAAAGATGCAGACGCCGCACCTTTCAACTGCTTTTTTATGTAAACAGGATTACAATTTAACTTCCCCGCATCTGCCTCATAAATGCCTTCTGTACGTCTTTCATAAAGGTACGGCTGACAGGAATTACTTTTCCGTCTACGGCAATAACATCCTGCTTTGTAAGCTCACGGATGTTACGGATATTGATGGCATAGGCTTGATGGCAGCGGACAAATGGTTCCTTGGGAAGCTGATTTAGTAAATCCGTCAGCTTGCCGGAAACAAATATAAGACTTTGAGGAGTTGTGACCCCTACTTTCCGCCCTGCGGTTTCAAGGCAGATAATATCCTTGATTGCAATACGCTTTTTACCATCCCGGGTTTCAAACATAAATATCTGATTTAAAAACCGGCTATGGTAATCTGCATAAATGAGCCGTTCCAGTTTACCGCTGTCGACCGGCTTAATTAAATAGTGCATAGCTTCTACATCATAGCCCTGCAGGGCATAGTCCGGGCTGGAAGTGATAAAAATAATCGTTGTTTCCTTGTCTGTTTTCCGTATCCTGCGGGCAAGTGCCATGCCGTCTGTGCCTTCCATAAGGATGTCTAAAAGGAGCAAATCATAGCGTTTCCCGTTATCTATAAATGCATTTAAGAAATCATTGTTGTTCTGGAATACTGAAATATGGTATTCTATATTTAACTTGGAAAATATATCCTGGCATATTTTTTTCTGCGCTTCGGAAAAGACTTTCTCATCCTCGCATAAAGCAACTTTGTACATAGGAATTCACCACCATTCGTATTGTTATTATACCATTTGTTGATCCATGAGGGAAGCATGTCTGTCAGGCAATTGCGGAATATGTCACTTTTGCTACCAGTTATGTTTGCAAGGAGAATTATAAAAAATTATTGGTATAATGAATTCATGGACTTTGGGGTATGAAAAAAAAGGGGGGGTATAGCTGTGAAAATTTTAGTAAATAGACTGCAAAAGGCAGAGCGCGGCAACGTGGTATTTACCATACTGCTTTTGGTTTGTGCTGTTTTTACTGCCATATTTTTAAATTTTTATTTCAAGGGATATCGCCAGCCGTATCTGATGAAGGATGTCATTGACTTATCTGACGGGTGGAAATATTCCACAGAGGACAGGGGACAAACAGAGCTTGCTACCCTGCGTACCGGCCCTCATCTCATGGCGGGCGAAACCATGACCCTGTGGCGGACTCTGGACAAGCCGCTTCAAGAAGCTGCTATCCTTATTCGCTCCAACCATCAGGCGGTTCATGTGTATCTGGAAGGAAAGAAGCTTTATTCAGACCCGGCATTGGGATCCAAGGAGAATCCCGGAATGGCACTGCATTTGATACTGCTGCCCAAAGATTATTGGAATAAAACCCTTCAAATCGAATTTACATCTCCCTATGCCCTTTATGCCGGACGCACCAGCCCTATTCTCATGGGAACGATTCCCTCTCTGGAAGCCTATGCGCTTGCACAATCAATGCGTTCCGTCATTTTCATGGCAATGTGCCTTCTGATCGGCATTGGCATCATTGCACTTGTGCTGGTGCAGACGCTCCATGGCAGCCGCCCCCAGTGGCAGAACCTGGCCATCGGAGTGTTCGCAGTCATTTGGGCATTGTACTATGTCTGTACGGAATACATTGTTTATCAGTTCTTTGAACCCTTTTGGGTATCGGCATTCAGTTTGGGGCTTTACTTTACCTTTCAAATACCTCTGACCATGTACTATTATTTTTCATTTGAACACTATAAAAAATGGATGTTGCCCGCTGTCATTCTTCACAGCAGTTTTGGTGTGGGGGCAATTCTTCTCCAGCTTTTCAATATAACAGACTTGCCTCATCTGATTAATATCAATAATATTCTTTTGACCGGTCTTTCCTATACAATTGTACTGACTGTCCTGGAAGCGGTTAAAAAGAACCGGATGATGATGATGACGGCTCCCTTCTTAATGATTGCCTACTGCTCTATGCTGTATAATTTTTTGGTATTCTACACCCGGCATGGTGTTGTTCCTTACAGCTATAAGGACACTTATTTCCTGTTGATTCTATGTGTGCTGGTCTGCAATATACAACAGTTTTTCAGCAGCTATTATCAGGGTCTGCAGGAAAGCACAGTGCTGACTTTGCAAAACCGGCTGGCAAAGGACAACTACGAGCATATTAAATTCCATCTTCAAGAGGTGGGAGGTCTGAAACATGAAATCAAAAATCACCTTGCTGCTCTTCAAACCTATTTGACAGACGGTCGTTATGATGAAGCGAAGCAGTATCTGGAACGCTATTCCAGGCAATCCGGGGCTATAGCCGAAGCGATTTACCACGACCATTTTCTCGTAAACGCAGTGATCGGAAACTTTATGCAACGGGCACAAGCCCTTGATGTAAAGGTGGAGCTCAACTTAAAAGCAGGGCCCATGGGGATCGCTGATCCGGATTTATACAGTTTATTTTCCAATTTACTAGATAATGCGCTGGAGGCATGTGAGGCCCTCTCCCCTGGACGGGGGCGCTTTATCAGTCTGTTAATGGCCCGGCGGGAACCATATCTGAGCATTACCTGTATCAACACCAGAGAGGGCAATATCCAGAGTGAAAACGGAGAAATCCAAACCATCAAGCACGGTGACGGACACGGTTACGGTCTGTGGACAATCCGGCGGATTGCGGATACTTACGATGGACTTGTGGATATAGACTATGACGAGAGCACCTTTACCATTACAGTAGCATTAAAAGACAAATAGACCACAAGAGCTTATTCAAAACAGCCATTGTCGGAGTTTTGAATAAGCTCAAAATATGATCTCATCATTGCAATCAAACAGGGAAAAACATTCCTCATAGCTCAAACGACCGGATTTCAGAGCCTCTGCCATCAAAAGAAGGTTCATGGAATTGATAACTGCTCCACAGATTCCGGAGCGCATGGATATATTGTTCAGCCTGTCTTTAAATCCCCCTGTAAATGTCCCGGAAATAAAGGCAAAATGATAGCGGGTGACAGATTCCTCAAAAACCTCCCACCACTTGTTTGGATTTAGCATTTCATTGCGCTCTTTATTTTCTTCTATGTAACGGTATATTTCATCAGCCTGTTTGATAGGAAGGGAATAACCTTTTCCATATGCCTTATTATCAATAATCAACCCATCTTTTCCATAATAGACGCAGACATCTGGCTTCCTGGTATCCCCCAGCCTGGCTCCCTGAAAATCCAGTTCTGACGTCAGAAGCTGAGCTGTCTGTATCTCGTAATCCCGGTCCGAATTGCCGTCATAGCCCAAGTCCAGAAGCACCAGGTACTTATGATCCACATGAGTCAGATGGCTTCTTAAGTAATCCTTGCATATGGATACTTCTGATTTAACAGGAACTGATCCCTTGCCTGTACAAGGCAGCTCAAGTCCTGTTAATTCCTCCATAATTCCGTAGGTATTCCCGTTTTGTTTAACATTCAATCCAATATTCTCAAAGCTTTGTATGTCATCGAGAATGGTTTCCGCTTCTTCCTCCATACCAGCCTCTTTTAAATACTCCTTCACCTTCTCTACAGAACGGCAGGTTCCCTCCAGATATTTTAGGATGCGGGCTCTCCGGCTGCGCAGATAATCCCGGTCTCCTGCCTTAGTCGCCAGCATGTCCCACATAACCCGTTTGGGAAGCCTGGGAAACTTGGAAATCCCCCTGACATGCTTTAAAATAGTCCTGCCCTTTAAGGTCAACTGGTAGGACTGAGGTATGATCCCGGTATAATTTCTGTTTCCAATGGAGGCCTTTACTTCCTTTTCCACCTTATTGACCCAGCCCATCTGTATAAGCCAACTGCATATGGTCCGAACGTATTTGTCACTGGTTCCTTCCGTATCCTGAAGAAGCTTTGCCTTTTCTTCCCTGGTTTTTGCCTCTTCTAATCCCTGAAGAATCATGGGCTGGGGAATGGAGGTGAAGCCTGCCTCTCCGATGAATCCAAGTCTGGCTCCTATTTCAAATTTGGTCAGATGGCCTTCTTCTCCCAGAAGAGACAGAACCCTGCATACAGGAGGATAAGAAAGAAATGCTGTCTTTAATACTTCTTTCTCTTCCTCACTTTCCGGCAATGCCTGGGCGTACTGAAATCCTAAGGAAGAGAGAAAGCAGACA
Source organism: Clostridiaceae bacterium (assembly GCA_902363735.1). GTDB lineage: Bacteria > Bacillota > Clostridia > Lachnospirales > Lachnospiraceae > Lacrimispora. Next base: position 245,786 of record CABJBA010000001.1, read on the forward strand.
TCACGAGCCCGGTCATAATCCAGAAAACCAATGCTGACTGCCCACCTCAAAAAAGAGTCCGCAGGCCAGTCACTTTGGTATTCCTTCCTCTGTCCAGGCAGAACTGCCTGAATAATCCCGGAACAGGGGGCACTGCTTCTGGTATGGCCTGCCGGCCTCCCCTTTCCCTTTAAATGAGTATATGGAATGACAATTTCCACACTGCTTAATTCCCGTATAAATTCCTCTCTCCCATCCTTCTCCGATATAAGCCTGGGGATTTTATCCAGGCGCAGGATCCGGTTGATTTCTGAATCCGGGACAAATACGGATACCACATTTTTTAAATTTCCCAGAGTATAGGCCTCCTGTATCCAGCCAAATGTTCTGTCTGCCACTGTCATTTCCTTTCTGTTTCGGGCTGCGTCTTAAAAATACCAGTTTCTACTCTTCCGGCTCCATTGTTTTTTCCGCACTAATTGGCCTTACGGTGATACCGTTGATTTCCACATGTTCACTGATACCGATCACAATACAGGGACGGCCGTCGATCATCCGGTTTTCTACCAGATGTGTCTTATCAGGCGACACCTTTATGCTCACGTCAGGGGTCTTAATCTCAAAGCTTTTGGTGTTGACTACATTGGAAGCGATGAAAGCGGTTTTTTGCCCTTCTTCCCCCTCTCCAAAACGCTGGTCAAATTCCTCCAGCTTTTCCTGGCTGGCTCCATTATTTTCCAAAAGCTTTTTCATCTGATACTGGTCCAGAGTAAAGGGGGCAGGCTCATCCTTTGTTTCCTCCAGAATTTCATTTAAACTTTCATGAAGGTTTTTAACCGTTTCAAAGTCGCAGTTTTCTCCCAGGGTTTCTTCCACAATGGCCTGAAATATCTCCTTCTGGCTTTTGGCAGACATGGGGATAATACAGCCAAGCAGTTCATCAATCAGACGTTCCGGCATCTGTTCCGGGTTTTTGGAATAAAATAAAAGGCTGTGGATGTCTGTGTTCCGGTCCGTAAAGGCAGGAAATAAAAACCCGGTATCCGGTGCTTCCACGATCCAGTCCCTGCTGCGGTTCTCAATTACATTCGTCTCTGAATTATAGCAAAGACCAGCCTTTGACAGCTTGACAGGGCAAATGGTGCACTGGATGAATTCATAGACAAAATCAGATGCATCAAACATTTCAATTCCATCGGTCGATTTGGCTGGAATATCATAGGCACAATGGTTTAGGATAATATAATAATTTTCTCCGTAATCATAGCCGGCAATTACTTTTTCATAGAACTCTTCAACCAGAGCATCGTCCTTTAACTGGCTGTCCCGTAGCTTTAAAAGAAATTCCTGGGTTCCTCCCTCTGTTTCTGTATGTAAAGGAAATTCCATATCGATCAGGTTTTTTCCAAGGGTTCCTGACAGTCCGTTTCTGAAAATAGTAAAATATTTAAATGCTTCTTCCTCCGGAAGAGATAAAAACGCTTCCTTCAGTTCTGTTCTCTTATTTTTTTCCGCATCCACATAACAGCCGCAAATCCGGGTAATGGCGCAACCTGTCGGAGTGAAAAGTTTCTTTATTTCATTGGCTTCCTTTTTGTTCATCTTACGATCTTCTCCTGTCTTAACGTTACATTTCTGTTTAATACTAGAACAAATTCCAGCAGAAGTCAAGAACTGGGAATTGCTTTAAAAAGCTCACATACCTTACGGCCTGTGAGCTTTCCCATTTTTCTTTATTTCTCTGCTTTCCATAATCCGTGAAGATTACAGTATTCATATGCGGCAATTACCTCATCGTCCTTGCAAAGAACAAATTCAGCAACCGGCTTATCGCCCGGGTTCAGTACCTTTCTCTGATTTCCCTGCTTGGTCTCTAAAACAATCCAGCCAATGAAATGCTCAGGAAGCATTGGATGTTCTACAGAACCTACGGTTACTTTTACATTCTGTCCGTCGATTTCAATGACTGGAACGTGTTTTTCTGTTGCCGCATCAGTTGTATTAGCTACCAATTCTGCCATCTTCTCACCACAACAAGTAATGGTGCCGCCTTTTTCTTCCACAACCGCTACAATGTTTCCGCAATGTCTACATTTTAAAAACTTCATGTGAATACCTCCTATTTCTTTCTGATCCAGATTAATTACACGGCAAGTATATCACGAATTCTGTTTTTTTACAATATATTCCAGCTTTATCTTCCTATTTTGACAAAATTATAACTATTATCGAATTAATGAATATCAGCGGTCCGGCCGCTCTTTTCTTATTTCCAGCCACCTTTCAGGCTTTGAAACAGGAACAAATCCCATAGCTTCATACACCCCTTCCACCTCGGTCTTCAGCACCCACTGATATACATCTTTTAAAGAGCTATGGGATAACATATGAGTCACCATCTGCTTAGCTATTCCCATGTGTCTGAAACGGTCATCCACATACACATCCGATATATAGGCAAATCTGGTCTTATCGGATATTGCCCTTGCATATCCAACCTGAACATTTTCATGAAAGGCTCCCACAACCAGGGCTGCATTAGAAGCTCCCTGCTTAACTTCAGCCATTCCAATCCCCTTACTCCACTCTGCGCAGGACAACATTTCCGTTACTCTTTCAAAATCCATTTGTTCAAGGCCAGCCCTTATCTCAATTTCATTTGTTTTCATAGCAATCCTCCATAGTATAAATCTTTTTCTCCCTAAACCCTTCACGTTCAAAGAATATATTCAAGGGGTTCATTCATCTATTTTAAGATTTTATGAAGGCTGAGTCAAGTCAAACATGATTGGTTTTTATCATGCTTATTCTATTTTTTCAATGATAAATTCCGTTGTTATATCTTTTTCCCCGCTTATACAGTACTCCGGATAAACGGCTGCTCCCCAGCTGTCATCTCCTCCTACTCCTCTCATGGCACCTAAAATATTCACCACTGTATACCTGGGAGCGGAAAGCTCTTCCCTGTGTGCAGCTGACTCCAGTTCCTCTGCCGTGTAAGAAAGGACAGAAGCATCAAACGCCTTGCCTGATGCACGAAAACCAATGGAGTGACCTTTCATATCCGATACCTTAAGCCAGCGGACTCCTGTTCTGTTGCCGCATTCCTGAGGAACCAGATAGCGGGACAGATTGTTATCAGGAGTATCCTCATAAATTCCCAGTCTGGCTCCCTCATTCCTGTCGCAGTAATTTTCCTCTGGTCCCCGTCCATACCAGGTGAATTTTTTAGCCGTTTCCGGTATAATAAGTCTCATTCCAAAGGCCGGAAGCTCTGGCAGACCCTCTTGCCCTTTAAACAAAGTTCTCACTTGAATAGAGCCATTTCCATCTACTTCATAGGAAACCTGGGTCACTGCTTTAGGAACAGTAGAAAGTTCATAAGTATAGGTTACTTTTATCCGTTCTTCTTTCTCTTCCACTTCACAATTTTCATTGCTGTAATAAGGAAACCTGCCGGCTCCATGCCAAAGGGCACTTTTCACTGAAAACTTATTTCCCTTGTCATTATCTGTGGTAGCTCTCCAGTAAACCGGCATCAAGGGCCTTGCAATCCACTCCTTTCCGCCATAGACGAGAGAGACTATGCTGCCCTCCTGTCTGGAAAACAGTACCTTAAATCCCTCTCCCATAACGCCGATATTTACGTCACCGTAAACAATTGTCAAAGGTTTTTTACAGCGCGTTTCCTGCGGGCCTTCCACTGACTTAACCGCTTCTCCAAAAGCCACTTCATAACCGGCGTCCGCCCACAAAGCATCATATTTAAGATGAGCTGAAACCTGAAGGACGTATTCTCCCGGTTCTGTTAAATCAGGAAGGGAAAGGGGTTCATACCTTGTTTCCAAAGGCTTAACCTGTACATAAAATCTCTTTTCGTATACACGCTCCCCATCCTTTAAAACCGAATATACAAATTCCACATCTGAGGTATCGGTAAATAATCTTCTGTTTTCTATGGATACCCCCCCTAAGTCAGGAATCAGGCGGATATCCTGATACAGATATTTAACTTCCTGGGCCTTGGGTGAAATGGTTCTGTCTGCATATACAATTCCGTTTCCGCAGAAGCTGTAATCCGTTGGCCTGTCGCCGAAATCTCCCCCATAGACCATATGCTCCTCACCATAAGCATCCTTTTTCATCAGGGACTGGTCAATATAATCCCAAATAAATCCGCCCTGATACAGCTCATATCGGTCCTCAAGATCTGTGTACTTTTTCATGCCTCCAAGGGAATTTCCCATGGCATGCATGTATTCACAAAGAATAAAAGGCTTTTGGGGGCTGCTTTTTAAATATTCCTCCACATCGCCGGGCTTTGCATACATCCGGCTTTCCATGTCGCTGATCCGGTCAAATTCCCGGTTCCAGAATACGCCTTCATAATGAACCAGTCTGGAAGAATCCCTTTCTTTAAAAAATTCCGACATTGCCAGAATATCTTTTCCTGCATAGGATTCATTTCCGCAGGACCAGATCAGGATACTGGGATGGTTCTTATCACGCTCCAACATGGACTTAGCCCGGTCCACTACACATTCCTTCCACTCCGGAAGGCTTCCAGGCACATTCCAGGAGGGCTCACAGGCTCCCATCTTCTGCCATGAGCCATGACTTTCTAAATTCGCCTCATCGATGAGATAAATCCCATACTCGTCACAAAGCTCATACCATAAACTCTGATCAGGATAATGACAGGTTCTGACTGCATTGATGTTGTGACGTTTCATAAATTGGATGTCCCATATCATGTCCTCTTTCGTAATGGAACGGCCCCTTCTCACATTAAATTCATGGCGGTTGATTCCACGGAAAACGATTCTATTTCCATTTAAACACATCACACCGTCTTTCAGTTCAAAACGGCGAAAGCCCATTTTCTGAGGAACAACTTCTTTTACATTTCCCTGTTCATCATATAAGGTGGCGGTAAACTCATACCGGTAAGGATCTTCCCCGCTCCATAAACGGGCATCAGAAATGCAGCAGGAAAATTCTACTTCCTTATTTGCAGAAACAGAATCCCAGGAAGCACAGACGTTTCCAGCCCCATCCTTTAATTCAGCGCAAATGCTCCCCTTTGTTTCCTGGGAAAGGGTCAGAACTGCCCGGAACAAACCATCTCTGTAATCCTCAGATACATCGCCGTGAATGAACAAATCTTCCACATGGCACTCCGGGATTGCATATAAATATACATCACGGAAAATCCCTGAAAACCTGAAAAAGTCCTGATCCTCAATCCAGCTTGCGCTGCTTCTTTTATAAACCTCAACTGCAAGACGGTTGGTTCCCGTCAAAACAGCATCCGTAATCTCAAATTCAGAAGGTGTAAAGGAATCTTCTGAATATCCTATAAAAGTTCCATTAAGCCAGACATAAAAGGCCGTTTCCACTCCCTGAAAGGACAGGAACAGCCGTTTTCCTTTCAGCGGTTCCCCTACTTCAAATTCCCTGATATAGCTTCCCACTGAATTATTCTTCCAGTCTATATGAGGGGGCCTGATATCAGACAGACCATCCCAGGGATACATGGTGTTGATATACTGGCATCTGCCATATCCCTGAAGTTCAATGTGGCCGGGAACCTCTATGGTGCCAAAGCCGTCCGGATTAAAATCCTTTTTGTAAAAATATTCCGGACGCTCTGCAGAATTCTCTGCATAGGAAAAACTCCAGGTTCCATTTAAGGACTGGCGCAGTCCCATTGTCCCCTTTAAGGCTTCTTCTGTTTCATAATAACTGTGGTCGGAATGGGCAGGCATTCGGTTCACTGCAAAGACCCGTGGATCTTCCAGCCATTCCAGTTTTGCGGTCTTCTGTTCCATTGAAAAACCCTCCTTCTACTAATACAATAGGTTCATTATAAGTGATACAGATAAGAGATTCCATTGCATTTTTTACGATTTCCTGTATCTTTTATTCCTTTACAGCTCCTGCTGCGATTCCCGCCAGAATGTATCTCTGGAAGAACAGATAGATAAGAATGGTGGGCAGCATGATAATGATGATTCCTGCCGCCAGTTTCTGCCAGGACCCTTGCTGGGCATTGGCGTAATTCATCAGGAAGGTGGTCAGAGTCCTAAGCCTGTTCTTTGGCATATACAGGTATGGGACATACATGTCATTGATAATGGTAATAGCCTTGATGATCACTACCGTGGCCGTGGCAGGCGCTAACAGCGGGAAAATAATCCTGGTAAACAGACCGAAATAGGAACAGCCGTCCAAAAGAGCACTTTCATCAAGAGATACCGGAAGAGTGGATATAAATTGACGGTAAATATAAAGCTGCATTAAATCTGATGCCACATAAATTACAATGGGTGCTCCCAAAGTATTATAAAGCCCCATACTGTTGATAATCTTGAATCTGGCAATTTCCGTCACAAAACTGGGAATCAGCATGCCCAGGAAAAAAAGGCCCATAATCAGTTTTTTAAGCTTAAACTCAAAACGCTCCAGAATAAATGCGGTTATGGTTCCAAACAATATATTAAAAAAGATGCTGACTGCCAGTATCATACCTGTATTTTTAAAACCAATTAACAAATATTTATCTCCCAGCACCTTTTCAAAGTTCTGAAAGGTGATTCTTTCCATAGGCGGCAAAAGCAGGGGAGAGGTGTTTACCATATCCCCCTTTGTCTTAAGACCGGCAAACAGAGTCAGAAGAATGGGAGCCAGAACCACCAGAACCATTCCGATACAGAGAAGCTGTTTGACTCCCTGTTCCATTGTGCGTCGATTCATCTTATTTTTTCCCTCCCTTTAAAATGATTCCATGGATGATCTTATTTTGAATCAGATAAATGACAACGATCATGACCATAATTGCCACTGCCATGGTGGAAGCAAGGCCAAAGTTGCTGTATTTAAAGGCCGTATCAATGGTATAGAGGGTAAAGGTGGAAGAAGCATATCCCGGACCTCCGCTGGTCATGACATAAGGGATGTCAAATACCTGAAGAGCCCCCCGTATGTTGTCAAAAAGGACAAAATCCACCATGAGCATAATAGAGGGAATCTGAATAAAGCGGAACATCTGCCAGGCCCCAGCGCCATCCACTCTGGCCGCCTCCTGTACATCCTGGGGAAGGGATTGGAGGGCAGCCATAAAAAGAATGACATGATATCCGGAAAACCTCCACAGAGAAACAAAGGTCAAAACGAAATTCACCAGTTTAGGATCTGACAGCCAGTTCTTTATAAAGCCCTCCAGATGAAACACGGTCAATATCCCATCAAAAGCCCCGTTAATAGGTGAAAAGAAATAGGAAAAGGCATAGGAAATAGCCACTCCGTTGATGATATAAGGCATAAAAACCATGGTTTTATAAAACTTTGCCGCCCTAAGTCTGGAGGTCAGCAAAACAGCAAACAGCAGTTCCACAGGGATAAAGATCAGATGCCCGAAAAAATACACAGCATTGTTGCGCAGAGACAGCCATAAGTCTTTATTCCGGAGCATGGCAGTATAATTGCCGAAGCCAATAGCATCGTATGTCTGGGAATATCCATCCCAGTTTGTAAAGCTCATGCGGATTAAGTCAAAAGCGGGAACCACCACAAACCCGATGAGCAAAGCCATTGGAACCACAAGGGAACATACAATAAACCTTTTTTTCTGTTTTTCCAGTGAATTCATAGATACCTCCTGATTCAAGTTCTTGGGTGAAAGGGGACAGGGTTTCCATCACCCTGTCCCCTTTCTTGTTTTGTTTATTTAATTCCCAGTTTTGTTCTGGCTTCCGCCCATTTTGTATTAAGTGTATCAAGTTCTGCCTTAAGATCAAATCCATCGGTAAACATCTGGGAACCCAGCTTTTTGTAATCAAATGCAATTTCATTCTGGATAGCCTGGAAGTCGTCTCCTCCGCCATCATACATCACCAGCTCCTTATCTGGCTGCTGATCATCTGCCTGAGCCAGAATCGGGTCTTTTTCCTTGGGGAAATTCTTCATGGAAGATGCACTTGTTACATAATTGATGTATCCAGGATACCAGTCTTCACTATAGAACCATTCCACAAATGCCTTTGCCAGATCCGGATTCTTGCTGTGAGTGGTAACTCCCATAAAGGAATCGCCCTGAACAATGACACGGAAAGGATCATCTTTGGAATCTCTTACCGGAAGATAAAAAGTTCCCAGCTCTGAAGCATCATCTGAACCGTTTTGAATATTCTGAAGACCCCAGTCTCCCAGAGCAATAATAGCTGCTTTTTTCTGTGCAAATAAGGATGTTACCTGATCATTTCCCATACCTAAAGGATCCTTGCCGAATACGTCTTTGCTGAACAGATTAAAAACCTTATTGTATGCTTTGTTAATGTCCGTTCCCTCTGCAAATGGAGCGTCTGTCTTTGCCATGTCATTCCAGTTCTGACCGTTTCCGCCCTGAAGTGCAGGCATAAATTCCATATAAGGGTAATCCGGCCATTCATCTTTTGCTCCAAGGGCAATTGCCATAAAGTCCGGGTCACTTTTGCCATAATACTCCTGAAGAGTCTGGGCTGTTTTTTCAAGGTCTTCCCATGTGGTGGGAACCTCTACGCCAGCTTCCTTAAACATATCCTTCCAGTAATAAACGTATTCATATCCGGCTGTCATAGGAACGCCTAAAACCTTGCCATCCATGGCATAACCAGAAGCCAGTTCATTATTTTTTGCAGCTTCCAGATCAGATAAATCCACAAGATAATCTTTAAATCTGGATAAAGTAAAAGGCTTATTGAACATGACGTCAGGAAGCTGGTTTGCTGAAGTTCTCATCTTCATTGCATTCCAGTATTCGGAATCGTCCTTGATCTTTTCCACTTCAATATCCGCATTGGGATATTTCTCCTGGAATTTTCCAACCATATCATTTTCATCAATATAATCCATCAGATTGTTATCCCAGATGGCAAATACCAGGCTGCCTTCCAGATCTTCTTTTGCCTCTGTGTTTCCTGCCTCCGAGGAAGCCGTTTCCTGGTTCTTTGCAGTTGTTGCTGTCGTTCCCGGTGAGGAAGAACAGCCGGCCAAAGCCCCCGCCGTCATTGCTGCACAAAGCCCCAAAGCCAACATACGTTTTCTCATTTTTTGTAATACCTCCCTTGTTTTGATAATATTATACTATCATTTCAAAACAGTCTTCTCCATGAGATATGGTTTGAAAACTTGATATTTCGTCAGATTTTTACTTTCTGTATCCGCCAGGACTGATTCCGCACTGTTTTTTAAACACTCTGGTAAAATGTTCCACACTGTTATAGCCCACGCTCTGGCTGATTTCATAAATTTTTAAATCTGTTGTTTCCATCAGCTCTCTTGCCTTGCGGATTCGGGCCTCAGTCAGATAATTGCTGAAGGTCATTCCCTCTTCTTTTGTAAACCTGGTACTGAAGTATTTTTCATTCAGGCTCACAAAGTCTGCCACACTTTTTAAGGTCAGCTCCGGGTTGGCGTAATTATCCATAATAAAACGCTTTGCCCGAATCATCATATCCGCCTGTTTCCGGTCTGTCTGGTGGGCATTATAATCCATGATCCAGCGCAGAAAATTGTTCAGCCACAGCTCCAGGCTTCTCATTTCCTCCAACCGGTCTATTTTCTCATAATAATTGACTTCTTCCACAAACAGGGCGCTGATATCGTCATGATTGTCTGAAAGCTTCCAGGCTATGCTGCAGACAATACATAGGCAGACCCTTTTAGCTTCCTTTAGTTCCCTTTTGTAAAGTTCTGAAAAAAGCTGCTTCTTCTCCAGGCGAAGAGCCATTTCATCGCTTACCATCAGCCCTTTTATAAGCCTTTCATATTTCTGTTCAGTCTTGCAGACCTGTTCAAAGGTAACCTCATCCTTTTCCCATGGATCACATATCTTTCCCTTTCCTTTTAAGCATTTGAGCCGCAGCCTCTCTCCTGCCTCCTCAAACCTGTCAGGGAAATCCCCAGTTCCCTTTCCCGGGCTGCTGATTCCCGCAGAGACAGACAGGTTCATAAAATGCTTCCACACATTGCATAACTGTCTGCAGGCTGAAACGGAATTTTCCTTATATTGCTGCGGATCTGTGATACGGTATAGCATCACATAACGGGAAGGTGATGCTGCCCCTAGAATACAGCGGGATGCCACTCTGGGAATCTGACCTGCCAGTTCCAGCATTGGCTTTATCAGTTCCTCTTCAAAATCCTCACCAAAGCGGGCGGATACCTTATGGAAATCTTCTATTTCAAACTGGATAACCAAATATTCCTGCTGAAAAAAGTTCTCCTCCAAAGGCCGTTTGCCAACAGCCATGTCCGCAAAAACAATGGAGTCAGGAACTTTTATGGCAGGTGTCTGCTCTTCTTTTGATTTTTTTTCACGATTTTTAAAGACCTCTTCCTCCATGCGTTTTAACATGGATATAAGGGTCTCTTCTGTTAATCCTGCCTTTAACATATAGTCACAGGCCCCCAACCGGAACGCATCACGGACCAGTCTGAAATCGTCATAGCCGCTTAAGACCAAAACTGCTGGCATATGTTTAAAACAGTTTAACTCTTCCAAAAGTCCAATTCCATCCAGAACCGGCATCTTCATATCTGTAATTACCAAATCTACCGGATGGTTCTTTATATATTCCAGAGCCTGCTGTCCATGGATGGCGTCGGCAGCAATGTGATATCCCAGTTCTTCCCAGTTAATCAAAGAACGGAGGGTAATCCGGACAATCGTATCGTCATCCACAATCAGGACATTTCTCATAGGTCTTCCGGCTCCTTTCTTGCAGGAATGCAGATAGAAGTCCTTGTAAACCGGCCTTCCCCGCTTTCCATCTCAAATCCGCAATGCTTTCCATAGTTGAGAATCAGCCTGGTTTTTACATTGGTAATGCCAATGCTCACATAATCCTTTTGTCCTTCCTCCTTCTCTTCTCCGTTCATAATCCGGTGAATTTCTTCTTCAGACATACCTTTTCCGTTATCACGGATTTCAACAGAAAGAAAATCATTCTCCATGCCAGCTGTAAGCCAGATAGTTCCTATTTCATCCATAAGGCCGCTAAATCCATGAACAATGGAGTTCTCCACCAAAGGCTGTAAGATAAGCCTGGGAACAAGGCAGGAAAGACAGGCTTCTTCTATGTCATACTTTATGTCAAACCCATCGGAATAGCGAATTTTCATCAGATAAATATAGCCGTCTAAAACCTCCAGTTCTTCTTTTAAGGAATAGAACCCTCCGCTGCTCCGGAAGGAACTGGACAATATTTTTATAAGGGCCTCAGCCATGCGGGCGATGGACTCATATTTTGACATCTGCGCAATAAACCGGATAGAATTTAAGGAATTTACAAGAAAATGAGGATTAATCTGGGACTGAAGCGCCCGGATTTCCGCTTCGTGCTTTTTTTGCTGCTGCACTTCATTTTCCTGCATTAACTGCTTCAGCCGCCTTGTCATCCGGTTAAAGGAATGAATCATCAGGCGCAGCTCTGGCTGTCCCTTTGGCTCCACATGAACAAGAAGGTCTCCCTCTTCTACTCCTTTCATCCCTTCCACAGTATGGTGGATAGGGTCAATGATACTTTTTAAGAAATAACTGGAAAAACGGTAAAATAACGCAAAGAGGACAAGTGTAACTACAACAATAATAGCTGCCGTCCTGTTAAAATTTCTTGTAAGGGTTTCATAGGCCACCACACTGATGATTTTTAAGCCGGTTACCGGTTCTCTGGTCACCACCCCCATGTACTGCCTGCCATTTACCTGATACCGAAACTCTGCCTGCTCTAAGGAAATGTTCCGGGGCAAAAGGGATATGGTTTCTTCCGGATCAAAAATCACATGCCCGGTCTGGTCTGCGATCATGGTGATACCCAGGACCCGTTCTTTATTATAGTCCTTAATCTGACGTCCGGTCTGAGAAGTGGTGAACAGAGCCGCCATCTCAATAACCCCATCACGATCCACATCAATACCTGGAGACAGGCCCGCCGCAATGGTCAGAGTATAAGCATTTTTTCTGAAATTGGTCACACTGCGGTCATAAAATCCTGTCTTCACCGTATTAGGTTCTGCCAATGCCGCCTGATACCAGGAAGATGCTTTTAATTCCTCCTCCCGGAGGGTGATATCATCCTTTATATAAGTATGGTCCCCATCCTTCATATAAAATACGGCAGAAATGATATCCTGGACCGGAACCATGGCATAGTGAAAGGATTCAGTCAGCACTTTGGTATAACGGTATTTTTCAACCAAATCTTTAGTATTGGTTTTGGCTGCATTTTTTACGACTTCATTGTCATTGACGTATACGAAATGGGATAGACGGAGGGATACATCCTTTACTTCTCCCCCAAGGGCAGAAGCGATGTTATCCTGAGCGCGGCGGATATTGGAAACAGCGGAATCCACCATCATGGTACGAATGATGAAGATGGACAGTAAGATAATCAAAAGAATGGGGATGACGATGAGGGCGAAGAAGCTGTTATAATAAGAAGCCTTTAAGTTCTGCTTTTTATTCATCCACATCTTCTTTCGCCCTCCTCATCTGTATCTGAATCTATTATACAGCGAAAATGCTTTAAAATCAACGGAGCGTTCTTAGAAAACAAAGCTTTCCACCGTTGTCTCCAGTATTATTGTTTCCCCTTTTTTAATACGGTATGACACTGCAGGGATAGAGCCATTGGGATAGAGTACATTGGTATTGGGATCAGCTTCAATCACCAGTCCTGCTGCCTCCGGGCCTTTCCCGGATACCTTGCAGCCCTGGCCTTTATGGAACACGGAAGCTGTGTGTTCCTTTTCCGTCTGTTCATAATTCTCTGTGAATTTTTTTACGGAAAACCCGCAGTCGTAAGCAGTACAGTCATACTGACTGTGAATTTCATGAATTCTCAAATGGCCGTATTCTTTAGGGATGATGGTGGAATCCACTGTAATTCCGGGAAATGGATGCCAGCTGCTGACCACTCTGTCAGGAAAGACCTTATAAGAATCACTGTATTTCCGCACAAACACGTAATCATCCCCGTCAATAACAAACGCAAGGGTTGAATCGGGAGCATTTTCATGAAGCACGATCTGGCTTTTAGCGATAGAAAATCCAAACCGGGTGGAATAAGCAAACTTTGAATACTTTTCCGGAACATGACCATGCCCGTACCGCTCACACACCCCTGCCGGATAAGCCATCACATCTTTTCCATGGCGGTGCATAATCATATCCGCCTTGTTTAACATTTTTACCGGTTCCAGCGTTGGCATCTTTTCTGCCTCTGCCTGCCAGAATGGGTGGTCATCAGGAAGTCCCAGGCACAAGAGAGTTTTCATTCCCCAGTATGGTGAGCCGGGGGCATTGTAACGCTCTGCCATAATCAGATTTGGATATCCGTATCCAATAGTCAGAACTCCATCACGGTCAAATATCTTCTGTTCCAGCCACCAGTTTAAATGACGGGACAATATCCCCTTTACAACGCCTGCCGGAATATCGTCAAGTCCGGCAAATACATAAGCTGACCAGAAGGCTGCTTCTCCAAACCGGTAAGAAAGACTTCTTCCATAGGGGAGAGCCGAACCATTTTCATCAAACCAGTAAATAAAGTCCCGGGCAAAAACCCTTGCCCTCTCCTTAAAATCCAGGCACCGTTCCGGGTCTTCATCCTCCATGGCAACGGCATACAGCAGCCCATAATAATGAAGAGCAAAAGAGATATAATAATCCTTCTGACTGGAACCGCCATCCCTGTACCATCCTTCTCCGATATAATAGCTTTCTATTTTTTCAAGACCAGAGGATAACCGCTCCTGGCTGTAGGGACAGTCCAGCTTTTTGAGAGCTACATTTACAAGAATCATAAAAAACTGCCAATTACAGTCTGGAATGATGTGTTCATTAATACCATAAAGCCATTTGGCCAGATTCTTTTTCCCTTCTTCGCTCAAAGGCTCCCATAGCTTTTCCGGGGTGAAAATCAAGCTGCTGGCAATGGCTGCCATTTCCACAAATCTTTGGTCATAATCTCCAAAGCCGCCCCAGTATTCCGGGTGAGCCGGATTGGTGCCGTTTTCAAGTCCTTTCTGATAAATTTCCTCAAAACCTTTTCCTCCCCCCAGCCACAAAGGAACCAATGCCCATAAAGGCCTGGAAAAAGCTTCCATCTCAATGCTGACCTCAGGATAAGTAACTCCGCTGTCCCCCAGATGGAGCCTGGCACATCCTTCGCTGTATAATGGCTTTAAAGGTTCCAGTACCTGTAGCATCCATTTCCGGAAGTCCTGCTTTGTTTCAAGTTTCATCTGCATTCGCCTCATTTCCGATTATATCAATTAAATTGTTCTTGTATTACCAGTAAGGATTCCAGTCTGTAGAGAGCCTGGTCAATGCTTCCATATAAAAGTAATCTCCCCAGATATTGCATTCATCAACCCCTTCCGGCGTACAGGTATTATAAGGAGATTTCTTGGAATAAGTGCTGTGAAGCACCAGGCCGTTTGACTCCTTTAAATCCTTTACCGAGTAGTTTTCCACTACAGATTCCATGATCTTTTTTGCTATGGAGGTATAATAGGCTGCACTATCTTTGTCCAGATACTTAACCATTTCCAGTATTCCGCAGACCACAATGGAAGCAGAGGAAGAATCACGGGGTTCTTCGGAACCCTCTCCAAATTCCAGATCCCAGTAAGGAACCAGATCGGATGGAAGATGTTCTAAAAAATATCCGGTCACATGTTTAAAATCTTCAATATATTCCTGTCTTTTCGTATACCGGTACGCCATTGCGCAGCCATAAATTCCCCAGGCCTGGCCTCTGGCCCAGGCAGATCCATCCCGGTAGCCCTGACAGGTAGCCCCGTGATCCGGTGCACCTGTTTCCATGTTCATGAAAAATGTATGCCAGGTGGAATAATCTTCCCTGATAACATTTGAAATCGCCGTGTGAATGTGTTTTTCTGCTATATCCCTGTATTTCCTGTTCCCTGTTTCATCTGAGGCCCAGTATAATAAAGGAAGGTTTAAAAGACAGTCAATAATAAAACGGTAATTTGACGGCTGGTTCATAGGTCCCCATGCCTGAATAAATTCTCCTACTGGCTGAAAACGGGTGATCAACTGATCTGCCGCCTTAATGGCTGCCTCTTTTCCTGTCTCATCTCCCACCAGCTTATAGGCCGCCACACAGGAGGGAGTATAGAGAAATCCCATATCGTGATGGTCAACTTCCACCTTCTTTTCAATCCGGTCCAGAAAGCTTTTAGCCTGAACCATGCCAGCTTCTTTTAGCTCCCCGGCGCCGTTCCATTCATAAGCCAGCCATATCTGTCCGGTCCAGAAGCCGGTTGTCCAGTTCACATTAGGAGTAGGCCTATAAAACCGATCTTCACTGTATGCCTTTTTAAAATCATCAGTAAATTCCTTTAAGTTTTCTTTTACCTGTTTTACGGCAAAATCCATAGCTTTACGGCATTTTTCTTCCAAAAGCTCCGGCTTTCCTCTTAAAAGTACGTCAACTTTTTCACTCATATGTTTCTCTCCTCTCTTACCCTTTTACTCCTGTTGCCGCAACTCCCTCCACAAAATACTTTTGCAGAGATAAAAATACTACCAAAACAGGAATTAAAGAAAGAACTGAGGCTGCCATAATCAGACCATACTCCGAGCTGTACTGGCTGATGAACATTTTCAGTCCCAGCTGGAGGGTTTTCTTTGCCTCTGTCTTTAAATAAATCAATGGTCCTAAAAAATCGTTCCAGGTGTTAACAAATGTAAAAATCAGCAAGGTGGACAAAGCTGGTTTTGATAGGGGCAGCATGATTCTGGAATAAATCTGGTATTCCGTCATACCGTCGATTCTGGCTGCCTCACAAAGCTCATCAGGAATCCCCTGATAGAACTGGCGCATCATGAAAACACCGAAGGCAGAAAAGGCCTGAAGGAAAATTATAGCCAGATGGGAGTCATTTAATCCAAAACTTCTCATCATCATAAACTGGGGAACCATGTAAACCTGCCACGGAACCGCAATGGTTGCAATATAAGCCAGAAACAGCATATTTCTATATTTAAATCTCAGCTTGGCAAAAGCATAAGCTGCAAAGCTGCTGGTCAAAAGCTGTAAAAATGTGACAATCAGCGTAATTTTCACCGTATTGCCCACAAACTTCATAAGGGGGATTTTTACCCATATATCCAGGTAATTCCGCCATCTGGGAGTTTCCGGTATCCACCGAATGGGAAATACGAATACGTCTTTATCAAGCTTTAAAGAAGCGGACAGCATCCATGCAAAGGGTACCAGCATAACGATCGTCAAAATAAACAGGGCCACATAGAGGAGGCATCTGTTGATTTTATTATTTGTACTTTTTACCTTCATAATCTTATCCTCCTTCTTTTAATTTGCATATTTCTTTTCACCGCGGAACTGAACCAGGGTGATGAGAAGCACCATTAAGAACAATACCATGGCAACTGCGCTTGAATATCCTAAATTCCAGTTGCGGAATGCTTCTTCGTAAATATGGTAAACTAAAACCATTGCCTGGGAGCTTACAATGCCGTTGGAGCCTCCTGCCAGCATGTATACGATATCGTAAACCTTAAAACAGTTGATGGTCAGGATAATAACTACAAAGAAGGTGGTGGGCTGTAGCTGGGGCCATGTAATATAGCGGAATTTCTGCCAGGAATTACAGCCGTCAAGGCTTGCCGCCTCATATAATTCACCGTTGATTCCCTGAAGTCCTGCCAGATAAATAACCATATAATAACCCATGTTCTTCCACACGCTGAACAGGACAATGGTAAACATGACCCAGTTGGGATCCGCCGACCATTTCGGCAGATTTTTTGCACTGACGCCCAGATTATAAAGAATCATGTTAATAGGACCGCTTTTTTGAGGGCTGAACAGCATGTTCCAAACCGCTGCTACGGCCACCAAAGAAGCTACATAAGGAAAAAATCCCACTGTACGGAAGAAGTTTCTGCCTTTGATTTTTTGATTCAAAATAACAGCCAGCCCAAGTGCACTGATTAAGGTAAAAGGCACTGTTGCAATACAATACACAACGGTATTTATAAAAGAAGAACGGAATCTGGTATTTCCCAGCATATTTAAAAAGTTATTTAACCCTGCAAATTCCATAGGACTGTTTCCATCCCACTTCATAAACCCCAGGACAAATGCAAAAATAATGGGACCAAGGGTAAAAAGTGCAAACCCTAAAAAGTTAGGTATGATAAAGGAATATGCAATCATGTCCCTCTTTTCCTGACGGGTAAACCGCTCTCCTGTCCGGATTTTTTTTACTTTCTCATCTATCGTCTCGATTTTCGCAATCAGCCTTTCGCGGCTTCCGGCTTTCTGAGTATCTTTTAATAAAAGGCTCAGGGCTTCCCGTTTTTTATTTAACGCCGCGATTTTTTCCTGCTTTTGCGCTTCTGTTATTGTCTTCGCCATATGTCATCCTCCTTTTCTTTCAAAAATCTCTTTAAATGAGGCGGGCCTTTTTCTGCCCGCCTCTTGCTTGATCTATTTTCCTGTTACTGGGCCAGAATGGCACTTACTTTTTCATTCATCTCAGCAATTCCATCATCTACAGACATGCCGCCTGTCATAATTGCATCATGTGCTTCATTTAAAACAATTTCAATTTCAGAGCTTTTGGTGTTAACCGGCATTTCCAAGTACAGATTGGCAGTATTAAGTGCTTCCGTGCTGGTTGTATCATCCTTTGGAAATCCATCTGCGCTTGATACCAGATCAGCTACTGTGCTGTTCATAACTGCCGGGATGGTGCCTGTTTTTGCAAGGATTTCTGCTCCGTCTTTTCCGCTGACAAAGTTAATGAAATCCCAAGCTAAATCCTTGTTAGGAGCATTTACCGGAATTGCCAGAGAAGTAATGGTTGCAAGAGTGGAGCCTGGTTCAACGCCTTCTGCGTGAGGGTATTTTGCAATTCCCCAGTTGCTGACATCGGTATATTCTCCGGTACGGATCTTCTCCATTAAGGTGGCAATAAACCATGTACCCATGTTCATAGTGCCAACGTTACCCTGAGCAAATGCAGCAGAGTAATGCAGGCCGCTGGTCTTTAAGGTAGCATAATCCTGGGTTATTCCATCTTCCTGTTGGCTGAGAACCATTTCATAATAAGGCTTTAAGAAATCATAGGTTCCGTCTAAAATAGTATGCTTGCCGTCTAAAACACCGAAAAGCTGCACGGCTGATCTCCATGTATGGTAATGGGAACCGAAAACTTCCTGTCCGGGAGTTTCAACAGCCAGGCTTCTTGTCATAGCATCATACTGCTCAAAGGTCATGTCATTGGTTGGGTATTCAACGCCTGCGGCATCAAACACATCTTTATTGTAAAATATAACCCAGAAGTCATTCCGGAAAGGAAGCTCATATAATTTTCCGTCAACTGTGATCTGATCCGTAAGGCCCTTATACTGGGATAAATCCACTCCTGATGATTGGATATAGCTGTCCAGAGGCTCTAACACTCCTTTATTGACAAGAGTCATATAGCCGGGAACATCCTTTACGGTAACAACATCAAAATCAGATCCGCTTCCTGTCAGCTCTGTTGCAAGAACGGTCTGATAATCGGTAGAGCCCAAATCTACCATTTCTATCTTTGCATTGGGATTAGCTTTTTCAAATGCATCAATCAGAGGCTGATAATAGGTGGTGAGATTGATATCCCAGACAGCCCATCTTAATGTAGTCTGGCCCCCTGCATCTGCTGTTGTTTCTCCAGCTGTCTCTGACTTTGAACTTTCTGCACTGGCTGCCGTTGTTTCTTTTGCTCCGCCTCCGCAGGCTGCCAGGCTGACTGCCGTTAAGGCACATGCCAAAGCAATACTGAGTGTTCTTTTTTTCATTGTATTCCCTCCTGTTTTATATTTTCCCCAGTAAATACGTCTTCTGTTTCCAGACATTTACTATAACTGAATTATAACCGAAATCGGTATCCGAAAGAATGGAATATATCTCAATTAAATGTTCATTTTTTGTTCATATTTCCCACTTGCTTAGGAAAACATGCATTTTCTTATGATAAGCAGTTAAATTTCTCTTTTGTATACAAATTGGTGTGGTTTTAACCAGAAACCGGCTGTCTTTTTATTGACATTTTTCAGGAAATAAGCTAACTTTGTATTAATTGACCCCTAAACACAACTTATTCAGAAGGGATACGCAGCCATGTGGAAAACATTTATTCCCAAGACCATACGGGGCAAAATCATGCTTCTTACGGCAGCCATCACCCTGCTCATTACTGTTTTGACAACAACGGTCTGTTTTTCGGTTTTTCAGTCTTTTTTAAGAAAGAACCAGATTCAGTCCACAGAATTCAGTCTTCAGGTAGTGAGCAACAATATTGCCGCAGATATGAAAGATATCATTTTTTTCAGCAAATGGTGTGTTTCTAATGATACCATACTGGATTACTTAGAGACCTTTAAAAACCAGGATAAGCTTCCCACCATTTCCAAGGATATAAACAACCTGCGCCCTGTCGCCCTGTCCGCTCACGGCCGTTTAAAAGAAGAATACTACCGTGCAAATGAATACACGTCCAGGGTTATCATTTCCTCCAATAATATAAATAATTTTCTCCAGATTTCTGCAGGAGCCAATGATTTTCCCTTCTATTCAGCCCAGGCCATCAGCAGGGAACTTTTCTTTCATCAGCTTTATGAGTCCAATGATTTTCTCTGGGTCGGCCTGGTTAAAGACAGCCTGGCTAAGACCAGCAGAGAGCCATATATTCCCATTGTCCGTCCGGCATACAATAAATTCGATTCGGAAATCATTGGCTGGGCTTATGTGGAGATTTCTTCCCGGATTTTTACTGATTATTTATCCTCCTATCCTCTTCCTTCCGACAGCATGCTTTTTATTACTCTGGGAGAAAAAACTTATGAGTTTCATGCCGGCGGGTGGCAGGAAATTCATAAGCCCTATATCAGTGAAGAAAAGCTGGCTGAAAGCAACACCCTGTCAAAAGGAACTCAGGTTCTTTCTGTCATTATGAACGACGGAGAAAAACGAATTTTAGTGGAACGTCCCATTGAAGGGATGAAAGGCTGGAGCCTGTCCCAGATTCTGTCTGAACAGCAGTTCAGTCAGCAAAAGTATTTATATACCCTTCTGATTATGGGAATCTGCTTTGCCATTGTCTCTCTGGGCATTTTGCTGGCCTTTCTGTTAAACAGAATTATAATGGAACCTATCCGAAAGCTCAGCGGCAAAATTGATGCGATCTCTGCCGGGGACTTTTCTATGGACCGCTCTATGGAATGGGATCACGAATTGGGACAGGTTGGCCGGGGAATCAACAACATGGCTGAAAACATTGCCACTCTCATGGAAAAACGGGTGGATGATGAAAAACAGAAAAAAGATCTGGAGTACCAGATTCTTCAGAGTCAGATTAATCCTCACTTTCTCTATAATACCTTAAACTCCATTAAATGGATGGCAACCATTCAAAATGCCGGAGGTATTGCTGATATGATTACAGCTCTTGCAAGGCTTTTAAAAAACATATCAAAGGGAACAGCTTCCATGATATCCTTAAGAGAAGAGCTTGCTCTGGTAAAGGATTATTTCCTGATCCAGCAGTACCGGTACGGAGGAGGTGTTACCATCGAATATGTCATTGAATCAGAAGATTTATACGATTGTGAAATTCATCGCTTTACCTTGCAGCCCATTATAGAAAATGCCCTGTTTCATGGAATTGAGCCAAAAGGAAGGGCGGGAACCATTGCAGTGACAGCTGAAACCGCCATGGTTTCCTCTCAGAAAGCGCTGAAAATAACTGTCAGGGACAACGGTATCGGCATGTCCCAGGATACTATAGATAAAATTCTCAATGAAGAAGGGGGAAGCCAGAATAAAACAGAATTTTTCCGCCACGTTGGAATTAACAACGTAAACAAACGAATTCAGCACGATTTCGGCTCTGCGTATGGGATCACCATTACAAGCCAGCCGGGAGAATTTACCGCCATGACCATTTTAAGGCCTTATGGGGTTCATTTGGAAAAAACATCGTCAGATAAGGGAGGCTTATGATAAAACTATTAATCGCAGATGATGAACCTTTGGTTCAAATCGGAATAAAGTCCATGTTGAACTGGCAGGATTACGGTATTGAATTCTGCGGCGCAGCCATGAACGGAAAAAATGCCCTGGAAATGATTGGGGAGTATTCTCCTGAGATCGTCATTACGGACATCCGTATGCCTATTATGAATGGACTGGAGCTTGCAAAAGCATGCAGGGAAACCTATGGAAGCATCCCGGTTTTCATATTTCTTACCAGCTATGAGGAGTTCCAGCTTATTAAGGAGGCCATGTCCTATGAAGCGGTTGACTATTTAATTAAGCTGGAATTAAACGCCGATGCATTGTCGGAAACTATTAAAAAAGCTCTTTCCCGCCTGGAAACTCTTCAGGTATCCAGAGAATACAAGGATTCAGGCCGTCCTCTTTTACAGAGCTATTATGAAAAATTTTTTATGAGGCTTTTGCATAATCTTTTTGACAGCGAAGAACAGTTTGAGCTGCAGGCCATGGATTTAAGGCTTGATTTTACAGATCAATGTTATTCTACGGCTCTTTGTGAAATCAGGGAAGAAAACCACAAAGATATGGATTATACAAAGCTTATGAACTTATGTAACAGCACTTTGCAAATGGCAAAGGAAATCATATTCAAGCATGTTCCCGCCTATGTGGTTTCCCTTGATATGAAACATTTTGCAGTGATTTTTCACTTTTCTTCCCAGGAAGAATACCGGGAGGAATCTGTTTTACAGGCACTCCACAACGCGGCTCAAATGGTTCACAACTATTTTAATGTAACGGTCTTTACGGGTGTTGGAACAACAGTAAGCCAGCCGTTAAAAATCAGCGAATCCTATCAGGAAGCCCGGCAGGCCAAAAGTCTGGCAGAAAAAAAACAGCCCGTAGTGATTTTCACTGAAAGCGATGCGGCTTCTATCCGCAACTCCTTTAATATTTCTGTTTTTAAAAACGATATGACCAAAGCCTTTAATGAGTTTGACACGGATGTGCTGTATCATGCCCTGACTGAAATCATTGGATTGTTTGAAGCTCATCCAACACGCTATCTTCAGGCCGCCGACGGGGCATGTAATCTCCTTTATTTAGCCCTGTCCCTTCTGCCTGACGGAGAAGAAAACATGGCGGAAATCTTTTCTTCCTACAGTGACGGCTATCGCTCCATTTATCGTTTCTCCAACGTGGATCAGATTGTGGAATGGATGACTGTTTTCCGTGATGGATTGTGTCAGGTACTTAAATCCAAAAGGAAAACCTACAAGGCTCACGTTATCACCAATGTCCAGAAATATATTGACAACCATGTGACGGAACGACTAATCTTAAACGAAGTGGCAGGAGTCTTTGGATTAAGCCCTAATTACTTAAGCATTCTGTTTAAAAAGAACAGCAGCCTGGGTTTTTCCGAGTACATTGCCCAGGCAAAAATCAATAAAGCAAAGGCCATGCTTTTGGAAGAAGACATGAAAATATATGAAGCAGCGGATAAACTGGGGTTTGAAAGTGCCTTTTATTTCAGTAAAGTATTTAAAAAGGTCACTGGACTTTCCCCCAGGGAATTCATACAGCAAAATACCATCAGCCCTCAGAAAAATGATTAAGGAGTACACATTATGATTACAGAATTTGCAGACAGCCTGAAAAAACCGCTGACAGTCTTTAATGCTTATCCTCCGGCCAGCTGCCGGAAGGCCTGGGAGAGCATTCCAGAGGATTTAAAGGCTGATCTCATAAAAAATGGAGAAGAACTCCTGAATTTTCAGTATCCTTCTCTCACCGCTACAGACTACATGGAATTTTCAAGAAACGGAAACCGAAGCAGATTTCAGGATAAGCTTTTTTTAAGAAGAACGGCTCTTAATGCTTTGGTTCTTGCTGAATGTGCAGAACATCAGGGACGTTTTCTCGATGATATTATAAACGGACTGTATATGATCTGTGAAGAAAACGCCTGGCAGCTTCCTGCCCATAACTCCTACATCCGGGATACGCCCCAGTTCAACCTGCCTGATGTGACCCGGCCTGTTATTGATCTTTTTGCCGCGGAAACTGCCTCTGTACTGGCTGTTGCAGAGTATTTATTAAGGCAGGAACTTTTATCAGTCAGTCCTTTCCTCTCCGGGATGATCAATAAAAACCTGGAAGAACGGATTTTTTCTCCTTATCTGGAACAGCATTTCTGGTGGATGGGTGATGGAACAAGTAAAATGAACAACTGGACCGTCTGGTGCACCCAGAATGTACTTTTAGCTGCTTTTACCAGGGAACTGGACCAGTCAAAAAAACTGGAGATGGTGAAAAAAGCCTGCAAAAGCATTGATTACTTTCTGGAAGAATATGGCGATGACGGATGCTGTGATGAGGGCGCCCAGTATTACCGTCACGCCGGATTGTGCCTCTTTAACTGTCTGGAGGTCTTAAACGGAATTTCCGGCAATGCCTTTCTTCCGGTTTACGAAACAAAAAAGGTCAAAAATATTGCTTCCTATATCTTAAATGTCCATGTAGACGGTATTTACTATGTGAACTTCGCCGACTGTTCTCCGGTTGCGGGAAGGTGCAATGCCAGAGAATTCTTATTCGGCAGACGAACACATAACCCTGAGTTAATGGCATTTGCCGCATCCGATTACCATAACAGTGAAGACCCTTTGACAACGGATGAGCATAATTTATTTTACAGGCTTCAAACTGTGTTTACTCATGGGGAAATGAAGGAATTTGAAAAAAATCCCCGGATTCTTCATAAAGACTTCTGGTATGAAAGTGTGGGAATCTTTATGGCCCGGGATGAGCATCTTTTTCTGGCTGTGAAAGCAGGGAATAATGCTGACAGCCACAACCATAATGATACAGGAAGCTTTACCATATACAAAGACGGAAAGCCCATGTTTATTGATATTGGTGTGGAAACTTATACAAGAAAGACATTTTCTCCTGAACGCTATGATATCTGGACCATGCAGTCCCGTTATCATAATCTTCCTTCATTTTTTGACGGAGAGGCAGAGATTATGCAAAAAGAGGGCGCTGAATACCGGGCGGAAGAAGTTTCCTGCAGTCTTGGTAATTCTGTTTGCAGCATTTCCATGAACCTGGCGGCGGCATACCCGGATGAAAGGATTCTTTCTTACAAACGCAGTGCGGTGCTGGAGAAGGGAAAACAGATCACTATATGCGACCATTATGAGGGGGGACTTCCCAATCCCGTATTGTCGCTTATGTTTTATGAAGAGCCTGCTTTAAATGGAAATTCCGTACAGGTAGGGGATTTGGGAAGCTTTACCATTGAGGGCGCATCAGAAATAAGAAAAGAAGTGATTCCCATTACAGATCAACGGCTAAAAACTGCCTGGAACCATGATGTTTACCGTCTGTTGGTTACTATGGAAAAGCAGGATTTGGTTTTAATTATTAAATAGGAAAACAGATAAGGCCCGGAAACTGCACCGGACCTTATCTGTTTTTATAAATTTATATGCCTCTGTCTTACCTAGGACTTTATGGCCCACCTCATTTTAGTGGATCGGGCGCGGGGATTTCTGTTGCACTCTTCTGCTGACGGACGGATAACCTCCTCAGAAACCTCACTGTAAAATCCCGCTTTTTTTAAATCTTTAAAAGACTTTTTTACAAGCCTGTCCTCACCGGAATGAAAGGTCAGAATAGCCGCACGGCCACCTTGGGCAAGAATTTTCGGCAGCTTTTCAAGAAAGCTGTACAGTACCTCATATTCGTTATTTACATCAATTCTCAAAGCCTGAAAAGTTCTCTGGCAGGATTTTTTAACAGCTTCCTTCCTGTCATGTTCCGGCACAGATACCAGGGCCTTGCTGATCACTTCCTGTAATTTCGTTGTGGTATCAATCTCATTTCCTCTTTTTATCTCGTTAACAATCCGTTTTGAGATTTCTTCCGCATAAGGTTCATCTGCATTTTCAAGAAGCATTCCCCGCAGTTCCTCATGAGAAATATTTCTTATCCGTTCTGCCGCCGAAATCCCTTTTTCCGGGTTTAACCGCAGATCAAGAGGTCCTTCTGTTTTAAAAGAGAATCCCCTGTCCGGATTGTCAATCTGCATGGAAGAAACACCTAAATCTGCCAGCACAAAATCAAACAGCCCTGCTTCTTCTGCTACCTGATCGATGTTTGCAAAATTAAGTTTTTTAATAGTTAGGATTTCAGGGCCATAGCCTGCCTGCTCCAGGCGCTCCCTTGTTTTGACAATCTCAATGGGGTCTACATCAAGAGCATACATATGGCCTTTTGACTCCAGGCATTTTAACATTTCCTGGGTGTGGCCGCCGTAGCCAAGAGTTGCATCAAGCCCTTTTTGTCCGGGTTTAATCTGAAGAAATTCAAGGATTTCATTGACACAAATGGAAATATGCATGCCCGCAGGCGTGCTTCCCTTCTGGATTACCTTTTCAATGGTATTTCCGTATTTTTCCGGCTGCTGTTCCTTATATTTTTCCTGAAAGGTCTTTGGGTGAGTGCCTTTATAGCGAACTCGCCTCTTGTGGCCTGGTTCTTTGCTTTCCATAATTACCTCTTTCTCATTTATAGTCAGGTGCGTTTGTAAAAGGCACAGGATATCAAATGGTCATTAACCATTCCAACTGCCTGCATAAACGCATAAACAGTGGTTGTACCCACAAATTTAAAGCCCTTCTTTTTTAAATCCTTGCTGATGGCGTCTGAAACAGGGGTATTGGCTGGAACTTCTTCAATCCGCGTCCATGAATTGATAATAGGCTGATGGTCTACAAATGACCACAAATAGTTATCCAGGGAACCAAATTCTTCGCAGATTTTAAAATATACTCTTGCATTGTGGATTGCTGCATTCACCTTCTGCCTGTTCTTAATGATTCCGCTGTTATGCAAAAGAGCTTCTATTTTTACATCGTCATAGGTCACAAGGATGTCCGGATCAAAATTGTCAAAGGCTTCGCATAAAGTATCCATTTTGGTTAAAATGGTTGACCAGCTTAGTCCTGCCTGTTTTCCTTCCAATATCAGCATTTTAAACAGCTTCTTATCGTCGTGGACGGGAATTCCCCACACATGGTCGTGGTACTCCTGCTCTAATTTGTTTTTCGCAGCCCAGTCGCACCGCTTTACTTCATTTGTCATGGCTCCTCCTGTTTTTGCTTTTTAAAGTATGCCTTCATTCATTATACTAAATAAGTTAGAATCATTCTACTATAACTTTTTTCATTGGTTAACGATTAAAACAAAACCAACAAATAAAGAAATTTGACAAACATGGAGAATACTGGTATGGTGATTATTCGATGTATTTAGAGAAATGAACTGACTGGGAGAGATGAAATTGAAGAACATTGATATGACAACAGGAAATCCAACAAAAAAAATACTGCTTTTTTCCTTACCGATTTTTTTAGGAAACGTATTTCAGCAAATATACAGCATGTCCGATACCTTAGTTGTAGGACGATATCTGGGAAAAGAAGCTCTTGCTGCCGTAGGGTCCTCTTCTGCCCTGGTAGTCTTTATTAATGCGATATTGATCGGCTTATGCATGGGAAGCGGAATCCTGTTTGCAGAATTTTTCGGTGCCAGGAAATATCAGGAATTATCTGATGCGGTTTCCACCACCGTGATATTTATTTTCTGTGTAACCCTATTTATTTCTGCTGTCTGTATGATCTTTTTAGATCCTCTGGTCCGTCTGTTTCAGGTTCCGGAGGATGCCATACTGCTTTCTAAAAACTATCTGCGAATTATATTTGCCGGACTTCCCTTTATGTCTTTATACAACATCGCTTCTGCAGTGCTGCGGGCGGCAGGCAATTCAAAAACACCTTTGATTTTCCTTATCCTTGCATCTGCCATAAATGTTGCATTTGACTTTATACTTGTGATTTATACTCCCCTTGGAGTAAAAGGGCCTGCCTGGTCCACGTTTGCAGCACAGCTATGTTCTGGGATTCCGCTGTGCGTAGTTGCTCTGAAAAAACTGGATTTCCTAAATATAGGCTTCCGTTTTAACAAACCAATCTTCTTCAGGGTTGCAAAATACTCGCTGCTGACTTCCTTACAGCAGTCCATTATGAATTTTGGCATTCTGCTTGTACAAGGGCTGGTCAATTCCTTTGGAATCGTGGCAATGGCGGCGTTTACTGCAGGAGTGAGAATTGATGCCTTTGCCTATATGCCCGCTCAGGATTTTGGAAATGCTTTTGCCACCTATATAGCTCAGAATAAGGGGGCAGAAAAAACAGAGCGCATGAGAAACGGCTTCCGTTCTGCCATCCTCTGCGCTACGTTTTTCTGTGGAATCATATCCTTAGCAGTATGCTTTTTTGCTCCTGGCCTCATTGCCCTTTTTGTTCCTGATGACAAGGCTGTTATAGAAGCCGGTGTTCAGTATCTGCGTATTGAAGGATCATTTTATATTCTGATCGGGTATCTTTTTTTGCATTACAGCCTTTACCGGGGGCTGGGGCACTTTTATACGTCAACGGTGCTGACACTTGTTTCTCTGGGAGTACGGGTTGCCTTCTCCTACGTTCTTGTCTGGCTGGGATTTGGCCTCAGCAGCATTTGGTGGAGCATTCCTTTGGGATGGGCATTAGCGGATCTGGCAGGATTTATCCGCTATGCCAAACTGAGAAAGGAAGGGGGTATATAGGATATGTAAGGATTCCCTTATCCCCATACTTTTTCAGCAATCCGTTTTACAAGGCTGATCTTATCCCACTGCTCCTGTTCGGTCATAATATTTCCTTCCTCTGTAGAAGCAAACCCGCACTGGGGGCTGAGGCAGAGCCGGTCTAACGGCACATATTGGGTAGCTTCCTGAATCCGTGCAATAATCTGCTCCTCATCTTCCAGTTTGGGATATTTGGAAGTGATTAAGCCAAGAACTACCAGCTTGTCATTGGAAACCTTAGAAAGAGGTTCAAAATCGCCGGAGCGGTCATCATCAAATTCCAGGTAATAAGCCTGTACGTTTTCATTGCCGAACAATACGTCTGCAACAGGTTCATATCCGCCGCTGGTTGCCCATGTGGAGTGATAATTCCCCCGGCATACATGGGTATTAACTGTCAAATCGTCCGGCAGATTTTCAATGGCAAGATTGTTTAAACCAAGATAAAGCTTCTGTAAGCTTTCCGGGCTGTAGGAATCTCCTGCCATGTTCTTCCAGAATCCCTTGTCACAGAGCATTCCCCATGTGCAGTCATCCAGCTGAAGATTACGGCAGCCTACATCATAAAGAGCCAGAATAAAGTCCCGGTAAGCGGCTGTTAAGTCCTTGTAAAGTTCTTCCCGGTCAGGATAAACAGCATTTAAGAAATCTTCATTTTCTCCCCGGACCAGCTCTGCAAAAAATTGTGCAGGTGCCGGAATGGTCTGACGGGACAGAACCCGTCCATTTACCGCATTATGGAGAAATTTATAATGCTTTATGAAGGGATGAGATGAAAAGCGGATCTTTCCCCGGACCCTTGCAGAATCGGCACGGGTTTCCTCACCCTGGAAAAAGTAACCGTGTTCCATTTCAATGTGCTCAACGCCTTCAAAACCCCACATAAAATCCAGATGCCAATAACTGCGGCGGAACTCTCCGTCAGTAACAGAAAGCAGTCCGGCCTTAATTTCCTTTTCCACCAGATCCCTGATGCTGTCATCTTCAATGGCGGTTAATTGTTCTTCTGTTATGTTCCCCTGGGAAAAATCCAAACGGGCTTGTTTTAAATGTTCGGGACGCAGAAAACTTCCAACGATATCGTAACGAAAGGGTGCACTGGTACGTGCAGAAATTTGTGTGCTCATATGTATAATCTCCTTAACTTTTTTAATATGTCTGTATTATACATGAAACACGTTGATATGCGTTAATACTTAATTTTAATCATTTGCGATAGTTTAAAACTATATCAAGTAATAAGACGTGACATAATCACGGAGCAGAGTAATATAACGTTCTCCAAGCGGACTGAGCAGGCTGTTTTCATTATAAACATAGCCGATATCCATGGTTTCTTCACTTTTTAAGGGAATGGATACAATGTCGGTTCCGTTTAAATCTTTGCTGAGAATTCCGGAAGAAATTGTATATCCGTCAATGCCGATCAACAGATTAAATAGTGTGGCACGATCAGAAACTACAATGCTTTTCGGGCTGAATTCCACACTGTGCAGTTCTTCCGAAAAGTAAAAAGAATTGTTCAGCCCCTGCTCATAAGTAAGGCGGGGATAATTGGCCAGATCTTCTAACGTAACCCATTCCTTTTTGACCAAAGGGTTTTTACTGCTGACAAACACATGGGGCCGGGCAGTAAAAAGAGATACAAAACGCAGGTTGTTTTCACGCAGAATTCGCTTTATGACTTCACAGTTAAAATGACTCATATACAGGATTCCCAACTCACTGCGCCTGGTGCGCACATCCTCAATGATATCAAAGGTTCTGGATTCCCTTAAGGAAAATTCATATTGGGCTTGTCCGTATTCCCGAATCAAAGTAACAAAAGCATTGACCACAAAAGCATAGTGCTGGGAGGAAATAGCGAAGACCCGCCGCACAGGCATGTTTTGCTTATACTGCTGTTCCAACAGCTCTGCCTGTTCTATTACCTGCCGGGCATAGGATAAAAACTTCATTCCTTCTTCAGACAAGGTCACGCCTCTGTTGGTTCGGTGAAAGATCAAAATTCCCATCTCTTTTTCCAGTTCTGCAACGGCTTTGGAAAGGCTGGGCTGGGTAATAAAGAAGGTCTGGGCCGCAGTGTGAAAAGAGCCAGTCTGCGCGATTTGTATGATATATCTTAATTGCTGCAGCGTCATCTGCTACCTCCTGATCGTGTTGATATTTACATATGTTATCAAATTAAAACAGATTAAGATAATAATAAGGCAAAAACAAATGCCTTAATATCTTTACTGCCGGTATCCATTTTGCAGCATCAATAAAAACCGGGCAAAAAACAAAGCTTCCCAAGATAAAAAAGGGGATCAGACTGCAAAGTGTAACCGGATTTTTAAATACAATTTTACATAAATAAGCGAAGATAATAATAAATATCAGATAACCGGATAATGCCAAAACCTCTTTGCTGATTGTCGCTCCATTTCCGGTAACAAAGATTGCTGCAAGACCAGATGCGCCTGCCAGTAACACCGGTGCCAACATGGCAGCCAGCTTGCAGACAAGACGCAAGTTGGCCGGAACGGGAATAAATAATCCTTTTTTTTCATCCTGAGACAGTGTTACTGCTGAAAACAGACCAATTACAAACAGATAAACCGCAACCATGCCTCTGACCGGAAATACAATTTTGCCAGATCCTGCTTCAATCCGTTTTGTCGAAAGGGTCTCAAACTGAAAGGAAAAGGTACTTCCATTATTCTGATATTTTTTATATTGTTCCTTCATATCCCGCCAAACCTCTTCTACCGGCAGGAGGGAAAATATCTGGTCCTCCTTGACGTATTGCTCCAGGATATCTTCTCCATAAACTTCTATTAAAGAAGAAAAAACAACTTCCTGAGATAATTTTGCAGTGATAGTGGAAGGGGCGGAATATATTTCAATACTGCGTTTAAACTTTTTGTTATCCAGTTTTTCCTTTAAACCAGCTTTAAAGACATATCCGCATTCAGCTCTTCTGGCAGCTACATCTTCTTCCAGTTTTTGCTGGCTCTCACATTGATAAAATTCAAACATTCCTTCTTGTGCCATCAGTTTCTCAATGATGTTAACAGCAATTCCATCTTCCTCCGTGAAAACAGCAATAACAATTTTACCGCTGTCCTTTTTTTCCAACTGCTGTACGGAATATGATAAAACCGGCAGCAAAATCATCATCATGATAAAAAAACCATGTTTTAGCTGCCTTTTGCAGGAGAGAATAAACCATAGCCAAATCTTCATACCCTTCTCCTTCCTGATAAAACTGCAATCAGATAAAATGCCATACCCCAAATCCACACTTTGATCATCGAAATCCAGGTAAAACCTATACCTAAAAACCCTTTGAAAACAGTGATTAAGTCCGTAGTTGGCATTAATGGCGCCAGCTGTCTGACTGATTCCGGCATAAACACTGCCGGAATTAAGCCACCGGAAAGAAACATCATTCCAATTGTCAGCCAAAATAAACACATGACGCCTACAATCTGACTGACCGTAATCTGATAAACAGCAACAATCACAGATGAGATGGTTAAACTTAAAAGTATCATTACCGGAATAAACACGGGCTTAAATGAGATGAACTTCAGCCCACATAATACTATTATACCCACTGCAATAATGATCCACAAAAGAATCGCCGCAGAAATTATCTTCGCTAAAATCTGCTTCTGGATACCGATTCCAAACAATTTTAACTTCTGCATCAGCACCTTTTTTTCCGGTATACAAATAGCAGAAAGTGGAATGCCGCAGAAAAACAAACATAGTACAACGGCAGATATCCCATAATATTGCAAGGCTGTCACATCGTTTATAGCTGAAACCTGATAATGTCTGAAGTAATCATCTCTTGGCAGGGAATAGTTGAAATAGATTTTATTCAAATGCTCTTCCACTTCAGAAACAGCATTGGGGATCTGGTACATGATGCAGATTTCATCGGCTGCATAGATACTGGCTTGGGCCACACTTAGAGTCCTGGCCCCGGCATCTGCCAATTCTTTAAACACCATGGATTCAATACCTCCGTGATCCGGCAGAATAATTTGAATGGGGGTATTTGCTCCAGATATAATGTCTGATACAAAACCATCGGGAACCAGCATCAGAGCGTGAATATTGTTCTGATTTAACCGCTCTCTGCCCTCCTCTTCTGCAATATATTCGAAGTCACAGATACTTTTTACGCTATCCATGGAAGAAAGCATACTGATTGCTGTTTTAGCAAGCTGATCGTCATGGGGCAGCACCACCCCAACTGTAATCCGGCCCATAGCTGCCTCACCATAGATTGCCTTACTTGCAGAAAAAACAATTGTGCCGAGTAAAAATATCAGCACAATTGCTCCTGTAAGAAAACGAGGCAGGGTTTTTAAGGCTCTTTTAATTTCCAATATCATATAAGTTACATAAGCACCCATATTTACCTCTGACTATTATTGAAATTTACTATAAAACAAGAATACTCCGGCCATAATTTCCGCCTGAACATCTTCCCATTCCTTTTCTGTGGCTGCCAGAATGTCCATCACTTCACCTTCCGGAACTGTAACTTCACCTTCTAAAGGCTTAAATACATAGCTTCCTGATAATTCGGCCAGTTTTTCACCATCATAAAACACTTCCATTGCATCTGCTGTTACATCCATGGATTTTCCTTTTTCCAAATCCGTTACGAAGCCATTCATTGAAATATATCCTTCATCACCATCATAATCAAACCCTAGTTTCATATCATATGAACCGTCAGAGATCTGATAAAAACCGTTATAGGTAATATTCATCTTTTCTTCGTCCATCTCAGCTGTTAATTGAATATCGGAAGTCAATGTTTTCTTATCATATGTTCCCTCTTTAGACATGGTAATCTCAATTGTTTTTTCATCCTGACCAGAAAAGGTTAAAACCAGATCAGCATTCTGGGTTAAATAGCTTCCCCCTTTTAAATCTGCATCAAGATTCACTGTAACAGTATCACCTTCTTCATTAACTAATTCTGTGGTTGCATTTAATGATGCCATGCGGCCGGACTTATCAACATAAACAGTCATGGTTACATCACCCATCATCTTTTCTAATTCAACCATAAACTGATCAATGCTGTCTTTGGCCTCACCCCAGGCTTCTTCCTGAGCCTCTTCTGCATTCATACCAAATGAATTATAGCCACCCATTCCCTCTGAAAACCGAATCATCTGAGTCAGATATTCAACAACGTCTTTTTTCAAGGTTTCATCTTCCAAAAAGAAATCAAAGGAGGTTCTTAAGTATTGAATGGATGCTTCTTTTGTAATCACTGCATCATAACCCTGGCATTCTACCTCTTTGCCATTAACAACTTTCGTTGCCTTTTCACCCTTTTCAACAGTCATTGCTGCTTTAAATTCTTCAATGGCATTGCTGCTTTCTTTATAATGTTCCCACACTCCGGCAATATCGATAGGCTTGTTCTCTTCATCATTATAGAATGACATAGCATATTTCATATAATCATCAAATACGCTGATATCAATACCGGAATTTATCATTTCTTTTCCTAAATATGGTGATTGTGCAATCTGTCCTTCTAAATCTTCCGCATAGTTCAATGAAAATACTTTCTTTGATAATTCAGGCACTGACAGCATCAGATGAGTTTCATCCAGATATGTATTCGCATGGACAAGATCCATATTTTGATATTGAATACCAATCATTGCAAGAAAATCCTTATTCTTAATATCACGCTTAGTATTCACTTCAATCCCGCTGCCTTCCAGCATTTCAAGAGATGGATCTGAAATACTCTCCAGCTTTAAGGTCATATTATTCTCAATATTCTCGGTTCTGGCATATTTGTTCATATCAGTTAAGCCAAAGATCTCATCAATTGGCATCACTTGTTCACTGGCATAGACACTCTTAAACGCGTCGATTACCACATCTTTAGGATCTTTTTTAGCTGGTAGCAACATCGTTGCTGCAGCAACGCCAATCACAGCTACAGCCGCTATTACACCTGCCACAAGGACTGTTTTCCTGCCATTTCCTGATTTCCCTGGGTTTTGCACTGGAGATGGCTCTACTGCTGGCACTGATTCTTCCACCTGCACCGCTTCAATAACTTCCGGTTCAGTTACTTCCTCGTCACTGGCTTCCGGCTCAGTTACTTCCTCTCCACTTACTTCCGGTTCAGTTACTGCCTCTCCATTGGCTTCCGGTTCAGCTACTTCCTCGTCACTGACTTCCGGTTCAGTTACTTCCTCTCCATTGGCTTCCGGTTCAGCTACTTCCTCGTCACTGGCTTCCGGCTCAGTTACTGCCTCTCCACCGACTTCTGGTTCAGTTACTGCCTCTCCGCAATTCGGGCAGTAAACAGCATCACCTTCCATTTCTGAATCACACTTAAAACATTTTTTCATGTTCTCTCCTCCACTTATTTAATCATATTTATATCATACAGTCCATCAACTCTTTCGCTGACAAGCCTGTGGATACCGATTCTAATCTGCCTTCTTTTAATGCATACATCTGATCACAGACAGATAACTCTTCCACCTCATGAGATGTTAGTAAAATTATCCCCCCCTGGTTCCGGTAGCGAATCAAATAGTTACGGATTTCTTCTTTGCAGAACAGATCAAGCGCTGCGCCCGGTTCGTCCAGGATAAGTATAGGAGCATGGTTTGATAAGGCACATGCAATGCTCAACCTCTTCTTCATTCCCCCTGATAACTTGCCGGCAGGCATTGATAAAAACTCCTTTAACCCCAGAATCATAAAGGGTTCCTCATTCATCCCCTGGTTCCATAGTTCTTTATAATTCTTATACCATAACCTTAAATTATCCTTCACCGACAATTCATCAATAATCGGATTTTCCTGGGGCACATAGGCAACTTTTGAAGAAAAAAATGTTCTATTTACAGTCACATCGCTGCCTTCATAGCGGATTACACCTGTATCCGGCCGATTAATTCCGGACAAAATAGAAAGAAGTGTAGTTTTTCCAGATCCGTTTCCGCCAATAATACCTATGCAGGCACCAGCTTTAGCCTGAAACGAAACTCCCTGCAGGACAACTTTTCTTTTATACTTTTTTTGAATTCCTGATATCTCCAGCACCATTATCTCCCATATTTGACTGAATTGATTTTTAATGACATCTAACATATTTAGTTTCCAAACTTGATTATGATTTTTCCTGATATCAGGAAATCGCCTTTTTATACGGATTGGAAAAGTCTGCAAGATTGTCTGATCACATAATATGTCGATTTTTGTCATTACCGACTAATTGTATTATACATCCTGTTAACCAAAAAGAAAAGGCAATTCACTTTAGAACACAATGTCACCTGTTGATATGCAATTATATATTATACGGAAAACGTTTATAATAGGCATATAATAGCAACATTTTTCATCATTTGTTGTATTTACAACGCACAAACCGGAAATCATATGCTATCATAAGCTTATCATATAACTTTGAATTAATCACCCAGAGAAAGGACGAAAAAAATGGCAAACTATTTTAAAATTTCTGACACCATTTATGATATAACTGAAAAATACCCTGAAACCATCGGAATCTTTGTTTCAAATGGTTTTGAAAGCTTAAATGATCCGGATATGCGCAAAACCTTTGGAAAAAGCATTACTCTTGAAGTGGCTTTATCCATGAGAAAACTAAATCAGACTATTTTTACAGAAAAGCTGGAAGAGGTCATTGAACAAAATCTTCCCAACTTTACATCCGGCCTCACCCCAGCAAAGAAGGAAGACGGCGGGGATATCCGCATTGAGGGCGTACTTCCCTGCCCTATCCGTCTTCCTCTTTTAGAAAAATTTGAAGCCTGGATGGAATCCCAAAAAGATTCTATGGACTTTAAGGTGGATTATAATTTGAAGTCTGCCAACTTAGGCCTTGACGATGTAAAGGAGAGGGTTATTGCCGCAGACGGCAATGCAGATGCCATATCTGACCTTTACCTATCCGCAGGCTTTGATTTATTTTTTGACAAAAATCTGATGGGTCGCTATCGGGAAGAAGGTGTATTTCAGGATATTTCCGATGTAAAGCAGATTAATCCTGATTTTGATAATGACACAATCTGCTTGAAGGATCCAAAAAACCAGTATGCCATCATCGGTGTTGTTGCCGCTGTATTTATGGTAAATACCAATGTTTTAGGAGACCGCCCATTCCCTGAAAGCTGGGAAGATTTAATGAAGCCTGAGTTTGAAAACAGCGTCAGTATGCCCATGAAGGATTTGGATATGTTCAATGCATTTTTACTCCATATCTATCGCTATTATGGGGAGGAGGGCGTTAAAAAAATGGGAAAAGCCCTTTTACACAACTTGCATCCCGCTCAGATGGTGAAATCCCATATTAAAAAAGAGGGAATTACGGTTCCAACTGTTACGATTTCTCCTTACTTCTTTGCCAGCATGGCAGATGAGAAAAGCCCGTTGCGCCCGGTATGGCCAAAGGATGGGGCCATTATAAGCCCGATCTTTCTTCTGGCAAAGGCAAAGAACAGAGATAAGGTGAAACCTTTTGTAGATTTCCTTTATTCAGAAGAAATCGGTGAAATCATGTCTTCCAACGGAAAATTCCCTTCCACAAATCCGCTGGTGGACAATCACTTAAAGCCAGAGCAAAACTTCATGTGGCTTGGCTGGGATTTTATCCACAACCATGATATCGGAGAATTGATTAAAAAAACGGAGCAGATGTTTTACAAAGCCGCAGAAAAGGAGTCTTTATGAATTTAATTATAGTTTCAGGCCCTCCTTCTTCCGGGAAGACCGCTGTGATTTTAAAAACCATTGCCTCCTTTCAAACCCGAAATATTAAGGTAGGCGTAGTAAAATTCGACTGTCTTTATACAGATGATGATATTGCTTATGAAAAAGCCGGCATACCAGTTAAAAAGGGTCTTTCCGGCGCTTTATGCCCGGACCACTTCTTCGCTTCCAACATCGAAGAAGTGGTAAACTGGGGCAACCAGGAAAAGCTGGACTTACTCATTACAGAATCTGCCGGACTTTGCAACCGCTGTTCTCCTTATTTAAAGGATATCAAAGGGGTCTGCGTCATTGACAACCTTTCCGGTATTAATACTCCCAAAAAAATCGGTCCTATGTTAAAGTCTGCTGATTTTGTAGTCATTACCAAAGGAGATATTGTGTCCCAGGCAGAGCGGGAGGTTTTCGCCTCCTGTGTAAGTTCTGTCAATCCCCGTGCCGTCACCATGCATGTAAACGGCCTGACCGGCCAGGGAGCCTATGAGCTGGGAAGCCTTCTCTATGATGAAAACCAGAATATTGAAACGGTTCAGGGCATGCAGCTTCGCTTCCCTATGCCTTCTGCTCTATGCTCCTACTGTCTTGGCGAAACAAGAATCGGAGAAGCATTCCAGATGGGAAACATTAAAAAAATTAATTTGGGGGCGGATAAGACATGATGAATTTTACTTTAGATCAACTGCTTAAGGAATATCCCTTTGCCTCAGCCTATTTTGAGCAAAACAAGCTGGATATTGATGGATATGGGGATAAAACCTTTGAAGAATATTTAGAACACTTTACAGATGAAGAGCTGGAAGACCAGGCTATTGAAAAGGAAAAGCTTTTGGCAAATCTTCCGGTTTATATCGAACAAATGAAGGCTTTTCTGGGGATGGAAAAGGACAACCAGGTTCTTTCCTTAACCATACTGGCCGGACATGACAAATCCGGTGTTTCAGAAGGCTTTTCAGAACTTACAGTGGAAACCTCCCAGATTATTTCCATTGTAGGACCCACAGGCTCGGGTAAAAGCCGCCTTCTGGCGGATATTGAGTGGGCTGCACAGAATGACACACCCACAGGCCGCAGCATCTTAATCAACGGCAAAAAACCTGATAACAAATGGCGTTTTTCCT
The DNA here is from genome assembly GCA_902363735.1 of Clostridiaceae bacterium. Taxonomy (GTDB): domain Bacteria; phylum Bacillota; class Clostridia; order Lachnospirales; family Lachnospiraceae; genus Lacrimispora. The sequence continues at coordinate 283,450 of CABJBA010000001.1, forward strand.
CCAACAACAGACTGGTTGCCCAGCTTTCCCAGAACATGAACTTTGTTATGGATCTTACGGTAGAGGAGTTTTTAAGAATGCATGCCGTAAGCCGTCTGGTAGAAGATCCTCAGACTGTTATCGAACAGATTATTCTGGCTGCCAACAATCTGGCTGGAGAAAAATTTGACCTTACCACTCCTGTTACCAGTTTGAGCGGAGGTCAGTCCAGAGCTTTGATGATTGCGGATACTGCTATTTTAAGCTCTTCTCCTATTGTTCTGATTGATGAAATCGAAAATGCCGGAATTGACCGCAAGAAGGCTCTTAATCTTTTAGTTTCTTCTGACAAGATTGTCTTAATGGCAACTCACGATCCGCTTCTGGCGTTAATGGCCGACAGAAGAATTATTATTAAAAACGGTGGAATCAGCAAGGTGATTGATACCAGTGAGGAAGAAAAAATCTTGCTGGAGGAACTGGAAAAAATGGATTCCCGTATACAGACAGCTCGGCAGGAGCTGCGTAAGGGAAGTGCCCTATCTGCCAGGACCTTGGAGATGGGAATATAAATGTAATAGAAATAAGGGTGCTCCTCAAACTGTTTTTCAGCTTTGAGAGCACCCTTTTTATCTTACTGCTTTATTCTTTTCTCATGTGCCTATATGGCCAGTCCTGCCTCATACCCATCTTTTGTGGCATGAAGGGCACTGGCTGCTTTTACCGCACCCCCGATTACATGAACTTCACCACAGTATTTTCTTGCCACCTCTTCCAAAGGATTAAAGGATCGGTATCCAAATGCAGATACAACCACATTTGCAGGCAGGGTAACCATCTCTCCTGAAGCATTGGTGTAAATAACTCCCTCTTCATTGATTTCATTTACTCTGGCTTCGGTCAATACCTTTACCCCAGACTCATGGAGATATCCGGTCAGACAAATTTTTGTCATAATCATCATGTCATTTAAAATGTCATTTTGCATTTCAACAATGGTAATGTCCCGGATCGTCTGAGAGAGGAAGTGAGCTGTTTCACCGCCTACTTCACCTCCTCCGCATACTACCACCGGACCTTCTTTTACATCACTGATTCCCAATAACACATCTTCTGCTGTTACGATTTTATCCGACTCCCTGCCTTTGATATTGGGGATAAAGGGAATCGCTCCGGTGGCAACGATCACTGCATCTGGCTTTTCTTTTTGAATCAATTCTTCGGTCACTTCTGTATTTATATGGATTGGAACATTTAAATCCTTCAATGCTTTGCGCATGGAAGAGACAAAGGTGGCTAATTCACCCTTTCCCAAGGGATATGCAGCAGACTTAAACTGACCGCCCAGGTCATTCCTCTGCTCATAAACAGTTACTTGATGCCCCCGTACCGCTGCCGTATAAGCTGCTGTTAATCCTCCTGGACCGGCTCCTGCAACCATTACTTTTTTCGGAGTTTCCGTCTTTTTCAATTCATTTTCATATTCCCGTGTAACTCTTGGATTGATCAGACACGTAAGAATATCTCCTTCCAGCAGTTTTTGCTCGCAACCCTGGAGACATCCAATGCAGTAATGAATGGTGTCAAACTTTCCTGCTTTTGCTTTTTCAGGTAAATGAGGATCTGCAAGAGAGCCTCTTCCCATACCAATAAAATCCGCCTTCCCCATTTTAATAATAGTATCTGCCATCTTGGGATCATTGATGCGATTGGTCACAATAACAGGAATACTCACCAGCTTTTTAATCTGTTCCGATACTTCCATATTTAATGCATGCTTGGTGTACATAGGTGCTATAATCTGATCAATGGGAGCAGAAGCATACATGCCGTTGGAAACATGGATGGCGTCAAAACCAATATCCTCACAGTGACGGGCCAGTTCAAAGCTCTCTGCTTCAGTTCTGCCCCCAAGTAAATATTCATTTCCTGAAATCCGGACGATTACGGGAAATTCCTTTCCTACTGCTGTTCTGACCGATTCTAAAATTTCATTTAAAAATCTTACTCTGTTATCAAAACAGCCGCCGTATTCATCTACTCTTTTATTGGTAAATGGGGATAAAAATTCAGATATCAGATATCCATGTGCTGCATGGATCTCAATTCCATCAAATCCAACTTCCTTACATCTTCCAGCCGTATCTCCAAAATCTTTTACAATGGCTCTTATCTCCTCCACTGTCATCTCTTTGGGAGGCTCCTGGCAAATAGGATCTTTTATGGCAGAAGGTGCCAGAGGAGTTACGTTTCCATTAACCAATTTGGTTGACTGCCTTCCCGGATGATAAATTTGGCAAAAAAGTTTTGATTCATATTGATGAACAATCTCCGTCAGCTTTTTGTTTCCTTCCATCTGCTCATCGTTATAAAGCCCTGGAATCAGTTCATACCCTTTTGCATTTACATTGACCGCATAATCCTCTGTGATGATAAGACCCCAGCCACCTTTGGCTTTCTCTTCAATGTACTTGATAAAACGCTCTGTTACCATTCCTTCTTTTGTACAGGTATTTGTCACCATAGCGGGAACAACCAGCCGGTTGGGTATTCTGCATCCTGCAATGTCCATTGATGTAAACAATTCTGTAATCATCTTATCCCTCCAAATAAATTTATCTTATTGATAATTTTATTATAGTAGGTGAAATTATTTCATGGTCAAGTTCAAAAATTGGGTTCTTATTTCATGAGAATTGTTAATTTTTTAGCAATACTATACAGAAAAGATCTCTGTTTTTGTCCAAACAACATTTTAAAGCTTTAAACCGTTTCAAGGTTTTTCTCAATTGGCAGATGCAGTTCCACCAGTCGGTAAAACTCATCCGCTTCCATTCCCCTGCCGATTAATAGAGCTGATAAAGTTCCATTTAGCCGATAACCTCTCTTTTCCAGATAATTCAGAGAGTTTACATAAAAGTCCTTATGAAAGGCTCCAATGCTGCCAAGGTTTACATTGGTGCAAAGGCAATATTCTTCTGGAATATAATCCATATTATCGTTTTGTAAAATCTTTAATTTATCAAAGTATCTCTTTTCAAAAGATAAGCCCCACATCTCTTTTTCATTTTTATATTCAAAGTACACGTCCCAAAACGGAATATTCTCATCAGAAAACAGGACTTTACTAATTTCTTCAGGTAAACAGATTTTTTCGTAACTATCTCCTTCCCCATTAACCACATGGAAAAAATATCGTTCCGGTATTTGTTTCACCCAATAATTACCCAAATTATAACGCCCCGTCTTATTACGCTCTGCAACCTGAGAAATTCTCTCTAATAAAAGTGTCTTATAATCAAGTTCACTTCTGAGTTCATCATAATAGTTCCGCAGATAGCTGACAATCTGGTCATAGTAATTTTCTTCCTTCAGACCTCTGATGTCCTTAATATTAATATCCCACCCTTGATATTGAATTGCTTCCATTAAGAAAAAGATATCCATAGTATCATAAGAACGATAATTATTGTTTTCTTTTCGTTTTGGACTTATCATGCCTTTTTTTTCATAATAGCGAATCATTTCCCTTGAAATGTTCAGTATGTTGGAAACCTCTTTAATATTATATTCCATGACAGTTTTCTCCCAAACTTCTACAGCGTTTTTTTGGAATCTGATGATAGGATGGGCTTCCTAAGTATTTTCTCCATTGCCCTGCCTTTTGCCAGTTCATCAATCAGCTTGTCCAGATACCGGATCTTTTGCATCAGTTCATCTTCCATGTCCTCTACCCGGTATCCGCAGATAACACCTTTAATCAGTGAAGCGTTTGGGTTCATACAGGGTACCTGTTCAAAGAAGGTTTTTAAATCCACTGCATCTGCGATTTGACGCCGTAAAGAGTTATTATCATAACCTGTAAGCCAGAAAATGATTTTGTCTACCTCCTCTTTTGTCCGTCCCTTTTTTTCTGCTTTTTTGATATAAAGGGGATAAATGCTTGAAAATGGCATTGCAAAAACATTTGGATTCTTCATTGCAGTTCTCCTTTGGTTTTAATGAAATTAGGGATTGCCCGGTAACCGGTCTATTCTGATATGATCTCCAAAAGGGTATCTGCCATGCTCTTCCAGAAAATCCACACTTATTTCCCTGGTCAATGAGGCTTTGCAGCTTATTATTTCATAAATCAGGCGCATAATATAATCCCGCTTAACCATGTAGTCCTCCTGATTTTTGCCTTGTGCATGTCCGTTTTTATTCTGCATAATTTTTTGAGCTTAAAACTGATTTTAATCTTCTACAGAAAACATGGCAGCTTTAGAAGCGTGAATCTGAGTTGTGTCAAATACAGGCAAGTCCGTATCCTTTTGCTGAATCAATAATCCAATTTCTGTACATCCCAGAATTACACCCTGAGCACCTTGTCTGGCAAGTCCATTAATAATCAGGCGGTATTTTTCCTTTGATATTTCTGAAATAATTCCTAAGCACAATTCATGATAAATAACATCGTTTATTATCTCAATTTCCTGTTCGCCAGGGACAAGAACAGTAATCCCTGCATCTATTAATTTATCTTTGTAGAATTCCTGGGTCATTGTATACTTTGTTCCCAGAAGTGCAACTTTAGTAATATTGCGTCGTTTCAATTCCTCTGCCGTTGCTTCAGCAATGTGGAGAATAGGAATGTTGATTCTTCTTTGAATCCGGGGAGCGACCTTATGCATGGTATTGGTACATATCACAATAAAGTCCGCACCGGCTTTTTCAAGATTCTCTGCTGCTGCGGATAACATATCAGCACTCTTTTCCCAGTCACCTTCTGCCTGGCACTTCTCAATTTCGGCGAAATCCACACTGTACAGCAGAACTTTTGCTGAATGCAATCCGCCTAACGTCTGCTTTACTATTTCATTTATGGTCTGATAATATGTAACTGTACTTTCCCAGCTCATTCCGCCAAGTAACCCAATTGTTTTCAAATTATTTCCTCCTGTATTTGATATACAAGTTCAAGATATATTTACTGTTCAACTTGCAGATGCAAAATATTTTATTACAGCAACTTGGTTTATTTATAATAATCTTCTTCACATATAAGCACCGGAGTTATTGTATCTTCATAAAATGAGACAGGCTTACCAATAATTTTTCCGCCCATACCACAAATGTACTTTTCACTACATTTATTTCGTGCTGGGAATCAGTTCAAGTTTTTCTATGGCCTTTAAGCCTTCTTCTCCTTGAAGCCATGTGATAATGCTCCGGGCACTATGATCGCTTGGAAGATCGGAACGAACGACTGCGTAATAGCCGTTTACAAGCGGATAATGGCCGTCTGCTATATTTTTTGCTGTAGGAAACACTCCGTCAAAGGAGAGAATTTTCAGATAATCACCGATTCCAGTGAATTCATTTACCTGCTGCAAATAGGTATAAAGGGTATATCCCAATGCATAGCTGTTAGTTGGGCTTCCGGACATTCCGCCGCCGTGATAGAATGCCACCAGTTCCAACATTCCTTCCATGGTGAGTTCCACATAATTATTCTGAATATCAGGGTGCATTTCTTCATTGTTTAAAACCAGATTGTCCATTTGAGACTGACTTCCGCTGTCAGAATTTCGGCAAATAGGAATCAGCATTCTATCCGGCCCTCCCAGCTCGCTCCAGTTGGTAATTCCATAATTCAGATATATTTCTCTAGCCTGATCTAGGGTTATGGATTCTGCTGCATTTTCAACAGAAGTAATAAATATGAGGGCTTCGGAAGCAATCTTGTAAAATTCCAGCTCTACACCTGCTTTTTTTGCCTCTTCCAGTACCTCAGTTGAAGCATAGGGAACGAGAATCATATCTGCTTGCCCATGAATCAGGAGGCGGTAGGAAGGGACGGTTTTCGACGCTTCTTCCGGGTAGTTGCCGTCTTCCTGAGCATCATCACCGTACATAGCCCGATATATGACTTGTACAAGGGCAAGTGTGGAAGTTGATCCATCAATGACTGGATAATTCTTTTCAGTAATGCCTAGAGAATCGGCAGTAACAGTAATTTCTCTGCTTTTTTCACCTTCAACAACAGGTTGTGTGGTTTTTGAAGGTGATATTGAACTCTGCTCTTTGGCCTCCTCCTTTACAGAACAGGAACAAAGGGTCAGCAGCATCAAACTTATGAACAACAAAAGAATCATTCTTTTCATATATATCACATAGACAGCCCTTTTCAATTTTCAACATCTTTCCTTCCATTTTACTTTATGTACCTAAAAAAACTTGCTGTTCAATTTCAATAACATCCATGCCGATCTGACCGAATGATATCCATAAAAATTTCATCAAAATATTTACCCTTTAAGTAATACGCCTGACGCCTCCGTCCAATTTCTTTGAAACCAGTTTTTTTGTAGCAGTTCAGCGCATTTTCATTGAAGGAAAAAACTTTCAGCATGATATTATTAAGGTTTAAATAGTTAAATCCAAAATCCAAAAGGAGACTCAGTGCCTCTGAGCCGTAACCGCTGTTTCGATTTTCTTCATCACCTATGAATATTCCAACTTCACCACATTGATGTACCTGATCCACCGAATTAAAACCACAGTTACCAATGAGTTCATCATTTTCAGCCTTAACTATGGCAAATTGTGTGCCGCGACTATTCTCTTTTATCCACTCCTGTTCACCAGATACAGATATCATGTGATGTGACGTGCCAAGCTTCTCAGTTACGGAAAGATCATTAAGCCATTTTGTGTAGATTTCAGCATCTTCTAAACACATAGGCGATAAAAACACCTTGCTGCCCATCAGCTTTTTAAAGTATTTCATTGTTTGTTCTCCTTTCTGGTTTGTTGAATTTCCCATTTTATTTATTTGAACAAAAGTCATCATTTCTGGTACATATGATTCTATAACATAACAAAATAGAGCTTAATCAATTTTATCCGCTTCTTCACAAATTATCCCGCAATCAGTAAGAAATCGTTGCAAATTCTATGTGTATGCCTGTCTGGGACCATACAGCATAGGGTCACCCCTGCTCCCGTTTCCATCGATATTAAATCGCTTTCCCTCCAATGTAATGGCATTGGTGCCGGTCTTATGCTTTTAAATGATTACATTACCTAAAATTTTATCATGAGGAACAATTAAGCACTTTTCTATGGTTTTCCAACGAGTATCATACAAATGTTTTTGAGCTTTACCATAACTTTTCTCTGTATCAAATTCCCAGTACAGTGCATAGCGAACACATTTTACAATACGAGTAAGCTTGTCAGGTTCAAGTCCCTCCTTAATAGTTTTCATATCCTTTATATAGTGTGTGCGCTGTATAAGACGAAGAAATTGACACCCCTCCGTTGCTTTCATCATATCACCAGCCTCCTTCATAACAGCTTCAAACTCATTGGTTTTATCTGGCTTTACCTGATAAATACTGATTTCTGAAAATGACATCCTCCTGCCTCCTCTAAATTCTTATTTTTCATTTGTCCCAATATCTAAAACAACTATAATATCATTACTTGAATTATAAAATGTATGCGCAATGTTTTGCTCTGCTGGTTTTGCAAAAAAATCTTCTTGCTTTACTGTCCACTCTTTATCCTGTAAACGCAAGGTACCAGTGCCGGAAAGAATTACAAAAAATTCCTCCTGCAGTACCTAATGACTCTATAATTAAACCCACAGAATCCTGTCAAATATATTTATCTGAAAGTTGATCAATATTTCTAATTTCCACCTTACCCCTCCACGATCTCCAAAAGAAACAACTCATTTTCCTTCCTGACAGAACATACTTCCCTCAACCTTTTTGACATCATTTCCACAAGCTCATTATCTGCATAGCGAGCCTTCTGAGGACAAATCACCACACACCGCATACAGGAAATACATATCTCCGGTTCTGTAAGCATAGGATTCTTCTTGGGAATAGCTCCGGCTGGACATTCTTCTGCACACAGACCACACTGATTACATTCTTTTCCTGTCTTTGGAATCACAGGAACCACCTTATATTCTTTGTAAGGATCATTTCCCGGCACCCAAAGTTCAGCTTTCACCGTTTTTTGTCCGGTAATACCTTTAATCCTTTCAGAAAACTCTGTCAGCGTCCTCTCATCCCGCAAATCCGGTCTGCCCGCCGCAAACTGGTTCATAATAGAATGCTGTGCAACGGCAGCAACTCCGGCAATGCAACAAACCCCTGCCAATGAGGCGGTGTTTTTCAGTTCCAGCAAAGCATCTTCATAGGCCCTGTTTCCATACACCGCAACAAGAATTGCTTTTGTGCCATTTCCTTTCAACTTTCGAATATTTGACGTCGCAGCCATAGGTACACGCCCCCCAAATACAGGAACAGCTATTATACAGACATCCTCTTCTCCAAAAACATATCCCGAAAAATCTTCCAGTGGATCTGACAAATCTATTTCTACTTTTTCACAATCCCATGATCTGCTCATGAAACTCACAATCTTTTTTGTTCCGCCTGTAGGACTAAAATAAATTTGAAATAATTTCATATTCACACCAGCTTTCCTCTTCTCAATATTATTTTCTCCCCTTATTTTCACACATCTTTGTCTGACTATTGGAATAAAAATCTCCTATACCTGTATTGTACCACCCTCCCGGCCCATTTGCCATTCAAATCGAGTAGGAAAGAGTGATTAACTCCCGTCCTATCACAGCACGTATCCAGATAAAACCGGCATCCCGATATTTTTATGAGAACAGGGCTGAGTATGAGGATTTGAGTTCTATAACCGGGATAACGGTTTTAGAGAGATAACAGTACCGCAGGTATTGTTCAGTACGCGGCTTAGAATCGGTGACACAAAAGATTTATTCGTGGAAACATGCAACGGATCCTTTGCACTTCTTACCGGACTATAGCCGTAACTGTTTCAAAATAATTTAACTACTATTCTTCCAGTCCGGCTTTTCCTTAATAGATGATTAGTCCCTTTAACAGCATCTATAAATTCTAATCATCAAAAAAACAGCTGCACATAGAAGAATTACCTATGCACAACTGTTTTTTTGATACATCATTCCGTATATCTTCATGCAAGTATGCTCGTCTGCTATTGTTTTCAACGGCTTAGATTTTTACATCCTTTCCTTGCAATTTTTTATTTATAAACTAAAACCCATATTCCTGATTAACAAGAATTACTTTTATCCTGTTCTTTACAAATTGTCCCGCAATCAGAACAAAATCATTGCAGATTCTTTGTGGATGCCTGCAATCAATACATTTCCCCAGCTTTGTACATGGTGTATCCTTATTAAGCCTTGCCGCATCCAATGGTGCTGCAATCTGTCTTGCCCGCTGGATGGCGTTCTCCACAGTATCTGTCAGTTTATTAATACCGGCTACAACAATCACCTGCCTGGGACCGTACAGCATAGGGGCAACTCTGCTCCCATTTCCATCGATATTAAATAGTTTACCATCAAGTGTAATAGCGTTAGTGCCTGTCAAAAATGTATCAACATCAAAATTCTCCAAATATATCTTTCGTTTTTCCTCTCTTGTTAAATCAGGCTGATGCTTGTCATTAACAATAAAAGGTCCACTGCGGATAAATTCAAATACTCCGGTTTCTTCCAAGGTAACAGAATCTCCCCAGCCAACCCTTTCTCCATTTTTTATTAAAGAAGCCATAAGCTGAAGCAATTCTTCCTTTGTTTCAACAAAATATCCAGCCATATTATTTCGCTGCAAATTCATAATAGCTTTTTGTATCCGGATTTCCATATGACCTCCACTATATCCAATTATTCAGGATCGGGGACTCCCTTATGTTCCTATCCACTCCATTTAACCGAATTTTACGTAGTTTGAGTATCAGGCTCTGCTGAACTGCAATATTCTGCCTATTGCACCAACTTACAAAATTATCATTAAATAATACGCTTCCTCTAAATCTGTTTCAAAAGCCAGCAGCGAGAATTTTATTGCTTTATTTCATAGCCATTACTGCTAAGAACTTCAATAGATTTTTCAAAATCACTTTTTTTAGTTAAAATATAATCTGTATTATACGTAGATACCGCAAATATCCCAATTTTGTTTTCAGCCAGAAAGGATGATATCTTAGATAAAATTCCTATAAGTGAAAAATCTAAAACTCCCTGGATTCTGAATGCTTTCCAGCCATTATCACATTCTATAACATTTTCCGGCACCTTTTCGGAACTGCAAACTAAAGATAATTCCTCATCTGTTTTTCCAATAAAAAAGAATTCGTCTGAATAATCCACTTGAGTTAAATCCTTAACTTTACATACTGAAAACTCCTGTTTTAATATTTTAAGTTCCATACTAACATACATCCTTTCAAAAATATTTCATTTCCTCGCAGAACAGACTTTCCCTAACCATTTTGAAATCATTTTTACTAGTCCCTCATCTGTATTGTATCACCATATTACCCCATTTGCCATCCAATATTAAAGCAGGCAGAGGCCGTCAGATATTCTCCGACTGCCTCTGCCTGTTCATCCTATTTTTTATTTTTAAATCTGACCGCCTTCTACAACCAGATTTTCAGGGTCAATCTCATCGCCATACACTGGTTTTAAGGTCTCCTTAAAGTTCTTATGGAAGAACTGCTCTTTGCCAAGAGTTTCAATCTCACTGTTGATCCAGTCCAAGAGCTCTTTATTGCCCATCTGAACAGCTGGTGCAATGGTATCCAGGTTTCCGATAGATTCAATTCCTACAGTAAATCCTTTGTTCTGAATTGCCCAGGCAAGAACCTCCGTGTTATCGGTGGAGAAAGCTTCTCCTCTACCGTCTAATAACGCATCATATGCCTCCTGATACTCATCAAACTTTAACAGCTTTACTTCCGGGTGTTTTTCAGAAAAATAGGTTTCTGCTGTTGTTCCCTTTACCACAATCAAAGTCTTATCCTTTAAATCTGCCACATCCGTAATCAAATTTGCATCCGATGATACTACACCTAAGGCAACCTTCATGTAAGGAAGTGCAAAATCAACCTGTTCTTTTCTCTCATCTGTTACAGTGAAGTTAGCTAAGATTACATCCACTTTAGCGGACTTTAAATATTCCACCCGGCTTGCAGCCTCCACATATACGAATTCAACCTTGTCTTCGCTTCCCAGCAGATCCTTTGCCATACGCTTTGCAAAATAAACGTCATAGCCCTGGATTTCTCCTTTGGAATCTACATATCCAAATGGGTTTTTGTCACTGAATACACCAATTTTAATGGTTCCGGCTTCTTTGATATCATCCAAAGTTCTGGCTTGTGCAGATGCACCGCCCGCTTCTCCTGTACTCTCCTTTGGTGCTCCTGTCTGACTGCATCCTGCTAAAACACCTGCTGCCATGACAACGCCCAATAATGCACCTAATACTTTCTTTTTCATAATAAAATCCTCCATTTTTATTTTTTATATCGCTTCATAATGAAACGTATTTAAAAACTGCTTTGCTCTGTCTGTTTTCGGAGAAGTAAAAAATTCTTCCGGACGGCTCTCTTCTACAATAACACCCTGATCCATAAACAGAACCCGGTCTGCCACTGCCTTAGCAAACTCCATTTCATGAGTGACGATAACCATGGTCATTCCATCCTTTGCCAATTCCAATACTACCTGTAAAACCTCCCGCACCATTTCCGGATCCAGAGCTGCTGTAATTTCATCTAAAAGCAGGATTTCCGGGTGCATCATGAGAGCCCGCACAATTGCTACTCTCTGCTTCTGCCCTCCGGAAAGCTGTCTTGGATATGCATCCCTCTTATCTAAGAGTCCTACACGTTCCAGAAGCTTTTCTGCCTCAGCCGTTACTTCCTTTTTATCCCGGTTCTGTACCTTCAAAGGCGCTAACAGGATATTTCCCATGATGGTTTTATGGGGAAATAAGTCATAGCTTTGGAATACCATACCAATCTTTTGCCTGATCTCATAGACATCCCGGCTATTTCTGTCAATGACCTGGTCTTTAAATTGGAGAGTCCCGGAATCAATTGGCTCCAGCATGTTGATACATCGTAAAAATGTACTCTTTCCGCAGCCGGAGGGCCCTACTACCACAACGACCTCTCCTTTTTCCAATGTAAAGAAAACATCCTTTAAAACCGGCTGCCCGCTTTCATAAGATTTTTTAAGGCTTTCTATTTTTAAAATCTCTTGCTGCTTCATTTTTCTCAATCCTTTAATTTTTTATCCAACAGGGCGGCGGCCCTGGAAAACGGGTAACAGACTACAAAATACATTACAAAGATCACACCGTACACCCAAAGGGAGGCGTCGGGGATGGTATATCTGGAAGCGTCAATAATCTGTTTTCCCACCTTGACTACTTCAATGACTCCAATCAGCACCACCAGGGAGGTAGTCTTGATCATTCGGGTCAAAAGGTTCATCACCGATGGAATCAGCCTTCTTACGGTCTGGGGTATGATAATATAACGGTACACCTGAAGCTTTGTCATACCCAGTCCAAAACCGCTCTGGTACTGGTGAACTGGTATAGACTCCAGAGCGCTTCGCACCAGGTCTCCCATTTCTGCCGCTCCCCAGAAGGTGAAAACGATAATGGCTGCTGCTCCGCCCGATAGATTAATATTCCAATGCTTTGCCGCTCCAAAGTAAACCAGAAACAAAAGAACAAGCTGAGGCATAATCCTGACAGTCTCCAGATAAAGACGGCACAAGATCTGGACAATCTTTTTTCTGCTGGTCATGATCATTCCAAGAATAATTCCAAGTCCCACCGACAGCACCATGGCTATGACCGCAATCCGGAGTGAGGCCCAAAGCCCGCCAAGCAGTCGCAGAAAGTTGGTTCCCTCAAACAGTATTCTAATTCCCAAATTCTGCATAACGAACCCTCCTTTCTATCCAGGTACAAAGTAAGGATATTGGAAGCAAAATAATCAGGTAAGCGATAACCAGCATGAAAAGGGCCTCGTCTGTCTTATAGTAAATTCCAATCAAATCCTTTGCCACAAACATTAAATCAGCCAAAGCAACCGCACTGAACACTGATGTTTCTTTAATAAGAAATATGATATTGGCACAAAACACCGGAACTGATGTAGTAATGGCCTGGGGAAGTATAATATGGAGAAATACCTGCCCCTTTGTAAGTCCCAGGCTGAGGCCTGATTCTGACTGAATGGGCGGCACCTGTTCAATTCCGGTTCGGAATGCCTCCGCCATATAGCTTCCGCCCAGAAAAGACAGGCCAATAATAGCACAGCTCTCAGAGCTTAAAACAATACCCAGCTTGGGAAGACCAAAATATAAAAAGAATAGCTGAATCAGCAGAGGTGTATTTCTAGACACCTCAACATATCCGTTTACAATATTTTTAAGCATCGGTATATGAAAAACCTTGACCAGGCTGCACAAAAGGCCAATGGTGGTTGCCAGCAGTATACCCACAAAAGAGATACGGAGCGTGATACCTGCCGCTTCTATATACATAGGCACATGGGCGCGGATAAATTCAAAATCCATGATAATTCTCTCCCCCCGCCTTATCCTCTATCTGATACATGTAATAATATTCCTCCCTTTTTCATATGAAATGAAAAAGGAAGCGGTATGCACACACATCCGCTTCCTTCCACCCATTCTCTCAATACTGCAAGACAAAAATTGGAAATCAGACATTTAAATGCGCACACCAACAGGCCATATCTCTTCGTGGACGAAGCATCTACAGCAACAACAACACCGGATTTTGTTATTTGTTATTTGTTGGCAAACGATTTTCATATCTTTTCTCCTTCTCTTATTTTCATATCATAGTAAACATATATGTTTACTATACTAGTATCGTGCTCTTTTGTCAATCTTTTTCGATATTTTTACCTTCAGTAAAAAAAGCGGAGCCAGTATTCCTTACTGTGCTCCGCTTTCATGTCCCGGCTAACATACAGAAAACAGCCGGATTATTCTGTTTGTCAAGCATTTCCTTTCATACTCATATATGAAGGGTCTGGCCCTTCCAAAAGACGTCCGTTTCCGTTGTTTTGCATGAGCACATGCTCAATACGGGGAAGGAATATACCTAAAGACTCTTTCAGCACGTCTTCAACGGTTTCTACCGGAATAATAGTAAGCTGGTCTTTCACTTCCTCAGGAACATCTTTTAAATCACTGACATTGTCTCTTGGGATCAGAACCCGGTTAATTCCCGCTCTTTGAGCTGCTAATAATTTTTCTTTCAGACCGCCGATGGGAAGTACTGCTCCCCTTAATGTAATTTCACCTGTCATAGCAAGCTTAGGATCCACCTTGCTGCCTGTTACCAGAGAGGCCAGTGCCGTAAATAATCCGGTTCCCGCCGACGGGCCGTCTTTTGGAACAGCACCTGAAGGAACATGGATATGAATATCCCTTTCTTTAAAATTAAAGGCATTTAAGGGAAGTCTGGATTTTAACAGACTCAGGGAGATTCTGGCAGATTCCTTCATCACGTCCCCAAGCTTTCCGGTCAGCATAATAGCTCCGTTTCCAGGCATATGGGTTGCTTCTATAAAAAGTATTTCTCCGCCTACCGGAGTCCAGGCTAAGCCAGTCACTACTCCCGGAGGGTTATCAAGCTGTGCCTTGTCGTGTCGGGATACTTTTCTTCCCAGTATATCCTCCAAATCTTCTTCCCTGATTTCATAGGGCAGCACTGCTTTATTGGAAACGATTTTTTCTGTCGTAACTCTGGCTATACTTGCCAGCTGCTTTTTCAGCCCCCGCACGCCTGCTTCCAGAGTATAGTCGCTGACAATCTTCTGTAATACCAGATCATCAATCACTATTTGTTCCGGCTTTAAGCCATGCTCTTCTAAAACAGATGGAATCAGGTGCTTTTTTCCAATGAAAAATTTTTCATCTGCTGTGTAACTGGATATCTGAATGATCTCCATACGGTCTAATAAGGGGCCTGGTATGGTATCCAGGGAGTTAGCTGTTGCAACAAAAAAGACATCGGATAAATCATAGGGAAGATCTAAGTAATGATCGGTAAAGGTATTGTTCTGCTCCGGGTCCAGAACCTCTAACAGAGCACTGGCCGGATCCCCGCTGAAACCGCCGGACATCAGCTTATCAACCTCATCCAAGATCATAACTGGATTGGTTGCCCCTGCCTTTTTCATGCTTTGTATAATTCTTCCCGGCATGGCCCCTACATAAGTCCTCCTGTGTCCTCTGATTTCTGATTCATCACGAACCCCGCCCAGACTTAAGCGGATGTATGTTCTGTCAAGAGCTTCTGCAATGCTTTTACCCAAGCTGGTCTTTCCCGTTCCGGGAGGTCCTACAAGAAGCAGTATGGAACCTTTCTTATTCTTATTTAACTGCATAACTGCCAGATGCTGAATAATCCGGTCCTTCACTTTTTTAAGACCGTAATGCTGATCATCTAAAATCTTTCTGGCATGTTCCAGATCAATGGACTTTGCCCCTTCCTTTTTCCATGGAAGCTGGACGAGGAGGTCTAAGTAATTGCGTATGATATTATATTCAGGCCTGTTGGACTCCTGTTCGTTTAATTTGTCCAGTTCTTCCAAAGCAGCTTCCTTAATCTCATCGGGCATACCGGCTTCTTCTATTCTGGTTAAGTAATCCACATCTTTTTTGCCGCCTTCTTTGCCCTCGTTTAACTCTTCCTGAATAGCCTTTAACTGCTCTCTGAGCACGGTTTCCCGGTAATTCTTATTAGCCTTTTCTGAGAACTTCTCGGAAATCTCCATCTGAAGCTCAATCATTTCCTTCTGCTTTAGCAGATAATCCATAAAACGCAGGCTTCGTTCTTTTAAGGAGCTCATTTCCAAAAGCTCATACTTTTCCTGAGCCGGTATCTGTGTGAACTGGGATAAATATGAGATAAGAGAATTTATGTCATGAAAATTGTTAACCACTCTCTGATACTGCTCTCCGCCTGTAAATTTCGCACTGATATCACTGGTAATGTTTTTAATATAGCCAAGAATTTCCTCCCGGCTCTTTTCATCTAAGTCCTCCTGATCAGGACTAATCCGGTACTGGGCATATGTGATACCGCCTTCTGTCCGTATTTCTCCTATTTCCACCCGGTCCAGAATCCTTGCGGCCACTTTGGCACCTTTTTCTGTAAGCTCTGCACTGCTTACCGCAAAGATCACACCAACTTTATGAAAATCTGCTTCTTTAAAGCTGCTGCCCATAGGAAGGGCAATTTTTACGGTTTCCCCATCTTCTAAGTACTTAATATGGCTATCGTTTATAGATTCAAAAAGGAACATAGCGTCGGTGTGGGGAAGTACAACTTTATTTGATATAGGAAAAATGATTCCTGTTTTGCTTTCATAGTTATTCATCATAGTTTTATCCTTTCTGTGTATTCAAAAGTGAATGTTCGTTTAATTATAGTGAATTTTTTGCGAGACTTTTTGTAAGAACAGCTTTACAAAAGAATCCCGCCTGTCAAATACCTTATAATAATATTGCATCCTGAATAATCTGAATCATTTCCTGCAGAAGATCTGCCTTCTGATCTTCGCTTTTGCAGCTATCAATGGCAATCACTTTTACCGGCTGAAACACGATCGCCAATAAATTATCTTCATGATAATTCTTTATGATGCGGTTCCTCTTCATGTCTGTCATCAAATCGTAGATATTACAGACACCCTTTTTTCCGGAACAGTTATTGGCTAAGGAGGGACAGTTTGAAAACTGCTCTACAAAGCTGAAAACTTCTCTGTTCTCTGATATATAGTTGTAGTAACTGCGGATCAGCATTTCAATCTGACTGCGCCCTTCCATTTCCCGGTTTATACACTCAAGGAGATAATCATAGATTTCCTCTGAATACTCCGTGTATATGTCGTGGAGCATATCTTCCTTGTTCTCAAAATAGATATATACTGTCGCCGGCGATACCCCTGCCAGCCTGGCAATTTTAGAGACAGAGGTGCCGTGAAAGCCCTCCTGCAGGATCAGCTTGATTACCGCTTCTTTAATGCTTTTCACCTTTTCGTCATCTTTTTTTCTCATGCCATCACCTCTATGATTCTATAATAAACGATCATTCATTTATTGTCAATATATTTTTATTCCATTACATTTTAAAGGAATAATAATAAGATCTTCCACTCTCCGTCATACGCCGGATATCCACCTTAAAGATATCACTGATACATCTGTGAATCTTGGAGCTGGATGCGTCCTCATAGGCAGCCACCCTCCCCTTTTCCATCACAGCCAGACGGTCTGAATAATTCAACGCCAGATTCAGGTCATGAAGAACCAGCACGATGGTCTTTCCAAGATCTTTGTTTAAGCGGCTTATCATATCCATAATTTCATAGGAAACATTGATATCCAGATAGGTGGTTGGTTCATCGAGAAAAATAACCGGAGTGTCCTGAGCCAATACCATAGCAAGAAAGACCCTCTGGCGCTCTCCCCCGGACAGCTGGCGCAGGCTTTTTCTCCGGAGCGACTGACAGCAGGTCACCTCCATGGCATATTCCATCAGCCGTTTATCCTCGGCAGAAGATATGCTGATGGGAGACTGATGGGGATATCTTCCCGACATCACTGCATCCTCCACCGCCATTTCAGGTATGTAGCCGCTTTGCATCAACACGGATACCTTTTTGGCAAACTCTTTCCGTTTCATGGAGCTGATCTCGTTCTCTTCTAAAAATACCTTCCCCTTATTTGGAAGCAAAAGCCGGGAAGCCAGCTTTAACACCGTACTTTTTCCGCAGCCATTGGGACCGATGATGGTGGTTATCTTCCCCTTTTCAAAGTTTAAATTCATTTCCTGAATCAGCGGCTGCTTACTATAGGAATAAGTCACACCTTCCAGTCTGATCATAATTTCCTCTCACCCCTTTTGCCTGTTTTTTAAGATCAGATAGAGAAAGAACGGACCTCCCAGAAATGACATCAGAATTCCCACCGGAAGTTCATACGGAAGAAACAATGTTCTGGCCAACAGGTCACATAAAATAACAAACATACCTCCTGCCAGGGCACTGGCAGGAATAGCAAACCTATTATCCTGTCCTATGATTAATTTCACCCCATGAGGAACTAAAAGGCCTACAAAGCCGATCATTCCTGCAAAACTGACTGCTGCTCCTGCCAGAATAGCCGCAATAGTTAAATAAATACAACGGCATGCGTTTACATTCATGCCCAGGGCCTTTGCACTGTCCGCTCCAAGATTTAAAATATTAAGTCCTTTGGAACTTAACAAAGCCAGAATAAGCCCGGCTCCAATAAAAACTGCGGGGTAAACAAGGGCGCCGGAAGTAACTGCAGAAAGCCCCCCTACAAGAAAATTTCCCGCCCCTACATAAGCATCAGGATACAGAATCATAATTGAATTCATCCCTGCGCTGAAAATACTGTTGACTACAAAGCCTGTCAAAACCAGCAAAATTCTTGATACCCTGGTAAGCATGGTAATTGACAAAACCAGCATACATGCCAGAAGAGCCCCGGAAAATGCCGCTAAAGGCAAAAACAAAGGGGCTGCCGGAAGAAAAGCAGAAGTCAGCAGAACCAGCAGTCCCGCTCCTGCATTGACTCCTATAACATTAGGGCTTGCCAGAGGATTATTCAGAACAGATTGGATCACAGTACCGGATACTGCCAAAGCGCTTCCTGCAAGCAGGGCTCCCGTCACTCTGGGCAGGCGCACCGTAAGAAGTATCCGGTATAGGGAATCATCAGGATCACCTCCAAAGAGGGTGGCAATCAGTACAGAAGGCAGGATATTAGTGGCTCCCAGACACAGCCCCAGCAAAACAGAAGCCGCCAGCCCTGCGGCCGACAAAAGGATAATCAGAATCCTAGCTTTATTATTTCGTTCCATAAATAATCTCCCAAAGGTATGTATAACTTTCTGCCCATTTTCCATTTGGTTTATACAGAAATTTTTCTTTTGGCAAAAGAATATAGCGGCCGTTTTTTACAGCAGCAAGACCGCTCCACGCCGGATTTTTTTCAATGGTTTCTTTTAAATTCTTCCTGGCAAGGTCATCATCATTTCCCATAGGAATCACAAAGATATAATCCGGATCTTCCTTTACAATGCTTTCCATGTTAAATTCCTTCAGCACGCTTTGATTTTCATCGGCAATATTGATGCAGCCTAAGTCCCTCAGCATTTTCCCTGTCATGGTCTTGGAATTCTGAGCCGCTGCTCCGCCGGAGTAGGTAATGAGGAGTAAAACAGATGGTGTTGTCTGAGGCCTTGAGGCAGAAAGAATTTCTTTAATCCGGGTTTCCACATCTAATCCCTTTTCCTGGAACTGCTCATGCTTTCCCGTCATTTCTGTACATGTTTTAAGCATGGAAAGATAGTCCTCAAAATGAGTCACATTAAAGTAAACCGCCGGAATGCCTGCCTGTATAAAAACTTCTTTTAGTGCAACATGTTCCTTTGTTTCTGAGGAAAGCAGAACTAGATCCGGATTTAAAGCTATGATTTTTTCTGTACTGGGACTGTTAAACTTCCCTACAGAAACAATTTCCTCTGAAAGCTCCAGCCCTCTTTCCTCAAACGCATCATCCGTAACACCTGCTAAAGTACCTCCGGCTGAAAGCCAGATTTCTGCAAAGCTTCCCATCAGGGCCACCACTCGTCTGGGATTCTTTACTGTTATCTCCTGTCCCAGGGCATCGGTAAACCGGTATCCTTCCTGGACAGCAGCAGCCGGTTCTGCCACTTTTTTTCCGCATCCTGCAAGCCCGTTCAACACCATAAGAAACATCACTGCATAAGCCATTATTTTTATCTTCAATTGAGCAAGGCTCCTTCTTCCAATAATTGTTTTCCAAAAGCGCAGTAACTATCCTCTGCCATATAATCACCCTCATGATAATATCCTGCCCTGGCCCGGCAGCCTCCGCATGCTTTCACATAGGTGCATTCCCTGCATGTCCCCTTGTAATTCTGGGTGCGCAGGTTTTCAAACAGGCTGCTGTTCCTCCATATACGGTCAAAAGTGTCCTTGCGGATATCTCCTGCTTCCTCAACCATATAAGCACAGGGACGGACCTTTCCCACAGGGCTGACCACACAATAGGAAAGTCCTGCAAGACAACCTCTGGTAAAACGGGTATCCACCTCCATCTGCTTTGCAACTCTTGTAAACTGAGGGGCACAGGTAGGCTTTATATCAATTGAAACCTCCTTTTGCTTGGCCATAACGGTCTGCAAAAGCTTCTCATATTCCATCACTTCCAGGGAAGTTTCCTCCAGATATATTCCTCTGCCAACGGGAATCAGAAAAAACAAATAACTTGCAACCGCTCCGGCACTCACCGCAAAATCAATGATATGGCTTACCTCGTCCTGATTCCAGTCCATGATAGTCGTATGCAGCTGAAAAGGCAGACCTGCCTTTTTGCAGTTTTCGATTCCCTTAAGAGTAAGACCGTATGCGTTTTCATCTCCCCTGAACTGGTTATGCTTATCTTCATCCAGGCTGTCAAGGCTGATTCCCATAGATGCAGCACCACACGCCTTCAGTTTTTTAGCCACCTCCTCCGTAATCAGCATTCCATTGGTGCCGAAAACAGGCCTGAGCCCCTTACCGGAGGCATAAGATACCAAATTATAAATGTCAGGGCGCATCAGCGGTTCCCCTCCGCTGAAAATCATAATGCGAAATCCTGCGGCAGTAATTTCATCAATCAGTTTTTTCGCTTCCTCTGTTGTCAATTCATCCGTCTTTTTACTGCCCGCATCCTGATAGCAATGCTTGCATTTAAGATTGCACTGGTTTGTTGTCATCCATGAAACTATCATATGCCTCTCCTCTTCCAGTCAAATGTCATTTTATTTCATCATAATTGCAATACTCCTTTTTCATTCCACAAACCTTATATTTTTACCGGCATTCTGAAAAAAATTACCCGTTATTAACAACATTCTGGGGGCAGCCCTTGGCATAAGCCTTTAAGTTATCCACTGCAATGTCCATCAGCCTTTGTCTCGTTTCCTTTGGAGCCCAGGCAATATGAGGAGTGATAATGCAGTTCTTGGCTTTCAAAAGGGAATTATCCTCTTTCATCGGTTCTGCCGAAATAACGTCAACTGCTGCTCCTCCGACTTTACCGCTGTTTAATGCCTCCTTTAAATCCTCTTCCACAATCAAAGGGCCTCTGGAACTGTTGAGAATCATAACATGATCCTTCATTTTAGCAATCGTTTCTTTATTGATCATCCCCTGAGTATCAGGATTAAGCGGGCAATGGAGAGAAATCACGTCTGAATTTGCCAGAAGCTGGTCAAGCTCCCCATAACGGAAAATTTCTGTTTCCAGGCCTTCCTCTCTGGTTCTGGAATAAGCCAGAATCTTCATTCCTAAAGCCTGGGCAATCTTAGCCGTAGCCTGTCCGATTTTTCCAAATCCAATAATTCCCATGGTTTTTCCAGCCAGTTCCGTAAGAGGGTAATTCCAATAGCAAAAATCATCACTTTTTATCCAATCCCCCTCCATGACAGACCGGGAATGGTCCCCTATGCGGTGGCAAAGTTCCAGCAGCAGAGCAATGGTGAACTGAGCAACAGCTTCAGTTCCATATGAAGGGATGTTTGATACTGGAATTCCTCTTTCCTTTGCCGCATCAATATCCACCACGTTGTAGCCCGTCGCCAGCACACCGATATACTTGATGCCGGGACATGCTTCCAAGGTAGATTTACTTAAAGGGGTTTTATTGGTATAGACTGCTTCTGCATCACCAATCCGCTCAATAATCAGTTTCTCCGGAGTTCTTTCATATACTGTAACCTCGCCAAACTGCTCCATTCCCCTCCAGGATAAATCTCCCGGATTTTCCGTATATCCATCTAATACCACAATTTTCATCTTTTTGCCTCCCATTCTAATGTCTGAAATCACCGTTTTATTCTTTAATCCTCCAGAAGTGCCCATGCCCGGTTAATGACACGTTTTGTACTGGCAAGGATAATATCTCCGTCTTCGTCTGCCCAGGGTTTTACTTCAATGGATAGGATGTATGGGGTTTTGCTGTTGAAAAAGCCTTCTTCTCTCAGCACTGTAAAGAAATCTCTTAATTCCTCCACATCATTGGCACTATTGGGATAACCAAATCTGGGATGCTGGTCTCCATAAGCCTCACAATTTGTCTTCACAACAGCGTTTCCGATGTGGAAATGGGTGAGGTAGGGACGAAGTGTCTGGATTACAAACTTACTGGTTTCATATGTGGTTGGAAAATGGGATAGGTCAGCCATCAGCCCAAAGTTGTTATGGCTCATCCTCATGTCCGCTGCAAACCTCGCCGCATAGGGAGCCGGTCCGATGAGGGCTGCCTTGTCCATATCAAAATCAAATACCTCCAATTCCACCATCATCCCTTTTGAGGATGCATAATCGCATAAGTTTCTTGTGGTTTTTAAAAGCTGCTCATAAGCCTGGTCTTTTGTTGCCGGCTCCCATTTTCCTGCCAGAAATGCAATTCCCTTAGCCCCCAGATATTCAGCCTCGTCAATTGCTTCCAAAAGGGTTCTTTCTGCCGCTTTTCGTCCTTCTTCATCGATATCATTAGGATTTAACTTAGGACCTAACAGTCTGGGCTGAGCACCGTAGCACACAGTAAGATGAGACTGCTCCAGCATCTTTTTTACCTGTTTTCTCTTTTCGTCGTCAGCAATCTGAGTCAGCTCAATGGCTCCAAAATACTCATCACATGCAATTCTTTTTACAGAATCCAGAATATCGTATTGAGCAGGCGGATGGCTCATCCACTGGATCGTTCCCACCTGAAAATATTTCTGAATCGGATCTTTCATTTGCTGCACCTCCTGATTTTTATAATTGCCTATTAATACCATTTTACCACAGAGCAAAGACCACGGCAAATAGAAAAACGCCGTAACTGGGGCCAGAGGCTGATTCCTCTAAAGGCTGCAATTACGGCATTTTAAATTATTTCTTACTCTCCGAACACTTTTTTATAATCAGCCTGGAACTTTTCAATTCCCTGGTCTGTCAAAGGATGCTTGGTCATCTGAACTAAAACAGGAAACGGTACAGTTGCTATATCAGCCCCTGCTTTTGCACAGTCAATCACATGAATGGGATTTCTCACGCTTGCCGCAATAATTTCTGTTTCAATCTCATGAATCATAAATATCTCCGCAATATCCCCGATCAGTTCAATTCCCGGCATGGAAATATCATCCAGTCTTCCTAAGAAAGGTGAAACATAAGTAGCTCCTGCTCTGGCTGCCAAAAGCGCCTGTGCTGCTGAAAAAACCAGGGTCACGTTGGTTTTAATCCCCTCTGACCTCAGCACCTTAACAGCCTTTAAGCCTTCCACTGTCATAGGAATTTTCACAACCATGTTAGAGTGAATGGAGGCAATTTCCCTTCCCTCTGCAATCATTCCTTCTGCATCAACCGTAGTGGCCTTCACTTCACCGCTGATCGGACCGTCAACCAGGGCTGCAATTTCCTCTACCACTGCCTTGGTATCTCTCCCCTCTTTTGCAATCAGCGACGGATTGGTTGTCACTCCGCAGATAATCCCCATTTCATTTGCTTTCTTAATTTCCTCTAAATTTGCCGTGTCTACAAAAAACCTCACAATGCTTTCCTCCTTGAATGAATACGAAATCATTTTTCTGATGTTCACGAGTTCTTATTATATTACCATAATTTAGGAAAAAACTCAATTGCAGTATTATTTGCGGGGCAGGGCATGAATTGCTCCGCCAATACAGTCCTCCAGCGCTTCTGCCACTGATTCATTATAGGTAGGATGGGCCCGCATGGCCTTTAAAATCTGTCTTGCAGTGAGATTGTTGGAAATTGCTGTCCCCATTTCTCCAATCATATCTGTAGCCCTGGCACACATCATCTGAGCCCCCAGTAATACGCCAGTTTCCTTATCCGCTACCACCTTAACAAAGCCTCTTTCTTCCCTGGTGATAAAGGATTTGCTGTTTCCATGGGTTAAGAACTTTCCAACAGCAATCTCAATTCCCTTTTCTTTCGCTTGCTCTTCCGTTATTCCCACACAAGCAATTTCAGGATCAGTGTAAACGCAGGATGGAATGACTGACAAATCAATTGACAGTTCTTCTCCGTTCATAGCCTCCACCGCACAGATTCCCTGAGAACTGGCAGCGTGAGCCAATTGTGTTCCTCCGATCACATCACCAATGGCATATACTCCTGCTATGGTGGTCTCAAAATTCTCCTTTACCACAATTTTCCCCCTGCTCATTTCCAGGGAAATGCCCTCCTCCATCAATCCATCTGTATTGGGGCTTCGCCCGGTTGCTGATAGCAGATAAGGGCATTTTAAAACTCTCACTGTTTCTTTACTTTTTCCTTTTTCCAAAAAAGTACAGATAAAATCATGTCCCTCTTTTTCTATTTTCTGGACAAACGCCCTGGTGTAAATATCAACACCTCTTTTTTTCAGAACCAGCTTTAAATTCTGTGAAATATCTTTATCCAGACCGGGCAGAAGCCGTTCCTCAGCCTCCAAAAGCATGACTTTAGAACCAAAAGAGGCAAATACGGTGGCAAATTCCACTCCTATAACTCCGCCTCCTATAATAATCAGACTTTCCGGCACATGGTCAAGCTGGAACAGTTCATCGCTGGTCATAACTCCGGGAAGATTAATTCCCTCAATAGGCGGAAAAGAAGGCCTGGACCCTGTTGCCAGCAGTATATGTTTGCCTTGAAGAAGCATTTCTCCGTCCTCTGTTGTGACTCTGACACTTCCATCCTTTTCCAGTGATCCGGTTCCATGAATCCGCTCTACCTTATTTCCTTTTAAAAGCTGTTCCACACCAAGTCTGAGGCTTTCAGATGTTTCATTTTTATAGGACATCACCTTGCCGTAATCGCAGCTTACATCCTTTGAAATGATGCCGAACTGTTCTCCTGACAAGACCTCCTGATATAGCTTAGCGGCATGGAGCATGGCCTTGGCCGGAACGCAGCCCCGGTTTAAACAAGTGCCTCCTGTTTCCCGGTTTTCTATGACCGCTGTCTTCATCCCCAGCTTTGCAGCCTTAATAGCCGCCACATATCCTCCAGGGCCCGCGCCGATAATGAGCAGATCATATATTTCCTCCATCCAATCCCTCCTGAAAGGGCGTCTGAAGTTAATTTCAAACGCCCTTGATTTTTACAAATCTGCAGTTGCAAAAAACTCTTTTAAATCCTCGATAATAGTACGATGGGCCTGGTTTTTTTCAGGAACCAGTTCCAGTCTGCCGCAGATCTCATCATTGTCATATTTACATCCGTTTATATAACCAGGAAGCAAATCCATAAGATCCGGTTCCATGGAGTCAGAAAACACCTGCAGATCCTTTATCATTCCTGCATTTACCTGAAACTGCCAGATCACATTTCCCCATATAAACCGTTTTGAAAGTTCATACTGGAAATCCATATTCCGGCCATAGACCCAGTTCCAGGAAGAGAATTTCTCCCGTCCCTCTGCCAATGCTTTCTGATCCAGTTCCTCCTGCCTGCAAAAAGCCGCTTTGCACCCATATATTTCTTCAAAAGCCTCCAGAAGCTTCTCCTTTAACAGACCGATGGTCAGATCAGGCCTGTATTCCGAAAGATTGGTCACTCTGGATCTGACAGAATCCACTCCTTTTAATGCCAGTTTATCCTTTGAAACCTGCAGATATTTAGATAATTTATCCAGATCCGCACGGACCATCAAAGTTCCATGATGATAGCATTTGTCTCCTCTGGTATAAAAAGCGTTGCCGGAAAACTTCCGTCCTGACACTGTAATATCGTTCCGTCCTGATTTTTCCCCGTGGATTCCCAGTTTTTTGACCCCGCTTAAAATCACATCCAGCTGCTTTTCCAGATCATAATTTCCCTTATGAACAAGAAATGTAAAATTCAGATTACCGAGGTCGTGGAATACAGCACCTCCCCCCGAAAGCCGTCTTACCAGATGTCCGCCATCCTGCTCCAGCTCCCGAATCCTGCATTCCTTCCATGGATTCTGATTTTTTCCGATTACAACGGTATTTTCATTCTGCCAAAGGTATAAGGTGCAGTCATTCTTCCCTGTACTTTCCAGTAAATATTCTTCAATGGCAAGGTTTAAATAGGGATCATAACTGTTGCCCTCTGTATATTTAATTTCCTGTATCATCTTTGTCTGTTTCCTTATCTGAGAAGTCGTATTTCAATATTGGATTTCTGGCAGCTCTCACTTCATCAAGTCTGGTAACCGGTGTACTGACAGGAGCCTGATGCAGAGTTTCCGGATCGGTTTTTGCTGTTTCATAAAGACTTCGGAATACAGAAATAACATAATCCAGAGTTTCCTTGGATTCTGTCTCCGTAGGCTCTGCCATTAATGCTTCCGGCACAATCAGCGGAAAATACATGGTAGGCGGATGGATTCCATGGTCTAAAAAGCCCTTTGCAATATCCATAGCCGATACTCCGGTTTCCTTTTTAAGTCTTGCCAGACTCATGACAAACTCATGCATGCAAAGTCCCGGATATGCCATATCATAAATATCCTTTAATTTTGCCATCATATAGTTGGCATTTAATACCGCATGCTGTGATGCCTCAGGAATCCCCTCTTTTCCAAGCATAAGCAGATAAGTGGCAGCCCTGACCACGGTCAGAAAGTTTCCGTAAAAGCTCTTCACCCTGCCCATGCTTTGAGGCGGATTTCCAAAGAAATACCGGTCTTCCTTCTCCGCTAAATCACCAGGTAGAAATTCCGCTAAAAGACTTTTGCAGCCCACTGGCCCGCTTCCTGGACCTCCGCCTCCGTGAGGGGTGGAAAAGGTTTTATGAAGATTTAAATGAACCACATCAAAGCCCATATCACCGGGTCTTACCATGCCCATAACAGCATTTAAATTGGCTCCGTCATAATAGGCCAGACCTCCTGCATCATGGATTATTTTTGTGATCTCCAATATGTTTTTATCAAAAAGCCCTAAGGTGTTGGGATTGGTCAGCATAAGACCTGCGGTGTCCTCTCCCACTGCCTTTTTCAGTGCCTCCAAATCCACTCCTCCGTCTGATGCCGATGGAATGCTGACCACTGAGAACCCCACCATAGATGCGCTTGCAGGATTGGTTCCATGAGCGGAATCCGGAACTATGATTTTAGTCCTCTTTTTATCGCCCCGGCTTTCATGGTACGACTTCATCAGCAATAGACCCACGAATTCCCCATGAGCTCCTGCTGCCGGCTGAAATGTCATCCGGTCCATTCCCGTGATTTCACAAAGATACTGCTCTGCTGTTTTCAGCACCTCCAGACAGCCCTGGACCGTATGCTCCGGCTGCAGCGGATGAATCTGGGCAAAACCGGGAAGTGAGGAAGTGTCTTCGTTGATCTTAGGGTTATATTTCATCGTACAGGAGCCCAAAGGATAAAAACCGTCATTGACACCGTATGCCATTTTTGCAGTCTCTGTATAATGCCTGCTTATATCATTTTCAGACATCTGGGGCAGATGCAGACTTCTTTTTCTTAAACTTCCTTCATCAGGCATGGTAACCGGAACATCGCACTCCGGCAAAATGCTTAAGCATCTTCCTTCCCGTCCCTTTTCAAATATCAGCATACTCTTACACCTCCTTCAGAATGTCTATAACACGGTCAATGTCATCCTTTGCATTCAGTTCCGTACAGCACCATAATATTTGTCCGGCTCTTTCACCGGTTAAAGGATATCCTCCGAGAATTCCCTGTTCCTCCAGCGCCCTCATCACATCTTCCGGGGCAGCCTTGGAGACAGTTACAAACTCATGGAAGAATTCCCCTTCATTTATAACCGGATATCCGATGGATTCCAAACGGTCAGCCATATAATGAGCCTTTGACATGGACTGAACCGCTGCTTCTCTCAGCCCTTCCGGCCCCATTGCTGATAAATACACTGATACCGCCAGGGCGCAAAGGGCCTGATTGGAACAGATGTTGCTCAATGCTTTTTCTCTCCTGATGTGCTGTTCCCTGGCCTGAAGGGTCAGAACATACCCGGTCTTTCCGTTGGCGTCAACCGTTTCCCCGGCAATTCTTCCAGGCAGTTTCCGGGTCATCTCCCTGGTACAAGCCATAAACCCGATATAGGGTCCTCCAAATGACAGAGGAAGTCCTAGGGGCTGCCCTTCTCCAACCGCAATATCAGCACCGTACTCTCCCGGTGTCTTTAAAAGTGCCAGGGAAACAGGATTTACTCCCATAATATACTTTGCACCAGATTCCCTTGCTATGGTTCCGATCTCCTCTGCCGGCTCAAGGCTGCCGTAATAATTGGGATTTTGAATGTAAACACATGCAGTCCGGCTGTCCGTCTGTTCCCTTAAGAAATCTGCATCTGTAAGGCCGTCTTTTTCAGGAATGACGGCCAGCTCTATTCCATTTCCAAAGCAATATGTTTTTATAGTCTCCATAATCTGAGGATGAACCGCTGCGGAAACAAAGGCCTTATTCTTTTTCCTGTCTCTGCACATAGCCACAGCTTCTGCAGCCGCGGCAGCACCATCATACACGGAAGCGTTGGCTGCATCCATTCCCGTCAGTTCACAGATCATGGTCTGGTATTCAAATATGGAACGCAAAATCCCCTGGCTCAGTTCCGCCTGATAGGGAGTGTAAGCGGTATACAGGGTTTCTTTGGACAGCACACTTTTTACAACAGAAGGAATATAGTGCTTATAAGCACCTGCCCCTCTAAAAACCACCGGAAACACCTTATTCTTTGCTGCTATGCCTTCCATCTTCCTATACACTTCCAGTTCAGACATTCCCCGGGGAAGGTTTAATTCTCTGTTCAGCATGATCTCCTGGGGAAGCTGTTTAAAAAGATCTTCTATTTTCTCAACTCCAATAGCTGACAGCATTTCTTTTCTGTCCTGATCGGTTGCAGGTATAAATGAACCCATAAGCGCACCTCCTCTTTATTCGATCTCGTTTTTTACAAATTCTTCGTACTCCTCAGGGCTTAAGAATTCTTCCTTATCCGAAATATCAGTAATTTTTGCAAACCAGGCTTCGTAAGGGGCCTCATTGATAGTTTGAGGCGCACCGAGAAGCTCCTCATTAATTTCTGCCACAACTCCTGTTACAGGACAATACACATCGGAAACAGCTTTTACTGACTCCACATCGGCAAATGACTTGCCTGCTTCTGTTTCATCACCTTCCTCCGGAAGGTTCACAAATACAAGCTCTCCCAGTGTATGCTGGGCATAATCTGTAAGTCCCACCAAAGCAGTTGTCTCATCCTCAAACTTTACCCATTCATGTGTTTTTGTGTAAATCAGATTTTCCAATACCTTCATAATTCCGTCTCCTTTTCACTGTGTTTTCCCTTACATTTTGCATAAATATGCCTGAAGGGTACTTTCTTAAATTAATTATTTTGATTTTTTATAAAATGGAAGGGGCACGACTTCTGCCTCTACTTCTCTTCCTCTGACCATTACGGTTACCTTGGTACCCGCTGTTGTATATTCCTTATCCAAAATAGCCATGGCAACCGGGTAGCCTAAGTAGGGACAGTGGGTTCCCGATGTGGTAAAACCGATCTTCTTCCCATTTGCAAGGACTTCCTCCTGTTCCCGTATGATTCCCCGTCCGGTTACTTTTAAGCCCGCCCGCTTTCTGGTCAGGGAATCCTTATCCGGCAAATGATCTTTTCCTATGAAATCTTCCTTATGCATTTTTACGGCAAATCCCAGGCCTATTTCCACAGGGTTGATTTCATCATTCATTTCATGACCGTAAAGGGGCATTCCAGCCTCCAGCCTTAAGGTATCTCTGGCTCCCAGCCCGCAGGGGATAAGACCATATTCTTTACCGGCGTCTAAAAGAGTTTCCCACATGGGTTCTGCATATTCATTGTCTATATAAAGTTCAAATCCGTCCTCACCCGTATACCCGGTTCTGGAAACAACACAGGAAATTCCGGCCACCTTTGCATCAAATACAGCATGATAATATTTTTCCGGAATATCTGTGGTCAGTTTTGTCAGAATTTGCTGGGCTTTAGGACCCTGTAAGGCTATTTGAGAAATCCGATGGGATATGTCTTCAAATACAACATCCCCTGACTGATGCTCCAGCATCCACTGGTAGTCTTTATCCTTATTAGAGGCATTTACCACAATAAAATATTCCTCTTCATGTTTCTTATACACAATCAGATCATCTACCGTCCCTCCATATTCATTGCACATAGGACTGTACCTTGCCTGCCCGGTCACCATATCAGTGAAATCATTTGTCAGAATCCACTGCAGGTTTTTTAATGCATCTTTCCCCCTGCAGATGATTTCTCCCATATGGGAAACGTCAAAAAGTCCGGCTCCCGTTCTTACTGCCATATGTTCCTTGATAATTCCCTGTTCATACTGGATGGGAAGGAGGTACCCGGCAAAAGGGACTATTTTGCCATGATACTTCAAATGCATTTCATAAAGCGGTGTTTTTAACTCCATATCGTAATCCTCCTTGAAATTTATATATAAATAGGAAAGTCCTCCATTTATCTAACAAAAAGAGGCAGAAAAAAATATCCCTATAAGATATTCCTAACTGCCTCTGTCCTTTTACCTGAAAGATTGACTTCTTCGGTACATAAATGTTCTCCAGAGTTACGTCCAAATCCGATCCTTTTGCCTGAGAGTTTTCGCATTCCCCTTCGGCGGCATGTTTTCTGCTCTCTCTCGAATTCTTCTTCCGTTATTTAATATTGATATTATCAGACTACTTCAATCATGTCAACCGCTTTTTTGCTCAATATTTTGTGACCTTTTTAACAATCAAAAAGTCTTAATTCAGTTGATTAATCAAGACTTCTGCTGCTCCTTTCAATTCCCAAAAACAGGCTGACCACACACAGCAGATTGACCATTCTGCGCAATAGATTTCATATCCTGCGATTTTGTTGACACAACCGGAAAATGAATATAGAATTCAACATAAGGAGGTGATTACTTGAAAGCTGCATTTTTATCAAGATTTTCAATCTATACCGGAGATTACAATTGTTTGTTCCGTAATTCCAATAATGAATTGACAGCCAAGCTGCATTATCACGACTTTTATGAAATAGTAATATATTTGGGATGTGCAGGTGTTTTTAAAATCAATGATAAAGAGTATGAAGTAACGCGGGGTGATATTGCCTTAATCAATATGTTCGATCCCCATACTCTGATTTACAATAAAAACATGCCTTATGAACGGTTCAGTATCTGCATTGATCCTAATCTCTTGTTATCCTTTAATACCCCACATTCCAATCTGTTAAATATTTTCTCAAAAGAAAACAAAAACTATCCTGTATTTCATGTTGAGGACAAATTCTTTGAAAAATACTTAAATTTACTGGACATGTTCAGTAACGAAAAGCCTGAGTATGGGAAAGATATATTTGAAAAAGCTTTGATTCATCAACTGACTGCCTATTTGTTTAATGACTGTTACGACGGCATCCATTTTGATAACGCTGACTCCAGGCATATTTCCGCTATTTCAGAACTGGTAAACTATATCAACGATCATCTTAACGAAGATTTATCGTTAAATAAGCTGGCCCGGAAAATAAACTACAGCGAATATTATATGTGCAGAATTTTTAAGAAAGTCACAAATTCTACTTTAACAAATTATATCGTTGAAAAGAGAATCGAGCAGGCCTGCCGCTTGCTTAACAGCGGCATACCGGTCAATAAAATTGCTGAAAAAGCAGGTTTTCACAATTATAGTTATTTCTACAAAACCTTTAAGAGACATACCGGTAAAAGCCCATCAGAATACAAAGAGCAGCAATGATTTTTATACAACAAAGGAGTCCCGCCAATATAAAGGGGCTCCTTTTCATTTTTTCACGGGAACTAACGTTACCCCATCTATCTCCGGATATAAAGCCAGCCTCCCAAATTCCGGTATATCTATGGATATATACCCAACATCTTCGGCATTCTTTTCCTCCGCATCATTTAGTTGCTTTCCCCGGCAATCCGGAGAATTTAAAACAATTATTTCACCTGACTCCATAACATACACAATTCCCAGACCATTATCATAATAAGGTGTGGCTCCTTTTACGTTCTCCATTATATTCTCCTTTTTCTCTCAAAAAATTTCATTATATATGTTTAACTCTTTACATCTTCCATTTTACCCCGTCATACGCAATCCATCTATTTATAATCTTGCTCTAACCCTTTCCTATCCTGGCATAATATCCATAAACCTTTTCTATATAAAAAAAGTACCTTGAACATGGATTTTTTCCATTCATCAAGATACTCTTACCTGTATTTCTTCAAATTTTCCTAAGCATTCCTTCCTTTAATTCCAAAATTTCTTTCGAAAACCATGTTACAACCTCTGCATCATGGGAAATAAAAAGGAAAGACAAACTCCGAACCTTCTGAATTTCTTTTAATATGTTGAGAATCTGGGCCTGTACAGAAATGTCCAGCATGGAAGTTGCCTCATCGAGAACAAGGACTTCCGGTTCCAGTAAAAGTGCCCGGCACAGGGCAGCCCTTTGAATTTCACCACCGCTCACCTGATAAGGATACCGCTCCAGAACAGACTCATTTAAATGAACCCCAAGAAGCAGACTTCCAATCTTTTCATTTAGCTCCGGTGTATTCAGACCATGAATAAAGGACGCTTCCCGAATGCTTTTCCCCAGCTTCCAGTTGGGATCAAAAAAGGATTCCGGATGTTGGGAAATGTACTGGACTTTACGGCGGTACTGCTTCATCTGCCTTTTATTGCCTGAATTTAGCTTACAGCCTTCATAATGGATTTCCCCGCTATCCGCCTGCTCCAGGCAAAGCAAAATTCTTGCCAAAGTGCTTTTCCCGCAGCCGCTGGGCCCCACCAGTCCCAAGGAGTGGCCCTTTTGAATACTTAAACTCACGTCTTTCAGCACTTCACCGTTTCCCTTCCAGCTCTTTGAAATATTCTTCATTTCAAGCATATAAAAAACACCTCACCATTCCAGACTCATCCTTGTATATTTCCGGCCTTTTTTTCATGCATTTGGGCAATGTATAAGGACATCTTGGGGCAAACTTACAACCCTTCAGTTCTTCTCCCGGAGCCGGCGCCAGCCCCTTCATGGCATTCATTCCATTGGAAGGAAGAGAAGCAATTAACCCCTTTGTATAAGGGTGCCTGGGGCTTTTTATGACTGAATTTCCCTTTTCCACAATCTGTCCGCTGTACATGACAGCCACACTGTCACAAAGCGTTTCCGCCAGCACAATGTCATGGGTGATCATGAGCATTCCATTTGCATGATGTTTTTTTACCTTTCTTAAAGTCTCATACATCTGCTCTCTCAATTTCTCATCCAGCCCCTTGGACGGTTCATCTGCCAGAATCCAGGAAGCTCCCGAAGCAATTCCCATTGCGGCCACCGTCCGCTGCTGCATTCCGCCGCTCAATTGAAAAGGATAGGATTTCAACACCCGGACAGCCTGCTCCCCAGAAAAACCAAAATCCTCAAGCAGCCGTCTTGCATCAGCACTCCGGCAGGATTTTTCTCTGGTATTTAAACCCAGGGCTTCCATAAGCTGCCCCCCGGCTTTCCTTACAGGGTTTAAGGAATCCCCGGGATTTTGAGCAATCAGTCCGATTTTTCTGCCCCGGATCGTTCTCATTTGCCTAGGTGTGAGCTTAAGCAGATTATCTTCTCCCAGCCATATCTCTCCGGACACATGGGCGTAGGTTGGTAAAAGTCCCAGAACAGCCATTCCCAGCACCGACTTTCCGCATCCGCTTTCTCCGATAATCCCGGTGATTTCCCCCGACTTAAAGGTGACTGAAACTTGGTCCACCGCATCTACGGCTCCGCCTTTTACCGGGAAACGAACCGCCAGATTTTCCAGCCTGATGTCTTCCATTACTGATACCCTCCTGCTTCCCCTTCTTTTTTATCGAATATATCACGAAGCATATCCCCAATAAGATTAATGGAAAAAAGCAGGAGTACCATGCAAATTCCGGGTACCATAATCAAATGAGGGGCAGACCGGAAATTCATTCTGGCATCACTGATCATGACACTCCAGTCCGGAGCAGGGGGCTGTACGCCCAGTCCCAGAAAGCTTAAACCGGATATGGAAAGAATACATCTGCCGATTCTGGTTGTAAACAAAACAATGGTATTTCCTTTCATATTCGGTATGATGTGTTTCCATATGATCGTCATATCCCCGGCCCCAAGGCATCTAAGGCCCTCGATAAAATTTTCTGTCTTCAGCTTCATGACCTCGGTTCTTATAATTCTGGCAAATCCTGTCCAGCTTGTGAGAATGAGGGCTATCATAAGACTTTTAAAGCTGGGACCCATAATTCCTGCAATTGCTATCATCAGACTGGTTCCCGGAAGCCCCTGGAAGATATTCAGGAAGACCATGAACGTTTCATCCGGAATTCCCCCATAATAGCCTGCCAGGGTCCCCACAGCCATACCAAACGCCATAGAACCTACCGTAGCCAGCAGGGCCAGCAGCATGGAGCTTCTTCCCCCGTAGAGTATTCTGCTGAACATGTCCCTTCCCAGAACATCGGTCCCCAAAAGATGCTCTCTGGAAGGAGGCTTTAAGCTCTGGGACATATCAATAGCTTCCGGGCTCACCGGAGCCAGAACCGGAGCCAATAGACTGAAGCCGATGATGATTGCCAGAATTACAATCCCCACCATGCCCGGTATTATATATTTTTTCTTCATGATGCTCCTCTCAGCCTTATTTTAGGATTCAGCAGGCCGCAGAGCAAGTCAATGCCAAGGGATACCGCTACATAAATAATTCCTGAAAAAAGAACGTATCCCTGGATAACAGGATAATCCCTGGCATGTATGGCCTCCAGTGCATAACTGCCGATACCGGGAAGGGAAAAAACAGATTCAATAATTGCCGATCCGCCTAAGATTCCCCCCAGGTAATTTCCAAACAGGGTGATAACCGGAA
Source organism: Clostridiaceae bacterium (assembly GCA_902363735.1). GTDB lineage: Bacteria > Bacillota > Clostridia > Lachnospirales > Lachnospiraceae > Lacrimispora. The sequence goes on from CABJBA010000001.1 coordinate 318,376, forward strand.
GCACTGCATTGGGAAATCCGTGGCAGAAAAGCACCCGGATTCTCTTAATCCCCTTAGCATCTGCCGCCAGCATATATTGTTTCCCGAACTCCTCCAACAGAGAAGAACGCATCAGCCGCCCCGACATGGCAACAGTGGCACTGGCTGAGGTGACTGACGGCAGAATCATATGACGGATCCCACCTACTCCATTGGTAGGCAAAACTTTTAAATTTTCTCCAAATACAATGATAAGCACAATTGCCAGCCAGAAGGAAGGAAAAGCCATCATCAGATTGGTGATGAATTTCAGCAGAACATCAGGACCTTTGTTGACAAATGCTGCCGAACACACTCCAAAAAGGATACCGAATATACAAACAAGCACCATTGTATATCCGGCAAGTGTCAGTGTCACCGGCAGGCGGCGAAAAAGCTCCCCTCTCACCGATGTATGATCTGAATATGATTTCCCTAAATCTCCCCCCAGAACCTTTCCTGCCCAGTTAAAATACTGGACAGCTCCTGGCTGGTCAAGTCCCAGCTCCTGTCTTTTTTCCTCGAGAAGCTGGGGCGTGACCTCAGAAACACCGTCCCTTCCCAACGCCATAGCCGCAGGATCTCCCGGAGTGATAAGCCCCAGTATAAAGGCAATAACTGATATTCCAATCAAAACCGGAATGACGGACAGAAGCCGTTTTCCTGCATATCGGATCATATTCTTCTCCTTACTTTGCCCAGCCTATTTGGGGGAGATCCAAACCGTAAATCTGCGCCTGGTATCCTGACAGATTTTTATTGTAAACCATTAATGTCTTTTCATTGAAAATCGGAACCACCGGTTGGTTTTCTACAGATAATTCCTGAAGCTTATTGTATATTTCCTGGCGTTTCGTCATATCAATTTCTGCATTGGCCTGGTTGATTAAAGAGTCAATTTCCTCATCCTTTATGCCAAGGCTGTAAGCCACGTTCTGATCACCTTCAGAATACATGAAACGCTTAAAAATAGTGATGGCTTCCATATTGGACAATCCCTGCTGTCCTCTGGCAATTCCGTAATCTCCCTTGCCCATTCTATCTTTGATCGTAGCCCAGTCATAAGATTCAATCGTTACATCAATTCCAATTTCCGGCAGTATAGCAGCGATTAACTCTGCTTCTGCCTTCTGCTCTGCATTATTCTGCTGAACCAGATACTGCACAGAAACCCTGGTCTCTCCCAGCACCTCTTTTGCAAGGATCTTGGCCTGTTCAACGTCGTATTCTACAGGGAATTCCTTATAAAACGGTGTGCTGTAATTCAGGATATTGCTGGTCGGAGATGCATATCCCAGGTAAATCTGGTTTACAATAGCTTCTCTGTCTATCATAAGGCTTACGGCCTTCCTCATCCTGATGTCGTCAAAGGGTGGCTTTGTTCCGTTTAAGCACAGGAAATCAATCATAGTGGAATTGGTTGTTGTAATCTCAAACTGAGAATCTTTTGCCAGTTCCACAGCCAGGGACGGTGTGATTGCTTTTAAATCAATGACTCCCATAATTTCTCCTGATTTGAGCGCAGAAAATCTGGTGTTCACATCCGGAATCGTTTTCACCCGGATTGTCTTTGCGGCCGCTTTCTCTCCCCAGTAATCTTCATTGCGCTCCAGAAGCACATACTGGTCTTTCACATTTTCCTGAATCTTAAAGGGGCCTGTTCCCTGAGCTAATCCGGTAAAATTATAGCTTTCATCAAAACACTTTGGGCTGAACATAGCACTTCCAAAGTTTGTCATGGTGTATAACAGGCTTGGGGACGCTTCTTTAAATGTCAATTGTACTGTATAATCATCAACTTTGGTCACTTGGTCTAAATTGGGATAAAAGCTGCCAACATTTAAACTGTAAAAACCTGAAGGTTTAATTTCTGATTTCATCCGGTCAAAATTATACAGAACTGCATCGGCATTAAAGGGTTCTCCATCATGAAAGGAAACGCCCTCCTGCAGCCGGAATGTCCAGGTCCTGGCATCTTCACTCATTTCCCAGCTCTTTGCCAGCTTTCCAATTGGCTGCCCGCCTGCATCCATAGTGATCAGCGGTTCCCATACATAGAGGATTACACTGCAGTAATAAGCATCTTCCGCACCTGGAGCAATATTGCGGTATCCTGCAAGTACGATCTCCTCATCAGGATTAACCGTTGTTTTGTCCTGGATTTCTCCTTGTGAAGTCTGCTGTACAGCCTCAGTTTTTGTTTCTGCAGCAGGTTTGCCTTGCATCTGGCATGCAGACAGGGACAGAATCATTGTCATCATAAAAAGCCATGACAATATCAGGTTTGTTACTCTTTTGTTTCTCATATTCATTCTCCTTCTTTTTCTTTTGCACATTCGTTCCACAACAAAAATACCCATTTTTCCATAAGAGAAAAACAGGTACGCAAATAAAAGATTCGAAGGAATCTCTCAGATGCAATGCCTTACACGGAAGCTTCATCTCTTCATATCAAGCAGGTTTCCTGGCTTACAGATCATCACTCCTTCTTCCCTTCTCGTACACGCTGTGTACAATGGTTTTGAAGATATTGCTCCCTGCTTACAGTGACCGGATCGTTCAGGATTTTCACCTGATTCCCTCTCAATTTCTGCACTTGATATCGAACGTTATTTAATTATGCATATTTAAGCATATCATAAAAGGGTCATAACAGCAATCTTTTATTACCTGGTATTGCCATGAGTACAATTTAACCCCGGATATAATACTGGTGTACGGAAAGCAAAAAATACGCCTCCCGGCTCAACATCCAGGCTGCGTATTTTTTAATAAGTAGTATCCCTTAATCATCCGACGCCGGGAATGAAGCTGCAAAGCTTTACCACTTAGTGAACTAATTTATCTAATTCCTTTACATGTTCTGTTTCATCTGCCACTTTATGAGTTGCTTTTAAAGCATATTGGTTGACAACTGCTTGTGACTTTTTAATGGGCTGCATGGTTCCTGCCCCGGCAACGCATCCTCCCGGACATGCCATGCCTTCCAGCAGATAACCAGGATACTTTCCGGCGACCGCTTTTTTTAATAAGTCCCTGCATTCTCTTAAGCCTTCTGCATTGGCAATCTTAATTTCTCTGTCCGGATACTGTTTTTTAATTACTGACTCTACTGCAGTTGCAACACCGCCTGCAACTGCAAAGTTCCGGCCGTCTGTGGAAGCATCATTTACACCGTATATATCTTCTTCAATATTCTCTAAATCCAGATCCCTTGCAGTAAATATCCCTGACATCTCTTCAAAGGTCAGTACAAAATCCACTTCACTTCTGACAGACTTACGCATTGCCTCTAATTTCTTGGCGGCACACGGACCTATAAATACAACCTTCGCATTTTCGTGGTAACGTTTAATAAGCCGGGCAGTTAACGTCATTGGTGTCAATGCCATAGAAATACAGTTCTCATGTTCCGGAAACATCTTTCTTGCCATCATTGACCACGCAGGACAGCAGGAGGTTGCCATAAAAGGAATATGTTCCGGCACTTCTGAAATAAAATCATTTGCCTCCTGGTTGGCACAAAGATCTGCTCCGATTGCAACTTCAAATACATCAGCAAATCCCAGCTCTTTCATAGCCGCTCTAAGCTTTCCCGGAGTAACTTTAGGACCAAATTGTCCAACAAAGGCAGGAGCTACTGCTGCATAGACTTTTTCTCCTGATTGAATGGACCGGATAACCTGAAAAATCTGTGATTTATCTGCTATTGCTCCAAACGGACAGTTAACAAGGCACTGACCGCAAGAAACACATTTGTCATAGTCAATATCAGCTTTTCCATTTTCATCACTGCCGATTGCATCTACACCACATGCAACCATGCATGGACGCTTTTGAACAATAATTGCACTATAAGCACATACGTCTGCACATCTTCCGCATTTAATACATACATCCTGGTCAATCTGCGCCCTGCCGTTAAAATGATCTAAGCTGACGCAGGACTTTGGACAGACTTCCACACAAGGGTGTGCCAGACAGCCCTGACATCCATCAGTAACAAATACTTTCTTTTCATGACATGCATTGCAGGCAAATTTAATAACATTAATAAGAGGAGGCGTATAATAGTTCTCCGGCTTATCTGCTTCTTCTATTCCTTCCGATATGGGAGCATGGGTACCTGCACTCCGATAAGGAAGTCCCAGTGCAAGACGGATACGCTCTCCAACAATTGCTCTTTCCCAGAATACATTATTTCTAAAACTCCCTACTTCTCCTGGTATTATCTTATATGGAAGTTCTTCAATTCTTTTATCAATAGAACCATCCAACTCATATGCCAGACATGCAACCTCTGTAAAAATCTTATGACGTATTTCCTGTATTCTTGTTTCGACTCCGCGCATTCTTTAATTCCTCCACATTTGTAGAATCAATAAATTGACTCCTGACAGTTCTTTTCATATCAGAATCGGATTATTCGTATACTCTTTCATGAGTACGTTCCTAAACTTGACTTTATTATTTGTTTATTAAATCAAATTATAACATCGGAACATTTAATCGTCAATTATTTACCTGCCCTTCCTCTGTATTCCTTTCTAAACATAAGCTCATATGTCTTACATTTCCCTGTTTAAATCAAAAAATACCGTGAAGGTAATTCTAATCCTCCACAGTATTTTCTAATATAAACCAATCCTGCCTTATAACGTAATCTTTCCCGCCACCGCACATTTTGCAGCACTTACAGGTGAAGCAAGATATATCTCAACCTTAGATGTTCCCATCCTGCCAAGGAAATTCCTGTTATTGGTGGCAACCACCCGCTCCCCGTCACTTAAGATACCTCCGGTTCTGCCGCAGCATAACCCGCAGCCCGGATGGGTAATAATGGCTCCCGCCTCAGATAATACTGACAAGGTTCCATTCTCCAGAGCCTGCTGATATATCTTCCTGCTGGCCGGTGTGACAATCAGTTTCACGTATTCCGCCACCTTATTTCCGTTTAAAATATCTGCTGCCACCATCAAATCCTCTAATCTTCCATTGGTACAGGAACCAATAAATACCTGGTCAATGGAAATATCCTTTAATTCTGAAACAGGCTTAATAAGATCGACTGATGACGGACATGCCATAACCGGAACAAAATCCGCCGCATTATATGTGATTACACGCTTATACTTTGCATCCTCATCCCCATAAATAGATTTCTGGAATTCATCCAGCCTGATCTGGCAATATTCCTCTGTTTTTTCATCAGGGGTAAATACTGCACATTTTGCACCTGCCTCCACCGCCATATTTGCCATAGCCATACGGCTGGCTACAGACATACCGGAAATGGTATCACCCGTAAACTCTAATGCACAGTAGGAAGCACCGTCGGCACCAATATCGCCAATCAATGTAAGAATAATATCCTTGGACATTACGCCTTCCGGCAATGTTCCGTTAATTTCAACTTTTATAGTTTCAGGAACCTTTACCCACATATTTCCGGTTCCTAAAATACTGGCCATCTCCGTATATCCGATTCCGGAAGAAAATGCCCCGATACAGCCATAAGTTGTGGTATGGCTGTCTGTACCAAATACTACATCACCGGGCTTCACATAAAAAGCCTCTGTCATCAATTGATGGCATATTCCATCGCTTCTATGGACATTTTTCATGCCATACTTTGCTGCAAAATGATCTCCGATCTTAAAATGGCGTATGTCATCTAACTGGCTTGCAGGAACCAGATGATCGTAAATCAACACCACTTTATCTGGATCCCATAATTTTTCAAATCCCATTTCTTCAAATTTACTGGCTACAAATGGGATAAAGATATCATGAATCATGACACGGTCTACATCAACAGTAACAATATCGCCGGCTTTCACTGATTCTTTCTTAACATTATGTTTTATTATCTTTTCAATTGCTGTTAATCCCATAGTTTCCTTACTCCAGTCCATTTTTCTTTCTCATAGCTTTTACAAGGCCGCCTGCCTCTATAATTTCTAATAAATTATCAGGTAAAGCTGTAATGGGGTACGAATTTCCTTTGTATTCAATCTTTTCATTCTTATATACAGTGAGCTGGTCTCCCTCCAGAACATCATCATAAAGGGTGGACTGTTCAATCAGCAAAAGTCCATTATTAATGGAATTCCGGTAAAATATTCTTGCAAAAGACTTTGCAATGACACAAGAAATCCCCAGGGCTTTGATGATTTCAGGAGCCTGTTCCCTGGATGAGCCGCAGCCAAAATTTTTACCTGCCACAATCACATCTCCCGGCTGTACCTCTGCTGCCAGGTCTGTCCGCAGCGGTGAAAACGCATACTGCTTCATTTCCTCAATGGTTTTTAATGCCAGATATTCCGTAGGAATAATAATATCCGTATCAATATCATTTCCTAAGGTCCAGATTTTTCCTTTTATTGCACTCATACTTTCCCTCTCATTTACATGTTTTCTGTAATGCAGCCCGCAATGGCAGAGGCAGTTACCGTAGCAGCAGACCCTAAATAGACTTTGGAACTGGGGTGTCCGGCTCTGCCTTTAAAGTTCCTGGTTCCGGTACTGATCAATACTTCATTTTCTCCGATCACACCCTGACAGCTTCCCCAGCATACGCTGCAGTTGCTGTTCATCACAATGGCCCCTGCTTCCATAAAGGTCTGGATCAGTCCCTCCTCCAGGGCTTGCTGATACACTTCATTGCTGGCGGGAACTACTAAAAACCTGACATGGTCTGCCACATGTTTACCCTTGATGATCTGGGCACCCACCCGTAAATCATCAATACGTCCGTTATTGCAGGAGCCCAGGAAGGCTTCATCAATTTTCACGCCCTTGGCTTCGCCAACAGCTACAACATCGTCCACAAAATCAGGTCTTGCAACAACAGGCTTTATCTTTGATAAATCAAAAGTATATTCTTTCACATAATCAGCATCTTCATCACTGAAAAACAGTTTCTTTGCTTCTCTTCCGCGTTCTTTTAAATAGGCAAGGGCAACCTCGTCCGGTTCAAATATACCAGTCTTGGCACCTGCTTCCACAGCAAGATTACAAAGCACCATACGCTCATTAATATTTAAAGACCTTGCACCTTCTCCTGTAAATTCCATAACCTGATAATTACAGCCATTGGCCCCTATTTCACCGATAATGGCAAGCATCAAATCTCTGGCATAAACACCCTGGGGCAGGGAACCTATCAGATTGAATTTAATGGTTTCCGGAACCAGCACCCATGAGGTTCCTGTTACCATTCCATATAAGAAGTCTGTACATCCCACACCGGTTCCAAAAGCACCTAATGCGCCATAGGTACAGGTATGGCTGTCTGCTCCAAAAATCAACTCACCTGGATTTACATAATTTTCCATCATGATCTGATGACAGACACCCTTTCCTTCCCAGAAATCAATTTGGTGCTGCTTTGCAAAATCTCTCATCTTCTTTTGGGAAGCGGCTGTTTTCGGGTTATCAGCCGGCACATTGTGGTCCACAATAAAAACCAGTTTTTTCACATCTGCAATCCTGGGATTTTTCAATTTATTATGATACATATCTATGGTCAGATGGGTGGTTCCATCATTACTCATCATCCGGTCAAGCTTTACTGTATGGATATCTCCGGGCTTTACAAATGAAACTCCTGCTGCTTCTGCAATGATCTTTTCTGCAACTGTCATACCCATAATTAGTTCTCCGCCCTTTCCTCTTCGTTCAGAAATGAAATCAAACCGCCTTTATTTAAAATATTCTGCATATATTCAGGCAATTTTGTGCAGGAGAATTCCTGCTCTCCCACTGCTGCCACACCCTCACTTAATTTCAGTTCCATGAGATCACCGGCAGAAACGTGGTCCGGCAGTTCCTTGCAGACAATGGCCGGAAGACCGATGTTAATGGCATTTCGGTAAAAAATACGGGCAAATGATTTTGCAATCACTGCATTTACTCCTAAAGCTTTTAACACGGCAGGAGCCTGTTCCCTGGAGGAACCGCAGCCAAAGTTTTCACCTCCTACAACGTAATCACCTGGGCAGACCTTTTCTGCAAAGGTTGCATCCAGTGACTCAAAAGCATGGCTTTTCATTTCATCAATGCTGGGAAGCAACAGATACTGTGAACCAATAATCTGGTCTGTATCTAGATCATTCTGAAATTTATAAATTTTACCTTGACTCATTTTTACCTCTCCTCAATTCATGGTTATATGTGACATTTTAACACATTGGCTAATATAACAATAATACAAATAAAGAATCTTTCGTATAACTTTAAATTATATTATATAAAGGAATATCTTTACTATACCAGGTGCACAGCAAAACAAAACCCTCCCAATGGCATTACTGCCATCGGAAGAGCTTTGTTTTACTCCGCCAACCGATAGGTATCGGAAGGAGGTATACTGCTATCCTCTTTTCACTGCCATATATGGATTAAATATCCCAGGTAACTTTCACAATGTTTCCAGCTGTGCTATGATAATTCACAGTGTGCTCTTGGAGTGCAGAGGAAAAAATACGCAAGGAATATCGATCTCCCGATTCATCTTGGAAAACCATCTTGTTATCCCATTTGCCTTTCGGGCAAGCACCTTCCACATGAATGGTTAAATCATATAAAATACCATCTTTTTTAGTGAGCCAGATTCTTTTTATTCCTGGAATGATTCCCTCACTCAAAGACTTGTTATCAACAATGATTGTTTCTCCGTTAGGAATCAGCAGACCATTTTCCAGACTGCCCTGGTATGCCCCTTTGTTGAACACTTCAAAACTTTTATTTGCCGCATTGGCTTCGTTCGCCACAGGCGGTTCTAAAATTTCTCCTGATTTGTGCGCAATAATGTTTTTCCTTAATTCCTCATTCATGATGATCCTCCTTTGATCTTTTCAGTGTAAGTGTTTTTACTTCTGTGCATCCAGCAGGATATTGATGGGATTTACGCGAGCTCTTTCATAGCCAGCGTAAACCCTGTGGAGATTTTCTTCCACTGTCATACAATGCCCCCCGTAAGATCATTGTAACATCACCGCAGAAAGTTACAATGTCAACGACATAATTGGTAAGAAAAACGACGTAATTCGCAATGAAAAAAGATCAAAATCGGGCACTTGTATAGAAGCTTCTATTTAACAGGTATAACAGTATCTAATAAGTCCAATCGTTTTAAAATATTGATATACTCTGCGACACACACATAGTTTTGAAGGTCTTTTTCATCCAACCCCCGAAAATAATAAAGTTCATCCCAAAGCACTGTGCTTCCTTCAACCATAAAAAATCCGGTAACCATATCCAGTCCGACAAAGATTTTAGTAATTTCACCGCCGCAAACGTCTATAAAATCTTTATTTTTCGTTTGATACAATCCTTCGCCATTTCCACAATCTTCAAGAAAAAATGTTCTTGGTACGGGAGCCGTTTCCTGAGGCAGTTTTTCAGCATAAGGTGGATTCAGAGTAACATTACCAATCACTGCATCAGAGGCTTTTTTTTCATATATCTCGGTTAACACATACTTATCCTGCAGATAGTGAAGCAGTTCTTTTCCTGATTTTCTGTTTGGTTTCAGCTTTTCCTTATAATACAGCCAAGTTGACTTCCATTCTTCAAGTATCTCTTTAGTCAGTTCTTGTGTTATCATTCTCTACGTCTACCTCCGCCTTCACTTGTTTGTTCACCTTTCAAACTCAATGTTGCAGTGTATTTCTCAGCCCTGCAGCCACAGCACACATGGATTTCCTTTCCTGTTCTTTGAAAGAAGACTGGGCAGATCCTGATTTTTCAAATATTATATTATCGAAGTTAAATCTATTAACTTCATATTACGCTTATTTTAAATGGATAAGGTTTATAACTCCATCAGAATCAGATACTGTAAAAACTGTATTATCTTTATATTCCATTTTTTGTGAAAAACTCAAACTATATCCTAAGTTTGCGCTGTACCCAAGTACGCTGGCCACCACCTCTTTCATTGAATTTCTTTTTCGGCTTCTCTTCTAAGCCACCTGTCAACTCGTTCTCTTTTAAAAAACTCATTTACCGCTATAGCAAAAACAACTCCGACAGCAGTGTCAAACATTCTTTGAAAGGCATAATCAATATGATTAACAGGAGTATTAAACAGGATGATGCAAAGCACCACTCCGCCTGGCTGAACCGCCCCCGGCCATCGAAAAACAACTGATGACCACACTAAAAGGATTACCCCTAAAAATATCAGGATAACTCTAAAATAATAATTCCCATTGGGAAAGGCTAAATGTTCGGCTCGAAAGATGCCTATTCCCAATAGGCCGCCGATAATTGTTCCCACAAGTCTGTTTCCGCCGCTTTTTTTGGAATCCTCAATTCCATTTCCCATTCCAAATATAACTCCAATGCAGGCAAACGTTGGATTTTCCCTAAAGGGAAGGTAAATGAGGGCAAGTATTGCTGTGGCTAAAGCAGTTTTTAAACTCCTTTGTCCAAAGCCAGGTATCAATGCATGAATCGGTTTATGACTGTTCATATAACAAAGTTCCTCTGCTGTTTTTATTTTAAAATATTTCTTACCTATGTACTTCAAAATCTGATTCGATTTATTATAGCAAATAAAAAAGAAAAAATATAGTACTGATTATTTACAAGTACAAACAGACCACTTATCTTCAAAAGTTTGAAAATAATGGTCTGTATGGCTTCTGATTTATATAGATGATGTTAAAAATCAACAGCAGAACCCTTTTTTGATCTTTTAATAAGACGTGTTGTGCAGACAAACATTCCTATGGCACTAAACAGAAGCAGATAAGGCATCAGCCTAAAAGAAACACGTGCAAAAATCTGTCCAAACAGAGGAGGCATCAATGTAGTACCGCTATAAGCAAATGCCATCTGAAGCCCCATGGCCACCTGCGCATTTTCCTTGTTAAAATAAACAGGGGTTTGATGAAGCATACAGGGGAAAATGGGTGCCAGCCCCAGCCCTACAATAATAAATCCTATCATTGTAAACAATGTGGGCAGAGGAAGTAACATAATAAACAGTCCTGAGATTAATAGAATACCCCCAATACGGATGAGGATTTCATTGCTCAGTTTCATGGAAATAAATCCGCTCAGGGCACGCCCAGCCGTAATTCCCAGAAAAAACAGAGATACCCAGCCCGCTGCACTTTCTGGCCTGATGTCTTTTATATTTACCAAATAACTGGCTCCCCAAAGCATCATGGAGTTTTCAACCGATGTGTACAGGAAAAATGTCAGCATAGCAAAAATAGCACCCTTTGCCTTTAAGGGCGAAAACACCCCTTGATCTTTACTCATTTCCTGTTTATCATTTTTTTCGGACTCAAGACCCGGTTTTTCAAACTTACGCCACATAGGAAGAGAAAATAACAACAGTATAACTAATATAAACTGAATAACAGATATGCTCTTATATCCGCTTCTCCAACTGTAATCTGACTGAGTTAAGGCAGATATAAGAATCGGTCCCAGCATGGCTCCGATTCCCCATGAACAATGCAGCCAGTTCATGTGCTTTGCCTCATAATGTTCCGCAACAAATTCATTTAACCCAGAATCTACTGCCCCTGCACCAATGCCAAGGGGGACGGCACATGCCAGCAGCCATAGAAAGGATGGAGACAAATAAACCCCCAACAGTGCAATAGCGGTAAAGGTAACGCTGACAACAGTGACCTTACCGGTACCAAACCGCCGGATTACACGGTGTGAAAAAAGACTGGAAATAATTGTACCGGTGGATATAATAATAGAAATAAACCCCGCGCTCCCCACCGGAACTCCATAATCCATATACATCAAGGGCCATGAGGAGCCAAGCAAGGAGTCGGGAAGTCCTAAACTGATAAATGCCAAATAAATCAATACTAAAAAAATCATATAAGTTCTCCTCGTCTTAATCCAGACTGATAAACAGATACCGCCTGTGTCATCAATCCTGTCATAATGTCAAATTCCAAATCATCTTTATAAATAATATGGGGGAAAATATTGCGCAAAGCTTCCGTAGGAATTCCTTCCATAATCATTTTTTTTACAGCTTCCGTAAAGAAATCGCCGTACAAAACTACATGCCTGGGGTTGAGGATACCGCAGAACACGCTTATCAGCCTGGATATGGCAAGCCCCACTTCCTGCGGTTTTTCATAGTCAACGGAAAGCCAATCAACACCAATGGGAGACAGAGATATCTCCCCTGCAAACCCACAAAACCCTTTTACTACTTTACTGTCAATAATGATACCCGCGCCGGGGCTGAAATACCTGGGAAAGTAAATCCCTACAATAGCAGAATCGGTTTCTGCATTTTTTCCGTATCCCGATACAGCCGCATTGACATCATTTTCAATTATGACAGGCAAATGATATTTCTCCTGAAAATGCTTAATAAAAGAAACTCCCTGCAATTTTGTGTAATCATTAATTATAATCACGCCATCCCGCTCTACACCAGGCAGGGAACAAGATAAAATGCTGATAGCCGGATAAGTATGCAGGGCCAAATCAATCATATTTTCAAAGCTCATAAGCTGTATATCTTCAAAGTATTGTTCCGTCTGCCATACTACCTCCCCGTATAAATTCCCCACACTGGCACAAATACTATGTTTACTCTCCCGGGTTCGCGCCGATAACGCAAGCACATAAGCATGCTCTGCATTAAATGAGTAAAATTGTGACGGCCTTCCGCCGGTGGCAGAAAGCATTTCGCCAAGCATTACTTCCCCGCTGCGCACAAAATCATTTAATATATTTCCTACCGTTGCATAGCTAAGCCCTGTTGATTGGGCCAGATCCCTCACTGTGGAGGTTTTGCAGGAACACAGCTTCCAAAGAACAGTCTGCGCATTGCTTTGTTTCATGTCCAACATGTTAAAACCCATAAATATCACCTGCCTTAATTTATATAATACCTGGTAAGCCACAGCATCCCAGTTTAACCATTGGTTTTGTTTTTCCATGAAAGTCACTTCCGCAGGTGACAAATAAGCCAAATTGCCTTGCCTTGCCTAAAAACCACCGGGTCGTTTCAGGGAAGTGATAACTGCTGTAAGCCTCAATTCCATCAAATCCCAATGGAATTAATCGATCTGTCATGTCAAAATTTCCTTTTAGATTGACACCCGGATGGGCTAACACAGCCTTACCCCCGTTTTGATGAATCACGTCAATCACATCCCTCATATCAGGAAATGCCATAGGAACATAACAGGGCTTCCCCTGGGAACAATAGTCCCAATAGAAATTGACATATGGATTATCACTTCTGTTACCGCCTTTCCTGTAAGGCTGTAATAGATGGTTCTCAAGATATTTATCACTGTTCAGAAGAACCTGGGCAAAATGCTCTCCTGTCCAATGCTCGCTCCAGTATCCTCCGGCAGTTGCTCCATCAAGTTCCGTATCAGTAAGGTCAAAACCCATTTGATTTACCAGTCGAAATCGTTCTTTTGAAGAATGAACACACTGTTTTCTCACATTTTGTTCAATGGCCTCAAAATCGGAACTTTCAAGATCAATGTCATAGCCTAAGACGTGAAAATTGATATCCTCAAAAATACAGTCAATTTCTATAGCAGGATAAAAGAACAAACGGGTATTGTTTGCTCTTTCTATTGCTTCTTTGACTCTGACTGCTTCTTTGGCCCCTTTTACACAGTTATGATCTGTTATAGCCATTGTGGTAATTCCTGCATTAATGCACATCTGAATGAGAGCTGAGGGCGTATACTGGCCATCTTCACTGTAGCAAGAATGCATATGAAAATCCATTGGATAAAATCTATTTGTATCCATAAAAATTTCCTCCACTTAAAATGTGTTGTTGGTCCTGAGCAATAACATTATATACTATTACACCACTTATTATAATAGTTATAATAAGTGGTGTAATAACTATATATTAATATTACAGCAAAGTCAACTTCTTTCCTGATTTATAACAAAATAAGAATAAGGCCCACCCGTTCATTAACCTTGACATACAATGTCATGGTTAATATACTATAATAGTAGTACAGGAGGTAATCGTATGAAAGAAAGCAGGCTATTTAAGATTGTTTACTGCATCTTGGAAGAAGGACGTGTTACTGCTACAGAATTAGCAGAAAAATTGGAAGTATCCGTCAGAACAATTTACCGTGATATCGATGTAATCAGCAGTGCCGGTATTCCTATTTATGTTACAACAGGAAGAAACGGAGGAATACAGATTCTTGATAACTATGTGTTAGAAAAAACCTTTCTTTCTGACAAGGAAAAGCAAGATATATTAGCAGCTTTACAAAGTTTATCTGTCATTGGAAATACTTATGAAAAAGAAATGCTGACAAAGTTATCCGCACTTTTTAACACACATTCAGAAAATTGGTTTGAGGTAGATTTCAGCCGTTGGGGAAGCGGAACAACGGATAACACTAAGTTTGAATTATTAAAAAGGGCAACTGTTAATCACAAAATAGTAACTATTGTTTATGCCAGCTCTTACAATAAAAAAACAAAGCGGGACATCCAGCCTTTAAAACTCTTTTACAAATCAAAAGAATGGTATGTAAAAGCCTATTGCAGAAAACAGCATGATTTTCGCCTGTTTAAAATGAATCGGATTATAAAGTGTGATATTTTAGACGAAGGCTTTATTCCTGTTGATTTTCCAAATTTACAGGACCATGAGCAGAATACCTATAACAGAATAGTCCTTCGTTTTCCTAAAGAGATGGCTTACCGTGTTTATGACGAGTTTAAAGAGGACCAACTTACAGAGCAAGAAAACGGCGATTTAATAGCTGCTGCAGATATGCCAGAAGACTCATGGTTAATTGGGTATCTTCTTTCCTTTGGATCATCTGTAGAGGTTATGGAACCTGTCTATTTACGTGGGATTTTGTCTGAGGAAGCAAAGAAAATTTACGAAAAGAACAAACCTTGACATAGGGTGTCAGAGTTTGTGTGCTATTATATCATCATAGTTATGAAATTTACTTGGAGATTTTATAACTATAATAAAACCGTATAATTTAATATTTGGTCTTAGTACCATAAGGAGGATCATCACTATGAGCAGAGCAACTACAAAATCAGATATGATAAATGCCGCAATTACCAACTTTGAAAAAATGAATATACTTATTTCCGAATTAACAGAAATAGAATTGTTAACTCCATTTAATTTTTCAGAAGATAATAAAAAGAAGGAGGCGCACTGGAACAGGGACAACAACCTTCGAGATGTTTTAATTCACCTCTATGAATGGCATCAACTTTTGATAAACTGGATCCGGTCAAATAGAAACGGAGAAAATGAACCGTTTATTCCCAGGCCCTATAATTGGAGAACATATGGAGATATGAATGCAGGGTTTTGGCAGAAGCATCAAAACACTCCATTGGAAGAAGCAAAAGAACTATTAAAAAGATCCCACAAAGAAATTTTGGAGTTAGGTGAAGATTTTTCAAATGAGGAATTATTTTCAAAAGATATATATAAATGGGTTGGCGGAAGTACATTAGGTTCTTACTTTGTAAGTGTTACTGCAAGTCATTATGATTGGGCTATAAAAAAGCTCAAGGCTCATAAAAGAAATTGCAGATAATAAGAGCCTTTTCAAAAACACCTATTTGAGTTGTCTGCTTACCCGCCCATATTATCAGGAATCAGTTCATATCCGCCTGCCCTCTTTGGCTTTAAAAACAACTTCTTAGAGCCAAAGAGGGCAGGCGGATTTTTTTTTAAGACAGCTTCTTTAAAGTAAAATCGTTTCCAAATCATCGGGAATATACAGATTGCCATGGAAATACTTTTCTCCTTCAGCCATATACAGTTCCTTACGCTGATGTAAAGACTTATCTTCTGTATGATACAAAACCAAATTTTCCACCATAAACTCCTGAGCTAACTGGCAGGCATCTTTCACTGTGCTATGATGCTTTTCGTAAGGATGGAATACATCTGCCTGGGAATATAAGCAGAATGCTTCATGCAACAGCCAATTACTTCCTTCCACATATTCTTTTTCAGATATATTATAGGGTTCATCACCACAGCAAGTCAGTTTTTTGCCTTTTTCCAGTTCCATGGCAAAGCCAAATTGCTTATCCTTTGTGGAATGAATATCAAAGAATTTAACCCTGTGGCCGATAATCTCTTTTTCTTCTCCGTCTTCCACTATAATCAGATGCAGGCGCTGGTCAATATAACTGACCTCGCTTTTTTGAAGAACCATCTCTGCAATAGTCCGAAGAGTATGTATGACCTCCCAATGCCCATATATACTTGCCTCGCCCTCGTATTGGTCCTTCTTCATATATTGGCAGATCATCCTCATCATCCAAATTGCACCAAGAAGGTGATCAATATGTTTATGAGTAATAAAAATATGATTAACCTTTTTCCAGTCGATTCCGGCTTTTTTCAGTTGACTTAAAACACCATTTCCGCCTCCCGCATCCACCATAAAATATTTGTCAGCGTCCTGCAAAACAAAGCAGGTATTATAGCAATCCGTAACCAAAGCATTTCCTGTTCCTAACATTGTCAATTTCATTTTATATACTCTCCTAAATTCATTTTAAGCCATTGACAAAAACCACTAAAAAGAGCAGAAAACAGCCCTTTCAAAAAGGCTGCTTCCTACTCCTGTCCCATCAGGGATTATTATAAAATACTTATTTGCCAGTAACTCTCTTTGCCAGCTCTCCGCCAATCATTGGAACAAATGCAAGAACCAAAGCCACGATCATTTCATCTACGGTAAGTGCAACGGTACTGAAAATAGGATTTAAGGCAGGGATATAAATGCTGGCAAGCAGGAAAGCAAGGGATGCCAATACGCACTTATTGAGGTAGCTGTTTTCAAAAATACGCATTTTGAATACAGAAATATGCTCTGAACGTGAAGAGTATGCACGAAGCAGCTCACCAAGTACCAGAGTCAGGAAGCATGCGGTACGGGCTACGTCCAGATCGTCATGTACATAATAGCCGTACATGAAAGAACCAAGTGTTCCGATTGCCAGAGCGATACTCTGAATTCCTACTGCAATAGCCATCTTCTTATCAACGATAGGTTCAGCAGGATCTCTGGGAGCTCTGTCCATAACGCCAGGCTCTTCTTTTTCCATACCCAGAGCAAATGCAGGGAACGCATCTGTAATTAAGTTGATAGAAAGCAGCTGGATTGCAACAAGGGGTACCGGAAGGTTTACCAGCATAGCAAGGAAGATAACCAGAATCTCACCGATGTTACAGGAGAGCAGGAATCCTACTACCTTACGGATATTGCTGTAAATGGTACGGCCTTCTGCAACAGCCTTTACAATGCTGGCGAAGTTATCGTCAGTCAGAATCATGTCAGCCGCTTCCTTGGAAACGTCCGTACCGGTGATTCCCATGGCAACACCAATATCGGCATGCTTAAGGGAAGGAGCATCATTAACGCCGTCGCCTGTCATGGCGGCGATGTTTCCATTTGCCCTTACTGCGTCAACAAGACGTACCTTGTGCTCAGGAGAAACACGGGCGAATACATTAACTGTTTTTACACATTCCTGGAGTTCCTGATCGTTCATTTCAGAAATTCTGCGGCCTTCAATAGCAACAGCCTCTCCTTCAACAATACCAAGCTGACGACCAATGGCTGTCGCTGTGATCTTATGGTCACCAGTGATCATCTTAACCTGGATTCCGGCCTTCTTACAGATATCGATAGCGCTCTTCGCTTCTTCACGAGGAGGATCAATCATACCCACCAGACCGATAAAGGTAAGATCATTTTCCGCTTCAAAAGAAGCGTTTACTACATCGACATTGCGGTAAGCAGCACCGATTACACGCAGTGCAGATTCTGCAAATCTCTGATTTACAGACAGAATCTCCTCGCGTTTTGCATCAGTAAGTGCTTCCACACTGCCTCCTATATCAACGGAAACACAGCGGCGGAGCAGTTCGTCAGGCGCACCCTTTGTGTACATAACGTTCTTTCCGTCAATGGCGTGGAAGGTAGACATCAGCTTTCTGTCTGAGTCAAAAGGAACCTCCTGCAGACGTGGATATTTCTCCTCCCACTGCTTTTTAACCATACCAGCCTTATGTGCCAGAACAACCATAGCCGCCTCAGTAGGATCTCCTACAATAGTCTCCTTTTCAGCATCGTAAATGGCATCATTACACAGAACAAGACTTTCAAGTACCTTCTTCACTGCTTCTGTTTTCTTGTTGCCGGACTCGTCTGTAATATCACCTACAGGACTGTAGCCTGTACCGCTTACATCATACAGCTCTTTACCGTCATAAATGCGCTGAATGGTCATCTTATTCTGTGTCAGTGTACCTGTTTTATCCGAACAGATAACAGTTGTACTTCCCAGAGTCTCAACTGCACTTAAGCGCTTGATAATTGCGTTGACCTTTACCATCTTCTGCATACCCATGGCAAGAACAACAGTAACAACAACGGTAAGACCTTCCGGAATAGCTGCGACTGCCAAAGATACGGAAGTCATGAAGATATCAAAGAGTTCCATACCGCGTAATAATCCGAGGAGGAAAATAACTCCGCAGATTGCCAGACAAACAATACCCAGAAGTTTACCCAGGCTGTCCAGCTTTTTCTGAAGCGGGGTCGCTTCATCATCACCGTCATTAAGCATTCCGGCAATGTTACCCATCTGAGTCTTCATTCCAATATCGGTAATAACACCTTTTCCTCGTCCGTAAGTAATGACGGTACCCATATAAGCACTGTTAATACGGTCTCCAAGGCTGGAGTCTTCAACCAGAACTGCTTTGCAATCCTTTTCAACTGGAACTGATTCGCCGGTCAGGGCTGCCTCGTCAATCTTTAAATTTACAGATTCCACAAGACGGAGGTCAGCGGGAATATAATCACCTGCCTCCAGAATGATTACGTCGCCGGGAACCACTTCGTTGGAAGCGATTTCAACGACCTGCCCATTACGCAGCGCCTTGGCATGGGGACTTGCCATTTCTTTAAGCGCCTTAAGAGCATTACTGGCTTTGTTTTCCTGGTATACACCTAAAATGGTGTTCAATATTACGATTGCCAGGATAACGATGCCCTCCAGTGCTTCGCCAAGAAAAATCGAAATCACTGCTGCAACCATAAGGATGAGAACCAGAAAATCCTTAAGCTGCTCAAGAGCCATCTCTAGAAGGCTCTTTTCTTTTCCGCCCTCCAGAACATTGGGACCGTACTTTTGGCTGCGCTCGGAGGCCTCCTGGCTGGAAAGGCCTTTGTTCAAGTCAACCTGTAAATCTTGTGCGGTCTCTGAAACGGATAAGTTAAAATACTGTTTCATAAAGAACTCCTTAATTTTATTTAGGTCATGACGTCTTAAGTCACGCCTATGTCACTGGGCCGCTGCCTTTATAAAGGCAGTGCTCCCTGTTCTCGTGCACTATATGATCACAACACGGAAAAATGCAGAAGAATCATTGTCGTAATCACACAATACTCTAATGAAAACTATAATTCAATACCGGGATTGTGTCAAGTAATGGTTGATACTTTTCACACTTTTTTATCGTTTCTTAACAGCCTTGACAAAATTGTCATCTTTATTTATCTAAAAATTTTTTTGTTGGAAATTAAAAATATACTATGTTACAATAAAGAGAGATTTGGGGAAGTAACATGTATTATGGGAGGAACGCAAATATGAGGGTACTTGCAGCGCTTTTGCTGAGCGGAAGCATTCTTTATTCAATAACGCCTTTGTTCAGCCATAATGGAGAACAGGGATCTGCCCTGAAGGCAGAAGGTGCCGAAAGTACCTCCAATCTGTCAGTATATGAAACAGGAAATGCAAAAAAACCTATGATTGATCCCTCCGGTCTGACTCTGGAAGAAAGATTTTTAGTCCCCCAAGGATATAAGCGAACAGAAAAGCCTCTGGGAAGCTTTCAGGCATATTTAAGACAATATCCAATGAAGCCGGACAAAAGTCCGGTACTTTTGTATGATGGAAGAGAAAAAGCGGTTCAGGATGTCCATGCAGCAGTTTTTTCCATGCCCATGGTAGATGGCGATTTACAGCAATGTGCAGACAGCGTAATCCGGATGTATGGGGAATATTTCTGGCTGATGGGGGATTATGAATCCATTTCCTTTCATCTGACCAATGGTTTTTTAATGGACTATTCTTCCTGGAGATCGGGAAAAAGGCTTTCCGTCAATGGAAATCAGGTTTCCTGGGTTAAAAAAGCCTCTTTTGATGATTCCAGGGAATCTTTTACAAAATACTTGAGACAGGTTATGGTTTATGCAGGAACTCTTTCTCTGGAAAAAGAGTCCATTCCTGTAGAAAAAGACCAGATTCTGGCCGGTGATTTATTTATCCGGGGTGGAAGTCCGGGGCACTGTATTATGGTAGCAGATACTGCGGAGGACAGCGAAGGAAACCAGTGCTTTCTCCTGGCCCAGGGTTATATGCCTGCTCAGGAATTTCATATTTTAAAAAATCCACTTCACGAAGAAGACCCTTGGTATTATGAGCATGAAATACAGGATACTTTGATCACACCGGAATATGTGTTTGAAAAAGGAAGCCTGAAAAGATGGAAAGAATTTATACCGTAACTTTCCCAAAAAAGAGACCTTCCAGCCGGAATCCACCGGCCGGAAGGCCTCTTTTTTAGGTTTAATTATATAATTCCCCGCAAAACCAGTACAAACATAATACAGGTTATCAGAATGATTGCGGCAGTTAAGGTCATACCCGGGCTGAACTTCCGGCTGGTCCGGGGACTGGGAGAATCAAAAGTCAGCAAACCGGATTTTCTCAGAGTGGTGACCAGCGGCTTATAAATAAGAAGTGTCAGACCTGTGTTGATTCCTCCTTTTAAAAGATTAAAAGGGACAATTGCCGGAAGAAGAAGCTGTACTACTGCGTCTCTTGGATATCCCATATAAATGGGAGTAATAAGATAGTTCCATAAAACCATAATGAGAGTCAGGAGAACAGTGCCTGACAGCATTCCTATCAATGCACCTCCTGTAGAATGGTATTTCTTATAAAGAAAAGCGGCAGGACACACAAAGGCCAGCGTTGACAGGATATTCATAATCAATCCGATGATTCCGGTACTGCTTATGGTGAACATTTCTATGAAAGAGACAATGACAGAGATCAGCACCGCAGACATAGGACCGAAGATGAATCCTCCGGTAAGGATAATGATATCCTTAGGCTCGTATTCGAGAAAGGGCAACGCAGGGATCAGCGGGATCCTGATTGTGGCTACCGCTACGAAGGCCAGCGCACAAAGCATGGCCATTAAGGTGAGTTTGTTCGTTTGTTTTGTTGTATTCATGGTTTATCCTCCTGAAATAAATAACACCTGAAAGTATGTCTTTCAGGTGTTAAAAATAAACAGGTGTATTATCCTTATTTAACACATCTTCTTTCATCCAGACTATACTGTCGGTATTGGAATCAAACCAATTCTGCGCTGCTGCGCTCGCGGACTTTACCGCCGGTCGGGAATTGCACCCTGCCCTGAAGACTACTATATTCAAATGTATTGGATTTATTATAACATTTTAAAAAATTAATGCAATATGTTGTTGCAATTTTTTTCATGCTTTGCTATAATAGCGGACATGGGGGTATAGCTCAGCTGGGAGAGCGCTTGAATGGCATTCAAGAGGTCATGGGTTCGAATCCCACTATCTCCATGTAAAGTAACCACAAAGTTAAAAATACTTTGTGGTTTTCTTATACCCATTAATTAATAAAACCCCATAGGAGCCAGGTCAGATCAACATGAAAAAGTCACTTTTTTTCGGCATAGCCGGAGCTTTCTTTTTTGCATTTACATTTATTTTAAACAGGAGTATGCATTTATCAGGCGGCAGCTGGATATGGAGTGCCAGTCTGCGATATCTGTTTACCTTGCCCATACTGGCTCTCATCGTCGGTAAAAAACATGGATTCCAAAACGTCCACAGAGTCATTATGGAGAGTCCAAAAGGCTGGCTGCTTTGGAGCACGGTTGGATTCGGACTTTTCTACGCCCCACTCTCTTATGCGGGAAATTTCGGAGAAGCCTGGCTGATCGCCGCCTCCTGGCAAATGACAATCGTAATGGGAGTTTTGATGTCCCCCTTATTTGGCAGCCCGGTTCCTGTTAAAAACTTGTCTGCCTCAGTAATCATCTTATCAGGAGTTTTCCTGATGCAGGTACATAATATTGCAAATTTAGAAGTGCGCACCACTCTTCTGACTTTAATCCCCATCCTGGTTGCAGCCGTTTCCTATCCCCTTGGAAACAGAAAAACCATGAAAATGAGCGACAACAGGCTTTCTACCATTGAAAGAACCTATGGAATGACCTTGTGCAGTCTTCCCTTCTGGCTTATCATGTCTGTTTGGGGAACAGCAAGTGTTGGACTTCCCTCCTCCGGACAGTCATTTCAGTCATTTTGCGTAGCTCTTTTTTCCGGCGTGATCGCTACTCTCCTGTTTTTCAGGGCAACGGATATGGTAAAATCCAACCCAAAGCAGCTTGCAGTAATTGAATCCACTCAGGCTGGGGAAGTGATTTTTACATTGCTGGGCGGTACGTTATTCTTAGGTGATTCTCTTCCTGACGGCTTAGGTGGTGTTGGGATACTTTTAATTGTCTTTGGTATGATTCTTAACAGTTTATTTTCTTCTTTACCTTTCTTTCGGAAATAAATAGTCCTGCCAAAGTAAACAGCGTTCCGCAGGCCGCAAGCCATGTGATTGTTTCATTTAATATGAGAATGGAGGTAATAACGGTAACAGCTGGAACCAGATAAATATAGATGCTTGTTTTTACCGCTCCCAACAGTTCGACAGCCATATTCCATGTAACAAAGCAAAGTGCCGATGCACCTAAGCCAAGAAACAGAATGTTGAATATATGGACAGGCTGTAAGAACCGTTCAAATCCCCATTCAAACGGAAGTACGGACAACGCAGGCAGCATAAATATTACCCCGTAAAAAAATATCCTCCTGGTGGTCTGTATGGTGTTATACCCCAATTGGCTGACCTTTTTTGTAAGTACTGAGTAAATTGCCCACACAAAAGCCGCTAATACGGCCAATAAATCTCCCATGGGATTTAACTTCAAAACCATGCTTCCATTAAAATTGATAAGAATAATGCCAATCATAGCAACTACAAAGCCAATAAAAAAATTGGCTTTTAATTTTTCATTTTCTAAAAACCAGTGGGAAAACAACGCTGTAAAGAATGGAGCAACAGATATAATGACTCCCACGTTGGAGGCCAGGGTATAAGTTAAAGCGATATTTTCCAAAAGAAAATAAAGCGTAACCCCACACAATCCGGCACCGGCAAACAGCACTTCCTGTTTCAGTGTTGTCCCTTTCAGCCTGTAGGGAAATGCTGCGGTTAAAACCACCAGGCCTATAAAGAAGCGAAAAAATAATATCTCAATAGGGGTAAAGCTGACAAGCAATACTTTCGTAGAGATAAAAGTTGTCCCCCATATAAAAGTTGTAATTGCCGCCAGAAGATGTCCAGTCATTTCTTTGTTTGTTTTCATATGTATTTATCTAACCTTTGCTTTCCTTAAAAATATTTGTATATTGTCTGGGAGTAAGTCCAATTAATTTTTTAAAAAACTTTGTAAAATGGCTTTGGTCTGTAAAACCTGTTTTCATGGCGGCTTCTAAAGGATCATTTCCCTTTTCCAGTAGCTTTTTTGCTTCGCTGATTCGGATTGCCTCAAGATATTGATAAGGAGTAACCCCTCTTTGTTTTGTAAAGTTTCTCAGCAAAGTATATTTATTTAAACCGGACAGTTTGCTTAAATTCTCAAGTGTAATCAAATCTTCATAATGGTTTTCCATATAAGTACAGGACTTTTGAATTTCTTCACTGACCTCTGAAAGGCTTTCTTTTACAGGGTCCGTATATTCTGAGATCAGCTGTTCAATGAGAAAAAAGAAAACCTCCTCCTTTTTGAAATCTTCTCTCTGTTCCATAATCAGCTCGTGAAGCTCCCGCAAAAGAAGCAGGCTCTCACTCTGATGCACTGCCGTCGGAGTGAATTGGGGAAGATAATCCATTCCTGTAATCTGTCTGACTGTTTCTCTCATGACGCTCTCATTGATATTGATACTTCTCCAATCAAGAGTTTTATCATCAACCTGCCGGCAGGCATGGTTATCAAAAGGATTAAACAACAGCAAATCTCCTGCATCTATGATATATTCCCTGTTTTTACAGGTCAGATGCCTCTTCCCGCTTTCAACAAATCCAATCACATAATATTCATGAAAATGATTTGGAAACTTTTGCATGATCCCATTAAATTGGTGTGCCTCAATTTTCAATTCATTATCATAACACACAAAACGCTGTTCCCGGGCTTTCATACCATTGTCCTCCTTATGCTTCGTGTAAATTATAACATACTTTTATAAATTCCTCTTGTATGATATTGACTTTTTTTAGTTCCAGAATTGATTATATTTAAGTCATGATTTATAATAATTATATATGATTAGATGGGGGGCGGTTATCTTCTTTTTCTTTTTTAAGAGTTTATATGACAAACAAATTATCATTGAGGCTTTCCGGGAAATCTGTGCCAAGAAGCTTTCCCTGGACAACTACTGTGACATGGAAGAATATATCTTCAGCAGAGTAGACAAGAGGGATATGCTTAACGCTCTTTCTGCAATAGACTCACCCTTTGTTGCACTGTATAAAGGGCCTTACCCTGCCCTGGAACATGCCGCCGACCGGTGGACTGAGTTTGAACATACATACCTGAAGGATATCTTCCCTCTTAGGCCTCTGGAAGCAAAAGCCATCGTCAACTGGGTGTATCAGGCTTATAAGAATGCAGTAGACCGCAAGGATGCCACAAAAAACTTTCTCAGCACCATAAGTGAATTCTATCATGTAAAGAACCTGGATTTTGCCGATTGTATCATCTATGTGAAAAGTAATATTGAGATCAATATTATTACTTCTTTTACAGGCTTTATTAAAAACATCCAGGATATTGACAGACCCGGACACCATTTTTATTACCGGGGACATTCTAATTCAAATTATGTTTTACTGCCCTCTATTATGCGAAAACAAAGCTGGATTACCCATGAAAGGGATATGTATAACGAAATAACCATTGAATGCCCTGATGACTTTTCCCACTGTTCTTCCCATCTGGATTATCTGGTTCACATGCAGCATTACGGATTGCCTACCAGACTTTTGGATATAACCAGAAACCCTCTTGTTGCACTGTATTTTGCCTGTGAACAAAATCCGAAAAATTCAGGTGAGATGATTGTATTTGATGTGGAGGACCACAAGCTTAAGTATCCGGGAAGTGATACTGTGTCTATCCTGGCAAGCCTGGCCCAGTTAACACACGGCATAAAAACGGATTTTTCAAACTGGGCCTCCGATCCGAAGATCAGTCAGCCAGATTTTAACAAGAAAGCAATCCGCCTTCTCCATGAAATCAGGCTGGAAAAGCCGGCCTTCCGGGATGAAATTCATAAGGAGAATGTAAAAGACTGCTTTTTCGTTTTATCCGCCAAGAAAAACAACAGGATTATCAAGCAGGACGGGGCATTTATCATCTGCGGATTATTTGATGAAAAACAGAATCCCATTAACCAATACCGCTATGAGGAAAAAAAGAAAACCCAGATATACATTGTGAAATCCAAGGCAAAAGAAGGCATTTTGAAACAGCTTGACAAATGTTCTATTAATAAAGCCTCTCTTTTTCCGGAAATATCTGATGTTGCAGAATTCATTAAACAAAAATATTAAAAACACCCTAAGTGCTGCTGTCTTTCCACAGTACTTAGGGTGTTTCTCTGCCCTTTACCCTTCTGTTTTCCTGCTTTCAAAATAAACAAAACGGTCAATAGCATCTAAAATATCCTTAAAATCTTCCCTCGGGGCCAATTCAATATACTTCTTCAGCACTTCTCCCTCCTGCTTTTTAAAAGGACCATAGAAAATGTCATACAGGTTATGTCCCCTCATATGAATTTTAAATTCCTCCATATGAGTCTTTAATTCATCCACAGATTCCATATCCTTTCCCACTGCCTCTAAAAATGCTTTTCCGCTTTTAATCCGGTGAAGGTACTCCTTCCACTTATCAAACAATATCCGGTAAAACGCCTCTTCGCTTTCCACAACACCAAGCTCTGCCATAATCTTTGGATTGAGGAAATAATTTTCAAAGGAATAATATTTCAATATAAGAACATTTCTCCTTGTCACTCTTGGAAGTTTATCAGCATCCTCAAGACTGCGCTCATCGTAGTACCTGCAAAGCTGGCTCACAAGCTCCTCAGGATTTTTTCCATCTCCATCCCGGATCATCAAAAACTGATCCCGCAGATACACCTGGTTCATATATTTCAAATTGGCATAGGTCTTTATATTAGTACAGCTATTGGTGGTAATAATCGATATTCTGGAAAGACTTCCATCCTTATTCTGGATTTCCGAATAATACTTTTCCAGCAAAAGGGGAAGACGGCTCTTATCCTGCTTTCCTTCCACAATAAACACAAAGCTGACACCTAATAAGTCATTGGCGCCATACCCCAGATCATCTAAAATTGAATCAATGTCGGTCCTCTCTTTAACCATGGAATAACCGTCTTTGTCTAAAACAACCTGCCTGATCTGGCGGCGGGTGAAGTTAAAGAGCATGCCAGGAGAATGAGTGGAAAAAATCACCTGGTTTTTCTTAGACAGGCGGTAAAGAATCTCACTTGAGGTTTTTTGAAGCTGTGGGTGAAGAAAAATTTCCGGGTCTTCCACGATTACAATGCTGGGAATCAATTTTTCATCCTCTGTATACGTCTCCAAAAGAGACAGCATATACAGGCTTTTCATGCCAGTACTCAACGTTCCGATAGGACTTAACCGTCCTCTTTCCATATGATAGGCTTCCGCTTTCACGCGAAACAGCTCATTAGAGCTCATATTGAGAGAAAAGCGAATCTCTTCGTACCCTCCGTTTTTCCTGTAGTTTTCATTGACTCTGGCTGCAAAGTCATTTATATTAAGCTGGTACATCTTGTATTCCAACAGCTTTACTGTTTCATAAACCTGAAGCTCCTCCGGTGTCTTTTGATTGATTAGACCGATGCATTGAAAGCACTGATTGCATTCCTTTGTATCATCAAACAGACATAAGTTGTTTTTTAATTTAACCAGCTGGTCATCTTCCTGAAACAAAAGCAGATCATTCTGAAACTGCTTTAAATCCCTTTCTGAATCAATATAATAAAGCCTTGGAAATATCTCTTTGATAAACCTGTTGTTCTTCCGGTATCCATCCTGAAAACGCACCTCTCCGCCCCAATTGACCTGAAAAGTAAAGGTCAGACTCTCCTCCCGATAAGATGGAAGCTTTTCTTTAAAGTCTTGAAGCCAGCCGTCATACCTCTTATATTGGCTCACCAGGCCGCTTTTGTGAAACATCTTTAAATCCTCTGATTTAATGCCCAGAGTCATGGTAATCTCTATATTTTGTTTCTGCTCATTAAAATCCTCAGGACGAACTTCGTAAAAACCTGTGGCTGCCCGTATGGCATCTAAAATTCCTGTTTTTCCCGTATTATTTTTCCCCACTAAAATCAGAGCATTTTCAATATCCTGGATTTCCATATCACGGATTGATTTAAAATTTTTGATGTGTACCGATGTAATCTGCATAGTCCCTCCTCTTGACATCACCTTCTGGAACTTCTTTATAAGATATAAGTATAAAAGGCAGACAGAAAATTTTCAAGTTCTGTCATAAAAAAATTACACTGCCCATTCCCACCTGTCATAGTATAAGATATATTCTTCTCAAAGGAGTGGTTCCTATGCTTGATTACAATCTGATGCTGACACCGCTGCACTATATTTATCTCATAGGCATTATCGTGATCCTTAGCGTCATGATTTTCAGAAAAGATACCCCTCTGGTGTGCATTGTATTTTTATTTCTGCTGGGACTGGTGGGTCTTGGCTCTGTAACAGGAGGCATTATGACCATATTTAATGCCGTGCTCTATGCATCTAAGGAATTTATGGAGATCATTGCCACCATTGCATTAATCACCGCCTTGTCCAAATGCTTAAAAGACTTAGGCAGTGACCATTTGATGATGATTCCCATGTCAAAGGTTATGAAAAGCCCTGATCTTACCTGGTGGGTTCTGGGCCTGACCATGATGGTATTTTCCTTTTTCCTGTGGCCATCTCCCTCAGTGGCCCTGGTAGGAGCCATCATGCTGCCCTTTGCCGTTAAAGCCGGTTTAAACCCTCTGGCTGCTGCTATTTCCATGAACTTATTTGGGCACGGATTTGCCTTAAGCTATGACCTGGTCATTCAAGGAGCACCGGCCATTTCTGCAGGGGCGGCCTCTATCTCCCCTTCTGACATACTAACCAAGGGGCGGCCCCTGTTTCTAGTCATGGGCATTGTCACCGTATGCTCTGCATATTTGTTAAACAGGGGAAATATCAAAACGGAAAACGTGAACCTGCCTGCATTAAATTTTCAGGAAGAAAACCCCAATGCCGGAAAAACAGCACTGATCATGGCAATTCTTACTCCTCTCCTGTTTCTGGGCGACATACTTCTAATGCTGGCTTTTGATTTAAAAGGCGGAGAAGCCACCAGCATGGTTTCCGGTACGGCAATACTGGCAATGTCCATTGGTTCCGTTCTTGGTTTTGGAAAGCAGTCCCTGGAAAAGGTAACAGATTACGTCACAGAAGGTTTTCTTTTTGCCATACGTATATTTGCCCCTGTCATCATTATCGGAGCATTTTTCTTTTTGGGGGGAGAAGGAATCTCTACCATTATGGGGGAACAGTTTAAAGGAGGAATCATGAATGACTGGGCCGTTTGGCTGGCTCAGCGGGCTCCTTTAAATAAATATGCGGCTGCAGCCGTGCAGATGGTAATCGGCGGATTGACTGGCTTAGACGGCTCAGGTTTTTCCGGTCTTCCTCTTACAGGTTCTCTGGCCCGTACCTTTGGCACTGCAGTAAATGCCTCTGTTCCTGTTCTGGCCTCTCTCGGACAGATTACAGCTGTTTTTGTAGGGGGAGGAACCATCGTCCCCTGGGGATTGATTCCTGTAGCTGCCATATGCGGTGTAGAACCTCTTGAACTTGCCAGAAAGAATCTTCCTCCTGTTATCCTGGGCTTTCTTGCCACTTTTGTTACTGCCTGTTTTCTTTTATAACCATCCGCTCATAGGAGGAATTATATGTGTGCATTTGCCGGTTTCTACAATCCTTTTCAGGATTACCAGAAAGATAAAAACCGTTATGAAACCATACTAAAGCAGATGTGCCAGGTCCAAAAGCACCGGGGTCCTGACAGCTCGGGGATCTGGCTCTTTGAACAGGGCGGCCTATGCCATGCCCGGTTGTCTATTATTGACTTGACAACCGGCGGTCAGCCGATGAAAAAAGCTGATGCAGGATATACTTTTGGAATCACCTACAACGGAGAGCTTTACAATACCAGAGAACTTCGACTGGATTTAGAGAAACAGGGGCACACCTTTTCAACCACCAGTGACACCGAGGTGATTCTGACGGGATATATGGAGTACGGCCCGGAATTTGTAAAACAGTTAAACGGCATCTTTGCCTTTGCTATCTTTGATCCGGTTCGGGAACGGCTCTGCCTGTTTCGGGACCGATCCGGAGTAAAGCCTCTATTTTATACCATCAGGGGGGAGGAAATCGTATTTTCATCGGAATTAAAAGGCCTTTTTGCTTATCCAGACATTACACCCGTCCTGGATCGTAAGGGCTTAAACGAGATATTTTCCATAGGTCCGGCCCGCACCAGCGGATGCGGTGTATTCAAGGGAATCAGTGAGCTTTTTCCAGGTCATATGCTCCTTTGCTCCAAGGACGGATTCCGGCTTCAATGCTACTGGAAGCTGGAAAGTAAGGTCCATGAAGACAGTTATGAAAAAACCATTGAGAAGACCTCCTTCCTGGTTCAGGACTCCATCAAACGCCAGATGATTTCCGACGTTCCCATCTGCACCCTTTTATCGGGAGGAGTGGATTCCAGCCTGGTTTCCGCAGTCTGTGCCGCAGAGTTAAAAAAACAAGGCAGGCAGCTCACTACCTTTTCCTTTGATTTTGTCAACAACGACAAATATTTTAAAGCCAGTGCATTCCAGCCCTCCAGAGACCGTCCTTTTGTGGAACAAATGGTTAAATTCCTGGATTCCGACCATCACTTCTTAGAGTGTGACAATGTGACCCAGGCTGACCGCCTCTACGACTCTGTACGGGCTCATGATCTGCCCGCCATGGGAGATATTGACTCCTCTCTCCTCCACTTCTGTTCCCTGGTCAAACAGCACAACAAGGTGACATTAACAGGAGAATGCGCCGATGAAATCTTTGGGGGATATCCATGGTTTCACAAGGAGGAATGCTTTAAAACCGCTGCATTTCCCTGGACCATGGACTTAAAACCACGGAAGATGCTTCTGAAGGACGATTTTCTGGATTATCTTGGAATGGATGAATATGTACAGGAAGCTTACCAGAAATCTCTGGCTGAGACTCCCATTCTTTTAGAGGATAATCCAGTAGAAGCAAGAAGGAGGGAGATTGCATTTTTAAATCTTCGCTGGTTCATGCAGACCCTGTTAAACCGGATGGACCGCACCAGTATGTATTCCGGTCTGGAAGCCAGGGTTCCCTTTGCAGACCACCGTATTATTGAGTATGTCTGGAATGTGCCATGGGATATGAAAACCAGAGACGGAGTAGTGAAAAACCTTCTTCGCCAAGCTGGAAATGGCCTTCTTCCTGACGAAATCCTATTCCGCAGAAAATCCCCTTATCCTAAAACCTATGACACCAATTATGAAACCCTTCTAGTCAGCCGTGTCAGAGAGATGGCAGCGGGGAGTTCCTCGCCTGTTATGGAATTTCTGGATCGAGAGAAGCTGGAAGCATTTTTATCCAGTCCTTCTGACTATGGTAAGCCCTGGTATGGCCAGCTAATGGCTGGCCCTCAGATGCTGGCCTATATCCTTCAGATCAATTACTGGCTGGAAACCTATCATATTTCCATTGAATAAATAGGGGAAAATGTAATCAAACAAGGAGGCAGCTGAATAAATCAGCGGCCTCCTTGTTTAAAGTGGTTATTATTGAAATGCATCAGACAGCTATAACCGTCTCACCTTATAACGTTATTAACGCATCCGTAATATTGGTCAGCCTCTGATACCCGTCTTTAGTAATCAAATAATCGTCTTCCTGGCGAACTCCTCCGGTTCCCGGAATGTAAATCCCAGGTTCAATGGTATGTATGACGCCCGGCTTCAGATAATAATTACTTTTACTCCCAATATAGGGATGTTCATGAATTTCCAGTCCAAAACTGTGGCCAGCACCATGAGGAATCCTATAACCGGCCTCCTCTACTACGCCATATATATTCTGATGCAGTTCACTCATGGCTAATCCCGGTTTCAAACTCTTTTCTCCCGCATCCTTTGCCTTTCTTACAGCATCAAACATCTTATAAAGTTCTGGATGCTTCGCCTTTCCCACTGCAACCGTTCGTGTAATATCCGAACAATATCCATGATAATAGGTTCCAAAATCAATGGTTACAAAATCTCCCAGTTCAATTTTTCGGGTTGATGGGGTTGCATGGCAGTTAGCTCCATTATCAGGCCCCGATGCCACAATTGTCTCAAAGCAAAACCCTGAGCCGCCGCGGCTGCGAAACTGATATTCCAGTTCATTGGCAATATCAATCTCTGTTACTCCCGGTTTTATAACATCCAGCAATGCATAAAACGAACGCTCTGAAATACGGCAGGCTTCCTGAATCGTTTCAATCTCCTCCGGTGTCTTAACCGCACGTAAATCAGCTATATAAGATTCTTCCCGTATAAACGTTGTCTGTGGTGCCTTTTCTATCATATTTCGGTAATCATCATAGGAAATATCTGAACCGAAAAATACACAATGTGCCAGATGACAATCTGCCGCCAGCTGTCCCAACTGCTGGAAATAGTTTAAACCAGCTCCATAAACCACGACCTCCAGCCCTTTTGTCTCTTGCTCTGCCTGATAGGCAAAGCGTGGATCTGTAACAAAATAGCATGCTTTCTCTGTCAGCAAAAGTACTGCTGTTCCATATTCTCCTGAAAATCCGGTCAGGTATTTAACATCTGTTCCTTTGCTGATTACCAGACCTTCCCGTCCATTCTTCTTCATTGTATCTAAAACTATCTGCAAACGCTCATTCATTGTTTTATCCCTTTCTGTTTATTCCTGCTTCCCATCTGCTTCCTTATCTTCTAATTGGTCCAGGCTCATTCCCTGTGCCAGTTTTTTCCCAAAGAGTGCAACAATTAAGCCAATAGCAAATACTATACCGCCTATTGCAAGAAAGAATGGAATCTCATTCCCTTCCTTGTAAAAGTTTACAATCAGTGTGTTCAGCGCTGCACCTGTTGACATGGACATACCCCACACAGTCATCATCTGAGTCAAAAATGCTTTGGGTGCTGCTACAGCTGTGATGGAATAACCGACAGGGCAGGTGAAACCTTCTCCAAGCATCAGGACTGCGTAGAACAGCAAAATCCAAAGTGCATTAATTTTGATATCACCTGGAAATGTCACATATAAAAATGCAATAATTAATGCACCCGCCCCCCACAGCATAGTTCCAATCCCCATTTTTGTAGTCCCATAAGGCTGTTTCTTTCCCAGTTTTGTCCATAACATTGTCAGAATGCTGCCGATAATAATAGCCAAAACAGCTGGTACGGTCTGGAATGAGGCTGCTGATACTTCGGTTCCAAAAATCACTCGATTTACCTTTTCATCATAAACAATTGCAAGGATAGAAATTGTCTGAGTCCAGATAAGCAATGTAATGGCATTGCAGAAAAACAGGGGAACCAGGCAAAGTACTTTCTTTTTTTCATGCTTCGCTGTCTTATGACTGGTATAAACATATACAAAATATGCAATTGGGATAATGATAGATGCTGTACTGACTCCATTTGCAAAGGCAGGGATGCTTAACATACCACTTATAAACAGTCCTGCAAGTACTGCTATTACAATGATCAGAACCACGATCATTTTCCCAATAAAGGAGCGCTTCTTATCATCTGGAAGCGGATCATCGGGTGCTATACCAATGCTGCCAAAAAACGGCTTGTATGTCACTGCATAAACAATCAGGCTTAAAAGTGAAAGAACTGCACAAGCAATAAATGATGCATGATACCCTAATGCAGCCGCAATCGCACCAGAGAGCACTGGTGCAGCTGCACCAATATTGGAAATCACATAAGTAATGGTATAGGCACTGTCACGTCTCCCATCAGTCTTATCATAAAATTTTCCAAGCAATGCATCAAGGCATCTTCCACCAAACATTGGGCCAATGGCGAGACAGGCCATTGCAATCCCATAACCGGCTACCCCCAGCGGCAATGACAGGCAAATAAAACCAATCAGATTAAATGCCCTGGCAACAAACAACGATTTGCGGCACCCTAAAATACGGTCGCATACATAACTTCCCACAATCCCCGTCAATGCAACTGCACCGGAATATAGAGACAGCAGCTGCGCAGCAATTTGTTTGCTGAATCCAAGGCCTTCCGGCGCATTGGCATATAAATAATAAATCAACACCGCACTCATGCCATAGTTTGCAAACGAGTTACAAAGCTGCATAAAACTTAAGGTACCCACTCCCTTTGGCTGCCCCAAAAATGAGGTCTGTTTCTTCAAAGCTGCATCTTTTTCATTCAACATCACATTTACCCTCCTTGTATAAATTTTATATGTTTATTTCATTATTTTAAACATATGTTCACAATTATGAATACATGTGTATTATACTTTTTCTTGTGCATTTTGTCAATAAAAAAAGGCCCTCACGGAGCCTTTTCTATTATATTGCTTGAAAATAAACCTGATACTTTTCATGGCATATCTGGCATAACGGCACAAAGCGAACTTGGGCCTTCTCGTATATCAACGAGAGCTCTCCATGGGGTTTTAATTCATCTTCCAGGTTCTTTTCATAAAACGGTAATTCCAAACATGTATCCTCATCCGTCAGAGCTGCCAACACATATGGGCCATACACCATACTTACAAGATTTTCTGCATCTGGTACCTTCTCTAAATACGGCCTGCATTCAAATTCGAGAAAAATCCCTGTATTTCCTTCAGCACACGGAATAGTGAAATATCCATGTTTATCAGGCTCTGCCTTTTGAATTATCCCATCCACAGTCATACTGCTGCTAAACCTGCTCCAGTAAGGCTTACGAACCTTTAATACGCACCCCGTCTTCATAGCCACTTGAATATGTACCTTAGAAGGCATAGAAGCTTCCGTCGTTATAGTCACGGAACCATCTTCCGATTCCAGCAGTGAGGGTATAAATAAATTAACAAATATTTCCTTCCCCGCTTTTGCATAGATTGCATCTGTATATTTGAAATGGCTCTCTAATCCGCTTCCATGGCAGCAGGAATTTTCATCTTCAAAGATTTTGTTATATCCCGGTGCAAGCGGCATAAAATAGGTACTTCCTCCCGTGGTCCCATGTTCACAGGATGCAGCAATGTGATTGTAGAGAGTTCTCTCATAATAATTTACATAAGACACATCCGGATCATACTTATAAAGCTCTTGTGTTAATTTCAGCATATTGTAAGAAGCACAGCTCTCTGCCGTGTTTTTCGTCAGCAGACGGCCGATTTTTCCCGGTGCATGGAACATTTCCCCTTCTCCGGTTCCTCCAATGGCATAGATATGAGCTTCTGTGACTATTTTCCAGAAAAACGATGCAATATCATGATACTGTTTTTCTCCGGTTGCCTCAAAGAGTTTCATACACCCAACAACCTGAGGAATGTGTTGATTTGCATGAATACCGTCCAATACATCCACTTTCTCTTTCATGGGATAAAACAAGTAATCATTGTCGAAGAATCTTGCAGCCGCCAAGTGGTGCGGCTTTTCCGTAAGGACATACAGCCGTGCCATGGCATCATTCATTCCTCCAAATTCTCCAGCTATATATAAGCTCCACATCTTATTGCGCTGCTGAGGGCTGCATGCAGCCAGCCGGTTATAAACCCATTCTCCCAGCTCATCTGCCATTTGCAAAGCTGTTTTATCTTTAATGAATTCATAGCAATCTAAAAGACCTGCAAGAATTTTGTGAAGCGTATAATAAGGAGCCCATATTTCAGGATAACGGATATACTGTTCCAATTGATCAAATTGTTCTTCTGAATATGCGCTCAAAAAACCCTTTTTGCATCCGCAGTGTCGTTCCAGACTGATCTGGCACTCTCGCAATGACCGAACCATATATCCTGCCTTATCCGCAATTTTTTCGTTCCCCTCAGCATGATAGCAAAGTGCAAGAGCGGAAAGATAATGGCCGGTAGTATGTCCGCGCAGCTTGCTGTCCGGTGCATCCCATCCAATCATCTCCGGCGCCTCTTTTTTATCTAATCCCGCCGCATCACGGAAGCTGTAAAGCATCTGGTCGTCGTTTACAGAGAGCAGGAATTCTTCAAACCAGCTCTGAGCTCGATAAAAAAAGCTTCCCTCGCTTAATTGAATTTTCCACTTTGGCTTTTTCTCAATTTTCGGTTCTTTTTCAACAATTCCCAAATCCGCATTCTCTTTAATCTGGATCTCAGCACAAACAGGAACCTTTGTTCCTGAAATAATGCCCTTTACAAATATTTCTCCCGGCTTTTCACAAGAAATTTCCCCGTTCCCTTCCCAGTCTGCCTCATGTGCAATTGTCTTTCCATCTTCCGTATCCACAATTGCCGCACACGGCAGATAGAACTTACTCCCCACATGGGCCACCAGGTGCATGGGATGAACCGTTTTAATCAGAATCTGATTCTCTTCTTCCAGAACCCTTACTTCAAACTCACGTACAGCCTCCTCCTGTTCAAAACTGATTACTGCCATCAGTTTCACAATACGGGTCCCCATGCCAAACTTAGGTCTGGTCACTGTTCCATCCGTACCGATAATTCGGTCATGCCCCGTTACCCAGCGAATGTCCGATCCATTGGCTCCTTTAACAGGAAGTTTCAAATCAAATTCTACAGTTCTTGTGTTTCCAATATACAATGCTTCCTTATCCATTTCAACGATTTCTCTGGCTGTCATTTTTCCCTTTCCAGCATATTCGCTGTATCCTGTTTTCATTTAACGATTCTTCTGGTGAACCCAGATACTGACAGTTTCTATATCGTGGCGGTTGTAGATGCGGTGCTGTTTTCGCTCTGCAATATACATGGAATCTCCCTTATTTAAGTCATAAACCTCATGATCCAGCTCTACAGTTAAAATACCGCTTTGTACCATACAGATTTCCGGATAAAGATGTCTGGATACTTCACCTTTTTCTTTCGCTCCTGGCTTTATTGTTATTTTTTCATACATCTGGCGGTCATATCCAAAGTCAACACCTTCTACTGTCATCTTCTGCCGTTCATATTCCCATATCTTCTTTTCATCTTTTCTTATAATAAATTTCTTGTTTTTTTCATCAGTAATCAATTCAACCACATCTGTCTGTAATGCCACTGCAACGCGCTGCAAATTCTCTACAGTAGGGCTGTTTTTACCTGTTTCCAAATTACTAAGGAAACCGATAGAAAGTCCTGTATATTCCGAAAGCTCACGCATTGTATATCCCAGTTCTTTCCTCAAAAGACTGATTTTTTCTCCAATAGCCTCCAAATTGATTTCATTCATGAATTATCTCCCCTTTTATTGACATGTTTAGTTTGTTTACGAAATGCTGCGTATAATTTCATTATTATGAACATAATTGCATCATAATCCATATATCAGCTTATGTCAATTCAAAATGGGACAACCATTTTTACTTCTTCACTTTCTAATCCTCTGCCTCACGTTTAGTAAAAGCTCTGTTCCGTACGGTTGATAATTTCGTCCTGCAGTTCCTTGCTTAAGTTGCGGAAATGATCCGAATAGCCTGCCACTCGGACAATCAACTCCTTGTATTCTGATGGATTCTGCTGTGCCTTAATCAGGGTCTGGCGGTCAATTACGTTGAACTGGATATGATGTCCATCCATATTAAAGTAGGAACGAATCAGGCTGGCCATATTATTAAGCCCTTCTTCTCCCGCCACTACTGCAGGTGCAAATTTTTGATTTAACAGAGTTCCTCCCGTTGACAGATGATCCATTTTACTTGCAGAACGAATCACCGATGTGGGCCCGTTGACATCAGCCCCTTTCTCCGGGGATATTCCCTCACTGACCGGTTTATGGGCCTTTCGTCCATTGGGTGCAGCCATCATAACTTCACCAAAATATATATGGCAGGTGGTAGGGAGCATGTTAATTCTCCACTGTCCATTCCGCATATTGGGACGCCCTGTTACCATATTCTTATAGAACTCAAAAACCTCTTTCATAATTGCATCAGCATAATCATCATCATTTCCGTACTTCGGTGTTTTGTAGGATACCAGATTATAAATCCTTACGTTCTTCTCTCCTTCAAAGTCTTCCTCCATTGCCTGCATCAGCTCCTCCATAGAGAAGTTGTGGTTATCGTATATATGATATTTAATTGCGGCAAGAGAATCCGTAATTGTACCGATACCCACTCCCTGGAGATAGTTTGTGTTATAACGTGCTCCTCCTGCATTATAATCCCTGCCTCTGGCAATACAGTCATCGGTGATAATTGACAAAAATGGGGCAGGCATATACTTTGCATAGATGCTGGTAATAATATTACTTCCTTTTATCTTAATATTGACAAAATAATTCATCTGCTTTTTATAAGCATCATACAGTTCTTCATAGGTCTTAAAATCTTTTCCATAGCCAAGTTTTAGTCCTAACTGTCTTTTTGAAACCGGATCATATCCGTTGTTCAATGTGATTTCCAGAATCTTCGGCAGGTTAAAATATCCTTGGAGAATGTATGCCTCCCGGCCGAAGGCACCGGTTTCCACACATCCGGAAGTTCCGCCTTTGCGGGCATCCTGAATGGACTTACCTGCATGTAACAGTTCCTGTATAATTGCTTCTGTATTGTAAAAAGCCGGCTGACCCCAGCCCTTCCTGGAAATTTCACAGGCTTTCTTTAAAAACCTTGCAGGCGTCTTACGGGATATCTGAACATTGCTGGAGGGCTGCAGCAGCTTCATCTCATCCATAGTATCTAAAATCAGATAAGATACCTCATTGACTCCGTCTTCCCCATCCGATGTGATTCCTCCCGTATTGATATTGGCAAAATCCGTATAGGTGGAAGACTCCTTAAGAGTGATTCCTACCTTAGGGGGAGCTGGCTGATTATTAAATTTCACCCACAGGCACTCCAACAGTTCTTTCGCCTTTGTTTTATCCAGCTTGCCTGCTGCCACATCTGCCTTATAAAATGGATTCAAGTGTTGATCCAGACGTCCTGGAGAATAGGCATCCCAGGGATTTAGTTCTGTCGTCACCCCCAGATGAACAAACCAGTACATCTGAATTGCCTGCCAGTAGGTTTCAGGTTTATGAGCCGGCACCACATCACAGTTGGCTGCAATCTGAAGCAATTCATTCCTGCGGATCGGATCCTTTTCCTCTTTTGCAATCTCCCTGGCCAGGTTGGCGTATCTCTCTCCCAAAATAATAATCGCATCACACATGATACTCATGGCCTTTAATTCGTCACGCTTTTCAAGGGCTTCAGGATCACTCATAAAATCCAGAGCTGCAATTTCTTTTTCAATATCATCCTTATAGTCCAGAAAACCTTTTGCATAGATTTTTTCCGATCCTACAGTATGTCCCGGCCCCCGCTGTTCCATAAATTCCGTAAAAATCCCTGCTTCGTAGCAGTCTTTCCACTCAGGTGACATGGAATTGATGATTTTGCGGCGAATGGAGCGTTTCTCCCAGAAAGGAATGATAACTTCCTTTTGCTCTTTCATATCCCCATCACTGACCTTAAAGCAGATCAGCTTACGGTCATTCATGACCCTCATATCTTCCAGTGTATGGCAGCACAGCTCCGGAAACGTAGGTGTTGACTGGGGCCCATTCCCTTTATCTCCCACAATCAACTCTCCATCTTCGATGGTGATGGTTTTACGGGTGAAGATTTCCTTCAAGGACAATGCGCGAAGCTCAGGAACCGACACTTCCCCCTCATATTTGCTGTATGCATCCGTCATAAGCATGGCCCGTTCCATAAAAATATGGGGAACAGTCTCTTCGCTCTGAGTTCTCAATTTTTTAATACGATCATTCATACCTCTGGCTTCCATTCCTAACCTCCTATTTTTACATTTATAAAGCCTTGAGCTTCAAACATTGCTTTGAGCTTTTCCATATGTTCTTTGGAAGGCGTGCCCAGTTCCATGGCCGGATACATCCTTCCCAGCTTTTCATATTTACTGCTTCCCATATTGTGATATGGTAACAGGTTTACTTTAACAATTCCTATTCGTTCTTTCAAGTATACCATGATTTGATTCATTGAATCTTCATCACTGTTTACCGGCTCCACCACTGGGATCCGGATATTGATATCGGCACAATGGTCTGCCAGATATTCCAGGTTAGTGAGAATCAGATCATTGGATTTCCCCATATATTTCATATGAATTTGGTTATCCAGGGTCTTGATATCATACAGAAACGTATTTACATATGGCAGCAGACGTTCAAAATTCCCGGTGGGCGCATAGCCGCAAGTATCGATATTCACATGGTAATCACGTTCCTTCAGACACCGGCACAGTTCCTCCAGATAATCCATATCCTGGGTCATAACCTCACCGCCGGAAAGAGTCACACCTCCGCCGGACTCCTCATAGAAACAGGCATCCTTATTAATAATTTTCATTAATTCTTCAATCGTGTATTCTTTTCCCACTATTTCACGGTTATGATAAGGGCAATAATCCAGGCAAGTTCCACACAGATGACATTTATCCCCATCCGTCAACGCAACACCTTCCCTGGATATAACGATTGCACCATAAGGACAGTTCTTTTCGCAATAACCACAACCCTTGCACTGTTCTTGATTAAACATGAGTTCCGGCGTATAGTTCTGGCTTTCCGGATTATGACACCACCAACAGTTCAGCATACACCCCTTAAAAAAAACAGTTGTGCGGATCCCGTCTCCATCGTGTATTGAATATTTCTGTATGTTCACAATCAATGGATTTCTCATACGATTTCTCTCCTAATTCTTCCGTAGTTCTTCCACACCTTATGCCTGTCAGGACTTCCGATGCTCTGCCTCATTCCACACCTGTGAATTCTGTTTCCAGCCATATGCCTTGGCCGGCACGGAATAGACAACTCCGATTCCAAGGGCAATGGCAATGGCAGTCTTAAAAGTTGCAAATCCATGAATCGCAGCCATTTGCGTCTGACCAAAAAAGAGATAATAAGCCGTATAGAAAATACCTGCTCCCGGCACCAGTGTGAAGATGCCGGTTAGGAGAAACACCGTCGCCGGTGCCTTTACCTTTACAGCACTGAATCTTGAAAGCGCCGTAAGCACAATCGTTGCCGCAAAAGTTGCCAGTAATGACATACCAAAAGATTCCTTAATGAAAAGGTAAACCGCCCATCCCGCTGCTCCAATCAGTCCACAGCGCAGATAATGCCTGGGCATAACGCTAAACAGGACGCAGAATGCCATCGTACCCGTTAATGCCGCAAATATTTGAATCACATATTCTCTCATAATATTTTCCCTGTTAAAGATTGCCAGATCTGCATTGATACTCCAACCCCAATGGCAATAGAACCAGCAACCAAAAAAGCATCCATCATACGCAGCAGTCCTGTCAGATAATCATTCTCCAGCAGATTCCGGATTGCATTTGTAATCAAAACTCCGGGAGACAGAATAAATACTGGTCCAATCATCATCAAATCCAGATTGTCTCCTATTCCTGCACTGTAAAGTAAGCAGCAAACGAAAGATGCCGTCATGGCACTGGCAATATTTATCATGATTTTTGGTAAATGAAATGCGGGAATGATATACAGCAAAAAAGCCTCAAGGCTCAATCCAGCCAGAAACGCACCTAATCCGTCCTCAAAGCTGCCCAAAAAGAGAATGGAAAAGCAGCCTGCTCCAATGGCAGCCGCAAGAGTCTTTACTCCGTTGCCTAAAGTATGCATATTTTCAATCCGCTCAAGTTCTTCCTTCGCTTTTTCCAACGGGTACAGCCCTGCCGAAATTTTTCGTGACAGATCATTGAGTGCTTCCACTTTACAAAGGACAATGGGAGAAAGAGGAGTATTCAAAATCCTGCAAGAATATACTCCCTGTTTTGTACAGTAGGAAGAGAAAATTCCATTTGCCACAACATAGGAATGAAAATCCTCCAGGCCATATGCTCTTGCCGCATAGCGCATAGCCTCATCTGCCCGAAAAATCTCACCGCCATTTTTTAATATTGTTTCTCCAAGTCTTGTAACCAGACGAAACTTTTCTATTTTCTCTGTTTCCGGATATTCTTCACTGTCTTTCATAGGGGATGACCTTAAATTCCTTGGAATAATGGTTCAAAACTTCGCAGTCTTTTTCTGTAATCAGCACCAGATCCTCCACCCTGACTCCAAATCCCTCTTCCGGCAAATAGATTCCAGGCTCTATGGAAAAACATTGCCCTTCCTGTATTACATCAGTATTGTTGTATGCCACATTGCCGGTCTCATGAACCTCTAATCCAATGGAGTGGCCTGTTCTGTGAGGAAAATATTCTCCATACCCCTTTGACTCAATATAGCCCCGTACGGCCAAATCCACATCACACATGCGGTTTCCCGGCTTTGCCGCAGCAATACCGCGAAGATTTGCCTCAAGTACAATCTCATATACTTCTTTCTGTTTTGCAGAAGCTTCCCCCAGAAATATGGTTCTCGTCATATCTGAACAATAGCTGTCCGTCTTTCCGCCTATATCAAAGGTAATGCTATCCCCATATAATGCTTTTGCATGTTGCGGCATATAGTGAGGGTCCGCAGTGTTTTTCCCGAAGGCAATAATTGGCTTGAAAGAACACTCCTCTGCTCCAAGCCGGCTGTAAATATCCCGCAATCTTTCCTCAAGCTGACGTTCACTGAATCCTTTGTCTGCAAGCTCCATCAACAGTTCCATGGCGTTATCGTTTATTAAAGAGGACTTGCGCATAAGGTCCTGTTCTTCAGTATCCTTTATCATTCGGATATTGTCAATGATTCCTGACGCATTAACAAAGATATTGCCGGGATTCAACTCCTGCATACGAAGCAAAAATTTAGCCTGCCAGTTCTTGTCTACCCCTATAGGTTTCCCTTTTTCAATGCAGCCGCTTAATATATTTACACCGTCTTGAATATCATCTACATATATCACCTCAAGCTCCCCATCTGGAACCTGTGGATATAGATTGC
Source organism: Clostridiaceae bacterium (assembly GCA_902363735.1). Lineage (GTDB taxonomy): Bacteria > Bacillota > Clostridia > Lachnospirales > Lachnospiraceae > Lacrimispora. The sequence continues at coordinate 360,893 of CABJBA010000001.1, forward strand.
TCACTACCAGCCGGTGCTTTCCGCTTAGATTTAAAAGCAGGGCCAAAAGGCGTTCCCCTGGAAAAATCCACCTGCCTGTCAGATAATAAATGCTGTATGTATCAGAAACCACTATCTGTGTCAGAGCATTTCGCTCCATTTCTCTTAAAACCCGTTCCACACGTATTTTTTTCATTTTTCCTCTCCTTTTTCCACTTTATCTATACTGTCCAGCCATGTCTTCTTCCAATTAAAGTAAGTAAGCCTAACCCCAACGTATTAAAGCGGAAGCCAGACTTACCTGATACTTTATTATTCGTGCCTATTTCTCAGCCTTTAAATAATAAATCCTGGACAAATAATCTCCCTGAATCTCTTTGGCAATATGCTTCATTCCTGATGAATAATCCGATACACTGATTCCTATATGAATCAGTTCACTGCCATAATGCTTATAAGAGGTGAGCTTTTCAGCCTCAAGAACGCTGTCTCTGATTTCTTCAACCAAATATTCTGTCTCTTCGTCTATCCCCCAAAGCCGGATCTTATCGTAGCTGCTCTCCGGTCTCTGCAGAATTCGGTAATATGCAAAAACAGCTTCTTTTTTATCTCCCGATACCACAATCCATGCTGCGGTGTTATAATCCTGCTCAAACGGACTTCTCAGTCTGTAAAAATCTCCAAACTGAATTAGCTTTCTAAACTTTTTCATAAACTGAACCTGTTTTTTTATCACCTGTATTTCATCCGCCTGAAGCTTCGTTATGTCAAGCTCATAACCAAAAGTACCGAAACAGGCCACATTTGCCCGCATACTTAAGGATTCTTTCCGGAATACCTGTTCATTCGGTATGGCTGAGACATGGCTTCCTATGCTGCAAATGGGGTAGACCATAGAACTGCCATATTGGATTTTAATTCTTTCTACTGCATCCGTATTATCAGACGCCCAGGCCTGAGGCGCATAATACAACATTCCAGCATCAAATCTGGCCCCTCCGCTGGCACAGGATTCAAATAATATCTCCGGAAAGTCCTTTCTTAGCCTTTCATATAAAGAATAAGTTCCCAGAATATATTTGTGCCTTGCCTTTCCCTGGTACTCTTTTCCCCGATCATTGGAAAACACCTCTGAAAACGCCCGGTTCAAGTCCCATTTGATATAGGAAACAGAAGCCTCTGACAACACTTTCTTTATCATTTGGTAAACATATTCAACCACTTCCTCTTTGGAAAAGTCCAGTACGTACTGCCCTCTCGCTTTTGATAAATGTCTTCTTCTGTCACCAAAGACCCATTCCGGATGTTTTTGAAACAGCTCACTGTTTTCATTTACCATCTCCGGCTCAAACCAGAGTCCAAACTTAAGTCCAAGATCATTGATCTTTCTGGACAGTCCCGTAATTCCCTCCGGCAGCTTTTCCAGATTGGGATACCAGTCTCCAAGGGAAGAAGTGCTGTCATTCCGGGTTCCAAACCAGCCATCATCCAGTACAAATAGTTCTATTCCCGTTTCAGCTGCGGCTTTTGCCAGCTGAAGGATCTTTTCCTCATTGAAATCAAAATAAGTAGCTTCCCAGTTGTTAATTAGCACGGGCCGTTCTTTCTCTTTCCAATAACCTCTGATCAGGCAGTCTTTAAATAAATTATGATAGGCCAGACTTAACCCACCAAGCCCTTTATCAGAATATACCATAACCACTTCAGGAGTTGTAAAACTCTCTCCCTTGTTTAATTTCCATCTGAATTCATTTGGATGAATTCCCATAAGGATTCTTACCACATTGAAGTTATCAACTTCAATCTGCCCAAGAAAGTCACCGCTGTAAATAAAGTTAAACCCAATGGCTTCTCCTGCCTGCTCATTGGTATTCTTCCTTTTCAGAACCAGATAAGGGTTGAACTGATGACTGGAACACCCCCGCATACTATAGATCGCCTGTGTTCCATATTCCAGATTCCGTTCACAGACGTGACGTTCTCTTGACCACGCACCTGCCAGATACAGCATATTATATTCTTTATCCGGTAAATCCAGACACATGCTCATTGCTGTCTCAAGGCTTATTCCCTGGTTGTTGTCACAATGAAACCTTGCGTGTCTTGCAATTACCGGTCTTTCTTCATAAATCGTGTAACTCAAGACAATTGTGCTGTTTATTAACTCATCCTCAAGGGTTATCTCAAGAGTCACTGCTTCCTCATCATGTTCCACATAGGTGGCCGGAAGTCCTGTAAGCTCTTTCTTCCCCGCAAAAACAGTATGGTTTTTGTATGTAAAATTTACAATCCTGCTTCCATCACTTGTTTCTATTTCATAGGCAGGATACCGCATATCTCCATTTCCATAAGCAGGATATTCCTGTCTGATATGTTCAAGAGAAAAATATGGATTGTCCCCAATAGGACATGCCTGCATATCCCGATGTCCGCGTTCCGAAAGATATTGGTAATCTTCTTTGTCATTTACACGCTTTCCAAAGTAGAGCTGACCTAATTGTCCATTTTCAAGAATAGTAAACAGATAACTTATTTCATTGTTAAACATATGAAATAGGTTGGTCTTATTATAATACTTTATCGGCATACCTTTTTCCTCTTTCCGTGCTTTACTTTTGAAATGACATAATGTATCATAAAATATACAATGAGGTGATAATATGGCTGTAAACAAACCCACATATAGCGAAAGTATCAATTATAAATGCTTACTTGCTCTGGATCATAAGACATCTGACCTGTATCTTAATTATTGTGGAATCGAATATTGTAAGCCCCATCATAAATACGAACATATCCCCCGTAAAGAGCATTTGATTCATATTGTAACAGGCGGTACCGGAACATTTTACTTAAACGGTAATACCTATCAGGTGAATAAGCATCAGGCGTTCTATATTCCACCTGATAATGAAGATTATTGTTACATATCTGATGGAGAAAATCCCTGGTCATACATGTGGATTGGTTTTTCCGGTTCGAAATCCAATTCTTATCTGGCACAGACCGCCTTATCCGTTACCACCCCCGTATGTACTCTGCTTCGTTACGCAGACCGTTTATCTTCTCTGATTCAGGATTTATTGTGTGCAAAGTCTCTGACTTACGTAAACGAATTGAAACGTATGGGATATTTATACAGAATCATATCCTTTCTCATCTTAGAGAACAAAGAATCCGGCACCAGTAAAGGAGGAAACATCGGGCTGCCCTTATCCTATGCACTTTATGCAAAGGAATATATAGACCGCTCTTACACGTTTACCAGTGTAGCGAAAGTTGCTGAAATTCTTAGTATAAGCCGTTCCTGCCTATACACCAATTTTAAACAGGAATATAATATTTCTCCCCAAGAATATTTAGTTTCTAGAAAGATGAAATCAGCTGCATGTTTTCTTTTAGAAACAGATCTTTCCATTCAAATCATTTCATGGGAAATCGGTTATGCAGATCCTTCCAGTTTTTCAAAGCATTTTAAAGAAACTTATGGGATCAATCCTTCACAATACAGGCAAAAATACAACAAAAAGGAGTTCTGAGTATGGCCCTTGATAAACAAACCATATTTTACGACTATGATAGTCTCCTTGAGTTCATGTATCTAAACCATGATAATACGGACCTTTATCTGGAACACTGCGGGATACAGCACTGTCCCCCCGGTCATGCCTATGGCAAGATCCGGAGACTGGAATACCATCTTCATTTTATCATCAGCGGTAAGGGCACTCTGGAATACAACGGAAGTACCTATTCTTTGCAGCGGGGCGATGTATTTGCCATTCCGCCCGGGGCCACAGACTATAAATATTATGCAGATTTAAAGGATCCGTGGTGTTATGCCTGGGTGGCATTCAATGGCACTAAAGCCAGGCACTATATGATGTTAAGCGGTATTAATAACACACATATCATCCGCCCTGCATACATGGAACCTGAACATTACACCTGTCTTATTCAGCAGATTTTAGAAGCCAGGCACATTACATTGCCAAATGAACTGACGAGGCTTGGATACTTATTTGAGATTATATCTCTGTTGATGGAATCCAATCAATCCCTTTGCGAAGCAGCCCCCGATGAATATCCTGGCGAACTCTATGTAGAGAGTGCTTTGCATTTTATTGAAAGCAATTATCAAAATAACATTAACGTAAATGATATCGTGAATCATGTTGGGATTAACCGTTCCTACTTTTCCACTCTTTTCAAGCAGCAGATGCAGGTATCCCCCATAAAATACCTTCAGGAGTTTCGAATTAACCGAGCCAGGCAGCTTCTTAAAAGTACCGGGCTGAGTCTTCACGAAATTGCCCTTCAAGTTGGTTATAAAGACGCCTTTATTCTTTCAAAAATATTTAAGAAAAGTACCAAACTCAGTCCCAGCCAATACAGGAATCATATTTTATAATTTACTGCCTGATGTGGCAATTCCTTCAATAAACTGCCTCTGGAAGATTAAATACAAAAGAATCATTGGCACGCATGCAATCACTGACGCTGCCATAAGCTCCGGATAATTGGATGAAAACTGACCGTTTAATTTTGCAAGAGCCGAGGCAAGAGGCATAGTATTATCATTTGTATTGGCAATAAGCGGCCATAACAGTTCTTTATATCCGAACAATGCTGTAAAAATGCTCAGAGCTGTTATGGATGATTTTACAAGAGGGCACATAACAAACAAGAATGTCTGACCGATATTGCATCCGTCCAGTTTTGAGGCCTCTCCAAGATCTCTGGGCAGTCCCATAAACGCCTGACGGATCAGAAACATACCAAACGCACTGACCAGACCGGGAAATACAAGTGAAAACGTAGTATTTAACATATTGATTTTATTAAGCATCAAATATTGAGGTATGATAAATATCTGACCAGGCACCATCATCTGAAACAAAACCAATCCAAAAGCCAAATTCTTTCCTTTAAAGTTTAATTGCGCGAAAGCATAACCCGCCATAGTTGATGTTATGGTTGCACATACAATTCTCCAGAAAATCATGGAAAAAGTATTGATATAAAGTCTTATAAAATTTATTTTTGAAGATGTGTTGACAAATGCATCCAGCCTCCACATGGATGGGAAGATAATAAATGGATTCATCTGTGTTGATTCTGACTGGGTTTTAAATGCAGTCAGTATCATCCAAATAAACGGTACCAGCATAACAGTTGCGCCGATCACCAAAACAATGTATTGCAGCAGATGCCATTTCTTTTCTGTTTTCTGCATGGTCAAATCCCCCTTAATAGCTGTAATAAACCCACTTTTTCTGTGCTCTTAACTGTATCACTGTAATTAACATAATAATTCCTAACAATAATACGACTATCGTAGATGCATAACCTTTATTATTTTCAACGAATGCATTTTGATAGAATAAGTAAACCAGTGATTGTGTTTTGGGAAATGCCGGGTTCTGAGTTGTAACAAGCATAAAAATAGAGTCAAAAACCTGCATACCTGCAATTACCCTGGTAACCACTACAAAAAACATGGTAGGAGAAATAAGAGGAACTGTGATCCTGAAAAACTGATAGATTGCACCAGCTCCATCAATGGAAGCCGCCTCATAATAGTCTCTGGGAATTTCCTGCAATCCTGCTAAAAATAAAATCATATTGTAACCGATAATTGACCATATTCCTACAATAGCAACAGAAATAATTGCAATTTTCGGATCACTGATCCAATTTACGGATGGTATTCCAACAGAATTAAGAAGATAATTAATCAAACCGAACTGAGAATTATAAAGCCATTTCCAGACCATTGCCACCGCTGCCGGTGCTGCAACCATTGGTATAAAAAAGATAGCCCGGAATACGGACCTTCCCACAATTTTCTGATTAAGCAATACTGCTAACACAAGTGCAATAAATATGGAAGCCGGAACTTCAAGCAATGCATATCTGAAGGTATTCCATGTGGCAGACAGTATTCTGGAATCGGAAAACATTCTTTCATAGTTCTGCATACCTACAAATACATTCCCCCTGCCAAAGGCTCCTGTTTTAAAAAAGCTTTGATAGATTGTCTGAAAGATCGGAATAATATTAAGTATCAAAAGCCCTGTAATACCGGGCAATATAAATCCCCAGCCCCAAAAAAATTCTTGCCGTTCCCGTTTTGTCATTTTAAACTTTTTATTATGCATTTAATATTTCTCCCTTCAACTCCCTATACAATGCAGCATGAGTGATTTCTATTGTCATTTACGTCTGAATTTATGTAAGAAGAACTTATGGCTTTTGCTGACAAAAAAGGGGCTATCAGATATGAAACGATAACCCCCTGATGAGCAAATTAATTTTTCTCGTTGGCTAATGCCTCATCCATTACCTTGACAAATTCCATACAAACATCCTCTGCAGATCTGGAACCATCCCACAGACTTACCATTGCCTGAGTCATAGCCGAATACCATACTGTAGTATTTTTAGAATGAGGATATAATACCGCTCCGTCCATCATATCCAGATATGGAGTGAGATCAAATCCTTCCTGGGATTTAGACCATGCGTCAGAAATTCCTTCATATGCCGCCATTGTAACACCAAGTTCTGCCTGTTTTTGCTGTGCTTCCTTGGAACCTAAGTATTCAATCAGCTTCCATGCTTCTTCTGTATGCTCTCCCTGAGCAGAGGCAGACCATGCAAGACCATTGTACATGGAGCAAGTACCATTCGTACCTTTTGGAAGAGGAGCAACTGCTGCATGTTCTTTCAGATAATCGTTATTATTAAGTTCTGAAACCATCCAGGAGCCCTGGAATGTCATAGCTACTGTTCCAGCTTGCATAAGTGCAGTAGTTTCATTTTCCGCCTGAACGGAATAAGGAGGCATGGAACCATCTTTCACAATTTCTTCCACCATTTTCATGGCTTCTATTGTTTTAGGATCATCAAAACCGGATTTTGTCATATCATCACTTATAATATGACCGCCATTGGCATATACCATGCTGTACCAGGACTCCTGGTCACTGCCTGGCTTCATAGAAAATCCATATTGAGAGCCGTCTGATTTTGTCAGTTTTTTGCTGATTTCTCTGAAATCTTCCCAGGTCCAGTCAGCTGTAGGATAAGGGATTCCTGCTTCGTCAAACATACTCTTGTTATACCAAACTGCAGATGTATCCACATCCTTGGGAACCCCCAGTTGTTTGCCATCGGAACTCTGATATAACTTAACAAGATCCTGAGGATACTTGCTTAAATCGATTTTATCACTCTTGCTGATCCGATCTGATAAATCAAGTAAAATATCATCATACAAGGCATATGTATTTACCTGGAACGCATGCATCCAGAAAACATCTGGCATATTTCCCCCTGTTGTTGCCGCCTCCAGCATAATCCAATAATCCTTCCAGGGCGTAATCTGTATATCACATTTAATCCCCGTCTCTTTCGTAAAATCATCCATAATCTGCTTTAAGCCCGGTTCTTGATTTTTATCCCATATAGCAACCGTAAGCGTAGAATCACCCGTATTTTGCTTTGTCTGCCCACTGGTACCGGCCCCGCCGTCTGTCTTCGATGAAGAACATGCCGTAAGTGAAACAAAAGTCATTAAAAATACCAGTAACATGGATATGAACCTTCTCCCTTTCATAATAACCTCCTCCTTATTCTCTTTGATTTTTAACTGGACCATACATTACTCTTACATTATATCATCAAATCAAATATTTAAAATGGTACCATGTAGTTTTCATATGTCTGGTTGTTGCATGTTAAGTGCAAGCATTAAAAAGAGAAGCTCCTGAATTATTTAATCTTTTAAGATTGTTGCAACCAGCAGTCCTCCATAAAATCTGATTTATATGTTACCACACCTATACCTATAATAAATTTTCTGCTATAAGACAGGTATCTTCATATAAGAGTCCATTTTTGATAACAAAGATATCGCGATTGTTAACACGAATTCTTTCCATATCAGATGTATGTCCAATGAGGATTGCTTCGGCTTCTTAGGTCAGAAAACAATTTGTCCTTGCTCCTGTTACATCGCATCTGCCCTCAATTTTCATCAAATGTCTTACCAATATCTTCTTTGTCTCATCATTTTTTCCAGATACCAACATAGCTCAGACAATCCTCAATAGCAAGTTGTTCTCTCTGATTCAGCAATTTGAGGATTCACCAATTTTAATAAATATTGTTCAAAATCAGAAACAATTAATCGGCCAATCCTCTGCCGTTTTACGTATTATGCATTCTTTCTTCCATGTCATTAAGAGTTTCTCTGATAAGCGTATCTCCTGCTAATTTCTGCACTGTATTTTTGTTGATCTTCTTCAAATAACAAACTATGCGATTGGTTTGTTGAATACTCAAGCTATGTCATATTAAATTTAATCATATAATTTCCTCTCTTTTTTGTTTTATAAAACAATCGGTTGTCTGAAAAGATACTTGATTATGTCTTAACAAAACTCCATAAAACAATTTATTTGTATAAATATAAAGCAAAATCAGTTGATTACTTATTTTTAAAACGATGGATTAAAAGAAGAAAACAAAGTTCATCTAACGGAAAATGATAAATTTCACCTATAAAAACAAGTGCCTGGATTTCAAAAAATGGCAGATTAATTCCTCTTGAATATAATAACATTAAGCACCGAATTACGGTGTTAAATAATTTATAGGAGGACGTTTTATGAATCCTGAACAATTTAAAAAAATGAACATCTGCCAATGTGGATGCAAAAGATGTTCATCTAATAGAGACGCTAATCAAGATGCATGCAGTAATACTTCTTCATGTAGTAACACTTGTTCATGCCGTTGCTGCATAGGGCCTACTGGACCTCAGGGTGTAGCCGGACCTGATGGACCTACTGGACCTCAGGGCGTAGCTGGACCTGATGGACCTACTGGACCTCAGGGCGTAGCCGGACCTGCCGGACCTACTGGACCTCAGGGCATAGCCGGACCTGCCGGACCTACTGGACCCCAAGGCGTAGCTGGACCTACTGGACCTGCTGGAATTCAGGGTGTAGCTGGACCTACCGGACCTACTGGACCTCAGGGCGTAGCCGGACCTACTGGACCTCAAGGCGTAGCCGGACCTACCGGACCTCAGGGCGTAGCCGGACCCACCGGACCTCAGGGCATAGCCGGACCTACTGGACCTGCTGGAATTCAGGGTGTAACTGGACCTACCGGACCTGCTGGAATTCAGGGTGTAGCTGGACCTACCGGACCTGCTGGTGTCAAGTCAGGACTAAAAAATATTTATCCTTATTGGCACCTTTTCAATCTATCCATTCATATTTGTTTGATTGAAAGTTCTGCTTTACTATGGTAAACTTACTTTATATATCTACCGTGTAGAACTTTTGTGAAACGGTAGCATGGGAAATTAACGCTCGGTGAGCAAGTTTATATAATGTGCGAGGTGGTGCAATAAATGTTTAATGAAATTTGTATCTATGAGGCAAAGATTGAAAAGCAAGAGGAAATTGAGCAACTTATGAAAGAGGTTGCCGCCTTTTATATGGAGCAGGATGGTGTTATTGAAGTTAGATATATCAAACGCACCCACCGCCAAACAGATTTTAATGCCGTTAAAGAAGGGGCATTGCCTGTTCGCCTCACACGCAATGTAGGCAAAGTCACTTATGTTTTACATTGGACTGTTAGAGATGAAGAAACTCACGCAAGGGTGTCAAAGTTAGGGTTAGAGCATTTTTACAAGCGGTGGAACAGATGCTTAACCACTATGCCAAAAATTATTTTGGGTGAAAACATTGTGTAAGGGTATGAGCACACCCTCTGTTAGTGTTTAACTTCACCTACACAATAAAATCCGACTTATCACGAAATTGAGCCGTTGCATCTAACTTGACGCAACGGCTCTTGCTTTGTCTACATGCCAAGAATAGTCCAGTCAATACTTGCATAAAGACGGTGAACGGATTTTAATTTTCATAGCACCGAACTCCTCCCTATTGTCTATATTTGATTGATTGAAACTTCCATTTTGCTATGGTAAACTTATTTTTATATTTACCGAGTAAAACTTTTTTGAAATAGCAGTGAGGAAAAAATGCCCCGAAGGGGTGTGTTGATATTTGCTTGATTCGCATTCGGCGGATCAGCATAATGAAAACTTTACTTTGAAAATGAGGAGGGAACAATTTGATTACCAAAAGTGGCAAGCAATTCAATATGTTTCCCTCACATGCAGGGCTGAGAAAATATATTCTATATTACAATATCGTATTTCCAGAAAATGATACGTTTACAGCGCACTATACGCTTATGCCTAACGCTTGCGGAACATTGTCCCTTGCCTTTGATGGAACCGCTGTAATTGTTGAACTATGGGGAGCATCCCTAACCCCTGTTTTGTTAGGAATGGAACCAAATAGTTATCAGGTCCTGTTGCTTATCCAACTTTCGCCCTATGGTTTGTATCAAATCACACGCCAAAGCCAAGCGGAGTTTGCAGACAAACGCCTTTCGCTTGAAGACATTGACAACGAGCTATTTCATTTGCTGTATCAAGCCTTTGTAATGTCTAGAACCGCGACAGATTTAGCAAATATTTGTGAAAAGATTTTATACAGGCGTATGGAAAAGTACGTTATTTCGGACGCTTTGTTATTAGCGTCTACTGTGATTTCTGATAGTCATGGACAAGTACAAGTGAAAGAAGTCGCCCGACAATCCGGTTATAGTGAGCGACAGCTAAACCGCTTGTTTCTTACACAAATCGGAATGAATATTAAAAACTATGCTCGTTTAACCCGTTTTAACTACGTGTTAAAACACATTCAAACGTCGCCTTGCTTTTTTGCGGCATTATCGCAACAAGCCGGATATTTTGACCAAGCCCATTTTGATAAAGATTTCAAGGCTATCAGCGGTGTTACCCCTCAAAAGTATCTGAAAACAATGTCGGATTTTTACTATGACGGAACAGAGATATACGATACAATATCCTCAAAGGAGGATTAAAAAATGAAATATCAAGGTTGTCTCTTAGCGGTTAAAGATATATCCGCTTCTAAGCATTTTTATGAAAATGTGCTTCATCAAAATTCGGTCATGGATATTGGCGTGCATGTAACCTTTAAGGGCTTTTCTCTGCAACAAGGTTATGCTGAACTCGTTGGATTGGCCGTCGATAGTGTGAAAGAACAGTCACACAACTTTCAAGTCTATTTTGAAGTGGAAGATTTAGACAAAGTGTATACTGAACTGAAAAGCATATCCGGTTTGCAATGGGTACATGAAATAAAAGAATACCCATGGGGGCAGCGTGACATTCGGGTATATGACCCAGACAAGCATATTGTGGAGATTGCAGAGGATATGAATACGGTTATCAAACGCTTTTTTAATCAGGGTATGTCGTCAGAAGAAGTCGCTACACGCACAATGTTTCCTCTTGAGGTTGTAAAACAGTATGCGTTAGGCTTTGGTATGTGATACACGGCGGCTTTGGTAAATCAAAGCCGCTATTTTATTCCAAACAAGATCGGAGGAGAGGGAGAATGAGTAAATATAAGCCGCTCTGGAAGGCGATAGGTCAACGCACGGAGAACAGCTTCGCGCTGACCTATGCCGAGATTGAACAGATTCTGGGCTTTCCCATCGACCACGCCTTTTTAACCTTCAAGAAGGAACTGCCCGCCTACGGCTACGAGGTGGGTAAGATCTCCATGAAGGCACAGACGGTGACGTTCAAACGCTGCGTTTGACAAGCGGCTGCGTTTCTGCCATCATCGGCTTCACCCATCTAAGAGGAGGAACACTATGAACTGGGAGCCATGGACAGGCTGTTATAAAATAAGTGATGGCTGTACAAATTGCTATTTTTATGGGCCGTATGCAAAACGCTACGGTCAAAGCACCATACAAAAAACAGATAAATTCGATTGGCCTGTAAGAAAAAATGCAAAAGGTGAATACAACATTAAAGGCAACAAAATTCTTGCAACCTGCTTTGCGACGGACTTTTTTCTTACCGAAGCGGATGAATGGCGTAAAGAGGCTTGGGCGATCATCAAGGAAAGAACAGATATTGAGTTTTTGATTTTGACAAAGCGAATTGACCGCTTCCCCCAATCGCTTCCGTCTGATTGGGGGTCAGGCTATGACAATGTGAATATTGGCTGTACTGTCGAAAATCAAACACTCGCCGATTACAGGCTTCCACTCTTTTTATCCTATCCGATAAAGAGGAGGTTTATTGCTTGTGCTCCACTTTTAGAAATGATAGATTTAACGCCCTATCTTCATGGAGTAGACCATGTTACCGTTGGCGGCGAAACAGGACGAGAAGCCCGTATGTGCGATTATGATTGGGTACTTAATATCCGTGAACAATGCGTAAAAGCAGATGTAACCTTTTGGTTCAAGAATACAGGCTCACTTTTCAAACGCAACGGTGTAGTGGAAAAAATAAATCCATTTAAGCAAAACAGTGTGGCAAAAGAGCTCAATATTGATATTTCAGATGGGAAAAGGTTGTTCTGATCAAATCAATGGAGTAAAGCATTATTGCCTATTTTACTTCATGAATGTTCTGAACGAACCAAATGAGAAATCCCTCTTTTGGTGACTAAGTTCACCTACACAATCAAATGTGACTTGCCACTAAATTGAGCCGTTGCACCTTACTTAGATGCAACGGCTCTTGCTGTATCTACATCCCCAAAATCGTCCAAGCGTTCCTCGGAACACTCTTTTTATTATCTGTTTTCATCTACTCACACTCCTTTTTGGACATACTGGACAAGCCTCATATACTCATCCATATGGTTCCATACAATTTCAATCGCTTCACTTCCGTAGATATAGATGCTGTCGATTAGTTCATCTGCCATTTCTTTTGAAAGCTCCGTAATTCCCTCATATCGTTTGAAGCTCTCAATAATGGAAACCGGCTGTCCGTTTTCCTGATAACAGCTTTGCAGTGCCGTTTCAAGTTCAACGATTTGGGATTCTGTTTCCGCAATCTGCTTGCCAATATCGGCTTTTCGGCTTATGTAGCTGTCCTTGTCCAAAGTCCCATCCTTGTATTTTTCATATGCCTTAACTTTGGATGCTCTCAGTTTGGAAAGGATGGATTGTAACTGCCTGATCTGCTCTGTCAGGGCAGTCATATCTTGATGGCTTTGCGTTTTCACTCTGTCCAAAAGCCGTGCCATATCAAGCATGACCTCCATCTGCGTATGTATCACAGATAAAACAGTCTGTATCAAGCCGCTTTCGGAAATCCTGTCTTTGGTGCAGTCGCTGTCAGCTACATACTGGTGACTTTCACAATAATAATACGCCGTATCGGAGGGACTATTGCTCCTTCTCATAACGTGCCGACAAACCCCACATTTCACTTTACCCATCAGCGGTCTGATTTCAGTCGGTTCTGTCCTTATCCTCGCAGGGGCAGAGAAACGCTCCTGCACCGAAGCAAACAGTTCTTCCGAAACAATGGCTTCATGGGTATTGGGTACAACAATCCACTCACTTTTGGGGATGCGTTTCCCATGCTTACTCCCGACAAAAGGACTGCGATTTTTTCCGCTGACCATTTTCCCGGTGTAGCGTTCATCACGGATAATTGTCAGGACGGTTGTATTATGCCAATGATTTGTTTTTCCAACCACATTGTATTTACGGTCACAGCCCATAAGCCGCTTATAGACATATGGCGTCGGGATGTTTTCTGCGTTCAGGACATTGGCAATTTGCACGGCGTTTTTACCCTCATTCGCCATCGCAAAGATACGCCTGACAACAGCGGCAGCCTTTTCGTCCACCACAAGTTTTTTGCGGTTTTCCGATGATTTCGCATAGCCATAAGGGGCATGACTGCCGATAAATTCGCCTTTCTCCATGCGGGTTTTCTTTGCGCTCCGTACCTTTTGTGAAAGGTCTTTGCTGTAAAGGGAGTAAATCAGGTTTCTGAAACCCACATCAAGTCCGCCGGTCGTACCGTCAAAATCATTGCTGTCAAAATGGTCGTTTACAGAGATAAAGCGCACCCCTAAAAAGGGGAATATCTGCTCCAAATAATCTCCAATATCAATGTAGTTTCTTCCGAAACGGGACAGGTCTTTTACGATGATACACTGTATGTTTCCCGCACGCACTTCATCCAGCAGAGATTTCACGCCCGGACGGTCAAAATTCGTACCGCTGTAACCGTCATCGCAAAATTCAACTACTTCATATTGTGAGAGGTCAGGGGAGCTTTCTACAAAGGCGTTCAGAAGTTCCCGCTGGTTTCTGATACTGTTGCTTTCACCCTGGTTCTCGTCCTCTTGGGATAACCGGATATACTCAGCAAGGATTTTCTTGATACTCACGAAACCCTCACCTCACTCTCCGCCTCAATAAAGCCGAGTAAACTTTCAAACTCATCCCTATACCGAAAGCAGATGGACACGCTTTGATCGCTGAATATTTCCACCCGTTCTATCAACTCGGAAATCATTTCTCCCGTTATGGCTTTGTTCTTCTTGAATTTTTTCAAGGCTACCAGCCATGTGTTTTGAGGTGTCAGCATGGTATCAAGCCGGTGCTTTTGCATGGACAACTCATCAAGTCGGCGCCGCAAGGCATTTACATCTTTCTCGTACTTGGCCTTTGTAAAGAGATATTCTGCTTCATCAAGGAGCTTTTCTTGATAGTCCTCATACAAGGAGCTTCTGAGCATGGACAGTCTGGACAGTTTCTTTTCCGTTTCAGAAATCTCTGTGTCCACCTCACTCTGCTGCTGGCAGAAGCCTTCCTTTGCATTGAGCTTAGACACCATTAGGTCTATGTCAACGGCCAGGTCAATCTGCTTTCGGATAGCCGTATCGAGAATAGAGAGTAAATCCGGTTCGTCCATTCGCTTTTTAATGCAGTCATTTTTGGCTATGTCCTCGTATGTGGCACAGCTAAAGTAATAGAGTGCCGAGCCCTTTGATTTGGGCATTTTACGCCACTTCATGCTCCGTTTGCAATCACCGCAGAACACAAGCCCTTTCAAGATATTTGACTGCTGTGGTTCCACTTCTTTTCTCTCAATGGACCCCCGTTCTTGCTTGATGCACCGTACCGCCAAAAAGGTTTCTTCATCAACCAAGGGTTTATGGGTGTTCTTTATTTCTACCCACTGATCCTGCGGCTGCTCCACACAGCCACCCTTGCCCCATAGGTCAGATTTTGTTTTTCCCTGCACCATATGACCGAGGTAAACCGGGTTAACCAAAATCCTACGGACGGCACTTTTGTACCAATATCGCATATTGGCATAACGCTCACTTTTTAAGATACCCTTTTCATAGCGATACTGGCTTGGGGAGGGAATGCCCAACTCATTGAGTTTTTGAACGATACGCATATCGCCCATGCCGTCCGCTGCCCATTTGAAGATATTTCTGACAACCGGTGCGGTTTCTTCGTCAATCACCAGCTTGCCATTATCCGCCTTTTGATAGCCGTAGGCTGCGACACAGCCGGTAAATTCCCCTCTGCCTCTCTTGACTGCAAGCCCCGACTTTATCTTTTTTGATATATCTCTGGCGTACACATCATGGATCAGGTTTTTCAGAGGAACGGCATATCCTTCATCCTGACTGCTGGCATTTAGACTGTCATATCCATCGTTCACGGAGATAAAGCGAACATGAAAGAATGGCAGTATTTTTTCAAGATAAGTTCCGGTTTCAATGTAGTTTCTGCCGAAACGGGACAGGTCTTTGACCACAATGCAGTTGATTTTTCCACCCTTGATGGCGTCCATCATTTCATTGAAGCCGGGACGGTCGAAGTTCGTTCCTGTCTGATTGACATCCTTAAAAACAGATATGAGCTTCAGGTACGGCCTTTCAGCGATATAGCGTTCCAACATGGAGATTTGATTGCCGATGGAATCACTTTCTTTTTTTCGCTCATCTTCCTCCGACAGCCGCCCGTAAACACAGGTGTTCCATATCGTTTCAAGGGGAGCCTGGGCAAGATTATCTATTTGTTTTCTGCTTGTTCTCGCCATCTTACACCACCCCCTTTATGGGAGCCGGTGAAGCTGTTGCAATTAGGTCTTTTGCGTTCTCGGCAAAGAACAAAGCTCTTTCATATTCATACTGATAGCGGAATCGGATTTCCACCCGGCTGCCGGAATAGATATTGACCCACTCAATCAGGGAAACAACTACCTTTCGGGACAGCTCGGTGATATTCCGATTCTTCTTAAAGGCTTCAATCCAAACGCTGTTTGCTCCCTTACCCGCAAGGATCAGGGCAATATCCTGTTTCAGCCGTTCGGCAGCTTTCTCCGCTTCCTCACACTTTTTTCCGTATATGACCTTAAATTCCCGGTACTCATCTGCATCAATGACACCGCTTTTCAAGTCCTCATAGATAGACACTTTGAGGTTTTTATACTTTTCGATTTCCTCCTGTTTCATCAGCAGTTGAGTATCAATTTTTCGGATTTCCTCCTGCTGCATAGGAAGGGTGTCGATATAACGGAGAATCCGTTCAATGTCGAGAATAGAAGCGATGTGATTTTGAAGTGCTTGCAGGACTGCCTTTTCTAATACCTTTTCGCTGATGCAGTGAGTGGTGCAGCCATCCCCAGCCTTATTCTTTGAACAATAATAGTAGGCGTACTTCTTCCCGCCTGCGGGTACAGTTTTTCGCACCATACCGCTTTTGCAGTCAGCACAAAAAAGCAGGCCGGAGAACGGATAGACCGCTTCTCCGTCTGGAGCGATACGGGTGTCCTGTGCCAGCACACGGTTCACAGTGTCAAAAATCTCCTGTGGGATAATAGGCTCATGGGTGTTTTCCACCCGAACCCATTTATCCTCCGGCTTCATAAACCGCTGCTTAATTTTATAGTTTGGAGTGCTTTCCTTACCCTGCACAAGATGCCCTGCGTAGATAGGGTTTTTCAAAATGCGGCCAAGCGCCACCGCAGTCCATTTTGCCTTGGGGTTTACCTGAAAGCTGGTGGCAAAGTTAAGTCCTAAAAAGCGTTTATATTCCATGGGGGATGGCTCACTGATCTCATTCAGCCTGTCGGCTATCCCTTGCTGGCTGAGTCCGTCCAGCTTCCATGCAAAAATATCCCGCACAATCTTTGCGGCATAAGGGTCTATCACCAGTTGATTTTTGTTCTCTGCCGATTTCATGTAGCCGTAAACGGCAAAGGAACCGATAAACTCACCATTTTTACGCTTTACATCAAGCTGACTCCTGATTTTAACGGAGATGTCCCTGCAATACGCATCGTTGACGAGGTTCTTAAAAGGAATGATAATATCGTCTGACGGAGATTTTTCCTTTGCACTGTCGTAACCGTCGTTGATGGCAATGAAACGCACACCTATAAACGGAAAAATCCGTTCAATGTATCGCCCTGCTTCAATGTAGTTTCTGCCAAAACGGGACAGGTCTTTGACTATGATGCAGTTGATCCGCCCAGCTCTGACATCCTCCATCATCAAATTAAAGGCAGGACGATTAAAGTCAACACCACTAAATCCGTCGTCTATTCTTTCGGAACAGAGGCGGATTTCGGGCATTGACTTCACAAAATTGGTTATTAAATCTCTTTGATTGGCAATGCTGTCGCTTTCTGCTTTATCGCCATCTTCTTTAGACAGGCGCAAATAGTCCACAGCATTGTATATGATTGTATCCTTATTATTAAATGGCATAACGAAACCTCCCGATTGAAAAAGTCAAGAAGCAAAACCTGACCTAATCAATGGGCGTCCGCTAATATTAGTCCATGTATAATTATAGCACCCCTCTCAGGATGCGTCCAGACAATATTGCCATTTATCCGAACCCATACGGCCAGGCTCCGCCCGAAGTAACTCACCCATATCACATCATCCTCAAAAAACTTTCCATCCTATCCTCCAGTGTGGCACCGGTATCATTAAAGCTGATTTTGACTACTACTTTTCCGCACTTGTAGCAATATGGATTTTTGATCTGCTGGATAAAATCCAGTATCCGTTCTTCTATGGGCAGTTTTGCATTGACTTTTGTATCGTTAATGTCAACCAGAGTATCCGGGTTGACCGTTCGGATGTCTATGTTTTTCATCGCTTCAAAGTCTACGTTTGGTAATGAGTCCACCCAATCACTCCTTTCAGGGCACAGGGCGATAAGGCTCCCTGCCTTACCGCCCTGATACAGTGTATTCGGAGCCAGCTTGTCAGGTGACAGCCGAATGTGAAAATGAACCAGTCCTTTTTCTTGGGAAAAAGACGGACACCCACTCATTCAAAGTAGGCGCCCGATTTCTTAGCCGTAATAAAGCGGTTCACATCAGAAAGCTGGTGCGTAACCGGCATATCAGGCAATGCCGCCAGTATATCGTTCCGGTAGCGTCTGCTTGCCCGACTGTCGAGGATGGAGAAAACACAGGTGTCCGTCTCCCTGCGGATGCCCCGGCCAAACCATTGGCGCAGTTTGATGAGCATACCCGGCACAATGACCTCGTTCAGATAGCCGTAGAAGTCAGGATACAGGGTCTTTTCATATTCCAGTACCGGATCAGGAGCCGGAAACGGCAGCCGTACCACAATGAGGGAAGATAAAATATCCCCGGCAAGGTCAATTCCCTCCCCAGCACTGTCGCTGGCACAGAGGATACCGTTACCGCTTTTACGGAACGCGTCGATGGCGTCCAGACGGCCTTTGCCCATGCGGAACAAGGGAAAGGTCGTGATCCGTCTGCACAGCTCGTCATAGACTTGCTCCATCATCCGATAAGATGTAAACAGAATTAGGGTATGCCCATAGGTTGCTTCGATTAGCTCCGCCAGCCGGTTGACCACCGCTTGAAAATAGCCGCTGTCCTTATCTGATGGCGCAGGCATATCCTGTGTAAGATATAGCAGAGCATGGTTCGGATAATCAAAGGGAGAAGCCTTGCTGGTTTCAAATACACGGCGTTTCTCTGCCAGTATAATTCCATTGTTTCGCTTGAAATGGGCAAAATCGCCCCCCACAGAGATCGTGCCGGAGGTCAGGATATACGGAATTTCTTCCTGCCAAATATCCTCCGACAATAGGTAATCAAGCTGCTTAGGTAGGGCGCAAACCCGGCAGGCCGTTGCCCCGCTCATTTCCAGCCAAAGAATAGACCCGGCATGATGAAACAGGATGGATAGCTTGGTTCCCTGTTGCTCCATGCGATTTACCAGCCGATCGTAACGCTCCCTTTTCTCACGGGAGGTCGTATAAAAAAGCACCGACAGTCTGCGCAGTACAGCCATCAGTGTTTTCAGAGCCCGTATGCAGTTTAAGTCGATCTGTACGGCATAGCAGTTTTTATCATAGCCTGTGCCTGCGGCATATCGCAGGGCTTCAAAGAGCAAGGCATTTTGTTCCTGCATGGTTTCACACAGTCTGACGATCTCCGCTTTGTCGGGATTGCCCGCGCCTATGGCATGGTAAATGCTTGCCACCAACCGTTCCAGCTCCACATTTTCCAATGTCATGCCGTACATCTGTCGGGCGGCATCAAGGAGCTTGTGAGCCTCGTCAAAAATCACTACTCCACGGGGAGGGAACAGGGACCTTCTCCCATTCTTCCTGCCAAGCACATCAGCCAGCACAAGATTGTGGTTGGCAATCTGAAAGTCATATCCAAGGGATTGTGCCTTTCGGATAAAGTCACGGTATCGGCAGACTGAGGAAAGGGGGCAGTTTAGATGGCAGCGTTCCACATTGATGCAGGATTTCACATAATCTGTTAAGGGGAGCTTATCCAAATCAAGGGGGCAGACTCCGGTGAAAAGCCCGGTCAGGACAGAAAGTAATTCCTTATCCTCATGGCGGTCATTGTGTGCGATAGAGGAACGATATCCCTTTACCCGGCTGTCGCAGGCATAATGGGATTTCCCCTTGCGAACCACAAAGGACAGGGGCTTGTCAATGATACGGTGTTCCATCAGAATATCGGAAATCTGAGGGATGTATTCTTCCGTCAATGCCTTTTGCAGTGCAATAGTGGAAGTAGAGATAATTGTCGGCAGCTTATTGGCGCTGAACAGGTTATGGACCGTTACGGCCAGTATGTAGGCATGGGTTTTGCCTGTACCCACCTCGGCCTCACAGAGCGCCAGCCGGTTTTCCTGCAAGGACTCCAGCATTTCCAACGCAAGAGCCGCCTGATTTTCCCGAAAGTCCATACCATGTTCCGGCAGTATGTTTGAAAAGATGTGTTCCAGCAGATTTCTTGCTCTTATGGCAGGCTTGATGGAAAAGGTGCTTTCCGGTTCTGATCCTGCCTGCGAAAGCATTTTGTCCATTGCTTTTTGATAGCCGCTTTCATTCAAAGGCGCCATTTTGGAAAAAAGCCGTTTTGCTTTTAAGGTGGAAAGCTCCACCATACGGTAGTTGTATGTTTTTCCGGTGTAGTATTCCAAAAGCACGCAATTTTCGGCTGTCAGTACAATGCGTTCCTCTTGCCGAATTAAGCCTGCTTCATAAATCTTATTTTGAATATCTGCCATGTAGACAGGTTGTTCCATAATATTTTGCCTCCTTTGCTTGCCTAAAGGAGCGACACAAGAATGCGGCGGAATCAGGAAAAGGGTTGAAAGTTTGTTGACTCAATAAGCCTGTTCCGCCGCATGGTTTCTATCGCTCCGATAGAACACGATAGATATTTATATCAAAGCAAAGGTGTGATAAGCGATCCGGCTGGTGCTGCCGGACTCCATAAAAGCCGCCCCTCATTCTTTCTCAAATGAGGGTGATGCGTTTTCCCGGCCGTCTACCGGGCTATCCAATGCGGTGAAGCGTTCAAGATAGAAGTACCATGATGACCGGCAGGGATCGTCGCAATCCGTCCCACCACGGGGCGTAACTGCCGCAGACAGTATCGCTCGGAGGGCATTGCCCCCGTCTTGGCGTGTCCCAGCGTGTTGCTCCCCCTGCCGGTGATGTACCCATCACACCCGTATTCTGTTTTCAATGTTCAGGCGAAAGGAGATTAAAAAATTCCTTTCACCCAATGTCAAAAAAACAGGGGGGTGTAGGGGTACAAAATTAAATTTTTTTGAAAAACTTTTGTAGCTTTGCCGTAGCCGCCTCTATGCTTTCGTGGACAGAGGTAAAATGCACTCCCTCACGACCGGCAATCTGACGATAAGATAAACCCTCTATAAAATGCAAAATAAACCGGCGCCGCTGAATCTCTGTCAATTCTCCGCTGGCCAGCAGCCGCCTTGCGGCTTCCTTGGCTTTTTGGGTATTGCTTTTATGTATCAAGTCCAAATCAAGGGGTGGTGCGGCAAGCTGCTCTGTTTCCTCCAATCCGTTGATGGTCACATCCAAACGGCTTGTCCGATTTTCATGTGTGACTTGCTGATGATAAATTTCATCCGACAAGGCTTTCAGTTCCAAGAAGTCCTGTGCTGTCTTGCCGGGGTTCTCTGCAAGGTAGTCCTCCAGTGTAATTTCTACAATGCGGTCTGCGAAACGGTAAACAATGCCCTCGCTGAATTTATTTAGGGCATAATCACTGTCTTTATAATTCTTCATGTTCCTTTCCTCCGATCTGTTTTGCTGAAATACGAAAACAGATCGGAGGGTGGGGAACGGCATCGTGGTTGTGCAGAAATATCACGACACAACCCTGAATGTGGTATAATTTGTAAATCATATAGGAAATTTGTCGAAAAAAATAAGTCAGCACTTCGCCCTTGGCAAAATGCTAACTTTTTTAGGTTTACATGATTATATTGTAGGTTTGAACTGGAGTATGTATAGATTGTTCTTTCTCTATTTGCACCCCGAAAAGGGATAAAAGCGGAATATCTTCATATGGATACCTCTCTCGCTATAGCTATAGCGAAAGCCGGTATCACAAAGTCCAGAGCATCCGTTAAAAACCGCAAAAGCCTGCCCTCCGAGTATAAAGAGGGCAGGCTTTGCTTAACTGTCAGCAGCCAGACTATCATAGCGTCCTAAGACACCTTAGACCCTCGGCTTTGCGTCCCCGGCTTTAACCGGGTTTGCCCATAGCTTTATTGATTTGTTGTTTTACTTCTCTGGTACCCTGAGTACATCGCCGGGATGGATGAGAGAGAACCGACTTTTGTTATTCAATCGCTCCAACTCACTCATGGGGCAGCCCAGCTTGCGGGATATGCTCCAGAAGCTATCGCCCTTTTGCACGGTGTAGGTGGTGTACCGCAAATTCTTCGGCACATCCGCTGTCACACCGTACTGGTCAAAGGCATAGGTCGCCCCGTCGATGTCCTGCTTGCCGATGAGGGGCTTGCCGTCCTTGAAGTACATCCATTTGCCGGAATCGTTCATGGACCAGCCCTGCGCTGTGTCGCTGGAAATTGCCAGCTCCACAAAGCGGCGCAGTACAGCAGACACCTCGGCTCTTGTGGCTGTACCCTGCGGATCAAACAAATTGCTATTCTTGCCGCTGATCACACCTGCCATCTGCATCTGCTTCACGGCTTCCTTGGCGTAGGTGTTGATTTTAGCGTTATCTGTAAAGATATTTTCGATATGAACCTTCGGCAGAGTATAACCGATGGTCTTGGCATAGTTGCTCATAATGACCGCCATCTGCTCACGGGTGATGGACTGATCCGGGACAAACCTTCCATTGCCAACCCCGTTTACAATGTTGTTTTTGCTTGCCCACTCAATGTAGCCCATATAGTAGGCATCGTCTTTCACATCGTTGAAGCTGCTCTTTGCGTAGCCGCTCACATCGGCGTTTGCAAGCCTCCCCAGCGCCGTGACGAACATCCCTCTTGTCATGGCGGTGTTCGGGCTGAATGTAGTGTTGGAAGTGCCACTAAACAATCCACGGCTCACCACAAACTCAATATCTCCCTTTGCCCAATGACCTGCAATGTCCGTAAATGCGGTGTTAGTCTGTTTATAGCCGATGCCATAGGTAGAAAAATGATCGGTGCTGAAATGCAGTACCTTTTCCACACTGTCATAGGCTGAGTTTGTGAGCCAGTGTACCTTGCCCTTGCTGTCTACATACACAGCCTGCACATTCCCAGCCTTTTCATTTGCGCCGAGAGTATATGGGATAGTTACCGATACGCTACCTGCGCCGAAGCTGCTAACTTCCTTGCCGTTGCCGTAGTTCACCTTGAAGTCGAATACCGGGCGGCTGCCGATGGCTTTTTTCGCATCACCGGTCAACTTGCTACTATCCCCACGGGTGGCGGTGATGTTGACATCCGATTTTGCCTGTTTGTTGATTTCCTGCACAGTCATCAAATCCATGCCGATCCGGATATCGGGGTTATCCACCACCACAAGGGTGTTGACAATTTTCTTCTCAATGATGGTGTCCTGCACGGTCTTAGGCAGATTGACCGTAACATTGGAGGCGGTCTTGCTTCCGGTATCCACATGGAGCACCACCGTGATGCCGTTTTGCTCGTTGCCGCTTTTCTTGGCGTCCGCCAGAGCCTTCTCAAAGGCATCGGTCACAGTTTTGCCAGTGATGTTCACTGTGACATTGCCCTTACTGTCCACTGTGCCGGAAACCTTGATTTCCCCCTGTGTAGGTGAATTTGGCTTGTCCGGTGCGGGCGGGGTGACGATAACAGGGCTGCTGTTGTCGTTTGAGGAACTGCCGCCGCCACTTCCAGAGCCACCGCCGCCGGTGTAAGTCCAATGGGCATAGTAGCTCACAGTTGCATTGACGGTTGTGCTTGCGGAGATTTGAGTTCCGCCGCTTGCCGCCGTATACCAGCCGTCAAAGCTGTAACTGCCGGAGCGTGTCGGTATCGGGAGCGTTCCTACCGCTGTACCGGATGCAACCGAGCGTGATGTTTCACCGACCGTGCCTCCGTTCGGGTTGAAGGTGACGGTGTGGGTCGGGGCCGCCGTCACAGAGAAGCTTAGGTCTACCGTAGCGTTGGTGCTGCGGTCGGTGCTTACGGTCAGCGTTTCATTGTAATTGCCCACCGCAAGACCGGTTTTCGGTGTAACGGTAAAGGTGGCTGTACCGCCTGCCGCCAGTGTGGTGGTACTGAGTGCGCCGATGGTGTGGTTGGTGCTGGTCGGCTGGGTCAGTGTCACGCTGGAGTTTCCGGTGTTTGTGATGGTGACAGTCTGCGCTGCCGGGGCACTGTAGCCCACCGTCAGTGAGCCAAAATCCTTGCTGGTTGGATTCGCTGTGATGGTATAGGTAGGAACCGCCGTCACAGAGAAGCTCAGGTCTACCGTAGCGTTGGTGCTGCGGTCGGTGCTTACGGTCAGCGTTTCATTGTAATTCCCCACTGCAAGGCCGGCTTTCGGTGTAACGGTAAAGGTGGCCGTACCGCCTGCCGCCAGAGTTGTGTCGCTGAGTGCGCCGATGGTGTAGTTGGTGCTGCTCGGCTGGGTCAGCGTCACGCTGGAGTTTCCGGTGTTTGTGATGGTGACAGTCTGCGCTGCCGGGGCGCTGTAACCAACTGACAGTGAACCAAAATCCTTGGTGGTCGGATTGGCGGTGATAGTATAGGTTGGTGCCGCCGTCACAGTAAAGATGAAGTTTACCGTAGTGCTGGTGCTGTGGTCGGTGCTTACGGTCAGGGCTTCAGCGTAATTGCCCACCGCAAGACCGACTTTCGGAGCAACGGTAAAGGTAGCCGTGCCGCCAGCCGCCAGTGTTGTGTCGCTGAGTGTGCCGATGGTGTAGTTGGTGCTGGTTGGCGGGGTAAGCGTCACACTGGAGTTTCCGGTATTTCTGATAGTAACAGTCTGCGCTGCCGGGGCAGTGTAGCCCACTGCCAGCGAACCAAAATGCTTGCTGATCGGACTGGCTGTGATGGTGTAGGTAGGAACCGTCGTCACTGCAAAACTCAATTCCACCGTAGCATTGGTGCTATGGTTGGTGCTTACGGTCAGCGTTTCAGCGTAATTGCCCACTGAAAGACCTGTTTTTGGTGCAACGGTAAAGGTGGCTGTATCGCCTGCCGCCAGTGTGGTGGTGCTGAGTGCGCCGATGGTGTAGTTGGTGCTGGTCGGCTGGGTCAGCGTCACACTGGAGTTTCCGGTGTTTGTGATAGTAACAGTCTGCGCTGCCGGGGCACTGTAACCCACTGCCAGCGAACCAAAATCCTTGCTGGTCGGACTGGCTGTGATGGTGTAGCTGGGTGCAGCGGTTACCGTTAGCGTGGCCGAATTTGAGGTAGCAGCAGGCGCTACCGTGTCACTGACGACGGCGCGGTATTGATATCCGTTCATCCCTGCGGTTGCTCCTGTGATGGTCAGCATTGCCGTCGTGGCGCCGCTATACAAGATACCGTCCAAGATGTCCGCAAAGCCTAAGCCGGCGTTAACCTGCCACTGGTAGGTTAAGTCCGTTCCGACCGCCGCAACCGAGAAGGTAGCTGACTGTCCTTCGGTCACCTCCAAATCGGATGGCTGGACTGTGATGGGAGGAGGCACTGAAGTATCTACCAGTACGCCGTTGGTGTTGCCTACACTTTTGAGCATCAAATTCGCATTGTTTCCTGCTGCATCTTGAATGATGCCGCCGTTGAGGGTTAGCGCGCCAACGCTGACACCATCGCTGTCGCTGTCGCCCGCCTGCACCGTATAGCGGAAGGTCAGTGATGATGTGCCGCTGCCGGACACATAGGTGGCATGCTGTGACGTGCTACCTATGGTCAGCGCAATATAGGGCAGGCCATTTGTTGTGTCTACAATCACACTCTCGTCAAAATTTACTGTAAAGTCCAAATTATTTCCGGGCAAATAAGTGTCGTTCGCTGGTACCGTTACCGAAGAGACGACGGGAGCTGTGGTGTCAGACGCCGTCCATTGCGCGGTTAATCCAGTCACGGTATTGGGAACAGTTGCATCCGCAGCATAGGTTGTGCCGCCACTGTCTTTCCATCCAGCAAACGTCTTGCCATCGGGCGCGGTCAGCCCCGCACCGCTTGGCGCTTTGAAGACATCGCCCGCACAGATGATATTGATATTCGCAGTACTGTCCTTTAACTTGCCGTCATTCAGGTTCAGCGTGACCGCTTTTAGTCCGTCATCGCCCAGAGCGCCAGGGTTCAGCACTTCAAGGGCGGGCCGGAAGCCAATGTCCACATTGCCGTAGTCACTATCGCTGTAAAGCCAACGGCGCGCGCCGGAGTACCCCCGCCTAACGCGGGAATAGGGATCACTTTCAAAAGTATCCTGTCCCCAAGAGGATTTTTCGTTCCAATGTTTTATCCAGCCTGCTACATTTTCGATTGAACCTGATTTATACAAAATCTGATCCCATTCGTTGGTATTCGGCTGTCCCACATGATCACTGCCATTTGATGCAGAACCTGTTTTGCTGCTTCCTGCGCTCAGGGAACGCAGCGTGTAGTTTGTATCAAAGGGTTTGCCAAAGATGAGGCTTGCTGTGTTCAAGCTGTCCCAACTGACATTTGTGCCGATGACATAATCCCCCACAAACAGGCTGCGGTCGGATTTGTTTGCGGATGCATATTCTTCGGTTGTTACCATTGCGATTGGCAAGCTATAGGCGTTCACCGTGCCTGCATAGGTAAAGGGCACATAGTGCAGGGTTGTGTCCGGCAGGGCGGTGTTAACCGTGCCGATGTTGTCCTTTTCGCCGGAAAGGTCAAAATAGTAGGTGCCGCCGGGGGTGAGGTTGAATTGCTCGGTAACACCCGCCGCAGGCTCAACCTTTAAGTATTTGTAGGTTGCAAGATTCGACGCATTATACGCAACTGCGTCACTTCCATCGATGTTTGTACTTGCCATCACCTGCACATTTGTGAAAGTAGGAGATCCGTTTATAAGTTGCAATGCATTCTTATCACTGCTTGCAGTCACCACTCCGCCGCTGATGATTAGGCTCGCCTTGGCGGAAAGCCCAGATATCGACCCCGAAGCAGTCACCACTCCGCCGCGGATGGTTATTGAGCCATTAAAAGTGCTAATTCCAGATGTACCTTCAGTGCTCGTCACAGTTCCCCCATTGATAACTACGGATAAAGACCCCCAAATCGTTGCGTTCACTGTAGTGATTGTGCCGCTGTTAATGGTTAGATACCTGCTATAAATCCCCTCACCACCGTTGGTGGTTATAGTGAGGGAGCCGTTATCTTCTTCATTGATGACGAGATCGCCGCTCTCGCCAGTAAAAATTCCATATCTAGAGTTTAAAGTATTTGGAAGATTAATAGTATTTGTGCCTGCCAACTTGAGGTTAAGACCATTCGGGGCATAAATACCGAAGTTAAATGATAACCAGTTGTACGCCTTGGTAATTGTAGCACCGTTCAGGGTCAGGGTATTTGTTTCACTGTCATAGGTAACGGTTGCACCATCACCGTCTGCTGCACCAAGGACATCATCCTTATTATCATCAGTCACCTGCACGCCGTCTACCCATACATTGTAAGTTGTGGCATCCATAGGACCAAACATGATCCCATGGAGCATGGCCGCCTCCAACGTCACAGTAACCTCCGGCAGCTCAGTACTAACTGTATAGCCCTCTATTACCGGGGTAAAAACATATGCGCCCTCGGTGTCCATGTCATATTCCGGTGTAGAATCCCATTTGACAGGAATATCCACGGTGGTTTCTTCCCATTCAGGCTCATTTGCCGCTGTGGGGGTAGCTGTTTCCGGGCTGCCGGAATCCTGCACGTAATCCTCCCCGGCAGGCACGGCTGTCCGCACCGCGGCAGTCAGCGTTTCGGGCAATTCCAAATTCTCGCTGGATGTTCCCAGTGATACTGTTTTTTCTGCTTCTGTAAGTGGTGCAAAGCTGGTGATTTCCCCACTTGTACCAATAGGCGTATGTATTTCTTCCGCCATTGCGGTCACTGGTAGCAGGGTCACTACCATGCACAGCGCAAGAAACATACTGAGTATTTTTTTCATAATGTCTGTTCCTCCTTGATTTGTAAAGTCGGTTTTCCTTGTTCCAAAAGTTTTTCCAGCCTCCCAGTTTCTTCCTCGGTGGCGGGGCGAATATGGGGCTTCTCGCAGGAAGGGCATTCCTTTACCGCTCCCACCCGGCAGAATAAAAAGCCGCAGTCCTCGCAGGTGTAAGTCATGTCATGCCCTCCTTTCCTATGGATAGAGCGGTTTTCTTCAAATTCCCAGCAGCTGGCGCTTCTTTGCGTCAAACTCCTGCTGGGAAATGACACCCTCTTCCATAAGCGCCTTGTATTTCTTGATTTCCTCAATAGCGTCGGCAGGGGGAGCTGAGGCTGTAAATGCGCCCTGCGCCCCGCCAAAACCGACAGTCTGCTCCGCCGCATCCGGAAAGGCAACTGTCTTGAGTGCAGTCACCAGCTTTTCGATTTCCTCCACGCTGATTCGGTAGTCACGAAGGTAGCTGTTCACATTCGGGCGGGTGTTATCAAACCGGGGGCCGTTCATATCGCATTGGATGACTGCCCAGTAAGGGTGGTCGAATTGCAGCTCCACATTAAACGCCCGAAAGGGTTCGGGGACATCAAAATACTGCGTCGGCGCAGAATCATTTATCTTTCCGTCGTCCAGCCGGTCAAGGGTGCGGGCCAGCCGCTTGTTCGCTTCATACTGTGCGATTTGTGGCGCCATGGCCATGGCACGCTCAGTTACGGTGCTGGCATAACGGCGTATACCTTCCGCCGAGCCCTCAAACAAAGGGGCGTTGTCCTCTTTGATGGTAAAGGATTTCAGATGACCCGCCTCAAATATGGTTTTGTCGGGACTGCTGCTCATGCAAAAGAGCTTGTGCTGGAAATCAAAGATGATTTTAGTGTCCCAAACGCCAAAGTCAACCTGTTCGGAAATCACGAATTGGTCTTTCAAAACTTGATTTTGGTCGTAAAACGCCAAATACTCCCGAAAGCTCTGCATGGTCAGGCTGCTTGCTTTGCCCGGTTCCATATCAAGCTTTCCATAACAGTTGCTACAGATATATTCACCCTCGATTTTCGATGGCAGAAGCCATGAAATCTTGCCACCGCAGATGGGGCAGGGTGGTTTTTTAGAAAATAGACCCATTGTCATTCCCTCCATTTGCACTCATTATCTTGTTCCGCCGCCTGAACCACCGCCGATGGAGCCGCCGCCACCGCCAAGAGAGGCAAATCCGCCCCCGCCACCGCTGCGTTTTTCCTGCTCACGCTGCTCTTCGGCAGCTTTCATATTTCTGTAAAGCAAATGATGATAGGAATAGGCGGTAACCATGCTCCGGCTGTAATCGGCCAGCTCGGCAGAGATTTGCGGGTACAGCGCCTTCATTTGCTCCGCCACCTGATCGGCGATGCCAAACAGCATGGCATAGGTCAAAAGCTCCCGCCAGATGGGCATTTCCTTAACGCCGCGCTCGGCAATCAGTGAAAAATCCGCCAGATAGCGCTTCAGCCCCACCAGTTCGCCCAGCTCCTGCTCCCCCGCAGGGGTCAAATCGGTGAGCCCGGCAGGCATATGCCACCGTTTCAGGCAGTGCTTTTGATTTAAATAGGCTCTGCCCGCACTGTCGCATTTCTGTATGTAGGTACGCAGCAGCTTGTCATTTTGGCTTGCAAAGCGTTCCAGTTCCTTTGCCTGTAAGATGCCGTCCGCACCGGCCGCACCCTCCAGAACCGTATAGAGGTACTCATCATACTCGTTCATTTGGCTGTGCTGACTGCCCATGAGCCGCAGACTGACCGTTTCCTTTGTTTTACCCATAAAGCCGACCTCCTGCGTTTCCATAGAGGACAGGCAGCCAAGCTGAATCAGGCGCAGCATTCCTGTGGCAAGAATTGAACCGTCTTCACAGACATCAAACAGCCGTCCCAGCGCATAGGTGGCACTCAGATTACCGCTATTCGGAACATCCCTAAAATACCCGAATCTGTCCGCAAATCTGTTTAGCTTTCTTCGTCTGAGCTTTTTGCTGCGCCCCAGAAAGAATGCCGCCAACGCAATGGGTGTTCCAAATAAAATGACCATCCCCAAAACCAGTTCAAAAACTGTGCCTTCTTCCTGCTTTGCACCGAAGTCATCATAGTCGCTGCCCTGAAAAGCGGTTTGTTTGAGGGATTCAAAGCTGTCCGGCTCCTGTCTTGCGGGTGATAAAACACCCTTTTCCAAGGAGAACAGCAGTGTCACATGGTTTTCGGAACGAATGGGGCTTTCCGTGTAGGCAAGAATGGCGCCGTCTAAAAATTCCACCTGTCCGTTATAGCCAAATCCCCAGATATCGGCGGTTTCATCGGTGATGGGCGTGCCGTCCGCCAGCCGAATTTCCACCGTCACATCGGTGGGTGTGGTGTTCATCCCATCGTTTGCGAATCGAAAATTAACACCATCCCTATCGCTGTAAGCACCCACCACGTTATCCAGCTTGTATTCAATGACATAGCGGTTTTGTCCGTACTCGCTGATGCCAAAACAGATTTCATAGCCTGTATCGGTCTCGCTGATGCCGCATTTTCTCGCTTTTTCTTCAAAGCTCCAATCAATATTCCAATCCGGCACCGTCTCATAGCTCCCGTTTTGATCGGAGACCGTAAGCTGGCTGATGGTCAGGTAATCGGGTGCGTTCATGGGGATATAGCTTTCGGTTCCCTCGTCAAAGCTGCCCGTCCAGACCTGTGTAATGTACATGGAGCCATCCTCGTAAATGACGGCCTGAATATCCATGGTATTTACCTGATTTGCCGCAAAAGCCGGGAGAGGCAGGGCAAATAATAAAGCAAAGCATAGAATCAGACCGCTTATTTTTTTGCGCATAGGACACCTCATTTCATGCTGGGCATATCTGCCTTGGATGCCTGCTCCTCCAGATAGTCCCTTTGCCGGAAACCCAGCATGCCGGCAATTGCAGACACTGGGAACATCCGGATTTCACGGTTGAGCTTGGTCACACTGTCGTTGTAAATCAGGCGGCTGGTGCGCACCATGTTTTCAAAGGTCTGC
This sequence comes from Clostridiaceae bacterium, assembly GCA_902363735.1. Taxonomy (GTDB): domain Bacteria; phylum Bacillota; class Clostridia; order Lachnospirales; family Lachnospiraceae; genus Lacrimispora. The sequence goes on from CABJBA010000001.1 coordinate 391,763, forward strand.
ACCGCATCCATGGTTTTGATATAGGTTTGGTTCGCCTTTAGCTCCGGATATTGCTCCGTCACCATGGCAATCCTGCCCAGCGCTTCGGAAATAATCCCTTCCTGATGCAGCACATCCTTCGGCGTGGATTTTGCTGTAATCACGCTTCTTCTGGATTTAATGGTTTCAATCAGCGTTTCGCTTTCGTGCTTGGCATAGCCCTTGGTCAAGTCCAAAAGAGCCGTCAGCGCATCAAAGCGGCTGGACAGCTGTACTCCGATCTGACTCATGGCGTTGCTGATATTCTCATCAAGCACCACCAGTCTGCGCTGGGTGGAGATAGCCCATAGGACAATGACTGCAAGGACTGCTATGATTGCGATAAAAGTTGGCAGCATCGTATATTCCCTCCTGTTTCTGTTTTTGGAAACGGCAGGGAAGTCTTTCAGACCTCCTGCCGTTTCAGGTCAATCAAAGACACTTCTTGAAATGTCATTGCAGCTAAATTACTCTACGCCCATAGCGTCAAGGACCGCTGTTAATTTTTCATCATAATCTGCAACCAGTTCCGCCGCTGTTTCCAGCTTTGCAGCATCATTTTCGTCAGCCGCCTCATAAAGGGTTTGCTGATATAGTGCAAGTGCCTCTATGCATGCAGTCAGCACCTCCGCTTTGTCGTCGTAGATGTTGGTTTCCCATGCTGTGCTTTGCACATCCTGAAGCATTTCATTTGCATCCTCCGCCAACTGCTTGTATGCGTCAAGGAGATCGCTTTCTTCTTTTTGACCGCTTTTTACTTCCTCAAGCAGTGTGCCTATGGCCTGCTGATCTTCGTAATTTTCAATAATACGATCAAAAAAGCCCTGAAGCTTTGCGAAATCCGCATCCGCTTTCGCTTGCTCATCTGCGGCAGCCCCCTGCTGCTGGGTGGATGGTGCGTCTGTATCAGCCTCACCGCCGCAGGCCGCAAGGCTTAGTGTCATGACAAGTGCCACCATAAGTACCAGTAATTTTTTCATTTCAAATCCTCCGTTTTCTATTGGATAGTGTTAAGGGTATCTCCCTACGTGCACTCTATCAAAAAATCTTCTCTTAAAACTATCATCTGCATGAAACATGATTTTTTCGACATGAAACATAGTTTCGGGAGTGGAGATTTTAGGAAAAACTGACTTGGAGCGGTAGAATCATACGAAGAAATGTGTTTTAGCTGACCGTTGCAAAGTAACTTCCGCCCTCTGTTGCCTCGAGGATCAGCTTGGCGCCGTCTGTGGTGGCATCTGAAAAGTCAACGCCCATGAAGGTTACTTGATTTCCACTGCCATCCCGCACCAAAAGGTCCCAAACGAGGGTGTCCTCGGTGAAGGCGAGCTGGCATAAGTGACTGTGTCACAGAGACAATTTAGGGAAGCAAACTGAATACGGAAAAGCAAGGGAGGAAACCAATATCGGTTCCTCCCTTGCTTTATTTGTGTGCTGATATTCGCTCCTGCTTATTCCATTATGCCTCATCTTATTGACATCAGTCTTAGCACTTTAGAAAGAGAACCATCAGTTTATTCCTCCGGTACCCTTAGTACATCCCCTGGATGAATTAAAGAAAATCTGCTCTTATTATTCAGCCGTTCCAATTCAGCCATAGTGCAGTTCAACTTGCGGGAGATACTCCAGAAGCTATCGCCTTTTTGTACGGTGTAGGTGGTGTACCGCAAATTCTTCGGCACATCCGCTGTCACGCCGTACTGATCAAAGGTATAGGTCGCCCCGTCGATGTCCTGCTTGCCGGTGATGGGCTTGCCATCCTTGAAATACATCCATTTGCCGGAATCGTTCATAGACCAGCCCTGCGCCGTGTCGCTGGAAATTGCCAGCTCCACAAAGCGGCGCAGTACAGCAGACACCTCGGCCCTTGTGGCTGTACCCTGCGGGTCAAAGAGATTGCCGTTTTTGCCGCTGATCACACCTGCCATCTGCATCTGCTTTACGGCTTCTTTGGCGTAGGTACTAATCTTGCTATTATCGGCAAAGGTATTTTCGATATGAACCTTCGGCAGAGTATAACCGATGGCCTTGGCATAGCCCGTCATAATGACCGCCATCTGCTCACGGGTGATGGACTGATCCGGGGCAAACTTTCCATTGCCGATGCCGTTTACGATGTTGTTTTTGCTTGCCCACTCAATGTAACCCATATCGTAGGCGTCGTTTTTCACATCGGTGAAGCTGCTCTTTGTATAGCCGCTCACATCGGCGTTTGCCAGCCGTCCGAGGGCGGTGACGAACATTCCTCTTGTCATGGCGGTGTTCGGGCTGAAGGTAGTGTTGGAAGTGCCGCTAAACAATCCACGGCTCACCACAAACTCAATATCTTCCTTTGCCCAATGACCTGCAATGTCCGTAAATGCCGTGTTGGCCTGTTTATAGCCGATGCCGTAGGTGGAAAAATGGGAGGTGGAAAAACGCAGCACCTTTTCCACACTGTCATAGACTGAGTTTGTGAGCCAGTGTACCTTGCCGTTAGCGTCCACATAGACCGCCTGCACATTCCCAGCCTTTTCATTTGCGCCGAGGGTGTACGGGATGGTTACTGATACGCTGCCTGCGCCGAAGCTGCTGACCGCCTTGCCGTTGCCGTAGTTTACCTTGAGGTCGAATACCGGGCGGCTACCGATGGCTTTTTTCGCATCACCGGTCAGCTTGCTACTGTCCCCACGGGTGGCGGTGATGTTGACATCCGATTTTGCCTGTTTGTTGATTTCCTGCACGGTAGCCAAATCCATGCCGATTCGGATGTCGGGGTTATCTACCACCACAATGGTGTTGACGATTTTCTTCGCAATGATGGTGTCCTGTACCGTCTTAGGCAGATTGACCGTAACATTAGAGCCGGTCTTGCTGCCGGTATCAACACGGAGGATCACCGTGATTCCATTTTGCTCGTTGCCGTTTTTCTTGGCCTCAGCCAGTGCCTTGTCAAGGGCCTCGGCAAAAGTTTTGTCGGTGATGCTCACTGTGTTGTTGCCGTTGCCGTCCACTGTGCCGGGAACCTTGATTTCTCCCTGTGTAGGAGTATTGGGTTGGTCGTTATCGTTTTCTACGGGCGGGGGGGAGCCTTGGTCGTTATCGTTTTCTACGGGCGGGGGTGAAAATGCGAGGTATTTATAGCTATACATTTCATTCGCGTAATAGGGCGTTGTTGGGGTTCCCTCATAAGATGTGCTTGCTGTAACGGTCACCTTGGCGCTGTTAAAGCTCGGTGCTGCGCCTGTGTTCAGCGCCCTGTCGCCGCCCTTTATCACGGGCCAACCGCCCTCGATCACAACGCCTTGTTTGCCCGAAATCGCCCACCATAATTTTGAAGAAATCACCGCATCGCCCGAAACGCGCACAGGGTGTTGGCTCTTGTTTTGGATCGCATATGACCCCGCTCCGCTTGCGCTTACCGTGCCGCCCGAGATGACTATGGGGCCGCTGCGTTCGGAAGAAGAAATCACAGCCCCGTTGCTTCCCCTGTCGCGCACTGTGCCACCCGCGATGGTAAGCGTGCCTGCTCCGTTTTTAATATCCCCGTCGATGACCCCGTCTTTGGCCGCGCTGTTATCGGTAACGGTTAGGTTACCCCACGCGTTGAACAGGACGCTCCCCGAAGGGCAGCTCAGCGTTTTTCCGTTCAAATCGAGGGTGAAGTTTTTCCCCTTCTCGTTAAACACGGTTTCTCTAAGGGCATTGTCTACTAGCAAAACAATGGTGCTCCCGCTCGCGCCCATAGTAAACACATCTTGCAGGTCTTTATAAAACTTTGTGCCAATCGCCGCAACAGCGATGGTTGGCGTAAACATCAAATATTTGTAACTACTAAAGATGGTGGTTGACACATCATACGGGAACAACAGTGTTAATTTGTAATATGAAAGCGCGTCTCTCTCGTAATCTGTGCCCGCCCAGAGCTGCGCGTCCAGGCTTAGCGTCGGAAGTCCGATCATCGCCATATAGCGCCCTTTGACGATGGAATTACCGCGTAAGATCATGATGGAGTCCTTTTTGCTCGCGCGGATACCCACGCCTCTTTCACCCGTGGCGTTTATCATGCCGCCGGAAATTTCTACGGTGTAGCCACCTCTGTTGTTGATGGCATTAGTGGTTTCATAATCGGCAGCCTCTTGCAAATTGGTTTGCGCGGTATTCTCAATCGTCCCGCCTGTGATCTTTAAAACGGTATCATCAACTTGTTGATTGTACACAGGCATACAGATCGTTCCAAAGTCATACCTTGTATCCGCGCTGGTTATGAGAGCCGTGCCGCCGATGGTAATATTCCCGTTTCCGCTAATCAAAATTGCTGTTCCGGCATTTGCCCTTACTTCGCCACCCGAAATATTCAATATGCCGCTCTGGTTGAAGATTGTGGCGCCGTTAATACCGGCACAAGATACTGTGCCGCCTTTGATCTCCACGCTGCCCCAAATATTGTTGATAGCGCCGCCAAAATCGTTCCCTGCGTTTTCTATCGTGCCGCCTTCAACAACGAGGCTGCTTCCAAGCAGCTGGATCGTATTGATTTGCGGCGCTGTGGTCGTGACCTTGCCGTTCTGTTCGGAGGAGCGATCGGTGATCGTCAGCTTGCCGCTGCCACAGTGTGTGATGACGGCATCGGCGGCACCGGCGGCGCCGGTATACTGCATCGTTTTGCCGTTTAAGTCAATAGTAATGTTGGAATTATTGCCGGTATCAATATTCAGAGCTTCAGTGATTGTGAAATCGGCAGAAAGTTTCAAATCCAATTCGCCCGAGGCATTATTAATGGCGGTTTGAAGCGCTGCAAAACCAGCAATATCCGTTGGTGTGCTAATAGCAAGCGGTGCCATCATTTCTGCTGCATCAAGCGGCAATTCGCCCACCGTCACTTTAATTTCCGGCAGTTGCGCACTGACCGTGTAACCCTTTATCCCCGGTGTAAAAACATACTCGCCTTCGGTGTTCATGTCATAGCCGGGCGAACCCCACCTCACCGGAATATCCACGGTGTTTTCCACCCATTCGGGCTCGGTTGCTGTTGTGGGAGTTGCCGTTTGTGGGCTGCCGGAATCCTGTGTGGGATTTTCAGCGGCAGGCACGGCTGTCCGCACCGTGGCGGTCAGTGTCTCGGGCAGGTCTAAACCCTCGATGGATGTGCCCAGTGATGCCGTTTTTTCTGCTTCTGTAAGCGGTGCAAAGCTGGTGATTTCCCCGCTTGTGCCAATAGGCGTATGTATTTCTTCCGCCATTGCGGTCACTGGTAGCAGGGACACGATCATGCAGAGCGTCAGAAGCATACTTAATAGTCGTTTCTTCATAAGGTCTGTTCCTCCTTGATTCGTAAAATTGGTTTTCCTTGTTCCAAAAGTTTTTTCAGCCTCCCGGTTTCTTCCTCGGTGGCGGGGCAATATGGGTTTTCTCACAGGAGGGGCATTCCGTTACCGCTCCCACCCGGCAGAATACAAAGCCGCAGTCCTCACAGGCATAAGTCATGCCATCCCCTCCTTTCCCCATGGACAGGACGATTTGTTCAAATTCCAAGGAGCTGCTTTTTCTTTGCCTCAAACTCCTGCTGGGAAATGACGCCCTCTTCCATAAGCGTCTTGTATTTCTTGATTTCTTCGATGGCGTCGGCAGGTGGAGCCATGTTGGTAGGTGGCGCTCAGATTGCCGTCGTTGGGAATATCCCCGAAATATCCGAATCGCTCTGCGAATTTGTTCAGCTTCTTCTGCTTGACCCTCTTACTGCGACCCCGAAGGAAGGCTACAGGCGCAATGGGACTTTCCGTGTAGGCAAGAATGGCGCCGTCTGAAAATTCCACCTGTCCGTCATAGCCAAAACCCCATACGTCGGTGTTTTTATCGGTGATGGGCGTACCGTCCGTCAGCCGGATTTCAACTTTTATATCGGTAGGGGTGGTGTTCATTCCATCGTTTATAAATCAGAAGTTTACGCCGTCCCTGTCGCTGTAACCGCCCACCACATTGTCCAGCTTATATGCAATCGCCTAGCGGTTTTGTCCAAACCTGCTGATGCCAAATCAGAGTTCATACCCGCTGTCGGTTTCATGGATTCCACATTTTCCTGCCTTTTCTTCAAAATTCCAGTCAATGTTCCAATCCGGCACAGTATCGTAGACTCCGTTTTGGTCGGATACGGCAAGCTCACTAATGGTTAGGTAATTGGGTGCATTCATGGGAATGTAGCTTTCGATTCCCTCGTCAAAATCGCCTTCCCATACCTGTGTAACGTACATGAAGCCGTCCTGATAAAGAACAGCTTCTATGTCGATGGTATTTACCTTGTTTGCCGCAAAAGCCGAGGGAGGGAGGACAAATAACAAGGCAAAGCATAGAATCAGGCCGCTCACTTTTTTGCGCATAAAGCACCTTATTTCATGCTTGGCATATCCGCCCTGGCTGCCTGTTCCTCCAGATAATCTCTTTGCCGAAATCCCAGCATTCCAGAAATCACAGAGACTGGGAACATTCGGATTTCACGGTTCAGCTTCGTCACGCTGTCGTTATAGATTAGGCGGCTGGTGCGCACCATATTTTCAAAGGTTTGAACCGCATCCACGGTTTTAATGTAATTTTGATTGGCTTTGAGGTCGGGGTATTGCTCCGTTACCATGGAGATTCTGCCCAAGGCTTCGGAAATAACGCCCTCCTGGCGCAGCACATCATCCGGCGTGGATTTTGCCGTGATGACGCTTCTTCTGGATTTAATTGTCTCAATCAGCGTTTCACTTTCGTGCTTGGCATAGCCCTTTGTTAAATCCAAAAGGGCCGTTAGAGCATCAAAACGACTGGAAAGCTGCACCCCTATCTGGCTCATGGCATTGCTGATATTCTCATCCAGCACCACCAGTCTGCGCTGGGTGGAGATGATCCATAGAACAATGACCCCAGCAATTACGGCGATTGTGATGAAAGTTGGTAGCATAATAAAACCCTCCTCTATTTAGTATTTTTAAGAAAAGCCGACAGAAGCTTCTGCCGACTTTTCAAACTATATTGATAGTCGCATTAGCAGGGTTCTGTTTGTTTCAATAGCTGTACTATTAGTTAACAGATGCGAAATACTTTTCGTCCTCTGTTGACTCAAGGTTGAAGGCTGTAAGACTCAGCGTCATGACGAGCACCATCATAAGCATAAAAATCCTGAGCTTTTTACTTGTAAAACTTTAATACTTCCTAAGCCAAAGCGCTTTGCTCTGCCGACTGGGTGACTGTAGACTTTTCGTCTTTCATCGCAAGATAATAATTGGCAAGTGTCGCGTTCGTATACGGAACCAACCAAATCATAATGAGTCCGAACGTAATTGGGATAAGCAGGAACCACCCAATAAATGACAGCGAAAGCACAAACAAATCGAATTTATGACCGTTCGTCATTCTTTTGCTCTCGGCAAGCGCCTCACGGGCACTCATGCCTAGGTTATCCGCAAAGATATAGGGCGCCATTAAATAAGCATACCCTTTGACAATGCCTGGAATAACCAGGAACAATGACCACGCAAATGTAAAGAACCAAGTTATAATCGAAAGCCAAAGGGCTTTTCCAAAGGCACGGAAGCCTTTCCATACATCACTTACCGAAGGTCGGACTTCTTGGGTCAGCGCAATATAGATTATGTTGGTTGAAAGAACAAAGGATGGCGCAATCAGGAACCCCAACCCGAGCGGAGCCGTAAGCATGGATATAAGGCCAATCACGAGATGGCACGCAAACAATATTCCAATATTGCCTTTAATCTGGGCTTTTGCTGCTGATTTCATTTGAGAACGAATAATCATTATAAATCCCGCCTGTTATTTATTTTTGTAGTACTTGTTTCGCATTTTTAGGGAGCACTCTGCTTCAATGGCTTAATTAGGAATCCGTATTATCCCATAATGTAGTTTGAAATATTAATACTATAAATATCACACGCTGTTTGGAATATGCCTTCATCTACCTTGTTTCTATAGTAGGTTTCCATTTGATGATCCAAATCCGCAAGCACAGCGTCAAAATCTTCTACCACATAGCCGTCAACCACATCCCACCAGCGCGCCATGAGAGAAATAACGTTGCTCTTCTGATCCTGATTTAAGGCAAGCCAGCTCTCCGTTCTTAGGCTTAGCACATAATTAATTTCATCATCTGTCAATGGCTGCGTTTTTCCTATTCCTTCGCCATTATTTTCTTCTAAAGCAGCTTTGGCGCTGTCAATTTCATCTAAAGCAGATCCGGCGGTGTCAATAAACTTGTGGATTTCCGCAATAATTGTTTTCAATCCCGCCATTACCTCCGGAGTAAGCGTTTCGGGATTGGCAAAGAAATCGTCCGCCGCAATAATTTCATCGGCAAGCCCATTCATGCTTGTAATAAGCTCTTCATCGCTGCGAAGCTCGTCGCTTACATTTACCCTATCAACAACTTCATCATACTTTTCTGCCATATCCATAAATTCTTGCGCAAGTGCTTGCTGCTCTGCTGTAAATTCCGTTTTCTCGACTTGTACGGGTGTGGAAGGAGACGCTTCGGGAGCAGCATTGTTTCCGCCGCAGGCCGCAAGGCTCAGTGTCATGACAAGCGCCATCATAAGTACCAGTAATTTTTTCATTTCAAATCCTCCGTTTTCTATTGGATAGTGTTAAGGATATCCCCCTGCGTGCACTCTATCAAAAAATCCCCGCTTAAAACCATCATCTGCATGAAACATAGTTTCAAGGATGGAAACCTTAGATAAAACTGACTTGGAGCAGTAGAATCATACGAAGAAATAGCGTTTTAGCTGACCGTTGCAAAGTAACTTCCGCCCTCTGTTGCCTCGAGGATCAGCTTGGCGCCATCTGTGGTGGCATCTGAAAAGTCAACGCCCATGAAGGTTACTTGATTTCCGCTGCCATCCTGCACCAAAAGGTCCCAAACGAGGGTGTCCTCGGTGAAGGCAAGCTCGCACATAACAATGTCGCCTTTTTTTATTACTTCGGCAATCAGGTTTTCGCCCCAGTCGTCGTCATTGGCGGGAGACAGTGAGAGGGTATAAATATCCATGCTGGTCATGTTGTAAATCTCTACGGGAACAATCACGGCATCCGCTGCTGCAGATGCTTCGTCCAATGCTTCGCTGGCTTGAGCGATGAATGTGCGGCCTGCATCAATAGCCACCGTCAGGGCACCCATAACCTCAGGGGTGAGCGTTTCGGGCTTGGCAAAGTATTCGTCAGCCTTGATAATTTCATCGGCAAGCTCATTCATGGATGCAACAAGCTCTTCATTTTCCAAAAGCTCAGGGCTTGCATTTACCTTGTCAGCGATTACGTCAAACTCTTCCGCCATGCTTATAAAATCCTGTGCAAGTGCTTGCTGCTCTGCTGTAAATTCCGTATTCTCGACTTGTACGGGTGTGGAAGGAGACGCTTCGGGAGCGGCATTGTTTCCTCCGCAGGCCGCAAGGCTCAGCGTCATGGCAAGTGCCATCATAAGTACCAGTAATTTTTTCATTTCAAATCCTCCGTTTTCTGTCAGGTGGTATAGGGTAGTTTCCTTAAATTCACTCTATCAAAATCCTCGCCCAAAAAACCATCCGCTGCATGAAACATGATTTTTGGGGGTTGGTTTGCAGCGTGGGGGACGGCACGATTAGTCCTCCGTGTATGGCGACACGTCAGGCTCGATCCACGCTTTGCCATCGCTCCAGTCCACATCAAAGTCAAACAGCTTTGCGATGTCCCGCAGCTTGATATAGTTGTTGCCCCCGATGGTGTAGGCGGTCAGCCCCGACACCGCCGCGCCGGTGTCGCCCCATACGAAGTCGGTGGTGCTGAGTGTCGCACTTTTACTGTCTTTGCCGATTGCGGCAAGCTCGCCGCTTGTCTTTGTGTACGCCACATGGTTATATAGCTTCGCTTTGCCGTTCTCCCAACGCACATCAAAGCGCGTTTTCAGGAGTGCGCCCACATCGCGGAGCTTGACGTAGTTGTTGCCGCTGATTGCATATGCAGGCAGCGCAACCTCCGCACCGTTTAACATAAACTTGGTGTTGGTTGGCACGGCTGTAAGCGTATCAGCGGGCGCAGACGGAGGCGTAGGAATTGATGTCATAGGGATTTCATAGCGGTTTTGGTTGATGTAGAGATAGCCGTTTTCAATCACAACGCGCCTGTTAAGAAGATCGCGGTTGCCCTTTTCTATCTGGTCAAGCACTACCGCGCCTGTGCGGTCAAAGAGTGACCAATAGAGGTTATTAACATCTGAGGGTAACTGGTGCAGAGCAATCGTATAGCCGCCGCTGATCGGCCAGGCATAGACGTACCCATCAAGGTTTTTAATCAAATTCCCCGAGTAGTCATAGATTGCTGAGAAAGACCAATTGCCTCCGGCGCCTACGGTGGGTACGCCCTGCGCATTTACCGCTTTAGAAACGGTCACTGCGATAATGCCATCTTTCCATTGGAGGCCGAAAGGGTCAGTATCAATCCATCCGTTTTTGTCGGCGGGAATGATGATTTTACCAGTTTTATCTATTATGCCCCCGGAAGGATACTCGCTCGGGTTATTCCTAAGAACAAAGTAGCACGCCAAGCCGTCTTCAAACTGGAATGGACTCCCATCGTTGGAGCTATTATCGTCTGACATATACGGAATTGCCAGCCTGCCAGTTTTGTCAATCCAGCCTACTTTGTAAATTTCATGTCTTTGAACTATCCGTTGAAATTTGTATACCGGAGCCAGACCGTCCGAAAAATAATTGACGCTATCGAATTGCGTGGGTATAACTTCTTTTCCCGTAGTATCAATGAAGCCGCATTTCGATACATAGTTGAATTTTTTGCCGCTTTTCATAGTGACGATATCCACTATGCCGTCACCTGAGACGAAATCTACCCCATCCCCGTTGTTAATAGCATTGGTTACTTCGTCCCCATATGTGACTACAGCTAACATCCCCTCACGAACGACGGCGTCGCTGGCGAAATCATATTTGTACGGCGTGATGAGTTTACCCGTGGTGTCGATATAGGCGGCCACGCCTTTGTCTTTACTGTGGACTTTGGCTATCCCTTGAGAGAACTTATTCGCGCGATCAAACTGCGCCGGAATCACTATATTGCCGGCGGCGTCTTTATAACCTTGCAACCCGTTTTCCGTAAAGACCGTCCAAGTTTCATCGGGGCTCGTTGGCCCGGTTTCGATTTGGGGCGTGGTCGTGGGGACAAACCGGAACTCGGCATGATTGGGGGCGTTCATCTCCGTATGTGTCCATATGATGATATGGGTTCCGTCCGCGTTTTTCTGTCCCGAGGCATTGACGACCATTTTGGTGTTTGCGGACGGGCGCAGGCTGAAAATATCCGCGTTGTTTTCTGTATAGATATTCCACACATACGGGCTGCTCACCGCTTTTACCCGCGCGCCTTGACTTATGCCGCCCAGTCCCAAATACCTGCCGTCTTGCGTTTTCAGGGTTACTTGGCCGTCTCCTACGCTTTCCACATAAAAGGATTGCAAGGATGTACCAAAGACGTAGCTTTTTTTCAACTCCGCGTCCCCGCTGGCAGTCATATTGAGGTAATTGTTCATACAGCGGATATCGTACCAGCCATCGGCCAGCTTATTCGCCGCCAGCGCCGCCTGCGGCAGCAGGGTCAGCGCCATACACAGAGTGAGCAGTATGCCCATAAACTGTTTTTTCATAATCTTGTTCCTCCTTTTTTGATTGAACGAAATAATATTTATTTCTCCACGTTCAATCTATCAGAAATCTCTCTGTAAAACCGTCAGCTGCATGAAACATGGTTTTTTCGACATGAAACATGATTTTGGAGGAAATCGCGCTCCTGTATTTTTTGCTTTTAGATGTGGGTCAACACAATAACACACTAAATTTGACGAGTTCACACGAATTTTATCTTTTATTTGCCATAATTTGATGATATACTGTAATCTATTACTTGTATAAACGATTTTCGACTTTTAGAGGGACGTGAGGCGTGTTATGGGTGTCAGTTATAACAAATTATTCAAACTGATGATTGACAGAAAAATAAGAAAAGGCGAGCTATGCAGGGCGGCGGGCATCAGCAGCGGCTCGCTTTTGAAAATATCAAAAGATGAAAACATATATGTCGATATTTTGGTTCGGATTTGTTGTGTTTTAGGCTGCGACTTCGGCGACATCATGGCGTATGTTCCTGATGAAAATGCCGTTATAAAACCTGAACCCGGTAATCGTCAACTGCCCGGTTTGCAGGAGGGAGAGCCTGCGAGAGTTTCCGAAGAAGTCTAATAGAACATGGAGGGGTGCTTATGCTGCATATTGCGGTCTGTGATGACAATATTGACGAGCTATCTAATATGGTACAGCTCATCGACCTGTACCGAACATCGAGACATCTAAACTGCGAACACGCCGTATTTCCAAACGGGTTTGAATTGGTTTCAGCCTTAGAAAAAGGAAATCGGTTTGATATATACTGTCTGGATATTATGATGCCGGGCTTTACCGGTATTGATGCGGCAAAGGAAATCCGTACCTTTGACAAAACCGCACCGATTTTATTCTTTACCTCATCGCCTGAGTTTGCTTTGGAAAGCTATTCGGTGAAAGCCATCAACTATGTACTCAAGCCAATTTCAAAGGAGAAACTATTCTTCTCCTTTGATGAGCTGCTGGAGCAAATCAAAGCGAAAGAAGAAGAGGATGCGGTCATCGTAAAGAGCAATGAGGGGATTCAAAAAATACTGATCTCCAATTTGGCCTTTGCCGAGGTCATTGGCAGAAATGTCCTCTATCATCTGCGCTCCGGCAAGGTGGTCGAATGTACGGAGCCTTTTTCCTCTGTCTGCGATAGCCTGCTGAAATATGGGTGTTTTATCAAACCTCACCGCTCTTTTCTTGTGAATATGCAGTATGTGGATACCATCGAAAACCATCAGATCACCTTACAGACCCTTTCCACTGTTCCTGTCGCACAGGGCAAGGTAAAGGAGATGAAGCAGCAATATCTGAATTATCAAATGGAAGGGGAATAAGAAAATGGAGGGAGGTGCTTTAAAGTGGCAGTAACAGTGATAGGACTCTTGCGATTTGGGGTTTCTCTGGTCTTTGGCATCATGGTGACTGTTCTCTTTGCGGGAATAGAGCCCACAAAGAAAAACAGGCGCTCCACCGCCTTGCTTTGCGTCATTTTCCTTTTCGTTCAAACTACCAGTTGGTGGCTTTTGGGCTTGGATTTGACATCAAAGCTGTATCCGCTGATTATCCATCTGCCGCTGATCGTGATATTCTCGCTGTACTATAAACGGCCGTGGCTCATATCTGCCGTCAGCGTGCTTTCCGGTTATCTTTGCTGTCAAGCACCGCGCTGGTTTGGTTTCCTTGCCGGAGCCGCTTTGGACAGCAGACTTGCGGACCATATTTTTTACATAGCATCCGTGTTTTTGGCCTATTATTTCTTGAAAAGATATGTAGCCGGATCTGTTCGGCAGTTGATGGAAAAGTCCACGAAATCCTGCTTATTTTTAGGCGGAGTCCCGCTTTTTTACTATCTGTTCGACTACACGACCGCCATCTACACCGATGTGCTTTACAGCGGCACCGAATGGGCGGTGCAGTTCATGCCCTCAACCATATCCGTTTTCTATTTTGTGTTTGTGATCCTTTACTACGCTGAGACACAAAAACAGGCAAGCCTTCAAAGAGAAAAAGATATGTTGGATGCACAGTTTAGATTGGCGCAGACAGAGTTTGCTTCTCTGCAGCAGTTACAGCAGAACGCCGCATCCTATCGGCATGATATGCGCCACCATTTTGCGCTTTTACAGGGACTGGCCTCCAAAGAACACATAGAGGGGATTAAAGAGTACCTGCGAACTGCCCAGTCCGACATGGATGCCATCACGCCCACACGCTTTTGCGAAAACGAAACCGTCAACCTGATTTTGTCCGCTTTCGCTACGAAAGCGAAACAAGGATCAATCATGCTGACGGTGGATGCGAAACTGCCTGATTTGCTTCCCTTTAGCGATACTGAGCTTTGCTCGCTCCTCTCAAACGCTTTGGAAAATGCCATTCATGCCTGTGAACAGATAGCTGACAGCAACAAACGCATCATCCGGCTGCGTATGTATTCCAAAAATAATAAGCTGTGCATTGATTTGCACAACAGCTATCAGGTAGAGCCGCTATTTCAACAAGGGCTTCCAGCATCAAAAGAACAGGGGCATGGCTTTGGCACAAAAAGCATAACCCATATCGTGGAAAAGCATGGCGGTGTATTTCAGTTTTCGGTTAAGGATGGCTGGTTTATATTTCAGGCTACTGCATAATCTCTTACTTATTTTCCGTTATTTATGCCAGTTCACTTGAGTAGTTCAAGGGGGTTGCAAAATGACCCCCGCCCCCGTCCACGGAAAATCAGATGAAAAGCAGGATCGAGATTTCCCTGCTACTTCTCTCATTCTTTCCGATAAATAGCGGAGAGGCAGCGTTCCGAATGTATCAAGATGAATGGGGATGGGGATCTTTTTCGTTGTCGAGCGTGCGGCTGGGGCAAACTCGTTTCTTGCCACTTCCGCTGTTTGTTTCTCCTGCTTTTCACCTTTCAAGGTATCAAAGGTAATGTGAACTGCTACGGTCTTATTATCGCCTGTCCCTGATTCTGGCGTTACAGGCGCTATGTAATCCTCATATGCGAGGGTATTGTCATTGTCGGGCGTGGGCATCTGCTCTACAAAAAGCAGGATATACAGGTTAGAGCTTTGCCCACGGTTTCTTTCACGGAAACGTGCTTCCTTTTGAATATAGCCTGTGCCAGCCAGCTCCTTTAGGGCACGCTTTACCGTAGATACAGATATATGAAGCTGCTCGGCCATTGTAGGAATAGCCGGAAAACAGGTCAGGTCTTTATTGGAACGGTCAATCAGGTAAATCAACACGGAAAGCGCACGGCTTTTCAGATTGCTGGCATACGCTTGTTGTTTCAGCTCCGCTTGCTTGGTCATCGTCAAAATCCTCCTTACGCCGGGGCGTTATGCCCCGGCGATATATTTTGTCATCATCGTTTTGTACTGTTTGGAATTGCTCATACCGTCCGTAGGTTCAGGCTGGTATTCCAAAAACAGCACCTTATGAAAATTGCTTTGCAGAATTGCCGCATAGTCACTTCTGACCGCCTCATGGGTAAATGGGCAGAGTATATAGGCATCTACGGTATCCAATCGTTTCAACAGCCGCACAGAGTTGGGCAGCTCATAGGTCTTTGTGCCGCACACGATAACCAGCAGACCCGCATCATACACCTTTTCATTTAGAACTGGCTGACAGCCCAAATCATGGATAATAAAATTCACCGGTTCTGCCGGTGGCTTTGTTCCGTATTGGACTCCATCCATTCGCCAGCCCCCTCCCACCGGTTCCATTTCGTAGGCGGCCGCCATAGTGGTTAAGATATTGCTTTCATTTTCCTCCACATAGCAGACAGAAGCCCCCACAGCCGCCAGCCATGCGCAAAGGCCGAGTGCTGTTGTAGTTGCTCCCATCCTCGGCTGTGAAGAAATCACGGTGACATGGATATTCTCGCAGTCAAAACGATAGGTTTTCCTGCCGCCTGTTTTTTTCGTACGTTCCTTGGCAGCATAACGCACCATGCCCTGTTCACTCAGACACTCCAAAATCTCACGCTGGATTTCCGCAATATCGGTGGAGCAGATAATATTGCCCACGCCGCTATCCAACAGGGAACGGAACAGAGGACTGTCCCCCGAAAGTCCCTCACAGATTACAGTAATACGGGGGGTATACATAGTCAGAAATTCTTCGATAGCCCCTGCAAATTCTTCATCATCATCTCCAAAGGCAATGCGATCCAGAACAACTTCTGTTACATGAGAAAAGTTTCGCATATCATAGACAATAAATTGCTTCAGAACAAAATTGCCCACCATTTTCTTGATAGGCATTTCGCTGTCAGCATTGTACCAGCCTGTAAAGTCCAGCAGATTGGTATGCTGTGTAGATGAAAGGTATAAAATCACGTTTAGCCTCCTTTTCAGTTAGAAATCGCCCAAAATGGACCGCCTGCTGCTGCGCCTTTCCGAGCCTCATTTATTATCAGCGACAAATCCCACTCCTGATTGCTGCGCCGATGACCGGCGGGGTCTGCCACAAGGATTTTCCCTTCGGCGGTCACTCCCCTTAAAACGATAAAATGTCCCCCTGTGGTAAAATGCCCCTTGCTCATAATGGCGACCACCAGCTTGCCGCCGGAAAGTGCATCCACAATATCCTGTGCTGTCAAATCTCCCTCACAGGATAGTCCATAGCCCTCGGCCGCACCCGGTATCAGGCTGTGATAGGATCCGTTGCCCTCGCAGCGGTGTCCGTTCTCCACAGACCATCTTGACAGCTCAATCGGATCGTGAGCTTCTCCGGTCAATGTGGAAATCACAATAGACATGGAGGTAGGGCCGCACCCAGCCTCGCCAATGGTACTGGATTGACCGTACATAACATTCGCCCAGCGTTCATCGAGTTGGTTGTAATAAACCACCTCCATGCCGCCATCTGTGAACATCACACCTTCGTAGCTCTGACCGCTACCTTCGATATAGTCCTGCTCATAAATACCGAGCATTTGGTTATAGCCATAATTGATTTGCAAATCCTCAATGGCGGCCAGTTCATCTCTCATTGCCCATTCTGCAAAAATGGATAAAGGACTGGTGAGGATATATAGAATTAAGGCAATCAGCAATAGCAATGCAATTGCTGGTCCTAAAATGATGATGAGCAGACGCTTTCGCGCCTGCTCATCAGTTGCGGCTTGTACCGCTATCTGTGCCAAAATCTTGGCGGTTAAAGGGTCTACTGCCATAAAATAATCCTTTCTTTCCCTGTTTTTAATCTTCTTAGTGAAATACTTTACTTCGTCTGCTAAAATAATATAAAAGGTAGGTGACTAAAAATCATGCATAATTTAGAAAACATTTTGGAGTTGACATATGCCCCCTTAACGATATTTGAGTTTGATAATTCACGAAATGATTCCTATATTTACGATTGCTTGACTTCAACCAGTTTGTATGTAATTGCTAAAAGGACTTTACCAATAATGAAACTCAAAGATGGGGCTTCAAACGGATTTCATCTTGAAATTAGCATGGAAAATTGCGACTCACAAGTTGAAATAATAATGACCCAAAAAGATAATCCTAATCTATTTGGTACAGGATTATCCGGAATCAAAAGACACTCGAACCTAAGTGATACCAGCGATGAATATTTTCATGCATTAACACTTATAGGCGAAAACAATCGCTTTATTATGCACGCTAATTTTGATCGATTAATTCACTTAGCCAGCAACGGTGCCATTGGAATAAAAACAAAGGGCGATTTCACACAACTTCTATCATATGAGGTCTTGTATGTTGGTAAATGTACGGATGAGCATATCTTCAATCGTTTCAAAACACATCACGCACTACTTGACATCCTCATTAATGAAAAGATTGTTCCAAGTGGTTATGATAAAGTAAATGACTTGCTTATCCTTCCTTTTTGCATTCAAAGTGATGTAATATCTGTTATCAATGGAGATACTTCTGAACAGCAATTTATAGAAGCCTTCTCTGGAAATTTTGCATTTAACTGTAAGAATATTGCCTTGGATTGTGAAAAAGCATTGATAAAAGCCATGTCTCCTAAGTACAATAAGACTAAATTTAAGCAATACCCTAAATCCCAAGATGGCCTTTACAATAAGGGTTTGCAATTTATCACATATAAAATTGGTGAGAATTTGATTCTAAAATATGAAAACGAAAACTGTATAATTGGGGATGTTACTGGCTTGTCTCCTACGTCAATTAATATTTTAGGGGATTATGACTTCTTTATTGAATAAGTAGAGAGGGAATTCCCCTCTACTTATCTTCCACCCGCCTTACCCATATACATCATCTTGTAATCCGGAATCTCAAAGTTGATGTGCAGGCGTTTCGCTCCCACCATAAATAGAGCGTGTCCACGCTTCCGAGCCAATAACAGCTCCTGTTCGGCTTCGGTGAGGTCGTAGAGATTGGCCGTTTCCTTTAGGTTGGGACCGTCTGTTCCCATCAAGAGTTTATAACACGGAATGTCAAGGAGAGCCTGCCCATACTGCTTGATGCTTTCAGAGAGGAAGTCAATCACACTGTGGGAGATGATTCCAAGCGCAGCCTCATATTTTCTCGCGCGTTTCATGGCATTTCTCAGATAAACGAGAGATTGCGGTACTTTTTGGTCAATCATCAAATAAGCCTCGTCACAAATCAAAAGCACTCGTTCCTCCCGGTTCCGACTCATCTGCTCCCAGCAGTAGGTCAGGAGATTAAAATACTGTGTTCGCTTAACATTATCGCTGGTTCCTTGCAGTGCATTTGTATCCAGACAAACGAATTGGCTTTCGCTCGTAATGGTGGTGTGACCATTCCAAATGAAGCTGTCGGAACCTTCGGCAATGTCATAGAGCAGCAGGGAGAGATCGGCATAAGCCTGTCTGTCCTGTTCGGTATCCGCTTTTTCCTTTACCAGCTTATAGAGGTCGGAAAAGATGGGAAAGCCCTCTGGAGAAAGTGCCGCCACATCAGTGTCCCATGTGATATTGAAGTTCCGATACAACTCCACAAGGCTCTTTTTTAGGACGGCCTTTTGCATATCGGTCAGTGACGGAATATAAAGGCTGAAGAAGATTTCAAGGTTTTTCATGTGCAGGGCAAGGTCATTCATGCCGTAGCCTTCATCACGGTACAGCCTGTCAGCTTCCTTTTCCTGCTCATCATCACGGGGAGATGGACGGACCTGGAGAGGATTAAAACGGCCACCGGCGCCGCCCACAGCGTTGACCCAATCGCCGCCGTAGCCGAGATTATAACAGAGGTCTTTGTATTCACTTTCCGGGTCGATTACAATGATTTTAGTTCCCTTCATGTACTCGGACATGATAATATGCTTGATAGCGGTGCTTTTTCCTACTCCGGAATTACCCATAATGACAAAGTTGCTGTTTGTCCTATCGCTGCCGCGCCGCCAAATGTCCACAATAACAAGGCTGCCGCTGGAGTCCAGTGCAAGGTAGTAACCCTCTCCATCATTAAAACCGGAGCTGGCAAAAGGAAAGCCGCCCACAAAGGTGGACAGCGGCACAATTTTTTGCAGGATGCTTTCAATCTTCCCATTGGTGGGAAAAGACGGGGAAAGGTGCTGAAAGCACTCCTTTTGCAGATTGGGGATGACCCGCATTTTGCATTTGAGAACGCTGATGATACTCTCCGCACGGCGGCATACCTTTTTGAAATTACGCTCGTCCTTAGAAATCGGCATGACGGATACACTCATCAGCCCCACGGTTTCCCCCTCACGGTCAATCTGCATGATGATTTTTTCGCCGTCCTCGGCAGCCTTTTCCGCACGCTGGCGCGATAAGGGGTCTTTGGCTCCTTCCGCAAGTCCTCTCTGCTGTACCACGCTTCGGGAAATGGCGTTGATGAGAGTGGCATTGTCCACCGGCTTAAATCCAATGGACACGATGGTTGAGGGGATATTGGTTATTTTAGAAAGCCACTCCGTTTCCACCTTTTGCGGATAACGGATCAGGCCGTAAATCTTACCGAGGTTTTCCCCCACGGAAAGGCTGTTCTTGGTAAATTCCAGCCCCACAGGGGTAATCACATTGAGCAGGGCTGAATTTACAATATCACGTTCCTGTACTGCTTGTTTTTTAAGCATAAATATCCTCCTTTAGCGTGGGGATGCTGGCCTCAAAGTCCGTATCCTCTAAATGGGTATAGGAGGGGTTGTTGACAAGGTTCAAAAGCCGCACGATCTCCTTTTCCGTCAGTATGTCGCAGCCGACTCCATTGGTGGTAAACTTCTCCGCCAGCAGGGATGCACGTTTGAGCAAATCCTTTTCCACGCCGTCCTCATAGCGATCCCAAACAGAAATATAAAACTGGCGTTCTACGATTTCGCCGGACAGGGCAAAGCTGCTCATCTGCAAAATCTCCTGCTGCAAAAGCTCTTTTCGCTTATCATCGGCGGTCTTTAACATCCCCTGCATATCGGAAATCAAGGGGGAAATATCTACAGGGCGGCTTACCGCCATAAATTTGAACGGGTACTGAATGTCCGATAGCTCGGCGGTGATCTGCTTGATTAGATTGTTTTTTTCGGCTTTGCTATATAAATCAATGCTGATTGCATGGACACGCAGATATATCAACACTAAGCCGTCCTTGGTATATAGGTATTTGTCCTTTACATCCCGCACGTTGATAAACTGTTGTGCGGTCTGAATGGCGATTGCTGTTTCGTCTGACACCGGCCGTTTCTTCGCCGTTTTCAAGAACAAAAGCAAAAGACCGCCACCCACAAGGGTGACGGTCAGCATAATAATCGGGAATAAAAGTCCCTCCATTTATCGTTCCTCCATTTCTTCCTCGTCCGGCTCTGCCTGACGGTCTATCAACTCACGGTAACGGCGGCGATCTTCCTCTGCCTGCGGTGAGTCCAGATATTCCTCAAAGCGCATATAGCCACGGGCAGACTCCAGCTTATCCGCAAGGCCGGTGCTGTTCTCATAAATAGTAAGCAGCCTGCCAAAATCCTTTATATTCCGTTCCTCGGCATGGGCAAGTAGCTTTTTAACATTGTCAATCCCTACATCAAGATCAATGGTGAAACTGCCCATGGTGCGATACCATGGGCAGTTGGGGTTATAGGTCATCTGAAAATCGTTGCGGTCAAGGTCGATGATAAACCGCATTTCAAAATTGCTCCGATTCTGAAAATCCTTCAGGCATACTTTCATTTCCGGTAAAGAAATCGCCTGAAAAAACATATCTGAATCCTGCAAACGCTCCGGCTGATACTTGCCATCATAGTCCAGATGCTCAAAGATATGTGCAATGGACTGTGGCTGCGATAGCTGCTCCTGTAACTGTTTTGCCTGTGTCAGACGTAGCAGGGGCGATAAAGCATTTGCCCCGTGATGGGCGGTAAAATAATGGATTTCGCCTTGTTCGTGTAAGAGAAAAATAGCTCGGTTTCCCATAGTCCACCTCACTTTATAGGGCGAATGTGCCAGTCGCTGAAAAGTGAATCCCGGATGGTCAGATCGTCCGTCAGGTTAATTTGCAGCATTCCGGCCGGTGTCCATGCGTCTAAACACTCGGTATAGGTCGTATATCGTCCGTCAGGGAACCAAACCGGCGAAAAGTGGCAGGGGCGGCCATAGGTGCTGTACTTGTTCTTCTGAAATTCAAAGGTGCTAGAATACCCGGTATTCAGCCGTTTCAGCAGCCGCCAATAAGTCGTGTAATTAAATTCAGGGAAGTACGCCACCACATTCTGCGCACCGGTGATATGGCTGCCGGGTGCGGAGGAACGGACCTGTGCCGACACGTTGGCATTCAGTCCATATCCGCTTTTCATTGTCTTGCCGGAAGCCGTAGGCGATTTTGCGTCCGGCTTGGTCTGCATCTCTGCGGTCAGGTTGGCCGAATAAGAGAGCCAGGCGTATGCCCACCACCCCTCATCTTCCCACCAACCATCCTCATCCTCGCCGCCGCTGTGCCAAACCCAATATTCATGCCACCAGCAGTCCCACTCTCCCCATGTGAGAGAGGTCACATTCGGCTTGCTGGGCTTGGATGGGATAGAAAATCCATCATTGCGGTCATTGGCCTGCGGATCGGGCGGAGGGTTCTTATCGAGGTCTACAATCTGTGCCACAATCTCGCTGCTGCTCACAGAACAGTTGCTGGAAACGGTAATGGTGATATATCCCGGCTCCTTTGAGGTACGCCATTTTACCCACGCAAGCTGTGAACCGCCGTCAGGGATATAGATACTATTGTGGGAATAGGTTCTGCCGTTGATGGCGAACCTTGCATATGCGGGATTATCCGGTGTTTTTTGTGAGCCGGTCGAAAGTGTAACAGCCGTTACCACCTCGGTATCACAGCGGTAAATCACATTGCTTTCCTTTGGTGGCTCAGGGTCAGGCTCGGAAAAGCGTATAATACCCAGCCCCAAGTTTGCAATAATGGTTTCATCATTCTGCGCCTGTGTGGTAGACCCACCCCATGCAGGGAAGCCCAAATCCGGGGTTTCAAGGAACATGGACAGCGGCAGATTTTTGTGAGATAGGGATACCATCTTGCTCCGCAGGCCGTTTCCCACCTGTTTGTTGTAAAGAGCCGCTTCGGTTGCAGTCATGGCAAACATAACGCTGTTGTACTTAAAATACGCTATCGGCTCCAAAAGAATTTTGTACTCTCCGCCGATCAGGGTGTCATAGTCAAAGCCTGCGGCATTCGCTATGTCCCGAATGGTTCCTTCACGACAAAAATAGTTTCGGATGGCTGTAATGTTGCTGGAGCCATTTGAGCTGATAATGCGGGGCATGGCGTTTGTGGGCTTTATTGAATAGTAATTCCCGTTGTGCGGAGCAAGTCCACTGCTACGATATGCGATTTTATTTACGCTGCCAAAGTGGATAACAATATCGCCATTTTCCCCATTAGCAAAGTCTATCGGTGTAGATACAGGTGTATTATCGCTGTCACGGACTATGGTGATGCGTACACCGTCACGCCCCGGCGTCCATGAGTTTTGCCCGGTTCCCTGTCCCATGCCGCCACCGCCGCCGTCAATGTTTGGGTCAGCGGCAAAAGCGGGAACGGACAAAGAAAAAAGCATTGCCACTAAAAGCAATGCACAAATCAATCGTTTCAAATTTCCACCTCCTACAAGTAAAAAGGGATACAGCCGTCAATCGCTGTATCCCTTTGGATAGGTTATTCTGTTTTACATATCGCCAACCGGTTCACCGGTTCCGGCATTAGGGGCTGTCCCTTGAGAATTTTCACCCTCGTATTCAACCCAGCCAAACCCCGGCACATAAACTGCACCATCCGAACGCTTTTCTCCGCCCTGCGGCTGCTCCTGCTTTGGTTCCGTCTTGGGTGCAGGGTTTTTCCCCGGCTCGGCCAGAGGGGGACTGGAGGGAGGAACGGCCTCTGACGGTGACTTTGGTTTCCCATCAGACGGCTTGCTTACCTGTCCCTGCGGTTCAGTGCTGGCAGGCGGCGCAGACTGTTCCGGTGTTTCTGACGGCGTGACCTCAGATGTGTTGCCGTCCTGCTTGACCTCCGGCGTTGTTTCCGGCTTAATTTCCGGCACAAAAACCTCAACCTCGGCAGGGGGCGTACTCCCCACAGGGGTTTCCGGCGGCTGACCGCCCATATTGCTGATATAATAGAAAAGTCCTCCTGCAAGGCAGACTGCCACAAGGGACAATGCGGTGATAACCGCTTTTTTCTTGGCTGTATAATTCTTTTTCATATGATGGCCTCACTTTCATATTGTTATGAATGGTTCAGCCCTATTTACCCATATCGCTGTTTTTACCCAACTTCATTATATCCTGAATCTTCCTTCGCGTCCAGACATTTCAGCGGGCAGCAATCGTCTTTTAGAATTTGGGCATATAGGCTGACCGTGTACGCAATTCCATCTGTAACGGCGGAAGATTGCCCCAACCGAAGGACAGAGGGATTTCAATGGTAATGTGGGCGTCGGCTTCCAGATTGTTGTCGGCGTTCCCCGGCGTCAGGGGTGCGTTGGACAATTCCACGGAAAGCCCCGACAGGCGGTATTCGTAACTCTCCGCCTGCCGTTTGATGTGGTAGCCGTCCTGCTCATCCGTGCCAAGCAGATTGTTAAGGCGGTAATACACATCATCATAGTCAAGGTTCTCCTGCCAGCTATCGCCGGACAGGATATAACCGCCGGAATACCCCTCACGCAGTCCGTTGTAGGCTTCGTCATAATTGGTGGTAACTACGGTGATAACCGCCTGCTGGAGTCCGTCACGGACACCCTGCACGATGATACCCAGCCTGAAAAACTCCGATATGACACAGATTAGAAGCAGCAGCCCTAAAATCAGGGCAACCGTCAGGGGCGTTGAACCGCCATTTTTATCTTTTATGATTTTTCGTAGTCGCATAAGTTCCTCCCCCTTTACTTGTAATAGACTTCGGATTTCCCGGTTGCCTTGGCGTGAAGCTCAATGGGGAACGGACCAAAGATGAAAAAGCCAATGTCCACCGTATCGGTCAGAACCACCTCAATATCTCCGTTGAGCTGTACCTTTCGTCCGCTGTAATAGTCACAGTCCCAGCGGATGTCCGGGTCAAGGCCGGTCTGCCCCCGCATATCCGAGATACGGGACTCCACGCTGGTGCTTCCCTTGATTTCCGCTTCACGCACAATCTCCGCGGCGAAAATATCAAGCTGCTGTTTTGTGGTAAAGACCGGAAACAGGGAAACAGCGAAAGATACCACCAGCAGCAGGCAGAGAATGCCCACCGCTACATCCAAATAGCCCTCGCCTCGTTTTGATTTCAATGTTTTCAGCATGGCCGCACCCCCTAAAACATTCCCGACATAGCGCCGAGAATCTGATACCCCATGACACCCATATACAGGAGCAGCATACAGCCAAGGAGCAGGAAGGAAAACTTGCGTATTTTCGGCGGGCGTTCCATAGCCAGCCGTTTCAATCGCTGCAATTCCAGTTGTTTGAGGTCATGGGATAGCATTTGGAAGAATACCACGCCGTCATCACCACGGAGTACACCGATCAATCCCCGCACAATGTCCGACAGCATGGCACTGGACACTCTGGCTTCAAACCGGGTCAGCGCTCCCTCATAATTGCCGGTACGCATATCCGAGGTGGTGATGGCAAGCTCGTTTTTCATGGCTCTCCCAGCGTTCTTTTGATAATGCTCTAAAATGGAAAGAACATCACGGCTTGCTTTCAGCTCCTGTACCAGCGTAGACACAAAGCGGGGCAATTCGTATTCAATGTCCTGCCTCCTTGCTGTAATGAGTTTTTCCGCCTTGGTGCTTTCCGTAAAGTACACGGCAATCCCAATAATCACGAACACCGGCGACAGGATTGGCAGAAACAGCAGGCATGGAATAACACCTAAAAAAATCAGCCCTGCCTTTACGATTGCCTGTGCTGCATATACCTCGGCAGTCATGGGGATTTCAGCAGATTTCAGAATAGAGGTCAGCTTGCGTTTTTTATATTCATCCATGGGCAAGATTTTTGACAGCTTAACCGCCAGTTCCATAATAAAGGCATCGGAATCCCGTGCCTGTTTTCTCGTCTTTTTACCCATGCCGATAATTGCCTTGGTTGCCTTATAGGTCGGTACACTGAGAAGCTCCGCCATAATAAGATAAAGCCCTGCTGTCAGAAACAGGGCAAAGAAAATTAAAATCATACTGTGCATTGTATAGCGCCTCCTTATCGCTTGTATTCAATGGGGCGTGTGTGTTTCGCAACGGCCGCCACTGATACAAAAATCACTCCGGCGCAGATTGCCAGCAGTATCTTCCCAAACTCAGTAAACATCAAGGTGTGATACCAGTCCTGATTCAAAAAGTACATTAAGGGGATACTGCCTAAAAGGAGCACCACCATCGTGATATACTCCTTGACCGGCTCAAACAAAAGCAAGTCCAATTCAGCCGATACCACACGCATATCCGACAGCTTGGCGACAATGGGCGGGAGAATGTTTTTCAAGTTGTAATCATCCTGACACGCTATCACTGCGTCCACCCATTCATGAAAAACGCTGTTGTCAATTCCTGCTTTCAATCCCTCCAAGGCTTCCTTGGTATTGGAATTGATGAGCTTTGCCTGCAAGAGAAAGTTTCGGAAAACCTCGGCCACCGGGGGATTTAGGTAGGGCTGGTTTTCCTCAATGGCACGGATAATCGTATTCTTTCCCCGAAGGTAGCTGGTGGTGATGATGGACAGCGCCGTTTCCAGTTCAGTGTTGATCTGCTTCTTATGCCTGCCTGCGGTCAGCTTCACAAAATAAAACGGCAAAAGCGCAAATCCCACTGCCAACACCGGCACAAGAAAGCTGTTTTTCATGGTAAGGGCAATCATAGCCCCCACCACAAACAGAAACATAGACAGAATACAGAGTACCGTAAATTGCCCGCTTTTGCCGGTGATGCGTAAAATCTCCTTGGTTTCAAGGAAAAGCAGCTTCAGTCCTTTGGGCTGCTTATTCTTTCGGCTTTTGGCAATCCTGCTTTTGAGTGTGGTGTTTCGGGGCCTCACATATTCCGCAAGCCCCTCCAAAAAAGAAAAGGGCGATAACGAAAGCAGGATAAAGCTGCCCGTTACCGCCAGTAAAAACGCAATCGTTATGAGTATTGTCACTGTGCTAAACCTCCATTTCCTCTAAATCTTCCATCAAGTCCTCATAGCCTTTATACCTTGTCACGGTATCGGACACTTCCTGCAAATCATCCACCATATCCTGATGGGTTTCAGGCAGGCTTTGGGACGCAATCTCCTTTGCCATATCCGAAAAGCTGCCCAAGAAGCCCCAGCAGCTATCGGTTTCCTCACCATTTTCATAAAGGCGGAAGCCGTAGCACTGACCGGAGAGATAGTAATCATAACATTCTACCTCGGATTTCAAAAGTGCGTTGGCTTTCTCGCAGCTCTCCGGCGTCAGGTTGCCGTATTCCTTTTCAATGTCCTCCGGTGTGGCGTAAATCCAGCCTACCTGACCGGAATCCCATTCGGCGTGCTGCGCCCTTCCGATAAAAGAGCTGACCGACATACTGAGCATGGAGTGGTCGTACAGGTTCAGGGGCAGAATGATGTTTCTCTCCGCAGCCAGCGTATAGAGGTCAGCGTTTGGCAGGGCGTCCACAAGGCTTTCAAAAATCTCCTGCCGATTTACTTCCAGCCTGCCCTCAATAGAAGCCTCGTGATACCATTTCTTAAAATAGGTATCATAGCTGCTGATTTCCCAGCTTGCCGCCGAACGGTCATATTCCAGCTTCACCTTATCTGTCTTGCCGGATTTCACATATGAAATGAGGGTATCGGACGAAACACTGTCACACACCAAAGTCTTTAACAGCTCGTTGGTGTCCTCGAAATTATGCTCATCCCCAAGGTTATACCGATTATGCCAGCAAATCATATGACCGAAGTTGTCGTAGTCAGTGCGGGGATTTAACGGCTCCGTATCCATCATAATTTGCAGAAGATATGGCGCTTTATAGGCTACCATGCTCATTGCAATGCACCTCCCTTACGCACATAAAAGCCGCTGCTGTAATTTCAGCGGCATACCGTTCTCTCGGAGCCTCTTGCATAGGCTCTCAGACGGTTCGTGAACCTTTTCATAGTGACCGATGATTTTGGGCTTTCCGTTTTCCGTTAGGGTGTCGGTAATATTGAAACGGTACAGGGTACGCATAATAGGCGCCCCTGCCTTTACGCCTACACACTCTGCAATCTCCATCAGACGGCGGCTGTTGTCCTCCAGCTTCTTGGCAAAGGCCACCACGGGAAACCCCCTTGTGGCAAGCCCTATCAGGGTGGCATCGTCCATGGAGCTACTTTCCTTGCACAGTGCCGCCATGCGGTAATAGGTATCCTCACAGCCGTTGGCGTGAATAGTAGTCAGGGAGGTATGACCGGTATTCGCCGCTTTGATGGCTTGCAAGCTTTCCTCGCTTTTCATTTCTGCCACCACAAGAAAATCCGGGTGCATGGTAAGGGCCAGTTCCAAGAGCTTCACCATGGACACCACCTGTTTGGGGTCGTCGGACTCCTTGGTAATGAAGTGAATAACATTGTTCAGAACCCTGCCCAATTCATCACGCTTCACGCTGTCAAACTCACGGCAGCCTTTTTCAATGGTTATCAGGCGCTTGTCGTTGGGTATCTGGTCGAGTATCCAGCTCATCAGCGTCGTTTTGCCGGAGGACGTGGCGCCGGTCATGCACATGGAAACCCCATAATTGAAAAACACCGAAAGCATATCCAGCATTTCGGCGGTGGCAGTACCATAGGTGACAAATTCCTCTTTTTTGAGCTTGCGGGGATTGACAATACGGATGGACACGGACAGCCCCTTGTCCTCGTCCACAATGCCGGGGGAAGTGGCGGTGATACGGATTTTATTAGAAAGATGCCCAATCACATAGGGTTTGGCATTGTCCAGTATCATGCCGGACTTATGCAGCATACGCTTGATAACATCGAGGGCGTGCTGGGCCGAGGTAAAGGACTCCTTGGTGGGGAGCACCTCGCCATTAGAATAGATAACCTTCACATCGTCCCACTGGTTGATGTTCACTTCCTCTACATCGTCACGATAGAGGTACTTGGAGAGAAAGGAAAAGCCGGTCATTTCTCCATAGAGAAGTTCGGCAAGCTCATCCGGTTCCGTACCCTCCACGCCGAGCTGCTTTTCCTCAAGATATTTGCGGATATAGCTGCCGATCAGTGTCCGGCTCTGCTCCGGGTCATCTTTTAACTGGTCTGCATAGTTCTTGGTGATGTACTCCTGCACATCCTTCAAGACCTCGGCAAAGGGGCGCAGGCGGATTTCTCCGCCCATCAATCCCGCATTGTTATGAATATTTAAGACATTTTGCAATTTATGTCCTCCCTTCGATTCAGGATGATTTCATATAAATGTTTCGGGCAGACCGGAGCCTTATCGGTTCTCGGTCTGCCCGGTTGGTTCCAGCTCCCGCCTTTATTGGTGTAGCAATAGGAAAAGCCGCTTGCCAAAAGGCTTTTTCCGGTTTCTCCATCCAAAATATAAGTGATGAGCCTGCCATAACCCAATGCCCTCGCCGCACGGCGGCAGGCTCCGTACAGCTTGGAGCAGGCATTGCGTGTTCCGTCCGTACAAAGCCGCAGAACCTCCACGGTCATGTGCTGGTCAATGCGGCGTGATCGAGGTCTGCCTACAATGGCAACACCGCAGAGCCTGCCATTTTCATAGCAGGCAAGAGAAAAGCGGTGTCCTCTTACGGCTTTATGGTGGCGGTGGTGCTGCGTCACATAGGCATTGGCGTCCTTTAGCTCTATATGCCCGGTGGAGAGCATCAAAACTCCCCCCGGCCTTTGGCGAAGGGAAGTCGAAAGGCTATCTTGCTCTTTGCTTTTTTGGGGGATTGTGATGCCGGGGCAGCTTCAGATGTGACCTTGGGCTTGGATTTCTCCGGCTGTATCCCTAAAATGCGCCCGATTGCCGCCGAATACCCTGCACTTTCCGTCTGTGTCAGTGGCATCAGCAGGGCAAGTTCGTCAAACTGCTGTTCCAGTTCAGGTGCATAGGGCAGCACAAAATCCGCACCGCCGAGCTGCTGTGCCGCAGCCTCCCAATCCTGTCCTGTTTTGAGATTTCCGATAACGGTGCTATGGGTATCCTTACGGAACCGGCTGTCCGCCAGCATGGGATTGTGGGTCAGATAATAGGAAACACCTTTCAAATTGGCGGTTCCCAGCTTTAGCACCCTGTCCGCCAGTTCAATGGCTACGATGGATGCCGGGTCTGCTTCAAAGGTTGATGTGCAGTCAACGATGATGTAATCTGCCAGATAGCGGAGCAGGACAAAAAACTCCACTGCTTTTTCCCTTGTGATCTGCGGATAGTGCATCAGGCTTTCTCCTGCGCAATACCCCAGCAGACTGATATAATCGCTTTTTTCCGTAGGCACACAGGCGTTCAGGATAGTGGCCTGTGTAAGCGCAGGAGCCGTTAAAAGACTTCCCAGCGAGGTATCATGGGTCACATGGGCGGGAAGTACGGCAGGGATCACCGGCGTAAAGGGGTCGCAAAATACCACAATCACATTCTTCTTCGCCGTCGAAAGCGCAAGGGCAAGTTTTAGGGCAGCGGTGGTTTTACCGCTGCCCTGACTGCCCATGACGGCAATTACTTTGCTTTCTTCCATGGTTTCAGCCTCCCTTTCTTAGTCTTGCGTGTCAGAAATATCACCGTTTGCAGGCACACCCTCGGCCACACTGTCGGGAGCCGGTGCCGGTGTGCCGTCATTATTTCCGGTTTCATAAGTTAAGCCCTCGCTTTTTACAGGATACAGGGCCTCCAGCAGCTTGGCTTGCTCATCCAAAAACTTCTGTGCGTTTTCAGCACCGCCACGGTAGACCAGGGCGGCATGAAGTCTTCCTGTCTGCTCAAGCTCCGCAAGAAGCCTTGCCTGCTGCGGTGTGACAAGAACGGTGATGGTGCTGGCAAGCTCGGTATCCTCGCTGCCCTTAGGCTGCTCCTGAATATTGCGGTCGTTGCCGCTGCTGTCGGTGGTGGCGATAATCTCTACATATTGCAGTTCGTCGGGGATGAGGGTTTTTCGGGTCTCTCCCACATCACTGGCAATCAGAGAAACAATATCCCCACGCTCCAGTTTGCCGGACAAACCGGCTGCAAAGCTCTTGATGGTGACGGAAATGGCTCTGTTCGTGCCGTCCAGCCCGCTGAGATATTCGTTTTTCAGTTGGGGAGTATCCGAGAGCTTGCTTTTCAGAATATAATCGCCTTTGTAGAGGTCGGCATTGGCATATTTGCCGATGACATCCTCTTTTTGATAGAGCACATCAGCAGGCAGATTGTAGCCGCCGGTTTCCACGGTGGTAATCATGCCTGCCGTAATTTCATCGCCCTTTTTGATTTCAGTGGTGACGCGCACCAGCTCCACCTTGGATTTAAGTGCGTCATTGAACATGGGCGTCAATCCAAAGCAAATGATGAGGGCCATGATAATGCACAGCAGCCCCACTACAATTCTGTTTTTGAGTAAATCTTTCATATTGGTTTATCCTCCATATCGTTTTTAAGTTGGGAAAAAGGTCAGAAATGCCCCGAAAGCTAAAAACGGCGCAAGGGGCAGGCTTTTTTGTTCCCTGCAAAATGCACGGTTCCAAAGCAGGGCAAATAAAAGTCCCCATATCATCATCCAGATGCCGCCTGTTACACCGAGGGCAAAGCCGCTGGCCGCCATGAGCTTTACATCACCGCCGCCAATCTTCTCTGTTTTCAATGCGGCAGTCAGAAGCGGCAGGGGAACAAGCAGAAACCCTAAAAGTGCAGGCAGGGGCTGAAAGTGAATTAGCCCTGCCATGGCAACCAGCAAATGCAGACAGTCGGGGATTTCATAGGTCATAAGGTCAAAGACTCCGGCCACCATCAGGACCTGACACAGCAGGATACAGCGCAGAGCCGTTGGGGTAAATCCGTACACACAGAGAAATACCGCCGTCACAGTCATACTGAGGACGGCGGTTTTGGGTGTAGATTGCTTTAATATTCTGCTGATTGCCATATCGCACAGACTGCCCATGAACAGGGCAAGGAGCAGACAGGCAAGAAAGGCATTCCAGCCGTCAGCGTTCCAGTTCATTGTCCAGCTCCTGCATTTTTTGCTCATGTTTTAAGAACGCCGTGCGTGCATTAGCCATGCCTAAGATTACTCGGTCAAGAGTTTCCTTGTCGGTAGCTTTATCCCCAAAGCAGACCAAACAGTGGTAAGTAGAAGTAAGCGGATCATCTAACCTGCCCATAGCCTGTAATTGTGTATCCGTAAAGCTGTTAAAATCTTTCATATGCTGATGCAGGACGGTAATCAGATGTTCAAACTCGGTGTTCGGCTTACCCCGGATTTCCTCATAGCGTTTTAGGTATTCCTGACAGTCTGCATAGTCCTTTGCCAGCTTGTCATCATACTCATTTTGCCAGTATTCTCTTTGAATAAGCCTCTGTTCTTCTTCCTGCTGATAGCTGGTGATTTGCTGTACCATGGTACGGTAATCTTCCGCCCTCGTCATTTCATTTATGGGTAGCGCATCCCATTGTGCCAATACTTCTCCGATATGCTGCTTGGTATCCAGCACAAAACGGTCAAAATATTCTATCAGTCCGTCCCATAGAGAACCGCCGTTTTCCTTAATCTGCTCACAGGCTGCCGTCAAAGGCTTATCATAGAACAAAAGGGCTTCCACATCGGAATAACAGCCCGAAAGTGAGGACTCCATGTGTTCAAGAAGTTTCCTTGCAATAGTAATCCTTTCTGACAATTCCTCCACATCACCGTCCATAAAATTGGCGGTTCGTACCATTTCATTGTAATCATCACGGGCTTCCGAAAGAAGCAGCGAAAGCCGTTCTTCAAATGCCATATCATCCCTCCATTTCTTTGACTTGCTGAATAGCCTCCCGTATATCAAGGCCGTCGATTTCATCGCCAAGGCATACCCAGCCGTCATACTGCTGTCTGGCGAACAACTCCGCACGGGGAACATCCCCCATGAGCTGTTCAATGCGGCGGCGTACCTCATCCGGCTTTTTGCTGTGGCGTTCCACCAGTGTATCCACAATACAGTGAACTGCCTTGGATAAGCGTTTTGGGCTGCCCTTAGTGGCAATCAGGCACAGTTCGGGGTTGGCTCTTGTCCAGAAGCCCAGCCCCCAAAACCATTTTTCTGTCTGTTTTTTGCACCGCTTGACCCAGCAAAAGCCGAGGGTCTTATAAGTAAATCCCCAACGCTCAATGGTTTCCAGCCCCGCCAGCAGGCATGGAAATGTCACCCATAGAAACAACACGCAGTCCTTGTCTGCAATGCCTGCTACATCAAGGTTGAAAATATCCTCGGTGCTCATGGTATGATAATGATTTTCAGCACTTCGCCCCTGTCCTTTTTTGGAATATACTTTGTAAGACCACGGTGGGTCTACATAAAGAACAGAAAACCTCATAGGCAGCCACCCGGCAGGCGCGCCCCAATCTCATAGACAATATTGACTGTGACAGCATTTCCGGCCTGCCGGTAAAGCTGGGCATCGCTGATGCCTGCCGCTTTTGCACGTTCAAACAGATAGTCCTCAAAGGCTTGCAGACGCCAGCACTCTCTCGGCGTCAGTCTGCGGATACGGCAACATAAAAGAACGCCCATGCTCCCGCCTGTCAGAAGGGTTTGAGAACACTGGCGCCCAACACGCCCCCTGCTTCGCTGGCTGTTGGGGTAGGCCAGATTGATGCCATCACCGGGATAGGCCATGGTGCAACCGTCTTTTTTATCCTCTCTGATAGGCAGACCGTCTTTCCAGCCCTCACAACAGCATAGCAGGATACCATGCTGATCCTGCGTTGTCAGCGTAAAGCTGGGTTCTCCCGGCTCTTTGAACCGCCTGCCGTTCTGGCGCTTTTTCATGCGGTCGGGGGTGATGACCGCCATCACGCAGTCCGGGTGCCCATGGCATAAAAAAATACCAGAGGTTTCCCCCCGGTGGTTGCCGATACCTGAATACTGTCTTGCCCGGATACACCGGGCGTTTTCCGTCAGCTCCGCATCCTCATTCATATCAATAAAAGCAGCACAGGTCTGGACTTGTGCAGGAACGGCAACCTTTAATCCCTCTCCCTTATTCGTCGTGAGTGTTGGCGAAAGGCCGTGCGTGTCGTATACGTTTCCATTCATACCATTGCCGCTCGGATTGGTATTGCCCAAGCAGACGATACCTCCCGCATGACTACTCCGCCCGGTATCGTGATTGAAGGAGGTGAACGCCTCACAAGGGGGAATTTCTGAAAGCACGGCATTCTGATCCTGATTTCGATTTAGACCACGGGTATCGCTGGCGGTCAAGGTATGGGCATGGCTGATAGCTCCGGTAATACCCTCCCTTCGGTTGACCGACACAGCATAAAGCCCCGTGCGTCCGGCAAAGCCGCCGCCCTCTGCCGTCAGGGTGACGGAAACACCGCTTATGTCATAGACCCGTTTTCCTTGGCTTCCACCGATAAGCTGCTTAACAGGCGCTGTGTTTGCTCCGCCGATAGGAAATACTTTTCGTCCACGGATTCCTCCAAAATGTCCAACAAGGTACACCCGCTCCCGGTGCTGGGGGACGAAGAAGTCTTTTGAATTGACGGCCTGCCATTCACAGTCATACCCAGCTTCCCATAATTCAGTGAGAACAGTGGTAAATGCCCCGCCACGCTCGCTTGACAAAAGATGCTTAACGTTCTCAACGATAAGCTGCTGGGGTCGATCTTCGGGACTCGTGCTTTTGAGCAAGCCAACGACTGTAAAAAACAGTCCGCTTCGGCTTCCTCTAAGCCCTCCCATGCGTCCTGCGATGGAAATGTCAGTGCAAGGAAATCCAAAAGTCCAGATTTCAGCTTTTGGAATTTCTCCTGCTCGGATTTGTTTAATGTCTTTGGCGTACCATTCGCCTTTGCAGTTTTTTCCATCACAGTTTTTCCTCACCTCCGGTTTACACATCATAGAAAAATTAGAGCCTGCATCCTCCCGGAAAGGGCAGGGCGCAAGCTCGTACATTGCCATATAGCTCTTGTTTGCGTATTTATCAATTTCGACATGACCCACACAGGTATGTCCGCTTCTTTCGAGACCTCTACGGAATCCGCCGATTCCTGCAAAAAGGTCAAGAAATGTCAAGTTGTTTCATCCTTTACTTCATACCCCACTCATCTCGCATACGATAGGGGTAAATCTGCTGGTTGCGCCAAAACCGTATCATATCCCGGATTTGGTCTACCACACTTTGATTGTTCTGGTCTTTCGTACACATCATCACCGAGCCGAAAATGCCGGACAGGGCTGCCACTACGGTCAATGCCACATTTCCGGCAATCAGCCATAAAAGGGCAGCCACCGCACCGCCGAACAGGGAGCCGATGACGCTTTGCATCAGTTCCCGTTTACCAAAGCCGTTAAATAGCTCGTTTTCCGCCTTTACACCGGTGGGGATATACAGATTGATTTCGTTGTTCATGTACTGCGCCTCCTTACGCACCATAATAATAGAAAATAAGCTCCTTGATTTGCCAGATACACTCGGCAATCACATAGAACACTACGGTATTTTTTGCCCGTTTTTTGTACCTCGCCTGTTCTTCCTCGGCACCCTGCAACTGTACCATGCAGTAAATAAAGCGAAACACAGCACCAAGGCGAATGAAGGCAATGACCGCCATGGAAATATCGTCAAGAGTTATCATCCCGCCATCACCGCCTTTACTTGATCATGCCCTTTGCCATGCCAACCAGCCTGACAGAGTGATATACATTGTTAATCATACCGACACCGCCGCCAGCGGGAACCATAAACTCACTAAGGAAGCGAGGAGTCTTGATGGCAAGCACGATACAGGCAATTCCCCAAAAGATATTCATGTTGATGCCTACGTTCATCATCATGCCGACTCCCAGCTTGCATAGGCATATCTGTACGACTACGGCAAGGGTGGACTGAAAAAACTTATTGATATAGGTCTTGAACACGCCCTTGTCATTGTCCAGCAGTCCCACGCAGGCAAGGGGCAGACCAATGCGCAGAATCATGATTTCAAGCCCGCGCATTAAAAACTGGAAATACAGCACAAAGTAGCAGACCACGAAAATCAGACCGAAAATCGCCGTTACCAGTCCAAGGGAGCTAAGACCGTTTACCCATGCCTGCCAGTTGTAATTGGTGGCGGCTCCGATGGCGGCCATCAGTTCATCCGTCAGGTTTTGGGTGATTTCTGCAAGCCAGCCATACATGACCGGAAAGCAGACCGCTACGGCAATAGCCTGAATAAAGCGGATAACGAGGTGGACTGGCTCCACATCCGGGTCGCCGTCCGTCCACATGACATAGCACTCAAATCCTTTTTTCAGGAACTTTAGGATAATCAGGGACACACCAAAGCCCAGCAGGATGTCAAACAGCACAGATACCATACTGCCGCCGCCTGCGGCAATCATATACTGGTCGGCGTTTAAGGTCATGGGAACGAGGTCGGAAAGCATTTCATCTATAAAAGCTACCGCACCGTTTAACACCGCTACGATGAGCAGTACAAGGATTATCTCCAAGTGATTTTCACCTCCTTGCCCTGCGGGAGATCCCGCAGGGCGTTTGCTGCACATCGTTTATTCTGCTTCATCCGCCTGTTCCGGCTGGTTTTGATAGGCTTCCAGCACCGTTTCTTTGATGATTTGGTGAAGCTCCGGGGTGATAGGAAAGCAGATGTCCCGGTATTCCTCATTCTTGGTTTTGCGGCTGGGCATAAATACACCCAGCCCCTTTTCACAGTCCACGATGCGGACCCCGGTAATCAGAAACTCACCGTTTAAGCAAACGGTGGAAATGGCCTTGAGCCTGCCCTGGTCGGTCAGGTTGGCAACAATTTTTGCTGTTACGTTCATGTTGGTTCCTCCTCAATGTTTGAATAAAATAGAATGTCCGCCCTTGGCTCTAAGCCGAAGGGACGGACCGCCTTTTCCTTTAGCCCTTGTAGTTGAAAAGGCTCTTGATACGATCGGTCAGGGTGGGCAAAATCGTATCATTAAAGAGCATATAAAGGCCGGCAAGCAGCAACGCACCAACCACAACAGAAATCAGAATTTTGAGGGCGGTATCCACGAAGCCTTCCCCGGACTGGCTGGACAGGACAGCGGCAGTACGCTGCCTTGCCTGCGTAAAACGGAGATAGGTGCAGATAGCCTTGTCTTTCAGTCTGCCAGCGGTGTCCTGTGCTTTGGAAACGATTTTGTTCATAAGATCTTTCATAATAGTTGTTCTCCTTTTCAATAATGGATTTTGGGGGTTAGCAGAAAAGCCGCAGGAATTTTCCCGCAGCTTCACACATGGTTTTGCGGCTTACTGGTAGTAGCCGATAATGATGTTTAAGGTGGCGCTGCCCAGTACTGCGCCGATGCAGGATACAATGGCAACCACAATGCGGTTGTTCCACTTTTTCTGATCCATCTCGTCTGCCGCACTCCTGCGGATGCAGAAATAGATGATGAGCAGACCTGCCACCACGGGGGCCAGAATCATCAGCCATGTGGTAGCGTCCTGAATGAGCTTTTCCGTACCCTTGGCAATCTGGCTGTCACCAATCCCGGCGGCATAAGCTACCGTGCTGTTCTGGAGCATAAGAAAAGCGGTGAGCAACCCTGCGCCCACCGCCTTGATTTTGGTCTTAACCCTTTGGGTCAAGCCTTTAATCGTCATCTTCATCTTTACTTGTTTCTCCTTTCCGAAAGCCTTTTTCTGAAAAAATCGCACCCATCTGAGAAGCAAAAGCTTGTGATTTCTGCTGGGCTTCTTTCATCTGCAAGTCCTTGGCGTAATACACCCATATGTTCCACAGAGGAATATCGCCTGTCATGTTGGATAAAACCGGTCGGGCTGCTTCTCTCGCTTCCCGAACCAGGCGGTTATGCTCCTTGCCTCCCAATCCGCACATCTGATTAAAATACCACTGTGACAGATCGGGGGCGTTCATCATAGCCGGATGGGAACGGCTGATAACGATTTGAGCCGGTCGCTGGATTCTGCGGATTTCATCTGTGGTCAAAAGCTCCCTTGCTACAAGGCTGATGCTGTGGGAGCTGGACGGGTTGACATACCTCCCGTGCTGGCTGGAAAGCTGATAGGCGCTGGTGGTGTACTTGCCCAGCTTATCGCACACCTCCTGCAAGGTTTCCTTATCGTCCGCTTGTAGGTATATCCATGTCTGACAGTTGGATTTAACGATGGCCGCCGTTTCTTTGTCGTATTTTAGGGAAAGTTGTTCAAAGGATTGCAGATAGAGGTTAAATCTGCACCCGCGTCCGCCCGCTACGGTCAATTTATTGGGGAAATCACTCAATTTTGTAAAATTTCCGAATTCATCAAGCACAAAGTTGACCCGGCGCTCCAGTCTGCCGCCCCGCTGATCGGATTGGCGGACCAACAACTCGTAAAGCTGGGATACCATAAGACTGGCAATGGGGTAATAGGTGGTTTTTTCATCCGGTAAAATCATAAACAGAGCCTGCTTTTTTTGTCCGATCTCCGATATGTTATAGTCGCTCTTATGGGTAACGGAATAAACCGAACGACTGGTAAACAGGCGCAGGGTAGTCAGCGCAGAGGTATCGAAGCTGCCCTTGGTGCGGCTTGGCGCAACCTCGGCAATGGACATAAGCGCCCGTGCCGGGTGGGTGCTGGGCAGCTTCTTCATGTACTCGCTCATAGGCGTCTTGCCGCCTACGGACTTGCTCATTTCTGCGATAAACCAGTACACATTGGTCAGGTTCTGATACTCAGGCCGCTTTTTGTTGTCCACTACTACGCAGAGAATCGCCGCCGCTATGGTGGATTTCTCACCGTTTTCCCAAATCTTCTCGTTAGAAACATCATCTCCCACGAGGATATTGGTAATATCCCACGCATACATTTCCGCCTGTTCCAAATCCCCTTTGTTTACCGCGTCGATAACCGGCTGAAGGAGATTGTAACGAGTGCTTTTTTCGGGGTTCTTAAAATCCAGACAGATTACCTCATAGCCCAGCTTTTCAAGGAATACCGAGGTGTAATGAAACAGTTCGGCCTTGGGGTCGCTGATTACAAGGCTTTCCCCGGCAAGCCCCAGCAAGCAGATGGACTGGATGACAAGGCACCGGGTCTTGCCGGAACGGGTAGCGCCGATGGTCAGGGTATGGGTATCATCGGGAATGTAGTAAAGCCGTTCGGACGGCTCCCCAAGCTCTTTCGCTCTGATTTTCTCCGTGCCTACCACGATGCCGCCCTCATCAAACAGCTTGTAGGGGTCTACTTTCTCTTTCTCCGGTTTATCCTGTGGGATAGCCGGGGTATCCGGTGGCTGTTCCTTGGTTAAATGCGCAGCCGCAAGGTTATAATCCACCGTTTCAAAGTCCTCGTCCTGTATCATGTCCCCCTTTTCTTCCTTTGGATTTATAGGAACAGGCAGTGCGGCGGGTTCGTCCTGTGCCGCCGTACCTTGCCCGGTTTCCACTTGCTCTAAAAGCATACCTTCATTTTCGCTTTTCTTCACAAAGGGCAGATCATCAAAGCCGGTGTCCAGCAGCTCGCGAATGATGGGATTTGCGGGATGGATGATCTGTGTTCCAAACACCTTGCCTTTTTCTTCTTCCCGCAGCCACCGGGCTGAGCCGTGCTGATACTGTCCTACCGGGGCAGGCGTAAAAATGTCCTCGGCTACCCGCACAAGCTCACTTTGGTAAGGACGGTTATTCTGCACCCAGAACAGGACACAACATAGGCACAGAAATCCCTCAAAGGATAAGAACAACAAAAGCTGCTGGCGCTGGGTGAACAGCCCTGCAATACAATCCCATAACGGGAGTAAAGTCAAGGTACGGATCCGATGCGACAGCAGCCCATGCAGAGCTGCAGTAAAGAACAGGTTGAAAATTGTGCCAAAGCCGATGATGATAGAGCCTAAAATGAGCTTTTCCTTTTTTTTCATCGGCAAAGCTCCCCCTCCGGCTCTGCTGCTGGCTGTAAAGCAGTATCAAATTCTGGATAAGCCTGCCTGATACAGTTCAGCGTTTCAGGCGTAGGAGCGCCCCAAACATCGCCGCGTCCAACCGCCATACGATCCCCATCCACGGGATGTGTTAGATGGATGGTATCGCTATGGACATAATCCGGGCGGCAGCCGGGGCCATGGGTAACAGTCCATATCTGGTTGCGGGATGTCCGATACTCCGGTTTTAGATGTTCATGTCGAAGTACCACAAACTGCCCCTCGTAGCTTTCCTGCCTGCTTTCAGGGGTACAGTCAAGCGAGGTCAAAAGCCTGTTTTCATCGGCACTGATTGGATAATACACCGGGTCATGGGGATGGGTTATATAAAATGTCGGTATCTTGTGATCCTGAGCAAATTCAACCTCTCCCTGCATCCCTTCGCTGTATTGGGTGCCCATGACCCAAAGTTCATCGACCTTTTCCAGCAGGGCAAGGCCAAGCTGCAAGCCTTTTTCACGCTGCTTGGAAATGGTATCGTTGCACCATTGGCTGAAAATGATGTGAGGGGCAAGGGGAAGGACACCCTGCTCCCCGGCAAGGCTGCAATACTCCACAGCATTTTTAATATTGGTGTTATAGTCCCCACGCAGGGGACTTGCGATATACACCATGTTCAAGTTGTTCACCTCCTGAAAAACAAAAAATGTCCCCCTGCACCATCAAATGCGGCGCAGGGGGGCGGTTGCTGTTATTCTGTTTACATTTCCAATTTAAGGCTCGTAGCCGAAGTCCTCGGCTTCCTCGCCATGATCATGGGACTCCTTTGCAGCATCTTCTTTGAAGTCCGAAGGCTCTGGCTCATTGGCTGACCGGTCAAGCTGCTTTTGCAGGAACAGGCTGGCAGGAGCGTTCACAGGCGGGATTTTTGCCTCCTCCTGAATCAGCTCGTTATAGTACAAAACATAGGTTTTGAAGTTTATGTTCAGCGTAGACAGCAGGCTATCCTCGGAAACAATCAAGTCACTCACTTCCTCATAAAGCTGGCGCAGTTCAAAAAGAGGGACAGCGGCGGTGGTCAGATCGTAAAGCAGATATTCGCCCTGACGGTTTCCAAAGGCTACAGCCATATCAGACATGAAATTATCGACCACTGCCTCATGGACAGCAAAGAAATCCTGTCCGCCTGACTGTACGAAATAGATACCGTTTCTCACCTGAACAGGAGGGGTGCTGTCTTTTTCTTGCTGGGCAGGCGGGGCGCACTCACCAAAGTAATCGGTCAGACGCAGTTTGCCGTCACGCCTGATTTCCTCTATCATCTCCACCGCCTTGGCCTCCATTCGCTTGCAGGCGGCCACACGCCGCTGAAGCATTTCATACATGGGAACATCTTTGATGTCCTCGCCGTAGCAGAGCCAACCCCCGTCCTGCTCTGCCATGGAAATGGCTTTGTCTGACAATACCTCCTTGGCCTTATCTTTCGGGACCATAATCCCCTCACGCTCAATGCCGTTTTCATCTGTTGCTACAATAACATAAATATTCAGTGCGATTTCAAGGGCTGTATTGATGTTGCCCCAAATCGACTCTCCACTTGGATGGTTCATAAAATCACTCTCCTTATCTGATGGGTTGCTCAACTACACCTAAATAATACAACTATATATCCTTATAATCAACCACTATCGTTAGCTTATATTTTGTTGTGTTATACAGCATAATAATAGAAGTATAGAATATAGGAGGATAACGATGGATTTAGCTCAAAAATTCAAACAGCTCCGAACGCAAAGGGGCATTAGTGTCTACAAGCTGTCAAAGGACACGGACATATCGCAGAACTACATACGCAAGATTGAAAAGGGAGAAAGCCAGCCCTCTGTTCTTGTGCTGGAAAAGCTGCTTGCCCGCCTTGGCACCACGCTTGCCGAGTTTTTCAGTGAGAATGAAAATGTGCTGTATCCCACAGCTTATGAACGTGAGCTTGTGGAAACATCCCGGCTATTAGAAGAAGAAAAGGCATTGGCGGTGCTTCACTTTGCGAAGCTAATGTCAAAGTAATGGCTGCCGCATATCTCGCGGCAGTTTTTTTATTCCCGTTCGATTCCTCGCTCCATACTGCCAAAGAGCCAGGAGAAATCCAGTGCCTTTTCTCTTTTTTGCAACTCCGGCACAATGTCCTCGATTTTATCCACCAGCCGTTCCACAGAGTTGAGATCGTCCTGCGTCATGTCATTGTCAATGGTACGCATTTTGACAAGCCCTGCATAGATGACCTTCAAATCAGTTTCAGAGAAAAGCCATTTTTCATCAATCAGGCCGCTTCTGGTAGCGAAGCTCTCAAAGGCGTCCTCTTTGTTATAGAAATACTGGCGCTGGATCGGGTTTTTAGTTTCGTCACAGCGGTAGGTGGAAAGCACATACTCGAATAGAGGGTGGTGCTTGCAGGCCAACACTACACCGTTATGCTCATTGAGCCGATACAGGTTGTTGGGCAGCTTCACGGCAGTTTCCTCGTCGTAAGGCTTATCCGAGCAGATCCCGCAGGCCACCGCCGTGGATTTGGCGAGGGTCTGGATTTTGTCCATGAGCTTATCCTGTACCTCCACAAAGGGATTTTTCATCACCATGTCATTCTTGGTGAAAAAGGCGACCAGCTTATCCCGGTGGTAAATATCCGCCACATAGTCCGGCGAAGTGGAGGGCTGCACCGTAAAGCCTTTCTTTTGCAGGGTTTCAAAATAGCTCTGGTAAAACTCGGTTTTGGTTTTCATAGGCACTCTCCTTACATTTCATTCTGAAAATAGTGGCGGGGGGAAAGGTCTGGCTGCCCCGGCAGGATTTCCTCAATCTTTCCCATCAATTCACGGATACGGGTTTCCTGCCCACTGTCCATCTCATTATCCAGCATGACACACCTCGCACAGCAGGATACCAGCACCCGGAGTTCCTCGTGGGAAAAGGAAAGCGGAGCCGGTATTTTCAAGCCGCTGCGCTCCAGAAAATTATCCTGTGCCGGTATGGGATCATAGAAAAAATGCTCCCTGTAAAAGCGTTTTGTATTGTGCTTGGGCATGGCTTTCTGACAGGTGACAAACTCATATCCAAACAGAGTAGTTCGGCGGCAGAGCAACACTACACCGGCACTCTCAAACACCTTGATGTAGGAGCCGCCTGTCAGCAGGACCGTTTCCGTCCGATCCATGTCTGCAAAAGGCGGCTGCATACAGCAGGAAAGGCCGGTACGGGTTTCTTCGGCCGCCTGCTCCAAAGCTCGCACCTTTTCACCGCCGTAGGTTTCAAAAACAAGCTCCCCATCCTGTGTCACCACACAGAACAGGGAGCTTTCATCATAGACCTCAGCAGCTATATCACTTTCCATAATGCTTTCCACACGGAAACCCGTCCGGGTCAGCCGTGCAAAGAAGTCCTCAAAAAACTCTTTTCTTGTTTTCAATCCACATTCCTCCCTGATAGTTAATGTTCATAACCTTTATCCTGCAATTTCAAAAACAGTTCCTTTTTTGCGTCCTTTGACAGTTCCCGCCCGGTTTTCTTCCCCCAATCAGCAAACTGCCTGTCGCTATCACGGGTCAGACCGGAAAGCATATCAAACGCCTCCATAAGCATCTGCTCGGCAAAGTAGGAACGGCGGGCGCTTTGATATTCCCCGGACTTCATTTCATAGTCCAGCCGATTCAGGGTCTTTACCATGCCCAGCACACGGTTTGCAATGATTTTATCAGCCTCCCCGGAAAATCGCTTTCGCAGGCTGTCAAGGTATTCATCGCTGCCGCCGTAAAGCAGAGCCATCTTCATTTTGCTGTCTATGTAGCGTTCTTTCTGCTCTCTAAGTGCCGGAACCTTTTCAAGAAGGTACGCCACCAGCTTATCCACCTCGGCCTTGATTTCCGGTGTCAGAAGCTGATAGGCAATGCGGCCGGTGGGCGGGAGTGCGGATTTAAGACGGAATACACGGTCAGCAGTTTCATTCAGCACGGCATCATCAAAATCAAAGCTGCCGGATAACTCGTTTTCCTCGTCATAGTCCGCCCGGAGCCGCTTATACCGATTCTTGTCAAGCCGCCGCAAATGCTGTTCAAAATCGTCTGCCAGTTCATTGCTGATGCTGCGCAGCTCGGCGGCCGATTTGTTTTTCTGTTCCCCATAGGCACGGATGCGCTCTGCAAAGGTATCCTTGATGAGCTGCTTTCTAATGGCATTGGGAACGGCAGGCGGGGTAAAGGGGTTCTTGACCCGTGACGAGGTATCCCAAAACACCACATGGATATGGGGATGGTGCTTTTCTTTATGGAGCGCACACGCCCATTGCAAATGCTCACGCCGGATATTATTTTTCTCGGCAATGGTCATCATGTGGCTTTCAATGTATCTTTGCCATGCCTTTTGGTCAGTCAGATTCAGTTCCACTGCCGTTTCCTCGTCAAAGGAAATCACGCTGCGGTACATGGTAATATGCTTTTTGGAACCCGCATACACCAGCCTTGCCACATCCCGCCAGTCCTCAAACTCGGTAATGGGACCAGGGGAGAGTTTCCCGAACAGTCCATGGTTCATCCCCTCATTTTTGGAAACCCTCGGACGGGTGGCAATATAGCGTACATGGGCATAATTCTTACCAGCCGTGCTTTTATAATTGGGATTTTTGAATCTCTGCTTATAGACTAAAAGAGAGATTGCCCATCACCTCCCGTCAGCGTTCCCATTCATCCTCGCCGGACTCCAGCATCCGATTTACCTCCCTGATATTGCGGTCGTCCTCTGCGGCCTCCGCTTCGCATACAGTGCGGTAATTCTCCATCGTGGAGTGATAGCGCCTGCTTTCCTCCAAAATGAATTTCATGCCCCCTGCGGTGCTGGGCGGCAGAGCTTCATAGGGCTTGTAAAACGCATAGCGGTTAAAACCGGCTTGCGGGTCGGGATCGAGCATATCCAGAAATTCCTCATATCCAAAGGGGCAGACACGGTTTACCTCCTGACAGGCAAGGTTCACACCGGAGAGTGTGTCGCT
Source organism: Clostridiaceae bacterium (assembly GCA_902363735.1). Classification (GTDB taxonomy): domain Bacteria; phylum Bacillota; class Clostridia; order Lachnospirales; family Lachnospiraceae; genus Lacrimispora. Next base: position 435,989 of record CABJBA010000001.1, read on the forward strand.
GTCCCGAAGGTTAGCAAGAATAAATGCTCCGATTGGCTCACCGGCTGCCAGCTTTACCTCGACCTGTTCCGTGCCATGGGCTAAAATCTCCGAAGCCGGGGAACGGATGCCGATACTGCCCAAATGTTCCGCCAGCTCATAAGCCCCGCAGGGCAGCTCCACCACCAGCGTACCGCCCTGATAACGGATAACTCCTGTAATCAAAATAAATTCACCTTACCTTTCCGGCTCTGCGGCCTCGTCCTGTACCATATCCGCAAACATGGCGTTTTGAAGTTGCTCAAATTTCTGCTGGATACGCCTGCTTTGCTGATAATGGCTGTCATCCAGCTTAATTCCAAGCTGTTCGTCTTGCCCCGGCTCCAAAATAACCTGAACCTCTCCGGTGGCAATATAAAAGGAATTGCACACCATTTCCAAGTAGGGATAGCCCAACCGTGAAATCTCAAAGGGAGTGGCCTTGCAAGCGCTGTTGTAGGAAAAAAGGTTATGCGCAATATCAACGACAAAGCGTGTGCGCTCGTCAAAGTCATGGACCGCCCGTTTCATGCCGGTGAAGCCGATGCCGTCCACGTTCACAAATCTGCGAGCGGTTTCGTAAAGCTCAGGGTCATAGGACAGAAGATAAAAAGCCGCATGATAAGCCGGGCCAAGGTTATCAGCCCGCTTTGTCATTGCGGCAAGTTCTTGATATCGGTTTGCCTGTGTCATGTGTTCAATACTCCTGTTCCGCTTCATAATAGAAGCTGATAAAATCCGATTGGAGGGAGTCAATACCGTATTCATCCTCCAATTCATCCTGATAGTCCTCAATGATTTTCAGTTGTTCCTCGCTGGGGTATTGGCTCTCGCCATCACCCACACAATAGGAATAAACGCTGGCATTGACCTCGCTGGCTACCTCATCTTCCATAAGTTCCTGAAACTGATTGCTGCTCTCCAGCATATCCCTGTCACAGATACCCGGCAGCATGAAGCACTTGTAGCCAAAATCAGTCCGAACCTCGACTACTGAATAAACAAGACTTTGGCTTTCAAGCTCTAATTTTGCTATTTCAGCCTTTGCCTTTGCTCGTGTAATTTCCTCATAAGCGGCTGCCGCTTCGGGAAGTTGTTCAAGCGAAACAGGATCAGTTATTTGTAAATCATCATAATTATAAACAAATCCATATTCTAATTTGTCAAAGTCAACCAACCCATTATTAAAATCATCAGAAAAGGTATCAAATGATTTTGCTCCCGCATTGCCATACTCCATCTCACCGTTTTTTATTTTTGCCGCAATCATGGCATAAAGTATTGTTTCATCAGTCGTTGCACCAACAAGCCTCATGGTATTCCATGATTTGCAAATGTCACAAAAGGCTAAAATGTAAATGTCTTTTCCCATACATCCTCCTCTCAACTATTCTTAAATGCTCCTTAAAGCTCCTGCTCCATGTCTATTTCCTGATCTGAAACGGCATAAGCCGCATTTTGCTGAAATCTCTGTTTTAGTTCAGCCGTTTCCTCTTTTATGGTAGCCATAGAAAGGGTATGCTCTTTCCCATCGTAATAATAAACCTCGTTGGAAAGCAGTTCCTCTGGTAGCACGTTTTCCTGATTGACTCCTATCACCATAGCCTGAAGCTCTGAGGCATCTATCTCCCCATTATCCCGCATCAAAAGCAGCTCATGGACACTGCTGGGCAGAATGAAAAGGTTGGACTGCGCATTATCGGAAAGCTGCTGTAATACCTCCGGGTATAACAGGGTGGCCGCACCATGATGCTTGGAGGGGTTGGTAAGAATATACGGCTCATAGGACTTCATTTCACATACCTCCGGAGCTTCCCATTTCACCTCATTGATAAACATACCGGGAGGGAACATCATTTCACCGATAATGGATTGCAGGGTCGTAAGCTGTGCCGGATGTGCTTTGACAGTATTGTTAAGAGCGTCCTGATACACCGCCTCGGAATCCACGCCCCAGCGTTGTGCCATTTCCCTTGTAACCCGGATGGTCGCAGAGCCGCGCTCATCCTCGTAAATAGGAATTTTGAAAACAGCCGCCAAATCCGTATGGTCAATGGATTTGCTGAACACTTCCTTTAACAAGGTCTGGTTCATGTCATGGTTGATTAGCTGGACTAAAATCCGGTCTTTTATCTGCCCGTAGTCAGTCATATCCTCCGGCATATTTTCAAAAGATCGGGCTGCTTCCTGAAAATATCTGGCTGCGATGTCCGCCAAGATTTCATTCAAGCTGACTCCGTTTTCATACAGTTCAAAATATCCATTGAGATAAATCTGCGGCACTAAGGTGTCCTGCTCCCGCCGTATAGTAAGCCCATCCATCTCTTGGTCATTGGTTTTTACCGTATGATTCAGCTCCACCTTGGCATTCCGGTACTCCTTCGGGAAATAGTCCCTCACTTGCTTGGTCACTTCATCTAAAGATTGCTGATAATCCATTAAATTCATAAAAACGCTCCTTTCCGTTACAGCTTATCCGCAAGGCGGCGCAGATTGTCCGTGTCCTGCAAAAAGCTGTTGATTTGAAAATCCTTTTTCTGCATATAGTCAACACCTAACGTGACAGCCTCGTTCAGCATTTGGTCAAACTGATCCTCCGAACCTTCATGGGCAATGTTCATTAAAACCTTAATCAGCAGGAAGAAAGCAGCGGCATCAATTTTGCCGGACTTCATGTGCATTTTGGCAATGCGGTTTGTCTGCTGCTCCACCACGGTCTTGATGTCCTCAAGGTGGTAAACTGCCATAAGCTCCTGCCGGATGATGCTGGCAATGAAATCAATATCCTGACTGTACCCCTCCACAGACAATCCCTTTTCCACAAACTGACGGACCAGCTCCGAAGTGGTTGTGCTGTTCTTGGCGGCAAGGGTATCCAGTGCTTTTAAGGTTTCGGGCGAAAAATTGATAGAGCGTTTCAGGCTCTTTTCGGGCATACACAGCCTCCTTTCCACAGTGTTCTGTTTAGAACACCTCTATATCATGGGGAACCCCATTACAGGCTTTGCCTGTAAGCTGTTTTCTTGGCGGGTGGAACCCGCCTATTCCTGCCTTAACTCCAAAATCTAAGATTTTGGCATTAAGTAGCCCCCACCGGCAAGCGGTGGGGGCGTGGGTCGCTTCGCTCCCGAAAAGAGCGAAAAGGAAGTTGCTCCCATGTGGTTTCTATTAGACAACATGGTTAACTTTTAATTTGAACTACTCTATTGCCACCTTTCTTATTTCATTAAAATAAAATCTCCCAATACATTGACATCCATCTATGTGTTGGCATATAATACACATAGACTATTATCTATGTGAGGTGATTTAATTGAGCAATAAATACGCTGAAAATGTTGGGTTGTTCAAAGCCCTTGCAGACATGAACCGGCTTATGATCGTGGATATGCTGTCCTGCGGTGAGCTATGTGCCTGCAACATTTTAGAGAAGTTCCATATTACGCAGCCAACCCTTTCTCACCACATGAAAATCCTTTGCGATTGCGGCTTGGTGAGTGGGCGTAAAGAGGGTAAGTGGATGTACTACTCACTGAACAGTGAAAAGGTGCAAGATTTCAAAAATTTTTTATGCGCCATTACCATTGACAAAGAGGACTGCATTTGTAAGGAAGGAGAGTGTAATTGTGGAAAAGAATAAACAAAATCAAAGTATCGGCTTTTTTGAAAAATATCTGACGGTATGGGTACTCATTTGCATGGCGACAGGTATTTTAATAGGCAAATTTCTGCCTGCCGTTCCAGTCTTTTTGGGACGCTTTGAGTATGCACAAATATCCATCCCCATCGCCGTGCTGATATGGATTATGATTTATCCTATGATGATGAAGGTGGATTTTCAGTCGATTAAAAATGTCCGCAACAACCCGCAGGGACTGATCATTTCAAGCGGAACAAGTTGGCTTATTAAGCCGTTTTTGATGTTCGGATTGGCGGCGTTCTTTTTTTATGTGGTGTTCAAAAATCTGATCCCCGCAGACCTCGCTAAAAGCTATGTGGCCGGAGCCGTACTCTTAGGGGCCGCCCCCTGCACGGCGATGGTATTTGTATGGAGTAATCTGACAAAGGGCGACCCTGCACATACGCTTGTGCAAGTGGCTGTCAATGATCTCATTATTCTTGTGGCGTTTGTGCCCATCGTCTCATTCCTGCTGGGCGTAAATGATATGTTCGTGCCGTGGGATACCCTGTTTCTGTCCATTGTCTTGTTTGTAGTAATACCACTCGTTGGCGGAGCTTTGACAAGGAATATCGTAGTCAAGAAAAAAGGCATACAGCACTTTAATGAAAATTTTATTCCTAAGTTTGATGGCATTACCACCATTGGATTGCTGCTAACCCTCATTATCATATTCACTTTTCAGGGCGACGCCATTTTAAGCAATCCGCTTCATGTGCTGCTCATTGCTGTACCCTTAGTCCTGCAAAACGTCATTACAGCCGCTTTTGCCTATTTCATGTGCAAAGTATGCAAACAACCGCATAACATAGCCGCACCCGCCGCGCTAATCGGCGCATCGGACTTCTTTGAATTATCCGTTGCCGTGGCGATTGCTTTGTACGGCCCGACCTCACCCGTGGTTCTTGTCTGCACAGTTGGAGTGCTGACAGAGGTGCCTGTTATGTTGATCCTTGTGAATGTAGTCAATCGGACGAAAGGGTGGTTTGCCAAATGAAGCAGCTTCTTATTGATTTTCTCTATCTCGATTTGAATACCTGCGAGCGGTGCATGGCAACAGATGAAACGCTCAAACAGGCGCTTAAAATCCTGTCCGGCGTATTTGATACACTCGGTCTTGAAGTCAAGATCAACTCGGTTAACATTACATCGAGGGAGCTTGCGGAGGAATATCGCTTTATAAGCTCTCCGACCATCCGCGTGAACGGCGTGGATATCTGCAATGAGCTTGTAGAAAGCGAATGCGCGGATTGCGGTGACCTATGCGGTGATAGCGTTGACTGTCGGGTGTTCGTCTACGAGGGTAAAAACTACGAGCAGCCGCCTGTACCGATGATTGTGGACGGCATCTTAAAGGCCATCTACGGTGGGCAATCTCAAGGAACAGAAACCTATAAGCTTCCAGACAATCTCGATAAGTTTTTTAGCGGTAAAAATAGCTGCTGTGATAGCAACTGTTGCTGTGGTGATACACCGTCAAGCAATAACTTAGTGAAGGATGAGAAAGCAGAAGTATCGCAGGCGTACATTTGTTATTGCAATCACGTTACAAAGAATGACATCATCAATGCTATTCGGAACAAGGGAGCAAGAACTGTTGATGAAGTTATCAAACTGACAGGCGCAATGAAAGATAGCAACTGCGCCGCCAACAATCCCAAGGGTGTATGCTGTTACCCTGATATAGTAGAAACATTCAATTATTATAAGGAGAGTGCTGTTATGAAAACAATGTCCATCTATGAACCAGCCATGTGCTGTGAAACCGGTATCTGCGGTGTCGGTGTTGATCCCGAACTGCTCCGTATTTCCACAGTGTTCAATAATCTACAAAAGAACGGCATTACCGCCGCTCGCTTTAATTTGAATAGCGCCCCGCAAGCGTTTATTAACAACACCGATATCAACAGACTGATTATGGGCGATGGCGTCGAGTCTTTACCTGCCACGGTCATTGACGGTAAAATTGTCAAAACCAAGGCATACCCCACTAATGAGGAAATTGCAGCATGGCTTGAAATCCCAGCATCGTATCTGGAAGCGACTGAAAACAAAAAAGCAGATGGCGGGTGCTGCTGTTCGGAGGGTTGCTGCTAATGAAACAGTTTGACTTGCAACATCTAAACCTTACAAAATACCTGTTCTATACAGGCAAGGGCGGCGTTGGAAAAACCTCTATTGCCTGTGCTACCGCTGTGACCCTCGCTGACAGCGGGAAGAAGGTGCTGCTTGTCAGCACCGACCCCGCATCCAATTTGCAGGATGTGTTTAATACCGATCTTGATGGTAAAGGTGTATCGATTGCGGAAGTGCCGGGGCTTGTAGTTGCAAACCTCGACCCAATACAGGCAGCGGTCGAATACCGCGAAAGCGTTGTTGCCCCTTACCGTGGTAAGTTGCCCGATGCGGTGATTTTAAACATGGAAGAACAGCTTTCCGGTTCCTGCACGGTTGAAATTGCTGCTTTCAATGAGTTCACAAACTTTATTACAGATCAAGCTGCCGCAAAGGAATATGACCACATTATTTTTGATACTGCCCCCACCGGCCACACTCTGCGGATGTTGCAACTGCCGAGCGCATGGAGCAATTTCATCAGCGAAAGCACACACGGCGCATCCTGCTTAGGACAGCTCTCTGGCTTGGAAGAACGCAAAGAAATGTACAAAGAAGCGGTAGACACCTTGGCCGACAGCAAATTAACCACCCTCGTCCTCGTATCCCGGCCTGAAAGCTCCCCTCTCAAAGAAGCGGAGCGGGCTTCAAAGGAACTTGCCGATTTGGGTGTACACAATCAGCTTCTGGCTGTGAATGGTGTCTTGCCTGCCTATGACGACAACATATCTGAAAGCCTGTATAATAAGCAGCAAAAGGCACTTGCCGGTATGCCCGCTGGACTGAAAGATATTGCTGCCTACTTTGTACCGCTACGCGCCTACAATATTACTGGCATAGAAAATGTCCGCAATCTGCTTGTCAAAGACAGCCTTTTCGTGAGTGGCAATACCTTAAATGCCGCTGATATTCCCACGCTTCGTAAGGTCATTGATGATTTGGATACAAGCGGGAAAAAAGTCATTTTTACGATGGGCAAAGGCGGTGTTGGGAAAACGACGATTGCCGCTTCCATCGCGCTTGGCCTATCGTCCAGAGGGAAAAAGGTCCATCTGACAACTACCGATCCCGCCGCCCATCTTAAATTTGTCATGGACGAAACAAGTGGCATTACCATGAGCCATATTGATGAAAAAGAAGAACTTCGGCGTTATCAGGAAGAAGTACTTTCTAAAGCGCGTGAAACCATGTCGGCAGATGATGTTGCTTATGTGGAGGAAGATTTGCGCTCCCCCTGTACACAGGAAATCGCCGTATTCCGTGCTTTTGCCGAGATTGTGGAGCGGGCTGAAAATGAGATTGTTGTCATTGATACTGCACCTACAGGCCATACACTGCTGTTGCTTGATTCCACGCAGAGCTATCACCGCGAGGTAAAACGTACACAGGGGGACATCCCCGAAGCGGTCAAAAAGCTGCTGCCCCGTCTCCGCAATACCGATGAAACAGAGGTTATCATCGTAACCCTTGCAGAAACGACGCCTGTCTTTGAAGCCATGCGGTTGGAGGAAGATTTGAAGCGCGCCGAGATCGCAACAAAATGGTGGGTTATCAATTCCTCTCTTTACGCTACCGAAACAAGCAATCAGCTTTTGAAAGCCAAAGCCAGTCATGAAATTGAGTGGATAAATAAAGTGGGCGAAATCTCCCATGATAACTTTGCCGTTATCAGGTGGAACGCCGAAGAAATTAAAGATGATAAATTGCTCGCATTGTAAGAAAGGAGATCAGATGGAAAAAGTCGCATTTATTTGTGTCCATAATTCCTGTCGCAGTCAGATTGCTGAAGCGTTGGGCCGCCATTTTGCAGGTGATGTTTTGGAGTGTTATTCAGCCGGAACAGAAACCAAACCGCAAATCAATGGGGACGCTGTACGACTGATGAAACAACTTTACGGTATAGATATGGAGCAAACACAATATAGTAAGCTCTTGTCTGATATTCCTCCTGTGGATATTGTGGTGACGATGGGCTGTAATGTTCAGTGTCCGTTCCTCCCCTGCAAGCACCGAGAAGATTGGGGACTGGACGATCCGACAGGCAAAAGTGATGAAGAATTTATTAAAGTCATAAGAACCATTGAATCAAAGGTGAACGAATTAGCAGCACTTGCATTCTGACCACAATTAGAGCATCAGTAAAGAGCGGAAAATACCTGCATGGTATTTTCCGCTTTAGCCTGTTTCGCTACTTTTACCGCTCCAGCTCCGATTCCAGCTTTAACGGCTGTATATGGTCAGCAACTTCTCGAAAAGCAAGGAGATCAAGGTTAAAATCCTTGCTTTTCGAGGTCTGGATAAAGGTGTTATACCCCAAATCCGCAAAGGTTTCAGCGGAAAGCTCCGCCTGCACCTGACCATGATTGTGTGGTGTACCGTCCTTTAGCTTGCCATCCATGTCGTTGTCATAGCAAAAAACAATCTCGGTGATTTCAGGATGGTGCTGAAGGTAACGGTATAGTGCCTTATCCGACAGACAGCCCTCGGCTACCCGGTGATCCTCCCTCCAGTCAATGCCGTGAAATTTGCAAAGGGTGGCATGGCTCATGGCGTCAATGGGGGCTTCAAAGGCGTACACCCGATTTGATTTTCCCTCCATGCAAAAACCATAGGTCTTATCCGAATTTTCCACATCCTGCCGAAAGCTGCTGTCTGCACTTGGCGCCCGCAGAGCACAATACCGTGGTTTACCGGCTTCATCATATCCGACAAAGGCACAGTTATGAAACGAATAGCCGCTTTTCTCTGTCCTTGCGCCGTAAACCTTACCGGCGTTTATCATGGCATAGACGATTTCCTTGTCAATGCCACGAGTCCCCGTCAGGTAGGCAATGGTGCGGTTGAAATTCTTGTCCTTGGGTGGCAGAACCAAATCTCCCTTGGGCTTTTTTTCGCTGGGGGGGACATAGTGTTCGGTCATTTCATAAGCACGGCAACCCAAAATCATTTTCACGGCACCCTTGAAATCTTGCCCAAAATAGTCTTTCACAAAGTCAACGATATTGCCCTTTTTTTCAGTGGTGAAGCAATAATATCCCCGCCCATGATTGAAAAGGTAAAGACCGCCGCTGTTTTTTACATGAACAGAGTGTCGGTCGCCCTTTTCAATCTGAAAGCCGTTCTGAACGGCAAAATCAATCAGGTTTGTGTCAAAGACCTGTTTCATCTGTTCTTCAGTAAATGGCATGGGCCTTGACTGTGTTCTCAATCTCATTCACCTCCATAATAAAACCGCCCTGCAAGCAGGACGATCAGCGTTCCATATCCATATCCTTGTTTTCTTCAAACAAAAGCTCCGTAGTATGCTCCTGAAAGGTTTGCAGAATCTCCTTGATACCCTCCGGCAGCCTACCCTTAGAAATATGAATGTCACCGGAAATATCGGCAGTATAACAATAGTCATAGGGAAGATACCTTACGGTAATTTCACCGGCAAGAGCTTTCGGCAAGTCGTTATTCCCCTGTGAGATCACGCCATACTTACAGAGAAATTCTGTCTGGCAGTGTTCGCCGGAGGATGAGAGGTCTATGCCCAGCAGAGCAAGGGCAATTTCTCCGGTTTTCTTTCCCTGTATCACGCCGGGAACCACGGCATAATCCTCCTGTATATCGCCATGGCCGCAAACAAGCCGGGTATCTCCATACTGCTCCAGCATAGCCGTATGCAGGCGGTTCAAAATCCCTTTCGCATACGCTTTTTCCTCCGTTTGGTAGGAACGGTCAAGCTCGTCGTAGTCGATAAAAGGTAGGATATGTGCATTGATATAGTCAATATAGCTATCCAGCTTACTTTGATTTTCTTCCATACTATCTCTCCATTCCGTCATTGCCGTCCCGCAAAAGCCCAAGCATACGCATAACATCCTCAATACTGTCGCTTGCGGAGGGCATAATCTTGATTTCACATTCAACATGGTGGGCTTCCTCATCGGTGTATTGCTCCGGCTCCCGAAAACGCTCGGTGTAGTAGCGGAGCTGCTCATCATTCAGAGAAATATCGTTTCCGTTTTCATCTCCAGCGCAGATGAAAAACGAACCGCAGATAATATCTTTGTTGTCAAGGCGACGGTTTCCGGGCATACCAATCAGCTTGCCTTCCTCATTGCAGTAGAGGTGGCAACTCAGTTCCGGCAAGGGAACAAATTCAATACAGCCGTCCACCAATTTCTGCATAGCCCGATAATCATTTTCAATTTGCTGGGTATAAGGGGCTTTCCCCGGCTCCACCACCAGCACACGGATTTTATTTCCCTCCGGTTTCTGTTCAGGCTGGATGATATGAAACTGATCTTCATTTGGTATAAGCGCAAGTGAACGCCCATTCTGCCATGCCATGTGTAGCTGCCCTTGGTCATCAACGTGCTTCACCACGCCCTGCAAGCCGTCAGGCATATCACGCTCTCCTTCCATGTGGTCAAGCTGGATGCGTGTGTCGGGCGGGTATTTCTTTTTAATCTGCTCCACCTGATAAGGTTTCAAAAATCCCTGCATTGTGACCTCCTTTTCCCAAAAAGTATAGGGGCATCACCATGGCTGGCGATGCCCCGAAGCAAATGTTTTACTTATTCAAAGTGATATTCCACCGTATAGGTAATATTGGATTTGTTATACATACACGAGTGGTTGGTATAATAGTAAAATTCCAGCTTGGAATATACGCCGGGTGTTAAATTCCGGCTGAAGGATATGCCATTGCTGGTCGTCCCATAGTCAAGCTGATCCCACGCGCCGGTCATTACATTGTATCCACGCACTCTACCATAGTCTTGCCCACTGTGACCGGAAACGGGAGGTACATTAAAGGTATAATTTGCAATGGTCGCCCCCTCAATCCCGTTCTCGTTGATGGTAGAATCGGGACCAGTCAACATCATACCACCGCTGCCATTTGCATCCATGACAAAGAAAACAATAGCTGCCCATGGCGATTCTGTACCAGTGCTATCAACGGCTTTTACTCTTACAGTGTTTTTGCCGAGGGGGTAGGTAGCCGTCTGTGACGGTCTGCCCTCCCAAACATAGGTGATACTATCTCCGTCCGGGTCAACACTGCTTGCGGTGATGGTAACAGGCGTTCCTGGTACAACGCTATTTCCGCCCGGTGTTCTCGTGATTTCAGGACGGGTCGGCGCAGAACTGGAAATGCTGAAGGTCACGGCTGCCCAATCGGAAACACCGCCATAATTGTCTTTCGCTCTTACCTTGACAGTATGCGTACCAACAGGATAATAACGGTCAGCGGTCATGTTCTGATACTCGTAAATAACAGTATCGCCGTCCGGGTCGGTGCTGCTTACGGAGAAATTCACAAGGAAACTTCCACCCTTGGCTGTTCTCGTCACGCTGGCAGAAAAAGCAGGCTTGCCGGGCGCGGCATTGGCGACAGTAAAGGTTGCTGATGTCCAATCAGAAATACCGCCATAGCTGTCTTTTGCTCTTACTTTGACGGTATGCGTTCCAATGGGGTAATAATTATCGGCGGTCTTACCCTCAAACTCATAAATGACCGTATCCCCATCCGGGTCGGTGCTGGCGGCAGTGAGGTTCACCAAAAATTTGCCGTCTGCATATGTCCTTGTCACACCAGCGGTCAGGGTCGGCTTGCTGGGTGCGGTATTGGTAATCGTGATAGTTTGGGTGCAGGCAAACACTCTGTCCAGTTCATCTGTGATAGATGCGGTGAGCTGATAGCTTCCGGCTGTATTCACATGAACCGTACCGCCGCCGTTGCCCAGCGTCCCCTTAAAGAAGTCGGAAACTGCCACGGCTGCGCCATCCTTCGTTGCCGTCCATACAATACTCTTGCCGTTCAGATTGATGGAGCTGCTCATGTTGACAACAAAGTTTTGCCCTGTATGAATTGCCGCTGGCATAGAGAAATCGCAGTTGTAAAGGGGGAAAATACTGATCTGTCTGCTGGCGGTAAACATCCTGCCCAGCGCATCCATCATGGTTGCGGTCAGACGGTATTCACCATTCCCGATAAAGCGGATTTTACCGCCCTGTGCATTGAGAGAGCCGCTGACAGCCTGCTCCAAAGGAATGACCGTACCGTTTTTCATCAGCGACCATTCTACCGGCAGCACGTTATTGTTTCCCCTCGTTCTGACCTCGATCTGCGTATCGGTATGCCCGGTGGCAGGAAGTTCAAAGGAGAGGGAAAGCACCGGCAGGACTTCGATTTTTCCGCTGTTAAAGTGGAATACTCGTCCTGTGGCGTCTGTCACCCGTGCCTGCAAATCATATACTCCCGCACGTTTGAAGTGAATGGAGCCGCCCTGATTGCTGAGTTGGCCGTCGATGTAAACCGCCCAATCCTGAAAGCCATAAGTATTGTCAACATACCATACCGCTGTCAGCCCCTCCATATCGGTAAGGGCAGTATCAACCGTCACCATATCATCGGTATGAACGGCGGCAGGCAGATTGAACGCCATGCCGGGGATAGGATAAACCTTGACAGTCTTGCTGTCCTCAAAAGTCCTCCCGGCCTCATCGGTTACGGCTGCGTTCACTGTGTAACTGCCCTTTTCTAAAAAACGGATAGAACCACCCTTGTCGGTCAGTTCATGCTCCGGCTGTACCGGCACATTGCCTTTCGCCATGCTCCAAGCCACAGGCAGGGAACCGGCGTTTGACAGCTTGACAGAAGCCGTTGCCCCCTTATCCGTGTGGGTTTCCTTGGTAAGTTCCATTGCAACCGTGATGACGGGATAAACCTTAACAGGGGCGGTATAGGTAAAGCTGCGGCCGGTGCTGTCGGTAACAGCCGCCTGTAAAATATATTCGCCAATCTTGTTAAAGCGGATTTTGCCCCCCTCATTGGTGAGGGTTCCGTCAAAGCCGTCTTCCAGTGTGATTGGCTTGCCGTCCTTCGCCAAGCTCCATTCAGCAGTCAAGCCGTCTGCTTCCTGAAAGCTGGTCTTGACTTCCACGGCTGTGTCGGTGTGGGCCTGAGGGGGGATATAAAAACCTGTTTCCGCAACAGGATAGACAACAATGCTAGACAAATGGCTGTATTCTCGTCCGAGGGCATCAATCAGGGTAGCTTTCAGCGTATAGGCGCCTTTCTGCTTAAACCGTACCGTACCGCCCGCATTGGTCAGCTTGCCCTCCAGCACGGAGGTGGCAGGGGTAATCTCTCCATTGTAAAGTACCGTCCAGTCAGCGGTCATGTCCTGCAATTCAGAGGACACTACCTTTATTTCAATGGGTTTATCGGTGTGGGTAGTGGTGGGAAGTTCAAACGCAAAGGCTGCCACAGGGTAGATTTTAATATCCGCTTTTCCGCTGAACACCCTGCCAGCCTTATCGGTAGCTGTGGCGATCAGGCTGTAATCTCCTTTGCCGAGGAAACGCACTGTTCCGCCCGAATTGTCCAGCTTGCCCTCCATACAGTCGGCCAGGGGGATTTCCTCCCCATCCTTGGTTGCAGTCCATACAAGTGTGAGATCTCCCAACTCCTTGGTGTTCACAGCAACGGTGACGGGGGTATCGGTGTGGGCGGCGACAGGAACCTGTACGCCGATTTCTACAATGGGATAAACCGTCACATCAGCTTTTCCGAAAAATTCCCGGCTGGTTTCATCGTAGGCGGTAGCCTTCAGGATATAACTGCCCTTATCCTTGATTTGAATGGAGCCGCCATCATTGGCAAGGGAGCCTGTTACGGCTTCCTGCCATTTCACCTCGCTGCCATCCTTGTAGATATGCCAGTTTAATTGCTGCTTCACATTGTCAGAAAGCGTAGTTTTTACCACAAAGGATTGATCCGTATGGGCGGTTTTGTCTGCCCCCACCTTGATTTCAAAAGTGGGATGTATGGTAATGGTCTTGGTAAAGGTATAGGTACGGTTTCCATGATTTTTAGCGGCAGCGGTCAATAGATACTGCCCCGGCTGGGTAATGGTGATGTTCCCGCCATTCTTATCAAGCGTGCCTTTCAGAAAATCCCCCTGCGGGGTATCTTTTCCGTCCTCGGTAATAGTCCAATCCAGCGACTTCACGTTGCGCAGCGTGGTCTTTACCTCAAACTCCATATCCGCGTGACTGTACTCAGGGATAAGGATTTCTACCACAGCGGCGGGATAACTGGTACTGCCGCCGCCTGAACCGCCACCGCCCGGTTTGTCGGGCGTACTTGGCTTTTCTTCCTGCTTCGGTGGCTCAGTGGGCTTTGTCGGCTTCACAGGCTCACTTGGTTTAGGGGTTGGAGTAACCGGTGGCATGGTAGGGTCGGCAGGCTTTACCGGCTTGGGGGATACTGGCGGTTTCTCCGTGGGTTTTGCAGGGGAAGGCTTAGCCTTTCCCTGTTCCATATCTTTGCCACCGTTCTCGATTTCCTCCGGGGGTGCATCATCAATCAGATTGCCGGGGTTCCCTTGGTCGATTTTGGGGATTACAATTTTATCGTCAGGGGTGGGAACCGGATTGCCGCTGTCCGTCACAGCAGGAAGTGACGGGTTTTTCTGCGAAAGCTGAATAGAGCAGCTTACCAGCCCGATAATAAAAATAATCAGGGCGATGATGGAAAGCACCACCACCGCCCGTTTGGTTTTGGGATTCATCTTCTTTTTCATTCTCTATCCTCCATCTCAATTTGATGTTCCTGCTCCAAAGCAGGCGAGATTTCCGCCTTTGACATGGCGCACTCTGCTTTATGGATAATGCGATCCAGCAGGGGAGACTTTTCAGGATGGTTCTCCATCCCTGCCTGTACCGCAAGAGAGCAGATTTCCCGCATTTCCTCATGGGAAAACAGCGGGGTGCAGTCCTGCTTGAAATATTGCAAGGTGTCCCGCTCCTCGGCTGTCATGCCGAACAAAGCGCCCCTGTAATGGTGTTCTTGATAATTTTCTCGGTCGGCAATCAGCTCCTTGGAGCAATCCGGGGAAAGGGCATAGCAGGAAAGACCGTTTTTCACCGCCTTTTCCGCATCCAAAGGACCGGTTAGAACCAAATCATCGGCGGTATAGCCATAATCATGGAGCCGGTCACGATCCAGCCGTTTCACATAATCATCAATTTCCATCGGCTCTGTGGCGTCCCAAAACAGTCCATGTGCCTCAATCGCTGCACGGGATAGTGCATAGGGGTCTGTAACCCGGAAAGAAACCCGTTCCACGGTTCCGTACCGCTGGGCAATCGACTGAAAGTTCTGATCGTACTCTTGATAGGAAAAGGTGCGGACATCGTTTGGGTTCTTGAACACGATTTCCACCGCAGCCGGTTCAAAGGAATGGGTGCAGAGATAGTCCAAGTGCTTCTGATAATCGATCTCCACAATATCGCCCATAACCTTTTCATCCCGCATCCCTTTCAGTTCAATCCAGAAGGTTTTAACGTGTTCGCTCTTACTTCCGCCGTAATAATTCCATGTATTATGCTGGCTTGTATTACGGATATAGACCTCCGGCTCCGCAAAGCACCATGTACCACCGCCCCGGCTCATCCAGAAGAAACGCCGCTGGGCATTGCGGTCAGCGGCAGCCTCCCGCAGCTTTTCGATATCGTACTTGAAGTCGGTTTGATAATAGTCGGTGTTATGCTCCACAATCTTTTGCAGAGTTTCCAGCACATCTACATTCTGAAAATGGGCATTTCCGTATAGGTGGTATCCCTGCCCCTTGAGTACCTCACGCAGCTCTGCCATGATTTCTTCTCTGGAGCCACGGACGGAGCAGCCGTTATGCCGGTTTCTGTATGCAAAATCTTCACCCATATCAACCCGAAACAGGCGCAAGCCCTTGCTTTGGGGGAGGACAAAGTTGCATACCGATTCCGGCTGGTAATCGACGGAACGGATTTCCTCAAACACCCGGCGCATATCGTCCTCCACAACAGGCGCGCCTTGCCTGATTTGTCCTATTTGGTCACGGGGCATGGTGAGCGTCCACAGGGAATAATCGTCCGGGCCGAATTTGGTAATAGTGTTGATTTGGCTATATTCCATGTTCAGCCTCCTGTTCCGGTGTGGTTTCTTGCTCCATACTCTGCTGGGGCAGATTGCTTTCCAGTTTTACTATGACGGCCTGTAATTCCTTTTCACTTTCAAAGGTCAGGTCATCGTCATTCCGGCCACGAAATACGCAGGAGGCATACAATACCGCCATTTCATCCTCTGAAAATAGCTGGTTTTCATCAAGTAGGCCGGAGCGCACAGTAAAATCCTTGAGTGCCCCCTGATAATTGGTTTCATAGTAATGTCCGAGGGTCACGCCGCTGCGATCATAGTCGTACTGCCATGTGACAAAGCGGATTTCATTGTCCTTGGACTGCTTGGCGGCAAGAAGATGATTGCCAAACTCCGAAATCAACCGGAAGTCCCGAACCCCCTCACAGTCAAGCGGCCTTGCGTTCAAATACAGATCATAGCGTTCCTTTAGGTCTAACAGCAGGCTGTGAAGCTCTTTCCGTTCTTCCACAAAAGGGCTGTCACGCCTGAAACGCATGGCTCCGGTCTTTTCAAATTTGCAGATTTGCTCCTGATCCCGACAAGCAGACAAAAGAAGCTGCGGGTCATGCTCCGCAGCTTCTTCACGAATGGAATACCCTAAGACGGATGCTTTTTTCTTGAAAAGCTCGGTCAGTTCCGGTGAAATATCGTGTTTCAAAAAATCCCTCCTATCTTTCAAATTCATTCTCATCATTTTCCGATGTGTAAACAGATACTTTCTCAGGCTCGAAGCCCTGATGCTTGATGTTGGTGAACCACTGTGACATGAAATCCTTCAAATCACGCACCCTTGACGGTGGTACACTGTTCGTCTCATAAAAAAGCCCTATATCGTCTTGTAAGAACGATGTAGGGTGAATGGAACCAGTCTGCTTATCAATGGTAAAGGTGATTTCCGGGTCACGCATGGCGTCACCGTTTTGTCTGTAATAATGGGCGATACTGTACTCATCACCGCCTATGGCTTCCAGCACCAAATCCTCAAAACCTTCGCTTTTCAGCTTCATGTAATAGGCGTCCCCCTCAAGGATGGGGCTTGCGAAAACCGCCAGCTTCTGATACAGCCGCTGTTCCAAAGTGAGCTGCGCAGAGGGCGGCGCAGTTCTGACAGGCACACCTTCTTCACCGTCCGGCTCATAATTCATAACATCCGTGTTATCCTCATCCGGTTCTAAAACAGGGTCAGGGGTGTCCTTAAATTCCAAGGCAAGGTCAAGTTCAACCTTTTTCCGTTGTAACTGTACCAATTTTTCTTCACTGGTAAAGGGCTTTTCACTTTCCAGCCTTGCCGCCTCAAGCTGACGATTCAAATCTACAAGCTCGTCTTTCGCAACCTCCAAATCCACGCTCACACGTTCCGCGCGGTTTTCAATACGGGTGATGTTCCCCAACTCCGACTCGCCCAAATCTGTGGTATAAGTGCATTTGCCACAGAGCTGGATGCCAACACCATCTCCCATACGGCGTACTAGCCGGACCGGAAAGCCTGCATAGCTGCCCATATCAAGAGTGTCCCCGGTGCTTCGCCCCAGCTTGCGGGAACGGACCATGAAGTGTTCGGCAGCCTTGGTTCGCTCATCATGGAGCCTGCCGTCAATGGTCATTTGAAACTCGGACGGCTTGTTTCCTGTATAGTCGGCAAGGTCAGCTTCCATTCCTGCTATTTTACGCTCGGTTGCGGCAATCTTGCTTGGATAGTGTTTTCCGATTTTGTACTGAAGGTCATTGCGCTGGCTCTGCCATGCGGATTTCAGCACCGTCAGGCGGCTGATCTCGTTATCCGTTTCCATCTTCTCCTTAATTCTTGGGTCGGAGGTTGCAAGGGCCTTAAATTCGGCATACTGAAGCATCGTGCTGTCCACATCCTCACAGGTTCTGAGGGTAGAGCGACCGGTCATAATCTGACTGATATACCGCTGTTTCTGCTCTAAAATCTGCCACAGGTACGCATCGAAGGTATTCTCTGTGATGTAGTTGAAGATGGAAATTTCCTCGTTGTCGTTGCCCTGACGGAGAATGCGGCCGTTGCGCTGAATGAGGTCGGAGGGGCGCCACGGCACATCGAGATGATGGAGCGCCACCAGCTTATTTTGAACATTCATGCCGGTGCCCATCTTCCCGGTGCTGCCCATCAGTATGCGGATTTCACCGGTTCGTACCTTTTCAAAAAGCTGCTCCCGCTGTACGTCCGTCTTGGCATCGTGGATAAAGGCAATTTCCTCCGGTTTTACCCCCTGTGCAATCAGCACCGCCTTGGTAGCCTCGTAAAAATTAAAGCTGCCGTCACCCTTGGGCGTGCCTTGATCGCAGAAAATAAGCTGGGTCAAGCGGTTCTCAGCGGTTTCATGGTAGATTTCAGCCGCTTTCCGGACGCAGACATTGAGCTTCGTATTGGGGTCATCCGGTAAATTCGGGTCAACGGCTCTCGGATCGGTGGACAGCAGGCGGGCTTCCAGCGTGAGCTTCAGGAAATTATCCTCAGAGCTGTCCACTTGGCCGTTGCGGATTTTCTCCGCCCGTTCTCCCAACTCCATTACAAGGCGTTTCTGCTCCGGGGTACATTCCGTTTTGATAACCTGTGGACCGCCGGTTTTCAGCTTTGGAGTAGGCAAGTCCAGCATATCAGCGGTTTTGATGTCTGCAATCATGTGGAACATAGCCATCAGCTCAGGCAAGTTGTGAAACCTTGCAAAACGGTTCTTCATCTGGTAGCCGTTGCCCTCCGGCTTGATTTCCAAGGAGGACTCCACCACGCCAAAGGTACTTGCCCATGCGTCAAACATCAGTAGGCCACGCTTTTCCAGCTCCCATGGCTGCAAGGTCTTTTGCAGGACATACAACTCCGCCATCGTGTTGGAGATGGGAGTACCGGTCAGGTAAATCACACCTTTGCCATTGTTCAGGTCATTGATATACTGGCATTTTTGGTGCATATCCATGGCGCGCTGGCTGCTGACCCCGGTAACTCCGGCCACATTCCGCATTTTCGTATAGGAAAAGTTATTTTTATAGGCATGGGCTTCATCCAAAATCAGAGCGTCTACACCCAATTCCTCAAAGTTGATAACACCGTCTTTTTTCTCTGCATTAAACAGCCTGTCATAGCGAAACTGGAGGTTGGACTTGAAAATCTGCATCTGTTTGAGCGTCCAGTCCTTGCCGTCACGGGCTTTTACCTCCGCTATCGCCGCTGTGATAGCCGCCATTTCCGATTCCATAGCCGCAAGCTGGCGTTCTCTGGATAAGCCAATCAGTTCAAAGCTGCTATGCCCCATGATAATGGCGTCATGCTCACCGGTGGCAATCCTGCTGACAAAGCGGCGGCGGTTCTTTCGCTCAAAATCCTTTTTTTCGGCCACCAAAATATTGGCGTTAGGGTACATCTTCATATAGTGAGCCGCCCATTCGCCAACAAGATGATTTGGTACGGCATACAGGGGCTTGTGGACTGCCCCCAGCCGTTTCATTTCATAGCCAAGGCCGACAGCGGCGTAGGTTTTCCCAGCGCCAACCTCGTGTGCCATCAGCAGATTGCCGTCACTGTAAAGCCCATGGGCAATGACATCACTCTGATGCTTACGGAGCTTGATGCCCTCCGCCATATCCGGCATGAGCAGGGCATCACCGCTATATTCACGGGGACGGATGTTATTGAAACGGTCATTGTAGAGCTTTGTCAGGCTTGCTCCACGCTCTGGATCGGCAAACAGCCAGCTTTCAAAGGCCATCTTGATTTCCGCCTGTTTTTCACGGGCCAGAATGGTTTCCTTTTTATTAAGAACGTACTTCGTTTTTTCCTCCCCGGTATTCGGGTCAATATAATCAACCGGGTCTTTGACCTCCACAGGTCGGAGGTTGAGGGTGGTTTCCAGTATTTCGTAGGCGCCCAGCCGTTCCGTACCGTAAGACCGGTTGACTGTTACGGAATTGCTTTCTGCGCTTTTATTAGAAATGTAATAGGCACCGCTGTATTTGGAAAACTCAAGGGAGATACTAAAACGCCCACCCTGATTGCTGGGCGCAGTCTGAAAGGTGTCATACATGAATTGCTGGTAAATCTCCGGGGGAATCCATGTGGAGCCAAGGGTGAAGCTGATGTCCTGCGGAGTCAGGGGAACCGGCTGCACCAGCTTCAATGCCTCTGCATTTCGGCTGAACCGTTCCGGTTCTTCATCCGCTTTCAAGATTGCCGTCATCAGCTTATCCTTGACATAGCCGCTTAGATACTCGTCAGCGGTTTTCCAGCCGGTGTGCGGGTTGCCGGTGTAATCATCGGGGTCTTGGTAAATCTTATCCCCCAGCTCATCAATGATTTCCTCCGGTGTAGCCTTGCGGTGATCGGGATACTGATAGAGCCAGGACATATAGGCAAGGTCAACCTTGCCCTTTACGTTGAGAGATACCATCAGGGCTTCCTCCGCCGAAAACACCGTTTTGGGCATGACCTTGGGCTTGATGGTCGCTTTGTAGAAGATAGCAGTCTTTTCCCATACATCCTTCTGGTCTTTCTTCTCCGCCTCAATGGAACGGAGCAGAGGGGCATTGGAATCCCTTGAAAATGCAATCACATTGGCATATGAATTGAGATACCCCTGCTTTTTGATAAAGGCATCATAAACATGGTTGAGATGGGCGATATGCTCCTGAAGCTGCTTTTCATATTCCATGGTGGGCAGTTCATGGAGGTCTGCATATTCGCTGTTTTGGAAGTCAATCAGACTGCGGATGGCTGCCGTAACCTCCACCATGCCACGAATACGCTCGGCTTTCCGGCCGGTGATGTTTTGCTTATACATCCGAGAGTTTTCACGGTAGTACAGTTCTCCGTCTACCAGCCCATAGCTGAAATTGCGCACATTGGGGTCGGCGGGAATGGATTCGGGCAGCACTTCCTTTTCGCCCTCATATTCGGAGGTGGCCTCGGTATATTCGCCGTCCAGATAGGAAATGGCGCGCTCCAACCGTTCATTCAAGTCCTCTCCGGCTATCGGGTGGCAGGCGGTGGTCTTTTCGTTGCCGAACATGGACTCGTCAAACACCATCTCACCCAGCACCATTTCCGGGTGGTCAATAAAATAGGTGTTCACGGGAACGCCGTTTTGGTCTTGCTCTACGGTCAGCCAAGGACTGCTTTCCTCGTCCGGCACAATTTCCCGTTCCCGCTTTTTCAGAAGGAGAATGTCTGTGGTGGCTTCGGTTCCGGCGACCTGCTTGAACGCATTGTTCGGCAGGCGGACTGCTCCAATCAACTCTGCTTTCCCGGCAATATAACGGCGCATACTGGAATTTGCTTTATCCATGGTAAATTTGGAGGTAACCAGCGCCATCATGCCGCCCGGACGGACCTTATCCAGTGATTTTGCGATAAAATAGTCGTGAATGTGGAAGTTGTGTTTATTGTATCGGGGGTCATCCACCTTGATGGAGTTAAACGGCACGTTGCCCACCATCATATCGAAAAAATGGTCAGGGAAAGCCGTCTTTTCAAAGCCCATCACCTGAATATCCGCATTGGGATAAAGATGTTTTGCGATCTGTCCGGGGATGGGGTCGATTTCACAGCCGTAGAGCTTGGAGGACTCCATGCTGTCCGGCAATACGGAAAAGAAGTTGCCCGTACCAAGGGCGGGGTCTAAGATATTACCGCCCCGAAACCCCATGCGCTCCAACCCTTTATAGATATGGCTGACGATGCTCTGCTCCGTATAATAGGAGGTCAGGGTACTTTTCTGTGCCGCCTGCAACTCCTCGTCGGTCAGCAGTTCTTTAATTTCCGAGTATTCTGTTTCCCAGCCGTTTTTATCCGGTGTCAGCGCATTTGCAAGGCCGCCCCAGCCCACAAACCGGGCAAGGGTAATCTGTTCCTCCGCAGTTGCCGGGCGCCCTTGTGCTTGCAGCTCCTTGAGAAGCCGAATGGCTGCAATGTTGTTTTTGAATTTGGTTTTCGGGCCGCCATCGTAAAGATGATGGTCGGGGGAATAACGGTAATTAAAGCCTTCACCCCAAGCACGGGCATGGAAATCATCCATAATGGTACGGTTGTACTCATCATTGGACTGGTTGACAAGGGTGGCGGCTTGGATGGCAGCCTTTGTTTCTTCCGAGAAATCACCACTCTGTACGCTTTCTACCACCATGGTAGCAATCTCGCCATTTGTGTAATGGTCTTTTAACGGCTTACAGTCCGCAATAGCTGAAAGCGGCACACGCTCGGTAATTTTTAGCCCATTCAGATTTTTAAGCTGTGCAATATCTCCGATCTCTACCGTGCGCCCATCGTGCAGGAATTTAACGATTTCAAACACACGGTCATGGTAATAAATGCGGTCACCCTCCTGAAAAGGCAGTTGCACCAGCTCCATGGAGTTTCCATCAATCAGGTCGTCGTTGCTGTCCTCGGCGGCGTCCTCATAGCTGTCCTGCATGACAGGGATTGTATCGAATAGGGTAATCTGCCTGTCGGGAGCCTCCTGCTCTGACACTTCGGGAGCGGGCAAGTACACCGTTTGCCCCTCGGCTTCCATCTCTACTCTATCTTTTTCTGTCAGGTAGCGGTCTTGGCGAATCAGGTCGGAAATGCCGCTTTCCACCTGATTCCATGAAAGGACTTCGTGCAGTTCCAGCGAACCAAGTCGATAATCAATCGCCAGCCCCTTGGGGGTAGATTCCAAATGCCATTGGTCGCCATTGGGAGATTTACTGTAACTGCCGTAGGAATTGTATTCCTTCCGAATAAATGACACACGATCCTTTTTAGTAGGCATGGACAGCATAATCTGAAAAATTCGTTGTCTGCCGCCTTGTGTGCCGCTGCCATACTGGAGGTATTCGTCAATGATTTTTTGTCTATCCGTTTCAGACAACTCGACAGACGCAAGCGGTTTATCAGGACTATTTTCATCCTCGTTTGTAAAGCCCTGCATTTCCTCCTGTTCATCGGGGATGGCATAATCGTCAATCACGGTGTCTGCGGAGCTAAACGGATATGCCCCGGTCAGAATCAAACGGTCAATCCGGCTGACGAGCGTGCCATAGTCCTCGGTGAATTGCTGACCCTTGATTTCAAGGGTTAATCCATCATCGCCTGCGGTGAGATATAGATGCTCTCCAGTTTCCGTGATGTAGTCGGTATCCAGCTTGCCATAAAAGGCTTTCAGGATTTTGGCTTTCGTAGTCTGCTTGTGCCCACCCTCAAAGAATTTATGGATTTCCGCTGCCCATTCCCTTGTGTCAGGGGTAATATCATCGGCACACAGCACCACATCAATGAGATCGGAGATTTCTTCCTCGTCCAGTGCAGGAACCTGTTCAGGGGCTTCCTGCACGGAAACAGGTTCAGGTGGTTTCGATGTAGGCGGGACAGAAAAAAAGCCGCCCACAGACGGCTGTTTACCATCTGTGGGCGGCTCTGTTCTTTGTGTTATCGGGGTTGCAGTATCAATTCGCCGATCACGATTTCCTCCGCTGTGTCGGTTATCATGCCCATGTGGGCGGCTCTCTCCATCGTGTCCTCGGTGTCCGGCATCGGCTGTGCGGTCAGAAGCTCCTGTATCAGCCGTTCCTTGCGGCTCTCGGCTTCCTCGTCCACTTTCAAAATCATCTCGTTGATTTTGCCCTGTGCTACCAGCTCCGACAGGCGGTGCGGGTGGTTCTCCAGCATGAAGTTCTTCCACAGGTTCCCGAATCTGCCCACCGGCATCTGATCGGTTTTCTCGTTCTCCGAGATTTGCAGTTCGGGGTAGAGCAGACCGTCCTCGGCCTGCCGGTAACTGAGGTTCATTAACGGTTCGGTTCTCATAAATTTGGCTCCTTTCGATTTTAATTTGTTGGATTTCCTGATGGATTTCTCTCAATATGGGTCTTGCAAGGGAAACCGTGCAGCTTCCCATAGTCATAAACAGCTCCATGCTGTTAAAGTGGCTGATGTTCTCAAAGGTGTGTTCATCAAACATCTCAGTGGAAAGCCCACATTTGCAAAACATGGTATAAGCTACGCTGTCGGTGATAAGCTCCACAAATTCCGCTTTTACCGCTTCAATAGGCGCATCGTAGAGTACGCTGCTTTCGTCACGCACCTTGAAATTTTCCATGTTCTGCGGTAAAACCTGACGAACCCGTTGCTGTACCATCTTATACAGGCACATTTCGATGCTGGAGGCTGGGGTATTGTACTTTTCGTGAAATCTCGCCATTACGCTGGGTTTATACTGATCTTCCAACTCCCAAAGGTAGCTCATAACCTTTTTGAAACTCTGCTCACTGCCATTGGTGTCCATGAAATCAAAGAGATACTTCAAACTTGCTGTGGGGTTTGTCATGTCGATGACCGCAATGCCTTTTGCTCCTGCATTGATATTTCGGTCAATTCGCTTGTCATGCCATTCGTCAAAGGTGGCAAGCTGGGTTACATCAGGCCGCTGTGCGTAAACGAGTACCGCATTATCAAAGGAACGCTTGTAATACCTCGCCACACAGGACAGCAGACCTTTCCACTCCACAGGATTTTTCGTGTATTCCTGTACCGACTTTTTATATAGGTCGGCAAGTAGGGTCGCCTTACTCAAGCTGTCACCTCCGATTCTTGATTTTCAAAGTACAGTGCCAAAGCCTTATCAATGACTTCCTCAATTTCCTTTTGGGTCTGTTGTGCGGTAAAATATTTGGAGATGACCGCAGGCTTGATTTTGACCGGCTGTGGCTTGTTGCTTTTGGGTTTGCGTGTTTTTTCCCCTGAAAGGATTTGCACAATGGCGGTGTCAGTTAGCTTTCCAGCCTTGTAGTAGCCGTGGAACAACTCCGCCTTTTTCGTATCTAACTTGAAGCTGTCGGACTCCATGAGGTCGGCAATTCTCTGCTGTTGTGCCTCGTCCTCTACAAAAGAGAGGTCATAGGCGGCAAGAAAGGCAATCTCACCACTATCAACACGGAAAATGAGAGGTTCAATCAGGTTTGAAATACGGATGTATTTCGCCACTTTGTCCCTTGAAAGCCCATAATCCTGACCAAGTTTTGCGTCTGTTCTAAACCTCGTCTGAGGTTCAGCCAAGGTTTCATTTTCGCTGGTATCCTGCGGGTTTAAGAGCATTTCAATCTCTGCCAAAAGATCGTTTCTTTTGCCTTGGCATTTCATGGCTTCATAATGCTGTGCAAGACAGTAGGCACGTTCCGAATGGCTCATATCGGAGAAAGAACGCTGGCGCAGATTGGTTTCCGTCACGATCAGGACGGCATCCTCATAGGTCAGATTTTCTCTGATGATAACGGGACCTTTTGCAAACCCGGCAAGCTGGGCGGCATTTTTACGATTGTGTCCGCTGAGAATGATATATCTCCCATCCTCAGTGTACCACAGGATAATGGGGAGCAGAATTCCAAACTGGCAGATACTGTCCACCATATCTGTGAGCTGCTGTCCCTCATAGAGCTTAAACCTGTGATTTGGAAAGGACTCCATCAAACTGAAATCCATATCCACGATACCGACCTGCACAGGAGCAGGGGCGGTATCGTGCTGAGTTTCTATACCCAGCATTTCATCAAAATCAATTAAGGGCGCCTTGGGTTTTGGTATCGCCATAGGTTAAACGCTCCTTTCCGCAATTTTACCATGTCCACCCGAAAGCAGTTCGTCCGCAAATTGCCCATAGGCGATTGCCGCAGGGTTTCCCGGCAGAAATTCACAAATGGTCTGATGGTGAAGCACGGCTTCCGCAACCTTGATGGATCTTGGAATATGGGTCTTGAAAATAGGAACCTTGTCCGCAAAACCACGCTGAATCAGTTCGTTTACCTGTGCCGAAAGTATCGTGTTGGGGGAATCCATGGTAATCAAAATTCCTTCAATACGCAAGCGGTGGTTACTGTTCCTCTGAATGGCCTGATGGTGCTTTAGCAGTTCCGCAAGTCCTTGGGCGGACAAAAGCTCCGCCTGCGTTGGGATGATAATGCTGTCGGCACACATCATCACGTTAATCATCGGAGTACCCATTTGCGGCATACAGTCGATGATGATGTACTCATAGCTATCCTTGATGGTGTCAATATATTGGGTCAGAATCCTCTCTCTGAAATCTACATTGCAGAGATTGCGTTCAAGGGTGAAAAGCTGGGTATTGGATGGGATCAGGTCAACACCACACCCGGTCTTGATGATATAGCTTTCGGGTTCGGGTAAAGGCTCGTCCTCAACCAGTTTGCGTAACAGGGTGTTAATTGTCACCTCCAGTTTATTGGGGTTCTTCACGCCAAAGATAATACTGGAATGCCCCTGACCGTCAAAGTCAAGCAGGGCGGTACGGTGTCCTCTCTTGGATAGGAGATAGGCAAGGGTGGTAGCCGTGGCTGTTTTGCCCACTCCGCCTTTCTCGTTGATAATTGCAATGATTTTTGCCATCGGCGCGCTCCTTTCTTGGGTAAAAAGATTTTGGATAATGGGTAAATAGGGTAAAAAAATTGGACTAAGATTAGCGAAAACCCTTTGATATAGCGGCTTTCACTTACTTAGTCCAATTATAACAGAGTCACCTACTGGACCTGCTGGAATTCAGGGTGTAGCTGGACCTACTGGACCTCAGGGCGTAGCCGGACCTACCGGACCTCAGGGCTTAGCCGGACCTACTGGACCTGCTGGAATTCAGGGTGTGACCGGACCTACCGGACCTGCTGGAGTTCAGGGCGTGACCGGACCTACCGGACCTACTGGACCTACTGGACCTCAGGGCATGACCGGACCTACCGGACCTACCGGACCCGCTGGCATTGAAGGACCTACTGGGCCCACCGGACCCGCTGGCATTGAAGGACCTACCGGACCCGCTGGCATTGAAGGGCCTACTGGGCCTACCGGACCTGAAGCTTTCTTGGCTTACGGTGGTCTTTATAACGACGCTATTCAAATTATTACTATTGATCCAGGTGATACAGAGCAAGTTGCGCTGGAAGAAAACATGCCAACCGTCAACGTAACTCCAGGAATAAGCAGCCTTACAATTAACGTTGCAGGAACCTACCGTGTAGAATTCTTTCTTCTGATGCAGAGCACAACTGGTAACTTTGGTATCACGGCTGGAGTTCAGATCAACGGAGTCTTTTCACAGCCGTCTCTTTACATTTCAACCGTCCTGACTGCTGATTTTGAAATTATTACCATTAGCAGTATTATTATCTTGGCAGCTGGCGATGTATTGACCCTGGCACTGTCTAGCGTCATTGGCGGAAGTATCCTGTTTGGACCGGACACAAATGCCAATCTAAGTGTAATAAGGCTGGGCAGCTAGATTAACATCACCGCAGGCTTGCTCATGTCTACACATGTGACAAGCAATGGTGCAAGTACTGCCTAACAAGGAGTTGTCCTGAAAAGTAATTCAGAGATAACCCCAATCAAGTATGTAAATAAGCTCGCCGGAAGGCGGGCTTATTTACATACTTGATTATAATGAGTAACCACTTATCTTAAATCGAGTCGCCTTTGCTTCCATAGTTACATATGCCTGTAACTGCTATTATTGCTATTATGAAAAGCGAGGCAATACCAGTCTCTACAATATTTTACTAATCCATTCACTTCACTGGCGAAGTATTAGCCAGTTGTTACTTTAATATTTGAGAAGTTTTCATTTGATAATTAAAAACAATCTCCAATATTAAAGTATTTTTTCTCTATTACAAAAATAAGATATTTAGCCTTGCTATAACTTTTCCGTCTTTATACTAGATATATTACAAAAAAATATTGCAATTATTAATTGTATTACTGTAACTGCAGTCAAACATATAAATGCCACATCAATACCAGTAATACTTGAAGTATGACTTTCTACAATTGTCATCACACCTATGAACACTGCTGAACCAACAGCTCCCGCAACGGTACGTAATGAAGTAAACAGCGCTGTTCCATCCGAAGTTTTTTGCTTTTCTATCTTACTCATCCCCCAAGTTACTAATGGCATGATTAAACAGCCAATCGCGAGATTCCTTATTACTAACATTACTGCTAAATAAATCATTGATGTATGGTATGACAATACTGCCATTCCGGCATAACTTAATAGCTGTAAAATAGACCCTCCAATAAAAAGTTTCTTTATTCCCAGCTTATCGTAGATTCTTCCTGCCATGGGACTGATAACTGCCATTGCTATAGAACCTGGCATCATAACAAGTCCTGAAACTGTAGCAGAATATTCTCTGATAGTCTGAACATAAATTGGAATTAGAATAGTTGCTGCCATCATTGCAAGATATAATAACATACTTGCAATAAGTGCAGTTCGGTACTCTTTTACCTTTAATATTCTGATGTCTAAAAATGGTTTATCTAGATATAACTGTCTGTAAATGAACACCCCTGAACCAACCATGCCTAGAATAACAGGCAGTAGTACATTCATACTGCTCCATGCATAAGAACCAATATTGCCAAGTCCAATCAAAATTCCTATGTAACCTAAAGCGCAAAATGACAATGAAACAAAATCAAACTTAGTATTTTCATTTACTAACAAATTTTCAAAGGTTATTGCTGACATTACAATAAGTGCTACCATAAAAAACATGGTTCCATACATAATCATGCGCCATCCGCAACTGTCAATTATAATTCCAGCCAATGTTGGTGCAATTACTGGCGCACCCCCCACTGCTAGCCCATATATTCCCATATAAGAACCTCTTTTTTCGATTGGGAATATTGTTAAAATGATAATCTGGGTCAATGATAAAAGAATTCCATTGGCAACTGCCTGAAAAATACGTCCAAGTATAAAAACACCAAATGGTAATGATAATGCATCTAATCCTAGCCCAAATGTAAATAAGAACAGACTTGATATAAATATCTTCTTTGTCTTAAATTTTTTCACAAGATACGCCGTAGCTAAAACGGATATTCCCATCATCATGGAATATATACTTGTGATCCACTGCCCCATTGCTGCACTAATATTATAATCTTTCATAATTTGCGGCAATGCTGTGTTCAAAGCTGTCGAAAAAAATGATGTTAGAATTGAGCTTATTATTACTATAATAAATATTAGATTGTACTTCTTTTTATTAAAATTCATTTTAAGACCCATATATCATTAGATGCATGTTTTCCTTTCTGCTTAATAAATAATTTATCTTCTAGAGAAGGTACTGTTTTTAAAAATAATACTGTTTAATATCTATATTATTTTTGATTTTCCTTTAATATTTCAATTTTTCTTCTGTTGAACCTTATTAGCTCCTCGGAATTTTCTCACCTAATTTTTCTAGTAACAATAATATTTTTCACACTATTTTTGTCAATTAGCTCTGCCTGAAGTTTCCCCGATTCATTCAGTCTTACTCTTACATTACGCTTATCCTCTACATCACAACAGCTAATAATCAATTTTTTTCTCCAAGCTTTTCAAAATATATGACATTCTTCCTGATGATAACTGAAATGTCTCACCTAACTTACCAGATAATATATTATCTTTACCTTTTAATAAATATAACAAAACACCACATTCACCTCGTATTCTTCAATCCTTCACATTCCCTTGTTCCCACGAGGCCTGTGATCCCCAGCGTCTTTCCTACCCCAAGCATGCGGAACGTGCGCACGGCTGCGCTGTGGTAAAGTTCCTCTGCACGCTCCATGGCTTCCTCTATAGACATAATACCATTGATAGTCGTTATAATGCTATCAATTCCAAATTCACAAATTTTTTCCGCACCTTCTCCCATGCTTCCCACGATGGCAATGACAGGTATCCCTTTTGCTCTGCAGCGCATGCCAATGCCGCTGGGGACTTTTCCAAAGGCGGACTGCCAGTCCATGCGGCCTTCGCCCGTAATCACCAAATCCACTTCCTCCAACAAGGAATCAAATTCTATTAGATCCAGAACCGTATCAATACCGGAATTCATATTGGCCTGCAGAAAAACCTTTAGGGCTGCTCCCAACCCTCCGGCCGCCCCAGAACCAGGTATCCGGTCAACATCAATTCTGGTCAGCTGATACAGCTTCTTAGCGTATTCCTTCATGTCCGCTTCCATCCGGTCAAGGATCTCCGGAGTTCCTCCCTTCTGCGTTCCAAATGTATAGGTGGCTCCGTCATTGGTGGCACTTCCCCCGATGGCAATGGCAATTTTCCTATATCCCTGTTCTAGTGCATCCCTGATCAATTCACCGGTTCCATAGGTGGTTGTGTGAAGGGGATTCCTGTTCTCCGGAGGAATCATGGGAAGACCGGAGGCCGCCGCCATCTCAATCACCGCATGGCTGCCCTGGAATACTCCGTAGGAGCTTTTCGTCTCCTCCATCAGCGGGCCGTGAACCGTAAGGGAACGAATCTGCCCGTCCATGGCACGGATCACCGCCTCCACGGTTCCCTCCCCGCCGTCGGCGACCGAAACTCCTCTGCACTCACAGTCTGGAAATACGCTTCCTGCAGATTCTGTCAGAATTCTTGCGATCTGCTCCGAGGACAACGATCCTTTAAATGAATCCGATGCAAATAAAAACCTCATAAATGATTCCCCTTTCTTTATGTGGAAGTACGTAAAACAGACCGGCAGTCCATCCACTGCTGCCTTTATTTTCCTCCTGATACAGTCCAATACGGGGCCTTCCGGGATTTCAAGGTTGAGTTTATACGGAATAAAGTTCACCTGATTCCTTAACTTTGCTTCATCAATCATATCATTCTCATCAACAGGAGTGATGATGGAAACGATAAAACCCTTCATAAAATCCGGATTTATTTCTCCTCCATGACCGTTCCCGATTTTACCATTGTGTTGGCAATTTTTTCATAATATTTCACAATGCTTGAATGGTCTTCCTTTTCAAAGCCGTCCGCCTTAAGTCCCTGCATGATTTCCATTAACTGTCCCGTCAACGGAACCGGGGAACTGATGGCATGGGCCGCATTCAGCGCATTGTTTAAATCCTTAATGTGCAGCTCAATGCGGAAGCCCGGATTGAAGTTTCTGCCTAACATCATAGGCGCCTTGGCATCCATAACGGTTGAGCCTGCCAGACCGCCCCGGATGGCCTGATATACCAACTCCGGATCCGTGCCGGCTTTCTTTGCAAAGGTAAGAGCCTCGGATACGGCTGCGATATTGACCGCCACCACGATCTGGTTTGCCAACTTAGCAACATTTCCGGACCCCAGCTCGCCCACGTAAACAACAGAGCCTGCCATTAGCATCAACATGTCATAGAATTTATCAAACAGCTCCTTCTTTCCTCCAACCATCACGGAAAGGGTTCCGTCAATCGCCTTCGGCTCTCCTCCGGATACCGGCGCATCCAGCATATCAATTCCTAATTTTTCAAGCTCCGCCCCGATGACTTTGCTCTCGGTGGGGTCAATGGAGCTCATATCAATGAGAACGGTCCCCGGCTTTGCGCCTTCCGAAACCCCGTTTTCCCCCAGAACTGCCGCTCTTACATGAGGAGAATTCGGTACCATGGTGATAACCACCTCACTTTGTAAAGCCACATCCTTACCGCTTTCCCCCTGCACTGCTCCCCAGGAAACCAGATCTGCCACCGCTTCTTTATTATGATCATAAACAACCAGCTCATGTCCTGCATTAACCAAGTTCTTTGCCATGGGGCTTCCCATGATTCCTAATCCTATAAATCCAATTTTCATTTTGCTTTCCCTCTCTTTTTTATCCTGTTTATCAGTAACTGACGAACTATTCCCACCGCTGACCTAATATAGAAAAAGCGGTGGTGATTTGCTAAGGCGTATTACTAAATAAGAAACAGTTTTTTCTAAAAATTATATATTATTTCTTTATTGTTTTACGTTTTAATTAAAAAAGCCAAGACTTACACTCTTGCCAAATATTTACATCAATGTGATGGGTAACCATGCTAAGTATTTGGAACTCTCGACCAATTGAAAAAAGGACTTTTTAAAAATCATTTTTAGCATAATCTAATGTTTTCCCCAGTTCTAGGCAGGCAATCTCCGTACCAAACAATAAGTCCATACCCGAACTTTCTCCCACCAAGGCAACAGATTCCATATAGATTTCCAAATTTTCACCGGTTTCAGAAAAAATTGCTCCCATCAAGTTTATAACTGCATCGGAAAAGCGCCCTTCCTGAGAACAGCAAAGATATTTTAGAGAAACATCAGTGGTACGGTTAATCAATAACTTAGCTAACGGTGTAAGACTTTCTATAGCCAGCAGATCCTTCCAACATCTTAATCCCTTTTCTATTGTCTCCACTGGTGTATCAGCATAAAGTCTTGCTGCTGAGAACACCGCAATCATTCCAAGAAATGCATCATCACATGACGGAGTTAATCCAATACCCCGGCCAATATGCTTTAACAATATTGTTTCCATTCCCGCAATATCATGCTTCAGCCAAGCTTTCGCAAAGCTCTGCATATCCGTTGCAATTTGGTTTTTTCGTTGGATATTCCAAATCGAAAAACCATTATTACGGCAATACTTTATGGAAAGCAATTCCAATTCTTTAAAATAATGCACGAAGTTTGGCGTTCCCAGCATTTTTTCAACTGTACTTTTTATAACAAGCTCGCTTTGTCTTAGACAGTGAATATTCCCTTCTAGCGTCTCAGGAATGTTCTCAAAAACAATAATTAAATTTTTACACAGAAGCTTTGAGCCTATAGGCAGCAATGATATCCTGGCAAAATACTTTTCCGTCACGGTAATGCTATCTGGAATGCCTTTAGTCCCTGGCGTAATAATTGTTATTAATCTGCTGCTTCCTGTTGGCATTCTGAAAAGTATATTCAACACAGTACGGAATTTAGAGTGTATGATACCAGGTATCCCTGCAGAACCGATAAATTCGTCAGTCAAACGTGCTTCTACAATTTTCGCCATGAAATCACCTTGTAACACTGAACGCTTTGCTTATTCAGCGTTTCCTATTAAATTTTTCACCTGTCTGGCAACCATAAGCTCCTCATTGGTCTCAAGCACCCAGACAGAAACCTCGCTTTGTGCATAATCAATTCTTTCCTCTTTGGCTTTAAGGTTTTTAGTTGTATCAAGATATAGTGACAGCCAGCCCAATTCTTCACATACCATTTCCCTTACTATGACACTGTGCTGACCGATTCCTCCTGTAAATACAAGAGAATCCAAACCTCCAAGATACCCCGTAAACATTCCAATATAGCCAACTATCGTATCTACGAAGGCTTTGACTGCCAAATCCGCTCTCTTATTTCCTTCTTCCCTTGCCTTAAGCACTTCACGAAGGTCATTGCTTACTCCACTTATTCCCAGAAACCCGCCTTTTGTTGAAAGCTGTCTGAACACTTCATCGGAATCACCATGGTACCTTTTGATTAAATCAGGGATACAAAATACATCTAAGTCACCCACACGGTTATTATGGAATAATCCTGATTGAGTTGTTGCACCCATACTTTCTGCAATACTTTCCCCATCCTTTATTGCGCATAAAGACGATGATCCCCCTAAATGGATGGAAATAATTCGTCTGGAGGCCGGTTCCAATTCATGAAGTCTGGATGATATGTAGCTATGACTGGATCCATGAAACCCATATCTGCGGATTCCATAGTCTGTATACCACTCATAGGGCACTCCGTATACCGCACGGTATTCAGGCATTGTGGCATGAAATGAGGTTTCAAAATAAGCGATCTGTCTTAATTGAGGATACTTATTCTGCAATGCGCGCATGGTGCTTAGATAAATAGGATTATGAGCAGGTACAAAAGAAGAGAAATCGTCCATAACCTTCATCAAATCTTCATCCACAAATCTGGCTCCAATGATACTGCCGCCGTGAACGGCTTTGTAGCCAATTGCGTCCACATCCCCTATGGATTGAATCACATGGTTCTTCACAAGTTTATCTATGCATAGATCCATTGCATCACCATGAACCGGGCAGGTACACTCCCCTTTGTCCTCAACTCCCGGTAAGGTTACCTGATAAGCCCCTTTCGGGCTTCCTATACTCTCAACTCCTCCCGATGCCAATATCTTTTCTACCGTACTGAAATCAAAGAGTTTAAATTTAAAACTTGTTGAGCCCAAATTAAGAACCAATATATTCATTTTGGCCTTCTCCTTCCGTTATCAATTCAGAATTATATACCGCCCAAAGCCTCCAGTATTTCAATCATTTCCCTGTCTCCTCCGGCAATGGGTTTCCAATCCACCTGTATAACCTCTGCCCCCTGCGCCCTTATCGCATCTCCGAAAACCTTTGGACCAACATTAATAACCGTCAAACCACTTTTGAAAAGTTCATCTATATGATTCATAATCCCTCACTCTCCATTTTGCTTTTAATGATTGTTCCGGCAAGTAACGCCGCCTGGTAATTATCACGGCAAACCAGGACATTTGCTTCCCGAAGCATGTCTTCTTGAACGGAACGCTTCTGTGGGTCAGCCTCAGTACCGCATACCGAAGCAACAACTGCAAGCTTCCCTCCCCGGTCACTTACCAGTTTCATGGCTGCTTTTATATCTTCAATCACAGAGCCTGCCGGATCCTGATTGACTGCAGGGCCCAGTACGAAATCAAGCAGCATCACGGCAGTTTCCGGATCCTTTGCTTCACGCAGGATTCCCAATGCTCTTGGTTCCATATCAATCACAGGATGGGGCCGGCTTACGGTAAACTCTTCCTCTCCGTAATCAACCACGGAATTCTTATAGCTTACGGTTGACTTTTCAAGTCTTAATTCCTCGCGAAGCGGAGCATTGGAATAAATATCTCCCACATCTGCGCCCATTGCAACCATTGCTTCTTCCACAAAAGTTCCTCCGCAGAAAAGCCCCCGTACATATTTCTGTTGGTCTGACATAGATGCTGCCTGCATATCCGCCAGCGCTTTCATTTCTTCCATATCAGCCTTCTTAAAGTCAATCCCTGCAAGAGCAAGAGCTTCCCGGGCCGCGCCCTCCAGGTTGGAAGCATAAACGGCTCCGGACTGAACGATTTCTTCCTTCCCGCATCCCATAAAGCATACAATGATGGGCTTGATACATTTTGATACACGTTCCAATACTCTCTCAAGAGTTCTGCTCTCCGGTTTTCTTGATATGAGAACAATGATCTTCGTCTCCTCATCTCGTTCCAGTGCATCAAGACCCGAAAGCATCGTAATCCCTCCGACTTTATCTTTTAAATCCTTGCCGCCAGTACCGATTCCCTGGGAAATACCGCTTCCCGCCTGGTGAATCAGCACCGCAACTTCCTGAAGTCCCACTCCGGAAGCGGCACAGATACCAATCGGGCCTTTTCTTACAATACTCCCAACCAAAAATGAGATCCCGTTAATATTTGCCACACCGCAGTCAGGCCCCATGCAAAGAAGTCCTTTTTCCTCTGCAAGAAGTTTTATTTCCCTTTCTTCTTCCAGGGGGACATTATCACTGAATATCAAGGTATGCAGACCTGCATTTAATGCCTTTACAGCCTCTGCCTTTGCATATTCCCCAGGAACAGAAATGACACAGAGGTTTGCTTTGTTATGTTCCTTTACTGCCGATTCAATACTGGAAAAAGACAGGGCACTTTCTTCTACAGCAGAACCATTGCCGTCAAGGTAGTCCTGAATTTCATCAATTGCCTGCTCACAGGTCTTTTGATCTGCTGCCCTGACACCTAAGACCATATCGTTGGGACCTGCATTGATAACCGGCCCCCCGCTCATCCCCAGATCACTGAAAATTTCCTTATTAGCCTGGGTCCCCATTGCAACAAATGCTGCATCAACACCCTGTTTTTTCTTTATCGAAGAAGTAATGTACATCAATTGTACTGAATCATAATATCGATTGGGGTATACTTTTATAATCGATTCCATTCCGCTACCTCCTTACCTGCTCATAAAATGTTCTTAAGCCCTGTTTGAAACAATCCATAGGCACAAGCACGGAACCAGCTCCGCCCTGACCTCCCTCCAGCCTTGCAGAACCGCCGTGGCTGGTCGGTACAATACTTGTGGCTACTACCCTGCGCATATCAACTCCCACTGGAAAGCCCCGGTAATCATCCCATGGGATCGGTGCAAACAGATGTTCTCCAAGAGAAACCTCTCTGGCATCCTCTGTCCGCTTTTTAGCATCTGCAAACGTTCCTCCTGTCAGCCTGACAAACGCCGGCGATGCTATGGCTGAGAAGCCACCCATACCATAGATTTCTGTTACGCAGCTGTCACCCATATATCCGGCCAGATCCTCTTCTGTCCAGGACGGATTTAACAGCTGTCCCAGGACCTTGGGGGCAGCGACTGAAAACCACTGTTTACCGGTTCCGCCAAACTGCAGGCCGAATTTTGTACCATTTCCTCCCATAGCCACCATTATTGTAGACATCGGTATGTTTTTAGCTGATTCTAAAATCCCCATGACACCTGCCATCATCACATGCAGAAACGATCTGTCATTGGATACAAATGCTCTTATTACATCATCACGCTGTTCTATTTTTAAATCAAGTAATGCGGGAACCATGTCAAGAATCAGAGCTGATGAAGAAGCTGGCTGGCGCACATGATTCTCATCTCCCATCCCTGCGGTACGGGAAAGAATTGTCCTCATATTTATCCCACCCATACTTCGGACTGCTTCTCCGAGGGCAGGTCCAAATACGTCGCGAAACCAGGATAACTCCTTTTCTACATCTTCGTCGTAATACCCCCACCGAAGGCATTTCGGATTTGTACCAGGATGTATAGAAGCATAGCCTACACCACCGAAAGCCATATCTTTTCCCACAATAACAGGCATGGAAGCACTGATAACCGTAACAGCAGCACAGGAAGCACTATAATCCTGTGCCGGCCTGAGGACTATTTTTCCATTTTTTATCATGTTCCAGGCCTCTTCAACCGTCTTGGCCAATCCCTCATGTATTGCGGCTCCGCAGAGGGATGTTCTCAAAGCCTGTACGATTTCATCAACATCATCGAAAGGCGGTCCCGGATGAAGCAGCATATTTTGTTCAAATCCAGGAATCACTTCACCGGCTGGTTTCACATCCACCCAGGTGGGCTGACCGTTTAACAGTATGTCCATCACCTTTTTGTTCGCTGTTTCTATCTGGATCTTTATTTCACTCATTTTATTTCAATCCTTTCAACTTATTAACATGATTTAATACTTGATACAAATCTACTAATTGCATTAAAAATTCAACCGTATATCGGGTAACATTTTGTCGCATGGATTAACACTTATATACTAACACCACTCCTTACGATGGATTATATATATCTGCCTTCGTCAGCATGTTCAGCATTGGTTCATCTTCTCTGTATCTCCTGACATTTTCAGCAATAATTTCAATCGAGCGTTCCGTCCTGTCGGGCACCTGAGGAGTTATATGAGGAGTTATAATTACATTGGGAGCGACCCATAAAGGATTTTCAGCGGGCAGCGGCTCCTGTTTAAAAGTATCAAGTCCCGCTCCCGCAATTTCTCCATTGTTCAGAGCATCTATTAGTGCGTTCTCATCAATGACAGCTCCTCTTGCCATATTAATCAGATAAGCGGAGGATTTCATTATTTTCAATTCACGTTCGGATATTAAATGATGAGTTTCATTTGTAAGCGGCAATGCCAGCACAACAAAATCACTAAGTTTTAGTAAATCATCTATAGAATCTCCCGCTTCCTTGAAATACAACTTATCCACACCTGAAGGCACATCAGATACCTGTCTTTGATAACCGAGCACATGCATACCAAGGGCCTTTAGCCGCAAAGCAAGCTCCTTGCCGGTATTTCCCATACCGATAATACCTGCTGTCCTTCCGTAAAGACATCTTAAAGAATTACGAAATTGTAAATCCATAATATACTCATGTTTAAGCTGCGCTTCATAAAAAACTGGAAACGCAAATGTAAAAGATAACATGAAATAAAGCGCATGCTCTGCAAGTGCCGGGGCCGACCGTCCGGCAGAACTTGTTATAATTAGATCTTTTTCAAGTACTTCCTCCCTTGCAATCCGGTTTAAGCCCGCATGGTCATAATGAATCCATTTTATATTTGGTGCATTTAAAACCCGCTCATCCCTGTCGATACCCAGTACTGCAACATCGGCTGTCTTTAATGCTTCTGCGATACCTTCCCTATCATTCACTTTAAGGTGAATAAAATCAGCCGGTTCAAAAATCTTCTTTAACTTATCAACTTGTTCTTCGTCATACATAACCGTGGACAATACTCTTTTTATCTTAGCCATCTTTTCTCCTTTTAGGTTATCTTAATGTGATCTTCAATTATAAATTTGTAAATCAATTTTATATATTATAAGGCATTTCAAAATTTAATAACAACAATTATCTTGTTGTTATGACCAAATTTTTGTTCTTTTTTTCATTGGAGCAATAATTTGATCAAATGCACAATAATACGATCTTTAAACAGATCAATATTTTCGACTAATCGTTATTATTGCACGATTCTATTATAGGCTGGCGCTATTCCAAGCGAACCTCAAAATGCAAACACATATTCCAATTCCAAAACTTCATTCAAAGCTGGATATCATTCTAATTAATGCCATATTAACAATGTCACACTGACGAAATTTGTCTGTAACAGCTGCCCCTATAATTGCGAATATCTTGTTTTAAATTAACTTATGATTAAAATAAGACATTGATAGCTTCTATCTCCCCAAGTTGATCAATTCGAAAATGAGCATGACCTTCTTTCCATACAAAAGGGACACTTTTATTGGTTACAAGTGACTTAAGTTCAGATGGCTTTTTATCCAAAGCAACTTTAATTTTAATATCCCGAACTTCAACCGGTTCAAAAAATGAACATCCAAAATGTCCCGTTCCATTTACAAGATGTATCATAGCATGTGTTCCGTTCATATCATAACCTCGGGTTACCTCAATCATTGGAGTAAAGGCAACATCCTCCGTCGTCTCCAAACCTGCAAAATTCTTCAGAAGGTCCTTCATAAAAAAGAATGTATTATCATATCCTTCATTGTAATACAATTTACCGGGCAACCACGGTATTTGTATTGCCTTCCCTTTTCCAAAAGAATTAACCGTAAAACCGGGCAGATCTGTAATCTGTGTGTAATAGCACTGTTCAGGAGGTCCAAACATATGGGGCGGAATCAGACGCAGACATCTCTCTACCTTTTCATCATACTGCGCATAAATATATTCATCACCAAAGTATAGCGTCTCTGTTTCCGGCAGAGAAGGAAACTTCTGCTGCTCAGAATCTCTCAATTCAAACATGGCTGATCTCATATCAGCTCTGCGATAATCAACTTTTATCGCACCAATGCTTTCAAACGCTATATTGCCACGCTCATTACCCTCTTCATCATAACGGCCTGTCTGGCCCGTGATAATAAGACACCCCCCTTTTCCAACGTATTCGTCCATAATCTTTGCAAGTTCTCTCGAAATAGTTTGAATATCTGCAAAAATTACGGTTTTAAATCTCGCAATGTCTTCTAACGATGTAATATTATCAGGGTCAGATTCCTCTAATAGAATATGACTTTCTGTAAGAGCGCGAATCCAACCGCATGCTTCAAGCGATGCATCATATCTTGCAAACCTTATCAGGAGTGCATCTCCCCTGATCTGCATGTTTTTATAGATTTCCTCGTGTTCAGATATGTATTTAAATGCTCTTTTTACGCGTACATAACCACTCCTATCCTGATGATTATCAAGCCGTCCCATCACATAGTAATCAAGACCTATATAATTAGCCACATCCTGCCACATTCTAAGCGACTGCATATTGGGGCTTACCGCCACATGTCTATAATAAAATCCTATAAAATCTACTGCTGCATTACTGCATACCCTGAAAGGTTTCAGTGATTTCTCACACCTGGCCACCGAAGAAGAATTATACATCCACTGAGGCTCCTTACGCGGATACTCGGTTCCGGATTCAATTCTTGAAAAATCAATTCCATCTACAGCAATCTGTGGATTGATCAATTTAAGCATGTCATACATCCGACTCTGAATTGACTTTGTAATGACCTTCTGAAATACTTTATACTTTCTATACACAATATCATTCATATCTTCTTTATCAGGGAGATCCAGCCCGAATTGTTCCTTGAAAAGTCTTTTACAATTATTACAATGGCATATATCATAATAATTGTAGCTATAGTCCATCTGCCGAAATCCTCCCATATTCATGAAGACACCGTCAATTGGCAGCCTGATTGCTGCTTCTTTCATAATCTCATATATCTTTTCCTGAAGATATCCTCCGCAAGGGCACATATGGACATTGCCGTTGTAATCGATAATTTCACCTTTCCTCGAGCGGTATGCCCAATCAGGGTGCTTCTCAAAAACCTGTCTTTTCACCTTTGAGAAATCCATTCTCGCAATTACCTTAATGTCAGCCCTATGACATTCATCCATAATTTTACTAAGTGAATCCCCGGTAAGATACTCACAAACTGTATGATCTTCAATGTCTGAATGATAGCTTGCCAGAATTCCTCCGGTATTGATCATTACTACAGTTGCACCAAAATCCTTCAGCTGCTTTATATACTGTCCCGCATCGATATCAACCATGTCGATTTCTCTCAGGTTTGTCTGTATTAACCTCCACGGCCTTTCATTCCACCAATTGCCCATATTTTATTAAACCTTCTTTCCGCTTCATATCAACTTATAAATTTTTACCACTTACATTACGATTGATGATTATTCTTTTTATACTCACTGGGTTTTACACCCATACGTCTTTCAAATATCTTATTAAAGTGATTGGTATCTGAATATCCGACCATTTCACAGATTTCATAAATATTCAAGTCGGTTTCTTCGAGAAGCATCTTGGCACGGCTGACCCGCAGACCAGTAATATAGTTGTTATATGTTTCTCCTGTTTTTCTCTTGAAAAGCTGGCTGAAATAATAGGGGTTAATGAAAAAACGTTCGGATATATCATTGAGGCTTATTTTTTTAGTAAAATTTTTATCCATGTATTCCTTAGCTTTTGCCACCACATCCTGTTTTTTCGGTATGTTTTCTTTCAGCATCAGCTCATTCATACTTTTAATCGTATTGATAATCCAGTTTTTTAATTGTTCAATAGTTTGGAATTTTGAAATACTCTCCAGCGAAAGAATATTCCTTCCCAAGTAATCATTTAATTGAAACTGCATAAATGGCATTTTTCTAATTCCAGTCAGGACAAGATTCAGACTTAAAAGCTGTAAATCGTTAAGAGTCAAGTTTTTTTCTTTTCCCACTTTCCAGAATATTTCTTCAATAATTTGACGGCAGCCGTTATCATCCATGGTATCGATGCAAGCTTCCAGTTTCATTATATCCTCCAACTCTATCAGCTTAGGTGTTGCCGTAATTCTTCTGATCTCCTCATAGCTGATGATGCAGTCCGGACCTTTAATTACCTTATAGTTTAAAGCACACCTTGCTTCCTCGAAGGATTCTCTGATTTCTTCTATTTTATGATGTATCAGACCTGCACCTCCACTCACTGAAACTCCGATTTTATCTGCCAGTTCCAACCGAAACTTACCCGCAGCATTTAGCAAATGCCTATAATCAACCTCATTCTCAAAAGCCAGTATAACAATAGCCAAGGACGCAGAATAAGGAATTACAATTCTCGATTTACTGAAAGAGAAATGCTTGTCCGCCAACTCTCCAATATTCTGATAAAATAATTTTCCTGTTTCCTCCTGATCCACTCTGCTGTTTTCCAGAACAATACAATTGTACCTTTTACATATGACCGGAAAGCCCAAATTATCAAGACGGCTTTTCTTTTTCTCTATGTCCGCCCCAGACAATTCCAAAATATCTTTCAGCACATACTCTTTCATAGAATGTTCCATTTCTAAAATCAGTTCATTCTTTTTCCTAGATTCCAAAATGAAATTACAGGATTTCTTGAGTACAGAACATAACTCATCTTCCTCCACAGGCTTCGTAATATAATCTTCTACCCCCAGTGCCATGGCACTTCTGGCGTATTTAAATTCTGCATATCCGCTTAATATTATAAACCGAGCCAGATTACCGGCCTCTTTTAACCTGCTTATCATTTCGATTCCATTACATTCCGGCATACGGATATCGGTTAGTATAATGTGAGGAGACAGTTCCACCGCCTTTTTATATCCTTGTAATCCATCAAAAGCCAGACCTACAACACGGCATTCCGGCACCATACGCTCAATCAGAAATTTAAGCCCCTCTGCGATTAAAATTTCATCATCTACCACCAATACATCATAGATCATATTAATCCCCTTATGCTTAAGCATCATTCCATTTCCCCGGTATTAAAATTTCTATAACGGTACCTTTTTCAGAACTGTTTGCTATTTTTAAATAATACTCCCTACCAAAATGGAGTTTAATGCGCTCTGCGATATTTTTAAGACCAATGCTGTTCTCCCCTTCTTCCTTCACCACTTCCAGTGATAACCAATGAGAATCCGGACTGGTAATCAATTTATTAATTTCTTCCACCCGATCTGGATGCATGCCCTTCCCATTATCACTAATTTGGAGAAGTAAATTATCTTCCTGTGTTACAGTTCCCTTTAAGTTAATATGAAGCGGTGTATTATACCCTTTAAATCCATGCTCTATGCTGTTCTCAATAACAGGCTGCAGCACCATGGAAATTATAGAAGAGTTCAAAATCTTCTCTTCTAAATCCATATTGAGGGAAAACATATTATAAAACCGCATGTTCTGAAGCTTTACATAGTTCGCAACATAGTCGACCTCATCTTTTATTAAATTAGCAGTGGTCTGTTTGCTTAGCGCATTGCGAAACATTTTAGCAAGAATTTTAATCATTTCTGCAACTTCATCATCCCCATTTACCAGTGCCTTCATTCGAATAGAATCCAGTGTATTGTAAAGCATATGTGGATTTATCTGGGTCTGAAGAGCTAGGAATTTTGCATTTTTTTCCTTGATTTCAGCTATATAAACCTCCTCAATCAGTGTTTTGATTTTTATAACCATGTGGTTATAGCTGGTTACCAGATTGCCAATTTCATCATTCGACTCTTTTTGAATCAAGACCTTATATTGGCCTTGCTCTACCTGATTCATTCTCTGCTGCATCTTCCTGATAGGTTTTGTTATCGTCCGGCTGAACAAGGCAGAGATTACAACAACAATGCCAATACATGCCAGTAGGGCAAAAATTGTTACGAAACCGATTTTATTGATCTTAAACAATAAGTCACTCCGTGGAATGACCGCATTGATTTTTAAACCTCCCCTCTTTGTTTCGTTTGTCAAGATCAGATAATCACTGGCTCTCTTATTAAACAGGAACGGATTATCTGTATCCTGTGCCTGTTCCCATGTGATTCTTCCACTTGCTACATCGGAATCGTATAAGATTCCATTGTAAGCATCCGTAATGCTGATTTTTATATTATAGTTATTTCGAGCCAGAAGAAAACCGTCACTTAATTTAATCAAACTGGAGGGTTCTAAATCAATTAAAAGAACGCCTACGTATGCACCTACATTGTTAAAAATCTGTCTTCCTACCGTTAACGTGATCCCATTTGAATTTCTGTCATAATAAGATTTGTCATGTATTGAAGTAATTGTCAATTTATC
Source organism: Clostridiaceae bacterium (assembly GCA_902363735.1). Classification (GTDB taxonomy): domain Bacteria; phylum Bacillota; class Clostridia; order Lachnospirales; family Lachnospiraceae; genus Lacrimispora. The sequence continues at coordinate 479,375 of CABJBA010000001.1, forward strand.
TTCTGCTTTCATGATTCTGCTTAGCCAAACTTGGTCATTTAATCTTTTAACTTCAACATTGGCCCCATCAGTATTAAATTGATAAAGGCAATCATTTTTTGTCAAGAAAATGATTCCCTTAATTTCCGGTTTAAGAGTCATCAGACGCAGCATAATCTTTCGCACATCCAGTTGTATGTTCACCTGCTCCAGTATGGAATAATTTGTGCTGTCACCTAGTCTGTAAATAACATCATTATCCACAAGTACCGATTTTGTCACCTTATCATATTCCTCAATAAGGTCATCAATATTTGTAACGATTTGAGAACTAAAGACTGAAGCAAATTCCAATGAAGCCTCTTCGAGGTTATCAGCCGATACCTTATAGATAATCATACTCATTGCCAAAAGGGGGACAAGGCATGCCAAAAGATAGCTCAATATGAGCTTTTTTCCTATTTTCATATCCCTGAAAGCGCCTTTTCTCATCTTGTCCTCCCTAATAAAGCATATTTATAATCATCCCAAGCAGCAGGAGGGTTTTTCATGCCACTTAGTCGATATATTTATTGCTTTATTTTCTCATACCATTCTCCAGCTGCCTTAGTCACCGCTTCTCCGCCCGAAGCATACCATTTTTCTACAAATTCATCAAATTTATCAATAGGATATTCTCCTGTAATGATTTTAGATGCGTATTCCACATACAGAGAGTCCTGTTCATAATATCAGGATACGTTTCATATATACTCGTTGGTATGCCATTTTCAGCAATCAGTTTTCCGTATTCAGGCATTTTTGCCAAATTAGCAACACTCATATCGACAGACCATGAAGTCTCATCCGTTCTAATGTTTTCCAATAGCTGTGTTACACTCCTCACTGTAGAAATGTCAGTACCAGGTTTGGTTTCACGCCTATTGAATTATAGATTGATTCTGCCTTTTATTTGTTGTCTGTGCCCAATGGAAGTACACCCCAATCCGATTCGAACTTATCTTTCTTTCCCAGCCAGCTTTATCATTTAACAGTGTTTCCTGATCAATAAGCCCTTCCTTGTATAACTCACTCATAAACTGAAGAGCGTCTTTCATATTTTTAGTTACAGCAGAATAGGTCAGTCTCCCGTCGTAAATATACCATTGTGGATTTCCTTCCCACATAACAATTCCGTACATGGAGAATAAATGATCCATCCACCTGGCCTCCTGACGTCACCAGTAGGAATTTCAGCCACCTGACCGTTTCCATAATTTATTATATGAGTTTGTCTAATCCTTTACACAATATATTAGGCTGTTTATTAATGGTCCAAGCAGCAAAGATTTTCTCTTTGCTGCCCGGCTGACATCTTATTATTGTTGCGTTGTTGCATACCATTCTCTGGCTGCATTTGTCACATCTTCTCCGCCGGAAGTATACCATTTTTCTACAAATTCATCAAATTTATCGATAGAATATTCTCCAGCAATTATTTTAGAAGCATATTCCACATATAAGGTTCTGTTCATAATGTCAGGATACCCTTCATAAACGCTATTCGGCATACCATCTCCAGCAATGAGCTTGCCATATTCAGGCATCTTTATCAAGTTATCAATGGCCATATCGACAGACCAAGCAGTCTCCTCCGTTCTAACGGCTTCCAATAGCTGTCTAACACCTTCTACTGTAGAAATTTCCTTCGCTGGCAATAATAACAGATTTTCCATGGTCTTTTTATCTTCCGGAAGAAGCTTCAACTCTCCGTCTACCATTTCGGAGTGCATTCCTTCTACTCCAAGGAAGAAATTCAGCCATAAATCCTTATTTCCATATGCGTCAAGAACTTTCAAGCAGGCGTCAATTTCTTCCTGATCATCGGTATTCTTAACAACCCACTGGATTCCTTTACTCATTTTCTCTGTGTAAAATCCTTCATAACCCGGCGCACTGATGGGAGGCACTACTGCCAAGTCTGGCCTCACGCCTGTTGAGTTGAAAATAGAGTCTGCCTTTTGATTGATTGTAAATGCATTATGGAAGTACTCTCCGACTTGATTTGAAGCAAGCTTTCCCTCCCAGGCAGCTTTATCATTTAACAGTGTTTCCTGATCCATAAGCCCTTCCTTGTATAACTCACTCATAAACTGAAGGGCATCTTTCATATTCTGAGTCACCCCTGAATAGGTCAGCTCTCCGTTATAAATGTCCCACTGGGGATTTCCTTCCCACATAGCAATTCCATACATGGAAAATAAATGATCCATCCATCTGGCCTCCTGACGTCCGCCGGTAGGAATTTCATCTGCTTGACCGTTCCCATTTGGATCCTGCGTTTTAAACGCACGCAGTACATTTACATACTCTTCCTGTGTCTGAGGCATAGGCAATCCCAACTTATCAAGCCAATCCTGCCGGATAATTCCGCCACTCATCGGATAATCAACCACCGTGGGAATCATATAGATTCTGCCGTTTCCATTTGGATCGTAGGAACGAATTACATCCCAGACCTCCTTCGGAATTGATTCCCATAAATGGGGCGCCTTTTCCGGTAAGAGATCCGTCAAATCAAGCAGCGCTCCATTCTTAACCAGGTCTACTTCCATACCATTAACAGGAAGAAAAATATCAGGCATTTCACCAGAAGCAATTTTTAAATTTAACTGCTCCTGATATGTAGTTCCACCATTCCATTCCACATAGGGTGAAACGAGTCCCACCCCGATTATATCCTTATAAAAATTGTATAGAGCCCCATCTTTTTTCACCTCCAGGAAACCATCATTAACGTTCCAGATTTCCAAATCCACTGTCTTAGCAGGCGTAGAGCCACTTTCCGTAGACTTAATCGCAGATTCTGTTCCTTCCGTTTCCTTGCCTGTTTCTTTTGAACATCCGGTTAATGTCGGTAATACCATCGCTCCAACAAGTACAAGAGCAATTATTTTGTTCCATTTCATTTCGTAAACCTCCCATGTTTTATTATATTAATTTTTTTAATACCATACATTATACTTCTTCTAACAACTTTAGCCTTTTACAGACCCGAGCATAGCTCCCTTGGCAAAATACTTCAAAAGCCATGGATAAATTGCTATAATCGGAATAATGGCAAACACAACCGCCGCTGCACTTAATGTACTTTCAGTATAGTTTACATTGCTCACTGCCACTATATTAGCAAGATCACTTCCTCCGCTGATTAATTGCTTTATCTTTAATTGCAGTGGAAACAGTTCTGTTTTCTGTATAAACATGACTGGAGTCTGAAACTGATTCCATATTGTCACTGCATAGAACAATCCTACGGTTGCAAGAACCGCTTTAGAGGACGGGAGTACGATCTTATAAAGAATTTGGAAACACCCACATCCATCAATCATGGCCGCCTCCTCCACTTCCTTCGGAAACTGTTGAAAAAAAGTCCTCATGATAGCAAGATTATAAGCGCTCAAAATATGAGGTAAAATCAGCACCAACGGATTATTAAGCAGACCTAGTCCCTTAACCGTTAAGAAATACGGAACGACAGGAGCTTTAAAAATCATGGTAATGATTACAATTAGCATTAATAACCTACCTAATTTAAAATCTTTTTTAGAAAGAGGATAGGCCATCAAAGCCGTAATCATCAAAGCAAGTGTCGTACCAATAACCGTCGTAATGAAACTAATAAAAAAAGCTCTCCAAAGTCCTATATCTGATAAAATGTACTTCCAAGAATCAAAGGTAAAACCTACAGGCAATAAATTGATAATATTCATATCTGAAGCTGCTTTAGAGCTGAGGGATCTTGCAATTACCGTAAGAAGAGGGATCAATGCAATAAGTCCCAATATTCCAAGAAGAAGAGTTATTATCCCTACAAAAAACCGATCTTTCGTCGATTCTCTCATCACCATAATCCTCCATCATCCGAAAATTTGTTAGCTAGTTTATTAAACGTCAATACAAGAATCAGGCCGATTGTTGATTGAAATAATCCTACTGCTGTTGTAAAGCTGTAACGGGCCTGCTGGATTCCTACGCGATAAACATACGTATCGAAAATATCTCCCACACTGTAAGTCATAGGTGTCAACAAATTAAATACCTGCTCAAATCCCAGTTCAAGAAAACTTCCGATGCTCAGTAGGAATAAAGTTAAGATGGATGGAATTATAAGTGGAAACGTAATATATTTCATTCTTGCAAACCTCGATGCACCATCTATTGCAGACGATTCATATAAAGCAGGATCAATTCCGCTGATGGCAGCCAAGTATACGACAGTTCCCCAACCTGCTTCCTTCCAAATTGAAGAGATTATATAAATGGGACGAAACCAAGATTCCTTCTGCATCGCCAGCAAAGTATCAAAACCCAAGAAATTACGTATATTGTTAAAAAGACCTCCTACTCCAAATATATCAAAAACCAGTCCTCCAACAATTACCCAGGAGAGAAAGTACGGAATATAAACTGCCGTTTGTATAGTCTTTTTCACCTTTAGATTTTTCACCTCATTAAGCATCAATGACAAAATTACCGGTATAGGGAATATTAAAACTGTCTTGCATAATCCCAGAACCAGTGTGTTGGTAAATATCCGTATGAAATCAGGATATGTAATCAATGTTCTGAAATGCTTTAAACCAACCCAGTCGCTTCCGACGAAACCTTTAAAAACGGAATAATCCTGAAATGCAATCACGCTTCCCAACATGGGAATGTACTTGAATATTAAAAAGAATATGACACCCGGAAGTACCATTACATAATAAGGCCAGCATTTCTTTACATCACTGATAAGACTAGTTTTTTTCTTAAGCGGTGGCGCTAAAACTACCGCTGCAACTTTTCTTTTTCTTGTCATAAAAACCTCCAACTCTTTCTTTAAATTCTTACACTTCCTTACATATATTATCTTATCTTTATACTCAGTCACAATAGAGTCTTTTTATATATTTCCATGGCTTTTTATAGTTTGTGTTATGAATTGGTTTTTTACATTTTTAACTTACTATAAGCAACTCATTAGTAAATTCTGGCTGACGGCTAAAAAGAGGGAGGATTTTAAAACAAAAATGGAGTGCTGCTCCACAGAGGATTTCTCATCTGTAAAGCAACGCCCCCTTGCAGAAAAAGTACACTTCATAAAAAATTCTAATGGATATTAGAATTCATAACTCTTTTTATCAATTTGATGGCAAACACAGGTGCAAGGCTGTATACAAAATTCATTGCCTTACAATCTTTTCCAATAAATACTCGGAAACGGTTATGTTCCATTGCATCAACAATCATTTCTGCCGCCTGCTTAGGGGACAGTAACTTCTTTGCTTTTGAATCTTCTGATACAGACTTACTTCCTTTAATATCCGAATTTATTTTAATATCAGTGGCTACGCCACCCGGAAAAACAACAGTGGTGCGAACGTTCGTTCCTGTCAGTTCAGAATATAGAGATTCGGTCATAACTTTCACTGCTGCTTTTGAAGCACCATAAATACCTTGTCCCGGTACAGGAAGAAACCCTCCCATGCTTGATACATTAATAATATGGGCCTCTGGGCGTTTCAGTAGAAGTGGCAAAAAAGCCTTTGTCATATAGAGAGTACCATAAAAATTCACATTCATTACACGGTCAATTCTTTCAAGCTCTAAATCATTAATATTGATAAAAGGCTGAATAATACCGGCACAATTAATCAGTCCGTCTATATCTTTATAATTGTTTTCAGTTTTTTCTGCAAAAACAGATACACGTTCTCTGTTTGATATATCAACAACATGAGTGGATAAGTTTTTGTTATTGCCTGAAATTCTATTGGTTTCCTCCAAAGCTGCCTGATTAATATCAACCGCAATAACGAATGATCCTTTTGAAAGAAGTGTTAGTGCCAATTGTCTCCCTACGCCACTCCCTCCCCCAGTTACGATTATATTTTTATGATTCACTTTCACAATTATTACCTCCTGTAACTTTGTTTTTTCTTCGTTTTTCCTTTTTATTTTTAAAGAATTTTTTTTCGTTGGTCCGATCAACCATTGACGGCCTTCTGCAACTAAATTTATAAACGTATATCCATATTGACTATCAAACCTTTCTTTTTAGAGTACCGTTTTATCTTAACCTATTGCAAAAACTTACTATGATTTAAATTGTTTTTTTACCAGTTCTAACAAAAATACTAACATTTTACTAATATAAATTTATGTACATGTACTACTATAATAGAGAAATGCATCATGATTACCTCATGCAATACAGAAAAACGCCTCTACATTTTATACAATACTTTCAGGATTATCCTTGTATTTAAGTGCATATTGTGGTATGATGAATCACAAAAATGACACCAATTACAATTATATGTTCAAAAATCACAGTTGTATTATCATTAATATAGCAATTTGAACATTGTCATTATCTTTGTTTTTGTAAAAGAACAGTATATAATTTATTATTAATATTGTAATGATTGGAGGTGATGCAGGTGCTTGGAAAGGAAGAACTTTTAGAAGCCTTTCAACAACTGACTGGTTGCTGCTATAATACATGGAACTGGAAATATGATAAGCAATTTAACTTAATTAAGAGTAACTGTCCTCACGAAGCTTTATTTGATAAGCTCTTATTATCCGAAGGGCACCGTAAAACAATCGAAGAACATATGCGTAAGTGTCACGTACCTATTATTTATACAATTTCTGCCATATTGACGTGTATTATTTCATTTGAGAAATCGGAAAATAATATTACTGCTATATACATGAAAGGACCATTTTTTAAAGGATATAATGATGAGAAAAGTTATACGGATATCTTAAAAACACTATGTTTGGACCGAGAGAAAGAAGCCATTATGCGCTCATCTTTACAATCATTGCCAATGCTTACAACCTCTAGCATCATGCAGTTTGCACTGATGCTTCATTATAGTCTGAATGCTGAATCAATTTCTGCTTCTGAGGTTTTAACGTATAGTACGAAGGCACCAAAACACCGGAAACCCGGCAGGGTATTGTTGGATCAATTTGAGGGAACCAGCGGCTATTGGAATATTGAACAGGAACTTCTTTATAAAGTACGAAACGGAGATCTAAGCTATCGTGATGTTATTGATCGGGCTTCCATATTCTCAACCTGGATTTACGACGGTGAAAAAATAGGTGTAGATTACTATAGACAACACATTCATGTACTTTTAACTCTGGTTTCACGCACTGCGGTAGAAGGTGGTCTTCCGCGTAAGACATCATTTTCGCTATGCTCTGAATACAGAAGAATGCTTAATAAATGTTACTCCGTCAGCGGTCTGACTGAACTAAGTGACGGTATGTTATCAGACTATATACAACGTGTCTATGAAATGCAGAAACTTTCCTCTTGCTCCAGCCCTATAAGAATGTGCTGTGCATATATAGATACACATCCCGGCGAAAAACTTTCACTTGATTTTCTGGCGAAAAAAGTTGGATATTCCGTTTATTACTTATCAAGAAAATTTGAGCAGGAAGTAGGCCTCTCCCTCACAGATTATATATGTAATAAGCGAATTGAAAGAGCCAAATATATGTTGACAAGTACTAATTTCAACATTGAAAATATTAGCGAAGAACTTGGATTCGGCTCAAGAAGCTATTTTACTTCTGTGTTCAGTAAGAATACTGGAGAAACACCCAGTGCTTATCGCAAAAGCAAAAGTACAATATAAGGAATGATTCTTTACTAAATCATTCCTTATATTATTGTATTATTTTATCTTTTTAACTTTGTTTAATGCTTGATTAACTTTAACAACCATTTCCTTAGGAATAGAGCCTCCCGATTGTTTTATCAACGTTTCTACTGTCACAGCATTCATAATTCTGATCATGGATTCTGATTGCTTTACATTTTTAGCAACATCTCCACGCTTTGATTTTACATAGCTCATCATATCGTCCAGTACTCTTGTTCCTTCCGGAGATTGGCGTATCTCCGCCATTGTATCTTTAATAGAATAATACCCTTCTGGACAGTTCATTTCCGGATCATCAAACCAATTGATTACTTCCCTGTCAGTTAATTGATAAGCCTTATTTGCTTCTGGAACTTTAGTTACAAAAATTTCATCAGAACAATTAGTTGCTTTTGCTTCAATTTTATGATTACTTTGTAGTTTCAGTTTAAAAGTAAATACCTTATCACTACTTTGCTTATCTACCAGTTCACCATTATTATATAATTCAACCGTTTCATAATTAGAGTATACCTTTACTTCCGTTTCTTCTTCCGGGCGTTCTACATAGTTTCTTCCGCAAAGGTGTACAAAAGGTTCTCTACCCCAATATGCCTTATAAAGATAAAACGCATCCTTTTTATACTTTCTGTCAAAGGTCACAAGTCCCTTCTGGTTAACTCCATGCTCCCCCCCTTCATCACGGCCGTCTGCCGCAAAATCAAACATATTCCAGACATGAGTTGCCCAAAGGTAAGGACGTTCCTTAAACATGTTTAATAAATGTTCATGATAGACGCACTGATATTGTTCAGTATAATCCCCTTTCTCTGGTGCAGAGGTTTGCCATTTCGGGCAGGCATCCGCGCCGTACTCAGCCAAGCCGATTATTTTATTTGGATACTTTTTACGGAAGTTATCAAAAAACACATCATTATCAGTTAACTTTCCTAAATACCATCCGTAGTATAAATTATAGGACATCACATCCGGTAAAAATACTAAGGGTTCATCAATTTCAAGCATAAAGGCATGGGCCATGGTCGTTACTCTGGTTTGATCCATACGATGTGCTAAATCATTTAATATTCTGTGATTCTCCATTAAATCCTCCGTTACCCCTGTAACGGATATTTCATTCGATAATCCCCAGCAAACAATGGAAGGATGGTTATAGTTCTGTGTTATTAACTCTGTCATTTGACTGATAGTATTCTCTCTGCCAAGGGGCATATGTTCAGTGATATAAGGTATTTCAGCCCAAACGATCATACCATATTTATCACATAAATCATAAAAATACTGGTCATGCTGGTAATGGGCCAGCCGAATGGTATTGGCACCAATCTCTTTTATTAATTTCATATCCTCCAGCATCATTTCTTTCGTAATGGCATTTCCGGCACCTCTTCTGTCCTGGTGACGGGAAACTCCTCTGAGAGGGTAAGCCTGTCCATTTAGAATAAATCCTTTGTCCTTGTCAAAAGAAAAGCTTCTGCAGCCAAAACGGCTATTAACTTCATCAATTATCACGCCTCCTTTTATAAGTTCTGCTTTGACTTTATATAAATATGGATCTGCCACTCCAGCCCATAAATGAGCATCCGAAATCATAATACTGCCGGTAGCAACTCCATTTACAACAGGCACTTTTATATCACCTACACCTTCGATCGTGTAGCAAACAGCTTCGGCTTCCCCTGAAATATATGATTTCAGTGTTACAACTGCAGTTTTTTCATTTATCTCCGAAGTTATTTGTAAACCGCCCCCTCCATAATAGTCCATGTCAAAATGGCTGGCGGGTACAATCACCATATATACATCACGATAAATTCCACCATAAAATGTAAAGTCAGCCTTCTGAGGATATACGCTGTCATTAGGTGAATTATCAACAGAAACCACCAGTTCATTTACATCCTTCAGAGTTTCTGTAATATTTACCCTGAAGGTAGAATAACCTCCGTCATGCTGTAATAGTTTCGCATTGTTAGCCCATACAACTGCAGTAGAATTTACTCCTCTGAATTCCAAATATACCTGATCACCCTGATTTAATACCGGTTTGGCAAATTTCTTCCCATACCAGCATGTCCCTCTATAATAATCATTGCCCCCATCTTGCCCGTCAACATCATTCCATGTATGTGGAAGATTGACCGCCTGGCCTGGCACTGTTAAAACTTCTTCTGTTTTTACATTTTCTTTTATAAATTTCCACTCTTCATTTATTAATATTATTTTTCTCATATATTTTAGCACTTCCTCTGCTTTTTTTGAGACACATACAAATTATAAGAATTGTTGCGCCTTTTTATTCTATAAATTATAAATCTTCTAAGGGTAATATGAATTATGCCGAAAGCACCAAATGCGCTTTCAGCATAATTCTTCGAAAGATGAACTTCCAGATGGATATAATACTATGTAGTCTGTGTTGTTTCGCGCAATTCTTTATTTATTTTCTGAACTTCAATCATTTTTTCACTGTCCAGCGGATACCACTTCATAACAATGATGGTGATGAGCCAGCCTAAGAACGGCATCCCCATCCAAAGGAACATGGTTATTCCAAAAATTTGAGGGCTGGAAGGGTCGCCCGGCTGAGGCTGAACGGACACATAACCTACGGCAGTCAGGCAAAAGCCAACAAGGGTCGTAGATAACGAAGATACCATCTCGTCAATAAATGAATACATAGTCCCTACTGTACCCGGTACAAAGCTGCCGCTGCGCGCCAGTTCATAATCAACAATGTCAGGTACCATGGCATTGGCACAGGCAGACGCAACTGTAGAGCTGGCACCATAAGCCAGAAACAGTACACTAAAGATGATAGTTGGGATGATCGATACACTAATCTGGGTAGGATCCATAAACATCATAAATGCAGTCAATGCAACGGTAAGTCCCATGCTGATGAATGCCCACTGGGTCAGCGCTTTTTTTGTACCGCTCTTACAAGCCATTCGGGTCCCAAAAAGTAAAACCAGAATGTTTGGTATAATTCTGAGCATAGAAAAAGTACCATAGAATTCATAATTACCGATAATAATACCGAATACCAGTGTGATGACAGCAGCCTGCCTGTATGCCTCCGCAGCGACCTTTTCACTAACACCCGCTATAACATACATCTGCATGGCGCGATTGCCCTTAAGCAGGTTCCAGGCATCCTTGAAGCTGACATTGGAACCATCCTTTTTTTTAGGAAAGGCCCCTGGCTTATCCTTGTGGCTAATGGATATGCAGGCAATGATCTCCATTATAAGCATAATAGCAATAACTGTAAGTGCCAATTCCTGAAAAGCCTCAATGGTCAGCCCTTTGTACTTGGGGTACAGAACATTTGACATATAGACGCTGGTGAAGCTGCTGATCAAAGTGGTGAAGATTAACATCCAGCGAAAAATCAGAGGGCGTTGTTTGGGGTTAGTGGTAATGATCGGGTTTCCAGTGTGACTGGCGATGGCACCAATACTGGAACCAATACAGTAAAAACAGTAGATTACTGTGTAAACAACGGCTCCTTTTCCAATTCCCCAAAAGAACAGTGCAATTATGCTAAGCGTCTGGATGCTGCGGCCAACAACAATAAGGAGGCGTATACGACCGAATCGGGTCTGTACGCGATCTGTGATCATTGCCAGAAACGGATCAATAAAGGCGTCAAACAGACGAGTATAAGTAGCAATGATACCAGCCATTGCCACTGCAATACCGTAACCGCCGGCAGCCAGATAAGCGGCAAAAGTCATAGCAATCGATAAAATGCTGCTGGTGGTCTGATGGCAGGACCAACCTACAATTCGCCATGATGGAGTATCCACAGTTGTTTTTTTAATTGACATATTTTTCGCTCCTCTTTAAGTCAAGCACTGTTTATCAGTACCTGTATCTATTTTCTGTAATCAAATCATGATAACTGACATATAAGATATATCTAACTTAAACGGGGCAACTGTGTTCTCTTTTCTGATAGTAACCCTACTAAAAAAATGATCTTCTTCATCTTGCCCTTCTCCTTTTACTGTGTACGATTGAACATACAAAAACTAAAAATGTGATGCCTATATAAGTAACTTATTTCTGTGGTTCCCCCCAATAACCAATGCTGCACTAAAGTCAAGAGACATGCAATCTGCTATACCCTGTAATTATTAACTAGTTTCACTAGATATCTTTTCATAATCCTTAATATTTCTCACATCTCCTTTCCGCCGCTGATTCTGGAGCTATCTTTATTGCCTCAAATAAACCAAGCTGCTCGATTTTGACTGAAACAGAACCGTTGTTTACTTCAAAACGGCAGCTTTTATCAGTGACAAGACTGGTGACAGATTTTGGATATCCTACATAGGGAACCACTATTTTAATATCATGCATTGTAATAGGTTCAAAGTACGAGTTCCCTGTATATCCTGAACTATTTATCAATTGTACATATATGGCTGATTGGTCTTTCTTTTCCATAACAGTTACTTCTACCATTGGAGACAGATTTCCGCCAAGCGGTTTTATTTTTAAGTCTGTTTCTAAAAAGTCAGCAATAAAATTTGACAGGTTCATAAACCCATTCTCTGCATATTCTCTTCCGGGTTCCCAAGGGATATATACGCCTCTCCCCTTACCATAAAAATTTACGGTAAATCCCGGATGATCTGACACTGATTTATAATAAGCTCTCTCAGGAGGCGCATACATATGTGGTTCTATCAAGTTCAAATGCAACTCTACGTCTTTTTCATAACTTGCATAGATATAACTGCCGCGAACATAAACCAACTCCGTATTAGGTAACCTGGGATATTTGTCTCTGTCCGTAATTTTTATATAAGATGAACGCATATCAGAACATATACTTTCAATCTTAATGATACCCAACGAATTAATAGCGGGCTTATCACGCAATTTTTCAGAACTGTCATATAATCCAGTGTTTCCTACAGAAATTACCATCCCGCCCAATTTAACAAAATTGTCGATCTGGAGGGCGAATTCATCCGTAATATATCTTATATCAGGCAGTATTATAACCTTATATTTATTTAAGTGAATGGTTTGTCCGGGTTTCATTATAATAGAATCAAATAAAAAGTGATTTTCCACTAAAAAATTGTACCATCCACGGTATTCCGATTTTCTTCTAAGAAGCTGGAGAGGAGAGTCTATCTGAATTAATGCAATTTGTGCAGTAGAAACCAAGTCCCGGTATTCTTCCTCATTTTGTGCATGATATTGATAAATTTTTTTTACAGACTCGTGGCCTGATTTATCGGCATGGGTATCCAGTCTCCCTATTACGAAATAATCAATGGAACCACCATTAGCCAGACTTTGTGTTAAACGAAGCTCCTGTTGGTATGGTGAAACAGCAACGTGACGATAAGGTATATCAATAAAATCCACTGAAGCAATATCAATAACATCTGCCATGCGGGAACTTACTGCTGTCTTGGCAAGTGCCGAAGCATTGTACTGCCAATTCGGCATCATCTCTTTAAATGATGTATTGGCCTCTATTCTCATAAAATCCTGTTTATCAATGAAGATATCCGATTTCACTGCTCTTGCAAAATCTTCTAATCTTATGCGGTACTCTCTCAAGGTTTCTTCTTGAAATAATACGTATTTCTGATATACTTCATCTTTATTATCAGGAATCTTAGGCAATTTCATGCCAAACATCTCCATAAACCTCTGTCTACATCCCTCGCATTGGCATATTCCCTGCCAGCCATTCGCATAATCCATAGCTGACATATACCCTCCCATATTCAGATAAATGCCGTCAATATCGAGTTCCTTTATTGTTTCTTGTATTATTTCAAAAGCATATTCCTGTTGATACTTACTGTTGAAGCAAACGTGTACATCACCATTGCAACTAATATTTTTGCCTTTGGGGCTTATATACGCCCACTCAGGATTCTTCTCATAAATTGGTTGGCGGATTTTTGTGAAATCCATTCTTCCAATAACTTTTATATCTGCATTATGACAGGCAATTACAATATCTTTAAGACTATCCCCTTTCAAATATGGGCTTTGAAAGTGATAAGGAAGTTTTGTTTCATAACTTGCAATGATACCGGATGTATTAATCATAGCAACATTCGCTTTGAACTTTTTTAATTCATCAACATATCCGTCTGCTTTTATATCAAGCATATCTATTTCCCGCAAACAAGTTTGAATCATTCGCAACGTTTTATTTTCCCACCATTTTTGTGTTTTGATACTTACGTCATTTTTCACTAACAACCTCCTATTCTTACAGTAACTTCACATTGTAGTTCCCCCAGATAGTATCCATATTAAACGGCATATCCATATCTGAGCTTCCACCTAATAAAGAATTCTCCTTTATATGGATTTTAAATTTTTAGCCCTACTAATTCCGGGGATGTTGTGACTGAAAAGTTATTCAATTCACAGATTTTCTACTGTTCATGAAGCATTAAAAGCTCTGCTACTATTTGGGATTCTGTTGCTAAAAACAATTGATTTCCACACATAATACCATTATTAAAGCTATAGATATGTTGAAACCAGGTCAGATCTCTTCAACATGTTTCATTGTAATTCCAACAGATACAGCTCGGATTTGACATAGAAATATATTACATACCTCCAGAATCCTTTGAATAACTTTTCATATTGTAAAACATTTTCAAATAAATTAACAATCAATATTCTGCTGTCATGATCAAATTATTGCGCTTTTTTATTATCAACACAATATTTCGATCATGTTCGCAAAAATACGATTCTTTTACTAAGCCTCACAGTACTCGAAATATTGTTTTAGAGTCAACTGAAGAATTTCTGTTATCACAAAAAATTGTATATAACTTACATAAAGTCAAATAGATTTTTTCCAGAGTTGGTTTATTTTGCTACATAAAAGCCATACAATTGAGGTTAGATGATAAATACAGAGAATATTGTTCTAAAGCAATTAGTATCAACCTTGAGTGCAGTGATTTTTGGACTTACACCAATTAATAACGTGCGTTGGCAGGTGCACAGCAAAAACGAACACCGTTGTCAATACATGGTGTTCGTTTCGCTTACATACTGTATACACATAACTCATGGGCGAACTTGACCCATAAATTGAAACAACTTTTTTTTCGGGATAAATCACATAATCGTGGTCGTACAGTAAAGAGTATAGCGGCAACCTCCTATTTCCATTATTTTGATTACTATAAAGCCGAACCCAACTCCCCTAATGTCCCTTGATAACGGAGCTGAAGCATAGGTTCCCTTCTGAAATCGTCAGGGAGGTACACTGAGGGTTCTTTTTTTACTGGGCCGCACCTGAAAATGTAAGCAGTTCAAAAACAAATTACAAACAGAAATAACTGTTCTATAATACAAGGCGCATTTTCTAGCCCTCTTTTTGACTTTTCATTGGCCTTTCAAGATGGAATCTACCTATGCGGTAGTGGTAACCTCGCCCATAATGTGCAGCTCACCCGGTGAGACGTTACGGCAAGCACTTTGGTTTACATAATTATTTCAATCCATTTCATATCATTCTTTCCTTTTTAGTAATCATATTTAGCGGCACATTTATAAAGAGCTTGCCGTAGCTTTTACTTTATTAGTAAAACTCTACCAAACAGTGTGATACGATATGATCTATCCGAACCCATCTCACAAAAGAGGCCGCAAATATTGTTGATTGGCGCATATAGGGCAAATTTCACCAAAAGTCTCAATTGCAAAATCAATTGTCAAAGTTTTTAGAGATTTTAGATATTAGATGGATTCTACTGTTTTTCATTTCCTCATACGCTCAGAAGAACTGGCACCCCCGGCCACACAGCCACCATCACACAAAATATCTGCTCCAGTCAGGTATCCTAACCGTTCATCTATTAAAAACACATAAAGCTGTGCAATTTCTTCTGGTTTTCCAAGTCGTTTGATAGCATTGTACTTTATATACGTAGTCGCTTCTTCTTTTTCCAACTCTCCCATAGGTGTTTCAAAGTTACCTGGTGTTACACTAAGCACACGGATGTTCTTTTTTCCAAATCGTATTGCATCAGTTTTTGCATACCATATTACAAAGTTTTTGCTGATAACATAGGCTACTCCAGAACGGGTCTTTTTCGGGAATATATTTACTCGAGCCATCATTTTACGGAAAAACTTTTCACGATTAACACGGCAGAGCCTATAGCTTTTTTTCGGTAATATGAACTGCGGAGTCAGATAAGCAGACATGGACGAAGTATCAATTATACAACCACCAGATGACATCACCTCATAGAATGCATCATTAATATTTATTGTTCCAAGTGCATTGCACCGCATAATTTTCTCTGCATCACCCATTTGTGGCGACATTCCTGCTGCATGGATAACAGCTTTCACATCACCACACTGCTTTGCATGCTGTGCTAAGGTAACTGTACTGTTAAAATCTGAAACATCACAGCTAAAAGCTTCTGCATCACCACCCATTTTTTTAATATCTAAAACTGCATTCTCAAGTTTTTTTTCGTTACGGCCCACCAAAATTACGTACCATTCCTGTTTCGCAAGAATTTGAGCAGCGGCTAATCCCATACCGCTACCTCCACCTGTAATAACACATACTTTTTTCATTATTTTTCAACCTCATGCTTAAAATTCTTGATTTTTCCTGCAGCACGCAACCACTCAACCTCATCGCGGAGTGTATCTGCGTATGGTCTTGTTTTATACCCCAATTCACGTTCTGCCTTTGTATAATCAAAACAATTATTACGAGCTAAATTATATACTGCAAAAGTAGTCATAACTGGCTTTTTACCAGTTTTTTTTGCACGCTTTTCCATCGCGGCGGCAAGCTTATATGCAATTCCAATTGGCAGGAAGAATTTAGGCGGCTTGCAG
The DNA here is from genome assembly GCA_902363735.1 of Clostridiaceae bacterium. GTDB lineage: Bacteria > Bacillota > Clostridia > Lachnospirales > Lachnospiraceae > Lacrimispora. The sequence continues at coordinate 495,946 of CABJBA010000001.1, forward strand.
TCTGGTGCAGTTTGCTTCATCATCTTACAGATTTCTTTAAGTGTCACCTCTTTGTTCCCTAAAATATAGCACTCACCGCTGCGTCCCTTATCGGCTGCCATCACACACCCATGAGCCAGATCACGGACATCACAGAGATTAAAAGATCCCTGAATGCCCGCTGGCATTTCTCCATTTAGAATGCTTATAATACTTCCAGTACTTTCGCTAATAGCATAATCTTCCGGTCCCAGGATGCCACTTGGGTGAACAACGCACGCGTTAAGACCTTTTTTATTTACGGCATCCAATATAGCTTGCGTAGCAAGAGCTTTACTTTGACTATAACAACCTATTACCTTATCAGCATCAAAATGATATACCTCTTGGATTTTTTTCCCCTTAGGTGGTTCAGGTATTGCTCCTGTACTGCTAACATAGACTATCTTTTTACATTCATGGTGTTCAAAACACATATCAATAATATTATATGTACCACCCACATTTACATCAATAATTTTCTGATTAAAATCCGGGTCAACAGATATCATACTTGCACAGTGAATCAGAACAGTAGTGTAGCCAGCGGGAACGTCAAAGAATTGTTGAAGTGATTCTTTATCACACAAATTTCCTTCTATAATCTCAACATCCTTTGGAACATATTTTATGGATTTATCACCCGGCAGCACCAAAGCACGGATATTTTCTCCTCGTTTAAGTAGTTCGCTGCAAATGTGGTTTCCAAGAAAACCTGCCGCACCCGTTATAAGATATATTTTTTCTTTCATTTTCTTCATTATATAAATTCCTCCATTTCGCTTGATACAGGCATTATAGCTGTAATTTCTCCAAATTAAATGTATCTGCTTGCATTGTAAAAGGTGTTAGTACTCATGAAAGCTGATAAAGAGTAAATACTGATTAGCAGCTTTATAACCGCAGCAGAGCATTCGCTGCTACGGATATTAGGTGTTGTGGCCTTGTTCCCTTTGTTTCAACAAAGCTTCCCTAATCAGCTCAGACCATTTCATATAATTCTCTCCTTACCAGTAATTATATGTTAGCGCCAGACTTAATAAGAAACTTGCCAGAGTTTTTATTTAATTAAACGAAGCCTGCCAAATGGTGTTATACAATAAGGTCGATCAGAACACATCCCATAAAAGAAACCGCAAATGCTGTTGATTGGTACATACAGGGTAAAGGGTAGGATCAACTGACAGGCCAAGGCGGCGGGCAATTTTTCAGGCCAATTTGTTTCCGTCCATCCGGTAAACACGTTTGTGATTTCCGCAAAGTTAATAATGCCGATTTGCTGAAGATATCCACAACCGAAAAACAAGACGATACCAAACGCTATAGAAAGCATTGTGAGCCAAAGCCCTTGATTTGCACAGGCCCGGTGCGTTCTATCTTCCGGCTTGGTAAGTAACGGAATCCAGAACATCATAGGAATATATGCCAGCATACACGAGAACGGTAAGTGCCTATTCGGTTCAGTGGAGGCTGTGGGGGCATTGACTTCATAATGATAGCTGTAATTTCCCCCTATATGATGACCACCTGCATAGTGACCACTGTTAGCGGTGACCGCCGTTCCACAAGCCGCGCAGAAATTTGCGTTATTTTTCAATCTCTCGCCGCAGTTTCTACAGAAGTTTCCATTCACAATCATTCACCTCACTTTATAATGGGATACTGGCCAAAAAACAGAATGGATTCTGGCTCCCGGTCATAATGAACAGCCATAGCGCACCGATAGCATTTATAGGCTATAAAAAACATGAAGAACAAAAACATCATGAATAGCAGGGCATATATGCCGTTGAATAGCAGGCCAAGACCCCAACCGGCCAGAAAACCCTTTACTACCCCCAAAATTTGAATTGCAGTACAGGCTACAGCGGATACAATTAGGACCCATAGCCCCTGATTGGCACTGTGCTTCGCATACTCATTTTGGGGGCAAGTCATCAATGGCAGCCAGAATAGTATGCCGGAATAGGCCAATTCGCAGAATAGTTTTTGTGGTGGTTCCTTTTGGCGGGGGATCTCGTCCGGATGAACATAGAAGATTTCGCCGCCTGCTTCATTTGCATTGTCATTGATTCTGATGCCACAGCGAGCACAAAAAGTATCTTGTTCCTCCAACACAGCACCACAGTGTTTACAATAGTTCATAATAAATCTCACCTCATTCCTGCGTAGCAAACTTGAAAAAGCAAACTATACCTACACTCGCTGCTATTATTGAAGCTAAAATCATCAATACCTTTTTCATATTGCATACCTCCTTTCACTTTGTAATCATAGAATAAAGGTACTTTATTTGTCTAAGTTTAATCAAATGTTAATGGCGTGTTAAAATGAAAAAGCCGCCTGAAAATTTCAGACGGCTTTTGAACGTATAGAAAAGCATTACAATTTTAATCGGACCATAAAGGCTGAACCAACTCCTGGTGTACTGTCAACAGTAATCGCACCTCCAAGTAAAATAACAATTTGCTGCACCATAGTCAAGCCCAAACCATTCCCCTGTGTAGCATGGGAGATGTCTGCCTGATAAAATTTGTCAAAAACATGACGGATTGAACTGGCTTCAATTCCACACCCGGTATCTTTCACGGTAACGACTGCTTGATTGTTCTCCACTTTTGCCGTTATATAGACATAACCGTCACGTTCTGTAAACTTCAAAGCGTTAGATAAAAGGTTGTTCCATACAATATCCAACAATTCCTCATCGCTGTTTAAGAGGATATTCTGATCCAGTTCCGTGTCCAACGTGATGTCCTTTTCATCCCATAGTTGCTCAAACCCAAGAGCGCAGCGGCAAAGCTGCTCACTTAAATTAAAGGACTTTGGTTTTACGGGAATCTTCTGGTTTTCTAACCGGCTGACTTGCAGAATGTTTGTGACCAGAACAGAAAGCCGATTGGATGCCTCTCCAATTCTCAAGGCGTACACTTGACTTTCCTCATCTGACAGGCTTTCGCTTTGCAGGATTGTGGCGTAATTTTGAATAACGGAAAGAGGTGTTTTCAGCTCATGAGATACATTGGATACAAAATCTTTTTTGAGCATTTCGGTGCTGGCAAGCTCTGCTGTCATGGCATTAAAATCATCAAACAACACTTCAAATTCATCCTTTTTTCCATCGTTTCGCTGGGGTGGGATACGCACGGAGAAATCACCCTGTGCCACATCTCGGGCAGCACCGCTTAACAAGCTGACCGGCCTCAGTAAAAATTCCTTCCAATAAAAGGAAAAACCGAGCATTATCAGAAGGCTAACGAAAAAAATATAGGTAAGCATGGTAAGCACGAAATATACAGCATTCATTTCTTCATTCTGCTGAATCATGATCTGAAGTGCGGAATGGCTTCCAAGCAGAAAAACGATAAAACCGTAGAGCACGAGATAACGTCTAAAGCTCATGCTTTTAGCGTTGATACGAGGGTCTTTTTTCATTGGAACACCGCCTTATATCCAAGACCTCGCACAGTAACAATTTTGAATGCGTCACAGTGGGCGAACTTTGAACGAATGTTGGTAATAAACACATCCACCGTCCGCAAGCCGCTTTCATTTTCAATGCCAGTAAACTCCTCCAGTAGTTGGCTCCGGGTAAAGGTGCGCTTGGGGTATGACAGCAGCTTGAACAAAATCTGAAACTCCCGCACGGTGAGCGGCACATCTTCGCCACCTACCGTTGCGCTGACATCATCTTCATCCAATATCAGATTCCCAATAACCAGTTTTTTCTCCGCTGTTATATTGGCCCGACGCAGCAACGCCTCAATGTGCAAGAGCAGTTCATTCAAATCAATAGGCTTGACCATGTAATCATCAATACCAAGATGATAACCTTTTTCTTTTGCTGAAAAATCATCCCGTGCCGTCATAAACAGTATGGGGATGTTCCGATCCTGCTGTCGTACAGTTTCCGCAAATTCAAATCCGTCAATAACCGGCATCATAATATCCGAGATGATTAGATCATAATGTTCTGCGTATAAGCGATCATACGCCTCCCTCGCACTCAGACAGCCTACAGCCTGATAGCTGTGATTATTCAAATGTCTGCAAACTGTCATATTCAAATCTCGGTCATCTTCTACCACTAAGATGTGTATCATCAGGGTAACACCTCCTGTTTTCATTAATCTTTATTATATTACTGAATAATTGCCAAATATTTAAACACTTCCCCGTGAACCATTTTAGCGGGAGTTTGTTAGTGTACTGATAAGGAAATGTTTGTGAATTATTAAGAAGCATTCAAAAGCAAAGGTTTTAGCTGTCATCACATTTAGAAACCAGAAATCTTTCACGCTTTTCCAAAACGTACAATACCACCAATCCGGCCTTCTTCGTATAGTTTTCAAACACGCCGTTCCGCAATACCTCCTTTTTGTGAAGCCTCCTTTTGTGTAATATAATCCACTGCTTTTACTCCCTTAGTCTTATAATAAGAATAAGCGTTATGACAAATAATATCAAGCCTGATGAAATCATAATTTGTCTTTACGGCTGCTTCCGGCTGCGATGAGCAGCAGAAGCTCAGTCGTTACACAAAATCAGCGTATCGGGCGCTTTAACCGCAACCATACACATAAACGGATTGCTTCGTCTCAGTTCACTTTTGTAGGCGTAAGGTGCATAGGCTTTTTTTGGCTATATTAAGCTGTCCAAGGGGTTCTTTGTACTGCGCCTCGTAATTAGAACAAATGCTTCTCAATCCGTTTAAGAAATTTTCTATTCTTGCACTGTTGCGAATATAGCTATTGCCAGGCTCAGTTTCATAGTTTTCCGGGCCTTTAGTCTTAATTAATAAAGGTAATTTTCTTCGGGTGATGAATCCTTGCAAGAGACTTATTTGTCGCCTCCGTGATAGCAATATTGTCTTCGTCTTTCTCATACAGGACCTCTGCTATGCTGCACCGTTTTCACCTGTTCATACACACTAAACCACCCAAGATTAGGATGCCGGAAACGTAGAACAGGATTTGCGTTGAGCGTTTTCCACGCAGCCCCTGGAAGGTTATGAAACTACGTGCTTTATAGGCCTTGTCGATTTAAAAATAATATTCTTTATATTTTCATTAGACAACACACACAATACATCAATAGAAAGAAGAATCATTTTTTTGCTATTTAGACAAAAAAATAGTCAAAAAAAGAATAACAACAATTTATTTATCTTTTATGCAAAAAAAGTTCTTCTTTTAAGAAGAACTTAGTTATAATGCATTTTATACTAGTCAATTGCACTCAAATATTTTTACTATTCATTTTCACAATTACTCCCCCAAGGCTTGCATTATGTTAAGCTGAAGGAACAGGAGTAGATGGTTCGAAGAGATACCTGTACGGGATACCCGCATGGTTCTATCGGGAATCGACTGCGCGGCCGAATCTATGGTTGACGGCCATGTGAAGGTACAAGATGCTTGGAAATTACGCTGGATAAGCTTTGGGAATACAAAGCTATTTTAAGCAAATAATCAATTTATGTAATAAGTTTTGTAATTATGAAAATTGGATTGATTTGTTTAGCACCATGGGTGAGCCTAAGGTCAAAAATCTTTTGAAGGCGGGATACACAGACCTGTTGTTAAACGACCACACGCTGGCAAGTGTGTATGAGTTTGTCACTGCAGGTGCATGTGATGACAATGACGCAGAAAGTTCATGAGATTCTGCAGTGTACGCACAGCTATGAGAGGGAGGGGGACAGTTGACTTTGTAAAGTCAAAATCCATGTTTTACATATAAAAAGGGTGGGTTTTATTAATGTCAAAAACAGTTGAAGTTAGGTGTTACAGTCGAGCAGAAATTGGCAGATATGGTTATGGCCGATTTCTGCGGGAACCAGCAATATGTACATGATGCTCATGATGTTTGCCGGCAAAATACGGACGTATACGTATCATGATGACAGTTGGTTATGTTCTTTTTTTGTCGGGTATTCTCATCATGTTTTTCTGGGGCATCGGGAACGGATTAGGGGTTTTTGCACTCGCTTATTTGTTGTATGTCGTAGGACGTTCCATTTATGCCACTGCGCGGGACATGGGAACACCAATTCTTACCAATGAACCGCAGCAGCGTATTTCATACGGCCGTTATAGTACAATTTATACGTCTGTTTTTTCAGTCGCCATGTCATCTTATCTGAGCATGGTCTTGGCACCCAAGTATGGTGGGTTGACTGTGGAAGCATTTCAAGAGTTGTGTCTTATCTGTGTAATCGGCGGCACAATTCTAACAATTGCCTCCATGTTTGCTATTGCCCCTATGATAAAGCAGAAAGCATTGCCAGCGGCCGGTCAGTCCGCTATCACAACTTTGGTGTTTGGAGTTATTATTGGCAATTATACGTTTAACGGTCCTCTCCGAATGATCACATTGGTTCCAACAATTTTAATGGTTTTTTTTGCCACCAAACTGCGCGGAAAAGGCAATACTAAAACACAACTGATCAAATGGACTTGGGTTGCTATTAGAATGGCTGTAGCCATCGTGGCGCTCTGTATTGCGGCTGTAGGTTATACCACTACCATGCCACAACCGGGCGACCCAGCTACAACGCCTGTTTTCTGGATGACGATGTTCCTGTGGATGGGGCTGCCCATTCTAGGCTGGCTGAGCACACAGATCTTAATGCCGTTCTACCCTTTGAACAGAGATAAAATGGAAGAAATTCAGTGTGCAAATAAAGAATTGCGAGAAAAAACAGCTATGTCTCATTAATAAGTCGTACTGGGAAGGCTACAGTATATTTTCTTGGTATCCCCATAGTGGGGTGAGTAATTCCCATCATCTCTATGAAGCTATACTTATTTAAATCGAAAAAATGGCGGAGATACCAAAAGCTAATTATTCTCACAAATAGAGTGTAAAAAGAACTCTTACATAAGGGACAGCAGTATACAAGACTGTCGTCCCTTCATTTCCATCCGAGCTTTTCCTACCATCTGCGTATATTGAAAACTGTGGTTTTCCTTTGCATTTCCAAAAAGTCTTTCTATATATGGCGTATAATCAGTTTAACATGATATCTGCTCTTGGTGCAATGAGCCAGATGCGGACAATTCCTGCAGCCGGCTCCGTAGCTCTTGCATTCACGAAAGTCTTTCCCTGTTTGATGTACTGCATTTCAGTGTTTTATTATTCGAGCAAATATAGTAATCATAATACTCATCATATACATACTCATAAAAGACACTGCTTGTATCATGGGATCTGGATAAATGTCTTGTATCCCAAATCGGCAAATGTTTCATTAGGAAGCTCTGCTTGTACCTGTCCATGATTATATGGTATGCCATCAATTCAGCTTACCGTCTATGTCGTTGTAATATCAAAAACAATTTCCGTAATCTCAGGTTGGTGTTAAAGGTAACGGTACAGCGCCTTATCCTTGGGCATCGTATCAGATCGCCCTTGAAATTTTGCCTAAAATAGTTCTTCACAAAGTGATGATATTCCCTTTTCAGAGATTGACACTGTCTAACACTCCGCTTACGGAAAAACAACAAACACATATATTGATAAGGTGACGCACATCTGTATATCACATCATTCTGTTGATAAAAGTTTACTAAAATGAAAAACGCAAATAATACTTAAACAACCATATGATATACTATAAAAAAGAAGGAAGGTTTTCCCATGTTCAAAATACTTGTTGTGGAAGATGACCATGAACTAAACCATGCAGTTTGTTCGTACTTAATACAAAATGGCTACGAGGCCATCGGCTGCTTTAATGGCAACGAGGCATATGACTCCATGTACAGTAATCTTTTTGATCTAATTACTTCCGACATTATGATGCCTGGCGTAGACGGCTATGAGTTTGCCGAAAATGTAAGAAATCTCAATCAGGAAATTCCGATTCTATTTATGACTGCGCGGAATGACCTTGCATCCAAGCAGGGGGGGGCCGTGTGGGGGTGGACGACTACCTGGTCAAGCCATTTGAGCTGGATGAACTTGTTCTGCGGATTGGTGCGCTGCTTCGCCGAGCAAAGATAGCCAATAGCAAAAAACTAACCATAGGCAGTCTGACAATGGATGCCGACGAACGCACCGTCATCTTAAATGGCGAGGAGATTTTCCTTACCCTCCGTGAATTCAACCTGCTTTATAAGTTGCTTTCCTATCCGAAGAAAACCTTTACGAGAACCCAGCTTATGGATGAGTTTTGGGACAGCGAAACTTCATCTAGCCCCCGCACTGTGGATGTATATATGACAAAGCTGCGCGACAAACTCTCAAGTTGCGATGATTTTGAAATTGTAACAGTGCATGGACTCGGATATAAGGCAGTGTTGAAATGAGCCAGAAGAAGCGGGATCAGCGTGTCAGTCATAGTCTTTTTTCATTCCGTCAATATTTGTTGTTTTTTCTCCTTGTTTCCATTATTGTTACCTGCTGCTTTTTGCTTTTTTTGACAACAATGAATATGCAGTGGAGAGATGTAAAATTCAGCGCTCTCATCACTCTTGGTAATGTACTGTTCCTGAGCTTACTTTGTGCAATGATAGATGGCTTCCGGCGCAAGTTTATAGTGGAGCATCCAGTCAAACGCATTCTCAAAGCAACCCACAGGCTGACAGCGGGGGATTTTACAGCTAGAATCAAACCATTCCACATGCTTGACAACATGAATGAGTTTGATGTAATTATTGAGGACTTCAATAAGATGGCGCTGGAGCTTTCCGGTACCGAAACCCTACAGACCGATTTTATGGCTAACGTTTCACATGAACTGAAAACGCCTCTTACTGTCATTCAGAACTATGCCACTATATTGCAAACACCCAGCCTTCCGGAGGACAAGCGCATTGAGTACAGCAAAACCGTCTCAGATGCCTCCCACAGGCTCTCCGAGCTAATTACTAATATACTGCGTCTAAACAAGCTGGAAAACCAACAGATATTCCCCGAGTTTTTATCATTCGACCTGGGAGAACAGCTTCGTGAATGTTTGCTTGGATTTGAAGATTTATAGGAGAAAAAGAGCCTTGAGATAGTGGCGGACATTGATGATGTCATAGTGAAAGCAGATCCAGAGCTATTAAGCCTCGTCTGAAATAATCTCTTTTCTAATGCGATGAAATTCACTCAGCCAGAAGGAAAAATCACTGTCAGTTTAAAAGAAAATGGCAGTACTGCTATCATCATGGTTTCTGATACCGGGTGCAGAATTTCAGCCGAAGTTGGCAGCCGAATATTTGATAAATTTTATCAGGGTGACACTTCTCACACCACGCAGGGTAACGGGCTGGGGTTGGCTCTTGTTAAACGTGTCATGGGTATTCTTGGCGGTGAAATCTCAGTGGAAAGCACGCTTGGGGTTGGGAGTTCATTTACGGTCAAACTACATGGTGAGGCTTCATGAAGAAGTATAGGACATTATGGGGAAAGTTTCATAAATCAGGAATAATGCTCACTTCGCTTCTGAAGATTGGCAACAATGCCCTGTTAGTATCCGTCTTTACAAACCACCTTAAAGCATTCCCGCTTGCCTATGCCGCTTATGTATTATCAACCTATACCCTTTCTGCATTGTTGTTTTATTTGCAGGCCATGGTAAACTAAGCAAAGACATTATTATATGCCAATCATCGTAGCCATCGATATCTTCTAAATATCCCCTTTCGCGTGACGATTAACCTGTATTTCTCTCTTGCCGCAAACCTCGCTTATTCCATATTCAAGCTGGTCTGCAGTTTTTTATATTCCTCTTTCTAGCTGAGTTTGGTTGCCTTTTATTATATAATTCTCAATGTAATGCGTTTTTTGATGCTTCGATGTATACGGGAGAAGATCCGGGGTATATGCCAGTAATACAAAAGGTCTGCGTTCTCTGCTTTATAACAGAAATCACAGACTTTTTCTTGATGCAATTTTATAATTCTGATGCAATCAACTGCAAATGCACTACCATTGGCTTATGGTAGCCGCCAACTTCATCAAATGTATTAAACTCACATACTTTCAAAGTGATGGTTTGACCCTTCTTCATTTTCCCATGATCAGCTTTCGGAGTCATATACATTTTATAGTTGAAAGATATAGTATCTCCTTCCACCACACAGGTTTCTATAGGTCCCATGTCCATATCAAATGCGTCACGCTGAAGTTTCATAGATGCACGGTAATCTTTGTATACCTGTGGCTCTGCGCCGATTGCATCAATCATACATTCCCTAGAATATAAGCTGTCCGCACATTTAAGCCATCCTTCATAATCTGGTTTCCAGTTGGCCCACCAGTGGTGCATTCTTTCTTTCATCATGTTCTCAAACTCTGAACGGTTCTGCGTATTGCCCTTAATCTCCTGCAGAACATTTTCATAACCTTCCTGTCTCTGTTTATAATAATTTGTTTCTTTCATGATTTTACCTCCATTTATTTTATTAATATTTATTAATACCGAGGATTGCATACAAACACATCTCTTCAGTATTTTTTATTTTGTAACTCCCGACGGCCAATTCAACCAGGTGCGTGCATTTTTCCCAATAATTGCGGTCAATTCGTCTTCTGATAACTCGCTATTTCCTAACATGCTATATAGAATTTGTGACCAGTTTTCTCCTGATTGATTTACAGAAAAATCACTTGCCCATAAAATTCTATCTACGCCGAATGCATTGATTGTTTTTCGTAGAACTGACCTTATTTCTTCTCCCGGAAATGCAGGGCCTTGGAACATCGTAGAATAATGTGCCCACTTTAGCGCTACATTCGGAAAATCTGATAAAGCCAGTACTTTATCAAACATTTCCATCTGCTCTTTTTGAGAAAAGACTTTTCCACCTGACAGATTTACGCGCATTTCATTATTATAAAGTCCGCAGTGATCAACAATTATTCGTAAATCCGGATATTTTCTTGCGGCCTTTCCTATAAGTTCCGGTTGATCTGGCAGGTAAAGACTCAGTGGAAGCCCGCAATTTGCAGTTTCATACATAATCTTATCGTATACACCTTCATGAAATGCTTTAATATCCAGCGGATTCATGCCTGGTATAATTCGAATTGCAAGACCAGATGGTGCATCCCGCACAAGACGAATAACGGATGCATATTCCGTATCTTGGGGATTTATTCGCAACATCCATGAAAAACGATTCGGATAAAGTTGTGCTGCAAGTTCCGCTGTCGGGCATATTGGACGTATAGCACCATTTTTCAATTTGTGATGAGGATTATAACTAAAAAAATCTTGCAGCCAGTATTCGTCTATCAATATGGACTGAATTCCCAATGCATTCATTGCGGCAAGTGTTTCTTCAATTTTTCCTGGGCCTATATGGACCTGTGTGTCAACTATATCTAGTTTTTTTTGTTGCATTCTAACACCTCTTTCTTTATTTTGCTGTTCTTATTCTATCTCTCTGTTGTTAGTAAAATAATTACGAAATGTTTCTAAGATGTTAATCTATATTTATCATTTGGCTATATGACTAAAGGCACAAAAACTCATCAACAAAATTTCTAAATTATGTGTTTTAAATCTTCTTGATCTGATAATGCTTAAAAAACTCTTTTATTTTATCTTTTTTTTATTAAAAAATATCTGAGCATGACCAATACCGACGATACCCCGATGATTTTTTGATCCAAATCATCTGTATTCACTGCCAGAATGACCCTGACCGTTAAAATCAATCAGGGCGATACGGTGTCCTTTCTTAGACAAAAGATAGGCAAGCGTGGTTGCCGTGGCCGTTTCGCCCACGCCCCTTTTTCATTGATAGTTACAATTATTTTTGCCATCGGTGTACTCCTCTCTGGATAAAAATAGGGCTTAGGTAAATGGGTATTGGGTAAATAGGATATAAAAAAATCGGACTAAGATTAGCGGAACCCCTTTGATATAGCGGTTTCACTTACTTAGTCCAATTATAACAGAGTCACCTACCGGACCTACTGGACCTCAGGGCGTGGCCGGCCCCACCGGACCTGCTGGCATTGAAGGACCTACTGGGCCTACCGGACCTGAAGCTATCTTGGCTTACGGTGGTCTTTATAACGACGCTATTCAAATTATTACTATCGATCCAGGTGATACAGAGCAAGTTGCGCTGGAAGAAAACATGCCAACAGTCAACGTAACTCCAGGAATAAGCAGCCTTACAATTAACGTTGCAGGAACCTACCGTGTAGAATTCTTTCTTCTGATGCAGAGCACAACTGGTAACTTTGGTATCACGGCTGGAGTTCAGATCAACGGAGTCTTTTCACAGCCGTCTCTTTACATTTCAACCGTCCTGACTGCTGATTTTGAAATTATTACCATTAGCAGTATTATTATCTTGGCAGCTGGCGATGTATTGACACTGGCACTGTCTAGCGTCATTGGCGGAAGTATCCTGTTTGGACCGGACACAAATGCCAATCTAAGTGTAATACGTCTGGGCAGCTAGATTAACATCACCGCAGGCTTGCTCATGTCTACACATGTGACAAGCAATGGTGCAAGTACTGCCTAACAAGGAGTTGTCCTGAAAAGTAATTCAGAGATAACCCCCATCAAGTATTATTAATAAGCTCGCCGGAAGGCGGGCTTATTTACATACTTAATTATAATGAGTAACCACTTATCTTAAATCAAAAACCGTATATAAGTCCTATCATCAAAACTTCGCTGTCCCTCTACCAAGCCTTTTGTAGACAGATATAATGTTTCACAGTCTTTGTCTTCTATAAGAATTTTGTTTAAATACTCCTCCGTTGACTTTAAATCTTCTTTTATCTCCGGGTACCCATCACTTGTTATAATTATCTCGTGTGTATCCTCACTTAATTTTATTACTTTAATCAAAGATTTTGGTATGTTCCTTCCATTTACAATTGCATATCCATAATCTGAGTCTGGATTATTTGCGAAAAGTGTAGACTTTAAAATCCATGGTTCAATGACTTCTCTGGCAATTTGGGCTGCTTCAATCTGGCCCTTTCCAGTTTTCCCGCCTGCACTTTTCTTTAAAGTCTTTAAAACCAGACTTCTGAACTCAGCCAGAATAACATCACTCTTCTTAGGATTCATATAAATCTTTCCATCTACAACAACCTGGCAGTCGCCTATCAGCCATATTTCATGATAAAACTCAGAGTATATTGCACATACTGCCTGCAGCCCTTTTTCAGTTTTAGAATACGGAAATTCAACTGTATTATAGAATTTAAAAAACTCATGATTAATTATCTTAATTAACTCATTCACATAAACATTTTTATCTGCTTTTTCAAGAACTTCTTTAATAATCTCCGATGCTAATTTACCGGTTGTCTTTCCATCATAGGTAAAATCTGACTTAGATGTCACCCCATCTATAACTGCAACAAAATCTTCTGATATAAAATAGGTATCTTCACACAATTCCTCCGATACCTTTCCTTTTATGAACGTTTCTAATACTTTTATTTTTCATCTCTCCTTTTACTTTTATAAATTCTCCATGCTGTAAAATAACACGCTGATTCTTAAATATGTTTTTAGCAAGGATTATTTCATAATTCCAGATTTTTTTATCTGCAATACATTGGGTATTGTCTTTTATTTGATATATATCTGCTATTATTAACAATAATACCCTAATAGTTTGATACAGCTTCTTCTGCGTCTTACTATTAGGGTACAGTTTGTTTTTTTTATACTTCTTCTTTTTCCATCTGTTCCAGAATTCTTCCCATCTCTGACATATCTCCAATAAGGATTGCTCCGGCTAACCTGTCATTCTGGTAATAATAAGCCTTATAAGTTTTCTGAGCCTCATCCTTTTCTACAGACACCTTATAGGTTTTTTCAGGATCTTTTCCTGCATCCCCTACTGCAAACAGGGAAGTACCCATGCCATGAAAAGTTAGGGCTGCAAGCACAGTTTTGTAAGAGACCCGTTCCCCGGTAGCATTGGCTCCCGCAGCCTTTCCCATTTCCAGAGCCTGGGGCCAGATGGCGTAATTGATTCCCTCATACTCTGCACAATCCCCGCAGGCATAAATTTCCGGGATGGTAGTCTCCATATATTCATTTACCACTACTGCCCGTCCAGTACTGGCTCCGGCTTCCTGGGCAAGAGAACTATTGGCCCTGACTCCTGCCGATATAACTACCAGATCTGCCGGAATAACTTCTCCGCCTTCCAGACGTACTCCTGTCACATGGACGCTGCCCTCAATCTCCTGGGTGTTTGCCTGGAACTTTACTTCAATTCCCTTTTCCAAAATCAATGACTTCAAAAATTCTCCGGCTTCCTGATTCAGCTGACGGCTCATAAGATGTTTTCCATGTTCTAAAACAGTTACAGAGAGCCCAGCTTTTTTCAGCTCCCAGGCGGCTTCCAGGCCTAAGACTCCTCCTCCGATGACCACAGCCTTTTTAGATATCGGAAGAAGGGAGTTGATCTTTTCTATATCCGAAAGACGCCTTATGGAAATGACCTCTCCTTTTTCATGGCCTGGTATCGGAGGGATAAAACATTCAGAACCAAGGGCGTAAATACATTTATCATACTTCAAACGAATTCCGTCTTCAAATACAACCTCTTTTTCCTTTGTGTTGATCCGCTCTGCCTTTTTACCTGTAAGATTTAAAATCCTTCTCTCCTGGTACCACTCCGGTTCATGAAGAAGCAGTTCATCTCTCTCATCTTTTCCCATGACTGCCTTAGTCAGCATAGGCCTTGAATAAGGAAGAACATCTTCCTTTGTCACCATGACAATGGAACAGGTGGCATTTCTCTCTCTGACCGCCTCTGCCGCACTGACGCCGGCTGCTCCGTTTCCAAGTATCATGTATATCTCTTCGGTATCCCTTCGAAACTTCTTTTCCTTCTCCTCATGGGAAGTGAAATATTCCGGACCTACCCCGCATACAGGACAGACTGGCTCTCCTTCTTCAAATATCGCACCGCATACCAGGCATTTAACCAGCTTCTTTTTGTTCTCTGCCACGTAAATTCCCCCTCTTCACGTTTGTTTTTCTTATAAAAAAATGTATTTCCTATATCATCATATCATAAATCTTTAACATTTTGAATTCTTTCTGTTAACATTTCGTAATTATAGAAAGAAAAATGTAAGGCTGAAAAACCTCTTATTTGTGATAAAATAATAAATGTAGCACCTTACTGAAATGAGGACTAGAAATGAAAAAATACAGCATTGGGGAAGTATCAGGCCGGATCGGCTTAAGCCCCGATACTCTCCGGTTTTATGAAAAAAAAGGAATCATACACCCAGAAAAAAAGAAAAATGGCTACCGCACCTATACATATGATGATATATTAAAATTATTAAAAATCAGGTTTTACCGCAGGCTTGATTTCAGCATTGAAGACATTGAGCAGATTCTTTACAAAAGTTCTTTCTCCTCCCACAGGAACCTGGTCCGTAAAAAAATAAAAGAAGAAAAGCAAATGGCAGAAAAGCATCGTCAGGCCCTTCTTTATCTTAATCAATTGCAAAAGCTGTATGAGAACGTAGAACGCTCCTTAAACCGCTTTGATTTACGGCCTCTTCCTCTTTCCTATATGATGACGGACAACTATCTGATCAATGATCTGGAAATTTCCGACTTATGCTGTCCTTACCAGGAATATCGTCTGGCAGAAAACTGTGCACAGCAGACAGGGGAATACGTTCTATTTTCAGAGGATAAGGCTTCTGCAATGAAATTAAACCAAAGATTGAAAAACACGCCCACCCTTTATCATGAAAAATGCATTTACACCATTTCGGAACTAAAATCCCCGGTTTCAATTCCTCTGGAAATTTTAAAAGCAGAAGAATGGGCAAAGAAACAGGGATTTCCTCTCTTTGGCACTGCTTACAGCAGCTGCATCTTAAACTGTATCTCTGATGATCAAAAAAAGGAATCTATTCATTACACCGAGCTGTATCTGCCCATAAAAGCTTAAAAGTGCAGGGAACTTCTATCCCTGCACTTTTTTAACCTTTTCTTTATATTGTTATCTCATCTTTATGTTTTTTCTTTGGCTGAAAGTTTCCGGTAAACAGATAGGGAACTAAAACCGTAGCCACATTTCTATGTTTTCTCAGCCTTTGCATGATAAAATAAGTTGTCTGGTTATGAAGAATATTAGCAAACCATATCTGCTCCATAAAACGGGTCATAACCACTGTAATCATCTCACCAGGCTGAAGATTTGCTTCTTTCCGGTCAATATAGTCTTCCACAGGCTCGATCAATTCCCGGTAAGGAGACATGATGATCTCCAACGGTATATTAACCCCAGTTTCTTTCCACTGTTTTAAGAACCGCTTACTCTGAGTCTCATCTGTCGCCACATGAAGAGCCACCACATTGGAAGTGATCAAGTTGGCGTAATTTAAAGACTTCAGTACAGAACGGTTGATTCCCCCCACCAAAACCACGCATGGGTTGGTATCATCACTGGTGCTTTTATGATAGTGTTCCATAAAATCCTTCACCTCAAGCTGGCCCCATACGAACTCGTAATGCCGTTCCGTTCTGTGCATCAAATACACGATGACCGGAATGACGATTGCCAGCACCCAGGAGCCCTGGGAAAATCTGGTCACAAAAACGATGGCCGTTCCGGTTCCTGTCATAAGAGTCCCCAGACCGTTTATTAACATCTTATGGCGGTAGCCTTTACCCTTAATCCGAATCCACCTCACCACCATTCCTCCCTGGGACAAGGTAAATGAAAGGAACACACCAACTGCATAAAGAGGAATGAGGTAATGAGTCTCCGCATTAAAAATAATCAAAAGCAGTGCTGCTGAAAAAAAGATAAACAAAATTCCGTTAGAGAAGCTAAGTCTTGTTCCCCGGTGCATAAACTGGCGTGGCACCAGTCCGTCTTCTGCCAGAATCGCCAGCAGAGTAGGCAGCCCGTTATAAGCAGTATTGGCAGCCAGCAGCAAAATAAGGGAAGTGGCAAACTGCAGGATATAGAACATAAGGCCAGGCCCGAACACCGCTATACCCAACTGGGAAATAACCGTTTTTCCTTCCAAAGGAATAATTCCCAGGGAAGTAACCAGAAGGACAGAGCCGCCAAAAATGACCACAATAATACCTACCAGAATGAACAGCACCTTTTTTGCATTCTTCTGAGAGGGTTCCCGAAAGCTTGGAACAGCATTACTGACTACTTCCACACCAGTCAAGGCGGAGCAGCCCGAAGAAAAAGCTTTAAGGAGGAGGAACAGAGACACAACTCCTGCTCCTTCTGATGCAATTCCAGAAGTTTCAGGATAGGATACCGGCGTCAGATCCCCAGTGATAAGCCTTGCAAATCCAATGACGATCAAAACCACCATGATCAGGATAAATCCATAGGTAGGCACTCCAAACAGCTTGGAGGACTCTCTCATTCCCCTCAGGTTTAAGAAGGTAATGATGCATAAAAAAATCAGCGCAAACAGCAGGCGATATTCCTTAAAATCCGGAAACGCAGATACTAAAGCTGCAGTTGCTGCCGACAAGCTGACCGCCACAGTCATGACATAGCCGATGATCAAAGCTGATGCTGCCACCATGGAGGCACCTCTTCCAATATTTTCTGCTGATACCATATAGGCGCCGCCGCCGTTTGGATAGCTTGAAATTATTTGTGAATAGGAAAAGGCCAAAACAAAAAATAGCAATATGATAGGCGATGTCACAAAGCCAAGATAATGCACGGAGGACAAACCCAGAATTGGGACCAGGACCAACAGCATTTCTTCAATGGCATATGCCACCGAGGAAACTGCATCACTGGCCATAATAGGCACTCCCCAGAAGGGATCCAGCTTCTCTCCTTCCAATTCAATGCTTTTCAGAGTATTTCCAAGCAATATATTCTTTATTTTTTTCTTTGAACTCATGTGTATATCCTCTCCGGTATATTTTTCATCTGATTTTAGTATTCCTGGATGATCCAAAATATATAATGTGTTTTCTTAATTTTTCATTAATGTAATGGACATGTGATGAATATAGGCCTAATTTTATATTCTGTCAAGCAGATTTTTTTTAATATCTTTATCACAAAAAACCCTGACAGCACACGTACAGACCATGGGTCCCGTTAAGCTGTCAGGGTTTTTAACAAGTATTATGGTTGCCAGATTACTTAAAGTAATTTACTCCTGATTCAAAAACCTTCATATCCTGTTCACCGTATATATTCATTGCAACATGCTGTCCATTTCTCTCAGAATGGGCCATCTTGCCAAATATCCGGCCATCAGGGCTTGTAATGCCTTCTATAGCCAGGCAAGAGCCATTTGGATTCCAGGGTTCTTCCATCGTCGGACGGCCCTGGTCATCCACATACTGAGTTGCCACCTGGCCATTTAATACCAACTTTTTGATCCATTCCTGGTTGGCCGAAAAACGGCCTTCCCCATGGGAAACCGGATTACAGTAAACAGCTCCCAACCGGGCCTCTGAAAGCCATGGGGACTGGTTGCTGACCACCTTTGTATAAACCATTCTGGAAACGTGACGGCCTATGGTGTTCACAGCCAGGGCAGGGGAATCCTCCTTCTGCTGCCTGATCCTTCCTTCTGTCACCAGCCCCAGCTTTATAAGAGCCTGAAAACCGTTGCAGATTCCCAGTATAAGACCATCCCTTTCATGGAGCAGCTTTTCAATTTCTTCCTTTACTGCCTCACTGCGAAACAGGGCCGCAAAGAATTTGGCAGATCCATCAGGCTCATCTCCGGCTGAAAATCCCCCTGGAAACATGACGATCTGGGCCTTAGATATTTCCTTGCAGTAAGCACTTACTGATTCCCTGATATCTTCCGGACTTAAGTTTTTAAATACTCTTGCCACCGGATCAGCTCCAGCCTTTTCAAATGCCCTTATACTGTCATACTCGCAGTTCGTACCGGGAAGTATGGGAATGAACACCCTGGGCTTTGCCACTTTATTCTTGCATACATAAATATCCTCTGCCCGGTAAATAACTTCCTCCGCAAGTGTTTTTTGATCTCCTGCTTCAGTTGGAAATACGTCTTTTAAGGTTCTGTTCCAGGTCTCAAGGGCATCTTCTGTGGTAATGGACACATTTCCATATTCAAATGTCCCGCTGTCTGTCACCTGTCCGATGACATGGCAGGAAACTGTCAGTTCTTCCACCTTTCCCTCAGGTACTTCAAACACAATATCTCCCCAGCCTGCTCCAAAGAAATCCTCTGCATCCACATCTTGGCCGATCTTCACGCCCACTTTATTTCCAAAGGACATCTTGCTGACGGCTTCACACATTCCTCCGCTTTCTACTGCATAAGCAGAAATAATCCGTCCCGCCAGAATATCCTCATGCAGTTTTCCATAGCCCTCCATTGCCTGATGGTATACCGGAAGGTCATAGGAATCCCGTTCTATATGAAATACAGCAATTTTACTTCCTGGCTGTTTGAATTCCGGCGAAATGACATCATTTGCATCTCCTACATTCACGGCAAAGGAAACGAGAGTTGGCGGCACATTCATATCCTGAAAGGTGCCTGACATACTGTCCTTTCCTCCGATGGCAGGAAGGCCAAATCCCATCTGGACATTATAAGCTCCAAGAAGGGCTGCAAAAGGCTGTCCCCAGCGAACCGGATCTTCCGTCATTCTCTTAAAGTACTCCTGAAAAGTGAAGCGGATCTTTTTATAATTGCCGCCTGCTGCCACGATCTTTGCCACAGAAGCCACAGTTGCATAGACTGCACCGTGATAAGGGCTCCAGCTTGACAAATACGGATCAAATCCATAGCTCATCATGGTAACGGTATTGGATATTCCCTTCAGCACTGGAAGCTTTGCTACCATGGTCTGGACCGGAGTAAGCTGATACTTCCCTCCAAAGGGCATGAGTACGCTTCCTGTCCCGATAGAACCGTCAAACATTTCTCCCAGTCCTCTCTGGGAGCATACGTTTAAGTCAGAAAGCAGAGCAAGCCATGCTTCTCTTATATCCGGAATTTCACTTTTTATAAAAGCGCTTTCAGCCTGTTTTGGTACTTCCACCACGACAGATGATTCCTGATGAGCCCCATTGGTATCCAGAAATGCCCTGCTGATATCTACAATAGTCTTTCCCCGCCACTTCATAACCAGTCTGGGTTCCAAGGTCACCACTGCTACTGTAACTGCCTCCAGATTCTCTTGTGCGGCATAGGCGAGAAATTGTTCTTCATCAGAACGGCTGACCACAACAGCCATACGCTCCTGGGATTCAGAAATAGCAATTTCCGTACCATCAAGCCCTGCATACTTTTTCGGAACCTTATCCAGATCAATTTCCAGACCGTCAGCCAGTTCTCCGATGGCAACAGACACGCCTCCTGCTCCGAAATCATTGCACTTTTTAATAAGTCTGCTGACTTCTTCCCTGCGGAATAGACGCTGAATCTTCCGTTCCACCGGCGGATTTCCCTTCTGGACCTCGGCTCCGCAGGTTTCTATGGAATCTTCCGTATGAATTTTGGATGAGCCGGTGGCGCCGCCGCAGCCGTCCCGTCCGGTCCGCCCTCCCAGTAAAATAATGATATCCCCTGGATCTCCAGTTTCCCGGATAACATTCTTTCTGGGAGCTGCACCAATGACAGCTCCGATCTCCATTCTCTTTGCCACATATCCGGGATGATAAATCTCTCTTACCAGCCCGGTTGCAAGACCGATCTGGTTTCCATAGGAACTGTACCCCCTTGCAGCACCTGTCACGATTTTTCTCTGAGGCAGTTTTCCTTTTAAGGTTTCACTCAAAGGCATTGTAGGGTCTGCCGCTCCAGTTACCCGCATGGCCTGATAAACATAAGTACGTCCGGAAAGAGGGTCCCGGATCGCTCCGCCAAGACAGGTAGCAGCTCCTCCAAAAGGTTCTATTTCTGTGGGATGGTTATGAGTTTCATTTTTGAAGTTCACAAGCCACTCCTCTTCCTCGCCATCCCTTGCCACAGGTACAACAATACTGCAGGCGTTGATTTCATCGGAAACCTCCAGATCCTCCAGTTTTCCCTCTAGGCGCAGCTTTTTCATTGCTAAAAGGGCCAGATCCATAAGGCAGACAAACTTCCCGTCTCTGTCTCTTCCCAATTCTTTCCGATGAGCCAGGTATTGGCGGTAGGTATCTTCCATAGGCTTTTGGTAATCTCCCTCTAAAAAGGTGATATCCTTTAACTCTGTCTGGAAGGTGGTGTGACGGCAATGGTCAGACCAATAAGTATCCAGCACCCGGACCTCCGTCATGGATGGATCCCGCTGTTCCTGGTTTTTATAATAATTCTGGATATGGAGAAAATCCTGAAAGGTCATAGCCAGATGAAGGGAATCATACAATTCCTTCAATTTATTTTCCTGAAAATCCTGAAACCCATCAATAACAGTCACATCAGCCGGGATTTCAAACATTGCAGAAAGAGTCTCGGGTTTTTCCTCAGACGCTTCCCTGGAATCCACCGGATTGATGCAGAACCCTTTGATATCAGAAATCTGGCTTAAAGTAAGACTTCCTGAAATCACATAGGTAACTGCGGATCTTATTGCAGGCTCCTCCTCTTCATTTAACAGTTTAATGCATTGTTCGGCAGAATCCGCCCTCTGGTCAAACTGTCCTGGAAGATATTCCACTGAAAAAATCAGACTTGCTTCCCTGCCCGGAAAGTTTTCTTCATAAACCTCATCCAAAGGCGGCTCTGAAAAAACAGAGGTAAGAGCCTGTCCGTAGATCTCATTGGACAGATTTTCCATGTCATAGCGGATCAGCACTCTCACACCGGTCAGGCCGCTGATTCCCAGACAACCTTCTATTTCTTCTTTTAATTCTCCGGCTCTTACGGCATAAGCCGTCTTTTTCTCCACATAAACTCTTCTTACTCCCATCATTTCCTCCTTGCCCCTAAGGGGGCCCTCTCTTTGCCAAAAGTCCCTTTTATTCGTCTTTAACCATCATACCACAAAGTATATCAATAAGGAAAATTAATATATCTTATGTTATTAATTATAATTTTTAATATTTCAGGGTTTTTAGAGAGTCTTCCATGTATTTCCATAAAAACCTGTCGGGAAAGTATTGACTTTTGGTAAAAGGTTTAATACCAAAAGATTCTGTAATTTTTTATAAAAATCACTTGAAAGTTTTCTGGTTTTACAATATAGTAATAAAGAATTTTTACAAAAGGAGCAAGTCACTTTATGAATATCCAACAGCAACTTCATGATTTATCACAAAAATATTCATTTGAAAACGCCCATTTTAAAATTGATGGGCAGACACCGGGTCTGGAAGTATCACTACAGCTTTTAGACGAGCATATCGACTTATTTCTCCAGAAAGCCGGACAGCTTAATTCCATTGTGGAATCCTGTGCCAACATGATCTCTATCTTCGACAGTTCTGTTTCTAAGGAAGAGCTTATGAAGACCTCACTGCGATGCCAGGGAAATGACCACCTATGTATCCGCACCGCTCCTTCCATGCTGAAAATCCTGATAGAAACCCTGTTTGATTAAGCAGCCTTACCTC
The DNA here is from genome assembly GCA_902363735.1 of Clostridiaceae bacterium. GTDB lineage: Bacteria > Bacillota > Clostridia > Lachnospirales > Lachnospiraceae > Lacrimispora. The sequence continues at coordinate 518,451 of CABJBA010000001.1, forward strand.
TCCCTTTTAATCTGAAAGGTGAGAGGTATCATTATTTTCCAGCAAGCAGAAATCCTCTGTAAGAGGATTGTAATGAATAGTTGTAATGCTTGCATTTCCGGGAATGATAATTTCCTCCTGGTCTGGAACCATGCAGGAAACCAGATGAGCCACCGTAGCCCCATGGGAGACTACGGCAGCATCTTCCCTTCCGCCTGTTACTCTTAAAATTTCTTTGATAGACCACATACATCGGCTTATGATATCAGCCCCTGTTTCTCCTCCCGGAGGGGACGCTACGGACGGGTTGACCTCCCAGTGAGCAAACTCCTTTGGATACCTCTCCTGAATCTCCTCCCAGTTCAGACCTTCCCACTTTCCAAATTCTACTTCTTTTAGCTGAGGAAGAAGTTCAATTTCCACCCTCTGCCTCCTGCTGATTTCCTTTGCCGTTTCCCGTGCCCGGAATAAGGGGCTGGAAAATATCCGGGATACCGGGCGGGAATCCATTCCTTCTGCCAATTGGCCTGCCTGCCTCCGGCCGTTGTCATTTAAAGGGATATCGTGAGTTCCCTGAATCTTTCCCTGGATGTTCCAGTCTGTCTGTCCATGGCGTATCAGGTATATCTTCATCTTAGCTCTCCTAATCTTCTGTATTGTAATCCACCGGTTCTTCATCCTCCAGAATCTCAAGACCTTCGATTCCGGACAAGGCTTCTATATCCGCACTTTCAGCATTCATGCTCATGGCATCCATGGCCATCTTCATGATTCCCTTAATTTCTTCCACTGTCATTTTCATTTTTTCCGCCAGTTCTTCCACTGTGGCCTCCCGCCCCAGTTCTCCTGAAAGGACCTGGGATACGGTCTGTAACACGTTGACTCTGGCTGCCAGTTCCTCTCCGGTTATATCTGCCGACTCTTCTTCGTCCACAGCCAAAGCCAGGGCCCGCCTGATTTCCGCTTCTATAAACAAGTCAAATTTCCCAGCCTCTGAGGAACCTGAATATTCTTCTACTGCCATAAGCAGAGCCATGTTGGCCTCCTGGATTAAATCCGTCAGAAGCACGCCTTTATCCTGATACTCCCTGGCATATTCCAGAGCAATCCCTAAATGCCCTTCCACAAGTCTTTTTTTCGCCTCTTTTCTTCCTGCACCCGCCTCCTTTAACAGGACTGACTTCTCTTCCACGGTACAGGGAGTGATATTTCCCATCTCTTCCAGATACATCTGGTAAAAATCATCATGCATGCCTTTTCTCCTTCTCTTTTTTACGTCCTGATTCCTGTGCACGTTACTATACCGTACCCCAGAATATTTGTCAATTCTCTTTGCAAATCAATGGATTTCGTGATAAAATAACTTTAATTTATAAGAAAATATAATGATACTATGGAGAACGAATCATGGATATTAATTATGAACTATACAAAGTTTTTTATCATGTAGCAGCCACCTTGAGTTTTTCAGAGGCCTCCAAACAGCTTTTCATCTCCCAGTCGGCAGTCAGCCAGTCTATCAAGGTACTTGAGAAAAAAATAAACCAAACCCTTTTTATCCGGAGCACCAAAAAAGTTCAGCTCACTCCGGAAGGAGAAATTCTGCTAAAGCATATTGAACCGGCCATAAACCTGATTAAAAAGGGAGAAAACCAGCTTTTGGAGGCCAATACTTTAAACGGGGGACAGCTTCGCATCGGAGCCAGTGATACCATCTGCCGTTATTATCTGGTTCCCTATTTAAACCAGTTCCACAAAGCTTACCCCAACGTCCACATTAAGGTCACCAACCAGACCTCCATAAAATGCGCCCAGCTTTTAGAAAACGGCCAAGTGGATTTCATTATCACTAATTATCCCAATTCCGGCCTGCAAAGTTCTCAGAATATAAGAATCATCAACGAATTTTCTGATGTGTTTGTTGCCAATGAGGCGTATTTTCCTTTAAAAGATCAGGTTATGAGCCTCCAAAGGCTTCAGACCTATCCCATTCTCATGTTGGAACGAAAAAGCACCACCAGCGAGTTCCTTCATCATATGTTCCAGAAGGAACAGCTTGACCTGGTTCCTGAAATCGAGCTGAGCAGCAATGACCTGCTGATTGATCTGGCCCGAATCGGCTTAGGAATCGCATTTGTGCCTGACTTCTGCATTCCTGAGGAAGATGGGGATTTATTCCAGGTAAAACTGGAGGAAAAACTTCCTATTCGTCAGATGGTGGTGGCTTACAATGAAAATATTCCTGTTTCCCAGGCTTCCCGTCAGTTCATGGATATGCTGTAATTCCATGAACTGGCCGGATCACCGGCCTTCTTCTGACCGGCTTTCCCAAAAGTGCTGCACCACATCTCCCACATTCTTTAGCCTTATCTGATAATATTCATCCCATTCCCTGGGAAAGAGATCTTGATAATCCGGCTTTAAAAACCGTTCATCCAAAAGTGCAATAACCCCTTCATCCCGGACCGTCCGAATTACCCTTCCGGCTGCCTGCATGACTTTGTTCATACCAGGATATTGATAGGCATAATCAAAGCCCTTCTGTCCTTTATCATCAAAATATCCCTTTAATATTTCCTGTTCCGTACAGACCATGGGAAGACCTGTTCCCACAATAATTGCTCCGATGAGCCGCCCTTCCTTTAAATCAATTCCTTCAGAAAATACCCCTCCCATAACACACAGGGCTGCAAGAGAATCCTCCCGTTCCTCAGAAAATTCCTTTAAAAATTCTTCTCTCTCCTGCTCACTCATATGGGAAGCCTGGGACAAAAAGGTGAATTCCAGCTTTTCCGTCTTCTCCAGCAAGGCCTCCACCTCCTTTAAATACTGATAGGAAGGGAGAAATACCATATAATTTCCTTTATGGACAGATACGATTGTCCGGATATAAGATACCACCTTCTGATATTCCCTGCTATTTCTTCTGGTGTAGCGGCTGCTCACATCAGAAGCTACCATAAGAAGCCTCTTTTCTCCTTCAAAAGGTGACTGGGCATAGACCGCATACTCCTCCTGATCCCCGCTTAACAGTTCCTTGTAATACCGGACCGGCAAAAGAGTGGCAGAAAAGAAAACCGTGCCATTTCCTTTGTCCAGGCATTCCCTTAAATTTCTGGCCGGATTAACACAGAACAGCCGGAGCATAAAGCGTCCGTCAGACAAAAGTTCTGTATAGATTCTGTAGTTTTCATCCAGGCGCTCATAAATATTAACCAGATCTCTTAAATTAAAGTAGAAATCCAGAACTAAATCACGGTCCGGAAACTCTTCATTGACTTCCATGAACTTTTCCATTTCTCCAAAAAGAGTCAGGATTCCAGTCATAAAAAAGCGGATATCTTCCAGAAGCAGAAAGCTTTCACATTCCCTTTTCATTGCCAAAAGCTCTTTATTACAATGATCCAGAATTTTAGAGAGCTTCCGGTCCAGGGGAGTTACCAGTTTTTTAATAAGAAGAAAGTCTTCCTTATATATGGAGGCACTGTACATCTCCCTGGCTCTGGGCACCAGATTATGAGCTTCATCCACCAAAAAAAGATAATCTCCGGAACCTCCTTCGGAAAAATAGCGTTTCAGCCTGATATTTGGATCAAACACATAATTGTAATCGCAGATAATGGCATCCACCCAGTTACTGATATCCAGACAGAATTCAAAAGGACATACCTGATATTTCTCTGCATAGCGCAGGACAATTTCCCTGGTAATGCTTCGTTCTTTATGAAGGATATCATAAACTCCGTCTCTCACCCTGTCAAAATGACCTTTCGCATAGGGACAGGCATCGGGATTACATTCCGGCTTTTCCAGAAAACACAGTTTTTCTTTGGCAGTTATAGTGACAGCATTCATATACAGACCATGTTCCCTCAGAATCTCAAAAGATTCCTCGGCAACGCCTCTGGTTATGGTCTTGGCAGTCAGATAAAACAGCTTATCCCCAAAACCTTCTCCCATTGCTTTTATGGCAGGATAAACAGTAGAAAGGGTTTTTCCTATGCCGGTAGGAGCCTGGATAAACAGATTTCTCTTTCTGGAAATACTGCGGTACACTGCAACCACCAGTTCCTTTTGTCCTTTCCTGTAAGGGTAGGGAAAAGAAAGCTCCTTGACAGACTCATCCCTGCGTAATCCGTGGTGATATAAATATCTTGCCCACTTGATATACTCATGAATCAATCCCTGAAACCAGCTTTCCAACTCCTCAAAGGATTTTTCCACTTGAAAGCGGCGGATTTCTTCTGTCTCTATGTTGCAATAGGTCATTTGTATCACGGCCCCATTTAACTGGTTATCATAGCAATAAAAATATCCATAGCACATGGCCTGGGCCAGATGTACGGCAACAGGCTCCTTTAAATAGGATAAATCCATATAAATGCCCTTGATTTCATCAATAGTGACTCCCTCTGGCTTATCTATGATTCCATCAGCCCGCCCCTCTACCAGAATCTGAAACCGCTCCTCATCCCCCACCCCTCCAGGTGATTCATCTCTTTGTCCAATGGGCAAATTCACCTTATGCTTTAAAGGCACCTCAGCCCTGTAATCCGCTCCCATGCGCCGCTGAATCTTTCGGTGTATACGGCTTCCTTCCTGCATGGCTGTCTTTTCAGCGCCCTTTGTCCGCCGGTTATCCAGATCACCGGAACGCAGCACAAATTCAACCAGATTTCTTACCGATATTTTCAGAACCTTTTTTTCTTCGTTCTCCATTCCGGCCCCTTCCTTTTCAATTTTCCCCATACCATCGTCTGCAAATAAAAAAAAGGAAACTGCAGGCCATCCGGCGTACAATTCCCTTTTTTTCTGCGCTGCTTTTATGCTGCTGAATACTTGCTTGAAGCCTTTGCTCTCAGCAATTCTTCAAATTCTGCATTTTCCCCGCTGAATTCAACGGTCAGAGTCTTGGTTAAATCCAGGCTCAATACTCCTAGCATAGACTTTGCATCAATGGTTACTCTATTGTAAAACACGTCTATTTCAAAATTACATTTAGAAGCAACAGCAACAAACTCTTTCGCATCAGCAATGGTTGGAAGCATAATTTTAAATTCTTTCATAATCAAACTCCTTTTTTAATGATCAAAATAATAAGCCATTATACTTATATCATCTTTGACATCATTTGTCAAATTATGCTTTTGACCCAATTATATTGCTGATTTTGTGCAGAACATGTTATTTTTTCCCGACTTACGCCCAGTAGCTGAGCATATTTTTGCGGGAAGCAGTTTTTTTTAGGGAATCATTCTCAATTATTTCTTTGGTTCTAATTCAATTTCACTATTTTATCTTGTTATTTTTATAAGAAACGCCAAAAATGCAGACATGGGACAAAAAAACACCTACTGGTGTCATTATACCATAAACAGGTGTTCGATGACAATCATATAAGTTTTTTATTTTTTTCAAAAAACTGTTGCAATTAAAAATCTTATATGCTATACTTTCTAGGTGCTCAAATGAGGACAAATATTGCTTCACCACAGGGGAATAGTTCAATGGTAGAGCAACGGTCTCCAAAACCGTAAATGGGGGTTCGAGCCCCTCTTCCCCTGCTTTATATAGTCTCAAAACCCTTGATAAAATCGAGGTTTTGGGACTTTTTTATTTTTCTTCTTTGCAGTATCAAATATGAAGTTATCACTCTAAAATGTCTATTACATTGCTGTATCCTGCCTTTTGAATTAATTGGTTTAGTCCATCAAGAATTTCTTCTTTCGTATAATTGTTCCTTAATAAAAACTCATCTTCTTTTTCGCTTAAATACTTATAAAAAAGCACTGTGGCTATCATATCATCTCTATTGCTGTAATCCAGGCCACTTAACATTGTATTTTCTGCATCATTTATTTCACCATTATCCACCATAATCAATAAATCTTTTAGCTTTTTCCCAGAAACCTCATATTTGTTTTCATCTGATAAATCAACGGAAGTATATTGTTTACCAAGCATCAACGAAATAAGTACTCTCACCATTTCTTGGATTATTCTCATAATGTAATCTTTTTCATCATATAAGCTCATATTCAGCCCCCTACGAATTTAATGTTCTATACTAAGAATACTCCAATCTCCACTAACTATCAATATTAAGTTTTCAAAATACAGTAATTTGTAAAATCCTGATTTTTAATTATGGAACACGGATTTTATGTCATTTTCGTGCACAAAAAAACTACTAACCATCAGAATTAGCTAGTAGTTTATGCCTAATATAACATAGCGGATCACTTACTTTAATCAAAGAAGAATACTTTACTGATTCATAGATTCAGTTGCTAACCCACCGCTCCACACTCCGTAATAGTCTTGTGCCGACTGTTCATCCTGAAAATCTTGTCTGATTTGTATTTCCGTTCCTGCACTAGCGGTACCATAAGCAATTGTAATCCAAAATCTGTCAACTTTAAACTGGCATGCATAACCTCCTCCAATAATTATCTTTTTAGCCTTTGCATCATATCCCATCTCCCTCAGCTTTCTAGCAGCTGTAAATGCATCATTATGCTCCACATCTGGGGCATAGGCAAAAAGATGGCTGATATCCGCTACGTCAGAAAAAAGACTTATAACATAGGGCTTTTCATCCATTCTTTTATTGGGAGTAAATTGACTAGCATAACTTATACTATATGGCAAACCTGAAAATGGTCTGGAAACGCTATTTGTTTCCTCCCCAAACTTCGCTACATTTTCAGCCCTTGTATGGCTCATCAGATACCAAATCTCATCGCTAATGCCAAGAGTGTAGGCAGGGTTACTCCACTCCGGTAACGTATCTACTTCTCCATTAACTACTCTAGCCCCATTCTCGTTAAGGATAGACCCATCAGGAGCTGTTGTATTAATAAGGCAATATCCCTCCGAAGTAAAATAATACATTTTCCCATCAATCCTATGCCAACCATGTGATTTATATGAACCATCACGCTCCAGCACCCAACGCCAACCGATCTCATCTTGCTGCCACTGCGCATATGCTGCAGTTGTTGTTCCAACTGTAAAAACCATTGATATTGCAGCCAATAACAATCCTTTATTCAAAAAACAATATTTCTTCATATTTCTCAGCTCCCACTTTTATGCTACATTTCATATTTAAATTCGACATTAACTGCAATTTCTTAAGTTGATAAACAAACTTTATTCAATTACGTTAATAAATGAAAAAGATCACAAAAAGACCTTTTCCCTATCTTTTTATATAATTATGCATTATAACTGTACTTTCACAAAAAAAGCAACACCCTATATAATAAGATGCTGCTTTTGAGCTAATTTAAAATTGTTTGAATAATTAATACTTTCCTAATTTCATGTGTCCGGCAAGTTCTGTTTTTGATCTTTGTTTAATCACCCATGCCTCATCCTTTGCCTGAGTAAATGCAGATACACATTTAGGATCCAGGTTATCTTCGATTCCTTCCTTGCTTAATGCAATGATCTTTTCTGCTAATGTAATAACTTCCATATGAATCGCATTGGTGCGATCAGAACGATATATTTTCTCTGCATCCTCATCACTAATTTCTTCAAACTTATCTGCGCCCATGCTACATTTTGGACATTTTTCCGGAGCAGTTTCACCTTCGTATACATATCCACACACTAAACATTTGAATAATTTCATTAAAATATGCCTCCTTTAATTTTAAAAATAATTATTAGCTCTAAATAATATATTAACTACTATACTTTATTTGTCAATCCCCGATGGGATTTTTTTATTTTTATTTTTCAAACAGCTTTTCTATAAATCTTTAATAAATCACACTCCAGTATCATATTATGAGACAATTCCAGCGAATACATTACGTGCTCTATATTTGAACTTTATAGGGTTTCCCAAATGCTGAGTATTACTTTTTTTTCGTTTTGATTTATGTTATAATGGTCTGATTGTGAAAAAGAGAGGTGTTATAAATGAACAAATCAGCTTATTTAGATTATATATTAGATCAGACACTGAAAATTCTTTCCATAGACAGTCCTACTGGATTCACAAAAAATGTTACAGAATATATTATGGAAGAATATAGGAGTCTTGGGTATTCCCCAAAACGAACTGTGAAAGGTGGAATACTTTGTGAAATAGGAGGCCAGGGGCAATCAAAAAATGCTTTATGTTTGGAAGCTCATGTTGATACTTTAGGCGGAATGATATCTCAGATTATGGACTCAGGACGTCTTATCTTAACTCCTTTGGGAGGACTTGAGCCAAATAATACAGAAGCTGAAAACTGTAAGATATATACACGTTCGGGTAAGATCTACAGTGGTACCATGCAGATGAAAAATGCTTCCGTACATGTTAATAAAAACTATCGATCCACAGCAAGGGAATTTGATACAATGGAAGTTGTTATTGATGAAAAAGTACACTCCAAAGAAGATGTCCTTTCACTTGATATACGTGTTGGAGACATTGTCTGCTTTGATCCGCGTACCATATTAACAGAAAGCGGTTATTTAAAAAGCAGATTTTTAGATGATAAAGTTAGCGTCGGTATTTTACTTGGTTTTGCCAAATACGTAAAAGAAGAAAGTATTAAGCTGACTCGTAAAGTATATCAATATTTCACTGTATTTGAGGAGGTTGGGCATGGCGGAGCTGGCTCCATACCTTCAGATGTCACCGAAGTGATTTCCGTAGATTTAGGTTGTGTTGGTGATGGATTAACCTGCACTGAATATCAGGTGTCCATATGTGCAAAGGACAGCGTCGGTCCATACCATTATGATGTAGTTACCGGATTAATCGAAGCGGCTCAGAAAGGTAATGTAGATTATGCCATTGATATTTATCCCCATTATGCTTCTGATGTTGATTCTGCCTTGACGGCTGGTCATGAAGTGAGGCATGGGCTCATTGGACCAGGTGTATATGCTACCCATGGGTATGAAAGAAGTCACAAGGAGGGTATTCTAAATACTTTTTTACTTTTAACAGAATATTTATCCTGATTCATTTATGATGAACATTCCAAAGGCGTGAGTAATTAATCTCACGCCTTTGGAATGTTCTGTCTCATATTATTTATATCAATTGAGATTTTTAGGCTTTCTAGCTACATCAATGATGGTTCCATCCCGGTATTCAATCACTGCCACTATTTTGTCATCGAATTCAATGTCAGCAGGTTTTCCCACAATTTTATACGCTTCATCCCTAAGCTCTTCGATTGTCTTTAAAGGCAGGTTTGTCTTGCTTAAGGACTCAATCAGGTCCTTTCTGGCAGGATTGACAGCAATGCCGTAATCAGTGACTACAATGTCAATGCTCTCTCCAGGAGTCGTAATTGAGGTTACCTTATCACGTATTGTTGCAATCCTGCTTCTCACAAGAGGAGTTACGATAATAGCAACCTTAGAACCTGCAGCAGTGTCAACATGTCCTCCCGGAGCACCCTGGAGCAATCCATTCGACCCCTGGATCACGTTGACATTGAAATCCACATCAATCTCCAATGCTCCCAGAATAACGTAATCAAGCTGGTTTACAAAAGCCCCCTTATTAAAAGGATTGGCATATTGGGATACGGTAATTTCAAAATGGTTGGGATCGGTATGTACGGACTGAACCGTTGCAACATCAAATGCCTGGTCATTGAGCAGCTTTCCTATATAGCCTTCCTTCATTAAGGCAATCATAGGTTCGGTAATTCCGCCCATAGCCCAGCCCATTTTAATATTCTTTTCATCCATATATTTTTTCAAAAACCTGGTGACAGCCAGGGAAGCTCCCCCGCCGCCTGTCTGAAAAGTAAAGCCGTCTTTGAAGTATTCTGTATTCGCCATACACTCGGCTGCATACTGGGCAATCATAAGCTCCCGGGTATCCTGGGTCAGCCTCAGAATTCCTGTGGCTATTTTACTTTGTTCTCCTACCTTATCAACTACAAGTACTGCATCCACATGAATTCCCGGTATGCTTGCCGGAAAGTTAGGTGCAGGCAGAAGTGTGTCTGTGACCACCACCACATAATCCGCAAATTGGGCATCTACCGTGGCATAGGATAAGACTCCGCAATCTGATTTCCCTCCTTTTCCACTGGCATTTCCATAAATATCGCTTGTAGAAGCTCCGATAAATGCCACATTGATATGGACTTCTCCTGTCTCAATGGCTCTCACCCGGCCGCCATGGCTTCTGATATATGCAGGTGTCTTAAGCTTTCCTTTTGAAACGGTTTCACCGATTTCATCCCGGATACCACTGGTGGAAAGCCCTGTTACAGTTCCGTCTTCAATGCATGTTACAAGAGAGCTCTGAGCAGCTCCCACGCTGGAAGCACAAACGTATAAATCTTTAATTCCCTTTTTTTGAATCACATCCATGACCATATTGCAGACAAAGTCTCCATTGCGGAAATGATGATGGAAAGAAATGGTCATACCATCCTTAAGCCCACTCTTTTCAATGACCTCCTCCATGGAAGAGAGAACCTTACTGCCCCCTGGTGCCACATAAGCCTTGACCTTTGGAGCATCTTTTTTGAATTCATAATTGTCACGGTAATTCTGTCCCTGAAAAACTTCTTTTCCCTTTAAATATTCCTCAGGAATTTCTCTGCCTAATATATTCTTCATGCCAGATCCCCCCTATAAACTCCAGCTGCCTTGCCTAACTGGAGAATTCTTTTTGCTCCCTCCACAAAGGCAATATCCACCATCTGTCCGTCAACCAAAAATACACCTATCCCCTGCTCTCCGCTTTCTTTTACCGCCTCTATAATATGGACTGCGTGCTGCAGTTCTTTTTCCGTAGGCATAAATACATCGTGGATCAGAGAAATCTGTTTGGGGCTGATAGCAGATTTTCCATCGTATCCCATATCCCGGATCAGTTCCGTTTCCTTGATAAATCCTTCCATATCGTTTAAGTCTGTGTGAACTGTATCAAAACACATAATGCCTGCTGCCCTGGCTGCCATAACAATCTGGGATCGGGCGGCAAAAAGTTCATCTCCTTTGGAGGTGCGGCGGGCATGGAGGGTTCTGGTATAATCTCCGGCGCTCAAAGCAACACCCATCAACCGTTCACTGCTTTTGCATATTTCATAAGCATTCATGACGGCAAAGGGAGATTCCAAAGCTGCCATCAGCATAATGGAACCTTCCTTTTTGCCAAATTCTTTTTCTGCAGATGCAACAAGTTCTTCTATGTATTTCACATCTGCAGCTGTCTCTGTCTTCGGTATTCGGATGCCGTCACACCCTCCGGCCACAGCCGCCCGGATATCTTCCTTGTGATAAGAGGTATCAAGGGCATTAATCCTCACCCAAAGTTCAACACCATAATAATCATGGTACTTTAAAGTGTTGTAAAGCTGTATCCGGGCAGAGTCCTTTTCCCGTTCTGCCACCGCATCCTCCAAGTCAAAGATCACACAGTCAGGCTTATAGACGTAAGCATCTTTTACCAGAGATGCCCGCTGGGCATTTAAAAATAACATAGTTCTTCTTATTCTATTTTTCATATTCTCGTACCCCATGGAATGTTTTCTGTTAATTCACAGGCCCGGAAAATGGCAGTTTCCACTCTGGACCGCAAGGTACAGTCAAGAGCCCCCTTATCCACTACCACGATTTTCGCTTGTTCCACCTCCAAAGAATTCAGAACCTCCATAATGGACTCCCGGATCTGGACACCGTACTGTTCCATCACACTGCTTTCCAGGCTTATATCAATACCCTGGTTGTATGGCTCCACACTTACATGGGCATCACTGGACTCATAAGTCCCTGCAATGGCGCTCTTTTTCAGAATCATTTCAAAATCCCCTTTCACATTTATTTTTTTCTTCGAATTTAGATCTATTCTCTGATTATATCACTTCCCCATAGGTTAATCAATATCTTCAAAAGCCACTTCTTATCCCATTACCCTTGCAATGGCCTCCCTTACATTGCCGACTCCGATCAGGCGTATACCTTCTGTCTTCCCCATCTTTTCCAGGGAAATTTCCGGCAGCACACAAGTCTCAAATCCCAATTTTCTGGCCTCATTGACTCTCTGCTGGGCCATAGATACGGCCCGCACCTCTCCTGATAAGCCTATCTCTCCGAAAATAATGGTTTTGGAGTCCACCGCTTTGTCCTTCATGCTGGAAACAATGGCCAGAGCAATGGCCAGATCCAGGGCAGGTTCATTCATCCTCAAGCCCCCTGTAATATTTACATAAGCGTCAAAATGGGATAAATCATAGTGGCACCGTTTCTCCAAAACAGCCATTAAAAGATTGACCCTGTTGTAATCCGTTCCTGCTGCAGTCCGTCTTGGCATTCCAAATGCAGTAGGGGTAATCAAGGCCTGAACCTCCAAAAGCATGGGCCTTGTCCCCTCCATGGAACATGCTACCACCGCTCCGGAAGCTCCCTCAGGTCTTCCGCTTAACATATATTCAGAAGGATTTTTCACTTCAGAAAGCCCGCTTTCCACCATCTCAAAGACACCAATTTCATTGGTAGAACCAAAGCGGTTTTTCACCCCTCGTATAATCCGGTAAGCCGCACTCCGCTCCCCTTCAAAATACAGAACCGTGTCCACCATATGCTCCAGTACCCTGGGACCTGCCACAACCCCTTCCTTAGTCACATGGCCTACAATAAAAACAGCAATCCCCGATCCCTTTGCAATCTGAAGGAGAATGCCTGTGGATTCCCTCACCTGGCTGACACTTCCCGGAGCAGAGGAAATTTCCTCCCGGAACATAGTCTGGATGGAGTCAATGATTACTACATCCGGCTTCTCCTCTTCAATGGCCCGCTCAATCAGTTCCAGGCTGGTTTCGCAAAGAAATAAAAGTTCTCCTGTCACCTCTCCGATCCGGTTTGCCCGAAGTTTGATCTGCTTTAAGGATTCCTCTCCTGATATGTAAAGAACTTTTTGTCCCCCTGCAGCCATATTGCGGCAGACCTGTAAAAGCAGTGTGGATTTTCCGATTCCAGGATCCCCTCCTACCAGAACTAAAGAGCCTTTTACAACTCCGCCTCCCAGTACACGGTCCAGCTCTTCATATCCTGTTTTCATTCTGTCCTGCTCATCCAGCTTGATTTCTGAAAGTCTGGAAGGTTTTATTTTTAAGGAATTCCCTGAATTTCCATTGCTGCTTCCGATTCCTCTTCTGGCCCCGGACTCCTTTTTACCCACCGGCTCTTCCACAAGAGTATTCCACTCCTTGCAGGCTGGACACTGGCCCAGCCATTTTACAGATTCATATCCGCACTCCTTACAGAAAAATGCGGTTGTCTTTGTCTTCGCCATTTTAATTTCCTCCCTGAACTTAAGAAAAAACCGGGCCCGAACTCCCTTTAAAGAGCCAGACCCAGCTTTTTGTCTATTTATCTTTTTCTTATCTTCACTGCTACCGGCGTTCCTTCATTCAATTCCACGCTGACGGACAGTTTTCCGCTCATGTTGGTTCTCATGCTTCCTACAGCCGATTCATCCACATATACTTCATACAAAGTATCTTCAGCCAACTGAATAGTCAATTGGGCATCCTTGTCACTTTCCACTTTAAAATCCACTCCGTCATTGGAAACGGCAAAGTTTTCAACAGAAGTTCCCGGCACGGACTCATATACAAACATTCCGTTACGCTCCAGCTTTGTTATCTCATAAAATGTTTTGACTTTATACAAATCACCCTTGTGCTCAAAGTCCTGTAATTTTGACTTTGCTCCTAATTTGTAATTACCAAAACTGATGGTTCCGTCTTCTTCTGTGCGGATTAATTCTTCAATCACCGGCATCGGTTTGCCCTCCTAGTATTTTGTTTACTTATCCCTTAATAAATTTCAATGTATCCTCAGCGCATTGAATAAATGCGTGGGGTTGTAATCATTATACACGAATCGACAAGAAATGGCTAGTTATTTTGCCAGCTCACGGAGAGAAAATTTAAGCCCGCCTTCTGCTGCCGCAACCACCACTTCATCCCCGTTTTTCACTGTTCCGCTTAAAATCTCCTCGGCCAGCTTATCCTCTAAACTGTTCTGAATAGCACGTCTTAAGGGCCTTGCCCCATACTTTTCATCGTAGCCCTTGTTGATAAGGAATTCCTTGGCATCCTCCTGGATTTCCAGGGTAATATTCATCTGCTCTGAGGTTCTCTTCATGATGTCTTTCACCATAATAGTCACAATATCCTTCATATGAACCTTGTTCAGCGGATGGAATACAATGATCTCATCAATACGGTTAATAAATTCCGGTTTGAACAGACGCTTTACCTCTTCCATGACCCGGTCCTTCATGATTTTATAGTCCGCTTTTTCGTCTGCCGCCGCACCAAACCCCAGCCGTTTGGGAGATATGATGCTCTGGGCCCCTGCATTGGAAGTCATAATGATAATGGTATTTTTAAAATCAATCTTTCTGCCCTGGGCGTCGGTTATATGTCCGTCGTCCAAAACCTGCAGCAGGATATTGAACACATCGGGGTGGGCCTTTTCAATCTCATCAAAAAGGATTACGGAATAAGGACTTCTCCTGACCTTTTCGCTTAGCTGCCCTCCCTCGTCATACCCTACATATCCTGGCGGAGAACCGATGATTTTAGAAACACTGTGCTTTTCCATGTATTCCGACATATCCACCCGGATCAGAGCATGTTCCGAACCAAACATGGACTCAGACAAAGCCTTGGAAAGTTCGGTCTTTCCCACTCCCGTAGGTCCTAAGAACAAGAAGGAACCGATAGGGCGTTTGGGGTCCTTTAAACCAACCCTTCCCCTTCGTATAGCCTTAGCTACAGCAGTAACCGCTTCCTCCTGGCCAATGACCCGCTCATGAAGAATGTTTTCCAGATTCCGAAGTCTCTCGCTCTCTCCCTCCTCCAGCTTCTTTACCGGAATTTTGGTCCAGGTTGAGATCACGTCCGCAATCTCTCCCTCATCCACAACCAGAGTTTTTGAAGTTTTGTCCTTCTGCCACTTATCCCGGATTTTAGCAATTTTTTCCCGTTTCTTTTCCTGCTTCTTTTTAATCAATCCTGCTTTTTCATAAGCCTCCGCTTTGATAGCCGCCTCTTTTTGATCCTCCATCTGCTCAATTTCAGCCTCCAGATCCTTAATTTCACCAGGCTCTACAAACGCAGTAAGCCGGACCTTGGAAGAAGCTTCGTCGATGACATCAATCGCCTTATCCGGAAGAAAGCGGTCGTTGATATACCGGGCTGCCAGCTTTACGGCTGCCTTTAAGGCATCGTCCGTAATGGTCACCTTATGATGGTCCTCATATCTGCCCTTTAAACCTCTCAAAATGCCAATGGCTGCTTCTTCAGAGGGCTCTTCAACCGTAACAGGCTGGAAACGCCTCTCCAGAGCAGAGTCTTTTTCAATGTACTTGCGGTATTCTTCAATGGTGGTTGCACCGATTAACTGCAGCTCTCCTCTTGCAAGGGAGGGTTTTAAAATATTGGAAGCATCAATAGCTCCTTCCGCTCCTCCAGCTCCAATAATGGTATGAATCTCATCAATAAACAGGAGGACTTCTCCGTCCTGTATCACCTCGGCGATCACCTTTTTGATCCGCTCTTCAAATTCTCCCCTGTATTTGGATCCTGCCACCATGCCGGACAAATCCAGAGTCAAAAGTCTTTTATCTGCAATGGTTTCAGGAACATCTCCGTCAGTTATCATCTGGGCCAGACCTTCTACCACTGCGGTCTTTCCGACTCCAGGTTCTCCGATAAGGCAGGGATTGTTTTTTGTTCTCCGGCTTAGAATCTGAATCAGCCGCTCAATCTCCGGTTCTCTTCCGATCACCGGATCCAGCTTTCCCTGAACAGCAAGCTGGGTTAAGTCCCTGCTGTAGCTGTCAAGAGTGGGGGTACTCCCCTTTGCTTTAGGGGACTTTATGATCTCTTCTTTATTAGCAGGAGCATCTTCTCCCATAGCTGAAAGCACATCAATGTAAATCTTTTGTATACTGACTCCTATGGTGTTTAACAGCCTGGAGGCAACACA
Organism: Clostridiaceae bacterium; assembly: GCA_902363735.1. Classification (GTDB taxonomy): domain Bacteria; phylum Bacillota; class Clostridia; order Lachnospirales; family Lachnospiraceae; genus Lacrimispora. Next base: position 534,417 of record CABJBA010000001.1, read on the forward strand.
GTCATTGTCTTTGATAATGGAAACCAGCAAATGCTCCGTACCGATTAAATTGGCTTTAAACCGGACTGCCTCCCGGTAACTGTTCTCCAGAACTCTTCTGGCTCCAGGTGTATATCCTCCGTCTTCAAACAGCCTTACAGGCTGGTCCGGAGCAATGAGCTGGCTGATCAGACTTAATACTTTTTCTTCTTTTACTCCATTTTCTTCTAAAACCCTGGCGGCTACACCGGTACCCTCTTCCAGTAATCCTATGAGCAGATGCTCAGTGCCGATATAGCTGTGTCCCAGACGCTCTGCTGCTTTTACAGCCAGATTGACAGCCGTCCTGGCTTTTGTTGTAAATCTGTCTATCATAAATAAAATCCTCCTGTTAGTTTAATTCAGGCAGTTCCTTTCGGATAAAGTCTGCCCTGGCTCCATCCAACTCCTCCTTGCTCAAGGGCCGGTCTGAAATCTTCTGCAGATTAGCCGGCTGAATTCCAAGCATCAGACGGTATACGGAAAATTTCTCCTCTGTATGAATCAACCCGTCGGAAAGTCCCGCCATGATCTGAGATAAGAAAATCATGGCATCCCTGGAGGTAAGCCTTCTGGCATATTTTAACACTCCATAGGATTTGTAAATCTCATCCTCACGTTCGAGCCTGTGACTCTGGAGAAACATCTTTCTCACCCGCATCTCCTGATTGGTCAATTGTATGGCTGCCTTTGATACAGTGTCTATGATCTCCCGCTCTGTCTGGCCCAGGGTCTTTTGGTTGGATACTTCATAAAGAGAACCGAAGTTTTCTTCTCCTTCCCCGTAAACCCCTTTGATGGCAGCTCCAAACCGGCTCATATCCCCAATCAGTCCCTGAAACTTCTTACCCTGGGAAAGCATAGGCAAATGAATCACCACCGAAGCCCTGAGTCCGGTTCCCACATTAGTGGGAAAGGAGGTGAGATAGCCGTACCGGTCATCAAACGCATATTCAAACCGCTCATTGATATAATCGTCAATCTGGCTGGCCCGCTCCCAAAGTTCCTCCAAGTGAAGTCCGGCTCTCAGAACCTGAATCCTGATATGGTCATCGCAGTTTAACACAATGCCCGTATCCTCATTATCTGAGAGGAAAATTCCGGAGGGCTTCTTGATGGAAACAGCCCCAGAATTTAAAATACGCCTTTCACGCAGAGCATTTTTATCCCTGTCCTCCATATCGTCCAGCATAGCAAAGTCAAAATGCCTGCCCAGATCTTCACCAAGTCCCCTCAAGCCGAACTCCATGCGGCGTACCATCTCTGTGCTCTCTTTATCTTCAAGCTTTGCAGTAAACTTATATTCCTGCCAGTTTCTGGCCAGACGGACACGGCTGCTTATGATTCCCGGCCGACCACTGTCTGTGTGTTCAAACCATTTAAGCATCGGCCTCATCTCCTTTTTTCAGTTCTTTTATCTTGTCACGGCACACCGCCGCTGTTTCATAATCCTCAAAACGAAGAGCCTCTTTCAGCTTTGCATCCCACTGAAAAATTAAATTCTCCTCTTTCTCATCTCCAATTCCGGTTTCTGCCTCCACCAGATCCTGGCCCTGGTGCTCTGGCGTCTTTCCTGTATGGATCAAATTTCCCTGAAGCTGCTTTAAGCTGTCCTCCATAAGAGGGCCGAACACGCTGTAGCAGTCCTTACAGCCAAATCTGCTGTCTTTTACAAACTCCTCATAACTGGTGCCGCAGGAGGGGCACTGGATCTGGTGCAGCTTATCCGGGCCCTGACTGGTCTCCTCGATTCCAAGCAAACCGGACAGCAGCTTTCCAAGAGGAAATTCTCCGTCAAAAATAGCCGCATAAACTCCAAAATCCATTTCCTTTGCACACTGGGCGCAAAAATGATGCTCTTTTTTCACACCATTTACTACTTCTGTATATTGAATATTTGCCTCTCGCATCCTACATCTCTCACACAACATATTGAACCTCCAATCCAGGGATCAATCACCCATCTGGCCTCTTAAAAATGACTGGAATATCTCATCAACCAGTTGATGGACCTCCTCACATGAAACGTTTTTACAGACGCCCCTTGCCAGTACAACGCTTAAATCCTTACTCATCTCGTCAAGAACCTGGATTTTATCCACATCAAGGGACACAACGGCTCCCTTGCGGCGGTCCAGCTTGACAAAGCCTTCTTGTTTCAGCACAGAGTACGCCTTATTTACCGTATGCATATTAATACCTATGTTGTCGGCCATCTGGCGCACGGAAGGTAACGTATCACCTTCTCGTATACTTGACCTGGCGATTCCTATGATTATCTGGTTCCGAAGCTGGATGTAAATCGCCTCGTCACTGTTAAAATCAATTTTTAATATCATCTTCTCACCATCTTTCGTTATATCTGTTATACACACAATAGCACATATAACCACTTTTTTCAATGGCATAATTTCATAAAAAACATACCCCCAGGGAGTCTTCTCTCTGCCCTCCGGGCAAATTCACCTTACCCCCCCAGGGGGTCCTCTCTCTGCCCTCCGGGCAAATTCACCTTACCCCCCAGGGGGTCCTCTCTCTGCCCTCCGGGCAAATTCACCTTATGCAGAACGGTTCCGGGGAAATTCCCCGGAACCGTTTCATCTGCTGTTTTTACATCTATTCTTCATCGTCCAGATCAATGAATTCAAAATCATCATCTTCTTCTATCTCATAAGAAGATAAATCCTGTTCCATCTCTTCCAGGCTGACTTCCTGAAGGAATTCAGCGTCGTCTGAAGGTGCGCTTTTATATCCTCTTTGATCTTCTGAGATTGTGTCTTCAAACTCTTCCTCATCTTCTGATGGTTTGTTTTCAAACTCTTCCCTGGTATACCTTCTGACTCTGGAAGGAGAAGCGTCCTCCGTTTTTTCACGGAAGTTTTCATCTCTGAATTCTCCGTCATCGTCTGGCTTTACCCTGTTTTTATCCGGTAATCCTGATCCAGGCCCATTTCCCTTTTTCATCATCATAACCAGAACAGCAAACAGAATCAATGCAACAAGGCCCACACCAATGAGAATATAAAATTGTATGCGGTAATCCTTAACCAGTGAATCGTAGGTATTGGCCAACTCCTGATGCTTTTCATAGGACACTCCGGACGCAAAATATCTCTGGACGGTCTTTTCTGAAAGATCGTAGCGGTAAAAGTACTTCTCCCCATTCCAGTTCATAGCGTAAAAGAGACAATACTGAGGCTCTGCCTCTGTAACTGCAACCCAGCCAGTTACTCTTACACCGTCAATATCCACCGGACGTTCCTGAAAGCCTTCCGGTATGGCTGCTTCCTCATCTATAGGAATGATCACAATTGCCTTTGAGGTGGTCTCCACCTGTACAAAACGTGACCAGGAATCAACTCCCTCGTTATAGATATAGAATCCGCCGTTTCCTTCCGAATCCTTTAAGTAAAGCAAAAGGAGTTCTTTTTCCAGCCCCCGTCCGGACATAACTTCATTGCCCTTGTACTGGTAAGTTCCTGCTTCAAAGCCCTCAGGAAGAGAAGCTTCTTCAAAGGAAGACGCCACATTATATACGGTTCCGTCAATTACCGCTGTTGCTTCTCCAAAAGAAGCCTCAGCCGTCTCCCCTGAGCCTTGGGATCCGGCTTCAGTATTTTCGCCCTCTCCCTTTGTAACCTGAATCGTATAATTACGGACGGTTTGGCCATCTTCTGCCGTAACTTTTACAACTACCTGGTTTTCTCCTGCCTTTAAGCCCTTTTCTCCCTGGAGAGCCACACGGGCTCCGGCATTAGCTGCCACTGCATTGACCACCAGATCTGCTGTATTCCCATCCACCTGGGCTGTGTAGCTTTCTACCTCAGGAGAAAATCCTGGACTCAGGGTTCCGGGAGATATTTTCAATGATTTTAAAGTAGCATCCTTTGAATAGGTAGCCGGGGATGTAACCTTGACCGTAGAACTTCCCTGCTTGCTTACGGATATAGCCTGGGAATTTATATCGTAAATTTCCTGGGAGGTCACGTTAACCTGAGCATTTCCTGCCTGCAGGGTTTTAAATTTTAATTGAAAATCAAAGTTCTTCTGATCTGAGGACTCCATGGTCCCCAAAACCTTAATAGCTCCTGCGCCACCATTGGCACTGGTTCCGCTTACAAACTCCAGAACACTGGGATCATAGGAAAGCATGATCTCTGCGGTTCCCAGGGCTGTATCGCTGGTCACCTTCATGGTTACGGTCACTTCATTGCCTACCATAACCGAAGGGTCGGAAAAAGCTATTTTAGCATCTGCCGCCCAGGACACCATCTGTCCAAAAGGACCGCCTGCGGTTGCAATCATACAGGCCAGCATAAGACTGGCTATCAGTTTTTTCAATTTCCTGTTCATCTTTCCTCTTCTCTGCCCATTTTTTCCAGGGCATAGTGGTATGCCTTGAAAGGCGCTTCCTCTTCTATCCTTAACATTAAAGTCCAAGGACTTTCTTCTGAAGAAGCAAAATATCCTGGGAATTCACCTTGCCGTCTCCATTTAGGTCAGCTGATTTTTGTCCCTCTGCTGTCAAAGTTTCCAGGCCCAGCAGAAAACGCTGAACCCTCAGAACATCCAGGCTGTTGATCTTCCCATCTCCATTGATATCACCGGTTCCACCCGAAGCAGGCTGGGAGGAAGATGTTTCCGCTGCCTGGGCTGTCTGCTCAGGCTGGGCTTGCCGGGAGACTGTCATCTGCTCTGTCACCTGGACAGAACCCGGACCCTGGCCCATGACAGCTATGGCGCCTGAGGTATGGGAAGACATTCCCGAAGATCCGTCAGGAGCTATGGTCACATTACTTCCTCCAGGTGTTCCCTCAGAACCGCCGGTGGAAGGTTTTGCTACTCCCGGCCCTGCACTGCTTCCAGGTCCGCTTGAAGATCCGCCAGAGGATGTATTTCCAGAAGAACCTCCGTCAGGCGCTGCAGGTGATGAGGTTGGTCCGCCGTTTTGGCGTACTACATGCAGCACATATTCCCTTACAGTTCCATTTTGCGCAGTAACTGCAATTTTTATGTCATTATTACCGTTTTGAAGTGTAATATTTCCTGCTCCATTAACCGAAGCACCGGAATCAAGAGGTGATGCACTTACGGTGATATTAATAACAGACGGGTCCACAATCAGGTTATACTCCATGGTATCCCGGTTAAAGGACGGCGTTAAGGACAAGCCCGATACACTTAATCCTGATAACTTATTGTTTGGACTTCCTGTTCCTGTAGGCTGGCTGCAGGCGTTGCCCGGCATGTTGTTATAAACCGGAATCTTAAATTCAAGGGCTGTTTTTTTCATGTCGCTGTTGTAGGCCTTTGAAAAGACAGCGCCTTCAGAGGCTGCTCCCTGAACATTGGTCATATACTGGTGCTTATGAAGGTTAGCACCCTGAACATTGAATTTCTTCAGATAAAATGTATCCTGCCCAACTTTTACATAATTATTGCCATAATAAAAAGCTCCCCCTAAAATAGAGTTTTCAGGAGAATTCCACGGCCTGTTATAGCTGCCTGCCTGGGAAGCCCACCACAAGCCTCTCTGCACGGCACTCATGCTTCCGGACTGGTATGCCTCAATATTAAAAAAGTTATAATGGCCCTCATAGCCGGATTCTGAACCTGACACGCTTTTCCCTACTCCTGAGGAGCCCTGTTCCTGAATGATCATAGCAGCCAAAACGTAAGGATTTACTCCTGACTGAGAAGCTGCACTCATGATCATGCTCACATAAGAACTGCTTCCTGTAACAGTACCTGTGTTTCCCGTCGTTCCTGAACCTTCTGACGTACCCGGGGAGGAAGGACTGGGTAAGTTTGCTCCTGGGCCGTATACCATAAGAATTTGAGGCTTATTAAGACTGATAGAAGCCTGAGGCCCCTCCAGACTGACATTACCGGAACCTTCCGTCTCTCCTGGGCCTATGGCTTCTCCCGGTCCAACAGGACTAACAGGTCCTGTTCCACCGGAATTCCCCTCCGAATTGCCGCCGGAAGAACTGCTGCCGGAAGAAGCTCCAACCGCAGACTGACCGGATAAAAAGGTCCCTTTTACCATGGTTTCCAGTCCTGCCGCCGTCTGTTTATTTCCGTCATATGTATGGGTGAGAAACTGAAATACATTGGTTTCATCCAAAAAATTTCTGGGGTCCATATAATATCTTACAATATCTTCCGAAGCAGTCACCCATGAACTGCTGTCATATCCGATCCAATTACTGGTATCCCAGTTATAGGCACCGCTTTCCGTAGACTTCCAGGAGGAAAGACTGCTGGTGTGAACCAGGTTCTTTCCCACCTTACTCTGCTCCTGAATAGCTGAATTCCAGTCTAAGTTGGTATGCTGGGCCTTAAACACCCACCCCGGATAAAGAGCGTGTAACTCTCTAAGCCGGACCTTATAGCTTTCCGGAAAACCTTCCGCCGTAAGCTTAGACTCAAAATCGGCATTATTGGTATAGGCAGCGGGAAAGCGGAGATAGCTTTTGGAAACATAACCTGTCACTGCCTGTCCGGACGAACTGGTGACCCGAATCTGGTACCACAATGCTCCGTCTGACGCATTCTTCTCATCAATTACCGTAACAGACGCTCCATTTGTCAATTTTGTAACAACGGAATAAGATGTACCAGGCCCACTTCTCACATTCAGTGCAGTTGCATTGACCGCTGCCGCCTTCTCCGTATAAGCATACCCATCTATATATGGCGAAACTATTCCCATGTAAGAATCCAGCACCAGGACACTGGCCAGAATCAGGGCCATCTTACGAGCTTTTTTATATTTTTTCATCTGTTTCTCCCAAATATGTCCTCTTGTATTTTAATTTTCCATACTGATCAGATGTCCGGTGAGCAAAAACGAAAACCAGACTTCTCTACATATTATAATGACAAATTATACCATGTGTCAACCGAATCGGACAAAGTTGGAACAAATGGATATATTTGTAAGAAAATCTTTAAATTTATGAACCAGACTATCTTCCAAAACAATAAGAAAAGCGCCGGAATTTTACTTCCAACGCTTCTTCTGGATTCAAATTTTATTTTTAGGATTTTTATAAAACAGTCAATAAAAGAATAAATAGCGCTCCTGTTAATCTTCTTTCTTAGGAGCAGTCAGCTTTAATAGAAGCTGTGAAATACCATAGAGCAAAAACATTACGATAAAAATTCCGCCCATACCTAAGACCAGCAATTCCAATGCCTGCACCATAATCTCTGACATTTTTTCCTCCATCCTGCCTCCAAGAGGCAATGTAAATTTATAGTTACAGAAATATCCCTTTTACACTTACATAAAGAAGGAAAGCAACAATCCGCCTGCAACTACCGATGCGATCTGTCCTGATACATTGGCACCCGCTGCATGCATGAGAATAAAGTTTTGAGGATCTTCTGCTGTAGCCATCTTCTGGATTACGCGGCTGCTCATAGGGAATGCAGAAATTCCTGCTGCTCCGACCATAGGATTAATCTTCTCCTTGCGGAATAAGTTAAGCAGTTTTGCAAACAGTACACCACCTGCCGTATCGAAAACAAAGCCCAAAAGACCAAAAGCAATGATCATCAATGTTTTTAAATTCAGGAATTCATCTGCTGTCATCTTTACAGAAATAGTAAGTCCCAGCAGAATGCTGATAATATTTACCAATTCATTCTGAGCAGTTGCACTTAAACGGTCCAGTACACCGCACTCACGAAGCAGATTACCGAACATTAAAAATCCGATCAAAGGCAGAGACATGGGCGCTGCAAAACCTGCAACAAATGTGATTGCCAGAGGAAACAGAATCTTAGCTGTCTTGGAAACAGACTTAGGTTCGTATTTCATGTGAATCTGGCGCTCCTTTTTGGTTGTAAGTGCCTTAATAACAGGTGGCTGAATGATCGGAACCAGAGACATATAAGAATATGCCGCCACAGTAATGGGGCCCAACAAATCTTTCGCCAACTGGCCGGCAACAAAGATACTGGTAGGTCCGTCTGCTGCTGCTATAATTCCTATGGAAGCAGCCTCAGGAAGAGCCAGATCTGTAAACATTACTACAATGAGAACGGTACCAAAAATACCGAACTGGGCAGCTGCACCAAACAGCATCATAAAAGGATTCTGCAGAAGAGGTCCAAAGTCGATCATGGCTCCGATTCCGATGAAAATCAGAAGGGGAAACAGCTCTGTATTAATACCCGCATCAAATAAAACATTGAAGGGGCCCTCTACTCCTGTGCTGGCCTGTGTAATAATACCGGACATAGGAAAGTTTACTAAAATTGTACCCAGTCCCATGGGAACGAGAAGAGTCGGTTCGTACTCTTTTTTAATACCAAGATACATTAAGGCGCAGCCGATCAGCATCATAACTGCCTGCTGCCATGTAAATGATAGTATGCCGTCTAATAAAATACTCATATGTTGTCTCCAATCTCAATCTGCCTAAGCTAATAGGTTAAATAAAAATGCTGTCTTTAAATCATTAAAGCAAGAAGCTTGTACCCGTTATACGGCTTATGAGAAGCTGTCTTTTACCCCGAAAGGTATACCCAGCTTCTCATAAAAATTCTTATGTCAGCACTATCCGTAAAGGCACAGACTTTCATTTTATTACTATAACAGCATTTAGATAAATAACGGACACGCTCCTGTTATTGCAGCAACAATAACAAAGATTACAAAAATTCCGGTTGCCCATTTTGCAGATTCTTTCTGCCACTCACCCATTTCCAGACCTGTTAAGTTTAACAGCAGGTAAATGAATGCTACCAGAGGGCTGAGCAAATGGTATGCCTGACCAAGAAGGGAAGCAACTGCCATGTTCAGAGGTGTATAGCCAAATCCTTTTCCGGCTTCTGCAAATACAGGAAGAATTCCGTAATAATAAGCATCATTTGACAAGAAGAATGTACCAGGTGCAGAAATCACTGCAGTCACCAGCCCCCACCATCTTCCAAGTGAAGTAGGCAGTACATATATAATACTCTTTGCAAGAGCATCACTCATACCAGTTTTTCCAAATAATCCGGAAAACATTCCGGCAGCGATAACCAGGATAACAACCTGAAGTGCGTCGCCTGCATTGTCCTGAATACGGTTCTTCTGTTCTTTGATCTTCCTATAGTTTACCATAAGACCAATAACAAATGCAACCAGGAAAAGGAAATTTGAAGGAACTTTATCCATAACCAGTATTGCTACAGTGCCGATTGTCAAAATTGCATTAAACCAAATGAGTTTTGGTCTCTTCAGCGCTTCTACTTCGGGATCAGACTGAGTAGCATTCTCAATATCACTCTGAGTGAAAGTCTGGATACCTACACGTTTTCTTTCTTTGAGTCCCAGATAAAAAGCTACACCCAGCATATAAATTACTGCCACAACCATACCAGGAGCAAGAGCAGCAAGAACCGGACCGCCTTCTACTTCCATAACTGCCATAGCTCGTGCTGTAGGGCCGCCCCATGGCAACAGGTTCATAATGGTGTTCATTAAAACAACCAAGGTTCCCAAATAAAGCATTTTTAAGTTCAGCTTTTTATAAATCGGGATAAAAGCCGTACAGCAGATCAACGTTGTTGTTGTTCCGTCTCCGTTTAAGGAAACTGCTGCTGCTACGATAGCCGTTCCAACCAGTACTTTCACTGGATCGCCGCCGGCGATTTTGATAACAGTGTTTACAACCGGGTCAAAAAGACCGGCGTTCAGCATGATGGAGAAGAAAAGGATGGCAAAAAGCAGCATAAATGCGGTTTTAGAACTGCTTACTAATCCGTCCTGTGACATCTTGCCCAGTGCAATGATCTGATCCAGAATAGATAATGATTCCGGTGCTACAACAACATCTTTTTTAGGATCTGATAAGTATGCTGCGATTGGTGTTCTCATTACTCCGGTAAAAACACCGACTAAAGAAAACACTAACGGCACACTGATCAATGCCGTAAACGGATGTAACTTTTTGGCCATGACTAATACCAGGAACACAATAATCATCGACCATGCTAATAAAGTAATCATAAAAATGATCCCCCTCTTAATGAGATTTATTTTTTTAATAGCTTTATCATACAGGCTTATTCTTAAAAACTAATAAAATAAAACTTAAAATTCTTTAAGGTTTCTAAAATATTTCTTTTCTATTCATATCCTTTTCATGTTTTTCTACTGTATTATGCCCGTTCCAAGCAGTTTTTAACAACCTTTAAGATTGAGGTATCAGAAACCGGTTTATCGATATAGTCATCAATGATTTTTCTCCGCTTCGCTTCCACAATCTCCTTAGTAACCCGGTCCGCCATAATGATGTAGACAATTTCCGGGTACTGCCCTCTTAAGGACATGCAGAAATCAGCACCGCTCTTTCCGGCAACATACTGATCCGTGACAATGGCATCTGTATCCTGTTCCCTTAATATTCTCCTTGCTTCTTCAAAATCCATACAGGGCAGAAGAAGAACATTAAGTTTATTAAAATTCCGCTCCAACAGCCTTAATATCTTTGGATTATCATCTACAATCATAATACGTAAGACACTTGCACTGTCTCCGCTTCCCAGTTTGTGCCTTTCTGGCTCATTTTGCTCATTGACCGGCAGGAAAATATGAAAAACACTTCCTTTTCCAGGGTTGCTTTCTGCAAAAATATAGCCTTTGTGGGAATGAATGATCTGCTCCACCAAAGAAAGACCAAGTCCTGTACCTTTTCCGCTTTTCTTTGTGGTAAAAAACGGGTCGAAAATCTGCTCCAGCACCTCCTCACTCATACCCTCCCCATCATCCCGGATATCAATCTGAAGGTAGTACTTCCACTGTTCCGAAACAGAGGTGGCTTTATATTTTTTCAACTCCTCTGATTCTACCTTTTTTCCTTCTATTATAATATTGCCTTCCCTGTGGCCCACTGCATGAATTGCATTGACACAAATATTTAAAATCACCTGGTTCATCTGGGTTTCATTTCCCAAAAAGCTTTCATCGGAAAAAGAAATATGTTCCTCTATGCGGACGTTGGAGGGGCAAACGGAACTTACCATCTTTATGGCCCTGCGCAGCACCTTTGCAGCATTAATATCCTTAAATGCTGTCTCCATATTCTTCCTGCTAAGAGAAGAAATCTGCTGAATGATCTCCTTTGCCTTGGCAGAGGCCTCATAAATTTCCAGGGCGTTGTCATAATCCTCTGATTGATCAGGAAGGTCACTCATCAAAAGCTGGGCATAGCCCATAATGGGGGTCAGAAGATTATTAAACTCATGAGCAATGCCGCCTGTCATGGTTCCCATAACCTGCAGTCTCTGCCGATGGGCAATGGTCTCTTCGCTCTGGCGCATTTCCTCTAAAATCTTATTCAGCTCCCATAAATAGGCGATTTCCTCGGTATCCTCTTTTTTCTGCATCCATAACTGTCTGATATAAAATACCATTCCCAGAACTACTGCTACAATTCCCAAAAACACCAGACCAAGCTTGAAAAACCCAGTTGCAACCGGAATGTAAATATCATTGTAATCGATAACAGCACTGACCACCAGGAATCCGTCACCTATGATGGCAGGCGAATAAGCACTTATTTTTTTAACCTCAGGAACTTTTGGGTCCAGCCACCAGTAGGAATAATATTCCGCAACACCTGACTCTCCCTTATTCTGCTTATCGATCATCTCTTTCAGACTGGTCAGGTCTGTTCCCGGAAACATTTCCTGCCTTCCTGAAATCACGTCAATTCCCCACTGAATTTCCTGGGGATGAACCAATATAATGCCTTCCGAGTCCTTTATGATAATATAGCCATTGGTACCCAGACGGATACGGGAAACCAGGGACTGATAATAATTCCGTTCATTGATTACCACAGAAATGAACTGATCATCATGTATTGCTTTTTTCAGAATAAGGTACATCTCTCCATTTTCCAGTTTGCACTGCCGAAAACTGGTCTGAGAGTCGATCTCTGTAATAGAGTAAGTGTTCGTCACTCCATAACCATTGATACTTTTTAAAAGTTTTCCGTCTTTGTCTTCTAAAATGACATCAAAAACAAATCGGTTATGGTATCTGACGTATTCCTCAAAAACCTTCCAGTCCCTTTGTCCTGTTTTTTTGAAATATTCTTCCTCTGTTGCATAAAGAGAATTTAAATCCGCCTGATACCCTTCAATGAATGCCTTTAAATTTTCCCCCATGCTCTGGGTCGTCAAAACCATTTGTTTTTTTTGATTGTCAATAATCGCTTCTTTATACTCTTCCCATGTGCTGAATACCAGATAAATAAAAACAATCAGCATGGTTGCTGCGATTCCAGATAGAAACACCACCGTATACTTTTTTCCGTATTTCCTTTCGTCCATAAATCTTGCCCCTTGTTTGTCTTTCCTCATTGACTTGTCTTCCTCTTAATATTATAATAATATCAACGCTGTTTCAACAAGATTCTGCTGAAATATTCATTTGGAGGATGCTATGCCTGATAAAATACTGATCGTAGACGATGATCCTGCAGTGTGTAAGTTACTGGAGAAGGTCATGCACAGCAATGATTTGGAAACTACTGTGGCAGACAGCGGCCTTGCCGCACTGAACCAATTGAAAAATCACTCCTATGACCTGATTCTTATGGATGTCATGTTAGGTGATATGGAAGGCTTTGAGGTCATCAAAAGGCTGCGGAGCCAGGGCATCCAAACTCCGGTCATGATTGTAAGCGGGAGAAACGAGGATTACGATTCTCTTTACGGACTTTCCCTGGGAGCTGATGACTACATCACAAAGCCCTTCCGCCCTTTAGTTCTGGGAGCCAAGGTAAAAGCCCTGATCCGGCGCAACAAGAATCAGATCTTAAACAGTTCAGACACACTGGAATCCGGCCCCTTTACCTTCAGCGTTTCCTCCATGAGATTTTATAAAAATGGAGATGAAATCGTCCTTTCCTCTAAGGAAAGCAGTCTGATGCTTCTATTTATAAGACATCCGAATCAGGTATTTACAAAAGACATGATCTATGAACATGTCTGGGGGGACAACATTGCCGTAGACGATAACGCCATCATGGTGTACATAAACCGCCTGCGCGGGAAAATAGAAGAAGACCGGCAAAAGCCGGCCCATATCGTAACGGTCAGGGGCTTGGGATATCGATTTATCCCTTAGGCCTCTGGCCTTTTTTCTATTCATAATTACGGATAAGCTGTTCCATAAATATAGTTACAGCCAGAAGATCTGCACATCCTCCGGCACTGATATTTCTCTTAATGAATTCGCCATCCATACGTTTTAAAACTTCTATGCTGCTATCAACATAAACACCAGTGGTTTTTAAAAATTCTCCTGCCATTGCCTTGATCTCAGAAAGAACCTGGGGATTATGCCTTGCAAGGATGTTGGAATCATCCACCTGGCTCATGAGAAAAAAAAGAGCTTCCAGTTTGATCCGATTCCAGTCCTTTCCCTCATTAAGTCTTTTCCTCAGAACAGGAAGAGAGATGTTACGAACCGATTCATAGCCCCTGATGGCTTCTCCCCTGGCACCCAGGGTTCCGTATTTCTCCAGATTCTTCTCACCATGGCTGCTAAATTCCTTCATGCTTTCCACTTCTTTGATCAGGGTTTCCCTCACCATGGATTGTTCCAGTTCCAGCAGGGTTTCAAGAGTCAGTCTCTTGCCATTGCTGATACAAGCCCCTGCAGCTGCGCCAAGAATACCCATATGAAAAATCATTCCCTTATGGGTATTGACTCCTTCCGTGGCCTCATACATTGCTTTTTCAGCTGAAATTCCGATTCTTCGGATTTGTTTAAAAAGCTGTCCTGGCTCACCGGAAAAAGCCAGTCCTTCCAAAGCCATAGATGCAAAATATGGTTTTAAAGCCGCTGCACTCTTTTCGAAGGTAGAAACATCCATATCTTTATGGGCTCCTGTGGAATACAAATCCACAAGGCCTGGCTTGGGGGAGGCATATACCTCCTCCAGCAAAGCCTCATAAGCCATATTTCCAATCCGGACAGCTGTTTCTTCCATCTCCGTCTCCGGATTCGGCTTTAAATGGCTCATCATCATTTATTCCTCTGCAAACTGAAATGACTTTATCTTACGTACCACGTCCACGATGGTTCCATCACGGCCTTCAATGATACCTACAATCTTATCTTCAAACTGCACCGGCTCAGGCTCTCCAACGATGGAGTATGCAATATCTCTCAGCTCTTCAATAGTCTTAAAAGGCAGGTCCATATTCTTTGCGTATTCCATCAGATCCTGTCTTCTGGGGTTGATTGCAACACCGTAATCAGTAATAACCACGTCAATACTTTCGCCTGGGGTAGTAACTGTCGTTACATTGGAACACACAGCCGGAATTCTTCCCTGGGTAAGAGGGGTAATAACAATTGTGCACTTAGCTCCTGCCGCAGTATCCGGATGTCCGCCCTGAGCACCTGTAACCATGCCGTCAGATCCTACCACCACGTTGCAGTTATAGTTCACGTCTACTTCCAGTGCTGCCAGAATTACGAAATCAAGCTTGTTAACAACGGCACCCTTGTTGAAAGGATTAGCATATTCACTGGCAGTGATTGGAAAATGTTTCGGGTTACTTACAGACTTTACTGCATCTAAGTCAAAGTCCTGAGTGTCCAAAAGTGCATCTACCTGTCCATTTGCCAGTAAGTCACACATAGGCTTTGTCAAGCCTCCCACACCAAATCCCATGCGTACATTTCTCTCTTCCATGATCTTTCCAAGAGAAATGGTAGAAGCGATGGAAGCTCCGCCTACACCTGTCTGATAAGAGAAACCATCCTTAAAATATGGAGTATTCACTACAAACTGGGTACAGTAATCTGCCATCATAAGCTTGCGTAAATCTGTAGTAGGCTTGGCCGCTCCTGTTGCAATCTTTGCCGGGTTTCCGATCTCATCAACTACCACCACATAATCCACCTTAGTCATGGAAATCTGAGCTGGGTAGTTGGGAAATGGAACAAGATAATCGGTAATTGCAACTACCTTGTCAGCATATTCTGAATCCACTACTGCGTAGGAAAGCACTCCGCAATTTGATTTTCCGCCTACACCGCGGCAGTTACCGTAGTCGTCACAGGTAGGAGCACCGATAAATGCAATGTCAATTTTCACTTCTCCTGATTCAATGGCACGAACCCTGCCGCCATGGGAACGCATAATGGCAAGCTTTTGTAATTTACCTTCTGAAATAGCTTTTCCGATTTTCCCTCTCACGCCTGAGGACTGGATTCCGGTAATTGTTCCGTCTTCAATATAATCCCAAAGCTTGTCATGGGCCTTTCCAAGAGAACTGGCACAAACGGTAATATCCTTGATTCCCATGTCGTGAACCGCTTCCATGACTAAATTAACCACATAATCACCCTCACGGAAGTGGTGATGAAAGCCCAGAACCATACCATCTTTGATTCCGCATTTCACCAGACTGTCATGAATACTGTCCACCAGCTTGCTTCCGTTTGAATTGGCTACAGCCTTTGTTACGGGGCTGCCTTTTTTATATTCAAATCCATCAAAATGATGAACTCCCATAAAAGGTTGTTTTCCTGTTTCCTTTAAGATCTCTTCCGGAATATCTCTCCCTACTGCATTAATCATATCACAAATCTCCTTTATATACGCCGGAGGCCTTAGCCAGGTCAATGGTTCTCTTAGCCCCGTCATAGAATGCAATGTCGATCATCTTCCCATCTACGGTAAATACACCGATTCCCTGTGTTTTTTTCTCATCGATTTCCCTTACCACCTTTTCTGCGAAAGTAATATCTTTCTGGGTTGGTGTGAAAATATCGTGAACAACAGGAATCTGCCGGGGATTTACAATGGACTTCCCATCAAAGCCCATTAAGTGAATGGTCTCCACTTCCTTCCGGAAGCCTTCCATGTTATCAAGATCTGTAAAGACCGTATCAAAACACTGAACTCCTGCAGCTCTGGCTGCAATGATCATATTTTGTCTGGCTCCCATTAACTCAACTCCGGTACCCGTAATATAAGTCTGAAGGTCTTTGGTATAATCTCCTCCGGAAAGAGCGATTCCAAACAGGCGCTGGGAAGATTCACAGATTTCCAGAACATTCATTACTCCTCTTGCAGATTCAATGGCTGCCATCAGCAGAGTTCTTCCCTCAGGAATATTAAAGTCAGCTTCCGCCGCCTTGATTTCCTGTTCCACTGCAACAATATCGGCAGCGCTTTCTGTCTTCGGAAGACGAATGGAATCACATCCGCCTGCCACTGCACAGCGGACGTCCTCTTTCCAGTAAGAAGTGTCCAGTCCGTTAATACGGACTACCCGTTCGCATCCTCTATAATCAATCTCCTGAAGAGCATGATACAGGGAAAACCTGGCAACGTCCTTCTGGTTTTCTGCAACTGCATCTTCTAAGTCCAGCATAATGGAATCAGGTCTGTAGATGTATGGATCTTTAATAAGACCAGGTTTCTGGGCATTTAAAAACATCATCGTTCTTCTGAGCCGTTTCTTATTCGGATTCATCGCTTTCCACCTCCCCAAAGAACATTCTCAAACTGGTCCGTGGATCGGGACAAAGCCCCCTCCACACGGGCCTTAATGGTGCAATCCAAAGCCCCCTTGTCCACTACTGAAATGCTGACATTGTCAACATTAAATTTTTCAAGAGTCTCCATAACCACTTTGCGGATACTATTTCCAAACTGGTTAATTACAGCACTTTCCAGCGTAAAATTGATTTTGCCATCTCCAGGTTCAACAGTTACCTGACAGTCACTGGATTCTAACGTTCCAGCCATGGCTGGTTTCTTAATTTCCATTTTTTCCTCACGCCTCCCTCTTAATTTTATAATTTAATTTTATCCCAGGAATCTTAATCAAAAAAAAATAGAATCTTAAAATTCATTAAGGAAGAGACATGTTCAACTCGTCTCTTCCCTTAACCATAACTTTATTATATTATTCACATTCTCATAAAGCTCTTCCAAGCCGTGGCTTCTGCTTCGTCCGCATATTTTAGCATCCTGTCCGCAAATTAAGCATTTACGCGGAGAGGCTCCAAGAATTCCTCTGCTGATTCCTCTTCCATCTGCATCATATACGTCAATATCAAACAATCTTCCTAAAAGGTGAGATTCTTCAACCTGAATCGTCAGACCTTTTACAAATAGGGCATCGGAAGACTTTACAGAATAAAAATGCAAATATCCTGCCTTTTCCTTTATTTCAGCCTCTTCCGATACTTCCAATCCTTTTTCCGCAAATAGCCGGCCAAGTTTCTTCTCTCCTTCTTCAAAAGCCAGAAGGATATGAGGGGAGGTCTTTTTAGGTCCCGGAATATTCATTCCCAGAGCCACTACAGTCTCCCCCATATGCCTGTCTCTCAGTTCTTCCTGAACCTTCACCTTTTTTTCGCGGAAGCGGAGCACCTCTTCCAATATTACATATTCTTCCATCTGCTTTTCTCCCTTGAATCAAAGGTGGGCCAGTTATACCGGATAAGCCTTATTTTTCTTGTCCGCTACTGCAGAATCCACACCTGTCTGCTGTGCGGCTCTGTACTCAAAGAATTCTTTGGCAATGGCCGGGAACAGGGCGTAGGACAGGACATCCTCATCCTGCTGCTTCCACTGTGCGCATTCCTTTTCAAACTGAGGAAGCTGGGGCGGAATCAAATCAGCAGGGCGGCAGGTAATGGGTGTCTCGTCTTTGATGATTTTCTTCTGAACTTCCGGATCAAAAGGCTTTACGGTCTGGCCGAACTCGCCCATTAAAATCTTCTTGGATTCCTTTGGAACCATTTTGTAGCGTTCTCCGCCGATTACATTTAAAACAGCCTGAGTACCCACAATCTGGGAGGAAGGGGTAACAAGCGGCAGTTCTCCAAAATCCTTTCTCACTCTGGGGATTTCCTGAAGAACCTCCATATATTTGTCTTCCTGGCCTGCTTCCTTTAACTGGTTTACAAGGTTTGACAGCATACCTCCTGGAACCTGGTATAAAAGAGTCTTGATATCAACACCCAGCACCTTGGGATTTAAACGTCCGCTCTTTAAAGCCTCATCTCTTAATGGCAGGAAATATTCACTTATTTCAGCCAGTAGATCCTGGTCAAGTCCGGTGTCATAAGGAGTTCCCTTTAAGGTCTCAACCATAACTTCAGTAGCTGGCTGGCTGGTACCCAGGGCCAGAGGAGAAATGGCTGTATCAATGATATCGCACCCAGCTTCTATTCCCTTTAAATAAGTCATGGAAGCGACTCCTGAAGTATAATGAGTGTGAAGTTCCACCGGAATCTTTATGTTTTCCTTTAACATCTGGACCATTTCCTCAGCCTTATATGGAATTAAAAGTCCTGCCATGTCCTTGACACAAATGGAATCAGCGCCCATTTCTTCTGCACGGACTGCAAGATTCTTCCAATACTCTAAGGTATAAGCATCTCCTAAAGTATAACTCAAAGCCACCTGAACATGGCCCTTTTCCTTTTTACAGGCATCAACAGCTGTCTTTAAATTGCGGAAATCGTTTAAGCAGTCAAAGATACGGATGATATCAATGCCGTTTGCCACTGATTTCTGCACAAAGTATTCTACCACATCATCTGCGTAATGGTTGTAACCCAGAATATTCTGTCCCCGGAACAGCATCTGCAGCTTTGTGTTTTTAAATCCATCTTTTAACTTTCTCAGTCTTTCCCATGGATCTTCCTTCAAAAACCGCAAGCAGGAATCAAAGGTTGCACCGCCCCAGCATTCCACTGCATGATAACCCACCTTGTCCATCTTTTCTATGATCGGAAGCATCTGCTGAGTTGTCATTCTCGTTGCAAGCAAAGACTGGTGAGCGTCACGAAGAGCTGTCTCCACAATCTTAACCGGCTTTTTCTCTATTTCTGCCATTGTCTTACCTCCTGATTATTGTTATTTCACCGTAATCTGTTTTTGTAAAGATCAAGCCTGCTGCCTTAATTCAATGTTACCAATGTTGCGCCGCTATCCACCGAATCGCCGCTTGATACATTGATGCTGGCAACTGTTCCGTCGGAAGGAGACACGATTTCATTTTCCATCTTCATGGCTTCCAGAATAAGGAGAACGTCTCCCTTTTTAACTGTCTGTCCCACACTGGCCTTGATTCCGAGAATCTTGCCCGGCATGGGTGCTGACACGGTTACAGATCCCTGGGCGCCGGAAGGAGCTGCAGGTGCTGCTGCGGGAGCCGGAGCTGCCACTGGTGCAGGCGCTGCTGCTACAGGAGCCGGGGCTGGAGCTGCTGCTGGTGCAGGAGTTCCTGCAAATGCGCCCTCTTCTACGGTTACATCATAGGCTTTTCCATTTACTGTAATTCTATAATTTTTCATGATATTGTTCCTCCTGATTGATTAAGCTTTTCTCCAGTTTCCTGCCGGGGCCCGTCTGATAGAACGGACAATCAGATCGCTGGGCCGACCTCCTGTAGATGCTGCGATAGCCGCAGTAATCACTGCCACAAGTTCCAGATCATCTAAAAGCTCCGCTTCCTCACGGGGTGCAGGAGCTAAAACTGCAGGCGCGGGAGCAGTTTCCCTGACAACAGGCTGGTCTGATCCTTGTCCCTGAAGCAGGAAGAGAATGACTGCAATTACACCGACAGCCACCAGCACAGCCAGTCCTGAAGGGAACTCAGCTGCAGTTTTACCGCATCCGGACAGTGAAAAGAGGCAGAACGCCATAATAAGACTCAGTACAATTCGTTTTAGATTCCGTTTCATATACCTGTCACCTCTTTTTTTTAAATCGTGCCACGTTTTTTTGCCGGACGATCCTCTCTCTTTGTGAATAACATCTCAAATGCAGCAATGACTCGGGGCCTTGTTTCACTCGCTTCTATAATATCATCTATATATCCTCTTCTGGCTGCTGAAACAGCGCTGGACTGAAGGGTCTTGTAATCTTCTGCCTTATCACTGATCAGAGTTTTGGCATCTTCAGATTTTGCAATCTCTTCGGAATACATAATTTTAGCAGCTTCTGCAGGCTCCATGGTGCCGATGGAAGCTCCCGGCCATGCGTAAACCACATCTGCACCGATGGATTTGCTGTTCATAGTCAGATATGCTGTTCCAAATGCTTGTCCGATTACCACAGTTACTTTAGGAACCGTTGCATCAGCAAATGCATAAGTGAGCTTTGCAGCCGTCTTTGCAATTCGTTTTTCGGTACACTTTGTTCCATGGTATCCTTTTACATTTACAAGGGTAAGAACCGGAATTTCAAATGCATCGCAGAAATGAACAAATTCTGCAGCTTTCTCACATGCCTTTGCACTTAAAAGCGCTTCAAATTCTCCTGTTTTAATACCACTGTTATCATAACTTTCCGTTCTGTTAGCAACACAGCCTACGGTCACTCCGTTTAAGCGTATAAATCCGGTTACTATCGAAGGGATATATTCTTTTTTTGTTTCTAAGAAGAACTGATCATCGGAAATTCTTGTCAGCGCAATAGCAGTATCACCGATATAGTTTTCCAGGTCAGGACAAATACGATTTAAGTCATCTTTGCACTCACCATATGACATATCATCTTCCCTGTTGGCCGGAAGAATGGAAATAAGGGTTCTGATACCGCTTATGATATCTCCTTCATCTCCTGTGAAATCCACCGTCCCTGTTTCTTTGCTCTGAAAATCTGCGGAAGCGGTATTGCATGTTTCAACACTATTTTCACGGATGGCATTGGGAGAATTGACAAACAGCTTTCCTCTCCCTGTTTCCATAAATGTGAAATCAGACATTGCTGCGGATACGGCCATACCGCCGCCGCAGGTTCCAAATATTGCTGCAATCTGAGGAATTACACCAGAGGCCAGAGTCTGACTCATATAAACCTCTCCAAAGCCATTTAAAGCATCGGTTGCCTCCTGAAGCCTTAAGCCCGCACAATCAATCAAACCGATGACAGGAGCTCCCATCTTCATTGCCATGGAATAAAGCTTTGTAATTTTTTTTGCGTGCATCTCACCTATGGAACCGCCCAGAATTGATGCATCCTGGCTGTATACATAAGCAAGACAGCCTCCGATGGTTCCGTAACCTGTGATGACACCGTCAGCAGGAGTTTCTTTTTCTGCCATATTAAAGTCTGTACTCCTTGCGGTAACATAGCCGCCAACTTCAACAAAGCTGTTTTCATCAAGCAAATTGTGGATTCTATCCCTTGCCGGCGTTTGTATTGAATGACTCATTTTGCAATCCTCCCTTTTATATTTAGTCAGGAATATTTTACAGGGGTAACCTTAACCCCTCAAAAAAGGAACCTTAAAATTTATTAAGGAACAGTCTATTTCCGTCGTATTTCGGGGAAACAGGACTGTTTTCCGTATTTTTAATTGTATAATTAATTTGACCAGATTTCAAGGCTTTAATCAAAAAAACAACAGGAAACCGTGTCTTTTTCTAAATACACAGCTCCTGCTTTTTTAATACATTAAAATTATTCTCTTATTTCTGTGATTCCAAGGCCAAAACCAGGCTTTTCCTGAAATGTAATGCCGGAAGTCCCCTCTCCAAGGATTACGCCCTCCCCCTCTGCCTTTAAGGTAGCTGTGTCCACGTTAGCCACGGAAACCATAAGATCATCTCCGAATACCAGATCAGGATTTTGCTTCAGAATATCTTCTTTTTTCTCAAGGATAATAGTTTCTTCATCTCCCGTTATGAATACACACGGGTAAGAAATCAAGTCTCCCAGGGCTTCTAAATCCCGGTCTGATACTGCCTCCTGAATCAATTCAGCAAATGCCTCTATCTTTTTCTCCGGCCTGTCTTCTTTCCGGTCAGTGTTTGCTTCTTCTCCCGGTCCGGCCTTGGCCATGTCGGCTTCCTCAACAGCTATGGTTTCACTTTTATCTTCTTTATCTTCTTCTGTCATTGCTTTTTCCATCACAGCGGTGCCGGTTTCTGCCTCCGTCCCATTTAGAGAAGGAGCCCCGCAGCCGGCAAAAAAAAGAACCGAAGCCGCAATAGCAAAGTAAATATAAATATTTTTTTTCCTGAACATCTTCTGGTTCCTCCCTGTGTCCGTTTACTAGTTCGGCCACAGTATAGCATTTGAAAAGATATCAAGTCAATAGGGTTTCAAAAACCGTAAACCTTAGTCACTTTTCTGTAAGAATCTGGCATATTTCTTATGACTTGTATTCCTTACCCCCCAGGGGGTCCTCTCTTTGCCCTGAGGGCAAATTCACCTTACCCCCCAGGGGGTCCTCTCTTTGCCCTGAGGGCAAATTCACCTTATGAAGGGTAAATCCTCTTCCACGGACTTCATTAACCTGATTAATGATCATAAAGGCACTGGAGTCGATTCCCATAACCAGATCGTTGAGCCTGGAAAGCTGCCTTCCTGACACCACAGTGAGAACAGTATAGGAAGGTTTTCTCAGATGCCCTCCCTCTCCGGCTAAAAGGGTGGTACCTCTGTCCATCTCAGCCTGAATAGCCCGGTTAATTGCTTCGTACTGTTCGCTTATAATTTTCACCTGCATCTGATTTTGCCCAATCAAAAGCACCTTGCCCAGTACCATGGTGTATAACAGAACAAGAAGGATTCCGTAAAGGATCTGCTCCTTATTGGAAAACATCATCTGCAGAAGTAGAATCACACAGTCAAATACTGACATAGTCAGGGAAATGGGAAAGTTCCATTTCTTATTTAATATGAGAGGAGGAATGTCCATCCCTCCCGTAGAGGCTCCCACCCGGATTACCATTCCGATTCCTGCTCCCAGCAAAAGGCCGGAAAACACAGTAGCCAGCATAGGATCTCCAGTTATGGCTGTCCCACCCAGCAGCTTTTCAAACAGCCCTAATATCAGGGGATAATAAAAGGTACTGATCAGGGTGGTAAAGGCAAATCCCTTTCCTAAAACCAGAGCTCCTGAAAGAAACATCAAAATATTAAAAATACCTACAAAGGCAGCCACCGGAATGCCAAACTGATGGCGGGCTGCCATTGCAAGTCCTGTGGTGCCTCCTGTGATCAAACCTCCCGGCAGGATAAAAAGGGATACGGCCAGGGCATAAACCGTGTTTCCTGCAAGCACTGCTGCTAATTTTTTTGTATTCATGCTTTTGTATCTTCCTTTCATGCAATTGGCAAACAATTTTACGATATCATGTACTGCGTTTTTGCACAATTCTATTTTCTTCTGTATTTTAGCATCAGGCTGCGGGCAGAATTTCTCTCTCATCTTCCATAGTCAGATAGCTGTGAAAAATACGTTTGACACACCAGGACAAAGTCAAACGATTTACTTCCCCGTCAGCATAAATCGGATATGTTTTTACAGCTTCCCCATTCAACTTGTATGTTATGGTTCCCACCGCCTGACCCTTGTATACAGGGGCTGTCAGTTCTTTTTGAATTTTGGTTTGCATCGTCACTTTTTCGTCATCAGATAGGAGGAGCTTTAAACTTTTTTCTTCTTCCCCCAATGTGCAGGAAACTGATACCGGGTCCTCCAAGCGGCCCGATGAGGCAATGCCGCTCTTTACCAGGATATCCGGCAAAGACGGTTCTTTGTACACTTCCCTGTAATGGAAACGGTCCATCCCGTATTGCAGAAGACTTCTGGCATCAGACCACTTATAGGTTTTGTGAGGCGGCCATCCGCAGCCTAAAAGAGCAATCGTATATGTCCGCCCTTCATCTAAAACAGAGCCTACATAAGTATACCCAGCACCTCCAGTAAAGCCTGTTTTTCCAGAAAATGCTCCGCTCATCATGGTTAAAAGCGCATTGTGGTTGCTGCACGTAAAGGAGCGCTTTCCTTCCTGATCGCGGAAATAATAACTTTGAGTTCCGGTAATCTCCAAAAATTCCTTTTTCTTGGGAGACTGGCCGATGCAATAGTTCATAATGTGGGCCAAATCTGCCGCTGTAGTGGAATGCTCCCTGACCTGGCCATCCTTCTCCTCCCTGGCATCCAGACCATTGGGAGTGATAAAATATGTATTCTTACATCCCAAATCTCTGGCCTTCTGATTCATCAGTTCAGCAAAGCCTTCCCTGCTTCCTCCGATATGCTCTGCGATCATCATGGCAGAATCATTGTGAGATTCCAACATAAGGCTGTAGAGCAGATCCTTCAGAAGAAATGTCTCTCCTTTGCGTACGCCCAAATGGACCTTGGGCTGGGCTGCCGCATTTTGGCTTGCTGTCACTTTGTCTTCTAAATTTCCGTACTCCAGGGCAAGAATACAGGTCATGATCTTGGTAGTACTGGCCATGGGACGGGTCTGGTCTTCATTTTTTCCATATAAAATCCGGCCTGTAACCCCATCCATCAAAACGGCTGACTGGGCGTGGAGCTTTAATTCATCCTTTGTCTGGGCCGTCTGGCTTTTTGGCTCCTGGCCAAATGCCCTGTTTCCGGGAAGAGGAAACAGAAGAAAAATGACCCCTGCCAACAGAATTCCTATGGCATACCTCATAAAAAGCCTCCTGCGTGACTTTATTTTATCCTATGAGCATGTTTTTTCAATTATTCCCTTTGCTTTCCGAACATATTTTCGGTATAATAAAAAGAAAAGGAGAGGAGAGACAGACATGACTCCAAAGCCACTGATCTTTCACATTGATGTAAATTCTGCCTATTTAAGCTGGGAGTCTGTAGAGCGGCTGGAAGAAGACCCATCTGCCCTGGATTTACGCACCATTCCGTCAGCAGTGGGCGGTGACGCTGCCTCCAGGCATGGCATTGTCCTGGCAAAGTCCACACCGGCAAAAAAATACGGAATCACGACTGGAGAACCTTTGGTTCAGGCCCTGCGCAAATGCCCAGCCCTGACCACTGTTCCTGTCCGTTTTGACATATACCAGAAGCATTCCTCCCGGCTGATGAATCTTTTGTCCGATTACACTCCTGATATCGAAAAGTTCAGCATTGACGAGGCTTTTCTTGACATGTCCTCCACCATCCACCTCTTCGGCTCTCCTCTGGAGGTTGCGGAGCAAATACGGCAGCGGGTGGAAAGAGAGCTTAAATTCACGGTGAATATCGGCATTGCTCCTAACAAGCTGCTGGCTAAGATGGCCTCTGACTTTAAAAAGCCCAATCTCTGCCACACTTTGTTTCCCCAGGACATTCCAAAAAAGATGTGGCCTCTGCCCATCCGGGAGCTGTTTTTCGTAGGACACTCTGCCCAGAAAAAACTTGAGAGCATTGGAATCCGCACCATCGGAGATCTGGCCGCCTTTCCTGCCAATCTTTTAAAGCCCATTTTAGGGGAAAAATACGGAGCCCTGATTCACGACTACGCCTGTGGAATCGACAATTCTGCTGTAGGAGAACGGGAGCCTCTTAACAAAGGTTACGGAAACAGCATCACCCTTTCCCGGGACATCAACGACTATGATACAGCCTGTCAGGTTCTGCTGTCCTTAAGCGAAACAGTGGGAGCCAGACTTCGCATGGATCATGTGGTCTGTGACTGTATCTGTGTAGAAATAAAGGACTGGGATTTCAACATCCAGTCCCATCAGATGACCTTAAACGATCCCACTGATTCCACTGCGGTCATATATGATAATTCCTGCAAGCTATTAAAGGAGTTCTGGAACCGTACCCCTCTGCGCCTGATGGGCATACGTACCACAAAGATTTCGGATGAGGGCTGCCTGCAGCTAAGCCTTTTTGAATCTGACCATTCCCGCCGGATGAAGGACATGGAAAAGGCTGTGGATCACATCCGCAGCAAATTCGGTACCGACAGCGTAAAAAGAGCCAGCTTTCTGAAAAAAGACACGATTGTGGACCATGCCTCAGGGAAAGGAAAGCATTTGCAGGAATAATTATAGAAGATGGCCGTCAATGGCTTTAAATCCTTCTCCATAGACTTCATTGGAATCCGTTATAATCAAAAAGGCCTCTGGATCTGCTTCATGGATTGCCCGTCGGATGGGAACTACCTGTCTGTTGTTGCAGGCACACAAGACAACGTATTTTTCATCCAAAGAATAAGAGCCCTGGCCCTTTAAAAAGGTACTTCCCCTTCCCGTAGTCTCTTCAATGCGCCTGGCTACTTCCTCTTCCTTTGATGTGACTACAAATACCAGCTTTCCGGCACCCAGACCGTACATAATCTTATCAATCACCATGGTCGTCACAATAGAAGAAACAAGGCCTAAGATGACCGCATCCAGGTTTTTAAATACCAGCCCTCCGGCCAGAATTACAATGGCATCCACTACAAGGGATATTTGTCCTATGGTTAAATGTGGGAACAGTTTCCGGATTGCCATGACCAGGAAATCCGTACCGCCTGTAGAATAGTTTCTCAAATATACCATGGTAAGTCCCAGTCCCGAGAAAATTCCCGTACATGCGGAAGCGTACAAAGGATTTCCGCTATAAACCGGCAGAAGAGGAACCACATAATCCAGAACAAGGGCAAAAATTACCATACTTTTGACTGAACGAAGGAGAAAGCGTCTTCCAAGGAGCCGGTAGCTGACCAAAATAATGGGAATATTTAGGAATATGCTGGTAATTCCCATGGGAAGACCAAACAAATATCTCAGAATCAGAGCCACTCCAGATATCCCCACTGGAGCAAACTCTGCATTGACTGCAAAATTATAGATTCCGACATTGAAGAAAATTGCTCCTGCCATATCCCATAACAGATCAGCAAAAAGCTCCTTGGGAGAATATTCAAACTTAGAGGAAGTAATCCTCGATTTCAAATTCTTTTTTTCCGATCCCGACCCGTTTAATAAAGACATTGACTTCTCCTTCCTCTTCAGAGCAGATTCCCCAGACACTTAACTGGGTCTCTCCATAGGATTGCGTGAAATGGATTTCTTTATCCATAATTCCCTGATCTGCAAGTGATTCTGACATATCCAGAAGAACCTCTTCCACGTCCTCTGAAATCCGGTTTTTTTCAAACTCCTCTTCTATTGCCTCATACATATTTTGATCAAACATATTTCTGACCTCCCTTTTTTATAAAATGTAAAATAATCCCACTGTACGCTAGGTCTCCCCGGGAAACGCTCTCATTTATTAGAAATTCATAACATAGTTAAATGGAAAAGCACCCGGAAGAAAAACATTCTTTCGGGCACTTACACACTCTGAATCCTACAATTCTACCTTATATTCGTCAGATCCTTCTCCGTTTACCGTGTAGTAAGCGATATGTTCCTCAGGCTTTATGTACAGTTCAAGGGTCTTCACAGCAGTATCTTTACTTTTTGACAAATAGTCCCTTCGGGCAGCTTCCAG
This sequence comes from Clostridiaceae bacterium, assembly GCA_902363735.1. Lineage (GTDB taxonomy): Bacteria > Bacillota > Clostridia > Lachnospirales > Lachnospiraceae > Lacrimispora. Next base: position 561,693 of record CABJBA010000001.1, read on the forward strand.
AATCTCTTTTCCTGAAATCTGTCTTCCTGCATATTCAATAAAAATCTCTGCTTTTGGCTCTGTTTTTTTTGCCGATGTCTTTCTAGGTGCAGCCGCCTTCTTTTCAGTCTCCTTTTTAGAAGTGCTTCCCTTCTTTACCTCACTTTTATTGCTTTCCATAATTTTCCTCCTCAAACAAATAAAACTGTTTCATTAACAGGTACAAATCCGGTCTGCCAGTGATGTCTGAAATTAGCTGAGTGAATTATAGAATGAAAAATAAGTTTTGTCAATAAAAACCATAGCAACCAGGCAGGTACAGGCTTTTTAAGGCCTGATTACCGAACCTGCTGCTGCCAGTTTTTCTGCAATCTCATACATATTGGTAACAGAACCCACCCGGAGTTTTTCCCCCAACTCATAGTAATTCAAACAGGTTCCGCAGGTCAGAATCTCCACTCCAAGAGCTTCCAGGCTCTTTAAATCTTCCAGAGACTGTGAACCTTCCACCGACAGTCTGGCCCCACCGTTATAGAGAAGGATCGTCTCAGGAAGCTCTTCTAACTGGGTCAGGGCATAGACAAATCCCTTCATGAGAAGGCGGCCCAACTCTTCATTTCCGCTTCCCATCTGGTCAGAAGCTAACACTGCTACAAGTCCTTTTCTCCGGCTCTCAGGAGCACAGGCTTCTTCTTCCTGGGGCTTTGTTAAATCAGGTGTTTCTCCATTTATATGAAAGAGGATTTGAAATTCCTTATCGTCCTTTTTCTCCGAGGAGGGGGAAAGTCCTGAATAATTTCCCAGTTTCATCACATTTTGTACTGCGATCTCGTTGTCTACAAGTATTCTCAAAGTACCTTCCTTCATGTCCTTTAATGCTGCCTTCGCTTTTATAACCGGCTGAGGACACGCCAGACCTCTGGCATCCACGATCTTTTCCATTTTTAGCTTCTCCTTTTCCTAACTTTCTTTTTCAAGCTGTTCCATCACAATAATGATAGTACGCAGAAGGCGTCTGTCATGTTCAGACAAAGTTGCAGCCTTTTGTATCATCTCCATGATCTCATAATCATTGGAACAAGAGGCTCCCGATCCGGAACCTTCTTCCAGAAGAGTAAAGAAATCCGACACTTTCAGGCCAAAAGCCTCACAGATCCGGAACAGCTTAGGAAGGCTTATGTTGGCTCTCCTGCCAAACAGGCTGGACAATGTGGACTGAGCGATTCCGCTTTCCTTTGACAATTTGTACATGGACCAGTTTCTGCTTTGATTGATTTCTTCGATTTTCCTAAGTACCGCCTCGTTATCCATATGGACCTACCTCACTTCTCATAGATAAAATAATAGTAGTATATAGAATGCATAATTTATAGATTTCAATATTTGGTTCATATGCTTCTATTTTTCGTCCTATGATTGTGGGGATTAAAGCCTGCTCCTTTTATTAAAGCCGGGACCTGCCTCCATGAAAGGGCCTGTCCCGGCTTTTTTTTGCATCCGGCTGGTTTATGCCGGAATATTTACTCTTCCTCTTGGTCTACCAGTTCATCGTATTCCGCTTCATCCAGTAATTCATCAAAGGCCTCTGCAACGATCTCATACTCTTCATCATCCTCGATATTTTCAAGATCCGGCTGTCCGTCTTCGCTCTCAGAGTAGCGGTACAGATAAACCTCTCCTTCTTCTGCTTCAGGGCCATTAGTAGGAAGCAGAGCGATGTAATCTCTCTTACCTGCGGTAAAAATGCTAAGTACCACGCACTCCAGTTCTGTGTCGTCATCTAAGGTCAGAGTAACGGTCATTTCCTCCTGGGGTTCCATACCGTCGCGTTCTAAATTAGGTTCCTGTGCCATCCTGATACCTCTCTTTTTTTCTTTAAAATTTGTTATCCCGGTGCCTGATTTGCACCCGCTTTCACTTTATCAGACAATCCGTCAAAAATCAAGGGATTTCGCCTTAATATTCAATTCCTTTCCTGGCTTTTATGCCCTTGTCGTATGGGTGCTTTATCTTTTTGATTTCAGATATATAATCCGCTTCTTCCATAAGACGTTCCGAAGGATTTCTGCCTGTCAGAATTACTTCAAGTCCTTCAGAACAATTTTTCAAAAAATCAAGGACCCGGCTCTCTTCTACAAGGCCGTAATTGCAGACTGCCATAATTTCATCCAAAACCAAAAGATCAAACCCCTCTTTAGACCTCATTAAAGTGGATTCCAAAAGCTGGGAATAATAGGCTTTGGCCTCTTTCTTTTGCTCCTTTGTCATATTACTGAAAAAACCGAAGCTTCGTTCACAGGGGGTAACCTCTATTTCCGGCAGGGCTTTTATGGCTTTTACCTCCCCTGAGTGATCGGTCTTTAAAAAACGGGTAATCAGAACCCTTTTCCCTCCGCCTGCCGCCCGTACTGCCAGCCCTATGGCTGCCGTAGTCTTTCCTTTTCCGTCCCCGCAGTAAATGTGGACACAGGACTTCATTAATTTTTCTCCTTCATATACAGACATAGTCTATTCCCTCCCTAAATATTCTCTGACAAAGCGCGAAACCTCCTGTTTTTTTCCGTACCGTTCTCGGACGTAATTGACATGAAGCCGCTCCTTGGCTCTGGTCATTGCCACATAAAACATTCGCCTCTCCTCTTCCAAATCAGTGGGAAGAACCGCCTTCTGATGGGGTGTGATCCCTTCATTGACATCTATCATATAAATAATCCGGTATTCCAGTCCCTTGGAGCTGTGCATGGTCATAAAGGCCACCCCTTCAGGCCTTGATTCCCCGGATTGTACCTGGGCCTTTAACTCTCTTCCGTATTCCTCCATATGATCAAACCATTCTTTAAATGAGGTATAACCGGCCCCGCTCTCCTGTAGCTGATCCAGGATTTCCAACAATTCCTCCGGCTTCATCCTTCTGTACTGGGCGTATTCCCTGATGTAATCATCATAGCCCATTGCTTTTCTGATGTAATTTACTGCAGCCACCGGAGCCATGTTTCTTACCATTCTTAAATCATACTCCAGCTGCTCAATCCGCTCCACCATCCAACCCTTGTCCTGGTAAAAGGACTTGACTGACTCCCAGTTCACCTGACTCAGTTCCAGTGCATCCCGGCTGATATAACGGTTGGGGCGGTTTATAATGGAAAGAACATTGGCCCTGGACAAGTCTCCTGCTGCTGCATTAATATAAGAAATGATATTTTTAGAAATCCAGTGGTCATATAAATTAGGAAGGGAATCCCTCATGGAAAAGGGGATGTTGTATTCCATAAACTTTTCAATCAAAAGCCTTGGTCCCAGATTGGTCCGGTATAAAACAGCCATGTCCTCCCAGGCAAATCCGGCTTTTTCATAAGCCATAATTTCCCTGACAATTTCCAGGGTCTCCTCCTGAGGGTCCTGCCACACCCTGGTGACCACCGGCTTTCCCTGTCCCTTTTTTGTGACAATTTTCTTTGTAAACCGCATTTCATTGTGACAGATCAGTTTTCCTGCCGCCTCTACAATTTCCCTTGTACTTCTGAAGTTAATATCCAGAAGTACCCTTTTCGCCTGGGGATAATCTTTCTCAAATCCCAGCATAATCTCAGGTTTTGCTCCCCGGAACCGGTAAATGGACTGGTCATCGTCTCCTACAATAAAAAGATTGTCTTCAGGGGCTGCCAGCATCCGTATCACCTCATACTGAACCCGGTTAATATCCTGAAATTCATCCACAAGAATATACCGGTATTTTTTCTGCCATGCCTGTAAAACATCTTTTCTCTGGGTAAACAACTCATGGCACATGACCAGCATATCATCAAAGTCAATGAGATTAGCCCTGCGCAGTCTGTCCTCATAGCCCATATATAGCTGCTTGAACATTTCCTCTGAGCAGTTTTTGGAATAATAGTGGTCCAGGTTGATCATTTCTCCCTTCACTGAGCTTATTTCCGAAAGAATGGAGGTCACGAATTCTGCTTCATCTTCCACCTCCATCCGGCACCTGTCCATCTCTTCCTTTATGTACCTGATCTTCTGATCCTCTCTGACAATACTTCCGGCATCGTACCGGTAGGCAAACTTCAAAATTCTAAAAAAAATGGAATGAAAGGTCCCGAAACTGATTCGGGATCTCCCCCCTCCCGACAAGGCTTCAAAACGTTCCTGCATCTCTCTGGCGGCCGCTCTGGTAAAGGTGATAACCAGAATTTCAGAGGGGTCCACGCCACAGCTTCCAGTCAGCCGGCATATCCGGTGGGTAATGGTAAAGGTTTTTCCGGAGCCCGGCCCCGCCAGCACCAGCATAGGGCCTTCCTGATGAAGAATCGCCTCCTTCTGGGCTCCCTCATAGGTAACTTCTTCCTTCATGGCGTCCTCTTTCCTGCCTATAGGCATAGTGGTATGGATAAAAAAGCAGAGGCTTGGTAGAATCCAGGCCCCTGCTTCCGTTTAAATCTTATTTTTAAGCTTCTTCTAAAAGCTGGATTCCCTTTCTGATTCGTTCCAGGGACTCTTCTTTTCCAAGGACTTCCATTATCTCAGTCGCTCCGGCAGGAGTCATCTGCTTTCCGGACACTGCGGTCCTGATGGGCCACATGACAAAACCGGTCTTGCACTCCTTTTGTGCCACATATCCTGACAGTGTCTCGTAAAGTTCATCATTACTGTAATTCTCCTGATCTTCCAGTATGGGAAGAATCTCTTTTAATAGAGCCAGGGAAGTCTCGCTGTTGGTCTTCATCTTCTTATTGGTATACATGGCTGGATCATATTCCGGCAGGGCTTCAAAGAAATCAATGTGCTCAGCAATATCCGGGAATACTTCAATCCTGGTCTTGACCATGGAGGCGATCTTTCTCAAATCCAGGTCCTTATTGATGACAACCTTTAAAAATGGCTCTGCCAGCTTATAGAAGCAGTCAAAATCCATTGCCTTCATGTATTCGCTGTTCATCCATTTTAATTTGACCACATCGAAAACAGCCGGAGATTTGCTGATGTTCCGGTAATCGAAGTCTCTGATCAGCTCTTCTAAGGAGAATACTTCCTGATTATCCACAGGCGACCAACCTAAAAGGGCCACATAATTGACCACAGCCTCAGTAATAAAGCCCTGCTCAATTAAATCCTCATAGGAGGAATGTCCGCTTCTCTTACTCAGCTTCTTATGCTCCTCATTGGTAATAAGGGGGCAATGAACATACACCGGGACTTCCCAGCCGAAAGCTTCGTAAAGGCGGTTGTATTTTGGAGAAGAGGATAAGTACTCGTTTCCTCTTACCACATGGGTAATCCCCATCAGATGATCATCCACCACATTGGCAAAGTTATAGGTAGGGTATCCGTCAGACTTAATGAGCACCATATCATCAAGTTCCGAGTTGTCCACGGAAATATCCCCGTAAATCTCATCATGGAAGGTTGTGCTTCCCTCTGTAGGATTATTCTGGCGGATTACATAAGCCATTCCAGACTCTAAATTAGCTTTTACCTCATCTTCTGAAAGGTGAAGACAGTGCTTGTCATAGCTCATAATTTCCTGGCCTTCTACCGTTCTCTTTAAGGAATCAAGCCTTTCCTGGTTGCAGAAGCAATAGTAAGCCTCACCTTTTTCCACCAGCTTTTTGGCATATTCCAGATAAATGCCGGAAGTCTGCCGCTCACTCTGTACATAAGGGCCTACTCCTCCGTCTTTATCAGGACCTTCATCATGGATCAGTCCTGTCTTCTCCAGAGTTCTGTAAATAATCTCAACAGCTCCCTCCACATAGCGTTCCTGATCTGTATCCTCAATGCGCAGAAGGAAATCACCGCCTTCATGCTTAGCAATTAAGTATGCATACAATGCTGTTCTCAAGTTTCCCACATGCATGCGGCCTGTGGGGCTGGGGGCGTATCTTGTTCTTATTTTATTCATCTTAAACTCACTCCTGAATCTATGTTAGTATATTGGTTAGACGTCCTGTCAAAACTAAATCAAATTTTATTATATAACGAACTGCTGCAAAAAACAATATTTCCGGAAATATTTATCCTATTCCTGGGCCTGCTGCCTCTCCACCGGGCTCATAATCTCCCGGCCCCATGTTAGGATCCCAGTCATCATTATCCCACTCTCCCGGAAAAACAGGTTCTACGGTTTCCCTTGGGGCAGTCTCTCTGGGAGCAGTTTCCCTTGGTGACGTGGTCATTCCGGGACCAATTTCCTGAGAATTGTGTCCCGAATCCTCCTGCTTGGGAAGGGATAATGCACGTCTGACAGCTTCATCTACCTGGGGCTTCAAGCCCTCGTAGTATTCCGTAGCGGAAAGATTCTGCAGGATGGTGGTAGCTCTTGTAATCTTTTCATCAGTGGTGCTATCCCGATACTCCAGAGCATTTAATTCTCCTATGACAGCCTGAAGGTCTGCAAGGGACTGTTGCAAAGCCTGTACGGCCTCCTGCTCCTTTTGAGCCCGGATCTGGGCATTTCTCTTCTCTTCAAAAAGCTTCCATCGTCCGGTATCAGACTTGGCGGCTGCCTCAGCTATAGAAGAAAACAAATCCTTTCTTCCTGTTTCCGCAGTAGTCTTTTCCCCGACTGAATCCACGTTCCAGAAAGAAACTGTAGCAGGCATATCCCAGTCACTGGCTGGAAGGGAGCTGTTTATTTCTGCCATAAAATCCTGCCATATTCTTCCGGAATATGTCTTTCCATAGACACCGGGCATAGCCTTTGGTGTGTCATAGCCTACCCATACCGCAGTGGTGTAATGCTTGGTATAACCGCAGAACCAAGTGTCTTTATTGTCGTTTGTGGTTCCAGTCTTTCCTGCAGCCGGAACTCCGATTCCCAAGCCGCTGCCTGTTCCGTAAGACTTATCCATGGTTCCCTTCAGCACATCAGTGATCATATAGGCCGTATCCTCTGTAAAGATTCTCTCATCGCCCTGATTTCCCTTGTATACCTCTCCGTCATATTGGCTGGTTATGCCTGTGATGCAGGTGTTGTTGCTAAGCAAACCCTTGTTGGCCAGTACGGAATATCCCTTAGCCATATCCACAACTCTGGCGCCTTCTGTAAAGCCTCCGATGCTCATACTGTTATTTCCGTTATCCAGATAGCTTAAACCAATAAAATCCATTTTCCCCAGATACTTGATTCCAGTGCCGACTCCGATATCAGCCAATACCTGCCAGGCCACTGTGTTCAGACTTCGGTTTAAAGCTTCCCGGACTGAGATATTGCCGAAATACTGGCCTCCGCTGTTTTTAGGTCCCTTGTCGAACAAATGGTCATTGACCAGCCTGGAAGGATAATAATATCCGGTCTCAAAGGCAGGTGCAAAGTCAATCAACGGCTTTATCGTGGAACCGGGCTGGCGTTTGCTTAAAAATCCCCGGTTATACTCATCATCTGTGCCTCTTCCACCTACTATAGCCACCACATATCCGGTCTGGTTGTCAACGCACACCGCTGCTCCCTGAAGGGCAAACTTGCCGTTTTCCTGTAAATCCTTAAAGCCTTCAAGACGCTTGTCAAGAATGCTCTGAAGAGAATTCTGAATCTCTGTTTCCAGGCTGGTATGTATCTCAAACCCGCCGTTTCGGATCATATCGCTTTTAGACTGGTAAAGCTCCTGATACTGCTCCCTGTAGGAATCATAATCTTCTTTATTTTCAAACACATACTGGAATACAAACCCTTCGTTTTTCATCAGCTCCAGTGCTGCACTGTAGATGGCATAGCTGGTCTGATAACTCTCCTTTGTTCCTGGCTCATAAACCTGTACCACTGTGAGATCCTGGGACTTTGCATGATCCCGTTCCTCCTCTGTGATAAATTTATTACGGGCCATGTTGTCCAGAATCTGATTACGCTTTTCCTTTGCATTTTCCGGACGGGACACCGGGTCATACCTGGAAGGATTGTTGCTGATTCCCACCAGAGTGGCCGCTTCCCAAAGGGTTAAGTCCTTTGCAGCTTTATCAAAGTAATACCGGCTGGCCTCTGCCACCCCGTAACAGCGGTTGGCATAAAAGTTGGTATTGCAGTAAAATTCCAGTATCTCATCCTTGCTGTATTTTTCTTCCAGACGGGACGCTGTAAAAAATTCCGTCAGCTTTCTCTGGAAGGTCTTTTCCTGGGTTAAGTAGGTATTTTTGATCACCTGCTGGGTAATGGTACTCCCTCCCTGTGTGATTTCCCCTTTATTTTTCACAATCTTAAATCCTGCACGGGCCAGGCTGATATAGTCAATTCCATGATGCTTATAAAAACGCTTGTCCTCCTGGGAAACATATGCGTCCTGCAGATTTTTGCTGATCTCTCCTATGGGAACGTATTCATAATGGCCTGAATTAATGGTTCCGATCAGGCTGCCTGCTGAATCATATATCCGGGTATCTGCAGGCTGGGAAAAATCTGTTTTGGTTGTATTGCTTATGATTGAGTCCGCCTTTTCCCTGCAGGCTATTATTTCCTCCTGATACTTTAAAAATACGACACCACCGACTAAGCAGCCCAAAACCATTGCACCAAGAAATGCGAAAATAATCACTTTGATAGGCTGCAAAAACACAGACCATGGGCTTTTGTGCTTTTTTTTCTTCTTTCCCAAACCACTGTACCTCCTTATCATCTTTTTTATGCAAATTTCTGATCGACCCCGATTTCCTTACGAGCTGACCATAAGTTATTCCAACGAAAAACGGGAAGTCTCTTCACTTAAGACTTCCCGTTTGTTACAGAGCTGATGACGGGACTCGGACCCGTGACCTCCTCACTACCAATGAGGTGCGCTACCACCTGTGCCACATCAGCATCTTTTTGGTTCTATGCTCGAACCTTGTATATCATAGCATGGGAATATGTCTTTGTCAACGATTTTTTTGTTTTTTTACTAATGTGTATAAAATAACAAAAACTTCAAATATATACCTATAAAAACCAGTCTCATATCCTTTTTTAAGAAGACAGACGGGAAGCTTCTGCCCCCCATCCACTTCCCCTTCAACCACGTTTATTTACATGATGCCTTCAAAACTTTCCCGAAGTGTATTACATGACTTATTAAACTGCCCCATCTCTTCCTCCGTCAAGGACAAAGGAAGCACCCTCTGCACTCCGTTCTTATTGATGATACAGGGGACTCCGGCATATACCTCAGACTGCCCATACTCTCCCCGAAGCATAGCCGATACCGTTAAAACGCTGTTCTCATCGCCCAGAATTGCTCTGGTAATTCTGTTGAGAGCCATTCCGATTCCATAATAAGTAGCCTGCTTTGATTCGATAATCCGATAAGCTGCTCCCCGTACTTCTTCTTCAATGCCCTTTAATCCGTCCCGGCAGGCCGTCTCTTCCTGCCCGCCTTCCACACAAAGAGAGAGAATGGGCTTTGTAGCTATCATTGCCTGACTCCAGGGTACAAATTCACTGTCTCCGTGTTCTCCCATCACATAGGCATGGACATTTCTCGGATCAACCCGCAGGGACTCACCCAGCAGATACCGGAGTCTGGCAGTATCCAAAGCCGTCCCGCTTCCAAGAACCCTTTTGGGATTAAATCCGGACAGGGAATAAGTGATTCTGGTCATGATATCCACAGGATTGGTAGCCACCAGAAAAATTCCGTTAAAGCCTGATTCCGTCACCGGACGGACAATTGATTGAAATACAGCAGCATTGCGTTTTAATAAATCAAGCCTTGTCTCTCCCGGCTTCTGGGCAACGCCCGCACAGATCACAATAATATCCGCATCTGAGCAGTCTCGGTATTCTCCTGCGTAAATCTTCATATGAGAGGAAGAAAAAGCCAGACCATGATTTAAGTCCATGGCTTCTCCCTCTGCCCGCTTCCGGTCGATATCAATTAAAACAAGCTCATCACAAGTGCTTTGGTTCAGCATAGAATAAGCATAGCTCATTCCCACCATGCCTGTACCCACTAAAGCAACCTTTCTTTTATCTGTACTCGTCATCAAATCACTCTCCTTATCCTGGAGCAGACTGTTGGTCTGCTTCAAATGCAAACTTAGGGATACTATGACATACGGACTATTTTCTTCTCCATCAGTTCGCCGTTTCCGGCATAGATCACCGCACTTTCTCTTGTAATCTTCCCTTCTTTAAACAGGGTCAACAAGCTGGAATCCATGGAAACCATTCCCTCCCCCTGGCCAGTTGCAATAACAGAATCAATCTGATGGGTTTTGCCCTCCCGAATCATGTTCCGGACAGCATTATTAAAAAACAAAATTTCAAAAGCCGGGTAAACGCCTCCATCCAGAGTGGGAATCAACTGCTGGGAAACCACTGCCTGAACTACCATGGAAAGCTGCATCCGGACCTGCTGCTGCTGGTTTGGGGGGAAGCTGTCAATGATACGGTCTATAGTGTTGGCTGCCCCCACCGTATGAAGGGTGGAGATGACCAGATGTCCCGTCTCAGCCGCTGTCATAGCAATCTGAATGGTCTCATAATCTCTCATCTCTCCCACCAGAATCACATCAGGGGCCTGCCGCAGAGCAGCTCTCAATCCGCTTACATAGCTTTCCGTATCTGTTATGATCTCTCTCTGTGTCACCACACTCTGCTTGTGCTTGTGTAAGTACTCCAAAGGGTCCTCTAAAGTGATAACATGGGAATTGCGGGTGTTATTTATCTTATCAATGATGCAGGCCAGAGTCGTGCTCTTTCCGCTTCCTGCAGGTCCGGTCACCAGTACAAAGCCCTTTGTCATTCTGGCAATATCCATGACGCTTTCCGGCACGTGGAGAGCTCTGTAATCAGGAAGGGTAAAGGTCACTACCCGGATTACGGCTGCCAGGGAGCCTCTCTGGCGGAATACACTGGAACGGAATCTGGAGATTCCTGGAAGAGCAAATGAAAAGTCATCATCTCCCCGTTCCCTGATCCTTTGCATACTCCGGTTTCCCGCCACCTCATATAGCTGGGTAATCAGCTCTTCCATCTGCTCCGGAAACAGCTTTTCTTCATTTTGATAAATGATCCTGCTTCCTATCTTACATGAAAACGGCATGCCAGGCACCAAAAAAATATCAGAAGCATTCTGGGCCACAGCAGAGTTTAATAAGTCTACTACATTCATAATAAATCTCCTACTCTTTCTCCTCTTCCCCTTCCCCGCCGGTCCACACCGGCATGGAATCATAGATTTCAAAATCTTCTGTCTGAATCACTCTCCACTGGGATATAACCAGAGGCTTTTCCTCCTCCAAAGAAGGAAACACTTCGATCAAAAGAGCCTGGGATCGCTCCATAACAATCTGGGTTATTGCCGCATCTTTTTCCAGAACGTAGTATTCTCCCAACTTCTGGGATAGAAGCCGTCTTACCTCTTCAAGGTCAGAACCTTCCCGTCTGGCCTCTTCTGCCGCTTCTGAAACCAGACGGCGGAATTCCTCTCCTTCCCGGTCTGCCCGGTAATATTCCGTCACGGAAGCGGCATTGCGCTCGGCCAAGTTCCATTCGCTTTTGGCAGTGCTTAAGGAGAGCATCCCAAAGGTCACAAGGCACATGACAATAAATATTAAAATAAGGGAAGGACTGCCAATGCCCGGCCTGTTTCCTGTTTCCTGTTTTGCCATGGTTTTACCTCCCTCACTCCTTTATTTCCTGCCTGTAAACGAAAAGACTGTACACTTCATTTCCATTCCGGCTCACAGTCACTTCCGCCTGCCCCTTGGCTGGAAATATGGTTCTGGCATGAAAATCCCCTTCCTCAGGCTTGCAGGCAGCTCCGTTCTTGTCAAATCCCATGATATAGACTTCCCCAGCTCCGTCTGCTGAAAACCGCTCCTTAAGTCCCGCGGCTCCCTCCGCCTTCCACACCTCGGCAATGCTTTGGGCGATTAAAACCCCCTGGTTTAAATCAGCAGCCCTGCGGCTCATGAAATCTGCTTTTGCAAAGGTCTGGATGCAAATGGAGGCACAGAGGATAAAGAACAGGACCACAGCAATCATTTCCATCATGAATACGCCTGACTGGTGATTTCTATTCATAGTCCTTTCCTCCGCTTCTGAGGGAAAGCCATAAGTCTCCTCCGCCCTTTCCCTCTGTTCTGATATGAAGAAGACCATCGCTCATTTCCATAGAAACCTCACTGCATTCCAGTATTTCATTTCCATCGCCTACGGAAAGGCCGCTCCCGGCATCGGTAAACAGCTCCCACATCCTTCCATCCTGATAATAAATATCAGTCACATAGACTGTATCCCCTATGTTCTGTTCCAGCTTAAGGACAGTCACTCCCTGATCCTCCGAAAGATATACCTTTCCGGCTTCGTCTCCTTGTCTCACCTTGTTGGCGATATAGCTTAAGACCACATCTCCCCGGTAGGTATCCTCTGCCCTTGCATTGATATTTTCATAGACTTTGCCTCCGATGAGAACCGAAAACAGGGCGCAAAGCACAAATACCAGGAACAAAAGGATGGTAAAGAGAACTCCGGTCAGGGCTTTTCTCTGGTTGTCCTGGCCTCTCATACTTCCACCTCCCGGTTATTATTCACGCAGATTGACTGTAATATCCGGCATAAAATTAGAAGCGAAACCGCTGTAAAACACATCGTACCGGTTACGGTCAATCTGTATTCCATAATTTTCCTCCAGATATTCTACACTGGGAGGATACCTTCCTTCTATAGCATAGCACTGGACCGAAGCCCTGCGTATGGCATCCCGGAGAGTTTCCGCTCCCTTTGTTCCTGCGTTTTTTGAAAAAGCCATAATCCCGGACACAAAAAGGGCGATTATGCATATAAATACAGGCAGAGAGATCAGATAGGCCTTAATATCCTTAAATGCCTGTTTCCATTTCTTCATCTCTCCCCCTCCTATCCGATTGCTGACAGCACGCCCATAAGAGGCAGCATGACAGAAAGAAGAATCAGCCCCACTGCGACAGCCAGCACAGCCACAATAGTTGGTTCAAACCGGCTGACCATATGCTCGATAGCTAAGTCTGCCTCTTCTTCATAGCTTTTGGAGATTTCCTCCATCACACGGTCCAGTCTGCCGCTTCTGGTTCCCACCTTGATCATCTGGGCATAAAAACCTTTAAACAGACCGGTGTTTTTCATGGCACTGTAGTAATCCGCACCGGACTCCAGTTCCTCTGAGCAGCTTTTTATCTTCTCTTCCACTGTTTTATTTTCCACCAGTTCTCCTGCCAGCCCCATTCCCTTTTCAAGGGCAAGTCCGCTGTGTAAAGTCAGGGCCAATACGGAAGCAAATCGGCGGTTTGCCACTGCAAGAGCAATCCTGCTTCTCTTTTTGATCCACTGGGCCAGGCGCTGGGCAATGGGAAAACTTTTTCCCTTCCGGCTCAAAAACCAAAGAAAAGCAGATACTGCCATCAGAAGAGCTCCCAAAATCAAAGCAACTCCGCAGAACACTCCTCCCATCCTTGTTGCAGCAACAGAAACAGGAGACATCTCTGCCCCCAACTGCTCATAAACATTTTCAAATACAGGCATTACCCTGGCAAACAGTACGTACAAAACCACCAGAAGCATAAAAATCATCATAACAGGATAGGTGACTGCATTCTTTATGTTTTTCATAAGAACATGTTCTTTTTCATAATATTCTGACAAGGATTCCATGATTTCATCAAGGGTTCCTGTCTCTTCTCCCAGCTTTGCCATACTGACAACATAAGAAGGATACACTCCCGTCTGCTCCAGTACCTTTGAAAAAGGGACACCCAGTTCTGCTTCCTCTGCCATTTGCAGAAGAAACCTTTTTTCCTCTTCCCACGCTGAATCCTCCGCCATAACAGACAATCCCTCGTCAAGAGGGATTGCCGCATGAAGAAGAATCGAAATCTGGAGACAGAAAGCAGAAAGCTCCCTGGAAGAATATTGCTTCTTTCCTTCCATTGCCATAAGTCAGTTCTCCTTTTTCTTATAAAGTTCTTTTATTAATAAGAGTATTTTGCCTGATAGTTAGAACTGTTGGTTATATATTCCTGAATGACCGGATCCTGCCCTCCTGTAGAGGCAAATGTCGGGTCCATGAGTTTCCAGTTGTAGCCGTCAAAGTAAATGATGTTATCCACCCAGCCCTGTCCTTCAATATATACATTTACCCAAGCGTGATAAATACTTCCTGTATATCCCACTACAAGCTTTGTGGGAATGTTCTGGGAACGGAGCATGGCTGTCATCACAGCGGCATAGTCAAAGCAGATTCCTTTTTTCTTTGACAGTACATCATCCACGTTAGGCAGATATCCTACCTGAACTGAATTGGCAAGGGCAGTATCATAGGTGAAGTTCTTTGTGACATAGTTATATACATTGGTTACAACGCCTACCGCATCTGCTGCAGAAGCCGAAACCTCTGCCCCTTTCTTAACCACTTCGCTTCCTGATGAGAAGTTTACATACTGGTTGGGGTAAAGGAATGGTTCAAATTCGTTTACAAGCGTCACATTGATGTCATTGCTGGATTTTACAGCATACTGGTTTCCCTGTACCTGCTCCAGCACACGCACTGTATATGTTCCGTTCCCTTCTGTCAAAGGAAATACTTCGTAAGCCGATCTGACGTTGAGATCATAGTTATAGGTCTCTCCTCCGCTCTTTATGACCTGAACCTTAATTTTAGAAGATCCGCCGGTATAGCTTACCATCACATATCCCTGGCTGGTATTAGAGGCATCCACTGTTACGGAATTATTGCTGTAGGTAACGGTGCCGGAGGCCTTGGGGGATCTTACATTGCTCCCTGCAGGCTTAGAGTAGAGGGGCACCGCCTCATCCTCAATCGTTACCACTGTTTTCCATTCAACGCTTTCACTTGGGGCATTTGCAGCCGGTGTACGGCCAATTGATGCAAAGCCTCCCATTGAAAGCAGCGCTGCTGTAAAAACCGCGGCAAAAACTGCATTATCTTTTCTCATGGTGATTTCCTCCTTCTTTATCTTATGCTAAACGCTGTCTTACGATCTCATATGCCAGAACGCCTGCAGCTACAGAAGCATTGAGGGAGTCAATATCACCCTTCATGGGGATGGAAGCTACCATGTCGCAGGTTTCCTTCACAAGCCTTCCCGCTCCGCTTCCCTCGCTGCCGATGACCATGCCAATCGGCCCTTTCAAATTAAGTTTATACATCAGTTCTCCGCCCATATCGGCACAGACAAACCACATTCCCTTTTCCTTTAATTCTTCCATGGTAGCTGTCAGATTGGTAACTTTGGCAACAGGTGTGTAATTCAGTGCTCCTGCGGAAGTTTTTGCAACTGTAGCCGTAAGCCCTACTGCACGGCGCTTTGGAATAACCACTCCATGAGCTCCTGCCAGATTGGCGGTACGGATAATGGCCCCTAAATTGTGAGGATCTTCAATACCGTCAAGGAAAATCAGAAAGGGCTGTTCCCCTTTTTCTTCAGCAGCCTTTAACATATCCTCCACTTCTGCGTATTCATAAGCCGCTGCGTGGGCGATTACTCCTTGATGATGACCTTCCTCAGACATCTGATCCAGACGTTCCCGTTCCACAAAATTAATGATTGTATCCTTCTTTTTTGCCTCCCTGACAATGGACTGGATGGGACCGTCCTGGACCCCTTTCTGCACATACAGTTTATCAATGGTCTTTCCTGAACGAAATGCTTCCAGTACCGCATTTCTTCCTTCTATTGTAAATTCCTCTATCATTCCAATTCTCCTATTTTCTCAAGTCCCTTGCCCACCAGTGTGGTCAGGCGGTTAACGCTGCCGTTCAAATACAGGTATCCGCACAGAGCTTCAAAGCCGGTAGCAGTCCTGTAATCAACCATGGTGGCATGCTTTGCCGTGGTTGCAGATTTGGCATTTCGGCCCCTTTTGTAGACCGTCACCTCTTCTGGAGTCAGTTCCTCTTCCTCCAGAAGTTTCCGGACTATATCCGCCTGGGCCTTGGCATTTACCAGCATGGCACTTTTTTTATGCATATGGTTAACCTGGGTGCTTCCATGGTTCATCACTTTGGTCCGTATAATCAATTCATAGACCGCATCTCCGATGTAAGCCAGAGCCAGCGGAGAATAGCTTTTTATATCTACTTCCTTAAGCCTTAAGGTATCCTTAAAAAAACCGGAAAACTCAGGCAGTGACATTATGCTCTCTTCCATTTCACACCTTCCCTGGTGTCTTCCAAAACAATTCCTTTCTCTAAAAGCTTTCCCCGTATTTCATCAGCAAGGGCAAAGTTCTTATCTTTTCTGGCCTGCTGCCTGGCTTCAATCATAGTCTCGATTTCCTCATCCAGAATCTCTTCCTTCTTTTCTGTAAGAATACCGAGAACTCCGCAAAGCCTTTCCAGGGTCTCTCTTAAATAAACCACATATTCCCTGGAGCTTTCTTCATTGGTGGTGGAATTGCTCAGTTTTACCAGTTCGAAAATGGCAGAAATCGCATCCGCCGTATTAAAATCGTCATCCATGGCAGATTCGTATTTGGAAACCAGCTCCTCAGCTGTTTCCCTGCTCTCACTTTCACTGAACTGATCTGATTTTACAGAAGCCTCCAGGCTTCTTAATTTATCAAACGCGTTTAAAATTCTTTCCAGACCATTTTTTGAAGATTCCATTAAATCAGCACTGAAGTTCAGAGGACTTCTGTAATGAGCACTCAGCATGAAAAATCTCAGAATCTGAAGGTCATACTTTTCGCCGATCTCTCTTACTGTAAAGAAATTGCCCAGAGATTTGGACATCTTTTTATTATCAATGTTTAAAAATCCATTGTGCATCCAATATTTTGCAAAAGATTTGCCGTTGGCAGCCTCGCTTTGGGCGATCTCATTCTCATGATGAGGGAAAATAAGGTCCTCACCGCCTGCATGGATATCAATCTGCTCTCCAAGATATTTCTTTGACATAACAGAGCATTCAATATGCCAGCCCGGTCTTCCTTCGCACCAGGGAGACTCCCAATAAGGCTCTCCCTCCTTTTTAGGTTTCCAGAGGACAAAGTCTGCAGGATCTTCCTTCCCATCCTCTCCGGTCACTTTAATCTCACGAAAACCGGACTGTAAATCCTCCAGGTTCTTATGTGACAGTTTTCCATACTCCTTAAAGGATTTCGTGCGGAAATACACAGTCCCATCCTTGGCAGCATAGGCATGACCAGCTCTGATCAGTTCCTGAATCATAATCAGCATGCCATCTATCTCTTCTGTAGCCAGAGGAGTGCTGGTAGCCGGTTTTACATTCAGGCTTTCCATATCTCTTTTGCACTCTTCAATATAACGCCTGGAAATAATTTCAGCCCCGACGCCTTCTTCCATTGCTTTTTTTATGATCTTATCATCTATATCGGTAAAATTAGAAACAAAATTAACCTCAAAACCCCTATATTCAAAATACCTTCTTACCGTATCAAACACGATAATAGGCCTGGCGTTTCCAATGTGAATATAATTGTATACAGTCGGTCCGCAGACATACATCTTCACCTTCCCAGGTTCCAGGGAGATGAAGTCCTCCTTTTGTCTGGATAATGTATTAAAAATTTTCATAACGTCTCCTTTCTTTATTATTGCCCAAGCTTTCTGGGCATAATGGTATACCTGTAGGGTGTTTCTTTATTATTGCCCAAGTATTCTGGGCATAATGGTATACCCTTTCAGCCATTCTCTATCTTCCGCAGCCGCCGCAGCCTCCGCAGCCGGACGACATAATTTTATCATCATAGCAGTAATCCTTTACTGAGGTGAGCAGAGTAATTGCCTGGGAAGAAATCCCTTCTCCTTTTCCGGTAAAGCCCAGCCCCTCTTCTGTTGTAGCTTTTACATTCACCTTATCCTCAGGCAGATTTAAAGCATCTGCAATATTCTTCACCATATCAGGACGGTAGGGTAAAAGCTTGGGGTTCTGTGCGATAACCGTTGCATCGATATTCTCGATCACATAGCCGCTGTCCTCTAAAAGTACACCTACCTGTTTTAAAAGTTCAATGCTGGATACTCCTTTATATTGGGGGTCTGAGTCAGGAAAATGTTTTCCAATGTCGCCCAATGCCGCAGCCCCCAAGAGAGCGTCCATAATAGCATGAACCAGCACATCGGCATCAGAATGACCTAAAAGTCCTTTTTCATACGGAATTGTTACGCCTCCCAGGATCAAATCCCTTCCTTCAACCAATTTATGCACATCGTATCCCTGTCCAATTCTCATGATCTTTCCTTTCTATTAAAAATGCCCACGTTCTCTGGGCATAATGGTATACCCGCAGGGTGTTTCTATTAAAGCTGCCCACGTTCTCTGGGCATAATGGTATACCCGCAGGGTGTTTCTATTAAAGCTGCCCACGTTCTTTGGGCATAATGGTATACCCCCAGGGTGTTTCTATTAAAAATGCCCATGTTCTCTGGCCATAATGGTATACCCCCAGGGTGCTCCTTCTTATACAATCATATGCAGTCTTTTTCCAATGCACCGAAGCTGCACATCGCTCTGGGAAAAACAGCTTTCTCCATCCACATGGACTGCCATAGGCTGTTCCATATGAATCACCGCTTCCCGGCAGGTATAAAATCTGGCTCCTTTATTCAACATTTTTCTTCCTAAAAGAGCACTTAATAACACCTGGATTAAGTTTCCTTTTTTTCTTGTGTTCATAATGCAGATAGATAACTGTCCATCCTCACTGTCTGCATCAGGAGCAAATTTAAAGCCTCCGCCCTCATATGGATGGATATGGGCAGATATAAAATAAGCATGGTTAAATTCCACCTTGCGGACACCATTTAATAGAATATAGCCCTTAGATGGCTTCGCCTTTATTAGCTGTATCACTCCCGCAAAAAGATAAGTAAATCTTCCTCCGGGAAGTCTTAAAAACCGCCTTCTGGCCTTAAAATCAAGAAGACGGTGACAGACAGCCCCATCCAATCCGATTCCTGCACTGACAGCAAAACGGCGGTGGAACACCTCGCCTTCCCCGTAGGTAAGAACTCCGTAATCCATAATTTTATAATGCTCCGGATGCAAAATTTTCTTTAAACATTTGACCGGATTCTTAGGAAGCCTTAAACTCCTTGCCAGATCATTGCCTGAGCCTGCAGGAACGTATCCCAATGTAACAGAGCCGCAGAAGCAAAGCCCATCTAAAACCTCATTGACCGTTCCGTCTCCGCCTACTGCAACAATGACCGTGGATTCCCTGCACCCTTCTGTCAGAGCCTTGGCAAATCCCTTTGCATCTCCCGGTTTTTCCGTCAGAAACACCTGATAATCTACACCATACGTTCTGAGAGTTTCTTCCAGCTTCTTCCAAATTCCTTCTCCCCGCCCGCGGCGCGAATTGGGGTTTACAATAAAATAGTACATGGAATCCCTCCGCTTTTTACTATTTGCTAGTATAACATAAAAGACAAAAAATGAATATAAAAATTATGGAAAAAAGCTTTAAACCCCTGTTAACGAAAAAAATTCCTCTGTCCGGGCCCATTTTAACAGTCCGTCCAGAGGATTTTCCAAGAATGCCTCTATATTACATGGCTTTTATAATATTTCTTTTTTAAAGGCTTCCACATCTTCTCCCAATATAGTCTTCGCACTTTCCAAATCGCCGTCTTCCAGTGCTTTTACAATGCGAACATGATTGCTTCCATCAGTAACCCTGCTTTCATTCCAGAGTTTTGTAAAATACTGGTTGGAAATTCTGGTACAGATATTCATGGCGTCTGCCAGCGATTTCTGTATATAGCTATTGTTACAGTAGCTGCACAAGGTTCTGTGAAAAAGGTTATTGGCTTCCCAGTGCAGCTTTGAATCCATGGTATGGGCAATCCGTTCAACCTCTTCATTCTGCCGTTTCAACTGAAGTATCTGTTCCTTTGTAAGGTGGAAGAAACATCGTTCCAGGGCACCCAGCTCAATCATTTTCCTGTAATCTATAATCTCCACAATCTGCCCCGGTAAGATCGGAGTAATCTGGTATCCGAATCTGGGGATGTTATTGAGAACATTTTCGCTGCAAAGCTGCACCAGAGCTTCCCTTACCGGAGTCTTGCTGACTCCGTATTTTTCTACTAACGTTCTCTCGTTAACAATGGCATTCGCCTCATAAACTCCATCTAAAATATCTTTCATGATATTTTCATACACCTGATCTTTTATTGATTGCCCCTGCATCATCACTTATTCCTTTCATCCTCAGCCTTTTACAGCACCTTCCATCATCCCATCCTTTTGAAAGGTCTGCAATACTATATATAACACAATGATAGGTAAAATAACAAGTGTTGTTCCTGCAAGAATGACAGGCCAGGGCGTAGACAGACCTTCACTGACAGGAAGCAGGGAAATGGTAACCATCAAAGTATACTTGGCCTGCTTTCTCAAATACAGCAAAGGCCAGAAAAAATCGTTCCATCTGGCAATAAGGGTTACAGCAGCCCAGGAAGCCAGAGCCGGTTTTATAGTTGGCAGAATAACCCTTAAAAAGATGCCGAAATCCTTGCAGCCGTCTATTTTGGCAGCTTCAATCAGTTCGTCAGGCACATCGCTGATATACTGGTTCATGTAAAAAATCCCCACCGCCGTGGCAATACGCGGAATCACTAAAGACCAGAGGCTGTTGATTAAATTTAACTTCTTCATAATGATAAACAAAGGAACTGCCCCTACCTCCGGAGGCACCAGCATAGTCCCTATGACAAAGTAAAACAGAAAATTTCTTCCCGGAAATTTGTATTTTGCAAATGCAAAACCTGCCAGAGAACAAAAGAACAAAGAAGTCAGAGTTCCCACAACAGTGGTAAATATGCTGTTAAAAAAGTTGGACGCCACTGGTATCATAGAAAAAAGTCTGTTAAAGTTATCAAAAGTCGGATCAGAAACCCAGATAGAACTGAATCCGCTTATGCTTTCCGAAGCCGGCTTAACAGAAATCAGGCACATCCACAAAACAGGAAACAGACAAATCAGGGAAATAACAGTCAATATTCCGCTGACTGCAAAGGACAGCATTTTTTTCTTATTCTTATAGCCCATATTCTCCCCTCCTATTCTTCCTGTTTTTTTCTGACAATCATCTGTATCACTGATAAAACTGCCAGTATAAAAATCAAAATCACGCCAATGGCGGAAGCATAGCCCATATTAAAAATATTAAATCCCGATTCATACATGTACTGGAACAGGGAGGTATTAGAGGTTCCCGGTCCAGGCAGAATATAGGATTCATTAAACAGCTTCCAGCTGTCTACTGTAAGGGTAATGGAACAAAAAAACAAAATATTTCCCAGAGATGGCAATGTAATATAAAAAAACTGTTTCCGGGTATTGGCTCCGTCCACGGTGGCAGCCTCATAGTAATCTTTGGATATACTCAGTATACCGGATAACACAATCATCGTAAACCAGGGAGTATTCCTCCATACATTAAGTAAAATAACCGGTATTTTAGAATACCGGGTGCTGGTCAGCCACGGAACTTTTCCCAGACCAAGAGAAGTGAGCAGTTCGTTAAACAATCCGGCATTTTCATCAAAAAGCATCCGGAAAATCAGACCCATTGCAATAGCAGCACAAATATTAGGCAGAAACGTGATAGTACGGAATACTGCCCTACCTTTTAAACGCCTGGAATTCAACAGACTTGCAATGAATACGGAAAGTACCAGGATGAATACAAGACCTGTAATCCAGTATACCACCGTATTTCCCAGGGCATCCCAGAACATATTGTCGATCAGCAGCTTTTTATAATTTCCAAATCCTGCAAATTCCGGAGTTCCAATCCCTTTCCAGTTAGTAAGGCTGATATAAAAGGTCCAGACAATAGGTATGAGCTGGAACACAAGAAACAATATAAAAAACGGCAGTATGAACAGATAGGGAGCTTTGTATTTATTCCACGTCTTAAGCATATGATTTCTCCTCACATTTTATAGCAAGGGGGAAGGCTGCTCCTTCCCCCTGTAACCTGTTCCTTTAATTAATAATTTCCGCCTTACCGATCTTTGCTTTTAAATTCTTATCTATATTGGCAATTGCCTCTTCCATAGTCTGATTGCCTGCCACATAATTTTCAATTTCAGCAGAAATAATTTCGTCTGCTTCTGCATCCTGAGGTGTTACAATAAGGTTTGTGGCACCATTTTCCAGGCACTTGCCCTCCATCTCACGGAAAGACATGCCACCGTAGAATTCAGAAGGTTCTTTCCAAAAATCATCCTGAAGCATTTCCAGTGAAATAGGGTTGGCATATGGGGCATTCTGGGATTCCATGGATTTTACCCATGTATTTCTGGACTGGGTATCAAAGGTAAAATCTTTCCACAGCTGTTCCAGAAGTCCTGCATATACGTTGTCTTCCTTATTTACAATACAGAAGTAGGAGGATACGGGAGCTCCTGCTTTTCCCACGCCTTCAAACTCCGGAGACGGCATCACTCTCCACTGCCCTGCCGTTGGCTGGTTGTTCTTTCTCATAAACTCATCCCAGAAGGCACCGATATAGAAGGTTGCCACCTGCTGCTGGTTGATGGCATCATACAGAGCCGGTTCCATGATTTCAGACTTTAACAGCAGACCTTCGGAATATAAAGCATCAAGGGTTCCCAATGCCAGCTTTGTTCCCTCATCTTGTCCGATTACAATATCGCCCTTTTCATCCCATATTTTTGCATTGGCCTGAGGCATAAGGCCTCTTCTTCCCCAATATCTCCAGGTTCTGCTTCCCGGGCTGATATAGGATAAATAAACTTCTCCGTTGCTCTTTTCCTTTAACTGGCGGCCTGCTTCCACATATCCGTCAAAGGTATTCATCATGGCAGGATCAATTTCGTATTTTTCAAAAATGTCTTTGTTATAAAACAACACGTTGGGACGTACCGATTCAGGAAGTCCGTAAATTTTTCCGTTTACCGTAGCATCGCTGGCCGCACCATCTACCATCTGATCCAGATAGGGCTTTAAAAATTCTGTTTCATCTTTTAAAATTCCTGCCTGGGAAAGATCCATAATGTTTACCGGATCCAGATAGGTCGCATCAGGAAGATCATCCTCTGCTCCCGATAACGCAGTCATGGTGATTTTCTCACGGCTCTGTGCATGGCCCTCTGTCTGTACAATCTCAA
Organism: Clostridiaceae bacterium; assembly: GCA_902363735.1. Classification (GTDB taxonomy): domain Bacteria; phylum Bacillota; class Clostridia; order Lachnospirales; family Lachnospiraceae; genus Lacrimispora. The sequence continues at coordinate 584,744 of CABJBA010000001.1, forward strand.
TCTTTACCTCAGGAGCGATATCCCGGTGGGCATCCAGCCAGGCATCGTAGTATTCCTGGAGGTACTGGGGTTGTCCGGTACCGTAAATCGTGATTGTGCCTGCCGGATATACTGTCTTATCTGCTGACTGGGTACTGCCACCTGCCTGGGCAGTAGTGCTGTTCGTTCCAGTTCCAGTTCCAGCTCCGCCTCCACACCCTGTAATCAAACCTGCTGTCATTGCTGCTGCCAAAATACCTGCAATTGTTTTTCTCATGCTAGCCTCCTGTTTATATTTCTCTTGCCGCTTCTGCGATTGCACGGATTCTCTCATATGGAATTTCCGTAGGGAGCGTACAATCTGCGCCAAGGATAAATGATTCTTTCCCATAGCTGCTGATGATATTTTTTGCTTCTGCCTTTAATTCCTCCAGGCTTCCGTCCACCATAACTCCGCTTCTGTTGGCAAGACCGCCCATGACGGTTGTTCCCGGAAAAAGTATTTTCCCTTCCTCAAGGCTGAAATCTGTTTCAAAAACACCCCAGTTTACAACATCAACCAAATCATTATAGGATTCATACCGCTGCATATTTAAGTTAACCTTGCACATATGAAGGAAGTTGATTCCTCCCGCTTCCTTAGATGCTTTTAATATTTCCTTATCAAAGGGTTCGATAACTTCTGCAAATTCTTCATCAGTAAAATAATGCTCTTCTCCGCCTAATGCAGCATAATATATTCCATCTAAGCCCAGTTCCCTGTACTTCTCCGCCAGCTGGCACATTCCATCCGCAATTCTCTTAAAAGCCTCCAGAACCGGCTTTTTGTTTTCCCTGATATGGGTGCAGAACAATTCTCTGACACTCTCATAGCCATAACGGGCCTCAATGGGATGGATGGCAGAAGCACAGATACCGTGAAGTGTACCCAGAGAAAAAGCGTCTCCATCGGCCTGATCCAGAATTCTTTTTGTCATCTCAATCTGGCTTTCCATAAAACTGTCCTTTAAGGAATAGCTGGGTATTTTATTCCAATCCTCAGGAGTTCTGATTTCTCCCACATCCGGAACCAGATTCTCATTCATGATCTTAATGATATCTGTATCCGTCTGCCGGAAAAACTCCAGGTGGGACTGCACCCCCTTTTCTCCATTTGCCTCATGGGCCGGAAAATGCAGGGAAAAACCAGTGGGAACATAATCCACAGTCTTTCCTTTAATAGCTGCCAATACACGTTCTCTTTTTGTCATATTTCTGCCTCCTCTACAGTTCTACAGCAATTCTGTTTATACTACTAATCATATTACTGTCATTATCAATTGTCAATATGCAGAGAGTTACTTTTTTACTGTTTCCAAAACTTTAAATGATATGCTTTTACCGTTGAGAAATGATAAAAACTGTATCACAAAAGACCTCACAATCCTGCGATTGTGAGGTCTTTCAGTAGCGGAAGGGAGATTTGAACTCTCGACACCACGGGTATGAACCGTGTGCTCTAGCCAACTGAGCTATTCCGCCATATGTTTAATTGCGATAAACAAATTGTTTATCAGTGGGACCTACAGGGCTCGAACCTGTGACCCTCTGCTTGTAAGGCAGATGCTCTCCCAGCTGAGCTAAGATCCCAGTGCTTGTACGATTGCTTTCCCTTTATTTTGGTCTTGCTCTCGACTGCTTCACTAGTATAATATGAATTGTTTTAATTGTCAACATTTTTTTGTCAATTTTTTTCCTTTTTTTCTTCTTCTTTCCACCGCACTGATTTTACGGCATTTTCCGCCGTATTCCCCCCTTTATCAGGAGGATAATACGGCTTTTTTAATAGGTTTTACAAATTTTGTTTCAAATATACCGTCTTGCTGTTGTTCTTGTTCTCCCTGACTTCCAATTGTCCAATGCTGTTGACAAATTTGAAAAATGTAGAATATCCGTAGTCCTTCACCTTAAAATCTGCAAACTTCCTATGAATACCGTTTCCAAGGGCCGCCAGCTCCATACCGTTTTTTCCGCAGTCCCTTACCAGTTTTACAGCATAGTCGTCAAACTCCTGCTTTTTGGTGCGATTGTCTTTCACGAGAACTGTCACTACATTCTTGGACTTTCTCAGTTCAAAGCCATCCATTTCCTCTAAAAACTTGGACAGGGAACTGTAGCCGTAATTACGCACATCAAAGTCAGAATATTTTTTCACAAGGCGGTTGCCGATCTCTCCCAGCCCTGTAGATTTATTTTTATCATCATTTTCCAATATAATAGAAGTGATATCCTGTTCAATCACATCTTTTCCAATGGCTCCCCCTCTGGTCCCCTCTTCTTCCTGATCAAGAAGAACCTCTAAATTAGTGAATACCGTACAGGCAGCCCGGAAGGATTTAGGTGTCTTCTCTTCTCCCATTCCAATGACTTCTTTTCCTGATTCCCGAAGCCTGCTGGCTAAGCGGGTGAAATCGCTGTCACTGGACACAATGCAGAACCCGTCCACATTGTCCGTATAAAGCAAATCCATGGCATCAATAATCAATGCGGAATCCGTTGCATTCTTTCCCACAGTATTGGAAAATTGCTGAATGGGAGTGATGGAGTTTTCCAGCAGTTCCATCTTCCACTTTCCCATCTGAGCACTGGTCCAGTCCCCATAAATTCTTTTGTAAGTAATTACTCCGTACCGGGTCATCTCATCCAGAATACACGTAATATACTTTGCGGAAATATTATCCGAATCAATCAATACTGCAAACTTCTTGTCACTCAACGTTCTGCTCTCCCGTCTTTATTTTTTTCCACCTTTTGTCAGGATCATTGCCTGTCTGCTTAATTATATTTCATTTTTCCATTTATTACAATATCAGGGAGGAACAGACTGGGAGAATTTTTATAATGTATTTAAAACATTTTCAGCCATACTAAAAAAGTAAGCCCTGTCAACCACTGAAAGGAGTAAATTTATGAATTCAGTGCCCCAAAAAAACACTGTGCCTTCAGCTCCGGCTTCTTCGCAGCCCTTGGCCATTTCATCTGTTCCTGTCCAGACCTGGGAACAACCTTATGATCCTGCATCAGCATTAAAGCACGGAACTATCTTTCCGGGCCTTAATTTACCTTTTTATGCTTCAGGAGGTGGACAATAATGGCAGATCAAAAAACTCTTTTAAAACAGATTACAGAAATCAGCTTTACGGTCAATGATTTAAACCTTTATTTAGACACTCATCCTCTGGATGAAAACGCATTATCTGCCTTTCAGCAGGCTATGATGCAGAGAAAACAGCTGTTAAAAACCTATGGAGAGAATTTTGAACCCCTCACCATGGACTGTGTCTGCCCTGATTCCAACAACAAGACTGCATCTCATACGAGATATGGAGGACAAAAGCATTTTACCTGGTGTGACGGCCCTCTGCCATGGGAAGGAGGTGCATTCTAATGTGGAATTATGAAAAAAGACTGCAGTTTCCTGTCAACATCAAGGAAACCTGCCCAAAAACCGCTTCCCTGATTATCACTCAGTTCGGCGGACCCGACGGAGAATTGGCCGCTTCTATGCGGTATCTTTCCCAAAGGTATTCCATGCCATGCAAGGAAGTGGGAGGACTTTTAACAGATATTGGAACAGAAGAGCTGGGACATCTGGAAATGATCTGCGCCATTGTTTATCAGCTCACAAAAAATTTGACTGTAGAACAAGCAAAAACAGCCGGATTTGACGCATATTATGTAGATCATACCACCGCTTTATGGCCTGCGGCAGCGGCAGGAATTCCTTTTAACGCCTGTGAATTTCAGTCCAAGGGAGATGCCATTGCAGACTTAACAGAGGATCTTGCAGCAGAACAAAAAGCAAGGGTCACCTACGACAACCTCATCCGAATTATCACAAATCCCGATGTAAGGGAGCCATTAAAGTTTCTGCGGGCAAGAGAAGTAGTTCATTTCCAGCGGTTTGGGGAGGCCATGGAAAAGATCAAATCCAACCTGGATTCCAAAAATTTCTATTATTATAATCCTGAATTTGACAAGCAGTTTGTTAAAAATCCAATGTAACAGAACATTTCAAAAGGACCGAAGCCCTGTTTTTCTTCAAGGCTCCGGTCCTTTTGCCGAATCTGTCTTATCTATTCACATTCAGACTGATGCTTACTGCTCATCATAGCAGTACCTCATCAAATCATAGACTTCCTGCTTCAAGGGCTCATCCTTATAATATTCATCAAGAAGCGTTATGATTTTGGAAGCAAATTCCGAGGGAACTGGAAGTTTTCCGGCTGAGGCAAAAAAATCTGCTTTCATCTGGCTGATCTTATCCCTTTTCTCAGGAAAGGGAAGATTATAAATCTTATAGAGTATTCCAAGAGCAGAACACACTTCATTCGCAGAGGTGAGGGGGGCATGTTCAAATTTTGCTTTGATTTCCACCGCCTGTTTATTGATGTAGAACACCATAAATCATTCACTCCTTTACAGGCTTTTCACCTTGGCAATATCGATTAAGGTCATTGCCTTTGATTTATTTTCCATGCTGGTCACCAGGGCGGCAGCCGTATCCAGGGAAGTCAATACAGTCACTCCGGTTTCTATGGCATTTCTCCGGATTACGAACCCATCCCTGCTTCTGTCCGCTCCCTGGGGAGGCGTATCGATAATCAGGTCGATTTCATGACCAAGTATCAAATCCAGCAGGTTAGGGGATTCCTGTTCCAGTTTCCGCACCTGCAGAGCCTTGACTCCATTTTTATTTAATACTTTTGCCGTCCCAGAGGTGGAGAATATCTTATAGCCCTGGGCCTGGAATCTTCTTGCAATGTCAATGATCTCTTCCTTATCGGAATCCCTTACGGTTATGATCATATTTTTATGCTTTGGAAGACGGACTCCTGCTCCTGCAAATGCCTTGTAAAGTGCCTCGTTAAAAGTCTTTGCAATTCCCAGGCACTCTCCTGTGGACTTCATTTCCGGTCCCAGACTTACGTCAGCACCCCGGATCTTTTCAAAGGAGAATACAGGCATCTTGATGGCAATATGCTCTGCCTCTGGCTGAAGTCCCGGCTCATAACCCAGTTCCTTAATGGAATGTCCGCAGATCACTTTAGTCGCCAGAGGAACAATGGGAATTCCAGTCACTTTGCTGATATAAGGAACGGTTCTGGAGGAGCGGGGATTTACTTCTATTACATATACTTCTTCTCCACTGACAATAAACTGAATGTTAATCATGCCCTTGACATGAAGAGCTCTTGCCAGCCTCCTGGTGTATTCCACCAGAATATCCTTTGTTTTTTGGCTTATGCTTTGAGCCGGATATACAGAAATGCTGTCACCGGAATGAACCCCAGCCCGCTCAATATGCTCCATAATTCCCGGAATCAGAATGTCTTCTCCGTCACAAACCGCATCTACTTCGATTTCCTTGCCCACAATGTACTTATCCACAAGAATGGGGTGCTCCTGGGCGATCTGGTTGATGATTCCTATGAATTCATCTACATCCTGATCCGAAATGGCTATCTGCATTCCCTGGCCTCCCAGTACATAGGATGGCCTTACCAGTACCGGATAGCCTAAGGTGCGGGCCACTTCCTTGGCTTCTTCTGCAGTAAACACGGTCTGTCCTGCAGGTCTGGGAATCCGGCATTCCTCCAAGATCTTATCAAACAGCGCTCTGTCTTCTGCTGCATCCACATCTTCTGCCGCTGTACCCAAAATGGGAACTCCCATTTTCATCAGAGCCTCTGTCAGTTTAATGGCAGTCTGACCGCCAAACTGAACCACAGCTCCATCAGGCTTTTCCATGTCGGCAATGTTTTCCACATCTTCCGGAGTCAGAGGTTCAAAGTACAGCTTATCGGCAATGTCAAAATCCGTACTTACGGTTTCCGGATTGTTGTTGACAATAATGGTTTCATAGCCTTCTCTCCGAAAGCTCCATGTACTGTGAACGGAGCAGAAATCAAATTCAATCCCTTGTCCGATGCGGATAGGGCCGGATCCAAGGACCAGCACCTTCTTCTTTCCAGAAGTTTTTTCTGCCTCGTTCTCGCTTCCAAAGCAGGAATAATAGTAAGGAGTCTCCGCTGCAAATTCAGCGGCACAGGTATCCACCATCTTAAAAGCTGCAATGATGTTGTTTTCCTTTCTCATCAGGCGGATTTCCTCCGATGGAATCCCGGTCAGTCTGGAAATGACCGTATCCGGGAACTCCAGCCTTTTTGCTTCTTTTAACAACTCAACTGTGAGAGGTTCTTTTTTCAGTTCTTCCTCCATCTCCACCAGAATTGCCAGCTTATCTATAAACCAAAAGTCAATTTTTGTAATATCATGAATAGTCTCATAGGCAAATCCCCGTCGCAAAGCCTCTGCAATGACCCATATTCTTCTGTCATCTACCAGATGAAGGGTCTGGGTTAAATCGTAGTCCGAAAGTCCTGTAAAATCATAGGACATCAGACTGTCCACATTCTGTTCCAAAGAGCGGATAGCCTTCATCAGTCCCCCTTCAAAACTGGGGCATATGCTCATAACCTCTCCCGTTGCCTTCATCTGGGTTCCAAGAGTTCGCTTAGCGCTTAGAAACTTATCAAAGGGAAGACGGGGCATTTTAACCACACAGTAATCCAGCATGGGTTCAAAGCAGGCATATGTTTTCTTTGTAACCTCGTTTCTGATCTCATCCAGGTGATATCCCAGAGCTATTTTGGCCGCAACCTTGGCGATAGGATAGCCGGTGGCTTTGGAAGCCAGTGCTGAAGAACGGCTGACACGTGGATTTACCTCAATAACGCAGTATTCAAAACTATCCGGGTGAAGGGCATACTGTACGTTGCAGCCTCCGGTGATTTCCAGCTCGCTGATGATCTTAAGAGCAGAGGTGCGCAGCATCTGGTATTCCTTATCTCCCAGAGTCTGGGAAGGGGCCACCACAATGCTGTCTCCCGTATGAACTCCCACCGGGTCCAGATTCTCCATGTTGCATACGGTGATTACATTGCCTGCGCCATCCCGCATGACCTCGTATTCAATTTCCTTCCAGCCTGCAATGCAACGTTCTACCAGAACCTGGCCCACACGGGAAAGCCGGAGACCATTTTCAAGGATTTCACGGCACTGGGCAGGATCCTTGGCAATTCCTCCGCCGGAGCCGCCCAGGGTATAGGCCGGACGGAGCACCACCGGATATCCGATTTCCTGGGCAACCCGTAAGCCCTCCTCCACATCTTCCACAATATCAGAAGGAGCTACAGGTTCCCCGATCTTTTCCATGGTATTTTTAAACATTTCCCGGTCTTCTGCCTTTTTAATGGTAAGGGCAGTGGTTCCGATAAGCCTTACGCCGTACTTCTTTAATAATCCTGCATCCTCCAGCTCCATGGCAAGGTTTAAGCCTGCCTGGCCTCCTAAGGTAGGGAGAACACTGTCCGGCTTTTCCTTTAGAATCAGCTGCTCTACTGTTTCTAAGGTTAAAGGCTCAATATATACCTTGTCTGCAATATCTTTATCCGTCATAATGGTAGCCGGATTGGAGTTCAATAGAACAACTTCAACTCCTTCTTCTTTCAGGGAACGGCAAGCCTGTGTTCCTGCATAATCAAACTCTGCTGCCTGTCCAATGATAATGGGGCCTGAACCAAGGACAAGCACCTTTTTTATATCATGATTTCTGGGCATGATTGTCCACCTCCATCATTTTCAAAAAACGGTCAAATAAGTAACTGGAATCCTGAGGGCCGGGACAGGCTTCGGGGTGGTACTGGACGGTAAATATGTTTTTTCCTTTGTATTTTAAGCCTTCATTGGTCCCGTCATTGACGTTTACAAATGCGGCCTCTGCCACCGCCTGGTCAACAGTGTCCATATCCACCACATAGCCGTGGTTTTGGGAAGATATATATACCCGGCCTGTTTCCAAATCCTTTACCGGATGGTTGCCTCCCCTGTGGCCGTATTTCAGCTTGTGGGTATCAGCTCCCGCTGCCAGGGCCATAAGCTGGTGTCCCAGGCAGATGGCAAAAATAGGCACGTCGGACTGATACAGCTTTTTAATTTCTTCAATGATTTCCTTACACTCCTTGGGATCTCCAGGACCGTTGGAGAGCATAATACCATCAGGATTGGAAGAAAGAATCTCTTCTGCTTTCGTATATGCAGGGTACACCGTTACCTGACAGCCTCTTTCCTGCAGGGAACGGGCAATGTTTTTCTTTGCTCCAAGGTCCAAAAGAGCCACCTTTTTCCCTTCTCCGGGAAGGACATAAGTTTTCTCGCAGGTAGCGGCTTTTACAACTCCTGCAACAGTATATTTTTTTATACGCTGAGTGATTTCGTCATGATCAAAACCTTCATTGGTTGTTATCATGCCGTTCATAGTACCTTTTTCTCTTAAAATTTTTGTTAGGGCTCTTGTATCAATACCACTGATACCTGGAATGTCATATGATTCTAAGAAATGCTGAATGGTATTCCCACTTCTGAAATTGCTGGGAATTCTAGATAATTCTCTGACAAGAAAGCCTGACGGCCATGGTTTAAATGATTCCATATCTTCACAACAAATGCCGTAATTGCCGATCAGGGGGTAAGTCATCACAACAGCCTGCCCCGCATATGAGGGGTCGGTGAGGACTTCCAAATAACCGGTCATAGAAGTATTAAATACGATTTCACTTATTACTTCCCGGGTTGAACCTATACTGGTTCCTGTAAAAACAGTCCCATCTTCCAGTATCAAAAAAGCTTTCATACGCAAAATCCATCCTTTCTCTGAGTGTATGGTTTTTGAGTCTGCTTAAATCTGCCCAAATTGAATAGATTATACCTGATACCGGAACATTTTTCAACTGTTTTTTGCATATTAATTTTACTATAATTTTATACACTTTTAACAGGTTTTAAGCTATTTTCACTAAACGCAGTGAATAATTATGCAAAATTAGATTGGTGTTTTCTCTCAACGCATACTTTTTTAATCATTGGAGCAGACTATGTATGAGGTGATGATGATGATTGATAACAGCGAAATGCCCATCGGTTTTACCATGGAGCTGGCACAGCATTCCGACATTCTGACCCGTTTTGCAGGGCTGACCGAATCCGAGCGGAACAGAATCGTCAACGGTGCCAGGGACATTGAAAGCCGCGGAGAAATGAGAAATTATGTAGAATCCATGTTTCATGAAACCAAAAACTCCTTTTTTTAAAATCTCCCTGCAGGATAATTTTTCATCCTGCAGGGCTTTTGTAATCATTCCCTCTTCCCTTTAATATATTTATAATAATTATCTCAAACAAGGGGCATTTTATGAATCGCTTCAAGACAGTCGCCGCACAACAAAATTCTTCTGAAGGACTTCTTCAGGTAAATGTAGTTTCCACGGAGAATAATTTTCCGATACCGGGTGCAGAAATCTCCATTTCCTATAAAGGAAACCCCGAAAGTATTCTGGAACAAATTACCACAAACGTATCAGGACAGACGGAAAATGTAAGTTTGTCCGCACCTTCTATTGAATTAAGCTTATCCCCCAGCCTTATTCAGCCTTATTCTGAATATTCTCTCCTGGTACGCGCTCAGGGCTTTGAGCCGGTAGAAGTTTCAGGAACAGAAATTCTGGCCGACACTCTGGCTCTTCAGCCAGTGCGCATGGTTCCCATTGCTGATGCAGTTTCTCCGGATATTCCCATTGTGATCCCCGACCACACCCTTTATGGAAACTATCCTCCCAAAATTGCGGAAGACGAAATAAAACCTGTGGCAGAAACAGGAGAAATTGTCTTAAGCCGGGTTGTGGTTCCTCAAACTATCATTGTCCACGACGGAGTTCCCACCGACCCCACTGCCACCAATTATTACGTTCCTTACCGGGATTACATAAAAAATGTGGCCTCCAGCGAAATATATGCAACCTGGCCCAAAGAAACTATCATTGCCAATGTTCTGGCTATTATGAGTTTTACCTTAAACCGGGTTTATACAGAGTGGTACCGGAATCAGGGTTATGACTTTACCATCACTTCATCTACTGCTTTTGATCATAAGTGGATGCCTGGGCGGAACATTTATGAAAGCATTTCTCAGGTTGTGGATGAGGTTTTTAACAGCTTTTTATCCCGTCCAGGTGTTAAACAGCCTATACTCACCCAATACTGCGACGGAAACCGGGTCCAGTGCCCAAACTGGATGACTCAGTGGGGAAGTAAGAATCTGGGTGAACAGGGCTACTCTGCCATTGAAATTCTCCGTCATTTCTACGGAAGCAACATGTACATCAATACAGCGGATCAGATTTCAGGAGTTCCTTCCTCCTGGCCCGGCTACAATTTAACCATAGGCTCCAGCGGAGAAAAAGTCCAGCAGGTTCAGGATCAGCTCAGCACCATCGCCGGTGTTTACACTGCCATTCCCCAGATCACTGCCGACGGAATCTTTGGTCCTTCAACAGAAGAAGCAGTCCGCCAGTTCCAGCGTATTTTCGGGCTCCCGGTCACCGGAATTATTGATTTTGCCACCTGGTACCGGATTTCCCATATCTATGTTGGTATTACCAGGATAGCGGAGTATTCTTAGTTAATCACGATCCATATAACAAAGCCGGTAAGGGCTGATGCAAACAGCCCTTACCGGCTTTTTGTGAAAGCTATGTCATATCAGACCATTCAGCCTTCCCCTCCCAGCCCAACAGCGCAGACATATCCAAGAAGACCTAAAGAAATGCCCGCCAGTATCTGGTGAATTCTGACACTGTTCCATGTCACATCCCACAGTACAACAAAAGGTGAGGAAAATACCAGTCCCGTAATAACCTGGTACATCCTCTGCTCATGATGGCTTAAAAGTCCTTCCACTGCCCTTGCAAACAAAAATACCCCGGCAGCAAGGCCGGCATAGTACGGAACCATCACCATACCGTTGATAAAAAGGCTGTTGAAATCAAGGGAAGACAAGGCTCGTATACATGCATTATTGGTTTGCAGAATAGGCTCGTAATATCCCAGCATCATCATAATCATGGAACCGCTGATTCCCGGAATTACCATGGTTCCGGCTCCAATCAGGCCGATGAGGAATAAAACAGGAACCCAGTAAGTTCCTGAAGAAAGCCATACAGCTCCCGAAGCCAGTTCTCTTCCTCCCTGGCGGCCAGCAATCATTCTTTCAGCCCCAAGGGAAAGTAAAATCACTGCTAAGCAGGTCAGACATGCAGCAATCAACCCCACTTTCCTTCCCTCTCCGCCTTTTGGAAAACCCTTCTGAAACAAAGAAGGAAGTCCTCCCCCAATCATCCCTAAAAATGCCATTTTCGTCTGAAGAGGATATGTAAAAAAAAGATATTCAAAAGCCAGTGAGAGAAATACAATTCCCGCCAAGGCTCCGATTCCATAAGGGAGAAGAGTCCGGAAACTTTTTACCGGCTCACGAAACAGCCGGTTTACTGCATGAATAATCTTATCATACACCCCCATGGAAATAGCCAGCACCCCTCCGCTGATTCCCGGAAGTATGTTTGCCACGCCAATGATCAGTCCTTTTAAAAGCTCATTGATATACTTCAATCAATTCCTCCTGATTAATTATGTATATCACATCTTATGCCTTCCCCACTTCTTCTAACACATCTTTCACCCGCCTAAGCTTATAATCCGCCAGGCTCTGATCAAAGCCGTACCGTTCATCTATGACAGCTGCAACCTTCATACCGGCCTTGTAAGCCGCCAGAATTCCTACCGTTGAGTCCTCCACTGCCAGACACTCCTTTGGATCAACATTCAGCAGCCCTGCGGTATGGAGATAGATTTCCGGATCAGGCTTGCTCCTCTTAAACTGACCGCCGCTGACCACTGCCTCAAAATAATGCCGGATTTCATTTTCCTCCAGAACCTGCTCCACCAGAGAAAGCCTCGTAGAGGAAGCCAGTGCAAGCCGGTAACCTCTCTCTTTTAACTCCCGGAGAATTTCTTTTACCTCCGGCCGGAAAATCTTTCTGTAGTCAATCTGACTGTAAATATCCTTCTGCCGGAACTCCTCACGAAGCTCATCCCATGACTGCCCGTTGCTTACCACTCCCTCCAGGATTTCCCAGCACTCCTGTTTCGTGGCTCCCACCATGGGAAACAGCTGTTCCAGTTTAACATCCGATTTTTTACTCCTGGCAAATTCCAGTTGATGCTCCAGGTAAACACCTTCGCTGTCAATAATAACTCCATCCATATCAAAAATAACTGCCCTGATCATTTTTGTCTCCTTTATTATTATCTCTTTATAAACATTACGATACTTCCATCCATTCTGTCAAGCTGTAAAGAAAAGGTCTGCACCATCGGATTCGCAAAATAAGCCCCTGGTGCAGGCTTTTTCTTAAAAGACTGCACCAGGGGCACTTGAGTTCAATGTACTGCCGGTCTTTTCACCAGAAACGTACTATATCCGCACTGCTTAAGAGACTGCTCCATGCTGACAGCATTATCCAGATTGCGGAACGCACCTACGCGAACCTTATATAGCCCATCCTCAAGAACAATAAATGCAGGAAATCCCTGGGACTTTAAAGCTTCCATCTGCTCCTCAGCCAAAGGGCGTACCCTGTAAGCGCCTGTCTGCACCTGATAATATTCTGTTTTTTCTTCTGACTGATTTCTGAATGTATTTAAAATCCCCTGGGCCATGGCCTGAGTGATTTCCTGAAAATTCTGGTCGAATAAATTATTATCCTCTTCATTGTCAATAAAACCGGCCTCCACAAGAACCGACGGAATATTTGTCCGTCTGAGAATCACCAGTCCGGGACGTTCCACAGTTCCCAAATCAGCAAATCCAGTCTGGCTCAATGCTTCCCCTATATTTTTCGCAAACATGGATGGATCTCCATTGTCCTCAAAAACAAGAGTTAACACCCCGGAACCAGAACCGGGAACAGGCATTGCGTTACGGTGTATGGACACGAGAAGGTCTCCCTCCGAATCATTTGCCATCATAGCTTTTTCAAGAGGGGTATGGTAGGTATCGTCAGTCCTGGTATACCTGACATCAATTCCATTGCTTGCAAGGATCTCCCCCACAGCCAGCGCAAGCCTTAAATTATCATCTTTTTCCTTCCGTTCGTTATAGGTTGCGCCCGGGTCAGCGCCGCCGTGACCCGCATCTATTACTACGATCTTTCTCTCTTCCAAAAGAAAAACTCCTTTCACATACCTCTATTGTATAAAGTATGTGAAAAGAGTTCTCTCCGTACCATTTTTCGAGCCAGATTTATTTATTTTCTACCATTTCAGCCATCACATCCACTCCTCTGGGCTCTACTGGAGCAGAAAATACAATCTGGGTACTGGTCTTTCCATATTTCTGGAGCCTTCCAATGAAAACGTCCAGTTCCATGGTGCTGGGAAAAGCCACCTTAATAAGCATGGAGTAATCTCCTGTCACACAGTTGCACTCCAGCACATTGGGAACAGATTTCATGTGTTCATAAAACTGGATTTTATCTATAGGAGAAACCTCCAGGCTCACAAATGCAATGATGTGATACCCCAGCTTTACCGGATCTATAGAAGCATGGTATCCGGTGATAACTTTCTCCCTCTCCAGCTTTTCAATTCTGGATGAAACTGCAGGAGAAGAGAGAAAGGTATTATCAGCAATGTTCTTTAAGGATGCCCTGGCATTTTTCTGCAGGATCTGCACTATTTTCTTATCAATATCGTCCATATTCTCCTCCTTCATACAGAAGAAACTCCTTGCAGGAATTTCTCCTCTGCCCTTCAATTAAAAAAAGCGTCAGCACCCTCAGGGCACCGAACGCTTTTGTTCTTAAGATTTAAGCTTCACTTTATAAGTTTTTCGAAATAATAATAACTAATTCTCGAAGATTTGTCAACCTCTATTTATATAAGGAAGGAAGACACTTTTTCATACGCTCAATGGCCTCTACCGTATTTTCATAGGTTCCAAAGGCCGTCAGACGGAAATAGCCCTCTCCGCTGGGGCCGAATCCGCTTCCAGGAGTTCCCACTACACCGGCCTCTTGTAACAGGCAGTCGAAGAATTCCCAGGAAGTCATTCCCTGCGGCACCTTTAACCAGATATAAGGAGCATTGACACCGCCGTAAACCTGGCAGCCCGCCTCCATTAAGCCATTGTAGATGACTTCTGCATTTCTCATGTAATAAGTCACTTGTTCCTTTAATTGGGCTTTACCTTCTGTGGAATAAACAGCTGCCCCCGCCTTCTGGATGACATAGGGTGCTCCGTTAAACTTGGTTCCATGGCGTCTGGCCCATAAGGAATGAAGGGATACTTCTTCTCTAACAAGAGCCTTAGGAACCACGGTAAAGCCTAAGCGGACTCCCGTAAAACCTGCGTTCTTGGAAAAGGAACGGAACTCAATGGCGCAGGTTTCAGCCCCTTTGATTTCAAAAATGGAGTGAGGAACGTCCTCCTGGCTGATGTATGCCTCATAAGCCGCATCATAAAGAATCACAGCCCCGTTTTCATTGGCATAGTCCACCCATATCTTTAACTGATCCCTGGTGAGAGTGGTGCCTGTAGGATTGTTTGGAACACATAAATAGATTAAGTCCGGCACTTCCTCAGGAAGTTTAGGGATAAAATTATTTTCAGCGGTACAGGGCATATAAATTACATTACTCCATTTTCCGGTTTTTTCATCATATTCTCCGGTTCTTCCCGCCATAACGTTAGAATCTACATAAACCGGGTATACCGGATCGCAGACTGCAATCTTACAGTTTTCATCAAAAATTTCCTGAATATTTCCGCAGTCACTTTTTGCTCCGTCAGAAACAAAGATCTCATCTGCGGATATAGGGCAGTCTCTGGAACCATAATCTTCTTTTGCAATAAGCTCTCTCAAGAATCCATAGCCCAGATCCGGCGCATAACCATGAAATGTCTCCCCATTTCCCATTTCCTCCACCGCACCGTGAAGGGCTTCAATAATTGCCGGGGCAATAGGCTGGGTTACGTCACCAATTCCCAGACGAATCAGCTTTTTATCGGGGTTTTCTTCTGTGTAAGTACTTACTTTTTTTGCAATAGTGGAAAACAAATAGCTACCAGGCAGTTTTAAATAATTGTTATTAATTTTAACCATAGGTTCCTCCGTTATTTTATAAATTTCTTTCGTCAAATTCGCCTTCAAATACCTGGACTGCCGGCCCTGTCATAAATACATGGCCGCTTCCCTCCCTGTCCCATTCAATCATTAAGTTGCCGCCTTTTAATTCCACTTCAGCCTTATTAAATGTCCGGCCGCTTAAGGCTGAGGCCACTACACTTGCCGTAGCTCCGGTTCCGCAGGCCCATGTTTCCCCGCTTCCCCTCTCCCAAACCCTCATTCGGATATAGCTTTTGCTTTTCACTTCAATGAATTCTGAATTCGTACGTTCCGGAAAACGGGCATGATGTTCAAAAGCAGAACCAATCGTTTCTAAATCCAGACCGTCAATACTATCCATAAAATAGATGGCATGGGGATTACCCATGGAAATACCAATGAATTCATAATCCATTCCATCCACATTGATAGGCTCCGGCACCTGACTGGTAATCTCCGGAATTCCCATGTCCACGGTGATCATCACTGCCTTTCCATGTTCTTCCATAATTTTCAAATGCTTGATTCCTGCTCCTGTTTCTACATCAAACTCAGCTTTACCTGCCATGCCATGATCAAACACGTATTTTCCCACGCATCGGATTCCATTTCCGCACATCTGGCTTTCTGAACCATCGGCATTAAACATTCTCATACGGAAATCCGCAATTTCTGACGGGCAAATGAGAATAAGCCCATCAGAGCCGATTCCAAAATGTCGGTCACTGACTTTTTTAGAAAGCTCTGCCGGATTTTCTACTGTTTCCTCAAAGCAGTTAATATACACATAGTCATTTCCAGTGCCCTGCATCTTTGTAAATTTCATTCCTTGCCTCCATAGCTAAATATTGATCAGACTCATGATCATCTGGGCAGTTTCCACCAGATTGTTTCCGCTGTCCATGCTGCATTTTTGGATATAGCGGTGGGCCTCTATCTCGGACATATGATTTCGTTCCATCAACAGTTCCTTGGCCTTCTTGATCATATCCTGTTCTTCCTTACTCCGTTCCTTGGGCTGGCTTTTTAGCTTCTTCCTTCTCCGGGCCATGGTTTCCATCATCATTTCCAATGTGCTCACAAGGTCCTGCACCTTCAGAGGCAGACCTAAGCAGACCACATCATCAGGAGCACTTCCGCTCCATTGGCTGGGTGATGCCACTAAAAGCATACCCATCCCCTTGGGAAGGCAATCGTAAATTTCCTGATACACCATATCCGCAAACCTGCAGCCGCAGACCACGATTCCGCTGCCCAGCTCGTCGGCACTGTTGACCGCCTGAGCGCCGGAGGTGCAGACCGCTGACACTGAAAAGCCGTTTTTCATAAGAATATTTTTAATATTTTTCGCATCTTCTGCCTTGGAAAATGCCACTATCACATTGGTCAAACACTCTCACCTCCAGATAACTTCACAGGAATCAGAAATCCTAATACTTATACAGGTATTCTTCTACTTCCCAATCTGTCACCTGTGCCCGGAACTGACGCCATTCCGATTCCTTGGCCTCCAGATACTTGGTGTAGATGTGCTCTCCCAGCACTTTTTTCATAAATTCAGCCTCTCGGAACGCATCAATGGCTTCTCCAAGAGTTTCCGGAAGCTGCCTGATTCCCCTTTTCTGGATCTCCTCGGCAGGCATGGCAAAGATATTGCTGTCAACACTCTGGGGTGCTTCCATTTCCTTTTCGATTCCGTCAAGCCCTGCTGCAAGGCAGACTGCAAGAGCCAGATAAGGATTGACAGAGGAATCCGGGCATCGAAGTTCAATCCTTGTGCTTGCCCCCCTGGAAGATGGAATACGGATTACTGAGCTTCTGTTTCCTTTGGCAGACCATGCAATATAAATAGGGGCATCGTAGCCAGGAATAAGTCGTTTATAGGAGTTGACCAGAGGATTGGTCATAATTGCCATCTCTTCCATATGATGAAGAATTCCGGCTATAAACTGATATGCCACCTTGCTTAAGCCAAGTTTACCGCTGGGGTCCTCAAACATGTTTTTACCATTTAAATCTGATAGGGACATATTTAAATGCATTCCGGAGCCATTAACTCCTGCCTTGGGTTTTGGCATAAATGTAGCGTGAAGGCCATGACGCTTTGCAATGGTTTTTACCGCCATCTTAAAGGTTAGGATCTGATCCGCTGTCGCCAATCCCTCCGTGTACTGGAAATCGATCTCATGCTGTCCCGGTGCAATCTCATGATGAGAGGACTCGATCATAAAGCCCATGTCCTCCAGAGTCATAATCATATCCCTGCGTACATTTTCCGCCTGGTCAATGGGAGCCACATCAAAATAGCTGGCCATCTCATGAGTATTAGTGGTGGGCTGGCCCTCCTCATCAGTGTGAAAAAGAAAAAATTCACATTCCGGGCCTGCATGAAAAACAAAACCCATATCTCTGGCCTTTTTCAGCACTTTTTTCAGCACATACCTTGGATCCCCTTCAAAGGGGGTCTGATCCGGACAATGGACATCGCACATCAGCCGGGCTACCTTCCCCTGCTGGGGACGCCAGGGGAAGAGCTCAAAGGTGTCATAGTCAGGATAGAGATACATATCCGTTTCTTCATTTCTAACAAAACCTTCAATGGAAGAGCCGTCAAACATGCAGCGGTTATCAAGGGCTTTTCCAAGCATATTTTTTGTAATGGCAACATTTTTCATCATGCCGAAAATATCGGTAAACTGAAGCCGGATAAACTCCACATCCTCTTCTTCCACAATACGCAATATATCCTCTTTGCTATATTTGCTCATAAAATGCCTTCCTTTCTTTATTACGCCTATCTTTATAGGGCATAATGGTATACCCGCAGGGTGTTTCTTTATTACGCCCATCTTTATAGGGCATAATGGTATACCCGCAGGGTGTTTCTTTATTACGCCCATCTTTATAGGGCATAATGGTATACCCGCAGGGTGTTTCTTTAATTACGCCCATCTTTATAGGGCATAATGGAATACCTTCAGGGTAATTCTTTGTAAAAACAAAAAAGGGTATGCGAAAACTGTCTCTCAACAATGGACCATCTTCGCACCACCCTGTATATGTGTAAAATATAACAGCTTAAAAAAAATTTGTCAATGTATTTTTACTTATAATTTTCATATCTTAAAGCGCGGACGGCATTTAAAATAGCCAAAACAGACACTCCTACATCAGAAAATACAGCAGTCCACATGTTTGCAAATCCAAATGCTGACAAAAAGAGAACCAAAACCTTAATGCCTATGGCAAACACAATATTCTGCTTTACAATACCAATGGTTTTCCTGGCTATACGAATGGCATCCACAAGCTTTGACGGCTCATCAGTCATAATTACCACGTCCGCTGCTTCCACTGCAGCACCTGATCCGATTCCTCCCATGGCAATTCCCACATCAGACCTGGACAGAACAGGAGCATCGTTGATTCCGTCTCCTACAAAAGCCAAAGTAGAACCTTCCCGTTTTTTTGCCAGCAGCTCTTCCACCTTTCCTACCTTATCACCGGGGAGAAGGCCTCCGTGAACCTCATCAATTCCAATAACTTCTCCTACAGCTCTTCCTACCTCAGGCTTATCTCCGGTCAGCATAACAAGTCTTTTAACTCCGGAAGCCTTTAAGCCTTTTAATGCCTCAGGAACATCTTCCCGGATGGTATCAGAAATGGTAATAGATCCCAGATAAGTTTGCCCGTCAGCCAGATAAAGAGTTGTTCCCGCTGCAATGCCTTTTTCAGAAATCTCAATATTTCGGTTCTCCATAAGTCTGGCATTGCCGATAAACAAGTTTCTGGTCTTTCCGGCCTCCTCTATTTCAGCCCTGATTCCGTAGCCGGCAATTTCTTCTGCCAGACCAATTTTAGATTCATCCACTGCCTTTCCATATGCTTCCTTTACTGACAGAGCAATGGGATGGTTAGAATGGAATTCCCCGTAAGCGGCCAGCTTCAACAGCTCTTCTTCAGTCCCAATCACCGGATCTGTTTCTGTTACTTTAAATTTGCCGTTGGTAAGAGTTCCTGTTTTGTCAAAGACAACCGTTTCCAATGAAGCCATTGCTTCCAGATAGTTGCTTCCTTTCATTAAAATACCATGTCTGGAGGCTGCTCCAAGGCCGCCGAAAAAGCTTAAAGGAACAGAGATTACCAAAGCGCAGGGACAAGAAACAACCAAAAAGCTGCAGGCACGGTAAATCCAGGTTCCCCAGCCCCCTCCCAGCAAAAGAGGAGGAATCACTGCCAGCAAGGCCGCAAGAATTACTACCGCCGGGGTATAGACTCTTGCAAACTTTGTAATAAAGTTTTCTGCCTTCGCCTTTCTGGAACTTGCATTTTCCACCAGTTCCAAGATCTTTGCAACTGTGGAATCGTCAAACAGGCTGGTTACCTGAACTTCCAGGACGCCGTTTAAGTTAATGGAACCGCTGATCACCTCAGACTTTTCATTAACCTCTACAGGCATAGATTCTCCGGTTAAAGCCCTTGTATCAAGACTACCTGCTCCCTTTACTACCACTCCGTCAAGAGGAACCTTTTCCCCTGGCTTAATAACGATAATATCTCCAATGGAAACTTCATAGGGGTCTACTTTTTCTTCTTTTCCATCTTTAAGCAGATTGGCGTACTCCGGATTAATATCCATCAGCTCTGTAATGGATTTTCTGGACCGGTTGACCGCATAATCATTAAAGAACTCTCCAACCTGATAAAAAAGCATAACTCCTACTGCTTCTTCTAAAGCTCCGATGCCGATGGCGCCAAAGGTAGCCAGAGACATGAGAAAATTTTCATCAAACAACTGTCCGTGCCGAAGGTTTCTTAAAGCTCTTAACGGTATATCATAGCCTACCAGCAAATAAGAAATTGCAAAGGGTAGCCAGTACCAGGACACTTTTTCTTCTATAAGCAATCCCAATATAAAAACCGGAGTGCCGACTGCCAGTCTGGCGATCATCTTTTTTTGTTTCTTTGTCATAGCTGCTTCATCTCCCTACCGAAGAACCTTGAATTCTGCTTCCGGCTCTATCTTAAACGATATCTTTTTGGCTGCTTCCATAATACCCTCAGACTTTCCGTCCTCCACTTCCAGAACCAGCCGCTGAGTCATAAAGCTCAAAGACACACTTTCCACACCATCAAGTTTCTTTACCTCTTCTTCAATTTTAGCCGCACAGTTGGCGCAGCATAAGCCTTCTAATTTAACAATTTTTTTCATGATTAATTCTCCTTTTCACCTGTCTGGCTTTTTGTCATTGTTTTTATCACTCTTCAATGTGCTCCATACCCTGAGCCAGTATAGTTTCGATGTGACCGTCTGTCAGGGAATAAAATACTGTCTTTCCTTCTCTGCGAAACTTCACCAGCCTCATCTGCTTCAGCACCCGAAGCTGATGAGAAATGGCCGACTGGCTCATCTGGAGCAAACTGGCAATATCACAAACACACATTTCTGAACGGCTGAGTACATAAAGAATCTTTATTCTGGTAGTGTCTCCGAATACTTTAAAAAATTCTGCCAGATCAAGAAGTTCTTCCTCTCCCGGCATTGCCTTTAACACTTGTCCCACAACATCTTCATGGACACATATAAAATCACATTGGTCAATTTCACCTTTTGGAATATTCTTTTTGGTCTCTTCCTCCATTAAATTCCTCCTCATCATATGAATGATTGTTCACATGTTTATGTTATCACTTTTCCACAGTTTGTCAATACGTTTTATTGATATACTTTATCGTCAAAACAAAAAAGACGCAGCCTCTGCTCTTACTGCAAAGAGCTTTAAGGCTGCACCGCTTTTAAAACTTATTCTCTGATATCTTAATCTATTTAGCTGGTTCCTGCACCATTGCCCCACTGGAATCAAAGGTATAAGAATAACCATCAATATCCATCACAATGTCCCGGACCATAATACCATTGGAATCCAGATAGTACCAGATATCTCCTGCTAAAACCCAACCGGTTTGTTTTACATAATTTTTAGTATAATACCAGTTTCCGTCGATCACTTTCCACCCTTCTGAAGGAATCAGAGAGCTGTAATCTGTAAAAGAAAATTCTATAGTCACATTTCCGTCGATACCGTCTATCCGTCCCTGATCTGTACACTGCCAAATAGTGCGGTTCTGGTAATTGTTTATGGTGCCGTATCTGGCATACCAGACATCATAAGGAACCTGACTCATATCAATGTGATTGGTCAGCCATTCGTTGTTGGCATATACAATGGGGCGGTAGCCTGCCTCTGCAATGGTCTTGCAAAATGCGTTGATATTATCTGTAATCTGCTGTTTTGACAAGTTATTATCAAGCAAATACTTGGATTCCACATCATAGGCAATAGGGTAGGAAACAGCATAATCTTTCACCATGCGCAGCACATATCTGGCCTCTTCCACTGCCGCCTGGCTGTCAAGTGCCTGGGTATAAAAAAACACTCCTGTTTTAATTCCCTTTGCAGCCGCACCGCTCATGTTCATGGAATAATAAGGATCCATGTCCTTAAAATAACCGATGCGCACCATAGCAAAAGAAACTCCGGACTTTGCAACCTTATCCCAGTCAATGCCTCCGTTTTCTCCGCTCTGACGGTTCTGGTACTTGGTCACAGTTATTCCTTTTTCCAAGGCCCCGGCAATGGGTGCTCCCGATGCATCTACAAACCGGCCGTTTTCCAGGTCCCAGGCCTGGGCCGAGTACCCTGTAACAGGTGCCGCCAGCATGGACAGAGCCATGATGCCTGCGGTCAGGCATGCACATGCGCTTATTTTAAATCTGATTTTATCTTTCATTTTTCCTCCCGGCTTTTAAAGCCTGCCTTTATTCTTTTTTCCTGCGGAATTCATTGATATCATGAATAAGAACCTTCACGCTGTCAATAAGAGAATCAAAGGAACCGAATTCATATAAGTTGATAAACAGCATTCCAACGGGTACAGCTAAGATCATCCCCGCAATCCCGCTGATCTTAAATCCCAAATACAAAAAAAGCAGAGTCATAAAGGGGTCGAGACCCATAGTATCTCCCACGATCTTGGGCTGAATAATCTGCCTCAATACCAGGGTGAGAACGTAAATAGCAACCAGTCCCAAACCAAAGGCATACTGGCCGGAAACAAAACGAAGCAAAGCCCAGGGTATGAGAACGGTCCCTGTTCCCAGAATCGGCAGAAAGTCCAGCACAGCGATGAGAACAGCCAGAAGCAGGGCATAATCCACTCCCAACACCAAAAAACCTGCTGCCAGAACTCCTGCTATAATGAACATAATTTTAAACTGAGCCAGAAAATATCCGCCTATCAGATGCCTGACGTTTTTCTTCAAATGACGGTAGTATCTGGTTCCTCCCTCTGGCATATACCGGTGGAATATATCCATGATCTTGTCTCTGTTTACGATAAAGAGATAAGAAGAGAAAATGGTTACAACTGTGTAAACCAGCGCAGCCGGAATCCCTTTCACCACGTTTCCTGCTGCCATGACCGTAGGAGAAGCAATTTTTTGCACCAGCACATTTAAATATTCTCCCATATGGGTGAAAAACCGGTCCATAGAATCCTGGATTCCCTGGGGAAGAAACTGCAAAACTCCCTCCAGCTTCATAAGCAGTTCCTGGCCTCCTGCCCATGCGGTTTCATAATACCTGGGCAAGTCCGCCGCAAATCCGGCCGCTTCTGAAATCAGCTTGGAAATCAAAAGATATAATACAGCAATAATAAGGCCCAGAACGGACACCACGATTAAAACAGAGCTGTGCTTTCTGACGATCTTAAGACGTCTTTCTAAAAAACGTACCAGAGGATTTGCAATGACTGAAATGATCCAGCCAATGACAAAGGGCAGAAAGAAGCCCAAAAACCTGGGACCCCAGACACAGATCAAATAAAAAACCAGAACCGGAATAACAATATTGAGTATAAGCCTGAAATATTTTTTCACTTGTTCCATTTGCATCACCTGCCCTTATTATACTCCCAGAAAGTATTTCCCGCAAAGGAATTAAATCTAAAGAATTTCTTTCAAAAAACAGTAGAGCTTTTCCATCTCCTCATCTGTGCCGATGGAAATGCGCAGATAATTGTCCAGCCCCGGTTTCTTAAAATAGCGGACAAAGATGTTATTTTCCCGGAGAGCCAGATAAATCTCCTCTGCTTTCCGATCTTTATGGGTGGCAAAAATAAAGTTCGCCATGGAATCCGGAAAGGAAAATCCCAGTTCCGCAAGTCTTTCCTTAGCCCGTTCTCTCGTATTTACAATCTTATGGAGTGTTTCCTTAAAATACTCATCATCCTGCACTGCTTCCACCCCTAACGTCAGAGAGGGTGCATTTATAGTATAGGAATTATAAGAGTATTTCACATCATTTAAAGCCTTAATTAAATCCCGGTGACCGATGGCATAGCCAATCCTCATTCCTGCCATGGAACGGGATTTGCTGAAGGTCTGGACCACAAGCAGATTTTCATACTTTTCCACCAGCTTTAAGGCACTTTCCCCGCCAAAGTCAATATAGGCCTCATCAATGATCACAACAGAATCCTGATTACAGGCTACGATGTCCTCAATCTCATTAAGAGGCGTCAAAACACCTGTAGGCGCATTGGGATTCGGAAATATGATTCCCCCATTTTCTCTATAATAATCTTCTTTTCGAATGCGAAAGTCTCCATCAAGAGCAGGGGTCTTATAAGGAATCTTAAATAAATCTGCCCAGACCTCATAAAATGAATAGCTGATATCAGGAAACAGCACCGGCTTTTCAGAATTGAAAAAGGTCATGAAAGCCATGGCAATTACATCATCAGAGCCTATACCGGGAAAAACCTGATCTTCCCCTACCTGATAATATTCAGAAAGAGCTTTGGTAAGAACAGATGCAGATGGATCCGGATATTTGCGAAGCTGCTCCCAGTCCATACGGGCCAGGGCTTCTCTCACACCTGGAGCCGGTGAATATGGATTTTCATTGGTATTGAGTTTAATTAAATCCGAACCCTTTGGCTGCTCTCCCGGCACATAAGGTGCCACCCGGCGGATATTTGCTTCCCATTTTCTCATAAGTTATACTCCTTTGCAATTTTTTCAAAAGCAGGAAGAGCCCGCTGAATCTGTTCATACGAAACACAGTAAGCTATCCTCACATAACCCGGACACCCAAAGGATGTCCCTGGTACCACAAGTACCCTATTTTCCTTGCAAACCTGGCAAAATGCTTTATCATCGGCCTCAGGTGCTTTTACAAACAGATAAAAAGCCCCTTCCGGTCTGACGCATTCAAAACCATATTCCGTAAGGCTGTTATAAAGAAGCTGCCGGTTTTTATCATAAGCCTCCAGATTAGCCTGTTCATCAACACAGCGCATGATCACTCTCTGCATGAGAGAGGGAGCATTTACACAGCCAAGGATTCGGTTTGCTATGGCCGCTGCTGCCAAAACCCGTGAAGAGTCCTCCAGTTCATCAGGAATCACAAGATATCCGATTCTCTCTCCCGGAAGTGATAAGGATTTGCTGTAGGAATAGCAAACCATGGTATTATGGTAAAATGGTGTCACATAAGGAACCTCTGCCCCGTCATAAGCCAGTTCTCTGTAAGGCTCATCAGAAATAAGCACAATGGAAGTGCCTAAGTCTTTTTCCTTTTTCTCCATGATTTCAGCAATCTTGCCAAGAGTTTCCGATGAATAGATCACTCCCGTAGGATTGTTGGGGGTATTGATGATCACCGCCTTGGTTCTTTCAGTAATCCGTTTCTCAAACTCCGTTAAATCGGGCTGGAAGGTGGCCGTATTAGGGGGAACTGTCACAAGCACCCCATCGTAATTTTTCACATAAGAACCGTATTCCATAAAATAAGGAGCAAATACCACCACCTCATCTCCAGGGTCCAGAATGGTTTTTAATATGACATTCATGCCGCTGGCCGCCCCAACAGTCATCAGTATGTTTTCCAGCGTAAAATGAGTTCTAAACCTCCGGTTTAAGGAATCGGCAATAGCTTTCCGCACATCTGCAAAACCTGCATTGCTCATATATCCGTGAACCAGAGATGGGTCTTCTTCCTTTATAATATCTAAAATAGCCTGACTGACCGCAGCCGGAGCCGGGACATTGGGATTTCCCAGGCTGAAATCATAGACATTTTCAGGGCCATATAAAGCTGCCATCTTCTTGCCTTCTTCAAACATAGCACGAATGGCAGAATTATTTTCTAAAAGAGGTCTCATTTTGTTTGATATCATGATTTTATCCTTTCTATAAGGAGAAGGCAGTCTGCCCCTTCCATTTATCGTATCATGGTGTCCGTAATATCCATACAGGAATTTACAGTGACGGTCCGCCCATTTTCTGCCTGAATCACCCGTCCTCTTGTCTTCATCCAAAGCCAGCTTCCATCCCGCTTTCTGAGGCGGTGCTGCAGGGTATACTCCATTCCGGGAGAATTAAAACGGGATATATTCGCCTGTATCACTTTCATATCCTCCGGATGGAGAAGGTTTCCCACCTTTCCTTCAATATCCTTTGCAAATCCCTCATAGGTGTCATACTCCAAAACACGGAGCACTTCCTTATTTGCAAAGTAAAGCGGAAAACCTTTTTCCCAATATATGCCAAGGAGTCCACCCGGAATGACCTGAGCAAATATGTCCCCGACTGCTCTGGCTCCTTCCCTGGCTATGGCTTCAATGGAGACGTTTTCTCCCTTCATCTTTACGATTCCTGTCAGAATTCTCTGGGAATTTTCCAGCCTTTGCTGCTGTTCCATCTGCTCTGTAAAATCCCGGACAGAACCGTAATAAAGGCGGCAGCCGACCTGTTCCCTTAAAAAGAATACTTTAAGCTTAACCCACATAAGGGAACCGTCCAGACGGCAGCGCCGGAGAATTCCTTCTGCCCCGCATCCCGGGTCCTTATATGCCTTTTCAAACAGATTCAGCATCCGGTCTGCATCGTCTGTATAGATTTTATTTAATATAAACCGCCTGCGTTCCTCTGTTTCCATGAAATTATCTCCTGTAATCCGGTAATACTCCTCATTGGCCCAAAGGACTTCACAAAAGTCATTATGAACTTCATAAAGGGCAATAGCTCCCAACAGATTATTCATCATAGATTCGCTGGTAATGTTCTCATTAAACAAGTCCTCCAGCTTAAGCTGAGTCTGGCGGGCCCGTATTCCTCCATAGTCCACATAATGATCCTTAAGCAGAAGCTGTTCTGCCTTCTCCACAGGCATGGGCTTATAATAATAATATCCCTGGCCATAGATACATCCCGTATTAATCAGGAAATCAACCTGACTCTTTTCTTCCACACCTTCCGCAATAACCTTCAGCTGCATGACCCTTGCCAGTCTTACAATCGTTTCTAAAATTCCCATGCCGCGGGTCCGGCTGTTTTCATTCATATCCAGAAACTTTGTATCAATTTTTATAACATCTACATTGATATCCTTCAGCATGTTAAGAGAGGAATATCCGCTTCCGAAATCGTCCATAAATACCGGAAATCCTGCATTTCGCAGATTATCCACTGCATTCCGAAGCAAATCATAATCCTCTGCATAAGCGCTTTCAGTAATTTCTATTTCCAAAAATTTAGGTTCAATGTTATACTGATCCACCAGTTCCCGAAATTTAGCCACTATGTCAATAGCACGAATATCCATGCGGGACACATTGACTGAGATGGGAATCAGCTGCCTTCCTTCTTTGTTCCAGCGGTTTAATAGCTGGCATACCATCTCCCATATATAGACATCCAGATAAGTGATAAAGCCATTTTGCTCCAAAAGGGGGATAAAATCTCCGGGAAAAACAAGTCCCCTCGTCGGATGCTGCCATCTGACTAAAGACTCCAGTCCCACGATTCTCCCTGTCAGCATATCACACTGAGGCTGAACATAAAAAATAAATTCTTTTTTTTCCAGGGCTCTCTGTATCTCCGACAAAAGAACCTGGTCGTTTTGCATCTTTTGTTTCATACCGGGATCAAACCAGCCAATGCGCTGGACGTATTTCCCTTTAATAGAATTCAAAGCAATGGAAGCCCTGTCATACATCATGCTGACCGGAAAACTCAAGTCCTCAATAAGGTAAACACCAAATGCCGGGCGAAATCCTGCATGACCGCCATACTCTCTGGAATATCCGTTAAGCTTTCCCTCCAGGCTGTCCAGCAACGCGCCGTCCGCAGGGAGTATCACAACGAAATCATCTCCTCCCATATATCCGGCCACCGTATCATAGATCTGTTCCATTTCCTTTAGATATTTTCCAATCTTAATGAGGAACCGATCGCCCTCCTCTTCTCCATACCACTCATTGAAAAACTTAAAATGCTCAATATCAATGGCTATCATAAAGTGAGCAGTACCGGCCTTTCGCCTTAACATCAGTTCTGCTTTTTCAAAAAATGGTCCATAACGGAAAAGTCCTGTCATCAAGTCGGTTTCTTCTCGCTTTTCCCGGAATTTCCGCTTTTCCTCTTCTTCTTCCTCTTTTCTCCGGCTGATATCCTGAACATAGCACATGATAATGGCATCTTCACACTCACCGCACCGGAACAGTACAAAAATCATGCAGACCCAGCTGTAATTTCCGTTTATCAGTTTTTTCCGAAACTCTCCTTTAAGGATTCTTCTGTTTGCATGAAGACGTTCCAAAAGAGTGGAAGAATCCCATAACTTCAAAAAGGCATCCCGATCTCCCGGGTGAATCAAAGAATCCGAGGAACGGGCTGCCAAAAAATCCAGCTTTCCATCCATTTCGGGAAGAATATACTTATCCTTTTGGAAAGAAAGCATCCGATAAGAATTTGCTGAAATATTTAATTCAAGAAGTTCATCATAGACCGTATTATCGGTCAGATAATAGAACAGATTTTTATTTTTCTCACTCACCGGGCGAAACATAATGAGCCTGCATCTGTCATAGCCAGGCCACTCTATTTCTCCGGAAGATACATCCATCCAAAACTCAGATGATGTATTGTAATAAATCATATGCCCGGAATCCTTTCCAGGACAGGGACAGGGCGCAGAGCCCTCTCCTGCTTCATAACAGTGCATTCCCGCTTTCAAATTTGGATAATAGGACTTTGCCATATCATTCAGATAGATGATCCTGTAATTCTGATCAACGATGTAAATACCAGCCTCTCCGCTTTCAGCCGACATACGATTCATAAACTCCCGCCTCTCCTGCACTGCAATAACTACGCATCAACTGAATTATTGTAATATTATAGTATGAAAACGCTGTTTTCGTCAACACATTCACTGGGAAGATTTACCTGATGCTGCCGGCGGGAGACTTTCCTTAATACCTGCGAAGCTGCTCTGTCATTTCATAGGAAAGGAGAAATCTGCCCACATATCCCACTTCTCCCGTCATTAATACCTCACCGCTTTCTTCAATCTCTACCTCCAAAGTACCTCCCGGCATGTGGACATACATCTTCGGGTCCGTAAGTCCCATCCGGAAAGCAGCTCCAGCCGCCGCACACCCACTGGTTCCGGAAGCCAGAAGATACCCGGCTCCTCTCTCATAAATCTCAATCTCAATATTAGTCCTGTCAATCACTCTTAAAAGCTCTGTATTCACCTTTTCAGGAAAATAATCCGCCGCTTCACTATGCCTTCCAATCCGGCAGGCCAGGTCCTTTGATATGTCATTCAGCCATATGACGCAGTGGGGATTACCAATGGACACACAGGTGACCCGGTAAGGAATGCTTCCAAAAATCATGGTTTCATTAAGCACCTCTCTTCTGGGTCCCGTCACCGGAATCTCATTGCTGTAAAAGCTCAGCCTGCCCATGGAGGTTCTGATTTTGGTTCCCTCTTCGTTTAAATACTTGAGCGTCTGCAATCCCCCCAAGGTGCTGATTGTAAAGTTGTTTTTTTGTACATATCCTGCATCCTTTAAATATTTCCCAAAAATCCTGACTCCGTTTCCCCCTGATTTTGCTTCGCTTCCGTCGGGATTAAATATCCTGACCCCGGACCCTTCCTTTCCCAGTACAGGCCCTTCCAAAAGGCCGTCAGAACCCACTCCGAAATTCCTGTTACAGATCAGACGGACCCTGTCCTTTGTCAGCTCCAGTTCATTTTTATTGGGATCAAAAACCAGATAATCGTTTCCCAGTCCGTGATACTTTTCCAAAACAATATTCATAAAAAACCCCCTTTCCCCTAATTTACAATATTCTTACTCCAGCTATAAAAGTCACACAAATCTATAATCTTTTCTTAAGCTTTTTATCCATTTATTGAAATGACCCATGGGCCATGATATACTGGATTTATATTACTTTTCTATAAACAAAGAGGAGGATTTTTATGAAAAAAAGAAGTTTAAAGGCCATTTCTCTGCTTCTGGCTGCTCTGCTGCTGGGCGGATGTGCGGGAAAGTCTTCTTCCAGTTCACAAGCTGCACCGGCAGAGTATGCAAGAGAAGAGAACAGTGTTTCAGTAGATGCAGAAGCTGTTTCCGCAGACTCACAGGCTATGGGAGCGGAAAGCAAGCCTGTGGTTCCTGCGGGAAGAAAATTGATACGAACTGTGAGTTTAAATCTGGAGACAGATAAGTTTGACTCCCTGATCTCAGGGCTGGAAACCAGGATTCAGGAATTGGGCGGGTACATAGAACAATCTGATATGGGCGGAAACAGCTTATATTCTTCCAGCAGTCCCGGTCCCCGGTATGCCAGCATCACTGCCCGGATTCCAGTAAACCAGATAGACGGCTTTTTAACCACTGTAGAATCAGATACAAATGTGACAAACAGGTCTGAGTCAACACAGGATGTGACCCTTCAGTACAGTGACCTGGAAAGTAAAAAGAAGTCTTTAGAAATCGAACAGGAAAAGATGTGGGAATTTCTTGAAAAAGCTGAGTCCGTGGATACAGTCATCACTATCCAGCAGCGTTTATCCGAAATACGCTACCAGTTGGAATCTATGGAATCCCAGCTTCGGCTTTTCGATAATCAGGTGGATTACAGTACTGTTTCCCTGTACATCAGGGAAGTCACCATCTTTTCCCCCACCTCCCAGGATTCGGCTGGAACCCGTATCAAAAAAGGGCTGGAAGATAACTTAAGGACATTTAAAAATGGAGTAGTCAGCTTTGTGGTAATTCTAATCACCACCATTCCCTTCTGGCTGCCTGTTCTGGTTATAGCAGGAGTTATAATCTCCCTCCGGCGCAAACACCGGAAAAACAGAAAACCCTCTCCTGCTCCTATAGAAGAAGATGAGACTTCAAAGTCACAGAAATCATAATTAAAAAGCTGCAAAATAGCGGTCCCTTAAACCGGCTATTTTGCAGCTTTTTATGAATACACCTATCCCCGTCTTCCGTTATTTTTCCAGGAGCAGAACAAATATAATGCGGCTGTAGCCCCGAAATAGAACCAGGTAGCCGGATTACTGAACCAGGTAGTAAAGAAGGATAGAATCATGTATATGGCAAACTGAGCATAAAACAAGTAGGCAATCGGATTGCGGGCTCCCTTTACCAGTCTCATGAGAAAGAAAGCAGCAGTTCCCAGAATGACGCCAAACAAAAGCACTCCCACAATATGAAAATCATAAAAGGAATCGTAAAACAGGGTCACTGTAGTCAGTTCCTCTTTTGTCACATAAATAGGAAAATCCACAAGGGCGGGAACCAAAAATTTAAGTCCTGTAAGAGCCCATAGAGGAAAGAGCATTCGAAGCCCAAAGGTGTGGGAAGGAAGCCACTCCACCAGACAGTTGAAATTATCATAATTATTGGCAATATACATATAGGGCTGAGTAATAAATATGGGCATCCGGCTGTTTTTCATCTCAAAAATACCGTTTAAATAAGCCACATCATGACCTCTTGCCACCGTAAGTATTCCATAAATCACAATCATCCCCAGACCAAGGCCTGCCGCGTAAATGATGTTCAGCCGGTGCTCCATGGCAATGTAGGCCAAGACAGCTAATCCTACAGCCAGAATCAACTGGAACCGGGATACGCATAGAATAGGAATGGCACAGGCAATAAGGACCATGATTACTGCAAAAATCATGCGCAGGCCGTTTCTCCCCTGCTCAATGCTGAAGTAGAGGACAGCCAAAGGCGGAACCAGCACACAGGATACTGTAAAATAATGAACTCCGGTGATATGAAAGGATGAGTAGGCATGAGGCACACCCCTGGTGAAAAAGGGGATAAAGCCCAAAACAGCAGCTTCAAAAATAAAAGCTCCAAGAGATAAGGCCGTAACAATAATCATGGACAGAAAAAGAGGCCTTTCATACCCCTTAAAACTGAACCAGCTGGAGCGCTGTCCTCCTGGCTCCCCCTGCAGATTTGTGAGAAATTCAAAAGCAAACCAGAAGCCCAGAAATGCAGCCAGAAAACAGAGCCATGTAATAATGCTCCAGTCAGAAGAAAGCTCTGATAGTTTTAAACAGGCAACACCTTCTCCTCCCACCCAGAACAAGGAAAAAAGCCCCCGCAGATGAATGATATTTCCGGTTTTTTTATAATCCTTCCAGTAGAGGAAAAGGGCCGACAACATCAGAACAATACCGGACAGCCAGTAATATCCTGCCCTTGCAAATAAAAAAGACGCTGCGTAGCTGATCAGATAAACGCTCATTGTAAAATACCCCTTTGGTAAATAAGGGCAGCGGCCGCTTTTTTGCAGACGCTGCGCCTTTTATACTGTTGCATAAGGTGAATTTGCCCTCCTCAGAAGAGGGAAGGAAAATTAAGAACAGGAGATGAACTCCTTCATATAATCTTCCACTTCCTTGGCTGTAGCAAAGGACATGGCCTTATCCGCCACTGCCTGAAGTTCTATGGTGCTATAGTTTGTGATCAGCTTTCTGGCATTTAAGATAGCGGAGGCACTCATACTGAATTCATTTAATCCAAAGGCCAGCAGCAGAGGAATCAGCAGTGGATCGCTGGCCGCTTCCCCACACATACCTACCATAATTCCCTCCTTGCGTCCGCATTGGATCACGTGACGGATGCTTCTTAATACTGCTGGATTAAGAGGTGAATACAGATAAGATACCTTGTCATTTCCTCTGTCGACAGCCATGGTGTACTGAGTTAAATCATTGGTTCCGATACTGAAAAAATCCACTTCCCTGGCAAAAACATCTGCCATTAAGGAAGCCGCAGCCGTTTCCACCATAATTCCTATCTGAATATCTTTTTTATAGGGAATCCCCTTTTCATCCAGTTCCTTTTTAAGTTCTTCCACAAGAGCTCTGGCTTCCCGGTACTCCTCCAGACAGGTTACCATGGGAACCATGATCCGGATATTACCAAAAGCACTTGCCATCAAAAGGGCTCGAAGCTGAGGCTTGTACACGTCTTCTTTCCGGTCTAAGCAAAACCGAATAGCCCGATATCCTAAAAATGGATTTTCGTCCTTTTCCAGTCCCATGTAAGGAATTTCCTTATCCCCGCCGATATCTAAGGTTCGGATAATAACAGGCTTACCGCCCATGGCGGAGGCCACCTTCCGGTAAGCTTCATATTGCTCTGTCTCAGTAGGCATGGAATTGCGGTCCATAAATAAGAATTCTGTACGGAACAGACCCACGCCCTCTCCATCATACTGAAGAACCTTCTCCACATCTGCCGGCTTGCCGATATTTGCAACAAGCTCTATGTGAACTCCGTCTCTTGTGACAGTGGCTTTGCCTATATATTCTTCCAGCTCTTGTTTTTCTTTTATAAAAGCCTCTCTCTTTGCCGCATATTCCTTTTTTACTTCCTGTGAGGGATTCACAATGACAATTCCCTCAGAACCGTCAATGACGATGTCCTCTCCCTCCGTCACTTTGTTCAGCACCCCTTCCAAAGCCACTACGGCCGGAATTTCAAGGGCTCTGGCAAGGATGGCACTATGGGAAGTCTTTCCGCCCATCTCCGTCACGATTCCAGTTACCTTTGCAGGGTCAATTCCGGCAGTCATGGAAGGAGTCAGATCCTTTGCCACGATTACACTTCCCTCAGGAAGAGCTGAAATATCCACCGAAGATATTCCCATAAGGATTTTCTGCATACGGGTTTTAATATCACGCATATCAGTGGCTCTCTGCTGCATCAACTCGTCTTCCATGGAAGCAAAGGTATCGGCATAAGTATTGCAGACGTTTTCAATGGCATATTCACTGTTAACGCTCTCCCCTGCAATAATATTCTCAATCTCTTCCATGAGAAACATATCGGAAAAAAGAAGCAGATGACCGTTTAATATCTCAGCTTCCTTAGGTCCTACCCTGGTTGCCAGGTCCTTTGCCAGAACCTCGGTTTCTTCAATGGCCTGCTTTACAGACGCCTGAAAACGGATCTTTTCCGCCTCAGTATCTGCAATGGTCTCTTTTTTAATCTTTAACTCTGTCTCCACTACCAAGACAACTTTTCCAATACCGATTCCGGCAGATGCACTGGTTCCTCTCATCATAATGTATACCCTCCTTATTAATTAAATAATTACTCACCTATTCGCCCAAGCCACCCTCAACAGCCTTAACCATGGCTGCCAGAGCCTCTTCTTCGTCTGCTCCCTCACAGACAAAGACAATCTCATCGCCGCTTTTTACACAGGCGCCCAACACGCTAAGCACGCTTTTCGCATTGGCAGTGGTATTTTTAAAACAAAAATGCACTGTAGACTTAAAATTCATAGCTTCTTTACAAAGAATTCCTGCCGGCCTTAAATGCAGCCCGGTAGGATTCTTAATAACAACTTTAGCACTGACCATCTGAATCCCTCCGTTTATTAATCATTATCCTTTTTTAGAGGAAGTTTATTTATTGAGTCCCTTCCCCTGCTTCAGAGGATTCAACTGATGATTCCTCTGAAGCCGGCTCCTGACTCCTGGCTGTAACCGTAACATTGAAAGGAGTAACTGACGCCAATTCAAATCCTCCTGACACTTCAAGCCTCAATACTCCCGTATGAGTTCCGGGTTCCTGATTGGATAAATCTATAACAGCCTTTAAAGCACTGACATCCAGAGTATCCAGATCTTCTGTCAATCCTCTTATGATAACCTCTACAGAAGTCTTGTCAAAGCTGTATTCATAATCTTCTGAGGCTCCCTTTTGAGCCAGATTTTCCGGTTCTAAGATAAAAGTTCTGGTAGTAAGAGGCTCAACCTTAAGGGTTACAGTAATATTTCTGTATTGTTCCCCGACAGAAGTATTTGGCGGCAGGTACTGGCTTAAATCCAATTCCACCACTTTATCCTCTGTGGCGTCTTCAATGCTCAGCTTATCAGAAACAATAGATAAGGAAGACAAGGGTGCCAGTACAGACTTAGTTCCCACAACAGGAACTGACTTCACTTCACTTTCCACGCCTGTAAACCGGTATCCCTTTTCCACTTGCCCAAAAATCTCAAAGTTAAGGGTCAGATTCTTGGCCTTTAGTACGGACACATTAAAATCAATTCCTTCACTGTTGACAGAAACCTTACTGCCGATATCCGGCATCTGGTTGCCGTTGGCATCATAAAAAATAGGGACTGCTGAACCGCTGAAATCTGCTGTCTGATTTTCCACATTGATTTCCACACCCATTCCGTTGATCTGACCGATGGCAGACTCCGGCCCTTCCACCGTCACACTGTCCGGAGACAGGCTGATCATACCAATGTCATATCCATCCGCTTTTTTCCCTATGGTATTCACCGAAAGATCAAACACTTTCCTCTGAAGTTCTTCGGTTTTCACCCGGATCACCATGGGCCTTGCCGTAATAGCATCGCTTTTTACAAGAGTTTCTTTATCTCTGTTAATCTCCACCGTAACAGGAATCGCCCCTGTCACATTATAATCTTTTAAATCGACATAAGCATGAAAGTCCGATGCCCTTATAAGAGAGCGGTCCCTGGTTCTCACCTGATAGCTGACCGTTACCGCATCCTTCCCTATGATTTCATAAGTCAGACCGGAGGCTTCCAGCACTGCCTCATTACGCACTTCCACATTCACCTGTTGGGAATCATCAATGACTGGATTTGAAATATTGACAACCGCCATCCAGACCGCAAAGGCCAAAGCCAGGGAAGCAACCTTAAGTCCAAAGTTATTTAAGAGTTTTTCCTTCATTCTTCCGCCTTCCTTTCAAAATCCGAAACCTGCTGCCTTCCTCTGCCGCCTGTTTCACACCTGACAGGATGGACCGGAGCATGTCCGCATCCGTAATCCGCCTCAGCCCGCCTTCCGATGCAACGGTCACCCGTCCGGTCTCTTCCGATACCACGATGGTGATGCTGTCACTGACTTCGCTGACGCCAAGTGCCGCCCTGTGTCTGGTGCCCAGTTCCTTGCTGATGGACATGCTGTCAGACAGTGGAAGATAACAGGTGGCTGCCGCCACTCTGTTTCCCCGGATAACTACCGCTCCGTCATGAAGCGGCGTATTATGTTCAAAGATATTGATGAGAAGCTGACTGCTGACAATACCTCCCACTTCAATTCCGGTACGTTCTATTTCCTTTAAAGAATCATTTCTTTCAATTACCATCAATGCGCCTGTCTTGACCTTAGACATCTCAAAAGTAGCCTTTGCCAGTTCGTTGATGGTCTTATCCGTAAAAGCAGAACTGTCCCTTCCGTCATCAAAAGTCAGGATTCCGGTAAAGGGATTCTTGCTTCCCAACTGCTCTAAAGCTTTGCGCAGCTCAGGCTGGAAAATCACAATGGCCATAGTCACAGCAGGAGTCGCAATCTTATTGAGAATCCAGAAAATGTTGTCAAGGCGGAAAACATATGCGAACAAATAGAAAAGAAGGATCACTACAATCCCCTTTAACAAAGTCCACGCCCTCGTGTTCATGATCCAGGTCAGCAGTTCATACAGCAAAACAGCTATAATAATTATTTCAACCAGATTAGTTTTTGAAATCCTGGGCAAAAAGGATACCCAGGAATACATTCCATCTAGAAATTCTGCCATAATACCCACCTCCCTCTCATTTATTCCTACCTCTGCGGTCTTTGGAGTTTTCTGGCATTAATTTTTTGAACTTTTACATCAGGAGTGCTGACTGTAAGCTTGGGAACAGCCTTCACATAATAATAGTAGTCATCATCTTCAAACCGGACGTATTCCGTTCTGGAATAATCCACCGCAAAGACAAAAAACGTATAAATACCCGCAAGGACCATGGAAGCCAGCACTCCTGCCAAGAGTCCTGGAACCGATACGGATACTGAAGAAGTAATATCTCCCATAAAAATCACTGCAATCTGAGTAACGGTACCGCCTGCAATAGCAATGATCCAGGCATAATCCACCGATAAATTTCTGATAATCACCACGACCACAAGGGCCAGAACGAATGCTGCAATCATGATCAGCATTTCTTTATTTGCTATAAGACTTCTGATAATCTGCATAAATTTCTGTACTTCATCCTGTGACACATCATTAGTCAGAACACCGGCATTCTGCTTCACATAGAAAAGGGCGTAATAGATAAAAACACCGCAGCTTACGGGAATGACAGAAATGGCACTTCCTGAAAGTCCTGCAATCAGGGGAATGGCATAAGGAATTCTGAAAAGGAAACATATAGGGGTCAGCACCAGCAGATAGCTGTCTCCCGGCTGGAAGCCATAATACAAAAGCCCTGCCGCCAGAATAAATACAAGCATCACCAGAGTAATCTCCAGGGAAATTCCCCATAATTGGGCAAGCATAAACACTGCAGCCATAAAGGAAATAGCTCCGTAAGGCAAAAAGGAACATACCAAAGCCAGAACCAGGGGAACCAAAGGCTCTGTCAAAGGCGCCGTAAAGCCGATATTCTTATTTATAAGGAAAAATGTCAAGCCGCTGAAAATGAATTTGATCACAGGTGTGATATAAATATCAAATTTGGCGTAGAGCTCCTTCATTCTTTCCTTCAGCACAAGGAGGCCCATCATGATGTCCGCCCTCCCTTTGTCCGTTTTGCCGGTCTGGAGGTTCCTCCATACCGCTTATCCAGTTTTTTTAATTTGCCCAGGTAAACCTTTACCCCACGGCTGGCATTCCCATATCGCCTTAAATAAACATAGGCACTGATGACCAGATAGACAACCAGACCTGCGCAGTAAATAGCTCCGATCCATATTCCGGCCTGGTTCAATTTTTCAAGTTCCAAGTTGTTCAGCCAATATTCCATATGATATAACCCCCATAAAATAAGGCATAACAGAAAGCTAAAGGTATAGCTGAAAAAAGAGCGGAACAGCTTGCTGCTGATGTAATCGCTTTTAAAGTACCGGGTCGCAGGCAGTATTTTCTTTCCCTCATGTTTTTCAAACATGGCGAGATTTGTCATGATTTTGATTTTTTCTTCGCTAATCATCGGATCTCCTTTATTAGGCGAGTCCGCAGGACAAACAGCAATCCCGCGGGGCAGCAGGGCAGCCAACAAATCCCTTGGATTTGCCGTCTCACGGGCTTTCGCTCTATGAATCAGGATACGGAAAAAAGAAAAAAACTTCTTATATGCAAGCATAACGAAATTTTTTTCCCT
Source organism: Clostridiaceae bacterium (assembly GCA_902363735.1). GTDB lineage: Bacteria > Bacillota > Clostridia > Lachnospirales > Lachnospiraceae > Lacrimispora. The sequence continues at coordinate 622,365 of CABJBA010000001.1, forward strand.
TTTCCGTCTCCCACTTCGCCCTGCTCATTGCTATCCTGGATATTATAGCATACAACTCCCTACTTTGCGACCCCAATACATAATTTTTATTTTTTCGTAATGGCTTTTATTCATACCGTAATGCGTCAATGGGATCTGCCTTTGCTGCCTTCTGAGCAGGATAAATTCCGAAGAATAAACCCACCAGGGCAGAAAAACCTACTGCCACCAGAATAACAAACGGCTTGATGACCACTCCTATGCCAAACAAAAGACCTCCTGCCGTCACCAGCCCTGCTCCTGTCAGAATCCCCAGGATTCCGCCCAAAGCAGAAAGTATGGCGGATTCAGTCAGAAACTGGATCATAATATCCTTTGTTTTTGCTCCCAGAGCTTTCCGGATTCCGATTTCCCTTGTCCTTTCAGTAACAGAAACCAGCATAATATTCATGATCCCGATTCCTCCCACCAGAAGAGAGATCGCTGCAATACCGCCTACGGCAGCTGACAAGCCTCCCATAACCCCATCCACGGTGCCCATTTCACTGGCTGCCGAAGAAAATGTGACATCCTCTTTTTTCCGGTCCTTTGTTTTTGCAAGATAGGCAGAAAGCTTATCAGAAAAAGCATCCATATCCGTGCCTTCTTTTGCATATATCCTGATTCCGAAAATATTATCATTGGGCCAGGTAAGCAGGGTGTCTGGTATATACCCTGCCTCGTTTTCGCTGCTTCCTGCCATAATGGCTTCAAAAGGACTTTTGTCCAGGCGGTAGATGCCCACCACATGATAATCATCCGTATTGCCGTAAATGGTTGTACGGAAGGTTTTTCCCACGGCATTTTCCGTGCCGAACAGTTCCTTTGCCCCATTAACCTCCAGCACCACATTGTTTTTTCTTCCTTTTATATCAGCTTCGCTTAAATTCCGTCCGTAAATAATATTGATTTCATGCACATCCGTATAATTGGCATAAATGCCCTCAAACTGATATTTAACCTTATTGCGGCCATAAAGGGCTTCCGCTTTGACCGATGCATTGCTGTCAATGTAAGTCAGTTCATCTCCAAACACTTCTTTTATTCTCTCTGCCTCGTCAAGGGTAAAATAATCGCTTTCCCTCATATCGTCTCCGTCCATCGGCCAGATGTAAACATAAGCCATGGTCATGCCCACATTTTTATAGAGGTCGGATACCATGGAGCGCATGGTGTCTCCAATTGACACAATAGCTATAACAGAACCAATGCCTATGATGATCCCCAGCATAGTCAAAAAAGAACGCATCTTATTGGCTTTAATGGCATGAATTGCCATATTCATATTTTCCAGCAGCATGATGCCCTCCTTTTACTCATATCTCAATGCTTCAATGGGGTCTGCTTTAGCCGCCTTGGAGGCAGGGTAAAGGCCAAAGAAAACTCCCACCAGGGCCGAAAATCCCACTGCCAGAATGACTACTGATGGCCTGATAATTACAGTCATCTGAAATGCAGCTCCTCCGGCTTTCACCAGAAGCACTCCCAGTAAAATACCGATGACCCCTCCGCACAGGGACATAAACGCTGATTCCGTCAGAAACTGGACCATAATATCCATTGTCCTGGCACCCAGTGCCTTCCGGATTCCGATTTCCCTTGTTCTCTCTGTGACGGAAACCATCATAATATTCATAATGCCGATTCCCCCTACCAGCAAAGAAATGGCAGCAATTCCGCCCACTGCAGCCGACATCCCGGAAAGACTGGAATCCACGCTTCCCATCTGGTCAGCCACAGACATAGTCATAATTTCTGATTCCGGCCTGTTTTTTACTTTCGCCACATACCTGGTCAGTTCTTTCAGAAAAGAACTCATGTCAACACCATTTCTGGCGTAAAAATTCAAGGACTGAAACGAATCACCTGGCTTTGTAAGAACCGTATCCGGCAGAAATCCCGATTGATTCTGGCTGTTTCCTATCATCATGGCCACCATGGGGGATAAATCCTTATGGTACACACCCACCACAGTATACTCCTGGGTATCCTTATTTATAGTCATTCGGAAGATTCTGCCCACACAGTCAGCTGTTCCGAATAACAGTTGAGCGCCTTTGTCTTCTATAACTACATGTCTGGCTCCGCTTTTTAGATCTCCTTCATTAAGAGCCCTTCCGTAAATCATATTCAAGGGCTGGACATCCGTATAATTAGAATCAATTCCCTGAAATTCAAATTTTACTTTATTGCGTCCATTGACGGCCTCTGCTTCCGCGTAGGAACGGCTGTCAATGTATTCTATCTTATCCTGGTAGATATCCTTAACACGGCTCATTTCCTCTCTGGTGAAAAAATCACTCATTCGGAAATCTTCCACTTCCCAGGACACCATGATATTAGCACGGTTAAATCCCACATCCTTATAGGCATCGGCAAAAAGATTCCTCATGCTGTCACCTACGGACACGATAGCAATAACCGCTCCAATGCCTATGATAATCCCCAGCATGGTAAGAAAAGACCTCATCTTATTGGCCTTTATGGCATGAAGCGCCATACTCATATTTTCAATCAGCATGGCATCTCCTCTTCCTGTTTTGCGGACTCCCTGGCTCCCGGGATTTTGGGAACATTCAAGGTGTCGCTTACCAGCTTCCCATCCCGAAAACGTATAATCCGTTCTGTAAATGCTGCAATGTCCTCTTCATGGGTAACCACCACCACTGTAGCCCCCTCCCGGTGAAGGTTGGAAAACAGCTCCATAATTTCCAAAGAAGAAGCCGTATCTAAATTTCCCGTTGGCTCATCAGCCAGAATAAGAGGAGGTTCGTTGGCAAGGGCTCTGGCAATAGCCACCCGCTGCCTCTGTCCTCCGGAAAGTTCATTAGGCATATGCTCATATCTGCTTCCAAGTCCCACTCTCTCCAAAAGATCTAAAGCCCGCTTCTCTCTTGCCTTTTTTGAAATATGGGCATAAGTCATGGGAAGCTCTACATTTTTCAGGGCAGAGGTTCTGGAAATCAGATTGAAAGACTGGAATACAAAGCCGATCTTACGGTTGCGGATGGCAGATAACTCATCGGGAGGTAAATCCGCCGTATCAATGCCATCCAGATAATAATGCCCCATAGTAGGACGGTCCAGACAGCCTAAAATGTTCATAAGCGTTGACTTTCCGGAGCCGGACTGTCCCATGATGGCAACAAACTCTCCTCTTTTTATGGTTAAGTTTACCCTTTTTAATCCCAGCACCTTGATAGAACCTGTATCATAAATCTTTGCCAGATCCACCAGCTTGATCAAATCTTCTTTTACATTTTCTGTTATGTAGGCCGGCGTTGTTTCTTTTATTTTCCACATAGCGCCTCCCCCTTACTGAACCTGAGGAGCCACAGTCACTGCCATGCCGTCAGTCATCATGGGAGACGGTGTTTCAATTATCTGTGTCTCTTCTGTAAGAGTTCCCTCCTCTTTTGGTACGATTTCTGCTTCAATGTCACTTTCCACTCCCGTTTCAACAGAAATGTATTTCACTTTATTATGTTCCACTGCCGCAATAACCATACTGCCGTCAGGCTGCTGGATCACGGCGGAAATAGGAACTGTCCATGCATCCTCCGCCTTTTGGAGTTCGATCCTGGCCTTAGCCGTAATACCGGCAATCAGTCTGGAATTCTGATCTATAATCCGGATAGTGGTGGGAATGACCCGTTCTGTGGAGCCGCCTCCCTTTTCCTCACCTGTGGGAGAAATGGCCGTAACCTCCCCTTTTACTGTTTCACCATTTAATATATCGGCATCGATTTCTACCGGCTGTCCAATTTCTACCTTCCCAATGGAATACTCGCTTACATTGATTTTCATTTCCAGTACATCCAGATTACTGATGATGAACATAGGCTTATCGTCATCGGTTTTATCCGCAAAACGGCCCACTTTACAATTGACACGTACTACTGTCCCTGATATGGGGCTTGTAATCCTGGTATTGTCCAGTGCCTCTTTCTTCTGTTCCAGCTCAAATGCTGCCTTTTCGATCTGAAGGGAATAAGATTCGTTGGCAATAGGCCTTCCATCTTTTAGCGGATAGGAGCTCATCTGCCTTTGGGCGTCATTTACAGCATTGGAAGCCTCTTCCAGCCCAACCTGTGAAACATCACCTCCCTGGAACAAGATGAGAGACCGGTCATAATTGGCTTTCGCAGCTTCATAATCCTGCCTTGCTTTTGCATACCCGTTTTCTACTTCCAGCTGCCTATCGTTATAGGTGCTGACAGCCAGATCATAGCCGTTCTGGGCAATATCCACCTCTTTTTTTACATCCTTATCATCCAAAGTAGCTAAAAGCTGCCCTTTCTCCACCATATCGCCTTCTTTAATTGGCAGTTCCAGAATCTCTGCATGGAGATTGGAAACCACTTCCACACTGTCGGTTCCCTGGACAGGACCGCTTACAGATAGTATTTCCACTACCTCACCCTTAGAAAGAGGGATTGTGCTGACCATAACTGGTTTTGCGCTTCCCCCCGAAAAAATCCGAAGCAGGAGAAAAGCAACTCCCAAAGCTCCGGCACCTGTAAGAATCTTCTTTTTCCGGGACCACTTTTTTCCCGTTTTTTTCTTTTTCTTCTTTCCGGCTGTTTCCTCTTTCATCAGGCTTTGCAGTTCCATGTTAAACTCTTCCTCAGACATAGGCTCTGACTCCTGATCTTCAGCTCCGGTTTCATCAGGTTCACCTTTTCTGCCTTTCCAAATACGCATCTTTTCTTCCCTCCTATATGATGACAGCTTTCGCTTTTTTTAATTATAACAGGTCTTCATGACAATTTCCCATACGAATTTCTTATAATTTTCTAAATATTTCAGTTATTACTGATAAAAGCAAAAAATGCACCGTCAGATTATGACAGCACATTTTTTTTAGTTTATTGTTCAGATTCCACGATACCTAAAGAGGTGTCTCCTTTTCCAGCCATCTCCAAGAGAAGGGAGGTCATCTTCTGAAAGTTGCCTCCGGAAACTGAGGCTCCGCTTACGGTATCGATTCCCTGATCGCTTTGGGCCGCAAGGAAACTGGCAGCATAAGCCCGTGTATAGTGGTTGGGGTATGTACCCTTTTTAGAATCCATATTGCGCATATAGGCAATGTCCCAGGATTTAATAAACCCGCTTGAATTCTTTGCATTGTATTCAACGGTTACAATTTTGCCATTGCTGACCCGGATGGTAACAAATTCTTTCCAACCGTTGCTGTATTCCGACATTTCCGCCGTGTAGTAGCCATCCTGCAAACTGTGTCCTCCCTTTTTGCAGCCGTTTATGAAAAACACCAGCATAAAGGCCAGGAGGATTATGAACATGTATTTTCCCCGTTTCATTCTCCATCCCTCCCTTTAGCATCAGAGCGGAGGCGGAAGCGCCCTGACATTTCCTCAAGACTCTGAGCCTGCTGTGCCAGATCCCCACTTAGGGAAGCCACATCTGAACTTGATTCCAGATTCTGGCGGGCAAGCTGGGAAATCCTGGTTATATCAAGAGATGCATTTTCCAGGCTGGACTTTTCATTTCCCACAAGCCTTGCCAGGTCTTCCGTTATCTCATAGGTTTGTCTGGACATATCCGTCAATTCATTTAAGAAGCTGGCTGTCAGGTTGGCATACTTAGAGCCCTCTTCAATGGCCTTTTGAGAGTGTTCAATCATTTCAGCCGTGCGCTTGGAGGAATCCGCACTCTTCTCAGCCAGATCACGGATTTCATTAGCTACTACTGCAAATCCCTTTCCGGCTTCGCCTGCGTGGGCAGCCTCAACGCTGGCGTTAAGAGCAAGAAGATTAGTCTGGAAGGCTATTTCCTCCAGAAACTTTGCAATCTTTGTTATTTCAACAGCATTGTGACTGATGTTCTTCATGGACTGAAGTGTGTTTTCCATATGTTCATCTCCCAGTGACAACCGCTCCATGGACTGCTCCATCAGCTCACGGGCAGTTCTTGCATGTTCATCCACGATGCCGATATCTTTTGATAAAGAATCCGTCTCCTCCAAAAGCCTGTCAATAGAAGAAGACTGATGACCGGAAGAATCATTCATCAAAAGCGCACTCTGAGATACCCTTTGTGCCGCATAATTCAAGGCTTCCGAAGATCTCTGAAGATCGTGAATCAACTGGTTCAAGAAATCAGTAATGCTGTTGATAGAATCCTTCATAACCACGAAGTCACCTGCAAACTGATTGCTGACGCTGACATCCAAATTGCCTGTTGATAGCTGTTCAAGAGCGTTTTGAAGCTGTAAAATATATCCGCTCACCCGTTCCACCGTATCCTTTAAGGAGTTGGAAAGGGTCTGAGCTTCATCATTTGTCATCATTACTTCCACTGGGCTGGTCAGATCGCCTTCTGCCAGCTTCTGTATCCGCTCTGTCACATGTCCCAAAGACTTTGAAATTTTTCCTGCAAAACGGGCAATGAACCATATTGCCAGGAGAGTCAGAGTCAGAGTGGTTCCTATATTAACCATAACAGCAGTATTTACAACGCCTGTAAAATCTGATTTTGGCGTAATAATAGCAAGATACCAATTAACACCTCTTACAGGTGCATAGACAACAAGACTATCCTCTCCCTCCAAAGATACAGAGGCTGAGCCAATCCTTCCCGTTTTCATGGTGTCAAATACATTTAAAAGCCTGGTGTTATCCTTATAAAGAGAATAGACGTTCTCTTCCTTTTTGATAAACTCCTTATCCGGATAAGCCATCACCTGACCGTTTTCGTTCATAACAAAGGCATGGCCGCTGTAGCCGATATGGATGCTGCTGATTACATCGTCAAGCATATCATATTTGTAGCTTCCCACCAGATAATAGACATTCTCTTTTTCAGTGGCGATGGGCATCCCCACTGATACCTCAAGCCCGTTTTCACCGGCAAATGTATCCCCTACCACAAGATTATTGGTTTCCTGCATCATCTGAAACAGCTTGTCTCCGGAAATGTCCGAGGGGCTGTTTGCTTTGCCTGTATACAACTTCCCTTCCTTTGTGTAAAGGGCAAGCCAGACAAATTCTATTCCTGATGTGGCTTTATCGAGAACCTGCTGTTTTTCCGCAAGAGTCGCCTTTTCCGAAGACAGTTCCTGGTTTTCTCCTATCATAAATATGCGGTCTGCCATAATATGTAAGTTGCTTTCAATGCTTTTTGAGGCGGTCTTGGCAAAAGGCACAAGAGTTTCCTCTAACGTAACATTTGTCAAAGACATTGCAGATATCGACAATACAATGGTTGTAACCGCTGAAATGATGATGGTGACAATCAATGTATTTAAAATGATTTTCTGCCGAATCCCTTTTAAATTCATAACTCCTCCTTTGTATTGTTACAAAAGTAATTTATTGCTTATCAAATAATATAACCTATTTGAATAAAAAACAATACTTTTGTCAAATTTTGTCATTTAATTGACAAAAAAGCTCAAGTTCTGCTGAAAAAGAACAGCTCTCTGTCTCTTCTTCCACCAACCGGTTGCTATTTTCATTCATATATGTTAGGATAGCAATATTTAAAAAAACCAAAGTATTTACCGGAGGCAAAAATGAAACAAACTCTTATGATTATGTTAAAAGGCTTTATAATCGGCTCATCCATGAGTGTTCCCGGCGTCAGCGGCGGAACAATGGCAATCCTGTTAGGAATTTATGACAGACTGATTCGTGCGATCAGTAACTTTTTAAAGGACATAAAAGGACACACCATATTCCTCTTTAAATTCTGTCTCGGCGCCGGTATCGGAATAGGTTCTCTGGCATTTTTGATTCAGTGGCTTCTTGAAAAGTTTCCCTTTATTGTTTCCTTCTTCTTTCTGGGAGCGGTAGTCGGAGGAATTCCGGCCCTTTACCAAAAAACAAAAGAAAAGAAATTCGGCCTTTCTTCCCTCATCTACTTTTTGCTGGGTCTTATCATTGTAATCTCCATCGGCTTTATTCCAACAGGCAACTTTGATATTGTTTCCGGGTCCGGATTCTTTCATTATGCAATGATTCTGGTGACCGGAATCGTCATAGCGCTGGCTCTGGTCCTTCCCGGAATCAGCACTTCCCATATGCTGCTGGTACTGGGAATGTACGATACCATGCTTGCTGCCATCACCCGGTTTGATATTTTCTACATTGGAACTCTGGGCATCGCTACCCTGATCGGCGTGTTTTTAATCACAAAGCCGCTGGAATACTTAATGAACCGTTTTCCTCACCCCACCTACTGCATGATCATCGGATTTGTCATCGGCTCTACCTCTGAAATATTCGGAGAAACCATACTGCCTGCAATCCCTGCAGGTGCCCCTCTGTCCTGGTGGATTCCCTCCCTTATTCTGGCTGTCATTGCCTTATGTCTGGGCGGTGCCGGAATCCTGTCCTTATCAAAGTATTCCAGTGACTGAAACATATAATCAAAAGAAGCATCCCTTCCGGACACAGGTACAGCCGGAAGCAATGCTTCTTTTTTTATCTAATTTTCTTCTTCCAGCATACCGTAGGCCACCAAAGGATCTCCCTCTTTGATCCCCATTCCCACAGTCTGATAGAGAATGATTCCGTCATACTCCCCATAATAAGCCTTTTTTAAGTCTCCCCATATATCCCTGATTTCTCCTAAAAAGGTGCCGGAAGAAAACTGATCTCCTGCGTTTAAAGCCGGATACCAAAACCCTTCTGTATCAGCTTCTATGTATGCTGCCTTGTTTACCTCCCGCTGGCTGACCGTATGGATCTCTTCTCCCTCTAATACATGTAAATGAATCAGAATATTCCTGATATCCTGTTTATAAAGCTCCACTTCTTCTCTGGTAAAGACTCCACCGCCGCCCCGTTCAAGCAAAAGGGACGGAATGCCGTGGGCACCGGCACATCCACAGGCTCCGATCAAGGACCCTGATCTGGCACGGACCGCCATATCAGCCGCCTTTGCCATGTTTTTAGAAGCCTCCGCCACATCTTCCCCGGCTCCTCCGGGGAAATAAAGAAATGGCATTACACGCTCACTGGTATCCCCTGCATGCATATCCAAAAAATAATCTGCCTTGGGATAAAGTTCCTTTACCATAGTATAAGCAATCCGTTCCGACAGACTTCCGTCTTTTTTTCCAGGAAACATCCGGTTTAAATTTTTACCGTCCTCCGGCACCGCAAACCGCACAAAATCCCTGCAGGCCGAAGGGTTTGCAACCAGAAGGAAGATTAAATTCCCTTTTATATCTTTTGGTTCTATTTCTCTGGACAACTCCATGGCAGCCTGAATTCCGATATATTCCGCTCCATGGATTCCCGAAGAAACAAGGACGGTAGGCCCTTCTTCCTTTCCGCAAACCAAGGTTAAGGGAAGCTTGGGATCATGTTCTCCCACTTCCAGCATTCCATTATGCTTTTCTCCTGGTTCTGCCTGGCAATTTCCTATATGCAGACTCATTGATGCTCCTTTCTTTCCATTTTTTATACAGCCTGTTCCCAGCCTTCTTTTCTGGAAACTTCCAAATCCTGAAGCTGGTCAAAATCCATAACAGATTCCAGCAATTTTTTAGCATATGGGTGAGTTACTTCAGCGATATCTTCTACATCTTTGATTTCCGCCACTCTCCCCTGATACAAAAAGAGGACGCGGCTGCACAAATAGGTGACTGAGGTAAGATCATGGGTAATAAAAAGATAAGTCAATTTTTTCTTCACCTGAATTTCCTTTAAAAGATCCATTACCTGTACCTGGGTGTGGGCATCTAAGGAACTGATGGCTTCATCAAATAAGATGATCCTGGGATTAACAGCAATGGCCCTGGCAATGCAGACCCGCTGCAGCTGTCCTCCGCTCAGTTCATGAGGAAAGCGTTCTGAATAGCTCACATCCAGCCCAACCAATTCCAGCAGCTTTTCAAGCTCTGTTTCCCGATCCAGTCTAATCCGTTCCCTTCTCTCCCGGACTATAAAGGATTCTCCTATTAAATCCCTGACCCTGAATCTGGGATTTGCAGAGGTAGTGTAATCCTGAAATACCACACTGATTACAGTCTTCCCCTTCTTTCCGGATCTTCCGGTGAGGGGCTTTCCATCCAGCTCCACGGCCCCCTTGTCCGGTTTTAAAAGTCCGCAAAGTACCCGTCCCAGAGTGCTTTTTCCACTTCCGCTCTCTCCTAAAATTCCCAGGCACTCCCCTTCTCTTACTCCAAAGGATACGTCAAATAATACCTGCTGCCGTTCTTTTCCAAACACGGTCTCCTGATTCTCTTTCCGGAAACTGACATCGATGTGCTCTGCCTTTATCACGCTTCCTTCACCTCCATTCCCTTCATCGCATACCGGTATTTTTTCATAACAGCCTTTTTCTTTTCCACCAGCAGTCTGGTATAGGGATCCTTAGCCTGTTCCATAATTTCCTGGAAGGTTCCCTGGTCCGCCACCACACCCTGATTCATGACCAGAACCTGATCTGCAATATGGGAAATCACTCCCAAATCATGGGTAATAAATATCATGGCTGTTTTAGCTTCTTTTTTTATCCGTTCAAATTCCTTCATGATTTCAAACTGGGTAATGGCATCAATAGCCGTAGTCGGCTCATCAGCAATCAGAATATCCGGTTCCATGGACATGGCTAACCCGATCATAATTCTTTGGAGCATTCCTCCGCTTAACTGATGGGGGTATTTTTTTAACACCTCTGCGGGATTTTTAATCTGCATGGTTTCCAGCACTTCTACGGATTTTTCATAAATCTTTGCACCAGGCAGATTCAAGTGTTCCTGATAAGTCTCCGCCATTTGATCATCAATCCGGTAGAGGGGGTCAAAGCAGGTCATGGGATTTTGTAAAATCATGCAGATTCCTTTTCCCCGAATCCTTCTCAGCTCTTCTTTATTTTTTTTCAGCAAATCCTCTCCCCGGTAAATGGCTTCTCCTGAAACAGAAAAGCTCTGGTCCAAAAGCCCCATAATGGCCTTGCTGCTCATGCTTTTTCCGCTTCCGGATTCTCCTAATATACCGAGGCACTGGCCTGAATGGAGGTTGAAATCCACCCCTTTAATAATGGGCTGAACCCGTTTTTTATAATGAAAATCTACTTTTAAATTCTTCACTTCCAGAATAGGAGTCATTAAATCTGCACCTCCTTTGGATCCAGAGCATCTCTTAAGGCATCTCCCAGCAGGTTAAAGGCCGCCACCACCACCACAATGGCAACTCCCGGTGCAATCATCTGAACCGGGTTTGTGGTCATGACATTTTTAGCCTCATTGAGCATGGCTCCCCACTCGGGTATAGGAGCCTGTACTCCAAGCCCCAGGAAAGACAGGGTAGAAATATTAAGGATTGCCCATCCAATGTCCAGAGTTGCTAAAACCGCCATTTCCGAGGCAATACTTGGAAGCAGATGTCTTGCCAGAATAAACCGTTCCCCGGTTCCGATGCATCTGGAATAAAGCACAAAATTTTTGTCCCTGTACTTCATAACATTGGTGCGGATCATTCTGGCATACCAGGCCCATTTAATCAGCACATTTGCCATAATCACGTTGCGCACATCAATGCCCAGAAGAGCCACTACGGCAAATACCATGATCTGGCTGGGGAAAGACATCATCACATCCACCGACCGCATAATGACCTCTTCCACCGGCCCCCGGAAATATCCGGCCAAAAGGCCCAGAAGAGTTCCAAGGCCAATAGTTCCCATCATGGTCACAAGGGAAAGAAACAGGGTTGGCCGGATTCCGTAGATCATTCTGGACAAAATGCACCGGCCCAGATGATCGGTTCCCAGAGGAAACTGGAGACTGTAAGCCGCAAACTTATTTAAAATATCATTTTCATAAGGATCATTGGGAGCCACAAGAGGGGCAAATATCCCCAGCAGCGCCACAACTCCAAGGAGACACATCATAATAAGAGCCATTTTGTTCTGAAATAAACGCTTCCACATATCAGGATACCTCCCTTCTCAGCCTTGGGTCAGCGATACACTGGATAATATCAAACAGCAGGTTAAATACTACAAACAACGTTCCGATCAGCAGAACATAAGTCTGTATAACAGGATAGTCCCGGTTAAAAATAGAGTTGATACACAGCTTTCCAAGACCGGGCCAGGCAAATACATTTTCCACTACAATGGTTCCTGCCATTAACTGAGGGATACTCATACCAATAGCCACAATACAGGTATGAAGGGAATTTTTCAAAATGTGCCTGATCAGAATATTTTTCTGCTTTAGACCTCTTACATTGGCATACAGCACATAGTCTTCCTTCATATTTTCCAGCATGTTGTTGCGGATCAGACGGATATAGGTAGAAATATAGGTCAGGGAAACGGTAAATGCCGGTAAAATCAGATGCTTCCAGCTTCCGTTTCCGCTGGTTGGAAGCAAGTCCATTTTAATACTGATAAGCCATATCATCAGAAGCCCGATCCAGTAAGCAGGCATGGCGGTAGTCATAAACACAATTCCCCTGACAATCCGGTCAAACCAGCTGTCCTTATACACGGCACAGAAAAAGCCGATGGGAAGGCTCAGTATGATTACAAAAACCAGAGAAGCAGAGGCCAGCAATGCGGTGGCTGGAAAGCACCTCTGAATTTCCCCCAGAACTGTTCTGGCAGGATTGGTATAGCTGACCCCAAAATCCAAACGAAGACAGTCTGCCAGCCACCGGAAATAACGAACCATATAAGGATCATTTAACCCCAGTTCTTCCCGGACCTGTTCAATGGCCTCTTCTGTAATAATCGGCGTCTGACGCACACGAAGTGCCACCTCCGCAGGATCGGAAGGAATTAAGTTAATAAAAACAAAACATAAAAAAGAAATGCACAGCAAAAGCGGAACAGCTGATAAAACCCGCTTTACAATATAAGCTTTCATAGGAGGTCCTTTCCGAAAAAAGCATGCCTGTCCTGAGATGTAAGGACCGGCATGCGTGTTTTCTTGTTTCCTGATTTCCCTCTATTCAAAATACATCTGGGTAAACGGCACCTCATACTGAGTCTGGGTGAAGCCTACCCCTTTTAATGCAGAGGCGCTGATGGATTTGTTGCACTCAAAGGTCAGAGGGATATACACGGCATCCTCATGAAGTCTGGTGAGAACAAAGGTATAAAGTTCCTGTCTTTTGGCTTCATCTGTGGAAACCAGAATATCTGTAATCGCCTGGTCAATTTCAGCTTTATCTTCCAGTCCAAGCTGGGCAGCATAATCTCCATACACCGGCTGTCTCATAGCAGCCAGAGAGGACTGAGGATCATAAGGAGTACCCCAGCAGATATTAAACACCATATCAAAATGTCCTGCCTTCATGTTATCACGGTAAGACTGCTCTTCTTCTCCCTTGATATCCAGCTGGATTCCCAGCTTTCTGTATTCAGACTGAAGATATTCTGAAATAGTTTTCTCTGTTACGCTGTCGCTGTTGTAGAGTAATGTAAGAGCAAGAGCAGTTCCGTCTTTTTCTCTGATGCCGCTGCTGCCCATTACCCAGCCAGCTTCTTCCAGCATAGTTCCGGCAAGGTCTGCATCATAGGCATATGGCTCCAGCTTAATGTCACAGTAAGGAACCGTTGAGGAAAACAGGGTGTCAGCAGGTGCTTCCAGTCCATAGAAAATACCTTCTGAAATGGCCTGACGGTTGGTCATATGCTGAATAGCCTGACGAACAGCCTTGTCCTTTAAAATAGCATTGGAGGTGTTTAAAACAATCTGTCTTGTAGATGTTGGATCTGATAAGGAAACCTGGAATTCTTCACTGTCCACATATTTATTCACTGCATCAGCATCGATCATATTCTTTCCAAAGATAAGATCAATTTCTCCTTTTTCAAGGGCAAGAATTCTGGTCTGGTTGTCCGGGATTACTTTTACAGTAATCTTTTTAATGGCCGGCTGTTCTCCCCAGTAATTTTCGTTCGCTTCAAACACTGCGTATTCATCTGTGACGAAATCTGTCAGAACATATGCTCCGGTACCTATGTATGAATTGACTCCATCCTTTGTGCTGCCGTCCTTCATTGCTTTAGGAGAAATCATGGCAAAGGGCCGTGTCACTCCAAGTTCTGTCAGCATGGGGTAGTAAGGCTCTGTCAGCTCGATCACAAAGGTTTCATCATCAGGTGCAGACACTCCTACCAGAAGGTTCATCATCTCCAGCCATGTATGACGGTCTTTGTTCTCAATAATGGCATCGAAGTTAGCCTTAATGGCATTGGCATCGCATACCTCTCCGTCGGAGAAGGTTACTCCCTTGCGGATCTTAAAGGTATAAATCTTTCCGTCCTCGCTTACCGTCCAGCTTTCCGCCAGGCAGGGCTCATATCCTTTATCTGAAATTGTTACCAGAGTCTCATAAAGCATTTCCTGGGCATACATTTCTCCTGCATATAAATGTGGGTTTAAGTCTCTGATATCTCTGTAATTGACAAATACCAGCTCGTCTTTTACTTCTGCCCCGCTCTCCTGCTGCCCGGCAGATGCATCTGCCTGTACAGAAGAACTCTCTTCCTTTGATGGGCTTGCAGAATTTCCGCAGCCTGCTAAAATTGACGCAGCCAGAATGCTTGCCGCATATAATCCAAAAAGTCTTCTTTTCATAACTGTTCTCCTTTTGTTTTTAACTACGGTTCATAATAGCACAGTTAGTCAAGACTTACTAATATCAAATCGGAAGAAGGCTGTTATAGCGATTCGTTATAACTAACTAACTTTTCAATCAATCGGTTACTTTCTTCAGACAGCTCATCCTTTTTTCGGCTCACATATCCCAGTGTAAGAAAATGCTGACAGTTATTTACTTTTAACGATTTTATGCCCTGAGCTTCATATTCTTTCGATACCAAATCAATTCCCATGCAGCACACATCGGTATTGATCAGCAGGTTGTGAATCATGTAGTCGCTGTTGGTATAAAAAGGGGTATTTAAATTTAGTATATGGGCGGTACCTCCGCTGACTTTTTCAATATGATGCTCTATAGCAAAAAAATCTTCTTTTCCCTGCACGAATTTTAAGCTGGTCAATTCGGAAAAGTCAATGCTGTCTCTGTTGTAAAGAGGATGCTCACTTCCTATATAAACACAGATTCCCCGCTGGAAAAGCGGCTGAAACTCCAGCTTTTTATGGCCGATGAGATGGCGGAAACAGCAAATCTGATCTTTGGCAATGTAAACAATGCCGATTTCAGCTATGTGATCTGCCACATTGTCCGTAATTTCCTCTACCACCCCTTCCCTGTATTCCAGTCTCAGTTCATTTTTATTATCTTCATATATCTCTGCCATAAACCTTGCAATCAGGCTGCTTTGATAACCGGATACACTGAAGCTGCGGCGGGTCTGCTTCTGGGCCATGGAGAGTATGATATCAGAGCTTTTTAAAATAGAGGCTGCATGACCATACAGCATTTTTCCATGCTCCGTAAGCTCAATTCCCCTGTTATTTCTTTTAAATAACTGCACCCCTATTTCCTTTTCCAGAGCAGCTATCACCTTACTTACATTGGGTTGGGAGGTGTACAATCTTTCGGCTGCACGGTTTAAGCTGCCCTGATCTGCAGTTGCAACAAAGTATTCTAATTGCTTGATTTCCATTTATTTTGATTCCTTTCTAAATCCATGGGGTGTCCCGGGTTTGGAGGGAGGACGTGGTTATGGGAAAATTTGAAGTTGAAGAAACACAAGTAACAAAAAGAGGTCTTGTCAGAGGCGATAGGCACCAATCTCCTCTGCAAAACCTCTTTTTTATATTTATATCAGCTCTGGATTTTACCGTTCACGGTAATTGAACTGTTTGGATTTCTTGTTCAGCTTCTTGGTTAGATCAATCTAACCGTTTTAGTTTACCAATAATACCGCAGTTTGTCTACGAGGTTATCGATAAATTTTACCGATAACCTCGTAGACACTTCTTATTATAACCCCTTCACATAGGCAACCATTGAATCTATGGTTCCTTTATCCTCAAAGTTCACTTTTGAATTATAAGTAGAAAGAAATTCTTTGTCTTCAGCTTCTCGCTGGGATTCAGGTTTTTTTTCAATCATACCTTTCATCATAGCCATCATAACTTTATGGACAGGACTAAGCTTTTTGTAGTCGATTCCTCCCCTCAGGTGGAAAAATTTTGTTTCTGCCAGAAGTTCTGGTGTAAAATTCTTATTTATAATGGCACTGTAATCTGTTATATGAGGGTCAGCTAATCCAACAGTAAACACAATAAGATTTTTACAGGGTGTATTGGTAACCAGTTTTACACCGGCAATACCACCTGCATACAAACCGCCGCCATATATAACGATATCGTATTGACTTAGAATGTTCACGTTAATCTTTTGTGCTGTAAATAAATCTGCATTCAGTGCTGAAGCAATCCACTCAGCGTACCTGCCTGTTGAACCATACTTTGATGAATATGCAACTAATATCTTATTTGACATATATTTTACCCCCATTTATGCTGTCTGAATTTTTATATTTACTTTAATAAAGACGTTGCTGCCTGAGTTTATCATATAATGCTTTAAAATGTTTTACAACTTATTTTTTATTTTATCCCATGGAATCTTGGAGCCAGAAATAATTGACGCAATTTTTGGCAAACTATCATTATTGGAGGTGTTCACATGAACATGGATTTTGATGCGGTTTATTATGAGCCGGACGCGCTTAATTATAAGTTAGGACTGGCATTGCAGAGCAAATATGCAGACTTACCCTGGATACAGATAGAAAGTCATAATCGTATACCGGAAATGACAGCAGCTCCTAACCAGGACTTTCCCAAACTGAAAAATCATTTAATCATCGGAACAAGAAAAACCCATCGTTATGTACCCAATCATAAGGTTTCTGACTGGCTGGTACCATATACGTCTTCGGGCTGCAAAGCAATGTGTTTATACTGTTATTTAGTCTGTAATTACAACAAATGCGCCTATTTGCGTTTATTTGTCAACCGGGAACAAATGCTGGACAAGCTGCTTAAAAAGGATTCTGAGGCTTCTGCGCCTCAAACCTTTGAAATTGGCAGCAACAGTGATTTGGTGCTGGAAAACATGATAACAGATAATCTGCTCTACAGCATTGAACGTTTTTCCCGTGAGGGCCGGGGGAAGCTGACATTTCCCACAAAATTTGATATGGTAAATCCGCTGCTTAATCTGGATCATAAGGGGAAAACCATATTTCGAATGAGTGTGAATCCTCAGGAGATAATACAGCGCATAGAACTGGGAACCTCGCCGCTGCGTGCAAGAATCCATGCCCTTAACGACATGGCAGAAGCAGGATATCCTGTTGGCCTTCTGATCGCTCCTGTTATTCTGCTTCCGGACTGGAAACGCTTGTACGGAGAGCTATTGGATCAACTGGCTGATGAACTGAGTGTCAAGGTCAAACAAAGCGGTTTTATCGAAATTATATTGATGACATACAGCTTCGTACAAAACGCCATTAACACGGAAGCTTTTCCAAACGGCACACAGCTTCTGGACCGGGAAACTATGACAGGACGGGGGCGCGGTAAATATAGTTACCGAAATGATATACGCGAGGAGGTTGAGTCTTTTTTACGGGAAAGGTTGTCACAGAAGTTAAAGACTATGCCAATATTGTATATCTCATAAGACTTTTTTATATACAGAAAAACCGCACAGGCTGAAATTCCAACCTGTGCGGCCTTTTGTATTAACACCCAATTCTTCTTTACTCCTTCTGTGCAGCAGCTTCCCGGTATTCCTTCGGTGAAACACCCGATCCTTTTCGAAATTGGGTATAAAAAGCAGATGAACTTTCAAAACCGCTTTGCAGGGCAATCTGCAGTATATTATCCTGTGTATTCACAAGCAGTTGCTGAGCACAGGATATCCGCTGCTCATTTAAGTATTCCACCGGAGTCTTTCCATATTGGAGCTGAAACAATTGGGTAATTCTGTTTCTGCTGAGACCAATTTTTTTTAATTCTTCCTTTAAGTGGTTTTGATCTGCAAAGAACTGCTGGTAAACAAGTTTGATTTGTTCGGCCTTTTCTTTCTGAGGCTGAAATTCCAATAAATCAGGCCTGCACCGCTTGCATGGACGGAGACCGTTATTTCGCGCCTGGTCTGCTGTCTCAAAGAAAATAACATTTTCCCGTTTGGGATTTTTTGACTTGCAAGATGGACGGCAAAAAATTCCAGTTGTTTTTACACCATAGAAAAACCGGCCATCATAATCACCATCGCAGGACAGTGATGCTCTCCATTTTTCTTCTTCCGTCATCCACTATCACCTCTTTTAAATTCTATTTTCTTTTTACAATAAGGAGTGCCAAGTCTACCCATTTCAACATGTTCCAGGTTTAATAGCTGTATTTTTTTATCAATACCACCTGCATATCCCGTCAGGCTTCCATCAGATCCAATAACACGATGACAAGGAATCAGAATGGATACAGGGTTATGTCCGACAGCGCCTCCAACGGCCCTGGGGGAAGTGTGAATACCTTGTCCGCTTTCATTTAGTTGTTTTGCAATACTGCCGTATGTTACCACAGTCCCATAAGGGATTTCACACAGAATATTCCATACGTTCTGGCGAAATAAACTGCCTCTAGGCGCCAGAGGTAGAGAAAACTCCGGCTGTTTCCCCTTAAAGTATATATTTAGCCAGTCCTGTACTAACTGAAAGACGGGAATATCCCTCATCTCATGTTCCTTTTCCAATGTGGCTGTATAGTATTTTTGCCCCTCCAGCCAAAGACCTGTTATGGCATGTCCATCACTGGCTACGGTCAGTTGACCAACTGGAGAAGAAATAAAACGTGTGTAATCCATATTTCATTTTCCTTTCACGGCTTCCTCTTCATGGCACGCCTTGTCCAAGCTATTTAAAACCTCATTCATATGTGTTTCATCAATATAGTAAAATAGCAGCATGACAACCGCAAATCAGATATAAAACTCCTGTCCCGACCTTAAATACGGTTGTAAAAAATCCCATACCTGCTCAGGGCCTTCCTTTGTAAACTTGAGTCCGGCGCAAAAGCTGTATAGTTCTAATATACCCCTCATTCTTTTTCATGTCTTCCGATTTTGCACCATTCAATTTTTATGAAAGAAGCAACTTCTGTATCAGCCAGGATACCGGGCTGGAATAAGAAGAAAACAGCCGATTAAAATCCTCAATCAGACATTTCGGAAGTACCATGTAATTGAGCACAATGCAGACGACAAAGATTTTGAAAAAGTCCTGATGTAAATAATCCGGTTATCGCTGTCATAATCATCTTCAAGGTTACTGGAGAAGAACTCCCTGAAAATATGATCAAGGGTACTGCCGCCATTGAACTTCAGGCTTGATGAATCAATTAATGGTCTTAATCCCATGGGAATACGTGAAATGCATGAACTTTTTATAAAATTGGAAACTCCGTTTTTCCCATTTACATTAAGTGTAATAGCCTATATAACGTTTAAATGATCTAATGAAACAATAAACTAAAGAACATATCTTTTATACGATATATCTTATCTTTATCTGTTGAGGTTCTTACCAAAACCCGTATTCCAATCAGGGCATTATGTAAAAATTCTGCCCATATCTGTGCATCATGGTCACTGGATATTTCGCCAGACTGCTGTCCTTTATGGATAATGTCTGTCAACCATTGTTCTGTTTGAATGAACGCCTGATTTACAATCTCATCAACGTCTTTATTACACGGAGCCATTTCAGTTGCTGCATTCACAAAAAAACAACCCAAACGCTCGTCCTGATTGCCTTCAATAATATAGTCAAACACATTCTGTATGGCTTGTTTTGCTGTTGCGGCATGGGAAATTCCAGATCGAAATTTCTCCGTACTATATTTCCCGTAGGACTCAATGGCTTTCAAATATAATTCTCGCTTATCGCCGAACGTATCGTATAAACTTTTACGATGAATTCCCATATGTTCTATCAGGTCGCTCATAGATGTCTTTTCATATCCTTGCTCCCAAAATAATTCCATGGCCTTCTGCAAGACCATATTCTCATCGAATTCTTTACTTCTTCCCATAACTATTCTCCCTTTGTGTGCGCCTGTTTAAAAGCCGTTTTTTTTCCTATTGTTATCTCGCTGAAAATTTCAGTACCACCTCAACAAATTCGTCGTGGTATTGAAAAATCCCACCCTGGCCGGGATATGGTTTACTTCTGCTAACATATTTTTTTATCTGTACTGCTTCCACAACATGAAGCCTTCTTATTGACTTGAACGTTTAAATATATTATAATCTTTCTAGAACGTTCGGTCAAGAATTGTTTATCGTTTATAAAACCATATAACAACGGCAGACTGGTCTATTTTTATGGAGGTAAATTTAAATGAAACTGGATTTTCCTGTAGAACAAACGGTTAAGCAGCGCTATAGCGTAAGGACATATCAGTCATCAAACCCCATTTCGGAATCGGATAAAGAAAAGCTTATGATATATGCCAACGCTTTATCCAATCCTTTCGGTGTACCCGTGTCTTTCCACCTCTTAGAAACGAAAGATACAAATGCAAAGAAACTTGGAACTTATGGCGTTATTAAAGGCACAAAAGTCTACATCGGTGTGACTGTGCCTGCAGGTGCACTTTCCCTTGAGGCTGCTGGCTATGATTTTGAAAAGTTGGTTCTTTATGCAACCAATATGGGAATCGGAACCTGCTGGCTTGCCGGTACCTTTGACCGCAGTGGGTTCACATCTGCCATCGGAGTTAAAGAAAATGAATTGTTCCCAGCTATTTCCCCCATCGGATATCCCGCTGAGAAAAAAAGTCTGACCGAATCTCTTTTCCGCAAGACACTGAAATCCAACCAGCGGAAAAACTGGAGCGAGCTTTTTTTCAAAAACAGCTTTAATAAGCCCTTGACAGAAGCGGATGCCGGAGATTATGCCTTTCCTCTGGAGTTGTTGCGTCTGGCTCCTTCCGCCAGCAACAAGCAGCCATGGAGAATTGTTCAATCTAATGGCGCATATCATTTTTACGGTCAAATAAATCCTAAAAAGCAAGATGAGCATCCTGTCGCTATTGAGCGTGTAGATGTTGGTATCGGAGCAAGCCATTTTCATCTGGCGGCGTTAGAAAAAGGACTATCTGGAGAATTCGTAACGTTAACGGACGTAAACATTTCCACGCCCAAAGAACTACGTTATCTTTTCTCATGGTTACCTGAACAAGGGTAATTTTCAGTTAAAATCTAATCAAGGAGTAAATTAAAATGAAAACATTGTTCGATGAAACACAATTATTAGAGTTGAAGATTAAAAACCGGTTTGTACGTTCTGCCACTCATGACGGGCGGGCGGATGGGTTGGGTCATGTAACCCAAAAACTGATTGATCATTATGAAGAGCTTGCCAAGGGCGGCATCGGTACCATTATAACGGGACTCACCAATGTAACTGATCTCGAAAAAATCGTTCCGACTCAAATGGCTATTTATGATGATTCCTTCATTCCTGAATATAAGAAACTCACAGATGTAGTGCATAAATATAATGCAAACATCATTGTTCAGCTGGTTTGCAACGGTGCTCAAAACAGAAGCAAGAACCCAGGGGTATTATGGGCGCCCAGTGCTATTGAGGGGGAGCCCACAGTCGCCGGTGCAACCGAAATGACTAAGGCAGATATTCAATTAATGAAAGACGCTTTTGTCAATGGTGCTATAAGGGCGAAAAAAGCTGGCTTTGATGGTGTTCAGCTCCATGCTGCACATGGCTATTTGCTAAGCCGTTTCCTGACTCCGTATTTCAACAGAAGAACCGATGAGTACGGCGGAAGCACGGGAAACAGAGCGCGCATTGTTTTGGAAATCTGCAGCAGCATCAGAGAAGCTGTCGGACCTGACTATCCTATTCTTGCTAAAATAAACTGTTCCGATTTTATGGACCAAGGCCTGACTCCCGATGAATGTAAATATATTTGCATATTGCTTGAAGGCGTGGGCCTGAACGCCATCGAAATCAGCGGCGGTACTGCACTTTCCAGGGCGAACGAAGGCGTTATCCGAAAAGTGACAACGAATACGGAATCTTATTTTAAGAAATATGCTTCGGAAATTGCTGAAGCGTTAAATATACCGGTTATCTGTGTAGGCGGGCACCGCGAAATCAACAGACTTGAAGATGTTGTGAACCAAACAAAAATAGAATATATTTCACTTTGCAGACCTTTTATACGGGAGCCGGGGCTGATTAACCGCTGGTCTGACGGAGATACTGCACCCGCAAAATGTATATCATGTTCGAAGTGCTTTGGTACTGAAACACAATGTATATTTAACAAGCAAGCTCAGTAAAATCCCAAAAAATAAGGCTAACAATGGGATGTGGATGCCCTTGCAAAGAAAAGTGTGTCTGTTTTATAAGATGACACATTTGCTTGCCTGGGCTCCTTTCCCATGCCTCTACGCATCAGCGAAAAGAGCAAAAAATCAACTGCAGCTATCCTTACAGGATTATTCTTATTCTTTGATGTCCGCTTCAATAAAGTTTAAAACTTTCTACAATAAAACCCCCAGCGTACTGAGGGTTTTAGTTTTAACAATTTTCAAGCAGAAACAAAAAATTATCAAATAGCAAGGTAAAAAAACTCATTAAATATCTGCATCTTTTGCAAAGGCCTCTGAGCCTATTGGTGAAATTGTGACAAAAAGACGCAAGACACCTTCGCCGATGTTTATAACTTGCATACTTTCCTGCCCATCAACCTGCATTAACTCACCCACCTGCAACGAGGTTTCATTTCCATCGGTGACAACCTTTGCATTACCCTCCATGACCTGTAAAAAAAGGGTTGTTTCTAAATGTGTATGTCCAGGCAGCACTTCCCCTTTTGCAATGTTTAGAACAAAGGCAATTACATTATCACTCTTGAAAATCATACGCTTAGCGATCTTTCCCTGTGGCTCATGAAAATAATCATTGAAAATAAACTTGTTCATGGTTAAATCCTCCTTTCATTTAAGCTTAAACTTTAATATACCCTAATTGGGCATATAATAACTAATTTCTTTTCTACAAAATGTTCAACTATCTTATAAGGAAATAACTAAAACAAATCCCAATGAAAGACTCGGTTCAGACTAACTTATAATAGTCGATCATGACTGAAAAAGTGCAGTTATTATACAACATAATCCAAATATCTGCCCTTTGGTATTAATTATATCATCAATTGGAATGGCTTGTCTATCGCTTATTTAAGGTTTAGTAGCCGATCTCCGCCATCACCTGAGAGACCTCTACCTTTTCTTTGATCAATCCGGCATTATACATCCAGTCAATGTTAGCCTGCCAGTTTTCGGCGGTCTGGCTTAGGAAGGGTGCATCAGCAGTCTCCATCAAGGGCAGCAGAGTCTGGCAGGACTGCTCCTCCACCGACAGCGACAGAGGGAAATTTTCCTCATTTTGATTGTCTAACAGAATTTGCAAACAGGCGTCTGTATCTGCCTGAAAGTCTGCAAAACCCTTGGCAGAGGCCCGCAGGAAGCCTGCCAACACCTCCGGCTCGTTTTCAATCATCTTGTTCCCAGCCAGGAATACGGCCTCATAGTAGTTTGGAATTCCGTATTCGCTGACCATAAAATAATTCACATCGAATCCCTCTTCTTCCATCTGAGGTACCTCGTGGTTCACAAGGCAGCCGATGGTGGCATCCACATTGCCGGTGGTCATGGAACTCATCAGTTCGAAGCCTACATTCATCATTTCCACACTGGTAAAATCCGTACCGGTGGCTTCCATCATGGCCTGTAACAGAGCCTCACTAAGGGCAGTTCCGGCATAGCCCACGGTCTTGCCAGCCAGATCTTCGGGACTATGTATGTTCTTGTCTGCCAGAGACAGGATAATATTCAGAGGTGACTGCACCACAGCACCAATGGACTTCACACCGATGCCTTGGTTTGCAACCGCCTGGATGATGTCGTGCTCATAATACAATCCTATTTCCGCCTTTCCGGCGGCCACCAGAGATAATGCATCGTTTTCATTGGCAGGAAACTGAATTTTTACATCCAGACCTTCATCCTTGTAGTAGCCCCGCTCAATAGCGGTATAGATAAAGGCATGCAGAGCGTTGGGATACCAGTCCAGTACAACATTGATCTCCCGAAGATCTTCGTCATCTACAACATCTTTTTGCCGGGTACATCCGCTCAGCAGAGTCAGCAGCGTAGCTGCCACAAGTAACGCAATCATTTTTTTCATAAATACTCCTCTTTCTTTATTGACCACGCCAGGTAATGAAGCGTTTTTCAATGATACTTACAATGGCCACAAGAATCATAGCCACTACAGACAGCAGTAAAATGGGCGCAAAGACTCCTGCTCCATCAAGTTGTGTCATCATCCTGCGGCTAAAATAGCCAAGGCCCCTTTGGGCACCCAGCCACTCTCCAATGGCGGCTCCGATGATAGACAGGGGTACGGCCATTTTGATGGCGGAAAAAAAACAGGGCAGCACAGCAGGAAGCTTCAGCTTCCAGAATATCTGCTGTTTATTGGCTCCAAAGGTAAAGAGCAGCTCTATCATTTCCGTTTTAACTGACCGGAACCCATCAAACACGGTAATAGTAATGGGGAAAAAGGTCAGCAGCACCGTCACCAGCACTTTGCTCCACAAGCTGTAGCCAAACCACAGCACAAACAATGGGGCCAGGGCTGTGGTCGGGATGGTCTGAGAAGCAATAATCAGCGGGTACAGTGCCTTTTCTGCTGCAGGACACCGGTCCATAAGGATAGCTAGACCAAGCCCTAAAACAACAGAAATTCCAAGGCCAACACCTACTACTGCCATAGTAGCAGGCAGATGTGCATAAAACAGAGGCTGGCGCAACTCCCAAAGCCGCAGAATCACTTGCAGAGGGCCTGGCAAAATATAGGCCGCATTTATGCCCATAGCTGCGGCCTGCCAGAGCATCAGCAGTACCAGCACCATTGCTGCTGCGTAGAGATTTCCCCGATCAGATTGTCTCATAGCCTGTCCCTCCTGAGTAAGGAAATCAGCTGTTCCTTCAGCATCAAAGTCTCTGGCTGTTTCAGTGTCTCCAGCGTCCGGGGATACCCGGCAGGAACTTGGAAAGAACGCAGTCTGGTAATGGGCATGCTCTCCGCCACCAATATTCGGCTGGAAAGGAACACCGCTTCCTCCACATCATGGGTGATGAAGAGAACTGTTTTACGCTCCTGCTCCCATTGCTCCAACAGCCACTCCCTCATGGTCAGGCGTGTCAGATAATCCAGAGCGGAAAAGGGCTCGTCCAGGAGCAAAAGATCGGAGCCGGTGAGCACTGTTCGTGCAAAGGCTGCCCGCTGACGCATGCCGCCGGAAAGTTCTCCGGGAGATTTCCTGCCCCAGTCTCCCAGCCCAACAGATGCCAGCGCCAATTCCACACGCCGGTCCATTTCCCCATCGGAAAATCCCCCATGAATTTCCAGCGGCAGCCGAACGTTATCCGCCACGGAACGCCATGGAAACAGCATATCCTGTTGGGGCATATAGCCACAGTAATGTTTCTGGCTTTCAATGCCAGCCCCATCCACCAGTATCTTGCCGCTTTTAAATCCCAAAAGCCGGTTCACCAGTCGGAAAATTGTACTTTTTCCGCAGCCGGAGGGGCCGATGATGGACACAAACTCTCCCTTGTTTATATGAAAAGAAAGGTGGTCAATGATGGAAAAGTCCTCTTCCTTATATTGAAAGGTTACATTTTCAAAGGTCAGCATGGATTTATCTCCTCATCTCCCAGGCCATATCCCAGAAAGCACTCTCGCACCGGGAGCAGGCAATGAAAATCTCCTCCAGCCGCTGCATCTTCGTTTCGGAATAGTCCGCTGTCAGCCGCTCAATCAGATCAATCAGCTTCTGATTAGCGTCAGAATAGCCGGAATCTGCATAGCTGCGTACCCACTGGCCGTAAAAGGGATGGTCAGCGCTGGCAGGGTCAGATTGTATCATCGCTTTGGCAATAACCTCGTAGCTGAGAGCACAGGATAAAATAGCCGCAGCAATTTCTCCGGGACCTTCCTCATAAGCCACCCGAAGCATATAGGAGGTATAGAAGAGGTTGTCCAAAGCCATGGCAGTCTGTTCTGACTCTTCCAGAGAGATGCCAAGCCGCTTCATATAGCCCTTATGAAGGTCCATTTCTCCCTCCAGAATCTGAGACATATAGCTTCCAAACAAACGCACAGTTTCCTTATCCTGTGCCTTGGCCGCACCCATGGCGAAGACCTTCGCATAGTCAATCAGATACAGATAATCCTGCAGCATGTAATATTGAAATTTTTCCCGATCCAGGGTGCCGGAAGCGATTCCCCGAACAAAAGGATGCTTATGGTAGCCCGCCCATATTTCTTTCGATACATGAAGCAGCCTTTGAGTTGTTTTCATATTCATCACTTTTGTGGGCTTTCCATTCAAATTGAAGGCGTGATTCATGGGGCCAGAGCCTGAACCCAAGTCCAGCATGGCCTCCAATGCTCCGGAGACGTAAGCCTTAGCCCGTTCCACAGCTGCGTCCAAATCATGGCCCTTTGCCAGATTGGAGGCAATGGCACTGGACAAGGTACAGCCTGTGCCATGGGTATTGGGGTTATTGATGCGTTTCCCATTGAACCATTGGTAATCTCCATCCCTATACAGCAGGTCATTGGCGTCGTTGAGCTGGTGGCCTCCCTTGCACAGCACTGCACAGTGATAGGTTTCACTGATGTATCTGGCTGCAGCCAACATATCCTCTGCACTCTGTACCTTCATGCCTGACAGTACTTCTGCCTCCGGAATATTGGGTGTCAGAACCGTGGCCAGGGGCAGCAGGTTCTGCTTCAGTGCATCCACTGCATCCTCACTGAGAAGCCGTGACCCGCTGGTAGCCACCATCACTGGGTCTACCACAATGTTGACTGCCTGATACTGCCGCAGCTTTTGCGCAATGGTTTTAATCAATTCCACTGATGAGACCATTCCGATCTTCACTGCGTCAGGATGGATGTCCGTAAAAACGCTGTCGATCTGCCTGGCTAGAAATTCTGGGGTAACTTCCAGGATACCCTGGACGCCGGTTGTGTTCTGGGCAGTCAAGGCCGTAATGGCACTCATGGCATATACGCCATTGGCAATCATGGTCTTGATATCCGCCTGGATACCGGCGCCTCCGCTGGAATCACTTCCAGCAATTGATAATGCTGTTTTCATAAATCATTAACTCCTTTCGATTTTCGGCATTATTTTTATTAAGCGGCAAAGAGTGGTGCCCCCGGTTTGCCGCTATTTCAAGGCGTTTACGCCTGTGAAATCATTGGAATGTGATGGTTTCATCTGACAAGCTGCAGATCTGATCCCAACAGCCGTCCGATTCTGCATCATATACGGCTAGTTCGCCGGGAATTGCTTCCAGCCGCCTTGCAGCTTCCAAATAAATATCCGGCTCCCGCTTACTTGTACCCATGCTCTCGCAGGATAACAAAAATAACAAAGGGTTTATCCATGGCTCTGCACTATCTTATCTGCAGCGATCAACAGTTCAGCAGTTGCTGCACCGGGGTCTTCCGCTCCGAAAATAGCCGATACCACGGCGACGCCATCCACACCGCTTCCGGAAAGCTGCGGAATATTCTTCTTTGAAATACCGCCGATGGCAACGGTGGGAACGATGGCAACGGAGCAGATAGCCTGGAGGGTTTCAAAGGACATCTGGTCCACATCCTGTTTTGTAGAGGTTGAGAACACTGAACCAAGGCCCAGATAATCCGCTCCGTTTTTGACTGCCTCCAGCGCTTCTTCTACTGTATGAACGGAAACTCCGATTATCATGTGTTCGCCCACACGCGCCCGGACAGCAGAAGCAATCATATCCTCCTGCCCCACATGAATTCCGTCCGCACCGCACTTAATCGCAATATCCACATTGTCGTTGATGATAAATGGCACATGAAACTGCCTGCAAAGTTTTGCAAGCTCCAGGGCCTCTGCCAGAAATGCTTCATCGTCCAATTCCTTCTCTCTGAGCTGGACACAGGTAGCGCCATTTTTCAGAGCTGCTTCCACCTGTTCATGCAGGCTCATTTTCCCCACCCAGGCCTGATCCGTTACCGCATACAGCAGCATTGCTTTTTTATCGCACTTCATAGTTTGCCTCTCTTTCCAACTCTTCCGGAGACAGATTGTAAACAGCATCAATGATATAATTCCGATAGCTGGAATTACCATCCAGTTCCATCATACGCTTCTTTGCCTTTTCACCACAAAGCCCCATGGCGCATACTGCAGCGGCAGCTGCCTCCAGTGTATGCCCCGGATTAGCCGTCACATACGCCGACATCATGGCAGAGAGCTGACAGCCTGTTCCGGTAATCTTGCCCATATCCACATGGCCATTCCGGATACAATATGCTGTGTTCTGGTCAGCAACAATGTCGATGGCTCCGGTGATGGCGATTACCGCACCAGTCTTTTGGGAAAATGCCTTTGCAAAGTCCACGGCCTGCTCCAGGTTGTCCTCCGTAATCTGGTCGGAGACATCGGCATCCACGCCTTTTGTAGTTCCATTTCCGTGAGCTAATGTCTTGATTTCAGAGACATTTCCCCGGATGACCGCAAACTGAATCTCTTGGAGCAGTTTCATAGCGGTGTTGGTGCGAAGGGCAGATGCTCCAGCACCCACCGGGTCCAGAACTACGGAATGCCCCAGCTCATTTGATTTTCGCCCAGCGGCAAGCATAGCAGGGATGGTGCGCTGATTCAGTGTGCCAATGTTGATATTGAGACCTCCGCATATGGAAGTAATTTCTTCCACCTCTTCCATATCATCGGCCATAATGGGCGAACCGCCGCAGGCCAAAAGGATATTGGCACAATCGTTAACAGTGACATAGTTAGTAATACTGTGAATCAGAGGAGTCTGATTCCGAACATTTTCAAGCATTTCTTTCATCATGATTTAATTTCCTCTCTTGTTATAGGTGGATTGAATCAGGCAGGACACCATCACTCCCCATTGTCATTCATGGTCTCAGGAAAAATGTTGTCCCTGCCTTTTAAAAACGCAAAAAAGGAGACACCTCATACGTGCCTCCGAAAGCGTATACAACAACTTCCTACGACGGCATTATCCGCATCAGGTTCCTGGGTCGAAGGATATACCTTCCTCTCAGCCTGTAATACAAGCTCCCCTTATTGTTTTTAATAATTATTATGTAATCAAAAAAGAAGACACCGATACGGTGTCTCCGAAAGAATCAAACTAAGACTCCCTACGGCGGCATTATCCGCATCAGGTTTATGGGTCGAAGTTTAATGACTTCCTCTCAGCCTGTAACACAAGCTCCCCTTTTTAAGGGTATTATACTGCTCAAAATCAAAAATTGCAAGCGAATTGAATTACTGTTTTTATAATGTCATTTACATAATTTCAATTTTTAATATTTTCGTTCCGATAATTATCAAACTTGCTCATCTGATAAGTTACCTCTATCGGTATAAAATCACCTGTACAAATTCGCAGTGTCTTCTGATTATTTTTTGCATTCCCAGCAAGTTTCGAATTTCCTCCAGCTTTTTAAAATCCAATAAATCCAGGTTTCACTCTTCTGCCTGCGATTTGTTCTATTGCATATGCTGTGTTTAATAAATCTTCATCAGTTTGGGCGATAATATTTATTCCGAGAGGCATTCCATTATTATATAGCCCGCAAGGTACTGTAATGGCTGGTAAACCTGTATATTGAACAATTGGGTGATCTTTAAATACAATACACACATTTACATCCTTCAGCTGATCTTTTATATATCTTTTCGTGGACTCTATATCTTTTAATGTATCCAGATAAGTAGATTCCATCATTTCACCAGAGGTGTTATTCTGGGCATCTTCTAATAATATCTGACCATATCTTAAGGTTTCTTCTTTATGAGTATTATTAAACTCAATTATATCCTTTAAATTTTTTATTTTATAATTCGGCGGTAATTCATCTAAATATTGATTCATAGCATACTTAAACTCATACTTTTTAATGCTGTCCATCTTTTTATTAGGAATTGGTTTGAGATGTATTGGTTTTAAGATTGCACCAGCTTTTTTCAACTTATCTATAATACCATTAGCCTTCTTTTCTTCTTCCTGCGACATATTATCTATGGCAGATTGATCAATTCCAATTATGGTACCTTTAAGATTTGTATTTTCTGTGAAGTGTATTTTATTAGCTGATATCTCATTAAAAATAATTATTGCATCTTTAACAGTTCTTGTCATGGGGCCAACCATATCAAGAGTAAAACTTATGGGTATAATCCCTTTTATGCTCAAATTACCCTTGCCTGGACGATACCCTACAATACCATTATTTAAACCGGGGGATATGATCGAGCCAGAAGTATCAGTGCCAAAAGCTGCCATACATAAATTAGCTCCTACTGCAACTCCTGAACCGGTGCTGGAACCTGCCGGATTTCCGCCTAAAACGTATGGTGACTTTACAATTCCTCCTTTGGAACTATATCCGTTTGGCATTCCTTTCGTCATATAGTTGGCAAATTCAGTCATGTTTGTTTTGCCAAGAATAACAGCACCTTTTTTTCTCAAAATCTTTACAATCTCAGCGTCTGTTTCCGGGCTTGAATCTGCCAATGCCAGTGATCCGGCGGATGTATGCAAGCAATCTGCAGTATTTATATTATCCTTTAAAAGAATAGGTACTCCATAAAGGAAACCAGTATTCTCCTTATTTTGTCCATCAAGCTCTTCTGCAATTTCAATAACATCAGAATTTATCTCAACAATCGAATTTAATCCATTACAGCCCTTGTCAAAAGAGTTGATTTGCTCTAAATATTCTGAAACAATCTCTTTTATAGAGAACGTTTTACTTTTTATTATGTTACTTAATTCAGTTATTGTTACTTCGTTTAAATTTATTTTGGCTGCCATATTAATCTCCTGCTTTTATTTGACGTTCTCTCACTTATCAATAATCGTTTATCTTACCTATTATTTTCCTAGATATTTTGATTTATTCATAGTAACGTCAGCAAATAAGTATTATATGGATTAAACCTGAAAATGCGTTGCAATATCACAACAATAAAAGGAAATGATGCTATTGGACAAATAGCCGCCTGAGTAAGCCATGACTTGACACCGGTAAATCTCTGTGCTTCAGGCAGACCCACCCAGGTCGGAATTGTAATTTAACCCTTATTCATATCATTAAACAGATGATTAACAATCACAACAATGAAAGCAGCAAGCAGCGAATTAAGAAAACCACCCATACTGATATCTGTTACAAAATAATCTGCGATCATAATCGTCCAGGCATTTACAATAAAGCTGAATAATCCCAATGTCAGCAAGCTGAATGGTAATGTAATCAATAGCAGAATCGGTTTTAAAATAAAATTTACTACTAACAGTACCAATCCCATGATAAGAAGTGCCGGAATACTGCCAATATAAACCGTATGTGATACAAAAGACAGCAGATATATGGACAATATAATGGATATATATTTTATGAATGGTTTCGTCATTTTTACCTCCAACAGACATGCTTTACCTGATTTTAATTAGTACTTTTATTTTGTCAGTTGTAGCATCCACAAGATCATAAGGTTCATCTTCGGTTAAAGAATCCAGAAGTTTTATGACTGCCATAACCAGCATTTTCACTGAATCCATGGCGATTGGGGAGGATGAACTGGAGTCAGGCACTTTAGGTGCAAAAAAACATGGGATAATCAGTAAGTCCTGAAAACAGTCCAATAATTCCCGAAAAACATATAAGGAAATCGGAAATGGAATACTTATGAACCTTCTGTTCTCAATCTGAAGCTTGATCCATAAAAAACGGTAGCTTTTAATCGACATATACATTTACTTTTACCATCGCTTTATGACTTTCATCCCACGCTTCCACATCAACGATATTCGGGTCATCCAATGTACCGTTTAAGATCTCTTCAATTATCATTGCAAAATCGATGCTGGAAATGTCGATCCCCTTCGCTTCCATCTCTCTTCTGGCATCTGTCGGAACCAGAGCAGTCATCTTATCAGCAATTTCACTGATTGTAGTCAGCAGGCGTATGGGCATATTTACGTTTACATTAACGGAATTGTCATCCGATGTTACCTTTACCCTAAGGAACTTATAGCTTCGCCTTGCAGTTGTTACGGTTTCAATCTTCTGAATTGTTTCTGTTTCCTTAGTCACATTCAAAGCTTCTAAAAGCTCCATACCTTCGGCAGCAGTAATCTGCCCTTTTTCTATCATTTCCAGTATTTTTTGTTGCTCACTCATGGGCTGGCCTCCTATTAATTATAAATTTTTAATTCGTTCTGTTGCTTCTTTCGGGGAGATTTCACCATTTGATAATTGGTCAAGAATTTCATTCCTGGCGGCCCCTTTATCTTCATTTTCCTTAATTAATTCTTTTGATGATACTTCATATCCAAGACCTTTTATGACCGAATCCAGCTTATTGCGGACCGTAGGATAAGAAATCCCCATTTCTTTCTCAACATCCTTGATATTACCGCGGCATTTTATAAATACCTTGATAAACTCAAGGTCTTGTTCCGGAAGTCGGCAGAATTCACAGGGCTGGAAATCCCCTTCAATGATTGTGAAACACTTGGGACAGCCGAGTCTGGTTATAGCAAGCCTTTCACCGCATACGGGGCATTTGCCCGGAGCTTTGTATTTCATTGTTTTCACCATCCTGATGTGTTATTTGATAATAATATACCGCTATATATTAAATATGTCAATTAAAAAATTGATATTATTAATATAATCATTAATATAATTAACAAAAACGCAATATGCTTTTCTGCTCTTCCAGAATATGTTTAATAAATCATATTTTATCCCAACAAAAAGGGCGCAAAAGCCCAATTGCCTTTGCTCCCTTGCTCTACAGTTTAATATATCTTCTGCAATCTTCTATTTTGTACGTTGCTACAGAACTATGGACGCACAATGCCTTGAACGGTCAAACAGGATGTCAACGCTATATATCATTATAATATTATGAAGAGTCAGCTTCTTTGGTTCCTCATCTTATCTACGATTTATGTGGTTTTAGCACTTTTATTTGACAATAGTTTATCTAAATATATGGATTTAAACTGTTTACTGGCCATCATCTGCTTTAAAGGTGGTAATTTAAGAATAACTCCAAGTACTGCCGCCATGGCACGGTGATTAGCAAATGCCTGGTTATCAAATATAAGATTTTGAAGGGTTCCTTTTTCGATCGCTTGTAATACAAATCTATGGGTACTATTCACCGGTGTAATGACTTGAATTTCTCTTCTCACTAATTCAATGGCATTTTTAGGACAACTCCGAACACATATACCACATCCAAGGCATACTTCATAGTCTACCTGGGCTGCTGCCTTACCCTCTTTGCCTTTTTGCATAGATATCGCTAATACCGGACATACCTTTTCACATTTACCACATCCCACACACGATTCGGAAATCTCAGGTATATAATTTGTAGTAGCCACCGGCTGCATTGGGCTGAATTTTCTTGCTGCTTGCAAAGCTTCACAACAACAACCACAGCAATTGCAAATAAACGCCGGAGCTTCACGGACATTTTCGCCGATTTGCACCAGATTAGCTGCATAAGAACGTTCTAATACATCCATTGCCTCTTTCTTATCAATTAATCTGGCATGATGACCATTTTCTGCAAGAGAACGGGCAACATTTCCAAAGGTGAGACAAACATCCAACGGAGCATTTATTTCACACGGGTGGTCTGCATGTAACATCTTATGTCTGCAATAGCAAGTTCCAAGACCTATATGAGCTGCTTCCTCAATAATATGGGTTGCTCTTTCATAATCCAAAATATGAATTGTATTTTCATTCCTCAAAACAGGCTCCTGCACATAAACTCGTCCCAGATGCGTCTCTGTTGAGAAAAACAGATCCTTAACAAAATCTTCTTCAACATTCATGTATTGATAATACAATTCACTTAAATATTTCTGGTCTATATCGCCCCTTGTACGCATCAATGCAAATTCAATAAACCCTGCCATTGGCGGTGGCATTACAAATTGACGTACCCCTTCATAAAATGAATCTACGAGCAACGCTTTCCTGCAAAGTTGCTCTAAAAAAGCTTCTGCTTTCCCTTCACTGGTATTCCATACTTTTGCAGCTTTCTTTGCAGTAAATGGGCGAACGGGCAATAACGCGACCCACTTGGCTTCCGTTTCTGTATACAAAACCTGCAAAATTTTATATAGGCTTTCAGATGGCGGAGCCCCTTGTGTAAACCAGTTGATTCTTTCTTCTAAATTCTTATAGGCATTTTTACTTGTAATATGTCCCATTGGTTCACCTTTCTAATACTAAGTTAGGATAGACTTGTAACTAATTTATCAACTTGTATCAAAGCCTATCAAACCAAGAAGAATATCATTCCTCCTTGATTTGAAGTTCTTATGTAAAGGATTCACCTAACTAATAAGTTAAAACAAATGATTCCTATTAACTCCGGTGCAGGACTATTTGCACTGCTCTTCTCCTCCCTCAGTACTTTCAGCTTGGCTTAATTGTTTTTCTTTTTGCTCTTCAAAGTGGTTAATTACGTCCTCCAGGATGCTCAGCAGCGTAGCCGTAATTGGAATCGCAGCAAGCATACCAAGTACACCGGCAGCTGCACCACCTATGCTCACACTGATGATGACAAGCAGCGGACTGATGGAAAAGGAATTGCTCATAAGCTTAGGCTGTATAATATTTCCGTCAATTTGCTGGGTAATGAGCAGAATCAGTAAGGCCAGAAGGCTAACCGGAACGCTTTGAGAAAGCATCACAACAAAAAACGCTACCACTGTCCCGAAAATAGAACCGAAGTAAGGGATATAATTTACAAGTCCCAGCATGATGCCCAGAATCAATGCGTATTGGGAGCCTAATAGAGCCAGTTCAATCCCCACAAGAGTCCCCAGAATACAGCCGTCAATTGTTTGTGCAAAAATATATTGCTTAAAGCTTAAATTCAATTTGGCAGTATAGTAAATAGTCCTTTCGTACACGGTTTTAGGAGTAAATGCCTTTAAAATACGATGCAGAAAAACTTTGAATCTGTCCTTTTCCATCAGCGTATATATCGATGATATCAGCACAAGAACTATTTTAAATATTCCGGCAGAAACACCTACAATGGCATTAAAGGAAGTAAGGAGCTTATTAAGACTGAAATTCTGCATGTCAGGCAGCAGGCTTTTCATACTTAGTTCAAGATTGACGGGCGAAGTCTCATTAAGCCTGTCCAGCAATTCCTCTGCTGTTTGATAATATCTGTCAAAATTTCTGATAAATAAAAGGATACTCTCATATACTGCCGGAATAATCATGCGGAGTACAACGTAAACCAAAAAGAATAATAAGATATATACGATACCAATGGAAATCCCTTTCTTATTCTTTTGCAGAAAAGGAATTTTGGTACGGATCAGCAGACTCTGTACTCCGTTGCAGGGAATATTCAGTATATAGGCCAATAGAAATCCATAGAAAAAAGGGGAGAATATCCTGGCGAAGCTCTTGAATGCTGTTATAAATGAACCAAAATTCGAGATCAGCTTATATACGAGAACCGCCAGTACGATAACCAGAAGAATGTCTAGTATCTTGTAAATAAACTCTTTTGAACGCGTATTTTTCATATTTCCTCCCTTGAGATATAATTATTTCCACATAAAAAGCGTGGTATTCACAATCATGTATTTTTTAAGAACAGGTGATAGCCGTTCTGGGTCTGAGCAGCTGTCTGTGATGATTTGACATATCCGAATATTTCATCCATAGAGTTTGGGTATAACTTATTTATAAATCGACTTATTTTATTATAGCACAAGTTAAAGCATTTTTGCATAACCCTGTCAGCAAACTTTCGATAATTATGCCAGAGCATTACTTGCCGCACCAAAACAAAAATGGTCACATCACCCCATAAGGCAGCAAAAACACCAATTGGCCATTGAGGGATTTGTACAAATCTGATTTGCTGTGTATTAATCATAAAATATCTTTTTATCAAACTTGAAGTATCATAAAACAAAACGTATACTGATAACATGGAGGTGAACAGATGCTAAAAATCGGTGACTTTTCAAAGCTTACGCACGTTTCTGTTCGAATGCTGCGCTACTACCATAACCAAGACTTGCTTAATCCCTCAGTGACAGACCCTGTGACCGGATACCGTATGTATTCAGCAGAACAGGTTCCCGAATTGCAGAAAATCATAATGCTGCGTGATCTTAATTTCGGAGTTGCTGAAACAAAGGTTTTACTGAAAAATTGGAATAATGGGCATTTAATCCAGAGCCTTTATGGTAAAATAAAAGATATAGAAGAGCTCATTAAACTGGAACAAAATCGTATCTGCCAGATTCAATCTGCCATCTCACACATTGAAGCAGATAAATTTGATCAATACTATAGTATAACCATAAAGTCCATACCTTCTTATCCTGTAATATCACTCCGAAAAAAAGTTGATAATCATTTTGAGGAAGGTAAGCTTTGGGCAGAGCTTATGGAGTTTGTGAGCCGAGAGCATATTGAGTATGACC
Source organism: Clostridiaceae bacterium (assembly GCA_902363735.1). Lineage (GTDB taxonomy): Bacteria > Bacillota > Clostridia > Lachnospirales > Lachnospiraceae > Lacrimispora. Next base: position 658,985 of record CABJBA010000001.1, read on the forward strand.
GAAGCAATCAAAACAATATAGCAATTTATCACGATGAGGAACACATGGATTCCAACGTCGATATTGAAGTTTGCCTGCTTGTGAAGAAATCAGGAAAAAACAAAGATATTTTTACTTACCGTACCCTCGACTCTGTTGATAAAATGGCCTGCATGATGGTTTATGGCCCTTATGAAAACATTTCTAAGGCTTACCGTTCCTTTGCAGACTGGCTTGATAAAAACCAGCCATATGCAATGGATAGTACCTCTCGTCAAGTTACGATCATTGACCATCAGGATACGGACAATCCGGAAGAATACCTGACAGAAATTCAAATTCCTTTAATTAAAATATAAATTTATTCAATGGAGCTGCTCTTTTGGCAAGCTCCATTTTATCCGGACTTTTTTCTAACCCAAAATCCCAGTAAAATCAAGCCACTACCCGGAATCACAAAAGGCAGCAATAGATTGACGTTGGCTAAAGGTCCGAATACCGCTATAAATGCTGTTTGCTTTCATCAAATGTTCACCGGGAACAATCTGCGGCAGGATGCTTTTAGATGCTGGGAGCTGAATTCCTGTACCAAAAGAACGCAGCCCATTGAAGAAAAATATCCAGCCAATGCTGTCCGTACCAGTAATAAATAAAATGATCAGAACCAAAGTAGAAAGCGCTATCATAGAATCACTTATAATCACAATTCGCTTAGGTGAATAACGGGCAGCGGTTTTTGTTTTTTCCGTCTTTACTAACCGGAATGCCGCAGTAAGGGCAATAAGGTGTTCCGATTGACACATAGAGCATTCGCAGTTGATCCATAATACCTGTAAGGGTTCCCACAGTGGAACGGGGATTCTGACTACCTTTTTTCTGCTCAATAGCAACAGTAGGAGTAAGTCCTTGTATCGTATCGAAATCTGGTTTTTCAATTAATTCCTGCATTTTAGCGGCATTGGACATATTATCAAGATGCCGGCGCTTTCCCTCTGCATAAATCGTATCGAACGCTAAGGATGATTTACCGCTTCCGCTCACACCTGTGATGACGGTCAACTTATTTTGGGGAATACATACATCAATATTTTTTAAATTGTTTTGCCGGCATCCTTTTAGCAGTAATACGTCATTTGACTGCTTTACAGGTAAAATAGCATTGCACTTTTTAAATACCGGCTGTACAGAAAACTTTGATTCCAGCATATCGGGGTTTGCAACGTCAGCCCGCTCATGCACACCAAACAGTTTGATCTTCGACCCGATAGCTTCCATGTATTCTGATGGCAGACGGCCTACAATACCAGAAAGATCCTTTTCTGAAACATTTGGGTTTACAGTAAGCTCTGCCATCGCATCCATGCCTGACCTCCCAGAAGATAGCCTGCATCAGACGGCATACTGAACTTTTTTCTGAGTTATGAAAAAAAGAAAAGCCACCAGATGTTTTTTTGATATCTGGTGGCTTATTATTCAGTAGTTAAATTAATATTTAGTGTAATATTCATGTATAGGTATTTCGATAATGTCTTTTATGTAATATTCAATCTCTTGAGTTGACTGCAAATATATGGCTGTATTTATAGTCCCGTTGTAAAAATTAAGGGTTATCACATTATCTTGTACACTATAAGTTCCCTCATATCTGTCGGTCTCCTCTGTAGTTATGCCAATGTACCGCTTAAATGTGGCATCATCATTGAAAGTCAGTGTTCCACCATACTGTATTCCTGTACCATATAACTCTTGGAGAGAATAGTCCTCACCAGTAGTTGCATTTTGGGCATAACTTATCATCCAAGTTCCCATTATGTACTCAGGGACGTTGTCTTTAGCCACAGGTGAGTTTGTAGCACTTGATGTTGTTATTGGCTCAACCTCCGGCGTATTTGTTGGTTTTATTACTTCGGTTGTCATTGACGGATTAGGATTAATGCTGAATCCATTTTCACACCCTGCAAGTATTAAGATCACAATACAGGTTAAAAATATAGTTCTTTTTCTCATGACACTGCCTCCTATCTTCAATAAGTTCTTTTAAAGTCACCATCATGGTTTTCTGCCATATTTCCATCCATATATTCTTTTAACGGACCAATAATAGCTATGCAATAAATTAAGTTTAGAAACGAATTTTATTCTTTCTAAAATCATTCAAATTTTCCGCATATGTTCTATACCTATATTGAGGCTACTCCTCTAAATTCTTATTTACTTAATTATACCAAAGTGAAAAGCAAAAAGGAAGCGCTGTATATTTAGCAGCCATAAAAAACGCAGTTTCATTTAATATATCACTCCTTTGCTTATGATTCACATCCCATCTCCTCTTCTTTTAATCATGTTTATTGCTATCAGAATGACTACTCTGATCACCACTTAAAGAGAACAGGTATTCCTTAACCCCCTGCCAATAGAAGCCTACCTTTAAATCTTTAACAGGTATCAGAAGGTTCTGGGGACGCTGTTCTGCAATTTCCCGCAGACTGTATCCCTCTTGAATGATAACAAATTTACATGATCCTGGCTGTAAAGCTTTACTTGGACATCCATAAATGCATTTTAGACAGAAATGGCACCTATCAGCAAATGCTGGCTTTTCATCTTTCATTGTAATATTGCCGGCAGGACAGTGCTTTGCGCACCAGCCGCATTTGGTGCAATGGTCCAGCACCTTGATCCGCTTCCCCCAATGGTGTCCTCCTGATGTTTCCAGTTTTCCCATTAAAGAAAATATTCGGTCAACCCATAACGGCTTACCTGTTATACAGACACCTGCCTGCAAATCACTGGAGATTTGCTTAACTGCTTTTGGCAATACCTGCATAAGCATATAAGACAATAGGCTTGGAGTTTTGACAAAAAAATTGGAAGGCATGATAATCATTTTTTCATATATAACATCATAGCCTTTCTTTGTTAATCTCTTGATGCTGCTGACTCGGCAGGCAGTGTTGGGGCAAACCTCACCGGCTCCAGAAACAGAAATTACTGCTGCAGAAATGTGATTTTCAATTTCCAAGCTGTCAATCCACCGATAAACCGGCTCCGGTGCATTAAAGGCATGGACCGGAAATAGCAGAAGGAGCAGATCATGATCACTTTGGTTAGGATTTATTCCACTGGCAATCTTTTCAATGGTACATACACACCCCTCAGTTTCTAAGCAGTTTTGAAAGCTCTTTGCGGCCAGTTCGGTTCCTCCGGTGCCAGAGTAATAGGCAATTTTTATATTAGAATATGTGTTCATCAAATCTTTACCTTAACCTTTTAAAGTGACTGCCTGAACCAGCCTGTCTACATGCTCTGATAAAATCCAATTTCCATTTTTAGGTGAAGTAAAAAGCGGTATGCCCCCAAGGGGTTCTATGCAAATAGCTCTGTCACTCAGGTCTTTGGGTATGTTTTTCTCAACAGTCTTTTTCCATGTATCCGGGTAAGCATTACATAAAAAAAATGCTGTTTTCTTCACAAGAAGCACTTGCATATTGTTTTCAATAAAGTTTTTCATTGGCTTGTAAATTTTCCCCATTCTTACACCGGAGCCCAAAATCACCATATCAAAGCTTCCGATATCCGGCACTTGCTTTGACAAATCGCAAATGAAACAATTATTTATTTTAGAAGCCAATAATTCTGCACAGTCTCTGCTCGCACCGGATTTTGTTGTATACACAATTAATGTTTTCATGGTCCTATCCTTTCTTTTTCATTCGGGAGAAAGTAATAATCCCTAAACACAAAGTAATGACAGAAAAAACGACTGCCAAAATTCCGCAGTTGACATGGAAGTCGAAGGAACTGGCATCACTGATATTATTTGCCCTTAACCATAGCCCGCATATCATTGTGGACAGCAGAAGTAATACTGTCATAACAGCACTGATAATGGTTGCTTTTTTCATGTTTCCACCCTCCTGTTTATTGGTTTGTAATCAAGTTGTTTATCAGGTTATCAATAAATCGATTTCGCTGTTCCTTATCGGACAGATCAATACCACTGTACATATAAAATCTATCTCTGTTAAGGCCAGTCACTTGTATGGGATAGAGTATCTGTAAAGCCAGTATCCTTAACCCCATATCATCTTTTTTATCTTCAAAAATCTGTTTTAGCAGAGGAATAAGATGTAATGGTGTCTGCATATTACCATTTATCATGTCACTGGACAAAATAAAGCGCATCAACTTTTCTTTTTTATCTGACAATGCATAAAGCTCTTTGAGCATTGCTTTTAATTTTTCAATAGGTGATAATTCTCCATAGCTGTCGGATTTAGAAAAATCCAAAATGATTTTGGCCATTGTATCCCCAATGGCAATGCTTAACAGATTATCCTTGCTTTTAAAATGATAATTGATGAGGCCAATCCCTACATCGGCACGCTGTGCAATTTGGCGGACAGTTATTTTATCTATATCTTCTGTTTCTTCCAGCATGGCTTTCGCCGTATCAATAATCAACTGCTGTGTAGCTTGTTCTTTGGAAATCATATTAGATGCCCATCCTGACTGAACTATATTTGAACACGTTCAGCATAACGGATTTTCATATAAATGTCAAATATTTTCGGAGCATTACTGCTCCGGGGAAAAGAAGCAGTTTCTGTCTCATTGAGGTTTCTAAAAACAAACAGATAAACAGCCCACGGACAGGCAATGCGCTCCTTCTAAATATCTTGTATGTATAGTTGACTTTACACGTAAAACAAACTATACTATTAACGAAAGGGGGAAGCCATGGAAACATTATCTAATATCGTGAAAGAACTGAGGACACAAAATGATATATCCCAGGGCAAACTGGCGGAACTTGTTGGCGTTACAAGACAAACCATTATTTCTTTAGAAAAAGGCAGTTATATTCCGTCATTACTTTTAGCCATGCGAATATCTGAAGTGTTGGATGCGCCTATTGAACAAATATTTAAAAAGGAGAGTATTTAATGAAAAAAATTGTAATCAAGAGTGTGGGTAATTTAGTATTGTTTTCCTTATTCGGACTGGCATTTTTATTTCCGTTTTCAGAAATACAGTCAGTTGAACATGTGGGATTTAGTACGACCATAGCAATATATCCTGTCTTGCTGGCTGCTTATTTGATTATCTGTCCAGCTTTATATTATATACTTCGGAAAAAATTAACGTGGAGTAAAAACGATATTTCTGAACTTGCATTTTCAGATGAACGGGAAAAGATGATTGTTGCAGAAGCCACCAAAACATCTTATATAACCCTAATTTGTGGGTTAATAGCGAGTATAGCAATAATTGGGGGAGTGAAATTATTTTCATTATTTACTCACGAAGATATAAATATATATTTTATCAGTATATTGCTCATGACAATATTACTTGTTTTATCTACTATTTCATATTGCATTAAATGGTGTCTGGAATATCGCAAATAGTTTTTATGGGTTAAGGTGTTGTTGTAGATAATACAGAATGGACTTTATGTCTTATAATACAAGAAAATACAGTATTAGAAAGGCTCGTACTACTTCTAACAAGAACGCCCATAGAAAAATATACATATACGGAACTGATAGCATCTACACTGGAGTTCTTGCAAATAAGCAAGGAGGGGAGGCATTACGGATTTTGTCAGCGATATCAGGATATTGACCGTTTGATTAATGCGCTGCAGACTTTTCATTAAGAAACACCGTAAAAATTATTTGCAAAGTAAGATTCAAATAAAATTGTGAATTAAAAACGCAAAGGCATCTCACCCTTGCGTCCTGAATCCGTTTCTTTTCTCTTAATCTGCAGTTTTTTATCATTCATCTTTTCGTTGTAACGGGCCAATGGACTCCACATACCTTGAGAACACAATAATAATATCGTAAGTATGTGGAATCCCCTAAATAATCATAGATTTAACCTTATTTCATAAAACTTGTTTTTTATTATCACTTCTTAACTAGCAACTAAATTTTGTTTTATACTATAATATATTTCATCCCCATACTTGAATTAGAAGGTTTTTCACTTTTTGATATTAGATTCCAGGGAGGACTTACGATCTGTATTTTCCTTTTTTTTATTTTCTCTTTCAACAGCTTGCAAGGCTTCTGTTTTACTTCCGGTTGTGGATCGAATGGAGAAAGCAATGTTCACAATATGATCCGATATTCTTTGCAATGAAAACAGAACAGAATAAATGCTTTTTGAAACCTCAACAGGGTACATTCCGGAACCTAGGCGTACCACATGTTCGTTACGTGTAGAAGATATTAGTTTTTTAATTTCCTTGTGAAGGTTTGAAATTTTTCTGAAGTTTTCAGTTCTGCGCTTTGTAAATGCATCAAATCCTAAATCGAACATTTCGGATATGTGTCCGTAGATTTGGTCAAGCTCCTCTTTGGTCTGATCTAAAAATTTTACATTATTTTCCTTCATATAACTGGTTTCTTTTACCAAAAGTATTGCGTAATCACCCAATCGCTCAATATCGTTTGTTACGTGATGCAATCCTCCGATCAGTTTTTCATCATCAGCGAATTTAGTAACTGATGAAATTTTGATAAAAAAGCTTGTAAGCTTATTTGTTAAAAAATCAATACGATATTCAACATCGGCAATTTTTTTGCTTTCACTCATATCTTCGTTGACTAATGAGGCAAAAGAACAATCAATGTTCTCCTTTGCTAGAATTGCCATATCGTGCAATTCCTTTAATGCTTGTTCAATAGCAACCGCCGGAGTTTGCAAAAAACGCTCATCTATATATGATAATTCTTCAAGCTTCTGCTGCTTATCTTTCACTAAACTTGTCACTAAATTAACTAACGGGTCTATAAATACGAGCAACACTAAGGTGTAAATAGTATTATAAATCAGGTTAAATGTTGCAAGGCTAAACTGGGGTTTTCCCGGGAATAGACCTTCAAACATGTTGCTAATGGGTGCTCTGAAAAGAACCAGAATAATCGAAAAAGTTGTGGCACCAATTACGCTGGTAATCAGATGGAATAATGCAATACGTTTCCCGTTAGCGTTGGTGGACAGAGAGGCCATAATGCCATCGCTGCAGGTTCCTATATTTGCTCCCATCACTAAGAAAAACGATTGATCTATATTTTTGATAACCCCCGCAGCCAAGAAGGCAATAAAAACACCAGTTGCTGCCGTAGATGACTGTATGATGCCTGTAAAGAGAATCCCTAATACCACCAGCAAAATTGGATTTTGCATGATTTCATATTTGAATACTTTAGAGAGTTGAATGCTCAGCGTGGAATCTGCTCCACCGATTGCGGTTTCCATCACTTCCATGCCGATAAACAACATTCCAAATCCAATTAAAAATGGGGCGATTTTATTAAGGGTTTCGTTATTAGTGGAAAAAACAATCATGACACCGACAAATGCCACCGCTGCAAAAACTGAACTAATACTAAAACCGCCTTTACTGATACCTGAAAGGGCAAATATAAATGCTGTAAGAGTGGTACCTACTTTTGCACCTAAGATAAAACCTGAGCCTTGCTTGACTGTTACAATATTCGCATGGGCAAGTCCGACTGTCATGATCGATGAGGCTGAAGAGGACTGAACAAGTACGGTAGCCCCGATTCCAATTCCGTAATTAATGACTCTGTTTTTATTGATTTTTTTGAATAAATTTCTTATTCCTGATCCTGCGCTTCGTTCTAAACCAGAGCTCATCTGCTTCATTCCAAACATAAACACAGCAACTCCGCCTAACATAAGCAGTAAATTCATTAAAATTTCCATTATTTTTTCCTAATCTTTATTATTTATTCCTTGCTCCACCTTATATAGCAAACGATATTCCCGAAGTAAATAGCCTATCTATCAAGTTATATAATTCATCCGGAGGCAAATCTTTTTGCCTGCGCTGCCAAAGACGAAGCAGCGAAAATGCTGTTGAGACTTGAAACTCCAACAAATATGGTGTTACTGCATTATCCTTAGGGAAACAATATTTCTGTACACCAGAAAAAATTTCATTTTTCACCTTTTCCATAAAGCGGATATTACCGCAATCACCTAATAAAGCATTTAGACTTGTTCCTTTTTCTTCGAAAAGCAGGAGTATATCCCGTGTATCAGCTTGCTCTTTGTCTTTCATCTTCTCCTGTATATAATCTAATATATCGTTTTCCACAAAGTTAAGCAAATCGTAAACGTCAGTAAAATACTGATAAAAGGTACTTCGGTTATATCCAGCCTTGTTTGCAATTTCCTGTACTGTGATTTTCTCAATGGGTTTTTGGCAATAGAGTTCACAAAAAACCTCAATAAGTGATTGTTTTGTTTTTTTCGTAATTTCAGGATGTTTTTTCATTCCTTGCCCCTTTCGAAAGCATACTATCATCCGACAAACTAAATAAATCTGTTGATTGATGAATTTGAAACAAAGTCGTATGATTTATTATACAACATGTTGTCTTATAGTCAAGATATGAGGAGAATAAAAATGAAAATATCAGTCAGGTATCAGTCCATAGGAGGCGGCGTCTATGCCCATGATTTATAAGCTGATTTTGTTAATTAATAAATTCTTTAGACCAGATGGGTTGCGTTGACGAGTCTGTATGTAACAACGTTTTTCAGAGGCCGCCTGGTCGCAGGGATTCCCGTTTTTAGTTTTAGCGTTTCATATTCTATAGTATAACTTCGCCTTATACACTTCTCTCTCTGATGATAAGCAGTCTAAATTTCTTTACCACTAACTAATCAACAAGGTCATTTTGGAATCTTGAAAGATGCTCATACGGAAGAATAAGTCTTCCCCGGTATAGGCCACAACCATCGTTAACAAGTGAATTATTCACTGCTGAAAACATATTTACATCCAACTTCGATAATTCAAGTTGCTGCAACGAGATACCTCTTTCATAAGCATCATCAAAATAAATATTTTCTCCTTTTAAAATTACATCTCGTTTAGCTCTTTCGCTTTCCTGTCGTTTTTCATAACCCAAATGATTGGCGGGACCAATTTCAGCAAAATCGTCCATTTCCTTTGTACGAAGTTGTACCTCCACATAACAACGTGCAATGTTATCATAAAATGTTATATGCAGCGAACGATAGCCACTCGGCTCTGCATTTACAACATAATCTCTATAATATGGACTTACGCTCTGACTTAACAAAGGCGATTTTTTCTGACCCTTAAAAGAAGATATTTCTGCAGTAAAACCGCGTTCCTCCATGAAACCCAGCAACTGGTTTGCAATATCATATAGATATTTATTTTCTTCATCTGCACAAATCTCACCTTCTTTCAAATGACATTTGGGAAGAGAAATCACGATTCTGTATGCAATCAGATCCCGAAAACAGTTTAAATAGTTTTTCAGTTCAGGAAGAGAAGGATAAGTGCCGTGTTTCATATAATACTGGTAAATATATTCCACAATATATCCGTTAAACTTTGCCTCGGCACGTATTAGAGATTTAATCCGACCCTTAAAAGTAAATGCAAGAAAAGGATATTCATTTGCCATATATTTATAAAATTCCCGGATCTGCTGCGACTGCGAAGTCAGGAATTCATTATGCTGTAAAATTTCCGAAATTTGAAGTAGAAAATTACAGTGCACAAGATCAATCTGATTACAAGTTTCTTTCGACGACTGTTTCAGATCCTCTGTATATTTCTGTAATATCTTGAGAACGGTATCGCCTGAGTATAAATAATCATTTAATTTTTTCATAATAATTTTCCGCATTTGTTCATTTTATTCACAGATGCACTTCCCTTTCTTAAGTTCTTAAATGTATATTTATTAAAATATAACAGATAACAGCCCTTTCCTACAGCCTTATCATCAATACCACGTTATCTGTATGTGCAAATGTTGTAATTTGAATTCATGGAAGACTTTATTCAATACATCCTCCTGTACTTTCTATTTTTACGGGTTCTGCATAAGCCACTGAATTGCTTTTGCCTGACGATTTGCTACGTCAGTAAAATGTCCGCCTTGATTTAACTGAAAAACGATGTGGCTGACATTGGAATCGGCAACTAATTTTTCATAAGTAAGCCTTGTGTTTTCACCAACCTGTGCCATGCGTTTATTGCGGGCATTGGCTTCCTCATCTCCAAGACTAAGATAAATCCGGCTATTCCTACAAGGAACCTCATGGCCATTGATATAATCAACCCAATTATCGTACCATAATGAGCCGGAGCAGCAGACACACCCAGAAAAACGGGTTGATTCATGTAACATCCAAAGAGCACACAAGCCAGCCAGTGAATAACCCATGCAATAAAATTCGGTTTTACTCTCCTGCAAACCAAACATTGTTATTACGTGAGGAATCCAATCTTTCAGTGTCCATGACAAGGTTTCCTCTGCGCCTCCTTCAAAACTTGCTGCTTTTTTAAACAGCGATGGTGCAGGCCATGGAGTATATTCTATCTCCCAGCTTTGTGGAAGGTAGCTGCTCACAATAAAAGGCCGGCACTCCCCTTTTTGAATCGCTGACAAAAGCAATTGCTCTATTTGGGAGAACTGTTCGGTAAATTCATCCCCACCCAAGCATAAAAGAACTGGCATATGCTGTGCCTCACCCAATTTTTTGGCCCAAATTCCCTTTTCCTGGGTGACTAGATTTATTTCAGCCACGTTTGAATCCCCCATTCCTCTTCTGTTCTGCTTTCAATATGAAGCTCCGTTTTTCACTCTAATAGACAGCCTGTTCCTCCGTAGTTAAGCCAGACCTGAGGCCCGCATTAATGGCTCCATATTATTTAATTAGGATTCTATCACAAAACGACTTTGTTTTTAAAGCCTGATTTGCACCATATTTAAATCGTATTCAACTGCTGATTTAATATCGATGGTACAGAATCCAAGTTCTGTTCTTTTCCATACTTTACCTCACGGTATAATAAGCATTTTTATAGCAGTTTTTCTAACATCTTCTTTAATTTTTCTTGCTCTGCGCTATGATTTGCAGGCAGCTTCAATAGAGGAATTTTTACTTTTGTAAAGTTGAATTTTTCAATCTATCACGATTTAATTGATTTGGACTATATTCATAATATTCAAAACCGTCAACTTCAATTGCCAGAACACAAGATTTTACTATTTTTCTATAAATCATGAAATCCAGAGATGACCGATTATTAACATATTGCAACTCCTCTTTAGTAAATGGCTTACATCTCTGATCAGATTTCTTATGAGCATTTTCTCTGCATAAAAACACAGATAATATTTCTCCTGATTAAATACCTCTTCCGACAAAACACAAATAATTTACTGGGATTTAAAATTAGTATTGCTATTCATTTTTTTAGAGGAATTAATCTCTTTGAATATTTTTTATAAAACAGGTCAAAAACTGACACAACATTGATCTTTATTACATTATTATCAGGATTACTATATTCAATATACCATATTAAACCACCTATTTCACTTTGTTTTTTTAACAATTCTCTGTTTGTTACTAAAATGAATTGTCTGCTCGCACGGGAAACGGCCACATTGACTAACTTTGCCCCGTCTACAAACCGCTTTACCATGTATGCGCTTCTTTTATTGGCAATACAGTTGACATAATCATCACTTTTTTAATTCGCTGATGTATATGGATCGTATTACTTTCGACTTTTCATTCAGCAATTCCCCAGTTTTATATGCTTGAATGCGAAATGAAGTGATAAAACCAATATGCTCACACTTATCAGTGATGGCATTATCTTTTCCGTCTGACCTCTCCACAGCGAGGAACGCCAAAGGGCAGCAAGTAAATATGTAAAGCAAAAGGGCATTAAGAGCAGATGAAATAATCATTTTTTACGGATTAACCGAAAGCCTTAAAGTCGTATTTGTCAATTTTTTGCTCCATACTATTCCACCCTAATACTTATTTTCTTTTAGATATGTTTACACATATGGGGCAGCCTTGCCAAGAAGGATACGTGGTAATTTGTTCTATTGCTGCAGATCGTCAGAAAAAATCGTAACGATCCAAAGCATATTCAGTCGTTTTTAGAGGCATATCGTCTATATTTTCATTCACAAAAGGACAGACAATCAAAACCTGTCTGCCCTTTCATGATGAAGCATTTTGGGGAAATCCCTTTACCATTTATATATCCTGGTATTTTTTTGACACAGCGGTCACTGACCGAATTTTATTCTTTTCTGGCCTCTCCGTTCCAAATACCATTCTTATCCACATAGTATCCGTCAACCATGGTATCCGCAAACATAATCCCTTTTTTCCCATCAGAGTACGGATTAAAGTAATACCAGTTACCCTCTATCATCTGCCAGCCAGTCTTCATTCCAGTATTGGGGGCGTTATAGAAAACCCCTCCCAAAGCTGGATCATTTACAAAGCCGTTCTTTACGTAACCATCCGCCCCAAAGGGATACCAGGCTCCGTTGACCATCTCCCAGGCAGGCTGCTCATAGGTGGTTCCGTCCTCCCGTGTGATCATGCTTCCAGCCGCAGTGGTTCCGTCCGCGTACTCAAGCTTCCAGCTTGTGCTGCCGTCCGCCTTGGTCTCCGTCTGCCATTGGGAATGGCCGCTCCCGCTTCCCGTTATGATGCCAGTTACGGAATTGACCTGGCCTTTCCTGGAATCAGTCGTAATAGTACCCTGAGATGTGGTTCCAGTGGATAAACCGCCGGATGGCGAACTGCCGCCGGAGCTTGAACCAGAGCCTCCGCTGTTATAGTTGGAAACCGTAACTGTACAAGATGCGGTGTATCCACCGTCTGTTGTCATAACAGTGATGACCGCGGTGCCGTTACCCACTGACGATACATTTCCGTTTTGGTCTACCTTTGCCACATCCGTGTTGCCGCTGGCCCAATTCACCGATTTGTCGGTGGCATTAGCAGGGGAAACTGTGGCGGTAAGAGCAGCAGTCCTGGGCGTGATGTTGCTGTAAAGGGAAACTCTTGTTTTGTTCAGAGTCACGCCGGTGACGCTAACCGTGTTTCCGGAACTTCCGCCCGTGACTGCACCGTAGTTTACGGCAATACTTTTGCTGCTTTGATATCTGTCCGTCACCGTGATGGTCGCCGTACCTGCCGCGCCTGCCGTTGTGGGTGTGCCGGAAATGACACCGGTAGCCGAGTCAATGCCAATACCTGCTGGAAGTCCACTGGCACTGTAGCTATATGACGTTCCCCCGCCGACTACACCATCGGATACGTCTATATCCGCAATGGCTGTACCCACGGCTGACTCCGGTATATCGTATGCCGCCTTGTGGAAGAAGTTTAGCGAATCCATTCCTAAATTTCCCGAATCCGCAATGACGACCTGCCCTGTGCCGCTGCCGATAAAATTGATTGTTCCAATATATAATTTGCCATTTGCATTGTTGATCGTCAGCGTTTTGCCGTCGGCAATATTGACGGTTCGTAATGTGCAATTGATAAAACCACCCATTCCAGCATTGACAGTAATCTCCGTGTCCTCGCTTACCTCCAGCGTATTGACGAATACCTTATAATCGCCAGCATTTGTGCTTTCAACCGCAAGGGAGAGTGTGTGCAAAGTTTTTTCCACGTATAGAAAAGGTGTTCCGCACCATACGCCACCGTCATCGCCGTCATCGCCGGTTTTCACCAGAATGCCGCCGCTCACAGTGACAACCGGTGCAGTCAGGGTCAACCGAGCATCGCCACCCGTGCCAGAGTCTTCATTTATAGAACTGGGGCGGTTCGTATCGCCTCCATTTCCGCTGACGATGTTGATGTCGCCGGTGATAGTTGATGCCGAGAGACTTACCTCGGCCTTTCCTCCTTTGCCGCCGGGCGTTCCACCTGGAATGCCGATTCCGCCGTTACCACCTGTGACTGTAACATTTCTCCATTCGGTATCGTCATTATCGTCATATGTTTGGGTGTTGTCAACACCATCGCCGCCTCCTGCTGAGCCATCGGCTCCAGCGTTGCCTTGGACTATGAGGTCATATCCAGCCGCCAGCCGCATCATGCCCCTGCCGGCTTTCGGTTGGATATCCACCGAAATCACCGGGGCTCTCACGTCTTTCGCCAGCGTCAAGCCCTCGGGCAGCTCCAGTGCGGGAGTAAAGACATAGGTATTATTTCCCTCCGCATCATACTCCGGGCTGTAGGCCGGGTCGGAAGTCCAGCCGGATACGGTTACTGTGGTCTCCTTCTGAATTTCCTGTGTTTCCGTTTTCTCATCCCGTTCCTGTGCCTCGCTGTCCGTGGCAATGTCATTGCCGCTGACCATATCTGTAACAGCCGAGCCGGTAGTGGTCGTTACTGTTTTCGTAACCGTGACGGTCAGTTCTGCCGGCAGGTTCAGTTCGTTCTCTTCAGTACCGGGTTCCACCGTCTGTAGAGCAATATCCGCATCCAGAGCCGCAAAGGCAGTAATCCTGTCGCCGGTTCCAGGCAGTGCGCCGGAATCCTTTGCTCCGCCTTCGGCAAATGCCACTGCCGGCAGCATGGTCATGACCATGCAAACCGACAGGAGCAGGCTGCCAATTTGTTTCCATGTTCGTGTCATAAACTTATTCCTCCTCATTCTTACTTTGTTGCGGTGTCCCATCTCCGTGGGACAGGAGCATTTCTAAAACTTCCTCCAACGTGATGGAGGTTCCATCGGGCCAGTAGATTCGCCTGCCGTCGGTGCGGGGTTTGCAGAAGCCGCCGTTTTGAATAAGCGCGGAAAATGCAGGCTGCCGGATTTTATTTCCCAGCTCCAACAAAATGGTGTGTCCGCTTTCCAGCGTAATACCAAAAGAGTCTCCGTCAAACGCTTCGACACGGATAATTTTCAACTGCCCGGTTATCGTTTGTTCAGACCACATTTTCCTAACCGCCTCCTTATCTGAACGCACAGGCCAGAAAGTTTGAATTCTTGTATATCTCCGACCTTATTTTACCATACCCTAAAATCAAAAGTGCCAGAGTGTCAAAATTGACACTCTGGCTGCAAAACTTCTTTCAGTTCCTTTATTCCTTCTCAAACTGATACCCCTTACCTTTGGATAGTACGATACAATATCCGCTGCCTTCCAGTTTTGCCCTCAAACGCTTGAGAGCACTCTTTAAGGCATTGCTGTCGCTTGCCATAGGCTGCTTCCACACCTTTTCATACAGGTAATCCGCACTGATAAAACACCCTTCATTCTGCGTAAAGAGCAGCAGCAGGGCAAATTCTTTTGGGGTCAGCAGCAGATCGGCACCGTCCAGCGTGGCCACATCCGCCGTAACATCCAAACAAAGCCTGCCTTTTGTCAGCTGTTCAGGAACATGCTCGGCCCGGCGCAAAAGTGCCTCTATACGAGCCAGCAGCACGGCAAAGTCGTAGGGCTTGGCAAGGTAGTCATCTCCACCGGCGTTGAGTCCACGCACAATATCCTCCGGCGTGGTCAGCCCGGTCAGCAGAAGCACAGGCACACGGGAATGCTGCCGCAGCTCCCCCATAAAATCAAGTCCACTGCCGTCAGGCAGCATAATATCCAGCACAAGCAGGTCAGGCAACTGTCCTTTCATAGCGTTTCGGGCATCTGCAAGGGTCAGTGCTGTGACAACTTCATAGCCCCGCCGTCTCAGCATACGCTCGTTACCCTGCAAAATTTTCTCATTATCTTCTATCAGTAAAATCTGTTTGCCCCTCATTTCTCGTCACCTCCCAATTGGCCTTCATAGGCAGGCAGGGTAAAAGCTACTGTTGTGCCGCTGTCCCCCGTATTCTCAATCCATATCCGTCCGCCATGGGATTCCACCACTGTCTTGCACAGATACAGGCCAAAGCCGGTTCCCCCGCTGGAAACGCCCCGTTCAAACACATGTGGCTGAAGCTCGGCTGAAATACCGCAGCCTGTATCCTGCACTGTCACCAGAATCTCATGCTCCGCCTTTTCCGTCCGTAATACAATTTCCCCGTTTACAGTGTGAGCGGCGGCGTTCTGGATGAGATTAGACACCACCTGTGCCAGTAAGTCCGCATTGCCGTATACATGAATTCCTTCGGCAATGTCTGCGGTAAGACAATTGCCCTTCTTCTGCACATGAAAGAAAAACATTTCCGCATTGCTGCGCAGCAAAGTGGAGAAATCCACCAGCTGCTTGTCAGTGTTTTCGCTCATAGAGGCAAGGGTCAGCATTCCACCGACCATGCGAGCCAGCCGCATAATTTCCTGCTGGGCACTTTGTAGCAGCTCCGCCGTTTCCGAATCCTTTACCGCTTCATCTATATCCTCCAAAATCTCCGCCACCGTCTGCACATTCACCGAAATGACCGTAAGCGGCGTGCGCATCTCGTGGGAGGTGTTGGATAAAAACTCCGTTTTGGCCCGGCTGGCTCTCTCCAAAATATGGTTTTGCTCATCCAGCTTTTGCTGCTGTTCGTTGTAAAGCCCAAATTGCAGCAGCATGACAATACTCAGGGCAAGCCCCACCACCACAAAACCAAATACCGCATCCATCATAACAAGCCAGCGGCTGTCGTAGTATGCGCCAGGATCAAAAAACCAATAGGCATACAGGCAAAGCCCTATGTAAAACAACAGCTCCGCCGCTGCAATGACAACCGCCCGCTTTCCATCCAGCATAAAGACAGTAAACACAATGGCAAAGATAAAAAAATAAGGAGTTGCTCCGTAATACCCCCCGTTCAGAAAAAAGAAAACAGGAAAACCTACGAAAAAAACAGCCGCAATCGTTATCAAATAGCAAAGCTGATATTTTCCGCTTTGGGAGGCATAAACCAAAAGTACAGCAGACAACAGGGCAAACACCAGATACACGATGGTGTTTTGCAGCCTTTCTCCCATTACAACGGCAACGATGGCGGATACAAGGCTGACCGTCACACCCGCCATTGCCAGAATGTTGAACAGCCGTACACGTAAATCAAGGCTCGAACCGAAATATATGCTGATAAATTTTATTGGTCTGTTTTTCATGCTCTCACCTGAACACCTCGATTATTTTGTGGAATGCATTGAAGGCTGTGCAGCTTTTTGCCTCTGCGTGGGTTCTCAAGTCTCTTCGGCTGTTATGTAATTCATATAACAATGTATTTATTATACATCCTTATACAGAAAAATGTAAGTATTCGTTCTTTTTCACTGTGGCATTTGTCCCCGTTTGTCAACGGTTCTATACCAGCCTCAATAATTGCTGAAAGCCGGGTGATTTTGACTATTGGGAAACACGTCGCAGTTTATCCATCGGCTTTAGTTCTGGTTGTTCAACACATTGTTCAATTCCAAATTGCTGGCGGCAGAGCATAAGGCTTTCGCTGTTCCGGCTCGCTGTTTTTGTTACGACAACCACCTTTCTAAGTTTTGAGCAAAAGAAAAAAAGCGACTACTATTTTGTAATCGCACGGAAAATTATAACCGACTGTGTGGGGCTTTATAATTCCAGTTCTTCGATTGCTCTGTCCAAGAAAATCAAACCATCCAAATGTTCTATTTCGTGGCAAAAGCATTTTGCCATTTCATCTTCACCAATCAACAAAACTTCCTCTCCATTTTCATTAAAAGCCTGTACGGTGACCCGTTGAGGGCGAATAGTTTTGACGTAATGACCAGGAAAACTCAAGCAACCTTCAACACATTCCTGTTCACCACTGTATCCCACAATAAGAGGATTTACAAGTTTTAAATAGTGATCGCAATAATCTATAACCACCAACCTTCTTAAGATACCAATTTGGTTGGCAGCCAGCGCAGCACCGTTTTCTGTTTGATGTAACGTGTCCATCATATCATCGAGAATCAATCGTATCCTATCATCAATCACCTCTACTTTGCGGCATTTCTTCGTGAGCGCAGGATCACCGTCATATCTAATTTGTCTTATTGCCATTACTTTCCCTCCTGCTACTTTCCGCTCTGGATTTTCTGAAACTCTCTTCAAATAAAAAGACTTCCTCAATAGAGCATGAAAACACCTGTGCAATTTCATAAGCCAACCAAATGGAAGGCTCAAACTTTTCTGTTTCTATAGCAAGAATGGCCTGCCTAGATGTTCCGACTAGTTCTCCCAACTGCTCTTGCGTAAGACCTTTTTGCTCACGTAATTCTCTAATCCGGTTTTTCATATCAATCTCCTTTTGTAATGTTTACCTTACAAAAGAATACTGCAACATTAATGTAAAGTCAACCTTACACACGATATAAATTGTTATGTAAAGCGGCCTCCGTTAACAAACAGGCTGACTACCGGTGTTTTCTTACAGAGCACTAAGCTTTTTCAACAAGTCCACACTCCCGATTATTATCAATGTCACCCCATTCATTCTTTCTGTAGATGCGAGGAAAGAAGGGGGTAAAAACACAAACATTTGCATGGAATTTTTCATGGTTCATTCCATCCTTTCCAAATTTCTGTATATAAAAAGGTTCTATACTGAATGTTGAAGTGTGCTTGAAAACACACTTCCAACATTCTTTTTGTTGTAATAAAATAGGCTTCTTTCAAGGTTTTGGTCAACTAATACCGACAACTCCAAACTGAATTTTCAGCATGTGCGTCCTTTTTTTTAATACCATATTATGTTTTTCTCACACCGTTTTCATCTAACTCATAGCCATCAACTTTCGTACTCTTAGCAAGTGTTCCGTCGGCATTGAAGTAATACCACTTGCCGCCGATCTGGAGCCATCTGCCTGCTGCCATAACACCGTCGGTGTCAAAATAGTATCTGGTGTCAATGTCCGTAAGCCAGTTGCCGGTGAGGATATCCCCATTGTCCTGAACATACATCCAGTTTCCGGCGGCGTCCCTGCTCCAGCCTCTTGCGGTGGATTCTTCAATGAGCGATTCAACAAGGTTTCTGAGGATGACCGCTGCTTCCCCACGGGTGGCTGTGCTTTGGGGGTTAAACAGCTTGTTTCCAGTACCGGCGGCGATACCCGCCTGCTGCAAAGCGCTTACGGCTTCCTTTGCCCCTGTGCTAATGCTGCCGTTGTCGGTAAAGGTAAGCTTTTCTACCGATTTTGGAAGAGTATAGCCGGTGGCCTTGGTATAGTTGTAGAGCATAACTGCCATTTCCTCACGGGTGATGGCACGATCCGGCTCAAATTTGTTATCTCCGCCTCCAGATACAATGCCCAAATTTACGCCCCACTGGATAT
The DNA here is from genome assembly GCA_902363735.1 of Clostridiaceae bacterium. GTDB lineage: Bacteria > Bacillota > Clostridia > Lachnospirales > Lachnospiraceae > Lacrimispora. Next base: position 678,052 of record CABJBA010000001.1, read on the forward strand.
AGGAAAGATAATGGCTGTCTGATTTTACATCGGTAAAGCTGCTTTGCGTGTAACCGCCCATATCCTGCCCGGACAGTCTTCCCAAAGCGGTGATGAACATGCCTTTGGTAATAGAGGAATTGGGGCTGAACCCAGTGGCACTTGTGCCGGTGAGCAATCCTCGGCTGGCAACAAAGTTAATGCTTTCCTGAGCCCAATGGTCTTTGGTATCGGAGAAGGCCGAAGCTGCAGTTTTGAAGCCCACACCGTACACTGAAAAGTGATTGGTGCAAAAGAGCAGGCGGCTTCCGGTATAGCTGGAATTGGTAATCCACTCAATTTGGCCGTTCTGCTTTACCGATACGGCATACAGGCTGCCGGTACCTTCCGTTTTGGCGTCATAAGCAATGCCAATGGTGGCGGTACCGTCTCTTAAGTCGGTAATTGCTGCCTTTCTGCTGTCCTCAATGGTGATATCAAAGGCAGGATTCTCTCCAATAACTGCCTTTGCAGAGTCAGACAGCTTTTCGGCTTTTTTCACCGAAAGGGTAACCGTACCGGCGGACTGCGTATCCAGTTCTTTAAATGCCTTAGTATTGAAGCTGATGTCGGCGAGTGCAGAACTGATCCTGACATATTTTACGCCTGCCGCATTCAGCAGGTCGATGGTTCCTGCTTCAATTGTTGCCACAAGGCTTTCATAATCGCCGCCGGTTTTTATGTCAAACTCCACTGCAATGCCATTGGCAGCTTTGTTTGCAGCCTTGGCGGCTTGCTCTGCAGCAGCAATGATGTCTTTTCCCATCTGCTCGGTGATGGTATCGGCAGTAAGCACGTTGATCTCCGTTGTGCCGGATACTTCTTTTCGGACTACGGTAGGCATATCGGTCTGGTTGGATGGTATTGTCTTAATAGTTTTGTCATCATCAGAATTAGAACTATCGGAGCTGTCGCCTCCGCTATTACCGCCAGAACTATTTACAGTGATCGCAGCAATGCTGCTGGTGACGGCAGCCGGCTGCGGACCGCCAACACCGATATTTGTGCCGGTGACAATGCAGTAATAATATCGTGTGCCAGCCATGCTGGTATCCGGTATATAGCTGTCGGCTGCTGCACCGATGATTTGCGAACTGCCTGTCGTGCTGTCAGTGGTATTACTGTACCACTGATAGGAAAGTGTTGTACCTTCGGATACGCTTGCTGTCACTGAAATTGCCGCTGCCGCATCTCCCTGATTGTAGCTGCTGCTCTGTGGCTGACCACTTATGACAGGTGTCTCGGGGCTTAACGGTGATAAAACCAGAGATTTGTTTTCCCCAGAGCTGTCTTTGGAAAAAGGTAACTCCTGTACCGTAACGTAACCCGTCTTGGATATTTTCAGCGTAACTTCTTCATCGGCTGGAATGTAGAGGTAAGCCTTGCCGTTTGCATCGGTGGTCGTGCTGCGGCTTCCGCTCTGAACCTGTGCACCTTCCACCAAGTTGTCGGTACTGTCGGTTACCGTTGTCTCCAATAAGTAAAGGGGCTTGCCAGAGCTGTTTTCAAAGTTAGCATTGCTGGTAGCCCAAACCTGCGCGGAATCTTTCAGAATAACCTTAAAGCTCGTCACTCCTCCAATTCCATAGTCGTCTCCTTCCGCCCGAACCTGGGCATTACCGGAAATGGTAAGGGAACAGTAGTCCTGACTAAGCGTTCCGGTACCAATGCCGAAGACCCTCCCCTCTGCTGTAACGTCGGCCTCCTCCGTAATAACAAGCTGCGTTCTGTTGCCAATATCTATCCCGTAATAGTCTCCAGTAACGCCTCCAGTAACGGAGAGGGATCCACTGCCGCAAACGGTTACCGTGTGGCCGCCGGTCAATCCAAATCCATGATCGTTTGTGCTAATAAGGGTATTGGTTCCTGATAGGGTGATGTCCACCACCTTAATCGGCGAATCCCCTTCAATTCTTATTGGTGTTGCTGATGAAGTAATATCTAAATTTTCCAGCTTGACCGAACAAGAGGCTTTGATCTCAATCTGACGCCCTTCGCTGTTCCCGGTCAGAGTGATTTTCTCATTTTCCGGAATATTGTCCTTAACCTGCTTTTCTCCGTAGCTGACCTTGAGTGTATCCGAGGTTGCGCCCTCTTCAATCGTGATGTTTCCCTCACTGATATCAAATGTAAACGAAGAAAGGTCGCTGGCCAGCTGCATAATGCCCATAACCATCTGCACAGTAATCGTGGGAATCTCCACACCATCCGCAAGGCTCCACGCTTCGTCCAGCACCGGAGTGAAAACGTAAGTTCCAAGAGTATCCGGATCAAACTCCGGCTCTGATGTCCATTCTGTAACCGGAACCGAAACCGTTTGCTGTGTACTTCCAGTATGGTCTGTATCGTCACTGTCCTCTGCTAAATTCAGAATCGAACTGCTGACACGCCCGCTTTTATCCAGCACAGCAGCGTAACCTGTAACGGCCTGTGCCCTGAGCAAATTATCATTGTTATTATCAGATCTCTGTGCTTCTGACGGTGTACCGGTCTGCTGCTCATTATCAGCGGGAGCCTCCTCATCCCCATCGGGATCAGGCACGTCGCTGCCGCTGTCAGAATCCTCACCAGGCGTATTACCGTCCTGCGTACTCTCCGCAGGGTTCTTCTCCTCCGATTCTTCTGTATCCTGGGCAGAATCATTCTCCACCGTTGTCATCAGACTAGCCGGCAGTTTTAAATCCTCCAAGGATGTGCCAAGGGGCTCTATCCGGTTTTTTACGCTATCCTCCAATAGTTCAAAGGCAGTAATGTTGCCTCCTGCTCCCGAAGAAGACATTCCGCCCACTGCAAACACTGTCTGCGGCAGTGTTCCCACCACCAGCAGCGCCGAAAGCGTAAGGGAAAGTATTTTTCTACTTGCTGGCCCCATGTTATTTCCTCCTTAAAATTTGTTTAGTATTATGTATTGTTCGGAACGAAACCATTAACTTGCTTACAGCATATTAAAAAAAATACACTGGAACAACCTCCTCTGCACGAATAACACCTTTTTCTGCACGAATCGCACCTTTTCCTGCACAAAAAACATAATATACTTTCTGGAAACTATGGTAAAATATTGGTGAGGAGGTTTTAAATGAATATACTAATCTGCGACGATTTGATATCGGAAGCGGCCGAGCTTGACGGCCTATTGCAAACTTCCGGCTTTTCGGTAAATATAAATCAATTCCACCATGCCCTAGATGCCCTGAACTTCATTCGCGCAGGAGCGGTGGTGGACTGTTGTTTTTTGGATATTGTCATGCCGGAGATGGATGGTATCCTGCTTGCAAAACAGCTTCGCCAAGATGGTTATGCCGGAAGGATTGTGTTTTTATCCACATCAAAAGACTATGGCCCGGAAACCTACACGGTTGACGCCTTTTCCTATCTGCTCAAGCCGCTCACAGCAGAGCGTGTCAAGGTAATACTGGAGAAGCTGGAACAGGCGAAAATCAGAGACGACCGGACGGAAATTGCAGTGCAGACAGCAGGGACAACAAAAATACTTCCGCACCGGAATATTTCCTATGCAGAAGTAATTCTTCATAAAATTTACTTTCATATGACCGATGGCAGCGAGATCTGCATAAATGCCACCTTTTCTGAAATTGCCGCACAGCTTCTTTGCGACCCCAGGTTCATCCAGTGCCACCGCTCCTATGTGGTCAATATGCAGGATATTGCAGAGGTCTCCGAACGGGAAATGATCACCCGCAGCGGCAGGCAGATTCCCATTCCCCGAGGCTATCGGGATACAAGAGCCAGGTTTTATCAATGGAAATTTGGAGGTGAGCATTCATGAGCTATGATAAAAAATACGACAGGCGCACCATCACCCATTTCAAATGGCTGTTTGTCCTGTTGAGTGCGGTGCTGATAACAACAGGGGTGGTTAGTTACCAGATTGCCGCCAGCCAGCTCAAAGAACAGCTTTCCAGACGCTGCCATGCTCTGGCAGCCACAGTTGCAGCAATAATTGCCGAGGATTCGGATGGTTATGCCTCGTTCCTTGAAGATATGGATATGGAAAGCGCATATTACCAGAACACCAAAACCTTGATGATGAAACTCAAAGAGGTGAATGTAGAACATGTCACTTACATCTATACCGTGAAGCAGGTAGACGAAAATACCACCATGTATGTCATCGGCGGAGAGCCGTCCGACAGCCCGGTTTATACCGCACCGGGTGTCATGGATCATGCCGTAACCAAAGCATGGCGCACAGCGTTCCGGGAGCAGAGGGCTGTTTTGGGTGAGGATTTTATCCGTACTCCCTACGGTGTTCGCTTAAGCTCCTACGCACCCATTTTTCACCGGGAGACAGGCGAATTTATGGGACTGGCGGGGGCTGATGTGATACAGGCCCAATACGGTGGTATTACAAAGCTGATTATCATTCAGACTACCATCGGTCTGCTTGCCGGAATGGCCGTATTTGCCGCCGTCATCTGGCGTCTTTCAGGCAGTGTGAATTTTATCATCAGCAAAGAACGGTACGAAGCTGATTTTGCGCGCGGCATCGTAGCCACCGGGCGGGATCATTACCACAAGATGGATGAAATGTATAGCAGGCTCCGCATTCTGCGCCACGATTACAAATATCATCTGAATGCCACACGAAAAATGCTCCAGGCAGGTGATTCACAAGGGGCAGACGAATATCTGACCGACATTGAACAAAAGATTTCCGGCTATGAGCTTCAAAATTTCTGCAACAACCATGTCATCAATGCACTTGTGGCTGACTACGCAGAACGCTGCGAAAAACAGAACATACAGTTTGACGTAAGCTTAAACATTCCGGAATCCCTCAGTGTTCCTAATTATGATTTATGTATCATTCTGGGCAATCTTTTAGAAAACGCCGTGCATGCCTGTGAGAAACTGGAGCAGAACCGCAGCATAAAGCTGGAAACCAAGAGCATACAAAACCAGCTATTGTTTATGGTAAAAAACAGCTTTGACGGGAAAATATTTTATAAGGATGGAATGCCTTTGAGTAAAAAAGAGAACGGCGGCTTCGGCCTGTGCAGCGTAAAGGAGGTAATCGACGGACATGGCGGCGACCTCACCTTTTCATGGGACAAGGACAGCTTCACGGCTTTTGTGGCGGTAAAGCTGCTGGGGCAGTGATGTCGGGGGGCCTTCTGATAACCCCGACTTTTCTTGTCTGAACCACAATACGTCATTCTTATTCCTGCTCCCACATACGTTGAACGGTCAATAAAGATGCCACCTAAAGCTGGTGGGGCCTTGGAGGCAGGGTATAGTAAAGTTTACCGGTTATCATCATGAAATAGCGCACTACTAAAAATCTTTCGATACTGCTTCTGTCGCTTTATCAATAAAAGCAGCAATTTTGCTAGGACTTTCCTTCATACCACTTTTAACCCACTTTTTTATTATGGCTATGCTACCATATGCGGTAAATGTATACCATTTATCAAATAACTTTTGATCAAAGTATTTAACTTCTTTCATCCATTTCTCAATATTTATATCGTGGCTAATATAAAGAATACGTTCTAATAATTCTTTGTCCCCATTCTCTGAAAATAATACTTCACATATATTACTATTCGCTTTTATATACTTGCAAATTTCATATGATAGTTTTCCAGACGCTTCAAGGTTCATAGTATGTTCCACAACCTGTCTGATTTCTTCATATAACTCATCTTCAATATTGGATAAAAGTTCAAACTGATTCGTATAATGGGAATAAAAAGTATTGCGGTTTATATCTGCTTTCTTGCATATATCTGTAACCGTAACTTTGCTAATAGGATGTTCTTTCATAAGTTCCAGTAAACTGTTTTTTATAACCATCTTTGTATATCTCACTCGTTGGTCTGCTTTTTCGTATGCCATAATATCCTCCCTAAATAAATCAGTAAACGAACAACACTTATATGATTTGTAAGATATCGAACGTAATGTTATCGAACTGCCTGTTGATTAAGTAACACTGTGTTAGTATAATATATTTGAACGTTCAACTCAATCATAATTTTAAATGGAGGTAAAATAATGGGAAATATAACGCTGGTTCCTGCATGGATTATACAAGATATTTTAGTTTTAATCATTGCCACTTTAATGATTTTTTATATAATTGATAATGAAGAGCGTCCAAAAATTGTATTAATGCAATTCATATCCTTTGTCTTTTTCTACGCCGCAGCCTTTGAAAATGTTGCTGTATTTATGGGATCTATTGGGAAAGAAGGTTTTTACTCATATGGTCGCAGTATCCTAATGATATTCAATGTACCAATAACTGTTCCAATTATCGAATTTCTTATCGTTTACTCAACGTTACGTGTTTTGAAGACGATAAATATACCGTCATGGACGAAACCGTTCATTACTGGACTTACAGCTATGATTTTTGACTTTTCACTGGATCCAGTGGCAGTAAAACAGATTTTTCAAACTTCGGAAGGAATCATTGGCAGGTGGAGTTATTACCCCATCCCTGGTGAACCTGTAATATATGGGGAACCTGTCATGAATTTTACTGGTTGGATCTATATAGCCGGATACTGGACTACATTTATTTTAATCGGCGAATGGTGGCATAAAAAGAAAGGCTACAGTAAACTAATTGGTTATTTATATCCGGTTTTGGCTTCCATTCTTTCTCTTGTTTGTTTGGTTTCACCTATATCCAATTTCTTTAATTATATGGGACCATTTTTCACCAGAACGTCTAATATGCAATGGGTAATGTTGGTCTCTCTTTCTGTAATTTCATTGGGAATTTTGGTGTTAGCTTTCGTCAAGTTCTGGGATCGTCGGTTTGTTAGCTCTTTGAATTACAGAAAAGATTTTCCTATCATGTTTACTTTCCTAGGTTTTCCTTTGATTAATACCTTATTTTGTGTTATTGGTGGGTATATGGAGGTACTATGGCTTGTTGTCCTGGCAGAATTGTTATTATTGCTAGGCTGGTATGGAATTTATATTTTGAGTAAAAAGTTTTTCCTGAGAAATGAAGTATTCCCAACAAGTTAGATAAATATATCAATAAGTAAGCAGCAGGGGCTTACTGCCTGAGTAGAATGTGTGGTGTGTGCTAAGCCCTTAGCTGCTTTCTAAGATAAAACGGATTGGAGGTTACCAATTAATTGAGACGCCGACCTTCCATACTATTTCATCCATAATTTTGGATTGCTTATAATAAGGGGTGTGCGGACATAAAGTTGGACTCTGGAAGGAGTCACAGCATATGGCTGCCACCCGTTTAATTTCCATGCACCAGAACAAAGGCAAGAGCATTGCTCAGTGTCTTTTTGATCGTACCGATTATGCCCAAAACCCTGATAAAACCAATGATGTGATTGCCTATCAGATACGCCAGTCCTTTAAGTCGGGGGAAATCACACCAGAGCTTGCCAACAAAATCAGCTATGAGCTTGGGCCAAAATGGACAAAAGGAAAATACGCTTTTATCGTTGCGACCCATGTCGAAAAGGCTCATATTCACAACCACATCATTTACAATTCTACCTCTCTGGACTGAAACAAAAAGTTCAGAGATTTTTTTAGGCTCCGGCAGAACTGTTGGCAAGATAAGTGACTGTATTTGTCTTGAATACGGACTATCCATTATCGAAAATCCAAAGCATGGAAAAAACAATTATGGCAAGTGGCTCGGCCCCTCCCCTCTCTTTCTCTGGCAAAATCAGAGAAACTATTGATGCAGTTCTTGTAAAAAAGCCTATCCGTTTACCTCTAAAAGAAAACCGACTCAAAAACCTGTGCAGCGTGTTAATCTGCTTGTGGAAATACAGGCAAAATTACATGCAGGAAGTCCGGACCGCAAAAGCGAATGTTGACCGTCTTTTAGGATATGATGACATCTTGAAAGGAAAAGAAAAACGTTGCAAACTTGGGTGCTGTCCGCTGTTTTCAATAGACGCAATATATCGAGGGGCAATATGTATCTGGTCTGCTAATTGATTTCTCAATATTCCCTTTGCCTTTCGTGCTGCTTTTATAGCTTGGCCGAAAGCCTTAAAATCATATTTCTCAATTTGTCGCTTCATATTATTTCATCCTGTTACATTTACAGTTCATATATACGTTTTAGATATGATTACATATATCATATAATTGATAAAACAAATTATTTTAATCCCATCCGAACATTGCTATTATTCGGCTGCCCAGATACAATATGTATATAGATATTGCTATTAAATGAGATTAAAAGTATCTTATGGAATATGATTGATACCAAAAAAATATAGAAAACTTAAATATAAAAAGTATAGAAAGAATTCTATGTTAGGAAATTCTTAATAAATTCTCATGCTAAAAATTATAAATAGGAAAGAATATTTAGATACAATAATAAAACACCTTATATATGCTTGAAAGGAGGAATCTACATGAGTGATAAAATTCTTGTTGTAGACGATGAACATGATATAGCGGATTTAATAGAAGTTTATTTGCAAAATGAAAACTACACCGTATTTAAGTTTTATTCCGCAAGTGAAGCACTGGCTTGCATAGAAACCACGGAGCTGGACCTTGCTATTCTGGATATTATGATGCCTGAAGTAAATGGGTTTGCCCTTTGTCGTAAAATTCGAGAGAACTATACTTTTCCAGTCATTATGCTGACCGCCAAAGATGAAGAAACTGACAAAATTACGGGATTAACCTTAGGGGCTGACGACTATGTAACAAAGCCATTTCGACCGCTTGAATTGGTTGCCAGAGTAAAAGCGCAGCTACGTCGGTATCAAAAATACAATTCTCCTAAACAGGAAACAGAAACAAGAACAGTTTTGTCTTACTCGGGTATAGAAATTAACACCGAAACATATGAATGCCTGCTAAATGAAAAGCCTATTTCATTAACACCGACAGAATTTTCTATACTCCGTATTCTGTTGGAAAACAAAGGGATAGTTGTCAGCTCGGAAAAGCTGTTCCATAAAATATGGCAAGATGAATATTACAATAAAAGCAACAATACCATTACTGTTCATATCCGTCATTTGCGTGAAAAAATAGGCGATATCGGAGATGAAGCAAAATATATTAAAACAATATGGGGAGTGGGATATAAAATATAATGCTGCTAGCCCTCTGGCAAGGAAAAACTATACCATGGTGAAAAATAGAAAGCACTTAAAAATCGTTATTTCCATGTTATTCATAACTTATCTGGTCATATTGGTATGGGTTATACTGTTTAAACTGCAACTTTCTTTAAATGATATTGACCATATAAGAAGTGTCAACTTAATACCTTTTCATTATTCTACTGCTGTCGGGGAGAAATTTCATTTAAAAGAAGTTAGAGATAATGTTTTGATTTTTATTCCTTTTGGAATTTTGTTATCTATGTTAGCTTCTAAAATGAAACTGCGAAACAAATTTCTTATTATTCTTGGTACAACCATTACTTTTGAAATCATGCAATTTGTTCTTTCAATCGGTAGTACGGATATTACTGATGTGATAACCAATACCCTAGGTGGTATCATCGGTACTGCCTTATATGCTCTGTTACTAAAAGTGATAAAAGATAAGCACAAAATAGATACGGTGATTTCAGTGGTTGCAGGGATTGATGGCTGTATTGTTGATATCTAATTAAAATATTGCAAGAATAGAGGTGAAATTTTGAAGAAAAATGATATAGAAAGAAAATTGAGAATTAAACTCTACATTACCTTAATTCTCTATACCTTAATTGGTTACATCTTCGCAATAATATTTGACTATGGCTTTAGTCAATTTTCAAATACATTTTTTCCGTGGCTTCATCTTAGAATCGAGGTCATCTATTTCTTGTATTTGGTAATCGGATTTTGTTGTATCTTTCATCATTACTGGAAAAAACCATGGGGATATTTGCAGGAAGTCATCAATGCCACCAAAACCGTGTATCAGCCAAATGACAACACGATTGAACTGTCGGAACCCCTAAAAGATATGGAAAAACAGATGAACCAAATTAAAATGGCTGTTCTACTAAGTCAGCAAGCCGTAAAAGAAGCAGAAAACAAAAAGAACGAATTAGTCATGTATCTTGCACATGACATTCGTACGCCCCTTACCTCTGTAATCGGCTATTTGAGCTTACTTGATGAAGCACCGGATATGCCCGTAGAACAGAAAGAAAAATATATTGGAATCGCTTTGAAAAAATCTATGCGGCTGGAAAAACTCATTAACGAATTTTTTGAGATTACACGGTATAACACACAGCAAATCAAGCTGACAAAATCAAATGTTGACCTATACTATATGCTTGTGCAGCTCATTGATGAATTTTATCCTGTCTTATCTGCTAAGGGAAATTCCGCTATACTTCAGGCAGATGAAAATCTGACAGTCTATGGTGATTCTGAAAAACTGGCCAGAGTGTTTAACAACATTCTCAAAAATGCTGCTGCATATAGTTACCCTAATACCGAAATTATGATTTCTGCAAAAGCCGATAAAGATACAATTACTGTTACATTTGAAAACCACGGTCAAACGATCCCATCTGATCAGCTATCCTCTATTTTTGATAAATTTAACCGTTTGGACGACGCTCGCAAATCAGATTCTGGCGGAGCAGGACTTGGGTTGTCTATCGCAGATGAAATTATCCGTCTACATGGTGGCGAAATTTCGGCTCAAAGTGAAAATGATACCATTACATTCACTGTATCCCTGCCAGCTTTGTCTTAGGAAAACATCAATCGGATATTAGGATTTTCTTAGTAATTTATCCTGTTCATATTAAAACTTGAAACGTCCTTGTTCAGTACAATAAAACTGAACAAGGACGTTTGTCGTTGTAATTTTAAAAAAGGAGAAGTTACATGGAACTGACAATTACAAATCTTAAGAAACAATTTAAGGATAAAACCGCAGTTGATGATGTTTCCTTAAGCCTTACCCCGGGCGTATGGGGATTGCTTGGAGCAAACGGAGCCGGTAAGACAACGCTTATGCGTATGATTGCGGACATTCTAAACCCAACCAGCGGAAAAATTTCTTGTGACGGTAAGGACATTCATACGATGGGAGAAGCATACAGAAGTCTATTTGGTTTCTTACCGCAGGACTTTGGCTTTTTTCAGGATTTTACAGTCAAAGATTATTTGGAGTATGTGGCTGCACTAAAAGATGTTCCGGCAAGAGAAACGAGAAAAAAGATTGATAGCCTGCTCGATACGCTTACCCTTTCCAATGTAAGAGGTAAAAAAATCGTCAAGCTGTCTGGAGGAATGAAACGGAGGGTAGGAATTGCACAGGCAATGTTAAATGACCCTAAAATCCTTATTATGGACGAACCGACAGCCGGTCTTGACCCGGGAGAAAGAGTGCGCTTCCGGAATTTTATCTCGGAATTTTCACATGGTAGGATTGTACTCATTTCAACACACATTGTTTCAGATATTGAGTATATTTCTACTAAAAATGCAATTATGAAAGCTGGGACGATTCTTGATGTGGGAACAACAGACGAACTGGTAAAACAAGTAATGGGGAAAGTTTGGACTTGCACGGTTCCTGCTGACAAAATACCAATGTATGAAATGCAGCTGCGAATTATTAATCAACGTAATGAGGGGGACAATCACGTATCTATCCGCTATCTGGCAGATGAAGCAAAAACAAGTGATTCTGTAATGGCTCCTCCTCGCTTAGAGGATTTATATTTATGGTTGTTCCCACAAGAGGAAACCAGTGAGGGGGGAAAATAAACTATGCGTATTTATTTGCTTGAGTTAAAGCGTGTGCTTAAATCACGTCGTACGATTGTTTTATTATTAATTGCACTGATCATGTCCGCAGTTATGGCATGGCTCCCTGTTATGTTTGAGGACATCAATCAATATGATAACAATGGTAATAAGGTAGCGGAGTTAAATGGCCTGGACGCGATTGCTTATAAAAAGTCTCTTCGCTCTGCCAATAACGGAGAAGTTACCCCGGAAAAGCTCAAAGAGGCTTTAACAATCTATCAAAATACTGTTAAGCCATATGGAGTGGACAGTATTTATAGTGGGGATTTCCCGACAGAAATTTACATCAAAAAAGTATTTCCGGTAGAAGCACTTCTAGGCAGATTGCCCGAAGCATTTTCTGACCCCCAAACGGGGCAGGGAACAAGTTTAATGGAGATTTCTCCCGATAAATTATACAGATTTTATGAGCAAACGCAACAGCATTTGAAAGACATTATGCAGATGGAGCAAAAGGAACACCCTGCTGCACAGGGACAAGCGCTGCAAAAATACACAGAGGTAAAAACGCCCTTTCAGTTTTACGCCGGTTATTCAAGGGATGCTTTTGATTACATTATACTTTTGATTTTTCTCCTTGTCATTTTATGTACCGCTGCTGCTACGCCCACATTTTCTAATGAATATCAAACGGGTTCGGATAGTATCTTGCGCTGCGCAAAGTATGGTCGTACCCGATTGGCAATTGTAAAAATAATGGCTGCACTTACCATTTTTGTCGTAGCGTTCATTGTATGTATTTCACTGCATTTACTCATATCAAATCTTTCATTCGGAACGGAGTGCATGAAAACATCAATGCAGATGTTATTTTCCGTTATTAGCTTGCCTGCATTTAATTTAGGACAGCTCCAAATGATGTTGGCAATCGGAGGACTTCTTTCCTTACTGGCAACGATCAGCTTCACATTGTTTTTATCAGCTAAATTCAAGGATTCTATTTCTGTTATCCTGATTGCGATTGTAACGTGTCTGCTTCCGATATTCACCTATTCTGCTGGAGCAAATTGGCTTACCTTTATCTTACCGTCCGGGGGAATCGGTATGCAGAACAGCTTGCTTTACCAACTGACAGGCTTTGCCTACCTGCATATTGGTAAGATAAGCGTGTGGTCGCCTTATGTAATAATGGCGGCAGCAATAATTGAAATCCCTGTATTTCTGTTCCTTTCTGTACGAGCTTACTGCAAACATCAAGTTGCGTGACTAAACTATTTACAAAATGTACACTTTACAAAACAGTCCAACAGTAACGCAAGACATCGTTTGGCAATAGAAATATTAAATAAAGTATATAGTTTTAGTTAAACGACGGTTTTGAACTATTTTATTCAATACCGTCGTTTTTCCTTTTAAAAGATGGAACTATGGTGGGTGTATTAAAGTCGCCCTTTTTAAGACATGCCTACTAGGAATGGTATTCCAAGCACCAGATCGTCCGATGTTTGTTTATTCTGCTGTTTCGTAATTGCTCAACACATATCAGAAATAGTTCCCGAAGGCGATTCCTGATTAGTAATAGGTATAACAGTGTGTCACGAATTGTTACCCTTTTGTGCATATAGGATAACGCTCAGCAGACAAAACTCATATTCTATACTATAAGCGGCAAATCGAAGTTTCCAAAGGATATAAACGTATGCCCAACCCACTTGATCCGGCATTAATTCCTAAATATATAAAGCCAATTGGTTATTCCGCCAATCTATGAACCAATTGTTGCGGAATACACTTCTACGTGTGAAGTCAAGAACTATGCTGAATCTTGATGATGAACCGGAGGAAGAAGATCAAATTTTAGTATGTTATTAGTTGGGCGCCCCGATTTGACTAAATAGGGCGGCCCTACCTATTCGAAAATAAAATACTTTTCAAAAGGAGTATGTCTATGGATGATTTTCTTAACGGCTTAACTGGCCGTATTGTAATACCAACCGATCTTGTCTACAACAAAGTGAGACAGGACTATAATCGAGCAATTCAGCAATTTCCAATAATCATTGACTACTGTAGAAACACTGGAGATGTTGCAAATGCTGTTTGCTGGTCAAGAAAATTTCATGTGCCGATCCGCATACGAAACGGCGGCCACAATTATGAAGGCTATTCGAATGGTGACTGCACCCTTGTTATTGATGTAAGCGAGATGAATCATCTATTTCTTAATAAGTGTGAAAATCTGCTAACAGTACAAAGCGGCGTAACAAACCGGCAGGTGTATGAATTTATTTCCTCAAAGGGGTATCCGTTTCCCGGAGGAACCTGCCCGACAGTAGGCGTGGGCGGTTATACCATGGGCGGAGGATGGGGACTTTCCTGCCGTTATCTCGGGCTGGGCTGCGACAGCCTTGAGGAACTTGAACTTGTCAATTACGAAGGTGAAGTTGTGAAAGCAAGTCGTATCTGCAACGCGGATCTCTTCTGGGCATGCCAAGGAGCGGGCGGAGGCAATTTTGGGGTTGTCGTATTGATGAAATTCAGGCTTCCACCCAAGGTAAAAAAAGTCACTTTGATTGAAATTGACTATCTCCATGTCAATGGGAAAGAGCAGGAAGCGTTTCTTCAGACCTGGCAGCAATGGCTGAAGGATGCTGACCCCAAAGTTACGCTGGTTTCAAGAATTTATAACTCAGCGAATGACGGCCTTGCCATGCTTGTACGAGGTGTTTTTTACGGCCAGCCGGAGGAGGCAGAACAGATTCTAAAACCGTTTCTTGAGCTTGAGGGAGCGGAATATATCATTGATTATATCACATTCCTTGAAGCGGTGACGATTATCGGCAGCAGCTATCCGCCTTTTGAAAAGTTTAATTCTGTCAGCCGCTTTGTCCAGAAGGAATTCAATAAATGTGAAATTTCAACCCTAGTCGATCTGATTCAGGAGCGTCCTCAAGGCTCAGTCTTCGTAGGGTTATCCATGTATGCAATGGGAGGCAGAGTCAGCGAAGTCGGGACAGACGAGACCGCCTTCTTTTACCGGAATTCCCATTATATTATTTGGCTGGAAACCGTATGGGAGGAAAAACGGTTTGCAGAGGAAAACAGGCTATGGGTCAGCCAACGCTTTCCTGTTCTTGCCTCAGTTACCATGGGCTCTTATATCAATTTTCCCTATAACAAGCTGCCTGATTATCTCGAGGAGTATTACGGCACACATGTCTGCAGGCTAAAAGGAATCAAAGAAAAGTACGACCCATTCAATGTTTTCACATTCCCGCAGGGAATCGGGAACAAGGAACATCAACTAATGGAGCCGGTATATTCCGAAGACTCTGAAAAATTCATAAAATATTCAGGGGATGAAGCGTATCGCGGATTCCGTTATGTAAAAAGGTAGCAAAAGGAAGAGGCGAATACCGACTATAGGATTCTCGCCTTTTATTTAACTGATTTACAATGATTTCTTACTCAATTTCATCCTCCGGCTGCTGTTCCAAACGAAAAAGCTTCATATATTCTTCCAAAATCAATTCGGTTACCAGATAAAAGCCAATCCTTGATGTAATATCAGCATCCCTGTAGTTCAGTTTCCTGAAATAAGCATACAGGCTCACTACACTGCTGCCGGAAATAGGGTTCTGGCTCATTCCTGTAAGTGTCACAATAGGGACTCCCTTGGTCTGGGCAATGTAAGAGAGCTTGCATATAATATCGGTACTTCCGGAATAACTGATAAAAAAAGCGATTTGTCCCTGTGTCAGGTTATTGGCATACAGGATACAATTATCACGGTCATCAGGGACAATAATGATTTTATTCAGATGCTCAAGCTTCTTTGCCATATCCAAAGCCACAATCCTGGAGAGGCCCAGTGCAAAAAATATCACCTGGCGGCTGTCATAGATCAATCTTGCCGTTTTCTCAATGTTCTGCCGTGAATTGATGTCCAGTGTCTGTTTTAAACTGTTCATAACAGAGGTCTGCTGTTCAGCAGCCTCCATTCCATACTGTTTCCGATCATGTATGATCTGATACTTTAGCTCACTGAACCCATGATAGCCCAGTTTTTTACAAAGCCTCACAATGGAATTAGGTGACAGATATAACTCTTCAGCCACCTTGGCAATCTTTAAATTCTGCAATATGCCGTAATGTTCCAGTAAATAATTGACAATTTTTTCTTCTGTAGGATTCAGCTTTATTCCCCTGTTTGACAGCTGATCAAAAAAATTCATTTTCCACCCTCCGAAGCGCCTTTTCTAATGATGTAAAAAAATACACATTTTGTGTTATTTTTTACTTTTCGTATATAAATAATAATATACTTCCAAACTCTTGTAAATCTAAATTAATCCTATATTATAAAACTATAATTTCATACCGGTAATGAAATCATTACATTAAGGAGACGGAGGGTCTTAAATGAAAGAGTTTTGGCAAAGATTCGGAAAATCGCTGCTTCTGCCCATTTCTACCATAGCAGTCGCTGGTATATTCAGCGGTCTTGCAGCAGCAATGCAGAACAGCGCAATTGTTGGGGAAACATTTGTAAGTCTTGTATACGTCCAGAATTTTATTGGTTTTATCCGTAGGCTGGCCGGATTGGTATTCGGGAACCTGCCTTTGTTTTTCTGTATGTCCATTGCTATCGGCATGGCAAAAGATGAGAAACCGACCGCAGCATTTTCCGCTGTCCTGGGCTTCCTTGTATTTCATTACACCTTAAATTACATTCTGGGACTGAAGGGCATCACCGCTGAATCCACCAGCATCAGCAAGCTTATGGAACTGGGGATGTCACAGGTGGACGCAACCATTGTAAATGCCAAGTATGAAACCATGCTGGGATATTTCACACTTCGCATGAACGTATTTGGAGGTATTCTCGTAGGAATTCTTGTAAACGCTTTACATAACCGGTTCTACACCATTACACTTCCAAGTGCCGTTAATTTTTTCGGAGGAAAACGTTTTGTCCCGCTAATCACCATTATCACCATTCCGCTGGCAGGAATCGCATCTTACTTCATCTGGCCGTTCTTTAACACATTCATCGGACTGATCGGCAGCTGGATTAACTCCATTGGAGTATTTGGACCATTTGTATACGGTGCTGCCAACAGGCTTTTGATCCCTACCGGCCTCCACCATATTTTAAACCAGGTGGTGCGCTTTACACCTGTAGGAGGAACAGCGACCATAGATGGGCAGACCGTTATGGGTGCGTTAAATATTTTTAATACTGCCATTGCGTCAAACAGCCAGGTCCCTAATGAAGTTTTTCAGATGGGTGCACGCTACGTAGGCCAGGGCCACTCTCTTGTGGTTATCTTCGGACTTCCGGCTGCTGCCTTTGCCATGTACCGGTCTGCAGATGATCAAAACAAAAAAAGAGTCAAGGCACTGCTCTCTGCAAGTGTTACCGCTTCCATCCTGACAGGCGTTACAGAGCCGCTGGAATTTTCCTTTATGTTTATTTCGCCGGTGCTTTTCCTGTTCCATGTAATTATGACAGGAATCGGCTACATGACAGCCGCTTTGCTCCATTGCAGCGTTGGAGGCGTGCAGGCAGGGCTGATTGATTTTACGATTTTCGGTATTTTCCGTGGAGCACAGAGCAAATGGTACCTTGTGGTATTGATCGGAATTGGTATGGCGGTTATCTACTATTACGGTTTCACCTACCTGATCCAAAAGTTTAATATTTCAACTCCCGGAAGAAATGAAGGGAATGATGCCGAAGATGAAAAAAAAGCACCTGTAAATTCCGGAAGCGGCTCAAAGCTGGCAGAACAGATCCTGGAATATTTAGGTGGCAGAGAAAACATCGGTGAAATCAACAACTGCTTCACCAGACTGCGTGTTACCATCAAGGATATGTCCCTGGTTCAAGAGCAAAATTTAAAATCAACCGGCGCATCAGGCATTGTCTGCCCCTCTGCCAATCAGATACAAGTCATCTACGGCTTGAAAGTTGAAAGCATTGCAAGAGATGTGAAAGCATTGTACCACGCTCAACATACAGGAAAGGATTTAAAAAAAGATGAAACATAAGTTAAAGATTACGATTGTGGGAGGAGGTTCCACCTGGACCCCCGGCATATTAAATGCATTTATCCGCCACATGGACACTCTCCCAGTCACAGAACTGACACTTTACGATATTGACGCAGAGCGCCAGGCCCCTATTGGAGAATATGCGCAGCTGTTGTTTCGCCAATACGCGCCTCAGGTAAAAGTTATTTATACAACAAGCAAAGACGCTGCTTATGACTCTGTGGATTTTGTAATGGTTCAGATCCGTACAGGCGGATATCATATGCGGGAAAAGGATGAAAAGGTTCCTATGGAATACGGAGTGCTTGGTCAGGAAACCTGCGGACCCGGCGGTTTTGCCTATGGAATCCGCTCCTTAAAGGACATGATTGAGATTGTAAAAGATGTGCGTAAACACTGTCAAAATGCCTGGATTTTGAATTACACCAATCCAGCCGCCATTGTAGCCTACGGCCTGCAGCGTGAATTCCCTGATGACAAAAGAATTCTTAATATTTGTGATCAGCCGATCAACCTGATTCATTCTTTCGCCAAACTGCTGGAGGTACCGGCAAAAACCCTGGAGCCCACTTATTTCGGTCTTAACCACTTCGGATGGTTTACCCACCTTTACAATCAAAATGGTCAGGATCTCCTTCCCCAGCTAAAAGAACGGATAAAGGATAAGGGATTTCTCCCTGCTGATGCCGCTGAGCGCGACCCTTCCTGGCTGGACACTTACGCACTGGTGCAGGATATGATTCATGATTTTGATGAATATGTACCTTCCACCTACCTTCAATACTACATTTATCCGGAATACAAAGCTTCCAAATTAAATCCGGATTATACCCGAGCAAACGAAGTCATGGATGGCCGTGAAAAACAGGTATTTTCCGAATGCCGCCGCGCAGTCAGACAAAACAGCCTGGATGGGATTCATGTTGTAAAAAATGAGGCTCACGGTGATATGATTCTGTCCATAGCGGAAGCCATTTACTTAAATAAAAATACGTACTACATTGTAATGGTTGAAAATAAAGGAATCATTGAGAATCTTCCGGATGATGCAGTTGTGGAAGTGACTTGCCTGCTGGGCAGCCGCGGGCCTAAACCATTCCACACCGGCCCGGTCTCTGTCTTTTATAAAGCATTACTGGAAAACCAGTACGCCTACGAACGCCTGACCTGCGAAGCTTATTTTGAAGGCAGCTACACAAAAGCATTGCAGGCTCTGACATTAAACCGCACTGTTACAGATGCCAAAAAAGCCAGAAAGATTCTGGACCGCTTGATTGAAGAAAACCGAGGCTACTGGCCTGAGCTGACCTGACAGAAAGGATTCTATCTATGTGTAAAATGATTATAAATGCAGATGACTTCGGCTATTGCCGGGCTGTTAATTATGGGATCATGGATGCTCATCTGCAGGGGGTACTCACATCCACAACACTTTTAACCAATACCCCAGGCTTCCGGCACGCTGCCTCTCTGGCTAAAGAATGCCCCTCTCTGGGCGTTGGCCTGCATTTAAACATCGCTCTTGGGCAGCCTTTTACCTCGGGAAGTACCCTGACGGGAGAAAACGGGGCATTTATTAAGCCAGGAAATCTGCCGTCCTCTCACAAATATCTGCCGGAAGATATTCAGATAGAACTGGAGGCTCAATACCAGAAGTTTGTGGAGGTAATGGGAAAAAAGCCAACTCATCTGGACTCTCACTTATTCACAACAGACAGCAATTCTGTTATGGCTGATGCAGCCAGGGAACTTGCCGAAAAATATCGGCTGCCCCTGAGAAACCACGACATATCAGGCTTTCCCCACGTGGATTTTATACAGTTCCGCACATACCAGGAGGAACCAGGACTGTCTTATATATACAATCATATAAAAGATATATCTTCCAAGCCATATGTGGAACTGATGAGCCATCCGGCCTATGTGGATTCTTATCTGCTCCAATCCTCCTCTTACAATATGCAGCGCCTTGCAGAATTGGATTTTCTGGTTAGCAGCAAAACAAAAGATATGCTTCAGAAATATTCGGTAGAATTGATCAATTACAGCCAGTTGTGATCATATAACACGGAGGCATCCTAAATCTGTTTAGTGAATGCCTCTGTGTTTTTCTGCATGCAAGCCTCTCCCCAGAAGTTTTCATTTGAGTGCATCTTATTGACGATACAAGGGTGCCAGTGTTGGGTTTAGCACTTTTTCTAATATTTTGCTTACGTGGAAAGAGGGAGTCACTCCCTCTTTTTTCAATTTTATCTAAATAGAATTCTTACGTTCTCTATTCAAGATTTTCCCCATTGGACTCGATACACATCTTATACCAATAAAAACTATCCTTCGGAATTCTCCTGAAGTTACCAGTTCCATCATCATGACGGTCAACATAGACAAGACCGTATCGTTTGTACATTTCACCTGTTCCTGCACTGATTAAATCTATGGCAGACCATACGGTATAGCCCATGACATTAGCGCCCTCACTGATCGCAGCACCAATCGCTTTGATGTGATCGGCAAGGTAGTTTATACGGTAATCGTCGTGTATTTTTCCATCTGAGGATATGACATCCGGCGCGCCAAGACCATTTTCCACAATCATAAGGGGAATATGGTATCTGTCCCAAAGATTATTTAACGTATACTGAAGGCCGGAAGGATCGATCTGCCACCCCCATTCACTGGCTTTTAAATATGGGTTCCTTGCTCCGCCCATCAGATTTCCATTAACTTGTTCCACATCAGTCCGAACCGTAGAGCAGTTGGTCATATAATAGCTGAACGCGTAGTAATCAACACGTCCATTCTTCAGGATCTCCACATCCTCTGGCTGCTTTTCAATTTCTATTTGATTATCACGCATATAGGTTTCCATGTATTTGGGGTAGATGCCCCACACCATCACATCTCCGCAGAACTTGTTCAATATTCTGTCCTTTCTCTGAGTTTCAAGAATGTCCTGTGGATCGCAGGTCAGTGGGTATTGGGTAATGTGGCTTATCATACACCCCACTTTATTTTGCGGATCAATCTCATGTGCCAGCCGGGTTACCATGGCACTTGCGATAAATTGGTGATGCAGTGCCTGGAATTGCTGCTGTCTATCCCTTTTCAACCTACTTTTTGGAACAAAATCATCGTTTTCCATATCTTCTGGCTGAACAATCCCAAGTGAATTGTAAGCTCCCATTTCCAGTATACCAAAATTAATTTCGTTAAACGTCAGCCAGTAGCACACCTTTCCTTTATAATAGTTTATTACACACTTTGCATATCGAACAAAATCATTGATTGTATCCCGTGACAAAAAGCCATTCTTTCGGACAGTTAAACTCCATGGCATATCAAAATGACTTAATGTCACCATTGGCTCGATCTTATATTTTCTGCACTCATTAAAAATATCGTCGTAGAACTTAAGACCTTCTTCATTTGGCTGGATGTCATCCCCATTTGGAAAGATTCTCGCCCAGCTTATGCTCATTCGATAGCATCGAAATCCCATTTCACCAAAATATTTTATATCCTCTTTATAATGATTGTAAAAGTCTACCGCCTGATGACTGGGATAGAACTGATCGGCTTCTATCCTGCTTTTAAACATTCTTGGAGAGTTCCTGCTGCCGCCTTTTACAAGGTCCTGGATGGTAATCCCCTTACCGGCCTCCTGGTATCCGCCTTCACACTGGTTTGCTGCAGTTGCTCCGCCCCACAAAAAATCTTCTGGAAAAATCATATTGCTGTCCTCCTATCGTTGAATTCTGTGTCCCAGGAAATCAGCCAGGCGCTCATCGGAATAGATTAAATCAACGGTCTTATATCTATGTTTATATCCTTCACCCATTGGTGACTGAAACGGCACGTCTTCTTTGTAGTTTTCTTTTAGCTCATGGTCAAAGCATTCTACTAAATCATCCAGATACTCAATCCCAATTGGAAATTTATTATGTGCGGGATAAAGGGCAGTGATCCGGTCTCTGTTTTCTCCCAGACGTTTCAAGCTATTGAAGGTGGCTGAAAATGGAGCCTGTTCATCGCTGCTTAAAAAATGCCAGATATTATTTGCGGTCAGCTGATCTCCAGAAAAAAGTCTTCCTGTTTCCTGTTCAAGAAACATAATGTGACCATAGCTGTGACCTGGTGTATGGAAAATTTCCACATGCTTTCCGCCCAGATCAATCACATCATGATTCAGCAGAAAATGAGGGTTCAGTTTCTGGGAAATGGGCGTATTGACATAGGTATCTTCCTCTATTTCCCCATTTAGCTGGGGCATCTTATTGAGGCGGTAAGTCAGCATCTTACTTTTAACAGACGGATTGTCGTTCATCAGAAGTTTTCCGTAATCCAGAGGGTGAATCCAAAGATCCCCAAAGTGTCCGGCCCCTAATGCGTGATCCGGATCTCCATGAGTTACTGCCAGAATGACGGGCAGCGTTGTAATTGACTGAATAATTGGGTGAATGTCCTCATATCCATAACCGCAATCAATTAACAATGCCTTTTCTTCTCCAATCAGAAGGTAGCAATGAACGCTCTCTGTCTCGGTAATAACATATAAATCATCTGCTATTTTTTCTGTTTTATTAATTCTGGTTGAAATCATTCACTCATCTCCT
The DNA here is from genome assembly GCA_902363735.1 of Clostridiaceae bacterium. Classification (GTDB taxonomy): domain Bacteria; phylum Bacillota; class Clostridia; order Lachnospirales; family Lachnospiraceae; genus Lacrimispora. The sequence continues at coordinate 700,439 of CABJBA010000001.1, forward strand.
TTGTTGAAAAATGCCAGTCCAGCAAAGAAACTGGCATTTTCCTTATTGTTCATTATGAAGCAGCCGTTTCTTCCCCATATACACTGTCATCAAATCCAAGAATCCATGTTGCCGCAAAGCTCACTGCAATTGTAATAACAACAGCTGCAACAGCAAAATAGAAATTGTTCATACTTCCGTCCGGATTCATGAATATTGGCATGGTAAAGAAGGATGGGGCTCCAAAATTAAATACTTTAACGGAAAAGATGGCACAGAATACGGCATTGGCAACGCAGGCGATCCAGGTTGCGATCAGCGGTTTCTTCATTCTTACGCAGATACCATATAATGTGGGTTCCGTAACACCTGCCAGAAATGAAGTAATTGCACAAGATGAGGCAAGTGTCCTTAAATTTTTATTTTTTGTTTTAAAAAGGCAGGCCAGTGCAACGCCAAACTGGGAAAAATTCATTCCAATAAATGCTGTAAATAACATATTGTCATATCCCACTGTTGAAAACATTGTCATGACCAGCGGAATAAGTGCAAGATGCATGCCGGTTAATACAAGAAGTGGTGCAAGACTGCCGATTACTAATACAGTCGCCCAGGGTGCCGCACTGTTAACTGCTCCCATAACTGCAAGAAGAGCATCTCCTAAATAGCTTCCAACAGGTCCTGTGATACACAACATAACAGGCATCATTATGATTACACACAGCAGTGGTTTAAAGACAAACTTAATGGCTGCCGGAACAATTTTTCCAACAAATCTCTCCACATACTTAAATACCCAGATTGTGAAAATAACAGGTATTACCGTTGATGAATAATCTACCGCTTTCACCGGCAGTCCGAAAAGATGTACGGAGCTGCCAAGACTGGTAAACCCAATCAAAGTGGGGCTGATAAAAATAACACCAAAGAATACACTCATCATGATATCGCAGCCAAACTTCTTCGCTGAAGTGTATGCCAGAAATACAGGGAGAAAATAAAGTGCTGCATTACCAAACATTTTGATGATGGTATAGGTTGTACTCTCTGTACTGAGTCCCAGTTTTGTCATAATAACAAGGATTGCGGAAATAAGACCGCTGCACATGATCAGAGGAATCGCAGGACCAATGATTGCTGACAGCACATTTAGAAACATGGATAAAACACCCTGCTTCTCTGTCTTATCCCCTGCAGGTGCATTTAGCTTCTCACTCCCTGCATTATTTTCCTTTATATTAAATTTATTGATTATGATATCATATACCTTTGCTACATCATTTCCGACTACTACCTGTACACCTCCAGCGCTTTCCACCACGCCAAGTATATCCGGATTCCTTTTCAGTGCGTCCAAGTCTGCCTGATCCATACTTAATAATTGAGTACGAACTCTGGTTGCACAATGAAAGATTTTGGTAATGTTATCCACTCCCCCAAGGCCTTTCACAATATCATCAGCTAGTGCATTATAGTTTTTTGCCATACTAAACTCCTCCTTTTTTTCGTACATGCGTTTCCCTGATAATGTTATTATAATGTACGAAAAAACAATTGGAAATTCAAACTTTTTCGTCATTAATAGCGAAAAAGAATGTATTATGGCATACTTGCAATCTGGGCAGCGACGAAATCAAAAAATTCCACGATATCCCCATCTCCTCCAAAATGGATCAGCCAGATGGTTGTAATCTGTTTTCCACCAAACTGAAATGGCTGTTCCAGCTCGATTTTGTGAAATAGATTTTTTCCACTTCTGTCATGTGAAATGATATAAAGTACTTTACTCCCAATACTTTCAATGGAGGTAACCTTCTCTTCAAATGGAATATCCAGATTCTCAAGCATTTCTTTTATGCTGTTACATTCACCAGATACCTTGATTTTATATCCTGGTTTCAAATATTTTTCGATCTGGAGCTTCATTCTGCCTATCTTCCAATCCGCCAACATCTCCTCCGTCTTTTTCTTTAACTGGCTGAGCTGATGATTGTTAATGAACAGATCGAGATAAAAAAATCTCTTATCGACCAAAGCCAGTTCCCTTTCTGTTGTCAGCAAAAGTTGTGTCTCTCCTTTGTATTCGCTGCTCTTATTTTCGAATAAATACATTGGAATTGCAGTGATGGTTCCGATCTGTTCTCCATTGCTTTTCTTTAACTTATTTTCCAGATTATATATACTGCTCGCACTATTGTCACTGACAAGCAGCACATCTATTTTTTTACGCTCTGATTCAACGGCTGTAGCAAGATAGAGGATAAGATATCCCAATTCTGCATCCGGAATATCAATATTCAGTGACTGGCAAAGGCATGTTTTTAACAGGTGTAATTCCATGGGATAACGGGATAACAGGTCCTTTGTGTAATTGCCCACATTGGTTCTGCCGCTTCGGATTCTTCTGATCATTCGATCCATGTGATCCGTCATGGCAGCTTTTAAATCTTTACTGATTTTTATTTTATATCCGGTTTCAGCAGCCACCTGGTGTATAAATTCTTCAATGTTTCTCCCAACGTCAGCATTTGCTACGGGATTTTTACAGACAATATTAAGCTCCTGAATCCGTCCTTCCATGGACTGCTTTTCCGCTCCACTGAACGAATAGTCGAATTCTGCTTTCACCTGATTAACAATTTCATTGGTAATGTCAGAAAGCAGGAGGCTGTCACAAGGCATGTCTTCTTTAAATCCCATTCTTGTTCTTGCGATGGAAATGAGAAGATACAAAGCAAAGTCGGAATAGGCCTCACCGCTTACGATAAAATCAAATTCTGTAAAAATTCTTCCTAAAATTGATTCCATCTTTTTCTGATCCTCAAAAATCATTTTCATGACTTCGGTAGTTTGAAAGTAATCACAGCTGCCTGTAATAGTTTTCATACAAAGAATTCGTTTCATATTTTCCGGCGCATCCAGCCGGATTCCTTTATTGCTTGATATTTTCAGAACAGCTCCCGCATTTCTTGCAACGATGCGCTTTACCTGCGGGATATCTGCACTTACGGATGATTTGGAATAGTACAGCCGATCTGCTATGGTTCCGATACTAATGTAATCTTTTTCAAACAGCAATAGCATCAGAATATGTTTGGAATGTATATACTTATCTTTACTTGCTTTCTTACGCATGTTTTCGTTAAGGATGTATTGCAGCGTGCTCTGATCATCTTTCAGCCGATAGCCAAGTCTATTATTGGATATAATTCCAAACTCCCCAGACAGATCGTTTTGAGAAATAACGCTGTTGATATTTTTGATCTCATTTTGTAATGTACGGCTGCTGGCACCAATCATTTCTGCAAGAACCGATCCTTGTACCCAAGAATCTACGCCGGATAGAAAAGCCAGGATCTGACACTGTCGTTCTGTGAACATGGATTTCACCTCTTTTCGGTAAAATGCTTGATGGTTATAATTATAAATTGAAAAGCGGAGACTTTCATACCTCAGGGATTTCCTGATTTTTGATAATTGATTTATTTTACCCTAATTTAAATACTTCCTTTAAAGAAATAATCTTATACGCGATACTGACATCGTTTTTTGGTATCTTGCATTTATAGTTCTTACCAATGTAGGCTTCATTTAAAGAATACTTCTGCTTTTTTTCCTCTCGAATGCTTCAAGCAAAATACACCCAACACCGTAACATGCAATATCCTTTATATCAAACACCGAACCTAATACTATTCTTAAAAACCTGTTATCTTCCAGCCCAAGTACGTATACTAATTTAAAATATTGCAATACCTCTACTCCTGCTGCAAATAAGAATACATACAATGGAAGTAATCTGCATTTTTCCGGTATAAAGATCCTGGTGAAACTATACACTAAAATTACTACCAACATATCTCCTACATATGGCCGTATAAGAGAATCATGTACATATAACGCAATTATCACTTCTATAAGCAGGAGCAAAACAAATGCAATCCCATACTTAATTCTTAACTGATTTCTTTTTGTCTTTCGTAAGTTCATAACTCTCTCCAATCATTCTGATAATATCTTTATCTGGAATTGTGCCATCGAGAATTATGGAATTCCAATGTTCTTTATTCTGATGAGATGCCGGTATTATAGAGGTAAATGTGCTCCTCCAGAAATCTCTCCACTCTGGGGCACATGTAGCATTTATCCAGATATTACCTTCCCTCTCATATATCCAGGCAAATGCTTTCTTATTGGTCTTATGGCGAATTAAAGTCCAGTTAATATCGTGAAAAGGATAATCCTCATAGTCTCCTTTTAATTTCATACATATAGCTATTACTTCTGAACCTTTTTTCAAAATCATCACCCACTTTAAACGAATATAGATATGGCTATCTATATAGACATACGAATTTTATCTGCTAAAGTTATATCCGCAGGTAACCAACCCACTGAATTCATCTCATCCTTCGTCAAACCCAAGTGAATAATTAGATTCCCAAATTCTATTAAACTCTGAAAGAATCGCCTGTGCCATCTCGCCCTTTTGGCTTTCTGTGAGGATTGTGAAGCCACCCTTGTTTGCGTATGATATGGGTAATACGTGAAATACCTGCTTTTAATCCTCTCTGATAGAGAGCTAGCTGCATGCGTGTGGCACCATAGTTATCATTGTAAAATGTTTGATGTCGAAGCTGCAGTTGAGGGTTTTCATACAAAGGGATATATTTAAAAAAAAGAAGTAATCTATCAAATAGTAATCGGTAGTTCCAATATTACAAGTAAAGCAAATGAACTGCTTTTTGCTGCCATTGAAACAAAGGTTGCCAAAGCGATAAAATGTTACTGGTAAACTAAAATCAGTTCCATAGAAAGGCATAGTTTGGGATTATTAAACCACATTTTTTTAGCCCTGATTTTGGCTCATTTTGAGCCAAAAACCGCAACATCTTGTGGTCTAACCCCTAGTTTTCTTGTCCGAACCACAATACGTCATCATTATCACTGCTTCAACATGTGTCGTACTCGGAAAGATGTCCACCGGATTTTACGACTTTTTACTGCTATTTTCAACACATTTCAGCACAATATATGGTGTTTTTATCAAGAAAACTGTCGCTTACATACTATGGACTCACACACCCTTGAAGCTGTTATATTTGAAAAGTATAAATTCACTACCTATTTTAACTCAATAAAGATAGGAAACCATTACAACTCCCGTTTTAAACTGAATTACGAGTGCAGCTCCTGCCTTTACTGAGATTCTTTCAATTAAATTATAAACCAAGGTATCATCGTATATATCTAAACAAAGAGGGGCTTTGCACTTCTCTAAATAAGCCTTATATACTGTATTTGAATCATCCGGCAACACACTTGAACCAGAGGATTCTATTACATTTCTTAGGCACCTTATAATAACAGACTGGAATTCCTCTTCCGCCAATGATGTCGACTGTTTAAAAATCCGGTTGCCATGCTTCAATCTATTCGCACATCTCCATACTATCTTTTTTCTATTACATTTACTCCAAGCCACTCTACGGTAGGGAAGTCCGCATTCTTCACAAAACAGGATATTTGACAGTACGTATTTGGAACTGTATTTCCCCTTTATATTTGAATCCAACTCAGATATGGCTGACCGTCTTTTCCTTTCAGCTTTAGCTTGAAGAAAAGTGCCCTTAGATATTATTGGTTCGTGGTTTTTCTCCATATTACTTTGGGACGTATCCGCCGCATATGTTTTCTGCAGCAGAGCATCTCTGGATTGATAATCTCATTATTTTGTATAAGAATACTGTCTCTAATACGGTAAAAAGGAATACCAGGCTTTTTAATGGATTTTTCTGTGCTTTCCAAACTGCTTTCATAGCTTTCTAGATCTTCACTTAAATAAAAAATTTTATTATTTATAAAGCCATTAATATAATTGCAAACATGCCTTCTACAAGTCCCAAAATAACAAAAAAAGCATAAAACATATTATAAAGTTGTGACGTGCTTAATTGGCGTAAAAAATATAATTTTTTCTTATCTAGTAAGCGTTTCTCTTTTGTTAATTGCTCTTCCATTATAAAAATACGAGGCACTCCTTGTTCAAATTCCTTTTCAAATATTTTTATAATTTCCTCTGTATGTTTTATTAGAAACTTATTCCGTATATCTATTTTGTGAAAAATAAAGCACAAAAACACTTGTGCTATTGCTAATGATAATGCTATTATATTTCCACGCAAATCCACATTTATTTGGGTGGCAAAAACAGTACTAATTGCGCCTATAAAAACTATAAAAAAATTGAAATGTGTTACTCGCTGTTGCGCTAATATTTTAAAATAATCCCAATTCATATCCAATACCTTTTCTTTATTATCCATTACATCTAATCCCTCGCTTTCTTAGAGCAATTCAGTAATTAAATTCTTAACATTAAATATATAATCGTCCATCTGTTTTCTTTTATATACATGAACATATGATGGATGATGAATAGGAATAAAAAATATTTCATTATACACTGTATATTTATAGTCAAATCCATCCCATGATTCAAATGTTAGTTTAAAATGTTTGCTTACAGCCTTGGTCACCTTATCTCCGAGCAAAAAAACTATGCGTGGTTTTAGTTCGCTAATCTCTTCCTTTAAATTTGGAAAACATATGTCTATTTCCTTCTTGTTTGGATATCGCAATTTCTCCTGATCATCCAAAGGAACACATTTAACCAAATTAGTTTTATATGTTAAAACTTCAGCACACCTTTCTTCGATATTACAAATCAATTTGCCTGAATTTGTTGTTGGTGAAAGAGGTTTCTCACTTTCGCATGTTGCTTTTTTGGCTGATAGTCCCACCCAAAATACTTGACATGTTTTAGAATCATCCACAAGAGGGGCTTGATACTTGCACAACCCACACTTATTGCATTTTTTTATAGACTCAAACATTTGCCACCTCCGAAATATTTTGTGTTTTTAGTATGTAGTCATCAAGAACTGCATCGTCTATTTCACTATAATTGCCTGATTGGAAATTAAACTGCGAGCGTCCATTAATTATATTCAGATTTTCATTACTTTTAATACTAAGAATCTCTTGTCCGTTTTGAACAATCTCATTATATAATTGTGTTCCATGATATGGCCGAAATTGAAATACACTTGATCGGAAATTACCATCTACCTTTACCGCAATGTCTTTTATTCTTGAAGCAAGCAAAAATGTTTTATCAGCATCTTCGGTGGTTTCGCTTGGGAATCCAAACATAAAGTATCCCTTTATATCTATCCCGGATACTAAAATTGCCGATATGACTTCAATAACTTGCTCAATTTTACCGGGCTTGTTAATCTTTCTTCTGATGTGTTCAGAACCTGATTCAATACCAATAAACAATTCACGACAACCACTTTCTTTAAGCTTCGGAATTAATTCCAAATTTCCTACGAAAGTAAGGACATGTGCCATACCACGCCAAGACATTTTATTAAACTTTTCAAATAGCAAACAAGCATTATTTATACTTTCTTTATCTCTCAAGAAAAGATCATCTAATACACGAATTGAACCAATATCAGCGTCTGCTTTAATAATCTCTCGTATTTCATTTTCAATATTTAAAATAGACCGATATCTAATTGTAACATCCTTGTTAAGGTTATGTGCACCTCCACAAAATGCACAATTATACATACAGCCTCTAGATGTAATTATCGCTGCTTCCTTTTGGCCATAATGATTTATAATCTTATTCTCCTTTAGCAATTTTCTGTTTAAGAGAACAGAATCTAAATCATTAGGAAAATAAAATGAGTCTTTATTAACTTTATATACTCTCTTTTGCTCCACATTAGCAATTGGCAATTCTGAGCAAGATTTATTAATAAGTGCAGGCAGTAAAAATTCTCCTTCACCAATTACAATTTCCAATTCATTGCTTACATTCCATTGCAAGATTTCATTATAAATACATTTTACAGCTTGACCACCAATGATGACTGTCGTTTTAATCGGACAACGTTCTACAATCTCTTTTACAGTTTCAAAATTCTGTGTAAAAATATTCATACCAACAAAATCAGGAGTTTGTTTTTCTAGCAGTTCAAATATTTCATTTATACCAAGGTGCTCTTTGACACAATCAACTATATCTACATCTATGCCCGATTCTTCAAGAGTTGTGGCAATATAGCCAAGTCCTAGTGGCGGAAGGTAGTCCTCTTTTATATCAGACCGCTCACGATAAATAGGTGAATTAAGCAAAATGCATTTCATCGCCCCACCGCCTTTCGTATATGCCCTACAATATAGGAAATATTGGCAGATATATCGCCTGAGTTTTCGATTTCAACGATTTCAACTCCAAGATTTTTTAGGATCTCTGTCCCTTCTCTCAAATAATAGAGTTCCTCTGATGTTCTATGCCCTTGCTCAAAACGAGTTAATTGATTACGTTCGTTTAATCTAGACTGAATGATGTCCTGATCAGCTTTTACAACAATCTGAATATCTGGTAATACAATACCTCCATTTGCTGATAGAATAAAATCCACAGCTACATCATCCATTCGTTGCAAAATCAGAGATGATAGGATATATCTATCGGTAATTACAACTTGCTCTTTTTCTAACCGAGGAAGTATTTCATTACTTAGATGCTGATAGCGATCTGCAGCAACAAGACATGTTAAGCTTTCATTTCCAAGTGTTTCAGCAATTTGTCGAATAAACTTCCCTAATGGTGTATCAGTTGGTTCTTTTGTAGTCCAGACATTTATTTCGCTTTCTATCAATGCAGTTTGAGTGTGTTGAATTAGTGTGCTTTTGCCTACACCATTCGGTCCGTCAAATGCAACAAATAGTCCTTTATTGATGCTTCCTCTCATAATCTCCTCCAATCAGGTCTTCGTTAAACAACTAGTGTCGTACTCGAAAAGTTGTCCACCAGATTTTACGACTTATTACTGCTATTTCGACACATTTCAGCACAATATATGACGCTTTATCAAGAAAAATGTTACTTTCATACTATGGGCTAACATACCCTTGAAGCTGTTATATTTGAAAAGTATAAATTCACTACCTATTTTAACTCAATAAAGATTGGAAATCATTACAACTCTCGTTTTAAACTGAATTTCAAGTGAAGCTCCTGCCTTAACTGATATTTTTTTAATTAAATTATAAACCAAGTTATCATCGCATATATCTAAACAAAGCTGGGCTTTACACTTCTCTAAATAAGCTTTATATGCTGCAGTTGAATCATCCGGCAACACACATGAACCAGAGGATTCTATCACACTTCTCAAACACTTTATAATAGTAGATTGGAGTTCCTCTTCTGCCAATGATGGTGACTGTTTACAAATCCGGTTGCCATGCTTCAATCTATTTGCGCATCTCCATACTATCTTTTTTCTATTACCTTTACTCCAAGTCACTCTACGATAGGGAAGTCCGCACTCTTTGCAAAACATGATATTCGACAGTACGAATTTGGAACTGTATTTCCCCTTTATATTTGAATCTAACTCAGATATGGCCGACCGTCTTTTCCTTTCAGCTTTAGCTTGAAGAAAAGTGTCCTTAGATATTATTGGTTCATGATTTTTCTCAATATAACACTTTGGGACGTATCCGCGGTTAATCACCCTTTTTCTAGTCAAAAAATCTATCGTATATATTTTCTGCAGTAGAGCATCTCCACAATATTTTTCATTTGAAACCATCTTTGAAATGACAGATGGACACCAATTTTTGTTTCCAGTTACTGTTCGAACACCTTCTTTTTGAAGTGTCTTTGCTATGCTATCGAAGCTTTTATCCTCTAAATACCATCTAAAAATATTTCTGACTTCTTCAGCTTCCTCAGGGACAATTGTTAACTCACCATCTGATCCTTTTGTATAGCCCATAAACTTTTTGTAATTAACATTTATAATGCCCTTTTCGTATTGCCGAGTCAGACCCCATCGGATATTCTCACTCAGGTTCCGACTTTCCTCCTGGGCTTGACTGCTCAATATCGTTATTAAAAGTTCTCCTGTACTTTCCAATGTATAGATGTTCTCTTTTTCAAACAGGATACCGATGTTACGATCTTTTAGCTTTCTTATTGTCTGCAAACAGTCTACAGTATTTCGTGCAAATCTACTAACCGATTTTGTAATAATCATATCAATTTTTCCCGCCATACATTTCGCTATCATAGAAGTAAAATCGCATCGGCTCTTAGTACTCGTCGCACTTTTCCCATCATCCGCAAATAGTCCAGCAAATTTCCAATTAGTATTACTCGTTATCTTGTCAGTGTAATAACTTTTCTGAGACTCGTAGCTGCTTTCCTGTTGCTCGAGAGTGGTACTTACCCGGCAATAAGCAGCGACCTTTAACACTTTTGATTCTGCTCTAATTTTTCTATCATACTTAGGGTTAGGTGGTATAATGGATACCTTTTTGCTTTGTTTATTCAACTAAAAACCTCCATATCATTTACTATCCAATCTATTGTATATGATATATGAGTCATTAGCAGTATTTTTATAATATTAAAGAAACTACTTTGTGCGTTAACACAAGCTTTAGCATTATTATCACCCAAAAAAGCTTACTCCACATCCTGTTTACGGAAAGCTTGTTCAATAATTACCATCACATCATCAAGAGTGTCCAAACTGTCCAGACCAACTTCCACATCACCATTTCCCCATCTACCCACGCCCGTAACATCCTTACATATTCCTTTTGGATCAATGACATCTGCAAATTTCATATTTACAGCCAAACGGAGCCGTGAACTCTGAATGACGACATCCACGAAGTTAGTATCAGCTTTATAAGCGATATACAGCTTCTTAAACTCACGTTTCACAAAAGTACCAAGATTGAGAATGCGGGTGTTCAGCTTTTCAAAGAGCATACGGTTGAAAGCATTTAGGTATTGATAGCTCTCAAGTGTGTATTGTGGCGCAGTATCATCCAGCTTGTGATAGGGAGCAAGTTCAGCGTCAGTGAGAGCTGGATAAAGCCAAACTTTTATCGCCACTTCTCCGAGCAGAGAAGCACGTTCGTTGACTTGTGCTTCGCCCCAAGAAATCTGGTTGACAACATACTTATTCAAACGAAGTGCACTTTCTCTGAAACCACCCTTCATATTGAGTTTGTCAGCAAACGATAAATCGCTCATCTCAGAGTTATATGCCGTCAATGTCAAGTTGCCAATGGAATGCAGATACTTCTTTTGAATCTCTTGCCAATTGCTACCGATAGCAGTAATCCAATCAGTTGATAAATGCAAGTTTTGGGGAATAATATGTTCGATAGTCAAATTATCCAATGATACGAACGATTTATTGTCCCAATTCTCGATCCTCCCAAGGATGTACCGGCAACGGTTCATGTTATAGATGTCCCTTGTTAGGAGAGACGAGAGAAAGTCCTCATTACTTGGAAACTTCTTATATGAATCGAGCAGGATAAAAAATGCCTTAACTGAATTTAGGTAATCGCCCGTCTTAATATCATTCTTCATCGTAGCGAAGGTCTTATTTAGAGAATTTGTTGGAATATCACATACGGCACGACGCAGCACATAACTCACGCAAAGCTGAACTATTTCCTGCAATTCCTCGACGGTAATCAATCCCTTATCACAGTCGTCGTGAACTTTCAACAAGAACGGATAGGCTACTTCCATTCGAATTGCCTTCATATCACCATACAGCGATTTAAGGATGGTATCGGCACTCCTTACAAAGTACATATCGGTGTAGTGCTTCGCATAACTGTAAATATCTTGGCAAAGATCACGGATAGTTAAGCCACTCCCATTATTGTAGGCTCTGAACTCTTTATAAACCTCATTCTTTTTTGGTATTCTACCTAGTTTCATCGTCAGGTAATCACGAAAAAAATTATCCAATAACTCACTCTGGTGTTCGTAATCAAAGAGTAGTTCCGTTGGCCTCCAGATATTGTTGTAGACGTCTGCCTGTGTTACAGAATCTAAGCCCATCAGTAAATGATTGCGGATAAGATCGGAATCCTTCAAGTCCATCCCCGTCGAGTTCAAACTCTCAAAAATCGCCTGCGGATCATCGTATTGTCGATCAAGGACAATATCCACGATCTGAAGCTTGCCGATGGCATCATAGAGGTCAGAAGGCGTAATCTCCAATTTGGCAATTTGAGCAGTAAAAAAGCCATAATTGTCAAGTACACGGGATTTTAGAGTATCAGGAATTGGCGAGCCTTCAATCTTCTTTATAAGGGCAGCCCTATCGGATTGCGTAAGAAGCAGTTTGTATTTGGTGCTGCCCGTTTCGTACTGGTTTATCAACAGGGTATCCGTAATTTTATTAGGATTCACTCCACTGTCAGTATTTTCCTTTGCGTAGTCCCGCAGAGCGACGAGAAGCAATGTCAATGTAGTAAGGCGTTGCTGACCATCAATAATCATCGCAAGGGTGGACCCCGCAGCTGAATCCTCGTCTATGCGGACAATAGAGCCAACAAAATGTCCCTCCCGATGTGTATTGTGCAAATTGACAATGTCATTCCAAAGGCGAGCGCATTGCTCTCGCTCCCAGCTATAGGTTCTCTGATATAGTGGAATCAAATATTGACAAGTACCACCAAGGTATTTGTAGATGTTGCTTTTAAAAGCATTCATTATCTTTATCCTCCGTTAATTATCCGTCCACATCTCGCACTGTCCGATAACAGTGGCAATTGCATCTTCCATACCCTCTGGTGGATACTTGTATTTTTTAAGCAGTTTTTTTACCATTCGACGCATACCGGCGCGTGCGGATTCTTTCTTTTGCCAATCTATGGTTCGACTTTTACGGAGCATTTCAGTAAGCTCATGAGCCATCGCCACCAGCTCTTTGCTTTCGAAAAAGTCCTTGACTGCTTGCGGGCGTGTTATCGCATCATAGAACGCCAGTTCTTCACCTGTAAGTCCGAGTGCATCTCCTTCTACTTGGGCATTCGCCATGTCGTTAGCCATCTTCATTAGCTCAGCGATAACTTCCTCATTTGAGAGCATACCGTTGAGATATGCTTTCATAGCACGGGAGAGCATTTCCGAGAATTTCTCACTTTTAACGAGGTTGGTTCTACGATACAGCGACACTTGCTCAGCAAGCAATTTCCTCAAAATTTCAACAGCTAAGTTTCTTTCCTTCATCTTAGCGATTTCATCGAGGAATTTTGGATCGAATAGGGAAAAGCCAGTGTCAATGTCCGAAAACAGATTAATAACGCCTTCACTTTGGATGCTCGCCTTCAACAATTCGTTAACGCGAGTGTTTATTTCTTTTAAGGATAGTGGTTTGCCTTCGCCGGTGATACGTGTAAGCAGTGTCCGCACTGCCTCAAAATAAGCTGCTTCATACCGATGCTCTGGAGTGAGAAGCGAACGGCAGAGGGAGAGTGCCTGGCGCAGAAGCATGGCCTCCTTGATGAAAGCTTCGCGTTGCTTTTCTCTTTCAACTCCAGAAAGGAAGTTCACCCCTCCACTAATCGTTTTAGCGCGGGAGAGGTCGGTCGCATTCTCTTTCATAAAGCCAGAATAGCTAAATTCATGAAAGAGATCACGGCAAACCTCCAATTTTTCAATAAACTTTGGTAAAGCAGTTTTTGCAATATCCGTATCGCCATAGTTATTCTTATCACGATTCGTGTAGTCGTTCATTGCCTGCTTCAACGCCGAAGCGATACCAACATAATCAACCACCAATCCGCCTTCTTTATCCTTGTAAACTCGGTTGACGCGGGCAATTGCCTGCATGAGATTGTGTCCCGCCATCGGCTTATAAACATACATTGTAGCTAGAGATGGTACATCAAATCCTGTCAGCCACATATCTACCACAATGGCAATTTTCAGCGAGTCGGTGTCATCTTTGAATCGCTTTGCCATCTCATCCCGGCAGCGTTTGTTACCAATGATGCCACGCCACGCCTCAGGATCTTTATTGCTATCGGTCATAACCACCCCAACCTTTTCTGTCCATTCGGGGCGGAGCTCAAGAAACTTACTGTAAATCTCCATAGCAATGGCACGTGAGTAGGCAACCACCATAGCTTTACCGGTGAGTTCATATTGTCGATTTTCCTCGTAATGCTTTATGATATCTTCGCATAGAGCGGTAATTGTTTGTTCCGCTCTGAGGATACTTTCCATCTTACCGTGTTCTTTTTTACTCTTATCTATTGCGTAATCTTCGGCATTCTGCGCCATGATATCGTACTCAGTATCAATAAGTCGCAGGACGTTTTCATCCAGTTTCAAGTGGATGACACGGCTCTCGTAATAAACAGGGCGTGTCGCTCCATCCTCCACAGCTTGTGTCATGTCATAGATGTCAATATAGTTACCAAATACTTCGATGGTGGATCGGTCCTTACTTGATATTGGTGTACCCGTAAAACCAATGTATGTAGCATTAGGTAGGCTTTCTCTGATAATAAGTCCAAAGGATTTTTGTATTTGTCCTGTTTTGCTATCAATCTTTTCATCAATAAACTGACTACGATGAGCCTCATCCGCCATTACGATTACATTTCGACGGTCAGACAGAAATTCAGAACTTTCTTCGAATTTCTGTGCCGTAGTAAAGATTATCCCATTTGCTGATCGTCCTTGCAGATAATCTTTGAGCCCAATTTCTATTTTACGTTTTTCACTCTTTCGATGAGCTTCCTTATACTCTTCGCTTAACTTACGACAAGTTGCTTGTACTGGCGTTTGGTGCAAAAAGTCTGCGCACTTCGCAAACTGTCCGAACAACTGATCATCAAGATCATTGCGATCGGTAAGCACAACGATAGTAGGAGATTTCAAAACCTCCTGCAAAAGATGAGCGTAAAATACCATTGACAGGGACTTACCACTACCTTGTGTATGCCAAAAAACACCGCCCCGTCCGTCAGTTTCAGTTGCCTTAGCAGTTGAAGTAATAGCTTTTCGCACAGCAAAATATTGGTGATACGCCCCTAGAATCTTTGCGTCACCTGAAAAGCAGATAAAGTTCTTTATTATATCAAGCAATCGTGCCTTATCGAACATGCCCTCAATGAAAGTATCGAACTGGGCATACTGCGTATTCTCGTAGCTACCATCTTTTGTCTTCCACTCCATGAATCGATCTTCGCCTGCTGTGATTGTCCCTGCCTTTGATGTAGCAAGATCACTCATAATAAGAAAAGCGTTAAAAATAAATAAAGATGGAATTTCTTGCATGTAGTTTCGTAATTGGAGGTATGCTTCGGAGGCATCTGTTTCTTCACGCGAAGGGGACTTTAGTTCAAACACGACCACTGGTAATCCATTCAAAAAAATTAGTACATCCGGGCGTTTCTCGCTATTTTCGATGATAGTCCACTGGTTTGCAACGATAAAGCTGTTCCTATCTGGATTGTCGTAATCCACCAACTGCACCAAAGCAGAGCGCTGCTCTCCGGCATCAAAATAATTCACGGACACTCCATTTTGCAAATAGTCCATAAACTGCATATTCTTTTGCAAAATTGTACCGCCTTCAAAATTTCGCAGCTTATAAACCGCCTCAGCCAGGGCGACTTCTGGCAGCTTGGGGTTAATCTTTCCTATGGCCGATAGCAGTTCGTCTACAAAAAGAGGATCAGTATAATCCCGTGCCAAGTCAGGGGAATAGATATAACTGTACCCCAAAGTGCTATGGAAAAGCTCAATGACAGCATTTTCAAAATTTGCTTCAGTGTAAGCCATAGTAAAACCTCCTTACTACCTGTATTTTTCCTTGATATACTCCGCAACTTTATATAGATCTGGATATAGCGAAGCTTTTGAGATGCCGAAGCAGGATAATTGATTAAGTATATCTGTTTTCGATGAAGCATCAACAATTATCTGCTGACTTTCTGGTTGTTTACCATCCAAGCCGAATATTATAAAAGCCCCACTTTGCCGGATTATTCTATCCGTGGTTTTCTTCGGAGCATAAAAATAGTTACGTAGCAAGTCTTCAGGAATGATTGCCGATGCGAAAGCAGGCTTTTCTTTACACACTTCATGTAGTAATCGTTTGATAATAGTAGCATTATTAAACTCACGCCATTGTTTTTCGCTAGCTCCACCTGCCTGCAACCGTGAAGGGTGATTTATTAGCAATAATATTCTTTCCTGATCTTGAAGGCTAAACCGTGGCAAGCAAGCCAATAAAGAAACCTTGTCGCTATCATATGTAAGTATTTTATCGTCACATTTTAATATATGTACCGAAGCATCCTTACCATAAGAATCTTCACAGGCAAAATATAATGCGACCAAAGGATTGCTTGTGATATCCAATAACCTTGTTGGAATTCCAAAATGTTGCATTTTAGAAAGAATATCAGCATGGGATGATATGCCGTCAAATTCTTTTGAGCATTCAGTCATGGCGAGGTTGAAAATCTCGCTTTCATGGTTCTTAATATTTCCTCTTAATGCCGACAGAAGCAAAACATAATCAATATCACTGTGCCCTCGATAAAAATATTGACCTGACATCTTTTCTCTCAATCACGGCAAATGATTTAGAAATGTTTCGACGCTTGTTACTTTTTCACACATACGTTTTCTCCTTTGGTAAATCATCATTTAACAGCCTAAAGGTAGGCAATAGAAAGTTCGCCGGACATTAACTTTGGTAGCAGCATATCTCGAAATTCAGATAACCTTGCATTTTCATTGGCATAAATGCACATCTGCTCATTAATAGGGTTATACAATGAATTAAGTTCGTTGAGACTCTCATCATCTGGTATTACGATTTCCAGACTACGAAAATTTGTCTTATTGAATTTTGGCTGAGCGCTTCCTGTAACTATAGAATTCAACTGTTGCTGACCAAAAGGAGAAATAAAATACATATAAAGGTAATGCTCAAACAATTTAGACTTTAACATAATTGAATTAGGTGCCAAGCTCATTTTTTTGCTAAGCCTCGGGCAACGGAAAACTGTGCCAACATTTGCACCCACGTTAGATATTATTATCTCATCCCCAAATAACTTGCTTTTTGAAAGGAACTCATATGCTGTATCGTCTATATAAACCATGTTACTTGCGTAGTTATTATTGTAATCAGTTAGTCTTATTAATACATTTGCCGTTTCTTCAGAAGTATAAGTGACATTATCACTTAGTGATTTAAAACTACCATTTGCAACATAATCAGTGACAATTAAATCCAGGTCCGCAATACAGGTTTTATTCCACAATTTTGGCAATGTTTCTAATCCAGAGATGTATTTACCGAATTTTTCGCTAAAAATCGCCTGCGCCATCTGCTCTAAATGATGATTGATATTTGCGTTGTTTGCAATTTTGTCGTCGAGTGCCCGCAATGTGCGCGCAATTTCTCTTTGTTCTGGCAGTGAAGGAACGCACAGCTCTACACTATCCAGTACGCTTTGCTGTACGCGTTGTCTTCCTGAGCTTCCAACCATTGATTTTATCGCTTTGTTCCTCCAAAAAGGACTAAGCGCCAAATAGTAAATAAAGTCACTATTACTAACGCCGGGTATTTCACGCATTACAATAAATTCAGTGGAGCCAAAACCAACCTCGTCATTTTCAAGAATATTTACCTGCGCGGTTTTCCCGTTTTCAAGGCAAGGAGTAATGCGCGCCATCAAAGTATCACCATTGCGAAATTTTGAACCGCCATTAAAAGGTGTCAATTCATATCCTGAAATATCCCTTGTATGTGGTTGAAGTTGCTCCATAGCCACCTTTTTTGACGGTTCACCTTTTCGAATGGTCTCTTTTGGATTAAAGTCTATAAACTTATCTGCTCGAACAATATCCCAATCAGACCTCATACCCCATCGCCCCCAATCTGCTGCGAATTTCTTCTTCCAAATTATGAGAGCGTTCAAATAAAGTTTTCAATTCGCCTGTAAGTTCCGTCATCTTTTGTTCAAAGGGGATACCGTCATCCTCCTGCTCCTCAATTCCCACATAGCGACCAGGCGTGAGAATAAAGTCTTGATTGGCGATTTCCTCTATGGTGGATATGGCACAAAAACCCTTCACGACCTCCAGCGTTCCGTTATCGAAGGATTCGAAGGTAGAAGCGATCTTTAAAATATCACCGGGACTTCCGTCCTCGTTTTGATAAGTCAACTCCCGCAGGCTGCGGCTGATCATGATTCCCATGTTACGGGCGTCTATAAACAGGGTTTTACCCTTTTGCTTCTTATTGCGATTAATGAACCACAGGGACACGGGAATCTGCGTGGTATAGAACAACTGGGTAGGCATGGCGACAATACCCTCCACCAGGTCAGCCTCAATGATTTTTCGACGAATTTCACCCTCACCGCCGCTTTGGCTGGAAAGAGAACCATTGGCAAGCACCATGCCGATTTTGCCATTTGGAGCAAGGTGATAAATCATATGTTGAAGCCATGCAAAGTTGGCATTTCCATTGGGCGGTACACCAAATTTCCAGCGAGGATCATCATTCAGGCTGCCGTCGTTCCAGTCTGAAAGGTTGAAGGGTGGGTTCGCCATAATAAAATCAGCTTTCAGCGTCGGATGCAGGTCATTATGAAAAGTATCAGCGTTGTATGCGCCAAGGTCGGCTTCAATGCCGCGAATAGCAAGGTTCATCAATGCCATTTTGCGAGTGGTTGGGTTAGCATCCTGCCCGTAAATGGAAAGATTATCTATATTACCCGAATGGTGCCCTACGAATTCTGCCGATTGCACAAACATTCCACCTGAACCACAGCATGGATCGTATACTCGCCCCTTGAATGGCTGCAATACCTCGACAAGTGTTCGCACTACGCATGAAGGCGTATAGAATTCGCCTGCGCGTTTACCTTCCTGTTCGGCGAATTTTTTCAAGCAGTATTCATAAGCACGACCAAGAACATCCTTATCTTTTCCGTGCTCAATCATTTGAATATTGGTAAACAAATCTACTACATTTCCAAGACGACGCTTGTCCAATTCACCACGGGCATAGTTTTTAGGCAAAATATCTTTTAAGCGTTTGTTCTCTTTTTCAATTGCACGCATTGCACGGTCAATGATGCCGCCTATATCAAAAAATTCTTCTTTTCCGTTTTCATCAGTTATTTTTCCGGTCTTGTGTGCCCATTCGGAAATCACATTCCAACGGGCAACAGGAGGCACATAAAATACATTCGCCTCTGTGTAAGCATCTTTATCTTCTACGTCATCATCATCGGCCTCGAGCTTATTATAACGCTCGTCAAACTTGTCCGAGATGTATTTTAAAAATATAAGTCCGAGAACAACATGCTTGTATTCAGCAGCATCCATATTCCCTCGTAAAATGTCTGCCGCCGCCCAAATTTGCTGTTCAAAGCCGATATCGGCTGTATTCTTTTCTGCCATCTCTCTTTTCCTCTTTTCTTCTACTGACGATGATTACATACTTTATCCATAACAAATATCGCATTTTTAAAAAAATCTATAACCTATTCAGCCTGCTCATAAAATATTATATCATCGTTTAAGAAGTATGCTTTACTAAAAAATAAGATTGTTAAATGTAGTAGGTTTTACTCTTCCCAAACAGCAATGTAGTCATTATGAGAGTTTGAAAACATATCTGCCAATGAATAGTCGCTTTTATTAACTTTTCCACATCTGGTCCACCCGTCAGCTACTATATTTTCATAAACTGCATCTATTGTTGCCGCTTGATATTTCGCAGCATTTTCATGCTCCTTATTCAAAACATAATACGTTTCATCCGTTACTGTATATAAAACATCTGCAATAATTATCTTTAACATAAAATCATTCTCCTTTTTATCCATTTAAAATTATTTTCGCCATTTCTACTTCTAGAATATATCGAAATATTTAACGTGTACATTAGCTTTGCATTGTTGCTACAATCTATAGCCTTAATTATACAATAAATTTGTCTATATTCCAATATATAGTATATAATATAAGCTACTTTATGCTTGACTGCAGATATTGTCAGCTTGTTGCTATGAAGCTTGGCAATAAGCTCTTTTCCTGCGCCTCTTTAAATTTTTATTATAAGAGTATTTCTAGCTATCACTAGCACCATACCGACACAACGATGCTAGAAAAACTTGAGACTTAACTAAAGATTATGATAAATCGATAATCTCATAATTTCTTATAAGAATACTGTCTCTAATACAGTAAATAGGGATACCAGTCTTTTGAATGGATTTCTCTGGGTTATCCAAACTATTTTCATAGCCTTCTAAATCTTCGCTTGAATAGCAGATAACTACATCTATCTCGCCTTTCCTATAAAGGTCAAACAGTTTGCTTAATCGATGACCGCCTCTTTGAAATCCCTTTTCATCAGTAAACCAATCAACGATATCTGAAAACTTTAATTGTCTTAGTATTGATTCCAAAGAAGCTAAGTTTGGATAACTGGATCTGTTTGGAATGAATACGGCTTTTTTAATTCTATTGCCTTGTATGCCAAGTATTTTTTTCAAAACTTGATGACGGGGGAATCACAAACATTTTTTTCTGTACATAGCCAACCTCTTTATAAAATAATATACGTTGCTAGATATGTATAAGGGCTAAGTTGCGGGTCATCGACCGACCTCATTCTTATCCCTTTCATTATTAATTTTTCTTCTAAATACCTATGTCATCTGTGGAAGGGGCAAAAAAGCGGGGGCAAAAATCGCATTTTTCGAGCTCTGAAATCGGTCATTTTCGAGTCAAAAACTACAACATATTGTGGTTTAACCCATATTTTTCTTGTCCGAACCACAATACATCATCATTATCACTGCTTCAACATGCTCCGTATGCCCAAACAAATCCACTCCCCATCCCTTTTTCGCCTCATACCCCTTCTTCCTAAAACACTCCAGATCCCGAGCCAACGTCTCCGCCCCACAAGACACATAAATAACCCGTTCCGGCTTTATCTTCGCTATAGAATCAATAAACTCCTCAGTGCTCCCACTTCGTGGCGGGTCCATAAACACCACATCGACATGTTCCCCATTCTCCGCCATGTCCACTATAAACTTCCCTGCATCATTACAAAAGAACCTTACATTCTTAATCCCATTAATCTTGGCATTTTCCACCGCATCCCGTACTGCATCACGGTTTAATTCCACCCCAATAACCTCTTTTGCATGTTTGCTTGCAACAAGACCGATGGTACCGATTCCGCAATAAGCATCAAGCACCCGCTCCGCTCCTGTCAGCCTGGCTGCCTTAATTGCCAGATCATACAATACCTCAGTCTGCACCGGATTCACCTGATAAAAAGATTTGGAGGAAATCCTAAAACGACAGCCGCATAAAATATCCTCAATATATCCTTTTCCATACAGTATATTTTCCTTATCTCCCAGCACCATACTGGTATCCCGCCCATTTATATTCTGTATTATTGTAGTGATTTCCGGATGCTTTCTTCTCAATTCCTTCACAAAATTATTTTTAGAGGGGAATATTGGAGAAGCCGTCACTAAAACCACCATAATTTCTCCAGTGGAAAATCCCCGCCGTATCAGCACATGACGCAGCAGCCCGTACCCTGTATCCTCATCATAGGTACGAATTTTAAAAGATTTTAACATTCCCCGAATGGTTCCAATAATTTCATCAGCCTTCTGATCCTCAATCAAACAGGACTCTACGGGAACGACCCGGTGAGAATTAGCCTCGTAAACTCCGGAGAAGGGATTTCCTTTTTTGTCATGATCAAATACTGCATGAACCTTATTTCTGTAGTGGTAAGGATTTTCCATTCCAATAATAGGCTCTACCTTGCAATAAGGCTTCAGCAGCGTCTCCAGTTGCTTCTGCTTCTGCTCTAACTGTTTTTCATAAGGCATGTCCAAAAGCTGGCAGCCGCCGCACTTATGAAATACCGGACATTGGGAAGATTTCTTCTGGTACTTCTTCCCTTCTTCGAACCTTTTTCGACCAAACGTCTCGCCTCTGTCCCCTTTTTTTGTACTGTGTTTCCCGTTATTCGTCATACTGTTCTTAACGCTGTCTTGGGCGCCGCCTGCCGCACTGTTCTTTACCCTATCCTTAACACTGCCTTTCGCACCACTATTTACACTGTCTTGTGCACCACCTCTGGCACTTTTCTTCACACCGTCTCTGGTACTGTTTATCTCGCCTTTTTTATAACCATCTTTCCTACTATCCCTTACAACACTTTTCCCACTATCTTTCCTGCTATTTCTCACACCATCTTTGCCACTGCCATCTCTCTTTTCCTTCTCCTGCCTCCCGCCTTCATTCTTTTTCCCTTTCCAATCATCACGAAATCTCTCTTTTTTTAACCGATTATCTATCATCAATTCTTTCCATCCTTTTCTGCTATCATTTTTCATCTTATTTTATACAAAACAAACAGCATACTGGTAAAACCACTTCACGCCCCAGTCTGTCTTCCACTTCGCATTCACGTTTATTATAATACAATATCCCCCAGAAAACCACAAAATTTCTCTTCCCTATCCAAACAACATAACATTTCCTCTGCCATTCACCCTCTGTAATTCTTCCCTTTTTTACAAAAAACCTTGCATTCTTCCACAACTCAGCTATAATAGGTCCTAAAAAGAACAAAAGGAAGTTTAACATCATGAATACCGAACAAAATACCTTCTACCTGGATAAAACCATATACTCCGGGCGTCCTTTCGATGTCTCTAAAAGGCTTCCCAAGGAAATAAGAACCTATGATTTGCTGGATCAGCTTGACATCCACTATACGAGACTGGACCATGATGCACTTCCTTCTATGGAAGCGTGCCAGGATGTTGATAAGCTGCTGGAAATTGATATCTGCAAAAATTTATTTCTCTGCAATGCCCAGAAAACCGACTTTTATCTTCTTCTGATGCCTGGGCAGAAAAAGTTCCGAACGGCAGTACTTTCAAAACAAATCGGCTCCGCCAGGCTTTCCTTTGCAGATCCGGAATTTATGGAGAAATATTTAGATATTACCCCTGGCTCTGTTTCTATATTGGGGCTTATGAACGATAAGGACCATAAGGTCAGACTGCTGATTGATAAAGATGTGATTTCCCATGAATTTTTTTGCTGTCATCCTTGTATCAATACTTCCAGTTTAAAACTAAAAACCAGGGATATTATGGACAAGCTCCTCCCTGCCATTGGCTACGGTTACACCCTGGTTGATCTTTTATAAAACAGGCTTTTACAAAAAAACAGGCAGAACCGCCATACTCCGGTTCTGCCTGTTTCCATCCCCTAAATTGCTCTTGTATGTTCCTTCAGCCACAAATCTTCTTCCTGAGAAAGATAAGGAGAAAGGTTCTCATAAACTGCTTTATGGTAATTATTTAATAATTCCACATCCCTATCCATCATAACAGACCGGTCAAGGGCCTCCAGATCAATAGGAGCCATGGTTAAAAACTCAAATTCCATAAATTGACCATACTCATTTGCTTCTGCTTTCTTACACACAATCAGATTTTCAGTGCGGACCCCGTGACTTCCCTCTATATACACTCCAGGTTCGTCAGATGTAATCATTCCTTCCTCCAGAACGCAGCTGTCCTGCCGTTCCGGAACCATACGCCAGCGTATTCCATTGGGCCTCTCATGAACATTGAGCAAATACCCCACTCCATGTCCTGTCCCATGGTCAAAGTTGATTCCTCTGCTCCAAAATGGCTCTCTTGCCACGTAATCCAAAGTAAGACCCCTGCAGCCATACAGAAACTTCACTGCTCCCAAACGCAGCATGCTGATAACCGTCAGTGTAAAGTGTTCCCGCTCTTTCTCTGTTAAAGGCCCCAGTACAATGGTCCTTGTCACATCAGTCGTTCCTTCATAATACTGTCCGCCGGAATCCACCAGATAAAGTCCCTTTGGTTCCAACTTTGTATCATTTTCTTTATCCGCCTTATAATGACACATGGCCGCATTGGCTCCATAGGCGGATATGGTATCAAAGCTGATTCCCAGGTTTCCTTCCTGTTCTGAGCGCAGCCTGTCTAAATACTCCTGAGCGCTGACCTCAGTGATGACTTCCTTACCCACATTATTTTTCAGCCAGTAAATAAACTTCACCAACGCTGCTCCATCTTTTTTATGGGCATTTTTCATGTTTTCAACTTCCACCGTATTTTTCATTGCTTTTGCCAAAGCGGTGGGATTCAGCCTGTCGATAATCTTGTTGGATTCGTCAATGCTTTTATAAATGGCATAATTGATTTTGCCCGTCTCTAAAAGAACCTTCTGGCCTCTCAATTGTCCTGCTGCCGTATAAATGTCATCATAGGGGCAAACTGTAACTCCTAATCCTTTTAAATAGGATTTTACTTCTTCATTCAACACCCGGTCATTGAGAAATAAATAAAAACGCTCCAGAGTTATCATGGCATAAGATAATACCACCGGATTGCACTCCACGTCATTTCCCCGGATATTTAACAGCCAGGCAATGTCATCCAGGGTGGTAAGAATATGAACCCCAGCCTTTTCTTTTTTTATCTGGGTTCTTAAGTCTTCTATCTTCTGTACAGATGATTTTCCTGCGTACTTTTCTTCCAAAATCCATGCCGGCTGAGCTGATAAAGAAGGGCGGTCCTTCCATATAAGGTCCACCAGATCCTCCTGGCAAACCAAAGTTATATTCTTCTCTTTCAATAACGCTTCCAAAGCCTGTCCCATCTGACAATTTATAACGCGCCCGTCAAAACCCAGACACCCGCCTTCAGGCAGAACCTGCTCCAAATATTCTTCAACGGAAGGAACTCCAGGCTGCCCCATTTTTTGAAGAGTAACCCTTGAGCTGTCAAGCTGTTTTCCTGCCTGAACAAAATAACGGCCATCGGTCCACAATCCTGCTTCTTCTTTCGTTATAACGGCTGTGCCCGCAGAACCGGTAAAGCCTGTCATGAACTCCCTGCATTTAAAATAAGCTCCCACATATTCAGATTCATGAAAATCTGAGGTAGGGATCATATAGGCATCTATATGGTGCTCAGACATCAGATTTCTCAGTTGTTCCAGTCTGTCCTGAATCATTCCTTTATTTCTCCTTTGGTTTCTAAATAATTTTGTATGGCTTCTGCGATTCCTTCACTATAGGTGGGATGAGCCCGCATAGCAAGCATGAGCTGCTCTGCCGTCAATCCGTTTGCAATGGCAGTTGCCATCTCACTGATCATGTCGGTGGCCCTTGGGCACATGATCTGAGCACCTATAAGAGTTCCTGAATACACCTCAAAGACCAGATGAATAAAACCGCTCTGTTCCCTGGTAATAATAGATTTCCCATTTCCGCTCATTAAATAACGTCCGCAGCTCACTTTCATATTACTGGCCTTTGCCGCTTCTTCTGTAAGCCCCACAGAAGCGATTTCCGGGTCTGTATAAATACACCCCGGAATCACCGGAAGCTCTACAAACATACCTTTTGGCACCACGGAAAGACGAATGGTATGCTTTATTCCCGCTATTTTTTCCACAACATAATTACCCTGAGCAGCAGCCACATGGGCCAGCTTTTTACGGTCCGCCACATCGCCGATGGCATAAATTCCCGGCTCACTGGTGCAGAAGCCGGAATTTACTTTCAAATATCCGTTTTCCATTTCAAAAGACACATCAGGTCCAAAAAGTCCCTCCATATAAGGAACTCTGCCAGCCGCTATTACAATCTGACCGGAACGGACAGTCTGTTCCTCCCCATTCATTGTAAACACGCATTCCAGCCCATAATTACCGTCTTCACGTATTTCCTTAATCACTGTATTGCAGCATACGGAGATTCCCTTTCTGCGCAGTTCTCCTTCTAAGGCCTGGGATACCTCACCATCCATGGGGTCAAGCAAATGACGGCCTCTTTCCAATATGGTCACACCGGAACAAAGAGCATTAAAAATAGTGGCAAACTCCACTCCTATGACGCCTCCCCCGATAATGGTAAGGCGGTCATAATTCCAAACCTCTGAAGTTAAAAGGCGGTCACTGGTCATTACTCCCGGAAGATCTGCTCCCGGTATATTTGGTATCACCGGCTTTGCTCCTGTAGCGATGATGATATTGGCTGCTTCGTAATAATCCTTTCCCTCAGGCCCATTTACCTCAACAGTATGCCCCCTGCGTATGGTAGCTGTCCCATAAATAACCTGTACCCCGGAATCCATTATCAGCTCTTTTATCTCGTCGCGGTACGCCTTAACAGATCGTTTTTTATAATGCTGCATCTTTTTAAAATCAAAGGAAATAAAGTCTGTTGACACTCCAAATTCATCGCTATTCTGAAGCATCTGAAAAATGCTTGAGGCATGAAGCAGTGCCTTTGCAGGAATGCAGCCCCTGTTGACACAGGTTCCTCCCAGCTTTTCCTTTTCAACAATAGCGGTCCTAAGACCAAGGCCTGCTGCTCTCAAAGCCGCAGTATACCCGCCCGGGCCTGCGCCGATCACAATTAAATCATAATGCTTTGCCATTTGGTTTCTCTCCGTTTTTCCTGGGCTTTGCCTTCTCCTAACGGATCATACCAAAATGCAGACAGGCATTTTTAATTCCATCCCGATCAATCGCATCCGTCACATAATCTGCTGCCCGTTTTAATTCTTCCATGGCATTTCCCATGGCAATTCCTTTTCCGGCCACTTTTATAATGTCATAATCATTCATGCTGTCTCCAAAGGCTGCTGTTTCAGAAAGTGGCACCTGAAAATATTCACAGAGCCTTACAAGCCCCATAGCCTTGGAAGCCTTCCGCTCCACCACATCGGCTCCTTTTTTATCAGCAAACATATGTACCTGAATTTCAGGAAATTGCTTCTCCATGGCCTTTGCTCCCTGTTCATTTCCGATGTAGGCCATGGTCCTGACGTCCAGTTCCGTCAATTTCCCCGGATCATCAAATATTCTTCCGCATTCTCCCCAAAGCTTTGTTTCATGTCTTATGATAACTTCCGGATTAACATAGTAATCCCTGTCTCCAATAGTAGCCCCGACACTGTAGGGGGTGTGCTTCATATAAGCCAGGATTTCCTTTAAAAGCTGCTTATCAAAGGTGTGTTCATAAATAAGCTTATCTCCCACAGTTACCTTGGTTCCGTTGAGGTGGATAATAGCATCAGCCCCTACCGCATCCCGTATTTCTGTACTGAAGACAGAATCCATATCCCTTCCTGTTGCTAAAACAATGATATGATTCTCCCTCAGCTTTTCTATGGTCTCCAAAGCGCTGACCGGAATTTTCCAGTCCTTATGATCAAGCAGAGTCATGTCAACATCAAAGCTCACAATTGGTTTCATCTATTTTCACCTGTTTTCTTCTCAAAATCAACTTGTCTTTACCATAATATCCTATATTTTAAATTTTTTCAAGAAATATACTTTACCAATTCCAATCTTTCTGTTATAATATCATTCGTGTGAGACAAACGGAGTATGGCGTAGCTTGGTAGCGCGCTCGGCTGGGGGCCGAGAGGTCGCAGGTTCAAATCCTGTTACTCCGATTGACAAAGATACGCTGAAAGCCTGATAAACTGGGACTTTCAGCGTATTTTTTATTTCAATATTTACTTTATTTTTAAAGACCGTTGAAGGCAATTTTTATTGTAACAGCTTGTTTTAATTGATTCCCAAATAAATTTCCTTTACCCTTTCATCATGGAGCAGATCCATTCCGGTTCCCTCCAGCACATTTTCACCATGGTTAATGAGATATGCATAATCCGAAAACTGCAGGGTATCTATGGCATTTTGCTCTACGATGATAATAGTGAGCCCCATTTGATTAATGTTCTTTATAAATTCAAACATCTCTTCCACCAGCTTAGGAGCAAGACCCAGAGAGGGTTCGTCTAAAATCAACAGTTTAGGCTGGCTCATCAGCCCCCTGGCGATAGCTACCATCTGCTGTTCTCCTCCTGACAAGGTTTCTGCAAGCTGATATTCTCTTTCTTTTACTCTGGGAAAAATCTCATAGATTTCTTCCAGCCGTGTCTGAATCTTTTTCTTGTCTTTGATACGGTAGGCACCCATAAGCAGATTATCTGCCACGGACATCTTGCCGAATAAAAGTCTGCCTTCCGGTACCATGGAAATTCCCAGTTCCACCATCTTGTGGGCAGGAATATTCAAAATAGATTTTCCCTGATACAGGATCTCTCCGGAGGCAGGTTTCAGTTTTCCCGCGATACTGCGTAAAGCCGTTGTTTTTCCCGCTCCGTTTGAGCCTAATAAGGCAACAATCTTCCCTTCTTCTACTTGAAAAGACAAGTTGCTGATAATGGGAGTTCCATCATATCCTGCACACAGATTCTTTACTGATAGCATACCTTTGCCTCCTTTGCAAATAGTTTAAATGGTTTTTCCGCCCAAATAGGCACGTATTACTTCCGGATTTCCAGTTACTTCTTCCGGTGTTCCTTCTGTCAGCAATTTGCCTGAGGTCAGAACTACCACTCTGTCTGAAACACTCATAACCACTTCCATTACATGCTCAATCATTAAAATGGAAATTCCTGAAGTTCGAATCCGCCGAATCAGGTTGATAGCTTCTTTCCGCTCCACACCGCTTAAGCCGGCCATGGTTTCATCTAATAACAAAAGGGTGGGCTGAGTGGCCAGTGCTCTTGCAATTTCCAGCCTTTTTTTCTGCATGACATTTAAGTCACCTGCATTCATATAAATAAAAGCAGCCAGTCCGCACATAGCGATTACTTTTTCCGTATGGGCTTTGGCATCTTCCACCGTTTTAAACCGGTTAAGGGATGCCACCAGTACATTATCCAGGACCGTCATGTCATTTAAGGACTGAGGAATCTGAAAGGTTCTTCCCACTCCTAATTTGCATATTTTATAGGATTTTTTCTTTGTAATATCAACACCGTTAAAAATAATAGTTCCTGAAGTTAAGGGATGGGCTCCGCTGATGGAGTTAAATAAAGTAGTCTTTCCAGCCCCATTGGGACCTACCACGCCAATAATCTCTCCCTCTTGTACACAAAAACTTACGTCTTCATTGGCTACCAGACCGCCAAATTTCTTTGTTGCACTTTTTATTTCCAATATTGTTTTCATTATATTTTCCCCTCCATTTCCAGAGGTGTCAAAACCTTTGTCTTCTTACGTTTAAACAGAGATACCAATCCATTTGGCAAGAATATAACGATAAAAATAACTAAAGTCCCATATAAGAACAGGTCAAATCCTCTGATGGAAGAAAAGGCTGCCCTGGTATATTCTGATATCACAGTCAGCACAATGGCTCCTATGGCAGGCCCGATCACCGTTCCGATACCTCCCATAACAGCAACCAGACAGATCATCAGAGACACATTTAAAGGCATCACCACCAGAGGGTCAATATATTGCAAATAGTTGGCATATAAGCTGCCAGCCAGGCTCACGACCCCTGCACTGAGGACAAATGCAAGCATTTTATAGAGGGATGTATTGATTCCTACACTTTGTGCAGACTCTTCATTTGCTTTGATGGCTCTTAAATAATAGCCGAATTTGGATTTATCCAATACCTTTGTAAGGATCAGAATGGCAGCCGCAAAGATTAAATATATGTAATAATAGGGATATTTTGAAGTAAACTGCATGGTGTACCAGGCAGGTTTTGTTTTTTCCAGAAAATCAACGCCTGTAGCACCTCCCACAGCACTCCAGTTCAAAAATATAATACGTCCGCTCTCTCCGATTGCCATGGTAGCCACTGCAAAGTAATGTCCTTTTAACCGAAGCAGTGAGGCTCCCAGAATAAAAGCCAGGCCTGCGGAAATTGCTACCCCAATCCACATGGTAACCCAGGGAGTGGCACCAAAAGCTTTCATTCCAATGGCACAGGAGTATGCTCCGATTCCATAAAAAAGGGCATGTCCGTTGGAAACCTGTCCTGCATATCCCCCGATAAAATTCCACCCCATTCCCAAAATGGCCCATATACAAATCAAGATCATAACATGAACTGCAAAAGGTGTCTTGATAAAAAGCGGGAGCAGGGCGGCTGCCAATAAGCCAATTAAAAATCTTATCATGAACTGACTATTTGAATGTATAAAATTCTTCATTTTGCCTCCTTCTCTTTTGCTATTTACCAAATAAACCTTTGGGTCTGAAAGAAACCACCAGCATGAATAAAATACAGACTGCCACATATTTAAAAGCTGTGTTGAAATAAACTCCTGCAAATACATCCACAAGTCCCATCAGAATTCCGCCTACATAAGCCCCAAAAATACTGCCAAATCCTCCAAGGGCAACGGCAATCAATCCAAACAGCAGAAAAGAAGAACCGGAAGTAGGGGTTATGTAATAATAATAAGAAAGAACGCATCCAGCCACACCTGCAATGGCGCTTGCAATTCCAAAGGCCAGTGTATAGGAAAATTCGATATTGATTCCAACCAGTTCTGCAGCATTTTTATCCATGGAAGTGGCCCGGATTCCTTTTCCTGTCTTCGTCCGGTTCATAAAAAGAAAAAGCAGCAGGGTAACGGTCACAGAAACAATGAGAGGCACCAGCTTTTCCTTGCTGATTACTAAAAAACCCAAATCAATGGTTCCTGTAAACATAACCTTTGGAATGGTTCGGAATTCACTGGTAGCCAGCATAAGCATACCGTTTACCAGTACCATACTTAAGGCAAAGGTAACCAGACGCTGGGACAGGACAGGCCCTTTTAGCGCCTGCCTGATCAAACTCTTGTAAATGAGCACTCCCACTATAAACATGACAATGGCTGCAAGGGGAATGGAAAAAATAGGGTCCAGACCAAACTTTCGATTTAAGAAGAAGGTAATATACATACCTATCATCAAAAATTCTCCCTGGGAAAAGCTCAGTACATTCATTACACCCCATACCAGTGCAATTCCCATTGCGATCAGCGCCAGTATGGAACCAATGACTAGCCCTTCAAAAATACATTGAATCACCATAATACCTTTTCCTCCTTATCTTTCATCCCATGGCGGCAGGGGATACAATCCCTTATAAGCCCTGGCTTCACTTGGATAAACGGTCTGGTACTTCCCATCCTTAATCTGGCAGATCAAAGAAGTGGATGCCACATTCTGCCCAGCTTCATTAAATTCAAAGCCCGTCCCCGTAATAAACAGCTTATCCATGGGATAATCCAGATTGTACATAGCCTCTTTCATGGCATCTGCATCTGTTGCGCCTGCCTGATTGATGGCAAGACACATGACATAGAAGTCTGTTGCACATTTTAACACGTCCGGAATTAAATCCACTCCATTGGAATACTCTTCCCGATACAGATCACCAATCTGTTCCACCAACGGAATCTGCAAATCCAAAGACCACGCACTGGTGGAACATAAGCCTTCTGCATCTTCCCCTAAGGCAGTAAAGAGTTCACTCTGCATGAAACCTCCCCGCTGCCCCATGATCATCTTTGGCATATAATTAAGCTGTTTGAAAGTTTTTATGTATAAAATAACATCCGAAATATAGGAGGACATCATGATTACATCCGGATTTGCTTTCTTTAATTTCAACGATTCACTGATCAGATTCGTGGCATTGGAACTGTAAGTGATATTTTCCACAACCTCAAACCCATATTTCTCAGCACACTCTTTTTCCACAGTTGCTATGTTTTTTCCAAATTCCGTATCCTCTGAGACAAAGGCTACAGTCTTAATATTGGCATTTTGCGTTTCATTTAATTCCATCAGGTATCGATAGGTATCCTCCACGTATATGGTGTCGTCAGGAAACAGCCGGAAAAAATATTCATATCCTTTTTGCGTCAGTGTGGGAGAGGTTCCTTCTGAAATCAAAGGAATACCATACTTTTCTGTGGCCACTGCTGCCGTCTTTGTATTGGCACTGCTGAACAATCCTACAATTCCCACTGCTCCTTCTGAAGTAATCAGACGTTCCGCTTCCGACAATGCCGTGTCAACTGTTTTCAAATCGCCAAAGACCAGTTCCACCTTTTTCCCTCCCAGATTGGGAAGTCCTTCTGACTTGGCCAATGGTATATCAATATCACTTCTGCTTTCATTGATAATATCCGCAAACATAGTCATGGCCGCTCTTACTTCTGCTCCTGCTTTTGACTGGGTTCCGCTCATGGGAAGTAATACCCCGATTTTTATAGTGTCTTGATTGTTTTTCCCGGGAGCTTCTGTTATCTGCCCGTCATTTCCATGTTCTGCTTTCTGATTCGGCTTTTGATTTCCTGAACATCCGCCCGTCAATACAACCATAAAGAGAACTAACCCCACATACTTTAAAAAAAATCCCAACTTTTGCTTCATCTTTGTCACCCCATTATGATATTGATATAAAGAAAAGAGCTCTTGCAACACCAGTAAGAGCTCTCATCCCGTGACACCAATTAATAAACAAGCTGTATATGGTTTTCCTCGCAGAAACGAATCCATTCTTCATCCGGTTTCTGGTCTGTAATCAAATAATCAATCTGCCCCAAATCAAGGAAATGAGTAAAAGCAGTCTTATTTATCTTAAAGTGATCCGCAAATAATGCAACTTCTGATGCCTGTTCTACCATGACCTTTTTAATAATGGCTTCTCCCTCATTGGAATCTGTCACTCCCATTTCCAGATCAACGCCCTTGCAGCTGATCAGAAGAATATCCACATGATATTTTCTGATATTATCCACTGCAATCTGTCCTCTAAGAGAAAGTGAATTCTTATTATAGATTCCTCCCGTGGAAATCACGTTGATATTTGTATGGGCCAACCCACGAAAGACCTCTGTGGATGTTGTCAGCACCGTAACCTCGCTGCTGTCAGGAAGTAACTTCAAGGCCTCCATAACTGTACTGCTGGCATCAGCAGCAATGGTAAATTTGGTGGCAAGAATATCAGCAAATGCTTTTGCCATCTTCCTTTTCTCCACAAGATGAATTGCTGCACGCCGGTAGAAATGTATTCCTTCCCCCTGAGGTCCAGGATTCAAGACCGCCCCTCCAAAGGTTCTTGTGAGAACACCTTCGCTCTCCAGCTTATCCAAATCCCGCCGAATGGTCTCTTCCGTTACTTGAAATTGATTACTTAATTCAGAAACTACAACTTTGTTCTCTGCTCTTAATTTTTCTTTTATTGCTATTAATCTATCTTTTGCTGCCATTTATATAGTCGCTCCTCATTTTTATTTGTAAACATGTTTCTATAATACCACACAAAAATGTTGTTTTAAATAGATTTTTCTTTTTTTTCAACATTTTCTACATATTTCCAATATTGTGAGGAACATTTCATCTTGGTTTTACTTTTCCAGCCCTTCCGCAAGTTCACGCATATACTGTACATCGGCCGGATCCAGTTCAATCTCTGCTGATTTTACATTTTCTTTGATCTGTTCCACGGTA
The DNA here is from genome assembly GCA_902363735.1 of Clostridiaceae bacterium. GTDB lineage: Bacteria > Bacillota > Clostridia > Lachnospirales > Lachnospiraceae > Lacrimispora. Next base: position 733,749 of record CABJBA010000001.1, read on the forward strand.
GTAGCTCCGCTTAAAAGATTTAAGAAATCTCCCTGTGCGAGAATCCATCCCAGGGCCAGGTTTGCAATAGTACAATTATATCTTTCACAAAGAGGCTTCCACTGATCCATCATATCCATAGCCTTTTGCATATTTTCCGGCTGGAACCATTTCTTGGGAATCTGAGCGCCTACCGGTTTATAATTTCTTGGCATGGTTCCTGAAAGCAGGCCCATTTCCAGTGGTGAATATGCCTGAATGGTAACCCCGTTTTCACGGCAGCAGGGAATGATCTCTTTTTCAATGTCCCGATCCAAAATAGAGTATTTAGCCTGTACAATATCAAGCTGACCCCATGTTAAGTACTCCTCAATATGATGAATATCTACGTTTGCAGCACCGATGGCCTTAATCTTACCCTGTGCTTTTAACTCATTTAACAAGTCCATAGTCCTTTGGATGGGCACAAAGTACCCGGTTCCCTCCATTGCCTGCCAATGGGTCATGTATACATCTATATAATCGGTTCCCAGGCGCTCCAAGGATTCTTCGATTTCTTTTTTCACAGATGCTGTATTTAAGTTTTTGTATAACTGAACACCATTTACAACATTGAATAAGTCGCCCTTCATTTCCTGATCCCAGGTAACTCCGCATTTTGTGATGATGACAACCTCTTCCCGTTTCATCCCTTCCAATGCTTTTCCAAGGATTTTTTCACTGTTTCCAAAGTTATAACCCGGTGCCGTGTCAATTAAGTTTACGCCTGCCTTGGGGGCCTGCCGGATGGTGTCTACTACTTCCTGAAGGTCGTGATCCCCGCCCCAGGCCGAACCGCCGCCGATGGACCATGTGCCCAGGCCGATTCTTGAGATATCGATTCCTGTCTTACCAAGTTTCATTGTTTTCATATTGCCATATTCCTTTCTTATTCCATTCAATTAAAGGAAGTCACTTATAGTCTTCGCGGTATTTTGCCAGCATTTCATCTACGATCTTTTTGTCTGTTACGCCGCTGGTTGCACCCACATACTGAACCGAAACTGCCGCTGTACAGTTTGCATAGATTGCACATTCCCGGATATCTTTCCCTTCCAGTAAACCGGTAATGAAACCGGAAGCAAAATTATCACCAGCTCCGATGGTGTCGATTGCCGTCACGCCTTTGCAGGCAGGAACGATCACAGCGCCCTCTGAATTTCGGATATAACAGCCTCTCTTACCGATTTTCATAATGACATTTTTTATGCCATATGCATATAGCTTGTCAGCAACCTTGGCTTCCTGGTTTTCCCCTGTCAGCTCACTGGCTTCTTCAAAGTTGGGAAAGAAGAAATCCACATAACTTAAGGCTTCTGCAATATCCTCTATCTTTTCATTCAATCGGGGATTGACCATATCCGAACAGATCATCATGCCTTCTTCTTTTGCCTTTTTAAACACAGAGACCATTGCCTTATTGTCAAATAAGGGATTATTAAAAATGCTGGCGAAAGAAAGAATCTTTGCCTCCTTTAACGCTGACATATCCAGATCATCATATTTAAATTTCCACAGACTTCCCTGGCGGTTGGTTATGAACGTACGCTCTCCGTCTTCTGCCACCAGAGCAACGTTGATCGAAGTATCAAGGCTGGGATCCTGCCTTATGTAAGTAGTGTCAATATTATTTTTTTTACAGTGACTAAGAACAAAGGCTCCCGCCACGTCAACGCCGATACAGCTCATTAAAGCAACTTTATGTCCTAATCTGGTGATGATGGTGGATTCGTTTATTGCGTCTCCTCCAATGGTCATGGCAATACCGTCTACCGGATAAGATGCAACATCAAAAACTTTTTTACTGACCGGTCTCAGCGGTAAATCTACGATTGCGGCTCCAATAATGATTACATCTGTTTCTTTACCCACTTTATTCATCAGCCCTTCCGTCATCTCCGAATAATTTGATCTTATTCATGGCACGTTTTTTCACTGCTGTGCGTACGGCACGCTCTACAGCCAGAAATGGTTCATCCTTATGCTCATTGATTGCTTCCATAGCAGCCTGGCAAAGCTCAGTATGAATGTTGATCTTGGATATACCAAGGGAGATTGCTTTCTTGATATCTTCATCGCCGATACCGGAAGCTCCGTGAAGTACGATAGGAACATCCACCGTATTTGCCACTTCTTCTAAAATATCAAAGGCAAGTTTTGGTTCAGAAGTATATACTCCGTGTACATTTCCGATGGCTACTGCCAAAGAATCGCATCCGGTTCTTTCCACAAAATCTCTTGCCTGTTTGGGATCTGTATAATGGTAGTCTGACAGTGCTTCTTCATAAACAGTTTCATTTCCCACATGCCCCAGTTCTGCTTCCACCGGAATGTTGTATGCGTGGAAATAATCTACGCATCTCTTGATCTCCGCCACATTTTCCTCATAAGGAAGAGCAGAAGCATCACGCATAACAGAATTCATGCAATGATCTACTGCATTTTGAAGAATGGTCATGTTACGGCCGTGATCCCAGTGAAGAATAACTGGAACAGTCGCTTTTTTTGCCATAGATTCCATCATGTAGCAGTAATCTTCAAAGGAAGTATTTCCTGTAAAACCTGTACCAAAGGAGATAATGATCGGAGCCCGAAGCTCTTCTGCCGCATCAATGACCCCCATTAACATTTCTGCATTCCATACGTTAAAATGAGGAATTGCATAATGTCCTTCTTTTGCTTTCTTTTCCCAATATCTGATATCTGAAATCATAATTTTCTCCTCTTCTTTAAAAACGCCTTTTATTCAATTACTTTGACAACACCTTTGACCATGTCTGATTTTTTTACGGGATCAATGGCTTCTGTAAAAGCGTTCTGAACATCCTTATAATCATAAATATGTGTTACCATATCTTTTACATTGATTTTTCCCGTTGCAACCGCTTCAATTGTCTGGGGGAAATTGTTGCAGTATCTGAATGCAGTCTGAATGGTCACTTCACGGTTAATCTTTAAGAAATCAATTTCTACCGGTTTTGACTGTGTACCAACCATGATGATTTTTCCGCCGCGGGCTACCATATGTACTGCCTGATTTACGGTAAACGGAGAACCTGCTGCTTCAAACACCAGCTCTACTCCATAATCGCCGTAAAGTTTGGGTGAACGAAGAACAGCTACCGTATTTTCTTCTTTTCCATTGATGACTCTTTTAGCACCAAATTTTAAAGCAAGATCTAAACGCTTCTGCATAATATCCACTACTGTAATATCGGTGGCTCCCAAACTGAGACAAGCCTGCAGTACCATAAGACCGATAGCTCCGGCACCAAGAATTACAATACTCTTTCCAACAGTTGCTCCTCCCAGCATTGCCGCATGCATGCCAACTGCTGCCGGTTCTACCAGTGCTCCTTCCATAGTTGTCATTCCTTCCGGAATATGATATGTCCATTCTTCCGGATGTGTCATGTATTCACACAAGGCACCTTTGTAATGAGGCTGTGTTGCCAGCATGTCAACGCTTGGACAGATATTATAATGACCGCTGCGGCAGTAATCGCTTTTTCCGTCCGGCACACTTGGCTCGATCAGTACTTTATCTCCAACCTTGAACTTTGTAACCTTAGTTCCCACTTTTACAACTTCCCCCGCTACTTCATGCCCCAGTCCGATTTTCTGGTTTGGGTCTTTCGGCGGAATAAAGGGGCCAAACTCAAATCCATGAATATCTGAGCCGCACATACCTACATATTCAACCTTCATTAATATTTCATTATCCTTTGGTTCCGGAACCGGGCATTCCTGGATTTCAAACTTCTTCGGTGTCACCAATATTGCTTCTGAATTTTTCATTTCAGATCCTCCTTATATTGCAGGGGCTGCTGACGGCTGAATCCATTCAGCCATCATGCCGGCCCCTATTTTCATTAATCTACATTACCGATATCTTCTACAGATTCTCCTCTTGTTTCAATTCCAAGGAACAAAATTCCTACTGCAATGATAACTGCCATGATGGAGATCAGGATAAACACTCCTCCTGCACCAAAGCTGCTTGCTGCTACATATGTAACAAGGAATGGGAAGAAGACATTACTTACACGCCCCATCGCGTTACTGAATCCGGAACCCGAAAGTTTTGCTGATGTGGGCCACATCTCCGGCACATACACTGCTGATGCATAGCATACATACATGTAAATAACCGTATTAAGAAGGAACGTCCATAAGATCAACGCGACCATGGTTGTCTGCTGTCCTGTGATAATTCCCAGAATTGCCATGAGGACAAGAAGTCCTACCCCCATTACTTTACGTGGAATCTTATCCATGATCAGTGATGCAATAAAGATTCCAAAGGGCGCTCCGAAGAGACCGAACATGGTCATAAACTGTGAATCCTTTGTGCTGTATCCCAAAGAGGAAAGCATGGAAGGCATCCAGTTCATCAAGGTATACTGAATAGTATTCATACCGATCAATACCAAAGATCCTACAATAGTTCTGCGAAGAAGTTTTCCTTTGAACAGCGCAGAATAAGGAAGCTGCTTGACAGGCTTTGGCTCTTCTGTCACTTCCGGAAGAGATTTTCCGGTAGACCGTTCAATTTCTTTTTCAATTGATGTCATGATCTTATCTGCTTCATCTAATCTTCCCTGTGATTCCAGCCATCTTGGTGACTCCGGGAATTTTACGTATACCCAGATACATGCAATTATGGAAAGGGCAGAAGGAATCATGTACTGGATTCTCCAGTTTAAGGCATAGCTGGCAACCATAGATCCTACTAAAAGTGCAATACCGTTACAGATCGGATGTGCCCAGTTACCGATAAATGAGGTACGGCTTGACCATGTACCGCGGTTTCTTCCCGGAACATACTCAGTGAATCCTGCAAACAGTACTACTAACAGCGCTCCAAGTCCAAGACCCTGGAGGAATCTGAATATGTACAGTACATTTACGTTTGGTGATGCTGCTCCGCCGATCATGGCGATAATATGAAATACTTCATATAACAAAATGGATTTCTTGCGGCCGATCTTATCTCCTATTGGCCCTCCCAGCAATGCACCGAATAACTGTCCGGCTGTATATGTAATTCCCCACATTGCAAGAAGTTTGGTTCCCTTCTCTAACCAGTGAATCTCATTTAACAGAATATTCTGTACTGCACCGCCGATACCGTTTGACCAGCAAACGAGAAGTGCAAATGCTGTTACCAGCCACATTTTAACATGCCATGATGAATTTGGAAGACGGTCAAGTCTTGCTCCAATATTTACTGATGATTTATTCATTTTACCCTCTCACTTTCATAAGTGTGGTGTTATTTGATCTGATTTTAAATGCTGCGCACGGCACCCTTTAATTCTGTTTCAAGGTCTTTCTCCATGATTGCCCAGGCCTTTTCAAAATCCGGGTCTTTATTCCAAAGAGCGGGAGGTCCCATGATCACAATATCTGCTCCTGCCTCATAAAGAGGACGATACAGGTCTTTGTTCATGGAGCCGTCTGCTTCGATCAGAAAATTCAGTCCTCTCTCTTTTCGAATCCGTGCCAGCTGTCTGATCTTAACATACATCTGGGGATCTACCGGCTGTCCTGCAATGCCTGGATCTACAATCATGATGGTTACCTTATCCAGTAAGGTCAGGTAATATTCGATAGCAGCAAGGGGAACGGATGGGCTTAAAGCAACACCTGCTTTGCATCCCAAATCTTTGATTTTGTGAATAGTCACAAAGGCATCCCCTTCGATACAATCGGTATGAGGTGTAATATATGCAGCTCCAGCTTTTGCAAATGTTTCCAGATATTGCTGAGGGTGAGCTACCATAAGGTGGGCATCCATGGGTTTTAAGTTTTCCACATGCTTATTTAAATAATCAAGATAATCCGGCCCGATGCCATAACTTGGCACATATACTCCATCTTTAATATCCATATGCAGATAGTCGGATCTCTCATTGATAATCTTCATCTGCTCTTCTACATGAAACAGGTCACAGCACCCTACCGACGGTGCGACCATCAATTTTCTTTTCATAGCTTAATCCTCAAAATCATAGGTCATGATTACTTTGATCGCTGATTTATCAGCCATAGCCTGGAATCCTTCTTCCCATTGGGAAAGTCCCAGTCTATGTGTGATCATAGGCTGTACCTTGACCGCTCCTGACTCTAAAAGGCGGATTGCATTTCTCCATGTAGTGGAATCGTAAGCCATATGTCCGATAATGCTCTTATTCCATGAAGTAATGTCGTTGATGGAAAATTCCAATGGTTTAAATCCCATACCAACACGAACAATTTCTGCGTTGGGTCTTGTCATCTCAATGGCCTGCTTTAATGCAATATTAGCACCCGAGCACTCAAGCACCAGTCCAAGATTGTCTCTTCCGCAGATTTCCGTACAGCGTGCAACCACATCTTCTTTTGATCCATTGATACAATGGGTAGCGCCCAGTTCTTTTGCAACACCAAAACGTACCTTTGTGTCTTCTTCCAGACCCACCATGACAATGTTAACAGCTCCCATAATCCGGGCAATCTGTACTGCAAACAATCCGATGGGGCCTGTACCAAATACTACAACGTCCTGACCCGGAAGAAAATGTGTCTGCTGAGCCATTGCATTATAGGAGTTACAGATTGGATCAAGAACTGCCGCCTCTTCATATTTTATTCCCTCCGGAATTTCCCAGATTGCATGTTTGTGAATTCTTAAGATTTCACCTGGAATGACACAATATTTTGTAAATCCGCCGCCCCACCGGTTATTGTCTAATCCAAGATTTACTTTTGACTCACAGCAAAGGAAATTACCTGATTCACAGGCCGGGCAGACCCCGCATACATGACCTGTATTATCAGACACCACCCTCTGTCCAACCTTCCAGTCTGTTACCTTTGAGCCAATTTTCACAATGTCTCCGGCAAACTCATGTCCGCGGATTGAATTAAATTCATCTGAGCCATTTTCCACCCTAAAGTGTTTCATGTCTGCTCCGCAGATTGCTGCAGCTTTAATCTCAACAATCAGATCCTCTTCCCCGCATTCTGGCTCCGGAACATCAATCATTCTGTAGCCTCCAAATTTTTTACCATACCTTGCTAATGCTTTCATTGCTTCTCCTCCATTTCTTCCACTTACGTTACAATTCTTTTTATTGATTCGGCCGAAAAACAACCGGTTCTCACTTTCATTTCTAAACCGTTTGTTTATACATACATACTAATCAGATTATCATCATTAGTCAATTATAATTTTTGTTTTCAAAGATTTTTATTACTATTTCACAAGTTTAAATTATGAATTACAGGTTTTTATCTTTGATTTTTGTTTATATTTTTTATTATAAATTTACTTTCAAATATATTTTCTTTGTTTCAAATAATTTATTCTTTGTTTCCATCAATTAATTATAGAAGTATAATCTGTTCTATTTCTCGATAATTTCTGTAAATCCAACATAATAATTCCTTTCAGATTTGACCTTACGGTGTCCCTTGATCTTGGCTATTTTTTTCTTTACTACGTTTGTCCGCTAGGCTCATATACAGCAGGAAGTAGTTGAGTTTTACTCTCTTCTACTCCCTGGGTTTTGCGATTCATTACTCTATTTCTTGTTTTTATTAAGTATTTAGGTTAATTTTATTAATTTGACTTTTTAATTCTTTTTTATTGTTTTGAAGATATGCCGTTATTGTAGTTTTTCTTTCATAAATTTTTTATGTCCAAACGCAAAATCCTGCTTGCCTTTTTTTCCATTTTCAGGTACAATTTCTTTATGGAGACATAGCTCAGTGGGAGAGCATCTGCTTGACGTGTAGAGGGTCGCAGGTTCAAGTCCTGTTGTCTCCACGAACAAAAAAGGCACCGGAATTCCCGGTGCCTTTTTCTATTTCCTGCCTCTTTTACAAAATGTTTATAATTTCTACAACTTTTCTACACACGTTCTTGGTATATTAATAATTGTTATAGGTAATATCCTTTTAACTAAACTTTTTCATACTCTAGCCGGCAGGGTTCCCCCATTCTGCCGGCGCCCTCCTTTGGCATGTCTTTTAAAAATCCTTTATTCCCTTATCTCTCCCCGGCATAAAATCACAACCATACCATATACTTATGATGGGTGATATTATGAGTGATTGCTGTGATATATTATTAATTACTACAGTGGCATGCCAGATTGCAAGCTGCCTTGGTGACGATGAATTAGGCCTGCTGGCGGCAGACCTGGTTTTATTAAGTGACGCCCTGGCGGCTCTGGCGGTTCGCCGTGATTTAAGAGATGATGATTCAGACAAATGTACCAGTCCGTCAGCTTGTTCACACTTATTATAAAATTACATATAATGCTATTACAGAACAACTTATAAAAGCAGTCTTATAAAAGGACCGGACAGCGCATAGCCGCCGCTTTGCTGTGTTCCCAAAGATAAACAACTCATTCTGCGCTGCCGTTTTGTCCTTCCGCTTTTATGAGTACTTCTGTAAACTGCCTGATCACAAATATAATACCTCAAAAGGCGGAGACCACATCCTTCTGGTTTCCGCCCCTTTAAAATTATATATTTACATAAAAAGAAAATCCACACGCATAAACTTTCTTAAGTCTGCACACCATAATCATGAGGTGATGACCATGTCCTATATAGCTCCTGCTGTCCAGGCTAAATTCGAAACACTTTCCGTTGATTTAAAAAATGAGATCCTGGAGCGGAATGTTCAGATTAATACCATTTATGATTTAATCCATGTACTGGAAGAAATCGTAAACCAGGCGAATTAATCTCCTCTGACACAAAAACAGCCATAAGCAAATATTGCTTTATGGCTGTTTTTATAGTTCCTATCTCCGGCAATTAGAAATGGTCCGGTACTGGAAGCCGCTGTTTTTAAGAGCTGTCTTATTGTTAGAACAATTGCTGCTCTTATTCTGGGAAGCAGTTCCCTGTGAGCAGCCAAGGCGGCTCAAAATATCATTTATATTTCCGGATTGTCCGCAGAAGCTGGATGAATAGCAATTACTTACATTCACCGGGCAGGTTGCTGCCTGAGCGGTCATTGGAACACCGGATGCGATTACTGCGGTTGCTGCTGCTAATACAAATACTGGTAACTTCTTCATGGTAATATCCTCCTGTATTGTTACATTATTATTACATTTCTGTTACAAAATGTATCATAACATACAGGAAATGGAATTTCACTAGGAGAAAAATGGTAATTACCCTCTATTTTCCAGTTGGTATTCATCCATGGCCAGTTTTAAGGCGCCCATAATCCCCTGGTTGTCATTTAAGCTTGGAAGAACAATATAATTGTCCATATCCTCCAGCTCTTTTGTCTTCAAATACCCGTTCAGCTGAAGCTTTACCTCTTCCCTTACCATAGGCATCATATGTTCCTGATGCATCACGCCTCCTCCCAGAACAATGCGCTGAGGGGAAAGTATGACAATATAAGCTGTCAGAGCCTGGCCGATGTAGTATGCTTCCAGTTCCCAAACTTCCTTTTTATCAGCCAGTTTCACGCCTTTTTCCCCCCAACGGGCTTCTATGGCAGGCCCTGAAGCAAGCCCTTCCAAACAGGACTTATGATAAGGACAGCTGCCCTCATAGGAATCTGAATGATGCTTTGCCAGAAGCAGATGTCCGCCCTCCGGATGGAGCATACCGTGAAGCAGCTTACCGTTTGTGATAATACCTGCTCCCACTCCGGTGCCAATGGTGATGTACATGCTGTTTTCAAGGCCCTTTGTAATACCCCATGTGGCCTCTCCTAACGCTGATCCATTAACATCTGTATCAAATCCCACCGGAATTTTAAGAGCCTCCCGGAATACCCCTACAATGTCATAATTGGCCCAGGCAAGCTTGGGTGTGGTAGTGATGAAGCCGTAAGTATCAGAATTTCTGTTTAAATCAATGGGACCGAAACAGCCTATTCCAAGAGCATCAATCTCCTTGTCAGCAAAATATTCGATCAGCTTCGGCACAGTAATTTCCGGTGTTTCCGTCGGTATGGAAGTGCGTTCAAAAATCTCACCATGTTCATTTCCTATGGCACAAACCATCTTTGTACCGCCTGCTTCTAACGCTCCAAGTCTCATATCCTTCTCCTCCTGCTTCATTCCGGATTGGAACAGATGATTGTCATCGTTCCTTCAAATCTGCACTCCCCGCTGCCTGCCGGTATAATAAAATGCTGTCCTGCTTTCAATGGTATTCCATTTATCAGTCCGCTTCCGCTTATGACACTTACATTGGTAAAATACTTGTGAAATTCCTTTGCAAATACACCCTCTATCTCATATTTATCCACCGAGTAAAACTGACAGGTTACCAAATGAGTGCAGACTGCTCCGTCCTCCTTTGTTATTTCCGTTATAGTTTTTCCCTCTTCAAAGGGTGCTTTTATGACTGCAATGCTCTGCTCTGTATGAAGCTGCCTGGGTTTTCCATCTGACAAACGCCCATAATCATAAAGACGATAGGTAATATCACTGCTCTGCTGAGTCTCCAAAATAAGAGTACCGCCCTTAATAGCATGAACACATCCAGGCTCGATCTGAAAAAAATCTCCTCTTTTAATGGGCTGGGTACGGACAAATTGGTTCCACCGTCCGCCCCGGACCATAGCTTCCATTTCTTCCCGGTCCCTCCCATGGTGCCCGATTACAATTTCAGCTCCAGGAAGGCAATCCAGAATATACCAGCATTCTGTTTTTCCAAAGGAACCATGTTCATTGAGTCCGGCATAGGCATCATCGGGATGGACCTGAATGCTTAAATCCTCTTTTGCGTCAATGATCTTCACCAGAAGAGGAAATTTATCTCCCGGATAACCGCCAAACAAAGACTTGTTTTCCTTCCACAGACTGCTGAGAGAACATCCGTTATATGGACCTCCTGAAATGCGGCATTCCCCGTTTTCATGGGCACTGACTGCCCAGCACTCTCCGGTGGTGTTACTTGGTATATCATATCCAAATGAATCCTTAAGCCTGGTGCCCCCCCAAATAGCCTCTTTAAAAACAGGCTCCAAAAACAAAAGTTCCATCCGTTTTCCTCCTTTTTGCCCATAAGTTCAGTCATAATGGCATTTATGCTTGTTTCCTATATTCTACCTGAATATGGCAAAAAGGAAAAGAGGAATTTCCATATTTATATCAGGAGTTTTTTCCGTATACTTCAATCTGGGTAAGGGCAGGGAATGGAGACGGATCATCGGCTTTTATTAAACTGCTTAATTTCACCCAGGTGATATTTGACTTTTCAATGAAAAAGGTGTGAGGCTTTACGCTTTTTTCCATCCCCACCTCCTGGGAGGTTCCGTCAGAAAAGGTAAAGGTTGCCTTTACCCACCAATTGTCATGAGGAAAATCCGCCCGTGTATAAAGAACGATCTTGTCAAAGTCTACAGGACGGCCAAAATCTACGGTCATTTCCGCATCATCCTGACGGTTGATTCCCCAGGATTCATAGGGCCATTCTCCGTGAGATTCATTAGCCAAAACACCGTCAATGGCGTTGCGGGCTGCAAAGACCGCTTCTCCCCTCGTTTCCACATTGGCAAATGCGTGGGGAAAACATCCCTTGTCCCCATGCTGGTCCATTGGGTTTTTGGCAAGATTGTGGTAAACTTCTGTTTCATAGTCGTGGGCCTTGCGGATCGTCAGATAATGTCTCTCCCCGGTAAATGCTTTGGGATTATAAGAGATCTTTTTCTCTCCGAAAGGAATATCATAAATTACTTCCGGTTTCTTGATATAGACAAATGACTCCTCCATGCAGTCATCCACTCTTACCACATAATAAGCCTCTGTCTGGTCTGTTCCAAAAACAATGGAATCTCCATCCTGGTACTCACCCTCTATTACCAGAATCGCCTGATTTTCTTCCTGGACAGATGTCTTTACCTCTCCAGCCTGATTTTTTACGGTAATCGACACATTAGCCATGTTCAGTTCTCCTCTTCTTCCTGTTCAAAATAGTCCTTATATTCCACCTCTATCTGATATTTCATTCTCTTGGTGCTGTAGTAGAGATGTTCTTTCAATGCCTGTTCCAGGCTCTTAATATTCTTTTTTTCCATCAGTTTAAAAAGTTCTGTATGCTCTGTTATAATTCTGGTAAAATCTGTTTCCGTCACAAAATCCAGCATCCGAAATCTTGTGTAATGAAGCTGCTGGGCCTGGATCATGTCCCACAGCTTTCTCTTTCCCGTAGCCCTAAACCAAACCGCATGCATATCCGCATCCATGCGGTAAAACTGCTCCGGCTCAAATCCCTTTTCCTGTATCAGAGCCTCCTGGCTGCGGATCATGTGATGGACCTCCTCCAGCCAGAGAGGTGTTGCCATATTCATAAAGTCCCGCATGACCATGGTTTCCACCGCAACCCTCATATAAATCATCTGCTTAATATTATCCAGATTCAAAAGCGTTACCTGTGTGCCGGAATAAGGCACGGAAATGACAAACCCCTGTTCCTGAAGCCTTCTGACCGCCTCTCTCACCGGAGTCCGGGATACGCCGAATTTCTCACAGATTTCATTTTCGCTTATGATTTGTCCGGGCTTTAATTCCAGATCCAGGATCTCCTGTTTTAAAGTTTCAAATACCAGCTCCCCCCGGTTCTTATAAATCTTATTCTTTCCTTCCATGGTACCCTCACTGTTCTGCCTGCCAGATATGTCTGATGAAAATAATGCCATGACCTCCGCCTTAACAGCAGATATCATGGCACCATTTTCTATCAAGGCCGGGCTTTAATCATTACTTGGGCTGTTTGCCGATATAAGCTAAAATACCGCCGTCAACATACAGAATGTGACCATTGACAAAGTTGGAAGCATCAGAAGATAAGAACACTGCCGGGCCTGCCAGATCCTCTGCTTCTCCCCAGCGTCCTGCAGGAGTCTTTGCAAGGATGAACTGGTCAAAAGGATGTTTGGAGCCATCAGGCTGAGTCTCTCTCAGAGGTGCTGTCTGGGGTGTTGCAATATATCCCGGTCCAATGCCATTGCACTGGATATTAAACTCACCGTATTCGGAAGCAATGTTCTTTGTCAGCATCTTTAATCCGCCTTTTGCTGCTGCATAAGCGGAAACCGTTTCACGGCCTAACTCAGACATCATGGAGCAGATGTTGATGATCTTTCCATGTCCCTTTTTAATCATAGAAGGAATTACTGCCTTTGCCACAATAAAGGGGGCATTTAAATCCACATCAATTACCTGTCTGAACTCAGCAGCAGTCATATCACACATGGGAATACGCTTGATAATTCCTGCATTGTTCACCAGAATATCAATAATGCCTATTTCTTTTTCAATCTGGGCTACCATGGCATTTACGCCATCTTCATTGGTAACGTCGCATACATAGCCATGGGCATTAATTCCCTCTTCTTTGTAAGCGGCAATCCCTTTGTCTACCAATTCCTGCTTGATATCATTAAAAACAATGACCGCACCTGCTGCTGCAAGGCTCTTTGCAATAGAAAAGCCAATGCCGTAGGAAGCGCCTGTAACCAATGCAACTTTTCCTTCCAGGGAAAACTGGTTTACTAAGTAATCCTGATTCATAATTCATTCTCCTTTGCTTGATTTTTTAGCGGTCAGCTATTTTATGGTTGGCATTTCATATTTGTATTCAAATTACAAAGGTTGTATACAAATTTTATGCTTGTATATAGGCTAGCACATTTGGGCCATTTTTACAATAAGCATATTCGCCAAACAATGCGCCGTTCATTTAGTCATTATTTTGCTTCGTAAATCATAATTCTATCCCTGTCCTGCAATTGCTGTTGAAAATATCCATCTTCCCCGTTGACCTCCAGCATGACACGGCTTGTTAAGTTTTGAAAATCCAGACCGGAATACTCCAGCATATCCATCAGATAATAAGGCTGTCCATCGGTTTTTAAGGGAAGAGTTAATGGTTTGTCATTGAGGAAAAATGTAACTTTCCCAATTCCGGGATTCTTTTTTGTTTTTTCTGGTACTTCTTCTCTCATCTGCCTGGAATACGTCTCCACATCTTCCTCCATCTGCAGGGAAGATTCCTCCTCTATATTCTTAATTTCTTCTGTGACAATCACATCCCCTGCCTTTAAAACCCTATCTTTTAAAATTTTATCATCGTTTATAAAAATTTCGATATTATCGCTAAAATCCACTACCTGAGAAACCATGGCCTCGGCATTCTTTCCGCTTTTAGCAGGAATGAATAACAGCCGGTCCTCACCATTTACGGCATCGGATAGCTGGACTTCTTCCCCGTTTCTCTTCAAAATAGAAGGCTCTGCCTTTTCTCCGTAAAACACCATTCTTTTTCCATTTACATTTACAACCAGATTCTGACCGGAACGTCCAATCATATCCTGGTAATTGTAACCGTTCATCATCAGAACATCCATAACGGTAAAGCTTCCCCTGCGGAATAATTTGGCCGGCTTATCATTCAAAATAATCCGGAAGCTGTCATTTACAATATTAAAGCCTGCTGAAATGACAATTCCAAGAGGAGTGGCATACTCTGGATTTTCAAGATCGTACTCATCAGAAAAGGCGTTGATTTTAAAATTATTGCCTGCAATAGCTACCCGTTTAGGGTCCATCTTTAAATGCTTTACAATCCCTTCCTTTAAACCGGAAAGCCTGCTGCCTCCTCCTGCCAGGAATACTGCCGAAGGAGCACCTCCATTTACTTCTATGATTTTTGCAGAGATTTCCTCACAAAGCCTGGAAGAAGCATCCTGAATGCTTTGAAAAATGGTCTCTCTGGTAATTACCTGCTCAAATCCAAGGATATCGGTAAAATGAATTTCTTCTGCTTCATCAATCTCTGACTTAACTTTTTCTGCCGTATCAAAATCAACCAGATATTCCTTCATAATGGTTTCAGTGATCTCATCACCAGCCAGAATCGCCATGGTATAGCCTGTCACACTTCCATCCCGGCAGACTGCAATATCCGAAGTTCCTGCTCCAATGTCCACCATAGCCAGATTCAGCAGACGTATGTTCTGGGGAATCGCCGCATTAATGGCGGCAATAGGCTCCAGAGTCAGACTGGCCACCTCAAGTCCTACCTTATTCATGGCAGCATACAGACTTTCCACCACCTCTGTAGGCAAAAAAGTTGCAATTATATCCGCTTTTAATACTTTGCCGTGGTGGTCGATCAAGTTGGAAATTATATAATTATCCAGATAATAACGGCTTACCGTATAGCCTACCAGATAAAACTGGCGGTCTGACTCCCTGCCCTCCCTGTCCATAAACGACTTTTCCGCCTCACTGATAGCGCCTGCTTCCAGACGGCTTACAGATTCTGCATCAATCTTCTGAGCTCTGGATAGTTCCATTTCATAGGTGACGCTTTCCGTGCGCAGAGCTCTTCCGGCTGCTGCCACGCAAACCTTTTCCAGCCTGCATCCCAGCTTCTTCTCCAGCTTCTCCTTTACCTGCCCTGCAATCTTTGCCACCTGCTCGATGTCTTCGATCTGTCCGTCAATCATGGCTCTCTTTGTGTGCTCTTCTCTTTCTATGGCAACGATATGAATTCTTTCCCCATCCGGCATTCCAACCATGCCAATGATGCTTCGGGTTCCGATATCCAGGGCAAAAATAGCCTGTTCCGGAAGTGTATCTGTCAAAATGCTATTTCTATGCTCCATTAATAATGCCCCATTCTCTTGTGTATTTATTTATTTATTATTTTACTAGTATCATCAAACTCCGTCAATCGGATAAAAGAAACTTTTGTATGAAAACCTTTGATTTGTAGCATAAAATTAGTCCGAAGCACAATTTTACCGCTTTATTATGGTTTACGAACCCTATTTCCAGATGATCCGCCTAACCCTGTCTCTATAACTCATATTTATCTGTTATTTTGCATATGTTGTGGAAATAGTTCCATATATGAGGCTTCCATGCAGACAATCTCTCAAAAGACCCGGTCAGATGTTATGGTTTACCGGGAAATTCCTGTTCTGACCTACACGATCAACTACCCTGAATTTACTACAACCTGCAGTCAGTCCGCCGCCCAGAGCATAAACCAGTTTTATGCATTTCAGGCCAAAAATAAAGAAATCTATTGCCGTACCGTCCTTTATCCCCAGGCCTTGGAGCAGGCACAGTATGTCCAAAAAAACCAATTTCCGTTTCACGGCTATGAATTTATGTCCGTCTATGAAATCACCTACAATAACTGCTGCATTGTCAGTCTATTTACAGAACAGTACAGTTTTTTAGGAGGAGCTCACGGCAATACTGTCCGTGACTCTCAAACCTGGGATTTTGACACTGGAAAGCAGATAGAACTGAGCAGTTTTTTCCCCGGCAATCCTGGATTTGTTGACACAATTTTTACAGGTATAGAACAGCAGATACAGGAGCAGATGAAGACTTCTCCTTACCAGTATTTTGACGATTACGCTTCTCTCCTTCGGGGTAATTTCAATATCAATGGCTTTTATTTAAAGCCGGAGGGCATTGTCATCTATTATCAGCAATATGACATTGCTCCCTATGTCAGCGGACTTCCCGAATTCTTATTTCCTTTCGCAGGCTATGTTTGTTAGTAAAATAGTTCTATGTTATCTGATCAGCTAAATCGGCAATAGTATTCTTACTTAATCTGTGTCTTTTATTCTGAAAGACTGATCATGCATAAGAACACGTTGAAAAGTGGAAAATGGCATATACAGCATAAAAAAGTGGGTGGCAGGATTTGTGTCCTGACACCCACTTTTTTACAACTATACGCAGCTGGCTGCTGTAATGTTATTAAACCTGATCTCTGTCAATCAAAACAATGAAAACGCCAAAAATAAAGAAGACATTAAAGAAGCTACCAGAGAAACGACCGTTATCTGCGTGTTAATAGAGGGGCCGGCAGTATCCTTGAAGGGATCGCCTACCGTATCGCCTACTACAGCTGCCTTATGAGCTTCACTTCCTTTTCCTCCGTTTCCACCGGCTTCAATGTATTTCTTTGCATTATCCCAAAGCCCTCCGGAATTACTCATAAACAGTGCCAGCAAAAGACCGCTGATAATGTTGCCTGCAAGATATCCGCCTACGGATTCGACACCGCCTATAAAACCGACTGCAATAGTTATAAAAATGCTGATAAGTCCGGCAGGAATTAATTCCTTTAAAGCACCATCGGTAGCAATATCTATGCATTTGTCATATTCCGGCACAACTCCCGGCTTGCCTTCCTTAAGTCCCTTGATTTCTCTGAACTGGCGATGGATTTCCGATACCATTCTCTGTGCATTGCGGTCAACTCCAAGCATCAGCATAGAAGAAAAAACAGCCGGAACGGAAGCTCCCACCAGCATTCCGAAAAATACCGTAGGGTTAATAATATCGAATCCGGTCAGCACTGTCGTGCCGGCTGCGTCATTTACCTCACTCATAAATGCGCCAAGCAGAGAGATAATGGTTAGTCCTGCTGCCGCAATGGCAAATCCTTTTGTTACTGCTTTTACCGTATTACCTGCACTGTCAAGTGAGTCTGTGATTTCAAGTGCATCCTCTCCCAGATTCCCCATCTCAACAAGTCCTCTGGCATTATCGGCAATTGGCCCATAGGCATCATTGGAAATTATCATGCCGACGATAGAAAGCATACCAACTGCGGCCATAGAAATTCCAAACATACCTGCGGTAGGATCACCAGGAGCAATGGAAGAACAAAGGTTATAGGAAACCAGGGCAGAAATACCGATTCCCACCATGGCAGGCACTACACTCAAGAAACCATAAGAAACACCGGAAAGAATAGTGAATGCAGGCCCGGACTCAGAAGCCATTGCTACATTACGTACAGGTTTTTTATTATCATTTGTAAAGTAATCACTGGTAATTCCTATAATGACACCAACAAATAATCCTATAGCAGCCGCTCCCCATATACGCCAGTCAAACTGAAATACCATGGTTGCTGCTGCTGTAAGTACAGCAAATATGCCTGTCGTAATATAAGTACTCATGTTAAGAGCTACGGTGGGATCTCCCTTCTTTCCCATACGGGCTGCCATAACTCCTATGATGGAAGACAAAAGTCCCAGGGATGCATAACAGAATACCACGGCTGTATAATCGACTCCCAGTTTTTTGCCCAGAGCAAGAGCCATAACCAGAGCAGATACGGTGGAAGCCACATTAGAATCAAACAGGTCTGCGCCCATTCCGGCAACATCTCCCACATTATCTCCCACATTATCGGCAATTACCGCCGGATTTCTGGGATCATCCTCAGGGATTCCAAGTTCTACTTTTCCAACCAGGTCAGCACTGATATCAGCAGTCTTTGTAAAAATTCCTCCTCCTGCTTTGGCAAATAAGGCAAGGGAACTGGCACCAAAACTGAAGCCCAATAGTGCAACAGAGTCTCCGGTTAGCATCATAACAAGAGTCACTCCCAAAAGTGAGCTTCCTACTACGGCCATTCCCATAACTGCACCGCCGCGGAAGGCTGACAGGAAAGAAGGCTTTAAACCGCCACTTTGTGCAGCTTCTGCCGTCTTGATATTGGCTATGGTAGCGACCTGGATTCCTATTTTACCTGCTATAGCAGAGAAAACAGTTCCGCATATGTATGCCAGGACAATTGTAAGGTTATCTAAAACAGAGCCGCCGCTCCATATGGGCGCCGGAAGAAACAGAAAAATCAGAACCGAAGCTCCCGCACAAAACTTTGATAATACAATGTATTCTTTCTTTAAAAATGTGTTTGCCCCCTGTCTGATGTAGCTTCCAACCTCTTTCACCCGTTGATTCGAAGATGGCTGCGCAGATACCCAGCGGTACAACCACACCGCAAACCCAAACGCAAGAACAGAAACAAGAATGGAAATGATTAGAAATAAGCTTAAATTACCCATAACACCATCAACCTCCTATTTTCTTGAAAATAAAAAATTTTTCCTATTGTACCATTGTATATTTTAACATATTGCTTTCTGTATTTCAAGATTTATTTTGTTTGTTTTGTACATATATTTTGTCGCTTTTAGTCATTTTATGTAATATATGCACTTAATATGTCGATTTTTTCTAGTGCAGTTATGTGCCTTATTTTTTTATATTGGTTTTGGAAGTACATTGCAAACAAATGTACCACTTTATAATTGGAGAAATTTTCTGTAAATCGCAAAAAGCCCCGGAGTATTATTAAAAATAACTCCCGGGCTTTTTCACACTGTGTACACAATCCATAAATCGTGAGTTTTTTTGGACCAGACTAATATCACTATGACAATGCCCTATAAAATAAACACGATTTAACTATATTGCTGATTATATTATTAATAAAGAGGAAATTATACAAAGAGTTTTCAGCACTTTGTTTTAATATCAAAGCTTGGATTAAAGGCATAAAAATTCCTGCTGTCCAGATTATCCTGGGTGATTCTCAAGGCCTCGCCGAATCTCTGGAAGTGAACAATTTCCCGTTCTCTCAGAAAGCGGATGGGGTCGCAAACGTCAGGGTCCGTTACAACACGCAGTATGTTGTCGTAAGTAGTCCTGGCCTTCTGTTCTGCCGCCATATCTTCCACTAAATCAGTAATAGGATCACCCTTTGACTGGAATTCACTGGCATTGAAAGGAACCCCTCCTGCCGCCTGAGGCCAGATACCTGTGGTATGATCGATATAATATGGACCAAAACCGGATTCCACCACCTGCTCCGGTGTTAAGTTTCTGGTGAGCTGATGGACGATGGTGGCTACGATTTCCAGGTGGGCTAATTCTTCTGTTCCGATATCCGTCAAAAGTCCCTTGCACTCCTTGTAAGGCATTGCATATCTCTGGGAAAGATAGCGCATGGAAGCTCCCATCTCTCCATCCGGGCCCCCTGACTTAAAAAACTCAGAATGCTGTATATAATACCTTTGACATCTAAAAACAAGTGATTTATAATTACATAATCAAAGAAAAAGCAAAATCCTTACTGGATTGCTATAGGAAAGGAATAATAAAATGGGAAAATTTGAAGGTGCAACAGCAATCGGCTTAAGAAACAAAGAAACAGATAAATTAATCGTAGTATATCCTTTTAAAGCAGAAGGAAGCGATGAAGAAATCACAAAAAAGGTTACGGATTGGTATTATATGCAGCATTGCTCCGCTGAGGAAGAGCTGAGGAATGCATATGTGGATATTTTGACTGAAGCAGAAGTTAAATCTGTAAAATAATAACTTAAACAAATTATATGTATTATCTAATACAAATGGCGGATCCGGCCAGGCCTGGACAGTGATTTTCTTTTATCTTTCAGCTTCATAATCACTCTTTAAGGCCTTATTTTCCAAGGTTTTTATAGTTTTTTGTTTACGAAACCGGTTTCGTAAATTATAATTATATTATCAACTCTTTTTAAGAGCACTGGTTTCCCCAAAAACATTCCAGTGCTCTTTTTTTAATTTTTGTAACCAAAATGCTTTATTTTTTATAGACAATCATGTATAATATGCTTTGCAATATTGAAAGCCCAAGTATTTTATTTCCCCTGCTTGGGCTTTTATTATGGGTCTTAAAATTTCAGTTCAACACTCCCACTTCTCATACAAACAAAATAGTTGAATATACATGTAAAAATAGAACAACCGGCAGCAACTTATATGAATGAACATTATCCGTTTGTGAATCCCCCACTCCCCTATACTTACGATGCTCTTGAGCCCTATATCAGTGAGCAAACATTATACCTGCATCACGATAGAATCCTGCAGAGATACGTCAGGAACCTTAATAATACCCTGAGACATTATCCAGAGCTGCACACCTTATCTCTTATAGAACTATTTTCAAATCCAGAGAATCTTCCCCTGGAAATACGACAGTCTGTCATTGATCATGCGAGAGCATTATATAATCACATCATATTTTTTAATAGTATGGCCAGCCCATATGAACGCTACCCTTCTGTATATTTGTATCCTGCAATTCTCAAGAAATTTGGATCAGTCGAACAATTTTTTAATGAATTTAAAAGACATGCATTATCTATGTTTGGTGTTGGCTATGTCTGGTTAGCCATAGATTCTAACAAAGATCTTCAAATCATAACAACGCTCAACGAAAATTCACCTATTACAGATGATTTGTGCATAATTGCAGGGATTGATCTCTGGGAACACTCCTACTACTTAGATCATTTTAATAATCGAAATGCCTACATAGAAGACTGGTTCCACGTATTCAACTGGGAAGGAACTGATAATCGTTTAAAAGATTGCATTGACGATCTGGCATGATACTCATAACATACAACGCACTAAATAAGATAGTTCTATTTATTACCATTCTTGAACGCATCAATGATAATAAATACCACAAGCGGAACTAAAATAAAAAGGGGAACTATGGTATTTATTGGCTTAGGTAGAACAATTACCAGCATACCTTCCAATACCATTAACAAAAAAATAATTGCTTTCTTCAATTTATAATTCCTCCATAACTTCGTGTGTGCTCAGAACATTATACCATATACTAATGCACTTTTCCATTTTGGCAAACACAAAGCGGCGAAATACCTCTATACATAAATCTCTTTATTCTCAGTCGGCAGGATTTCCTCTTGCCGGCTCCCTCTATTTATGAATTGATATGGCCCCCCGTTTTTCTTCTATATCCAGCCAGCTCCATCATTCTGTCCTGAATCAGGATTCCAATTCTTTCCCGTTCCTCATCTGGTAAAGACTCTATCGAAACATCACTGCCATCAATCTCTATGAAATTCTCAATAACTGGTTCTTGTTTCATACAATCCCCCCTTTCGGTAGATTGTATGCTGCACCGTTTGTACTTGTTTCTGCCCTCTTCTTATAATCTATCCACGAAAAAAGCCGCTATGATCTTGACAACCGGAAAAAACTTTTCAGCTGGTAAAGGCTGCTGTGGGGCTTATTTCCAAAACCCTCTGGCAAGGAGCGTATTTTTTATACGCTGAAATCATATATTCACACAGGAGATGATATAATGAAACCTTTATCTGCACCACGCCCTTTGGAGATAGGCGCCGCATATATTCGCGTAAGCACTGACGATCAGACAGAGCTGTCCCCCGATGCCCAGACCCGTGTCATCATGGAGGCTGCCAAAGCTGACGGTTTTATAATCCCAAAAGAATTTATCTTTATAGAGAAAAAAGGAATCTCCGGACGAAAGGCAGAAAACCGGCCTGAATTCCAGCACATGATTGCTATTGCAAAATCTCAGAAACCGGCGCCCTTCAGCCGCCTTTATCTATGGAAATTCTCCCGTTTTGCCCGAAACCAGGAAGAAAGTACCTTTTATAAAGGTATCCTCCGGAAAAAATGCAGCATAGAAATTAAAAGTGTCTCAGAACCTATCATGGAGGGAATGTTTGGAAGGCTTATAGAAACCATCATTGAATGGTTTGATGAGTATTACTCCATTAATCTCTCCGGGGAAGTTCTGCGTGGCATGACGGAAAAGGCCCTGCGTTCCGGTTATCAGACTGCACCCTGCCTAGGCTACTCTGCTGTAGGAGAGGGAAATCCTTTTATCATAGATGAAAAGAACTACCCTATTGTAGAATACATTTTCCAGTCCTTCTATTCCGGAAAGGATTTAAATGCCATTGCAAGGGATGCAAACCAGTACGGTTTTAGAAGCCGCCGGGGGAATCTCTTTGACCGACGGTCCATCTGCCGGGTTCTTACCAACCACTTTTATATAGGGGAAGTAAACTGGAATGGAATCACCTTCCAGGGAACCCATGAAACACGCCCTTCCGTAAGCAGTATCTTTCATGATGTTCAGAAACGTATTGAATCCGAATACAGGCCTTTAAGCCGAAGAGAGGTTTCTTCCACGGCCCACTGGCTATCCGGGCTTTTAAAGTGCAGCATCTGCGGTGGTAGTCTGGGTTATAACCGCTCCAATGACCGCAAAAAACGGCCTGATACCTTCCAGTGCTGGAAGTATGCCAAAGGCTTGCATCCCGGATCCTGCAGCGTATCCGTCCATATTGCGGAAAAGGCTGTGCTTGATTCCCTGCGAAAAGTCATCACAACCAAACATGCAGAATATGAATGCATCCAAAAAAACGATCAGGCAATTAAGGGAGATGAAATTGTTTTTCAGGAAGCCTTGACACGTATAAAAGTGAAAGAACGCCGTATCCGGGAAGCCTATGAAAAGGAAATAGATACTTTAGAAGAATACAAGCAAAACAAGCTCCGCCTGAAGACAGAACGAGAGGAGTTGGAATCTAACTTTTCTCATGTCTGTAAGGACTCTGCCGGTGAGCCAGAAACTATTCCTGATAAAGCAGAACTGATCCGCCGGATATATGTAGCACATGAAATGATTTCTGATCCGGATGTGGACTACGAAACAAAAGGAAATGCGCTGAGAGCTGTTGTTAAAAAAATCGTATTTGACCGGAAATCCAGCCTCTTCTCTTTTTTTTACTATCTATCATAAGTTTTTGCTGTCTGGTCCTCCGTACTGACTCATGATAAACATGGCCATTTTGGGATTGGGAGTTTTAATATTTACCGGATACTGCAATCTCTTTTCATATCTCCACATCAGCCGCACTCTCCTTCCCATGGCCATGGATCATTGATCCAGCACCAGTAATTCGCATCCATGACTCCTTCAACCATTAACGGCCCGCACTGAGCCTCATAGGCCATAACTGCCTGCTGTCTCATATTTGACACATAATAGTAATAGTTTAAAGCATCCTGATCACTGGGATGGGTGTCAAGATACAAAACCACATCATCCATGGCAAAGCTGGCTTCATACACCTGCTGCAACAATACACTGCAATCAATATTATTTCCTGTCATCTCCGGCACCTCTCCATTGTAAACGGTTTATCCAGATCCGGGAAAATGGTTCCTCTGTTTATGGCTGTTTCAACAGAATAAACCTGCTGCCACTGCTGCCATGGCACATAGGTCATACCCACTGGAAATTGGTCAATGTTTTCATACGGCATAGCCGGAGGATTGCATCCGGGCATTTCCGGTCTTTTTTTCCGGGCTGGCCTTACACTGGAGTCCGGACACATCATGGGAGCCTCCCAATTATTTCCGCAAGGACACGGCATGGCAGGACATTTTGCAGGACAGATTTTTTCCGGCATTGGAGGACATACCGGCTTTATTTCTCTGGGCATGGCAGGACACTTTGCAGGACAGATTTTTTCCGGCATTGGGGGGCACTGCACCGGCTTTATTTCCCTGGGCATGGCAGGACACTTTGCAGGACAAATTTTTTCCGGCATTGGAGGACACACCGATTTTACTTCCCTGGGCATGACAGGACACCTTGCAGGACAAATTTTTTCCGGCATTGGGGGGCACACCGGCTTTACTTCTCTGGGCATGACAGGACACTTTGCAGGACAGATTTTTTCCGGCATTGGGGGGCACACCGGCTTTACTTCTTTGCACACTGGCTGACATTTAGTCGGGCAGCATTTTTCAGATCTTGGCGGACACTGGGTTGATGATACCTCCTCCGGTTCTTCAGGACATACCTCTTCCTCTGAAATTACCGCCTCCATTGGATGGATCCAGGGACATGGATCTATGGGAACCGGGGAATTTCCCATTGACATCTGGTCAACCGGTATATGGTCAGTCCTGGCCGGACCGGAACCCAAGGGCATATCAGGACGGATCACCGTTCCGGGGACCATGGACATATCAAACTCCATAGCAGGACCCCAATGGCCTTCGCCCATGCCGGAAAAGGTTTCCGGAAAGCTTTGTTTCGTGTAACAATCCATAGAATGTATGACTCCTTTCATTATTTGAAAGATTCTAATATCAATCTATGAATGGAATACTCTGTTGTGCAGGGCCAGATGAGATTTTTCCATTAAATTCAAAGGAAGATCCGTGACAGGGACACTCCCACCGCTTGTCATATCGGTTCCATACAAGACGGCAGCCCATATGGGGACAATTTACAGCACCTGGCAATACTCCGGATGAAAGCCCTTTTACGGATTCCATTCCATGAAACACCATTCTTTTGGCAGAAGCAGCCGGATGATGCCTTTGGGGAGAGAACACCTTGTCATAGGGAGTTCTTTTTCCGGCAATCTGGGCACTTAAAAGTTTTGCAGCCACCATAGAAGAACTCATACCCCATTTTCCAAAGCCAGTTGCAACATACCAGTCAGGCCTGTTTCCGGAAAACTTACCGATATAGGGAATCCCGTCCAGAGTCATACAGTCCTGGGCTGTCCACCGCCCGCCTTCCTTTGCTCCCGGAAACAAATGTTCTCCCAGCCGTTTCATCACTGAAAAAGGATTATCCTCAGGAATCTTTCCGGTTCTGTGCCCTCCATACCCCATCAGCAGCTTATCCCCGGCGCTGCGGAAGGAACATGCTTTAGAGTCAATTCCCAGATACATATCCTGAAGAGGCTTTACAGGCTCCAGCTCCAGCACATAGCTTTTTTCCTGATACATTTTTGCAAAATAAAATCCCGGAACATTGACAAAGGGATAGTGAGTAGCAAATACCACCTTATCTGCCTTTACCACCCCCCGGTCCGTAACCGCTTCATGACCATTGACTTTGATGACTCTTGTCCGTTCAAAAACCGTAAGTCCGGCAGATATATCTCTTATAAATTCCAGAGGGTGAAACTGAGCCTGCCCGGAAAACCGCACCGCTCCGTGAACTTGAAAGGGCAAATCCAATTCTCCCTGAAAAGAGGCAGGAAGGCCCAGTCCCATGGCGCATTCTGCTTCCCCAAGAAGAGATGCTGATTCTTTGACTGAATACAGATACGCATCCTTTGTCTCAAAATGGCACTGAATGGAGTGAGTTCTTATGAGTTTTCCGTACTCTTCTATAGCAAGCTGGTTAGCCTTTCCATACAGCCTGGCTGTTTCTTTTCCCATAATCTTTTCCATCTTTTTATAAATCAGGTTATGCTGAGATGTGATTTTTGCCGTAGTAAATCCGGTCTGTCCGCTTCCTATCCGGTCTGCTTCCAGAACCACCACATGATATCCCTGTCTCTGTAAATAATAGGCTGTCAATATCCCTGCCATCCCTGCTCCTATGACCAAAACCTGAGTCCTCTTGTTTCCAGGAAGAGGATTCCTCCGGGGGATGGAGGCTGTTTCCGTCCAAATTGATTTCATCTTCTCACCTCGCATTTTACTCCAAGCGTTCTTTCTGTTTCTATGGTTTAACCTTCATAAGAGAAATTATGCCTCAGAACACCGTCTTTTATTCCCTGTATCAAAAAGGAGCCATGGAGCAAATCTGAAAAAAGCATAAAAAATGCGCTCTGCCTGGCTGAAAGCCATTTCAAAGCGCATTTTTTGATCTACCGGTCTGCTTCCCGGGATTTTTCATAGAAATAACGGATGATGTCCTTCCGGGTGATGATTCCGATAAAATTTTTCTGGTCATCCACTACGGGCACAAAATTCTGGTTCAAAGCCTTGCCTATTAAGTCTTCCATTTTGGAATCCGCATACACGGGATGGTTATCCGACCTTCTGTCGATGGCCTGAATCGTCTCACGCTCTGCTTCCTTTAAGCTTAAGCTGAACTTGTTTTTGATTCCCCAGAGCATGTCCCCTTCTGTAATTGTACCCACATATTTTCCCCGCTTATTAATAACAGGAACTGCGGCATACTTATGGTATTCCATTTTCTCCAGCGCTTGGCGCAGGGTTTCATCTTCATAAATATAAGCCACTTCACTCTTAGGTGTTAAAAAAAACAGTATGTTCATAGCTGCACTCCCCGTTGGTTATTGGGTTAAGTATAGCAGATGAGTCTTAATCGCTTATGAACAAATTATTATTTTTTTATAACATTTTCCAAGAGTTGACCTTTTCTTTATTCCATATAGTCCAGAGGATCAATGGCTTTGTCTTTATGAGTAAATTCAAAGAATACATTGGCGCCTTCTACAGAATAATACTTAGTAGGTTCTGCAACGTAGCCCAGCACCTGTCCTTCTTTGATATACTCATTTTCTACAACCTGCAGTTCCTTTAACTGACCGCAGATGGCTTTATACTCGTTTCCCATGTTTAAGACAACATAGTCTCCGATTTCTTCATTAGAACTGATTTTCTCTACCTTTGCATTGGCAGGAGCAACAACAGGAGTGCTTACGTCTTGCTGAATAACAATTCCCGGATTGCATTTGTACTGATCCAGGGTAGGGAAGTAAATAGTAGACTCCATGTTGTAGTCTAAAATCACATTTCCCCGGACAGGCCAGGTCATCCTGGATGCATCACTGAAATTCAGTGTCAGGGACTGGGCGGCATTTTTGCCGGTTCCGGCCTTTACGGCCTGGGTTTGGTCTTCCTGCTTTGCTGTGGCATTAGGAGAATCTGCCACCTGCATTTCTTCTTCTAAATTCTTTTCTGCGTTGGAATTTCCTGCAACAACTCCCTGTGTCTTCTGGGGTGCCGTCTCTTCCACAATCATGCCGCTTTGATCAGGCACTTGCAGATATGGACTTTCTCCCGCCCCATTTCCTCTTTGTACGGTAATGACACCTGCCGCAGCTACTATAGTCAGCAGGCCTAGAACCAACAGGACAAGGAATACTTTATCCTTGAACAATTGACTTACTTTATCTTTCACGTTTATCACCTCGATAATATTCTTACCAAGAGTGAAAGAGTTATTCAGAAATTAAAACAATATTTTTATAAAAATAAGGGAGAATTTTTTCTGCCGTCCACCCTTCCTCTGCCCTGTACCTGGCTCCATATTGACTCATGCCATATCCATGGCCGATTCCCTGGGTTACTGCCCTGATATTTCCCTCATATTCCTCAAAACCAAAGGCAGGCGAAGAAAGACCTAAGGCATACTGAACCTCTTCTCCGGTGAACACTCTGGTTCCGATCTGGATTTGTTGCACATATCCGCCTTCATCTCTTGAGATAATTTGTATGCTTTCCGGCACCTGATCCGCTTTTATGGGAACCTCTCCTGATATCCGGTTGATTTTTTCGGCAAATTCCTCTCTTGTGAAAACAGCTACATTGAGAAAACCTTCTGCCTCCACGTCACGGCTGCTGTCAGCAGGCTGCAGATAGGAATGATTTTCATCTCCTTTTCTGGTCTTTCCTGTACTGGCCCTGTGAAACAGAGGATCTGCAAGCTTTCCATCATACATCATAACAGTTTTGGCAGTGGAGCGGACCGCTTCCTCTACTGCCTGATAGCTGGTCACAAATGACTCGCTCCCCCACTGTTTTTTCATCTGGCTCTCCTCTAAGAATTCCATATGAAGCTCTGATTCCTTTATTTCTGTCTGTCCATCCATCTTTTTATAAAGGTATGTCCGGGCAATGATAGCCTGGGCTCTCAGCGCCTCTTTTCCATAATCAGCCGGCATCTGCCTTGCCACCACTCCCGGAAGGTATTCTTCTGCATCCATGTAAGACTGCCCGCCTTTTCTGTCTAAAAGAATTCTCTTTCCGCTTGTGATAACAGGAGCCTTTTTCTGCTCTCCCACATTCCCGGTCCAGGCAAGAGTCACTATATATGGAAGCAACAGACTCAAAATACAGGCCATAATTATTTTCTTCACCATGTTTTCCACCTCACCCCTTACATTCCTGCTTTCCTCCCAAAACATAAGACATGTTTGCAGGTATTTCAATATATGCAAAAAAACGCCCCGGAATCACTCCGGAGCGTCAATTTGAGGAATCAGTCCAGCTCTACCTTTACTTTTTCCAGGTGCCAGATATCCCTTACATATTCTTCGATGGTACGGTCAGAGGTGAACTTTCCGCTCTTAGCCACATTTAGCATGGCTGCCTTTGCCCACCATGTTTCATCACGGTATGCCTTATCAATCCGTTTCTGTGCTTCAGCATAAGAGGGAAGGTCCTTTAAAATAAAGTACATATCTGCCCTGTCACTGCTCTGGGTATTCAGGAGGGAATTGTAAATATCACGGAACAGCTCCGGGTCCTGAGGTGAATAGTAGCCGTTGATCAGCTGCATCAGGACTCTGCGGACTTCGTAGTCGTTGTTGAAGATTTCCATGGGCACATATCCTCCCTGGGTTTCATAGCTGATTACCTGGTCAGAAGAAAGACCGAAGATAAAAGCATTCTCTGCCCCCACTTCCTCCACGATTTCCACATTGGCACCATCCATGGTTCCAATGGTCAGGGCACCGTTTAACATAAATTTCATATTTCCGGTTCCGGAAGCTTCCTTGCTGGCTGTAGAGATCTGCTCACTGACATCGGCTGCCGCAAAGATGATTTCTGCATTCGATACCTTGTAATCCTCAATGAACACCACCTTCAGCTTGCCGCCGATGCTTCTGTCATTATTGACTACATCAGCCACTGCATTGATCAGCTTGATGGTCAGCTTAGCTCTCTTATAGCCTGCCGCCGCTTTTGCACCGAAAACAAAAGTTCTCGGAACCATATCCAGGTTGGGATTATCCTTTAACTGATTGTATAAATGCATGACATGAAGGATATTCATCAGCTGACGCTTGTATTCGTGAAGGCGCTTTACCTGAACATCAAATATTGATCTGGGATCTATATCAATGCCGTTGTGCTCTTTGATGTATTTTGCCAGACGCACTTTATTCTGATACTTAATATCCATGAACTGCTGCTGGCATTTAAGATCATCTGCATAAACCTCCAGGCGGCGGAGGTGGGAAAGGTCTGTAATCCAGTCATCCCCGATTTTCCTGGTGACCCAGTCAGCCAAAAGGGGATTGGCGTGAAGCAGGAAACGTCTCTGGGTGATGCCGTTAGTCTTATTGTTGAATTTCTCCGGCATCATCTGGTAAAAGTCCTTTAATTCCTGATTCTTTAATATCTCCGTATGAAGCCTCGCAACGCCATTTACGGAAAATCCGCCCACAATGGCCAGATTTGCCATGCGGACCTGGCCGTTATAGACAATAGACATCTTGCTTAACTTATCCTGATTTCCCGGATACATCTGGGAAATCTTTTGCTGGAACCGGCGGTTGATCTCCTCTACGATCTGGTAAATCCTGGGAAGGAGTCTGGAAAACAATTCAATAGGCCATTTTTCCAATGCTTCTGACATAATGGTGTGATTGGTGTAAGCACATGTTTTAGTGGTAATATCCCAGGCCTCATCCCAGCTTAAATTAAAGTCGTCTAAAAGGATTCTCATAAGCTCCGGAACCGCTACCGTGGGGTGAGTGTCGTTTAGCTGGAAAACGGTTTTCTCATAGAACTTATGTATGTCGTCATGTTTTTCCATGTACTTCATAACTGCTCTCTGAACACTGGCGGAAATAAAGAAATACTGCTGCTTTAACCGCAGCTCTTTTCCTGCGTAGTGATTATCATTTGGATAGAGAACCTCCACAATGGTCTTGGCCAGGTTTTCCTGCTCCACAGCCTTTTGATAGTCGCCCCGGTCAAAGGAATCCAGGCTGAAGGTGTTGATGGCTTCCGCATCCCAGATGCGCAGAGTGTTGACCACATTATTGCCGTAGCCTACGATGGGCATGTCATAAGGAACCGCACGGACAGACTGGTAGTTTTCCTGAACAAAATGTTCTTTTCCATTTTCCCATACAGTCTTGACGAAGCCGCCGAATTTCACTTCTGTGGCATATTCTGCACGTCGGATTTCAAAGGGATAGCCATTTTTCAGCCAGTTATCAGGAACCTCATTCTGAAAGCCATCTTTGATCTTCTGCTTGAACATGCCGTAACGGTAGCGGATTCCGCAGCCATAAGCAGGATATCCGAGAGTTGATAAGGAATCCAAAAAGCAGGCCGCCAGACGTCCTAAGCCGCCGTTCCCAAGAGCCGGATCCGGCTCCTGGTCTTCAATGGCATTTAAGTCAAAACCCAATTCGTCGAGAACTTCTTTTACCTCATCTTTTGCCATAAAGCTGATGATGTTATTGCCGAGAGCACGGCCCATAAGAAATTCCATGGACAGATAATACAGGGTCTTTACATCTTTTCTTTCATATTCCTTATGGGTGGCAATCCATTCGTCGATGATCACATCCTTCACAGCATAGGCAACGGCCTGATACATCTGTTCCATGGTAGCTTCTTCCACTGTTTTACGGTAAATATTCTTCATGTTGAGAATGACGCTCTTTTTAAACGATTCCTTATCAAATCCCATTTTCATACTGCGTTTCCTCCTATTTGTTTACTGAGACTTCTCCACACCTAATGTTACATTTTCCCCGTTGATATTCCATTCCTTTATATATCCTGCGGTTTTTCCAAGGATGATGTCCTCTGCAAGAACCTCTCCTTTTATTTCTTCCTGGTGAACCTGCAGAATACTGTTAATTGCTTCATTTCCTTCACTATATACCACGATGTGATCCATTACCTCAAAACCGGCTTCCTTACGCATGGTCTGTATCTTACTGATCAGTTCCCGGACAAAACCTTCTGTAATCAGCTCAGGAGTTAAATTGGTATCCAGCACAACGGTAACAAAATTATCACCTTCAGATACATATCCTTCGGTCTGAGCAGTGTCGATCAGAAGATCGTCTTTTGTAAGCTCCACCCGGGTACCATCAAATTCAAAGGTAAGGGCTCCTGTTTCATTTAAAGTATTCATAGCCTGATTTCCGTCGATTTCTCCAAGAGCTTTTTTAATACTGCCAAGCTGTTTTCCGTACTTGGGCCCCACTGTTTTTAACTGGGGCTTAAAGCTGTAGGAAGTGAAATCTCTCACATCATCGGTAAAGAGGACTTCTTTTACATTCAGCTCCTCTTCGATAATCTCCTGGTAGAACACCGGAAGTGTGTGAGGGGCTTTTACAAACATCCGGCCGATTGGCTGGCGGTTTTTGATATTGGCTGTATTTCTGGCGGCACGGCCCATGACAACGATTTTCAAAACTTCATCCATGTTTTCTTCCAGTTTTTTGTCAATGCAGCCTTTATCTGCAGCCGGATAATCGCATAAATGAACGCTTTCAGAAGCACTCTGATCTACACTGCGGACCAAATTCTGATAAATCTGTTCGCTCATAAATGGAATCAGGGGTGCTGCCAGCTTGCTGACTGTCACAAGAGCTGTATATAAGGTCATGTAAGCGTTAATCTTATCCTGCTCCATTCCCTTTGCCCAGAAACGTTCCCGGCTTCTGCGCACATACCAGTTGCTCATATCGTCTACAAAGGACTGGAGGGCCCTGGCTGCCTCTGGAATCTGGTATCCATCCAGACTGGAATCCACATCCTGGACCAGAGTGTTGAGCCTGGATAACAGCCATTTATCCATAACAGGCAGTTTTTCGTATTCCAACGTATATTTTGTAGGGTCAAAATTATCAATATTCCCATAAAGCACAAAGAATGCATAGGTATTCCACAAGGTACCCATAAATTTGCGCTGTCCTTCCATAACAGCCTTTCCATGGAAGCGGTTCGGCAGCCAGGGCGCACTGTTTACATAAAAATACCAGCGGATGGCGTCTGCACCATAGGTTTCCAGAGCTTCAAAAGGATCAACGGCATTTCCCTTGGATTTACTCATCTTCTGTCCGTTTTCATCCTGGACATGTCCCAGAACAATAACATTCTTATAAGGAGCCTTGTTAAAAATCAGAGTGGAAATAGCAAGAAGGGAATAAAACCATCCTCTTGTCTGGTCCACGGCCTCTGAAATAAAGTTTGCCGGGAACTGCTGTTCAAATAAGTCCTTATTTTCAAATGGATAGTGATGCTGTGCAAAGGGCATTGCGCCGGAATCAAACCAGCAGTCAATCACTTCCGGAACCCTCTTCATCTGTTTTCCGCACTTTTCGCAGGTAATAGTCACTGCGTCAATGTATGGGCGGTGAAGTTCGATTTCTTCGGGGCATTCAGGAGACATTTTCTTTAATTCCTCAATGCTTCCAATGGAATGCTGATGTCCGCATTCACATTCCCATACATTGAGAGGAGTTCCCCAGTAACGGTTTCTGCTGATTCCCCAGTCCTGGACATTTTCCAGCCAGTCGCCGAAGCGGCCTTTTCCAATGCTTTCCGGAATCCAGTTTATGGTATTGTTATTGCGGATCAAATCCTCTTTGACAGCGGTCATCTTAATGAACCAGGATTCTCTTGCATAGTAAATGAGAGGAGTGTCGCATCTCCAGCAGTGAGGATAGCTGTGCTCAAACACCGGAGCTGCAAATAAAAGCCCCCTCTCCTTTAAATCCTCTAAAATCTTGGGATCAGCAGCCTTACAGAAGGTGCCTGCCCACTTGGTCTCATCAGTCATTTCACCGGCTGCATTGACCAGCTGAACGAAAGGAAGGTCATATTTTCTTCCCACTTTGGAGTCGTCCTCACCAAAAGCCGGAGCAATATGAACAACTCCTGTACCGTCAGTTAAGGTGACATAATGATCGCAGGTTACGAAATATGCCTTTTTATCCGGCTTAACAAAGTCGAACAACGGCTCATATTCCTTATATTCCAAATCTTTTCCTGTATACTTTTCTAAGACCGTGTAATCTTCTCCCAAAACCTTTTCGCAGAGAGCTTCTGCCAAATAATAGATATATTCTCCGCTATTTACCTTTACATACGTTTCATCAGGATTTACACACAGCCCTACGTTAGAAGGCAGGGTCCATGGAGTTGTAGTCCACGCCAGAATGTAAGCGTCTTCTCCCTTTACCTTAAACCGGACAATGGCGGAACGCTCTTTCACATCTTTATAACCCTGAGCGACTTCATGGCTGGACAAGGGGGTTCCGCACCGCGGACAGTAGGGAACGATCTTAAACCCTTTGTATAACAAGCCCTTTTCCCATATTTGTTTTAATGCCCACCATTCAGATTCAATAAAATTATTTTCATAGGTCACATATGGATCATCCATGTCGGCCCAAAAGCCTACAGTCTTTGAAAAATCTTCCCACATGCCTTTGTATTTCCAAACGCTTTCCTTACAATATTTTATAAAAGGCTCCAGGCCGTATTCCTCAATCTGCTCCTTGCCGTCAAGACCCAGCATCTTCTCCACTTCCAGCTCCACCGGAAGTCCATGGGTATCCCAGCCTGCTTTTCGAGGAACGTTATATCCTTTCATGGTCCGGTATCGGGGAATCATATCCTTGATAACACGGGTAAGAACATGACCGATATGGGGCTTTCCATTGGCAGTTGGCGGACCGTCATAAAACGTATAGGTTTCCTTATCCTTACGTTCTTCCATACTCTTTTGGAAAATGTCATGGTCTTCCCAGAACTTTTCAATTTCTTTTTCTCTCGCTACAAAATTCAAGTCTCCAGAAACTTTCTTATACATCTTTTGCAACCTCCGTTTCTTCTTATCAAAAAAACCCCCATCCTGTAATCAGGACGAAGGTTAAATTCTATCTTCGCTGCACCACCCAATACCGCATACCGACATATGCTTTTCCTTAACGCAGAAAATACGTCCTGGCCTACTGACTTCAGCCGGAAACTCCGGAGTGATATTCGTATCCAGGCTACTCTCGCCAGGTTTCCACCCTCCCCGGCTCTCTTTGGATTTTCTCCTGGCACTACTGTCTCCATCAAAGCTTTTTTAACTTATGAGGATGATAACACCTATATATCTTATAATTATAGGGATAGGAAAAAGAAATGTCAAGGCTATTTTTTTATTTAGCCACAAGGAAGCTTTCCGCATAAAAAGGACGGGTACCGAATCATATTCATGAAATTCGATACCCGTTCTACACGCTTTCATCCATTGGTCCTTATATACCTCTCTCTTCTGGTTTTATTTCGGTTTCCTTTGAATGCTCCATATGAACTTTTTTGCCGCTTCCCCTAGCTCAAGCCATCATCTGTAGTCTTGTTCCTCTGTATCACTTTTCATTATATATATGTGTTATGAAACTCTCAGGGAAAATCAATTTTCGTATAAATCAACTTGCTTGTTAAATGACTGATACGATGAATATTCTCTGCAGTTATAACAAATCATAGACAGATATAAGATTGTCAGATCATTTCCTGGTTTTATTCATGGTTTCATATTGATCCATCACCTGGTATGAATTAAAGCTGGGTAATACGGTTTTTCCTATTGCCTGAACTTTTTTACAAATCAGGCTGTACTTATGTCTTCGGTGGAATCGCCTCCTTTTCTCTTTCATCTTCCGGAGCAATATGGAAAATGGGGTTGGTTTATTTTCTTTTGTATTATCTTTTGTTTATGGTCTTATTATATACTATTTCGTTGTGTTTTGCAAGACTTTTTTAAAAAATATTTTAATTTATTTATCAATTTTCAAATTGTTTATAATAATTCAGATTATTTAAACTTTTTGTAAAACTTGTTTTAGTTTTTTACAGTTTAAATGATTGTTAATTTTTTGTCGATTCCATTGTTTTTTTGTAAAGTTATGGTATAATGTGCGAAAAAGATTCGCAAAGGAGAAAATTTATGAGCCAGCGCAATTTAACTTTATTAACGGACCTTTATGAATTGACCATGATGCAGGGATACTTCAAAGAAAAGGATGCCAACGAGACCGTAATATTTGATGCCTTCTATCGCAGCAATCCGGGTGGAAACGGGTATGCGATCTGCGCCGGCCTGGAGCAGGTCATTGAATACATCAAGGAACTTCGTTTTGAACAGGAAGATGTAGACTATTTAAGGTCAACCGGCTTATTTGGAGAGGATTTTCTGGAATATCTGCTCCGATTTAAATTTTCCGGTGACATATGGGCAATCCCGGAAGGAACCGTAGTATTTCCCCGTGAGCCTCTCGTTAAGGTTATTGCTCCTGTTATGGAAGCCCAGTTAATTGAAACTGCCCTGTTAAATATCATCAACCATCAAAGCCTGATCGCCACAAAGGCTGCCAGGGTCGTTTATGCAGCAGATGGAGACGGGGTCATGGAATTTGGCCTGCGCCGGGCTCAGGGGCCTGATGCAGGAATTTACGGAGCAAGAGCTGCCATGATTGCAGGATGCATCGGCACCTCCAATGTTCTTGCAGGAAAAATGTTCGGCGTTCCTATAAGAGGAACCCATGCTCATAGCTGGATCATGAGTTTTCCTGATGAGCTGACCGCTTTTCGCAAATACGCAAAGCTTTATCCCACCGCTTGTATTCTCTTGGTGGACACCTATGATACCTTAAAATCCGGCATTCCCAATGCTATTAAGGTATTTAAAGAAATGAGAGGTGCCGGTATTCCTCTTACATTTTACGGAATTCGCTTAGACAGCGGGGATTTGGCTTACCTTTCTAAAAAGGCCAAAAAGATGCTTGACGAAGCAGGTTTTACAGATGCCGTTATCTCTGCTTCCAATGACCTTGACGAAACTCTTATCAACAGCTTAAAGATCCAGGGAGCGACCATTAACTCCTGGGGAGTGGGAACCAACTTAATCACTTCCAAGGACTCCCCTTCCTTTGGGGGAGTATATAAGCTGGCTGCCATTATGGACAGAAAAGCAGGCCA
This sequence comes from Clostridiaceae bacterium, assembly GCA_902363735.1. Lineage (GTDB taxonomy): Bacteria > Bacillota > Clostridia > Lachnospirales > Lachnospiraceae > Lacrimispora. Next base: position 770,213 of record CABJBA010000001.1, read on the forward strand.
GTTCATCCCGAAAATCAAGCTTTCCGAAAATGCGGAAAAGATTACAAATCCGGGTAACAAGGCCATCAAGCGGATTTACAACCGGGAAAGCGGAAAAATTATCGCAGATTTAATTTGCCTGGAAGGTGAAGTTTTCCGGGAAAGTAATTCTCTCCTTCTCTTTGATCCTATTGAGACATGGAAAAAGACCCATCTGGCGCCTAATTCCTACACCATGAGAGATCTTCTTGTTCCTGTATTTAAAGGTGGTGCCTGTGTTTATTCTTCTCCAGCTGTTATGGATATCCGGGATTACTGTCAAAAGGAGTTAAATACTCTCTGGGATGAGTCCCGCCGCCTTGTCAACCCTCATGAGGTCCACGTAGATTTATCCAATGACCTATGGAATATGAAAAAGCAGCTTTTAGACAGTTATCACTTCAGTGACTGACAGAAACCGGATCTTTTCATGTTCACATTCTGGTCACAATATTGTTACAGGCTGGTCAAATTTTCTTCATATTTAGAGATTATACTTAAACCATCGAGAAAAGATGTTGCCAACATACTTTGAGATAAAAAAATTTTTTTCATAATTGCCGGTGTCCTCTGGAGGGATACCGGCTCCTCCCTTTTTATGGGAGAATAAGTAATTTATCTTACATCTGCTTTTTGACTACTGAATACTCATTGCCAAATCGGAAATGAGGGCAGATATAATGGGAATTGCCTAAAAAACCCATCAGTTCATCTTCATCTAAATTAATCTCACACTCGTAGTATTCATACTCTTCATTATAATTATAGTAAATACAGTCTTCACAACTGTTCTTTCCTGCCATGTCAGCTCCTCCTTTCCCTGTCTTTCCTTCCAAAAACTCCTCCTGCCGCCCATTTTAAAGATCTTATAACAGTGCTGTCAAGAATCCAGGCTGCTGTTAGAGAAATCAAAAATGTGATAATTGTTTCAATGAGAATTTTAGGAACATAATAATGGCGGATAACGGTCTTTTCTACCAACACTCTGGTAAACTGTCCCAAAACCAGATAATGAATCAAGTAAATGGAATAGCTGTAACGGCTGATAAAGCCAGCAAGCCGGGTGATAGCAGGGAACCGGACCTTTCCATAAGTTTCAAAAAGTACAAAAACAGACAATGCCATTGCCATCATGGAAGGAGCCATGTCGTGTATTCCCGGTGTAAAATCAGGAGTAACAATTTTCTGGAACATGGTTACTCCAAAACCTGTAATCCCCAGCAGGGCCAAGGGCAGACAGGCACTTCCCTCATAAAGCCGCTTCCAGCCATAACCCAGCATGAAATAAATGAGCCAGCCTTTAAATATGACATACTGAAGGCTCTCTCCCACCTCCAGTCCCAAAGAAGGAAGGTAGGTGCAAAACGCCTGAACAATCACCATCAGAATCAGAAACAGCTTTAACTCCTTATCGCTCATGGCATTTACCATCCGAGACAGAAAAGGCGTACAAAGATACAGGGATATTATCACATACATAAACCACATGTGGGGAGCCATGGGTATGGTTCCAGTTACAAGTTCCTTTGCAAACAAGGATAAATGCTCAATAATTCCTGTTTTCTCCTGGCTCAGATATATGTTGTAATACCAGTAATAAATTCCGCTGTAACACACAAAGGGAAGGATAATAGACTGAAACCGCTTTTTATAAAATAAAAGAATATTCTCTGTTCCTGATTTTAAAAAGAACATACCGCTGATCATGAAAAAAATACCCACAAAGGACAGGAGTACAGGCATGAGGGCCGCAGAAAACAGCCATTGCATGGGATTTTGAGTTTCTGGGGGAATAGCATGAACCATAATAATTGCAAAAGCTGCCAGGGTTCTTAAATAATCATATTGAATTTCCCGTTTTTTCAGTTCCATTTTACCATCTCCCTTCTGCTTATGGAGAAGTATATCATAAGACCTTTGTTTTTGACAATTATGGCTGTATATTATTTTTATTTTGTAAAAAAGAAGTAGACAAATGGTATTTCCTGTGATATCATAATGAAGTTGTCAGAGATGACAAAGAAAGGCCTATTGGTCAAGCGGTTAAGACACCGCCCTCTCACGGCGGAAACCCGGGTTCGATTCCCGGATAGGTCATAAAATAAAAACCTGATTTCTTCATTGAAATCAGGTTTTTTTTCTTTTATGCTGCCACAGTAAGCTGTATAACACTTCTTCCATCATTCCAGAGCCGGGAATAAACTGCCCTGCATTTCTGGTATCTTGCAAAAGTTTTTCTTGCCTCACACTCATTGCAGTATACTTTCCAGCAGCCCAGGCATTTACAGTTTTTTCCTGCATTCTGAATAAAGCCTACCACATCGCCCAGAGGATATCCAAGGAATATGCCAATCTCATGAGGAAATGCCCCATCTTCTCCCAGTCTCTCTTTCAGCCTGTTCAGCCCATAGTCCACATCCATGTGCCCATATCCGTATTTACTGAGAAAACGTCTCACAGCTGGACGGTTTAACTCTGCCTGCAGGCGGGATCTGCGGAATACATAGATAAGGGCCTTGTTTTCCTTTTTAAACAATACCCGCAGAAAAATTCCCTTTTTCCCAAGGAGTGCGTTAAGCTCTGTGAGCTGGTTTTCCAATTCTTCTTCTGACGAAAAGGAATGATTAAACAAATTTGCCGTCTTCAGTGAGGCCAGTGTGGGGGAGCAATATTCAATCAATTTCCTTTCAAGTGACATATCTTTACCTCCATAATTCTGGTTTGCTTTTATGATTTATGTTTGAAAGCTGTTTACTTGCTCAAAGTTAGCCAAAACTAACTAAATATAGAAATACCATATTTTATGTGAATAATCAATCCCTGTTTCTCTTATTGATAATTTACTATTATTAGGATAGTATCCTCAATATTTATATAGTTACAATTCCAATTTTTGTCACATTTTCTTCATTGATTTTATGCTTTATTTAGAACCTGGTCAAAATTCCTTCATATTTCACCGGTATAATCATATCATAAACATAGAGAAACCCACTAGGCGGTCAGAGCGCTACTATACATATGTTTCCTCTAAGTCGGCGGAGTTGTCCTGAATGACTTCTCTGTCGGCTCAACCTAATAAATCTGCTGGCATTTTACATTCCAGATACGAAAAAACAGGCAGTCCCATGAATTTGGAACTGCCTGTTTGAAGTTTTAAGATTTCTTTTTCTTTACCGTATCAATGTATACAGCAAGCAATATGACAAGGCCTTTTACAATGAGCTGGTAATAGTATGGTATTTTTAAGAGATTCATGCCGTTGTTTAAAATACCGATTACCAATGCACCCAGCATAACACCGCCGATGGTGCCCACGCCTCCGCTGAAGCTTGTTCCTCCCACTACGGTAGCTGCCACAGCATCTCCCTCATAGCCAACGCCTACGGTAGGCTGACCGGAGTACATCCGGGCTGCCAGAATGATTCCGGCAACGGCTGCCAGGATGCCGCAGATCACATAGACAGCCAGCTGGATATTCTTTACATTAATTCCGGAATAAATGGCTGCTTCTTTATTCCCTCCGGTGGCATACATATGGCGTCCGAACTTGGTTTTATTCAATATTATGGAGGCAATAATGGCAATTACAATCATAATAATAACCGGAACAGGTACATTAAGAAAATATCCGTTTCCTATGTAATTCAGCACCTTATCTGTGGAAGTAATTGGCTTTCCCTCTGTGATAACATAAGCAATTCCCCTTATACTTAACTGGGTAGCCAAAGTTACAATAAAGGGAGGCATGCCGGTTCTGGAAATTACAAATCCATTGGCAAGCCCTGCAAGGGCTCCTAAAATAATGCCGCACAAAATTGCAACCCACACATTAACACCAAAAGAACTGGACATTGCTACTGCCAACACACCGCTCATCGCTACAGTAGAACCGACGGACAAATCCACGCCGATGGTAATTAATGTATAGGTGATACCAATGGCAAGTATTGCATTGATGGATACCTGGCGAAGAACATTTACAAGGTTGTCCATATTTAAAAATGCCGGTGACAGAATGGCTAAACCAATGGACATAACAAGAAATGCTATAATCGTGGCTATGTTACGTTTTATAAAGTTAACGCACGGCTTCAAAATCGGTACGTTCTGCGCACGGCTCTCAAGGCCGGTTAAAAAATTATTAGGGGCCATTATTTCTTTCCTCCTGTTGCATAAAACATAATATTGGTCTGTGAGATATCATCTGTCTTGGAATCCAGTATTTTCACCAGCTTTCCTTCATGCATAACAGCAATGCGGCTGCTCATATTAATGACCTCCGGCAGGTCAGATGATATCATAATTACTGCAACACCTTGTTTTGCTATTTCGTTGATTACTCCATAAATTTCAGCCTTTGCACCTACATCCACACCTCTGGTTGGCTCATCCAGAATCAGTACCTTAGGCTTGGTTGCCAGCCATTTTGCAATAACCACCTTCTGCTGGTTCCCGCCGCTTAGATTCTTAATTATCTGCATGGTATTAGGTGTTTTAATAGAAAGCAGCTTAATATTTTCTTCTACAAACTTTTCTTCAGCCTTGGTATTCTCAACAATTCCATGAATGAACTTATCCAGGACAGATATGGACATGTTGAATTTAACGGTCTGGGCTAAGATCAGCCCTTCTTTTTTTCTGTCTTCCGGCACCAGGGAAATTCCCCGTTCTATTGCCTCTTTACTATTTCTTGCAGTGACCTTCACCCCGTCTAAAAGAACGGTTCCTGAGTCAAGTCTGTCAATTCCGAATATGGCTCGGGCAAGCTCTGTTCTTCTTGCCCCCACCAATCCGGATATTCCAAATACTTCCCCTTTTCTTACGGTAAAACTGACGTCTTTTAAATATTTATTCTTTAAATTCTTTACTTCAAATATATCTGTAGTTCCATACTGAATCTCACCTGCATATAAATCGGTCAGTTCCCTGCCCACCATCATTTTGATAATGTCATCGGGATTGGTTTCTCCGATAGCCTTGGTTCCAATGTATTTACTGTCACGGAATACAGTTACCATATCCGCTATGTGAAACACCTCATTCATACGGTGGGAAACATAGATGATTGCAACTCCTCTGCTCTTTAACCGTTCAATAGCGGCAAATAAACTGTCTACCTCTTTATCTGTTAAAGAGGCGGTGGGTTCATCCATGACAATGATTTTAGGATTTTTGGAAACAGCCCTTACGATTTCAACCATCTGCATCTGGGCGATACTTAAGGTTCCCACCAGTCTGTTGGGATCCAGGCCTTCCAGATTCATTTCCTTTAGAATCTCTTCTGCCTGTTTCACCGTCTTTCTGCCGCTGTATAAGCCTGTCTTTCCCTCCGGCTCTCTCCCCAGGTAAATATTTTCTGCTATGGTCATGCTGTTTACCAGACTGATTTCCTGGTGAATAATACTGATTCCAAGCTGCTCTGCCTGTATAACCGAATTAATCTGCTCTTTCTTTCCCTCAATGAATATCTCACCTTCTTCAGCATGGTAGATACCGCCAAGAACCTTGATCAGTGTAGATTTTCCCGCACCATTTTCCCCCATCAAGGCGTGAACCTCTCCTTTTTTCACCTTCAGTTCCGCCTTGTTCAATGCAACGACTCCAGGAAAGCTTTTACAGATATTCCGCATATCCAATACATATTCCATTTGCGCATTTCCTTCCTAATAAAAATTACTTGCTTACATTTTCACTGGTTATGAGTTCAACTGGAATCAGAATAAGCTTTTCTACCGTCTCTCCATTCATCAGTTTATAAGCAGTCTCAACTGCCTGTATTCCGATTTCACTTGGAAACTGTGCGGCAGTTCCTTCCATCTTCTTATCAATGACCATTTGTTTTCCCTGTTCAGAACCGTCTACACCGTACACCAGAACATCTCCGATTTTATTTGCACTTTCAATAGCTGCAATACAGCCAATGGCAGCTGGATCATTAAATGCAAATACACCTTTAATATCAGGATTAGCCTGAAGCATGTTCTCCATAACAGGCAGGGAGGCCTCGATCTGTCCTAACCCATCCTGTCGGTTTACAATCTTCATATCAGGATAATCTGAGATAAAATCTTCAAATCCGGCCACACGATCTACTCCCGCACGGGAAATGGAGCTTTCATAGATGACTATTTCTCCTTTTCCATCCAGCTTTTTCACCATATCTTCTGCGCTGAGCTTTCCTGCATTATAGTTATCAGAGCAAACTACAGAGGAAGCAATCTCCATATCAGCTTCAGGTATGTTCTGGTCAATGACAACTGCATATACCCCGGCCCGCTCGCAGGCTTCCAGCATACCTCTTGTGCCCTGCCAATCCACGGGGCTGATCAGGATAACATTGCAGCCCTGCTGAATCAAGTCTTCCACATCATTGATCTGCTTGGCCTGGTTCTGCTGTGCATCTGTAAAGATGACCTCATCTCCTTCTTTAACCGCACTTTCTATGGAAGCAGCCACCTCTAAATTATATGGGTTTGTATTTGCTTTCTGAGATACACCGATCACTATTTTTTTATCAGAAGCGTCTTTACTTCCCTCTGCATTTCCCCCGGCACTTTCTGCAGATGTCTGCACGGTCTCTTTCTTTTCTCCATCTGAGCAGCCCGTCATAACTCCCAATACCAATGCCATACACATTCCAGCTAAAACTAATTTACTTTTTTTCATCCCTTTTTTCTCCTTTTTATTTAATGAGGCAACCACCGTCAACCGGTAACATTGCACCGCTGATATAATCACTTGCAGAGGATCCCAGAAATATAGCGGCCCCCTTGATGTCGTCAGATTTTCCCCAGCGTCCCATGGGGATTCTGGCGGAAATCTGCACATTTCGTTCTTTGTTTTCAATGATTTTTGTATTCATATCTGTTGCCATATAGCCTGGATCAATTTCATTGATGCAGATACCACGGATGGTACTGAATGAAGACTGCATCCAGGTTCACGCTCATAACTGTATCCCAATTTTCCATGGGAAAGTCCCCCTTTCTCAAGGTTTTTATGAAGTTCCATCCACTAATCTTGTCCGAGCCCATGTTGTAATTTCTTCTTTGCATGGATACTTCTTTGCTTCATCTATATTAATGTCACTTCCCAGTCCTGGCTTATTATTGGCATATACTTAACCATCTTAAACTCAGGAAAACCTGAAAACACACTTAATAAAGCCTTACTGCTCTGTTTTCACATTTACTTCACCAGATATCCGCCATCGACAGGAATGGTTGTTCCGTTTAAATAATCTGAGGCAGAAGAGGCCAGGAACAGCACGGGTCCTTTTAAATCCTCAGGTGTTCCCCATCTTCCCGCCGGAATTCTGACTGTGCATTCATCCCTTCTGGACTGGTCCATATTGGAGCACATTTCTGTATCCATATATCCGGGGCAGATGCAGTTGATGTTAATATTGCGTCCTGCACAGTCTACTGCCAGACTTTTAGTCAGCTGGGATACTGCTCCCTTTGTAGCTGTATAAGCCGGAACTGTGGTTCCTCCGAACCAGGTCACCATAGAACCGATGTTAATGATCTTTCCACCAGACGGCTGGGCCAGCATCACCTTCAAAGCCTTCTGAATCATGATGAACACATGATTTAAATTGATATTAATAACCAGATCCCAGTCAGCCAGAGGGAATTCCTCAGGCAGATGCCTTCTTTGGATTCCTGCTGCCGGAATGAGTACATCCAGCTTTCCTTCAAGAATTTCCATAGACTTATTGAAAATCCGGTCAATATCATTTCTGTCTGCTAAATTTCCTGCCACGCCATAGGCTTCATATCCCTTTTCCCTGTATTCAGCCACTACCTGATTCAGCTTCTCCTCCTGTACATCTACCAGAACCACCTTGCAGCCGGCTTCTAACAATCCTTCTGCCATTCCCCTGGATAATCCCTGAGCTCCTCCTGTTACGATACAGTGCTTTCCCGTTACATCAAATTTACTGGATACCATGATATTTCCTCCTTATTTTTTATATTATTCTCAGTTATTAAGGTGTCTGCAATGCTCCATCCCGCCTTCTGGTCTGGGTCCATGTAGTCACGGTATTTTCACATGGATACTTTGCCGCTTCCGTTTCATTGATATCCACGCCCAGACCCGGCTTGCCGTTGGCATATACGTAACCGTCCTTAAATTCCGGCATTCCCGGAAATACTTCCAGCAAAGCGCCGTGAGGTCCCTTTAAATTCTGAATTACGAAATTAGGCGGTTCAATTCCCGACCACTCCTGCACGCCGAAGTTGGGAGAGGCCAGGTCAATGTGAATATTGGCTGCATGGGCCAGCGGCGACATATCCCCTGGTCCGTGCCATGCTGTTCTCACGCCGTACTGTTCTGCAAAAACCTGCAGCTTTCTGGCCGGTGTAATACCGCCGATCTGGCTGATATGTACTCTTATAAAATCGATAAGACGTCTTGCAATAATGTCTTTCCATTCCACCCCGTTGTTAAACAGCTCTCCTTGGGCAATAGGAATGCTGCTTTGATTCCTTAAATTCTCCAGCCAAGGAAGCTGCTCTATGGAAACCGGATCCTCCAGAAAGAAAAGATCAAAGGGTTCCATGGCTCTTGCCAGCTTTATTACCTCTACCGGAGCAATTCTCTCATGAACATCATGGACCAGATTCATTTCATATCCGATCTTTCCGCGGATTCCTTCAAACAGTTTCACTGTATTGCGGATATACTCTCTGGAATCCAGATAGACTCCGTCTAAAGCTCCCTGAGGAGCTGTCATAGGAACAGTGCCATAGCTTTCTCCGCCGTATCCGCCACACTGGCAACGGATATTGGTGATACCCATTTCCTGATATTTGAGAATATTGTCACAGACCTCCTCCACATCTCTTCCGTCAGCATGACGGTATACAGGGATACCTTCCCGGCATTTCCCGCCAAATAGCTGGTACACCGGCATTCCTGCCATCTTTCCCTTAATATCCCATAAAGCCATATCTACACCGGAAATAGCGTTGTTTTCAATGGGGCCGTTTCTCCAGTAGGCATTCTGATGCATCAATTGCCAGATATCTTCTATCCGGTCCACGTCCCTTCCTATAAGAAGGGGCTTTAAATAATCCTCCACCAAAGTCTTTACAGCCAGATGGCGGTAAGCAAAGGTTGAACATCCCAGTCCGTACAGCCCCGGCTGATTGGTAATGACTTTTACCACCACCAGATTGATTCCCTCCGGAGCTGTTAAAATCACCTGAATATCACTAATTTTTGTATCCATTGTATCCTCCTGTTGATTCTATTTCACCTGATTTTATCCTCTTTAACTCCTTTTCATCTTGTTAGTCGTCTGACATGTCGGAGCAGGAAAATATTATTTTTCCTGACGCTGCTCCATATTTTTAATAGCTCTCATCAAATGCGTTTCCATCTCTTTTTCTGATCTGACGGAATCCCTATTTTTAACAGCATCTAAAATCAATTCATGGTATTCAATACCATCGAATCCGAAAATGGTATTCATACGAATATGGGTTTTTATGGTCTGCATAAATACTCCATGAAGACTTTTGATGATAAGATTATTCCTGGTGGAAATGCTTAATTCCTCATGAAACAACATGTCTGCCTTAATATATTCTTTAGGGTTTCCAACGTTTTCTTTCATATGGTTCAAACAGCTTTCCAACTTTAAAATATTCTCTTCTGTGGAACGCAGAGCTGCAAAATATGCACTTTTAGGCTCTAAAATACTTCTGAACTCAAGAACCTTAAGGATATCCTTGTAATCTTCCTCTGTGATGGTGTTCTTATTGGCAGCAAAAGGATTTACATTATTGGTTTCCACGTAAGTTCCCATTCCCTGCTCACTTTTTAAAACACCGATTCCCACAAGCTCCCTGATAGCCGCACGGACACTAGCCCGGCTGACTCCCAAAGTTTTGGTCAGCTGTGCTTCTGAGTCTATTTTTGTTCCAACTTCCCAGACACCATTTTCAATATTCTCTTTCAGATATTCGACAATCTGTTCTGTTACATTCTTTCTATTAATCTTTAAACTATCAGACATTGTCGCCCCTTTACTTGTCAGACATCTAACAACTTGTGTTAAGTCTATCTTATAATCTTAATTTCGTCAATTTCTCATTGTCACAATTTTAGCAGATGTTTTTTGTGCACTTTATACAATGACTTTGAATGATTTTCTTTGTAGAAAAAGAACAGACAAACTCTGAAACTTCCAGATCTGCCTGTACTTTTTTGAACTTATTTTACCAGATAACCTCCGTCTACAGGTATAGTAGTGCCGTTTAAGTAATCCGATGCAGAAGAAGCCAGGAACAGAACCGGTCCTTTTAAATCCTCAGGTGTTCCCCATCTTCCCGCAGGAATTCTGGCTGTGCATTCATCTTTTCTGGATTGGGCCATATTGGCACACATTTCTGTATCCATATAGCCGGGACAGATGCAGTTAATGTTAATGTTGCGGCCTGCACAGTCCACTGCCAGACTTTTCGTCAGCTGGGATACCGCTCCCTTTGTGGCTGTATAAGCAGGAACTGTGGTTCCCCCGAACCAGGTCACCATAGAACCTATGGTGATGATCTTTCCTCCCCAGCTCTGGGACAGCATCACTTTTAATGCCTTCTGGATCATAATAAACACATGGTTTAAGTTGATATCCACCACCAGATCCCACTCCTCCAGAGGAAATTCCTCCGGCAGATGTCTTCTCTGGATTCCTGCTGCCGGAATGAGTACGTCAAGCTTTCCTTCGAGAATCTCCATAGCCTGATCAAAAATACGGCCGATATCATTACGGTCAGCTAAGTTTCCAGCCACACCATAGGCTTCATATCCCATTTTCCTATACCCGGATACAACATGATTCAGCTTTTCCTCCTGTACATCCACAAGAACCACTTTACAGCCGGCTTCTAAAAGTCCTTCTGCCATTCCTCTGGATAATCCCTGTGCTCCTCCTGTTACAATACAATGCTTTCCCGTTACATCAAATTTACTGGATACCATGATTTTTCCTCCCTCAATCAAATAATATGACCGTCTTCTTTACAGCCGGGTCCGGGTTTTCCATGTTTTCAAATACTTTTTCAATTTCGCTGAACTTTACAAAGGTGGTTGCCAGTCCATCTAGCCGGTATTTGCCCTCTGCCATATTCTTTGCCACAGGCTGGAACTGGTAAGCGCTCATACGGCTTCCGATGATATCCAGCTCCCGTTTGTTAATATCCGCCTGGCTGATATTTTCCGGTTTGTTTGAAAATCCCATAGGGATAACCCTTCCCGCATTGCATACAATTCCAGGTTGGAGCAGCAGAGCCAGACTTCCCGGAAAACAAGCGGAATCATAAGCTGCGGTACAGCCATGGCCTTCTGTAATTTGGCTGATTCGTTCTGCCATATCTTCTGTTTTGCTGTTAATTACATAATCCGCTCCAAAAGTTTTTGCCCGCTCCAAAGAACTGTCCTCAACGTCACAGCAGATCACTTTTGCTCCAATAACCTTGCAGGCCTGAAGGATGATGGTTCCTATGGTTCCTGTTCCAAGTATAAATACTGTATCATCCGCCTGTATCCGTCCCCGTTTGGTGCAGTGAGCTCCAATGGCAATGGGCTCAATCAGAGCCGCATCTTTCCAGGGTATGCTTTTATCAATCTCATATACGTCATCTTCCGGCACTGTAAAATACTCTCTCCAGCCTCCGTCCGTTCCGCTTCCCCTCACAAGAACTTTTTCACATACCTCTTCTCTTCCATGGGTACACTGATAGCACTGTCCGCAGGTGATGATTAAGTCCACCACCACATGGTCCCCCTCTTTGACTCTGGTCACATTTTTTCCAACCTTGGCCACAATTCCTGCATTTTCATGGCCCGGAACCAAGGGATACTTGGAAAGAGGATTTTCTCCCTTATAAATATGTAAGTCACTTCCGCACACTCCTGCTGCCTTCATCTGAACCAATACATCATTATCTCCCGGCTCAGGAATGGGTATTTCTCTTATTTCATAATGAAACGGACTGGTAATCACACAAGATTTCATGCTGGTTTCCTCCTTATTTTTATCATATCACGCTCAATCATTACGGCGTCTGCAGTGCCCCATCACGCCTTCTGGTCTGGGTCCAGGTAACCACTGTATTTTCACAGGGATATTTGGCTGCTTCCTTCTCATTAATGTCCACTCCCAGACCGGGCTTGTCATTGGCATAGACATAACCTTCCTTAAATTCCGGCAGTCCGGGGAACACCTCTAATAAAGCTCCGTGAGGTCCCTTTAAATCCTGAATCACAAAATTAGGCGGTTCAATACCGGACCACTCCTGCACGCCGAAGTTGGGAGAGGCCAGGTCAATGTGAATGTTTGCCGCATGAGCAACAGGTGACATGTCTCCCGGCCCGTGCCAGGCCGTTCTCACGCCGAACTGCTCTGCAAATATCTGCAGTTTCCTGGCCGGCGTAATGCCGCCGATCTGACTGATATGCACCCTTATGAAATCAATAAGACGCTTTGCAATAATATCCTTCCATTCCACCCCATTGTTAAACAGCTCTCCCTGTGCAATGGGAATGCTGGTCTGGTTTCTTAAATTCTCCAGCCAGGAAAGATGTTCAATAGAAACCGGGTCTTCCAGAAAGAAGAGATCAAAGGGTTCCATTGCTCTTGCAAGCTTTATGACCTCGACCGGAGCAATTCTTTCGTGGACATCGTGAACCAGATTCATTTCATATCCGATCTTTGTCCGGATCCCCTCAAACAGCTTTACCGTATTGCGGATATACTCTCTGGAATCCAAATAGATCCCGTCTAAAGCACCTTCTGGAGCTGTCTTTGGAATTGTACCGTAGCTGTCTCCTCCATATCCCCCGCACTGGCAGCGGATATTGGTGATTCCCATTTCCTGAAACTTAAGAATGTTGTCACAGACCTCCTCCACATCTCTTCCGTCGGCGTGACGGTATACCGGGATTCCTTCCCGGCATTTTCCGCCTAATAGCTGATACACCGGCATTCCTGCCATCTTTCCCTTAATATCCCACAATGCCATGTCCACGCCGGAAATGGCGTTGTTTTCAATAGGGCCGTTTCTCCAGTAGCCGTTCTGGTGCATCAGCTGCCAGATATCCTCGATCCTGTCCACTGCCCTTCCCATAAGAAGAGGCCGTAAATATTCCTCTACCAAAGCCTTAACAGCCAGATGACGGTAAGCAAAGGTGGCACACCCCAGTCCGTACAGTCCCGGCTGGTTGGTAATCACCTTTACCACCACCAAGTTGATTCCTTCCGGAGCTGTTAAAATCACCTGAATATCACTGATCTTTGTATCCATAATGTCCTCCTGTTTATTCTGTTTCGCCTGCTTCCAGATTCCTGGCATATTCCCTGGTCTCCTTATAAAAATGACACGCCACCCGATGTCCCGGCTCCGCTTCCTCAAGTTCCGGCTTTTTTGTCTTGCAGATATCCCTGCATAAAAAGCATCTTGGGGCAAAACGGCAGCCTTCCCCCGGATTAATGGGGCTTGGCACATCTCCTTTTAGAACAATACGGCCGGTTTTTTCCTCAAAATTGATTTTGGGAACAGCCGATAACAAGGCAATGGTGTAGGGATGAAGAGCGTTTGCAAATATCATATCCGTATTCGCAATTTCAATTATCTGACCTAAATACATAACCGCCACCCTCTGGGAGATATGTCTTACCACGCTTAAATCATGGGAAATAAACAGAAAGGATAGATTCATCTTTTTCTGAAGATCCATGAGAAGGTTGATGATAGTAGCCTGAATGGAAACGTCTAATGAAGAAACCGGCTCATCGCAGACAATAAATTCCGGACCCAGGGACAACGCCCTGGCAATTCCCACCAACTGACGCTTTCCTCCATCCAGCTCATGGGGATATTTCTCCAGAACATACTGTTCCAGACCGCACAGTTCAATAATTTCTTCTATTTTCTTCTGTCTCTCTCTTCCTTCGCAAAGACCATGAATGCGGTAAGCTTCCTCCAATATACTGTTAATCGTTTTTTTTGGATTTAAAGAGGAGTAAGGGTCCTGGAAAATGATCTGGATTTTTTTCCGGAATTCCATGCTTTCACTGCCCTTGGAATCCAGAACACTGCTTGCTTTATATAAAACCTCTCCCTCCGTTGCCTTATGAAGCCTCATAATCACATTTCCCACTGTGGACTTTCCGCAGCCAGACTCTCCTACCAGACCCAGAGTTTCTCCAGGGTTTACAGAAAAGCTGATGCCGTCCACGGCGTGAAGAGTCCCTTTATTTTTTACTTTAAAATGTTTTTTCAAATTCCGGATCTCTATGACCGGAAGATTCTGATTTTCTGCCACTCTTACACCTCTCTTTCCCAGCAGGCAACCATATGACCCTGGTCACATTCCTCAAGGGGCGGCATTTCCCTTTTGCACTGGTCTGTACAGTAGCTGCAGCGTGGATGAAACTTACAGCCGGCAGGAAGAGAATTGGCATTTGCCACATTTCCCGGAATAAAGGCCAGCCTGTTTCTGGGTCCTGTTAAGTTGGGAATTGCCCCTAACAGCCCTCTTGTATACCAGTGCCGGGGATTTGTAAATACTTCTTTTACGGTACCGTATTCAATGATGGTTCCTGCATATATGACTGCAACCTTCTGGCAAAGTTCTGCGATGATTCCCAAGTTGTGGGTAATCATGAGAAGGGAACTGGATCGCTTCTTCTGCAGCTCCTTGATCAGTTCCAGAATCTGGGCCTGAATGGTCACGTCAAGGGCAGTGGTGGGTTCGTCTGCAATCAGCAGTTCCGGATTGCAGGCAAGAGCCGCTGCAATTCCCACCCTCTGCCTCATTCCTCCTGAAAACTGATGGGGAAAATCCTCCAGACGGTATTTGGCAATTCCCACCAGCTCCAGCAGCTCTTCTGCCCGCCTGGCTGCCTCCTTTTTACTTAAATTCTCATGCTTTCTCAAAACCATGGATATCTGCTCTCCCACGGTGAAGAGTGGATTTAAAGAGCTTAAAGGGTTCTGGAATATCATGGATATCTTATTTCCCCTCATTTCTTCCAGGCTTTTTTTATTCATATCTAAAACAGATGTTCCGTCAAAGGTGATGGAACCTTCCGTCACATTGCCTACTCCATGGGGAAGCAGCTTTAAGGCGGATAAGGCAATGGTGGTCTTTCCGGCCCCTGTCTCTCCCACCAGCCCCAGAGCTTCTCCCCGTTCAATGGTTAAATTGACCCCGTTCAAGGCGTGGGCGGTTGCGCGGCCTGTTTTGTATTCCACATGCAGGTCTTTTATTTCCAACAATGGTGCCATGTTTTCGCCTCCATATTTAATCTTTGTTTTTGGGATCTAAAATGTCCCGGATTCCGTCCCCAAGGAAGTTAAAGGCCAGAACAATGATCATCAGTGTGACTCCCGGAACCACCACGGTCCATGGAGCTGTGGCTATATATTCCCTGCCGTCTGCAATCATGGATCCCAGGGAAGGGTTGGGAAGTGGAACTCCCATTCCCAGAAAGCTTAAATTAGCCTCCGTTAAAATAACAAATCCAATTTGCTGGCTCATTAAAATAATCAGCGGTGTCAGTACACAGGGCAGGATCTGGGTCAGAAGGATTCTGCCATTTGAGGCCCCCAGTACTCTTGAAGCCTGAATAAACTCTGAATTACGAATTCCCATAACGCTTCCCCGCACCACTCTGGTATAAGAGGTCCAGCCTACCACAGCCAGAACCAGCAATAGGTTGGGCACGCTGTTTCCAAAGATCGCCATAACGGTTATGGCAAGTACCATAGTGGGAATGGACAACTGAATGTCGCAGATACGCATGATTAAATTGTCAACAGCCCCTCCGAAATAGCCTGCTATGGCTCCCAGGGTGGTTCCGATTACAGCAGGAATTAAAACTCCTGCGGCTGCAATCAGCAGAGAAATTCTGCATCCGATTACCAGCCTTGTAAAAATATCCTGCCCAAGGGCATCCGTGCCCAGAATATGTCCGCTGATTCCATTCCGAAATAATTCAGGAGAAATCAGACGTTTTCTCAAATCCGACTGTATGGGATCATAGACCACAAACAGAGGTGATGTAAATGCGGCAATGATGACCAGAACCGCTATCATTATTCCAATGACGAAGAATTTGGATTTTCTCATCCTTCTCAGCAATTCACTTTTTTTCATGTCGGCTCCTCCCTAATTGAGACTCATGCGGGGATCCACCACAACATAGATGATATCCACCAGAATGTTAATGATTACAAACAGAGAAGCCGTTACCAGCAGAATGGACTGAATCAGGGGAAAGTCCCTCATACTGATGGCTTTTACCGTCAGGCTTCCAAGCCCGGGCCAGCCAAATACCTGTTCCACAATGATGGCCCCTGCCAAGAGCTGGCCGATCTGCATGCCGATAATGGTGATGGTAGGCAGCAAAGCATTTTTCAGTGCATATTTGGTATAAATCTTAAAATTTCCGATTCCTCTCGCCTTTGTGGCAGTTATATAATCTTCTTCCAGTACCTCGTACATCCCGGAACGGAGCATTCTCGTTACCAGAGCTGCCAGAGGCAGTCCCAAAGTCAGGGCCGGAAGAATTAAATTCTGGAAGGAACCATAGCCCTGGGTGGGCAGTACCCCCATGAAAACCCCGAAAAACAAGATAAACAGAAGCCCAAGCCAAACCTGGGACATGGACATTCCCAATAAAGCGAACACCATGGAAATGAAGTCTATGACTGATCCCTTTTTAATACCTGAAATAATTCCCATGGGAAAGCTGACCAAAATAGAAATCACCACCGCTGCAAAAGTCAAAAGCCCGGTTGCCGGAAGACGTCCGAAAATAAGTTCTTCACAGGAACGGTTAAAGAAAATAGATGTTCCCAGATTTCCGCGGACCACACCCCATATATAAATCAGATACTGCTGGATCATCGGCTTATCCAGCCCCATCTTAGCCTCCACAGCGGCAATCTGCTCTGCCGTGGCATTGTCCGGCAGCATAAGAGCTGCCGGATTACCCGGGGCCAGGCGCATAAGGCCAAAAGCTACTACCGATACTCCAAAAAGCACGATAACTGCCGAAAAAAGCCTTTTTGCCATAAATCGCATAAAATTCTGCATATTAATACCCCCTGGTTTTTCTTAATTCTTCATTACCCTTGAAAGGTCAATAATGGTGTCATTATAAAGCTTAATTCCGGTCACCTTATCAGAGTGAGCATTAATGGTATCAAGGTTGATAAAGTAGCACATACGTCCGCCATCTTCCATCATCAGAGTAAACGCTTTTTTCAGCAGTTCATCCTGCTTGCTTAAATCAATAGTCTCCTTGGCTTCCGTCAGCAAAGCGGTAATTTCCGGATTTTCCAGTTCCGTATTGGCAGAATCAGACAGCCAGTGAGTAATCATGTGGCGCCATGGGGAGCCATTGTTGTAAAATACATTAGAAAATGCAATATCGTATTCTCCGGCAGACCGCTTGGTCACAAAAGTGGCACCTTCCATGATCTCCAGTTTCACGTTAAATCCTGCTTCTGTCATCATGGACATGACTGCCTGAAGAACCTCCTTGGTACGGGGCACCTTCCCGTCAATTGCCATGAAGTAAATCTCTTCTCCATTATAGTTGCTTTCTGCCAGAAGCTTCTTTGCAAGTTCTGGGTCGTACTGATTGTACTTGCCTGCCATATCCTTATCATATCCGGTCACGCCTTCCATAACAGGCCAGTAAGCCGGGGAACCGGAACCCAGAATACTTTCCACAATCAACTCCCGGTCAATGGCATGAGTGAGAGCCAGACGGATGTTTTTATCTGAAAATGGTTTGCCTTCCCCACTCTGGAGAGCCATCCAGCTTATGGTGGTACCTGGCTGAGAATCTACCGTAACGCCTTCGCTGCCAGAAAGTACCTCCACCTGATCGGGAGGAATGTTGGAGATTAAGTCAAACTCTCCTGTTCTCATGCTGGAAACACGGGTGGTATCCTCAGAAATAGGTTTATATATAATCTTGTCCACATTGGATTTTTCATTTCCCCAGTCCCAATATTCGTCATTCCTTACAAACACTGCTTCATTACCTGGATCCCAGCTTACAAACTTCCAGGGACCTGTCCCAGGATTGGTCTTAAATAAATCCTCTCCCTGTTCTGTCAATGCTTTTGCAGGAAGCATAGGCATATATGTAAGCTGGTTCAGCATATCTCCCATAGGCTTCTTACAGTGAACAATAGCCGTATATTGGTCTGTCGCTTCCACCGATTCAATATCAGACCAGAGAAAGTTCATATTTAAGGTATTGTCCTTGGCCCCTCTCTCCAGAGTTGCCTTTACAGATTCCGCATCAAAAGTCTCTCCGTTATGGAATGTCACCCCTTCTCTTAACTGAAAAGTCCAGTCAAGTCCATCATCAGATACACTCCATTCCGTAGCGAGTCCAGGCTCGTAATTTCCAGCGTGGTCTGTGCGTACAAGCATATCGTAGACTAAAAGCTGGATGCTGTAGAATGGAACCACAGGCTGTCCCATGGTATCCCAGGTGTATACATCTTCTGACATAGAAAATGTTACTACCTTCTCTCCGCCCTCTTTTTTGGAAGACTGTGTCTCTGTTCCTGGCGAACTTCCTGTTCCTCCGCAGCCTGCAAGCGTTCCCATACCAAGGACTGCTGCCAGTAAGCATGAAATAATTCTTTTCCTCATAATTTGTTTTCCCTTTCTCAATACATATTCACATCAAACCGAGCTCGTTTCTGTAATACGAATATAGCCTGACACCTCCTTAATGTAAATATCCGGTTTTTCCTTTTATTTTCATAATTTATCCAGAAAGGACAAAATTTGTTAACAGTACAAAATTTATCAAAAGAATAACTTCTTTCAGCACTTGTTATCAAACTTTAATTCTTATATACTTATTTTTGTAACTTTTGTATAATTTGATTGAGTTCTTACAAAGGAGTGAAGACTGATGAACCAAAACCGAAACGATCTGCTTGGAAGATTTAAAAATAAAAAGCTGCTGACTCAGCTATTTACAGTTATGATAACTTTCAGCACCCTCCTTATGGCCGTTGTATCCATGGTGGTAACCCATCAGACCACCACCACTTTTATCAATAATAATAATCTTGTTTATTCCAACACCTTATATGTGTCTCTCCAGACCCTGGACACCTTATTTTCCGGCTTTCACAACTCTCTGACCCACATCACCTATGATGCAGGAATCGTCGACTCTGTGGTGACTCCAAAGCATCTTCCTTCCTCTGCCAATGACCAGGTCTGGTCTATTTTAAATGGGTACTGCCAGGAAACTGAAGCCATTGATGAAATCTATTTATATGTAAAAAAAACCGATGCGGTTTTTACTTCCACCTATGAAAAATGTCTTCTGGAGGATTTCCGGGAAAAGGACCTTATCAGAAAACATATGTCAGGCCGTTCTGATACTTCTTTTTTAAAAAGCGGGCGTACTACTTCTATTGAACTGTATCAGGGCGATATTTACATGGTGCGGGATTTTCCATTAAACGGTGATAAAAGACTTGGAACCTTATTTATGAAAATGAAGCCCTCTATCTTATATGATTCTCTGGAAGGCTCACAAACTTCTTTCAGCCTTTTATTTGCCTATGATAACAACTGGAATCCTCTGTTTCCAGGCATGCTGGATTACAGCATTCTTCCGGAGGAAGCGGCACGGAACATTCCCCTTCTCATGGAACAAGGGAAGAATACCCTGTATTTTGGAAATCAGCATTACTTTTTTTCCCAGTCAGACAAGACCAGTATCCGTCTGGTTTTGCTGGTGAATGACTTTGCCTTCATGCCCTCCTTTAGCATGGTACTGAAAAACTCCCTGCCCTTTTTTGCCCTTATTTTAATATTGAACGCTTTGTTGTCAGCCTCTGTCCTCTATTTAAGCTACATGCCTGTCCAGAAATTAAAGAAAATGATTTCTTCTGAAGAACATGAGGAAAATAATAAAAATACGGAAAATGAATGGAACTATCTGACGGAAAGCTTTTTGAAGATTTCCAGCCATAAACAGCATCTGGATTACATTTTAAGCGATATGATTCCTAAGATTTCAAAAGAATTTTACTTTGATCTGCTAAATGGGAAACCTATGGATCTTTCCTATATCCAAAACATACTGGTCAACATCAACAGCCCCCTTGAAGCAGATGGAGAATGCAAAACCATTGTACTTACCTTTAAAAAGTCTATGGAGCCAGTTGTAAGAGACCGGCTGACGGAGCATTTTATAGAGACTTTGTCCCAATGTATGGGGGGATTCTGCCATTATATCATGCAGCAGATTGACGAATCCCTTTACGCTGTCATCCTTCAGTATGATGGAGACACTGATCTTCCTTTGATTACAGGACTTGAGGTGAAGCTGGAACAGACTTTTTTTGACAGTCTGGCTGCATCTGATGATGCCTGGCTGGAAATCGGGCCAAAATGTTCTTCCCTTCAGCAAGTATCCTTTTCTTATTTAGAAAGCGTAGAGCGTCTGGCACACCGGAAATATCCGTCAAAGCACACGGAAGATGCAATGAATACTCCCCAGGAGGATTTTATAGTGCCTAACCACCGTTTTTTCCAGCTACAGCTAAAATACATATCCGGAGCTATTATGAAAGGAGACATTGATTCAGCCCGCCAAAAAGCCCTGCACATCTGCCATACCTTATCCCAGGACAACAAAAACAGGGAGTTGTTCCGGGCTTATGAATTTTACCGGCTGGCATTTTTAAATGTTATGGCCTCATACCGAATTACTGATACAGATCAGGAAGAGTATGCCTTTGTCTTTGATGCTGCTCCTTATTCTGCAGATAGGGAAGACAATCAGGCCCGTATGGAGGAGTATATGAAACGGTTCTGTATTGCCTGTGTCTCTTTATTAGAGGAAAAATACCAGAAGCAGCAGCATAAATATTTAATCCGGGCCAAACATTATATCGAAAAAAACTTTACGGACCCTGACCTTTCTCTCAACTTGCTGGCTGAACAGTGCCGGACCACAACCAGCTATTTAAGCAGGCTTTTTAAGGAAAGCTTTGGAATCAACTTTGTGGATTATTTAAACCAGTACCGGATTGAAAAGGCCAAGTATCTGCTTCTTACCACAAATAAACCGGTAAAGGAAATTTCCATGACTACCGGCTTCAACTCCCAGCAGAATTTTATACGGGTGTTTAAAAAACATACCGGTGTGACTCCCGGTCAATTTAAGTCAAAGAATGCAGAGTCAGCCCTGAAATAAAGAGCAAAACCAAACTTGACAGATAAAAAAGTGTCTTCGACACTTTTTTATCTGTCAAGTTTTTATGGTTACGTTTCATTTTGAATGATATAATAAAACTAATTGGAAGTAAAAACAGAAACCAGTTTTAATTTAAGATGTATGAGGAGTATGATGAAGATTGCAGTATGCGATGATAATACTTTGTTTCAGGAAGAAATCAAATCTTTTTTATTTGAATACTTTGGAAGACTATCTATAGAAATCGAATTGTTCACAAACGGAAGCCAGTTCCTTACAGCGGTTCAATCAGCAACCATTCCTTTTGACCTTGTTTTTATGGATATTGAAATGCCCGGACTAGATGGACTGGAAACTTCAAGGCGGTTGAGAAAAGAAAACAGGGATTTATTCCTGATATTTTTATCAAGCCACACCGAGCTGGCTTTTGATGGCTATGAGGTGGATGCTTTCCGCTTTCTCACCAAGCCGGTGAATCAGGAAAAATTGTGGAAAGCATTAAGTGACTGGGAAAAGCTGCGTCTTTCCGAAGAACGGATCTGTCTGAATCTCGGTGATCACAATCAGGTGTTAAGCTGGCGTGATATCCAGTACATTCAAAGCGAAAATGTCTATGTTAATGTGGTCACTGCCCAACAACGGATTCTTGTCCGTATGAAAATTAATGAACTGGAAAAAAGAATGCCAAAATCAATGTTTTTCCGCCCCCACCGCAGTTTTTTGGTAAACCTCCAGCATATCCATGGCTTTGATTCCAAAAAAATCCGCATGGTTGACGGACTGGATGTGCCCCTAAGCCGGAGAAATGCGGCAGAATTCCGGAACCGCATGATGAGCTTTTTAAATCGATAATAGAAAATAGTTGAAAGAATATGAAAGGGAAACTCTTATGGATGCCATCTACAGATTGATTGGTGGACTGGAAATTTTAATGGTAATGACTGCAATTGCCCGATATGTATTTCTGATAAAACCCCCTCAGACAAGAAACAGGCTGCTGCTTTTCTGGGGGAGCTTTCTTGTTTTTGATACAGCTGGAGCTGCCTCCCCCTATTCGGAGCCAGCAACTGTTCTCCTTCCCCTTCTTTTTCTGATGGTGTATCTTTGGCTGGGAAGTCCGTCCCGCCCCATAGGGAGAATACTTTTTTTCATTCCAATTTCCGGAATGATGCTTTCTCTTCTATTCATACCATTTCTGATGGTATATCTGTTTACGGGCTCCATGGAAAAGGTACTGGAGATTAACACCCCCTTCTGGATTCCCATGGACATTCTATTTTGGATCATCTGGATCATATTTGCTTTAAAAAGCAGACAGTGGAAAAGCAGGTACTTTGATTCCTGGCAGCAACGGACACTGACTCCATGGGAAACCATTTTATTATGGGGAATCGGCTTCTTTTTACTTGTCCTGTTTTTCCTGCTAAGCATCATTGATGGCTTTTCTCTTCCTCTTTCTTTAGCCAGAGGGCTTGCAATATGTGCCGCCGTGATTTTAGGAATCCTCCTATTCGCTGTTGCAGCAGTCACGGTCCAGGGAAATATCAAAGCCTACTTTGAACGGGAAGCTGCTGTGAATGAATATTATTTAAATGCCCAGTTAAAACATTTTAGGGCTTATCAGGAAACTCAAAAAGAGACCCGCAGGATCCGCCACGATATGAAAAATCACATGGCCTGTCTGTACACACTTTTAGAAAAAAAACATTATGAAGAAGCTCAGCTCTATATCAAAGAGATGAATGAACTGGTAAATCAGTCCGGTAAACATTTTCATACCGGAGATCCCATGATTGACGCCATTTTAAATGAAAAAGATTCGGATGCTTCTGCCCACGGGATCCAGCTGTCGGTAGAGGGAAAACCGGAACTTCATCATATGGATCCGGTGGATGTCTGTACGATTTTTGCAAATGCCATTGACAATGCCATAGAAGCTCAACAAGACTTAAATGACCATGAGAAACGAATTCAAGTGTCATTTATCCGCCAGCACGCCATGCAGTACATCCGCATTGAAAATCCTGCAGAGGAAGTCCATAAAACAGGCACCTCCTTTCTCACAGAAAAAGATCCCAAAGATCATGGATTCGGGCTGGATAATATCAGACGTGCCGTTGAGAAATATCACGGACAAATGAATGCCTCCTATCAGAACGGCATATTTGTGCTGGAATTGCTCTTTACAACAAAATACCCTCCATCCACAACAAAAAATCCCGCTGGTACCGCTCCCATGCTATATTGGGGCTATAAAAAAGCCGCAGATAGCGGTAGAATGGCGGTAAACATGAGCGAACAAGTTGAAATGAATGAACAATCTGATATGAAGAAACAATCTGAAGCCAAAAAACAAGTTAATAAAGTTATGATTGGTATTCTGTTATTTGAACTGATTATGATTGCAGGCGTTATGCTGGATGCGATCATTCAACTCATCCGGGTTGCTGTTACTTATATGAAAAGTCCGGATTTAGACCAGCAGATTAATGCAGCTCTGGAACAAAGTATGAACAGCGGAAAGGCAACGATCATTTCCATCCTTGCCGGGCTTATCATCTTGTTCTTTTATTTTCGAAAACAAGAATTTTCTAAAAACTTATTTCATAAAAACCAGTCCATGAATAAATCTGCTTTCTTTTTTATTCTCACCTTTTTTATGTCAACCCAGGCCGTTTTCCTGGTCATGAGCGCAGGAGCTGAATCCATTTTCAATGCATTCGGGTACAGTATGATGGCGGAAATTGAAGCAGCAACCAGCACCAGTACCTTGTTCTCCATGTTTTTGTATGCATCTTTTATTGGACCAATTGCTGAAGAACTGGTGTTTCGTGGTTTTGTGATGAGGGGATTGGAACGGTTTGGAAAATTTACTGCAATTATATGTTCGGCTATCCTGTTCGGAGCCTTTCACGGGAATCTGATCCAAGGAGTTTTTGCAGCCACTGCAGGCCTGATTCTTGGATATGTGGCCATGGAGTATTCGATTTTCTGGGCCATTGCAATTCATATTATTAACAATTTCATCTTTGGTGATTTATGGGCCTATGTGACTGTAGGATTAAATGAAACCCTGCAGCTCATTCTTTTTTATAGCGTTCAAGGTTCTTTCTTTGTGGCCGCAGTGATTCTTATAGTCCTAAAACGGAAAGAAATCAAAGATTACTGGAAGAACAATAAAAGCGGGAACGGCCATTGGAAGATTATTTTTACGTCCTTTTGGTTCATACTTTTTATGATCCTCCAACTGGCAATCGGAATCAACGGAATCCACAAAATTTAAAGGGAGAGCGGAATTATCCTTGTTTTTCTTCATTGAAGTCATTGGTACCTTTGCATTTGCTTCTTCCGGGACATTCTTTATACCGGACTATTAAAGCACATCAACGGCCATGCTGATTGGTGCCATGCTGGGCACACCATGAAAAACACTTCAGCTCCCCTAGCCCCTCATTCATGAGGGGAATTAGGGGGTTTCTTTTTATATCACTTTGCTTCATAATAGACTTATGAATATACTACAAAGAATCTTTTCGGACCATTATGAAGAAATGCTGTATATCCTTCATCCTCGCCAAGTCGTTATAAAAAACGTTAACAGGATGATCAACTGTGGAGACCCTTCCTTTGGCGGTGCCATGTATTCCTGTTCTCACTGTGATCATATGAAATTCGTTCCCTTCCGCTGCAAGAGCCGCTTTTGCCCTACCTGCGGTGTAAAGTGTTCTCAGGAACGCTCTGTTTCTATGTCCTTTAAACTCATTCATTGTGTTCACAGGCACTGTGTCTTTACCATTGATGATGAACTCCGGCACTTCTTTTTAGAAGACCGATCTCTCCTCAACTGTCTCTTTTTAGCTGTCCGCAGTGTTGTCCTTCGTATGTTCCATAACTTAAACAAATCCAAAAACTTTGTCCCCGGCTTCATTTGTGTTCTTCACACCTTCGGACGTCCTCTGGAATGGAATCCTCACATTCATTGTCTGATTTCAGAAGGCGGCCTCTCTGATGATGGTTCCTGGCGGACGGTCAGGCACTTCAACTTCACTCTTTTAAGGAAATCCTTCCAAACTGCTCTTTTAAATGAATTGGAATCACGTCTTGGTCCTTCTTTCAAGAAAACCAAGGCTCACATTTACCATAAAGATAAAAATGGTTTCTACGTCTATGCCAAACCCAGCCTCTCTGATACTGATACTGATACTGTGATCAAATATATCAGCCGGTATCTTGGACGCCCTGTCATCGCATTAAAACGCATTGATTCTTATGATGGCGAATCTGTCACCTTTCATTACAACCGCCATGATGATAATGCCTATGTTCAGAAAACACTTTCTGCCCTTGATTTTATACGCTTATTAATCCAGCATATCCCTGAGAAAAACTTCAAAATGACCCGCTATTATGGGCTTTATGCAAGGCAGAGATAAATCGATCAGTCTCTGTATAAAGCCATCCCAAAATCCAAACATCGGATTCTGCAGAGTTTTATAAAATGGCGCATCAACATTCTTCTGTCTTTTGGTTATGATCCTTTGAACTGTCCTAAGTGTGGACATGAAATGCAGTTTGTTGAACTTTATTATGACCACCACCGAGTTTCTCTGGAAGAACTCTATGAAAGGGCAATGGCAAAAGCCAAATGTCGTTCCGCTTGATTTTTTTACCTGTCTGTATCATACTTGATTTATTAACAGACAGGAGGGCTTAAAATCAATGGATCCAAAACTTATAGAGGAACTCAGACAAAAATATATCAAAAATCCTACGGAAGGAATGACTGCAAAACTTGTTCGGAACATGACTGACTCTGATTTGCTGGATATGCATTATTTCCTTATCGAGGATAATGACCTTGATGATGACGAATTCGAAGAAGTTTTTTACATCTTCTAACAGCATCGTCTGTTTCTCATGCCCGCTATCAGCGGGCATTTTCACATCCGTGAGTTCTCCGCAGGAGAACTTTCCTATTACAAAAAAAAGTCACAAATCAGGAGCAATAGCCTTTACTGGGAGTTTAATTTATCCACAACACTTGATATGATTGGATAAATATGGTATTGTTCAGGAGGGGGTAAAGATATTAATTCTACAGTATGAAAGAGAGGAAAAAAGTAATATCATCATTATTAATCACTATTTCTATTTTAATGTTATTTTCAATGACTGCTTTTGCAGCAGATAATGCTTCAGAAGCAAAACAGCCGGCGTCATCAGTACAGCCGATGGCATCGCAACAGCCAGTCACAAGTGTGACTATTATAGAAAAAGGAATTTGGAATAGAAACTTTGGAAGTCCCGCTCTAGATTCTATGAATGGTCATGTATATTTTGTAGTAAGAACAATGGGTCATGGGAAAGATGTTGCTACATACGATTATGCTAGTACAAAGGAATTTTGGTACGAAGCACTTAAAAATTATGGTGGCACAGTAATTGGTTTTGAACGCTATTATGACTGTGGACTTGCTACACCAGGAACACATACATTTAGAATTAAAACTACTTCTTATGGTTCTCCATATAATACTATACAGACATCGGGTACAATTACAAACTAATCAATATATTGATATTGGAGGTCTTTAAATGAACTTAACCATTGGCAATAACTATATACCAAAAGTTCTAAGTTATCCAACGGCTAGAGAGATTAAAGATAATACCTTTCAAATAAATACTTCTTCAGAAATAAAAAAGATAAGCCCAGAGGAAAACGTAGATAATCTAAGGATTGGTTATTTGTATAGCGTGGTTCATTGTCTGACAAATCAGCCTCTTCATATGAAGTATGATGATACTTCTACAAAAGAGAATCCGGTCATTCTGGCTATAGGAAGGGATAAGGAAGGTAATAACTTTACGAGTAAAATTTATGTAAATGATGTAAATCCAGAGAATGCTTCTCCCGTTGAAATGATAGCGCTAAGTCTTCATATCAGGGAACAAAATGCTCCAGGAAAGGAACCATCTTATGTCCGGAAAATCGCTTCCCGGATACTCGAAACAAAAGATGTCCATGAAAAGCAGAATTTTAAAACCCTTATGGAAGAGGAAGCCGACCAACAGAAAAGATGGGGATTTGACAAGATAGCAGACCAATATATAATGGATTTAGATTTTTGTCTTTCTTGGTATCTCTCTAAAAAAAACAATGTAATAGATACATTAATAAATAGGTAAATTTGTTTTTCGAATAGTAATGATTCAAAGAAGCCTCCTATTTATGTTATTTGATTTAGCATTATCTCTTTACCCCCCTCCCTATACTAAAAAGGGACATTAGATGGAGTAGGGCAAATCAAAAAAGATAGTTACGTCTATCTAGCCAGTCAAGGGACGAGTAGTATTTTGCTGACGCAAAATCCCCACTCTTAAATCCTTGACTGGCTAGAATTTTATTGTGTCATGACTTTGGAAAAATGTTTAGCACAAGAAAACTATAAAATTATGATTTGGAACATGCATTTACAGTATATTACGACACCAGTAATGAGATACTGGCTTCAAATTCCGTATCCGCTAAATGTGTATAAGAAGGGTTGTTGACAAGATTCAAAAGCCGTACAATTTCCTTTTCCATCAGTATATCGCAGTGCCTGGTTGGTTATATGATTTTATTTAATGAGGTTCTTTGGAAGAAACGCAATAAACATTTACATTCTTATTCATCCGGCTGTTAAAAAAGATCCGGTCGCCTCCATGGCTGTAAATCGGGTGAGGATGAGCATCCTGCCCCAGCCAATCACTTTCATGTCTGCAGAGAGGTACCCATTCCAGTACTCCTTTATCCCAATCCGGAATTACCTTACAGATATACTCAGCATCCTTTTTATGGGGATCAGGCCCATTATCCGTACTGTTATCTCTTACTTTTTTTATTTCCCCCGGGTATTTAAAGTATCCGTCACAAACCAGATTTCCAGCATGATCCAAGGTAAAGTGTCCATAGGCGTCATAATCATCCGGCAATGCAATTTCCCAGTACTTACCTGATTCCAGCTGATATTTACCTACCATGGCAGGTCCGTTTGCATAGCCGCCGTGATAAATAATGGAAGTTCCGTCATCGCTCCACATCTCATGACAGACCCAGTCCTCTGCCGTCCGTCTGTACCCTCTGGTATTTCCCAGGGTATCCTCTCCTACCGAGCGCACCGGAGAAATCCTGTCAGAGGTATGGTTATACAGCCATATCCTTCTGATTCCGCAGGAAAAGCTTGGCCATTCGTTGTTATACATGATCTCCTCTGGATTTACCGGATTAAACTGTACATGGGTAATCCAGCATCTGGGTACTTCCTTTTCATAAAGCAGCACGCCGCTTTCCGTATCATATACACACAAATAGCTGCTTAAATCTTCTTCCTGTATCCTTCCGTCAATGCTGTAAACCGGCCTTTTGTCCAGCCCGCTTCCTTCTGTTTCCGGATCATACTCCAGACATCTGCCGTCCGTCATGGGAACACAGAGGAATTTTCCGTCTGCACTCACATGAGTAAACGCGGTCATACGTCCATCCGGAACGGTATTCAATACAATGATATCTCCATTTAAATCTGTTTTACAGATTTTGTCGTCCTGAATATAATATATAAAATCCCTCTGACAATCCAGACTTACACTTGCCTTTCCCAGTCCTTTTTGAAAGTTTCCGTCAAAATAAACATAGCTCTTTAAAATGCCGTTATGATTGTTTGTAACCGTCTTTTCTTCTCCAGTCATTAAGTTTCGGACAATTACATCGGGATTCCCCCCCTTATCACATATCATATAGAGCCATTCGTCGTCTCTGCTTACAGAGGAACATGTAAAATAAAGCAACTGGGTGTTAAAAGAATCCTGATTCCCGCATCCGCCTGCCAGCATACGTCCATTTCGTATTGTTTGGTCCATGATTTTCTACAACTCCTAAAAGCTGCGCTTATTTCAGAAAACGCAGCAAATTTTTATTTTACAAAGCTATACTATATTACTTCTGAAAATAATCTTACTGCCTGCAGCAAACAATAACTCATAATAAACCGATTAAAAATTTCATAAGTTTCCAAACAAATAAAAACAGGCTGCCGCCTGATAGCCAATATCAGCAACAGGCAGCACCTCTGTATTTTAATTACTTATTCATCTTTTCCAAAGACTCCCAGATTCCATTTAAATACGTGATTCCCAGTGCTCTGTCATAAAGACCATACCCTGGTCTGGCTTCTTCTCCCCAGATCATACGACCATGGTCCGGACGAATGTATCCGTCAAATTTGGTATCATGAAGCGCTTTCATAATCGCAAACATGTCCAGATCTCCGTCAGAAGAAAGGTGGGAAGCTTCTCTGAACTTCTTCTCTCCCAGGAATTTTACATTACGCACATGAGCACATGCAATGCGGTCCAGTTCTCCGAAGTGGCGGATGATTTCCGGAATGTTGTTGGCTGGGTTGGAGCCAAGAGAGCCTGTACATAAGCAAAGAGCATTGGCTCTGCTGTCCACAAGATTAATGATCTTATCAAAATCTTCCTGAGAGTGAGCAATTCTTGGCAGACCGAAAATAGGCCATGCCGGATCATCCGGATGAACTGCCATGCGGATTCCCAGTTCTTCACAAACCGGAATTACCTTTTCAAGGAAGTATTTATAATTTTCTCTCAACTGATCCGGAGAAATATTCTTATAAGTTTCCAAAACGCCTTCCAATTCCATCAAACGTTCCGGTTCCCATCCAGGCAAAGAAAATCCCTTGGAATTCTTTGTGGTGTTTTCCACCAGCTTTAATGGAGTCATGCCCTGAAGTTCTGCGTCATCATAGTATAATACGTTGGAACCGTCTTCAATATCATGAGCAAGGTCTGTTCTCAGCCAGTCAAATACGGGCATAAAGTTATAAACAATTATTTTAACGCCGCACTGGGCAAGATTGCGGATGGTGGTAATATAATTATCGATATACTTGTCACGGGAAGGAACTCCCATTTTAATGTCTTCATGAACGTTAACACTTTCAATTACTTCCACTTCCAGGCCTGCTTCATGAACCTGCTTTACATATTCCTGAATTGCTTCCAGCGGCCATACTTCTCCTGCTGGATACTGAGTCAATACGCCCATAAGACCGGAACAGCCAGGAATCTGGCGGATCTGCTTTAAGGAAACACTGTCATCATTTTCTCCAAACCATCTAAATGTCATTTTCATATTGGTGAAACCTCCTTAAGTTTATATTGTATATGATTGCCGTTTACGGCTGGCACTTCATTGTTAAAACCTTCCATGCTTTCATTTACATACTAGCATATCAGTTCTCTTTTGTCAATATATTTAGACCTCTTTCCCACTCCTTGTTCACAAAAATGTGCTGTAAAATCCCAGGCCTTAATGAAAAGGCGTAAAGGATTTTACAGCACATTTTTAATTTTTATCTGATTCCCAGGTCAACAGCCCAAGGGCAAGGCGGGCACTCAGCTCAAGTTCTTCTGCTGTGGTGTATTCATCAGGCGTATGAACCTGGTTCATTCCGCAGGAAACCACAATTCCTCTTATTCCGTTTCGGACAAAGTGATTGTTATCACTTCCTCCCAGGGTATACTGAGTCGTTCCCTTCAATCCCAAGGAAGCACATACTCCTTGAAACCGACTGACCACATCCTCTTCATCGTCTATTTCATAAGCTTCAATCTGTTTTTCAAAAATAATTTCAATGTTTGCCTTATAATCGGAAGCTGTTTCTTCAAATATTCTTC
Organism: Clostridiaceae bacterium; assembly: GCA_902363735.1. Taxonomy (GTDB): domain Bacteria; phylum Bacillota; class Clostridia; order Lachnospirales; family Lachnospiraceae; genus Lacrimispora. The sequence continues at coordinate 801,243 of CABJBA010000001.1, forward strand.
TGACCTTATCCCACCACTCCATTGCCTTATGGTCTTTTAAACTGCGGATTTCTCCCCATACCAAACACTCATCTGATACAATGTTGGTCTGCTTCCCGCCGCTGATCTTTCCAATATTTACAGTAGTTTCTTCATCGGCCCAGCCCTGCTTTATCTGTGCAACTGCTTTAGCTGCAATTTCAATAGCATTGACTCCAAGCTGGGGACAAAAACCTGCATGGGCATTTTTCCCTATAACTTTGATCTCAAAGGAAAGCAGTGTAGGAGCAGCTGTAGCTGCCAGACCGATTTCCCCGCTTAAATCAAATACATATGCCTGTTTTGATTTAATCCTGGAATAATCAGCGAGCTGGCTGCCTTTTCCATAATTTTCTTCTGCAACGGGGAACAATACCTCAATATCCGGGTGGGGGAGATTATTTTCCTGAATCACCCGGACCGCCTCCAGGATAGCGGCGATTCCGGAAAGATCATCAGCTCCCAGTATGGTATTTCCTTCTGATGTGATCCTTCCGTTATCATCTTCAACAGCCCGCTTCCCGATCCCTGGCTTTACCGTATCCATATGGGCAGACAGTAAAATAGGCTCAGAATCATTGTTTCCTTTTAAAAATCCATATAAATTACCTGTGGGAACAGCATCCCCGTAGAAAGGTATCTTTTCTTTCAGGCGAAAACCCGCATCATCCTCCTGCACCTGAAATCCAAGCTGTTCCAGCTCTTTTGTGAGATAATCTGCTATTTCCCGTTCCTGGTAAGTTTCGGAATCAAATTCCACCATTTTTTTGAATTGCTTTACAATTCTGCTTCTTTGAATCATGTGACCCCCTGCTCTTGTAGTTTTGAGTGACTTTAAATTCTCTATCCTCATTATACACGGATTCACTGTCTGATGCACGATCTTCTTTCCTGTGGTTACTGCAGTTCCTCAGGAATAAACCACAGACCTGTGTTGTTCTTTTTCATATACTCTTTAAATTCATCAGAATGGTAAGCTGCTGCAATGTCCTTAGCCCATTTTGCATCTTTATTCTCTTCCTTTACCACTACCTGCAAAACCAAATGCTCTAAAATATCTTCCTGTAAAATGGCAGTAGATGGGTCGATCCCTGCGTTATAGACAATACTTCCCGTAATGACTGCAAAATCAAAATCATCCAGAGCAGGCGGTATATTCAGAGAATCCATTTCCACAAATTCAATGTTGTACTTGTTTTCAATGACATCAGCTTGTTTTACGGTTCCAAGAGGAACGTCGGGATTGAGTTTAATCCATCCGGCCTTTTGTAACAGCGCGTAAGCCCGTGCCGTGTTGGAAGCATCGTTTGGTACTGCCACAATAGCACCATCGGTTATAGAATCCACAGATGTGTTTTTTGCGGAAAACAATCCGGCGGGAACTGTTGGAATGGGGGAAATGGGAACCAGATTTCCGTTTTGGTTCTTATTAAAGTTTTCAGCATAAGCTATGTGCTGTTCCACGTTAAAGTCGATTTCACCCTCATTTAAAGCAGTGTCATTTTGAAGAAGATCGGAAAAATCAACCACTTCCAGTTGATATCCCTGTTTCTCCAGAATGGGCTTTACTGCTTCTTCAAATAATACGGTATAGGGGCCTGCTGCCTTGCCGTATTTTAATGTTGTCTTTTCCTGACCGGTCTTGCTTTCGTTCTTTGGTGCACACCCTATTACAGAAACGGCAAGTAAAGCAGTAATCAAAGCTAATCCTAATTTTTTCATAATAATTTTCTCCTTATTTACGTGTTCTGACACGTTTTGATAAATAATTTCCAAACCCTTGAATTAGCTGAACAAACACAATCAGCACAATGACAGTTGTAATCATCAAAGGGGTATTGAATTGCTGATAACCATAGGTTAAAGCCAGGGTTCCCACTCCGCCTCCGCCAATGGCACCAGCCATAGCCGTCGCACCCAAAAGTCCGATGGTACCTGTGGTCAAAGCTAAAATCAATGAGCCCATTGCTTCTGGCAGCAAAAAGTACCAGATAATCTGCAAAGGAGTTGCTCCCATAGCTTCCGCTGCCTCAACGATTCCTTTATCCACTTCAAGCAGGGAACTTTCTATCAGACGGGAAAGAAAAGGCGTTATGTATAACACCAGTGAAACCAGTGCAGCCTGGGTGCCGATGCGGGTTCCTACTATAACTTTTGTCAGGGGCATAATTGCCACCATCAAAATAATATAGGGCACAGAACGCACAATGTTGATTGTGTAATTAATCAGCTCATAGATTATTCTGTTTTGCAGAATGCCGCCCTTGCGTGTAATGGTAAGAAGAATTCCAAGAGGAATCCCTAAAAGAGATCCCAATACCAGACCCCAGAACAGCATATAGATGGTCTGACCGGCTGCGGTTGCCAGCTGCTCACCGGTAATGTCTAAATATTGCTCAATCATTCTTATCCACACCTTCCCTTGTCAAATTTAAAACTTCAACCTGAACCTTGGAATCTTCAATAAATTTCTGTACTTCATCCAGCTTCTGCTTGGAACCAAACACCTGGACAATCATAATACTGAATACAACGCTCTGAAGCTCACAAACAGTGGCAAACAAAATGCTGTTTTCCATATGGTATTCTGTACTGATCTGATACAGCAAAGGTTTTCCAGCGGTATCGCCCTGAAAACGCAGTCGGAAAATCCGGCTTTCATTCTGATTTTTTAAAATATTCTGAACCAGGCTTGGGGGGATGCTGTCATTAATCACAGTTTTTACAAAGCTTTTGGTGATCTTATGCTGGGGATTGCCGAATACTTCAAGGACCGTGCCTTGCTCAAGGACACTTCCACTATCCATAACCGCCACCTTGGTGCACACATTGCAAATGACATTCATTTCATGAGTGATTAAGAGAATGGTAACGTTCAGCTCTCTGTTTATCTTTTTCAAAAGCTCTAAAATAGAATCCGTGGTCTTTGGGTCCAAAGCACTTGTGGCTTCATCACAAAGTAAGATACTGGGATTTGTGGCAAGAGCACGGGCTATGCCGACCCGCTGTTTTTGACCGCCTGAAAGCCTTGATACATTAGTATTGGCCTTATCCTCAAGTTCCACAAACTTCAGCAGCTCATTTACCCGTCTTTCAATGTCCTGTTTCGGCACTTTGTTCAATATCAGGGGTGCCGCTATATTCTGAAAAACGGATTTGGACTGAAGCAGATTGAATTGCTGAAAAATCATGCCGATATTTTTTCTGAGTTTACGTAAGTCCGGCATTGACAGGGTGGTGATATCTGTTCCGCCAATCAGCACACGTCCTTCTGACGGACGCTCCAGTAAGTTTACCAACCGTACCAGAGTTGATTTGCCTGCTCCGCTGAATCCGATGACCCCAAAAATGTCGCCCTTTTCCACCGTAAGGCTGACCTGCCGCAGAGCAAGTACTTCGCCAGAAGCGGAGTCAAACCGTTTGCTTACGTTTTGTATTTCAATCATCAGATGCCTCCCTCTGCACTGGTACTAATTTCCCGTTTTTTATGGCAGTAAGAGTTGTTTGCGCTAATGCCGTAAAATAATCAACTGCCGGTTCCAGGGCATTGATATCCACCTGAAACTTGGGATGATGGTTAGGATAAGATTCACCCGTACCGATATGAATAAAAAATCCGGGAATCATTTCCTGATAAAAAGCAAAATCTTCTCCTCCCAGAGATGGAGAGGGGACTGTGGTTTCTAATCCCAGCTCTTCTGCAACAGCAGAGGCTACCGGTTCAAAACATGGGGCATTGTCTGTGGCAGGAGGACCTGCAACCCAGTCAATTTCTGCCTCTGCACCCTGGGACAGGGCTATATGCTGAACTAAAGTACGGAAGCGTTCTTCCACCAGTCTGCGGTTATGCCTTCCCATGGTACGTGCCGTTCCTTCCAGCTCAGCTGTCTGAGGAATCACATTCCAGGTATTGCCTGCACTTACCCGCGTGATACTGAGCAGGCCCTGGGAAAAGGGATCAAGGTTACGGCTGATGATGCTTTGGGCAAGAGTAACAATTTGTGAGGCTACCAGAACAGGATCAATTCCAGCATGAGGGTGAGCAGCATGAGTGCCTTTTCCAGTGAGTTTCACTATAAACCGGTCTACAGCAGCAGTTACACTTCCGGAAGTGATTCCTACCGATCCTACCGGCTGATTGATTTCAATGTGCAGACCGTAAATCGCCTTTACATCATCAAGCACTCCTGTTTTGATTACCTCCAGTGCACCGACAGAGGATTCTTCGGCAGGCTGAAAAAGAATTTTCACCTTTCCATGCAAATGCTCCCGCTGTTCCTGCAGTTTTTTAGCTGCATACAGCATCACCGTGGTATGAAAATCATGCCCGCAGGCATGCATCTTTCCCTCTGCTTCAGAGGCATATGACAATTGGGTTTCTTCCTGTACTGGTAAGGCATCAATATCACATCGCATGGCAATGACCGGGCCGTCTTCTGCGCCCTCAATCTCTGCCACAAGGCCGGTTTTTAAATCCAGGTCCAAAATATGGATATGATGAAATTCTAAAAACTCACGGATCCGGCCAGTCGTCTCATATTCTTCAAAAGGCAGTTCAGGGTTTTGATGAAACCATTGAAACGTTTCTGTAATCTGGTTATAAAATGTAGAATGAGACATAAGCAGTCCAACCTTTCCTAAATTAAAAACTTTTCCTTCTTTGCATTATAATCATATCACTCCAGAATGTTTATATGTAATATGTATATAATACAACTGGTTATAAAAAAAACTTATAACCAGTTGTATTGAGAAATTATTTATTTTGAAGTGTGCACCTGATTCTCTTAATGAGCATGCACGTATTAGCCGAATAAAGGAGTAGATAAATACCTGTCACCGGAATCCGGCAGCAGAACCACAATGGTTTTCCCCTTATTTTCCGGTCTTTCTGCCAGCTGTTTTGCAGCTTTTAAGGCAGCGCCGGAAGATATTCCAACCAAAATTCCCTCTGTTACTGCAAATGTCTTTCCTTCTTTAAAAGCGTCCTCATTTTCAACAGTAATAATTTCATCATAAATCCCGGTATTTAAAACGGTTGGCACGAAGCCTGCGCCAATTCCCTGAATCTTATGAGGTCCTGGCTTTCCTCCTGAAAGTATGGGGCTGCTTGCTGGCTCCACTGCCACAATTTTAACTCCCGGCTTCTTCTCTTTTAAGTATTCTCCAACTCCGGTAATGGTTCCGCCTGTTCCTACTCCGGCTACAAAGATATCCACATTTCCATCAGTCTGCTCCCAGATCTCCGGTCCGGTAGTTTCCTTGTGAACCTTGGGATTGGCCGGATTATCAAACTGCCCAAGAATAATGGAACCAGGTATGGTCTGTTTCAGTTCTTCTGCCCTTTCAATGGCTCCTCTCATACCTTTTGCGCCTTCAGTCAATTCCAATTCTGCACCGTAGGCTTTTAATAAATTTCTACGCTCCACACTCATGGTATCCGGAAGAGTCAGGATGGTGCGGTAACCCTTGGCAGCAGCAACAGCAGCCAGGCCGATTCCCGTATTTCCGGAAGTGGGCTCAATGATAGTTGCTCCAGACTTTAAAATTCCTTTTTCCTCTGCATCTTCAATCATTGCAAGAGAAATTCTGTCCTTTACAGAACCGGCTGGATTTAAATATTCCAGCTTAGCCAGAAGGGTAACTCCTTCAATTCCTTCCACCTCACTGTAGCGGTTTAACTTCAGTATCGGTGTTCCTCCAATCAGTTCTATTGCACTTTCTTTAATTGTTCCCATCTTTCTTACCTCCACTTATATATTTTTTAATTTTATACGAAATGATATGGCAAAGAGCGGCCGCCTGAATGGCATCCGCTCTTTCTCGTTTGACCATTCTCTCATTTCCTATATGTTTAATAGGTTTATATGATATATTTATATTAATACATCATACGAAATGTGTCAATACTTTATTTATGAAAATCTTTTATATTGCATTTATAGCCTGTTCAAGCTTCTGTAAAGCCAGCTCAAGAGTGGACCGGGGGCAGGCGATGTTGATTCGTTCAAACCCTTCTCCCGCAAGTCCGAACATGGTTCCGCTGTCCAGCCAAAGCCCTGCCTTATTGACGATCAAATCCTCCCGCTCCTCTTCTGTCAGTCCAAGTCCCCGGAAATCCAGCCAGATCAAATAGGTTCCTTCCGGCTCAATCAGTTTGATTCTGCTGATTTTCGTCTTTAAGTATTCTCTTACATAGGAAAGGTTGGCTTTTAAATATTCCATAAGCTGGTCATGCCAATCCGACCCATACAGGTATGCCGCCTCGCAGGCGGTAAGGCCTAAGGTATTTAACTGGCTGTAGCCGGAAGCAGACATCTGCTTACGGAATCTGGCTCTCAGTTTGGGATTTGATATAAATATGTTGGAAATCTGAAGTCCGGCCAGGTTAAAGGTTTTGCTGGGAGCCGTACAGGTAACGGTCCTGTCCCTAAGTTCTTTGTTGATATCTGCAAATACCTGATGCCTTCCCTGAAGTACAAAGTCCTGATGTATTTCATCACTGACAATAATAATATCTTTTCGTATACAGATTTCTCCCAGCTGCTCCAGCTCTTTTCTGCTCCAGACTCTTCCCACCGGATTATGGGGATTGCATAGTAAGAACAGTTTTACATGATGCTCCTCTGCTTTCCTTTCAAAATCCTCAAAATCCATGTGATACGTTCCGTCTTCTCCCAAAACCAGGGGACTGTCCACAATGACACGGTCGTTGTCCTTAACGACCTGGCTGAACGGATAATATACAGGCTGCTGAATCAGAACGGTATCTCCAGGTTCTGTAAAAGCCTTTACCGCCATTGCCAGGGCAAATACCACTCCCGGTGTCTTAACCAGCCAGTTTCTTTCCACAGTCCAGCCATGCTTACTCTCCATCCAGCCCGCAATGGCTTCAAAATACTGGTCACCTGACTCACTGTAACCGAATATACCATGGGCCACGCGCTGTTGAATGGCCTCCAAAATTTTTTCTGATACCTTAAAATCCATATCAGCCACCCACAGGGGAAGAATATTCTCCGGTTTTCCCCTTTGGGCTGCAAAGTCATATTTAATACAGCTTGTATTCTTTCTGTCAATGTTTTCGTCAAAATTATGATTTTCTTTACACATAAAACACACGCTCCAATTCTTTTGTAAGATCTTCTATATCCTCAATTCCCACGGAAAGCCGCAGTATCCTGTCTGTCACTCCGTTTGCTGCCAGAACATCCTTTGGTACATCAGCATGTGTCTGGGTAATGGGATAGGTGATCAGAGTCTCCACGCCTCCCAGACTCTCCGCAAAATGAATCAGACGGACATCCTTTAAAATCCTGTGGGCCAGTTCCTTTGTTTCCACTTCAAATGTTACCATACAGCCAAAGCCTCTGGCCTGCTTTTTACAGATCTCATAGCCTCTGCTGTCCGGAATTCCCGGGTAAAACACCTTTGTGACCTGCTTTTCCTGACAGAGCCACTCCACCAGCTTTCCAGCATTCTTCTCAGCTCTTTCCATACGGATTCCAAGTGTTTTGATACCTCTTAAAATGAGCCAGCTGTCAAAAGGAGCCAGACCTGAACCTACCGTCTTTATAAGAAATCTCAGCCTTTCTGCGATTTCGGGAGATGAAGTTACTAAAAATCCTGCAATGGTGTCGTTATGACCTCCCAGATATTTGGTTCCGCTGTGAACCACCACATCTGCCCCCAGCTTTAAAGGATTCTGGAAATAAGGGGATAAAAAGGTGTTGTCCACAATGAGAAGCAAGTTGTTTTTCTTTGCGGTCTCCGCCAGTCTTTCAATGTCTATCACATTCATCATGGGATTGGTGGGAGTTTCAATAAAAATAGCTTTTGTATTTTTGCTGATCAGCTTTTCAAATTCCTCATGTCCCTGGCGGGAACAATCCACGGAGCTAAAGGTAAGCCCGTTCTTTTTACTGATATTGTCAAAGAGGCGGATGCTTCCTCCGTATAAATCACAATCTGTAATGATGTGGTCTCCAGGGGAAAACAGCTCCATCAGCGCTGTAATGGCCGCCATTCCGCTGGAAAATGCCAGAGCATCCACACCATACTCCAAGGAAGCCACTACCTTTTCAAGCTGCTCCCTGGTTGGATTCTGCAGACGGCTGTAATCATAGCCTGTGCTCTCTCCGACTCCTTTATGGGCAAAGGTGGCCGACTGATAGATAGGGAAGCTGACCGCTCCTGAACGGTCCACCTGATTCTCTTCTCCATTGCCATATAAACACCTTGTAGAAATTCCGTATTCCATATTCATTCACCACTTTCTTAATTTTTTCATTCTCTTTATAAGGATATCACTCTTAAGCCCTATAAAGCTATTACTAAAAAACAATAGCCTGCTATAGCTTATTCCTATCAAAAAGAAATCCATTCACCAGTTGAATACCTACTCCACCTATGGTAAAATAGGTATTAATCTATAATAATGTCAGTTAAGGTGGTGCACTTATGAAAATATCAACCCGCGGCCGTTACTCTCTCCGGATGATGATTGATTTAGCCCAGCATTACAACCAGGATTACATTGCTCTGAAGGACATTTCCGAGAGACAGGGCATTTCAAAAAAATATTTAGAGCAGATTGTTCCGTTCTTAAACCGCAGCGGCCTGCTCATCACCTACCGGGGCCATATGGGCGGCTACAGACTGTCCAAACAGCCTTCTCAAATAACCATTGCAGATATTCTCCTAAGCTCAGAGGGAAGCTTAAACCCTGTTGCCTGTATGGACAACGAGATAAATGACTGTCACCGGAAGGCAGAATGCTTAACCATTCCCATCTGGGAAGGACTTTCGGAAGTCATTATCAACTATTTAAGCGGCATTACTCTTCAGGACATTTTAGACAGCGGACCGGGTACTCCTGAATACTATATTTAATCAGTTAAAGAACTCTTTCCCGGTATTTTTTTAATTCTTCTATATACTTTTCGCCAAGAATACTCAAGGGCATTTTCTTCTTTTTAATGTAACCGATTCTCATTTTATCCTCGGTATCCAAAGGAATTGCCCTGTATTTATCTCCGTTTAAATCCTCACAGATAATTCCGGAACAAAGAGTGTAGCCGTTTAAGCCCACCATAAGATTCAGCATGGTGGCCCTGTCGTTTGCTTTTATGATCTGCTTGTATTCATAAATGCTGAACACCTCCTCAGCCAGGTAAAAGGAGCTGTTTGTCCCCTGATCAAAGGAGAGACAGGGGAAGTTCTTCAAATCTTCAAATCCAATCCGTTCCTTTTCTGCCAGAGGATTTCCTTCCCATAAATACACATAAATCCCGCACTGAAATAATTCGATGAATTCCAGCTCATTGTCGGAAAGTATTTTTCCGATGGCCTTCTGGTTGAAATCATCCAGATACAGGATTCCCAGTTCACTCTTCTGATTTTTCACATTCTCCACTACTTCGTCGGTCTTTGTCTCATGAACTGCAAACTCAAAAGTCTCCATTCCAAACTCTTTTGCCATCTGGATAAATGCCTGAACTGCAAAGGTGTAATGCTGGGTGGATACACTGAACTTCTTCTTAAACTTTTCCCTTTTTACAAAACGCTCCTCCATCAGCCGGTACTGTTCCAGCATCTGTCTCCCATATCCTAAAAACTCTTCTCCCTCCGGAGTAATCACGATTCCCCTGTTGGAACGCAGAAATATCTGAAGCCCGATTTCTTCCTCCAGATCCCGGATTGTGCTGGATAAGCTGGGTTGGGTGATAAAAAGCCGGGAGGCTGCTTTGTTCATGGATTTTTCATTTGCAATGCATACGGCATAGCGAAGCTGCTGTAATGTCATGAATTCCTCCTTCCATAGGAAAACGGCTGCCATAACCATTATGGCAGCCACTTCTGATCCCCAGTCAAATGGGGCACATATTACTCAACGGCCTTAAATGCTTCTTCTAAATCTTCAATAATATCCGCAATATTCTCCGTTCCTATGGAAAGGCGGATCGTATTGGGTTTGATTCCTGAACCTGTCAGCTCTTCCTCTGTCATCTGGGAGTGAGTGGTGGAAGCCGGATGAATCACTAAGGACTTCACATCTGCAACGTTAGCCAAAAGGGAAAACAGCTCCAGCTGGTCAATAAAGTCTTTTGCTTTCCGGGCATCGCCCTTAATCTCAAAGGTAAAGATGGAACTGCCGCCTGACGGAAAGTATTTTTTGTATAATGTCTGCTGCTCTGGATCCTGGGAAACAGAAGGATGATGAACAGTCTCAACCTGGGGATGGTTTTTTAAATACTCCACTACCTTTAAGGCATTTTCCACATGTCGTTCCACACGCAGGGATAAGGTTTCCAGACCCTGAAGGAAAATAAATGCGTGAACAGGTGATAATGTGGCTCCCGTATCACGAAGAAGAAGAGCGCGGATCTTTGTCACATATGCTGCCGGACCTGCTGCCTTTGTGAAGCTGACTCCATGATAGCTGGGGTTCGGCTCAGTAAGGCCAGGGAATTTTCCGGAAGCCTCCCAGTCAAATTTTCCGCTTTCTACAATCACGCCGCCAATGCTGGTGCCGTGACCTCCGATAAATTTGGTTGCAGAATGTACCACAATATCTGCTCCAAACTCAATAGGTCTGATAAGATAAGGTGTTCCAAAGGTATTATCTATAATTACCGGGATTTTATGCCCATGGGCAATTTCTGCAATTTTTTCAATATCAACCACATCGGAATTGGGATTTCCAAGAGTTTCAATAAAAACCAGCTTTGTGTTTTCCTGAATGGCATTTTCCAGCTCTTCATAATTAAAAGGATCTACAAAAGTTGTTGTAATACCATATTCCGGAAGGGTGTGTTCCAGTAAATTATAGGTTCCACCATAAATATTTTTGGCAGCCACCACATGATCTCCATTTTTTGTAATGTTCTGAATGGAATATGTAACTGCCGCTGCGCCGGAAGCAACCGCAAGAGCGGCTGAACCGCCTTCCAAAGCTGCTATTCTCTGCTCAAAAACGCCCTGGGTCGGATTGGTTAATCTTCCGTAAATGTTTCCTGCATCTGTCAGATTAAATCTGGCTGCCGCATGATCACAGTTACGGAATACATAAGAAGTGCTCTGGTAAATTGGAACTGCTCTTGCATCTGTAACCGGGTCTGGCTGCTCCTGTCCTACATGGAGCTGCAATGTTTCAAACTTGAAATTTCTTTCTGTTCTTGCTTTCTTAGCCATTTCATATCCTCCTGTTTTTCCGTGTTTTTGGTTTGTGTTTGTTTGATTGGTATTATATCGTAATTTTAACGAGAAGTGTTAATATTTATAAACAGGAACCTGATATAGGAAAAACCTATATCAGGCCTATAGAGTGTTTTTCCAGCTTCTCCTCTTTTTACCCCCGGCTTATCCATCATATATTTTACCACGCTGAATATACATATACAAATAAAAGATGCGGGAAGGCAACCTATGAATGAACATTATCCATTTGTGAATCCTCCTCTCCCTTACGCCTATGACGCACTGGAGCCTTATATTGATACCCAGACCATGTACATTCACCATGACAGGCTGTTACAGCGATATGTGGCAAACCTAAATGCCATCTTAAGCGGTTATCCGGAACTTCAGAATCTGTCTCTGGAAGAAATGCTGAGAGATCCTTCAAAACTGCCAGAGCCAGTCCGGCAGGGAATCATCAATAACGGCGGAGGCCTTTATAACCACACAATTTATTTCAACGGCATGACTCCATCTGAAACCCGTTCCGAAGCCCAGGCCCTGTATCCGGTTATTATACGGTACTTTGGAACTGTGGAACGGTTTTTTGACGAATTCAAGGCTTATGCCCTGGCCGTCTTCGGCTCCGGCTATGCCTGGCTAATCGTTGAGCCGGATGGCCGGCTGAGAATCGTCATGACACCCAACCAGAACACTCCTGTCTCCAACGGACTTTGTGTTGTGGCAGGAATTGATGTCTGGGAACATGCCTATTTTTTAAAACGCTTTAATGACCGGGCCGCATACATAGAAGACTGGTTCCATGTCGTAAGCTGGGAGGCTGCAAATGAGCGTTATGTGAATTGCATCAACGGGGAATGAGTTACTGCATTCCCCGTTTTACAAATCAATATCTCGGTTGCAATCCTTAGAATAAATATACGCAAACTCCTCATCCCTTCCTATGCCGTAAGCCGCCTGGGGACAGTATGCCCCCATAAAAAGATAATCTCCTTTTTTGACCGGTATCCAGTCATTGTCCAGCATATACATTCCTTCACCGGAATAGATATAAGCTCCATGCTCCTGAACATGTGTTTCAATATAACCATGGCAGGCTCCCGGTTTAAAAGAAAGGATGTGGAAATTCATATCAAAACCCAAGTCGTCGGCTGAAGGAAGGAAATCCTTTACCATCACATCCTCCATGCCTTCATAAGCGATTCCAGGAACCCTGCTGATGTCTCCGATTACTGTGTGCGCTTCACATCCCGGAATTCTCCTGTATTTTCTTTTATAAAGAAATCCTTTTGCAGGCTTATCACTGATGTTTTCAAAAAAGAGACGAGTTCCTTCCGGGCAAAATATATAGCCTCCGTTTTCAAGCTCCGCCTCTTTCTCCTGATTCCACATCTTTACCTTTCCTTCAAATAAATAAAAGAAAATCTCCTCTCCCGGCTGCCCAAACCCTTCATGATTATATCCTCCCGGTTCCATTCCCACCAGATAATCCACAAAAGACGCTCCCAGCTTTGGAGAAGACAATATAGTCACCTGGCACTTTTCAAAACCCGGAATCCTGTTCTTCACCAAACCGTCGGGCTCAATAATCGCAAAATTCCCCCTTTTTATTATGGAACGGGTATTTAACAAATCTCTTCTGAAGCCGGTAACTCCATTTAAATAGCTCATAACCTGATTCTCCTTTTATCTGCTCTATCCTGCCTTTGAAGCCTGCTCTCTTTGCTCTCCGGATAAATTCACCACACCAGTCTTGATAGTCTGTAAAATAAATGATATAATCCATTTATTACAAAGACAGGAGGAAATCATAATGAATTTTACTCACAATCCAAATCAAATCGCCCTCTATGATTCTAATAATACTCTGCTGGCCGAAGTCACCTTCCCTGATGTAGATCAGAATACTGTTAATATTAATCACACCTTTGTAGACGATTCCCTCAGAGGACAGGGAGTTGCAGGGCAGCTTTTAGAAGCCGCCGCCAAAGATCTTCGTTCCCAGGGAAAGAAAGCTGTCCCCACATGCTCTTATGCTGTGGCATGGTTTGAAAAGCATCCAGAATATGGGGATTTGCTGAAATAAATTCTGCTGTTCTCCATGAGTATTAGTTACAGTATACTTTACATTCTGACAACTATCAATATTCAGATTGTAAAGTTTATAAAAGTGTTTTACATGATTTATAGTAATTTGCCTTTTGCCAGACTTTTATAAGTCTGGCAATTGTGTTTTTTGTGTGAAAAGGAGCTGAGCACTAAGTGCGGCAGCCCAGTGTTTTATGGGAACAAAGCAACCAGAGATTTCTACAGTAAGATAATGGTGCTGCCATAGCAATACTAAGTTTACAAATCAGTTTAATACCCGCCATTTCATTCTGATCTCACATAAACAACTCCATAATAAAGACGACTGTGCAGGCAGCTATGGAAACCTGAAAAAGACTTTTTTCCTTATAAGCCAGAACAGCAGCTGTCAAAAGTGCTGCGGCACCGGACCATATATGTTCAGTGGCTGTAAGAATAGCCGGAAAGGTCATAACTGACAATGTTACATAAGGCACATAATAAAGAAAAGATCGGATAAAAGGATTTTTTATTTCCCGCCGGATCAAAGTCAGAGGAAGAACACGGATTAAATAGGTAACCGCAGCCATAACCAGTATGTAAAGATAGATTCGGTTATTCATGAGAAACCTCCCCAGTATCAGGCACCGGGAAGAAAGCGGCGGCAGTTCCTGCAATTACAACAGTCAGTATAATCAGCCTGAACCCGGAAGAAATTCTTTGCAGTACCGGAATCAGAAAAAACAAAAGGCTTAAAACCATGGAAACAGAGGTCACTCCTGCCAAAACCTTATTTTTCTTTGCAGGCGGAATGATAATTGCCAGAAACATCCCATATAAAGCTACGCCTAAAGCGCTTAGAGCCCTTTCTGGCAGAAGACGTCCAAAGAAAGCTCCGGCAGCGGTCCCCATTGTCCATCCCGGAATGGCCAGCAGAAAAAGACCATAGCAGTACCATGGGGTCAAGGGGCCCGGCCTGCACATGGAAACACCAAATATTTCATCTGTTATTCCATAGCTGATCAGCAGACGGTGATAAAATCGGGTAGTCTTGTCAAGTTTTTGGGAAATGGAGCAGGACATAAGACAATAGCGCAGGTTAATAATCAACTGGGCAACGGCCATTTCAGCAAAGGGAGCGCCTGCTGTCATAATGCCCAGACCCGCAAATTGTCCTGCAGATGTCAGATTGGTAAGGGATATAACAATAGACTGCCATGGGGAAAGCCCGTAATTTAATGCCGTAATCCCAAAGGTAAAGGATACTGCAAAGTAACCAAGACATATGGGAGTTCCATCCATTATCCCGGATTTTAGCTGTTCTCTTCTTCTATTCATCACGCTTCTCCTCATAGGATGTGACCACCCCTTATTTAACTTATAAAAATATACCATGAATCTTTACATCAGTAAAACAAATGTTTATAATGAAAACATTAGAAAAACTGATGATAAGGAGTTGAAAAAATGAATCGATACCGGGCAGTCATGAAGATTGTGGAAACAGGAGGATTTACCAGGGCTTCCCAAGACCTGGGGTATACACAGTCTGCCATCAGCCAGATGGTGCAGTCTTTAGAGGAAGAGCTTAATACCGTGCTGTTTATCCGTTCCAAAAAAGGAGTTACACTTACTCCTGACGGAGCAGAGCTTTTACCCTATATAAAAAATATATACCATGCTTACAGGGAGCTTTCGGAAAAACGGAATGAGATGGAGGGGATCCAGAATGCCACCATCCGGATCGGCACCTTTGCCAGCGTATCCTGTCATTGGCTGCCGGGACTGATTAAAATGTTTAAAGAAAAGTACCCTTTGGTCAGCTTTGAACTATATCAGGGGGATTATACAGCCATTGAGCAGCTGGTAAAGGATGGAAGCGTGGACTTTGGCCTTATCAATCCCCTTGCCGTAGAAGATCAGGAACTTAAGACCATTTCGTTGAAGAAGGATCCCATGCTGGCCGTCCTTCCCCATTCCCATCCCCTGGCAAGGCATAAAAAGATCGTGTTAAAGGAACTGGCATCAGAACCTTTCATTCTTTTAGAGGAAGGAAGCTTAAACGAACCAATGGATTGCTTTCAAAAACACGGAATTGAGCCTAACATCCAGTATATTGTTCATGATGATTATACGATCATGGCTATGATTGAAAAGGGGCTGGGAGTCGGAATTTTATCAGAGCTTATATTAAACCGCATAGATTATAATGTATCCATAAGAAAGACAGAGCCGCCATTAGCCAGAACCATTGGTGTTGTTTTTAAGAATAAGAAAATTTTACCCTTTGCCAGCAGACAGTTTCTGGAATATCTCATGGAAGAATACGGGGAACTGGACGCAAGAATCTAAAACAACCAGGAGAAGAAAAGGATGAGGCATGAAAATTTAACAACTCTTTGTTATATCGAGCGGGAGGGCAGTTATTTAATGCTGCACCGCATAAAAAAGAAAGGCGATATGAACCAGGACAAGTGGCTGGGGGTAGGAGGCCATTTGGAGCAAGGAGAAAGCCCGGAGGAATGTCTTTTGCGGGAGGTAAAGGAAGAGACCGGATTATCCCTTGGTTCCTACCGGCTCAGGGGCATAATAACTTTTGTATCAGATAAATATCCAGATGAATACATGTTCTTATACACGGCTGATTCATATGAAGGGGACTTGACAGAGTGTGAGGAAGGGGAACTTAAATGGGTGCCTAAAGAGGAAATAAACCAGCTCTCTCTCTGGGAAGGAGACCGAATTTTCTTTGACCGGTTATTAGCGGACAGCCCTTTTTTCTCTTTGAAGCTTGTTTACAGAGGAGAGCATCTGGCAGAGGTTTTGTTAAATGGTACACCTTCCCTTATTAGTTAAAATTGTATTTTTCACATGAAAAAGGAGTTGCGCACCAATTGCTTAGTGCGTAACTCCTTTTGATTTGGACCGGTAATAATTCCTGATTTAATACTTTCCGGACTCCCAGGAATTTTCCTCAGAATCAAACAAAACAGAAGAATCATCTGCTTCAGTTTCGTCTTCCCATACAGGCAAAGCGTCCCCTTCCTTCAACTGGAACTTATTTATTTCCTGCTGCAGTGCCTGAGCCTGGGCAGCCAGTTCTTCACTGGAGGCAGAGCTTTCCTCTGCGGTAGCCGCATTGGTCTGTACAACGGCTGAAACCTGGAAAAGGCCCTGATTGATCTGTTCGATGGCCTGAGCCTGGTCTGTAGAAGCAACTTCAATGTTTTGGATAGCCTGATCTGCCAATCTGGCCTCTTGTGCTATATCTCCAAGTATCTGGGCAGTCTCCTTGGCAATAACCTCTCCCTTTAATACCATTTCGGAAGAATATTCAATCAGCTCAGCCGTTTCCTTAGCAGCTTCAGAAGATTTTGCAGCAAGATTACGCACCTCATCGGATACTACGGCAAAGCCCTTTCCTGCTTCTCCCGCCCGTGCCGCTTCAATAGCAGCATTTAAAGCCAGAATATTGGTCTGGAAGGCAATATCTTCAATGACCTTGGTAATGGAAGTGATTCTTTCAGAAGCTGCTGCGATATCTCCCATTGCTGAATTTAAGTCATTCATCCGCTCATTGCTTTTTGCAATTCCTTCATCAACCTTGGAAACATAACCCGTAGCTTTACGGACATTTTCTGCATTTTCTTCCGCCTGACGGGCCACCTCAGTAATGGACGCATTAAGCTGTTCCACAGTGGAGGCCTGCTCTGAGGCACCTGAAGAAAGGGATTGGGACGCACTGGAAACCTGATCCGAACCGGAAGCCACCTCATTGGAAGCATTCCTGATCACAATAAACACAGAGTTTAAATTCTGAACAATATGATTTAAGGAATTTTTTACAGCAACAAAATCACCGGAATATTCCTGTCTTGTTTCCACCTTACAATCTCCTGCCTCTAAGCTGGACAGGATATAGGAGATTTCTTCAATAATAGTCTTTAAAAAGTTTACGGTAGTAGTAAAGGATTTAGACAGAGTTCCAATCTCATCCGCACTGCTGACCTGAGGTACCTCTGTATGCAGGTCTCCTTCTGCAAGCGCTTCAATTCTACCCACCAAGGATACAATCGGGTTTACAATGGGGTTGGCAATCCTGATAGCAATAAAAATGGAAAGAACGATAAAGCCTAGTGACATTACGGCTGTGATAGCAATCGAAATATAAAATCCGCCAAGCATCTCCGTCGATCTTGCTGTAACTCCCATAGACCAGCCATTGGTATTGGGAATTGGTGTATAACCGACAGCCTGTTTCACACCATTAATACGGACATTGTCCGTACCGGTCTTGCCGGATATCATATTCTGAGTCATAGCAGCCAGATCGGAATAAGAGGAATCCTCCTTGGCCTTTTCAATATAGTTCAGCTGAGACACTACATTGGTAAGGCTTTCGTGGGCAATAATCTTTCCATCCTTATCTGTGATAAATCCATAGCCGGATTTTCCAATCGCTACTGTATCAATCATTTTAGTAAATACTTCCGCATCCAAAACAGCATAAACAATCTGCCTCTCTCCTCCTCTTTCAATAGGAGCAGATATCATCAAAACAACTCTGCCGCTGGTAGGGCTGATCATCGTAGAAGATATGTAGATATTTCCTTCCATGGCTTCCTTAAAAAAGTCACTCTGACTTATATCCAACCCAACGGAAGACCGCCCTGTTGTATCAGCAATATCTAACTCAATAAAACCGTACTTTGCAGAATATTCGGAAAACATCTCGTTGCGTTTTAAATCAGAAACATTTCTGTTGGTTGTTACAGGATCACGGGAAATAGTATATATCCGGCTCCTGTATACTTCAAGGGCATTTTCAATAGAAGAACAGTAAGCTGCTGCATTCTCATTCAGCCGGGTATTCATGTTGTTTAAAGCCTCGCGATATGAAATGAAAGCACTGGCAATTCCACAAAGAACGGAAATGGTTACTGATAAACCGATTACACTGGCTAAAAGCCTTTTTTTAATTGATGTTGAACCGGAAAGTCTTTTCTTCAGCCTTCTTCCTTTCTTCTTGGGCACTATTGTTTTCTCGTCGCTCATTCTCTTTTCCTCCACTTTTGAATACATAATTTTAGTCACACAGATGTTTTTTTTCGCCCGCCCCATGATTCTAACAGAAACGTCTGACGGCAAATAGAATTATTTTGTCACTTTTTTGACAAACAATTTCTTAATAGTACCATTTTTGGAAAAAATTGTCAACAATATTGAACTTTGTAACAAAAATATAAAACAAAGTTGCAACGGAACCTTCAACAAAAAACCCGTATCAGCCGAAATGGCAGATACGGGTCATAAAATACTTGTTTTATAAGGTTTCTTTAAAATTTACCTGCGTTAGCACTTTCTTCAATTCCTACAGCTACAGCAACAGTAGCTCCAACCATTGGGTTGTTGCCCATTCCGATCAATCCCATCATTTCCACGTGAGCCGGAACAGAAGAAGAACCTGCGAACTGAGCATCAGAATGCATACGTCCCATAGTATCTGTCATACCGTAGGAAGCAGGACCTGCTCCCATGTTATCAGGGTGAAGGGTACGTCCTGTACCGCCGCCGGAAGCTACGGAAAAATACTTCTTTCCGTTTTCCATACATTCCTTCTTATAGGTTCCTGCTACAGGATGCTGGAATCTGGTAGGGTTGGTGGAGTTTCCTGTAATGGAAACATCAACGCCTTCTTTAGCCATAATAGCAACGCCTTCTGTTACGTCATTGGCTCCGTAGCAGTTAACCTTTGCTCTTAAGCCCTGTGAGTAGGATTTTCTCCAAAGTTCTTTTACTTCGCCTGTATAATAATCCATATCTGTTTCCACATATGTAAAACCATTGATTCTGGAAATGATCTGAGCTGCATCCTTTCCTAAACCGTTTAAGATAACTCTTAAAGGATTCTGGCGGACCTTGTTTGCCTTCTCGGCAATACCGATAGCACCCTCTGCTGCTGCAAAGGATTCATGTCCTGCCAGGAAACAGAAACATTCTGTTTCTTCTTGCAGAAGCATCTTTCCTAAGTTTCCATGTCCCAAACCTACCTTACGCTGGTCGGCAACAGACCCTGGAATACAGAAAGCCTGAAGGCCTTCGCCAATAGCTGCCGCTGCATCTGCTGCTTTTCTGCAATCTTTCTTAATTGCAATTGCCGCACCTACGATATAAGCCCAGCAAGCATTTTCAAAACAGATGGGCTGGATCTTCTTAACCTGCTCGTACACATCCAGACCTGCATCCTTTGTAATCTTTTCAGCTTCTTCGATAGAAGCAATACCATAGCTATTTAATACAGAATTGATTTTGTCAATTCTTCTCTCATATGATTCAAATAATGCCATTATCTTGTCCTCCTTATTATTGGCCAAATGTCTTCACTTTGAGAACCGGATTCCAACAAACGTTTCTCACCCGATTATTCATGTCTTGGGTCAATGATCTTAGCAGCTTCCGCAACGCGGCCATACTGTCCTTTTGCCTTTTCCCAAGCAGTATTCGGGTCATCGCCCTTCTTAATGAAGTCAGTCATCTTGCCAAGGCTTACGAACTGATAGCCAATGATCTGACCTTCTTCATCCAATGCGATACCGGTTACATAACCTTCAGCCATCTCTAAATAACGAGGACCTTTCTTTAAAGTTCCATACATAGTACCAACCTGTGAACGGAGTCCTTTTCCCAAGTCTTCCAGTCCCGCACCGACCGGAAGTCCGTCTTCAGAAAATGCACTCTGGGTTCTTCCATATGCGATCTGTAAAAACAATTCTCTCATAGCCGTATTAATAGCATCGCATACAAGGTCTGTATTCAACGCCTCTAAAACAGTCAGGCCCGGGAGAATCTCTGATGCCATAGCAGCAGAGTGAGTCATTCCTGAACATCCGATTGTCTCTACCAACGCCTCCTGAATAATTCCTTCTTTTACGTTCAAGGTCAGCTTACATGCACCCTGCTGGGGAGCACACCAGCCAACACCGTGTGTTAAACCGGAGATATCTTTAACTTCTCTTGATTTTACCCATTTTGCTTCTTCCGGGATTGGAGCTGCGCCGTGATGAACGCCCTGTGCCACTACGCACATCTCTTCTACTTCCTGTGAATAAATCATGTTAAAACTCCTTTCAAATAAGTAATAATTGTGAAAAGTATTTTGTTAAATATATCACATCATACCTTTTCATATTTTCTCATATTATGTCAGATTCTGCAAGCCCTTTTTAGTCACCTGCCGCTCTTCGGATGTAAAAAGGAAGGCAGGAAACTTCCTGCCTTCCATATTTTAACACACCTTATACAATTCTTCTGACTGAAAGGATGGTACGGTAAGTGGCTGTTCCCACTTTGATTCCCGTTGCCGGAGTGCTGGCGTGGACGATCTGACCGTTCCCGATATAGATCCCCACATGACCTGAATAGCAGACAATATCTCCCGGCTGGGCCTCAGAATAAGAAACCTCCCGCCCTGCAGAACGCTGTTCTGAGGAACTTCTTGGAATGGAATAGCCGAAATTACGGTAAACCGACTGAATAAACCCGGAACAATCTGCCCCTTTGGTCAGGCTTGTCCCACCGAATACATATGGATTTCCCACGAACTGAAGTCCATAATCTGCAACTGCCCGGCCTGATGCCGTTCCGCCGCTGCTCTTTGCCGCAGTGGGGCCGGTGTATGTATTATTGGCTGGAGAAGATCCTTTGGGTGAAGAAGACGCTTTCTTCCTGGCCTCTTCGGCAGCTTTTTTCCGAGCCTCTTCGGCGGCCTTTCTTCGAGCTTCCTCTTCCTTGGATTTGCGGATCTCTTCATTTTTCTTTGCCACCGTCTGGGCATATACGGTTGCATCCTGCTTTGCTTTTGCAAGCTGGCTGTCGAAATTGGAGACTTCTTTTTTCTTTGTAGCGATCAGGTTTTCAAGCTTTCCCTGCTGGTCCTTGTACTCCAGCTCCATGACCTCCATCTCAGCCTTATCCTCTTCCAGATCAGACTTGTAGTCAGCCACCTTCTGCTTTGTCTCCTGAAAAGCCACCAGCATCTTCCGATCGTATGAATAAATTCCTTCTACATACTCGGCTTTGTTAAGAAGATCAGACATGTCCTTTACGTGAAGGAAAATATCCAGATATTCCGTATCTCCTTTTTCGTACATATACTGGATTCTCTTTTTCATGGAAGAATACTGCTTTTCTTCCTCTTTCTTAGCGGCATCATAATCAATTTCAGCCTGCTTAATTTCCCCTTCCTTACTGGCCATATCGGCCTCTAAAACTGTTATGTCAGATAACAGAGCGGTTAAATCAGAGGACAGCTTGGACACCTGATTCTGGGCAGCACTTTTTCCGCTTTCCGCATCCTTGGCCTTTTGGTTTGCTTCATTCAGCTTTTTCTGGGCTTCCTGCTTCTCTTTTTCCGCTTTCGCCGTCGCCCAGGCAGGTGCGGATTGGCCGCAGACCATGGCACCTATAAGCAGACCGCAGACCAGCCTTTTTAAGGCTGCAGCATTTTTTTCATAAATAATCTGTACTTTTCGTTTCATCGTCTGTTCCTTTTAGAGTATTTTCTACTTTATATGTTACTTAAAACCCAGATAAAATTCAAGTCTTATTTAGAAATTTTAGATTTTTTTTAGAAAGATTCTTTGCCACCTAACGAAAATAGCGAAAAATAGTAAAGGCCGCCGGATAACCGGCAGCCCTGTCTTTCTATTACTTGCAAAGATTTTTATTCCTTTGAAAGGTATTCATGAATTCCTCTTGCTCCTGAACGTCCGGCTTCCATAGCCAGAATAACAGTTGCAGCACCTGTTACAGCATCGCCTCCGGCAAACACACCTTCACGGCTTGTCTGTCCATTGGATTCATCAGCAACGATGCATTTGCGCTTATTGATATCCAGACCTTTTGTGGTATTGGAAATCAGCGGGTTGGGGGAAGTTCCCAGAGACATGATCACCGTATCCACATCAATGACAAATTCAGAGTCTTCTACTTCTACAGGTCTTCTTCTTCCGGAAGCATCAGCCTCTCCAAGTTCCATTCTGACACATTTCATTCCGTTTACCCAGCCTTTTTCATCGGTGAGAATTTCCACCGGGTTAGTTAACAGATTGAAAATAATTCCTTCTTCCTTTGCGTGATGGACTTCTTCCGTTCTGGCAGGCAGCTCTGCCTCACTTCTTCTGTATACTACATGAACGGTAGCACCAAGGCGGAGAGCAGTTCTGGCCGCATCCATGGCAACGTTTCCGCCGCCTACGACAGCTACTCTGTTTCCTGCAGCAATAGGAGTATCATAATCGGAACGGAATGCTTTCATTAAATTACTTCTGGTTAAATACTCATTAGCAGAAAATACTCCGTTGGCATTTTCCCCGGGAATTCCCATAAACATGGGAAGGCCTGCTCCTGAGCCAATAAATACAGCCTGGAAACCCTCTTCGTCAAAAAGTTCGTCAATGGTTACTGACTTTCCTACGATAACGTTGGTTTCAATTTTAACTCCAAGCTTTCTCACGTTGTCAATTTCTGTTTTAACTACTTTTTCCTTTGGAAGACGGAACTCCGGAATTCCATAGGTCAATACGCCGCCTGGTTCGTGAAGAGCTTCAAATATAGTAACTTCATAGCCTATCTTAGCCAGATCTCCGGCACAGGTCAGACCTGCAGGGCCGGAACCGATGACCGCCACTTTCTTTCCGTTAGTTGTTTCCGGAGCAGCAGGCACAATGCCGTGTTCTCTGGACCAGTCTGCCACAAAACGCTCCAGCTTTCCGATGGAAACAGGCTCGCCTTTGATTCCTCTGATGCAAACACCTTCACACTGGCTCTCCTGAGGACATACACGTCCGCAGACAGCCGGAAGAGCTGAGGACAGAGCAATAACTTTTGCTGCCTCTTCATGATTTCCTTCCACTACCTGCTTAATAAATCCAGGAATGTTAATGGATACCGGACAACCTACCACGCACTTAGGGTTTTTACACTGAATGCAGCGGGTTCCTTCTTCCATTGCTTCTTCTTCACTATATCCAAGACAAACCTCTTCAAAGTTTGTTGCTCTTACTTTTGGGTCTTGCTCCTTTACAGGTACTTTCTTTAAAACATCCATTACTCGTCACCTCCGCACTGTCCGCAGCCGCCATGATGTGTGTCGCCTTCAATCACTTTTAAGACCTTACGTCCTTCTTCTGATTTATACATCATCTGGCGTTTCATTGCTTCGTCAAAATTAACCAGGTGTCCGTCAAATTCAGGACCATCTACACAGGCAAATTTCACTTCTCCGCCAACAGTAATACGACAGGCACCGCACATGCCAGTTCCGTCTACCATAACTGGGTTTAAGCTGACAATAGTAGGAAGCTCCAATTCCTTAGTCAAAAGACATACAAACTTCATCATGATCATAGGGCCAATGGCTACGCACACGTCGTATTTTTTGCCCTGGTTCTGAACCAGATCCTTGATCACTTCTGTAACCATTCCTTTTCTTTCATAGGAACCGTCGTCAGTTGTTACATATAAATTTCCGGCCTGACTTCTCATCGCATCCTCCAGGATTAATAAATCCTTTGTTTTGGAACCTACGATTACATCAACTTCAATGCCGTGTTCTTTCATCCACTTTACCTGAGGATAAACAGGGGCTGTGCCCACGCCTCCGGCAACAAATAAAAATTTCTTTTTCTTTAATTCCTCTATGTCTTCATGAATGAACTCAGACGCATTGCCCAAAGGTCCAACTACATCTGAAAAGCTGTCACCCGTTGTCAATGATGCCATTTTTTCCGTACTGGAGCCCACTGTCTGGAATACAATGGTGATACTTCCTTTCTGACGGTCATAATCACAGATGGTCAGGGGAATTCTTTCTCCTTTTTCATCCATTTTGACAATGACAAATTCGCCAGGCTGGCAGGATTTGGCAATCCGAGGTGCTTCCACATCCATCAGATAGATCTTGTCAGCTAACAGTTCTGCTTTTAAAATCTTATACATCTTTATCCTCCTAATATCTTCATGAATATATCTATTTACATTTCCTGACAGCCTTTTCCAGCAATCAAGCAAAATAGCACTCCTATCATCTTACCATTTTTCACAGTAGCTGACAATATTTATTACAAAATATTATTAAATTTTTATCAAACTCAAAAAATGGTCCGGTTACAGAGCTTCCTTCCTCCGGTACATGCGGAAGGTGTAGCACAGATCAAAATACGTCTGTTCCTCGCCTTCTGCCGCCATTTCCCAGGAAGGGTCACGGTCCAGATTTGGAAAATGGGTGTCAGCACTGTACGTATAATCAATGAAGGTCACATGAGCTATATCACAATGAGGCAGAAACGCTTCATAAATACTTTGCCCTCCTATCATGAAGCAATCTTCACTCCTGTACTTTTGAAGTTCCTTTAAAACCTCTCCAGCGCTGTGGCACACCAGAGCGCCCTTAACCTTATAATCAGGATTTCTGGTCAGTACAATATTGGTTCTTCCGTATAGAGGCTGCTTTCCCGGAAGGCTCTCCAGGGTTTTTCGTCCCATGACGATCACTTTCCCAAGGGTTTCCTCCCGAAACAGCTTTTTATCCTCAGGAATGGAAACCAAAAGCTGGCCCTGATTGCCGATAGACCAGTTCTTATCCACAGCAACAATGATATTCATGAATCTTCCTCCCCAAGGATCAGCTCTTTTCCATAAGGAAGACTTTCTATCCATTGGCAGAAGGTATGCCATTCCACCAGTTTATGGCTTCGCCTTGCAAAATACATGTTAATCAGGTTTTCGTAGTTTAGGGTGCATGTCCTCATCTGGTTGTAGCTGGAGGGAAGAAGCTGGATCAAATCATACCAGTCTTTTTTATCCTTGGTTTCCAGGTAACGAAGCCGGATTTTTTCCAGCTCAGACACAATGGTTTTCATAAATAACAGGGCATCTTCCGTCATGTGGTCATGGCTGAAATCCTCCAGTTCAAAGGGTTTGCTGTGAATCTTATGCATGGTGCTGGTGGAGTTGGCCGTGGTGCCCGCCTTATATGTGTCGTATTCCTTCCACCAGTAAAGGGGAGCCGTAATGTCCACAGACACAAAAATCTGGCGGATGTATTTGCGGTGGTCGCTTCCCGCTTTTCTAAGCCGTCTGGCAAGGCCCAGGTCATTGGGACCTAAGATGTAATCTCCTTCTTCATCGTAGCTGCTGTCTATCCTATTCCAGCTATTCATGGGATTTCTGGCGCCCCGAATAGCATTCTCTATGTTCATGACACTGGTTCTTTCACATTTTAGCATGGTACTACCTCCCTGTTTCCGGTGCTTTTGACTTTGCTTTGTTAATTATAGAACAAAACCTATGGTTCGTCCATTCCTTTATCTGGAAAAACTTAAAACAAAAAGCATTCCTGTTCAATTCCAATTCCGGTCAGGCAAATCACTTCGGCCAGCTCCTTTAATTTCGGATTTTCGATTTTGTTACGGTCAATCTGACATCCGCCCAGTTGTATAAGCAGGTCTCCTTTGAGTGCCAATTCATTGGCATACTGATCCAAATAAATATGAGACAAAATTTCTGATTCGGTCATATTTTCAACAATGATTTCATAATACTTCTTAGCCACTGATGCCACATAACTTTGCAGTCTTGGATCAAAAACTTTAGAGCCTCCCAAATAATATTTGCTGAATGCTTTTTTGTACACCGCCCCCTCCAGATTGTCAAGTCCAAGAAAACATTTGAAATTCAATTCTCTGGTTTCCCCATTGAATTCCTCTGGCTCCTTTCCTTTTCCTTCTTCCAGGCTTTTAAGAACATCCACATAATATGCCCGAATCCATGATTTATGAACCTTACTTATTTGTTCTTCTATGGCTTTTTTTAGTTCCTTGATACGGTCTGATTTGGGAATCTTATCTGCTATATTGTAAAATTCCTTTGTATTGTCCAGAGAAAACGTTACCGTATAAATATCTGACCTTCCAGTTGTCCACTTAGGCTCACATTGGATAAGTCCTGCACGCTCTAATTCCTCAGCCTGTATTAATAATTTATGTTTTTTAATAGAATCCAGGTGTTCCTGCTGAATGGAAAAACTTCTATTCCCTTTTGCATTCTCACGCCAATTTACTTTGCTGTCTTCTATTTTATTAATAATCAGATCAATCAGCGTCTGCATAAACTGCCTCATTCTCATCCAGTTCCTTCATCAGTTCCGAAAAGCTTTCCCGTTCAAACTCCTGAATGGATATGGACTTTTTATTGGGGTTTGCAAAGACAAAGGTCTTATCTACATTTTCCACATAATTCTGAATCTTATCATTGGTGGCACTGATAATGGCCTGAAAGCCCAGCCCCCTGATCAGCTCAATGCAGCTTGCTACCTTCTCCCCATCCATCTTTGAAAATGCCTCATCAAGTACTACAAGGCGAAGGGTTGGATTTCTTTGTATCTTAGGGGATAAACTGATGCGGTAAGCCTGAGCAAAACTGGCTAATAAGGCCACATAAAGTGGGTTCTGCCCCTCTCCCCCCGAGTTTTTCTTAATCATTTTACTCAGGCGGATTTTAATGATTTCATCATCATTATGAATAATCTGCTGCATGTCAAAGGACAGATAAGTACGGTAATCCGCGTACTTATCCATATTCCTTTTAGCTTCCTCCATCTGCTCCGGCGTGGCATTGTCAGGAGGAATAAAAATGTTGATTAAATCATTAATGATTTCTCCATATTGATTCTCATGTTCCATGGTAAATAAATTCATCTGACTATCCAAAGAATCTCTTAAAAAGGCAGGATTTACCTCCAGGGAATCATCCATGAACATGTCGTAATACCGGCCGTCAGGTCCCTTGTTCTTTCCAATGACAAACTGGTATTTGTCCTTTCCAAAGTCCAGCCTGCTGATGATCTTATTCAGCTCATCCTTTCTCAAAAGGGCGTCTCTTATGGCACTGCGGATTTTAAACATGAAGTCATTTTTAAAATGATGGACAGCAGATTTAGCCTGGTCAGCGGCCATAGCCTTATATTCCTCCAGGCTGCCGCACTCCATAACTTCAAGAAGACGTTGGTATTCCACATTATCTGATGCTGTTAAGGAAAAGTTCCTGTTCGGGTACTTTCTGGCATAGTCTCCTCTGGCAGCAACAAGGACCTGGTAAGCCTGATCCCGGTCTTCTTCTGCTTCCCGGGATTTTCCAAAGAAGTCATTTTTCAGCTGGTCATACCGGCTGTTTTCTCTTCCCTCCAACAGCTCATTTAACTGATGCTCCAATTCCTCTTGAACTTCAAATTCCCGTTCTTTTAAAACCAGCTCTTCATGCTGTCTTAAAGAGTCCTTATGAAAGCCTTCAATTCTGCCGTTAACGCCGAAAATCAACTGATCCACGGCTCTTTGTTCGTCTCTTTTTCCTTCACAGAGTTTTAATACGGCTTCTCTTTCTTTTACCCATTCCTCCACATCCTGGGCCTTCAGCTTTTCCATCTTCTGCTCCAGACGGCGGATCTCCTTTTCTTTTTCTCTAAGAGCTGCTATATCCTGCTGCCACTCTAAGTAAACCCCCATATCTTCGTTTAATGCCTCTAAGGATAAAATCCTTCGGCACTCATTCAAGTTTTGCTCCTGAGGCTTTTTCTCTTCTTCCAGCAAAGTCAGATTTTGCTCTAAAAGCCGGATTCTTCGACGAAGGCTGTCTTTTCCGATATAGGCAAATCTGGTATAATTGTCAGGGTTCATATGCTGCAGACGGAAGGTATGATACAGCATACAGTCAGATGTTACGCCAATACGGCATCGGCGCAGTTCTTTCAAGGTACTGCATTTGACCACTTTACCTAAAAGCAGGTCAATATATGGCTGTAAATAATTCTCTCTCACTGAAACTTCTTCAGCAAGGCTGTTTTTCACTACTTCGCAGGAATTCTGTCCCACCTTTTCCGTATCCAGAACAGCCACATTAAAATACTGGGTTTTATCCAGTTCCTCATATACAGTCATAGCGGCTTCTGCGTATGCCGGAGCCACAATCAGAGACAGCTTGTTGTTGCCCAGATAGCCTTCCACGGCATTTCTCCAGGTTTCATCCTTGATATCCAAAAGATCTGCAAGAACATAGACCTCCACCGCTTTGCCTGTTTCCTCCAAAAGCCGCTGCTGAATGAAGGATCTGGCATGTTCTAAGTACTTGGGATAGGCTTTATTTCCAGCTTTTAACTGAACCAGTTCCTCTTGGGTCTGACGATCTTTTTTCTGGATTTCCCGGAGAACTCCTTCCGCTTCCTTCCGGGTTTCTTCTGTCTCTTTCACCATTTCAGCAATGGACTTTTTCAGCCGGTCCAGCTTGTCCCCGTCAATGGTGTTTCTTTCAAATTCCTCAATATCCCATATGGTCTGGTTTGAGGTTGTCTCCTCATTGATCCATGCCTTTAAGTCCTCTGCGGTCTGGTTCCATCTGGCTGAGCTTTTGTTTAAAAGGATAGACAACTCTTTTGCAGAGTTAATTTGGTTTTTCAAATCTTCATAGCCGGTAGAAGAAATCCTGGAGAGCAGTTCATTACCCTGTATGGTCAAATCTTCAATCTGGCCTTCCAGTCCTGTCTTTTGCTTTTCCAGACGAATTAAGTCTTCTTTTGCAAGACCTGATTTATCTGTCAGGGCCTGAATCCTGGTCTGATAATCCCAAATTTCCATTTTGCGGAAAAAGTATGTATTACATCGGATTTCTTTTTCTTTTTCCTGAACAGAAAAAAACTTTTCCTGTATTTCTTTCAAATATTGGATTTCCACAGCCGTGTCTTCTATTTTCTTTCTCATCCGCCCGTACTGCATGACACTTTCCTGCATATCCTCAATGTGAATATCCTGCTCCATACAGATATATTCCTTTACAAAGTCTTCCAGCTTGATGTTCATGCGGAAGGGAATGGCACGTTTAAAAAGAACGGGGAACTTCTCCGAATCCAGGCCGCCTAAGTATACATCGTACAACTGCCGGCGAAACCTCTCATTGTGGGAGGTGGTAAAATAGCCGTCTTTCTCATACATGGTCTGTAAATATGCCGAGACCTCTTCTGTAGTCATGGCTCTGGAACCTGTCCGGTATCCATTTTCCCATAAAGGCCCCTTATGCCAGAAGAATTTTCTGGATATTTCATTGGTAGCTGTTTCCACATCAAAGACAATTCCGATGCATTGGTATTGCTGGGTATCCGTCTGTTTCAGCTCCAGCACAATGGTGGTGGAAAAGTTCTGGTTTCTTAAATAAGCAAACTCGTTATTCTCACCAATGTTTACCATACCCCTTAAATATTCAATAAGGTTCCTGTCTGAATCATCGGCGGCTGCCTTATTAAAAAATCCCCGGCCATCGGTATTGGCATAAAGGAGAACCTGCATAGCGTCTATGACTGTAGACTTTCCGCTGCCGGAATGTCCCGTAAAAAAATTAATTTCCTGGTTAAAGGATAAAGTTTTCCGGTTAATATAGTGCCAGTTATTTAAATGGATCCGGGACAGGGCCTCAAAGTTCTGATTCGTCATCATTATTGTCTCCTTCCCCAAATGATTCCAATAAAGCCCTTACATCATCTCCCAATAAAACTACATTGATGGAAGGATAAATGATCATGCGGCTTTTCGGATCTAAATCCTCTAATATATCCAGAGGCTCCAAAATCTGATATTTTTTTAACAGAGCCAGCGCTCTGCGGATTTCGGTAGGGCTTGGCTGTTTGTGAAATAAACGGTAGCTTCCCAACTTTTCATGGATTTCGCTTAATGTTGCATAAACATTGACACTGGAAGATACTTCCGCCATCTGTTCATCGTAAATCAGCTTTAAAACAAGCAGGTAGAGGGTGGCAAGCTTGGGCAGCTTTTCTCCCACTGTGTCTTCTCCCTGAATATAAATCAGTCCCAGCTGGCTGTTTTCCAGAACTAAAACACCTGCAACAGACAAATAAGTCCTGATAAACTCCAGATGCTTGTTGCAGATTTTAAATTCCTGGTTATAGGCAAACCGTCTGGAACGTTTATCATATTTGTACTCCAGTATAAAGGTCTGGCGGAACAGCAGCTTTAAGCATTCCCTTACCTCTTCTTTTTCATTTTCTTCCAAAGCATCAAAATATGGAATCCGGTCCGTCAAACCGGCGCTTTCTTCATAGGTCATGATTCCTTCCTCCTTACAAATACCAGTTTCGGATAACGGTATCTGCCGTTATTAATCTGTTCCGGCTCCTGATCTTCCACCTGATACAGGCTTTTCCTTCTGGTGGAATAATCATAAGCCAGAATCAGTTTTTCAAATTCCTCAGGAGAACGGACAGTATCTTCCTTCACCTCCATGCGGCCATGTTCCAGATGTGCCTCAATAAAGTCTTCGATTTCTTTTTTGCTGTACCGGCTTTTTAACCGGTTTAAATTCAGCACCTCTTCCATAGTAAGCTCCGGAATCCCTTCCTCTTCCATTAAGTTTTCCTTAAAGTCTGTTCTCGGTTTCCTTTTTTTATAGAGAGAATTTTCGGAGAGAAGGGATATCTGTGATAAATTCATGCGATTTCCCGTTTCCTTTATGGCTTCTTCCTGATCCTCTGCATCGGACAAATGATTTAAAAGCCTGATCACCAGCCCCTTCATGTTATCTTCCTGGTTCAGAAGGTAATTAAGCCTTGTAACAGTAGCTCTGATGTACCTGGAATGTTCCTTGTCCATGTTGGCAATCCGGTGTTCGATATCATCAAAGCCTCTCTCAATCTGATCCAGCTTTTCCCCAATATCTGCTGCCGTCACATTCTGGCCGCTGCGGCGGCTCATCTGTTCCATCCACTCTCCGTCTTCTCTCATAGAGCTGATCCACCGTTTGATATCATTCTTATAGAGATAAAAATTGTCGGAAGTCTTTAAAATGTGGTATTTCTTTTTTACGATTTCCTCTACATATCCCTCTAAATGGTCTTTTAACAATTCTCCATATGCTTTTTTAGACAAAAGGCTTGCAAAGAACTTGTCCATGTTATGAAGCATGTCCTGCAATGTCTTATTAAGCCGTTTCGTATTGACATAAGCTGTATTTAACAGACCCACGCTGGCCCTTGGATCATTTTTTAATGAAAAAAGAATGGCATAGACGTTTTGAATGTAGATCTGGGTTTCATCCTCTTCATCACTGGTAAGTTTGAAAAATGCCTCAATCATAACAGCGGCGTAATCAGGGATTACAATATGAACCGCCATAGAGGCATAATCATCCACTTTTCTGAGCCAGCCTGCCCTTAAAAGCCAGTTTAAGACCCTGGCAGCAGTGGGAAGAAGGGCATCAGACTCATCTTCCAGTTCATCCTGCCAGATCACCAGCTGCTTCTGGATGAAGTACTCCTCCAGAACCTGAAGGCAAAGCTCCCGGCTTAAAAAATAATTGCTGTATTCATACTCTTCGTTGATTTTTAGCAGAGCTTCTATGTAAGTGGACCGGTTAATGGAACGGAACAGCCCCCAGAAACGGTCAGGTATTTCATTCATCAATATCATTGGTTCTTCCTTATCTCCTATTGTATTGCACCTTAGTAAAATTGTATGGATTTGGGAAAGAAAGCCGCCGCATGAGTCAACATGCAGCGGCGATTGTAAATTTCTTTAATTCTCTTCTTCTCCAACCACAGGTGACCATTCCTGAGGAGTCTCTTTGACCTTTTCTTCTATCGTCCAGTCAGACAGGCCGTCATCTTTTGTCTCTTTGTCAGAATCCTTCTTTTTTTCCTCAGGCTCTGGAATCCCCTTTGCCTCCCGGAATATTTTCATGAATTCCTTGCCTGTAATGGTTTCTTTCTCAATGAGAAATTCTGCAATCTTATCCATTACATCCCGGTTTTCAATAAGAAGGCCCTTAGCTTCCTCGTAAGCCTCCTTCAGCATTCTCATCACTTCGTCGTCCACCTGCGCGGCAGTTGCTTCCCCGCAGTTCATGACAGCTCTTCCGCTTAAGTACTGGTCTTCTCTGGTAGCCAGGCCCATAAGGCCGAATTTTTCTGACATGCCGTACTGGGTAATCATGGCCCGTGCCACCTTGGTGGCCTGTTCAATATCATTGGAAGCACCGGTAGTCACGCTGTCAAATACAATTTCTTCTGCCGCACGTCCGGCTAAGTAACCTACCAGCATGGCATGAAGTTCTTTTTTTGAATTTAAGAACTTTTCCTCCTCAGGCACGTGCATGACATAGCCCAAGGCTCCCATGGTTCTTGGAACAATGGTGATCTTCTGAACCGGTTCGGAGTCCTTTTGGAGAGCGCTGACCAATGCATGCCCCACTTCATGATAGGAGACGATACGGCGTTCTTCTTTATTAAGAACCCGGTCTTTTTTCTCTTTGCCCACTAATACTACTTCCACCGCCTCAAATAAATCCTTTTGAGATACTGCCTGGCGGCCATGCTTAACAGCCAGAATGGCTGCTTCATTAATCATATTAGCCAGATCAGAACCAACGGCTCCTGATGTGGCAAGGGCAATGGCGTCTAAATCAACGGTTTCATCTAAAAGCACATCCTTTGCATGAACCTTTAAAATATCCACACGTCCTTTTAAGTCCGGCTTATCCACAATGATTCTCCGGTCAAAACGGCCGGGTCTAAGAAGCGCCGGGTCAAGGATTTCCGGGCGGTTGGTTGCAGCCAGAACCAAAAGACCCTTTGAGGAATCAAATCCATCCATCTCAGAAAGAAGCTGATTTAAGGTCTGCTCTCTCTCATCATTTCCTCCGCCGAATCTGGAATCACGGCTTTTTCCGATGGCATCCACCTCATCGATGAAAATAATACAAGGTGCGGACTCCTGGGCCTGCTTAAACAAATCACGGACACGGGATGCACCCACGCCTACAAACATTTCCACAAAGTCAGAACCTGACAGGGAATAAAACGGTACATGGGCCTCTCCTGCAACGGCTTTGGCAAGAAGAGTTTTTCCTGTTCCCGGAGGTCCTACAAGCAGGGCTCCCTTGGGAAGCTTTGCGCCGATCTTGGTATATTTTCCAGGATTGTGAAGGAAATCCACGATTTCTGTCAAAGATTCCTTTGCCTCATCTTCTCCTGCCACATCTTTAAAAGCAATTCCTGTTTCCTTCTGCGCATAGACCTTGGCATTGCTCTTTCCCACGCCCATGAAGCCTCCGCCTCCGCCCATACGGCGCATGATAAAGTTCAAAAGCAAGCCCATGGCTACGAATAAAAATACATAGCTGATGGCCGTCTGGATCAGGAAATTACTTTCCCGCCGGACACGGACTGTTTTCACGTCTGCATTCCTTAAGCGTTCTGCCAAATCTAAGTCATTTTCCATTCTTACGGTGTAATAGGTCACTCCGGATTTATATTCCTCCCAGGAGTCCTTAGGCTTAATCGTGATCTTTGAATCTCCCACTTCTACCGATTCTACCAACCCCTGATCTGCCATATTCATAAAAGTGTCATAGCTCACTTCCTTATTCTGCCTTGTACTCACCAAATCGTGAAGATATGACAGCAACATGGCTACAATAAGAAATGCGGCAACCCAGGCGGCAATTGCCTGAGCATTTTTCGGCATCTTATTATTATTTTGATTCTTGTTATCCATCTGTGTGAATTCTCCAATCCGGATATGTTCTACCCATTCTGTATCTCTACCATTATAGAGTCAGTCTCCCCATAAATCAAGAAAAGAATTATTAAATCCTTATAAACACCAGACAGGATTTTGAGATCAAAAAATGACTATCCAACGTTAGATAACGCTGGATAATCATTACTTATTTTACTTTTATGATTAAACAGTGGTCCAGCCTCCGTCAACCTGAAGCAACTGGCCTGTTGTATAAGAGGAGGCATCAGAAGCAAAGTAAATCAAAGCTCCGTCCAATTCCCCATCACGTCCCGGTCTTTTCATAGGGCATGTATTTTCAATAACATGGCTGATGGCGCCGCTTTTTAAAATGTTGTCTGTCATCTCACTGGGGAAATAAGCCGGCCCGATAGCATTTACCGTAATATTGTATTTTGCCCATTCATTTGCAAGAGCTTTTGTCATCATCACAAGAGCACCTTTTGTGGTGGCATATGCAGATATTGGCATACCCGTCATAGCAACAGTAGAATGGATAGATCCAATATTTATTATTTTGCCGTACTCCTGCTCCTTCATGATCCGTCCGGCTTCTCTTGCAAAATAAAATACGCCGTTGACATTAGTATCCATCATGGTCATCCACAGGTCATCGGAAGTGTTTTCTGCAGCATCTGCCCAGCCTAAGCCTGCATTATTGACAAGAATATCAATTCTGCCAAAATGATTTTTCACATCTTCTACTGTTGTTTTTATTTCTTCTGATTTCATAACGTCACATTTATGAATGAAGCACTCTGTACCAAGAGCCTCCACTTCCTTTTTAACTTCTTCCAGCTTTTCCACACGTCTTGCAACGATAGCGATCTTTGCGCCTTCTTTTGCCAGGGCCAATGCGAACTGCCTGCCAAGCCCTGAAGAAGCCCCTGTAACAATTGCAACTTTTCCGGTTAAATCAAATAATTTACTCATATCCTGTCCTCCTTTAATTTTTATCAGTTCATTTGTTGTTATAATTATAACAATCCATTCTTTTCATGTAAACAGTATTTTATTACTTATTTAATCATTTCTTCTTGTATATTATGACAATATTCGAACATACTATTCTAACTTATTACCAGAATTTCCATGATCGGACTTCCGATTTATAGTCATATTTTTATCTTCCTTTTTAGGAACCTTTTTTCCTCTGCTGATTCCTACCGGTATAAATATATTTTTCACTTTATAATCTTAACTTTTTTCCAAACCCTCTGGATTTTTTGGCAAAAAGGATATATAATCTCTTTTTTAAAAAATATTCCTGTACCCACATTATTACAAAAGGAGGTTACACCACTATGGCAGTAAAATATGTATTTGTCACCGGGGGAGTCGTATCCGGACTTGGCAAAGGCATCACAGCAGCATCCCTTGGCCGTCTGCTAAAGGCCAGAGGCTACAAAGTCACTATGCAGAAATTCGACCCTTACATCAACATAGACCCAGGCACCATGAATCCGGTCCAGCACGGAGAGGTTTTCGTTACCGAGGACGGGGCGGAAACAGATCTTGACCTTGGACATTACGAACGTTTTATCGACGAAAATCTGACTCAGAATTCCAATGTTACCACCGGTAAAGTCTACTGGACCGTACTGACCAGGGAGCGGAGGGGAGACTTTGGAGGAGGCACCGTACAGGTTATCCCCCACATTACCGACGAAATCAAAAGCCGTTTCCACACAAGCACTGACTCCTCTGAAACAGAAATTGCCATCATTGAGGTGGGAGGAACAGTAGGCGACATCGAAAGCCAGCCCTTCTTAGAGGCAATCCGTCAATTCCAACACGAAGCGGGCCACGAGAATGTCATTCTCATCCATGTGACCCTGGTTCCATATCTAAAAGTTTCCGGCGAACTGAAAACCAAGCCCACCCAGGCCAGTGTAAAGGATTTACAAGGCATGGGAATCCAGCCAGACATCATTGTATGCCGTTCCGAGCAACCCCTTGATGACGGTATCCGAAGCAAAATCGCACAATTCTGTAATGTTCCTAAAACCCATGTACTTCAAAACCTGGATGTGGAGGTATTATATGAACTTCCCCTTGATATGGAGGAAGAGCACTTAGCCCAGGTGGCCTGTGAAAGCCTGAACCTTCCCTGTCCTGAACCAGACCTGTCCGAGTGGTCTGCCATGATTGAAAACTGGAAACATCCGGAAAAAGAAGTAACAGTTGCCCTTGTGGGGAAATACATCCAGCTTCATGACGCATATATTTCCGTAGTGGAAGCTTTAAAGCACGGCGCCGTCCATAACCGGGCCAGTGTCCGGATCAAATGGGTGGATTCCGAGCTTGTGACCGATGAAAATGCAGGAGATTTCTTTCAGGATGTAAATGGAATCTTAGTTCCGGGCGGCTTTGGAAGCAGGGGAATTGAGGGAAAAATCTCCGCTATCCGCTATGCAAGAGAACATAAAGTTCCTTTTCTTGGCCTCTGTCTTGGAATGCAGATGGCTATTGTGGAATTTGCCCGCCATGCTGCAGGGCTTACAGGTGCCCATACGGCAGAACTTAACCCGGATACTCCCTATCCGGTCATCCATTTAATGCCTGACCAAAACGGTGTAGAAAACCTTGGAGGCACCCTGCGCCTCGGTTCCTATCCTTGTGTTCTTGACAAATCCTCGACCGCTTATGAGGTGTATGGAGAGGAACTGATTCATGAGCGTCACCGACACCGCTATGAGGTAAACAATGACTACAGAGAAACCCTCACATCAGCCGGAATGAAGCTTTCAGGCATATCTCCTGACGGAAGAATCGTGGAAATGGCAGAACTTCCTTCCCATCCCTGGTTTGTTGCCACTCAGGCCCATCCGGAGTTTAAATCAAGGCCCAACCGGCCTCACCCATTGTTCCGTGATTTTATACGCGCTGCCAAAAATTTTTCTTGCACTTTCTGAATCTTCTGATATAATATAAGGCAACGTGTACCCTTATGAAAGACAATTGTTCTTACAGGGGATACACCAAAAGGAGGATATGAATATATGAAGTTGAAAAAATTACTTGCACTCACTCTCGTTTCATGCATGGGCATCAGCCTTTTAGCAGGCTGTAGCAGCGGTTCTTCCTCAGGCTCTGACAGCAGCGCCAAGGTGGTTAAGATCGGTGTATTCGAACCCACCACCGGAGAAAACGGCGGCGGCGGCTTCCAGGAAGTTTTAGGTGTCCGTTATGCAAACAAAATGTACCCAACCGTTAAAATCGGCGAAGAAGAGTACAAAGTAGAATTAGTGGAAGTGGATAACAAATCCGATAAAACAGAGGCTGTCAATGCAGCACAGAAGCTTGTAAGCGAAAAAGTTTCTGCTGTAATAGGAAGCTACGGGTCCGGTGTTTCCATTGCAGCAGGCCAGATCTTCTCAGATTCCAAGATTCCTGCAATCGGAGCTTCCTGTACCAATCCTCAGGTAACCCAGGGAAATGATTTTTATTTCCGGGTTTGCTACATTGACCCATTCCAGGGAACTGTTATGGCAAACTACGCAAATAATAACGGAGCAACAAAAGCAGCCGTTATTACACAGCTTGGAGATGACTATTCTTCAGGTCTCGGTTCCTTCTTTAAATCCTCATTTGAGAACTTGGGAGGCACCATTGTAAGCGAAGAACAGTTCCAGACCAACCAAACAGATTTCAAGGCTATTTTAACCAATATCAAGGCCAAGAATCCTGACGTGATCTTTGCTCCTTCCTCTATCACCACGGCTCCTCTTATTATCAAGCAGGCCCGTGAGCTTGGAATTACAGCTACCATCGCCGCAGGCGATACATGGGAAAACTCCACCATCATTGAAAATGCAGGCGCTTCCGCAGAGGGCGTTGTGCTCTCCACCTTCTTTGATGAGGCAGAACCGGCCAATGACGAAGCGGCTTCCTTTATCTCTGGTTTTAAAACCTATTTAAAGGAAAACAAACAGGAAGAAATTATCCCGGCAGTATCTGCTCTTGGCTATGACGCTTATCTCTGTGCATTAAAGGCTATTGAGACAGCAGGCTCCACAGACGGTGCAAAAATCCAGGAAGCATTAAAGGATGTATCCATTGACGGCGTGACCGGAACTATTTCCTTCGACGAAAATGGAGATGCAAAAAAGGATATGGCGTTTATTAAGACCATCGAAAACGGACAGTTCAAGTTCCTGACAACTACTTCCGTAGAATAAAGACATCACAAATGAGTGGGGACGAATTTCCTTCCCCACTCGTTCCATTTCAGCCAGGCCTTCTGCCTCTTTAAGGCATTTTGACCTACAGAAGCATTTATGTAATTTGTGCCTGAAAACCTGCCAGTTAAGCACAGATTACATAAATGTTTCTTCATGGCTGAACTTCAATCTCACATTCCACAGATAGGAGGCATCTTGCCACATGAGTCTTACAACTTTTTTACAGCAGTGTCTGACCGGCATTTCCTTAGGAGGCGCTTACGCCCTGATTGCCATTGGTTATACTCTGGTTTACGGCATACTGCGGCTCATCAACTTCGCTCACGGCGATATTTTTATGATGGCCGGTTATTTCATGATTTTTTCAATGGCAGTTTTCCCATGGTTTATCGCCGTTCCCATCGCCCTGCTGGTCACGGTTTTACTGGGCGTGTCTATTGAACGGATCGCTTACCGCCCTCTGCGCTCTGCGCCCAGAATGTCTGTCATGATTTCTGCAATCGGCATTTCTTACCTGTTGCAGAATCTTGCTACATATCTTTTTACAGCTCTGCCAAAGGGATATCCTGAGATTCCATTTTTAAAGAAAATCTATCAGCTTGGCGGCCTTTCCGCTTCCGTTGTCACTTTCTTAACTCCTGTTCTGACTCTTATCATTGTTTACGTACTCATGATTCTGATTAACAAAACAAAGATCGGCATGGCAATGCGGGCTGTTTCCAGGGATTACGATACCGCCTCCCTCATGGGTATTAAAATTAACCGTGTCATCACTTTTACCTTTGCCATCGGCTCTCTTCTGGCTGCAATCGGCTCTGTGCTCTACTTTACGGACCGTATGACCGTGTTCCCTTTCTCCGGCTCCCTGCCCGGCTTAAAATGCTTTGTAGCGGCTGTATTCGGCGGAATCGGCAGCATTCCCGGTGCCGTGCTGGGTGGTTTTATCCTGGGCCTTGGGGAAACCGCTCTGGTTGCCATGGGATATTCCACATTCAGCGATGCGTTTACCTTTGTTCTGCTAATCGTCATTCTTCTGATCAAACCTACGGGATTGTTCGGCGAGAAGACAACTGATAAAGTGTGAGGTACTCCCTATGAAGAAAAAAGCAATTTCCAAAAACAAATTATATACTTTGATAGCCCTTCTGGTCATCATTGGCATCCTGGGATTTTTACAGGTAAACAGTGCTGCTTACAGCTATCAGATTTCCATTATGCAGCGAAGCGCCATTTATGCGGTAGTCGCCGTTTCCATGAACTTGCTGACCGGCTTTACCGGATTATTTTCCCTGGGCCAGGCTGGTTTTATGGCAATCGGAGCCTATACCGTAGCTATTCTTACCATTCCTGTGGAAAGCCGGGCCAGCGTTTACTATGTGGACGGTATTTCTCCTGCAATTGCAAACCTGCACTGCCCTTTCTGGCTGGCTCTCATTTTTGCAGGACTGCTCTCTGCAGGAATTGCCGCTTTAATCGGAATTCCGGTGCTCCGTTTAAAGAGTGATTATCTGGCCATTGCCACTCTGGGCTTTTCTGAGATCATCAGAGCAATCATTGCGGCTCCCCAGTTAAACAGAATTACCAATGGATCCTACGGAGTAAAGAACATTCCGGGCTTTCCCAATTTATATGCCGCATTTGGCCTTTGTGCCCTTTGTATCCTTCTTATGGTACTGATCGTCAACTCTTCTTACGGAAGAGCCTTTAAGGCCCTCCGGGAGGATGAAATTGCTGCTCAGGCTATGGGACTGAACCTGTTCCGCTACAAAGAGCTGGCTTTTGTTATCTCCTCCTTTTTCACCGGTGTGGGCGGGGGACTTTTGGCTATGTTCATGCGTTCCATTGATTCCAAGACCTTTTCCATCAACTTAACTTATGATATTCTTCTGATTGTGGTCCTTGGAGGAATCGGAAGCATTACCGGAAGCATTTTAGGTTCCTTCCTGGTTACGGCCGGAAGAGAATGGCTTCGCTTCTTTGATAACCCCCTCACCATTGGGGGATTTGAAGTTCCCTTATTCCGCTCAGGTTTTCGTATGGTCATCTTCTCCCTGCTTCTGATGGCAGTTGTGCTCTTCTACCGCAGAGGAATCATGGGCAGCAATGAATTTTCATGGGAAGGTCTGGGACGCTTACTCCGGCGGATTACGACAGGACGGAAGAAAAAAAACAAAACACAGAAGGGAGATAATGCATAATGTCATCAGCAGATAAAACGGCTGTAAACGTGCTTCACATGCAGGATGTAACCATGCAGTTCGGCGGAGTTGTGGCGGTAAACGGCCTGACCCTTGATGTGAACCAGGGAGAGATCGTGGCCCTCATCGGACCTAACGGAGCCGGAAAGACAACCGCATTCAACTGTGTTACAGGTATCTATGAGCCTACCTTTGGGCAGGTGGATTTTATGGGAGAAACCATTCTCTCCAATACTCCTCAGGGGAAAATGCAGAAATCTTACTTAGGAGAAGTGACTCCAAGACCTATTGCAGTGGTAAGAAATACTCCTGATATCATTACAAGAAAAGGCATTGCCCGGACTTTCCAGAACATCCGCCTTTTCGGTCAGCTTACCGTATTTGATAACGTACTGATTGCAAAACATATGAGAGCAAAGCAGAACGTATTCTCCGCCACTCTCCGCTTAAACTACAAAGAGGAAAAACGGATGAGACAGGAAGCAGCCGATCTGCTGGAAGAACAAGGTCTGCTTCATTTAAAGGATGAGATCGCTTCTTCCCTTCCCTATGGACTGCAAAGGCGTCTGGAGATCGCCAGAGCCCTGGCAACAGAGCCAACGCTTTTGCTCCTTGACGAGCCTGCAGCTGGCATGAATCCCCAGGAAACCCAGGAATTGACGGATTTTATCATGCAGATCCGCAAGTCCTACAAGCTTACCGTATTCATGATTGAGCACCATATGGATTTAGTCATGCAGATTTCAGACCGTATTTACGTTCTTGATTTCGGAAAGCTGATTGCACAGGGTACCCCGGCAGAAATTCAAAACAATGAACGTGTAATTGAAGCATATCTGGGGGTGAGCGACGATGCTGAAGATTGATAATTTAAGAGTGAATTACGGCGGTATTGAGGCTGTAAAGGGCATTTCCTTTGAAGTTCCGGATAAAAGCATCGTTACTTTAATCGGAGCCAACGGAGCCGGAAAGAGCACTACTCTCCGCTCCATCGTAGGTCTGGCAAAGCCCGCTGCAGGAAGCAGTATTACTTTAGACGGCCAGGAGCTGATCGGTATGGATACCACAGACATTGTGTCAAAGGGCATTGCCCTGGTTCCGGAAGGCCGACGGGTATTCCCTGATATGACTGTCATTGAAAACATTAAAATAGGCGCTTATCTGAGAAATGACGACCTCCAGGCCGATATTGACTGGGTCTATGATTTGTTTCCCCGGTTAAAGGAGAGAAGCTGGCAGCTTTCCGGAACTCTTTCCGGCGGCGAGCAGCAGATGCTGG
Source organism: Clostridiaceae bacterium (assembly GCA_902363735.1). Lineage (GTDB taxonomy): Bacteria > Bacillota > Clostridia > Lachnospirales > Lachnospiraceae > Lacrimispora. Next base: position 842,821 of record CABJBA010000001.1, read on the forward strand.
CCGTTGCCAGGGCTTTAATGAGCCATCCAAGAATCCTGATGATGGATGAACCTTCTCTGGGCCTGGCTCCCCTGATTGTTAAAAATATTTTTTCAATTATTAAGGAAATCAATAAAAGAGGTGTGACCGTACTTCTCATCGAACAGAATGCAAATATGGCACTTCACACCGCTGACGTAGGCTATGTGCTGGAGACCGGACGGATTACACTGACAGGTTCCGGAAAGGAACTGCTGGCAGATGAATCGGTAAAAGCCGCCTATCTTGGAAAAACCTCCAAGGCATAAATACATCTGTAAATTATTTTTTGAAAACAAAAACATGGAGGCAGGAATCCTATGGAAATGGATTTCTGCCTCCATGTTTTTATTTGTACCTTCTCATGATCTGTCAGGGAATGACCCGGCGTACGGTAACGGGCTTTCTGTAATTCCAGGAGGATATTTTAATCCCGCTGCGGCTGTTGGCAGCATGGACAATTTTTCCTTTTCCAATATACATAGCCACATGGTCTATTTCTCTTCCCGATGCATAGAACAGAAGGTCTCCCGGTTCCATGCCTGATGAAGACACAGAATCTCCCTCCCTGGCTTGCTGTCTGGAGGTGCGGTCCATACGGATTCCCGCCCCGTTCTTCATAACATATTGAATAAAACCGGAGCAATCCGCTCCTGTATTGGGGTCTGTGCCTCCCCACCGGTAGGGTTTTCCTACAAATCCCACAGCATAATTTACCACCCGGCTTCGAAGGTCACTGTTTTTCTCTGCCTCCGGTATGGTATATGCAACGGTGGCATTTTCAGGCACATAGACATAGGCTTTTTGACCCTTATAATCAATCTTTGCCCAGCCGTTTGTCTGAGAGATAAATGGGTAGGTTTCACCCTGGGCAATTCCTCCCAGTATGTTGGAATCAGTATCAGGGCCGCTGCGAACCCTGAGGGCAGGCGTATCCACCCGGACCATCAGCTTCATATCATAATAAGCAATAGCTCTGGCATCCCTGCCAGTGGCAAGATATTTTCCGTATACATACCCGGTAACCTGCCCGGACTTTATCTGATACCAGCCGTTTTCCTCAGACAGCACATCTCCGCCTGCATGACTTTTTAATTTCCCTACGATTTCTGCATCGTTCTTTGGTTCTTTTCTGATATTCAAGGACCCTTCCACAACGGCGACTCCAAGATTCTGAAACATGGAGCGGAATGTCCCGTACTTCATTTTTTCCTGTGTAAGACCGGCCGAGGCCTCAGTTGATTTCTCTTTCATGGATTTTTGATACCGGTCCATGGCGACCTCGATCCCCGCTACGGGTGAACCTGTCTTAAGAGAAGTCTCTGATCCGGCGGCGTGTACCTCTGCTGTGCCTATCCATAGAGCGCTGCCCCATGCAATGGCAAATCCCAGTACTTTCCATGCCTTATCAGTCATATGCACTTTCCTTTTTTAGAAAATCATAGTTTAAGCGCCATTGATCTGAGAATCCGACAGAGTCTTCAAGTACTGCATCCCGTAATCCTTGTCCTTCCCGATCTGCGCCTTCAATTCCTCCAGCCCTCCAAACTTCCGCTCAGGGCGGATGAAATGCAAAAGCTGTACTTCTATAGTCTTTCCATAAATATCCTGGTTTAAACCATAGATAAAGGTTTCGGCGCCGACAGGAGCATTTCCTTCCACTGTAGGCTTTCTTCCGATATTGGTAACTCCGCCGTAATAGGAGCCATTTACATATATTTTAGACACGTATACTCCAAATATGGGAAGGTGTTTTTCCGGGGAAGGAAGGATGTTGGCAGTGGGAAAACCAAGAACGCTTCCTCCTATATGATTTCCATGGACAACAATCCCATGTATGGCATAGGGCTGTCCTAAAAGTTCATTAGCTTTTTCTATATTTCCCTTGTCAAGCAGCTCCCGGATATAGGTACTGCTGATGTCCCTTTGGTCGTCCTTTTCCTTAGGAATGACAATCAGTTCATAGCCGTACCGGTCCTTCCAGCGTAAAAGGCTGTCTGCATTGCCTGCCCCCCGATATCCAAAGGAACAATCAGTTCCCACCACAATAACACTGGCATTCATCTGCTCCACAAGAACGAACCTGACAAATTCTTCAGGAGCCATCCGGGCTGTTTCTCCTGTAAAGGGATACTCTACCAAATAGTCAATTCCCACCTTCTCTAAATTGTTTTTTCTCTCCAAGTTAGTGGTAATGACCTTCTGAGATCCCCCTGACACCAAGGTCCCAGGAGACATGTCAAAGGTAAAAACAGCAGTCTTATAGCCTTTTTCTGCCTTTACTTCTGCCATCCGCTTTAACAGCTTCTGATGTCCTCTGTGGCGTCCGTCAAACTTTCCAATGGTCACCACCGAAGGCTCATCAATCTGAAAATCTCTGGTCCCGGTTATATATTTCATCATTCTCTCCCTCCCAGAAACACCTTTTGAGGTTTAAAAAGCTCTGTCTCCCTGTCAGGATGGTAAACCCCTATAAACTGTCTCTCGCTGTCATAGACCCGTACCAGTTCTTCCTCCAGGCTCACCTTGTCCTGAAGCTGGCTTAAGTAAAATGGATTGCCGTTGTGAACCAGCTTATCAAATTCCGGCATCATAAGTACTGCAGGATACCCGGAAAAGACCTGATCCACCGGAAGGATATGGCCTTCCAGGGCTCCTTCATCCCGAAGTTCCTCGATCTGCTTTAAGGTCAGGCTGTCCTCCATGCAAAAACCGGATACCCTGGTTCTTAAAAGAGACTCCATACACCCGCCACATCCCAGCTTTCTTCCGATGTCATAGCAGAGTGTTCTGATATATGTTCCCTTGGAGCAGGTCACGGTTATGGTGGCTCTTGGAAGCTCAATTTTATCTACTCTGATTTCCAGAATTTCCACCGGCCTAGCCTTCCGCTCCACTTCTTTTCCTGCCCTGGCAAGCTCATAAAGCTTTTTACCGTTCACCTTTAAAGCAGAGTACATGGGCGGAATCTGGTCATAATGACCCAAAAAGCTTAAAACAGCTTCTCTTACCTGATTCTCGGTTGCATGTACCTCACTTTGGGACAGCACTGCCCCTGTGGTATCCTGGGTGTCTGTTTCCGTACCTAAAAGCAAAACCGCCTCATAGGTTTTGCTCCTGTCCGTCAGCATGTCACACAGCTTTGTGGCCTTTCCCAGACACACGGGAAGGACACCCTCTGCCATGGGATCCAGGGTCCCTGTATGACCTATTTTTTTCTGCTTTAAAATACCTCTCATTTTCGCCACGACGTCATGAGAGGTAAATCCTTTTTCTTTATATATATTGACGATGCCATCTGCCATAATTCCCGTCTCCTATTTGAGCTGTTTTGAAATCTGATCTGACAGATTGTTGACCACATCGTGAACGCTTCCGGACATAGTGCAGCCCGCTGCCTTTTTGTGACCTCCGCCTCCGAAGTAGACGGCAATCCTGCTCACATCCAAGTCTGTGGTGGAACGAAGGCTCACCTTGTACTCCCTCCAGGAGGTTTCATACATGAATATAGCACATTCTACGCCTTCAGTCACCCTTAGCTGGTCAATGATTCCATCCATATCCGAACTCTCAACACCGTAAAAATCCATATCCTTTTTGCTGATAGCGCTGAAAATGCAGCGTCCGTCATGAAACGTTATGCATTCCAGCAGAGCTCTTCCTAAAATCTGGTTCTGGACATAAGTCTTTCTGAAAAAGCTGTCATCAATGATTTTAGGAAAATCAATCCCTTTTGCCATCATCTTTCCGGCAACTTCCATGGTTTTAGGGGAAGTGGTGTCATACTTGAATACCCCGGTATCATGAATGATACCGGTGAAAATGCATTCTGCAACCGCCTTGCTGACCTTATTCTCATCAAAGAGACTGTAGAGCACTTCACAAGTTGAGCTGGCTTTACCCTGGACAATATTTTCCTTCGCATATCCTGAATTAGTAATGTGATGGTCCACACAAAGGCTTTTGTCCGCTGTTTTAAGGAATTTCGCACCCTCTCCCAACCGCTGCACATCGCCGCTGTCAAGGCAAATGCAAAGATCGTATACCCTTTCCTCGGAAAAGTCGGTGACAATACGTTCAAAATTCATGAGGTAATCAAACTTCGCCGGAGGCTCCTCCAAATGAACCACAGCCTCCACCTCCGGATAGTTTTCAGTCAGATAATTATAGGCGGCCAGACAGGAACCCACACAGTCCCCATCCGGACGGATGTGGCCCATAATGACCACTGTTTTTACATCTTCCAAAATTGTATCAAGGATACTCATAAGGGTACCTCCTCAATCTTTGATATCTTTGTTGACCTCATCAATTAATCTGGACATGTTCACTCCATATTCAATGGACTGGTCCAGGATGAATTTAATCTCAGGCGTGTTTCGCAGATTGACCCTTCTGGCCAATTCCCGGCGTATATAGCCTTCTGCGCTTTTTAAGCCCTCAATAGCCGATTTTCCCGCTTCCTCATTTCCAAGGATACTGATGTATGCCTTACAGAATTTAAGGTCAGGAGTTACCTGAGCGGAAACCACGGTGGTCATGGGCGGGATTCTCGGATCTTTGATCTCCAGTCGGATGATTTCACTCAGTTCCTTCTGAATTTCCATGTTAATTCTTGTATTTTTTATGCTATTTTTACGCATGATGTTCCTTTCCTCTATATTGCCCGGTTTTCAGGGCAACAAGGTATGCCCGCAGGGTGCTTCCTCTATATTGCCCGGTTTTCAGGGCATCAAGGTATGCCCAAAGGGTGCTTCCTCTTTATTATTGCCCTGGCGGCAGGTTCCTAGCGGGGAACCTCCACCATTGCATATGCTTCGATCATATCATCTTCCTGAAGATCGTTAAACTTTTCAAACACAAGACCGCATTCGTATCCTGTTGCAACCTCTTTTACATCATCCTTAAATCTCTTTAAGGAAACAAGGGGGCCATCATAAATCTTTTCCCCTTTCCGGGTAATCCGGACACTGCAGCCTCTATGGAATTTTCCATCCATGATATAGGAGCCTGCGATGGTACCTATACCGGAAGCCTTAAAGGTCTGGCGCACAGTAGCGTGGCCGATGATCTTTTCTTCAAATATAGGATCAAGCATGCCCTTCATCGCTGCTTCCACGTCCTCGATTGCCTGGTAAATTACTTTATAAAGCCTCAAGTCTACCTTTTCACGGTCCGCAATGGATTTAGCTGTCACATCTGGTCTTACATTAAAGCCAATGATAATAGCATTGGATGCTGAAGCCAGGGAAACGTCAGATTCGTTGATCGCGCCTACGCCGCCGTGGATCACCTTAACCATAACCTCTTCATTGGAAAGCCTTACAAGACTCTGCTTTACCGCTTCCACAGAACCCTGTACGTCTGCCTTGATAATCAATGGAAGTTCTTTTACATTGCCTGCCTTAATCTGGCTGAACAAGTCATCCAGTGACAGCTTTGCTTTTGTATCGTCCAGAAGCTTATTCTTGCCCTCGGAAATAAATGTTTCCGCAAAGCTTCTTGCTTCTTTTTCACTTTCCGTCTCAACCAGAACGTCTCCTGCATTAGGAACGTCGTTTAAACCTAAAATCTCAACTGGTGTGGAAGGACCTGCTTCTTTTACTCTGCGGCCCTTGTCATCCATCATGGCGCGGACTTTTCCATAGCAGGAACCTGCTGTAACGGTATCACCTACCTGAAGGGTTCCCTTTTGTACCAGCACAGTTGCAACCGGACCTTTACCCTTATCAAGCTCTGCTTCAATAATCAGTCCTCTTGCCCTTCGGTCTGGATTGGCCTTTAATTCCTTCACCTCTGCAGTGAGAAGAATCATTTCCAGAAGTTCCTTGATACCTTCCTTTGTATGAGCAGAAACCGGTACAAATACAGTGCTTCCGCCCCAATCCTCAGGAATCAGCTCATGCTCGGACATTTCCTGTTTTACGCGGTCAATGTTAGCACTTGGTTTATCCACCTTGTTGATGGCAACAATGATCTCTACACCTGCTGCTCTGGCGTGGTTAATGGCTTCCACTGTCTGAGGCATAACGCCGTCATCGGCAGCTACCACAAGAATTGCGATATCTGTAGACTGAGCACCTCTCATACGCATGGCAGTAAAAGCCTCATGTCCGGGAGTATCCAGGAATGTAATCTTCTGTCCATTGATTTCAACCGTATAAGCACCGATGTGCTGGGTGATTCCGCCTGCCTCTCTGGAGGTCACATTGCTCTGTCGTATAGCATCGAGAAGAGAAGTTTTACCGTGGTCAACGTGACCCATAACGCAAACTACCGCCGGTCTGGTAATCATATCTGTCTCATTCTCTTCTTCTTCTTTTAACAGTTCTTCAATCACATCCACCTTGATTTCTTTTTCACAGAGTACTTCATATTCCATGGCAATCTCTTCAGCCTGCTCATAGTCGATTTCTGTGTTGAGGGTGACGATTTTTCCCTGTAAGAACAGCTTCTTTACGATAGCTGAGGGTTGAAGCTTCATCTTTTCAGCAAGTTCCTTTATTGTTAAAACATCCGGAAGGATGATGGTCTTGATTTCCTGAACTTTAGGCTCTGCATGAAGCGGAGGATGAATAGTAGCCTTTCCTCCCTTTGCCTGAGTTCTTCCTTTTGTTCCGTCTTCTTTATCTCTTTTGTCAAATCTGTCGTTTTTATATGAATTCTTTGTAGCCCTGTTGCTGCTGGGCTTTGTCTGGATAGGAGTACCTGTCGGCTTTGCCGCTCCGTCTCTGGAGGTACGGCCGCCCGGACCCTGAGGTCTTCCGTCACGATTTCCCTGATAGCCGCCCTGGCCCTGTGGTCTTCCGTCACGGTTTCCCTGGTAACCTCCCTGGCCCTGTGGTCTTCCGTCACGATTTCCCTGGTAACCTCCCTGGCCCTGTGGTCTTCCGTCGCGATTTCCCTGATAGCCGCCCTGGCCCTGAGGTCTTCCGTCACGGTTTCCCTGGTAACCGCCCTGGCCCTGTGGTCTTCCGTCACGATTTCCCTGGTAACCGCCCTGGCCCTGTGGTCTTCCGTCGCGATTTCCCTGGTAACCTCCCTGGCCCTGTGGTCTTGCGTCACGATTTCCCTGATAGCCGCCTTGGCCCTGTGGTCTTCCGTCACGATTTCCCTGGTAACCTCCCTGGCCCTGTGGTCTTCCATCACGGTTTCCCTGATAGCCTCCCTGGCCCTGCGGTCTTGCGTCACGGTTTCCCTGATAGCCTCCCTGGCCCTGTGGTCTTGCGTCACGATTTCCCTGATAGCCTCCCTGGCCCTGCGGTCTTGCGTCACGGTTTCCCTGATAGCCTCCCTGGCCCTGTGGTCTTCCATCACGGTTTCCCTGATAGCCTCCCTGGCCCTGTGGTCTTCCATCACGGTTTCCCTGATAGCCTCCCTGGCCCTGAGGTCTTCCGTCACGGTTTCCCTGGTAGCCTCCCTGGCCCTGAGGTCTTCCGTCACGGTTTCCCTGCTCTCCGGCTACGGATTGCTCTGATGTCTGCGGTCCTCTTGCTGGATAATCTCTGGGAGCTCCACCCTGGCCCGGAGCCTGGGAAGGCCTGCTGTCAGTTCTTTGCTGGCTTCTTCCATCCCTGCCGCCCTGGCTCTGGCCTTGGCCCTGGCCCTGAGGTTTCATTTGTGCATTCTGGGGTCTATATACCGCTGCAATCTTTTTCTTCGGAGCATCAGCTCCCTCTCCTGCCGGTTCGCTGGAACGGGCTGCAGATGTTCCCTGAGCTTTACCGCCCATCTCTTTCTTTACAATCGCCGCTTGATCATCTGTAACATTTGAAGAACTTTTTAAATTTATGTTATGCTTTTCCAGGATATCCAGAACTTCCTTACTGCTATCCTTTCCCAGTTCCTTTGCCAAATCATATACTCTCATGCTTTCCTCCATTCTGTGCACGTTCTGCCTCTGTGTTCATTAGTTTCACGACTGCCTTTGCAAACCCATTATCCACGATAGCAAGAGACGTTCTCATCTCCTTGCCCATAGCGTGGCCCAGTTCATTCTTACTTGCGAAGAAATAGATAGGAACCTTATAGTGAGTACACATATTGGTAAACATCTTTCTGGTGTTATCTGAGGCTTCCTCAGAAACGATCACCAGACCTGCCTTACCCGCCTTAACGGAATTTTCTGTCATGAATTCTCCGCTTGCGATCTTTCCCGCCTTTGTGGCCAGGCCGATCATGCCCAGGATTTTCTGTCTGTTATCCAAACTGCTCCATCTCCTTTTCCAGGGTTTCGTATACTTCCTTAGGAATGGACATCTTGAAAGAACGTTCCAGCCCTTTGCTTTTCACTGCCTTCTTAAAACATTCCATAGAAGGGCAAAGATAAGCTCCCCGTCCGTTTTTACGTCCGGTTATGTCAAGAATCATTTCTTCCTCCGGGGTCTTCAGCACACGAATCATCTCTTTTTTACTTTTCATTTCACCACATCCAACACACTGTCTCAGCGGTATTTTTTTTGTACTCACGTTCCATCACTTCCTGTTTTCTTTATTCCTGGCAATTTCCCTCCAGGCTGCTTTCCTGGTAGTCGTTTTCAAACTTTGGCTCATGGCCGTGCACTCCGTCCTGAACGTTTCCGTAGCTCTCATATCCGGCATTCTCCTCCTGATATTCAAGCCCCAGCTCTTCAAAAAGTCCCAGTTCTCTTGCCTGTGTCTCACTCTTGATGTCAATTTTAAAACCGGTCAGCCTTGCTGCAAGCCTGGCGTTCTGTCCTTCCTTACCAATGGCAAGGGAAAGCTGGTAATCCGGCACAATAACCTGTGCCTCTTTTGATTCTTCATCTGCCACAACACAAATAACCTTTGCAGGGCTCAATGCATTTTCAATTAAGTATGCAGGGTTATCATCCCAATTTATAATATCAATTTTCTCCCCTCTCAGCTCACTGACAATGAAATTAACCCTGGCTCCGTTTAAGCCTACACATGCTCCTACGGGATCCACATTGGAATCATTGGATTTCACTGCAATCTTGGTTCTGGATCCAGCTTCTCTTGCAATGGCTTTGATTTCAACGGTTCCGTCCTTTACTTCTGCAACCTCAGATTCAAAAAGGCGCTTTACAAGATCCGGATGGGTTCTGGAAACGGAAATCCTTGGACCTTTTGGAGTATCCTTAACCTCAAGGACAAAAACTTTGATCCTTTCGGTTGGCTTAAACACTTCTCCTTTTACCATCTCAGTCTCATTGAGAATGGCATCCACCTTTCCCAGGTTGATGCTCACATTCCGGCCTAAATATCTCTGCACAATACCTGGAACAGCCTCTCTCTCCTGGCAGTACCAGTCGTTGAAAAGGGACTTTCTTCCTTCCTCACGGATCTTTTGAAGAATTACGTTCTTTGCATTCTGAGTAGCGATTCTGCCGAATTTTTTGGAATCAATGGGAGTATGGATCACATCTCCAATATCGTACTTGGGATCTGTCATCTTAGCCTCTGCCAGGCTGATCTGAAGAAGAGGATCTTCCACTGTTTCAACCACTTCCTTTTCCGCATAAACATTGAAATCACAGGTTTCACGATTGATGGTGACCTTTACATTATCTGCTTTCCCGAAGTGGTTCTTGCACGCTGTAATGAGAGAATTTTCAATGGCTTCCAACAGGGTGTCTTTGCTGATGCTATTCTCCTTTTCCAGAATATTCAGTGCTTCTAACAGTTCCTTATTCATTTTTTTATCCTCCTAATATATTTACTGTTTAGAAATCAAATGCCAGACGGATCAATGCGATCTCCCGCCGGTTCAGCTCAAGCTCTGCCCCATCCTCCAGGGTAATGGTCACAGTTTCCTTATCATACGCTTTCAATGTTCCTGTAAATTCCTTTTGTTTGTTAAGTGGCTTATATAGTCTGATATCCACATCGCTTCCGATGCTTCTGTCAAAATCCTTTTCCTTCTTAAGCGGCCTTCCAAGGCCCGGAGAACTGACCTCCAAAATATAGCTGTCTGCAATAAAATCCTTTTCATCCAGCCATTCCCCCAGCCTCCGGCTTATGATCTCGCAGTCATCCACCGTAATTCCGTCTTCTTTATCTATATAAGCTCTAAGATACCAGTTTCCTGCTTCCTTTACATATTCCACATCAACCAGTTCGAAATGGTTTTCTTCCATAAGAGGCTGCAGAAAACGTTCCGCCTTTACCTCGTACTCTTCTCTTTTTGTCATATTCTTCCCACCTTTCCAAACCGTCTTTATTTCTTTGAACTGTTCTTACACAAAATTGAAAGAGTGGACTCACGCCCACTCTTTCCAGCCAAATATTCATGTTATCTTACACATTATAGCACTGTTCCCTTTGCATTGCAAGGTTTTTTTGGGTTTTTTTAAGTATTTCAGCCCATAACAGGGTAAATTCAGTTCTGTCATCAGCAGTGTCTGTTCCGTAACAATTTACAGGTGCATTCTCTGTGATCTCATAATCGGACATCAGTGTCTCTATTTCTCCGGAATGCGGCCAGATCCCTGTAAATGTTTTTCCTCACACTCCCTTTTTCAGTACATATCATAACACTATAAAGAAGTTGGATTATGTCATATAAGGAGGACCTATGAAGCCAAAGCTGGAAATTCGTGGGGTCAGTTACTCCTATCATTCTCTTGAGGGTGAGACACTGGCCCTTTCCGATATATCTTTTACCGCAGAAAATGGGGAATTCCTTGCCATCGTCGGTCCCTCCGGCTGCGGAAAATCAACCCTTTTATCCCTTCTCAGCGGCCTTTTGTCGCCTGATAAAGGAGAAATTTACATGGATGGAGTTCCTCAGTCAGAGGCCAAAGGAACCACTGGTTACATGTTGCAAAGAGATCATCTTTTCGAATGGCGGACCATCATGGGAAATGCACAGCTGGGGCTGGAAATTCAGAAAAAATTGAACAGCGGCTCCAGGGAAAAACTGCATGAAATGCTTCATACTTACGGTCTTGGAAGCTTTGAGCAGGCAAGGCCGTCCGAATTGTCCGGAGGTATGCGTCAGCGTGCCGCACTGGTCCGCACCCTGGCCCTGGAACCGGACCTTCTTTTATTAGATGAACCTTTTTCCGCCCTGGACTATCAGACAAGGCTTTCTGTCTGTGATGATATCAGTTCCATTATAAAAAGTGCGGGGAAAACTGCCATTCTTATTACACACGATCTTTCCGAAGCCATCAGCGTCGCCGACCGGGTTATCATTCTGACAAGCAGACCCGGAAGGATAAAAGCCGTTATTCCCACCTCTTTTAGCGAAGATTATGTGCGGCCTCTTGCCCGGAGAAACATGCCGGAATTTTCCGTCTATTTCAATCAGGTATGGAAGGAGCTGCAAAATGATGATTGAACCTCATACTACTTTAGCACAGCAGGAATTTATACAAAAAGAAATGCTTCACCGGCGTAATGTGCGGGTATGGCGTTTTATGCTTCTGGTCCTGCTTCTTTCTCTTTGGGAGCTGTCCGCGAGTCTTGGAATACTTAATGATTTCATATTCAGTTCCCCCTCCCGGATGACCCTGTGTTTTATTGATATGGTAAAAGACAAAAGCATATTTGTGCATATCGGAGTAACTGTAATGGAAACCATCATAAGTTTTACATTGGTCATTACTCTGGGGCTGGCAACAGCTATTCTTTTGTGGGCCAGCCGAAGTATAACCGAGGTGTTAGAGCCTTATCTGGTTATGCTTAACAGCCTGCCCAAGTCTGCTCTGGCTCCTATTCTGATTGTATGGCTGGGAAATAATATTAAAACCATTATTGTAGCCTCTATTTCGGTGGCTGTTTTTGGGTGCATCATGACCTTGCACACTGGCTTTTCCCAAACTGACCCGGATAAGATTAAATTGATCTATTCTTTGGGCGGCGGGAAAAGAGAGGTTCTTTTAAAAGTACTGCTTCCCGGTTCGGTTCCGCTTATTATCAGCAATATGAAAGTAAATATTGGACTGTGTCTGGTTGGAGTTATTATTGGGGAGTTTTTGGCTGCCAATAAAGGCCTGGGGTATCTGATTATTTACGGAAGCCAGGTATTTAAGATGGACCTTGTGGTTATGAGTATTGTGATTCTCTGTATTGTTTCTGCTTTCTTGTATCAGGGGATTTCCCTGATAGAAAAAAAAATCAAATTTTAATTTTTCACCTGATAAAAGGAGTCTTTACAGTATATTAATCACATACTGCAAAGGCTCCCTTTATGGATCCGGCTAATTGGCGAAGCTTCTGCTTTAACCAGACTTATATGATTCACTATATATTATCTTTTTACCACACTTCCATCTGGATAACGGGCAAATCTTCCCATTTCCCTTTCATGAACAGGCTCATCATCAGGCCATGGCCAGCCTCCAAACTGCGTATTCTGGTAATCTTCATATGCCTCTTGTATTTCCTTTTGGGAATTCATAACAAATGGTCCATATTGCACCACCGGTTCAGGTATCGGTTCCCCTTCTAACAGTAAAATGTAACTGGTTTTATCTCCATTTACCACCGTAATCTGATCTTCTCCAGAAAGCCTGATTCGGGAGGATGGATCAATGTTTTTGCCGTCTATGGTAATATAACCGGTTCCCTGATAAAAATACAGGTTACGGTTTAATGTTTTAGAACCTGCAGCGATATGAAACTCTGCCTCAGGCTCCAGTTCCACAAGCTGAATTCCAACGTGATTTTCTTCCCTTGCAGCCCATGAATCTTTTGTTGGCTCCAAGCTTTTTTTGTCTTCGTATTTCCCGGCAATTAATCGGATGGAGGCAGTCTTTCCTTTTTCATTCGTATACGTTATCACCGGAATTTCTTCTGCCCATAGCATCTTGTAATCCGGCTCTGTGAATTTGCTCTTTGCCGGTAGATTGAGCCAGATCTGAAATAATTCAAGGGGATTTTCCTTATGCTGATGAACCAGAGGGAACATCTCTACATGCTGACATCCTGCTCCTGTTGTAAGCCATTGGACATCTCCATTTCCATAACGTCCTTCTGCTCCCTTGGAATCAAAATGATCAACAATCCCTTCCAGTACAACGGTAACAGTCTCAAAACCACGGTGGGGATGAACCGGAAATCCAGGAACTTTTTCTCCATGATACATACTAAAGCCGTCTTTCCCTGAAAAATCGTTTCCCATTCTTCTTCCTGCTAAAGAAACGGCAGGCCCTTGTACCTCATTCCCTGCCGGAAATTGATCCTGATGATGCATACATGCCAGAAACGGACTGTCCATCCCCCACTGAAATCCTATTTTTTCAATTGTCTTTATCTTTTTACTCATTTGATTCACTCCTTGTGTTTATTTTTTTCAACAGATGCACTAACATTTCTTTTTCCTCTTCATTAAGTCCGGTAAAACTATCTGCCAAATCCTCCACATGCCTGGGAAATATCTCTTCTATTTTTTCTCTCCCTTTTTGCGTGATTGCAATTATACAAGACCTTTTATCATTTGGATTCGGATGTCTCTCTATCATGGCATCTTTTTCTAAGTTATTAATTACCACCGTCATATTTCCAGAGGTAGAAAGAATGCTGTCAATGATCTCGTTAATTGTTAAATCGCCTTTGTGGTACAAAGCCTCCAGAGCAGCAAATTGTGCTGATGTAAGACCTCCTCGGTTAAAGATGGCTCCCGCTCTTCTATGAAGTGCCTGAGTTGTTCTGCTAAGTCCAATAAATGCTTTTAAATTGAAATCATTTTCTTTTCCATAAGACATAGTGTTTTTTTTCATGTTTTTAATATATCACTAATTAGTGATATTGTCAATGGTATGTTTGAGAGCATATGAAAATCCTGCTCCTCTCAAGATGTGAACCTGACAGTTGCACACTGTTTGGTATATACAAAATATATATAGATAAAAATTTATCTATATATATTTATTTGTATTGACATAATGAAACAGGAGAATTATAATTCATATAATTGACAAATAATTATCAATATCAAATTCTTAGGAGGTTTCAAATGGCAAATATAATTGGTAGCCCTGAACGCTATATTCAAGGCAGAGAAGTTCTAGGTGAATTGTGTAAACATATACAAAATATAGGAAAACTTCCTTTTATTTTAGTCAGTGCTTCGGGAAAAGAACGTGTAGAGAACATCATCGTAAAAAGTGCGGAAGAATATAATACAAAACTGGTCTTTGAAGTTTTTGGCGGTGAATGCTCACGTAATGAAATCAACCGCTTAGTAAAAGTATATAAAGAATCCGGATGTGATATGGTTGTCGGAATCGGCGGAGGAAAGATTCACGATACTGCAAAGGCCCTTGCTTTTTACGCAGAAAGCCCTGTAGTGATCGTACCTACGATTGCCGGAACAGATGCTCCATGCAGCGCTTTATCAGTTATTTACACAGATGATGGTGCATTTGAAGAATATTTATTTCTTCCCAGAAACCCAAATATGGTTTTGGTAGACACTCAAATAATCAGTTGTGCTCCGGCACGTTTACTGGTATCAGGTATGGGAGATGCACTGGCAACTTATTTCGAGGCCCGAGCATGTATGCAGTCCGACAGCCCTAACTTTATCGGCGGCTACCACACCGTCACTTCTATGGCAATTGCAAGATTATGTTATGATACATTGCTCTCTGATGGTGTTAAGGCGCTTGTTTCTGCACAGGCAAAAGTATGTACCAAAGCGCTGGAGAATATTGTAGAAGCAAATACATATCTTTCAGGTATTGGTTTTGAAAGCTGCGGCATTGCTGCTGCTCATGCCATTCATAACGGACTTACCGCCATTCATGAAACACATCAGTGTTACCATGGTGAGAAAGTGGCTTTTGGTACTTTGACCCAATTGGTACTTGAGAATGCTTCCACGGAAGAATTTGAAGAGGTGATAAATTTCTGTCTGGAAGTCGGATTGCCTGTAACCCTTGGAGACCTTGGCATTCATGAAATTAAAACGAATGAACTAATGGAAGTTGCCAAACTGGCATGCGGCCCCAATGATACAATGGGAAATATGCCATTTAGCCTAACTCCCGAAATGGTTTGTGATGCAATTATTGCGACAGATAAACTTGGGCATTATTACAAAGCAAAGCATCTTTAATCTGCCAATTTTATAATAATAGATACTGAAAAGCGTCATGATTATCTTTCTTAATCATGACGCTTCATAATATGCCCTTCCATAACTGCTATAACAAGTTCAGATTGAAATTTCCTTCAATTTTTAAACTATTAAGAAAACGATTCTCCGACTTCTTCATTACCCGATTCTGCTTTCTTCTCTGTAACAGGAAGTTCTTCTTCAGCCTCCTGCGTATCAGATAGTTCTTCCTCGGTTTCTTCTTTCTCGGTTTCTTCATTTTCCTCTGTATCAGGCAGTTCTTCCCCGGTTTCTTCCTTCTCAGATTCTGTTTTCTCCTCTGTATCAGGCAGCTCTTCTCCGGTTTCCTCTTTCTCTGGTTCTGTTTCCTCCGCTGCATCAGGAAGTTCTTCCATTGGAAGCTCCTCTTTTGGAAGTTCAGCTTCTGGAAGTTCTTCTGCTTTGGTTATTTCTTTAGAAACCAGTTCTTTAGCTGTTTCCTGTGCTGTGGTATCTTTTTCTTTATCTGCCTCAAAAATAAGCTCATCATATCCTTCCACTGCAATGCAAACGGTATTGCTCTCTTCATTAAAACCATCTGCAGTCAATTTAAGATATACTTTTTTACCTGATTTTTCAATTTCATAGCTTTTACTTGATCCACTTTTAAGAGCTGTAACCAGCTTGTATTCCTCGTTATTTACAGTTATACTTTTCTCTGCCGTTGCTAAATATTCTGCAACATTTTCGTCATCTAGTCCGCTAAAGTATATTCTATAATAGCTGGGACCAAAGAAATCAAACCCACTGTTGTAATTCCATTCGGATTTTTTAAACTCGGGTGTAATTTTATCTCCCTGCGGTTCTTCAGGTTTTTCTTCAGCCACATTCATCTGGAATGTTAAGGACTTTGCCTCATATCCATGAGAAAGAACGATGAGCCTATATTCACCAGTTTCTTTAAAAAGTCCTTTTCCAAGTATAATTAACCCATTCTGGATATTATAATTTTGATCTCCTCCTGTTGCAGCATATGTATTTAAATCTCTGCTGCTTCCGGCAGGATTAATCAAAGTAACTTTTTTGATATTTTTTAAGAAGTCACCATACAGCGCATCTTCAGAATCTCCTGATGCAGCAACAAATACATCCTGACCAAGGAAATAGGCCGTAGGATCATCTGCTTCTTCTGCTTTAGGATTGGTATCCAGAGTCAGTTCAAAGGATTCCATGACTTTTGTTACATTAAGAGTCACTCGGGCTGTCTGATATCCTTTTGCTTTGATTCGCAGATAATGTTTTCCTATGACAGGCATATCAAATTCCCTCAATGCACTGTAATATAAAGTCAGAGTACCGTCTTCTTTGTTGATATTAAATTCACGCAAGCCAACATCATTTCTAAGAGCAGATCCGTTTCCATCCAGATACAACTCTGTAATCTGGGAAATATAGTCCGGATCTTCACTATTTAAAAGGAAATCATTGCCTGGAGATACCTCAGTTCCAGTCAGAGCTGGTACTGGTTTTCCCATCATATCTGCCAGCTCCATTACAGTTCCCAGCAAACCGTCTTCCAGAACCCTTTTCACTTCAAATGGCCGTCCTGCTGTAACCGGATCTTTACTAGTCAAGACATAATCCTGGAAGGAAAGGCAGCTATCCTCCTCCAGCCTGGCATCCTTAACTGCATTCATATAATAATTAAAATCATAGGAAGTCATATCTTCATCCATGACCCCGATGGGTTTCTGGGAGAACCACCGTTCTACAACTGCTTTTGCATCATCATTAAGATATGAAAGTTCGTTGAGAATGAGGGCATTAGCCACCAGATCATGATCAAAAAGCAGATATCCGTTAACATTTCCGCCACCGCCGGAGGATCCATCTCCACCAGTACCAGGACTAAGAGTAGCGCTGGAAATCGCATCCAAACCGAAGGCCTTCATGGAAACTTCTTCTCTTGCAGATGTTCCTCCCAATATTTCCACTTTCTTTTTCATGGTCTGATATCCAGTTGCATATACCGTTACGGTATAGACACCTGATTCAGAAGTAATGATTTCACCGCCGTCGTCTTCCGTTCTGGCTCCGCGGATATGAAGTAAGGGCCCGATTTCATAATAATCTGTAATATCTTCCAGAATCCGTACATTTCCCGATGGAGCAGTCAGTTCCACGCGGTAAATCGGAATTCTTAAATCGGTGCCAAAGGTTTCCCCATCACTGCTGATAATATCAAACGCGAAGTCTTCTCCCACTTTGGGATTCGTATTCAGCGTATTCAGCTGCATGGTGAAAATACGGTCATCTACCAGGTGAATAGGCACTGTAAGCGTCTCCTGGCTGGCTGCTGACAAGATATTTAACTGATAACGTCCTCTGGAACGTAAATTATCCTGAGGAAGGGGTATCCGAATTACTCCTGTCTTTCCATAGGAATCTTCTATTTCAGTGTAATAAGGCAGATTTCCGTTGATGATATTACTCTCGGGATTCAGCATCTTTAAGGTTTTAATCTGTTTAAACCACTCTTCCTGTTTTTGATTTTCCAGGGAAAGTTTTACCAGAATCTCTCCTTTTCCTGTCTTTAGATTCATCAGCACATCTGGAGCATAATAGTTTGACGGTACGTTACCGGAAGGCACCTGTCTGCCTCCGCTTAAATCAAAGGTAGTACGTTCCGGTTCTCTTCGCACATCTCCGTTTTTATCATAGACATCCAAATTATAATCAAAGATAGATACCGGGCCATTGGTCAAGATATAATACGGTGCAGAATCTGCACTTCCCACTTCTGGTGTTTGTGCAGCTGTACCTTTCCCAAGAGACAGAATCTGCTCTGTCTGATCGCTGTTTCTGACAGCTTTTATACTCTTAGGATTGCGTACTGTGGTTTCCCATTTCACCATGCTTCCATCATCATCTACATTGGTACATGCTTCCGTGATATCTGTGCCGTCAACAAAAATGGAATAATCATCAATTGTTCCGGAACGGAATGAAACGACAGCATATTGTATCCAACCCAGATTGACCAGCCCAGTTCTCTCTTCATTTAAAAGATTTAAATCATCCGGATCTTCCTGATTCTCCCCGCCACCTGGCTGTGGATTCTCTCCATTGTCTTTTCCCGGTACGGGCTGTGGGGTTGGAACCGGTGTATTATTATTATTATTTCCGCCGGAAGAAGAACTTCCCGATTCTCTGGCAGTCTCTATCTTATTTGTTTTATCTGTTTTTGTAGAAGAAATCCCTTTTCCTTCCACATATTGAGGTGTGCCGTCTTCACCTATCCAGCGGCCCTGGGCATCTGTCAAAAAGCCATCCAGTGTCTGACCTCCTGTAAGCAGCTTTCCGCTATCATTTCCGCTTTCGGTCCCCAAAAAGTAGCAGTATCCGTCAATCCACTGCCAACCGGTCAGCATTTTTCCTTTTGACTCACCTTCTGCAGAATTCAGAAAATACCAGTTTCCGTCCTCGCCCAAAAGCCATCCGGTTTTTAATGAACCATCTTGAGCATCTAAATAATACCAACCTGAATCCGTAATAATCCATCCAGTATTAGGTTTCCCATCCTCTGTATAATGTTTCCATTTGTTTTCCTCATACTTCCAGGTTCCCTGTGTGACCAGATAATCCTGGGCTGCAAAAACAGGCTCCGTATGTGCGGTAAGGCAAATTGAGACAAGTGCCATCAATGCCGCATGCTTAACCATCTTCCTTCTCATTAATATTCCTCCTGTATTAATCTGAGGTTAGCATTGACTAACCACAGGTTATATTACATGACTAACGGGCACCTGTCAATCATAATACTAAGGCTTTATCATTAATGATAGATTTACTCAACAGCTACTCCTTTAGCCCTCTCCCAACAGGAAACCGACTGCAGCTTCTTGATCTTTTTTTGTACTCACAGCTCTTTCATACGCAGCTGATGATAATGGGTACGAACCTCTTTAGCATATACGTTTGGAGTCATCCCCGTGATTTTCTTAAATAATTTCCGAAAATAATTCACATCGTAAATACCACACCTTGAAGCAATATCCTGAATCTGCATATTCGTGTAATTTAATAGAGTCATCGCTTCCCGCATTCTCTGCTGATTGATATAATCTGTAACAGTAATATTCATTTCTTTTTTAAACAAGGTGGATAAATAGCTTGCATTTACAGAATACCCCTTTGATAAGTACTTCAAAGACAATTCCTTCGTAATATTTAAATTAATGTGGTTTGCCACCTTCTGAACAACAGGAGAACAGCCTCTTAATGAGTAGTTTCTCACCAACATGCAATACTTTCGCAGCATATCTGTCATAAACCAGTCCATCTCCTGGTCATTATTAATTGTTTCCACCCGCTTTGCAATCTGGGTTGACAGTGCATCAAGATAAACCGGATTGACTCCTCCTCTCTCAGCAGACTTTCGAAAAAGAGTATTAGATACAATCAGAGCATTTCGTCCATCCCGGATAGGATCTTTATGCCGTCTTGCCAGTTTGTAATTACCGATAACATCTTTTAATTTCAGAGCATGTTCCACATCGCCGTTAGAAACTGCTTTCATCAGCTCTCCTTCGAAAGCATATCTTTCTTCGACTGTTTTAAATGTCGAATCATCGGTTGGAGATTCCAGCTGCAAATCAAACTTGGGAGATGTCTGGCTGATATATTCCGTCTGTATCATCTCGTCGTCACACAGTGTCCTAAAGAGAGCTAAACAGATTCCCTTCCATTGAGGCAAACTGGAAATTACAGGTATCACATTGTAATATTCTATTAATTCATTGAGATGCTCAGACGGGAGTGTTTTTGTCTTTATCAGTTCCCGGATCTTTGATTCTTCAAACATTGAATTCTGATAAGGCCCTAGAATAATGAATTCCCCATTCTCACACGCTTCCTCCGGAACTGGCATCACACAGTACTCTGTTTCAAAATAATCAATCAGATAATATATGGTATTCTTTTTTCTCAGTTGACCGATGGTTTCCAAAAAACGCTTTTTCTCCCCCTGGGAAAAGAGATTCTTCCGTATCCCTAAATCGAAATCCGGAATATTTTCCATCTCTTCTTTTACTAAGATCAAATTTACATTATGACAGTTTGCTATTTTTTCCACCATCTCAAAAAAGTCAATCTGCATTTACAGTTCCTCCCCATTCTGTTCACGTGCTTTTAATAAAAACAGTCATTGAGCATGAATCAAAAGCAAAAACAATATTTTAATTATATAATTTGCAGAATAGCACTTTTATGTAAATCAATCTTCCATTTGTTTCCCCAAAAGTTCTGCGCCTGCACCTTTGCGCCCCAAAGCGCTTTCCATTTCACTTAAGGTATTTTTGTCCAGATTATAAACAAATCGTACACCGATGATCATTAATATCACACTAAAAAAATAACATGCCCCAATTAACGATTTCATCTTTGATGCTACCTCCCAAGTCTGTGCGGCACCTAATTTTTCATCATATCCTATTGCAACCAGCAACACCAGTCCCAAAGAAGGTCCGATTCCCTGAGCCAGCTTTCGGAAAAATGAGTGAAGGGCATATGTGGTTCCTTCCTCCCGGACTCCATTTTTCCACTCATTATAGTCAATGGCATCCGCCATCATGGCATATGTCATACATCCTCCAAGACCGCTTCCCAGACCGTTTAGCAGCAACAGGCAAAAGAACATAAGAATGCCCGTATTGGTAGGCGGTATGGGAATAAACATCAAAGTTCCCATTGCAGCTAAACTAAGAAGCATTCCTACTGATGCAGCTTCTTTTTTCCCCCACCTTGTGGCGATCTGACGAACAAAAGGAACAAAAACCAGTGTGGGAATCAGGGACAGCACTGTGGGTATTCCTGATAAAGATACATTTTTAAAGTATGACTGAAACATGACTGTCACTGCTGTGTTGGAACCGTATGCGCCAAGAAAAGTGGCTACAGGAATCATCGTTGCTCCAATTGCCGGGCGGTTACCTGCAAAATTCTTTATTGATTTTATATAGTTGAACGACTCACTTTCCTTTTTCCGTTCTTCTTCTGACACCTGAACACGCTCCACTGTATTCTTAATCATAAAGCGGAATGCAATAAATCCTATTACCCCCAGTATCAGTGCTACAAAAAAAAGGCGATTCCCCATTAACTCCTGGTTTTCATTATACAAAACAAAGGGAAGAATGATACCAATGGGAACACTGGAACACATGGCACCTAGAGACCTCCATGCCGAAAGCTGTGCCCTGTCACCTGGATCCGGTGAAATAACACTTACCATGGATCCATACGGAACATTTACAAATGTATAGCAGGCATCCCAGGAAATATAACCCATCAGGCAAAGCATTACTTTTATCATCTGGGGTGCATTGGGAAATGGCAGAAAACATAATGACGCAGATAACAATAGCCCTATGGAGCCGTATGAAATAAATGTCTTAAACTTTCCCAGTTTATAGTTGCGCTTGTTGGAATCAATAAAACCGCCGATCATAGGATCGTTAATCGCATCCCAGACCTTAAGTATTACCAAAATTCCCGCAAAGGCAAGTGAATTGATTTTCATGTACTGTGTATAAAATAATGTGAAAAATGAACCAGCAAGTGCAAAGCTCATGTTACAGCCAAAATCCCCGGCAGCATAAGCCACCTTATCCAACATTCCAAATTTCCGGAAGCCATCAGCCGCCGTTTTCTCCGTTCTGCCTGACATAGTATTTTCCCCTTTAGCATTTATGTAGTTTTTTTATTTATTCTTCAAACCAATTCCTATGGCCTGATTCAATCAGGTCATTACAGCTGATCTTCAGGCTCTCAAAAGAATCTGGGTCATCCTTTTTTACTCTAGTTCAACATAAGTTCCTATACGGCCTGATTTCTGTATGGAATCAATTAGACAGATACTCATTAAAGCATCTTTTACGTGCAGATACTCCTGGTCGTCTTTTTCAATGGATTCATAGAATTTATCAATTAATATTCCATGGCTGGCGCCATAATAAAATTTAGTGCCTGCAAGCTTCGCATCCTCTGCCAGACGTTCCCTGTCCCCATCCGGCCGCATTTGATACAGAACGTTTTCAATAATGGCAAACTCCGCCTGTTCCAATTGAATGGATATCTGTATACTTTCGTTTTTATAGTTTGCATTGGTTGCCATAAATAGGCCATGAGAGCCGTTTTTATAAAAAAGATTAGCTGAAACCGTATCTTCCACTTCTATTCCATAATTTAAAAGCTGGCTTACCGACGCTTTCACTCCCGCCACTGGTCCGCCCAGGTAATACAGCAGATCCAGCGTATGTACGGATTGATTGATCATGCAGCCGCCTCCGGCTGTATTCCATTTTCCTCTCCAGGGCTTACTGTCATAGTAATCCCTGGATCTGGCCCAAGGCACGATTCCTTTTGCGCCGCAGACCTTGCCGTATTTCCCACTGTCAATTATAGCTTTTAAAACTTTCACCGATTCATTGAAACGGTTCTGCAGACAGATTCCTATATGAATATCCGGATGGGATTCTTCAAAATCAGCAAAAGCCTTTCCCTCTATGGCATTTAATGCCACCGGTTTTTCACATAATACGTGAGTTCCCATTTCTGCCGCTGAAATAGAAACCGGTACATGAAGATTATGAGGCAGGCAGACATGTACCACATCCGGGTTTTCGTTGGAAATCATATCACAATAGTCGGTGTAAAACGGCACACCTTCCGGTGCCTGCTCTCTTCTCTTTTCGTCTGTATCGCAAACAGCCGCCAGAGTAATGTCAGGATTATTCTGAATACACATCATATGAATGGAAGAGATATCTCCCAGGCCAATAACAGCCGCTCTTTTCATATTAACATCTCCTTGTTATAATGATCTGGTATTAAACTTCCCCTCTGCAGCAATTCTTTTATTCAACTCCAGTAAGTACAAATCCTCATCTACAGGATTTTTGACCTCTGTTTTCAGCCAGGAAGAGAGCAGGGCTGCATTTGCCAGATTTACACCGTTAATACCGTCAGAACCAGGGGCCAGGAGGGGAGCTTTCTCCAGAATATGCATTGCAAAGTTTTCCATAACAGAAATATGCTGATACCCCCAGCCATCGGTATTTTCAAATGTTTCTGTTAAAATCATATCTCCTGCACCGGCAGAATTCCCACTGGTCAGCTTATGTACATCCATCATGCTCATGGTTTCATTCATTTCGCTTTCATTCTTTTTAAGACGATATACGGTAGCAGTTTTACTGCTATCTACCACAATTTTTCCGCCATCTAAATTGATTTCAAGCCGATCTGTTCCAATGGGATCGTGTGTGCAGGTAATAAAACTTCCAGTTGCACCGTTGCTGTATTCCGTTACAATAGTAACGTCATTTTCCACAATAATATCCCTGTGACTGCCATACAGACATTTTGCATAGACACTGTCAGGCACACCGCAGATCCATTGCCATAAATCCAGCTGGTGGGGTGCCTGATTAACTAAAACACCTCCGCCTTCTCCGCCCCAGGTAGCACGCCAGTCACTTTGGCGGTAATAGCTGTCAGGACGCCACCAAGAGTTAATAATCCAGCTTGAACGGCGTATTTGCCCCATTTCTCCCGAAGACACCAGCTTTTTTACTTTCTGATACAATTTATTTGTTCTTTGGTTAAACATAATTCCAAATGCCACCTCCGGATGGGCAGCCGCGCACTCGTTCATCTCACGAACTGCTTTTGCATAAACCCCTGCCGGTTTTTCTACCAAGACATTCATGCCATGCTCCAGACAGTACACCGCAATTTCTGTATGCAGATAATGAGGCACTGTTGTAATCACTGCATCCACATCTTTGGATTTTACCATATCCTTCCAATCCTTATAGAAAGGGATATCCGGATACTTTTCTCTGCACATTTCCTCTTTTTGAGAATCAATATCACATAAGGCTCCAAGTGCACAGTGGGCAGGGCGCTCTACTGCCGGCATTCCTGCATATCCTGCCTGTCCGCTTAAAAACCCCGCATATGCACTGCCCTGCACGCCGGTTCCAATTAATCCATATCGAATCTGCTTTTCCATTTTTGTTTCTCCTTCCAATCATTTCATGTGTTAATTTATAGATTTTAAAATATCCCACAACCCATAATATTGCTTTGCATATCCGTCTGCACCGTCTTTTGCTTTATTCTCTTTAATGATCTGTTTTGGATCAGAAATTTCCAAATCAGACAAAGAGTCAAAAAGTACCAGATGGGGCTCTAAAGTCAAAAACCCTTCATATCCTTCTTTATGAATGGCCTGTTCCAAAATCTCTCTGATGTGCCCCTCGCCAGTTCCACATACCACATTTTCCTTATCTGCTGAAACTGCATCTTTGATATGAATATAAGCAACATAATCCTTCAGCATATTCCAGCAATCAATTGTGTTTTCTCCGCACTGTACAAAATTTGCAAAATCAAATGCGCTGAAAAAACAGGGGTCAGCCAATTCCTCCATAAGTTCTTTACAACGAACTGATGTATCGCCATAAATATCCTTTTCGTTTTCATGAATCAGAATAATGCCATAGGCTTTTGCGACTTTTAAAAAGCCTTTCATTCTGTCAATTACTATATCCTTATAATGATCCGGATTCTTTCCTGCCGGAATATAGAAACTAAACACACGGATATACTTGCAATCCAGAATTTTGCAAATTTGACACAGAACCTCCAACTGCAGCAGTTGTTTTTGATAACCTTCCTCGTCCTCTACTCCAACTTTTCCAATTGGTGAACCCAGAGAAGATACCTTTACACCAAACTGATTCAGTATTGGTAAAAGCTGCGCCTTGACTTCATCAACCTGAAACTCAGAAATTCCTTTTCCATTTGCGGAACGTAAGGAAATATATTTCATACCAAGTCCAACGACTGTCTCTAACTGTTTTTCAAAGTCTTTGCAAATCTCATCTGCAAACCCAGAAATAATAATATTTCTTTTCACGAAACCCTCCTTCGTTTTTTATTGCATTCAGTTTAGCACACATCTCCAAAAATTCATGAGTCCGATTTTTGGTTAAAGTGGTGTTAATATTGTATTTTTTTCTTTACATATCATTAAATTTATACAAAAAAAATACAGGAATTACCTTAATAATGATTCTCGGATTTCACACAAGATTATGACTGTATAGAATGGCGGAATATATAAGGAGAGTTTAACTGCAAGAAAAAACAATCCCGGCCAGTTATCCTGATATCAGGATAACTGGCCGGGATTTCTACCAGAAGATCTGTATTGGCAATGCATAATGGACACTTTTAAATCCAAAATCAGATAATAATTTGCTTATATAATTCCGCAGCTTGATATATAGTCCAGACTCTCCCTGGCACATACAAAAGGGTCCTTTTTCCAGGTTTCCTGCTCTACCAGTCCCCAACTTACTCCAAAACGGCGGCAGGCTTCAAAAATAGGATTCCAGTCAATTTTCCCCTGT
The DNA here is from genome assembly GCA_902363735.1 of Clostridiaceae bacterium. GTDB lineage: Bacteria > Bacillota > Clostridia > Lachnospirales > Lachnospiraceae > Lacrimispora. The sequence continues at coordinate 868,348 of CABJBA010000001.1, forward strand.
CCTACAGGAACCAGATATTCCTCGCCATCGGGAAATATCATAAAGTCCTTGAAGTGACAGATTTCTATACGCCCTTTATATTGTTCCAAAAGGGCGACCGGATTGACTCCTGCCCGCACGGCATGATAGATACACAGAGTCAGCCCTGATTCCAATGGAAGCAGTTCCATAATAGTATCCAGGCCGCATACTCCATTCACCTGCTCATAATTATAGAAAAGAGGATGAAAGGTAAGGGAAATTCCCTGTTCACGCAGTACATAAAAGATTTGTTTCATTTCAGAACAAAACAACTTTATGCCATCTGTTGTCATCTGATTCCGGGGCATGGTACTGACGCAAAGACATTTACTGCCCCATTTTTTATTCATGGTTATGTAGTAGTCCAAATTATCACGGACTTTTTCAAAGCTATCCTGGGTCGCTATGCAGGTAAGTCCGGTTTCCCGCAAAGTTTCAGCCGTAAACTCCAGAGGTATGGACGGGTCAATCCATTGAAGCTGAAGGTGACGGTAGCCCATATCCCGCAGTCTGCAAAATGTGGCCTTCAGATCATCAGGAGTGGAAAGATACGCTTTCAGACTAGATGCCTGATATCCTAGTGAGGTCATATGTACGTTCCTTTCAACTGATATTTTTATTTCGGCTTTGGACCTTTTAATGATTTCGAAACTGCTTCACGTATTCCGTAGGTGTCATTCCCGTAATTTTTTTAAATAGCTTTCGGAAATAGTTTACGTCGTAAATACCGCATCTTGAAGCAATATCCTGAATCTGCATATTGGTGGAATTTAACAGAGTCATTGCTTCCCGAATTCTCTGCTGATTAATGTAATCTGTAATTGTCATTTTCATTTCTTTTTTAAATAGTGTGGATAAGTAGCTTGCATTTACAGAGTACCCTTCTGATAAGTACTTTAAAGACAATTCTCCTGTAATATTTAAATTAATGTAATTTACCACTTTCTGAATGACAGGAGAATACCCTCTAAAAGAGTAATTTTGAACCAGCAAGCAGTATTTTCTAAGCATCTCTATTAAAAACCGGTCCAGTTCCTGGTCATTATTAATTGTTTCCACCCGCTTTGCAATCTGGGTTGATATGGCATCTAAATAAACAGGATTGACTCCTCCTCTTTCAGCTGCTTTTCTAAGCAGTGTATTATATATAATTAAAGTATTTCGTCCATCACGGATAGGGTCCTTGTACCTTCTCGCCGGTTTGTAACCTCCCATGATATTTTTAATTTTCAGCGCTGTCTCCGTATCTCCGTTGGTAACTGCTTTCATGAGTTCCCCTTCCATTGCATAACGTTCCTCTATTATTTTAAGGGAAAGGTCACTTTTCGGTGATTCGATCTGAAACATACTCTCCGGACAAATCTGGCTGACATATTCCGTTTGTATCATTTCTTTACGGCACAAGGTCCTGTAAAGAGCCAGGCAAACTTCTTTCCATTGAGGTAAACTGGCAATTACCGGTATTACATTGTAATATTCTCTTAAATCATCCATATGTCCTCTGGGAATTAACTTTACTTCAATCATTTCCTGAAGCTTTTTCTCATCCAAAATTTCACTACGATAGGGTCCCAGAATAATAAATGTTCCATTCTCCTGTTCATCTTTTGGAATTGGCATCACGCAGTATTCTGTATCAAAATAATCAAAAAGATAATACAGCGTATCTTTTTGATTCAGTTGACCGATCATGTTCAGAAAGCGCTTCTCTTCTTCTTGAGGAAACAAAAGACGGCGAATCCCTAAATCAAAATCAGGAAGCTCTTCCATTTCTTGTTTTATAATTGTCATGTTTATATTATGAGATTTGGCAATTTTTCTCATTATATGCAAAAAATCAATCAGCATCCACAGTCTTTCCCCATTCTGTATCTATATTATTTTATAAATATAACAGGCTTTCATCATGATTTCCTATGCCTTTTCTATGGCATCTGTAATCTTACAATGGTTTTATTTTAACTATCAATTTAAAGTTTAACGAATAACCGGTTTTACTGCAAGCATTATATTATAACATGTTTTTGGATCTATCAGGCTCCCAGTTCCATTTCTTTTTCAAAGATTTCTGTACTTACTTTTTTGCGTCCGAGAGCACATTCCATTTCATTTAACGTATTCTTGTCCAGATTGTAAATAAATCGTACACCGATGATCATTAATATCACACTAAAAAAATAACAGGCTCCAATTAACGACTTCATCTTTGACGCTACCTCCCATGGCTGTGCGGCACCTAACTTCTCATCATAACCTACCGCTACCAACAGCACCAGTCCCAAAGAAGGTCCGATTCCCTGAGCCAGTTTGCGAAAAAATGAGTGCAGGGCATATGTGGTTCCTTCCTCCCGTACTCCATTTTTCCATTCATTATAGTCAATCGCATCTGCCATCATTGCATAAGTCATACATCCTCCAAGTCCGCTTCCCAGACCGTTTATCAGAAGAAAGCCGGAAAATATTATGATACCCGTATTGGTGGGCGGAATCGGAACAACCATTAACGCCCCCATGGAAACCAGGCTGAGTATCATTCCTGCTGATGCAGCTTCTTTTTTCCCCCACCTTGTGGCGATCTGGCGAACAAATGGTACAAAAATCAGTGACGGAATTAAAGAAAGCATTGCGGGGATTCCTAAAAGAGATGCATTTTTAAAATATGCCTGAAACATAACAGTCACTGCAATGTTGGAACCGTATGCACCAAAGAACGTAGCGACGGGAATCATCGTTGCTCCAATTGCCGGGCGGTTACCGGCAAAATTTTTTATTGATTTTATGTAGTTGAACGATTCACTTTCCCTTTTTCGTTCTTCTTCTGACACCTGTACACGCTCCACTGTATTCTTAATCATAAAACGCAATGCAATAAACCCTATGAACCCAAGCACCAGTGCAACAAAAAAAAGGCGGTTCCCCATTAACTCCTGGTTTTCATTATACAAAACAAAAGGAAGAATAATACCAATCGGAATACCGGCACATCTGGCACCAAGAGACCTCCATGCCGAAAGCTGGGCCCGGTCACCCGGGTCCGGTGAAATAACGCTTACCATGGAGCCATAAGGAACGTTTACAAAGGTATAGCAGGCATCCCAGGCAACATAACCCAACACACATAGCACAACTTTTATTATCTGAGGGGCATTGGGAAAAGGCAGAAAACACAATGCTGCAGATAACAACAACCCGATGGAACCATACGAAATAAATGTTTTAAATTTCCCTAATTTATAGTTTCGTTTGTTGGAATCAATAAAACCGCCAATCATGGGATCGTTAATTGCATCCCAGACCTTGAGTACTATCAGAATTCCCGCAAATGAAAGTGAATTGATTTTCATGTACTGGGTATAAAATAAAGTAAAAAATGAACCGGCAAGTGCAAAACTCATATTACAACCAAAATCCCCGGCAGCATAAGCCACCTTATCCAGCATTCCAAATTTCCGGAAGCTGTCTTCCACCTGTTTCTCCGATCTGCCTGACATAATACCTTCCTCCTTACAATTATGTAGTTTTTTGCATTAATTTATATTTTAAACCAATCCCCATATCCCAATTCAATCAGGTGATCCCGGCTGATCTTCAGGCTCTCAAAAGGATCCCGGCCATAAGTATCATCCTGCTCAATCAAAAAATACTCACTCCCGCCGGCAAGGCCTGCTTCCATGCACGCTTTGATGGGCAGACTGCCTTCCCCTAATTCTGCAAACTCAACAATATCCGTAAATTCCCTCATAAAGGTTTTCGCATCAAATTCACCTTCTGAACGTTTTACTTCTCTGATTCGGTAGTCTTTCAAATGAAGCAGACGTATCCTGCCTTCATATTTCTTTACAAACTCCACCGGATTTTCACCCCCGCGCTGAATCCAGTGAATGTCCAATTCAAACCCCATATACCTGGTATTGTCTTTAATAATATCCAGCAAATACTGTCCATCGTATTTAATAAACTCCACATGATGATTGTGATAATATAAATCAATATCATGTTCTTTCAGCCTCTCCGCAATTTCATCGGCTTTTCTCACAAATTCTAAAGCTTTATCACGATTGCCCATACAAGTAAGAGGCAGCATGCCAATGCGAAGCAAATTACAGTTCAATGCTTTACAGTCGGCCACAATCTTATCAAAATCTGTAGTCAGAGCTTCTCCCGGTTTTCCGGGAACCACGGGTTCCAGAGATGCACTGCAGGCAGCCACCTTTATGCCATAGTCATCGCATGCTCTTTTTATTTCACTTACATTTTCCTGTGTCATGGGTATCTGGCTGATTTCCACACAGTGATACCCCAACTCTGCACAGGTCTTCAATGTTTCATATGCTCCTAATTCATCCACTTTTTTCTTAATGGTGCTCATTTGAATTCCAATTAATCCTTTTTCCATTTTCAAACTCCCATTCTTCATTTTTTTATTGTTATGGCAATACATCATTTCTCAAAGAAAACGCCAGAGATTATACTTTAACGCTGAAATGCCCCCTTTCTCCGCAATTCCCAAAACCTCTCTCCAGTTTGAGATCCATCAGGATATATATCCCTTAGGGAATCCATCTTACATTGAGGTGTTTTCTGAAATTGCATTTCTTTAAAAGTGTTGAACTTTTATGCGTTTTCCCCAAAAAATAAGCTCAAAAACTTTTTAACATGGTCATTTTACCATACGTTTTTTTTATCTGTGAGTTTGATTTTTGGTTTTTTTGGTGTAAATATTGTATTTTTATCAAAATTACAGGGTCCGTATAACTCCTATGAGTTATACGGACCCTGTAATTAGACTATCTTATTTTCCGGCATATCTTTTATTTTGCACACTGATATAAAATCTACTTTATTTTTTAGGATCATTAGTTTTAAGCAATATTCCACCCTTCTGCTTTTTCACGTATTTCCACAAAGTTTTTATAAACTCCTTCTTTTTTCACTAATTCTTTATGTGTCCCACTTTCCACAATCTTACCCTGATCAACAACCAGAATCTGATCCGCATTTTCTATTGTTGCCAGACGATGTGCAATTGTAATAATAGTTTTTCCTTTCGTTAATTCTGTAATTGCGGCCTGAATATATTGTTCATTTTCAGGGTCAACAGAGGCAGTCGCTTCATCCAGAATAATAATTGGTGCATCTTTAAGAATTGCTCTTGCTATGGATATCCTTTGTCTTTCACCGCCCGAAAGTGTTCCCCCTCCCTCTCCGATTACTGTATCATAGCCATTTGGCAGGGCTTTAATAAAATCATGGCAGCATGCTTTTTTTGCCGCATGAATCAAATCTTTTTCTGTAGCTTCAGGGTTTCCAAAACAGATATTATTCCGAATGGTATCATGAAATAAATATACATTTTGAAATACCATGGAAATATTAGACATCAGGCCGTCACAAGTAAAATCCTTTACATTTTCACCGCCAACTTCAATGCTGCCCCCATTAACATCATAAAATTTTGCAATGAGATTGCAAATCGTTGTTTTTCCGCTGCCAGAAGATCCAACGATAGCCGTCGCCGTCTTTTCCGGAATAATAAAACTCACATGATTCAATATCAATCTGGAGTCATAACCAAAAGATACATCCTTAAATTCTATTCCATAGTGAGTGAGCCCAACTGCCCTGCCTCCCTCATCAATAAATTCTTCTGATTTGAGAAAATCCAATTGATTCATGGCTTCTTCAATAACCCCCAATATATGCGCACTGTCACTGATTGGTTCAATGGAAGCAAATACATGGAAAGACAGAAACATTAATAAAAGCATATTAGAAATTGATATCTGGTTTGTCCAGCCAAGATAAAAGGAAGAGAAAAGAAGCCCCATGGAGCCTGCTTTCAGCATAAATAAATGAAGGCAATTGGCAGGAACAAACCCCCACTCAATCTTCAAATGAATCTCTTTACTCTCTCTGCACGCCTTTCTCATACTTTCTATGGCTGCACCGTCCTGTCCAAAGGATTTTACAATGGGTAATCCTCTGGCATATTCAATTGCCGCATTAGTAAGATCACGATCCACCCTGGCAGACACAGGAGCATTCTGAGCACTGTACTTTGATATCACCAGCAAAAACAAAAAGGAACCTGCCACAGCTGCAATGGTTATCAGGGATACCCTGGGATTAATAACAGCAATCCAAAAGAAAATACACAAGAAATTCAGATAGCCTCCGATAAAATTATCAACCATCCGGATTCCCATATTTTCTAACGTATGCAATCCCGTTGTAATTGAATTTAAAATATCACCTGTATTCACTTTCTGAAAATACCCAAGGGATACACGCTTTAATAAATCACCAACTGCAAGTCTGTCTCTGGAAACCAGTTCATAGCTGATGGGTTCCTGAAATTTTGCTCTTAGATAGTCAAATAAAAAGCGGAGAAATATAAAGAGAAACATCAATAAAATACTGAATCCAATCCATTTTGTATCAAATCTTTCCTCTCCCCTTTGCTCCTTAATCACCATGGCAACTGTATGTGCTGCTATAATAACAGGCATAGCTGCAAACCAGCCGAAAAAAAAGGAAAACAGGAATCCTATGAATAATTTCACTTTAAACTCTCCACACCATTCAATAATTCGCTTTATTGTTTTAAACATTCTGCATCCCTTCCTTTCCCTGGGTCCCAACAGACCATGACTTTGCACCAATATGTGCCTTCCACATATCAGCATAGAGTGGTGATATGTTCAACAACTCTTCCTGTGTTCCCTGGGCAATTATATTGCCGTTTCTCAAAACCAGGATATTGTCTGCATTCTTAATGGTGGAAAGACGGTGTGCAATCACCAGAAGTGTTTTCCCTTTTGTGAGCGCCGCAATACTGTGCTGAATCTTTTCTTCGTTTTCAGGATCCGTAAAAGCAGTTGCTTCATCCAAAATAACAATGGGTGCATTTTTCAATATCATTCTTGCAATGGCAATACGCTGTTTTTCCCCGCCTGATAATCTTTTTCCCGCTTCTCCTGCCGGAGTCTCATATCCCTTTTCCAGTTTCTGAATGAACTCGTCACATTGGGCCGCTTTGGCTGCAGCATATACAGCCTCATCAGATGCCTGGGGATTCCCCAATCTAATGTTTTCAAGTAAAGAGCATCGGAAAAGAAAGTTATCCTGCGTGACAAAGCTAACCGTATCTGCAAGCTGCCTCAATGGAAAGTCTTTGATGTTTACGCCGCCTATTTCTATTTCCCCGCCTGTTACATCCCAAAAACGAGCAAGTAATTTAGCAATTGTTGATTTACCTCCGCCTGAAGGTCCTACCAGTGCTGTGAAACTTCCCTGAGAAAGCTTCATGTTAATTCCATGTAATACTTCATGTTCTTCCTTTCCATCATAGGAAAAGGTGACATTACTAAAATTGATATCATAATCTTGCAATGCCACATTGTCTTTTGCTTCTGGTAAGGAGGGCATATGAAGAAACTGCTGCAGATTTTCTATAGTAAACTGCATTTGTCTTATGTCTTCACTAAATACCTCCAGCTTAGCCAGAGAACCAATCATGGACATAGACAGCATACAGCAAAGTGCTGCCTGTGCAGGAGAAAACGTTCCTTTGCTGTATAATAACAGTCCAACCGGAAGAGTTCCAAGCAGTGTCGATGGCAAAAGAGCAAATGCCAATTTCATGCTGATCCATGTGGAAGAAAGCCATTTAAGGATAAAACTGCGGTAATCTGTAATTGCTACAGCAAATTTCTCGTAGGATGTTCCTTCCCGCCCAAATGCCTTAATCACCTCAATGCCTTCAATATACTCCACAATTACACTGTTCATATGACTATTGGCTTTGTTGTATTTATCAAAATTCTTTCCGCTGATTTTATAGGTAAGTATCATGCATAAGAGTGCAAGAGGCAAAGTAACCAGTGAAGCAAGTGCTATTCTCCAGTCTGCAATAAAAAGCCCCGTAAAACTGGCAAGGGGAAGTATTACATGCCCAGCTCCTTCCGGAATCAGATGTGCCAATGGGGGTTCAATGTTCTCTATTTTATCTACCATGATATTTTTGATTTCTCCAATAGAATGGCTTGTAACCTCTCCAAGAGGAGCATGCATAAATGCATCGGAGACACGAAGTCTTAACACTTCAAGAATTTGATATGCAGCCTGATGGGAAATGCCAGTGGAAAGCCCAAAACCAACCACCTTTACTACATAAGCCCCAAGTATAATTACCACCCAATAAACCAATGAATCATAGGTCACTTTATTTTCTGTAAATAACTCAATCATTCTGTACACACAATAATATGGTACAAGGCCTGATCCGATGCTTATGATTGATAGCAGCACCGACAGCCATAACTTACCTTTACTGCCTTCTGCGTAACTCATGAGACAGGAAAACCAATTCTCTTTTTTCTTCTTCATATAAAATACTTTCCTTTCCTTCTATATTGGACTTTTTCTTTTCATAAAGCAAAAAAAATGGATCGTCAGAATTATCCAACCATCCATATCATAACGAATTACTATGCTTTTTTCTTCTCCGTAAAGACTACTTTGTTCCATTTGGACCAAAAATTTTGCGATACTCCAAAGGGGATTTTCCTATGACCTTTTTAAAAGCTGCCGAAAACTTACCGGGGCTGTCATACCCTACTTTTCCGGCAATATCCGTCACGTTGATCTCTCTCTTGTTTTTCAATAACACTGCTGCCTGATTCATACGGTATATTCGCATGTATTGATTGATTGGACTTCCATAGACATTTTTAAAACAGTTTTTCATTGGTGTCAGCGGAATATCAAAGAGTACTGATAATTCTTCCTGGGTATAGTGTTTTTCCAGATTTTCTATCATCATCTTCCGCATGGCTTTGATCTTTTCCACTTCTTTTTTATAAAAGTAGGGTTTTTCCTCTATGGTTTTTGGAAGCTCTAACACATCCAGATATAACAGCAGTTCAAATATTTTGATTTTAAAATAAGGAATCCGGATCTTTTCCGGAACTATATAAAGTTCGCTGAAAATGTGCTCAATTGCAGGTGCATTATGAATTATCCTGGGTTGCTTTCCACTACAAAATTTCTTTTGGAGGCTTAAAAGATCTATCGGAAAATTCTTTATTTCCTCTTTTAATGCCGCTCCTGCCAGATCCAAATCAAATGCAATCATCAGCCCGTGATAATGGGCAAGGGGAAATTCAAAATGTCCCTGATGTGTAATTCTTCGGTCCAATTTTAAATCTCCCGCTTCAAAGTAAGAAAAAGCCCCTTGGGCAGATGCATATTCCAGCCTGCCCTCTCTGCAATGATCAATACAAAACAGATTCCGGCTTGTGGTATAGGTGGAATCAAAATTTTCCATATGGTAATCATTATAGGAAATATTTAATCCTGGAAACACCTGATACATGGTCATAATGCCTTCTCCAGTACTGTTCTTCATCTGAAAAACACTGCATTCTTTTGTCTCTTCCAATAGAACCATCTGTTCCGTTTCCTTCGTTTCCAGAAATTTCACGGACTTCTCCCTTCATTCGTCTGACCTTGCCCATATTTGATAATCAGGACTTCCTAATACACTTAGATGTCACTGATACCACTGAGCCTGGGCTTCAAACATTGTGCGGTAAACCATATTGTTCTCTAATAACTCCTCATGAGATCCCACTCCTGCAATGGTTCCATGATCCATAACTATAATTTTGTCGGCAAGTCTTGCAGAACCGATCCGGTGAGTAATAATGACGGAAGTCTTTCCTTTTGACAATGAAGCAAACTGCAGGTATATTCTTGATTCCTCCAAAGGATCGATTGCCGCAGTCGGTTCATCCAGTACAATCATTTCATGTTCCCGATACAAGCCTCTCCCAATAGCAACTCTCTGCCATTGACCACCGGAAATATCCGAGCCCCCAAACTCCCTTGCCAGCATGGACTCTATTCCCTTTGGCAAGCCTTCGCTCTTTTCCTCTAAATTAACTTCCTTCACAATCTGATTAAGTTTTAATTCTTCCTGACCGCAATCAGTTTCACTGATGCTGATATTTTCCCTTAGTGTCATTTTATAACGCTGAAAATTCTGAAAGACACCTGAAGCTTTTTGAAAGACAGAGTCTGGAGAGATTTCCTTTGTATTCCACCCTCCCAGTAATACCTCTCCCTCCTCTGGCAGATATAACCCCAGCAAAAGCTTGGCAAGCGTGGACTTACCTGCTCCGTTTTCTCCTACAACTGCAATGGTTTCCCCTTCTGATATTGACAACGTCACATCCTGCAGCACTGGCTTTTTACTGCCCGGATAAAAAAAGAATACATGATGAAATTCTATATCATAATGAGACAACTCCACAGACGTTCCTTTTCGTTCCGGTAATTCCATAAATGCCATGGTATTTGTAACTGCCGATATATAAGTTGATATATCACCTATGTAATATCCCACATAGTCCATATAGTTAAACATCTGGTCAATTGATGTTAAAATCGCAGCGAATGCAGCTATTCCCAGATTTCCTCTTATTAAATATTGATACATCAGTCCAAGAATCATTACATAAACAAGAAGGCTCAGCAAACGCAGCCCCAGTTCGACCAAAGAACTTTTTCTTTCCGTTTTCCAGGACTCCTTTTGAAACATGAGGGCTGAAACTTTATAAAGCTCCCTGAAAAAGAAAACAGCACCTAATAATCTTGTTTCTTTTCCATTTTCCCTGTCGGCAATGCAGGCTTGATAATACTCCATTTTACGCCGTACAGGCGCCACTCGGTTTTCCAGACCCGTATAATACCGGGTACGGATATACTGCCCGCCCAATGTTGGAAGCAAGACCAGCACAATGCCCACACTAAGGACCGGATGAATGCGGTACAGATATACAGAGAAGAACATAAAGTAAGGAATATAAAATGCTGCAAGCATCATAAATATCTGAATTATTTCCTTAGATTGCTCTACACCCTTATAAGCCTGGTTCATGGAATCCAGGATTTTATTGTCTTCATAACAGACCGGTGCAAGATTTGCTGCTTTCCTATTTACATCCCTTCCTAAAAAGCCCCCAAGCCGGACTCCTAAATCTTCCATAACCAAATCAGACATTCCCTGAATTAACAGAGTAATCAGTGTAAATATACCCCAAAATATTCCTAAGCTTATAACAAGGTTTATATGATTGTTACTGGATAAATTTTCTACTGCCTCAAAAAAGTATTGTTTTACCGGTGTATTTGCAGCAGTGGCAAATCCTCCCGCTGCGCATAGCAGAACAGAAACAATGGTATACCTTTTATCATTTATCCAAAGAATCCGAAACAACCTGCCAAACAGTTTCAAAAAAGAGACTGACTTTTCCTGACTCACTGATACCACCTCCTCTGGCTATCGAACATTTCCGCGTAAAGTCCATGTTGTTTCATCAAGTCCTCATGAGTCCCGGTTTCCTGAATATGGCCTTCCGTCAAAACAAAGATTTGGTGGGCAAGTTTCGTTGATCCCAGACGATGGCTGATGAATAATGTAGTCCTCCCTCTGCTGATATCTTCAAACTCCTCATACATATTACTTTCACTGATGGGGTCAAGAGCGGCTGTAGGCTCGTCCAGTATCAGTACCGGTGCCTTACTCATAACTGCTCTTGCCATGGCCAGTTTCTGCCATTGTCCCCCTGATAAGTCAACGCTGTTTTCCCTGATTTTACCCAGATTGGTTTTTTCACCATATGGCAATCCGGAAATCTCTTCATACAATCCAACGGTTTTCAAGGCATTTTCAATCTCAGTCTCACATTCTGGCTGGCTAAGCCGGTTAATTGCTCCTAAAGCAACATTTTCTTCTACAGATATGTAATATTTTGCAAAATCCTGGTAAAGTCCGCAAAACACAGCTTTTAGCTGGGGATGTGAATAGGTTCTTAATTCTTTTCCATTTATAAGGATTTCGCCTTCATACTGGTCGTAAAGGCCTGTCAGCAACTTGGTAATGGTTGTTTTTCCGGTTCCGTTGGCACCAACAAAAGCATAATGGCCTCCCCTTTTGATTTTAAAACTTAAACGATTTAAGATCATGTTTGCTGTTCCCGGATAACAAAAACACACGTCCCGAAACTCCAATTCATTCACTTCCATCTGCTCTTTGGAAGGCGGCTCGTCCACTCCTTTCACCTCCTCCAATGCTGCAAATTCAGTTAAATCTTTCAGATATTCCCTGCACTGGGAAAGTTGGGAAACAGCTTTTGTCAGCTCTATTCCCACCATATTAACCAAATCATACATTCCCGTCGCAAGAGCAATAAACATTCCCACTGAAATCTGTCCTCTTGTAACAGGGAATATTAATGCTATAATTATAAAAGAAGAAATAAGTGTAACGACAGCACTGCTTCCACGAACGCTGCAGGCCAGTTTTAAATTTGCATTCCATTTTATGACCCGGGCCTTCTCATATTGATCATACCAGTCTTTATTTACTTTTTCAGAATACCCAAAAAGTGTCCGTTCATTGACGGCTTCCCTTCCGGACAGGACAGTTCCCAAATATTGATAACGCCGCTCATATTCTGCCACCTGCTTTTTGGCATTATAATTCTTTTCTCCGTTTTTCAGAGATATCAAAATCAGCGGAATGCAAAGAATAAATGTAAGAATACCGATCCACCACACCTGAGAAAAAACGATGTACAGCACCCCCAAAATACGAATTATGTACAGTATCAGATTATAAGAACGCTGCAGCATGATAGTCACCTGATGCTCTGGCTTTTCGCTCACACGGTTAATCAGATTCCAGCTATCTTCATTTTCGATCAAACGGTAAGAAAGCCTGGCCCGTTTATCTGTCAATACCATGTTTATTTGCGCTTCTGCACGTATTCGGAGACGTTCAGTAAAAATACACCCTACCCGAAAAGAAATTCTCCTCCATCCCACGCACACTACAAGAATGGAGAACCAGTAAAACACGGGCTCCCACCCTGTTTCTGCTTTTAAAGCCCTGTTTGTATAATCCAAAAAATTTGCCATAACCACTACTTGAAATACTGCTGACAGATCAGTTAACAGCTTCTGTACTCCCAATGCAGCCGCAGCCCCATAGTCACAGGAAAATGGTACTGCAATAAAATCAAGCCATCCATAGGGTGTTTTTTTTAGTTTAAATGCCTTCTCTCTCACATCGCTTCCCCCTTTTATTTTTACCAGCTTTTTCCCAAGTATGTCTCACTTTGCAATAAAACTGTATTATGATATTCACGCTCATCCCCATACCATCTGAAAATAATATTCTTCTTATTAATAAAATCTCTTTCTGAGATATTTATTGGTTATATTTTATATCAAAATGAATTATTTTTCCATCTTATATTTTTGTTCTCTTTCATAAATATAAGTACCTGATTCAATAATACTTCACCGTCCCACTTATATTAGAAAACAAAGCCCCGGCAGAGCTTTATACTCTTCCAGGGCTTTACTTTCTAATTTTAATATCTTAATGTAATATCATTTTTTATGTAAACCTTTTGTTCTTCCAAACGTCTTCTTAATAATCCAGTATCCACATCGCCAAGTTCCAGAGACCCGCCTTCTCTCATTCCAATGGCTGCCGCCGTTCCTGCTGCCTGACCAGTTGCAAAACAGGCACACATAATCCGTACAGAACCCATCATTGTCCGGTCTGAACTGATGGAACGCCCTGCAACAGCCAGGTTCTTCATACCTACAGGAATAAGACAACGGTAAGGTACTCCATAGCATTCTCCATTTTTATATTTTGAATTATGATACATTTTCTCATTTCCCTGGTTTTCCTCAGGCACTGCCCCATGGATATCAATAGGATAAGAGTAATAAGCAATCGCATCCGGAAAATCAGCCCGGTTTTTAAAATCTTCTTTTGTCAGTGTATATCGTCCCTTAATTCTTCTTGATTCACGTATTCCCAGATAAGGACCGCTGGAGACTAAGACACAATGCCCCATACCCGGAACGTATTCCCGTAAAAATCCAATCATTTCCGGCAGCCTTTTTCTGGCTTCCATTTCTGCCCGGCTTAAATCCCATGGGTCCAGAGGTTTTAAATTGTACACATGGCCAAAATTCAAACCAGCTATTCCATTCTCTTGAAGAGCCATGCCCCCGATCTTTGTTTCACCTGCGGGAAAATGTCCGTCTTTTTTTGCTTTCTCCGAGGCGACAGACAAGTTTCCATCTTCTCCTTCTCTGCGGACATAGTCCATAAACTGTTCCACATCTATACCTGCTGCACGAAAGCAGAGAGTTCCTGCCTGTACTCTGCCCTGAGCATCTCCATATTCCCATGGGGCACCTGCCATAGCTGCCAGATCCCCGTCGCCTGTGCAATCAATAAAATATTTGGCTTCCAGCCATTGAAACCCGGCTTTTCCAAATATCTGAACGGCTTCTATTGTTCCATTATGGGTTTTTACATCTGTCACTGCAGTATGAAATAACACCTTGGAGCCACTTTTTATTACCAGATAATCAAGAACCCGTTTCAAATGCTCAGGATCAATCGGATACCAGTCAATTCCCTCAATCCGGTCAGACTTTCTGTCATAAAATGGACTTTCATATCCTCCCTTTTTCAGCTCCTCCAGAATTTCCCGTCCAATTCCTCCAATGAGATCCTGTACTCCGTTGGTATAAGGTCCAAAAGCAGGTACACAGGCCAGAGTTGCCATTCCCCCAAAAAATGCCTCGCGTTCAATAATAAGAGTATTGCAGCCGTTTCTGGCTGCTGCAATGGCTGCTGCAACGCCTGAAGGCCCTCCTCCTGCCACGATTACATCATATTGATTCTGCATGTTTCCTTTTCCTTTATAATAAGATTTTTCTTTCTCTTCCATTGTCTTCTGTAACATGAATCATCATGCCTCCGTCCGATTCCTCAAACAATACTTCTTTTACTTTGCACGCCCCGTCACTGCTGGTAATCACATGAGCAAACACGGCTTCACCCCCAAAACTGCGTTCTATCCTGTAGTTAATATCTGATACAGAGGGATTATCAGGACCTCTTCCATTGAATACCGCCTGACCAAAGCCCAAACCAAAAATATGGGTGGTAACACTCCCATCTCTATAAGCAGTCACCATTTTGCTGTCAGCATTTGTCTTTACCATAGAATGAAGCTGCTTATAAGGTTTCTTTTCAGAAAAAAATTTTACTGGCTGGCCTTTAGGTGTCAGGACTGTCTCTCCCGAAATATGCATTACCCAGTCAATAGATAACTTGGGATCAGCACCCTTTACAATAAATACTTCTGCAAAATAATCATCTGTCCAGGCAATTTTTCTTGTCATTTTAACAGTTCTGTAATATTCTTCCTTCCATTGAACAATGGTAAAACTGTCCGGCATTTCATAAGGAACTGTCCAGTCTGCCTCTGCCTCCACATAAACCACACCCTCCAATTCCTCATACCGCTTTAAAATACCGTTTGCAGGAGCCTGATTTTCTTCTCCAATGGTGACAGTGTTGTGAGAACCTGTGTTTTTATAGAAATTATAATGCATGAATGCACCATAGCCGGTTGTTCCAAGATCAGGCGAAATCCGTTTTCCATAGGCAAGATAGCTGATACTCAGACGGTCATAATGATCGTGCTCTCCTCCGTAACTGTCATGCTTTAACAGAAGATAGCGATTATCAGCACCCCTTAAAATAGTATTCCCGTACCCTCCCTCTTCTACATGATAATTGTTAAATGAATGAGGACATGGATCCAATTCATCCGCACCGTAAATAAAGGCTTCCAGGTTATCCCGCTTTTCTCTTTTATATAATTCATTTAAGATATAAAGCAGCTTATTTCCTCCTATTTCCCTGTAGGCAAACTCATATAGATAAAGGCTGGAAGATGTGTGTCCATAATTTGTGTCATTTAACATGGGGATGCCAAATCCCGGCTCCAGATAATTAACCAGCAATTCCATCATTGCCTTATAATTCGGATGGTCTATATGGCTGTGAGGTGTATGTAATGCAAACTTTTCATATGCAAAAAAACTGGTTAAAGCATAAAAATGATAACCAAAGGCTCCCTCAAACCACATATGATTCTTAAGCATTCCATGCTCTAGCTGATAAAGCAGACCGTATGGCTCATAAACTGCAAACTTCACATAGGAATCCACCTCAAAAATTAATCCGATGATAGCAATGGCGGAATTGATGATTACTTCATGATTATGCAATTGATTATGACGGTGCTCTATTAAAAACTCTGCACCGGGCAGCAGCATTCCATCTCGGACGAAGGCTCTCTCTTCCTCTGTCATAATATCTGACAGCAGATCATAGGTCATAGCGAAGCTACGCAGAAAATTGGCTTCATCAAGAGTCTGCGCTCCTGATTTTCCGGGACCATTGTAAGGAATATCTCCATGTACCTCATAATCCTTGTAATATTTGGAATACTCTGCCATGATGGTAATTGCCTTTTTTCCATAAGA
Organism: Clostridiaceae bacterium; assembly: GCA_902363735.1. Lineage (GTDB taxonomy): Bacteria > Bacillota > Clostridia > Lachnospirales > Lachnospiraceae > Lacrimispora. Next base: position 884,806 of record CABJBA010000001.1, read on the forward strand.
TTCTTTGCCGGTTACCAGATAAAGCAGTCCCAGCTGGAAAGCGGCTGTGTAGTTTTTGGCATTAATAATTCCCCACCATGTACTGTCATAAGGTTCCCCTGAAAACACCTGGCCACAGGCAGGACATTTATGACAATGTTCAGACCTGCGGTTAAATTCCAGCAAAACGGAACATTGGGGGCAGTAATAATAAAGAAACCAGTTAGCGATTCCCGTTTTCGGAACCAGAACCGGTTCTGCCATAATTTCATTGACTCCCAACTTCAGCCCTTCTAATGATTCCGGCCAAAACTTTCCTTTTTCTCGTAAATGTCTGACTTCTTTTTCTGTAAACTGTATCATGTGATAGCCCCCTCAATACAATCGTTCTTTTTCCACTACTTTTTTAAACTCTGTCGGTGTACAACCGTAAAACTTCTTAAAACTGCTGGCAAAATACCTTTGATTATCATAGCCGCACTCTTCTGCCACTTCCTGTATCCTTAAGTTGGTTTTCTGAAGAAGTATGCCTGCCTGTTCCATACGTTTCCGTATTAAATACTCACCAAAACCTTCTCCAGCATGCTGCTTGAAAATCTGGCGTACATAACTGGAGCTGAAATGTACCTGTTCTGACGTCCATTCCAGATCTATATCGCTGTTTTTCAGATTATTATCCAGTAAAAGTTTAATCTGCTTTACCACTGCACTTGCTTTTGTTTCTTCAGAATGTTCAGAAACCACAAGGCAGCACCTCTCTATATAGCTTTCCAGCATTTTCTTCATATCCATGAGACTGCCATAAGGAATCCTGCCCTGCATATAAGCAATGGATTCCATTTCATCTCTTCCATAGCCTGCTTGTTCCATATCATTTTGGACTGCATACACTAATTCTCTTACCGATACACTGATATAATCACTTTTCTTATTAGCTAAGGAGGCATAGCTCTTCATCAGCCTATGAAGCTGTGCATCGGCTTCTTCTTTTTGTCCTGTCCGGACAGAAAGACGAATCTGATTTTTCCAGTCTCTGATCTGGGAACTGCTGCTTTCTTCTTGTGTATTGTTTTCTTCCTGATAGAACATAATAGACTTTTCTATATCCAAAGTTCCTCTCCAGACAGCCATAGACTCCTGATAGGATAAATTTAAGTCTCTAAAGTTCTTATACGGACACCCCAGTGCACAGCTGAGCTGTATCTGATAATATTTTTTTAAGCTGGCCTGTATTTTCTTCATCCCCACTCTGATTTTTTCTAAAAATGCAGTTTCACTGTCTCCTGTTCCGCACCAGATCACTGCCAGATGAGTTCCATCGAAGCTGACAGCATGCATTCTGATTCCCGGAAGAAGATACCCTTCCCTGATCAGCAATAAAAACTCTTCCACCTGTTCCTGCCTTCCAAAATCCCAGGCCGCTCCTGTAAGGCGTATGACTCCTGCCAGATAGTAATCTCCTGATAATTCAACGCCCAGTTGCTGATAGTCCCTATCCTTGCAGTCACGTCCCTCAAGCAAATTTTTAAATACTTTTTCCCTTGCAAGACCTTCTCTGACGAAAGCCTGTTCCCGCAGCAGACTCATATTCTGATGGAGTGCTTTTTGACTGTCCAGCTCCTGTATCATTTTTTGAAGAACTTCCTCCAGCTCCTGAGGAAGAAATGGTTTTAAAAGATAATTCTTAACCCCTAAAGAAATTGCTTGTCTGGCGTAATCAAATTCATCATATCCGCTGATCACTACATTTTCACTGCAGAGTCCTGACATTTGCATCTCCTTGATCAATTCCAGCCCATTCATAAAAGGCATAAATATATCTGTGATTAGGATATCCGGCTTTAAAAGAACTGCCAATTCCAGAGCCTCTCTTCCATCTCCTGCCACCGCCACCACTTCTATTGGCAAAGAGAAACCAGGAATGTTTTTTACCAACAGATCTCTTACATAATCCTCGTCATCCACGATCATAATCCGATACATCAATCAATCCCCCCAATTCCTTTCCGGAAAAGTAACAATTGCCTTGGTCCACTGACCTGTTACACTTTCAAACTGAAGTCCGTAATCTTCTCCGAAAAACAGACGAAGTCTTTCATTTACATTATAAATCCCATAACCCTCTGAACGGTCTGTTTCACCTTTTTTCAGAGCATCATTAAGAACCTTCAATTTATCTTCTGGAATGCCTGCTCCATTATCCCATACAATCAGTTTTAATATCTGCTCCTTTCCTGAACCCCACGATTCTTCATATATCCGTATCAACCCTGTTCCCTGCTTCTCTTTTATTCCGTGATAAATGGAATTCTCTGCCAAAGGCTGTAAAATCAACTTAATAACCCTGTAGTCCAGCCACTGCTCTTCTACATTAATCTGGTAATTCAGCCTTGAGTGATAGCGGATTCTCTGAATGTCCAGGTAGCTGGTTACGTGTTCAATTTCTTCCCTTAAGGTGACTACCTCAGCCCCTTTACTCAGGGAAATACGAAAAAATTTCCCTAGCGAATTTGACAGGATGCTAATTTCCTCTGCTCCCTGGTCCGCTGCCTGCCATGTTATGGCATTTAACGTGTTGTAAAGAAAGTGTGGATTAATCTGGGCCTGCAAAGCTCTTAATTCAGCCTTTCGCTTCTGCTTCTCCACTTCGGCTACATAATCCCTTTCCCGCTTTAACTCCTCAATGGTCTCTTCCTGCTTTACTACCAGACTTTGAATTTCCCCGGTCATATAATTAAAACTTTTTGCCAGGCTCCCTACTTCATCTTTGTATGGATAGAAAAACCGTGTATTAAAGTTGCCTTTTTCAACCAGACTCATACGCTTTTCCAGTTTTCTGAGAGAATTAGTCAGCTGATGGGACAACAGCGATATTGCAGCCACACCAATGAGAAATATAAATCCCATAGTTTCTAAAATTACATTTCTCAAACTTTGCAGGCTTCCAAGTAGGGTCTCCCTGGACTTCAGCCCCCAAATCTGCCAGCCATTTTCTGAAAGAACAGTGCTGGTTACCAGATAGGTCTTGCCATCATGCTGATAATCACCGGTAATCACCGCTCCTTCTCTTCCCCATTTATCTGCCAGTTTGATAAGTTCTCCAGAGTCAATGTCTTCTGAGCCTATAATTGTATTTCCTGCCTGATCCAGAATCAGGATCTTGTCAAAAAACTCATACTTTCCCTCTAACAAATGTTCCAGCTGATTTGTCTTTAGCTGAAGCACCAGATATAAGCTGCCTCCATATCCCTGAACACTGAACCTTCTCACACAAGGAATGATTTCATCAATATCTTGGAATATTTGATCTTCCTGAGGCGGAAACCACCGGATTGCTTTATCGGTTTCTTCCATATAGGATTGATAATACTCAGACTCTTTAAAATCAAACTCCCAGTTTCTTATTCTGACAAAATTATCAAATTCACCTTTATCTGTATAAATATAAGAGGAGTGCAGGAGACTTTCACCGATCTCCAAATCCTTTAAAAAAGAAGAAACTGTCCCCATTGTCTTTACCAGATTAATGTCACTGGGATTATTTAAATAATCAACTATACTTACTACAAAGGTAAAATTGGTCAGCATTCCCTGTGATCTCTGTCTGATCACTCCAAGACGCATATCCAGAGTATCCACAAGCTGTACAAGCACGCTTTCTGAACTGACTCTGAAACTCTCTTCAATACCATGAGAAGTATATTGATAATAGGAAACTCCACTGATTGCAGTGGTAAAAAAGTACATAATTCCAAATATCCAGATAATCTTACTTCGGAACTGAAGATTGTTAAAGAATCTTTTCATAGTCATTTTCCTTATCTTAAAAGCTTATTTAACATCTGCACTGTTATTTTCTTTTATCATATCATCCGAAAGTCAAAATAGCCAGAATAGAGATATGCTAACCCTTTACTGCGCCAGCCGTAAGTCCTGCAATAAACTGTTTGTTAGCAAATAAGTACACAATCAAAATCGGTATAATGGCAATGGACGCACCTGCAAGCATAATATGCCATTCCGCCGCCGAGTTAACTGAGTATTTAAGCTGAACAACTGCAACCGTCAAAGTCTGAAACTTGGGCATGGAGATTGTCATAATAAGACTGGTAATATAATCATTCCATGCATTCCGGAACGAAAACAAAGCTACAACTGCAAGTATTGGTTTACTTAAAGGAAGAATAATTCGGGTATATACACCGTAGATACTGCAGCCGTCGATAATGGCCGCCTCATCTAATTCCTTTGGAATTCCTTTTGTAAAGCCCATAATCAGAAATACATTGGTGGCCTGACCTCCAGTCAGAACAATCACCAGTGCCAGCATAGTCTTGTTTATTTTTAAAAATCTAAGCAATTCATAAATAGGGTATAAAGTAACAGATCCCAGAGACACAAACATCATGGACATATAAAGAGCAAGCAGAACCTTTTTGCCCACAAAAGTCTTTCTTGCCATAACAAATCCTGCAAGAGAAGTGGTCACTGCTGCAAGAAATGTCACCGATACGCTGACAATTACACTGTTTACTGTGTATTTGGTAAAATCGGCCTGTATAAAAGCCTTGTAATAATTTTCAAAATGCCATACTTTTGGAAAGAAACCGCCTCCCTGAGTCAACTCTGCATTTGTCTTTAAAGAACCTAAAACCGTATAAATAACCGGATACAATGTAAAAACAATCATAACTCCTAAAAAAGACCATTTTGCAATTAATGCTGCCCAGGCTTTTTTAGACAGATGCACCTGATTCCATTTTATTTCCTGTACGTTTGCTTCTGTCATAATATGCCTCCTTAATAAATATCATCCAGTCTTTTGGAAACCTTTAAGTAAATCACTGTAACTGCACCTGCTATCACTGCAGAAATTACGCTGACTGCAGCACCATAACCATACTGGGGAACCGTTGCCTCAGATGCTGAGATGGGAAAGAAATACCGGTAGCCGTACAGGGACATTACCATGGTTGCATTATTGGGACCGCCCTCAGTCAGTACCATGACATTAGTAATATCATGAAATGCCGATGTAATAGCCAGCATCATAATAATCTTTAAAACCGGCCCCAGCATGGGAATCATGATATACCAGATTGTCTGCAGTTTCCCTGCGCCATCAATTCTGGCACTTTCAATGGCATCCCCGGACACCTGTTGAATGCCTGCAATAAAATATACCATATAATTTCCTACTCCCCCCCATACGGCAGTAATAATTAAAGTCTTCATTGCATGATCTTTTCCAAGCCAGTTAACAGGACGTCTGATAATCTCTGCCTCCAGAAGATATTTATTGACTTCTCCGTTATAAGCGTTAAACAACAGGTAAAAAACAAGCCCCATAACAGCAGAACTCATAATAGTAGGAAGGAACATAATACTCTGGGCTGCTCCGTTTCCCCTCCTCTGCTGGTTCAGAAGAAAAGCCAGAAAAAAAGCCAAAGGTATAATAAAAATAACTTTTCCGAATCCATAAGTAAACGTATGAAGTACACTTTCCCAATAAACTTTATCACGAAACACTCTTGTCAGATTGGCAAGACCTACAAATCTTGGTTCACCTGTCCCATAACCACCATACTGATAAAATACATACTTTAATGTCCAAACAACCGGATACAGAGAACAGGCCGTAAATAGAATCAGATTAGGCAGCAAAAACAAATATGCCTGCAAATTGTATTTTAATGCCTTGTTCTGAGAAAAACTTTTGTTTTTCCTTTCTTCCATTTGTGTACTCCCTTCTTAACAAAAGAGGGCCGCCTCTTTCCCGAAGCACCCCCTTTTTCTTTCACTTACTGGTTACTGTAATGTTGGATTCATCGGGTCATAACCGGAAATCTTTATTTCACGACCTGTACCGTTTTTAACCGCTTCCTCATAAGCTTTATTATAGCGCTCGGTTAAATCCTTTAATGCCGTATCTACATCTGTGTCACCGTAATAAACAGATTCACAGGTTTTGTACATATCTTCACCCTCCACTACCATGCCAGAAGCAAACGCAGTATGAGGAGGCTTTGGAAGAAGAGAATCAATATCAGTGATCTTCAGCCATTCCTTCTTTTGGAAATCTTCACTTGGTTTTGCTTTTTCAAGTACACTTGGAAGAATGCTGACACCAAATCCACCCTCGTAATATCCTACCAGATAATCTTCATTTGCAAAAATATCTTTGTATACCTTAAATGCCTTTTCCACATTAGGGCTTTTTGCATTAAGAACATATCCGCCTGTTCCTGTAAAATACTGTTTTCCTGCTGTCTTCCCTGCCGCCGTAGGGATCGGCACACAATCCCACTTATGAGAATCCATTGGGAACTGATTCTGGTAAACACCTGGTTCTGCATGACTGTAAGACATATACATACCAATCTTGCCTGCCGCAAATTGTGTTCTTAATGGGTCAATGTCAAGAGACTCACATCCTGGAAAAGCACTTTCTTCAGAAAGCAGATCTTTCCATAATTTCAGCGAGTCTGCCCAAGGTGTAAAATCGTATTCACCTTTTGCAAAATCATAACCGCGGACAAGACCTGTTTCACGCTCCTGGCCAATCATTAAAGAACGCTGTAATCCAGAGCTGGCACTCTTCATATTTTCAGCAAATCCGTAAATACCTTCACTGGATAATTGAGATGTAATGAGCTTGGAATATTCTACAACTTCTTCCAGCGTTTTTGGCGGCTCTGTAATACCTACACGTTCAAAAATTTCCTTGTTGTAAAAAAGACGGCAGGTAGTACCATTTGTAGGGATAAAATAAAGCTTTCCATCCAGTTCATTATATCCGGGAAATACTACACTTTTAAAATATACCTTCATTTCATCATCCATAAAGCCATAAAGATCTGCCCACTGGCCTTCATTCACATATTTATCAAACATTTGGTCCTGCTGTACTAAAAGATCAGGAAGCTCACCACTTTGTACTGCCATATCAACGGCCTGAACATAGTTGTCAGTATAAAGCTGATAGTTAACTTGAATATTATCTGTATTGGTTGCATTATACTCATTGACCTTCTCCTGAACATAAGTAGCATCATGACGGTCCTTGGACCAAATATTAATCACTGTTTTTTCACTGCCGGACTGGCCTTCATTCCCTTTCCCCGATGCAGTTGTCTGCGCTGATGTTGCTGTTTCTGTCTCCCCCGAACAGCCTGCCAGCCCACTGGTTATCATTAGTGCAGCCAACATAATTGCTCCCATTCCTTTTAATCTCATAAGATAATTACCTCCCTTTTATTTATGGGTACATTATACGAAATAAACCCAAAACCGTAAATGCAATTTCCGCCAATCCAATGTTCAAAATCCGTTGTTTTAGTTCACACTTTAGACACATTTATAAAAAAAATAAAACCAGGGCTAAAATCCACACAAGAGGATCTTTTCCCTGGTTTTATCTGTAAAAAATTGCCGCTTAATAATCCAGTTCACTGAAATGATCGGCAATGTGCATGGCGAAGTATTGATCGTATTGCTCCCTGGTCAAATCTCCAAATAGAAGATGGGGCATTAAAGTACCTGTATGGTTTTTAAACCTTTGAATAGTATCCATCAGTTTCGCAATGCTCTCCTGCGGAGAAATGGATGCATCCATGTTACTGCCTCCCGGAACAGGAGCAGTCAAGTCATGGATCATATAACCCTGGTGCATAAATTTCCTAAAAGCAATTTTTCCGATTGTATTACGAATAAATGCCGGCTTCATAACAGGATATCCGGTTATGGAATAATCAATTGTTTGAGCGCAATGCAGGCAAATTTGAGAAACACTCCAGTTTTTTGTGTGTACGTTTTCAACTTCCTTAAGCCGCATCAGCTCCTGTTTGGCAGCTTCCAGAGATAGAAGCTTTAAATCAGATCTCATGTATGTCCCCCCTGTCAGGCTATTTTAAGAATTTTCGTACCAGGCCAAGTTTATTTCCATAAGGAGGAAAAGTGATGCCAATGTCAAAGCAGGTACTCTTTTTTAAGATACTTTTTGCATGGGAAAAAAGTTCAAAACTATATTTTCCGTGATAAGCACCCATACCGGAATTTCCCACACCGCCAAAAGGCAGATGGTGATTGACAACATGGGAAATCGTATCATTGACGCAGCCTCCGCCAAAGGAAAGCTGGCTGAGGACTTGCTTCTCCGTACTTTTATTCTCTGTAAACACATATAAAGCCAGAGGTTTTGGGTTCTCTCTGACCATTTGAATTGCTTCGTCCAACGTTTGGTAGGGCATAATGGGGAGAAGTGGGCCAAACAGCTCATCCTGCATGGAGGCGCTGTCCCAGGAACCGGCTTTTATCAGGGTAGGTTCCATAAATAAATCATCCTTTTGGAAACCTCCGCCGCAAAGAATATGAGTTCGCTCCTGATCAATAATAGCTTCCAATCGTTCAAACTGCCTGTTATTTATAATGCGTCCATAATCCCCACTGTTCTGTGCAGAACTTCCAAAAAATTCCTGCAGCACTGCTTTCATTTTTTTGACCAATTCATCATATATACCGGCATCCGCCAGTACATAATCAGGCGCAATACAGGTTTGACCAGCATTCAGAAATTTCCCCCAGACAATACGCTTTGCCGCCAGATTCAGATTAGCAGTGCGGTCAACAATGACAGGACTTTTTCCACCCAGTTCTAAGGTGACAGGAACCAGATTTTTTGCGGCAGCTTCCATTACAATTTTTCCAACCGGTACGCTTCCCGTGAAAAAGATATAATCAACTGGTGCATGAATCAGTAAAGAAGTTTCTTCCCGTCCTCCCTGAATCACACAAACGAATTTCCTGGGAAAGATTTCTTTGATAAGCTGTTCCACTACAGCAGAAAGATGAGGTGTATTTTCTGAAGGTTTGAGAATGACACAATTTCCTGCAGCTATTGCCCCGATCAGCGGCTCAATCAATAATTGAAAAGGATAGTTAAACGGCCCTATGACCAAAACGGTTCCATAAGGCTCTCTGATGATACAGCTTTTGGAAGGCTGTAAATGAAGGGGAGTTTTAACCCTCTGGGGTTTTGACCACTTATTCAAATTTTTTATAAGATAACGGATACTGTGATAAACAAAACCAACTTCCGTTGCATAGGCTTCAAATTCGCTTTTCCCCAAATCCTGATTTAATGCCTCAATAATTTTATTTTCATAACGGTGTATCGAAGATCCCAGTTTTTCAAGCTGTCTGATTCGGAACGAAACACTTTGAGTCATTCCTTTATAATAAAATTCCTTCTGTACCTTTAAAAGATTATTTAAGTTTTCTGAGTCCAACTGTTTCATCCGCTTTTTCCTTTCACACCTGTCTGGGCAAGGCCCTGTTCCTCTGCGTCTTCCCCGGCCTTTTATAGCTGTTTATAAAAAGTCTTCCCGCATAGGAGTAAAGAAATCCACTAAAATTCCTTTCTCCAGACAAACACATCCATGGACAACGCTATCCTGCTTCAAAAGAGTATCCCCTGACTTCACAGTCTTTGTCTCATCTCCTATGGTGAACTCAAAAGCCCCGCTTGCCACATATGTGATCTGGGTATGTGGATGGCTGTGCATTTTTCCCACAGCGCCTTTTTCAAAATGGTTTTCCACACACATCATGCTGTCGCAGTATGCCAGGATCTTTCTGACAACACCTTCTGCCGCCTGCTCTCCGTCTATGTCATTATTAAATACCCACTTTTGATCTTTTTCTGTCTTTTTCATTCTGATTTCTCCTATTTGTTTTATTAACACATATCCCCGGAATGTGACCATTATCTTCAACACGAATTACAGAATTGTAACTCTGCAAAGGCCAAACACAAACCAGACCTTTCAAGGCTGATGGTTTATTTAACCTGATTATACTTTGAATCACCATAAAATACAAGCTTTTCAAAAAGCGGGAATGTCCGTTTCAAGCAAAAACCAAGCAGTGTCCAACACTTCTCTACTCCTTTTTCTCAGCATCATATTTCAATACCATTGTCAGAAAAAATGCTGTCAAAAATCCAATTACGCAGCTTGTCACATACATCCAGAATCCTTTGCCCCAAAAAACAGGCAGTGTGATCAGACTGGGAAAGGCAAATGCCATGGCCTGGGCCCCGGAAAGCCCTGCTACTGCACCGCCCGCTCCACCGCCAATGCATACCGCAATCATAGGCTTTTTCAACGGCAGGTTTACCCCAAACATAGCTGGTTCCGTCACCCCAAAACAGGCTGAAACTACAGCTGATAAGCAGGTGGAGCGAAAACTTTTATCCTTGCTTTTTAAGCACACTGCAAAGGCAGCACCTGCCTGGGCAAAAACTGCCGGTCCGATTAAAGCCAGTATGGTATCAGACCCTTTTGCAGAAATATTATTCATTGCAACCAGCACAAGGCTCCAGTGAAATCCAAAAATCACCATGGGCTGAATCACTGCTCCCAAAATTCCTCCGGCGATGACAGGGCTGATTCTGTATACAAATTCATAGGCGGCGGCCAGCCCGTCTCCTATAACATTTCCAATTGGTCCAAACACAAACAATGTAACCAGACTCACTGTTACAACACAGATTAATGGTGCAAAAAAGCCTTTGACCAGGTCTGGCAATATTTTATACACCAGCCGTTCCACATAGGAAAGCAGGGCCACAGCAAGAATAATGGGAATTACACTGGAATGGTAGATAACAGCCTTCATAGGAATTCCTGCAAAGAGGATGCCGGTGCCTGCCTCAAATAAATCCGTTAATGCCGGGTATAAAAGTACCCCTCCGATGACCATTGCTGTAAACGGATCGGAACCAAACTTCTTTGCTGAGGTAAATGCTAATATTATGGGGAGAAAGTAAAACAGGCTGTCTGCTATGGCATTTAGCACCACATAGGTTTCGCCTGCTTCTGGCAAAATATTTGTCGCAGTCAGAATTGCCAATACCCCTTTTAATATACCTGCTGCACTTAACAAATTAATAATCGGAAGAAATATCCCCGAAACTCCGTCAATGACAGCACCTATCATGGACTTTTTTTCTTTCATAAACGCCTTCTCCTATCATAAGTATACTCGTCTGAAACTTACCCCGCCATTAAACACTGTATACTGCAAATACTACCTTTCTATTACCTTATATCATGATACCTCTTAATTTTGTCAATGTAAATACAAGATGGATTTTGGTCCTAAATTAGATTTGCAGGAACATTTACCGTTTATCACACAAAACTTAAGCCGCTGCTCACGGAGAAATCCTTCACCTGACCTTGCAGCGGCCTGATTTAATCCTTATTCTATTACCTACAAATGCAATTCCTCTGACTCTCCCGACATTTCAGAATCAGCAATAGCAATACTTCCAGACATCTCATCAAGATAATTTTCCCATAGCTCCAGACTGAAATCCATTAAAATCATATTATCTGCATCCAGTTCTTTTTTCAGAATATCATTGAAAATATCCGATTCAATACAATGAATTTTTTCAGATTTATATTTGCTGTCAATCATATAGATCATAGTAAAATCCTTGGAACAGAGGATTGCTGCTTTGGGAAACTCACTGTTTACCACCCTGATTTTATCAGAACTTTGATCATTAATGAAAGTATTAAACCGGGTCAAATACGGAACCCTATCTTTAGGAAGAAAATCAATTGCACCTACAAGAGGAACAATTGCTTTACCTGTAGAGCAAAAACCAAGCATGGCATCAATCGTTACATAAAACCTCGTTTCCTTATCCAGAATATTTTGAAAAAACAATAAAAGGCTTTTTTTAACAAATTCATCACTTTCCGCACGTTCCAATTCCTGCTCCGTAATCAGATAACCGATGGATATAAAGTTATATACTGCATCAACCGGCATTTGCATTAACCTGGTGAAAAAGGAGGACTCGGATCTTAATGCGTCTCTGGCTTCTTTCCCATTATAACTTATTTTTTTGGCCCCTTTTCTCATTAAAGAATTGAAAAATGAGGTCAAATACCCTTTATGAGTAATAAATGTCATAAGAGGAGTCCCATCAATCTGAAAGCTGAAAATCATAAGAAACTGTCCTTTTAAAAAGAAAAAGGTGCTGTTTATCTCCTTCTTGATTTTCCACAAAATTAAGTCCACATTTTTCTGACAATCCACAATTGTAGAAATAGAATTAATATCATAATTTTTATCTGCATCAGAAGAATGAAGTCCGATGAATTGATTAAGTAAAATATCCTTCTGCTTCTTAGAGGTCAGAATTCTAATTCTGGACAAAATACCAGCATACATCTTATCAAACCAGGGCAGTGTGCTGTAAAATTCCATAGAAGCACCTTCCTTCCTGGTAAGGTAGTCTGACGCAAATACACAGAACATATTCAATATGGTCTTTTTTCCAAGAAAGCTGGATTCCCGTTCAGGATATCCCAGGCTCCCGTTGTTCTCTTCCTCAAAATCCTTATCAAACACATATTCAATAGCACAGGCAAGAAATACCTCCAGTTCATACTCCGAACTAAAATCATATAATACCGGAAAAATGCGTTCAAATTTTAAATAACAAAAGTCACTGTATAAAACTTTAGCAAAATAACCAGCAGCTAACTTACTGAATACTCTCTTTTCTTTAAAAAACGGCAGCCTTCCTCCTTTTAAGATTTTGCTTAATCCGCTTGGCGTCATATTCATACTAAGTGCAAAATCTGTCTTTGATACCTGAGAAATATAGATAAGTTCCTCTAATAATGTGCCCGTTTTCATGCTTTTTTCTCCATTCTTTCTCTTTACGGAAATTATTGTAACATCTTTTTCAATTCTTGTCTATTTTGATGTAACTTTTTTTCTCCAATTTCAAGCACAAAAGATAGTAATCCTATATAATCGCTATAGAATTCTTTATCATAGGTAAAGTCTTATGTCAATAAAGAATTACTTCAATATAAAAAACAAGGCCAAACTTAGGAAAAATAAATTATAGTACGGAAAAAGGTCTTGTAAACAAAGGAGGAATGAGATTTGAAAAGAAAAAAACAAAGGAGATTTATAAGCTGGATGCTGGCTATGCTGCTTGTAATGAATGTGTTTCTTCCTGCCATCAATGTACGGGCAGAATCAGATACATTGGAAACAGGCGTACTTATAGTCAATACAGAAGAAACCCCGGCTCCTGACCAACCGGAAGAAACTCCGGTTCCTGATCCATCGGAAGAAACTCCGGCTCCTGATCCTACAGAGGATACAGATATCATCGAGGAAACAGAAGCCACCACAGAGGAGGTTTCTGTAGCCTCTCCCTCTGTTCCTGATAAAGTTATTGCGGATAAGAAACAGAAAGCTTCAGTTGCAGAAGTATTCAATTCAAAAACTGTAACTGAACTTCTAAAACCTTTTTCTGCCAAAGTAATTCAAAATAATGCAGATGTCACAGAAAGTGCGGATATTGACTATAAAAAACCTCTTTCTGTTGAAATTTCATTTGATGTACCAGTATTAGGTGATTGGCTGGAAGATCCCGGAAATCCTGACCTTTATGTCAGCAAAGGGGATATTGCAACCTTTAAACTGGGAAATGGCTTTACTATTCTTGCCCCCACCTCCTTTGAATTAAATCATAAAGTAGGCCAACAAAGCTATAAAATAGGAACCTTAACTTTAGCAAAAAATTCTTTAAGCGGAGAAATGGAAGCCACTGTTGAGTTTAATGGTGACGAGGATGTTTTTAACGGTAATGAAGAGGTTGGAATACATGGTGTTACTGCAAAATTTACGGCAAATCTTCAATATGACAACAGTAATGATAACGGTAATGGAAAAGAAGACTCTGTAACTATTTTGGAGAAAACATACAAGGTAGAAGTTCCCCCTCTGGCAGTAGAGTATGAAAGGAGTAAGACAGCTTCCATCGATGCTGCAAAAAAAGAAATTGAATGGACCGTGAAGATCCGGGCATACAAAGCGACTACTCCTGAGAGCCCTGTCGATCTGTATGAGTATGTATTCTCCGATGACTTAAATACTGTAGGGGAGTTTGTACCAGGATCCGTAACTGTGAACACGGTTTCTGTGGGGGATGGATTGGTGTATGATTCTGGTAACGAAACCCTCTCCTATACCTTTCCATCAAACTCTACTGCAGAACAAACCATTGTCTTCCGGACAAAGATTTCAGACAAGGATTTTTATTCAACTACCAGCAAGGAATTTGTTAATAACGCAACAATTAAGAAGGGAGAGGAAGAGGTAACAGTTCAAGGAAAGAAAACTTATAATCCCCCCCAATGGATAACCAAGTCCGGTAAAGAAAATCAAACCGGTGAGAACTATGATCCTCTAAACCGTACCATTACATGGTCTATTGTCATAGACACCAATGGAACTAGCCTGCCTGATGCAGTAGTTACGGATATTCTTAAACAGAATATGACCTTTAAAAGTGCAAAGCTGGAAAAATGGGATGGCAGTTCTTACTCTAATGCAGAGAAAACCTGGAACGAACCGGCTCCAGAAAATAGCAAATATGAACTGGGGAATATCTCCGGCAAATACCTTCTTACCATCGTAGCAACTGTTCCCAACGATACAGGAGATATTACAGGTGATATTATAACGTATAATAACACTGCTGTTCTATCATGGAGCACTTATCCAGGAACCGGTGAAGGCCTGGAAGCCAAATCACCAGGAGTTGGCGTAGGTTATAATGCAATTTCCAAAAATGGAGCAGTAAAAGATGCTAAAAAGCAGCTCATTACATGGAAAATCAAGGTGGATACCAAAGGCCAGTCTTTTCCGAATCTGAAAGCATATGATCTTCTGGTTTATGGAGACAGCATTAATTTAAATGAATTCACTGATGAACTGATTGGTATCGACACAAGCCACCTCCACCCACAGTATAATCAGAAATATGCGGACGGCTTAACCTCAACTAGCACTAATTTTAACTTAACAAAAAAGACTCTCACCAAAAATGGGGTCGATGTTGCGGATCTATTAATATTTGAAGGCCTTAACAATCCCGGCCTGACCGATATCCAATTTGATGCCAAGGTAACAAACCCCGACTTCTTTGCAGCAAACACTTCCAAAACTTTATGGAATACTGCCTCTCTTATCAGCGGCAACAGAGAGATAAATACAGCATCAGATGATGTCAGCTATGTCAGTCAGCTTCTAGATAAAGAAATGCTGAAACGGGGTTCTAATGCAAGCACCCTTATTGGTGCCAATAATAAGACAAGTGACATCAGTGAAGGATTTGACTACATAGATAAATCTGCAGTTTTCCGGTTGAGTGTCAATGCAGACGGTCTTGACTGGACATCACTGAAAAATAAAGTGGATGAATCCTTAGGTGATGTAACGATAACTGATACACTGCCAGATGACTGGGAATTTGTGAAATTTGATGATAACAGTGACTACTATATTTTTAACGGCGACGGCAATACAGAAACTCCCACATCAGTAGTGGCTAAGGGTACTGCTCTAAATCCCGAGGATGTGACCGGCTTAAACGCCAAAATTAATGGACAATCTGCGGAATTTACCTTTTCGTCCTTAAAAACTCCATATGTGATTTTGCTAAAAGCAAGACCAACAGACGCTGCTTTAAAAACCTATTTTAGTTCCAATCAAGATACCGATCGAAAAAACGTACTGAGTCTGACAACAGAACAATGGGCCAAAGGCATTAAAGATGAACAATCTGTCAGAATAAGCAGCAAGATTATTGATAAGCTGACTCCCAATCGAAAATCAGACGCCTTGATTGAATGGAAGGTGTTTTACAATCCATACAGCATGGATATTTCCCTTTCTGACACACCAGAAATGAAAATAGAGGATAAAATGCCAGAGGGAATGGAGTTAAAAGATGGCAGTGTCATAGTATACGAAATGCCTCTTAAGCCTGACGGCAGCCTTGATCTTACAAAGGGTACTGAAGTCCAAGACTCAGGAAGCTATATCGAATATTTGAATACCCAGCGCCTGTTAACTTTCCGCATTCCTGATAAGACCAAAGCCTACCAGCTGATCTACGAAACAATTATTACCTCTGAAACAGCTGGCGAAGGATTAACGAATAAAGTTACGCTGATTGGAAGCAAGGCTAATGGTCAGGAAACAAGCAATGTTTATAACGTACAAAGTTCAGATGCCTCTGCCAGCTTAAGCTTCGGGGGATATATAAGGATTAACAAAACAGGATTAGGTGATGTTGGCCTCGATGGAGCAACATTTGAATTATTGAAAACCGGAGAAAATGTTCCATTTCGGACTGCAACCAGTAAAAACGGCGGAAAAATACTTATGAAAGTTCTTCCTGCCGGTGAATATACTCTTATCGAAACATCTGCTCCTGCAGGCTATGTGGTATCCAAAACGACTTATAAAATAGAGATTGTTGCAGATCCCATGGGTGGCCCTCCTTCTACATGGATAAACGGAAGTAAAGCCAATGATTTAACCATTAAAAATAACACTGATGGAACTGTAGGAAGCCTGATCATCAAAAAAACCGTAGAAGGAAGCAGTGATAAAACTAGTGATGCCTTTAATTTTACAGTAACTCTAAGTGCTTCGGGAAATTATCCCTACGAAAAAAGTGATGGAACAAACGGAATCATTACAAGCGGTGATACGATTTCTTTAAAACATGATCAGACAATCACTATATTTGATCTTCCTGTTGCAACGACCTATGAAATAGAGGAGGAAGATCTTACTTCCAAAGGATACGTAACTCCTGCTCCTCTCCTGTCTGGTACTATTACAGCTGCTGCAGCTGAGGCTCACTTCACCAACTACCAGCCAGGAAGTCTGACCATTAAAAAGCAGGTTCTCTTAGGGGATACTAATAAGCCGTTTGAATTTACCGTAAGCTTTACAAAAGATGAAAAAGAAGATACAAATACATATGTCTACACTGGAAACGGAGGTGCTTCTGGCGGAACTATTAAGAGCGGAGATACTCTCTCACTTTCCGACGGACAGTCCATCACTATTTCAGGTATTGGAAAGGATACCGGGTATAACATTACGGAATCAGACTATTCTTCTGAAGGATATGAAAAACCTACTATTTCAGGTAATCCTTCTGGTAAGATATCAGCAGGTGAAGATTCTTCTGTTGCTTTTAAAAACTCCCAATCACTCCTTGGAGGTCTGATTATCAGCAAGACGGTTATAGGAAACGGGGGAAATAAAACGAAAAAATTCACTTTTACAGTTACATTTGACACTGATGGAACCTACGATTATGTTGGAAAGAGGGTTCCAAATGGTAAGATTAAAAGCGGTGATAAAATTGAACTTGCTGATGGACAAAGTATCTCTATCAGCGGACTGCTTCATGGGACCCAATACACCGTTACTGAAGAGGATTATTCTTCTGATGGATATAAAACAGTATTCTCTGGCAATGAAGGGGCTATTTCTAAAGACTTAACTGCAAAAGCCGAGTTTACTAATTCAAGATATTCTTCTGGCGGCGGGAATGGAGGCGGCGGCGGAAAAACTCCGAAGCCTACTACCCCAACCCAGCCAGTTACACCAACCCCAACTCCGGAACCAGTAACTCCGGGTGAAATACCGCAAGGCTATCTGCCAGGCCCTGATGGCAATTACTACACACCCCAGCAGATATATGATATCTTTGGGGAAATCCCTCTCGGTTTTATGGTGGCACCAAACGGACAGCTTGTTCCTCTTGGCGGACTTCCAAAGACAGGAGATGATATGTTCCGCAACGTAGCTATTTTCGGACTGCTTTCCATTTCAGCACTTTTGGGCATGGCAGTTTCCGCCAATAATCTGCGAAAGAAACGTTCAGGCAAATAATTACTGAATACTATTTTTATATGAATCTTAAGAGGAGGAAAACCATTAATTGGTTTTCCTTCTTACAATTTAACTTACTCTTATCTTCTATCTTTTGCTTATTTAGAAAATTCTGGTAACGCTTTTTTTCTTTTCGTGCAAATTTCTTGTAACATTTCTTTCTTTTTTTCAAGCGCAAGGCATATAATCCCTATATAATCAGTATAGAATTCAATTTGCATAGATTTAAAAGTCTTATGCAAAAGAATTACTTTATTATAGAAAGCAAAGCCTGAATCTTAAGGCTGAGGTAACGTGCATGAGTGGCTTTGTTTAAAAAGGAGGAAATAATATGAAAGGAAAAAAACAAAAACAAAAACGATTTATGAGCTGGTTTTTAGTCATGCTGCTGACATTAAATGTGCTATTTCCAGCTACTGCCCTTGCAGAAGTACCTGAAACTTCCCATGAAGTGACAGCTGCGATTAATGATGAAACAGATCAGAGTACAGCTACAAAAACAGAAGATACCGGAGATAAAAAGGAAAGTTTGAATGAAGAAACTCAAACTCCTTCAGAAAACGAAAACGATCCAAAAGAGTCTGAACCTGCCAATGATGACAGCGAACAGATTCCTGAAATACCTGAAACCACCAACGATAACAGCGAACAAATCTCCGAAGAATCCGAGACTGTAAATAACGACAACGAAAAAAATACTGAGCAGACAGATAACCAGCAAGGGGCTGCACCCACAGATCCAGCCCTTCCAATACCACTGCTGCAATTTGAATTACAGACAGATGAAAATGTGGCAGATAAACTTGAATATACAGCATCCGTAAAAGTGGACGGAATCATTTTCCAGCCTGATGCAACAATGGAAATCAAAGATGGAGAAGTGATCGATATTGAATTTAATTTTACCAGTATCCCTGTCTCATATAAGCAAATAGGAGATTTTGTAAATCCTGGAGATAAAGCTAAAATCATATTAGGAACAGGCTTGAAAGCTGTAACTGGTAAAATCCCATTAATAGTAGAAGATACTTCTATTAAAATTGGTGATGCTGAACTAAAGGAAGAAAATGGGCAGGTAGTTGCCTATATTGATTTTAACTGGAACTGGGAGGAGGTCAATAAAAATGCCTATTTCCTTACAGCAGGCTTCAAAGTAGGATTGAAATTTGATAAAGACAGCGCAGGTTCCGGTGAAAATGAAGAAAAAATTATTACCATTTTAGATAATGAATATTTTGTTAAAGAACCAATTGAATTTAGATTAACAAAAACGGGAACCCCAAGCATAGCTGAAAAAGCTGTCATTTGGGAAGTCACCATTGAATCAACCCCAGAAGGGGCAGATTTAGGCGGATTTAAATTCTCAGATGATTTGTCATCGACTGGAAAATACATTTTGGATTCATTGAATGTGGGAGGACAAAGTTTGCCTCCAGATGAGGAGTCCACAAATGACTCTCTTATTTATACTTTTCCTGAAGGAAAAACGGCCCCACAGACCATACATTTTTCCACTGAAATTCCAGATGATAAGTTTAACTCAAACACGGAAGAATCTATTTCAAATCAAGCAAAGCTTAAGGCAACAGCCAGTGATGCAACAAGATCAAACAAAGCGGAAGTGAAGCTTCCTGGTAAGAGATGGATTACAAAGAACGGAGTTCCCAGTAAAGACTTCGGCAGTTATAACCCTGATAATCGAAAGGATCGTAAAATTACATGGACCATCGTTGCCAATGAAAACGGCTATTTATTAGAAAATGTTACGATCAAAGATATAATGGGACCTAACTCAGGAAACAAAAAGCAAACAGTTATATCCGTAAGTTACACAATCGGAAACACTACTGTCGCTCTTAATGACGATGAGCTTAAAAATTTCAACTCTACGGGAGGATCATTATCTTATAAAAAAGATGATCCCAACAGTGTATACATAGAAGATTTTGAGAGCCTAGATAAGAAAGTTACAATAACCATTGTAACCAGCATACCAGATGACCCCGATGGTGTTTTTGAAGAAACCACCTATACCAACAGAGCCACCATTACTTGGGACGGAAACACGAAAGAGACAGGTACCGGAAATATCCCAATAGTTATTGGTTACCCTTCTCTCAATAAGAGTGGAGTACAGAAAGAAGACCGCAAGATTGAATGGACCGTAAACTTTTCTCCCGAGGATCAGGGCGATGAGTTTTCTGATGAGCTCAAGATTTACGACCTGTTAGTCCATGGGGGCTCTGAAATCAGTGACCTTACCCAATTGGATGGCTGGCCAGCTGGAATTGAACCCGACCAGATTACACAGCAATTTAATCAGAAATTTGTCGACTGGATTCCTTCTACTCCTTCAAATGCCCAACGCATTGAACTAAAAAACTCAGACCAGGAAACAGTTGCTGATTTGTTGATCGTACCAGTCAGCCACACCAAAAAAACAACTTTTAAATTCCTATCACAGATCGTCGATTACAAAATATATGCCAGTAACGGTACAATAGCTGTACACAATACAGCCACATTATTCAACCAAAATAAAAAACTGGCTGATACAAAAGGTACTGTAAACTATAACAGCAACATATTAAGGAAAGGGATTCTCCCATTTGATTCAAATGAAAATCCCACTAAAATTGGTAACAGCTCTAATGGTTTCAATCATGAAACCAGGACAGCAATTTTCCGCTTAGATATTAATGAAGATATCCTGGATTTCAGCCAGTTAAGCGGAGGCAATATCACTGTAACAGATACACTCCCTAATGGTTGGGTATTTAATAGAACCTTTAACAACAATAAGGGGTATAAAATATTTGAAGGCAGTGACTTTAATACAGAAGCAGAAGCTGATATGGCAGCATTGTTTGACCCTGACAGCAATTCCGCTTCAAAAGCTTCATTCACCTTTAAGGATCTTAATAAGCATTATGTCATTCTCGTACAGGCGAAGCTGACAGAGGAAGCTTATGAAAAGCTTTTAAAGAGTAACTCAGACACTGTTACCGTGAATAATGAGGCAACATTATTTATTGAAAATTGGGACCTTACCACTCCACCCGTCAGACAATCCGTTACCGTCAAAACCAAGCTGCTGGATAAAAAAATAGTAACCCAGCCAAGCGATTCAAGCCGGTCCCTGACATGGCAGGTCAAATACCAGCCCTTTGACATCAGGCTAAAAGATCTGGAAGATTATAAAAATGTGGAAATTATTGATAAACTTCAGGAAGGCCTTGAATTACCAATCAGCAATACAGGCCAGCCCATTTGGGAGAATATTACCATCACCAAGATGGATATGGCAGGAAGTGGTGCATATCAGGACCAGACCGGAGAACATGCAACGCTTAATCCTAAGGATCATATTACCTATGATGCCGCAGAACGCACCTTAACCTTTAAGGTGCCTGACAGCGACCAGGCCTACCGTTTAACCTATGTAACATATATCACTGTGGATAGCGGAAAGGTTAAAAACTCAGTTACCCTGAAAGGAACTAATAAAAACGTAACAAATACAGAGGCGGAATATGGAGTCGAATACAAAAAGGGCTGGGCTAATATCCATCTGGGCGGATATATAATAATCACCAAGATAGACGGCTTCTCCCAGGAAACTCTTGAGGGAGCGGAATTCTCACTGATTTCAGAAGAAAACGGAAAGGTAATCCGTCTGGGTGAAACAGACATAAACGGCATCTATACCATATCCGCAATACCGCCAGGTGTCTATACCTTAGTTGAAACCAATCCACCTGCCGGCGGCTATACACCTGCTCTCAAGACTTACCATGTAACCGTTACGAAAGGAAACGGCGGCAGTGTTACTACTGTTATTGACGAAAAAGAAAGCAATGAGATCACCGTCGAAAACTTCAAATCAGATAATTTCGGAAAACTGACCTTTAAAAAGACGGTAGCCGGTAAAGATGGAGAAACAGAAAGGGCATTTAGTTTTAAGGTAACTCTAAGTGCAGAAGGCACATACAATTACATCGGAACAGGCATTCCAAACGGAACCATAAAAGCCGGAGACAGCATTTCTCTAAAGCATGGTCAGGGAATTACAATTTATGGGCTTCCGAAAAATACAGAATATTCAATAACTGAGGAAGACTACAGCGGTTTTGGATATACGAAGACTGTCACTGGTAATCCCAATGGCAAGATTATAGCCGACAGCAGCGCAGAAGGCCAAACTTACGAAGTGGTTTTTACCAATACAAGAACCCTTCCGGGAAGTCTGGTTATCAGCAAAACTGTTCTTGGAACCGGAGCTGACAAAACAAAGAAATTTGAATTTACAGTAACCTTTAACGCAGAAGGCAGATATCCTTACAGTGCTCCGGGAGTTTTAGAGGGAGCAACCATTGCCAGCGGTGATAAGATCACTCTTGCAGATGGAGAAAGCGCCACCATAACAGGTTTACCTGACGGCACTGCCTATAAAATTGCGGAAACTGATTACACCTCACAAAGATACACCACTGTAAGCACTAATACAGAGGGTAATATAGAAACCAAGTCAAGTATTACTGCCGCATTTACCAACACATACAAAAGACCCTCAAGCGGCGGAGGCGGGGGCGGAGGTAATACTCCATCAGGCCCCAGACCTGGAACTCCATTGGTTACTATAGAAGGAAATGTACCAACCGGAAACATAGGTGAACCCCAGAAAGAACTGGTTGACATTGAAGGTGATATTCCATTAACAGGCTTACCAAAGACCGGTGACAGCATGTCCGGTATTTATGCAGCATTGATATTACTCATCTTCTCCGCCGGAATGGGAATATTCACTTTCTCAATTCTGTTTGGAAAACAGGAAACAGAATAACATACATTGGTAATACACCAGGTTCAGGCGAAAGATTTTCCCTTTCGCCTGAATTTATTCCATCTGTACACTTAAATATAAAATTTATATAAAAATTTTCATTATATTTCTCTTCAAACATTAAACTTTTTGTGAACATTATAAAATTCTTATTGAAGAAAATCGACAAAACAGGTATAATTAAAACATATTAAAGGGCGGCCGTCTTTTAAAATAAAATGTAAAAGGAGTTACATCATGGAGAAGTTTTTCAAACTTAAGGAAAATGGGACGAATGTGCCCACGGAAATCATGGCGGGAATTACCACGTTTTTCGCAATGGGGTATATTATCATCGTAAACCCCAACACCCTTAGTCAGGCAGGCATGGAATGGGGAGCCGTGTTCTTAGCCACTATCATCTCGGCAATCATTGGTACTTTAGTTATGGCTCTTGTAGCTAACGTTCCTTATGCACAGGCGCCGGGTATGGGACTGAATGCATTTTTTGTTTACACTGTTTGCTTTACTCTGAAATTCACATGGCAACAGGCTTTATCAATGGTTTTCATCTGCGGTATGTTAAACATTTTGATTACTGTAACCAAGATTCGTAAGTATATTATTAAAGCAATTCCACACAGCCTGCAGAATGCAATCAGCGGCGGTATCGGTATCTTTATTGCTTACATAGGTTTCCTTAATGTAGGAGCGATTAATTTTGGTGCAGGAGTTCCTGCTATGACTGATATTACAACAAAAGCTCTGGTAGTCTTCATTATAGGTCTTGCATTGATTATTGTAATGACAGTAAAGAATGTAAAAGGAAGTATTCTTCTCAGTATTATTATTACAACAATCATCGGAATTCCTATGGGCGTTACCCAGGTGGGTGACAGCGTAAGCTTTGGGGAAGCTTTGTCTGTACTTCCAACTACCTTTGGTGTTATCTTTACCTCTGAAGGACTGATTTCTTTATTTAACGATATGGGGAAACTTCCTCTCGTATTAATTACTGTTTTCTCTTTCAGCTTGTCTGATACTTTCGATACCATCGGAACCTTTATCGGAACAGGCAGAAGAAGCGGAATCTTCAGTGCAGAAGACGAAGCAGCATTGGAGAATGGAAAAGGATTCTCTTCCAAGATGGATAAGGCATTATTTGCCGATGCAACAGCAACTTCTATTGGAGCTATTATCGGTACTTCCAACACAACTACCTACGTGGAGAGTGCTGCCGGAATCGAGGCAGGCGGACGTACAGGACTTACCTCCGTTGTTACAGCAATTTGTTTTGCTCTCAGTGCATTCCTGGCTGGTTTTGTAAGCGCCATTCCTTCTGTAGCTACAGCACCTGCTTTGATTATCGTAGGATGTATGATGATGTCTTCATTTGCTGAAATTGAGTGGACCAACTTAGAGGAAGCAATTCCAGCATTCTTTGCAGGAATATTTATGGCTCTTTGCTACAGCATTTCCTACGGTATTGCTACTTCCTTCATCTTCTACTGCGTTGTTAAGATTGCAAAGAAGAAAACAAAAGATTTAAGTCCAATTCTTATCGGTTCCAGCATCTTGTTCATGCTGAACTTCTTATTACAGGCAATACTTCCTAAATAAAACTGGATATTGTAAAACATAAAGGGACACTTTCGTGTCCCTTTATCAATTGTTCTCTACATCATACCATTCCAGACACAGCTGGTTCCATTGCCCCCAGGCTCTCTCCCACTCTTCTTTAAGCCTTCCATACTCTTCTTTTCTCTCCCATACCATTCCATTCCAAAATCCTTCTGACTCTTTCCATTCTGCTTCCATGGCTTCCATCCGCTTCCATACTTCCCCAGCCCTTTCTCTTGCAGGCAGAAGCCGTTCCATAACCAGCCTCAGCTTCCAGTCCAAATAAGCTTCCTCTTCTGGAATCTCCCTCAGTCTGTGACGTTCCGCCCTTGGAACAGCTCTCATCCCTGCAATCAAAGCCTGTTCCTCTGCCTTAACCCGGGCAGCCATACCCTCTCCGTTTTCTTCCTTACTTTTCCGTTCCAGATAGTGCTCATAGCCAAAGGGATAATAAAAAACGGACTGTCCCTCAAAGATCAGAACTGATTGCGCCACACGGCTTAAAAAATAGCGGTCATGGGATACAAACAGCATAGTTCCCTGATAGGCCTGAAATGCGGATTCCAGGGTTTCCTTAGCTCTGATATCCATGTGGTTGGTGGGCTCGTCCAGAACCAGAAAATTAGTTCTGCTTTGTAAAAGTTCTGCCAGAACCAGCCTGGACTTCTCTCCCCCAGACAGGGAATCCACTCTTTTTCCCGCTTCTTTTCCTCCAAATAGATAAGCACCCAAAATGCTTCTCAGCTCCTTTTCCGGCAAAGACGGAAAAATATCCCTGAAATGCTCTGCCACCGTCTTATCCGAATGTATTTCCCCGGAGTGCTGGTCAAAGTATCCTATGGTAATCTGATTTCCTATGGAATAGTCCCCGGAAACATGTGGAATCAGCCCGGCAACTGTTTTCAAAAACGTGCTCTTCCCCGCTCCATTTGCTCCAAGGATTCCAATTTTCTGACCTCTCCTGATTCTCATGGTCATATCCAGAAGGGGCTTTTCATAACCGATTTTTAAATGTTCTGACTCAAACACCCACTTGCTTCCGAGAAACTCCGGTTCCAATGGCAGGGTGAATGGGCGGATATCCCCTTCCTCCGGCTTGGGAATCAATTCAAACCGTTCAATTGCCTTCTTTTTTGATCTGGCAAATGAGGCCTTGCTGGGCTTGTGCTTAAAGCGCTCAATCACCTCATTTAACCGCTTAATCTCCTCCTGCTGCTTTTCATAAGCCTTTATTCTGATCTTAAGGTATTTCTCTTTTTCTTCACGGTAATGGCTGTAATTGCCTGAATACCGAGTCAGCTTCCCTCCTGACAGTTCATATACAATGGAAGCGGTCTGGTCCAGAAAAAAGCGGTCATGAGATACCATGACCACTGCTTTTTCATACCCCTTCATATACTGCTCCAGCCACTGGACCGCTTCAATGTCCAGATGATTGGTCGGCTCATCAAGGAGTAACATATCCGGTTTTAAAAGAAGGTGACGGATCAAGGCTATCTTCGTCTGCTCACCTCCGGAAAATTCCGAAAGCTTCTTTCTTTTATCCTCTTTGGAAAAGCCCAGGCCTGTAAAAAGCCTGTCATATTCCCTTTCATATTCAAACCGCTCCACTGCATAAGGGTCATGGCATGGACAGGCTGATAAAACCTCCTCTTCCACAGTCCTGTCCTTATTTAAAAATGCCTGCTGCTTTAAATATCCCACATTCAGCTTTCTGGAGTAAGTAATTCCCGGGCCTTCCCGTTTGTCATCCCGGTCCAAGTCCAGTTCTCCGGCAATCAGCTTTAAAAGAGTTGTTTTACCAGCTCCGTTTTTTCCTGTTACTGCTATTTTTTCATTGCCATGTATTTCAAAATCAATGTGTGACAGAATCAGGTTCCCGCCTGCGGTCACTGTTCCGTTCTTAATCTGATATAGCATGTTCTGTCCTCTGTTTGATTATAATGAGTCGTGGACCTTGGCCCTTGCCCTTCTGTCCCGAATGGACTGGAGTACAGGCACCATAAAGGTTGCAATTAATCCTCCTACAAATCCGTTGTTGTAAAGATTCATTCCGCCGTAGACAATCCCCACATTGAGAGCGGCAGAAGAATGGAGAAATCCTGCGATGATTCCCGCTATAATCCCAAACTCACCGGCAACCGGAGCAAGGGTGGTGGAAAGCAAAAGGGCCAGGATAGCGCTTGGATCCGTAATGGTCCAGTTTTTCACAAGGCCTCCCAGAATCACGCCTGCCATAATGGGCAGTATGTTGCGGATGTGCTTGCCTGTTGCGCTAAAGCCGACGATGGTTAATATTCCGCCTATGGTAGGCCCGTTTAAATCTCCTCCCACTCCCAAAAGAATAAGGGTGGAAGCAATTCCATTAATTCCCATATTGAGAAGAGTGGGGGCAAAGCCTTCGCTTTTTACATAGTCTGTTCCGCCAATTCCATAGGTTGTTAAAATTTCCAGATACCTTTTCCATACATCTCTTGAAATACAAAAAGAAAACACCGCCATTCCAAAAAACAGCAGAAGAAGAAGGATTGCAAAAGCCTCATTACTCCCTGTATACCAGATCAGCCTGGCTTCTGTTGAGATGCCAAAGGATTTCATCAGGGATACCACTATAGTTGCAATAATTCCTGCTGAAAATCCCACATTGTAAAGAGAATATC
The DNA here is from genome assembly GCA_902363735.1 of Clostridiaceae bacterium. Taxonomy (GTDB): domain Bacteria; phylum Bacillota; class Clostridia; order Lachnospirales; family Lachnospiraceae; genus Lacrimispora. The sequence goes on from CABJBA010000001.1 coordinate 911,689, forward strand.
CCTGATGGGCATAATGGGTATGTGTGGACAGGGGCGGAAGCACAAAGCCGATAAACAGTCCTGCAGCCAGGCTCATAATCAGTCTGATTCCCAAGGGAAGGCTGACCATATGCATGATCTGGGTGATAATAGGGGATAAGCATGTCCCATAAAAGCCCACATAAATATAGCGTGACAAGGAAGTTCTGTGATAATAAGAATACAAACAGACGCCCATCATAATGGACCATATATTCAGAATATTCTTTCCAAATAAGGAAAATCCAAACATGAGAAAGCATGAAGTTATGGTATGGCCGCTCATCTCCATACCAAGAAAATATACAATAGCAATGCTCAATAAAGTAAGTACACCTGCGTTGATAAATGCGGCTCCCACACCGCCAATGGCAAAGTAATCTGTAATCAGGAAATCTGGTTCCCTGACGATCGTAATGATACCCTTCCAGATTCCATCAAACGGTTGCAGCAAAAAACCTGCAACAATAAAATAAACCGGCACCAGGGCAAGAATCTGAAATTGTGTACGTCTTGACAATGTATCACATTTTCTGATTTTTAACAAGAGTTGTCCTGTCATGTCGTTCCTCTCTTCTATATAATTTTTTCTACCAGGATATTTTATCATTTTTAAAAAAGAGGTTCAACTCTTTTTTACTGGTTGAACCTCTTTTTTTCTTTGGAAAGGGTAAAGATACCATTATTTTTCACTGGCCGGGACTTCTTTTGTAACAATAACATCAGAATTATAGCCCAGAATATTTTTTATAATAACAGTTCCCGAAAACACCGGAGCCGTGAGACTGCATCTTTTTATCTCTGTCACAGCATCTAAAATCCGGTCCTTTGGTATGGAGTTTGTAAGGCGGACACTGGCAAGGGGTAAGACTCCGCCTTTCACCAGAACCGACGTAGCTATGCTTCGTCTGGGATCTGTCAGTTCCTGCTTGACATAAACCTCGCCCCTGGCGCAGAGAGCTCCATCTATAGAGCATATTTCATGTTTTCCATCTTGCCCAACTTTTATTTCCGTTTTTATGTCACAGCCATTGGGACAGACGATACAGGTAAATTCCCTCGTCATTTTACACACACCTCCAGATCATAGCCAGGCAGCAGCTTTTCAGAAGAAACCGTCAAACGGATCATCTCCGCCGGTATGGCTTTTTTCATTTTCTTTACAGCAATTTCCTCTCCATTTTGCATCACTGCAATCCGGCAGTCCTTAAAGGGTCTTCTCACCCTCATGGATAGAGTAACATCTTTCTTTCCGCTGATTCTTTGAGGAACCGTATACCCAATATTTCTGTCTGTACTGATTTTTATATCTGCCCGCTCCAGGCTTCCTTTTTTCACATATTCTGATGCTGATTCAGCCAGAGCTTCTGCCTCCAGTGATACAAAGTCAACCAGATCATGAACATGAAGAACATTTCCTGCTGCAAAAACCCCTTCCACATCAGTCTGGAAATGCTCGTCTACCAAAGCCCCCCTGCTTCTTTCATCCAAAGAAACTCCTGCATCCAAGGATAATTCATTTTCCGGAATCAGTCCCACGGAAAGGATAAGAGTATCACATGAATATTCTTTTTCTGTGCCGGGAATCGGAATCATATTTTCATCTACCTGGGAAACGGTAATCCCCGTAAGACGTTCTTTTCCATGAATGGCAGTTACAGAATGGCTTAAATACAAAGGAATATTATAATCATTCAGACACTGCTCTAAGTTTCTTGGCAGTCCGCTGGGATATGGCTGGATTTCAAACACCGCCTGAACATGTGCTCCCTCCAGAGTCAGGCGCCGGGCCATAATCATTCCTATATCACCGGAGCCCAGTATCACCACTTCTTTGGCAGGCATTATGTTATAAAGATTCATGTAAGCCTGGGCAGTTCCTGCTGTAAACACTCCCGCAGGACGTTCACCGGGAATACCAATGGCTCCTCTGGTCCGCTCTCTGCAGCCCATAGTCAAGATGACCGCTTTTGCCCGCCACTGCCTGATTCCTTCTCTTGTGGCTGCCGTAACCAGCTTGTCATTGGTAATATTAAGCACTGTTGCATCTGTTATATAAGGAATTTTAAGCTCGTATATGTCATCAATAAAGTGCTGGGCATATTCCGGACCGCTTAAAGCCTCTTTAAAACGGGTCAGACCAAATCCATCGTGAATGCACTGACGCAGAATGCCTCCAAGCTGCTTTTCCCGCTCAATAACCAAAAGCTTTGTAATTCCCTTCCGATAAAGCTCCGCTGCTGCTGCCAGACCGGCAGGCCCTCCTCCTACGATAATAACGTCAATTTCCTCTGCCCGAATCTCTTTCGCCTGTGTGCCCATTATTCCACCTCCTGACGCACTTTGCCATAGAACATAAACGAACCTTTTCTCGAATACTGAATCTGACTTTCCTTCTTATCCAGCTCCTCTTCCACCAATTGAGCAATGCGCATCTGGCAATAACCCCCCTGGCACCGTCCCATCATAGAACGGGTCCTGTACTTGATTCCGGTCATCGTATCGACACCCAGAGGATTATGGATTGCCTGAAGAATTTCCGCTTTGGTCACTTTTTCACACCGGCAGATCACCTCACCGTAATCCGGATTTTCTAAAATTTTGCTGTCCTGCTCCTCTATACTCATTTCTGCAAAGCGGTCAATGCCTCTGCGGATTGGATTAAAGGAAGGATTTTCTGTCAGCTTCTCTCTCTCTGCCATCATGCTGATCGCGTAACGGGCTATGGGAACCGCCGCAGTTAAGCCGGGAGATTCAATTCCTATTAAATTAATGGCACAGGGAGCGATTTCATCCTGAATCTCAATCTTAAAATCCTGAATAGTTCCGTTATCATCTACCCACTTGGGAAGAATCCCGGAATAATTGCGGATGTAATCACTTTCATGAATACAGGGCCATAAGTCAGATGCACTCTTTGCCAGATAGTCCATATTCTCTGAGGAAACGCCGTAATATGTAAAATTATCTGTAATATCTGCATTAGGACCTACAATCACATTGCCGTCTGTGGTATTGGTCACATGAATTCCCATGTAAGTATTGCTGGGAACCGGATATACCGGCATGGGAAGAAGAGGGCCGGTCCTCTTATCCAGAATAATATAATCTCCTTTGGAGCCTATGATCTTATATCCTTTCAGCCCTAAAAGCTCTGATATCTTCCCGCAGCCTAAACCAGCGCTGTTTATCACCCATCGCGTGTGAAATTCTTTTCCCGAGACAGTCATGACATAATGACCTTCTTCATCCCGCCTTACGTCCGTAACTTCATGATCGAAAAAGTAATCTACTCCGTTAGCACAGGCATTTTCAGCCAGGGCAATGGTATAATGAAAGGGATCTACAATACCGCTGTCCGGTGAGTACATGGCAAATTCCCCATTTACTGCAGGCACAAGTTCATGAAGCCTTTTTTTATCCACCAGTTCCAGTGTGGCTACGCCGTTAGCGGCTCCCTGTTTCATAATCCGCTCAAGAGTCTCCATATCTTCCGGTGTATTTCCTACCAATACCTTGCCGCAGCGGTCAAACGTAAAATCCAGTTCATGGGCAAGTTGTCCCATGAGTTTATTTCCTTCTACGCAAAGCTTTGCCTTCAGAGAACCTGTATCATAAGCAAATCCTCCATGCACCACTCCTGAATTGCGTCCGCTGGTTTCGCAGCATACATCCAGATTTCTCTCTAAAACACCTATTTTCAGGCTGTATCTGGACATTTCTCTGGCAATGGCGCTTCCTACCACTCCACCGCCAACAATCAATACATCATATAATTGTTTCAATTTCTCTAACCTCCCGAATAAAATGAGCACTAAATAAATTATATTCGTCCTATAAATACATTATATTTTTACCATACTGAATGGGATAAGTCAAGAAAATTTGCAAAAACAGGCTGCATTCATCCTATGAATAAAGCCTGCTTTTCATTTGCTATATGTTATTACATCTTTTCCTGCAATGAGCGTTCAGACACACCCGGTTCCTTTTTCTTCTTTAAAACGATTTTCATTATACATCAAGTGAAAATACATAGCCTGCTGCGCTTCTACAGGCTTCCGGTTCCGGATAGCTTCATAAATTCTCCGGTGGGATAAAAGTGTCTGGTCATATTCTGTTTCACGGACGGCTCCGGCAAACACTTCTACCCCTCCGGTGATAACAGGAATTAAATTAGTCATCACCTGGTTACCGCTGCACTGGGCAATTCTGACATGAAATCTGGAGTCTGCTTCCGCATAATCTTCCCTTCTTCCCATCACTTCCTCCAGTTCAAGAAGGATTTCTTCCAGGCATCGGAGGTCTTCTTCAGAAGCATTTTGTGCGGCCAGAGCTGCAATAGGGGGCTCCAGCATAACCCTCACCTGAATTAAATCTTCAGTAAGCTTCCTTCTGTCTTCTATCATAAAAAAGCCAAGGGGATCATCAGCTACTCCGTTTTTGTCGGATATAAAGGTTCCTGATCCCTGACGTATGGTCACAATATTCCGGGACATAAGAATTCTTAAGGCTTCTCTGACCGTGTTCCGGCCCACCCCCAAAACCTCAGACAGCTCTGCTTCCGTAGGCAGCTTATTTCCAGGCCCATATGAGTTTTTCTGTATCATATTCATCAGTTTCTGAGATGCAATCTCTGCCAATGTGAGTTTTTCCATCCTGATCTCCCTCCCTGTTTCTATACTTACCCAAAGGATACAATTGTTCTTACGAAAAATCAAATACTAATTCCATCAAATACACAGATTCCATTCACAAAGGTCTTGCATACTTTCACATCCTTAATCCTTTCCGGCCCGCAGTAGCGCAGATCCTCTGCAAGAACGGTAAAATCAGCTGTCATGCCGGGCAGCAACATTCCTTTTTCTTCCTCTTCAAAACTGGCCCTGGCTCCCATAGCCGAATAAGTTTCCAGCGCTTCCTCCACAGAAAGAGCCTGGTCAGAAAGAAAAACCTTACTTCCGTCAAGTGTCGTTCTTGTCACCGCACACTGGATCCCTGCCAGCACATCGGGTTTTTCTACCGGAGCATCGGAGCCATTGGAAACATCCACTCCCATATCCAGAAGGGTCTTAAACTGATAAGTATCTGCCGCTCTCTCTTTCCCAAGCCTGTCTTCCACAATGTGATTATCATAATCCAGAAAAATGGACTGGATGTAAGCGTGTAAATCCAGCTCCTGAAACTTTTTCAAAAGGCCCTTTGTCGTGATCTGGCAATGGACAATTCCATGTCGCAGCCTGTTTCCCTCTTTTGCTGTCCCGGCCTTCTCAAAAGACTGGACAGCCATATTCATAGCCTGGTCTCCAATGGCGTGGACAGCCACCTGTAATCCATGTTCAGAGGCAAAGCAAATTTTCTCATCAAGCTCTTCCTGCCTGTAAATGGAAATTCCGCAGTTCTCCGCTTTTTCAGTATCATCGGCATATGGCTGACTTAAAAAGGCTGTCCTGGCCCCCAGGGAGCCATCTGTGAATACTTTTAAGGGACCGATCGTAAAAAACTGGCTTCCTTCTCCTGTCCGGTATCCCTTGGAAACAAAATCTTTTAAAATATCCATGCTGGAAAGAAGGCACTGTTCGTATACCTTTACCGTCATCAATCCTTGTAACTCCAGCTCCCGGTAAGCATCTAAAACCACTTCATAAGATCCCCCTGGAAATGCCTCTAGATCATCAGTCTGAACCGATGTGATTCCATTGGTGTTTAATTTCTTCATGGCTGTCAGGATATACTCCTTAATCTCCTCTTTTCCTGGAGAAGGAATCATCCGGCTTACCAAGTTAATCCCATATTCCCGGAGTACTCCCGTAGGTTCTCCCTTCTCGTCCACATCAAAGCAGCCTCCTTCCGGCTGGGGGCTGTCTTTTGTAATTCCTCCTGCCGCAAGGGCTGCCGAATTAGCACAGGCAACATGACCACAGGCACGGTACAAGATTGCAGGACGCTCTCCGGTGATCCTGTCTAAATCATACCGGTTGGGAAACCGCCGTTCATCCTGAAAATAATCGTGATTCCACCCTCGTCCCACAATCCAGCCGTTCCCGGATTTTTTTTGGTCTGCCATGTACTCAGAAACCCGGTCCAGCATGGAGGTCATGGAAGAAGTAGCAGAAGCCAGATCCACTGTTGTCAGGCTATAACCATATTCCAGAAGATGCATATGAGAGTCCACAAATCCCGGAACCACAAAGCCCCCCTTCAAATCATGCCGCACTGCCGGACCTTCCTTTCCCCAGGCTTCTACATCCGCCCATTCTCCCACGGCTCCAATCCGCCCATTCTCCACTCCAACAGCAGATGCATACATACCTTTTTTTACATAAATTACTGCATTATAATAAATATCTTTCATAATACCTCCTTAATTCCGACTATCAAATGCAAAAACAGGCAGCAGACAGAGATCATTCTGTCCACTGCCTGCTACGGGCACATCCGGATTATTGGGATTCTTTTTCTGTTTCCGCTTTAGGATTTAAGTCGCCGGGCTTCATGCTCAAATTGATTCTGCCCATTTTGTCAACTTCCATTACCTTAACAGTTACTTCGTCGCCAATGTTTACTACATCCTCCACCTTTGCCACTCTCTTATCAGAAAGCTTGGAAATGTGGACCATTCCGTCTTTATTGGGAGCCAGCTCAACGAAAGCACCAAAGTTCATAATTCTTACTACTTTTCCGTTGAATACCTGGCCTGCTTCTATTTCAGTTACAATGCTCTTAATGATCTGGATTGCACGGTCAATCATGTCACGGTCTGTTCCGCAAACAGCTACATTGCCATCGTCAGAAATATCAATCTTGACTCCTGTTTCATCAATGATCTTATTGATCACCTTACCCTGCTTTCCTACCACATCGCCGATCTTCTGAGGATCAATGGAAATCTGGTGGATCTTAGGAGCATACTTACCTACTTCCTCACGGGGCTCTGCAATTGCCTTTGCCATAACCTCATCAAGGATGTAAAGTCTTGCCTCTCTGGTGGTGCGGATAGCCTCTTCAATAATAGGTCTGGTAAGACCATGAATCTTTATATCCATCTGGATAGCAGTAATACCCTTGTGGGTACCGCCAACCTTAAAGTCCATATCGCCGAAGAAATCTTCCAGTCCCTGGATATCAGTTAAAACGATATAATCGTCATCACTGTCTCCTGTAACCAGACCGCAGGAGATTCCTGCAACGGCTGCCTTAATAGGAACACCTGCCGCCATTAAAGCCATGGATGAAGAACAGATGCTGGCCTGGGATGTTGAACCGTTGGATTCCATTGTCTCGGATACAGTACGGATGGCATATGGGAATTCCTCTTCTGACGGAAGAACCGGAAGCAACGCCTTTTCTGCAAGAGCTCCATGACCAATCTCCCGGCGTCCAGGTCCTCTGGAGGGCCTTGTTTCTCCAACGGAGAAGGATGGGAAATTGTAGTGGTGCATATATCTCTTAGAAGTTTCCATATCATCAATACCATCTAACTTCTGGCGTTCTGACATAGGAGCTAACGTACATATATTTAAAATCTGTGTCTGGCCACGGGTGAACATAGCTGAACCGTGAACTCTAGGAAGCATGTCGGTCTCCGCTGCAAGGTGCCGGATCTGATTCATGGCACGGCCGTCAGGACGCTTGTGATCCTTTAAAATCATCTTGCGTACAGTCTTTTTCTGATACTGGTAAACAGCTTCTCCCAACACTGCAAGCCACTCTTCCTTATCAGAAAAAGCCTCTTCCAGTTTCTTGGTAATATTTCTTAGGTTTTCTTCTCTTACCTGCTTTTCATCAGTAAAGACGGCAGCTTCCATCTCTTCCGGAGTGACGATTTCCTTAATGGCTGCAAATAATTCTTCCGGAACAGCACAGCTTGTGTAAGTATGCTTCGGTTTTCCGCATTCTGCCACAATGGTATCAATGAACTTAATAATCTCCTGGTTTACCTCATGAGCCTTGAATATGGCTTCGATCATGATATCCTCCGGAACCTCATTAGCTCCTGCTTCAATCATGATGACCTTTTCCCTTGTTGAGGCAACAGTAAGTGCCAGATCAGAAGTCTTCTTCTGAGCCTGAGTCGGGTTGATGATCAATTCTCCACCCACCAAACCAACCAGGGTTGATGCACACGGACCATCAAATGGAATGTCAGAGATGGAAGTTGCAATAGCAGAACCTAACATAGCTGTCAGTTCCGGGCTGCAATCCTGGTCTACAGACATAACAATGTTATCCAGGGTCACATCATTGCGGTAATCCTTTGGAAACAGAGGTCTCATAGGACGGTCAATAACACGTGAGGTCAAAATTGCATTTTCAGATGCCTTACCTTCTCTTTTGTTAAAGCCGCCTGGAATCTTTCCAACGGCATATAATTTTTCTTCATATTCCACGCTCAAGGGGAAAAAGTCAATGCCATCCCTTGGCTTGTCTGAAGCAGTTGCAGTGGCTAATACCACTGTATCTCCGTAGTGCATAAGTGCTGCGCCGCTGGCCTGTTTTGCTACTCTTCCCACATCAACAGTCAATGTTCTGCCAGCCAGTTCCATACTGAAACTCTTGTACATAATTAAGGTGTCTCCTTTTTCATTTACATTATTTTTATCATTAACAGCAGAAGGTCCGAAACTACTGATCTGGACACAATGACAGGGTCAGATCTTCTATTTATTATACCCACATCAGCGGTCTCGGTAAATGCTTCTGCTTTTAATTTTCTTTCTTCATATAGACAGATAGGGTGGAGAACTTCTCCACCCTAAATGGTTTATTATTTTCTGATTCCCAGCTTCTCAATCAAGGAACGATATCCTTCCAGATCTGTCTTCTTTAAGTAATCAAGAAGACCTCTTCTCTGACCAACCATCATCAGAAGACCTCTTCTGGAATGGTGATCCTTTGGATTCTGCTGAAGGTGACCTGTTAATTCTGTGATTCTCTCTGTCAGAATTGCGATCTGTACTTCCGGTGAACCTGTGTCTCCGGACTTTCTGCCGTGTTCTGCAATAATAGCTGCTTTCTTTTCCTTTGAAATCATGGCGATTTCCTCCTTATTCTTTTCTTCTCACCTTATGCCAAGTATCGGTTGGAGTGTCCAAAATACCGGGCAACGGCGCATATTAATACCAATATATTTTATCACAATCATATTTCCCTGTCAATCCGTTTAAAATCAAAAAAGATTCTTAATACGGACCGCGCGGTTTATGTCGAATCCTGTTGATTTTTGGCATGTTATGTGTTAAATTATATGAAATTATTAGAAATACAAAAAAGAAAATTAAATATAACGGTTACATTTTTATAATTTTCACAAAATTTAATTGTTAATTGAAACCCATTGCATCCCAATACTTTTTAGAAAAGGAGTGTTAATTTATGTTGAAACCAAAAGAAAACAGCCACCATCAGTCAGGAAGGCGGGGCTTTAAAACCCTCTTCTCCAAAATACTTGTATTTGTAGGCGGACCCATAATTCTAGCTTATTTAATTGTTGGAATAATCATCATTAACATGGTAGGAACTACAGTTACCCGACTTACAAATAATGAACTGCGTTCCGAGTCTTTGGCGGCCTCCAAGGAAATCCAGGCATATCTGGAGAGATTTTATGAAATATCAATCCAGATCTCCATGAACAGCCAAATAGAGGGATTGTTTGAAGAAATTGGCGAGGGGAGCAATATCCGTCAGGCAAAAGACTATCAGCAGACAAAGAACACTCTGGAAAATATCCAGAAAACAAATTCAGAATCTGTATTATCCGCCTGGATTGCGGACCTGGATTCCAGCCAGCTCTTAATGTCAGACGGGTATGTGTCTGAGGCCAGCTGGGATATAACCTCACGCCCCTGGTATGAGCCGGTTACTGCAAAGAAAGGCAGCATCATTACTAAGCCTTATGAGGACACTGCCACAAAATTACAGGTAGTCAGCATTGTTTCTCCGGTATTTAAGCCAGGCAGCCAGGAAATCGTAGGAATGGCCGGTTTGGATTTTAAGCTGGACGATCTGTCAGCCACTATAAAAGCCTACACCTTAAGAAATACCGGCTTTTACATTTTAGCCACAGAATCTGGCCAGATTATATACCATCCGGCTTCCGAATTTATTAATAAGAATATTTCAGAATCAAATATGTCCGATAACATTAAAAAGGCGTTTCTGGAAAAAAGAGAAGGCGCTCTGGAATATACATCTCACGGAATACACAGTCACGGCTATGTCCAGTCCATAGGGGACACTGGCTGGGTGGTTGCCACAGGCCTTCCCGACAAAGAATTTTATCAGGAGTATGACGAAATGCGGGTCACCCTGGCCATAGTCTTTGCTGTGACTATAGCAGTCATCTTTATTATGCTTTTGCTTATATCCAGGCAAATCATTCTGCCTATTAAGGCCCTCACCCGGACTGCTAATCTGATTGCAGAAGGAAACCTGGATGTGGAAGCCAAAGTTCATTCCCAGGATGAAACGGGACAAATGGCAGAGGCAATCAACCGGACCGTCATACAACTTCGCAGATATATTGCATACATAAAAGAAATTACAGATACACTTGGACACATGGCCGATGGTGACATGCGCATTCATTTGCAGCAGGATTATATTGGAGAATTCGCTTCTATCCAGTCAGCCTTTGAACATATTTCCGTTTCTCTCAACGATTCTCTGACGAAAATCAATATCGCAGCAGAAGAAGTGAGCATGGGGGCCGACCAGGTTTCAAGCGGAGCTCAGGCCCTTGCTTCAGGAGCTACTGAGCAGGCCGCTTCGGTGGAAGAGTTAAATGCTTCTGTAGCCGAAACTGCCAGAGAAGCTGAGAAAAACTCTGCAGCCGTCAAAACTGCGGCTCATTATGTAGAACAGGCCATAATGGGAGTCAATTCCGGAAATGAGCATATGAAACAGCTTACCAATGCAATGGCTGATATCAGCTCTGCCTCCGGTGAGATTGCAAGCATTACCAAGGTGATTGAAGATATTGCCTTCCAGACCAATATCCTGGCCCTCAATGCCGCCATTGAAGCTGCAAGGGCTGGAGAAGCCGGAAAGGGCTTTGCAGTAGTAGCTGATGAAGTCCGCAACCTGGCTGCAAAATCCGCAGAAGCGGCTCATCAGACTGCCTCTTTAATCCGGACCTCAGCAGAAACTGTGGAAAAAGGCTTAATCTTCACTTCAGACACTGCAAAGATCCTCCAGGATGTGGATACTATGGGAAAAGCCATCAACGAAAGCTTTTTAAAAATTGAACAGTCCTCTGCAGACCAGGCTACTTCCATCGAACAGATTACTCTGGGTCTGTCCCACATATCTGCAGTGGTGCAGAACAACGCTGCTACCGCAGAAGAAAATTCCGCCACAAGCGAGGAGATGTCAGCACAGGCAGACACTCTGCGCAATGAAGTAGGCAAATTTAAGCTGACTTCCAATGAAGGTTATGCCTCTCTCCCTGCCCCTGAAAAATCTATTTCAGCAACAGATGAATGGACTTTTGATCCTTCACCTGATTCAGGAAAATATTTTTAAAACCCAAATCGGGCTCTGCAGCATCAGTCGGATGCTAAGGAGCCCGATTTATGTCGTTTTTAAGCGGAATATTCATAGAATATTTATTGAAATCCCCTCTTTATTGTGGTAAATTAAAAAGAACATAGAATAGGTAGATACTGGAAATTATGTTTCGTTCAGATAAACATTTTTACAAGGGGGGATAAATGATCTTGTGTGAAAATTATATACAACAGAAACAACGTGCTATGCCCTTTGGCATCGGATATGTACGGCTTTTGGTAAATGGGCAAAATGAGCCGGAGGACTTTATATTTGAGGAGATTAATCCGGCATTTGAAAAACTGACAGGTTGGAATAAAGAGGAGGTCACAAAAAATCCCGCTTCATCCTTTACCTGCCTTTCAAAACCCGGCATATTAAACTGGCTTTCTCTTTACTCAACTGCCATTCGTTCCAATAAAACCCAGGAAACAACCCAGTGGGTAGATGAATTGCAGAAATACATAACGATTACGGTCATCCCTGTAGAAAAGGAATCTCTTATGGTTGTAATCAGACAGCCGGACGAAAACGCTGTTTCTTTGGCTCAGGATAAGGAAACAAACCACATTATGGAGGTTTTGGAACCCTTGTTCAGTAATTCCCGGGACGCTGTCAGTCTTCTGGAATACAGCGGCGGCAAATACTTCTATGTACGCAATAACTCTGTCCATCAAAAGTTTACCGGAACTACAAACGTCAGAGGAATGGAGCTTTTCAAACTGGTGGGAAGGTATACGGGAAAGCTGCTTCAAAAATATTATGACCAGTGCATCAATACCGGGCGGCCCGTGAATTATGAACAGGAATTTGACTTTGCTCCGGGAAAACGGACCTGGCAGACAGAAGTATCCCCTATATTTGACTCCAACGGGATCCGTTATCTTCTGCTTCTCAGCAAGGATATATCAGATTTAAAAAAGGTTCAAAAAGATAATGAACTTCTTTCCCGGAGACTTAAATCCATGTTCACCCAGCACAGCGCCATTAAGCTGATCTATGACCCTGATTCCGGACATATTGTGGATGCCAATCCTTCCGCCTGCCGGTTTTACGGATATACCAAGGACGAGCTTTGCAGCATGATGGTCCAGGATATCAATATGCTTTCTCCTGACAAGCTGAGAGAAAAATTCAAAAGTGAACTGAAGGGACAAAACTTTTTTTCCGCTGTTCCATACAGGCTGAAAAATGGAGAAATCCGACTGCTGGATATATATTCCTGCCCCATTTCCGACGAAAACAGACCCCTGATCTACTCCATTATCTTTGATGCCACTGACCGTGAAATCTACCGGAGAGCTTTATTAAAAGAAAAAGAACTCCTAAAAACCACCCTTCAGTCTATAGGAGACGGAGTTGTCACCACCGATAAGTGCGGCAAGATCACCAGCTTAAACAACGTAGCCCAGGAATTGACAGGCTGGAATAATTGTTCAGCCCTTGGCCGGTCTTTTACCGATGTATTTATTCTGAAAAACGAAGAAACCGGAGAAACGGTGGAAAACCCCATTCAAAAGGTTCTTGACACCGGGCGGATCATTGGCCTTGCCAATCATACCGAGCTGGTGCGTCCTGACGGGCACGCCATTCCCATTGCCGACAGTGCTGCCCCCATTACAACTGAAGAGGGACAAACTGCAGGGGTTGTCATGGTATTCAGAGATGTAAGCGACGAAAAAAAGCATAACCGGCAGATTGAATATTTAAGCTACCATGATTCTCTGACCGGCTTATACAACCGCTATTATATTGAGCGAATTTTAAATAAACTGGATACGCCGGAAAACCTTCCTATTTCTGTCATTATGGGAGATGTCAACGGCCTTAAAATAGCAAATGATGTGTTCGGCCACAATGCAGGTGACATTATGCTCCAAAGTGCGTCCAGGCTCCTTGAAAAAAACTGCGGAGATCATGATTTAATTGCCCGCTGGGGAGGAGATGAATTTATGGCCTTTCTGCCCCGGACAAATTCAGAAACAGCGGAAGAAATTATCCGTAATATTAAAAAAACTCATATTTCCATCAACGAAAGCGGTCTGTTCTTAAGCCTGTCCCTTGGCTGCGCCAGCAAGGAATCCATGAAGTCAGACATTCAGTCAGTCATGAGGGAAGCCGAAGAGTATATGTATCATCAGAAGCTTTTGGACAGCCAGAGCTACCGGAATTCCATCATCAACACTCTTCTTGCCACTCTTTATGAAAAGAGCAATGAAACCGAAGAACACTCCAAACGTCTGGAAAAATACTGCCACTGCATAGGGCGGGCACTTAAGCTTTCTTCAAAGGAGATGGATGAGCTTTCCCTCCTGTCCCTCCTCCACGACATCGGAAAGGTGAGCATTGACCCGGCTGTCCTGCAAAAAACCGGTCCGCTTACTGCGGCGGAATGGGAAGAAATGAAGCACCATCCCGAAATAGGCTACCGGATTGCCCAGGCAACTCCAGAGCTTGCTACTGTCTCCCACTTTATCCTTTCCCATCATGAACGCTGGGATGGCAACGGCTACCCTCAGGGACTAAGGCAGGATGAAATTCCTCTTATCTGCCGCATCCTTGCGCCGGTAGACGCCTTTGATGCCATGACCAATGACCGTGTGTACCGGAAGGCCATGAGCACCCAAGAAGCCCTATTAGAGCTGGAAAGAAATTCAGGCATTCAATTTGATCCAAACATTACAGGCATTTTAATAAAAGCAATTAAAACAGAAAAAGAAACCGGCAGAATTTTATAGTTCTGCCGGTTTCATCTATTTGCCGTAACGCTTCATATAAGACACAAATTCTGTTTTCTTCATTTTATCAGAAAGCTCTTCTCTGATGTTTTTCATATCTGCAATTAAAAGCTTTTTATCCCTTACCAGACATTCCCCCGCCACATACACGGTTTTCACATTGGATGGGCCTGCGCTGTAAACCAGGGCGGAATAAGGATCATAAACCGGAAACATGTTGGGAGAGTCCGTTTCTACCAGAACCAGATCCGCCTGCTTTCCAGGCTCTATAGAGCCTGTTTTATGGTCAAGTCCCAGAGCCCTTGCCCCTTCTATGGTAGCCATTGCCACAATGGTTTCTGCCGGAAATGCGCTCCTGTTTCCTGTTTCATTTTTATGGAAATCCGCAAAAAGCTTCATCTGTATAAACAAGTCCAGAGTGTTGCCGCTGGCCGGACCGTCGGTGCCGAGCCCTACAATCACTCCTGAATCCGTCATGCCGGTGACCGGAGCCACCCCCTTTGCCGCCTTTGTATTGGAGCCAATACAGTGGGCCACTTTGGCCTTTCTGTCTTTTAAAAGAGAAATATCCATTTGATCCAGGTGAATGCAGTGGGCCAAAAGGGTATGCTCACCCAGAACTCCGATGCTGTCTAAATACTGCACCGGAGTCATGCCGTATTCTTCCCGGAAATAGTCCATTTCGTAGTCCATTTCTGCTGTATGAAGGGTAAAGGGCGCGCCGAAGGAAGAATCCAGAAGATAGGTTTTCTGAAGCAATTCCCTGGAACAGGTATTGGTTCCGTGAGGGGCCACACAGGCTGAAATACGGGGATGGGATTCATATTTCTTCATCAATCTCTCCCCATACTCAAGGGCTTCCCACGGATCAGCAAAATCACAGGCTCCCTCTCCCATAATGGTCTGCCCTGCAATTCCTCTCATCCCCATTTCATCCATGGCCCTTGCGGCTTCCTCTTCATAGTAGTACATGTCAAGGACCGTGGTTACCCCGCTAAGAAGCATTTCCCCGGCTGCATAACGGGTAGATAAATAAACCAGTTCCTCATCTACCGCCTTCTGTTCCATGGGAAGAAGAAAGACCCGCAGCCGGTCCTTGCAGTCATCTCCAAGCCCCCGAAACGGAATCATTCCCATATGAGTGTGAAGATTGACCATGCCGGGCATGAGGATGCCGCCTCTGCCGTCAATCTGTTTTGTATCCGGAAACCCGGCTTCCTCGGTCAGCTCCTCCATAGGGCCTGCCGCTGTAATGGTATCATCTTCAAACATTACAAAGCCCGGATCATGGATTTCTCTTTTTTCATTCATGGTTACTACTGCCGCATTTATGATTATCGTTCTCACACTGCTCTACCTTCTTTTACTCTCATATCGTTCCACAAGGGGAACCTTCTGCTTTGTTTTCACGTCAAACAACCCCTTGTCGCTCAGCTTCAATTCCGGAGAGACCAGAAGGGTCAGAGTGGAAATGGACATGATCTCATTGTTGTTTTCATATCCCATGACCTGAAGCTCTTCTCTCACCCCGGCCAGTTCAGCAGCCAGACCGGAGAGGCTTTTATCTGACAGAATCCCGCCTACAGGAAGGGCCGCAGAAGCCGTCACCCTGCCATCTCTGGCAGTTACATATCCGCCCTGCATGTGAACCACCTGGTTTTGGGCCAGCACCATGTCTTCTGCAGAGCTTCCGACCACCAGCAGATTGTGGCTGTCATGGCTCCAGGTGGTTGCCACTGCGCCGGGAATCTTGAAACCATGTTCCACAAACCCATAGGAAATATCACCGGTTTTTCCGTAGCGCTCAAATACGGCCGCCAGACAAAGCCCTGCCTCCTGCCAGCAAAGACATTTGTTCCGGATCGGAATCTCTCTCTTTACATGCTTTGCCTTTGTTCCAAAAATCTGAATCTGCATCACATTGACCACTGCCGTTCCCTCGGTGATTTCACACCGGTTCAGCTTAAAATCAGAAGCCAGGGCAAGACGGCATTTAACGGACTGGTAAAAATGATCGGGAAAAACTGCCTTCCGAGCCTGGGATTCCTTTTCATATTTCTTTCCGCTTTTATAGACTGCCAGAGGTACAAAGTCCTTTAAATCTTCAAGGATAACGAAGTCTGCCAGCTTACCGGGAGCAATCATTCCCCGGTCAAAAAGACCCATTCTGCGGGCAGGGGTCAAGGTGGCGCAGTAAATTGCCTGTTCAGCCCCCATTCCCTGCTTCACTGCAAGAGAAAGGATCCTGTTCAAATGTCCTTTTGCCAAATGGTCCGGCATGGTGTCATCGGTCACCAGAGCAATGTTCTCGTAAAGCCTGTGGGATACCACTGTTTTCACCACATCTGGTGTCAGGGATTTGGCCTGTAATTCCAGGAACATGCCCATATCCGTCTTTTCCAGAACAGAGTCCGGGGTCTGCTGGGTATGGTCCGCATCAACGCCTCCACGGATAAAAGCAGCCAGCTCAGCTCCTGTCAGGGCCGGGCAATGGCCTTCTATTTTTAAAGGCCGATCCCCATGAGTGCACATTCTGACAATCCGTTTAATCAGGGTATCTTCCTCAGAAACCAAATCCAGATCATTCATCACCTCTCCCAGGCAGATGACTCTGCTGTCCCTTAACAGCTCCCTGACTTCCTCTTCCCCGATCTGCCCGCCTGAGGTTTCCAGGCTGCTGCTGGTAGACGGGACACAGGAAGGAATTCCATAATAGATGTCCAGGTCTGTTTCCTGTTCCATAAAACTCTTGATTCCCTCCATCCCGAAGACATTGGCGATTTCATGGGGATCCGCCACCACACAGGTGACCCCCCAGGGCAGAACTGCCCTGGAAAATTCCACCGGATGGGTCATGGAGCTTTCAATGTGCATGTGAATATCAATCAGTCCGGGGATGATGTATTTTCCTGTACCGTCCACCACAAGGTCTGCCTCATATGAGGAAGGGGAAATGTCGTAAAACCTTTCCCCAACCACTGCAATGTCCATTTTTTCAAAACACTGCCTGTATGTCCGGTAGACCCATCCATTTTGAATTAATAAGTCAACCTTCATATTTTGTCTCCCGATGAGTTAAGGTTTTACGATGTTTTTCTTTCAACCTTTTCTTTCCTTAGCTGTTGATAATACGGTTCCACTGGTCAATCCAGTCGCTTAAAATGGGATTTACAAAGGAATAATCCAAAACCTTTGCATTTTCTGCAGCAGGACCGTAAGTCATATTTGCTGCCTGATCCTCTGCAATTTCCACCTGATTGTTGGTAGGCGCTTCATTTAAAGCCTTGCTGGTTTTCTCCTGAAGTTCCTTGCTCAAACGGTAGTTAATATACTCATATGCCAGGTCCTTATCTTCGCAGTTTTTGGTAATGCTGATGGTGTTAAAGTTGGCATAAGTCACGTCAGGAGTTACGTATACCAGACTGGGATTTGCCTCCTGAATGGTAGGAACACCGAAGTCACCCACAATAGCTGCCTTAATTTCACCGGAAGTGAACATATTGATCAAGTCAGAGGATTTTGCATAGGTCTTCACAAGGTTTGGCTTTAACTCCTCCAGAGCCTCAAATGCAGCCTTTCCGCTGTCACTGGCCACATCAACGCCCTTGTAATCGCTTGCCATATATACCATGGCAGGGCCAAAGGTGGTGGTGATATCCGGAATGGCAATGCTTCCTTCTAATTCTGCCTTCCATAAATCGTTAAAGCTTGTGATCTCAAATCCAACTGCCTCAGGGTCATACATGATGCCGATGCTGTTGATGGTATAGGCAACGCCTTGTCCGGCCTCTGCCATGGACTTTGCAGCTCCGATCAGGTACTGGCTGTTTTCAATCTTGCTTAAATCCAGAGGCTCAAACAGGCCCTCTTCAATTCCCTTAGCAGTCATAGCCTGGGACAGTTCAATGACGTCAATGGTGCTTTCAGCGTCTGCGGAAAGCTTTGTATAACGCTCATTGGTGCTTCCTGTTTCTGTTACGATCTTAGCGTTAAACTGGTCCTCAAAGGGCTTATAAACTTCTTCAGCTGAAATATCCTCGCTTAAACCATAGGTGGACAACACCAGTTTCTTTTCTTCGCCTCCGCTCTTTTTCTCCTCCGGAGCTTTTGCGCCGCCGCATCCTGCCAACAGGAGAGCCGCACACAGGGATAATGCCATCATTTTTTTCATAATCTTAATCCTCTCTTTTTTATAATTGACCGGCTTTATAAGCCGAAGTTACCTGTTTTTAAGAGACAAGAATCAGCTTTTGTTCCGGCAGGTAAAGGCGGATTCTGCTGCCTTCTTCATAGGTTTCCTCTGCAGGCCTGTTCACCAGGAACTTTCCTGCATCGGTTAAAACCTCGTATTGATAGCTCTTTCCAAGGAATGTCCGGACACCGACTGTCCCTTCCAGAATATTTTGAGTCTGCCCCTCTTCTGCCACCCGGATATCCTCAGGACGGATGGTACCCATGCAGACGCCCTCCCTGTTTCCGGTGTCCACGGCAAATGCCGCTCCGGATTCGGTTTTGTACCCATGGCCGTCTTTTCTTAAAGAAAGGAAATTTTCAAACCCGATAAATCTGGCCACAAATTCCGTTTCAGGCTTCTGGTAAATATTTTCCGGGGTATCAAACTGCTCGATCACACCCTGGTTCATAACCGCAACTTTATCGGATATGGAAAAACACTCCTCCTGGTCATGGGTTACAAATAAAGTGGTGATGCCCAGCTGCTTCTGGATTCTCTTGATCTCCATCCGCATGTTGATGCGAAGCTTTGCATCTAAATTGCTGAGAGGCTCATCCAGCAGGAGAAGCTTTGGCTCGATTACCAGAGCTCTGGCAAGAGCTACTCTCTGTCTCTGCCCCCCGGACATCTGCTGGGGAAAACGCCCCCCAAATTCCGTAAGATCACAGACCTCCAGAATCCTTTTTACCTTTTGGTCAATTTCCGCCTTTTGCATCTTTCGCATTTTAAGGCCAAAGGCCACATTGTCATAAACGCTTAAATGAGGGAATAAAGCATAGCTTTGAAACACAATTCCAAAATTTCTTTTATGGACCGGAACCTTGGTCAAGTCCTCTCCGTCCAGGGAAAAAACGCCGTTTTGAGGTTCAATAAATCCAGCCACCACCCGGAGAGTTGTAGTCTTTCCGCAGCCGCTGGGCCCCAAAAGGGAAACCAGCTCCCCTTCCTGAACTTCCAGATCAAGTCCCTTTAAAACCTGTTTCTTTTTATCATAACAGACATCAATATCCTTCAGGCTCATATATGCCATGGTTTTATCCTCCTATTTCGCCAAAGCGGCAACTCCCAGGGTCTTATCCACAATTACCATAATCAGAACGGTCAAAGCCATTAAGATCACCGAAACAGCCGATACGGTAGGGTTATAATTATATTCAATGTAATTCATCAGGGTCGCCGGAAATGTGGAGATACCGGGGCCTGATAAAAACATGGAAACCGGAATATTATTAAAGGAGTTGATAAAAGCCAGCATAAATGCAGCGGAAATTCCCGAAGTAATATTGGGAAGCACCACCCGGAAAAATGCACCCGTTTTGGAACATCCCAGGCTCCAGGCCGCTTCTTCCATGGAAAAATCAAACTGCTCCAAACTGGACCCCACCACCCGGATCACATAAGGAAGCGTCACCATAAAATGGCCTGCCAGGAGTCCAAAAAACACCGGTATTCTTAAAGACAGCACCAGAAACTGATAAAGGACGAAACCAATTACGATTCCCGGAACAATGGTAGGGGAGAGGAATATGGATTTTAACAGTTCTCTTCCCTTCATACCGGACCGGGCCAGAGCATAAGCAGCCGGAATGCCTGCAATCAAAGCCAGTATTGTGGCAAAAAAGGCGATCTGCAAACTGGTTAAAAATGAATTACGGAAGGATTTTGTTGCAAATACATTGACAAACCATTTCAGGGAAAAGGATTCAATGGGAAAGGTAATGGCGCTTCCCTCTCCAAAGGCAGTGACCCCAATAATAATCAATGGAATAATCAAAAATGCAAAAACCAGCGCAACAAAAGCAGTGAGAATTTTACTTTTACCCATTATTTCCTCCTCTTCTGTCCAGTCTGGCGGACAGGGCATGAAAGCCTTTGATTACAGCCAGAGTAACAACAATCATAATAAGGGAAATAACAGCAGCTCCATCCCAGTCTCCAACAGTCATGGCCCTTTGATAAATAAAGGTAGCCAGAACCATATTTTTATTGCCTCCCAAAAGCTGGGGCGTAGTATAAGCCGTCAAAGTCCCGGTGAACACCAGAATGCCTCCCACAATAATGCCCGGCAGACTCATGGGGAAAATCACCTTCATAAAGCCTTTCAGCCTGTCCGCTCCCAGACTGAGGGCCGCTTCCATCATGTCGTCTCCGATATTTTCCATAATTCCAGCTACCGTAACGATCATAAGAGGAAGAAACAGGTACACGGAACCGATGATAATGGCAAAATCCGTATAGAGAAGTTTCACAGGCTTTTCCGCAAACCCGGCTGCTATAAGGAATTTATTGATGATTCCATTGCTTCCTAAAATATTGATCCAGGCAAAGCTTCTGATTACAGAGTTGGTCATCATGGGAAAAATAGAAACTGATAAAAGGATACCTCTCCATTTTTTCCTGCACCTGCTGATAAAATAGGCGGTAGGAACCCCTGCTATCATACAGACAGCCGTAGTCAGGACGGCAATCTTTACGGTCCTTGCAAAAATTTTCCGGTAATACTCATCCTGGAAAAATTCCACATATGCGCTGAATGGATAATTTCCGGTATGAAAAGACGGAATCAATACCTTTAACAGCGGAAGGAACAGACACACTGCCAGAATCACAAGCCCTGGCACAACCATTGCAAATGCGCTACTTTTTTTCATCGCAACCTCTCCCTGATTTCCTTATTTACTGCCCACATTTCAGGGGCATCATGGCATATCTGTATTCTATTGTTTTTCTTATAATTACTTATAAGCATAGTTAATCTATGTCTATACTTTTATTATAATTTATGATATAATGTACGTCAAATACATATAATCTATATTTTCTATGCAGTAAAGCTATAATAACACATTAATGTCTGTACAAAGGAGACATCTTCATGGAATTAAAAGAAGCGAAATACATTCTGGCAATTGCCAGACATAAAAGTATCAGCAAGGCTGCCGAAACCCTGTTTATTTCCCAGCCCTCCTTAAGCAAGTATTTAAAAAATCTGGAACAGCAGCTTGGAACCCGTCTTTTCGACCGGGTGGGGAACGGCTATTATCCCACCTATCTGGGAGAACGCTACATCCACTATGCGGAAAAAATTGTGGAATTCGGTACAGAATGGGATATTGAATTTGATGATATTATGCATCAGGACCATGGCCGTTTAAACATTGCCATTCCCATTATGCTGGGAAACAGTTTAATCGGGCCCACACTGATGAGATTCCATCAATTGTATCCCCATGTGACAGTCAATATGATGGAGGAAGTCAGCTTTGTGGCCGAGCACACTCTGACTGACCACACCATAGATTTGACCTTTTACAATGTCCGTCAATTTCCCCATGACTTAGACTACCAGATTATAGGAAAGGAAGAAACCGTATTGGTCCTGTCCGCTTCCAACCCTCTGGTCAAAAAAGCCATACCTAAAAAAGGATTTCAATACCCCTGGATTGATTTAACCCTTTTGGCTGAAGAGCCCTTTATCCTTCTTTATCCTGACCAGAATACCGGGAGCCTGGCCTTAAAGCTCTTTCAGGATTATGATATGGATCCAAATGTCCTTCTTCACACGCGAAACAGTGAGATGTCTATCCGCCTTGCCAGGGAAGGTCTGGGCGCTGCATTTGCTCCTGAAAGTTACTACCATTATCTCAAAGACCGGGAGCCGGGGGACTCTGTCTGTCTGTCCATTGGAAAAGAAAAGATGGACAACACCCTTATAGCTGCCTACCGGAAAAACCGTTATCTTCCTAAATACGCCAAAGCTTATTTAGATATTCTGGCAGAACACTACAGAAGTTTCAAGGCTTTCCTATTCTGTTAATTTATGTTAATATAGAGGTTGAGGATCTTAACATAAAACCGACAGATCAAGAGGTGATACCATGAGAAATATCCGAAATACTTTATTTCTCTTATTCCTGCTTCTGCTTACCCTCAGCGGATGCCAAAGCCGGGGAAAAACCGCTTCCAAAAATTCACCCGGCATTGGAATTGATGCAGAAAAGGCGGAGTCCGTCTCCATCTACTACCGTCCTTTATGCTATTCCTTTTTCAGTGAAGATAAAGATGTCATTGCTGAGACAGCCGGTCTTTTTCAGGATTTTTCGCTGGAAGAGGTTTCTGAAGGGAGCTTGGATCAGGATACTGTATATGAAATCTATTTTGCCAACGCAAAAGAACAGGTTGCCGCCATCAATGTAGATGGAAACAGCACCTTCTATCTTCCGGAAACAGGAACATATTACCGGGTTTCTAAGGGCACGTTTCATTTGGAAACATTGGAGCAGCTTTATAAGGCGAATTTGTCCGCAGGGCAAAGAGAGACCCCCCTGGGGTGTGAGGACAGCATAAAGGCTGATGGTTATGATAATATACCAAATCTGGTTCCATAAAGCTTGTTTGAAAGGGGAGAATTGTTATGAATAAAGATACAAAAAAAATTGTTATTGTAGGGCTTGGTGCTCTTGGAATGCTCTATGCCGGACAGATCAGCCGTTCCCTTGGCCCGGAGGCTGTTTCTTTTCTAGCAGATAAGGAACGGATGGAGCGTTACCGCCAAATGCCTTTTACCATAAACGGAGAGCCTTGCTCATTTTTGATCGAGGACTGTGAAGAGGCTGAGCCAGCGGATTTTGTCATCGTGGCAGTTAAATATACTGGCCTCACTGCCGCTCTGGAAACCATGAAAAACAGCATTGGCCCGGATACCACCATTATATCCGTTATGAATGGAATTGAAAGTGAGTCTGTCATTGGAGAACGGTTTGGACATGAAAAGGTACTGTACTGCATTGCACAAGGTATGGATGCCATGAAATTCGGCCCGGCATTTACTTTTAACCATTTCGGGGAGCTTTGCCTTGGTGTGAGAATGGAGGGACAGGAAGAACGGCTGAATGCCCTGGCCTTTTATTTGGATCAGGCAGGGGTGCCCTACCGGATTGAAAAGGATATTGAAAAACGTTTATGGGGTAAATTTATGGTGAACGTGGGGATCAATCAGACCTGCATGGCATATGAGACTGATTATTCTGGAATTCTGGCTCCTGGTGAAGCCAATGATACCTTACTGGGAGCTATGAGGGAAGTGATTGATCTTTCTCAGAAAGAGGGAATTAATTTGTCGGAAGAAGACTTGAATTTTTACATTGATCTGATAAAAGGCCTTCCCCCGGAAAGTGCCCCCTCCATGCGTCAGGATGGAATCGCCCGCCGTTATTCTGAAGTGGAAATGTTTGCCGGTACGGTGCGCCGGATGGCGGCAAAACATGGGTTGGAGGTTCCCGTTAATGACAGGCTTTATGAGAGGATTAAGAAAATGGAAGCTGCTTATTAAAAGCAGTTTCCTGATCAGGGAATTTTAGTATCACAATAACGGAACAACCGCCCACAAGGGGTTTGGCCTATCAAATGAAGGAAGGCCAAGCCACCCCTCATGGGCAAAAACATATCTTTTTCTTATAAAACAGACTCTATCCCGGCATCCATACTTCCTGACCGGAATCCTTCTAAATCCATGGTAATATAAGAAAATCCCAGCTCTTTCAAATAAGAAATAATCCTTTCCCTGTTTTTAACCAGCCCTTCCATTGCGTCCAAATCCACTTCTAACCGGACAATATCCTTGTGAAGCCTCAAACGCACATTTCCCTTTATCAGAGTTCTCAGAAATTCTTCTCCCTGGCCGATGCGGTCAAGAATATCATAATCAATTTCCGTATTATATGGAAGGCGGGTTGCCATACATGGCGCAGAGGGTCTGGAGGCCACAGAGATTCCATACTCTGCAGCCAGCTCTTTGACCTGAGCCTTGGTGATATGAAGCTGGGCCAAAAGACTTACAATACCCAGTTCTTTTAATGCCTGGATTCCCGGTCTGTAAACATGAAGATCATCTTCATTGGTTCCATCCATAACGCAGGGAATTCCCATTTCTTTTGCAAAATCTTTAAGGGTCTGGAAAAGCTTTTTTTTGCACAGGTAACACCGGTTCATGGGATTGAAACGAATTTCTTCCTGTTCCAGTTCATCCACCGAAACCACTTTATGAATGCCTCCCAGCTCCTTTGCAACCCTTGCCGCAATCTCCAGATCGCAGGAAGGATGAAGGCGGCTGTCAAAGGTCACTGCATACACCTTTTTCCCTGTCTTTTTCGTTGCATCTGACGCAGCTTTCAGTAAAAGACTGGAATCCACTCCTCCTGAAAAAGCCAGGCAGATGTCCTCTCCGGCATATTCTGCCATAGCCTGTTCCAGCCGTATTTTTATGGCATTTAATTGTTCCATAATCTTTCAGCCTCTTCTCTTATTTTACAGTACACTGTCTGGTAATCCAACCCTTTTTGTCTGCATATGCTTCTTATACTTTCATATTCCGGATAAAAGAAAACTCTTTCTCCGTGAGTGCAGACTTTTACTTCCGCTTCACCTAATTCTGTACTGATCGTTCTTTTATCCCGGCTTAAAATAGTTCTGGACACCGGATGCCTTCTCACGCCTATGGTTGTGGCCTGAGTAAACAGGATATCTTCCAGCCTGTTTATATCTTCTTCCCGGCAGATTAAGGACAGCATATAGGCTGGCCGGTTCTTTTTCATATAAATGGGCGTATACCATACGTCGGCTGCTCCTGCTTCCAGCAAAAACTCCATAACAAGTCCAAGAGCTTCTCCGCTGGAATCATCAATGTTGGCTTCTAGCACCCACATCTGCTCTCCTGGCTTCTCCAGAGGCTCTTCACCCCCCAGGGAGGTCTCTCTTTGCCCTACGGGCAAATTCATCTCATGAGATGTGTCCTCAAGAATCATGGCCCGCAGAACATTAGCCTGTTTAAAGTCTTTTTTTCCGGCTCCAAGACCTGTTTTTAATATGCGGCAGGAAGTCGGTAAGCTTTCTCTGGTTTTAAGGGCTGCCGCTATAGCCGCTCCTGTAGGGGTCACCATTTCTCCCATATTGTCCGTAAACCGCAGCTTTAAACCATGAGCAGACGATATGTTGGCAGTTGCAGGCACTGGAACCGGGATCACTCCATGCTGGCAGCGGACACTTCCAAAGCCTTCCGCCAATGGGGATACTGCAATTTCTTCAATTCCCAGATTATCCACACAGACTGCAACACCGATGATATCTACAATAGAATCAATGGCTCCAACCTCATGAAAATGAACCTCTTCCACCGGAATACCATGAGCTTTTGATTCCGCTTCTGCCACGATATCAAACATCCGTTTTGCCAGTTCTTTTACCCGGATGTTTGTATCCAAACGTTCAATAATGGCGTAAATATCATGGATATTTCTGTGAATATGGTCATTATGATGTTTATGGTCGTGATCATGCTTGTGATCATGTTCATCATGATGGCCATGGTCGTGATCATGCTTGTGATCATGCCCATGATGATGGTCATTGTCATGATGATGCTCGTGGTCGTGATGATGCTTGTGATCGTGATCATGATGGCGCTCGTGGTCATGGCCATGCTGGTTTTCATGGTCATGAACCTCCCCCTCTTCCAAATAAACATCAAAATCATAAGCATCTAATCCGCATTTTACCGTCCTCCCAAAATGAAGACCATAGCCGCCCACCCCCAAACCATCAAGAGCCTTCGTCAAAACATCTTTATCAGCCCCTAAATCCAGCAGAGCCCCTACGGTCATATCACCGCTGATTCCCGAATTACATTCCAGATACAGTATTTTTTTCATTTTATTTTACCGCCAATCGATTTATTTGTGTTGCCAGATAACCGGCTCCATAACCATTATCAATATTTACCACTGAGATTCCGTTTGCACAGGAATTTAACATGGTAAGAAGAGCTGACAGCCCGTGAAAGCTGGCTCCATATCCCACTGAAGTAGGAACCGCTATGACCGGACTTTCTGCCAGTCCTGCAATCACGGTTCCCAAAGCCCCCTCCATTCCCGCCACTGCAACAATGCAGTTGGCTTTGCTGATCCGGTCCCTCTGAGACAGCACACGGTGAATGCCTGCTACTCCCACATCATAAATACGGTCCACATTGCAGCCAAAATATTCTGCTGTCTGGGCCGCTTCCTCTGCCACCGGAATATCTGCCGTCCCTCCGGTACAAACCGCAATACACCCCTTTTTCTCTTTCTCCCCCTTCTCCACTTTCAAAATTCCGGATATGGGATCAAATTGTACTTCAGGTACAACAGCTCTTACCAGTTCAAACTGTTCTTTTGAGGCCCTGGTTCCCAAAACCTCTCCATCCCGTTCATAGAATTTCTTATAGATCTCCACCAGGTATGGATCCGGCTTTCCCTGACAGAAAACGGTCTCTCCAAAACCGGAACGGAGAGCCCGGTGATGATCCAGTTTGGCATACCCCAGGTCTTCATAGGGAAGATCCTTCAGCAGCTTTTCCGCTTCCAGTATTTCCATTCCTCCTGATTTTACCAGGTTTAACATTTCTCTTATATCCATAATCTTATTTATCTCCTTTTACTGCTTATCTAAATTTGTTACGATTCTGATATGCCATTCGTAATTCAATTGTAATCCAAATCAATTCTTCTTGTGCACACCCGATTTAAAAGTCCTTCAGAATGGCTTACAACCAATAACCCGATCTCCCTCTTTTCTGTTTCTTCTATAAGAAAATTCCAGATCTGGCTCTGGGTAATCAAATCCAGCATGGTACTGATCTCATCTGCCAGCAGAAACCTGGTTCCCTGTCCAAGAGCTCTGGCAATACAAAACCTCTGCAATTCCCCTCCTGAGACCTCAGACGGATAACGGTTCAGCCAGTCCGGTTCAATGCCCAACCCTTCCATCACCCGTTTTTCCACCCTGTCCCCTTCCTTTAAAACCTCCTTCAGCATAATTCTGGGATTTACGGAAAGTTCCGGATGCTGCCATACCATCTGAATGGGGCAATATCCTTTATAGGAAGAAAGACACTTTCCATCTAAAAGCACCTGTCCTGAATCCTGTTTTTCATAGCCTGCCAGGATCTTGCAAAAAGTAGTCTTTCCAAAACCACTGGGGGCAGCAAGTCCAAGCCGCTCGTTTTGGTCCATATATATGCTTAAATTGTTTAGTATTTGTCTGTTTCCATTATCATATTGGAATGAAATATCATTTGCTTCCAGCCTCATACTGATTCTCCACCTGCCTTTATACAGCGTACCTTACCACCATGAAAACTGCGGTACTCCACTTCTTTTAAACACGGTTCCTGTACATCACTGCATCTGGGAGCATAGGGACAGCCGACAGGCCGGTTTCCGGCATAAGGCTGGGTTCCCGGCTCAGCAAAAAAACCATGATCCGGCATTGCCCGGTAAAGAGCCCTTGTATAAGGATGCCGAAGGTTGCTCTCTTCTTGAAAATCAGAAGTCAGGGCCTCCTCCACATTGGTACCAGCATAAAATACAACAATCCGGTCTGCAGCTTCAAGGGCCAGTTCCAGATCGTGAGTAATAAGAAGCACTCCAGCCCCTTCATCAGCCATTTCCCGAAAATGAGACAATACACGTTTTGCAATATCTATATGAAGTCCCGGAGTAGGTTCGTCTGCAATCACCAGTCTTGGCTTCTCCATCGTGGCAGTGGAAATCAAAATTCTTCTGGTCATACCGCCGGACAGTTCAAAGGGATATAAACTTTCCGTAGGTGCATCAAGCCCGTACCGTTTCAAAACCTCCAGGCTCTTCTTCCTGCTTTTTTCATCCCTTTTCCCTTTGCGGATCTGAAGCCCGGTTTTCATCAAAGGATCCAGATAAGAAACACTCTGAGGCACCAAAACCATTTCCTTACCCCGCAGTTCTTTCATCCTCTTTTCCGTAAGAGCTTCCCCATAATAGGAAATCTCTCCGCTCCATGACCCATTATAAGGTAAAATCCCCAAAACACTGTGAGCCAGCAGGCTTTTTCCGGAGCCACTGGAGCCCACAACTGCCACCATCTCTCCTTCTTTTACATCCAGACTTAAATCCTTGATAGCCAGGAGATTTGTTTGGTGAAAACCTCGTTCATACTGGGAAAATGATACGGATAAATGCCTGATTGACAAAACCGTTTTTCTCTCTTCCAACTTAAGTTCCTCCTACTGATGTATATGTCCCGGATCCATCAGACGCCCTAATATGTCTCCAGTCAGGTGAAACAGCAATACCACTGCTGCCAGAAACAGGCCCGGAAACAATGCCAGCCACCAGTTTCCCATTGCCAGGTATTTCATACCTTCCGACAAAATAATTCCCACAGCAGGCTGTTCGCTGGATAGCCCGAATCCCAGAAAAGTAATGCTTGCCTCATGTAAAATGGCATGGGGAAATAACAGAACAAATCCTACCAGAAGCTGAGGCATTAAGTGGGGCATCATATGTTTGAATGCAATGCTAAACTTCCCCTGTCCAAGCTTTTCTGCTATCTTAATATACTGACTCTCCTTCAACTGCAAAACCTCACCCCGGATCAGCCGGGCCAGAGAAGTCCAGTGGGTCAGGGATATGCCTATCACCACCCCTTTAAAGCCTTTTCCCAGTGCAAAGGATATGAGAATCAGCAAAAGAATGTGTGGAATTCCCATAACCAGATCAATAAGTCCGGTGACAAACACATCTGCAATTTTTCCCATAACCGCCCCTAAAACTCCAAGAAGAAAAGCCAAACCTGCACTGACTGCAGCGGTCAGAAATCCGATCCTGATGCTGACAGACAGGCCGGTCATGGTACGGGCAAACATATCACGGCCCAGCCAGTCCGTACCAAAGGGATAAGAAAAACAGGGAGGCAGGTTTTTCCGGGAAAAATCAGTGACCAGAGCTTTTTCCCGAAAAAAATATCCGGCAATGGTTACTGTTCCCAGAAATAAGACGGAAAAAACAAAAAAGAAAACCATGATCTTGCGGCTGTTCCATTGCTTCATCCTTCCTTCCTCCCTTTTCTTATTCTTGGGTCCACAATCTCATATAAAAGATTGGCAGTAAAATTACCGGCAAATACGATAGCGGCAGTGATTACGGTAATTCCCAAAAGCAGGGGCACATCACCCCCAAGTCCTGCTGTCACCGCTGCCTGACCCAGACCAGGGTAGGAAAACACTTGCTCAACAAGTATGGAACCTCCGATAATTTCGCTTACTGACGCAAATTGTATGGTGAGGGCAGGTAAAAGAACATTTCGGACACCATGTCCCAAAACGATTTGCCCCATCCTTTCTCCTCTTGCTTTTGCAAAAAGTACATAATCACTTTCCATAACATCCAGCATCTTCTCCCTTGTATGGAGAATCATGGAAGATATTCCTGTTATGGAAAGAGTGAGAACCGGCAGGATTCCATGAAGAATCCTGTCCTTAAAAGTAACCTCTGCCGCTTCTATTCCAATCGGAACGCTTAAACCGATAGGAAGGACCTTCAGCCAAACTCCAAAAATCATCAAAAATATCAGGGCAAGCCAAAATGCCGGAGTGCTGGCAGTAACAAGTGCGTAAGCCAAAATCCCCTTATCCAGCCGTTTTCCCCGGTTTGCTCCTGAAAGGATTCCAAGAACAAAGCCAACTGTCCCGGAAATCAGCCATGAAACTCCCATCATCAGGAGGGAATTTGACAGTCTCACCCCAATGACCTTGACAACAGGCTGGCGGTATAACAGAGAAACTCCCATATCCCCCCGCAAAAAATCGCCTGCCCAGGAAAGATAGCGCCTGACAGGAGGAAGGGTTGTTCCCCAATACTGGGAAAGCTTTTCAATCTGCTCCTGGCTCATGGACCCTAAGGCTGCCTGGCCCACATTGACCTTTAAGGGGTCTATGGGGGAAATGGACATCAGAAAAAAAGCGGCTACACTGACTAGAAATAAAAGAACCGCCATCCGTATGAAATTTTTCAGCAGAAAAAAAAGTTTCTTTTTCATTTCCAGCTCCATTGGTCCACATTATTGACAATTGACCACCCATGACCATGCGGATGAAGCTTCTGATCTGCAACCTGAAGTTCTTTCCTTGACCAATATAAGTGGTTAATATTTACCAGCCAGACCCATGGAATATCACCCTCCTGGGTAACTCCGGTTTCCCCATCCCACTGGGCTTTTCTCCAAAGCTCATTGGACTTTTCTCCATCATTTTCTGCCAAAGCTTCATCCATGTACTGATCCACTTTGGAATTAGCATAGGGAGAATAAGAGGCAAGGCCGGTATCTTTCATAGTATGGTAAATGTTGTAAAGTTCCATAGGCGTATGAGCTCCCCAGCCCCAGAACAGAGGATTGGACTGAGCTAAATCATAGGCAGTATCCCAGCCTGCCCCTTCCATCTTCCCATCAATTCCAAGGGATTTCAGCTGGTTCACAGTATCCGCTGCAAGAGCCTGACGTACAGAGTCATTGGAAGGATATATAAAATGAAGCTCTGCCCGTTTTCCATCTTTTTCCCGGATTCCGTCTGTTCCTATCAGCCAGCCTGCCTCATCAAGAAGGGCATTGGCCTTCTCTGGGTCAAATTCTATCTTGGAAGATGGCTCATACCAGGGCATTTTATCGCAAACGCTGTAGGCAGGGCTGCCGTAGCCGTTCAGCACATGTTCAATCATTTCCTCCCGGTTAATACCCATGCTGATGGCCCTTCTGACTTTCACATCACTGGTGAAGTCATTACCAATGGGGACCCCGTCTTTTGAGAGACTTCCTGACGGAATGGCCGGAAGGTTAAAACCCCGGTTATCCACTGTCTCAAAAGATAAAAGCTCATAACCGGGTATAGTAAGGCCGGAATAAGGAGCTGCGGTATAAGCCAGGTCTGCCTGTCCGGACCTTATTGCCGCCAAAGCCCCATCCTCTTCCATAAAGAGTATAGTAACCTTTTTCATTTTTGAAGCTTCCCCGTAATAGTCCGGATTGGCTTCCAGAATCACCTGCTGGCCTTTATCCCATTGTTTTAATATATAGCGGCCTGAACCAACAGGATGTTCTCCGTAATCCGGTCCATAACTGTGTTCCGGTACAATTCCCACATTTGCCATTGTATAGGGCCAGATAGAATAAGGCCGGTTCATATGAAACACTGCGGTGGAGCGATCCACGGCTTCCGCACGGTCCAGCATAGTAAAATCGTTGACTGAGCTGGTATCCCTTAAGGTATTGTAAGTGAATGCCACATCTTCTGCCGTCAGCTGTTCTCCGTCGGTAAAGGACACATCTTCCCGAACCTTTACTGTCCAGGTCAATCCGTCATCGCTGACTTCTATAGCGGTAGCCAGATCATAGCCGATGGTCAGATCTTTATCCGTAACTGTAAGTGTACTTTGAATTAAAGGCTCATGAACATGTTCTCCCGCACCCCAGCCGTATGCGGGGTCAAATCCTGCCTCAGGCTCTGAGTTGACGCCCATTACCACCACCACACTGTCTTCTGTTCTGCCAGAAATATTTTCAGTACCGGGATTTTCCTTTTTACAACCACTTACAGCCATAGAAATCAGCACCAGCATAACTGCAACTTTCCATCTCCCTTTTTTCATAACTCTTTCTCCTTATTTTGTCCCTTTATTTCCCGTTTCCGCCACAAAAAATACCAGAAACAGTCTACGTGTTCACTAAGAACACCTATACCTTCCTGGCATCTGTTTTCATCAATTATGTTCCATACTTCCATGTGAATATTTTTCAGTGGTGACTTCTGTCAGCCGTTGTAAAAATTATACAAAAAAAAGGACTTTACGTCAACGCATTTTTCTTCCACTCAAAGCAGATTACCAGTTTTTAAGAAGCCGGACCATATCTATAGCATTAAAATGTCTCAACGGCACTTATATGCTTCACGAAAATATCCCTTATATATCCGCCATACTTCTCCTTAGTCAGAACAGCCCTATAGCCCTGTTTTACCGCATTCTTTTTA
The DNA here is from genome assembly GCA_902363735.1 of Clostridiaceae bacterium. GTDB lineage: Bacteria > Bacillota > Clostridia > Lachnospirales > Lachnospiraceae > Lacrimispora. Next base: position 944,102 of record CABJBA010000001.1, read on the forward strand.
CTGTAGATATTTTCCGGGTGAACGGTGCACATCAGGTACTTATACCCCTGACTTTTCAGTTCTTCTTCTGCAGTCTGCATCATCCGGTGCTGAAGGCCGTTTCCCCTGTACTTGGGAAGGATTGCAATGGTGTCCATATGTGCCACCTTTTCCAATTCTTCATCAGAAAGCCCTATATCCCGGCCCAAATTTTCCTCCCCGCTTCCTGGAAAAACAACAGTAAAAACCCCGGCTAAAGCCCCTGTCTTCTTTTCAATAGCCTTATATCCCAGACCCCTTCCCTCTTTCAGAATGCGGCAGATCGATTCCCAATCATCTGCCACAAACCATTCTTTTTGTTCCATCAAAAGCCAAACCTCACGAATGACACTGGCCAAATCCTGGCAGTCCCCTGTTACAGCCTTTTCAATTGAGAACTCCATACCCTCCAGGGGGCTCTCTTTTTGCCCAAAGGGCAAATTCACCTTATCAGACATTTCTCGTAAAGCGGCACCTTGGATAATTAGCGCAGCCATAAAAATCCCCGAACTTTCCGCTTCTACGTCTTAACAGGCCGCCGCATTGAGGGCATACCTCTGCCTCTGTATCTGCTGTTTTTAACAGCTTTCCCATGTGCTCATAGCACTTCTGGTTCATGATGCAGTCATTTAACGCTCTGTGAGCACCTTCTGTCTCTATTTGGAAATAAGACGAAATATCGGTCAGACGATAGCGTTTAAGTTGGGGCAGACATGTCCTTGCCATGTATAAGGTGTCCACATAATCATTGATCACTTCTTTTTGGAGGAGTTCTCCTGCCACACGGTAAAGAAAAAGCAGATCAAAGGACTGTATATTGTGTCCTACTAAAACCTCCCCCTCAATAAAGGATAAAAAATCCGGCAAAATCTCCTTCAGCTCCGGAGCCTCTCTGACCATCTCATCAGTAATGCCATTTACATTGGTCGCCCCTGCAGGGATATGAGTACCCGGATTTATCAGAGCCGTAAATTCCTCCGCCGGCTCATGCCCTCTTACTTTAATGGCAGAAATCTCAATAATGGAATCTTCCTTCGGGCTGATACCTGTTGTTTCCAAATCAAATACCACATAATCTTCTATGTATTGGTCCAGACGTCTGCCTGTTAAATCTCTGACAGCCATGTTTTCTCCTCCGTTCTGTATAATCATTGATAACGCTGTTACAATCTAGCTGTATTATAATGAGATTCTAACATAACTTCATGAAACTGACAAGAAAAAGCGGCACTGCACCGAACGTACAATACCGCTTCCATCCATTTATTGAACAGCCACCATCTGAGCCGCAACTGTTTCCGCCTCTTCTCTGGAAAAGTATCCGCAGGCCTCCATCCTCTGAAGCACCTTCTTCTGCCTTTTCTCTGCCAGTTCAGGATTCTTTGTGGGAGCGTATTGAGAGGGAGCGTTAGGTATCCCTGCCAAAAGTGTACTTTCATATTCGGTCATATCCTCCGGTGCTTTTTGAAAATAGCCCTGGCTGGCCTCACCTACCGTATAATATCCGTCTCCAAAATAAATCCCGTTTACGTACAGCTCAAAAATATCTTCCTTCGTATAATTTCTTTCTATATTAAAAGCCATAAATACCTCAGCCGCCTTTCTGGAAAAGTCCTTTTCCTGACTGAAATACATATTTTTAGCCAACTGCTGTGTGATAGTGCTTCCGCCCTCCACAAGACTCATGGCTCTGATGTCATTTATGGCTGCACGGCTGATTGCAATAAGATCAATTCCGCCGTGACTGTAAAAACGGTGATCCTCCACCGACAGCACTGCATTTACATAAACCTGAGGCAGATCTTCAAATTCCGTGTAACCTTCCTTTGCCTGAATAACCTTCACCCGTTCATTAAGTCCATTTTCCTCCAGGACTTTCCGGTACAATTGATACCCTTGATATGATACGGTAAATCCAGTCAAAAGAAAGACTGCCAGCAGCAAAAATACGATTCGTTTCATCAATATTCCAATTTTCATAATCTTACTGCCTCCTTTTTCTTAAATCATGTCTTTTGCTTCTGCATTTATTGTATCATAGACTTCTATGAAAAATAGGAATAATTCCTTATATTTTTCTGAAAATTACTGACAGTTTCTGTCAAAAACATTACCATTTCTTACAAATTTATGAAATAAACGGTAATACTTATTCTTCTGTTGGCTTTTTATATGTCTTATTATATGGCTCTAAAAACATCTTAAAGGCTTTAACAGCTGCATACCTGATACCTATACGTTTTACACCTTGCAAGTATGGAATAAGCTATGATAAAATACATAGATACTATATGTAGAAATTGAGGTTGTGAAAATGGTTGTCGGAAGCAAAGAACTGATTCGCGATATTAATACAAACCTAATATTAGAATCTATTATTAACGTTAACTCTATTTCAAGAGCTACTCTAGCAAAAAATCTGGGACTTACAAAAGCAACTGTTTCTGCGATTGTACAAGATTTAATTAATAAAAAATTGGTAATCGAAATAGGAAGTGATGATACTACCAAGGGAAGGAAACCCATTCTTCTTTCATTTAATCAAAGGGGAGGGTATGTGATATCCATTGATTTAGGGATTAATCAAATTTCTCTTCTTTTGTCAGACTTAAAAGGAGAAAACCGTAAATTAAAGCAATATAATAATTCTGCACCTTCTTTTCACATTGTTGCCCTTCTTAAAAAGATTATTAATGATACTCTGACTGAACTACCCACTACCGCTTATGGTGTGATTGGAATTTCTTTAAGCATCCATGGAGTTGTTTATAATAATTCCATTGTTTTTACACCTTATTATTCTTTAGAGCAAATTGAACTAAAAAAGGAACTGGAAGACATATACCATATCCCTGTTTATATAGAAAATGAAGCTAATTTATCAGTAATAGGCGAAAAAACCTTCTGTTATGATTATCCTAATATTATTAACATCAGTATACATTCCGGAATCGGTATTGGTATCATTTCACAAAACAAGCTTTATACCGGATATAATGGTTATGCCGGTGAGTTTGGTCATACCATTATTGTTCCTGACGGAAAACCTTGTCCTTGTGGAAATCATGGGTGTTTTGAACAATATGCTTCTGAAAAAGCCCTGATGCAGGAATTTTCAAAATTAAAAAATCTTCCCCTAACGGATTTCAATTCTTTTATTTCCTATTATAAAAAAGGTGATCCAGACGCACAGATTATCATAAATGAATTCATTAAATATATGTCCATTGGAGTAAATAACATATTGAATACGTTTAATCCTGATATTATTATTGTTAACAGTTCCTTCGTTACTTATATTCCTAATATCCTTGATCGGATAGAGGCCTCTATTACAAGCCGCATGAACAAATATTGTACTATTTTACCTTCTAAACTTCAGGATACTGCAACCCTTCTTGGAGGAACCTGTATTTGCATTAAAAACTTTTTGGGTATTAAATATCTTCAATTAAATACAAAACATTCTTAATCAGCCTCACTCCAAAATTCACCTGTCATACAATTACAGCAAGGGCATTCCTTCAGATGAGAAATGCCCTTGCCGAGTTTCAATCACTAAATTAAAAACGTTCTATAACAGCTGGTTAAACAAGTTCTTCACACCGGGATAAATCTTCACAAATCTTTTATACTGTTCATCATAAGCTTTTACTAATGCTTCCTCTTGTTCTATGGTAGTGTCTACTTTTATCAGTTCAGAAGCAGCTTCTTCTACTGTAGCATACTCGCCGCACCCTACAGCAGCTAAAATAGCAGCGCCAAAAGCAGGGCCTTCTTCACTATTAATGGTGTCCACTTTAATATTTAAAACATTAGCAATTATCTTTTTCCAAATAAAACTCTTTGCTCCACCACCGTTTATGCGGGTTCTTTTAATATCAATCCCTAACGATTTTACAATCTCAAACATATCACGGAGGGCAAAAGCAACTCCCTCCAGCACAGCCTGAGTCATATCTGCTCTCGTGGTATCCATACTCATTCCTATAAAGGTTCCTCTGGCATCAGGGCTGTTATGGGGAGTTCTTTCACCCATTAAATAAGGTAAAAAGAAAACATGATTTTTCCCCAGGTTATTAATAAATGCTTGCTCCTTCTCATATTCTTTTGTATCCAAAATCCCATCCATCCACCACTTATTGGAAGCTGCTGCACTGAGCATCACACCCATAAGGTGATATCTTCCATCTGCATGAGCAAAGGAATGGAGGGCATTTTTATCATCTACACCAAAGTCTTTGCTGGATACAAAGACAACACCCGAAGTTCCAAGGGATATGTTACACATACCAGCGCCTACTGTTCCGGTTCCAACTGCTGCTACAGCTTGATCCCCTCCTCCGGCAATTATCTTAATAGAGGACGGAAGATTTAATTCAGCAGCAGCCTCTTCTGTTAAAGTTCCTACCACTTGAGTACTTTCATATACTTTGGGAAGATGATCTTCTGTAATTCCTATAATCTCAATCATTTCCTTAGACCATCTTCTATTTCTTACATCCAGAAGTAACATCCCCGATGCATCAGATACATCGGTACAATGAATACCTGATAATTTATAAGCAATATAATCTTTGGGAAGCATAATCTTATGTATCTTAGAAAAGTTCTCCGGTTCATGATTCTTTACCCATAAAATCTTAGGAGCAGTAAACCCCGTCAAGGCCATATTGGCGGTATACGCAGACACCTTTTCTCTTCCTATTACATGATTCAGATAATCACACTCTGCCACAGTCCTTCCGTCATTCCACAAAAGGGCCGGACGGATTACGTTATCTTCCTTATCCAGAATAACCAGTCCATGCATCTGCCCACTAAAGCTGATTCCTCCGATGGCCTGCTTATGACAATCTTTGGTTAATTCTTTTATTCCTGCTGCGGTTTGTTCATACCAGTCCTCTGGATTCTGCTCGGACCAGCCCGGCTGGGGATAGTAGATCGGGTACTCTTTGGAAACATTTTTTTTAATATCACCCTTTTCATCCATAAGGAGCAGTTTAACTGCAGATGTTCCTAAATCTACACCAATATATAACATAGTCCTTCTCCCTGTCTAAAGTAACTAAATAAAAACAACTATTTTGTTTCCATAATATACTGATTCAAAATGTTTTCCAATAGTTCCTGACGTCCCGACACATTAGGTATGATTCCATGTTCTAAGACATATGCCTCTAATTCTTTCAATCCCACTTTGCTTTCTACAATATCTTTTCCAAGCCCTTCTTTATAGCTTGCATAACGATTTTCTTTAAAGTCTTCAAATACCCTGTCTTCTATTAATCTGGCTGCAACTTTTAAGCCCCTTGCGAATGCATCCATTCCGGCAATATATGCATAAAACAGATCATCCTCTTCAAAAGAAGCCCTTCTCACTTTAGAATCAAAGTTTAATCCACCTTTTGTAAATCCTCCATCCAGTAAAATTTCATACATGGCAAGAGTCGTGTCATAAACATTAGTCGGAAATTGATCGGTGTCCCAGCCAAGTAACATATCTCCCTGGTTTGCATCCACACTTCCAAGTGCATGATTAATACGGCTTTGATTTAATTCATGCTGAAATGTGTGCTGCGCAAGAGTTGCATGATTGGCTTCAATATTTAGCTTAAAATAATCTTGTAAATGGTATTTCCTTAAGAATGCAAGTACAGTTGCAGCATCAAAATCATATTGATGTTTCGTTGGCTCCTTTGGTTTTGGTTCGATTAATAACTGCCCTGTAAAGCCAATTTCTTCTGCATAGTCAACTGCCATCTTCAGTAATCTTGCAAAATTATCAAGTTCTAATGCTGTATCTGTATTAAGTAAGGTTTCATACCCCTCACGTCCGCCCCAAAACACATAGTTTTCTCCGCCAAGATCTTTCGTGATTTCCATGGCCTTTTTTATCTGAGCTGCTGCATAAGCGAATACGGTTGCATTGCAGGAAGTTGCTGCTCCATGAACAAATCTTTCATGGCCAAATGCATTGGTAGTTCCCCATAAACACTTAATTCCTGTTCTGGCCATTTCCTCTTTAATGACGCCTGCAATGACGTCTAATCTTTCATTTGTTTCTTTTAAATCCTTTCCCATAGGAGCAATGTCTCTGTCATGGAAGCAAAAGAATGGAATCTGCATCTTTTCCATAAATTCAAATGCTGCATGAACACGTTCAATTGCTTTTTCCATAGTATCTTCTGTATGATCCCAAGGGCGGAACATACTTGGACCTCCAAATGGGTCATTCCCCATATACGTAAATGTGTGCCAATAAGACATGGCGAACCTAAGCTGGTCCTTCATGGTTTTTCCCATGACTACTTCATCTGGATTGTAATATTTAAATGCCAGATGATTTTTGCTTTCAGGCCCCTCATAGTTAATTTTCCCAATACCGTTAAAATAGCTCATACTTACTTCCTCCTTATATAATTCAGTGACTAAACTAATTATGATATCTTTACTCTACTATAATTATTTATACTTGTCAATAAAAAACCTGTTTGAACTTCCATAGTTTTATCTCTGAAAAGCAAGAGATTCTATTGCACTATTAGATAAATTTCTTATAACAAAAAAGGAGTGCAGCGCACCCCTTTCAAATTTATTCTTATTACTGAATCTGCTCAATCCGATTTATAATATCAATATAATCCTTGCCAAACTTTTGATAAACAGTCATTGACATGGCCCGGAACCTCATTTGTTCTATGCGCGTCAGTTCGGTCACAATACAGCCCTTTTTCAGAAGCCTTTCTTCTGCCTCTTTCTCCCGTTGGGCCCAAAGTTCCCTTTCATAAACAGAAGATTCCTTTGCACATTCCATGATGATTTTCCGGTCTTCCTCTCCCAGCTTACTCCAGGTGGCCTCAGACGCAAGCTGAAGTTCAGGGATGCGGTTATGACCGTCTATAGTCATGTATTTAGCCACTTCAAAATGCCCCATGGATTCATAAGAAGGCCAGTTGTTTTCTGCTCCGTCTATCCTTCCTGTTTCCAGGGCCGCATAAACTTCGGAATAAGCCATTGGCACAGCCTTTGCGCCCAGTGCTTCAACCATCTTGCTCATCAGATCCGACTCTGCAACCCGGATTCTCATTCCCCGGATATCTTCCAGCCGTTCTATGGGCTTTACAGAATTATAAAAATGCCTGGCCCCGGCATCATACCAGGACATTCCAACCACTCCGCTGCCTTCAAGACCTTCTATAAATTCTTGTCCGATATCTCCATCCAAAGCCTTCCACATATGGTTACCATCTCTATACAAATAAGGAAGCTGAAGAACATTTAACATAGGCACAGCTGTACCCATCGTCATAACGGAAACCCGGGCAAAGTCCACGCCTCCAAACTGAAGCTGCTCTAGGACAGACACTTCATCTCCCAGTTCTCCACCAAAAAATACGTTTATCTTAATCCTTCCATTTGTCTCCTTATACACCAGATCTGCAAACTTCATGGCACCTCTGGTAGTAGGATAGTCCTGAGGCTGGTTTTCCGCATAGGTAAATACAAATTCCGGACTTATAACTTCTTTTTCCTTCAAAAACGGAAAGCTTCCTCTGCTTTTTCCCAAAGCCAGAACCATACAGCCTGCCGCCAGAACACCGCATAATCCCATGAATACAAAAGCTGCCTTCTTCATCATAAACCTCCAAAGGAGCTGCTGCTCCAGCAGATGAATCATCTACTGGAGCAACAGCCCCTGCTGACCTTTTTATGGATTTACAATACCCTGAATTTCCTCAGAGTCTACATTTTTAGCATCTACTAAAGCTACACCGGTATCGATGGATTTTTCTGCTACTGCCTCGCCGTTTGCCAGATCGAGAGCAGTCTTAACTCCGTCGTATCCCATAAAATACTGGCGCTGTACTACGGAAGCAACATCATATTCACCGGAACGGATCATAGTTTCAATCTCTGCAGAGAAGTCAAAGCCGATCATAGTAACATCAGTACGCTTTCCTTCTGTAAGACCTGTTACGAATCCAACAGTAGAACCATTGTTCGGACCGAATACACCCTTGATGTCAGGATATGTGGTAAGAAGATCCTGGCAGAAACCAACAGCCTTGCTGATATCGCCTTCGTTTACCTTAATATCTTCGTTCAGTACTACCCATTTCTCAGGAGCATTTGCTTCCCAGTACTCATTAAAGCCTTTTACACGGTCATTGATTGTCTGAGAACCAGTAGAACCAACCTGAATACCGATCTGTGCAAGCTCATCCTCAGAAACTCCTTTTTCTTTCAATCTGCGGATCATTTCATCAGCTGCTGTCTTTCCTGCCTCTACGTTGTCAGTCAGAAGAGCTGCGCTGTAGTTTTCACTTTTAATAACAGTATCCACCAGAACTACCGGTATACCGGAGTTAAATGCCTCTGTAATCGGTGCATCCAGAGAAACGCTGTCAAGGGGTGCGATAACAATTCCTGATGCCTGAGCTGAAACTGCATTCTGAAGAAGAGTAAGCTGTCCTTCAATATCAGATTCCAGAGCAGTTCCTATTACTACTACCTTGCAGCCCAGGTTCTTTCCTGCCTGCTCAGCACCTGCCTGGAGTACGCTCCAATACTGGTTGCCTAAAACCTTAACGATTACATAGATCGTCTTTTCGCTGTTGTCTACTGCTGCTGCGGATCCTGCCTCAGTCTCTGCTGCTGCCTTTGTTGTTTCCTGAGAAGCTGCTGTTGTAGGTGCTTCTTTGCTGCCGCCTGCACAGCCTGTCAGTGCTGACATCGCCAATGCTCCTGCAAGTAAAACTGCTGTTAATTTTCTCATTACTTCCTCCTTTTATCTGCTTACGGTTTATTTATTCATACCGAAAAAGCGCTTGATTGAATTTAAGTTTCCACCCTTATTGGCAGTCTGAGATGCAACCGCAATTAACAGGATAAAACCTACAATAACCTGCTGCCAGAAAGAGTTCACTCCATTTAAGTTTAACCCGTTTCTGATTACACCCATCATCAATGCTCCGATTACTGTATTAAGGATTGTACCTTCACCTCCAAGAATGGAGATACCGCCCAGAACGGAAGCTGCAATTGCCTCCATCTCATATCCGTTTCCTGCCGTAGGCTGTGCACTGGAAAGACGGGAAGCCACCAGGATTCCGCAGATTGCAGCGGACAAACCGGAGATACAGTATGCAAACATACGGGTTTTTACGGCATCTATACCGGAAAGCTTGGCTGCCTCCAAGTTAGAACCGCAGGCATAAATCTGACGTCCGATTCTCATTTTGGAAAGCACAATGCCTAAAATAATGGCATAAACCAAAGTAATAATAACACTGTAAGGAAGGCCGTTGCCTCCGATTCTTCCTCCGCCCAGAACATAAAACTGCTTCTGTACTGCTTCTGAAGGAATATTGGTAGTATAAAGAGGAGCACCGTTTACCAAAACGTTAGCCATACCTCTGTATACCCATTGGGTGGCAAGGGTCGCCACAAAGGGAACAACTCCAAGTATTTCAATAAAAAATCCATTCATAATACCTGTTAGGATACCCATAACAAGACATAATATAACACATAACCATAAAGGAAGTCCCATAGTCAGAAGGCTTACCATAATGATTCCTGATAAAGCCATGGAAGCTCCGGCAGATAAATCGTTTCCGCCGCAGACCAGACAGAAGGTCAGTCCGCATCCGATGATGGTATATGTTACAATCTGCTGTAAAAGGTTCTGTAAGTTGGCAGCTGCCAAAAATTTATCCGGTTTAAGAAGGGAAAACAGGACAAACAGTCCAATAAGAATTCCCAGGGAATAGATCGCTCTTCTGGTAGCAGCATCTAGTTTCCCAAAAGAACTGCCGCTCTTTGCTTTCTTTTCTGTTTTTGTATTTAACTCAGCCATTATTCTTTTTTTCCTTTCATGCTCTTAATTCAACTGAAGCTTGGGAGCCGGTTTTCCCTCCAGCTTGTTATAGCCTGCCGCCAGATAGAGAATCTGTTCCTGAGTGGCTGACTTTGCATCCAGCTCTCCGTTAATCTCTCCCTGATGGATTACCAGAATCCTGTCACTCATTCCAAGTACCTCAGGAAGCTCTGAGGAAATCATGATAATAGCTACTCCCTGGTCGCTCAGCTTGTTGAAAAGCTCATACACTTCAAACTTCGCTCCTACGTCGATTCCGCGGGTGGGTTCATCGACAATAAGAACCTTTACATCATTGCAGAGCCATTTTGCCAGTACCACCTTCTGCTGGTTTCCTCCTGATAAGTTTCCGCAAAGCTGATGAATGCTGGGAGTCTTGGTACGGAGAAGGTCTACATACTTCTGGGCATTTTCCGCTCCCGCCTTGTCATCCAGAAATCCTAAATGAGTGAGGTTAGGCAAGTGAGCCATGTTGGTGTTGTATTTAATATCAAGGCCTAAAGCCAGACCATCTCTTTTACGGTCCTCCGTAGCATAGCCAATGCCGTGCTTAATGGCCTGGATTACGGAATTGATCTTCACCTGTTTTCCGTCAATCCAAAGATCCATGGTATCCGGTTTGTCTGCTCCAAAAATACAGCGCATCAGCTCTGTCCGTCCTGCTCCTACCAGACCGGAAATCCCCAGGATTTCACCTTTTCTTACATAGAAATGATCTGCGTTCACTTTATTGCCACGACGTACATTTTTTGCTTCTAAAACCACTTCTTTTATGGTTCTCTTGTGCTTTGGATATTTATCTTCAAGGGAACGTCCTACAATCATATTCACCAGCTCATCCATTGTAATTTCAGACAAGTTTCTGGTTCCTATATACTGGCCGTCACGGATAACCGTAACACGCTGGCATATCTGGTTCAACTCCGCCATACGGTGAGAGATGTAAACCATTCCCACTCCCTTTTCCTTCAATCTGCGGATAATTCCAAAAAGCTGTTCCACTTCCCTCTCTGTCAGGGTAGCTGATGGCTCATCTAAAACCAGAATTTTCGAATTAAAGCTGATAGCTTTCGCAATTTCCACCATCTGCTGCTGAGCAATGCTTAAGCTTCCCACACGGGAATAGGTATTCAGCTCGATCCCCAGATCGTCCAGTATTTTCTTCGCTTCCTCATGCATGGTCTTATCATCAATGAAGATACCTTTTTTATGGGCCCTTCCGATAAATATATTATCGGCTACACTTAAATGGCCGCACATATTCAACTCCTGCATAATAATGCTGATACCCAGATCATGGGCCTTGGCAACGGAATCAATGGTCACCTTTTCCCCTTCAATGAATATCTCACCCTCATCTGCATGGTGCACTCCTGACAGGATCTTCATAAGTGTGGACTTTCCTGCGCCGTTTTCTCCAACGAGCCCAAGAACTTCCCCTTTATTTACAGTAAGGGAGACTTTATCGAGAGCCTTCACTCCGGGAAAGCTTTTGCTGATCCCTTCCATTCGAAATAGCTCCTGTTCCATATCCCGTCCTCCTTCCTTTTTCACAATCATGCCTTTAGAACATGATTACCGGTTCATTGATTTTACTATCTGATTATATCTGTTCTGAAACTGGAATTCTATCGTAACATTTTATCATTCCTAGTAAATTCTTAGCTTTTTCTATTGTAAAAAAATACCTGATACGAAATGCATCAGGTGATTTTTTTCAGCACATCCATCCGATATTCCGACGGATTCATCCCTGTAAGCCTTCGGAACACCTTGGTAAAATAATTGGAATCAGGATAGCCCACTCTGGTCCCCACATCCTTTACGTTCACATTGGGCTGACAGAGGAGTTTTTTTGCTTCATTAATCCGGTACTCCGCCAGATATGAGGTAAAACTCTGTCCGAACTGAAGTTTAAACATCTTGCAAAAATATGGCTCTGAATAGCTGACTGCCCTGGCGGCATCATGCATGGATATTTCCTGCATATAGTGGCTGCGCACATATTCTTCCACCATGGAGGTCATGACCGACAAGCGGGTATTGGCTCCGTCCCCTTCTTTTTCCTCCAGGCCTTCTTCATTCCATTCCTTTTCTTCTTCAAGAAAATACCGGAAGTTCTTCCTTATAACCTCTTCATCAACCGCCGCACCGGAACGCCATTTTCTATATTGTTCTGCCAGCCTTAACGCTTCCCCCGCCACATTGATGATCTCCATTCTGGAATATGGCTTTAAAAGATATTCCATGGCACCTACGGAAATGGCTTTCTTGGCATAATCAAAACGATCGTATGCCGTGAGGAAAATGATGCAGCACTCAGGACTTTCTTTCCGTATGGCCTCCGCAACCTGAATTCCGTTGAGTCCCGGCATCCCGATATCCAGAATGACGATCTGAATGTCTTCTTTTGAAAATATCTCTACAGCTTCATTTCCATTTTCCGCCTCCCATATGACACACTGGCCCTCAAATTTCTTTTGAAGTGTCTTTTTCAGAACCTGTCTCTCAATCAATTCATCTTCTGCAATGAGCAAGCCATACATCGCCCCACCTTATCCCTTCCTCTTCCCAAATTCCATCTGAACCACGGTTCCACAGCCTTTTCTGCTGTCCAGCAGAACGTTTCCATTTTCATAATAAGCCATAATCCTTCTGTAAATGTTCCCCAAGCCGATTCCAAGCCCTTTTCCCCTTGCAGTCAGGGCTTTCTGTATTTCTTTCAGATGCTCTTCATCCATTCCCTGGCCTGTATCCGCCACTGAAATCCACATTCCTTCATCCTTCTTTTTGATCCGGATATAGATAGCTCCGCCCTTTTCCTTCTCAGAAATACCATGGATCATTGCATTTTCAACCAAAGGCTGAAGAATAAACACCGGAACCTCCTCATCTAACAGTTCAGGATCACAGTCCACATGCCACCGGATTCTGGCCCCAAAACGCATTCTCTGGAGATACATATAATCCTCCACCACTTTAAGTTCCTGCCCCAGAGGAGTAAATGCATTGGAGGTCCGTATGCTGTATCGTAAAAGGTTGCTCATAGATACCAGCATATCCTCTGTCACCGGAGCCTCTTCTGCCTGAGCCATACGGGTTATCATATTTAAGGTATTAAATAAAAAATGAGGATTTAACTGACTTTTAATCAACTGAAGCTGAGCCAGGGAAAACCTCTGCTCCAGTTCGGCACGCTCCAGTTCCTGTCGGTGCAGACGGTCTTCCATCATCAGTTTTTCCTCTGCTGCCGTCAGATGACTTTCCATAGCATGTCTCATTTTATTAAATGCGCTGACCAGATGCCCGATCTCATCTCTGCCATCCCACTTTACATCATCTCCGGTAAAATCATTCTTTTCAATCCGTCTGGAAGACAATGCCAACTCTACCAAAACCTTTACAATACTTCCGGTTATAAACCTCAACTCTACCAGCAGAATAAAAAATGCCACTGCACTGATTACAAACAACAGATAGGGCATCCGCTTAAGCCCTGGGACCTGAGATTCATAATAATCATTGCCTTCCGTAAGGACTGCCCTGGTCAGGCGGGCTGCATAGGTGTTTAAATATTCCTGCATGCTGTAAGCCTTGTAAAGCTCCCTGATATAGCCGTCGTCTCCCGCTCTCATGGTAAGAACTTTTTCCTTCTGCTTTTCATACTCTCCATAGCAATTAAAAATATTCCAGGTGATACCGTACCGCACCTCCCCCACCTGATCGTAGTCATAGGGCAGCTTCTTTAAATGCTCCTCCACTTCCATGCGGGCATTCCCATAAGCAGCTTCATTTTCCGGAGTCCTGTCCATGGCAAATTTAGCAAAACGATCCACCTCACTCCCCAGAGAGTCCTGGAATTTATAACATGATAAGTTATCATCCATAATCATCTGTACGCTGTCAATAAAGAAATAAATCACCTGTAAGTTAATATAAATAGAAGCTGCCATCATAAGTGCAACGCTGCCGATTATGACATACAGCTTTTTTCTAAGTGTCATGTGATACCAGATATCAAGTATTTTTTTCTTCGCCTTTTCCACTGTAATCCCCTTTCTTAAAATCTGGTCCTGCTTGGGTTACTATAAGAAAAAGGTAAATAGGTGTCAAGAATGGAAGGTAAATATTAAGAAAATCTTAATATTTACAGCAGCAGAGCCGGCTGACTTCTGCTGCCTTCCTCAAACTTTACAGATTAAAAGAGATAATTTAAGATATGCTCTGCCGGCATTCCAAGAATATTCCACCTTTTGTGCAGATACAACCATATCATCGGATCAAAACAACCACAAGCCCCTTTACCCATTTTAACTGTATTATTGCGTTTTTTCTTTTTTTCTACAAAATCATGCTATTTTCTTCAATAAATTCCCTGTAATATCGTTCAAAAATCTTCCTTCGTCCATCATTTATATATAATGTCTCTCCATTTCCCATTTCAACCGTCTCTCCCTCCACGTTTCTGATGTGCTGCATATTTATGATATTATGCCGGTTGATCCGGATAAAAAAGTCCTTTGGAAGCTTTCCCTCTTCCTCATTAAGCTTTGCTTTAATCCGCAGTCTCTCCCTTCCCACTACAACACTGGTTTTACGCTGATAAGACTCCAGATAAAGAATATCCCTTGTGTCTAAGATCCGGATTCTTCCATTAAAATATGCAGTATATTTTGTTATATCGGGGCTGGCCCCTCTCTTTCTCCCGGCTCTATGCCATTTGGCGATTTCTCTCCAGGAAACAGCCTTTTTCTTCTGGTAAATCACAATTAAATCATATGGAGTATCCTCCATTGCTGCAAAAGGTTCTTCCGTAGAAAAACAGTCAATCTTAAAAAAACCATTGCCATTATTGCTGCAGTATCTTATCACCAGTTCCTGCAGTTTTTCCTGATCTGTAAAAAAGCAATTTTCATCTCATTATTTCTCCCATAACCATATCATTTTTGTGAACCTCAAAATCCCCCTTTAAAATAACGTTTTTGGAGTTCTGCTGTAACGCAAAAAAGTTGGCTGTGAAAGGCGAATAGATTACTTTGTTTTTTCTCACACTAAGAACGAAAGGAGGATTTGAGATGAAGCAGGAAAAAAAGAAGAAAGAAAATAAAAACCAGGAAACAGTATATTCTAAAAATGACTATGACATCGACATCCAGGCATGCTCCACCACTGACTGCACCGGTCTGATCCCCGCAGCGCCGGAAACAGAAGCAGAGCTGGAAGCATATGAAGACCTTTACCCTTACATTCCCCGGGCAAAGTCTGTAAAGGACTGATAAAAAAACAGACAACCTTCCTTCGTGAGCTGGTTGTCTGTCTTTTTATCTTTAATCCACAAACCTTTATCGTGTCCGGAAGGCACTCATGGACTGGCGCAGTCCCTCAGCCTGGCTGGAAAGTTCTTCACTGGCTGCGGCGCTCTGCTCCGCAGTGGCAGAGTTACTCTGAACCACTGAAGATATCTGCTCAATTCCCATAGTTACTTCAGTAACTTTTTCACTCTGCTGCTTTAATTCCTCAGCAGATTGTTCAATAGCCAAAACCATGGTTCTGGTTTCTGTAAGGATTCCGCTTAAAGTTCCCCCTGTAGACGCTGCAATCTGGGTTCCCTTTTTAACAGCCTCAATAGTATCAGCCACCAGACTGGAGGTATCCTTTGCCGCGTTGGCGCTCTTTCCTGCCAGGTTGCGGACCTCATCCGCAACAACAGCAAACCCTTTTCCTGCCTCTCCTGCCCTGGCTGCCTCAACAGCCGCATTCAACGCCAGAATATTGGTCTGGAATGCAATATCCTCTATAAGCTTGTTTACCTTTTCAATTTCCTTGGATTTACGGTTAATCCGGTCCATAGACTCCATCATTTCCTGCATCTGCTGGTTGCCGCTTTCCATGGCAGTTCCTACGCGCCCTGCCTGTTCGTTGACTCCTTCAACCGTCTTCACGGTGCTCATAATGCTGTTTGATATCTCATTGACCGAGGAGGAAAGCTCCTCAATGGAGGCCGCCTGCTCCACTGCTCCCTGGCTTAAGTTCTGTGCTCCCTGAGATACCTGATAGCTGCTCTTTGCCACTTCCTCGGCAGACCTGTTTATGGCTTCCACTGTTTTGGACAGCAGATTCTCAGTCCGTTCAATGGAGTCCTGGATCATTTTGAAATCCCCATGAAATTCCATGGAAACGGAACTGCTGAAATCTCCGGAAGCCACATTTCCCAAAACAGAAGATATTTCTTCAATATAGGCGCTGACACTGTGGACAGAATTGGTGATCTCATTTGCCAGAAGACCAATCTCATCCTTATGCTTGACAACAGGGACCTCACTGGATAAGTCTCCTTCTGCAAACATTCCCATCCTCTTTGCAATTGCTGATAAAGGACTTGCAATAGAGCCTGCAAACCAGAAAGCAAGGAAACAGCCTCCCACAACAGAAACCACTGCAAACAATGTCATTGCAAGAATTACCGTCTGAATGGAGGTGGTGGTCTCATTGATAGGAGCTACCACTGCCAAAGCCCAGCTATCGCTGCCCCCCACCGAACTGTAATAGCAGAACCGGCTTACTTCCTTATAATCATACTGTCCGATGCCGCTTCCGCCTCCGATAATGGTCTGATACATACGTCCGGCTGAAGCATAGGACTTATCAGTCTTTGCAAGCTCAATAAAATTCTGGCGCTGGGAAACTACCTCCTGGGTCACATTGCCGATTATGGTTCCAGTACTGTCGACCAGAATTGCATTTCCTGTTTTTCCGATCCTGAGATCTTTGATCAGCCCGCTTAAGGAATATCCGTCGTAGGTTGCAAGAAGAATTCCATACTCATATGGAGTTGCTGCCCGGATTACCAGTTCATTATTGCTGTCAAACTCGGTTGTGGAAATAATGGTCTCTCCGTTTAAGGCCTTGGTCAGATAATCCTTTTCTATATAATTTTCTCCGACTGCTTCTCCTGTTGCGCTCCGGATCACATCACCTTCCCGGTTGAGCACTTCAAGATTTTTATAACCGTAAAGCTTACACTGATTAGCAAGGTACTCCGTCACAACCCTGGAGTTAATAGACTTTAAACTCCCCCCCTGAGCACTGGCTTCAATACTGGTTTTCATCTGTGTCAGGTGATTTTCTACCAGGCTGTTGACCAGGACACCAGTTGATTCCAGGTCACTTTTTACAACATCAGTAATTCCCTTGTAGCTGACAGAAATACTGATTGCCATATTAGCCACTGCTAATACCAGAATGATAGAAATAATGAACATCGTCATCTTCATTTTCAATGATTTCAGTTCAAACAGCGATTTAAATTTCCTTTTTGTCCCCTTCGCTGCTTTTAGTGCCTTTCGCTTCTGCTTCTTGTCCACCGATGCTTTCATTGTACTCTGCTCCTAACTTCGTCTTTTGTAAACAAAATAATATTACATTTTCAAATGATGTTATATATTATACGACATTTTGTAACTATCTGTCAAGATTGGCAAAAGATGTAAATAATTTTTGTTTAATTTTTCAAACTAAATAAATTTTATTGTCAAAAGTAAAAATTTACAAAAAAAGAACCCCTTCTTATCTGCATTCTGCCATGCAAATAAGAAGAGGCTGAAATTTAAACGCCTGAATAAGCTGAAAATCCTCCGTCTACAGGCAATACCACACCTGTAATAAATCCTGACGCCTGGTTGTTTAAGAGAAACAGCAGAGCACCGTTGAGCTCATGGGCCTCTCCGAACCGATCCATAGGAGTTGCAGCCAGAATCTTGTTTGTTCTCGGTGTAGGAGAACCATCCTCATGAAACAAAAGCTTTTCATTCTGCTTTGTCACAAAGAATCCTGGAGCAATGGCATTTACCCGAATGCCAACCTTGGAAAAATGAACTGCCAGCCATTGGGTGAAATTGCTGATGGCTGCCTTTGCACCGCTGTAAGCCGGAATTTTAGTCAAAGGAGTGAAGGCATTCATAGAGGAAATGTTCAAAATACTGCATTCTTCCCTTCCGATCATGTCCTTTGCAAAAATCTGGCATGGAAGCAAAGTTCCAAGGAAATTCAAATTAAAGACAAATTCCACACCGGATGGGTCCAGGTCAAAAAAGGTCTTGGTTTCTGCCTCAATGTCTCCCATTTCAAAATATTCCTTATCCGTGTTTGCCTTGGAATTATTTCCGCCTGCCCCGTTTATAAGAATGCTGCAGGGACCAAGCTCCGAAAGAATCCTGGCGTGAACCTCCTCCAGACTTTCCCGCTGAAGCACATTTGCCTTATAGGCAATTGCCGTATGTCCTGCTTCTTTAATGGCAAAAGCAACCTTTTTTGCAGCCTCTTCATTTAAATCCAGAACCGCCACCTTTGCTCCTGCTTCTGCAAGGGTCTGGGCAAACATGCCGCAGAGAATTCCACCCGCTCCGGTAACCACTGCCACCTTGCCGCTTAAATCCGTTCCAAATGTCAATGCCATAGTCCTAATCCCTCTTTCTTATTTACTGGTTTTTTCAATCGCTTCCCAAAGACCGTTTAAGTAAGTAGCTCCAAGAGCCCTGTCATAAAGCCCATAGCCTGCACGTCCTGTTTCACCCCAGATCATGCGGCCGTGGTCCGGACGCATATAACCTGTAAAACCATTGTCATGGAGAGCTTTTAAGATAGCATACATGTCCAAAGAACCGCAGGAGGATAAATGTGCTCTTTCCTCAAAGCCTTTGTTATCCTCAAGAACCGCCACATTTCTTGCATGTACGAAATGAATACGTCCCATAGAAGCGTATTTTGCAGCCATCTTCACTACATCATTCTTGTTAGAGCAGCCCAGGGAACCGGTACAGAGAGTGATGCCATTATGCTTGTCATCAACCAGCTTTAAGAAACGGTCTAAGTTCTCCTCACTGGTAATAATCCGGGGAAGTCCAAAGATGCTCCAGCATGGGTCATCCTCATGGATCGCCATGTTGACATCACATTCCGCAGCCACCGGAATAATGGCCTCCAGAAAATATTTTAAGTTGTCCCAAAGATCATCCTCTGATAAAGCGTTATACTCACTTACTATCTGCCTTAATTCATCTCTGTTATAGCTGGAGTCCCAGCCCGGAAGAGTTAAGTCACTTTCGCTTTCCAGCGGATTTACCTGATCCACCTGATCCTGATAATAAACCAAAGTAGTGGAGCCATCCTCCAGCACATGATCTAACTGGGTTCTGGTCCAGTCAAATACCGGCATGAAATTATAGCATATACATTTTACGCCGGCTTCCGCCACCCGTCTGATGTTTTCGCAGTAATTTGCAATATACTTATCTCTGGTCGGCTTTCCAAGCTTAATGTCCTCATGAACAGGAATGCTCTCAATCACATCAAATCCCAAACCTGCATCTTCCACTCCTTTTTTTAAGTGGGCGATGGTTTCCCTGCTCCAAATCTCTCCTACGGGAACATCATAAACCGCCGTTACAATGGAACTCATACCAGGAATCTGACGGATGTTCTGCAGCGTAACCTTGTCGTCATCTCCATACCATCTAAATGATAATTTCATAAAATACCTCCTTATTTGGTAATTAAAATTAATAATCACATTTCTGTCTTATGGGTTCAGTATATACAAATCAGATCATCATTACCATGGTTTTATTTGCCGTTAACATTGCAAAACTTGCGGTTTTATTCTATAATTTTAAAAGAGCAGAAAAGAGAATTTCAAACATGAAAGGGGAATTTTTATTGAAAAAAGAATTGTCCACCGGCTTTAATGACCGTCAGTACATGAATTCAGGAGAATTTGAAGTGTTTTTCTATAAAGATATGGATTTAAGCAGAATTGTGAATCACAGCCATCCTTATTATGAGATGTTTTTTTTCATGAGCGGAGATGTAAGTTATGAGGTGGAGGGCATTGAGTACAATTTACAGTACGGTGATTATCTGCTGATACCGCCCGGAGTAAAGCACCATCCCATTTTCCGTTCCACCGGAGAAACCTATCAGCGTTTCGTACTCTGGATCAGCGACCGGTATTACCAGTCTATGTGTTCCTGGTCTGAAGATTTTTCCTATGGTTTCAACTATGCTTTGGATCATAAGCATTATCATTTCAGCATGGAGTTTGTGGTATTTCAGGATATACAAAGCCGCCTTTTGGACTTACTGGAGGAAATCCATGGAAACAAACCCTTTCAAAGAATGAGTGCAGAGCTTCAGGTCCATTCATTTCTGCTTTTTTTAAACCGGGTTACCTATGAAAATCTTCACCGGATTCCTGCGGTTTATGAAAATGCGCTTTATTTAAATCTCTGCGATTATATTAACAATCATCTTGGGGAAAATTTGTCTATGGACAGCCTGGCCGCCTTTTTCTATGCAAGCAAGTATCATATCTCACATGTATTTAAGGACAATATGGGAATTTCCCTCCACCAATACATTATTAAAAAGCGGCTTCAAGCCAGCAAAAATGCTATTTTATCCGGCATTCCCTTAGGAGAACTGTGCCATCAGTACGGTTTTTCAGACTATACCAGCTTTTACCGGGCCTTTAAAAAGGAATTTGGTCTTTCTCCCAAAGAATTTAAGGAACAGAAATTTTTTCCTGAGGGCTACGAAAACTATTCAGGCAACTAATGGAATAAGGTCTGGGTCAGCACCATATAAAGTATGGTTCCTGTCCCAATACTCAGCAGGGAATTTCCCTTATACAGATGAAGAGCTGTAATAACAGCAATGGAAATAAGCTCAGGAAGTCCGTAAGGAAAAGCAAAAAACTCCAATCCTCTTAAACAGTAAACCACCAAGAGACCAATGGTGGCATAAGGAAGAGTAAGGCTTAAATAGTGAATGTACCTTGGGGTCTTTTTACCAGCAGGAAACAGAAAAAAAGGCAGGAACCGTGTGATAACCGTAGCCAGCACCATAACGCTTACAATCATTAGATATTTTATATTATTCTGGCTCATGACCGCTCCTCCTCTCTTTTTTCCTTAAAATACCAGACTGTAATAATGGTCAGAATCAAAATCATGGCAGGTACGATAAAAATACTCTGTCCAAAGACTGCCACACACAGAGCCGAGGCTCCTACTCCTGCAAGAGCGGCCTTATGCCCCTGTCCCGACTTCCACTGGTCCACAAAGATCACCACAAAAAGAGCAGTCAGGGCAAAGTCCATGCCTGAGGTATCAAAGCGAATCAGACTACCTGCCAGACTTCCGATAAAGGCCCCCGTCACCCAATACAGATGATCTAATAAAGACGCAAAAAAATACACATGATATTTATTAATACCCTCCGGAACTTCTTCATTACAAAGAACAGAAAAGGTTTCATCCGTTAATGCAAACACCAGATAAGGCTTTAATTTCCCTCCATCTTTATATTTATCCAGCATGGAAAGACCGTAAAACAAATGTCTGGCATTAAGCATCAAGGACATAAAAAAAGCGTACCAGGGATTGACCGCTGCCGCAAAAAATGTAATTCCTAGATACTGGAGGCTTCCAGCATATACAAATATGCTGATAAAAACAGCCCACAAGATTCCATATCCATTGACGTTCATCAGTATTCCATAAGCCGTCCCCAGCACCAGATAACCTGCCATGACCGGAACAGTTTTTGGAAATGCATAACGCAAAGCAGCCATTGATTTCGTTTCTTCCATTTTTATCACTCACCTGTACATAATATTTTGCAAGAACCTAAATGCATATTCTCAATATATTAATGCACAAAGTTCACTTTGTCAATATTAGGAAGGATTTCATGAACCTGCGCAAACAAAAACGGATAACGACTGCAATTATTCCAAGCAGCCGTTATCCGTTCTTCGATATGTCATCCAATGGTCTTGATACCTCTTTTCCTTCTCATGTCTTTATGTATTAAAATACATTAGCATGATCTATGTTAA
This sequence comes from Clostridiaceae bacterium, assembly GCA_902363735.1. Lineage (GTDB taxonomy): Bacteria > Bacillota > Clostridia > Lachnospirales > Lachnospiraceae > Lacrimispora. Next base: position 965,899 of record CABJBA010000001.1, read on the forward strand.
ATTTTTTCCGCTCCCCGTCGTTATACACCAGCTTCATGGATTATAGTTTTATCTCCTTCTATATTGATTGCATACATAAAAATTATATGACATCTTTTGCTTTCGTCCAAAATCTTATACACCTTTTCCATGAATCCTATCTTTAAAAATAATTTTATACTGCAAAGATTGGCTTTTAACATCGGTAGATTGGGACTTTTCCTATTGTTCCATTTATAAAAGTATAAATGAAACTAAACTGAACGTTTTGGTGGACTGTACCTCCTTTCATAAATTTTGATTCTTAATTTATATAACAGTGGGACTCCCTTTGTTATGGCTTTATTATAGCGTACAAGTTTTAATTTGTCAATACTATTTTATATTTATTTTTATATATTTCGTTAATTTAAAAATTGTATGTAATTATTTCTATATTTTATTCTTTTTATTTATATTAACAAAAAACAACTTTTGCTTTTATTGGAACACTTTAGACCTTTCTGCCTCCATATACCCAAAAGAAGCAGTGCCAGACTGATATCCTGATAAACTTCTTGTTTTTCTTCCAATTCCTCTGAAATCCAACTCTGCTGTTCATGAATGGTAAGGGATACACGGCCATCTTCTCCCTCATATACAATATCAATCTCAGGGATTGCAGACAAAGCATTGCCGTTTTCATCTATTCCTGTTACTTCTGTTACATTCCCTTCTTTAAAGATCAGCCCATTGGAAAATGCCTCCACCACTTTAGGGAACGTTTTTATTTGCTTTTTGGCTGAATGAAGCAGCTCTTCTCTGGAATAAACAATTTTATTTTGATCTGATACATTTATGGTTCCTGTGATTTTGCCCGCTGCCACTGCTGTAACCGTTCCCATTACCATGACTGCCATCACTGCTGCAGCTGTTGCTGCTGCATTTTTCCTGGTGAATTTCAAGACTCCGCTCCTCTGCTTTATCTTTTCGTGAATTTCTGCAAGACATTGACCATCTTTTTCTGTTTCCGGATTTATCCCATCTACTTCAGCCTTAATCATATGACTTAATTGTTCATCCCAAGCCTCTTATCATACGTTCTACCAAAGCTTTGTTTTGTTCATCCATGGCCTGTGTCCTTTCCTTTTCTAAATGCGCATCTGTTTATTAGAGTCATACAGCTCCCTGCCGGTTCATTTTAAAGCAAAAAAAATCCAGGACCAGAAACAACTGCTGTTTCTGGCCCCGGCCTTTTCTTTAAATTCCGGTAATGCCTCTTCCAGCTTTCACTGGAAAAAACACTATATTTCTGCCTTATTAAATATTTCCATAAATTCCTCTCCGGTAATGGTCTCCCGTTCCAGCAGGTATTCTGCAATTTCATGGAGTTTTTTCTCATTGTCCATGAGGATTTTCATCGCTTTCTGATGCTGTTCCTTAATAATCCGGATCACTTCATCATCAATCTTTTTAGCTGTCTTGGATGAACAGGAAAGAGAAGTATCTCCGCCTAAATACTGATTGGTCACTGTTTCCAAAGCCACCATATCAAACTCATCGCTCATGCCGTAACGGGTTACCATGGCCCTGGCAATTCTGGTGGCCTGCTCAATATCATTGGCAGCTCCGCTGGTGACAGTCTTAAAAACCAGTTCCTCAGCGGCTCTTCCGCCTGTAAAGGTAGCAATCTTATTAAGTGCCGCCTCTTTTGTCAGCAGATGGCGTTCCTCTTCATCCACCTGCATAGTGTAGCCTAAGGCTCCTGAAGTTCTTGGAATAATGGTGATCTTATGAACGGGAGCCGAATCGTTCTGGGACGCAGCAACCAGAGCATGCCCTACTTCATGATAGGCAATGATCTTTCTCTCACTTACATTGATAGAAGCATCTTTTCTCTGATATCCGGCAATAACCACTTCTACACTTTCTTCCAAATCTCTCTGAGCCACTGTATGTCTTCCCAACCGGACTGCCCTTAAGGCAGCTTCGTTGACAATGTTGGCAAGCTCCGCTCCGCTGGCTCCTGCTGTGGCCAGGGCAATTCCCCGAAAGTCCACATCATCAGACAGCTTGACATTTTTGCCGTGAACCTTTAAGATGGCTTCCCTGCCGTTTAAGTCCGGCAGCTCCACAGGTATCCGGCGGTCAAAACGGCCCGGCCTTAAAAGAGCCTTGTCAAGGGAATCAGGGCGGTTGGTAGCTGCCAAAATGACAACCCCGCTTTTGCCGTCAAATCCATCCATCTCAGCTAAGAGCTGGTTTAACGTCTGCTCTCTTTCGTCATTTCCTGAAAATCCCTGGCCGTCACGTTTCTTTCCAATGGTGTCAATCTCGTCAATGAAAACGATACAGGGAGCCTTATCATTGGCCTGCTTAAATAAATCCCTGACCTTTGCAGCACCCATTCCCACGAACATTTCCACAAATTCAGAGCCTGAAATGGAGAAAAACGGCACATGGGCCTCTCCTGCCACCGCCCTGGCAAGCAGGGTCTTACCCGTTCCCGGAGGGCCTACCAAAAGGGCTCCCTTGGGAAGAGTTGCTCCGATATCCGCGTATTTCTTTGGATTGTGAAGGAAATCCACGATTTCCTTTAAAGCCTCCTTAGCTTCCTCCTGACCGGCTACATCCTTAAAGGTCTTTCCGGTTTCAGATTCCGCATAAATTTTAGCATTGGACTTTCCAAAGGTCATGGCATTGCCGCCGCCCATCCGCTTTTGCATATGTCCCGATAGAAAATTTCCCAGAAAAACAAAAATTAAAATAGGAAAAATCCAGGTCAGCAAAACAGAAATCAGGGGAGACATCTGCTTGACTATACTCTTTTCAAACTGGACATTATGGGTAATCAGCCGCTCCGTCAAATCATCATCCGGCCATGGACCCGTTTTATAAACCTCATAATCCGGTTTGCCTTCCCAATCTGTTTTTCCCGTATCTGATTTAAACTGGATTTCCGTATCAGTCCTTGCAACGGACTGAATCTTTCCCGCTTCCAGCATTTCTAAAAACGTGCTGTAAGGCACCTCTGTCACCGATTTGGACTGAAGCCAGGGAACCGCCATGGAATTGAATATAATCATCAGTATGAGTACAATGCTGTAATAAAAAATAAATGGTTTTCTCGGACCTTTCTTCAAACCGCTGTCATCTTTTAACCCCATAAAATCCACCTCCTTCTTCTTTCGTCATTTTTTCAGAACACTTAAACGTTCTCTTTGCCCACCGGGCAAATTCACCTTACCCCCCAGGGGGTCCTCTCTTTGCCCAGCGGGCAAATTCACCTTACCGATTGAGCAAACTCACCTTACCGATTGAGCAAACTCACTGGCATTTTGAAAATCCTGTTCATCAGGGTGAAGCATTGCATCCTCGTATGCGGCAATTAGGTTTCTGATCTGAGGGGTGTCGCATACCACCTGCATCTGTCTGTATTTTTCCAAAACCCTGGGTGCCATTTTTCCTCCGCAGAGAAAACAGCCCAGATATTCATTGTCATCAGGGATAAAAACAGATACCTGTTTTTCCACCTGCTTAAAATAATCTTTATTTCCGGAAAGCCCACAGGTGCCAAATAAAGCAACCCGCTTGCCGTGCAGCCCTGAGAGAAAATCGATCACTTCCGTTGTACAGATTCCCCTGTTGTTCCAGAACCCTACAAAATAAGTGTCTGCTTCCTCTCCTCCCAATTCCTCCAGACTGACAATGTCCTTGGATTTTCCTGGAAGCGCTTCAAAAATCTTAACGGCTACCTTCTGGGTATTTCCGGTTTTACTCGTATACACAACCAAATAATCCATATATTCAGCCTCCTCTACACAATAAAATATACCGAATTGGCTTATTTATCAATAGATAATCGGAAATGTTAATACAATTTATGTAACTTTTAGAATCTATACTGTAAAATTCACAACTGTAAATATAGGATTATAAATTTTCTCTCCCCTTATTCCAGTCCCGGCATATAGCTTCTGAAAGTCCCAAAGCAGTGTAAACATCGGCTACCACATCGGCCTTTTTTCCGTATTGCATAAGTGCCTTTGCAGTCATATCCCCGATACAAGCCACTTTCTTTCCTTCCAGGACTTCCCTTCCAGCCTCTTCTCCTGCTTCAAAAAAAGCTTCCACGCCGGAAGCGCTGGCAAAAGTCACATAATCCAAATCCTTTAAGGCTTCTCTTCTCTTTTTGGCTCCGGATCCATCCCATTCCACATCATACAGAACCACATCCTCATAATAAATCCCGGCTTCATCAAAAACCTGATTCAGTTCCTTGGAGCCTCCTGATGATCTGGGAATTAAAATTCTGTCCTTTGGTGACACCAGGTTCTTAAGCCCTCTTGCCAGATCCTGTACCTGATACCTGTCTGGAACGTAATCTGCAAAAAAGCCATGGTTTTGCAGTTCTTGGGCTGTCCCCTTTCCCACAGCTGCAAATTTCACATGGCCTACAGACCGAAAATCACAACCATGCTCCAAAAGACCCTCAAAAAATTCTTTTACTCCATTGGCACTGGTAAACACAATCCATGTATAAGAAGAAAGCTGCTCATATACTTTTTTCATCATTTCTTCCCCACGTCGGGATTTCATGGAAAGTTTTAAAATATAGTCCCCCGTTCCTCCAAAGGACTCCAAAGTCTTTAAAAGCCTGACTCCAAAGCTTTCCGTTCCAGTCACTCCGATCCGGCACCCTTCCAAAGGCTGGCGGTAGGTGGAAGAAAAATCAAGAGCTGCCGTTTCCCCCACTACAATGATGGCAGGACTTGCAATCCCCGCCACATTTACCTTTTCCCTGATATTTTTCAAGTTTCCCCTGACTGTTTTCTGCTCCGGAAGTGTTCCATTCTGGATGACTGCTGCAGGCGTTTCCTCTGGTTTACCCTGTTTTAAAAGTCCGTCTACAATAAGAGATAAATTTCCAAGACCCATGAGAAACACAAGGGTTCCGTTCAGTCCGGCAAATGCTTCGAAATCATCAGGCAATGTCCCTTTTTCAGAACGTGTATGTCCTGTCATCACATGAAAGCTTCTGCTTAACCCACGATGAGTGACCGGAATTCCCGCAGAGGCCAGAGCTGCAATGGCAGACGTAACTCCCGAAACCACTTCATAGAGGATTCCTGCCTGAGATAAAGCCATAATCTCCTCTCCGCCCCGGCCAAAAACAAAGGGATCACCTCCCTTTAAACGAACCACCAAAAGTCCTTCTTCTGCCAACTCCACCAGCAATCTGTTGATTTCCTCCTGCTTCATGGAATGTGCTCCAGCCCGTTTCCCCACATAGATTTTCCTGCATTCCGGCCTCACTTCGTCAAGAAAGCGCTCCGATGCAAGAGAATCATAAACGACTGCGTCACATGTCCGCAATCTCCACAAGCCTTTTTCCGTCATAAGGCCAGAATCTCCGGGGCCGGCTCCCACCAGACAGACCACTCCTGTTTTCTTCATCACACCCTCCTTTCCTGTTTTACAGCCATGTTTTTCCTGCATAATATATACTTCCAGAGCCTGCTTCATGAAAGTCCTTTGGCCGCCTGCCATGCCAGCCTGTCCAGCTCATCAAGTTCTCCCCACAGATGAATGCGTTTTGTCACTTCCCCTCTTCTGTTCATGCCAAGAACTTCCATTTTCCCTTCCCTTAAACGGGAATAGATTCCAATAGGTTCATGACAGCCTGCATCCAGAAATTTCAGAATTCTGCGTTCCAGGGCAAGACACATCCTGGCATCCTCATCCTCAATAAATTTAATAATTTCCCCTAATCCGGAATCCAGCCTGCCTTCTACGGCAAGAATGCCTTGTCCTCCGGCAGGGATAAAGGTTTCGCAATCAAAATAATGGAAATGATATTGGCTGTCCTCCGTCATTCCCAACCGTTTTAATCCCGCTGCTGCCAGAAGAATGCCGTCATAAGACCCTTCCATCAGCTTCACAAGCCTGGTCTGTACATTGCCTCTTAAGTTTTCGCACCGCACCAGGGAATGGGGCCACATGGTTTTTCCAATTTCTTCTATCTGAAGTTTTCTTCTTAAGCTGGAGGTGCCAATGACGATTTCCCTTTTTTCTGAAATATTGCAGGAGGCAGGAGTTACCAGCACATCTCTGGGATCCTCCCGCTCAGGGACAGCCACAATTCCCAATCCTTCCTCCAACTCCATGGGAAGATCTTTTGCGCTATGTACTGCAATATCAATCTCGCCCTTTAGAATAGCCTGCTCAAATTCCGTTACAAATACTCCCTTTCCTCCAAATTCCAAAAGAGGTTTATGGAGATTTCTATCACCCTCCGTCTGTTTTAAGACCAGCTCTGTGGACAGTCCTGACCCTGTCCTTTCCAAAGCCTCTGCCACCAGTTTTGCCTGGGCTACTGCCAGAGCACTTCTTCTCGTTCCGATCCGAATGGTTTTACTTCTCATTCTCAGCCAGTTTCCTTTCTATCAGCTCTTTTGCCTGTTCTTTCGTAAAGGTTCCGCCCTGCCGGATTCCTTCCTCTGCCATTTCCTTAAAAATGGACATTCGAAGTGATGAGGAGTCCACCTCTTCCTTTACCAGACTCCGGTAGGAACCAAGCTGCCGTGTCAGTGCTCCAAGTCCGGCAGGAATAGCCTCCTTCAGCTTCTTTTTTAAATATTGTGCAATAGACGGGGCACTGCCTGCCGTAGAAATCCCCACTGTAATATCTCCATCTCTGATCAGAGCGGGAAAGATAAAGCTGCATTTTTCCTGGTCATCCACTACATTGACTGGAATCTTTTTTTCTCTGCACAAAAGGGAAATCCGCCCGTTTAATAATTCATCAGAGGTTCCTGCCACCACAAAATCCGCCTGATCCAAATCTGATTCCTCAAAATCACGGTTCAGCCAGAAAAGCTTTTCTCCCTCTTCTTCCATAAGCTGTCTCAGCTCAGGATTTACCTTGGGAGCCGTTACATATATGACCGGTCCGTAATCCTTTAACACCAGAACTTTATGGTAAGCTACACTGCCTCCTCCCACGATCAGGCAGCGTTTCCCTTCCATATCCACAAAAAGCGGAAAATATGCCATGGTTATCCCCTCTCTTAAAACTTCTTCCTATTCTATCACTCCACGGAAAAAAGGGCAATGAAAAATGCTCCTCCGGAGATCAGTCCTCACCGGAAGAGCGTTAATTTTATAATACCTTGCTTAAAAACAGTTTTAATCTTTCATTTTCAGGATTCGCAAAGAACTCCTTTGGTTCATTCTCCTCCAGGAAATAGCCGCCATCCATAAACATGACTCTGGTACCCACTTCTCTGGCAAAACCCATTTCATGAGTAACTACCACCATGGTCATCTTTTCTTCGGCCAGTTCCCTCATAACGTTTAACACCTCTCCTACCATCTCAGGGTCAAGGGCAGAGGTTGGCTCATCAAACAGCATCACATCCGGATTCATACACAAAGCCCGGACAATGGCGATTCTCTGCTTTTGCCCTCCGGATAACTGACTGGGATAAGACTGAGCCCTGTCCCCAAGCCCCACCTTATGAAGGAGCTTAAAAGCCTGTTCTTCTGCCTCCGCCTTGCTTCGTCCCTGCAATTTCATAGGAGCAATTATCAGATTTTTCAGAATCGTCATGTGAGGAAATAAATTAAACTGCTGGAATACCATTCCCATTTTCTGGCGGTGCCTGTCGATATCTGTTTTCTTATCAACAATGTCCACACCTTCAAACAGGATGTGGCCGCCGGTAGGTTCTTCCAATCGGTTTAAACAGCGCAGAAATGTACTCTTTCCTGAGCCTGATGGTCCAATAACACAAACCACATCACCTTTATAAATATCCACGGAAATGTCCTTAAGAACTTCTGTATTGCCAAATTTCTTACCCAGATTCTGTACCTGAATCAGAGGTTCTTTCATATTATCAATGCTCACTCTTATGCAGCCTCCTCTCCAGTGATTTTACAAGGTAAGAAAATGCTGTAACCATAATCAGATAGATGATGGCAATTGCTACCAGGGGCATAAAGGCAGAGTAGGTCCGGCTCTTAATAATATCTCCGCCCTTTGTCAGATCCTGCAGACCGATATAACCAGCCACAGAAGTTTCCTTTAAAAGAACGATAAACTCATTGGCAAGAGTCGGAATTACGTTTTTAAAAGCCTGAGGCATAATGATGAACCACATAGTCTGAAAGTAGTTAAAGCCCAGACTCCGTCCTGCCTCAAACTGCCCCTTTTCAATGGCACTGATACCGCTTCGGAAAATTTCAGCCACATAGGCGCCGGAGTTGATTCCAAACGCAAGAACCGCCGTGAATACCGTACCTGGATTGGTCGTTGAAAAAATGACAAAATACATGATCAGGAGCTGTACAACAACCGGTGTTCCCCTGATTACAGTAAGATAAACACTGCAAATTGCGTTCAGAATCTTCAGCTTACGGGTATTTTCATAGGTGGAGCGGATGACTGCAACCAGAAATCCCAGCACAATGCCGATCACTACTGCAAAAAGTGTAATAATCAGCGTGTTTTTCAAGCCGTCAGTAATGTACCTCCAACGGTCTTCTACGATAAAATTCTGATAGAAATCATCTCTTAGCTTTTCCCACATGGCACTCTTCCTTTATTTTTATTCAGCGGTAATGTACTTATCTACAATCTTCTGTAATTCACCGGATTCCTTTAATTCCTTAATAGCTGAATTAAATTTGTTCACTAATTCCCAATTATCTTTTTTGATTGCAATGGCATATTCTTCTTCTGTAAAGGCTTCATCTAAAATCTTTAAGCCTGCATTTTCCTTTATAAATACCTTAGCCGGTTCACGGTCAATGATAACTGCATCAACTTTTCCCTGAGTAAGGGACATTACAGCTTCCATTCCCTTGTTGAAGCGCTGGATATCTCCATTTTCGATATCGTCTGCATAAATATCTCCGGTAGTTCCTGTCTGAACACCGATCTTCTTACCTGTCAGATCATCAGGGGAAACGATATCGCCGTCTTCTTTTACGATAATAACCTGAGCTGCTTCTGCATAAGTATCAGTAAAATCCACATTTTTCTTACGGTCTTCATTAACAGTCATGCCTGCTGCTGCAAAATCAGCCTTGCCTGACTGAATAGCCGGGATCAGGGAATCAAAAGCCATATCCTGAATCTCCAGTTCCATACCTAGTTTTTCTGCAATGGCTCTTGCAATGTCTGCATCGATTCCAACGATTTCATTGTTTTCACGGAATTCATATGGCGGGAATTCTGCATTGGTTACCATAACCAGTTTTCCGCCTGCTGCTTCTGTTGCTGTTGTTTCTGTTCCTGCTGCTGTTGTTTCTGTTCCTGCTGTCGTTGTTTCTGTTCCTGCTGCCGCAGTTGTCTCTGTCTTTGTCTGTGAGCCGCCGCAGGCAGTCAATACTGCTGCCATACAAACTGCTGCTGCAATTGTAATTATACTCTTTTTCATAATGTTTCCTCCTCTATATATGCACTAATTTGCATAATTATAAAACATGTGTCAGTTATACATTATATATTATTTTCAAAATTAATCAAGTACCTATGCAAATAAGATTCGTATTTTAAGGAGATTCGTACTAAAAAAATTCATCATTTCAATATCAATACCGATTACATCACTAAACAGAACAAGATAATCCTAAGAACAACGATAAGACAAGAATAACTTAAAATCGATCTTCTTATATTACTGTTCTTGCAATTAAATCAATTAGCTTTGTTTTTTCAAATCCCTGTTCTCTTTTACCGTTTTCGAATAAGGTGGTCAAATGATTCAGGACACCTTCAATCTGCTTTTTGGTGTTTTGCACCTGGGTCTGGGATTGGTTGATTTTATCTAACACGGCCCAATCTGCAAATAATCCGTCAAAGAAATAATCTGCAAACCCCAAAAAGCCATCAATACTGACCTGTATGTCGGCATGGATCGTCACATCAGTCAGCTCAGTCTTAAATCGCCGTAACTGTACCTGCAGATTCTCCACCTGCTTCTGTGCTTCGTCAAGATGGCTGTGCTTTGCCATATCAGTAATGAACCCCCCGCCAAAAAGATCCCATGTTCCCCAGCTTTCCGCACTGTTAAGACTTGACAAAATACTGTTCGTTATATTAAGTGCTGCCCTGCCGGCAGAAAGTGCCTCTTCAATTTCTCTCATTTGATTTTCCAGATAACCTATCCGTTTCTCTGTTTGGAAGATATCTGCTGCTTCTTTACTGCCAATGGATTTAATAACCTCTGCCTTGTCCTTTAACATTCTTTCATATTGCTGGCTGCATCCGTTTAACTGGCTCACCTTTTCCTGGCTGTGCCTGATATCTTCCTCTATGGCAGAAAGTTCACGAACTGCAACTTCATACTTCACCTTGGCAGCGTATGCTTCCTCCCGCTCTTTGTCTAATTTTTCATCCTTCCTGCCAATTACTGCATAAAAGAATGCTGCAAGGCTGTGCCCCTCAAGTTGGTCAACATCGTCCTGCTGATCCTGCTGTTCCTTTCTATATTCGCTTACTCTGGCTGTTAGCTCCTCACGCTGGACAAATAATTCTTTCAGCCTGGCTTCCTCCCGATTTAAATGTGCTGTCTGCTGTTGAAGAATTTGTAACTGTTCATCATAATATGCCATAAAGCTGCTCCTTTCTATTGTTTTGAATTAAGAATATCATGCTCTCCTAAATATGTTTATTGATTTATAAACCAAAGAATTTATTATAATCATTCAATTAAATGTAAATACTATTACAGTAGTCATACAAGACAAATGCTGATAACTTAACAGGCACTTATTTGAATAAAACGTATTCTTTATAATTTACGCCACAGAACATTCATAAATTTGGCTGGCCGGAGAGGTAAGAATTTGAGATTTGTATATATATTGCATGTTTTCAGGCAATCCTGTATACTATGATTTAATCGGATACAAAACAGAAATGAAGGTAATGGTTTATGAAGGATATACTGGAAAAAATGGCATGGCCCATGGAGGCTCCGTCTCCCTATTCTCTTTTTCATATTTTGTTCCTAATAACAGGGCTTTTTTTTGTGGTTTTTCTAGCTCATTATGCCGCCCGAAGGATTAATAAAAACAAGCTTCCCAACCTGCTTTTTTTCTGCGGCCTTTTTCTGACAGCCTCTGAAATCTGGAAGCAGCTTTTTTTGTTTTATTTAGTAAATGACCGGATATATAACTGGTGGTATTTTCCATTTCAATTATGCAGTCTGCCCATGTACTTCTGTCTGATCCTCCCTGTCTTTTCATCTGCAAAAAAAAGAAAAGTCCTTTATACATTTATGCAGGACTTTAACCTTTTGGGCGGTGTCATGGCGCTGGCGGAACCGTCAGGACTATTTCACGACTACTGGTTTTTGACCCTTCACGGGCTGATCTGGCATTTGCTGCTGATTTTTATAGGGCTTGTCATCGCATTTTCCCGCCTGGCAGATTCTTCCCTTATGGGCTTTGTTAAAATACTTCCTTTGTTTGCTGCATGCTGTGTCATTGCTTCTATTATAAATGTAACTGCTAAGCCTTTAGGACAGGCAGATATGTTCTATATATCTCCCTACTATCCCTCTGCCCAGATCGTTTTTCGCGAAATTGCTCTTAAATACGGCATTTATGTTGGAAATACCGTTTATCTGCTTGCCACCTGCCTGGGCGGTTTTTTATTTCATTTCCTGTTCAGCCGTTCAAAAATATAGAGGAAAAAAAACTGCACTTTTAATCCCCCTGTTTCCTTACCGTCTTTACATCCTTTAAAAACTGCTTCCACTCGTCCTCATGAGATACAAAATACCGGGGGCAGTCCTTTCCTGTTGCATCGTAATGGCGGATAACATCCTTTTCTGTCAGACCCAGATTATTGCAAAGCCAGGCGGTAAGTTTTACCAGAGAATCATAAGTTTCATCATTAAACTTCCCTGTTTCATCGGGGTGACAGCATTCAATGGAAACTGTATTGGTGTTCTTTTCCTTTGATGTGGAATAAGCCACTTCATAAACAGGAATTGCCTGAAGAATTTCGCCTTCTAAACCGATAATAAAATGGCTGCTGGCCGAAATTTTCTTAATCCCTGTCTGGTCTTTTAAATTGTTAAAATAATTCATGTTCTGTTTGGCCGTTGTTCCCGGATTAGCTACATAATGAATGACAATCTCATTTATCTTATTCATCTCTGCACCAGGCCTTGAATAGGGATTAATCTGAAGAAAATCCTCTTCTATCCACTCCGGCATCTGTATTTCTTTTAAATATATGTAATTCCTGTCAAATAGCAGGCCCATAAGCCACAACACCCCTGCCAATACAGCAGTCAGAAAAAGAATCGCAGACCCTATGTAAAGCGCACGCTTCTTTTTCTTTTTTTCTCTACCCTTCTTACGTCTTATTCTGGCATGGCGGCGGCGTTCCAGCTCATCCAAGCTTTCTTTTCTTCTTTGGTTCATATCCAAAACTCCTGGTTTCTCTTTTCTTATGTTTATAAGATCCAGTCTCCCACCTGCCCTGGCTTAAGCTGCATGGCCTACCAGCTTTTCAGGGAGGGCATCTGCACTATGACACACGATCTTTACAAGTTTTCCAATACCAATACTCATGACACCCATCAGTGATTTTCCATCAATTACCGTTTGCTCACAAATAACCTCAATGCTGAAATCACACTTTTCCGCCCTTATAACAAATTCCACCAACTCCTCTACTGTGGAAAATGTATACTCTATATGTTTCATTGCTTCCCCTCCTTTTCCCCCTTATTAAATTATTTTATATCTTTTTTCAACGAAAAGATATAGATTTTTCCTTACAAATGTAGGTATTTTATAGATATTTCTATTGTTTACAATATTTTGCAGGTGTAAACAGGAAAAAGCAAAATTTTCATAAAACTACTACACAAAATTAGAATTATCATGTATAATCTTATTGTTATCCGTTGGAGATGCATAGACATAGCCATGGCTGATCTGACTGGAAATCATGTTTCCTGCCTTGAAAACCGGATATTTATTAAATGGAAGCGTATCGAAGTGGTCATAACGAGCCGCACTCGAAATGCGGTAGTCCGCAAGGGCTCGTGGGTTCGAATCCCACCGCTTCCGTCATGGTTATTAGGCTCAAATAGATGCAGAAATGTATTTGTTTCAGCCTGATTTTTTTATGGGACACATGAAAAGACAGATATTAACTGAATGTGGTTTATAAAATGCACAGTAATGAGTTAAATAAGGAGCGTGAAATCATAGACTTTGAAATAACGGATAAGGTTGACGAGAAAGACAAAAGAATAATTTTTAATGGCCTGCTGGAATATAATCTCAAAAAAATAGAAGATAAAAATCCAAGGGATTTGGGGATATATCTGCAAAACGAAATAGGCAACAAAGTTGCGGGACTGATAGGAGATACACATGGGAATTGGTTTTCTATAAAATACTTGTGGGTCAGTAAAGATTTGCGAGGCCAGCACATCGGAAGTTCAATTTTGATGCAAGCGGAAAAGGTGGCTAAAGAGCGTGGTTGTAAATATGCTTTTTTAGATACATTCAGCTTTCAAGCTCCTGAGTTCTACAAAAAGTTTGGATATAAAGAAGTGTTTACTTTAGAAGAATATCCGCTTACCGGCAAACGCCACTATTTTACAAAGGAACTTTAACCTCGGGTGAGTAGAACGAGAATGAAATGGTTGCATCTATTTTGACCTAATGACACAATGAAAAGAGGAATCAAACCTTCGGGTCTGGTTCCTCTTTTGTGTTGTTTTTCTACAATAGGTCGATTATTTAACATTTATCTTCGGCCAGCGATTCTTATAACAACTCTTCTTGTTGAGCAAATCTGAGGCCTAAATTAAATGCTTTGTTGCAGTGTTCAGGGAATTGCTTTTCCTTTACTTTGGCTTTTTCATTACCGTCGAAGGTAGTAACCACATATTTTGAGTAATCATCAAACTGATAGGTGTCATTTACTATCAAGGCTTCAAAATGGCCGAATACACGTTTTAAATCCGCTTCTGCAAATTGCAATCCCTGCATGTAACTTGATTTATCCATTTGCTCCGAAGTTACATTCATAGTGTAAATGAAACCGGTGTGTATCTTTCGACCAAATATACTTCTATATCCTTCGGTATATGTCTGATAAGGAAACATCAGACGTTCCAAAAATGACCGCATCTCTCCTGTAACAGATTCAAAATAAATTGGTGATCCGAGGATGATCGCATCTACGTTTTCAATTTTCTTTAATACCATTGTCAGACCATCACCATAGGCACATTTCCCGTAGCTTTTTCCGTCTTTAAGTTTGCAGGCAAAACAACTGACGCATCCTTTATACTCCAAGTCGTAAAGATGAATTAACTCGGTTTCAGCTCCTTGCGATTTCGCACCTTCAAGAGCTTTTTCGAGCAAAGTTGCTGTATTTTTGGTTTTTCTTGGGCTTCCGTTTATGGCTATAACTTTCATCAAATTATCCTCCTAATATTAACCTTGACTTTGCGATTCAAATTATATATGCTTATGGAAAAATAAACAAGTACGCACATATTTGTTATATACTAAACTTTTGGTTAGTAAGGAGGTTCTTATGATAGATTTTGAAAGCAAGTATGGGAAATGCCCCATGTACTACACAATGTCAGTCGTAGAGGGCAAATGGAAATGGATTATCTTATGGGAAATTTATAAGGCAAAAGTAATACGATACAATAAATTGAGAGAAGAATTACAGCCAATCGCACATAAAACATTGAGCAAACAGTTGAAGGAACTGGAAACAAGCAAATTAATTCATCGGGAGCAGTATAATGAAGTACCCCCAAAAGTTGAATACTCATTGACTAATGAAGGCAAAACCCTAATTCCTATCCTTGACCTTATGTATCAGTGGGGAGAGAAGCATATCAATAAGTAAGCGATGAGTGGGATTATCATATGAATTTCAACAATGGACTTTAACCAGATTAAAATATACTACCAGTACATCTTTTTTGACCTAATGACACAAGTTAAGTTATGTATGAGGATTTGAACTCATACATGACTTTTTGCTTGCTTAATGATAAAATAAAGCAACAATCTTTTATATTATTGGAGGAAATTCAAATGAAATATGAAGGCGTTTGTATTGCGGTGAAAGACATAAATCTTTCCAAAAAGTTTTATCAGGATTTATTTGAGTTAGAGGTATTTCAAGACTATGGCAGAAATGTCTCCTTTGGTGGATTGTCTTTACAGCAGGACTTTGACTGGCTGTTAAATATTCCAAAGGATAGCATATTAAAAGAATCTCACAATATGGAGTTGTACTTTGAGGAAGACAAATTTGATGACTTTATTGTGAAATTACAGCAACGCAATGATATCAGATATATAGGGGATGGCGTTAAGGAAGCTGACTGGGGACAACGCTCCACACGTTTTTATGATTTAGATGGCCACATTATTGAAGTTGGCGAGAATATGAAGATGGTTGTAAAACGCTTCCTTGATTCTGGGTTATCAATGACAGAAACCTCTAAGCGCATGGATGTGTCGGTATCGGATTTAGAAACGCTTTTGAATAGCTAATTTCTGCGTAGCATGAGCATAATCTTTATAAACGATAGTCCAAATCCTCTTTAAAATGGGTGATATCCAGATTTAACATTACTCACAAATTAAAGTCATGTATAAGGATTTGAACCTATACATGACTTTTTGTTTTATCTATGCTAAAATCAAAAAATACATATTATTTCTATTATCCCGATCGGAGATAATGGAATGAATCGATTAAAATCCGGACACAGGTGGTGTTTCTAAAAGGAAAAGACACTATAAATCCCGTACTGTTGTTTTTATCTGGAGGGCCAGGTATTCCAGACTACTTTTTGGCCTGAGAAATAGATACCGGCGTGGAGGGCATTTTTACTGTTTGCTATTGGGATTATTACGGAATCGCTCTCTCCTACTTGTCTGACTGCAGGGCGAATGCCTGCACTACTGATCAGTTTGTGCAGGACGTGATTGCCGTAACGGAATATGCCACGCGCAGTAACAAAAGATAGTGCAAAAAGAGTATTATGCTCAGCTCAAGACTCCACTAAAGGGGTTCTACACCTTTGAGCATTCTGCCCATATCCCACTGTTTGAAGAACCATAATTATTTGAATTTTTGATTATATTGTTTGAAGGCGTGATAGTTCAAATCCTCATCTGATAATAGTATGATATCCAGATTTGACGTGGCTTGCAGAAGATTAGGTCAAAATAAATACAAGGCTGAAAAATCCAGTGTTTATGCTGCCTTATGAGGTTTGAATGAAAAAATAAAGACCCTTGTTTTTTATAGATGCACCTCGCTTTTTGACAAAAAAGCGGGGTGTTTCTCATTTTATCCGCACATTCAACGGCAATAAACCGTTAAACATTTTGAGAGGAGGTTTTAAATGTCAGTTGATATACAAGAGCAATACGATAAAATCTATCGCTATTGCTATTATAAAGTAAGAAACTCTGTTTTGGCAGAAGATCTTACTCAAGAAACCTTCCTCAAATACTTTGCACAAAATGCGTATATCGAACGCGGAAAAATGCTTGCCTATCTTTATACCATAGCTCGAAACCTCTGCATAGATGCGTTCCGTAAAATTCAGCCTGAACTATTGACCAAAGACATACCAGATACGGACTGTTTTGAGAAAATAGAACTTAACCTTACGCTCCATAAGGCCCTTAACTCCTTGTCCCAACAGGAACGGGAGTTGTTGCTCCTAAGATATGTAAACGAACTTTCTGTGGCAGAGATTTCTTCTATTTTAGAAGTTTCCCGCTTTGCTGTTTACCGGAGGACAGGTTCTGCAATAGCAGCTTTGAAAAAGTCATTAAGAGAGGAGGATTTTCAATGAACGGAAAACTCAAAAAAGAACTTAAAACAGCTTTTCGGGTGCCGCCCCCAGTAGATAAGGAGCGATTTTTGAAACAACTGCATTATCCAAAAATCACTTATCGGGAATTTCTGTTGGCTCAGCTTTGCTATATCCGTAAACGCATATGGATTGCTTCTGCATTAATTATTTTGCTTGGCTGTATAACTGCTTTCCGTTTACCCATGTTGCAATATTGGATTACGGATGGATTAAATATCTGGAGCATTTCCGCAGCTCTTCCGTTTCTGGCAATGATAACTATTACAGAAGTCTACCGCTCCCCCGCTTGCAAAATGGCAGAGCTGGAGGGGAGCTGCCGGTTCAGTTTACCTCAGATTGTTATGGCCCGGATCAGCATTCTTGGAGTAGTAAGTTCTGCTGTTCTCATACTGCTCCTTATTTTTATCAATCGAGTATCAGCTTACAGCCTGCTGCAGACCATTGTTTATGTGTTAATTCCCTATCTTGTTGTGTGTGCAGCTTGCTTGTGTCTGCTAAACCAAACACATGGTTCAGATGGTATCTATGCCTGTGCAGTCGCAGCGGGGCTTGTTAGCGTTATCAGTATTCTTTGTGAAAGCCAAGCAACTGTTCTTTATTCATATGCCAATCTAAACGGTTGGCTGGCACTTTTCGCAGGCTGCTTGGTGCTGATAGGGTTTCAGCTGCATAAATTAGTCAAACAACTGGAGGAAAAACAATGGAACTTGAGCTTGACCGAGTAACAAAACAATACGGGAGTAAAATTGCCTGCGACCATATTTCAATTTCTTTTCAAAAAGGCGTATACGGTCTTCTTGGAGCAAACGGCGCAGGAAAAACGACTTTGATGCGTATGATGTGCGGTGTATTGGCACCGACTTCCGGAACAATCCAATTTAACAATATTGATGTCAGCCATGAAGATTATCGCGATGCTCTGGGATACTTACCCCAAGATTTCGGATATTATCCTGAATTTTCTGCACTGGATTTTTTGCTATATATTGCAGCTTTAAAGGGTTTACCCAAACCACAAGCTAAGGAAAAAGCATGGGAGCTTTTGGAGCAGGTATCTCTTGAGAAAGAAGCCAAGAAAAAGATTAAGACTTTTTCCCGTGGCATGATACAGCGTTTGGGTATTGCCCAATCCATGCTGAATAATCCACAAATATTAATTTTAGATGAGCCTACTGCCGGTCTAGACCCTAAGGAACGGGTGCGTTTTCGTAATTTGATTTCACGCCTTGGAACAGATCGTATTGTACTGCTTTCGACACACATTGTTTCCGATATTGAGCATATTGCAGGTATGATCCTTGTAATGAAAGACGGATCGCTGGTTCATCAGGGAACACGGGACGAAATAATAAAAACAATTGATGGTAAGGTGTGGGAATGTACTTTGCCTCAATCCGAAGCGGACAGTCTGTGTGAAAAGTATTCGGTGATTAATTTGCGTCAGGAAAGCGACGAGAAAGTTTTCTTGCGGTTGGTTTCGGATGAAAAACCGGGTGCTTCGGCAATAAATACACAAGCCACATTAGAAGATTTATACTTGTACTATTTTAGCGAGGTGAGCGAATAATGAAAGGATTTTGGAATTTAGTCGGCTTTGAATATAAAAAAATTTTGTGTAAGAAAAATGTACAAGTTTCCCTGCTTCTTTCTATTCTCATTACAGTTTTCAGCGTTCCTGCTACGCTTCTAGGCGACTATTATGTGGACGGCAAGCCCTACGAATCCAATTATGAAGCAATGGTCAAGGACAGAACCTATGCCCGTACACTTTCGGGACAACCGCTGGATACGGGATTGATTATGGAGACGGTTAATGTCTATGCACAGATTCCGTTATCAGATGTGTATCAGTCCACGCAGGAATACCAAACCATTGCACGACCCTATAGCCTGATTTACGGAACCATACGCAGTGTTTTCAATACAGCATCCAAACGCTTTAATATGGAGGACTTTCAAATGCTCACTGAAGTCCAGGCGGATGACTATTACAACACCCGGCATGAAAAGCTGACGCAGCATATTCTGCAAACGCACATGAGTGATAAAGCCAAAGAACAGGTACTGGCTATGGATGAGCAGATAAAAACACCGCTTACATTTTCATATACGGATGGCTACACCCGCTATTTTGTTATGATTAATACGCTAGGGCTGTTCTCTGCCTTTGTTACAGCAATCTGTGTGGCCCCACTGTTTTCCGGAGAATACACCTCCGGCGCAGATCAGCTCATTTTGTCCGCTAAATACGGAAAAAACAGACTTATTGGGGCAAAGCTATTTACCGGCTATTCACTGACAGCGATTTTGGGTCTGGCACAGCTTGCACTTGCCTTTTGTCTGTCACTGGCTGTATTTGGCGGGGATGGCGGCAGTGCGCCCTTGCAGCTGCATATAATTCTGTCCCCGTACCCGCTGACCATGACACAAACCGCGCTGCTGCTTACTGTTGCCAGCTTGTTTGCCTACTTCATGACAGCGGCGATTATCATGCTGCTCTCCGCAAAGTTGAAATCACCCTTTGGTGTGATTGTACTGGTTAGTGTATTGCTGATTGCTCCCATGCTGGGCAGCGTTTCGGAACAGAACATACTGCTCTATAACTTGTATCATCTTTTTCCAACACAAATGACCTCTCTTGCATCGGTGGTATCTGTTATTCAATATGAATTAGGAAGCTTTGTAATTCACCCTTATATGTTTCTGCCTTTATTTGCGCTTGCTGTCAGTACTCTGCTGATACCTTTTGCGTATCGTGCATTTAATAAGCATCAAATTAGTTAGTTACATGGGTTTTAGATTTTTATTGAGGCAGTCAATCTTCCGCTGTCAGTGCACCTCCTATCACAATTTCACAGTACAGGTTGAGAATTGAGAACAAACCAATGATGACGGTTAACAAGAACGCATTTGGTAAAAGGCATTGTTGATTTCATTCGCTATTGCGTATATACTGTAATCAATAAACATTGTGGAGGAAAACAAATGCTTGATTATATATCTGTGCAGCAGGCTTCTGAAAATTGGGGCATTTCCAATCGGAGAATACAAAAGCTCTGTGAAGAAAACAGAATTAACGGAGCAGTTCGCTTCGGTCGTGCATGGGCAATTCCAAAAGATGCAAAAAAACCAGCAGATGCCAGAAAAAGGAGGAGGAACCATGAAAAATAAACTTTTGCTATTAGAAGATGACATCAGTTTAGTGGATGGGCTGAAATATTCTTTAGATCGCAATGGTTTTGATGTTGAAATTGTCCGTACAGTAGAAGAAGCCTTGGGCTGTTTACCTAAGATTGATAAATACGACTTACTAATTCTTGATGTGACATTACCGGATGGAACGGGCTTTGAAGTTTGTGAAAAAGTGAGGAAACAAGGATATCAGATTCCTATTCTATTTTTAACCGCTTCTGATGAAGAGGTAAATGTCATTCGGGGGCTGGACTGCGGCGGCGATGATTATGTAACAAAGCCTTTTAAACTAGGTGAGCTGTGTTCCCGGATACGTGCCCTGCTGCGCCGTATGGGAATTTCCGATCGAAATAACCATACCGTAATAGGATGTGGCGATATTTCAATTGACCTTTTAGGAAGCCGGGTGTTGTTAAATGGAAAAACTCTGGATTTAACAAGCGCAGAATACCGTCTTATTTGTTTATTTATAAAAAATGCTAACCGGGTGATTACTCGTAATACTATATTAAATGAGCTATGGGACAATACAGGCGACTTTGTGGACGATAATACTCTTTCCGTTTATGTGCGGCGGCTCCGTGAAAAAATTGAAGCGGATCCTTCCCATCCAGAGCATTTAATAACGATCAGGGGATTTGGCTATCAGTGGAACGAGGTTTCTGTATGAACCTTTTTCGTGATAAACAAACCAAACATCATAGCGTGTTTCTTTTTACTTTTGTTTTGCTGATCTTTCTTTCTGGCATAGGGTTGCATGCTGTACAGAAAAAAGCCGTGCATGGTTTATTTTTATCCCACGACAATGCCGTTGTGACTTCTCTCTTGGAACAGGGTGTTTCAAAGGATGTGATTGCAAAAGCCGTTACAAGTACAACCAGCAGCCAGGAGGGGAAAGCACTGCTTGCTAATATTGGTGTAACAGAACATACCGCAATAAGATTTCTTCCCTTTATTGCTGAGTTTCAGAGAATTTCGCAATCCTATATGCTGCTTTTTGGAATGCTTCTATCCTCTTTGCTTTTGGGTGGAGCATTCATTTTCTTATGGAAAAGAGAACAGCTTTATCTTCAGGCGTCAAAGGTGATTACCAATTTTACAGAGGGGGATTTTTCCTGTCACATGCCACAAATGAACGAGGGAACCATCTATCGTCTCTTTGCTTCTGTAGATCAGCTTGCTACAATACTCCAGTCAAAAAACGAAGTCAGTCAGAAAGCAAAAGAATTTTTAAAACGTACAATTTCAGATATATCACATCAGCTGAAAACACCGCTTGCGGCTCTTACTATGTATCACGATATCATCGCCGATGAGCCGGATAATGTTCAAACCGTAGTGGAGTATTCTCAAAAAACAGAATTAGCACTAAAACGTATGGAACAACTGATTCAAGTCATGCTGAAAATCACCCGATTAGACGCCGGCAGTATTGCCTTTGAAAAAGAAAGCTGCCGTATATCGAATTTAATTGCTCAGGCTGTCAGTGAACTGACAACACGGGCCTCCAGTGAGGGAAAAGAAATCATTGTCGATGAAACACCGGAAGAAACCATCCTTTGTGATCAGCAGTGGACCCGAGAAGCGATTGGAAATATAGTTAAAAATGCGTTGGATCATACCGATTCGGGAGGGAAAATCCACATTTCTTGGAACCGAACCCCTGCAATGCTCCGCATATTGATTTCAGATAATGGTTCCGGTATTTCCCCGGAAGATTTACATCACGTTTTTAAACGTTTTTACCGAAGCAAAAAATCTTTGGATACCCAGGGAATTGGTCTTGGTCTGTCACTGGCAAAAGCCATTGTTGAGGGTCAGGGAGGCATTATCTCCGTTCAAAGCGCTCTGCATGAGGGGACAATTTTTACGCTTTCCTTCCTTACGGAATCGTAAGCTGTTATTCACCCGATTGTAATGTGTACCTGTTATTCTATTGAGAAAGGAGGTACTTAATATATGGATATTTTAAAAGTACAGCATTTATCAAAAACCTATGGAGATGGTGAAAATCAGGTAAATGCTTTAAAAGATGTTTCTTTTACATTAGCACAGGGCGAATTTGCAGCGGTGGTAGGCGAATCGGGTTCGGGTAAAAGCACACTGCTTAATTGTATTGGAGCTTTAGATACCCCTACTGCCGGAAATATCTGCATGGACGGAAAAGATTTATTTTCCATGAAAGAGGAACAGCGTACTATTTTCAGAAGGCGAAATATCGGCTTTGTGTTTCAATCGTTTCAGCTTGTTGCAGAATTAACTGTGGAGCAAAATATTTTGTTTCCGATTCTTCTGGATTACCGTAAGCCGGAGCAATCAGCAGTGAATGAGATTTTAGAAGTCTTAGGGCTTCAGGAACGCCGCCATCACCTGCCCAGCCAATTATCCGGCGGTCAGCAGCAGCGTGTTGCAATTGGACGGGCGCTGATAACAAAACCCAAACTGATTCTGGCGGATGAGCCCACCGGAAATTTGGACAGCAAAAACAGTCAGGATGTCATTGATTTACTGATCAAGGCATCCCGCCATTATCAGCAAACCATTTTAATGATTACACATAACAATCATCTGACCACGTCAGTAGATCGGGTGCTGCGCGTTTCGGATGGTGTGCTGACGGATTTGGGAGGGAAAGAAAATGAAAAGTTATCTTGACCTTGTTCCCATTTCAGCCAAAGTCCATAAAAGGCAGAACAGAATGTCTGTATTCTGTATTGTTTTAGCGGTGTTTCTAGTTACGGCTATTTTTGGTATGGCCGACATGTTTATACGCAGCCAGATTATGCAGGCCCGTATGGAGGATGGTAATTGGCATGTAATGGTTCGAAATATAAATGAAGAACAAGCCGCTCTGATTTCTGCACGGCCGGATGTAACTGCATCTTCCTGGTATGGTGTCCTTAATTTCCGGGGAGATCAAGGCTATACTGTATCTGGAAAAAACGTGCTTGTTTTTGGAAGTGAAGAAAGCTTTGTAACAGAGATGCAAACGGATGAAATTCAGGATGGAACATTTCCTCAAAAAGACAATGAGGCCATGATAACAGAACATGCAAAGACAATGCTTGCTTTGCAGATTGGAGATGTAATCTCTGTCAATGGGCCTGACGGAAACAGCTATGAATTTATGATTTCCGGCTTTCTGAATAATGGATTAAAAACAATGGACGAAGATTCCTATGCGGTTTGCCTGACGACCAAGGCGTTTCGTTCCCTGTATCCCGGAGTCACCAATGGTGAACCTGGGGAGTATAACAGTGTCTTCTATGTGCAGTTTTCCACTCATACCAATATACGCAATACAATTGTTGATATGAAGTCTCAGCTTGAACTGTCCGACGAACAGGTTTCGGAAAATACGAAGCTGCTGGGATTGCTTGGGCAAAGCGGAAATTCCTTTATGCTTGAAATCTATAGTTCCGCTGCTGTTTTGTTTATATTGGTTTTATTGGCTGGCATTATGATGATTGCCAGCAGTCTGAACAGCAATGTTGCACAGCGTACCGAATTTTTTGGAATGATACGCTGTATCGGCGCCACACCAAAGCAGGTGATGCGATTCGTACGCAAGGAAGCTCTTGGCTGGTGTAAATTTGCAATTCCGCTAGGCATTTCCACGGGAGCCGCTGTCATTTGGATCTTATGCGCCTTACTACGTTTTCTCAGTCCTGAATATTTTGCTGGAATGCCTGCATTGGGAATAAGCCTGCCTAGTATGGTGGCTGGTATCTGTGTAGGTATCCTGACGGTTCTTCTGGCCGCTGGTTCCCCGGCGAAAAGAGCTGCTAAGGTTTCGCCATTGGCAGCCGTATCCGGAAATGTGAATTCTTTACAATATGTGCACAAAGCCGCAAATACTACATTTTTTAAGATTGATACTGCTCTTGGCTTCCATCACGCAAAAGCCAGTAAAAAGAATTTTGTTTTAATGGTAGGTTCCTTTTCACTAAGTATCATGCTTTTTTTAGCATTTTCAGTCACAATTGATTTTATGCAGCATTCGCTTACTCCCTTGAAGCCATGGACACCGGATTTATCCATTGTCAGCACGGATAGTACCGGTTCGATTCGCAGTACCCTGCTGGAAGAATTTCAGAAAAATCCGGTGGTCAAACGGGTATACGGGCGAATGTTTGCCTATGATGTACCGGTTATGGTGAATGGGCAGGAAAAAAAGGTTGATTTGATTTCTTATGAGGAACACCAGTTTGGATGGGCTAAGAATTCTTTACTGGAGGGATCTTTAGATACCGTCCAGAAGGAAAGCAATACCGGTCTGATTGTTTTTAAATCACAAAATACCATGAAAACCGGAGATACGGCTACACTACACATAGGAGGAAAAACAGCGGATATAAAAATTGTCGGCTCACTTTCTGCCAGTCCTTTTAACAGTGCCCCTGATGCAGGAACCATGATTTGTTCGGAAAATACCTTTCGAAAGCTGACCGGCGAAACGGATTATACAATTATTGATTTGCAGTTATCTAAGAACGCGACGGAAGCTGATGTTGATGAAATTCATAGAATGGCTGGTACGGAAGTCAGTTTTTCAGATAAGCGCTCCAGTAATAGCAGCGTAATCGGTTCGTATTATTCTTTTGGATTGTTTATCTATGGCTTTATGGCTTTGATTGCTTTAATTACCATCTTAAATATTATGAATAGCCTTGCCATGAGTGTTTCCTCCCGCATGAAGCAGTATGGAGCATTTCGTGCCATCGGCCTGAGTAATCACCAGCTCATAAAAATGATTGTTGCGGAAGCCTCAGCCTATGGGATTACTGGAAGTGTCTTTGGCAGTGTTATTGGGTTAATGCTGAATAAGTTCCTATACGCCAAATTGATAACCTTTCATTGGGGCGAAGAATGGAATATTCCATTCATACAAATGGCCATTATCATAGCAATTATCTTATTATCCGTTATTTTGGCTGTACGAGGCCCGGTGAAACGCATTTGCAATATGTCAATTGTAGATACCATAAGTGTACAGTAATATTTTTATGTTGCAGATGATTGTTTGCAGCCCCTCACTTACAAAGGGCTGACAATGGATTTTGATAATCAGAGTGTGACTACCGGAAACGGAACCTTTGAGCTTCCGCCAAAAGAATTTGATCTTCTGCTGTTTTGTGCTAAAAATCAGAGAAGGATTTTAACAAAGCAGCAGATTTATGAAGAAGTATGGGGTGAGCCCTATGTTTATGATGACCAGCCTGTCCCACGATGTAAGAACACCTCTTACGACTCTGCTGGGTTACTTGGATGCTGTTCATGGAGGAGTTGTCACCGGAAAAAGCCGGGAAGATTATTTTGAAATTGCAAGACGGAAAGCCCATGATCTAAAAGATTATATTGATATATTGTCTGATTGGTTTAAGCTCAACTCCAGTGAATTCTCTTTATCGATTCCAATTTTTGAAGAACAGAATCTGAACTATAACATCAAGCTATGTCTTTGTATCGTGAAAAAGTTACAGAAAAAGCTCATCAATGAATGGGCTTTTTCTGTTGGTGTAATTGTTTATAGATTAATAACTTTGGGTTCAGACCCAAAAGAGTAGATCGTTGCCATTACATCTTCCAGATACAGAACTTCCATCAGATTATCATCTACTGTATACATACTGCTGAGAGCCGCTTTGTTATGGTCCATCATAGCAACGCGAGCTTCGCGGCGCGTATCATGAATTGCTTTTCCTTCAACACGGATCCATGTACCGTTGCTCATTCCACTGATTTCAATTCTGGAATTTTGAAGCATTTGTTTGTACACTTTTTTTTGGTTGTTTGTTACAATGTACAACTTACCCTCAAATTCGCAAACGGCACCAAATGGCCTGACATGTGGCTGACCTCCTTCATTTGTCGCCAGGTAAAATGTTCCGCATGCTTTTAAATATTCAAATACTTCGTTCATAAGAATATCCTCCATTTTTAATAAATGATTGTAACTTGTTATTACATTTGCTATTATAGTGTCATAGGATTATGATAGCAAGTACGATATTTAGCGATACCAGTATCAGAAAGGATACCGCATGTCAAAAAAAGAATTATTTGGATTATGCCCTTATGTCACGTCACAAAAGATTCTGACTGGAAAATGGTCCATATATATTATCTATCTATTATCGCAGGAACCTTCTATCCGCTTCAATGAGTTACAGCGCAGAATGCCGGAAGAGATGACACATACCACATTGTCACGCCAACTAAAAACATTAGAGGAAGAAGGATTAATTGAGCGTATTGAACATTCACAGATACCGCCCAAGGTTGAATATTCTCTCAGCGAAATTGGAAGAAAATTTGAAATAGTTTTAAAGGCGCTTGGTGAGTGGGGAAATGAATATATAACATATTTAAGAGAGAAAGAATAGGAAAATCCCATTTTTCGGGTTCCGTAAAAGAATTCCTGCTTATCTGTAAAAATCATTTTTAACTATTTCTTCAAATCGAGTTTGGCATACTTTATAAATCGCAAAAGGTATATATGCTGCTGACCTGGGTTGATGGCCATGATCTTGAATTGGCTTTGCCCCAGCTTGACCAATGCGAACAGTATCGTTTAGGCAGAGAAGCCGGCAAAATATTGAGAAGAATACACAGCATTCAAATACCGCCTGATGAATTTCCAAAGGAAACGAAAATTCCAAAAAAAATTTTACAGCTTGGGAAATATATTGAATCAGAGCATAGAATTCAAGACAACGAGACGGCTATTCAATTTATCAATCAAAATATACATAAAATTTGGTCCAAGCCACCCGTCTATCAACATGGAGACTTTCATCCAGGAAATTTAATCTTGACTCCTGAAAACAAAATTGGAGTAATTGACTTCAATCGTTGGGAAATCGGAGACCCCTATGAGGAATTTTACAAACTTGAAAGCTTCGGAACAGATGTGAGCACTCTTTACTGTATTGGGCAAATCGACGCATACTTTGATGATGATGTACCGGGTGATTTTTGGAATATTCTTGCCGTCTATGTGGCACATGCCGCTCTGTACTCCATAAAATGGGCGGAACGATTTGGACAGACTGAAATTGAAAATATGGTGAGAATATGCAAAAAGTCCTTTGAACATTATAATAATTTTGAAAATAGCGTACCGAATTGGTATCAAAAGTAAAAATTAAACAGAACATAAAACATCTTACATTTCAAAAAGACAATTTGAAACTGGTTCGTGCAAGGAAAATGGGGGTTAGGAAATGAAAATTGCTGTAATTTATGCAACACAACGAAAATCTAAATCCAGTACATACAACATCGCTCAGCAATTTATACAGCATCTGTCCGACAAAGATACCGTAGCAGAATTTTTCCTGCCTAAAAGCATGCCTAACTTTTGCAGGGGATGTTGGAATTGCTTTACAGATTATAAGAACTGTCCTGATTATAATTATCTTAAGCCGATTCTGGAAGCCATGCTTGAAGCGGACTTGCTGGTTTTTACAGCACCTGTTTATGTCTATCATGTTCCGGGACAGGTAAAAGCGTTTCTTGATCACTTTGGATACCAATGGATGCCGCATCAGCCAAGAAAAGAAATGTTCAGCAAACAAGCACTTCTCATCTCTACCGCTGCAGGTGCCGGGACAAAATCTGCGCTCAAGGACTTAAAGGACAGCATGACTTTCTGGGGTATTTCCCATATCTATACTTTTGGGATAAACCTCCATGCAGCTGATTGGGATAAAGTCAATGATAAAAAAAGATTAAAGATGCAAAAAGATATTTTTAAGCTTTCACTGAAGATTAAAACAGAATTTAAAAATGTGAAACCCTCTTTAAAAATCAAAATGTTATTTTATACGATGAGATTGATGCAAAAAAAGCTTAAGTTTAATCCTGCGGATACACAATATTGGGAGACCCAGGGATGGCTGGGAAAAGAAAGGCCATGGTAAAATTTTATATGTTTTGAATTTATACTGTAATCCGATCCCCCATTTCCAGCCGAGGTCTTAACAATAAGATCCCGGCTTTTTTGTGTTCAAATTCATCTAAAACGAAATTATTTGAATATGTAAAAACGTAACAAAGGGCTTGGCCATTTTATTTTATTTATGCCTTACAGCCCAATCCCCTGGCGGTCCCTCACAGACTTTCGGTATTCCAGGGGTAATATACCCTTGGCGCAGCGAAACAGCGCGGCAAAATGTCCTGCGGCTGTATAGCCCACGGCTTTTGCCACCTCTCCTACGGGGAGATCGGTATAGGCCAGCAAATGCTCAGCCTGGTCAATGCGCACCCGTTGTATATAGTCGGCCACGGTACAGTCAAAGTATATTTTGAAACAGCGTTTAAGCTTGGTTGTACCCATACAGGCGATTTTTGCAAGCATCTCAACGGAAAGAGAATCGGCATAATGGTCTCCGATGTAAGCGGAAAGGATTTGAAGCATGGCCTGGTCCGATTCCGGAAGAGAAGCCGTTTTGCGTTCATTCAGCTTCCGATGCCGTTCAAAAACCAGCGATAGGGCCTCTGCTGCTTTTGCATCATAATACAGTGTGGCTGGAAGTCCCCGTCCCGAATATCGCCGCAGCTCCCACAGCAGCCGGGACATCTCTGGAAAGTCGGCTGTTTCATCCAGACTCTGAAAGGCATCGGTGGGACTCTGATAGATGTCGCCGAACTGCTCCTTTAAATAAGCTTCATAATAGGCCGGGTGGTATTCAATACCGATGGATCGGATCGGGACGCCCCGGTGAATGAGGGCGCGATAGGGCTGATATCCGCCGAGAAAGCTTTTGACCACATGGCAGTTCAGCTTCCGGTAGGGCTGAAGTTCCTCTCCGGAGATCGATTCATACCATGTCACACTCAGGCATTCTGGGATGGATAAATTTATTACAGTATCCTCCCGAAACCAGAAGTCGTGGATCTTAATATTATAGCGGGCTCCCGCTTCATAGAGCCAGTAGTATCCATTCAAATTTTCTGTCAACTGCCAGCATTCACCTTCTGCCGGAAAACCCTCTGGAGCGGAGCAAGGTTTGAAGTGCATTTCTTCAAACAAATCCCGATAATAACTGTTTTTCTTTTCTTTCATAAATATCTCCTGTTCCAATCGGACGCTTCTTTACTACAAAAAGACTGATTAGCTGTAAAGGTATTGTACCAGAAAGCCGCCCGTTATACAATACAGCAAGACCAAGTGAAAGGAGGGATTTCCTATGAAATCCAATAAAAAGGGCTTTGCGCTGTTGCTGGAATGGGCAGGAAAAGACCGGCAGTATCTCTACGTTTCCATTATTCTTGCGCTGCTATCCAGTCTCAGCACCATTGTTCCGTATTTTGCGTTTTATAAAATTATTGATGCCGTAGTGCTGGGAACCTGTGACTTTGACTTTGCCCTAACATGGGCGGCCATGGTACTTATCGCAGCGGCCATGAGAGTTTTCTGCAATTTGGCGGCTACGCTCGCCTCCCATCGGGGCGCATACAATACCCTGTTTCGGGTGCGCTGCATGGTGACCGAACATATGGCAAAGATGCCGCTGGGGGCTTTAAACGAACGCAGCACCGGAGAAATCAAATATGTAATGAACGAGAGCATTGAAAAACTGGAGCTGTTTTTAGCCCACAACCTGCCGGAGCTGGTGCTCTATCTCTCAGGGCCCATCGTCATGTTTGTCTATCTGCTCACAGTAAACGTGCCTCTGGCCCTGCTCAGCATTGTACCTCTCCTTCTTGTGGTTGTGGTGATGGTGGTCATGTTTTGGCGTTTCAGCAAGTTTATGCCTGAGGTCAATGCATCCAGCGGCAATTTATCTGGTGCAATCCACGAGTATGTAAACGGTATGAGGCTTATCAAGGCATATAACATGGGCGCGCAGTCCTTTAAGAAATATGCCTTTGCCATCAAATCCCAGCACAGTATGTGGGGCGCTATTTCAAGAGCCACCGGGCCGCTTTACGCCGCCTATGTAGTGCTGTTGGAGTGTGGCATTTTGTTTCTGGTCCCTTTGGGCGGGTATTTCTTCGTCCATGGGTCCATCACTGCCGGGGTGCTGCTGCTGTTTGCCTTTGTGGGAACCCAGTATCTCACAGACATTCGTCCTTTACAGGAGTTGGGATCCAGCCTCTCCTATGTGCTCAACGGCGTAAATCAGGTGAAGGAAATCCTGGAGACTCCGTTGTTCAGCGGTGGGGATCCCTTTCCGAAACAGCACGACATCGAACTGAAAAATGTGGCCTTTTCCTATACGGAAGGCGAACCGGTGCTGGAGTATGTGAATCTGCACATTGCCCATGGTGAGCGGGTCGCCTTCGTAGGCGTATCCGGCGCAGGCAAAAGTACACTGGTGCAGCTGATTTCCCGATTCTACGATGTGACGGAAGGCAGCATCGCCATCGGCGGTGTGGATGTGAAGGATATCGATTACGAGCAGCTTTTGCAGAATGTCTCGGTGGTTTTCCAGAACAGTTTTTTAACTCATGGCAGTGTGTTTGAAAACATAGCCATGGGGAACCATGCTGTCACACTGAAGGAGGTCCGCGCCGCGGCACTGGAGTCCCAGATAGACGATTTTATTATGTCTCTGCCGGAGGGCTACGAAACGAAAGTGGGCAGCTACGGCACCCGTTTTTCCGGAGGACAGAAACAGCGTATCTGTATTGCCCGGGCTATTTTAAAAAATGCGCCCATCCTCATTCTGGATGAAGCAACCAGTGCCGCCGATCCTGAAAATCAGGTGGAAATTGACCGGGCCATTGAAAATCTTTGTCAGGGCAAAACCGTAATCATCGTGGCGCACCGGTTGGGCATCGTTCAGGGCTGCGACCGCATTGCTGTGGTGGAAAAACGTGGCGTCAGCCGGATCGGCAGCTTTGATGATATGAGGGAGAACAGCCTCTATTTTGCAGGGGTATGGCGGGACTACAACTCCGCCCGCAATATTCGTTACAGTCTGAAAGGAGGGAAACCGGTATGAACCAGACTGCTTTCAAAATGGGAGCAAAGCTCAAGCTCTCTATTGCCGGAGTGGTGATTGAAGGACTGCTTGCTGGCTGCAATTTTTTGGTGCTGTTTCAGGTTCTGCACTTAATTTTTGACCGAAGCATCGATTTTGCGGATATATTGCGGGCCACAGGCATGCTGGCGCTGCTGTTTGCGCTGCGCCTTGCCCTTTATATAGCCGCCTATACCGGCAATCAGACCGGCGGTGCGGACGTCAGCCGGAATATCCGCATTGCCATTGGTGATAAACTCAAGCGCATTCCGCTGGATTTGTTCACAAAAAACCGTACCGGCTTTTACATCAATGCCGCAACCGGTGAAGTCGGGGATTACGAGCAGATATTGACACACAAAACGGCGGATATCACCAAATACTGCATCCTGCTTTTGATGGTGGGCCTTTACGCCTGCACGTTGTCTCTGCCCATCGGACTCATCATCCTAACCTCAATCCTGCTTATTATTCCGGCCATGGCTCTGTCTATCCGGCAGATAAATATCTACGGCGTCCGGAAAAACCGGGCCCGGGAAGAAAACGTCAGCGCCATCACCGAGTATCTCACCGGCAGTCAGACCCTGCGCTCCTATGCGCTGGTAGGCACCAAGAATGAGTCTGTGACTGAGGCCATGCGGGAATACTCCAATGTCAGCTACGAATATGAAAAGGCAATTTTGCCAATTGGATTTGGGTTTAACTTTTGCAGCTATCTGGCGTTGGCAGCAGCCATGGTACTGTCGGTGCAAGGCTGGCTTTCCCATACTTTGGAACCGGCCACCGTAATCCTGCTTATTATGCTGTCCATCTTTGTGGCCAGACTAAACCTGACATTGTTTATCGACCTGACGGCCTACCGGAATTTGCTCATCTCCAAGAAGAAAATCAGCGGCATTCTTGCGGAGGAGGAGGAACAGGCCGAGGATACTTCCTTCGCCCCGAAAAGTGCCAAGATTCAGTTCAAGGACGTGAACTTCTCCTATGTGGAAGGAGAGCCGGTGCTGAAGGAAGCCAGCTTTACCATTCCCCCATGCAGCCTTACTGCCATCGTGGGCGATTCCGGTGCTGGCAAATCCACCATACTCAATTTGATTTCCAAGTATTATTCACCCCAACGCGGAAGCATAACCATCGGTAGCTGTGACATTGCAAACGCTCCATCCGGTCAGGTGCTGTCCTATATCAGCCTGGTCGATCAGGATGTATTTCTCTTCAACGATACGGTTCGCAACAATATCCGCTACGCCCGGTCAAGTGCCACCGACGAGGACATTGAGGAGGCCTGCCGCCTTGCCAACTGCGACGGCTTTATCCGGGCAATGGAAAAGGGCTACGATACCGAAATAGGAGAAAACGGCAACAGACTATCTGGAGGCGAACGCCAGCGGCTCAGCGTGGCGCAGGCCATTCTGAAGGACAGTCCCATAATTTTGCTGGATGAGGCCACCGCCTCTCTGGATATTGAAAACGAACTGTTGGTAAAGCAGGCAGTTACAAATCTTTTGAAAGCAGATAAAACCATTGTGATGATTGCCCATACCCTGCCCATCGTAAAGCACGCCGACCGAATACTGGTGCTGGACGGCGGCCGTGTAGCGGAATGGGGCACCCATGATGGACTGGTCGCCTCTGGTGGAAAATATGCATCTATGTGGGCGGCATCTCAGACACTGAAATAAAATAGGTCAAAAGATTTTTACAATCTGAAATTAAAAATATGTTTTCCACCAATGCTTCAAGGTTAACAGCCTGGAATAGTTGAATTTGCATCTATTCCAGGCTGTTTTTTTATGTTACACTTTAGTAAAATGATGAAAGAATTGGATGGTTGGAGGAGGGTGTTATGAAAATATTGAAAATTAGAAGCAACGCTTTTGATGATGGTGACTGGATCCCCGTAAAGTATACCGCTCGCGGAGCAGATATATCTCCTGATTTTGAAATCACTGGTATCGCTCCCAATACCAAATCAATTGCAATTACATTAGATGATGCATCACACCCTATTTTTTCAAACTATAATCATTGGGTGATATGGAATATTGCCGTACAGTCTGTTATTCCAGAAGGTATCCCACACGGCATATATGTGGATAGCCTAGGCGCAATACAAGGTACTGCTTACGGAAGAAATAAATATAAGGGACCCAAACCGCCGCTCAAATCAATACATACCTATTTATTTACGATTTACACACTGGATTGCACCATAGATTTGGCCGCAAGTTGTAAAAAAACAGATTTATTAAATAAAATTAATGACCATATCTTGCAGCAGGCAACTTTATCCGGAAAATTTCAAAGCCGAAGAGAATAAATTACTGGGTCTGTTTTATATTAATGTCACAAAAATAATTTCAAAATACAGGAGAATATAAATGGATACGAAAAATAAGATTATGATTATAGGGGGACACGGTAAAGTTGGGCAATACATTACCAAAGAACTGAAACATTACAACTTGATTTTGGTTGGACGTAATAAAGATAAAATCAAAAGCTTTTTAAATAAGGAAAAAATCCAAGCCGACATCTGCTCTATGGATATTCATAATATAGACTTTACAGAACTTAACAGGGTTGGCTGGGTTATTGTTTGCGTGGACCAGGAAAATACTAAGTTGGTAGAATTTTGTGATACCCATGGAATTGATTATATGGATGTAACTGCAAACTCTGAGTACATTGAGAAAATCCAGAACTTAAAACTTCGTGGAACAAGCAAAATTTTGCTGGGAGTGGGTTTAGCCCCTGGACTTACGAACCTTTTGGCAGAAAAATTTGTTCTTATGTATCCGTTTGCTGACATGATAAATATTGAGCTTATTTTAGGTTTGGGTGAAAAACACGGAGATGCCGCGATTCAGTGGACTCTGGATAACTTTCTTAAAAGCTACAGCCATAAAACCCTTGGCTATATTCGACCCTTTACTCAAAAAAGTACAATTCATACCGGGCAGAAAAGTTTGGGAACATATAATTTTAATTTTGTGGATCAGCACATGTTAAATGTAAAACACAAAGATAAGACCTTTACAACCTATTTGGGCTTTGACCAGTCAATTGTAACAGATTTTATTTATAGAGCCAACAAGTTCGGATTATTGGGACTGCTAAAATATAAACCGATTTATCGTATAGCAGAGTCTATTTTGAAAAACCCTAAATATGGAACCGATATCTTTATGGTGACAATTCAAGCAGCTGAAAATACTATTAACGCATGGGGACATGACGAGGGGAGATTCACCGGATTGATTGCTGCAGAGGCAGCAAAACGAATGGCAACTATGGATTTAAAAAATGGTTTATTGGATATTTCAGATGTTATTCATGTGGAAGAAGTGGCTGATAATGAATTGTTCGGATTGACCTTGTCCGTCTAAAATCAAAATGCTATAAATTTTTAGGTTTTTTGCTGACAGCCACCCACAGGCGGCATTCTCTCCATGAGAGCCCACGGCTGCATATCAATAATTACAATGTAAAACTTTCTGTTTTAAGATCACTGTAATGCCTTCCTTTAGAAGCAGTAAACTTCAGAACACAGTAATCAAGGTCACTCTTCCCCTTTTTATAAAACATAGTATCACCCGTGCGCCAGATTTCTTTTTTTATTTGCTCATCCTCTAAAACTTCCATAATACCTATTAACATAACCCCCTCATAGCGAAAACGTCCTTTACTAAAAAAATAAACACTTGCTTTAGGATTATCTCGATATTGCATTACTCGCATTGAGGATGTGTTAGTGGAAAAGTAAAAACAGTTCCCATCAATTTTGCGCGGCATTAACATAGCTTTCATGTTCGGAAATCCCTCGTCATCAACTGACGCAATAAAAGCCACTTTCTGTTTTCTGATAAATTCAAATATATGCTCTATAGTTCTCATATGATTGCCCCCGTATTCTGACTTTTATATATGATGAAAAATTCAAAATAAATTGTTGTTTTCATTATACTGTATTTTTCATAACTTCACAATCGTAACTCACTTCGATCCAAGTTGGAGGTGTTGATAAATCCTGTTATAAAGCCCTTTGGTTTGATAAAAAAGGGATAGTAAAAGCTCGGAGGGCAAGTTTTCTATCCTTGAAAAAAGCATTTAATAAATAATGAGAGGATAAGCATATACCATTATTATGGTGCTTACCCTCTCATTCATTCAGTTATATTACGGCTCTGCTGCGTGGCAAGAGCAATATACCCATACCTAAAAACGATATGCCGCAAAGCATCCACAAAAGCAGATATGTGGAATTACTATCACCGGTTTTCGGAATATCAGCCAGTTCCAAAGATCCGAACGGGATTTCTTCATTTTCAATTTCAAAAGATCCGTGGGGGATTTCTTCATTTTCTATATCAATGTAATTGCCGTTGCTGTTGGTTCCTCCTCCACTGCTTCCACCGCTGTTGGTTCCGCTTCCACTGCTTCCACCGCTGTTGTTTCCGCTTCCACCGCTTCCACCGCCATTGCTTTCACCACCGCCACTGCTTTCTCCACCATTGTCTTCCTTTTCCCAAGCGGCCCAGAGGGTTGTATTATTTTCTACTGTACCATTGTTGAAGTCCCAATATACAGGATTGCTGTTCTCATCCTCATAAGCGTACCACCCCTTAAAGAGGTATCCTTCTCGGGTAGGATCATCGGGTTTACTAGTGATTGTGCTTCCGACAGGAACCGTCACTTTAAAGAAGCCGTTATATTCTGTTTGGCCGTCATCGGGGTCAAATATTACAATACAGCCTTTTTCCCAAGCGGCCCATAGGGTTGTATTATCTTCTACGGTACCATTGCTGAAGTCCCAAAGTACAGGATTACTATTCTCATCCAAATAGGAATACCAGCCCTTGAAAAGGTATCCATTTCGGGTGGGATCATCAGGTTTGCCAATGACTGTACTGCCGACAGGAACCGTCACTTTAAAAAAGTCGTTATATTCTGTTTGGCCGTCATCGGGGTCAAATATTACAATACAGCCTTTTTCCCAAGCGGCCCATAGGGTTGTATTATCTTCTACGGTACCATTGCTGAAGTCCCAAAGTACAGGATTACTATTCTCATCCAAATAGGAATACCAGCCCTTGAAAAGGTATCCATTTCGGGTGGGATCATCAGGTTTGCCAATGACTGTACTGCCGACAGGAACCGTCACTTTAAAAAAGTCGTTATACCCTGTTTGACCGTCATCGGGGTCAAATATTACAATACAGCCTTTTTCCCAAGCCGCCCAAAGAGTTGTATTATCTTCTACGGTACCATTGCTGAAGTCCCAAAGTACAGGATTACTATTCTCATCCAAATAGGCATACCAGCCCTTGAAAAGGTATCCATTTCGGGTGGGATCATCAGGTTTGCCAGTGACTGTACTGCCGACAGGAACCGTCACTTTAAAAAATTCGTTATAACCGGTTTGACCGTCATCGGGGTCAAACATCACGATACAGCCTTTTTCCCAAGCCGCCCAGAGAGTTATATTATCTTCTACGGTACCATTGTTAAAGTCCCAAAATACTGGATCTCCGTTCTCATCCTCATAAGCATGCCAGCCCTTGAAAAGGTATCCATCTCGGGTGGGATCATCAGGTTTACTAGTGACTGTACTGCCTACAGAAACTGTCACTTTGAAAAAATCGTCATAACCTGTTTGACCGTCATCGGGGTCAAACATTACAATACAGCCTTTTTCCCAAGCGGCCCAGAGAGTTGTATTATCTTCTACGGTATCATTATTGAAGTCCCAGAATACAGGATTGCCGTTCTCATCCTCATAGGCATACCATTCCATAAAAAAGTACCCGTCCCGTATGGGGGCATTGGGTTTGCCAGTGACTGTGCCGCCGACAGGAACTGTCACTTTGAAGAAGTCGTTATAGCCTGTTTGACCATCGTCTGGATCAAAAGCTACGATACAGCTTTCTGACAAAGTTATTTCTTGGATTGACTCTTCTGCGGGAAACATCTCAAGGATTTGCTCCGGAAGGGTAATGACGCCTTCTTCTGGCACAATAACCTCATTTTCTGTCAATGATTCTTCTGATAATATGTCATTTTCTTCTTTAGTGGTATTAAGTTGATCAGTGGTTTCAATAATTTCAGGAATGGAAACAGAATCAGTTTCCGCTGCAAACACCTGAATTGGCAGCATTCCCAGGATTAAAACCACAACTAAAAGCAGGGACATAACCTTTCTGCTTTTACGGAGTGTCTTTTTACACATATGTTTTCTCCTCCTTTATATTAAGCCTAATCGGCTTAATTTCAGCTGAAAAATACATTTTAAATATAGTCCTATATAGTGGAAATAATCTTTTCCAGCCTGATACTACAAACCTCATGATCCAAATCACATAGTCCGTTGCAAACTGTAATATTGACTCTAGTACACCTGCTTATTTCTTTAAAAAACAAAAAACACCTTACTTGTAAAGTATAATTAAGAATTAAATACTCCGCTCAGTCATGTACTATATTTGTGTTTTCATGTATCGAATACAGCCTTGCAACAGGCTTAGTAATAAGAAAATTCACTTAAAACACATATCAGCATTCTTTTGCCTATTATGCTGATTTATTTTATTATATAATAGCCCATTGACCACTCTCAGTTGTTTTCCGGCAAAGGAATAGAATTTCCTGCATCTGCGCAGCGAAAACTGTGCTGATGTCTGCCACAGCAATTTCTACTCGCCTGAAATTAAATGGGAGTGCTCTTTTAAAAACGGATTAATCAGCTCTTCTTCAGCCTTCCAACGAGCCTGTGCTGCCTCGGCAATTGTGTTAAATTTACCTAAGTAGTAATGTATGCCTTTAAAAGTAAGCGTGGCAACCCAGGAATCAGTCCTGCTGTAATAGGAAACACCTTTGATGCCGCTTCGGTTGTTTTTGGGTATGGTTTTAGAGGCAATTACCTCAAGACAGGTACCCTCAATTAAATTCCGATGCTCAACCTCACCTAAACACCCGCAGCTCTGGGTATGTCCATTTCTGAGGTTTGATATTGCAACACTGCATAATTCGCCGCAATCACACTGACAAATCCATTTTCGAGGACGATTTTTTTCCTGTACTTTATCTAGATATAAAACGGTCAGCTTTCCAAATCTTTGACCTGCAATGTTCTGCTTCTCTCTCATATGGCACCCACAGGTTTTTGTATCGCCGCGAACTAGATTTCTGCTTGTAACAAAAGCGGTCAATCCGCAGTCGCAGTTACACTTCCAGACAACGTTTCCATCAATTCGTTTTTCAGTTGGAGAAACTGCGGTGAGTTTTCCGAATTTCCTTCCACGTAAATCTTTGTATTTTTCCCGATTTGCCTTTTCCAGGCATCCGCAGCTTTTTGTCCTACCATAAATAACATTGTTTTTAAGAACTGATTTTATATTTCCACATTCACATTGGCAGATATAAACCGTATATCCTTTTTCATTTTTATACTCTTGAAGTACAGAAAGCATATCAAATTTTTGGTTGTCTTTATTCTTCTCTTCCATAATATGTAGACTCCTGTAAAATACCACGTTGACGGAATGGGATCGAATAAAGTATATAAGGCCTGTAAATTTAAATGTGAGGTGATGTAACAAATTGGGGCTTATATGTAATGAGTTTTGTCAAAAAAGTGCAAAAAAATGTGAAAATCGGAAATTGATTGGAAATATTTTGATAAGATAGAGCGGGAGGAAATCACTGTAAAACGGATCTTCTATAATAAGCAGCAGGGCTGAAAGATTCTTAATGAATTTTCAGCCCTGCTTTTTTAGTTTACAACACATTACCAATGTAATTTCATTTATTGGATAATCAAAATACAGATATGTTATTTTTTGCTTGCACTATATATAACCAACTCATTGGCTTAAATGCTTCTGCATATTCTTCATGGAAGCAACAGCTCCTCCATCGCAGAGAATATCGGTTCCGGTAAGGTAGCTTACCGCATCACTTGCAGCAAATTTCAATAAATTTGCAATCTCCTCCGGCTGCCCAACTCGTCCAAGTGCGCCTCTCACAGCAAATGCTGTTGCTTGATCACCTTCCAGCCTTCCCATCTCAGTATCAAATGTACCAGGGGATACTGATAAAACCCGGATTCCATTTTTACCAAAAGCACATGCACAATATGCGGCGTACCATATAATAAAATCTTTAGATAGTGAATATGCGATTTGAACCGCCAGGTTATCTCCCAGTGAGTATGACAAATCCATCATGGTTTGTTTAAATTTATCTATATGCGTCAAGCATAAAGGGTAATCTTTTCTCACATCCTTGTCCGGCAGAATGGAGGACAGTAAATACGCGGACATGGAGGAAACATCAATAATGCAGCCGCCTTTATCCATTATTTTTGCAAACTCCTCATTAATGTAAATGGTCCCTATGGCATTAATGTCAAGGATATTTTCCAGTGTCCCCATATGAGGGGATATGCCTGCTGAATGAATGACAGTAACTACCTTTCCCATTTTGGAAGCCTGCCCGGCTAATTCTTTCACCGATTCTCTGTTGCTGACATCACAGGAGAATATCTCTGCATCGATACCTAAAGCAGTCAGCTCCTCTTTTGATCTTTTCAATTTATCAATGCTTCTTCCTGAGATAAGAACAGAACAATCATCACCCATAACTTTGGCGGCAGCAAAACCAATTCCACTACCTCCCCCTGTTATAACACATATATTTTTCATTCCTTTTACCACCTTTTTATAGTTGAAATTAATTTGCTGATATATTTAAAAACGACTAAATAAATTGTCTTTTCACTTTGCCAATACTAATAAGCCAATTTACTTCATCCGTAATAGTTTCATCAAACGGGCGGGTCTGATATTCCAGTTCTTTTTTTGCCTTATCTGAGGAGAAATTATTGTTGCGTATCATATTATACATTCCAAATTTTAGTGATTCTAACTTTTCTTCTTTTTCTGGCCCATCTGGTATATTTCGCGCTGCATTTGCGACCATAATATCTACCGGCAGAATGGTTTCAACTCTGGGGGCGCCACTGGCTGCGCTGATTAAATCAAACATACGGCGGATTGGCACCACTTCATTACTCATAATATATCCTTCTCCTCTACGGCCTTTTTCAGAGCATTTGATCACACCGTCGGCTAAATCACGCACATCAACGGAGTTAAAGAAGCCCTCAAACCCTACCTGCATTTTACCCTGGCAATACTCCATAATAACTCCTGCTACCGGGCCAAACGCATAGTCATTAGGCCCGCAAATGCCGGAAGGATATACGATGGAAGCATCAAGGTTTTGTTCTTTAACCGCTTTTAAGACAATTTCTGTTGCCAAAGCTTTGGTTTTGCTATAGTATCCCACTACTATGTCAGGATTAAAATGATTTGGTTCATAAATGATTTGGCCCTCCGGTAATTCGGGAATCGCACCTGTAGAACTTACATATACAAGCTTCTTAACGTTATTGGCAAGACAAAGATCCACAATGTTCTGTGTACCAGTAACATTTACATCATATACTTTTTGATTGGGCAAGGGGGAAAGCGATACGATACTTGCACAGTGTATCACAACTGTTTCGGTGTCCCTGGAAACTGTAAAAAAGCGCTCAAGTGAAGATACATCTGTTACATCTCCGGTAAAAATTTCTACAGCTTGCGGAATATGCTGCATAGCAGGATCTCCAGGTAATACAAGTGCACGGACTTGTTTTCCCTCATTAATCAGCGACAATGCAATGTTGTTTCCAAGAAGTCCTGCGGCGCCAGTAAGTAAATAAATTGTTTTCATAATATAAAATCCTTTCAATAATAAATTTTTTTAAAGCAATAACAGCGTTTTATTTAATCCTCCAGCAGACTGCCGGCCTTTTCGCAGACATCATAAATCTCATCGTATTTCTTTTCGATAAGTGGGTTAACTTCGGCTGACTTGCTGCTGCTGATCTTGCGAAACAAAAGATAGGGTGTAATCCAGCCAACAAAAGCTGGAATAGCAAGTATAATGCAAAGCGGAACATTTCCTGCAGTAACGGAAAAGACCGAGCCGGCCATAAAGGCAGTACCGACCAGTCCCACACCATAGGCTATGGCAGAGGCTTTTGTTACCTTAGAAAATTCCAGTGATTCAATTTCAGCAATACCAGTCTCAAATTGACGCTGCAGCCTTGAAATCTCTGCTTTGTTGCGAAGCTTGCGATTACGCTTAAACTTCAGGGATACGAATCTGGCGCCCTGCGGCGGAATTGAGCTGCCGTCCAGTTCCCAGCCAAAGCTGGGGTAGCTGTCCGAATAAACAGATTCCATGCTGCGTCTGGCCGTCACATCCTTGTATTCGTAGCCAACAAAGCTGTTGTCATTTTTTAAAGATTCATTCATCATAAATACTCCTTTTCAGTTATGTTTTGTATCTTTTTCTTTGATGATGAAATCATATCTTTTTAATGTTTATAAATTGCTTGCGTTTGGTTTATAAATTATTAAAACGAAAAAACTTACCCCCGTCTGTTTTATCGTTTCAGGTAAAGCAATGCGGTATAAGCAAAAGTAAACTGCTTATACCGCATTGTATTTGTTGATGGAATCATTGTATAATGCCTCTGTTTTTGTTTTGCTTGAGAATTGTTTCCATCTTATTAATCTATTCATGTAGCATGGGAATTTATAAACTTTAGCAGCAGAAAGTTAAGCTTGAATCTCACGGATCAGATTTACCATCTCAATGGCACCAGCCGCACAGTCAAAGCCTTTGTTGCCAGCCTTGGTTCCTGCACGTTCGATAGCCTGCTCGATGCTTTCCGTAGTAAGTACCCCAAACATAACTGGAATGCCGCTGTTTAAAGATACATGGGCAATCCCTTTTGACACCTCACTGCAGACATAATCATAATGAGTGGTGCTTCCTCGAATAACCGCGCCCAGACAAATTACAGCATCATATTTGCCGCAGCTTGCCATTTTGGAAGCAATAAGCGGAATTTCAAAAGCACCGGGAACCCATGCCACCTCAATATTTTCCTCGCTGACGTCATGGCGCTTAAGGCAGTCCAGCGCACCGCCAAGGAGTTTTGACGTAATAAATTCATTGAATCGTGCGGCTACAATACCGATTTTCATTTCATTTGATACAAGCTTTCCTTCAAAAACCTTCATATTTTATTCTCCTTTATCATTTAATAGCGTAGTATGTGGCCCATTTTGTTCTGCTTGGTTTGCAGGTAAAACAAGTCATGCTCGTTTGCAGACATTTGAATCGGGACTCTTTCTGTAATTTCCATTCCAAAAGACAACAAACCATAGACCTTTTCCGGATTGTTGGTAAGAAGGCGCAGGGTTTTAGCTCCCAGATCCCTCAGTATTTGAGCACCAATGTAATACTCACGCGGGTCACCGTCAAAACCAAGGGCAATATTGGCTTCCAATGTATCCATTCCTTTATCCTGCAAAGCGTAGGCACGCAGTTTATTGACCAATCCGATCCCCCGGCCTTCTTGGCGCATATAGAGGAGGATTCCACGGCCTTCCCGGTCGATCTGAGCCATAGCTGTGGCAAGCTGCTGTCCGCAATCGCAGCGCAGAGAGCCAAAAGCATCCCCGGTCAGGCATTCGGAATGGACGCGGCACAGAATATCCTTTCCATTGCCGATTTCGCCTTTGACAAGCGCAACATGATGCTCTCCGTTGAGTTTATTTACATAGCAGTACGATTTAAAGTCACCGTATTTGGTTGGCATATCACTGACGGAGGTTTGCTCCACCAGCCGGTCGTGTTTTTTACGATAATCCTGCAATGCGGCAATTGTAATAAATTTAAGATTCCACTTTTGGGCCATCTCAATAAGTTCAAAAGCGCGCATCATGGTGCC
Organism: Clostridiaceae bacterium; assembly: GCA_902363735.1. GTDB lineage: Bacteria > Bacillota > Clostridia > Lachnospirales > Lachnospiraceae > Lacrimispora. Next base: position 1,008,783 of record CABJBA010000001.1, read on the forward strand.
ATCCTCTCCCATGATTTCGCAGCAAAGTCCGCATTCCTTCAGGCCAGCCAGCCGCATTAAATCCACAGTAGCCTCTGTATGTCCGCCACGCTCCAAAACACCATTTTTCTTGGACAGCAGGGGAAACATATGCCCGGGCCGGCGGAAGTCCTCCGGTTTCACCTCATCGTCCACACATTTCATCGCAGTAACGGAGCGCTCAGCCGCAGAGATTCCAGTAGTTGTTCCTGCGTAATCCACTGAAACGGTAAATGCGGTGGCATGGTTATCTGTATTCTCAGAAACCATCTGAGGAAAGTGCAGGCGCTTGCAAAGTTCCTCGTTCATGGGCATACAGATCAGTCCCTTGCCATAGGTTGCCATAAAATTGATATTCTCTGTTGTGGCAAATTCGGCGGCACAGATGAAATCCCCTTCGTTTTCTCTTCCCTCGTCGTCTGTAACAAGAATAATTTCTCCATGCTGAAGCGCTTCCAACGCTTGTTCTATGGTATTATATTTAAACATCTCAATCCTCCTAATAGCCCAATTTAGTTAATAGCTCTTTTGTGATTCCGCTTGACCGGTTCTGATTGGAAGTAAAACCAAAAAATTTTTCAATATATTTACCCAATAGGTCGTTTTCCAGATTTACCGTATCTCCCACCTTCTTTTTCGACAGAATCGTGGTTTTTACCGTATGGGGAATAACAGACAAATTGAAATCCACTTTGGTCACACCTGCCACTGTAAGGCTGATACCATCAACTGCAATGGAACCTTTCTCTACGATGTAGCGCAGAATACTACTCTCCGCAGCAATGGTGTACCAAACGGCATTGTCATCTTTTTCTATGGATTTCACCAGACCTGTGCCGTCAATATGTCCAGAAACAATGTGTCCTCCAAAGCGGCCACGGGCAGGCATGGCCCTCTCTAAATTTACCGAATCCCCAGAGCGCAGCTTGCCCAAAGAAGACCGTTTTAGGGTTTCGTGCATTACATCTGCCTGAAAGGTATTGGAGAAAAGGTTTGCGGCAGTCAGGCATACTCCGTTTACCGCTACGCTGTCCCCCATGCGAAGATCATCAAAAATCATATTTCCCTTTATGGTCAGTACGGAAGAATGCACGCCATTTCGCATCTCCTTCAACACTCCGGTTTCCTCAATAATTCCTGTGAACATTTGACTGCACCTCACTTTCAACTAAAATATCTTCCCCCAGACAGGTAATGATGCTGTTTGTAAGAAAAAAAGCATCATCGGGATGAGGAACTCCTATTCCGGCTACAGGTGATCTTGCAGCAGCGCCACCTAACAGCTTGGGGGCGATGTATGTCTGCACCTTATTTACTATTCCAGCCTGCAGTGCAGACCAGTTTAGAATACCTCCGCCCTCCAGCAAAATGCTGTCCACCTTTTCTTCTCCCAGCTTTACCATCAGTTCCTTTAAATCCAGATAGCCATCCTTTTGTGAAACAGGCAGGATACGGCAGCCCGCTTTAATATATGGCTGATGCACCTGCAAATCTTTGCAGGCGGTGGCAATAATTGTGGGAATTCTGTGAGCGGTCGCAATAATCTGAGACGAATGCGGTGTACGCAATTTAGTATCGCAGATGATCCGCAGAGGATTTCTGCCTCCCTCCATACGGCAGGTAAGAAGAGGGTCGTCTGCGATTACTGTCCCCACTCCCGTCATAACAGCGCTATAACGGCCGCGGTCCTCATGCACCCTGCGGCGGGCGGTCTCACCGGTAATCCATTTGGATGCACCTGTATAGGCAGCGGTTTTGCCGTCCATGGTCATAGCGTATTTCATGACAACATACGGCTTTCCGGTGCCAATAAAATGGAAAAACACTTCATTTAACCGGTCACACTCCGCTTTGAGAACGCCTTCTGCAATCTCAATTCCCTGCCCCCGCAACAGCTCGATACCTTTTCCTGCGACCAGCGGATTCGGGTCATGACTGCCGATGACCACACGGCAAATTCCACTTTTTAAAACAGCCTCCGTACAGGGCGGTGTCTTCCCGTAATGGCAGCATGGTTCCAACGTCACATACAGGGTCGCTCCCGCCGGGGACTCCGTACAGCATGCAAGCGCATTGCGTTCCGCATGAGGCGCACCATACCGTTCATGGTACCCCTGTCCGATTATCCTGTTGTCCTTTACAAGTACTGCGCCAACCATTGGATTCGGATTTACATGGCCGCAGCCATTTCGGGCAAGCTGCAAGGCCAACCCCATATATTCGGTATCATTCATGTTACACCTCCTAAAAAAAATGCCTTGAACACAAGATTCAAGGCATTTTATATAGCAATCCATAAAATATAACACAGCCACTAATACAAAACGCTCTGAAATGAATGATCATTTCAGAGCGGAAATATCAGTTGGCGTGCCAAAAAAACACGGATACTGTATTATCTTCTTTCATCCAGACTTTACTGTCGGCTTCGGAGTTACACCGAATCATACCTTGCGGCTCGTGGGCTTTACCACCGGTAGGGAATTTCACCCTGCCCTGAAGACTTATATTCAATTGTTGTAATCATACTACCGTCTTAGAAAAATGTCAATATATCGTTGTACCATTAACCATTAAGCAGTTTACTGCCTTTTTCACAAATCTCATAAATCTCATCGTATTTCTGCTCTATATGGGGAATAACATTTGCAGTCTTCTCCCTTACCCTTGCCTTATAAACAAATGGCGGAAGGAGCCAGCCTGTGAAGGCAGGAACAGCCAGCACAATACACAGCCATATAATTGGTGGTTGGTTTGTAACCGCAAACACGGAACCGGCCATAAATGCAGTGCCGATAAACGCAATCACCAAAGCCCATATGGTTGCACCCGAGGTTTTAGATTTTTCCATTTCATCAATCTCATTCATGCAAGCTTCAAAGTGGCGCTGCAGCCGGGTCAGTTCCGTTTTGTTCAGGATCTTGCGGTCACGTTTGAGCTTAATTGTCACTTTTCCCATAATTACAGAAAGCTGGATATTCTCATCTGCACTCCATCCAAAATTCATATAACAATCCAGATACATGGATGCGCGGTCTCGTTCGGCAGTTATCTCTTTATATTCATATCCCACAAAGTCCCTGCAGCTCTTTGTAATTTCATTCATTATATCTACTCCTTGTGCTTAAATTGGGTTTACAGAAGTTGATAATGTTTTGCAAAGTATTTGCAAAACATTAATCTGAATACTTCACTTTGTATTCAACTGGAATGTGAACAGTAAAAACACTGCCCTGACCTTGTACACTGGATGCCTTTATCGTTCCATCCATCAGCTGCAGGATCCGAAGCACAAGTGCAAGTCCCAGCCCATTCCCCTCGGTAGAATGTGAGGTGTCTCCCTGATAGAATTTATCAAAAATATGCCGCAGAGTTTCTTCACTCATGCCGCAGCCAGTATCCGACACAGATACAATGACCTCCTTTTGTGTCGAGCTCTGCCGCAGCGTCACTGTGCCGCCGGGCTGGGTAAACTTAATGGCGTTGGAAAGCAGATTATTCCACACCAGTTCCAGCAAACTGGCATCAGCCTCAATGGTTGCTCTGTCCTCTATATCCGCCACAAACTCAATATCTTTTCTCGTCCATAAATCCTCAAAACGCAGTGCGCATTCACAAAGCTGTTCACACAAATCATAAGGCTCAGGAACTGGATGTAAATTCTGTTTTTCCAGTTTGTTAAGCTTTAGAAGATTGGTAATCAGATTATTCAGACGTGAGGAGGATTCTAAAATGGTATTGATATAATCTTCTTTTTGTATGTCGGTCAGTCTGTCATTTTTCAATGCCTGGGCATAGTTCTGGATAATAGACAGCGGTGTTTTTATTTCATGTGATACATTGGAAAAGAAATCAGTTTTCAGAGTTTCAATACTGCCCAGCTCCTCTACCATCACATTAAAGTCCGCTATGATAACATCCAGATGGTTGCGCTTATCCGGCAGATGTCTCGGCGGAATATAAACGGAAAAATCTCCTTCGGCAACTTTGCGAGTAGCTTTGGCAAACTCCTCCATTGGATTTTGGTAATGTTGATTAAACCGGTATTGTGTAAATACAGTAAAAGCCGCGGCTACAAATGTCCAGTAAATTAAAACCCCAAGGACATACCCAAAAGGCAGGCTCTGATAGTCTACATAGTTTTGCAGGATAAACATCTGCCCTGTGGTCAGGCCTGCAAGCCCTAAGAAGGACAGCACAAAACCGGATACAGGAAACATCTTTGATTTTACCCTTGGATCAGAAGTACTCTGTTTTCCCCTCATAAAAGCACCGCCTTATATCCAAGCCCCCTGACCGTTACAATCTGAAAGCCGTTACAATCCGAAAGCTTTTCACGCAGCTTTGTTACATAGACATCCACGGCACGGAGACTGGTTTCACTGTCCACACCCCAAAACTCATCCATAAGCTGAGCCCGGGTAAATGTTTTTTTGGGGTAAGAGAGAAGCTTATAAAGAATATTAAATTCACGAAGCGTAAGCGGAGTTTCCTCACCCTCAATGGTTGCTGTCATCGCATCAGCATCCATAGAAAGATTCCCTGCTGTTAGCTTGCGGTCCTCCATAATGTTGGCACGGCGCAGTAAAGCTCCTACCCTCATGATCAGCTCGTCCATGTTGATAGGTTTGACCATATAATCATCAATTCCCAGTTTAAAGCCTTTTTGTTTTGATATAATATCGTCCTTAGCTGTCATAAAAAGAATAGGAATAGTCTTGTTTAATTCACGCACTGATGCCGCAAATTCAAATCCATCAATTTCCGGCATCATGATATCCGAAATAATCATATCGTACAGACTGTTGTACATGAGGTCATACGCTTCCCTGGGATTCAGGCAGCCTTTGGCCTTGTAGCCGTTATCGTTTAAATAAGTGCATACAATCTGATTGAGCTTTATATCATCTTCTACCACTAAAATATTAATCATGTTCAATCCTCCGGTATTAAATTTTTATTTTTAATATGGATAAGCTGCAACTTCTTAAAATCGGCTTTATCTATGTGCTTTAAAACCGCAACGTACCCCATCAGACTTCTTTTTTATAAATAATATTATATTCATATTTGAGATTTGTTTGATGTTTGTTTAAAAATTGTTAATTACCCATTCTTAAATAACTTCTGCATTGAACTGCTCAAAAATACTTTAATTATCAGGTACATTTTCAATGTATTCAACAAAACGGTAACGTCTATCATAACCGTTACCGTATAGGTGGTTGGTGCTATTTGCATATAATAATTAAATGTTTATGTTAAAAAACACGTTGTATGTCTGGTGGAGAGAAATCACACATTACATTTTCCTTTCTTATAAAGGCCGTGCTTATTACAGTAAAAATATATTTCTCCGCCATTCCCTTTAGGAAAACGCACTTCTGCTGCTTGCTCTGGATAAAGTTTTATAAAAAGAACTCTATCATAGGAGGCATAAGCCACAAAAGAAATATAATGTTGCTTGGTCATTTCGTGTTGTATCGTGAGATAGAAATCGCCTTCAATTTCATTTACGCTTATCTCATGAGGCGATTCCTCACACTGGGTCATCAAAGGGCTAAGCTTTCTGCCACAACACGAAATTTCTGATCCACCTGTACAATATAATGCATTCCCGCAAGTGGGGCACACATAAAACTTTATTCTTTTCATATTTCCTCCATCGGTACCATTAGGTTCTAAGTCACCTACTAAGATTTTTTCAATGTTAACTCCTAAAATATTTGAAAGCTCATGCAAAAGAGACACATCAGGACAGCCAATACCGCGTTCCCATTTAGAAATTGTTCTGTCACTAATGTTCATTACATCAGCTAATTCTTTTTGAGTCATTCCTTTTTCTTTCCTCAAATTAGAAATCAACTTTCCCACTTTACTGCAATCCATAATTTGCACCTCCATACTTAATATACCCTCTATTTAATTTATTTTCAACAAACGTTCCGTAGAGTTTAAAATGTTCTTTTATGGAACTATCCAGTCTATTGAGAAAACACCCTGCCGGTTGTTTTGGAACCTACCTGCACGCTTCATCCCCAGGTGAAGCTGTTTATTAGCCGGCGCGAAGTCTGTCCTGTTCTAAAACAGATTAAAACGTCAATAAAAACAGAAAAAACGGAATTTGTTTTCATTCTCATAGTTGAAAAACAACAGTATTTAGTATAGAATATAAGATAAATTAATAAGAGCAAAGATAAAAACACAGTCCCGGCTGGTAGTCCGGGCACAGAAATACCTGTCAGTAACCTGCCTCCTCGGTTGTCCGTTCTTTGTCATAGAAACGAGGGGTATTTGCTATGCAAAAAATCGAAAGCAGACTGACAGTATTTTTTGATGACCCGTTTTGGGTCGCAGTGTATGAACGAATCACAGACGGGAAATTAGAAGCCTGTAAAATCACCTTTGGTTCAGAGCCTAAAGATTATGAAGTATACGGCTTTCTTCTTCAAAACTGGAATAAACTGCGGTTTAGCCCTCCTGTAAAAACAGATTGCAGACAGGTGATAAAAATTAATGCTAAACGTATGCAGCGTTCTATCAAGAAACAGCTTGAAGTACAGGGCATTGGAACAAAATCTCAACAAGCACTAAAGCTCCAGCATGAAGAAACTAAGATTGCCCGTAAGGAAAAAAGCCGTCAGCAAAAAGAGGACGAAAAACAACGCCAGTTTGAATTGCGGCACCAAAAGCGAAAAGAAAAACACAGGGGCAGATAATTGCCCTTGTGTTTTTTTCTTTCCTATAAAAGGATTATCCTTACACGACCGGACGAATGACCGCCATAAAATATTCTGCGATCTCCTCCGGCGATTGCTTCATGTCATTTTTCAGCCACCATCGTACCAGTCCAACAAAACTGCCTGCAATATGATTTCTCAGAAAGTCCTCCGGCAAAACAGAGTTCTTTTGCATATTTCCGCTAAGGATGTGTAAAGTTACAAGTTCATTGAAGTACTCATTAAAATAACGCTGGAAAAGTTCTCCGCTTTCACAGGTTAAAAGGACAATCATGATTCTACCGTGTTCCCACAGATGATAAAGAATATGGGTGACGATTGACTTGGGGTCATCGGATGCCGTAGAGAAATCATGAGTCAGTTCCGCTTCCGGAGCTTCAGAAAAAACATGCCCAAACATCTCCGCACACATTTCCCGGAGAAGATCGTCCTTTGTGGGGAAATGAGCATAAAAGGTTGTCCGTCCCACATCGGCCCTGTCAATAATATCCTGCACCGTAATTTGTGAATAACTGTTACGCATCAGCAGTTCACTAAATGCGTCAAAGATTGCTTCTCTCGTCTTTCGCTGTCGTCTGTCCATATACCTATCCTTCCGGAACATTTTTACAAAGTTGTTCAGTATCGCACATTCCATAAAAACCGTTTCTTGTATCTATTGCTCTTCTTTGCTATGCTGAATTAAGAACAGTTTATTCGGTTGCGAATTTATTGTACTAAAAATCACTGTAATAATCAACCGGCAATATGGGAGGGATAAGATATGTTAAAAAAAACTAGTGACTTGTTCGCAGGATTAAAATGGACCATGGTTTCCGGCATATTTCTGGCCCTTAGCCTGATACTGCTGCTGACGGGAACAGAACTTGCGTTTGACCCGGCATGGGTGACGGTTGTGTTGTCCGGATACCCCCTGCTCTATCTTGCAATCACCCGTTTGATCTATAAGAAATGGATATCCTCCGCACTCCTGATCTCCATTGCCATGGTTGCTTCCATTGCAATCGGAGAATTCTTTGCAGCCGGTGAGGTGGCCTTTATTATGGCAATTGGGGCGATCCTGGAGGACAAAACGGTTGAGCGCGCAAAAAAAGGACTTAAAAAGCTGATCAGCCTGACACCCGTTCAAGCCAGAAGAATCCTTTCCGATACACATGGAAGCCGTGAAGAAATGGTTCCGGCAGGACAGATTCAAGAAGGCGAAATCATTCGTGTTTTGCCTGGCGAGGCCATTCCGGTGGATGGCCAAATAACCGCTGGCAATACTTCCGTAGACCAGTCTATCATGACGGGAGAATCCTTGCCGGTAGATAAAGGCGCAGGCGATGGTGTATACTGCGGAACTATCAACCGTTTCGGGGCAATTGATATAGTTGCCACTAAAGTAGGTAAGGATTCCTCACTTCAAAGACTGATACGCCTGGTCCAGGACGCTGAAAATAAAAAGGCGCCCATGCAGCGTATTGCTGACAGATGGGCAACATGGCTTGTACCCATGGCTTTAGCTATTGCTATTATTACATTTTTTGCCACCAAGGATATTGTCCGGGCAGTTACTATTCTGGTGGTTTTCTGTCCTTGTGCGCTGGCGCTGGCTACTCCAACTTCTATTATGGCTGCCATTGGTCAGGCAGCAAAGCACGGTGTCATCATTAAGTCCGGTGAAGCTTTGGAAAATATGGGCAAGGTGGATTGCATTGCTTTTGATAAAACCGGGACTTTGACCAAAGGAAACCTTGTGGCTGCAGATATTTGCCCGCTTGCTGAAGGAATCAGCAAAGAGCTGCTTTTGGGATTGGCTGCATCTGCGGAATCCTATTCAGAACATCCTCTGGCAAAAGCAATAGTCGCTTATGCAAAAGAGCAGCAAATTACAATGCAGGATGTAAGTGATTTTCAGATGTTTCCAGGAAAAGGAGTCACAGCAACAATCAATAGTGAGACGTTGTTATGCGGAACCCTCAGCTTTTTGAAAGAAAAGAACATACACACGGATGAAATGGTGGTTATTACATTGGATCGGTTTCGTGCGGAGGGAAAAGCTATCATTCTTGTGGCATTGGAAGAAACGGTGATCGGAGCAATTACCCTTTCCGATACTCTGCGTGATACGGCAGGTGATATGGTCAGGGAACTGCAGAATATGAATACCCAGGTTGTGCTGCTCACTGGAGATCATATGCATACTGCAAAATATTTTGCCCAAAAGGTGGGCATTCAGACCATAAAGGCCCAACTGCTGCCTGAGGATAAGGTTACCAGCATTGAGGAACTTGCAAACCAGGGACGAAGGGTTTGTATGATTGGGGATGGCGTTAACGACGCGCCTGCGCTTAAAATTGCCCATGTGGGGGTGGCTATGGGCGGTATGGGAAGCGACATTGCAGTGGAAGCAGCAGACATTGCACTGATTGGCGATGATATTGGTAAGATACCTTATCTGAAAAAGCTCTCCATCGCCACACTATCCACCATTAAATTTAACATTGCTTTGTCTATGGCCATCAACTTTATTGCTATTATTCTTTCTGTTACAGCGGTATTAAATCCTATTACGGGGGCTTTAGTACATAATGCCGGTTCCGTTCTGGTGGTACTTAATGCTGCTCTGCTCTACGACCGAAAATTTTCATAAGGCGGAGGAAAATATAAGGAAAAACAATGTGTTTGCAGCTTTTCAAATTTAAACGGTTCACTTTTGTGAATGATTGGGTTATAATAAATCTTAAAGTACATGATACTTAAGGAGCTAAAATGGTTAGAAAATTTGAAAATAAAGACTTAGACGCAGTTATGAATATATGGCTTAAAACAAACATTGCCGCTCATGATTTTATTAGTGAGAACTATTGGCAGGAGAATTTTGAGCCAGTTAAAAAGATGTTGCCTGATGCGACGATCTATGTTTACGAAGAGAATCATATAATCCTGGGCTTTATTGGGCTATCAGAGAGTTATATTGCCGGAATATTTATTGATACAAATTTCCAATCCAAAGGCATTGGCAAAGCTTTGTTAGATTACGTTAAGAAAAGCCATACAGGATTGTCTCTTCAGGTTTACAAAAGGAATTCTCGCGCAGTTAGCTTTTATTTAAGAGAAAATTTTGTTATATCAAAAGAGCAAGTGGATGAAAACACCGGTGAAACAGAGCTGGTTATGAATTGGGAAAACATGTTTTAGATCAATCTGAGGAAAATAATTTATGGATCATTACAAATCATGGGCAGGACTGAAAAAACAATTAAGCGATAACCTATGTGATACATTGAAAAACAGGGTCACATACTTTCTCACTCGGTATCATGATGTGCATAATTCTTATGGCAGAGCCGCCATTTTGCTTGACGGTAAAGAGTTGGTCTGCTTTTCATGGATAGAAATGTACTATCAGGAAAATGACATTTCCAAGTTATACGATAAAAAACCGGATGCTTCCTATGAAGACCTGGTCGCAAAAATGAAACCCAAATGGGATGCTGACTGTACTTATTGTGAAATGGATTTCTTAGATGCCGTCCTTCATTTTCGAAATCTTTCCATTATGGAAGCACTTGAGTCTGAAAACTATATGATAAAAATATTGGCAATCATGGACAGGCGTATTGGAAAAAGAACACTGTCAAAAATCCTTAAAGATGGGGCATACAAGGATTTCCCTGATTGGGTACGGCAGTTTTATGAATTGCGGCTATCCCAATAGATTCAAATAATAGGAAAGGCAGAATCCGTTTAAGCTGTACTTTTTTATAGTCCAGGGAGGGATTCTTCTTTGGGTTGTTTATATTTGGTGATACAGGTGTAGCTTGTGATGATTGTATTGAGCCTGCCAGATATGATCTTATAGAATTGTTATCAGTATAACAAGAACACCGAGTGCGATCCGGTACCAGCCAAACACTTCAAAGTCATTCTTTTTAATGTACCCCATAAGGAACTTTATCACTAAAACAGACACTGCAAATGCCACCGTCATGCCAGTTCCCAAAATAATCAATTCTGCACTGGTAAAGGAAAAACCAAATTTCAGTATTTTAATAGCACTTAATCCGAACATAACAGGAACGGCGAGAAAAAATGTAAATTCTGCTGCTGCCACTCTTGATACACCAAGCAATAGTGCACCTATAATTGTTGCACCTGAACGTGAAGTACCCGGAATAATAGAAAGGACTTGAAATAATCCTATAAAAAAAGATATCCGGTAATTGATATCAACTAACTTTACAGTAGTCGGCAGACGCCTCTTATTTCCGTTTTCAATGACAATAAAAGCTATTCCATAGAAAATAAGAGCACCTGCAATTACCACTGGAGTATGAAAATTACTTTCAATGTAATCATCAAACAGGATAGTTATAACAGCCCCTGGAATACAGGCAATTACAACTTTATACCATATTGAAAAAATGTCTTTTCTAATGACAGGCTGTGATTTATCCTTAAACTGAAAAGGAAACATTTTATTCCAAAACAACATAACTACTGCAAGAATTGCTCCAAGTTGAATAAGAACAAAAAACATTTCTTTAAATGCATCACTCATGTTTAACGTAATAAATTTGTCCACTAAAAGCATATGTCCTGTGCTGCTGATGGGCAGCCATTCTGTTATTCCTTCCACAACACCGAGAAAAACAGCTTTTAGAACTTCTACGAAATCAAAATTCATTATAATAAATTCCTCCTTTTAACCTGATCAAGATGCTTAAATATAACTATCTTTTAACGTTCCATATAACAGAAGAAACATAAATTTAATAACCATTATATCTATAATTCCATCAATCATTGTCTTTGCAAAGGAACATGTTCTTAGAAACCAAGTTCACGTGCAATCTTTTCCGGAAGTTTATGGTTGATCTGACCGATGCTTGAAGATATATAGGCCGGTTTATTTTTATTGCGGAAGCGTAAAACCAGACGCGGTTTTTTTGTAATGGTGAATATTCCCCATCGGTACGGTTCGTCTTCAATATGAACAGACAGAAGTGAATCAGCGGAGAATATGGTCGCCTTGTTGCTGTACATTGCAATAATTATCTGATTGGTGATGAGTCCAATATCATGTTTGTAATTCGATTGACTTGCGTAAAGAGAAAAACCAAATTCAACGCTTTTGTCTGCCTTATATTCTAGTTCTTCAGCATTCCCAATTTTCCTAAGCTGGTGATACAAACCTCCCCGGCGATAATTGATATTTTGCCACAGATAAATAAAAACCACGCAGGTACTGATCAAAAAACCAAAAAGATAAAGAAAAAGCATTGTTTTAGTATTCTTCTGCCCATCATTCCCGATTATTCCGATTGAATACACAATAAACTGTTCCATTTCATCATAGGTCAATTTATAAATATCCGCTAAATTATGTACAAGGTTAACGTAAGCCTTATAGTCATCACCTCTGGAATAAAGGGCGTTCAGCCGTACGGTTGAGGAAAAGTTCTGCAGGCCTGGTAAATCATCTGCCACTTTATTCTTTGGCATACGTGCCAAAAGATAACCATCTGGATATTCCAAAACCACATATACTTCTTTAGGACTAAGCTTATCAAAAAGAAGATCAACTCCCATGCCATATTGCGGAACTTGCCAGTCGGTATAGATTAAATTTACATCCTTAAAATCAAGATATATGGAATCTCCATCATATAATTCCTGTATTTCCGACATACTTTCAACAGTTGCAGGCGGCAAAAAGGTCATTTTATATTCCTCCCTTAACAGGAAGGCCATCAATCCGCAAACACACATTGTTATCAATGAAAAAACTAGATTTTGTCGAATTAATCGTAACTGCAGTCTTTTAAAATAATTTTCTTTCAATTAATCTTCCCCTGATTTTATTCGTATTGCGATGTTCGATATAATAAAATATCCCCGGCATTTTGAAGCTGCTTAACATCATCTAAAATTACCTGCTTCTGTTTTAGAACTGGATCAGTTATATTTGCATCAAACATACTTTTTATACGGCCAATGGCTACCATCATCTCAGTTTCGTAAAAGGTAACGGCAACCTGCTCGTCAATTATATCAGAAAATTCTTTTATTTTTTCCATAAATAAAGGAGTTAAAATATAAAATGCATTATGCTCATTGTTGGCATAAACTTCAAACTGGTCGTTAAATAATGCATTTTCAGTTTCAATTTTGTATTCTGCTGTCCAACCCCTTAAACTGCTAAAGAAATCTTTTTGAAAAATCTGCAAATGACCATCACTTATTTTCATATGATCAAATCGATCAAACCGCATAACCTGTCCTTTAAAAACAGTTTCTAAATTTTTAAATCTACCACTTTGAACATACCTTTTTGTTGTTATATCACAAAATTGAAAGCGGATCCCCTTATACACTCCACAAAGCATATCTTCACTTTTAAAATACGCCTCATCACCACAATCAACAACTCCCCACTTGAAAATATCTGCATATGTAAAGCCGCCATAAGGAAAATAACTGACACATTGAAGAAATCCTTGTTTTTCGATTGTGTTTAAAACATATTTATGTTTAAACATATGGTTAAATTTTTGATATGCCGGAAAAAATATCAAATAATACATGATACATAAACTGCCTGCTGAAAAAGTAAAACTGGCCAATACGGAACCCAAGAGCCCTTCATAGAGATTTTTTTCTTGTTCTTCATTAATACACCATTGAAAAAAAGCCATAAGCAAAATAAATATAGATATACTGATGCATAACACCAACATGAATTTAAAGTGTGCCTTTTTTTGTAATACTTGAAGCTGCTCATCATCTTTACTCATTTTCATAAATCACCAACTAATCAAAATTTCCGGAAAATGATCGTTTATTTTCATCTGCTTCAAAAAAACGGCCCTTTTCCATTTGGAATAATCTTGCGATAAAACACCATGGTATAGCAGTAATCAATTGATTATATAAGGATACATTGGAATTATAAAGTCTGCGTGAAGCTTGCAAATGTTCTTCTGAATTAACAATGCTCCGCTGAAAAGCCTCCATTGAAATCCATGAGTTTAATACAGGATATTGCTCACTTAAAGCATTAACAGTCGCTCCAACATTAGTAAGGTTTTTTTGTGCATTCAGCAAAAGATTTACACGCTGTGCATGGCTCACATCATTCTTTTCAATATTCTGCTCCAGTTTTTGTTCATTTTGAAAGTGTTTTTTTATTTCTATGTTTTGTGAAGATCTTCTTTTTCTTTTATTATGGGGTAAGTTTTGAGACAATTGCTTTTTTATAGATTCCATATTTTGAGTTTGTTCCTCAATTTGTTTATCAATCGTTTTCAAAGCCTCTTCTGTCAGTTTATTTTGCTGAATACGATTCTTTTCTTCCTGCTTTGCACCGGAACGAACAGCCGCTACATCTGTAAGCAATTTATATTCATGGCTTAAATATTTTTTTACTGCGTTTAATTCCTCCGTAAGGAGATCGTAGCGTTTTTCAAGAGCAACATCGATATCAGAAAAGCTTTCTTCAACTTTAATTCGCAATTTGTTCAAACGATTATATAACTTAATACAAACAATAATCAATGCCAATACAAAGACTAAAACGATTGTTGCTATCACATAGATTTTCATCTTATATTCCTCATCTCAAAATAATGTTATGAATGCAGCTTCATCTATATACATAAAAAAGGTTGATTACAAACTATAACCTAGTATATAATCAACCTTTCTATAAATGTAAAATAATTATTATTAATTAATAACTGTAAGTTTGTACAACGCTGCAAGAAATTCTTTTAAGATCACCCTCCACTACCTGTGCATAGATTCTAAAATTATCAGCATTTTTAAGAGTAAAACATTACATAAAGTGACCGCATTTCAGTATTAATTATAATATATGAAACCAAATAAATCAATTAATCTCAAATATTACATTAAAAAAAACATTCTAATAAAAAATAAAAATATGAAAAACAGGTCAAAACACGTAATATTGTTTCTTCTTTATTTCAAGGCAATGTAAATATTGATATCACTGTTCTCCAAATTACTGTTTAAGTATTCTTCAAAGTCTCCGGTAAAGCTGCGGTCTAAATTCATCTTCCAGATTTCCGCCCACGCTTCAGCAACGGCTTTTTTCATATGCCCATGTACTGAAAATTTTGCGTATTTCCCGGCAGGAATTATTTTTACAGTTAAATCTGAATTTTCTGGTTTAACAACTTCATTACCCACTGTAACGCAGTACTTGTCCGCCATATAATCTGAGTAAAGTCCGATGGCATACTGATTTACTTTGTTCTTTATTATGGCATTGACTCCGCCTTGGTATAACTTTTCCCAAAGTCCCCCAATAACTTTTTCCATTTCAGGGTCGCTGTTACCTGTTACTGCACTTACTCCAACAATCGTTTTTACTTCTAAATCCACAATTTCATAGTTCATGTAATCTTCCTCCTTGTTTTTAATAATATCATCATAACAAAGAAAACCTGACAACAGTGTGTCATATTAAAAATATAAACTTGTGATGGTTTTATTCTGTTTCTCCTAAAATTTCTTTCCATTTTTTCACCACGATACCGGCTAAATTTTCCGATGTATCACGGTTTAATGGCATTACCCTGTTATAGTATTTATAATAAATCAGATTTGACCACAAAACTTCATAACCGCCTTTGTCGTATTCATCTGCAGTAGGTAAATACCCCTCATATCCATTGGTATATCCGCCAAAGAAGATTAAAGAGTCATTTGCTTTCTCTTGTATGTCAATTGCAATTTCACACATAGGCTCATCAGCCACACCGCATAAACCCCCATTATTCAGACAAAGAAACTGTATTTCTTTTCTGGATTCCTGTGATTTTATGCCATTTACATTCAGTTCTTTTACTTCTTCAAGCCAGTCTTTTCCGCCAATACCTGCACTTAAGGCTTCAGAAACAATTTCCTGTGCCCGATTTACAGGTGGTACATCAGCCAAAAAAGTATGAATATCTGAAGACATTGTAAGCCTGTATATTATAGTTGGATGTATTTTATCCACTACAGATATGACAGCTTTATGGATTTCACCTGCATTTCTATTCAATGCTGCTATGCTTTCATCAAAAATAGCATGTTTAGCTTTAGTATCCAATGTAATTTCAGACGCTTCTAAAGGATGTTCTTCTAAAAAATCCGCATTTTTTTGACGGTATTTGGACCTGACATTTCCTGCTGCCCCCTGGGTCATTAAAACTTTGCAGTTATATTCTTTTTCAAGAAGATCTCTTGTAAGACCAAAGTAATCAGAAGATATTAAATAATTATCACTTGTCAGAACATTGGCATGAGCAGTCACACGAAGTAACAGTAGTTTTATTTTATTTGTGACAGCATCGGTAATTTTCAAAACTCCTATGCGCTTATCTATAGATACAGATTCCCCACGCCGATTTACACCAATTGTATTCTCTGCAATTCCCCATGCTGCTTTCATTGGAAACATGGTTAAAGAAGCTTCCTTAACTGCTTTTTCAATCTTATGTTGTGCAAATTTAAAATAAGCGGCCCCATTGGAGGCTGCGTTGGGGGCAGAATGGGTGTGGGAAAAGCACACCATTATATTTTCCCGGGATGTATTTATCTGTTCAGCAATTCCATCACGCAGTTGGTCTGTCAGTTCAGTAGAAAAGCCAATGCTGTCAACCGCAATTAAACAACAGATTTTTACATCAGACTGGAACATCAATACCTGTGCTTTTAATGGATGCAGAATACCTCTGGCCCTACTATCCGGCCTGTTAAATCCTATCAATTGGTTCTCGTCGGGTTTTTCCGGAGTAATATCTATTTCAGCAAAACCCGCCCATGAGCTTGTTGAAGATTTCATTGTACGGTCCTCTTTTCTTTTAACTTTAATAATACATAAACTTTAACAAACTATTTTCCGTATCTCAATATAGTATATACTTCTGACTTGTTCTTTACAAAAACAGGAGCTGTCAATAGACAGCTCCTGCGTTCACTTTTGGTACACTATTTTTCGTATGGAGAAAACAGAAAGATAATACTTATCCGCAATTTTTTCCATGGATAAGCCGGCGTTGTAATCTTGTACAATCTTTCGATTTCTTGCATCAATCTCATTTCGATATCCTGAAAGTTCTCCCCAAGCCTTCCGCCGCTCCTTTGCAGGTACATATAGATATCCGCCTTGCAAATATTCCTGCAATTCAGCAACTAAACCAGGGGGAAGAATTAATTTTGCATTTTGGTATTTCATACGGGCTTCCTTCCTGACAAAATATATCAAGTTGCAAAGCCAGCATTCCATAGCGCGACTATCTTACTCCATGCAGGTGTCGCTTATTTTTACTGGCCTTGCATGGAGCCAAACTTCATTCTTTCTCTTTTTGTTTACGCACAAAGCTTATCACCACCTAGCAGATAATCCAATTAACAGCACATAGTAACTTTTAATAGTATACATCCAATCATAGTATTTTTGCAAGATTTACTCTGAAATGTTAATACTTATGTCCATCTTCCCGCAGCGGTGCTTCCGGTGTTTTCTGTGTATCAGAGAGTTTGAATTTATTAACCTCGTGCTGCAGAGTCTGTGCCTGCGCTGCCAGCTCCTCGCTGGAAGCAGAACTCTCTTCTGCAGTAGCCGCATTGGTTTGCACAACAGCTGAAACCTGCATTAAACCTTCGTTAATTTGTTCAATAGAAGATGCCTGCTCACTGGTGGCTGTTTCAATTTCACGGATAAATTTCACGGCTGACTCTGCCTTTTCCGATGCTTCTATTAAACGCTTTAAAGTATTGGCAGCAATTTCTTCCCCTTTTGCTACCGTTGTCACAGATTTTTCAATCAACTCAGCGGTTTGCTTGGAAGCCTGCGCAGATTTTGCCGCAAGGCTGCGCACTTCATCTGCTACAACAGCAAAACCTTTTCCAGCGCTGCCGGCACGTGCAGCTTCTACGGCTGCATTTAAAGCAAGAATATTAGTCTGGAACGCAATGTCCTCCACCAGCTTGGTTATTTTAGATATTTCCTGAGAGGTCTCACTGATTTCCTTCATGGAAGCATTGAGACGTTTCATATGTTCATTGCTGTCCGTAATATTACCTTCTGCCTGCACAACATATTCTACAGATTTTTGGACATTAATTATATTTTGTTCTGCCTGCTGCGAAACACTGGAAATTGATGCGGTGAGTTCTTCAACAGTTGCCGCCTGCTCCGTTGCACCTGAAGACAAAGCCTGGGCTGCTGCTGAAACCTGGTCCGCTCCGGTGTTGACCTGGTTTGCCGCATCATTGATATGGCTTATGGTATTGCTTAAAGAACCGGAAATATTCAGCAGGGCATGTTTTACAACAGCAAATTCTCCAGCATAATCCTGTTCCAAATGGATACGAAGATCTCCCTGTGCCATTGTTTCCAACGATTGCGTTATTTCCTTGATATAATTGACATACTTATTAAGCTGTACAACCGTACGGTTTATGGCAATAGCCATTTGTCCCGTTTCATCCCGGGTGGTAACTTCGGCTGAAATATCCAGTCTGCCGTCTGCAATCTGGTTGGCAGTTTCTGTAAGTCTTTTGATAGGTGCGGCAATCCGCCCGGCTACAAAAATAATGAGTATGGATATGACTGCTGCAGCAATAAGGAATGTCGTCAGCATGGCTGTACGGATTGCCGAATACTCTTGATAATATTCGGCATCAGGAAGGCCGGTAGCAACTACCCAGCCTGTATCACCCACAAGGGAAACATATCCATGGGACAGTATTTTATCAGAGGTGAATTCAACCTCACCCTCTTCTTTAGAAAGAAGGGCTTTTTTAATGCTTTCCGACATATCGGTCTGGCTGACATGGAGATTGATATTTTCTGCTGACGGATGGTAGATCAATTGACCAGAACCTGTTGATAAAATATAAAATCCAGTATCGCCAAGCTTATATTCTCCGATGGTATGGCTCAGGGCTTCCAGTGTAAAATCAATGCCAACCACACCAATTAATTCTTTTCCGCCCGGAGCATAAACAGGAGCAACGGCACTGACAATCTGGGACTTTGTAACAGAATCTTCAAAAGGCTCTGTCATAACTGCTTTACCCGATACTGTAACCATTTGATACCATGGCCGCTCTGTGACAATAAAGCTGCTGTCGGACAGATAACCATCAGATTGTGCTAACTGACTTGAATCTATATCAGCAATCCAAACGGATAAGGTAGATTCTAAATCTGCCTCATAAGTACTGACCAATGTTCGCTTAATATGTTCAAAACCTTCTGCCTGATTAATTTTTGTCCCCGGCTTCAATTCCTGAAAAAAATCCTGTAAATCGGCGCTGGCAGAAAACTGCTCCATTTTATGTAGATATGTATTGAAAAATCCCTCTATCTCATGAGAAGCCGACAGAGATGTTGCAGTTAATTCATTCTGGGTCAGTCTATTAACACTTGTCTGGGTCAGCTGAAGGGTAATAATATTTACAACAATGAATGATAAAATAACTGGAATTCCAACAAAAGTTAAAATTTTAAGCACCAATTTTTTCATGCCTCTGGCTTTAGGATTAAATTCAAAATCTCGAATTAATGGATCCTTTCCGTGAGATTTTTTTGTCTTCATATTAGACTTCATAATGTTCCTCCTCCTGAAATGCCCTCTTAGTTTTAGATATGCTATTGTTTTTTACTACACTCCCTTTTAACTTTTGTCATTGTTATCTTGAAGGCCCTTGAATAAATTTTACTTATCAAACCCATAATAATAATGTTAAGATAGACCATTGATGTCACGGTTTAATTGAAACCAAGCGCAGGGCATCATATTCCTTGATTTACAGGGCAATGGATACAGGTATGACCAGAGAATTGACGGCGGATTCTGCAATACTCATATGCAAAATATGCATTTCGTTAAACTTTTCAATAGCAATTCTTTTTTGTTCCATCAGTGAATGGGCATAGATATTTAACGTAATATTTATATTGGAATGCCCCAATATTTCACTGAGTGTTTTAATATCAACACCCAATTCCAGCGCTCTTGTGGCAAACGTGTGTCGGATTGCATGAAATTTACGATCTCGAACACCTGAGCTTACCAAAACTCTTTTATAAATTCGCTGATAGATACGAGGGTCAAAAGGATGAGAGTTTCCTGAAAGCATATAGTGGTTTTCCATCATACTTTCTATATACTGTTCTCTTGCCAATTGAATTAAAAATGCAGGTAAAGGAATTTTTCGCAGAGAAGCCTTGCTTTTTGGTGAACCTACATGAAGATAGGTCTTCGGGCTACTTCCATCAAAATTTTGAATACGGCATACTGTTCTGGAAATTGACATTACCCCCGCTTCCAGATCAATATCTCCCCATTTCAAAGCACATAACTCGCCGATGTGGATTCCGGTATAAAAACATAGAATGATTCCAAAAACCCGTTTGTCTTCTGAATGATGAACCACAAACTCAATAGAACGCTGTTCTTTTACTGAAAATACAGGATTTTCTTTTTGACTGCTGGCCTTAGGCAACTCTACATATTGAAGCAGATGTGCTAATTCAGGTTGTTTTTTAGAAATATCCCGCAAAGAGGTCTTAAAAATTGACAGTATTTTTTTTCGATAAGTTTCAGAAAGAATAGTTTTCTCGTTAATCATTTTTATAAATCGTAAGATTGATTCTTCTGTTAATTGGGTGTTTTCCGCTTGCCTAAAATGCGGAAGTACATATTTCTGAGTGCAGCGAAAGTAACTATCATAGGTGGAGGGTTTTAAGCGGCTATAAAGCCCTTCCATGAGCCAGTTCTCAAATAGACCTGCTGCTTTCCAACACGACGAGTCCGGAATTTCTTGAACAACATCGATTTGTTCTTTCTTATTCCTCATTTTTATCCGAACATCACGATAAGTTTTTGCGTAAAAAGAACGGTATTTCCCATCTTGTTGAAGAACCCGGCCTTCCCATCGTCCATCCCTGCGTTTGTAAATATTTTCTCCTTTTCGTGCCATAGTGTACACTTCCTCCTCAGTAAACCTTTATAATTGACGTTGATTTTGACGGCTTATTTTTAGAACAGGTACAAAAACAACTATCTTTTTATCAGTAAACACTTTGGTAAACGCCTTAATATTAGAGAACGGTGTCGGATTGACAAGCAAATATAAGCAGTGTATAATAAAAATTGTCGTATTTTGTCTAAAAAGGCCGTCTTGGTTTCAATTAAACTGTGACACTTTTTAAGGAATAAGGCAACACAGAACATAACTTTGTTGATTTTATATAACGAACAAGCCCGCAGATCTTTTCTTCTGCGGGCTTGTTCGTTTTTGAACTTATCAAGTTTTTATCCTTCACTTCATAAGGTTTAATTTCTAATATACTGGAGGCTAAAATTTAGATTTTTCATAATTGTAAGGCACGCTTGTGCCTACAACCACATCTTCAACCTTTTCAATAATCAGCCAATCATCCATATTGCCCTGATGATCAAATGCAAGAGGCGGATCAATTTTCTGAATGCTGTCAAATTCAACCAGACACAAACATTTCTTATGCCAGCGTTCCTTCTGTTTTTCCGTTAAATCCAGCTTCTGCTGATTATCATTCAAGGTTTTCACAATCTCATCTTCCGTCAGCTTCACATGATTTTGAACAGATGTTACAGAGGCAAGAGCAGAAATAAGTGACGTTCCTTTTTCCATAAAATAAATTGTTTCGCCCTCAAATACCCGGCTGTGGGGTATCTTGCGGCCAGCCGCACCTCTCACAACCATTGTTTTCGTTCCTTCTAATATTTTATCTAATACATGTTCCCCTTTTTTGCCCGTATTATCACAATATACCAGATGTACCATTTTTGTTTCCTCCCTTTTAATTATACAAAACCAGCATTTTTTGTAAATCCACCATTGCAGTACCTCATCTCTGAGAAACAACCTGGCCCCTGAATATAACAACACGCTCCAGAGGCACTCTGGCCACTGCATGGGCCGTCGATTCTGCGGGAACCAGTACAAAATCTGCAGCATCGCCCGGCTTGGGCCAGAGCAATTCTCCTTCCCAGGATAAGGGCGTCACTCCTCTTGTGACCATAGACAGGCATTGTGCCAGAGAACGCTCATCAACCTGATCAAATTTTTCTGCTGCACGGCTTGCCCGCTGAAGTAAATCACCGGTTCCAAAAGGACTCCAGTGGTCGTTGATGTTATCGTTAACCACATGCACTTTAACACCATTTCTTCGCAAAAGGGGCAGATTGGGCGCATTATCAAGTGGAACCGTACTGTTAATGGCAATTCCGGCCCGGGACAGACGCTGCGCCATTCCTATGATTTCCTCTTCTGACTGATCTGCCAGACAAAAACCATGACTGATCTGCACCTTGCCCTCCATATGATACTGTTCCGTATAGTCAGCAATGCGATGCATTTCAAACATCCCTAGGGTGCCGCCGTCATGGAGATGAATATCAATCTGCTTTTGGAAATCCGCCGCTAAATCAAAAATGGTTTTTAAGGATGCCTCAATATCTCCGTCAATGGTGGCGGGATCCAGACCTCCTATGGCTGTCACTGCCGGGTGTTTCATGGCCTCTGTCAGCCAGCCCTTTGCTTCTGTAACCAGAGTACCATGCTGAGGAAAGACCACGACCTCAAAGTTCAGACGGTGGGAGTTCTTTTTCAAAACGTTATAAACACTCTCTAAATTTTTTAGGCCCACAACCGGATCCACATTGACCTGCACTTTTAAGAAGGCGGCCCCGTTGCCTGCCACCAAATCTATGAGTGCCTGAGCCTTTTCCGGAGTATGTTCCAGAAAATCCAGCAGGAAGCCTTCTTCCTCCCGGATTCGGTCACGTACTCCGTTTTCCACGGGGACAACAGCCTGCCAAGAACCACCGTAATGGCCTTTATCCAGGTGGAGGTGGTTGTCTGCAAATGCAGGAAGAAGCAAATACCCCTGTCCGTCAATGACCGCTTCCCCTTCCTTTAGAGCAGCTTTTCTTTCAATAGTACGGATCACTCCGTCCTCAATTCCGATTGCCGCGTATTGGGTTTTAGTACGAATATCATCTTGTCTGCTGAAATCATATCCTGTTTCCATTTTAATGTTTGTGAGCCAGAGCATGGAAGATCTCCTTTCATTGGTGAACCATGGGAATCAATAAAAAAATACGGTAACCCTTTTTTGAGAAACCGTTTTTTTACTGGCAGTATAAGAATGTTTATTTTAAATTGCTTGATCATGAATGTTTATTATTGTACCACATGCCTTCATCTGTGTCCAGTTAATGTGAAGGCTGCAACAGCTCTTTTTCTCACATTTTCATTCAAAAAACTGGCGCAGCCGCAGCCCCCCGGCACTATCCAAAGCGTATTGTTCTTTAATCCTCCCGTCCTCCAGATGGATCACAAAGTTGCAGCAGCGGATAATAAGTTCAGGATCGTGAGTGATAATAAACAGAGTCTGCTTTCCGTTCAAAGAGCGCAGAAGACGTGCAGTCTGTTCCATGTGATGGAAATCCAGACCGCTGGTGGGTTCATCAAGCACCAGTACTTCTTTTCCCGCCAGTAAAGCAGATGCAATGGCTACCCGTTGCTTCTGTCCGCCAGACAAGGACAAAGGGTGACGTTCCCGGAAGGCTGTCAGTTCCAGGGCATCCATAACCAGCTCCAGTTCCGCCCCTTCTTCCATCCCCAGCCGAAGTTCCTCTTCCACGCTTTCACAAAATAGCTGGTGATTCACGTCCTGCATGACCATGTAGCTTTTTTTCAGCATACGGCGGCGGGTAGCAGTTCCCTCTTTGCTCATGCAGACTCCTTTACAGCGATTTACCAGCCCGCACAAACATTTTGACAGAGTGGATTTTCCCGCTCCATTGTGGCCGATGACGGCAATTAAACCGCCCTCAGGCAGGATTGCCTCGGGAATGTCCAATGCATGAACCAGGCTGCCCCCATAAGTATATTGATACCCCCTCAGGATCAGCTGTCCGCCGGAGGGCGGCTGCACTTTCTCCCAGGACAAATCAGCCAGTGACAATGTGCGCAGCCCTAGTTTGGTGAGAAATTCACTGGTATAGGTACAGAACTCCTCCATGGGAATGTCCAGTTCAATTTTTCCATCCTGGAGATAAATAACCCGGTCACACAGCTCTCTCAACCAATACAGACGATGCTCTGCAATAATAATCGTTTTCCCCCGGGCTTTCCACAATCGCAGAGTTTCTGCTAAGTCCTTTATGGCATCTATATCCAGATTGGAGGTGGGTTCGTCCAGAACAAACACCTCAGGTTCCATAGCAGACACGGATGCACAGGCTATTTTCTGCTTTTCACCTCCGGACAGATGAAAGATACTCCTTCCCAACAGCTTTTCCGCCCTCATCTCCCGTGCGGTACGGTCCACCCGCAGATTAATTTCTTCTGGGGGAAGCCCCAGATTTTCACACCCAAAAGCAATCTCTCCGGTGGTATCCACGCAAAAGAACTGGCTGCGGGGATTTTGAAATACACTGCCCACCAGACGGGCTGTCTCGTGGAGCTCGGCATTTCTCACATCCAGTCCTCCCACCCATATCTCCCCCGATAATTCTCCCTCATAGTAATGAGGAATAAGACCGTTAATAAGACGGGTCAATGTTGTCTTACCGCAGCCAGACCGACCGCAGAGCAGCACGCATTCTCCCTGATTCACCTGCAGAGAAACATCCTGCAGAGAGCCTGATTCGGAATTTTGATATTGAAAACTAATATGGTCTAACTCTATCATGTTTCTCTTCCTCACAATATATTCAGATATGTCAAAGCCGCAGCTGAAAAGGCGGCGGCACACAGACTGGTAAGCAAAATGTCCTGAACTCCAAAGCCGATCCGGCAAATGTTAGTCCGCTTCTCTCCGCCCCCAAGACCGCGGGTAAGAGCTGCCGCAGACAACTCTTCACCGATCTTGGCCGAACAGGTCATCAGAGGCACCAGACGGTACTCCATCACTTTTCCTATTCTGCCGCCTAAAAGACTGATTCCCCGCATACGCATAGCGGCGTTAATTGCACTGAATTCCTCCCCTACTGTGGGGAAGAAACGGAACATGACCGACATGGGAATGACGATTTTCTCGCTGATATGGAGTCTCTGCATTGCAGCCGTAAACTCGCTGACTGTTGTAGTGGAAAGAACGTAGGCTCCCATCACCACCCCCGGCATAACACGGCTCAAAATACCGGTGCAGCCTAACAGCAGGAATTGCGGAAACCCCGACAGCAGGGGGACCAGCAGAAGCGAAAGCAGATAGGCAACTGTAAAGACCGCCAGATATAGAATCCCTGCTCTGAATTTTCCCGCTGCCAGAAGCAGAACCATTGGCAGCGCAGAAAAAAATGGTACGAAAAAGGACAATTTTTCGCCTCCAAGTCCCCCCAATACAAAGGCGGAGACCGTGACCAGCAGCAATAGTTTGGTTCGGGGGTCTAACAGTATGCCGTGCTTCTGCCCTGTGGTCTGCAAAATACCGGAGGTCATCAGGCGATCCCCGCTTTGGCAAAGTGCTTTTTCAACAGCCTGCGTCCCAGCAGTCCGCCGATCATGCCGCATATGAAGCAGCTGGCCAGCAAAACCAGATTCATCCAGGGCGGCAGCAAAGCAGTCAGCGCCGCTTCATAATCCGCGCCAAACTCCGTCCGGGTGGAGAAATAACTTGCAGTGTTGGTAAACAGAGGGATAAAGTTGCCCCACATCCATATATTGAACAGACCGCATACCACAACCGAACTGCCTGCCTTACGGTAACCCGCTCTCTTCCAGACCAGTTCTGCCAAAAGAGAGGAAACTACTGCCACTGGCAGGGCGTACAGTCCCATACCGGTCAGTGCCATCATAATACCCATAATAATGCTCATAATGAGAATCATGCCGGACTTTTTTACTTTGGTTAAGAAAAGCATAAAGGGGATTCCACCGGCGATGGGGCCGATGACACAGAGAAGTGGCATCATAATAGGGATATAGCCCAGCATAGCAAGAGCCATAATGATGACAAAATAGATGGAAGAATAAATCCCAACGTTGATGAGATCTTTTCCTGTCAATTTGTTCTGGTTTTTACTAGTAGCATTTGTTGGCATGATATGTACCTCCATTTTTTAATATGCCGGGGCAGCCACCCCATGTATCAGATTAAAGTTAGTTAAAGCTAACGTAACTCCCTGAAAAATTGGGGTCAAAGCCCCAATATTTTATTCCAGCCTGCCATACTGTATTGCTTCACGCTCTCCATCACGGCCACTGCCTGTTGGTAAGGCAAGTCGTGAGAGACAAACTCCACCAGGTATTGAAATCCGGTGGCAGCGGTCACATGCAGGAACATATCCTCCACCTTCGTTCCAGTCTTGCCGAAAGAATCGCAATAGACCCGGTAGGCCTGTTCTTCAATATCAATTAAGCTCTCCAGATAAGAGGACCAGCGGGTTCCTTCCGAGCGGCAGAAAATCAGACGAAAAGTATCCATATGCTCATAGATATAGCCAAGCATCCAGTCCGTACCTGCACGGGCCTTCTCTTCCACGCCTCCTTCAGGCCCGAAAGAAACTTTTTCTCCGGCCTGACGGTGTATTTCCTTAAACTGAGCCAGCATCTCCTCCCCAGGAGCCTGCACCAGAGCATCGAATAACACTGCCTTATTGACAAAGTGGTTATACATCGCACCGGTGGTAACATTTGCCTCCTGAGCAATACGCCGCATATTGGCGTGCTGATAGCCGTACTCCATAAATTCCCGCTGGGCACACTCCAAAATCCGCTTGCGGGTCAGCTGCGAATTATAGCTCATAGCTTCACTGCAAACCTTTCTTACATAATTTAATAACAACGTTATCACTTTTTACAAACAAAGTCAAGAGGAATTTTACCGGGAAATAGGTGTCCGGATGTCAGCCTTTTTGCTCCAGCCCCGGCTATTTTCCCTGGCATTTACAAAGTTCTTATAAATACCGCCCTTTTCCATCAAATCCTCATGAGTTCCCTCTTCTTCTAATTTTCCTTCCGCTACCACCAATATTTTATGGGCATGACGGATGGTATTTAAACGGTGGGCAATCACCAGAAGGGTTTTTCCCTTGCACAGCTCGCTGATGGCCTGCTGAATATGGCTTTCGTTATCCGCATCCACACTGGCTGTTGCTTCATCCAAGATGACAATGGGAGCATTCTTTAAAATACATCGGGCAATGGAAATACGCTGCTGTTCACCTCCTGAAAGGCTTGCTCCTCCCTCTCCCACCACAGTGTCAAAGCCCTCAGGCATAGCCATAATAAAATCGAAGCACCTTGCCTTTTGGGCTGCCTCCATTACTTCCTCGCGGCTGGCCCCAGGCCTTCCCATGCTGATGTTATTGTAAATGGTATCCTGAAACAAATACACACGCTGAAACACCATGCTGATATGATCCATTAACTGGCTGAGAGGTACACTTCTTATATCCTTTCCACGTACCAGAATCCGTCCGGACTTTACATCCCAAAACCGGGCCAGAAGGCTTGCTATAGTGGATTTTCCTCCGCCTGACGGCCCCACCAAAGCCAGCATCCGGTTTTTTTCAAGATCAAATGTGATGTTGCGAAGCACATCTTTTTCACCGTAGGCAAAGCTGACGTGTTCAAATTGTACCTCAGGAGCATCACTTTCTTCAGGAATATCCTCAGTGCCTGTATCCAGAAGTTCCTGCTCTGCAAACACCGCCTCAATGCGGTCCATGCAGCTATCCATCACTGTAAGCCGTGCGCTTTGTCCGTACAGGGCTTTCAAAGGGCCGAATAAATCAAATACAAAAAGCATAATCCCAACCAGATAAGGCACATCCAGTTTTCCCTGAAAATACAAAAATATAGAAAGTGCTGTTATCACCACCACACCAAAGCCGTAGATCAGGTTTAACCCTCTCTGCCATGGAGTATGGTTCTCCTCAAAATCCAGGCTGGTGCGGCATGTCTCCAGAAAGCTGTCGGCAAGCGCCCTGGACTTTTCTCCCAGCAGGTTGTATGTTTTAATGATACCGATTCCCTCTGTAAAATCCAAAACCGCCTCAGTCAGGTTTTCAAGCTGTTCCTGACGGATCACCGAATCCTCAAGAGCTTCTTTTTTCAGTCCCCGCGCAGCCAGCAGAATCAGTAACAGTACAGCCAGCCCCGCAATTCCCAGCCATATATTAAAGTAACATATAAAGGCCAGCAAAATACCCTGGGAAAAGATATAGCTCATCATATCGGCCAGCACGCTCATGCCGTTTTCTTCAATGAATACCATATCAGTAGAAAGAACGGAACTGATCTTTCCTATATTTCCTTCTGTAAAATAGCCCATAGGCATCTTTCGCAGATGGGCTCCCAGCTCCATTCGTTTATCGGCAAAAAGGAGAAAACCTGCTGCTGACTGAAGCCGGTCTGAAATATTATGAAACAGTATTTGAAGCAGAAGAATGACAACTAAAATAAATCCAATGCCCAGGGAAAGCTCTGGAGTTTCTGTTCCGTAATAAAAAGCAGAAAGTAAAAAAAGTGCAAGACCAATGGGTGCATTTTTTAAAATTCCTTTTAAAAACGAGAACACAAAGGCCAAGGCAATTCTGCCCTTGTACTTCCCTGAGGCATTGAAGATGCGTTTCATTAACACTGTCATAATGTATTACCCCCTTTCTCGGTGCTGACCTTCCACTCTGCGCTGCCCTGTGCTGCCTGCCAAAGTCTTTGATAGGCCGGACTGCTTATAAGCAGCTTTTCATGAGTTCCTGCTGCAGTTAAATTTCCTGCCTCCAGTACGCAGATCTGGTCGGCGTTTATGATGGAATGCAGCCTGTGAGCGATAACAATAACAGTCTTGCCCTCAATAACCTCAGCAATGGCCTGATTCATCTTTTCCTCATTCTCCGGGTCCATAAATGCTGTGGCTTCATCGAGAACCACAACAGGCGCATTTTTCAAAATAGCCCTGGCTAAAGAAATCCTCTGCCGTTCTCCTCCAGAAAGCTGCTTGCCCCCGTCTCCTGCCATGGTGTAAATGCCTTTTTCCAGCCGGGTTAAAAATTCGCCGCATTGGGCCTTTTGGGCTGCTTCCAGCACCTCTTCATCTGTTGCCTCCGGCCTGCCCAGCCGGATGTTCTCCAGCAGGCTTATATTGAATAAAAACTGTTCCTGGGCCACATAAGATATTTGGCCGTTAAGGGCCTCCAGACTCATGTTTTTCACGTCCTGGCCTCCGATTCTGACAGAGCCTTCCGTCACATCGTAGAAATGAACCAACAGCCTGGCAAGTGTGCTTTTTCCGCTGCCGGATTCCCCCACCAGAGCGGTCAGACTGCCCTCCGGCACCTCAAGAGTTACGCCGTGGAGCACTTCAGCTTCTTTGTACCCAAAGCGTACGTTTTCAAAACCCACACTGTGATCCTTGCCGGAAAAGGGCTCTGATGACTGAATAAGAGGCGGTTCATT
This sequence comes from Clostridiaceae bacterium, assembly GCA_902363735.1. GTDB lineage: Bacteria > Bacillota > Clostridia > Lachnospirales > Lachnospiraceae > Lacrimispora. The sequence continues at coordinate 1,038,005 of CABJBA010000001.1, forward strand.
CATCATCTGCTCCAAACTGGATATGGTATAGCCAATGCGGGCCATAGTCGGCAAAAAACTTATGGCTCTGAGAAGAGGTCCGCTGATTCCAAAGGACATGCACATCCCAAGGGCCAGACCAGGGAGAGTGGAATACCCCTTCATGACAAAATAGGAGCCAACCGGGAGAACAAAAAGGGCTACACAGGGAACCAGGCTGTTATAAATGGCCATCCACGGCCAGCATGCTTTGTACCAGGCCAGGGTAAAATCCCGGTAGCTTTTGATGTCCTTTTCATACTTGTGATATGATTCACCGTCCCGGTTAAATACCTTAACCACCTCCATGCCATTGATATATTCCACAATGGTGTTGTTCATCTTTTGCGCCGACTCATAATAATCTCCCATCTTGGTCGTTCCACTCTGGTACATCATCATCATGGCTATTATTCCAAAGGGAAGGGAGGCCAGAGCCAGAAGAGCCATTCTCCAGTCTGCCAAAAACATTCCCAGGAATACCAGGACAGGGATAGTGATATTGGCAATTCCTTCCGGCAGGGCATGGGCAAGAGGCAGTTCAATTTTTTCAATGTCATCAATAAACATTTTTTTGACAGCACCCACGCCTTTTTCCTGAATGACGCCCAAAGGCAGACTCTCCAGCTTTGCCTGCAAGGAAATCCGCAGGTTTTTCAAAGTGTTGTAGGCTGCGTTGTGGGAAAGAGAAAGTCCCCATATGTAAAGCACCGCATACAGCACTGTGCATACTGCAATGGCTGCAGTACGCCAAATCATGTACTCCGCTGTAACCGCTTCCCCCATGAGCAGAGGCCGGATGATCTGGTATATAAACCAGAATGGCAGCACCTGCATCACCATGCCTGCCAGCATGGCTGCAACAGCACAGTAAGTTGTTTTTCGATGCTCACCGGCATATTCCAGTACCTTTTTAAACAAAATAAATCCCTCCTTTTTAATTGACTTTGGTTAGTTTAAACTAACCACATGACAAGCAGAAATCCCTCTCCAAAGGGATTACTGATCGCAGGTTAAATAACGGATGTGTGAAACCCCAACGCCCGGTTCCAGTCAAACAGACTGCATATGAGATCACTGTGGACCTCTAGCTGATCCCATGTATATCCATGGATAAAAGGTTCGCATACAGTCGTCCAGAATGCAGAAAGCAGAATGTGCATTTCCTCCATGGAAATATCTCCATGAGCAAGCCCCCGGGTTTTGGCTTCCTGAAAATATTCGTAGGTCTTGGCCGTCATTTTTTCTGTCAGGTCGTGCTGAAAATTTGCATACCGGGTCCCTCCTGCACAGGAAATAAGCATAGTAAAACCATCGTGGTATTCATAAAGGAACCGAAACCATTCCAGCATGCTTTCTCCCATCTCCCACGCACTGACCAGCTCTTCATCGGAAAGGTCCCTTGCCTGGGCAGAGCTTCTCATTTCCACAAAGGCATCCAGAGCTGCAACCGTATCCGACACCACTGCACAGAACAAATCTTCCTTTCCCTTGTACCGCTTGTAAAGAGCCCCTGTCGTAACCCCTGCTTCCTGGCAGATTGCCTTTAAAGATGCTTTTTCAAATCCATGAGTAAGAAACTCCTTTTTTGCACGTTCCATAATCCGCGGGTCAATGGAACGGTCTGGCTTTGACATGTATTATTTCACCTCCTTACATAACTGATAATCGAGTTATCGGTATTCCATTTATCAGTTTATCAGGTCGTATCCAGATTGTCAATAAACAATCTATATATGCCGCATTATTTTTAATATTATGCTTTTTTTCTCCATTTTAATAATAATGACGAATTGATAATCACTGCAATAGAACCTGCATTGTGCACCAGTGCTCCTGCAACAGGGTTAAGCACTCCGGAAACAGCCAGAGCAATGGCAAGAAAGTTCAATCCCATGGAAAACGCCAGGTTGTATTTGATGGTTGTCATCATCTTTCTGGAAAGAGCCAGTAAATGAGGCAGTTCTTTCACCTCATCATCCACAAGAGCAATATCTGCAGCATCAACTGCAATATCGCTTCCTATCCCTCCCATAGCAATACCCACATCCGCCATTTTCAGGGCAGGGGCATCATTGACTCCGTCACCGATCATGCAGATTTTCTCCCCGGCTTTTTGGCAGGCATTAATCCGTTTCAGCTTATCCTCCGGCAGACAGTTTGCGTACACCTCTTCTATGTACAGTTTTCCCGCAATGGCTTTAGCAGCATTTTCATTATCCCCCGTCAGCAAAACAGGCTGAATTTTTAATTTCTTCAACTGCTCTATCATTTGCCCGCTCTCCTTCCGGACCGTATCTGACAAAACGGCAAAACCGGCAAGGGCCTGATCAACTGCAATATAAATGACTGTACACCCCTGTGAAAAATACTGTTCTGCCTCCTCCTTTAAGTTTCCGGGAAGCAGCATGCCATTGGCGGATATGATTTTTTCATTTCCGGCAAGAAGTTTTTTTCCGCCAACAACAGCAGATACGCCCTCCCCAGGCATCATCTGAAAATCCTCCGGAGGCAAAACAGAACTTCCCGTTTCCTGCTTATAACAGCGGACCACCGCCTTGCCCAGTGGATGCTCGGATAACAGCTCTGCCGAAGCAATAAGCCCATATAAATCCCGTTCCGGATACTGGTGAATCATGCTTTTTACCTCTATAACCTGGGGGTTACCATAAGTGAGGGTTCCCGTTTTGTCAAACGCGATCTTAGTAACAAGGGCCAAACGTTCCAGGGCATCCCCTTCCCGGACCAGAAAACCGTGTCCCGTGGCATTTCCAATAGCCGCCATTATTGCCGTAGGGGTGGCAAGAACCAGGGCACAGGGACAAAATACAACCAGAATGGTGACAGCCCGGATCACTTCCCCTGTCACAAGCCATGTTATGGCGGCGGCGGTAAGGGCCGTCACCACGATCCAGGTGGCCCACCGGTCTGCTACGCCCACAATTTTTGCTTTTCCCGCATCTGCCGACTGAACAAGACGGATCATCCGCTGAATGGAGCTGTCCTCTCCCACTCTGGAGGCCTTCATTTCAAATGCACCGAATTGATTAGACGTTCCGCTGGACACCTGGTCCCCGGCGCTCTTATCCACGGGAAGAGACTCTCCCGTCATAACAGCCTGGTTGACAGAGGTCTGACCGGATACCAGAACTCCATCCACTGGAATGGTTTCTCCTGGAAGTACACGAAGGATGTCGTCTACCTGCACCTGCTGGGCAGCAATGATCTGTTCCTGACCGTTTCTTATGATTCTTGCTGTCTGGGGGGTCAGCCGGATGAGCTTTTCAATTCCGGCCCTTGCCTTTGCAACAGTTAAATCCTCCAGCAAGGCCCCAAGCTGCATGATAAAGGCCACCTCTCCGGCTGCAAAGTCCTCCCCAATGCAGACTGCCGCAATCAAGGCCAAAGAAACAAGAACATCGGCCTTAATATCAAAGGAAGTAATAAGCCCTATGATTGCCTCCAGTATAATGGGAATTCCGCACAGCACAATAGCGATCCAGGCAGCATTAAAGGGCAGGGGGAGCAAGTTAAAAATACTGATAACCAGTGCCGCCCCGGAAACTGCCAGGAAAATAATGTCCTTTTTTGTACCGCCTGTTTCCATAAATCCTTCTATTTTTTCTATAATGTAATCCATAAAGCCTCCTTTTTATACCTATAGGGGTATGTGTATATTGATACCATAGGGGGTATGGGTTTGTCAAGAAAAAAAAGAAAAACAGCCATTGAAAAACGGCTGTTTGTGAACTACGTGAGATTTGCAAATCGCTCCACTGCTTTTGTGAAATTTTCAATTGTTCTGTCTGCATCACCGTGTTCAATTCCGTCACGCACACAGTGCCTGATATGTCCTTCCAGAACCACCTGTCCTGCCTTATGCAGGGCCGATTTAGCCGCATTGATCTGGGAAAGAATGTCCTCGCAGGGAACATCTTCATCAATCATACGCTCAATAGCCTGGACCTGTCCCACGATCTTTTTCAATCTGCGGTGCAGATTATCTGAATCCATACATTGCTTCATATTTCCACCTCCATACCAATAGGGGTATACGTACATCTTACTTCCCGGCCCCATCTTTGTCAAGGCCGGATCAAATCCCTTCGCCGTGGAAACGAAAAATACCAACTTTTTACGTTTCATCAAAAATGTCCCGGAAAGCTCCATTATATTTCACAAAAACATCAATCAGAAGAGGATCAAAGTGACTTCCCCTGCCCTCAGAGATGATTTCCATGCTCTTTTCATGGCTGTAGCCTTCCTTATACACCCGCTTTGACCGCAGGGCGTCATACACATCCGATAAAGCCATGATTCTGGCTGATATGGGAATCTCCTCTCCCTTCAAGCCTCTTGGATACCCGCTTCCATCCCACTTTTCATGGTGGCAGAGGGTGATTTCCAGCCCAACTTTAATAAAAGCACTTCCGGAATCCTTTTTATCAATGCTGAAAAGAGTCTGATAACCGATTGTTGTATGGTTTTTCATTACTTCAAATTCCTCAGGGGTAAGCTTGCCTGGCTTTAATAGAATAGAATCCGGAATTCCCACCTTTCCAATATCATGGAGAGGACTGGCCTGAGTAACACTCTCAATGAAACCGGAATCAATTTCCTCTTCATGAACCCCCATTTCCAAAAGCTTTTCCGCCATAAAGCGGCAATAACTGGAAGTCCTGACGATATGCTCCCCTGTTTCATCATCTCTGGATTCCGAAAGCTTTACCATTGCATGAATGGTAGCCATCTGAGAATTAGATACTTCCTTCACCTTTTCCCGTACCAGATCTTCTAAATGATGATTATATTTCTTCAGCTTTGCATCCCGTATTTCCAATTCCCTGCTCTTTAGTTCCAGCGCCTTTGACACTTCCACATAACGCTCCATAATCTCTGAAACCAGTGCGGTCTGAATATGGTTATCCACTTTCTCTGCAAAGTTCTCCAGCAAAATCTTGACATATTCATCTGGTTCTGACTGCCCTAATACAAGCTGGCTTTCCGGTAAAATGGCAGCCCCCCTTCTCACGTTCTCTCCCCCTTTAGAAAATAGTCAATTCCCATATACTCCAGTTCCCTCAGCCTCTTAATTACAGCCTTTTGAGATTCAGGAGTATCTAGAATGCTCCCGTGCTGGGGAGCAATCATAGAAATATCCAGTTCTTCCATTCGATCCAATGCATACCGCAGTGCTCTCTTTGAGGGCATAATACGCTTGTGAAAATTAATGATACCTTTCATCTGGCATAGCTGCTTTGTCACAGGGCAGATTTTCTCAGGCGTACAATTCATACATGAGCTGCTGATCAACGTAAACAAATCCCAGTCATTGTCATAGCTTCCGAAAATATCACTGCTGAATAATATCTTTGTCTTTGTATCATATGTAACGAAACTTCCCGGAGAGTGGGAATGGGGCGTCCGGATAAACTCCAGACGCCTGCCGTTTCCAAACTCATAGTGAAAGCCCATTTGTTCAATGCACTGTTTAGGAGATTGCATAGAATAATATTTGATAAAAATATTATTTTCGTAATGGGAAATAATTTTCAAATCTCTGCTGTTAATAAGGGTTTCTATATGAGGAATATTCCCGCATAAATCCGGATCATAATGCTGATAAATCAGGCGCTTGATCTGTCCCGGGCTGATACCTGTCCGCATGATCTTCAGCATGACAGTACTGAAATCCTCCCTGCTTCCGCTGTCAATGAGAACCGCTTCTTTGCCGTCAACAATCAAATAAGGATTGCAGTGAAGACCTGCTGATTCATCAAAAAAGCCCACCCAGTAGACCCCTTCGGCGATTTCCACATACTCCTTATAGTTCAAATCCTGTTTATTCATTTGTATTTTCCTCCCGTATCTGCCTGTAAAGACCCTTACTATTTTTCCCTGGCGTGTTTCCTTACCAGTTCAATGGCCTCTTTTCCGGTCATGTGTTCTATGGATAACTCTACCATAGTGACCCGTTTAAGCTGTCCCTCAATCTCCTTTGAGAGCCCCTCCTGGTCAGGAGAATATTTAACAGCCAGTATTTCGAGAGTTTTTCTTTTTTCTTCCTCATCCTCAATTTTGCGGGCTTTTCCAAAAATAATTACGCTCCTGAAATAAGAGGTGTATTCCTCGGCAACCACCTGGTCCTGATCAATCACACAAAAAGATGCTTTATCATTTCCTTCGATAGCATCCAGCTTGTGGCCTTCTTTTGCACCGTGAAAATAAATTTTCGAGTCATTATATACATAACTGAGAGGAACGGCATAGGGATATCCATCATCTCCTGATACGGCCAGTACTCCTGAAGTTCCCTTATTAAGTATTTCCACACATTCCTCCCGCATCAATTCCTGCTTTTTCCTACGCATTTCCCTGAACATTTTAATTCGTTCCTCCTGATTTCTCCATTTTTTTCTTTTTGCCCAATTTTCTCAGGCTTTTACTGATTCGCTGTTACAGCAAACGTTTCCTGCAAAATATTGCATTATATGGCATAATATGACTTTCTTCATAATATATCACATATATTTTAACAAGTCTATTTTTTATCTTCTTTCTCAAAATAACAGAGTACCGATTGGCTTATGATGTCGGAATGTAAAAACAGCCCCGGTGTGGCTGCCAGATAGAGGGCCTGGCGCACTGACAAATCACAGTTTTCCAACTCTTCCTCCACGGCCGGAAGCCGCTCCGGATGAAATTCCCCTTCCTCTCTCCCCCCTTGAACAGCAGCATAAAAAATACCGGATTCCACCAGATCCTGAAAGAAATGGCTTCCAAAGGACAGTTCCGGAGTCATATCATGATAAGCCACCTCGCAGATAGCTGTCATGTGGCTTAGCTCCGTAAAATGAACGGGAACGCCCAAGGAAGGGGTAGTAGTTCCCCACCGGCCAGGCCCGATCAGAAGCACTTGAGAACCTTCCAGCTTCCGGTTAAGGCAGCCGATGGTTCTTGCGGCCTGATATTTCTCCCTCTCTGTCAAAGCCAGATATTCCTTTGGTTTGACCCAAATCACATACTCAATGGAAACATGGATATTACCGCCCATAAAATTTCCCGAGGTCTGCAAAAGAATCCGCTCATCATCCGGTGAGGACAAAGAAACGGGAGCACCAAGACCTCTTGTCTGGAGCGGCCGGCACTGCAAAAGATTGATCTTGTACTGTCCGTTTTTTTTGAAATTAGCAGCAAATTCCACATCTACCGGATAAGCGTAAGCCTGTTGCAGCGTAGATAAAATCTGACGCATAACTTCGGGAAAGGTACTTTTTCCAAGGAGACCCGAAAAATCAGTAATCACCGGAGTAGAAGAAAGGGTTTGCCCCATCTCCCTCATTCGGCCTATAAGTTCATGGTCCGGGCTGAAGAACAGGCTCTTATCCGTTTTTAAATCTTCCGCTGCAATCCGGTTGACAGGAACCACCTGCATCCGGTTTTCTCTTAAATTCAGCACGTCAGCCTTATGCTGGGAAAACTTTGCCTCATCCCCGTAATTAACCGGCGGATTCTTATCAGGCCTGTCCAGTGCCACGATTCTGGCATAATCCCCTGAAACACGGTCCACCGCCCGGGTACCCAGACCGAACACCAGCCGGAGCATACCTGCGGAAGGCTCCATCCCCTGCTCCCAGAGATATAAGTTGACAGAATTGGCAACCCCCGCAGCATGAGGAAAGAATAGGTCTCCGTAGTGATCTCCTGAAACCCTTTGGACCAAAACAGCCATCTGTTCGTCCTTATCAACTAGTCCCCGGTCCAGACGGTAACGGAGGGCGTTTTCATTCATCGTGCTGGCATAGACCCGGCGTACCGCCTGTTCAAATTCACGGCACCGCTCCTCCGGAGATCCCTGGTTGGCACAAAAAACGCTCTCATATTTTCCGGCAAAAGCGTTGCCATAATTGTCCTCCTGCAGGGAGCTGGAACGCACAATAATAGGCGATTGCCCAAAATACTCCAGCATCTGCATAAACTGCTCCCGGATGTTTTCCGGAAACTTCCCCTGCAGCAGTTTTTCCTGAAGAGAAGCGGCCAGGGAAAAATAGCCCTCAGGTCTTTTCTGCTTCATACGGAGATTCCAGCACTTATTCTGCACAATATAAGTATAAAAAATATCTGAACCCAGATAATAGGAGTCATGGGGCTCCATCTGTTCATGGAGTGTATCAGACGCATCATTTTCCAGTATACGGCGGGCCAGGAGAAATCCTACGCTCTTGCCGCCGATGTATCCTGTTCCTATTTCCCTGGAAGCCACATACAAAAGATCCGTCAGGGTGAAATAACGGACTGCCAGCTTTGCAATGGCATTTTCCCTTCCCATGATCAGGCTGATAAGCAAATTTTTCATCTGATCCTGTTCTCTGGGCCCTCCCATCAAAGCAGCTCTTGCCCGGTCCAGAGTGCTCTCCCAGAAATCCTGGGCCTGCTTGGGCCTCCACTGTCCGGAAAACAAGGTGGCAGCCTCTGCGCTGGCCGTAACCGAAACTGCACTGTCTCCGTCGATTAAATGCGGGAAAAACATGGAGGGAGAATACCTTTCCCATACCTTCAGAGGATGGATATAAGTCTTACCTGAGATGCGGTATAAATCCAGCAGAAGCTGGGTTGTCTCCCTGATTCGGGCAATGGTGTTATACGTGTGGGTACCCCGCATCAAGGCAAAGTATGCCACTGTATTGAACTTATAAAGAAGGGGACATGTAACCCGGAAAAAATTGCCCACCATTAAGTCAGAGTACCAGTGCTCCAGCAAGTCACTGAGACAGTCGAACACATAAAAAACTCCAGGTCCCTCATGCTCAATAATCTGATGTACCTTTGTGGCAAAAACCTCGAATCCCTTTGACGCATCAAGGACGTATAAACAGTCTGTTTCCTCATCCTCCAGCAGAGGCAGATGGCTGCCGAAACGGAGATAAACCAAACGCCTGTTATCCTGCCTGGCCTGACGGATATAGGGCGTTACAACTCTTTGGTATTCAGATAAGGTACTTACCTGCCAGACCACATTATCTCCCAGCCGCAGCATGTCAATCACCTGGTCCAGACCTGAAATTCCCGTACTGGCACGATTGTTAATAGGCATATTCATCCTCCTTCTTTCTATATAATAAGGTACTCTTCCCCTACAGAGAAACGCCTTTGTTATCTTAATAGTTACAGTATAGCTTTTACCCATCTTAAATGCAAAACTTTTTTTCAGAAAGTCAAGTGTTGAATTTGTCATATAAATCATGTATAATGCTATAGAATATGCATTTTACTCAATGCTGTTTGTTAAACTCAAAAAAATACAGAGGAGAACAATGGATGATAAACTTTACAAGTTTTATATCCCAACTTATGGAAAATCCGGCTCTGCTGGTTACAGTAATTCTGACCCTGGCAGTTGTTTTGGTAAACGGTTGGACAGATGCGCCAAACGCCATAGCAACAGCTATTTCCACAAGGGCCATGAAACCACGTCCCGCCATTCTTATGGCTGCCGTTTTTAATTTCCTTGGAATTCTGGTCATGACTGCAGTCAACAAAACTGTGGCTCAAACCATATACAATATGGTTGACTTCGGAAGTAATGCCCACGATGCTCTCATTGCTCTGTGTGCTGCCATGGTAGCTATTGTTCTTTGGGCTGTAGCCGCCTGGCTCTTTGGTATTCCCACCAGCGAAAGCCATGCCTTAATTGCCGGACTTACGGGTGCCGCCATTGCTATGCACGGAGGGCTTTCCGGTGTCAACGGAGGCGAATGGATCAAGGTTATGTACGGTCTGGTGCTTTCCACTTTTCTCGGTTTTGGTATGGGCTTTGCAGTAGTCAGACTGATTGAAGCCATTTTCCGTAAAAAAGACAGGAGAAAAAGTACCTCCTTTTTCCAAAAAGCTCAGATAGGAGGAGCTGCCGCCATGGCTTTCATGCACGGCGCCCAGGATGGTCAGAAATTTATGGGTGTGTTTTTGCTTGGTATGGCTCTTTCTAAAGGACAAGCTTACACCACCTCTTTTGAAATCCCCTTCTGGCTCATCCTGGTCTGTTCCATTACCATGGGACTTGGAACTTCCATCGGCGGTTACCGTATTATCAAAGCCGTTGGTATGGATATGGTAAAGTTGGAAACCTACCAGGGATTTTCCGCTGATATTGCCGGGGCAAGCTGCCTTTTGATTTCCTCTCTTTCCGGCGTACCTGTATCTACCACACATACCAAAACCACTGCTATCATGGGTGTAGGAGCAGCCCACCGTCTGCGCAGCGTGGACTGGAGTGTGGTTGGCGAGATGATACTTACCTGGGTGCTGACCTTCCCGGGATGCGGTTTCATCGGATTTATTATGGCAAAGCTTTTCATAGCTGTGCTGTAACAACGAATTTGTAAAGGACGAATACGACATGAAGAAGAAACAGAACCCTTATTTCAATGATTTCATTGCCATGGTAAGTTTTTCCTGCCAGGCAGCAGAGCATTTACAGGCAGTATTAAAAAATTACAATCCTGAGACATTGTCTGACCAGAGAATGGCAATGCACGAAATTGAACATGCAGAAGACGAATTAAAGCACAATATGATGCAGCGCCTGTCCAAAGAATTTGTAACCCCTATTGACAGGGAAGATATTATTCTCATTGCCAACCAGCTTGACAATGTGACAGACAAAATTGATGATATTCTGATCCGCATGTACATGTATAACATCAAGGAAATTCGCCCGGAAACCCTGGTATTTTCCGACGTGATCCTCCGCTGCTGTCATGCACTGCAAAAGACAGTTGAGGAATTCCCTAACTTCCACAAATCTTCTACCCTGATGCAGAACATTATTGAGGTAAATACCATGGAGGAAGAAGGCGACTCCATCTATATAAGCGCTGTCCGCAAGCTTTATGAGGAAGAAAGCGACCCAATAAGAGTTGCTGCCTGGAGTGAATTGTTTGACCGCCTGGAGGATTGCTGTGATGCCTGTGAGGACGTGGCTGACGCAATGGAAACCATTGTTATGAAGAATTCTTAACAGCATTGATGCTTTAGAGCCTGCTTACGGTCACAATCCGCAGCAGGCTCTTTTTACGTCTGACAGAGAAACAGGAGGGTCCATGAGAATTATCATATCTCCCGCAAAGAAAATGAACAAAGATACCGACATCCTGGAAACTGACTTTCTGCCCCAGTTTCTGCCAGAAGCTGAAATAATAAAAAAACATCTTCAGGAAATGAATGCCGAAGCACTGCAGGCTCTATGGGGCTGCAACAATTCCATTGCTTCACTGAATGTAAAGCGTGTGAACGAAATGGACTTACATAATGGCTTAACTCCTGCCCTTCTGGCTTACGAGGGCATTCAATACCAGTACATGGCTCCCGGCGTATTTGAGGATGGGCATTTTGATTTTATCAGCCGCCATCTGCGCATTCTTTCCGGATTCTACGGCCTTCTCCGCCCCTTTGACGGTGTAACTCCATACCGGCTGGAAATGCAGGCTAAGCTGTCTGTAAATGGTAGTAAAGACTTATACACCTACTGGGGAGACAAACCGGCCAGACAGCTTTTGAAAGAAACCGACTTTATCCTCAACTTAGCATCCAAGGAATACAGCAAAGCAGTAACTTCCTACCTGCCCAAAACCACTCGTCTTCTCACCTGCACCTTCGGGGAATTAAAAGAAGGCAGAGTGGTGGAAAAAGGAACTCTGTGCAAGATGGCAAGGGGACAGATGGTGCGGTTCCTGGCAGAACACAATATAACGGTACCGGAGAAAATAAAATCCTTTGACCAGCTTGGGTATTGTTTTTCAAAAGAGCATTCTACTGAAAGCAACTTTGTTTTTATTAAAAATGGAACTTAAAATATCAGGTCACATATAATAAAAAAATTTCGTTGCTTCTATAAATGAAAACCAGGAAAAATATGTTTGAGCTTGTTTAGGAGCCCCATAGTAGGCCTCCTAAATAAGCTCTCTTTTTTTGAGGGCATTATCACAAGAGAGATGGCTTTTCAGATTTTAGAAGTTCATTATACTTCTCAATAATCCTGTAAAAGGCATTTAAGTCTGACTCACCGCACTGTTCAATCAGATAGGAGGTTGTCTGTGTAATATCTGCAACATCATAGGCTTTGTGAACTGAGGAAAGCCTTTGCCCCTTTTCTGTTGTATACAGGCATACAGATTTTTCATTATTTTCCTTGTAACGTTTTTCTACATATCCGGAATCAACCAGCTTCTTGACGACCTGAGAAATAGCACTTTTGCTTTTGTGCCATTTCTTTGACAGTTCAGTGGCAGTAATACCAGGGGAGTCGTCGATATAGGTAAGGGTGTGTATCTCCATCATATTAAAGTTTTCATTCTCATAGGTGTGATGAGAGTAGATGTAATTGTGGTATAAAATGATAAATTCATATAATGTATCTGCCCGTACATTCAACTTTTGATATGCACTGTTTATATCTGAAATATGACTCATATAGATGCTCCTGTTCTATGTAATTATGTATGTGAATGTAATAGTATCATATATAGAATAGAGCTTCAATATTTTATTTAAAACAACATTACAAATATTGTTAAGTCATTTAACTATAATCATTATAATCCAATACTTTTATGTGAAATATGCCCTAATAATAAAAATTATTTTAAATTATATTGACACTACGCACTATATATTTTATAATATTGTTTAATTGGTAAACAATAATTTTATTTATACAATGGAAAGGATGGGATTTTTAATGGACATTGAAAAGTTCTGTAAGGAAAACTGTATGGAACGGAGGGGAACGGGAACATTAAAGTGGGACTCACTTCAGGAAATATTTGGAGATGCAGACCTGCTTCCACTCTGGGTTGCAGATATGGAGATCCAGTCACCTGCAGCGGTGAAGGAGGCACTGGCAAAACGTGTGGAGCACGGCGTGTTTGGATACAGCAAAGTGGGGGATGAATATTTTGAGTCTTTTTTTGCATGGCAGAAAAAGCATCATAATGCAGAACTTGCCAGAGAACATGTAAGGTTTGCTACAGGAGTAGTGGGATCCCTGTATACCGCTGTAAGGGCATATACCCAACAGGAAGCGTCAGTTATTATCTGCCCCCCTGTGTACTACCCATTTTATGATGCTATATTGAACACCGGCAGAAAGCTGGTAACCTGTGAACTTGATAATAACAACGGTTACTACACCCTGGATTTTGAAAAATTCGAAAAAGAAATTGTGGAAAACAAGGTAGAGATGTTTATTCTGTGTTCTCCCCATAACCCTGTAAGCCGGGTATGGTCAGAGGAAGAGCTGGATACCATGTTTGATATCTGCCGCAGATATGGGGTATTGGTGGTATCAGATGAGATTCATCAGGATTTCACCTATGAGGATAAAAAATTTGTATCATCCGCACTGGTCCGGAATGGTAATTATAAGGATATCCTGATTACCTTAAATGCAGGTTCCAAGACATTTAACCTGGCCGGACTGATTCACTCCCATGTAATCATATCCGACAAACAGTTGATGGAAATCTACGATACATACATCAAAGGCGTTGGTTCCCCGGATGTCAACCTCATGGGAATTGTAGGCGTAGAAGCCGCTTTCCGGGAAGGGGAAGAATGGCTGGAGAATGTGAAAGCGCTGATTGTCCACAACTACCATTATATGAGGCAGGAGTTTGGAAGGGAACTTCCAAAGATTGTGATTACTCCTCTTGAAGGAACATATCTGTCCTGGATTGATTTAAGGGGCTATATCAAAGGAGAAGAAACTTCCGTTTTTATTCAGAGCAAATGCCGTCTTGCCTGTGACGTAGGGGAGTGGTTCAGCCTTACGGCACATGGATTTATCCGGATTAATCTGGCTACAGATACAAAAAATGTTGTTACTGCAGTCCAAAGCATTATCAAAAATATTAAAGAAAAGGTGGGGGAATAAATGTCTGTTTATATCAGTGTAATCTGTTTTTTAATTTATCTGGGTGTTCTCTTCGTATTACAGAAAAAAGGCAAGTCTTTTAATGTACGTGTAGTGGCCGGTCTTTTCGGAGGTATTATATTTGGTGCGGTTTTAAAGACTGTAGCAGATGATGCCGCAGTTTCTGAAAGCCTGCGCTGGATCACCCTGGTGGGTACTGCCTATACCAAGCTTTTGAAAATGATGGTTATCCCATTGATTTTTGTATCCATCGTGTGCGCTATTATTAATCAGAAGTCTGGCAAGAACCTTGGTAAGATCACCGCTCTTGTACTGGCAATCCTTCTTTCCACAGCAGCAGTTTCAGCAGTGGTAGGTGCGGTTACTGCTATGGCATTTGGTGTCAGTGCAGAGGGACTTGAAATTGGTGAGGCTGAGAGCAAAAAGACTTCCCAGCTGGAAGAGAAAGCTCAGCAAGGCCTTTCTATTGAAGATACCATTATTGATATCATTCCTTCCAACCCAATCTCTGCCCTGTCCGGTCAGGGAAATAATGCAACTCTTTCCGTGGTATTCATTGCAGCATTTCTTGGAATCGGATTAATCGGAGTTCGGACGTATGCCCCCGAACAAGCGGAGTTTTTTGAAAAATTAATGAATTCTCTAAACACCTTGGTGGTGGAAGTAGTCATGATGATTATTATGCTGACGCCATTCGGTATCTTTTCATTAATGACCAAAACCATTGCAGGAAGTGACTATACCAGTATCCTGCGGCTTGTGACCTTTGTTCTCGCTTCCTACATAGCTATATTTATCATGTTCATAATTCACGGACTGATACTGGCTGCAGTAGGTGTCAGCCCCCTTACATATTTTAAGAAGGCCATGACAACCCTTGTATTTGCATTTACTTCCCGTACCAGTGCAGGAACCCTGCCGTTAACCATCAGAACTCTGACTGATGAGATGGGCGTGGATAGCGGAGTTTCTAATCTGGCGGGTTCCCTCAGCACCTCCATAGGACAAAATGGATGTGCTGCTATCTATCCTGCAATGCTGGTAATTATGGTAGCTCCTGCTGTGGGGCAGCCCATTACACCTTCTTTCTTTATTCTGATGGTAGTTATTATCACATTTGCTTCCATCGGTATTGCCGGCGTCGGAGGCGGTGCGACCTTTGCAGGGATTATCGTGTTATCCGCACTTGGACTCCCGGTTGGCATCGCCGGCCTGCTGGTAGGAATTGAACCTGTTATCGACATGGCCAGAACGGCTCTGAATGTAAGCGATGGTATGGTAACCGGTTTAGTAACTGCAAAACTGACTAATAATATTGATATGGCAGTGTATAATGAGAAGTCACTGAACCTGGAGAAGAAATCAGCTTCAACAAAAGGTAATTAATAATTAAAATACTTTATGAAGGATGTGCGAACATGGGTAAACGAGTTCTTATTGTCGGAGGTGTTGCAGGAGGTGCGTCCGCCGCAGCCAGAATCAGACGCCTGGATGCAGATGCATTTATAACCATATTTGAGCGGGGAGAGCATGTATCCTTCTCCAACTGCTCACTTCCTTATTATTTAAGCAGGACCGTGGAGCATAAGGACCATCTTGTGCTGATGACACCGGAAGGATTTAAGAATTCCTATGATATTGAGGTACGTGTTAACAGTGAGGTGTGCGGCATTGACCCCACTCTCAGAAAAATACACATCAAAAACAGTGTATCCGGCCAGGAATATGAAGAATCATATGATGAACTGGTGCTTTCGCCGGGGTCCTCTCCTATCCGTCCAAAATCAATCGAAGGAGTGTCTCTTCCTCATGTATTTACAGTGCGAAATGTAAGTGATATTACAAAGCTGGATCAATATGTTGCCAGAGAAGAAATCCGCAGTGTAGTTGTAATCGGCGGCGGTTTTATAGGCCTGGAGGTGGCCGAAAATCTAAAAGCAGCAGGAAAGCAAGTATCCGTGGCAGAGGCTGCCAGCCAGGTCATGGCACCTTTTGACTATGACATGAGCCAGATTCTGCAAAAAGAACTTTATGACCAGGGCGTGGAATTGGCTGTAAGTGACGGTGTTAAGACCATCACCAAGGACAAGGTAATCTTAAACTCAGGCAGGGAATTGCCCTGTGACGCAGTGGTTCTCTCCATCGGTGTACTGCCGGAGACAGAGCTGGCAAAGAAGGCCGGTCTGGAAATCGGTGAGACCGGCGCAATCAAGGTAACACCGGATTATCGCACAAGCGACTCCCATATTTATGCAGTAGGCGATGCCATCGAAGTCTACCAGCGTCTGACTCACAAACCAGGCAAACTGCCCCTGGCCGGTCCGGCTCTGCGCCAGGCAAGAGCAGCCGCTGATGCCATGTATGGAATTTCCACCAAAAATAATGGAGTTATTGGCTCCTGCGCTGTCAGGTTGTTTGAGTTAAACGCTGCTGCCACAGGCCTTAATGAAAGAGCTGCAAATGAAAATAATATACCATGCGATTCGGTCTACACCATGGCAATGGATAAGGTAGGCCTGATGCCCGGCAGTTCTCCCATACACTTTAAGCTTGTATTCGAGGTGCCCACCGGAAGGATTCTGGGAGCACAGGCCATCGGCAAAGGCAATGTGGACAAACGGATCGATGTTATTGCAACCCTTATTGCCATGAACGGGACAATGGAGGACTTAAAGGAACTGGAACTCTGCTACTCACCGGTATTTGGCACTGCAAGAGATGTAGTTAATCTGGCTGCACTGGTGGCACTCAATGTTCTGCACGGTGTATTTATACAAGTTCATGTCAGTGAAGTTCGGAAACTGGTAGAGAGCCAAGCATGTATTATCGATGTAAGAAACCGTGATGAATTTGAGAAGGGACATCTCATTGGAGCCGTGAATATTCCATTAGGTGAATTAAGACAGCGTATATCAGAAATTCCTCATGACAGGCCAGTATATCTGCACTGCCGGACCAGTCAGAGAAGCTATAATGCATCTATGGCATTAAAGGGGCGGGGATTTGACAATATCATTAACATTTCCGGTTCTTTCCTGGGAATCAGTTTTTACGAATATTTTACAGATATGACTACAGGACGGAAGAAGATACTTACAGAATATAATTTTCTTTAATAGTCATTTACAGAGACAGACGGTATGACCTGGAAAGAGGGCATACCGTCTGTTTTTTTTGACCATGCTCAGCTGTTTATGGCGGAATATGGTATCAACTTTCTTCCCGGGTCTGGGAATCCGCCCACTGATCCAGTTTCTGCATCAGTTCCCAAGCGGTAAATCCACCCCTCTGTGCCACCATATCTAAAGTTGCGATATTAGCCATTGCCTTAAAAGCAATCGGATTTGTCAGCTTTTTATACTGAGGAGATAAGGTAGGAAGCCAGCTGCGGAGTGCAGGATACCTCTTTATCACTTCTCCAATAGTTGTCCCCGGAGTAAACCCATGAGAACTCTCATAAGAAGCTTCAGAACCAGTATCAGCCTTTGCATTTTCATGGTCCCTGGAATCCCAGGACAGAAGCCGCTGGCTTCCCTCCAGGCTCCGGATATGGGTGGCATCCTGCATCATCTCCAGCACTCCCTTAAAATTCCCCTCATCATCCCGAACAGCAGTATAATAGATGTAGATAAATTTTCCGTTCATCTCCAGCCAGAATTCCGCTTCATCCTCCCGTCCCTCCCGGAATGCCCGGATGATTTCCTCCACCGTATGAACACTTTCACGGGGATGACAATTTTTAACGTCACGTCCGATCACTCCCGGACTGCGCGGAAATACTCTGTGCTTGGTATCGCTGTAAAACCTCACCAGCTCATTTTCATCCACATAGGAAAGATCTATAGGCAAATGGCGGAAAATCAGGTTAATCTGTTCCAGAGTCAGTTTTCCCTGGCGCACATCCATTTCCCCTGATGCCCCACTCATTCCATGCTTTTGAAGCAATTGTTGCAAGTCTTTCATAAATCCGGACTCTGCAGGCTCAGGTTTCGGTGAATTTGTCTTTTTAGATACCACCCCAGCCTGAGGCGGAGGATCAATCAGGCAATATCCGATTTCATCATCTCCCTGCCTGATTGCAAGAAATTCCTTAGTCCGGATCATTTCCATTGCTGCTGGGAACAATACCACATTTTCCTTTTCTATCAGCTCTTTCAGCAAGGTTACAGCTTTGTCATACTGAGATAAAAATGTATCTTTCTCCCCATCCTTTAATAAGCCTGCTGCTTCACGAAAAGCACTGCGTACTGCATCATCCAAGGTCCACATGATTTTAGAGGGCCGGTCAAATCCGTGATGTTCAAAAGCCGGGTACAGCTGGTTCTGTTTGCGGGAAAGGTGGATTTCATACTGCATCAGCCCTTCTATAATCTCTGTCCACTGATTTAAAACAAACCGGCTGCGGGAAAGTTCTTCTGCTTTTTTAAGTAACTTCTCCACCGCCTCATTTTCTCTCTGATAAGTGCGGATAGGATGCCAGTCTGCCAAATGCAGATCCGGGGCCTTCAGCACCTCCTGGAATATAAGCAGAAATGATTCCATATTGTCATAAACAACGGAATCTTTAATTCCCCTCTTTGTCAGTTCCTGTTCAGCCAGAGCCAGTTCATCTGCCGTCACTTCTGTAAATTCCAGCTGCACCTTCTGTCTTGCCTCTTCTACGGACAGATTTCCAGTAATATGAGCTTCCAGCAAATCTGTCAACTGGGTCACTTTATGGTTGATTGATTCATTCATATTATTCACCGCCTTTTCTTTGTAGGTCAAAGGAATCGTATTGCTTCTTGTAATCTTTATTTTACACAATTTTCATCAAAACTTGCGTTGTAAACACAACAATATTTTATTCTTTCCTGAGAAAATAAATCATCTGAAAGTCCATACAATCACGATCCATTGACTGGATAAAACGAACCGCAGCTTATCAGATCAATTTTTTCCTGATAAACTGCGGCCTTTTCAATATATCTTATTTCATTGTTTCTCTGCCTGCATTATTTCAGAAAGAGTTACTTCAATCAAACCACTGTTGTCCAGCCTGGAAAGTTCTTTTACCTTTTCCATATCAAGCCCTATGGCTGCAGTGATCCTCTCTCCATATTCCGGGTCAGCCAGATAGCAGTGCACTGCATGGCGGTATTTGATGTTGTCCGTAACAGGTGCAATATCTGCCGCCGTATTTCCAATAAGGAGTTCTTTCTTTTCCTCTGTCAGAATCCTCCATAAATCTCCCCCCGCCCGGAAATTATCATCTGAAGGGTCATCCTTAGGATCATAACGCCACATAGAGCCTTCGATCTCTAAAGGCGGTTCCGACACCTCAGGCTGGGCTGTCCAGCATCCATAACTGTTGGGGGAATAAGCCGGTGCACCGCCGTAGTTTCCGTCTGTGCGCATAGTGCCGTCACGATGATACTCATTGACCTCCACGCGGGCACGGTTTACCGGTATATGGTTGTGGTTTACACCCAAACGGTAACGCTGTGCATCACCATAGGAAAAAAGCCTTCCCTGAAGGAAACGGTCCGGAGAAAAGCCGATGCCGGGAACTACATGGGCAGGAGTAAAGGCTGACTGCTCCACCTCTGCAAAATAGTTCTCCGGATTCCGGTTAAGCTCCAAAACGCCTACTTCAATCAGTGGGAAATCCTTGTGACGCCATATCTTGGTGATATCAAAGGGATTTTCATAGTGATTCTTAGCCTGTTTCTCAGTCATAATCTGTACATACATGGTCCAGCGTGGGTAATCTCCTTTTTCAATGGCTTCATATAAGTCCTTTCCATGATGTTCACGATCCATTCCGTTGATCCTGGCCGCTTCTTCATTTGTCAGGCACTGGATTCCCTGCTGGGTATGTAAATGAAATTTACACCATACTCTTTCATTTTTATCATTATAAAAACTGAAGGTATGCTCGCCGAAAACATGCATATTCCGGAAAGAAGCGGGTATTCCCCGGTCAGACATAACAATAGTCCGCTGATGAAAAGTCTCAGGCAGCAGGGTCCAGAAATCCCAGTTATTCTGGGCACTGCGGCGTCCGGTACGGGGGTCTCTCTTAACGGCACGGTTTAAGTCAGCAAAGTTATGTACATCACGGATAAAAAAGGTGGGGGTATTATTGCCTACCATATCCCAGTTTCCTTCTTCGGTGTAAAACTTGCAGGCAAAGCCGCGGATATCACGTTCACAATCAGCCGCTCCCCTCTCTCCTGCAACTGTGGAGAAGCGAACAAACACGTCCGTCTTGTTGCCGGGCTGCAGCACCTTTGCCCTGGTATACTGCGAAATGTCTCCGGTAACCGTAAAGTTTCCGTAGGCTCCCCAGCCCTTTGCATGCATACGCCGCTCCGGAATGACTTCACGATTAAAATGAGCCATTTTTTCCAACAGCCAGACATCCTGCATCACCACTGGCCCCCTGGGACCGGCAGTAATGGCATTCTCGTTATCAGCAACAGGAGCCCCAACCTCATTTGTTAATTTCTTACACTCTTCCATCGTTACTCTCCCTTCTCTGTTTCATTTGCAGGCTTCATATTTTCACATAAAGACCATTTACGCTTACAGATACACGATCTTATCCAGAGCCTATTTTTTCTTCTTTTCCCTGGGCTTTGCCATATGCAGAATATGACAAGTCACACAAATACCGATCACCGGGAGCAGGCAGATCACCCAGAGTTTTCCGGACAAAAATATAGAGATAATCAGCATTCCCCACAGATAGACCAGACTTTTAACCACTGTTCCGGAAGATAATCCATTCCGGTTCTGATAGCTTTCATAATATTCGCGGAATATAGCAATCTGCAGAACCTTTGCACGTAGCTTAGGCGTACCGCTGAGGCAGCCTACACCGGCTAGGACAAAAGGAGTGGTGGGCAGCAACGGCAGAAAAACACCGATAGCTCCCAGAGCTAGAAGCAGAAGACCTGCGCCAGTCAGCAGGATTGTACGAATATTCACAGTCTATCACCTCATGATGTTATTTTTCCGGCAAAAAGCGCTTGAATAAGAAGAACAATTAAATCAATAATTATTCTTATACTATAAATTTATCTTATTTGGAAATATTTGTCAATTTATTTCACCATTATTATGATGTTTGTATTAAAATTATACGCTAAATTTTAAACCATTAAGACTACAGCAGGTTTTCTTTCATAACAGGGTCCACCTGGAAAACCAGATTGGCGCAGAGATTGGAATTAATCTCCTGAAACTTCTCCCGAAGGCGTTCTGTAACCATATCTCCAGCCAGCTGGGAAGACATTTGTAAAAGGATGGCAAATTGGGAAGGGCTGTAACGAGTGATAATATCACCTTTTCTTAAATTGGAAATTAGAACTTTAAGCAAGTCCTGCATGATATGATCCAGAGCAAAGGGAGTAAATCCCTCTCCCGGCTCCACGTGCTCCACCATTGCCATAGCCAAAAACATCTGTACACCCCACCGTTCTGCATTTCTCACCTGGATCTGGTAAATATCTTTAAATATATAATAATCGCAGACAAACGCTTTGTCATTAGACTTTGGAGCCAGCAGGTTATTTTTAATGATATCCATATTGTCTTTAAGGCCTGCCTCAGATTTGGTTAGAAGGGTATAAAACTCAAGCATTTTTTCAGTAGGTTCAAGCCCCATATATTTATGATACATATTGGTGGCATGACGGTAATGAATCATCGCTGCATTATTCTGGCTGGTTTCCCTTAACGCATACATCAGTTCCAGATTCAAAGTCTCATCAAAAGGATCAATATTCAATCCGCTGCGGCAGATGTTAATAATCTCATCATAATCTCCTTCCGTTTTAAGATAAGCAATAAAACGGAATACCAGCTTCAAATACATTTCCTGGTAATACATGCTAAAGCCCCTGATCCACTCTTCCGAAGAGGATGTTTCTAAATTCCCCCGATATAGCTGTATAATTTGTCCAAACTGGTCTTTGCAGCCCGACTCATCGCAAAAGCATGCCAGAAGTCTCTGGCACAGTTTCTCAAAAGCAAACACGTCAATCTCGCAGGAAACAGGCGGCTTCCACTGGTATGTACCCTGATCTGTAACAATACAGTTCCTCAGCTTAGGATCTTCTTTAGAAAGAGCCTTACGGGTGCGGCTGATTAATGTTTTTAAAGCACTTTCCGGATTGGAACCACTTTCTTCACTCCAAAACACCTCAATCAGTTTGTTAATGGATACAGGTGTGTCTTTGTTTAAAATCAAGTATTTAAGCAGAGAAATACTTTTAGGAGACTTAGAAAGCGGACGGGTTATTTCCCTTCCCTGATAATAAATGGCAAACTTGCGAAACATATGAATTGTAATGTGTTCCAATTGCAATCCCCCCCTGATTCTGGCTTCTATAACAGCAGCTTATATAGCAGTTATTATATCATATTATTTATAAATTTTCGCCTCGTTTTACTGTAAAATTTTATAATATTTAATTATAGTTTTACAAATTATGACTTAAAAAAAGACCCTGGAGAAACATTTTTCCCAGAGTCTTTTCCTGCTAAATCATTAATTCTCTTCTTTTCTCTTTCCGGTAATCATAGCGTATGCTGCTAATAAAACTCCGGATATAATCGCTGCAAGACTTGGCATTACACTTCGGTCTCCTGTTTTGGGAAGGCCTGCCAGCGGGATATAATTCTCCTCAATTAAAATCAATTGATTTGCTGCATTTTCTTCCGGTAAACCAGCCAACGGAACCTGGCCTGGATCTATAGTTACAAGAGAGCCAGGGCCTTCTGGTACAAATGGTGTATTGGAACCAGGTGAACTACCTCCTCCAGACCCGCCGCTGCTTCCGCCTCCTGTCGTTATGGGGGCTATTGTCAATACTCCATTTTCATAGATAATATTATAATTATCTAAAGTTGAAACTGGATTCATAAACGTGATGGAATAGGTTCCTGCGACACTGTTTTGATTCGCAGCGGTCATCAATTGGGGATTAAATCCAAGAGTTTCTATTGTCTCTCCATTTATCAGTCCTCTTATGACATAGGTTAAATTCGGATTAGCATTTCCCCGAGTTTTAGATTTATTAGCTGCGCTCACTGTTATGCTAGCCTTGCGGACTGTTAAAGTACCATCTGTTACTTCCAGACCATAGCCATTTGTCACATCTTCTCCAGCTTCATTTTCAATGACAATACCGGAAATCTTATTAGCCTGAATTCCTGCATTTGTTATCTTGGAATCCTCTGTCATAACAACCTTAGCAATCCGGTCTCCAGGTCTGAGACTTCCTACCACACGGTACTCAGCCTTAGTCAATTCTGTTCCGTCATAAACCTTTTCTGCATCTGAAGCAATAACTACCAGAGTATTTTCAGACTGTGTTACACTCAAGTTTCCGTTAACATAGATAACGGTGTAATTCTTTGGTTCACTTTCCGGCTTTGTTAAAGTGATGGGATAATTTCCTATAGGACTATTTTTCTTAGCTGTTGTACTAAGAGCTATTGCCTCTTCATAAGACTCCTCGAGAGGGGCTCCATCTTTAGGATATCCTGTCACTTCATATCTCAGCACCGGATTTTCTTCTCCATATGCTTTTGTTTCATTAATTGCCGTTACAGTCAACTGGGCCTTGCTTACAATCAGGGTTCCAGGTGCAAAAGTAAGGCTGCTGTAATTTCTCGTTACGTCTTTACCTGCTGCATTTTTAATGACTACAGACAGAATTTCGTTTGACTGCTCTCCAACAGTTGTTATTCCAGATGATGCACTCATATTTACTGCTGCAATATAGTCACCTTCGGCAAGAGTTCCCATTAACGTATACTTGTCATTTGTTAAAGGTGTTCCATCATATACCTTGGTGTCACTGTTTGCCTGAATCACAATTTCCTCTGCATTTTTCTTTATAGTCAGCATCCCGTTAATATAAACAATCACATAGTTGTCTGTAGAGATCTTAGGATTATTAAAGGTGATTGCGTGAATGCCTTGAGGACTATTTGTTTCAGCTGTGGTTTTCAATTCCGGGGTAATTCCCAAGCCAGCCAGATCTTCTCCCTCTACAAAACCACTGGTTTCATATGTCAGTTCCGGGTTAGTTTCCCCATATACCTTCGAAGCCGATTTAGCTATAACAGCTGCAACAGCTTTTGTTATAAACAAAGTGCCTTTAACTGTTTTCACATTTCCATAATTGGCCGTTACATCAATGTTGCCATCCATAATCTGAATGGTATCCCTGTTTATTACGTTGTCGGTTTTTCCTGCATTTGTTCTTGCTGAATCATCTGTCATCGTGACCCCAACAATCTTATCTCCTTTTACAAGTCTTCCAAAAACCTCATATCTGCTACTTCTTAATTCTTTTCCATCATATACCTTAATGGCATCTGATGCCTTAATAATAATCAAATCCATATTCCTGGTTACAGTCAACTTAGCAGGTACATACTCAATATTGTAGTTGGCGACTTCAGGCTCTTCTGCAAAATTAATGTCATAGATTCCTACAGGACTCTTTTCAAATGCATTTGTTGTAAGCTTTATCCTTCCTCTTAGATCTTCCGGTAATTCATTTTTTAAAAATCCTTCTATGCTATAATTGAATGGAGGAATACTCTTTCCATATCCTTTAGAAATGTCTTTTGCAATCACTTTTGCAGTTAACTTATTTATGGTCAGAGTTCCTTTTTTTGTTTCAATATTCTTATAATGCTCTGTTACATCGTTACCCTTAGCGTCGTGAATCTTATATGACCCTATTTCATTGTCTTTATTTCCTGCATTTGTGATTGTTGAATCCGTCGTCATGCTCACATCAGCCAACTTGTGTCCGTCAATAAGACCTGATGCATCGTAATCATTATTTATCAGCGGTGTTCCATCATAATCTTTACTTTTGCTTTTTGCAGTAATTTTCACTGCACCAGTATACCCACCTACGGTTAAAACTCCAGGCACATAATCAATCACATAATTTCCGCTTTCCGTTACCGGATTCTTAAAACTAATATCATATTTTCCCGGTATGCTAGTCTCATCAGCTTCGGTAGTCGGCATGATTTCAAGATCAAGGGTATCGTGACCGATAAGGCCTTCTGGACCTTTATAAGTTAGCTCCGGAGTAACCGATCCATATTCCTTTGTTTTGTCATCTGCAGTTATAATGACCTTGGCAGGGGTTATAGTTAACGTTCCATTGGTTTTTGTTACGTCATATTTATCGGTTACATCATTATTCCCATTTTGAATAATAATATTTTCAATTCGACTTACAACAGTCCCCTCACTGACATTGATAACGCTTCCCGATAAAACCACCTTTAAGGTATCTCCTTCACGAAGGGTACCTTCCTGTGTATACCCGTCTACTCCACCTGTCAAAGCAGTTCCATCATACACTTTGGTTAATATCTTCGCTGTTACAGTTATACTGTTCTTCTTAAGATAATACAGATTTAATGCGCTACTGCCATCTCCATTTACAGTTTCTGAGGTTACACCATCAATAATCCCTTCCTCATACCAATACCCCTCAAATTCTCTTTTATTTGCTTCATCTACTACTATACTGCCGGTTAGAGCAGCCATTATTACCGGAGAGCTTAAATCCAGCGTAAAATCTGAAGCTTGGTTACCCACTGTATTTGGTTTCTGCAGATAATGATTCACTTTAAATATAACTGAATCCGCTTTCCACTGTGCCACATACTCTGCATGATCAGTGACCTTATCTGTTACATCCGGGCTCCATTTTTCAAATATATATCCAGGTTTTCCAACTGGTGTTCCTTCAAATTTGGGAGTATTTGCGTTGAAATCCAAATCTGTCTTTGTCTGGTTATCAAAAGTTCCCTGAGTTCCAGGCATATAGATTACTTTAAACTGCTGTTTAAAGTACACTTTCAGTATAAGGCTTCCATCTCCAGCTATGGAACCCCTTAATATACTTTCGGCGTCTCGATCATATACATAGTCCGGCTTGTTTGGTAATATATCATCTGTTGTTACCTCTACCGTAACTCCGGTCGTTCCGCTTCGGGTATCGATGCTATCTGCTGTCGTGTATTTTCCATTATTCTGGTAATAATACTCTACTTTATAGACAATATCATTCTTTGCTTTCCACTGCGCCACATACTCTGCATGATCAGTTACTTTAACAGCTACATCCGGGCTCCATTTTTCAAATGTATATCCGGACTTTCCAACTGGTGTCCCTTCAAATGCCGGAGTATTTGCATTGTAATCTAAACCCGGCTTTGTCTGGACCTCAAAATTTCCCTGAGTTCCCGACCTATAGGTTACTGTAAATTGCTGCTTAAAATACACTTTCAGTCTGAGGGTTCCATCTCCAGATATAGTTCCGCTCAAAACATATCCAGCATCTTTATCAAACACATAGTCAGGTATCTTGGGTAACTTGTCATTTGCGTCTACCTCTACCGTAGCCCCTGTGGTTCCACTTCGTGTATGGGAGCTGTATGCTGTCGTATACGTTCCATTCTCCTGATAATAATACTCTACCTTATAGGAGGTATTGCCCTGAGGCTTCCATATTGCATATAAATTTACATCCTCGTTTGACATTATAAATTTAACTGGTCTTGAAGCATTTACTGAATAGCGAACATTATCTGGCAGTGCTTCTCTATTTGTATCCCAGCCCGCAAAAGTATAACCTACTCTGCTGGGAACTGTATTGAAATCAACAGAAACACTCGTTCCTTTCGCATATTGCTTAATAGCCGGAATATTACTATCTCCATTATTAGGATTATAGATTACGGAACGTGTTTCTTTGCTCTGAATAACTCCATCAACATGCCAGGTACCATTACCTTGTTTTTTGATAACATACCAAACAATTTCCTGAGTATCCTTATTAAAAGATCCTCCTTCAGCATTTATAATCTCTTCCCATTTAGCATTAGTAGGAGAAGTCAATATATTACGTTTTACATTATCCAAACTATTATTTACTGCAATAAGTTCTCTAATGCTGCCTGCATTTCGTTCAATTTCTTTCCCATCTTTAGGATAAAAATATTTTGTATCATATGATGCAGGTTCAAAGAAAATCTCATCACCTGTTCTTACATAAAAATATGCTTTGAAGCTAGTATTTGCTGAAGGATTCAACCATATAGCATAAAATGTTGACTTATTCTGAATCCCCGTCAACTGATAGTTTGCTATATAATTAGAGCCCTGACCAGTTTTCTGAGTTGACCAGCCAACAAATATCTTTCCGTTAGGATTTTGAATGCCAATGGTTTCAGGCAAGGGTAATGAAAGAGTTCCATTTGTAATATTTATTTTCCGGGAAGCACCAATACCTCCGTTGGGATCAAATGTTACATGGGGAAGTTCCTCAAATTTAAATTCTACTTTTTTATCTCCTATATCTGCCCATTTATCCCCAAGTAAAAAGCGCTTGTATAAATACTGTGCCTTTCCCGATTCCCATCTTAATTTCTGAGTAGTCCTCCCCCCCACTGTCGCACTTTTAAATTCATATATATCAAGAGATGAATCGGAACTTTTGATTTCTGCCGCGATATCATCAACTTCCTTTTCTCCCTCACCCAGGCTAATTACCGAGGTGCCGCTGCCATTACCAATATTATTTCCCTTGGTATCCTCTACATAAACCTTCTGTTGCTTATCTCTTCCAGTATTAGCAAACATCACTGTGTACACTGAAAAATGTTCTGCATCAAAAGCAACCTCACTGACACTTTCATCTCCGGCAATATTTACTATCTCAGAAACTGACTGGACTGAAAGTACATCCGTTGCAGTTATCTCAGCCTGAGTTTCATCCTCCTTTGAAGTAGCAACATAAATAACCTCTACTGTATCAGCTTCCTTACTATGCCGTTCAATGAGATTTCCTGTAAATGTAACCTCTACAACACCTCCCCAAATCCGGTCATCCAGTTTGCTGCCATTCTGATCAAGCAGATCAATATTGTAAGACAATGACGTTATAACTTCTTTTTCTTCTCCTGCCGCTTCTGCGTCATCTTCAACATTCTCTTTAATAACATCTTCAATTCCTTTTACAACACTTGCAACTGCTTTTACTCCTGCAGGCAGAACACCTTCCGCTGCATATATGTGAATAACTGTACCATCCTCCATTGGAATAGATGCCGAAAACTCCGGATGCTCACCCGTAGCAGCCGTCACAATTACAACTTCCTGCTCCTCTGCAACCTCTTCCACAGTATAGCTGAGTGTTGTTCCATCTCCCGCCTCATCAGCCTCTACAACCTCACCATTAACAGTAACAGAACTAATCTCATATCCAACCTGAGGTGTCACTTTAAAGGAAAGCATTTCATTTTCTTCTACTACTTTAGGGCCTTCTGCATAAGCTGTTCCAATTGGCTCAACAGAATATGTTACCCGGTATCCTTCCGTCATTGTATCAACATTAAGCTGGTTTAAAGTAGTAACATAAGCCTTTGCATAATAAGATTCATCCAACAGAACCGCACCATAGGTCTTGCCTTTAGTGGTTCCTAAGACTTCTGGTTTCTCATCTTCCTCAACCTCTGGTTCAGCCTCAGAAGGAGTTCCTTCTTCTAAAGCAGTAACATCTGATGAAGTAAGAACAGAAAGTATGTGCCGTGAAATGGATGCCTGGGTCCCGCTTCCTTCATCGGAAGACCCAGTGTCAGAATCTTCTGTTTCAGATCCACCGGCATCAGACGAACCGGCATCAGAATCTTCACTTCCAGTATCAGCATCATCGGAAGATTCTTCTGGATCAGCCTGACCTTCATCATTCGCTGTCTCTTCAGATCCGGACTCTGCTTCGCTTCCTTTTTCAACGTCCTCAGCTTCACTACTTTCTTCTACATTACCATTTTCTTCTGTTTCTTCCGTACTTCCTGTTTCTTCCGTATCACCAGTTTCTCTCGCACCTTCAGTTTCATCAACAGCCTCTGATTCCTCTTCCGCTTCTGTTTCCTCAGGATTTACAACACCCTCATCAGGAACAGGGATTTCCGGTTGTACTTCAGGAACACTTGGAATAGCTGCTGTTCCTTCAGAAAATGCCTTCACACTGACCTTCTGGGTCAGGTAGCCATCAATATTAGAACGGAATGTAATCTTTTCATCAGATTCATTCAAATAAAGGAAAATGATTTCCTCATCACCTGTCAGCAAATATTCTCCATCGGTATCTGCTGTCCGGATAAACATACGAAGCTCTGCTCCATCAGCACCGGCTTCCTCATCCAGGTAATAATCCGGACTGAATTCATACACATGGCCTTTGCCGAATAACTTTTCATATTCCCGTTTCAAAGACTGGTCTTCATCTCCAAGACCCAGATCGTCAGCCAGAAAAGTTTCTCCTGCATCAATAGCTGCCTGTGCAGAATTGCGCAGCTCCTCTCCATTTATCATAAAAATAGCATTTCTATTATCAAATGCCTTTTCTACATCCGCCCATGATACCATATTAAATGATGTCATAGTCAGACAAAATGCGAGGAAGCCTGCAAGACTTTGCCGTAATTTTCTTCTAAACTTTTTCATAACAGCTCTCCTTTCCATAAATTATTTAAATTTGACATAGTATATTCCGGGGCAAAAACATGGCTCTCTTTTTCGTACGTATACACCTATTGTCCCCCCTTTATCTTTATGCGGAAGAAAATAATGGTAAATCAATAACAAAGGTTTCCCGCTTAATGCAGTGTTATGCATATTATATTCCATTTTTTTACTTCTACGAACTCATCATACTAAAACCAAATTACATTTCGGTTACATCCATAAAGTTCTTATGTTTTTTTTAATATTTTCTTTCTTATTGCTTAAAGTATCTTTACGCCAACGTTTTCTTTTGGTCCTTATTGGAATTTCTCTGTTCACTTGTATATTAATGTGAATTATAATATAATAGTTGCAAATCCCATCGGTTTTGAGGATTGTAACAGATTTGGTTCTTGTTTTGACGCAGACAAAGAAAGGAGCCGGTTTATGGATAGAAATGAGAAAATAAAAGTGGAAGTATTTTTCGATTATATATGCCCTTATTGTTATGCAGGGCTAAAGTATTTGGAAGACTTGCTTCCAGAGTATGATTTTGTGGAAATAGAATGGAGATCAGTGGAGGCTCATCCCAGATCAGAACCACAGCTGGATCTCTCAGATCGCAAGGATATTTGGGAAAGTAAAATGAAAACCATGGTGGAACAGGCCGGCCTGGAATTAAATCCCACTGTTTCTCCTGTCCCAAGAAGCGATAAAGCATTTGAGGGAATGCACTATATAATAGAACATGAAGGAGATGTGGAAAAATTCCACAAAAACATGTTCAAAGCCATGTTTGTAGAGCAGAAAAACGTGGAGGAAGATTCGGTTATCTTATCCTGTGCTCTGAATTGCGGAATAGATACGGCTGGTCTGGAATCTGCTTTAAAGAATGGGACCTACGCAGAAAAACAGCAGCAGTCCTTATCTTACGCGTATATAGATAACCAGATTGAAGCTGTTCCCACCTTTATCAGCAGGACAAAACGTTTAGATGCTGTTCCGGGAGTTGGAATTACCAGAGAACAAGTGAAAATATTTTTAGACAGTCTTTCTACAGACTAGAGCAGAACCTCCAATAAAGACGTTTACAAAATCATAGTTGTTTAGTGTACAGCCAAACAATTAGCTATGAATTGTAAATAATCTTTATTGGAGGTTTTGCTTTATAACAAAGTTTGATTTGGGATACACTGAAATTGATTATGAAACTTAGCCGACTTTTGTTTAGCCGGTTTATTTAACAGAAAGCAGAAAAATGCTGATGCTATAAATATTAAATCATCATTGACAAATAAGATAAATACAATTATTATATATTAGACTGACGTTCAGTCGTTACGAATGGAGGGTTTTATAATGAGAATTGTTAAGGATGCTGCTGAACGGAAAAACGAGATATTAGACGCAGCTGAAACACTTTTTTCTCAAAAGGGGTTTGATGGAACAAGTATAAGCGACATTATAGAAAAGGTGGGAGTTGCAAGAGGAACGGTATATTATCATTTCAAATCTAAAGAAGATATTATGGACTCTCTTATTGACCGGCTAAATATGCGGCTTTTATCAGCCGCTAAAGAAATAGCAGCTGATAAAAATATACCAGTTTTTGAACGATTATTTAAGGCGCTAATGGCCATGAATGCGACTGATAGCGAAGACCTGACAGAGCACATACATAAGCCCCAGAATGCATTAATGCACCAAAAAAGCCACCTTGCTATGCTTGAAGGTATACCACCTATACTAACGGAAATTGTTGAGGACGGCATCAAAGAAGGCCTTTTTGATATGCCCTATCCTTACGAGACCATTGAGATGATTATTGCCCATGTCAACACGGTTTTTGATAATTATATAGATAATTTACCACTGGAAGAACGTATTAAAAGAATCGAAGCATTTATTTTTAATCTTGACAGGTTATTTGGTGCGAAGCCTGGAAGCTTTGCTCCTGTAATACAGCTATTTAATTTGGAGAATTAGAGGTGGGCTATGTACAGCAAATTAATTAAAAATGATATACGCAAAAGTAAACTCATCACCACGACAATTACGGTTTTTATTATTGTTGCCGCAATGCTGACTTCCCTTGCCGCCCTGCTAATTGTGAATTTATTTGGCTCTATTGATCATATGCTTCTAAAAGCAAAAACGCCTCATTTTATGCAGATGCACTCTGGCAGTATTGATTTTGAAAGGCTGAAAAATTTTGCTGGTGCGCAAAACAATGTAGAAGATTTTCAGGTACTTGAATTTTTGAATATTGACGGAGCAGAAATAATTATTGGAGAAAACTCTCTTGCAGGAAGTGTTCAGGATAATGGTCTTTCGGTGCAAAGCAATGTGTTTGACTTCTTATTAGATTTAAATAACGACATCATCTACCCTGCAGACGGTGAGATTTACGTTCCAATTTATTATATGAAGGAAGGAAAGGCAAAAATAGGCGATACGGTATTGATACATGGCACTGCGTTTACCGTAGCAGGATTTCTAAGGGATTCCATGATGAATCCCGCCCTAATTTCTTCTAAAAGATTTCTTGTCAGCAATCATGATTTTGAAAAGGTACGCGACTTCGGAATACTGGAAAATTTAATTGAGTTTCGTCTGAAAAATAGTTCCTCTTTGTCCGCTTTTGAGTTCGATTATCTTAAAGCTGGATTAGAAACTAATGGGCCTCCTGCTATAACTCATTCTCTTTTTAAGTTAGCTAACGCCATTTCTGACGGAATTATGATAGCTGTTCTGGTACTTATCAGCATACTTGTTATTGTGGTCACTTTTTTATGTATTCGTTTTACCCTGCTTGCCAAAATCGAGGAAGATTATAAAGAAATTGGTGTACTAAAAGCTATTGGATTTAGAGTGTCCCACATCAAGAAACTCTATATGGCTAAATACGGCGTAATAGCAGGGGTAGCTTGCGCTTTTGGTTTTACGGCTTCTTTACTTATTCAAAAGCCTTTTATGCGAAACATACGCCTCTACATGGGAGAAAGCAATGGTTTATTTCATGGTTTGCTGCTTGGCCTGTTTAGTACGGCGGTAATATTCCTTGTTGTCATGCTGTACGTCAATGGTATTTTACGCCGTTTCCGCAAAATATCTGCGGCGCAAGCGGTACGGTTTGGTGCTCCTCAGGAAAAATCAAAATCAACTAAAGGCTTTCAGTTAAGCACAAACCGAATGTTTTCATGTAATATATTTCTTGGAATAAAGGATGTTATATCCAGAAAAAAACTTTATACAACAATGTTGGTAGTACTGGTGATTTCTTCTTTTATTATGATTGTTCCCCAAAACATTTATAACACTATTTCTTCAAAAAACTTTATAACCTATATGGGTATTGGAAATTGTGATATGCGCCTTGATATTCAGCAGACGGAAAATATAATACAAAAGACAAAGGAAATTTCTGATGTACTGGCGCAGGACAAAAGCATAGTAAAACACACTGTACTTACCAGTATGATGTTTGATATGAAAGCAGATGATGGTACAGAACAAAGGCTTAAAGTAGAGCTTGGAGATCATACCATATTTCCCATAACGTATTCCAAAGGCAGTATGCCGCGAACAGAATCAGAAATTGCTATTTCCCAATTAAATTCAAGTGATTTGGAGAAAAAAGTTGGTGATGACATTGTATTAATTATTGATGGTGAGGAAAGACGGCTTAAGGTATGTGGGATTTACTCTGACATCACCAATGGAGGAAAAACCGCAAAAGCTATTTTTAATACACGTCAAAAAAATATTCTATGGAGTACAATACCAATTACCTTTTACGATAGCTCGGTGACAGAATCAAAAGTATCACAGTACAAAGAGGGGTTTTCCTATGCAAAGGTTTCCAGTATTGATGAACACATTGAGCAGATGTTTGGTTCTACTATTACCGCCATACAAAAAGCTTCATATGCTTCTATCGCGGCAACAGTTGTGCTTACTATATTGGTGACATTGTTGTTTATGAAAATGTTGGTTACAAAAGACAGGTATTCTGTGGCTATTCTAAAATCTATGGGCTTTACCAACTTAGATATTCGTGTACAGTATGTAACGCGCGGGGTGATTGTCCTGGTTCTTGGCGTGATGATCGGAACAATTCTATCAAATACTTTAGGTGAGTTGGTTGGTATGACAATCATATCTTCTTTTGGCGCTTCCTCATTTCATTTTGTGGTGAATCCATTGTTTGCTTACCTATTTTCGCCTTTATTGATTGCGATATGCGTATATATTGCCACACTATTGGGCGTATCGGATATTTGCTCGTTAAAGATCTCTGATCATATCAAGGAGGCATAAGCCATGAAAAAAATTATCACCGGAAAAAACATTGTAAAAACTTTTGGCGAAGGAAGCGAGAAAACCAACGCGCTTAACGGAGTAAATGTTGAAATAGCAAAAGGGGAATTCGTTGCTGTCATGGGGGCATCAGGTTCAGGAAAATCTACTTTGCTGTTTGCTTTAAGCGGAATGGATAACATATCGGATGGGTCAGTGAAATTTGACGATATTGAGTTGTCTGAATTAAGTGAGAATAAACTTGCGGACATCCGGCGTACAAAGATGGGCTTTGTATTTCAACAGCCGACTATGCTTAAGAATCTGAATTTATTGGATAATATCATTCTTCCCACCTTACAGGATGATAAAAAAAATATTAACGAAATAATACAAAGAGCAAAATCTCTTATGAAGAAAACAGGAATATCGGGGCTAGAAAAGAGAGATACCACCCAGGTTTCCGGAGGGCAATTACAACGGGCCGGAATATGTCGTGCCCTTATGAATTCACCTGAAATTTTGTTTGCAGATGAACCCACAGGTGCACTTAACTCAAAATCAGCTGAAGAAATTATGGATTTGCTTGTGAATATCAATAAAGACGGTACGGCTATTTTACTTGTAACTCACGATGCTAAAGTAGCTGCTAAAGCCGACAGGATTCTGTTTACAAAAGACGGTGTAATCGTTTCTGATTTATTGCTTTATAAATCTAAGGGAAAGGATATGGATGCAAGGATAGAAAAGGTGGTTACACAAATGGCGGATGTTGGCATATAACTTCAATGCTGAAGAGAGTTGCCGTAGGGCTAAAAAAATCCTACGGCAACTCTCTATAAATAAAACTCTCTAATTTGTAAAGTTATCAAAATAACCCTGGACATGAATAATGGGAGTTCCCTTATCGCCGGAGCCGCTGGTCAAGTCGCACAGGGAGCCGATCAAGTCAGTTAAGCGGCGGGGGGTTGTCCCCTGGGAGGCCATATCTCCAACAAGATTTTCCTTCTTATCTTTGATGCGACCTTCAATGGCTTTCTGCAGCGCTTCACCGGAAAGATCTGCAAAATCATTATCCGCAAGATATTTAAGTTTGATCTCATTGGGAGTTCCGTCAAGTCCGGGAGTATTAGCCACTGAAACACAAGGATCAGCCAGCTCCCATATCTTTCCTACCGGATCCTTAAATGCGCCGTCGCCGTAAACCATGGCTTCCACATGTTTTCCTGTTGCTTCCAGCAGCTTTTTCTGGATATCTTCCACAAGAGGCGTACATTCCCGGGGGAAAAGCTTGACCTTATCTTCCGTGGATTTATTAGAGCCAAGAAGGCCGAAACGTTCATTAAATCCACTTCCATCTACGGAAGCATTAAGGATGTCATCAAGTCCTGATACTCTCTGTGCACCGGCTGCCTTAAGAATCCGTTTTGTGCGGGCACGGGTGTGTATATCGCAACAAAGTACATTTTTAGTATAATCCAGAATCACCCTGGAGTCATTAGCAAAAACAATCTCACATTCTGCGCCTTCCGCACGAACAAGATCTCCATAATACTGCACATAATCCACACCTGTAAAGGTATGCTTGTTTTCACCAAACAATTCACGGTATTTTTCCAGAGTAAGCACATCGCTGTAAGGATTTATGCCAACAGCATCAATCTGATCCAGAGAAACCAGTTCATTTCCCACCTCATCGCTGGGATAGCTGAGCATAAGAACCACCTTTTTTGCACCTCGGGCAATACCCCTTAAGCAAACGGAAAAACGGTTGCGGGAAAGGATGGGGAAAATAACTCCGATGGTCTCGCCGCCAAGCTTTTGCTTTACATCTGCTGCAATTGCATCAATCGAAGCATAATTTCCCTGGGCACGGGCCACCACCGATTCCGTTACCGAAACAATATCCCGGTCACGCAGGGAAAAACCTTCCTGCCTGGCTGCCTCCAATACACTATCTACAACAATTTGAGACAAATCATCTCCTTCCCTGACAATAGGGCAGCGAATGCCTCTTACTACAGTACCAACTTTACGTTCCATTGTATCATCTCCAAACTTTAGGATTTTTCATCTCCATTATAATATAAAATCCTTTTTCAGGGAAGGTTAATTAAAAAATATTATTCATATAATTATAATTGGCTGCATAGACACAACATTTCTCCTATTCGTGTACCGGTTTTTCCATAACTAAATTAGTGAACGTAACACCCCTTCTTATCACCCTCTGCTCTCTCACCACACGATATCAGAGAGCAGAAGGTGATAAGAACGGCTTTGCTGTAATGGAGGCATGGACCGTAAAAGATTTTACCAAAAAGCGGGATTCCACTGAGCTGTATTTTCCCCCAATGACATGGTGCAATTTATAAAAACAGGCCGCCCGGTCAGAAAGACACGGGCCGCCTTCTTGGAACTATAATCCAAAGTACTGCTGGAATTGTCTAACAATTCCCCACGCCATTGCATCTGCCATCTTTAAGGCTTCCTGCTCAATGTTTTCAAAAACCTGGATACTATCATCATAATTACCAAATATCATATCAGAAGCTTCTACCTTCAGCATGGCAAGGTCATCATAGAGCATCATTTTCCAATCCTGTACAGACCAGTCAGGATTCAGATTGCCAAGAAATTCTGCGATCCGATCTGCATTCTGATACCAGAGCCTTTCTAAATCATCTGCTGCCTCTGTATTGCCAGCCTTTATGTTTTTGAAAAGTTCTATCCCAATTGTAAGGCGCTCCCTCATCAGATCTGCAAACTTTTCTCCGCTCTCTTCTCCATAAAACGGCCGCAATGCAGTTTCGAAACCTTCCATATTCTGCAAAAGGCGGCTTGTAACTGCTTCTTCATTGGGAGCAGAGAAAGCTATGCTTTGAATAAGCATCCTTCTCCAGTAAACATGCTGCAGCCATAAAAGCCTTAAGTAATTATTGAGAGTCTTTTCCGCGCTGCTGACCCACCTTGGAACGGGCTGAAGCCTGGGCTGGGGCTGGGGCTGGGGACGCTGGGGATTTAGGTTCTCATAAGGAATACATATAACCTGGCCGATAAACAAGTTAACCGGATTGATTCCCTGGTTTGCAGACATAATAGCATCAACAGTTGTATTAAAGCGCTGTGATAACAGCCACAGGGTATCTCCTGATTGTATCACGTAAGATTGCGTTCCTGCCGGGCATGCATTCATCATACCGGTTTCATTTGACTCTCTGCGAACCATAGATGGTGCTTGCTGCTGAATTTGAGATTGGGACATAGGTAAATTGGGCAACTGCGGCTGACTTTGCAGTTGAGATTGAGACTGGGGCGGGCTTGGAGGTTGGGGTTGGGGCGGGCTCTGTGGCTGCGGCGGGGATTGTACCTCTCGCGAAGGAGTCGGCTGAACCATCCCATTTTGTCTCGGAACACAGATCATTTGTCCCACGTACATGCTATTTAAATTCACACCCGGATTAACAGCCACAATGTCCTCTGGAGAAACATTAAAACGCCGTGAGATAAACCATAGGGTATCACCGGCCTGAACAGTATAGGAATACATTCCTTCGGCACAAGGAGTCATAAATTTACTGCCTTTCAATTAAACAATTTGCCTTATTTTATGACTTCACAAACGGGAAAGTACCTGTCAGCTGTAAACAAAATATAATTTATCAGGATATCTTTTAAAAGCAAAAAAAATTTACAGAAAACTAAAATGATTAATTGCATAATGAAAGAACTTTTGATATTATTCTAGTATTAATAGCTTTTTATTTCTGCATTTCACATACTTATTTGCCTAAAGGGGGACTCACTATGAAAACTGAAGGAATGGAAAGAGTTTTCATGCAAATGCCCATAGGATATGCACGCCTGACGGCTGATCTTGAAAAGGCCGCTCCCGTGCAGCAATACATCCTCATGGAAGCAAATGATACATTTTTTCACTGCTGGGATCTGGACAAAGAAACATCCCTAAATAAAAGTATATCCCAGCTCCTTAACGAAGTCTCCGATTCTTCTGCCTGGAAAAACTATTATGAAAATCTGATTTATGATAAAAGCGACAAGCCTTTTATCATAAATATTGGTAAATGCTGCTTTCAGGTGACCCTCCGGCGCAGCAGCCAGTCAAAGGAGCTCATAACCTTTTTCACAGATATTACGGACATTTACCAGCATCTGCAGGCAGAACAGGACAAAAATGAAAAGCTGACCCAAGAGTTCAATATTTTTTTCAACAGCACCCAGGATGGTCTCTTTATCGTCAATTACGTGGACGGAGAATTTCGCTACCTCCGCAACAATATGGCCCATCAGAACTTAACCGGCTTAACCATGCAGCAATTGGAGGGCAAAACCCCGGTAGAGGCTCTTGGTGAAACAGGAATTGCGCTTCAAAACGGATATCAGAAATGTGCGGATTCGGGCAAAAGTCTGATGTATGAGGAAACTGCAGCTTTTAACGGAAAGAAAAGAAGGTGGCTGGTTCACCTCACTCCTGTTAAGAAAAACGGGCAGTTATCCTATATTGTAGGCTCCCGTATTGACATCACAGACTTAAGGCATCTGGAAACGGAAAAAGAACAGCTTTTGGAAAATTTAAAATCCATGTTTACCTCTCATTCAGCTATTATGCTGATCGTTGACAGAGAGACCGGACAAATACTGGATGCCAATCCAAAAGCCTGCTCTTTTTACGGCTATACCAAAAAAGAGCTGCTGGCTATGAATATGGAAGACATTAATGGAACCATACATCACAGCCAGATTCAATCTCTTACGGAAACCGACCGCTACTTTCTGTTTCCCCACCGTTTAAAAAGCGGGGATGTGAAAATGGTGGACGTATACACCAGCCTCATCACTTATAAAGGGAAAAAACAACTGTACTCTATTATATTTGACGTTTCAGACCGAGAAAAATTCAGGGAAGACTTATCAAAAGAAAAGGAGTTGCTGAGTGTTACTCTTAACTCCATCGGAGACGGAGTTGTCACCACTGACAATGAAGGTCTTGTAACTTCCCTGAATAAGGCAGCCAGTGAAATCACCGGCTGGCGGAACGAAGAAGCACTGAAAAAACCCTTCCATGAAATTTTTGATTTAAAAAATGAATCAACCGGGGACACCGTTTCAAATCCCATCAGCGAGGTGCTTACCACCGGAAAAATCGTGGGCCTTGCCAATCACACTGTGCTTTTAGACAGGCAGGGGAATTTAATCCCCATTGCAGACAGTGCCGCTCCTATACGAAATGAAGATGGGCTGGTATACGGCGTTGTCATGGTCTTTCGGGATGTGAGTCATGAAAAAACGCAGCAGGAAAGGATTCTGTATTTAAGCTATCACGATTCCTTGACAGGAATGTTCAACCGGAGATATATGGAGGAGGAAATACTGCGGATGGACCAGTCCGAGAATCTTCCTGTTGCCGTTATCATGGGAGATGTAAACGGATTAAAGGTCAGTAATGATGTTTTCGGCCACACGACCGGTGATCTTCTTTTAAAAACGGTTGCAGAAGCATTTCAACACACCATAGGGGAAATGGGAATCTCAGCCAGATGGGGAGGCGATGAATTTTTAGTTCTTCTTCCAAATACAGATGCTGGAAAAGCACAAAAACTGGTGAAGCTGCTGGAAGAAAATTTAAAAAAGAATGACAGCCTTCCTTTTAAAATCAGCGTGGCTCTTGGCTTTGATGTAAAATATGATGAAATAGTTCCTTTTCAACAGGTTATTCAAAAAGCTGAGGAACGAATGTACCACAAAAAGCTTATGGAAGGAAAGAATTACCGTAACAGCATTATGAACTCTCTTTTATCCACCCTCTACGAAAGAAGTACAGAGACTATTGAGCATTCCTTAAGGTTGGAATCTATTTGCCTTCCTATTGCCGAAAAGATGAATCTCACACTTGAAGAAAAGGATGAGCTGTCTCTTTTCGCTATGCTTCATGACATCGGAAACGTGGGAGTACGTACAGAACTTCTGACAAAGCCCGGCCCCTTAGACGAGGAAGAATGGAAGGAAATCAGACGCCATCCAGAATTGGGCTACCGTATTGCCCAGAACACGCCTGAACTTTCCATCGTATCCGACTATATTCTCTCCCATCACGAAAAGTGGGATGGGAGCGGCTATCCCAGAGGATTAAAAGAAACAGACATTCCCCTCTTATGCCGCATTATGGCAATCGCAGACGCATACGATGCCATGACAAATGACCGGCCCTTCCGGAAGGCTATGGAGCCTCAGGCTGCCAAAGAAGAAATCAGACGAATGTCAGGAAAGCAATTTGATCCCTATATTGTCCAAATCTTTTTGGAGATAAACCACACCGATTTTTAAAACTGAATCAAACCCTCCGGGGAAGCATCTCTTTTCCCTGTGGGCAAATTCACCTTACAGCCTCCTTTTTAATACCATGTAGTAGGACATCAATAAACATTTCTGCCAAAAGGAGGCTGGTACTATGAAGGCAGATAAGGTCACACTTGTTGAAATTAAATATCCTCGGGCAGACCGGGAAAAACAGACCAGTTTTCTCCTTGTCTGGCAGGACTGGTTAAAGGAGACTGATGAAAGGATCTGCATTTCCACCGAACTTTGCAATTCACCGGAGGAAGAACCTACGATCCTGGTACAGGGTATCTTTCGGGGACTCCCCGAAGAAGCACTGGAAATCATCTCCCCCCTTATTGCCCTGGGCGGAGCCAGATACCGGCTAAAATATTTACCTTTCAAAGAAGCTCTAAGTGCATTTAATTTGTCATAAATATTCCCATAGAGATAAAAAACAGGAGCCCGCCAGTTGCTTTGGCAGTCTCCTGTTCCGTTTTACAACAATTCTTTTACTCGTTCTTCTACAATCTTCATATCCGCTGTGGGCTCAAAGCGTTCAATCACATTTCCCTGACGGTCTACCAGGAACTTGGTGAAATTCCATTTGATGTCAGGTTCATTCTTATAATCCGGATTAGACTTGTCCAGCATTCCTTCCAGAATGGAAGTGATCCTATGGGCCGGATCAAATCCGGCAAAGCCCTTCTGTTTAACTAAATATTGGTACAGGGGAATGGCATTGCTTCCGTTTACTTCAATCTTTGAGAACTGAGGAAAGGTCACACCAAAACGTCCGGTACAAAAGGTATGAATCTCTTCATCAACACCCGGTGCCTGCTCTCCGAACTGGTTGCAGGGGAAATCAAGAATTTCAAGCCCCTTATCTCCATATGCCTCATAAATGGTCTGAAGATCTGCATACTGAGGTGTAAATCCGCACTCTGTGGCAGTATTTACAATCAACAGCACCTTTCCGGAATAATCGGACAGACTCTTTTCACTGCCCTCCATTGTCTTTACCTTAAAATCATAAACATTCATGTTAATGCCTCCTTTATATGTTAAAATAATTACCTTCTTTATGGCCCTGTTACTGGGAATCCTGATAAAAAGCATATCCCTTTTTGGAATTATTCTTTACCCAGTACATGGCTTTATCAGCAGCATGATACAGTTCTCCATAGGTGATTCCATCTTTTGGTGCAACCGCAATACCAATGCTGGCGGAAATTTTAATTTCAGGGAATTCCTCAGACTCTATATTGCGGAAGGCGTCTATGATGGCCTTTGCTGCAGTCTCAATCCGCCCGGTATCCCACTCTTCCGGGAGGAACACCACAAACTCATCGCCCCCCATTCTAGCAACCACCCCTGTTTCACCGAATAGCCTTTTTAAATCCCCTGCCACACAGATCAGAGCCGTATCTCCTGCCACATGACCGTATGTATCATTGATTTCTTTAAAATTGTCCAAATCAATCATAATAAACAGGCCCTTTTTCCGGGAAGCCAGTTCTTTGTCAATAATACGCTTCCCAAACCTGTTATACATGCCCGTCAGTAAATCTCTCCGTGCTTCATTTTTCAGGCGTTCCTCTCTGCCAAGCTGTTCCATAATATCCTCCAGCTTTCCAACCACACGGAACTGGCGTCCTGAGGAGTCTTTTAAAATCTTAAACTGGCAGTTAAACCACCGGTATTCTCCCTGCACAGTCTTAAGCCGGATCCGGCATCGAAGCATCTCATCCTTTCCCCAGGCCTTCCATGCCATCTGAAGACCTTCTCCGTCCTTCCAGTCATCAGGATGAATGAGATGGCTGCCCCGCCCCCGTTTGATAACTCCAGTTATTGTCAGGCCGTCCAGCTTCAGCTTATTTGCTGCATTAGGAGTAAACTCCACTGTATCAGAAACATAATCATATTCAAACAGTATCGTATCACTGAACTGGAAAAGAACTGCATATCGCTCTTCTTTCATCTGAAGCATCTGCTTTTGCCGGATAATCCCAAGCCCAAGGGCAATGCAGATGCCAAGCGTCAAAATGACCAGCAAAGCCCCGGTTCTGTAAAGAGAATTAAAAATAACTTCGGTCTGAATCAGCACATCGGAAGACCTGATAATGCTTACAAGGCTCCCCTGATTGATTGACGCCAAAGAAGAAGAGATAATATCCCCATTTCCATTACATAAGCTGCTGTTTCCATTTAACAGCTGTTCATACACTTGGGGCATTTGTCTCTCTAAAGGCTTTGGGACCTTTTGGTAATATATCTGATAATCATTATTTCTTTTGTTAAACTGATCCAGATGAATCTGAATCCGCTCTTGCTCTGCCGATTGGCCGGCAGATTCTGTACAGGAAGACAGGCTTTCGTAAATAAACCGGCTCAGCTCCTGATTCAGGCATTTATACTGTTCCCCTAATATGGTGAAGGAATCTGCAATCAAAACAAACAGCCCAATCAAGCTCAAAATCATATATACCAGCCTGGATTTTCTTCCTTGCCTCATCTACTGATCTCCATTCTCAAGGTTTATAGCTCCAAAGGCAGGCATTATAATTTCATTAACCTCTAAAACTCAATTTCTCTCAATTTAATATAATCTTTAACGAGTATTGCGGTCTGCTCCAAATCAATGATTCCAGTATTGATGAGAAGATCGTAATTGTCCCAATCCTCCCAGTCTCTGCCCGTATAATAACGGTAATATTCCTTTCGCTCCCGGTTAATCTTCTTTACTCTCCTGGAAGCTTCTTTTTCATCTAATTTGTCCACTTCCATGGTGCGTCTGATCAGGGTCTCATTGTCTGCATAAACAAATATCTTTACAAGCCCAGGGCAATCCACATCCTCACGGCTCAAGATATAATCCGCACACCTGCCTGCTATGATGCAGGATTCCTGAGATGCCAGTTCCCGGAGAACCTGAGACTGGAAACGGAATAAATTTTCAGGCTTTACAATATCTGCATCAGTAGACGGCTTTCCAAGCTGAGGTTTTAAGCCGCTTACAATTTTATAGAGTAAATTGCCTCCTGCCTTTTCATCTGCAAGACGGAAAAACACTTCACCCACTGCACTTTGCTCTGAGGTAATGGTCAGAATTTCCTCGTCATAAAAATGAATCCCCAATTCTTCGGCAAGTGCCTTTCCGACCAGACGGCCTCCGCTGCCGTACTGGCGCCCAATTGCAATGACCAGATTTTTCTTTTCGCTCATGATAACACTCTCCTTTTTCTGCATTTTTCTGCTCATCATTTCTTATCTTTATTTTACCCCATTTGGTACAGTTTTACAATTATTATTGATTTACCAGTTCACTAAAACAAATAGCTCCGTAAGGCCTGATGCTCATACGGTAAGCATTGCCTTTTCCTATGGCCTTTTCTATGTAAGAAATGTAATCCTCAGCAAACTCATCTGGCAGAAGAGTCATAATAACTCCTGCGAATCCACCGCCGTGAATTCTGCATGCCCCTTTTCCTGTTTCTTCTAAAAATAATTCAGTCAGTGCCAGAGCAATGGAAATTCCCTGCTCCTGATAATTTGTATTGGTAAAGCAATTTTGCAGCCATTTCCATGAGGAATTTCCAGAAGCTGTAATATTCTTTAAAAAGTCTTCAAACCGGTTTTCCTTTAAAGCTGCTACTTCTGCCTCCACCCTTTTATTTTCCTCAAAGAAATGAAGAGCCCGAAGCACAGAACG
Organism: Clostridiaceae bacterium; assembly: GCA_902363735.1. Taxonomy (GTDB): domain Bacteria; phylum Bacillota; class Clostridia; order Lachnospirales; family Lachnospiraceae; genus Lacrimispora. The sequence continues at coordinate 1,081,841 of CABJBA010000001.1, forward strand.
GTCTCCTGCAAACTCCCTGACCTCACTTAAATTGTCAATCACATCCTGCTGCCTGATCTGAGCGCAGACTTCTTTTCCAAAAAATTCAGCAACTTTCTTCATTTCCTCCGGAACAGATGAATAATCCGCACTTAAATCTGCATGTCCTTTTCCTGTATTGACAATGATCAGGCTGTGTTTCTGGGAAGCAAAATCAAAATCAATTTGTTCCACCAACGGAGCAGCCGGATCCTTGAAATCAATGGTGATCAGTCCGCCCACCGCACAGGCCATTTGGTCCAAAAGGCCGGAAGCTTTGTCCCAGTACATATTTTCAGAAAATTTACCAATATGGGCATAAGCCACTGTATCCATGCGCCCGTCATTAAAAAAAGTGTTTAAAACAGAACATAAAAGCATCTCAAAAGAAGCAGAAGAACTGACCCCTGCTGCACTGATCACACTGCTGGTCACGTATGCATTAAAGCCTCCGATCTCATAACCTGCTTCCAGGAAGCCCTTCAAAAGCCCTTTTACCAGATCAACAGTTCCTGCCTTATTATCACTTGGAGTCAGATCATCCAGATCCACGAAAAAGCTTTGGTGGAAGGTTTCGCTGATGATATTCACTATTCTGCTGTTGTTTTTTGCCGCCGCACCAACGCAGTCCAGATTAATGCTGCCTGCCAGCACCTTTCCGTGATTGTGGTCCGTATGGTTTCCGCTGATTTCCGTACGTCCTGGAGAGGAAAACAATACCACCTCTTTCTCAGGAAATTCCTTATGGAAATTTATAACAAGATTCTGATAACGTTCTACATTTTCTTTAACAGCTTCTTCCCCATATAAAGCGGCCATAAGGCCCAGAGATTTTTCAGATTCCAGCAAACGGATGATGTCATTTTCTTTCATGATACATGCTCCTTTTCTCTTTCTTTCATTACTGCTATAGGAAGTATATCACAAATTCGGAAGATTCTACAATATGTAATATAATTTTTCATTTGACAGTCAGGACAAGACTTTCGTATAATAAAGCAATAAATAAAAGCAGGGAGAAAATCATGTTTTGGAACGAAAAACCTTACCATTCTCTTGATTATGAGATGAAAAAACAATTCGGTCATAAGGTTTACAAGCTGGCTCTTGACGGGGGTATGACCTGCCCAAACCGGGATGGAACCCTGGGACAAGGAGGCTGTATTTTCTGCAGCAGCGGCGGGTCAGGGGAATTTGCCCAGCCCATGACTCCCGACCATTCTGCGGAAAGTCAGCTCCGGTCTGCTAGAAGCCGCATTCAAAGCAAAGTTAAGGATGAAGACAGCCGTTTCATTGCTTATTTCCAATCCTACACCAATACCTATGCACCCGTCGCCTATTTGGAAGAATTATTCACCAGTGTTATACACCAGCCAGATGTGGCAATTCTCTCCATAGCCACACGCCCGGACTGCCTTCCTCCTGATGTGCTTCTTTTGTTAAAGGATTTAAACCGAATCAAGCCGGTCTGGGTGGAGCTGGGCCTGCAGACCATCCACCAGTCTACGGCTGACTATATCCGCAGAGGCTATGCCCTTGACGTTTTTCAGAAGGCCTATGAAAACTTGAAGGACGCAGGAATCACAGTCATCGCCCATGTCATCCTGGGTCTTCCGGGAGAGACCAGGAATATGACCTTAGAAACCGTAGAATATCTGGCTCATTTAGGAGAACATGGCATCGACGGAATCAAGCTGCAGCTTCTTCATATTCTGGAACACACAGATTTGGCGGTGGAATACGGTCAAGGGCTGGTTCCTGTTCTTTCACTGGAGGAATACACAGATTTGGTCATTGACTGCATTGCTATACTTCCGCCTGAGACAGTCATTCACCGGATCAGCGGAGACGGCCCTAAGCAAATGCTTTTAGCTCCCCTATGGAGCAGCAACAAAAAACTGGTGCTGAATACCTTATCAAAGCGGTTAAAAGAACGAGGCATCTGTCAGGGGGACAGATACCTCGTCTAATGTTATTCTTTATTATATATCATACCGTTTTCATCCACTTCAATCCCAAAGGATATTCCCTGGAAATACTGGAAAAACTTCAGAGTCTCTTCCGGATCTTCCAGTTTTCTGGTATAGCCCTTCTGAGAGGTTCCCGGAACCAGAGACAAGGCTGTGGTTCCCTGTTCCAGATCCACTTCAGCCCGCAGAAGGGCTGTCTTAGGAATACTGCTTCCAAATATGAAATTTCCAAGACTGTAACAAATAGGCTTTCCGTTATAATACTCAATTCCCTGCAGCACATGAGGATGACTTCCTATTACCATATCTGCGCCTGCGTCAATGATACGCTTTCCCAAAACCCTCTGATATTCCTGTGGTTTTTCATCTCTCTCTACTCCCCAATGAAGATAAACCACCAGATAATCACAGCTCTCCTGTGCCTTTTCAATTTCCTCCAGCAATATGGACGGATCATATCCGCTTACCATGCCGGGCTTATTGCTGTTAGCCACCCACGCCGGATCCGGATAAACTCTGGATGCCGCCAGAAATCCAATGGTTTTTCCTTTCACTTCCATAGTCTGAAGCTGTCTGGCCCTCTCCATATTGGGACCTGCGCCCACGTACCGGATCCCTGCTTCCTCCAGAACATTGCAGGTATCAACAAGAGCATCTGTTCCAAAATCCAGAGAATGATTATTAGCCAAAGTCACTATGTCAATTCCCAGCTCATTCATCATAGATACTCTGGAAGGCGGCAACCGGAAGGTAAACTGTTTATCTGGTGCTGCTGATCCTCTGTCACTGAAAGGAAATTCCTGATTGACCATAAAGATGTCTGCCTGATCAATTTCTCCCCGAAAACCATCATCCAGGACTCCACTTATATCTCCAGCCTTATCATAAACACTTGTTACATGAGAAGAAAGTAATATATCTCCTGCAAAAAGCAGCTGTACTGGCAACACAGGCTCTGTTTCTGCCTCAGTTGTCTCTGTTTCAAGGGTAAGAATCTCTGTTTCTCCTTGTGTCTCTTCCCTGGTCACTGCCAGGGTTTCCTCAAAACTTTCCTGATCTGCTGTTTCTTTTCCCCGTTGGATTTCCTTCCATTCGCTGCTTCCCATCCATCCGATGAGTAATACTAGCATCATTAAAGGAAGAAAAACCAGAATCTTCATTAATCCACTTGTTTTCTTCATGAATCTCTCCTGGTTGTTGATAACTTTAATATGATTTTAAATTTTACATTATTTTTTCCACATACTCAGATATTTATATTTACTCTTTATCTTACAATGGTTGCCATTATTTGTCAAATCGTCATCAACTTTATTGCAAAGATTATTATTTCTTTATAATAAGCCGGTAATTCATACTATTACTATATATGTATTCATAATCAAGACCTTACATATACATCTGAACACCATTTGAGATTACATCACTCAAAAAAAATTGATTATATCCATCCTCTGAGTATACAGAGCATAAATATAATCAATATCCTTAAAGCGTCATGATGATTCCGCCTTCATTTGCATAGACCGTTGCCACTCCTGCGGTTTCTGTGATAATCACATCTTTAAACACAGCTTGCTTGATCATCTCCTGTTTTACATACTCCGCCCGTGGCTGATTGTTACAGTGGGCAATAATCAGAACTCTGTCCTTGGTGTCTGGCGTTTCTTTCATAGCCAGTTCCACCATCCGGCCCAAGGCCTTATTGATTCCTCTGGCCTGATCCAGTTTCACAATTATGCCTGACTTAGCTCCCATAATCGGTTTAATATTAAGGGCAGTGGCAAAGAATGCCTGAAGCCCTGTCAGACGCCCATTTTTTCTCAAGGTATCCAGGCTCTCCAGAACAAAATAAGTCATCATATTCTTAATGAAGATTCTGGCCTTAGCCTCGATTTCTTCAAAAGGCAGAGAGGCCTGACAAAGAGATTGAACATAAAGGGCAATGTTCAGCTGCCCGGATGAAGCGGAGTCAGATCCCAGCACTGCTATCTTTTTCCCGTCATCTCCATGTTCCTCCTCATAAAGCTTTTTTCCCAGAACTGCACTATTATAACTTCCGCTTAAATGTTCAGACAATGTGATGACAAATACCTGGTCTTCATCACATTCATAAGCTTCCTTAAACAGCTCCGGAGAAGGACATGCTGTCTTAGGGCTCTCGCTGCTGCTTTTCACCAGTTCCAGAAAGCTTTTCTGGTCAAATGTCTCATCATCGACAATCTGAGTGTTTCCCACCTGTAAAACAAGGGGTATTATTTGAAAGCGGGGATCTTTCCTCAAATCTGCTGTAAGGTCCAGGCAACTGTCCCCAATAATCTTATAGCTCATATCTCCGTTCTTCCTCCTGACACGAAACTTATCATGTAGTATTCATTACCATATATTATAGAGAAACCAGACTCAGATGTCAATAGGATAATTGGCTGACCTCAAAAAAAGAACCCGTACCGGTTTTATAAGGTACAGGTTCTTATGAATTTAACGGAACTGATTTATCCTGTCAGCATGAGATTACAGCATTTATGCCTCCGCCATGACCAACATCAGTTCATTGCTTCTTGCAATGAATTTTGTCATTCGCTCAGAAGTCAGGGAACCATGGCTTAAAGCCGCCAGATCATAAAGCTGCTCACAGATGGCATTGGTATGGGTTTCCTCTTTTTTTGCCAGCACATGCTGAACCAGTTTGTTGTTGTAATTGAGCACAAGTGTCTCTCCTCCTGCTCCGAACATAGAGGGGTCCATTCCAGGCATGGTATACATCTTCATCATTTCCTGCATACGGCGGGATTCCTCTGATACAGTAATCACGGAAGACAGGTTTTCATTTTTCAGCTTTTCTACCCTTACCTCAAGATTCTCCTTGCCAAGAACCTTGCGGAATAACTCAGTCAGGGCCTCCACATCGCCCTTCATTGCCTCCTGATCCTCCTGACTTACCTCTTCTTTAAAGGTGTCAGATAAATCTGAGTTAATGCATAAGAACTTTACATTTTCATTTTTCTGCTCCAGATATCCCACAAAAGGATTATCAATGTTATGAGTTAAATAAACCGCATCAAGTCCGGCCTCTTTAAACATGTTGATGTACTGGCTCTGCTCTTTTTCATCATTAATATAGAAAATCTTATTTTCATGCTTTTCCTTATTTGCTTCCAGGCAGTCAGAAACAGTCAGATACTTTCCCTCCAGATTCTTAAACAGAAGAGCATCATTGATCTTCTCAGCAAATTTCTCGTCCTTTAAACAGCCGAATTTTATAAATGGATTAATGTCATCCCAGTACTTCTCATAATTTTCACGGTCTGTCTTGAACATACCGGTCAGTTTATCGGCTACCTTCTTTGTGATATAATCGGAAATCTTTTTCACAAAGCCGTCGTTTTGAAGGGCACTTCTGGATACGTTAAGAGGCAGATCCGGACAATCGATCACTCCCTTTAAAAGCATCAGAAATTCCGGAATTACTTCCTTAATATTATCTGCAATAAACACCTGGTTGTTATACAGCTTGATAGTTCCCTCCAGGCTGTCATAATTCATATTCAGCTTGGGAAAATAAAGAATTCCCTTCAAGTTAAATGGATAATCCATATTTAAATGAATCCAGAACAAAGGTTCCTTGTAATCCTGAAACACCTTACGGTAGAAGGATTTATACTCTTCTTCCGTACAATCGTTGGGGTGCTTATTCCACAAAGGATTGATATCATTGACTGGCACCGGACGCTTTTCAATCTTATACTTTTCCTTAGCAGGAGATATCTCTACAACTTCCTTCTCCCCATTTTCCGTCTCTTTTTCTTCGGTCTTTGCTTCTTCCACAATGGTTTCCACCACTGTATCCTTTTCAGTCAGCTCATCCTTTTCAATTGTTTCATACTGAGGCTCAGAAGATGTGCTGGATAAATAAATCGCCACCGGCATAAAGGAACAGTATTTATCAAGAACCTCTCTGGCTCTGTATTCGTTGCAGAATTCCAAACTTTCTTCATTGAGATACAGTTTGATGGTAGTGCCCGATTCAGCCTTATGGCCCTCTTCCATCTGATACTCGGTTCCGCCTTCAGACTCCCAGTGCACTGGAGCGGCGCCTTCCTTATAAGAAAGAGTATCAATAGTAACCCGGTCAGCCACCATAAATGCAGAATAGAAGCCAAGTCCAAAATGACCGATAATCTGATCTTCATTGGCCTTGTCCTTATATTTTTCGAGGAAGTCCTGAGCGCCGGAAAAAGCGATCTGGTTGATGTATTCCTCAACTTCCTCTGCGGTCATACCAAGGCCGTTGTCCTTAAATGTAATAGACTTTTCATTAGAGTCTGTAATAACCTGAATCTTAAATTCCAGATCATCAGGCTTCTGCCACTCTCCCATGATTTCCAGCTTTTTCAGCTTTGTAATAGCATCACAGCCATTGGAAACCAGCTCCCGGTAAAAAATATCATGGTCAGAATACAGCCATTTTTTTATAATCGGGAAAATATTTTCACTGTTAATTGTCAAGCTTCCTGTCTTTGCCATATTAAAACACTCCTTACGTTTTATATTATACATGCGTTTTATAAAAGAAATCCGGTTTCCCGTCTTCATGAAGAAAATAATACCTGTAAAAAGTATTTTAATACGCTGTGATTGAAATGTCAATAGAAAATCAGCACTCATTTGAATCGAGTGCTAATAATTCTATTCTTCCAAAAAAGGAATGTTATGATGCTTTAAGAATCCCTTCGCCTCCTGATCCCATTCCTCATCAAGAGTCTTATCCAGAGTAAATACGGAAACTGAGGTTCCTGTGACACAGAAAAGCTTATCTTCTTCATAACGGATATTCATATACAATCCCTTTACCTGGTCCGGTGCAAAGGGAAGCTGGCGGGAGTGCAGAAAACGTTCTGTTCCTTCCTCTGACATCTGAAGAATAATCCGAAAGCTGACAGGAAGTCTTTTTCCTTTAATTAAGGAAAAACAAAGGGGCTTTACCATAGCCCAGGTAGATAATTGAGACTTTTTGATTTCCTCCAGTTCCTCTTTGGAGTAATATCCCGGGCGCATTGATCCGTCTATAGTAAAGGTATTAAATGTGGTAATAACGGCTTCTTTTAGAAGAAACTGGTCAAACATGTCTCCAACAAACAGGCTGGAAGTAAAAAGCTTTAAATCCTCAATTTTTAATGCAATCATGACAAATTCTCCCCGTATAATTATCTCTGTCCGTTTACTATACAACGGATTATCCCAGACTGTCAACGCAGGATTTGCCTGTTTTGCTGTATTCCAAACTGCCTTTTTCTATGGTATACTGTGATATGTCAGCAACAAAAGCAATGAGCCCCCATATGCGGGCAGAAAAGAGGATCTTATGAATCATATCAAAGAGCTGAAAAAACTGATTTCCGCATCTGTTTCTCCCTATCACTGCATCATGGCGGCAGCGGATCAGCTTGCGGCAGCAAACTTTAAGGAGCTGCCTCTGGCTGAATCATGGGAGTTAACAAAAGGCGGAGCTTATTACATAAATGTATTTGATTCCACCCTGGTGGCATTTTCCATAGGGGAAGAACCGGGAGAAACACCTGTGCTTAAGCTGGCCGCTTCCCATACGGACTGGCCCTGTCTGAAGGTAAAGCCTTCCCCAGAGATCACTTCCTTTGAATACGGAAAGCTTAATGTGGAGATATACGGAGGTCCCCTTCTGGGAACCTGGTTTGATCGGCCTTTATCCATGGCAGGCAAGGTCTGCGTGGCCGGATCATCTCCTATGAAGCCTGAAACCGTCTTTGTAGACTTTGCACGGCCTCTCCTCACAGTTCCCAGCCTGGCCATTCATATGAACCGGGAAGCCAACAACGGAGTGCCTATCAATGCCCAGGTCGACATGCTCCCTCTCATTGCCCGGATTACGGAAGCATTAAGCAGGGAACACTTTTTCTTGGATGCTCTGGCCCGGGAGGCAGGAGTTAAAAAAGAAGATATTCTGGATTACGAAATTTACATTTATAACCGGGAAGAAGGCACTCTTTTAGGTCTGCAGGACGAATTTTATTCCTCTCCCCGTCTGGATAACTTAACCTCTGTACAGGCATGTTTAAGCGGTATTACGGCAGAGCCGTGTAAAAACGGCATCAATGTTATTGCTTTATATGACAATGAAGAAATCGGAAGTCATACCAAACAAGGCGCTGCTTCTGCTCTTATGGAGCACATTCTGGAAAAGCTCTGCTTATCTCTGGGCTATTCCAGGGAAACCTTTTTAAATGTTCTGATGAGCGGATTTTTGCTGTCTCTTGATGTGGCACATGCCATTCACCCCAACCACGGGGAAAAATGTGATATCAAGAACCAAATTGTCATGGGTGATGGAGTAGCCATTAAACTGGCCGCCAGCCAGTCTTATGCTACGGATGCCTCCAGTACGGGAGTCATAGAGGGAATCTGCAGGAAAGAGAATATTCCGTATAAAAAATTTTCCAACCGCTCCGATGTGAAAGGCGGTTCTACCTTGGGAAGCATTTCTTCCGCCCTGCTGACTATGCGGACAGTGGATGCAGGCGTTCCTATCCTCGCCATGCACTCTGCAAGGGAGGTTATGGGAACGAAAGATCAGGAAGCCCTTGTGAGGCTGTCAGAGGCTTTTTTCCAGGCATAAACAGCAAAAAGGCAGACCGGCAAAAATTGTTGGTCTGCTCTTTTTTTAGGTTTCATCAGTTAGAAAAATATTTTTTATATATTTCAAAAAAGTTTGTGGTGGCAGTCTTATCCTCCCGGGAAAACTTTATACTCTTCCACATCTCGCTGTTAAAAACCACCGGATTTTCTTCCTTAAACTGAGAATAGATCTGATCAAAAGCCTCTTTCTTCCGCTCCCGGTACAAATCAGCTTTTCTTTCCTGGGTGGCCTCCTCATCATAATCATTGACACACTGGAATATGTAGTACTTTCCATTTTCCTCCACGGCAGAACTGATCTCTCCCATGGAAAGGGAAAAAGCAGCATCTTCACCGGAGCCTGGATTCTCTCCTCTGCCTATCTTCCGCTCAATGATTCCTTCCTCTGAATATTCCCTGGCAAGAGCGGGAAAATCGGCTCCCTGGGCCTGGACCTTTAAAAGCACCTCTTCCGCAGCCGCCTTATCTGATAAGACAATCTGATCCACTTCAATTACCTTGGCTTCGCTATCGCTGATTTCCAGATTCAGATCCTTTGTAAGCTCTACCACCACCTTATTGGACAGACAGTATTCTTCATACATGACACGGACATCTTCTTCTGTCACTCCCATATAGAAAATATCCTCCTCTGTCAGGGAAGCAAAATATTCTTCGGAAGCCTTCCTCACTTCCTCCTTTTCCCCTCCGTTTAAGGTGATTCCCTTGCTCCCGGCAAGAAGATTCAGCCTCTTCATCTCATGAAGAAATTCTCTTACCTGCTCTATTAAATAGGTTTCAAAAGACTGGCCCTCCGGCAGCTCCACTCCCCATATCTGACTGGTATAAAGCTGCTGATACCGATTCCGCTCCGTTGCCACCACAATCATGGACTGAGGCATGGTATAAGCCTTGCTTTCCCGGATTTCAGAGACAATAGGAATTTCAGACTTGCAGCCAGACAGAAAAACCGCTGCTGCCAAAGATGCCAGAAATACTTTTATCCCCCGTCTGCATCGACTTCTCATGAATACCTCTTTCTTCACTGCCTACAGCAGCAGTTTCAATATTTTCAGGACTCCGTTATTTACATTCGTATCTGTCTGAAATTTGGCCGCAGCCTTTATTTCTTCTCTGGCATTTCCTACTGCAAAACTGTAATAAACCTGTTTCAGCATTTCCACGTCGTTAAGCTGGTCACCGAACGCCATGGTTTCCTCCGGCTTAATGCCCAGGCTATCCTGAAGAAGCTTCACAGCCTGCCCCTTGTTAATTCCCATTTTCATGCAGTCCAGCCACATGTCACCTGCTATAGTGATTTTCAGACGATCCCCATACTTTTCCTGTAAATCCCTGGTATAAGACTCCACATCATTTTTACGGTATACAGAAATTTTAATGAATTCCGAATCCACTGCAGTCAAATCTTCTACCTGCCGAATGCGGAATTTATAGCCATTTACCATCCAGTCCAGAATATCCTGATTTTTAGTCTCCATATAAATGATATCCGGACCACTCAGCATAATCTCCAGCCCCTCTTTCTCCCGCACATCATAAATCATATCCATAATAATCTGACGGTCAATAGGATTGGTGTAAAGACTTCTGCCGTGAAGACCTATATAAGCTCCGTTATCCGACAAATAAAATATCTTTTCCTTAATAGGCCAAAATATTGATTCAATGCTAACCCACTGTCGTCCGCTGGCTGCAGCAAACTGGATTCCTTTTTCCCTTAATTTTAAAATCACATCATAAAGTTCCGGATTCATGTCATGACATCCGTCTTTTACCAGTGTCCCGTCAATATCCGATACAATCAGTTTAATCATTCTCTGTCCTCCCCCGCCATATTCTTAAACTCCTGATATACACGTCCTATAGGTAATCCTACTACATTATTATAATCCCCGTCAATCCCTTTGATAAAAGCCGCAAATGTTCCCTGTATGCCGTAAGCACCAGCTTTATCCATAGGCTCTTTACTGTCTGCATAGGCCCTGATCTCCTCAAAAGATACAGGATATAAGTGGACATCCGTTTTTTCCACAAATGTCCTTGTCTTTCGTCCTTCTTCTCCACAATATACCAGAGTCACTCCTGTGTATACCTGATGGGTTTGTCCCTCCAGCAGGGAAATCATTCGGAACGCATCTTCATGATCAGATGGCTTTCCTAAAATTTCTCCTCTAGCTGCAACCACAGTATCTGCACCTATGACCCAGGTTCCCGGCTTTTGGAAACGGGCCACATCCTCCGCCTTCTGGCAGGACAGCTCCATAACAGCCTCCTCCGGCACATCGGTAGTTATATTTTCTTCTATGGTACTTGGCACAATCTCTGGTATAATTCCAATTTGAGCTAAAAGTTCTTTTCTTCTGGGAGATGCCGAAGCCAATACAATTTTCTCTGTCTGAATCATAAAACCCTCCGTTTTAAATAAGCCATAACGTTAAATAAGCGGGACCCTTATGGAATCCCGCCTTTCATCAATATACTTTCAGACGCCCGATCATAGACGCATCCTCATCTTCGTCATCGCGAAGACGCATTCTCATGGTGTATATGAAATCAGCTATATAAAAAGCCAACAAGCTCAAAGCCACCATCCGTTCGAAATCATCAGGTATCCTTCCTGCAATTCCATTGACAAAACCATTGAGAAAACGAAAATAAAAAATACCTAAAAATCCCCATGCAATGCTGCTCTCCAAACATATAATTCCCTTATAATTCATAAATTTCCGGCTATAATCCCACCAGAAAGAACCAAAGAGCCTTATCATCATACGGGCTGTTACAATCTCCATAAAGGTTGCCATAGCCATAGCCGCAAAATAGAGCTGAATCGGATTATCTGAAAGGGGCTTTAACAGAATCATAGCTCCTGCTGCTCCAAATCCATATATAATGCAAAATGGACCATGACCAAACCCTCGGTTCAGCACCGGTTTTTTATTTTCATAGGTGAGTACGAAACACTCAAGAATATATCCCAGAAAGCTGAACAGAAAAAAACAGTTTATGCTGTGATAAATTGACGTATTCATGTTACCTCCGATTTTAATATCCTTTCTTTAACTCGTTAAAGTATAATATGGATATCTTAATAAATCAAGGGGTATTTTCTTAACAATTTCCTTTAATAATACTGACCCATAAAAAGCGCCAGAAAAATTCCCAGAAGTGCTCCGGCAGCCACCTGAAGAGGAGTGTGACCTACATACTCCTTTAATTTTTCCTGAAGTATCTCTGCATTGAGCTTTAAAGGGTTTTCCAGCAGAAGGCTGTTAAGCAGCTTCGCTTGCTTTCCCGTCTCCCTGCGTACTCCCATGGCGTCATACATGACTATCATAGACAAAACAAAGCTGACCGCAAACTCAAAAGAACCGACGCCATACCGATAACTGGCGGCGGTTGTCAAAGCACATACCGTCGAGGAGTGGGAACTTGGCATTCCACCGGAACCTACCAACCTCTCCGGATTAAAGTTTTTGTTAAGGGCCAAGTCGATGATCGTCTTTAAAACCTGAGCCACCCCCCAGCCGGCAACTGCAGTCACCAAAACCTGATTCTTAAGTAACTCTTCCCAAAATGTCATGGTTTCCTCCATACTTATGCAGCGCTTTTCCTTCCAAAACCGTACAAGATCCAACGCTTTATCCTTGCGGCGGTTTCAGCCAGACCGCAGAATTTATCTGAATAAATGATCACAAACCCTTCCCTGCTTTTTGGAGGAACCGGGGTCAGAGGCCACATGTGGCGCAAGATCATATCTTTTTCTTTTTCCGTCAATTCAAAATATTTAACTGCATTATTAAGTGCAGTCCTTGGGTGTGTAAACCCGTGAAAGTGCTCTCCTGTCTCCCTTGCATGGGTATGCCAGTCATATAAAAACAAATCGTGAAGAAGACCGGCCCGGGCAACCTCTCTGTGATCCCATCCCAGTCTTTTGCAGATGCAGTAACTCATATAAGACACTTTAATGCAGTGGGCTTTACAGGTAGTATCCCCGTGCTGCATAAAAAGATCCATGGACTGAAATACCGGACTGTCCAGAATATCTCTGACACAGTCCATGTATTCCAAATCCTCAATGTAATATTCTTTTTCCACCCAGGAGGAATCTTCTGCCCATCTCATTGCTTCCTCTTTTTCCTCCTGGGTTATATGCATGTGTTCCATTCTTATTTCAATCGCTTCTTTCCTAAAGGGCCCAGCTTAACAGCCGATCAGCCAGTCATAGAGTTCCTGGTATTTCATAGCCGACGTCTTCCATGAGTAATCCTTTGCCATGGCCCGGTCTATAATCTTATTCCATTCTCTTTTTTTATCGTAGTAAATCCCTTCTGCATACCGGACCGAGCTGAGCATCTCATGAGCGTTGTAGTTGGAAAAGGAAAATCCCGTTCCTTTGTTTTCAAACTCATTATAAGGCTCTACCGTATCCTTTAAGCCGCCTGTTTCCCTTACAATAGGAACTGTTCCATAGCGGAGTGACATAAGCTGGCTTAGGCCGCAGGGCTCAAACAGGGAGGGCATGAGAAATGCATCGCAGGACGCATATATCTTATGGGACATTGCTTCTGAATAATAGATATTGGCAGAAACCTTATCCGGATATTTCCATGCATAATGGCGGAACATATTTTCATATCGTTCCTCGCCTGTACCAAGAACAACAAGCTGGATATCGTCCTGGCATAACTCGTCAATGACAAACTGGATTAAATCAAGTCCCTTCTGGTCTGTCAGTCTGGAAACAATTCCGATCATGAACTTCTTCTCATCCTGGTTTAAACCCAGTTCTTTCTGCAGAGCCCGCTTATTCCTGATCTTCTCCTTGCGGAAATTCTTTGAATTGTAAGCCTGTTCGATATAAGTGTCAGTTTCTGGATCGAATTCCTCGTAGTCAATACCGTTGACAATTCCTCTCAGGCTGTCCGCCCGTGCACGCATCAGACCATCTAAGCCTTCTCCATAAAAAGGCATCTTAATCTCTTCCGCATAGGTATCACTGACCGTGGTGATGGCATCGGCAAAGACGATTCCGCCCTTTAATAAGTTACCATCCTTATATGCCTCCAGTTTATCAGGTGTGAAATAATAATCCGGCAGACAGGTGAATTTCTGTATTGTTTTGACATCCCACACCCCTTGAAATTTCAAGTTGTGGATGGTGATTACTGATTTCATATTCCGGAAAAATTCACCGTCGTGGAACCGGTCCTTTAACAGAACGGGAATAAGAGCAGACTGCCAGTCATGACAATGAACCACATCAGGCTGAAATCCAATTACGGGAAGAGCCGATAGGGCTGCCCTGGAAAAGAAGCAGAACTTCTCCAGATCCTTGTACCAGTCTCCATAAGGTTTAGCACCAGTGAAATATTCTTCATTGTCAATAAAATAACAAGTTATACCCTCGTAAACATATTGAAGAATTCCCACATATCTGCTTTTCCCCAGATAGTCCATGTAGAAATGATCCACATAGGTCATCTGGTTACTCCATTCTTCTTTTATGCACAGATATTTGGGAATCAATATTCTGACATCAAAATATTCCTTATCAAAGCACTTTGGAAGTGACCCCACCACGTCCGCAAGTCCTCCTGTTTTGATAAAGGGCACTGCTTCTGATGCGACAAACAATATTTTCTCCATACATAACCTCCCTTATCCGGTCCACCCTAAGGTGTTGTCTGCTAATGTCTAGTATACTGCATATTACGGAAATAAGGAAGTATTAAACCTTAAAATTTAAGAAAGTTTTTTGTAATCCAGTCTGATTTTATCCGCAATCAGGGCAATAAACTCGGAATTTGTGGGTTTGCCTTTTCCAGTACTTACGGTGTATCCAAACAGCTCATTGATGGTATCCATCTTTCCCCGGCTCCATGCCACTTCAATGGCGTGGCGGATAGCCCGTTCCACACGGCTGGGCGTTGTCTGGTGCTTCTTAGCAATGGAGGGGTAAAGAATTTTGGTCACCGAGGTAAGCATCTCCTGGTCTTGTACAGAAATCACGATGGCATCACGGAGATATTGGTAGCCTTTTATATGGGCGGGAATTCCAATCTCATGAAGCATCTGTGTGACATCGTTTTCCAGATTCTGTTCCATGTATTCCACTTTGTTGACATAAGGCTTTACCTTTTTCATTCCCTGAAGACTGGGAGTTTTTGTCTTTCTCTGGCCCACTCTTCGAACCTTATCGACGATAATGTCCTTGCTGAAAGGCTTCATTATGTAATAATTTGCTCCCATGCGGAACGCATCCTCGGTTATATTCTCGCTTCCTGCCGCAGTTACCATAATAAACGACGGGATTTTTGTAATGGCCCCGTTTCCCCTGACACGTTCCATTACTGTGATTCCGTCCATCCTCGGCATAATCACGTCCAATAAGACAACATCCGGATTTGTTTTCAGTATCATGTTATAGGCATCTTCGCCATTATCCGCTTTCCCAACTACATGGAAATCAGCTTCTCCCTCCAGTATATCATTCAGCAGATTTAAGGTCTGCAGGTTATCATCCGCAATTGCAATACTAATTTGTGACATATTGATACTCTCCTCCCTGGTTTTTGGTGTTTTTTTACACGCTTTTAACATATTTTTTAACGAGTGTATTGACATTATAGACTTTGCTCTGCTTATGCCGCAATGGAATTCTATCGCATTCTTCGACAAAATATGACAATTTCAGGGCGAATTATGGAGTAAATTTCTTTTTTTTAGAGGTGTCGAAATGGGGATTGTGGCTTGGGAGTGGGGTGGCTGGTTTTTTAGGAGGTGTTGAAATTTGATATTACTTGTCAATGGAAAATTTTGGTTGTGTATAGAGTTATAGTAACATACTTGGGAGGGGATGAGAAGCGGAAAACTTGAAAAATACTGGTTTTCAGGTGCAATTGATCTCTTATTACAAAAAAAACTTCACCTCCCCAAAGGAACATGAAGCTTTTTATTAAAGTTTTATTTCTTTGATTCCCAGTTCTTTGTTAGCTTTACTACCACTCCTCCAAGAAGGACCAGAGCCAGAATATTGGGAATAACCATTAATCCGTTAAAAAGGTCTGCCAGATTCCAGACTAAGTCAACCTTGAGCGTACAGCCAACCCCTACAAACACCGAAACCAGTACCGCATACACGGAAACCGCTTTTTTTCCAAAAAGATATTTTACATTTGCCAGACCAAAGAAATACCAGCCGATAATAGTGGCAAAAGCGAAAAAGAACACACATACAGCTATGATCACGTACCCGAATTGGCCAAAGACCTGGGCAAAGGCCGATTGTGTCAATTCAATTCCCGTAACAAATCCGCCTTGTGCATCCCTGGTTCCCAGGACCCCTGATGTTAAAATCGCAAGTACCGTTAACGGCAGCAAAACAATGGTATCAATAAATACACCCATCATGGCAACTAACCCCTGATCACATGGATCTTTTACACGAGCCAGAGCGTGGGCATGGGGCGTTGATCCCATACCGGCCTCATGGGTAAATAGACCCCTTGCAATTCCAAAGCGGAGGGCTTTTTGTACACTGACGCCCAGAATACCGCCTAATATTGCCTGTGGGTTGAACGCACCAACGAAAATGTCATAAAAAGCAGGAATGATGTTGCGGAAATTTACCCCAATCACGATCAGGGAAGACAGGGTAAAGAAACCTGCCATAAAAGGAACCACTTTTTCTGCAACCGCAACAATCCTCTTCACTCCCCCTAAAAATACCAGCAGAGAAAGAATTGCCAATCCACCGCCCACAACTTCTGAGGGAATCCCAAATGCGGCTTTCATGGCACCGCCCACGGAGTTTGCCTGCACCATATTCCCCATAAAACCAAGGGCAATAATAATGAGAACTGCGAAAATACCCGCAACCACCTTACCAGCAGGTCCTTTGATTGCTTCCCGTATGTAATAGACAGGTCCCCCCACCAGTTCACCGTTTTCTATTGTCTTGTAACGCTGGGCAAGTGTTGCTTCTGCATATATGGTTGCCATACCAAGAATTGCACTGACCCACATCCAGAACACTGAACCAGGACCTCCTGAAACCATGGCAGTTGCCACACCGGCCAAATTTCCGGTCCCAATCTGGGCTGATACGGAAGTGAGCAAAGACTGAAACGAGGTCATACCTTCCTTATCACTGGCCGCTTTGCCTCTTAACGTAATGGAACCAAAGGTTAGACGGAAGCTTTCCCGGAACCGGCGAAACTGCACTCCTTTTGTGAGTATAGTAAAATAAACACCTACACCACAGAGAAGGACAATTAAAAATACATCCCATAAAACCTTATTGATACTGATGACTAAACCTGAAAACCATTCCATACAAAAAACACTCCTTATCCATTTTTTTCACCAAAAAAAGCCAAACCACGATTCTATGGTTTGACTCTGGATATGCACAAAAAGACCCAAAAGTTTACATATAGGTTCTCTGTCCTTTTGCCTGAGAGATTAGAGCGAATCTTCGCCCCTTACACCTTCGGCACCCATAACGGGATTCTCCAGAGTTACATCCATTCATAGTCCACATCCGTTCTTACGGACACCTGAGAGTGTTACTCCTTCGGTAGGCAGCTGCCATTTTCCTACAAACTTCACTTGTTCATATTATTTGGTTGTTTTATCCTATCACAATATGCATGTTAAGTCAAATTAATGCGTTCAATTAAAATAATAAGAAAATCCACTTTCAGCCGGCTTTTTCCTTTCGAAAATTCTTCCCGGGAAAATTTGCCTGATTATAAAAAATTGGACTAAGTTAAGAGTAAACCCTTTAATCTGGCGGTTTCCACTTACTTAGTCCAAGTATAACTAAATCAGACTGCCCGTCTCAATGGGAGAGCATGTTTTCAATAAATATTCCGTATCCTCTCGTTGAATCCTGAATAAATACATGAGTCACTGCTCCCACCAGTTTTCCATCCTGTATGATAGGCGATCCGCTCATTCCCTGTACAATTCCACCTGTAAGGGCCAGCAGATCCGGGTCAGTAACCTTAATCACCATCCCTTTACTTTTATGAGTCGTAGAGTAATCCACTCTTTGAATTTCAATCTCATAATCCCGGATACTCCCGGATACGTTGCTTCTTATATGGGCAATTCCCTTTTTAATATCCTGGCGATATCCAATAGGAATGGCATCCTGGGCCAGCTTTTGCTTAAACCTGTCATTTACCTGCCCAAATATTCCTTCTTCTGTATTGGCTGTAATAGTTCCCAGGGTTGAACCCGGGCCGTAATAGATGATGCCGCTCATAACCCCCGGCTTTCCAAAGGTTCCTTTTTCAATGCCTAAAATTGCAGTTTCATAAAGTGACCCTTCTGTAATCTGAACCACACCTCCGGTGTCGCTGTCACTGATTCCATGACCTAATGCACCGAATTGACCGTTCATATCCACATAGGTCATGGTTCCGATTCCCTGAGTGTCATCTCTGACCCAGACGCCCAGCTTGTAGGTTCCGTCATCTGCTTCCACCGGAGTCATTTTTACATCAATTTCCTCTCCATTCCGTCTGACTCCCAGTACAGCTTCAGAAGTACCGATCTTTCCCAATTCACTCATGAGAGCTTCCTTATCCGTCAGAGCCGTGCCGTTAATGGTTTCAATGTAATCT
Source organism: Clostridiaceae bacterium (assembly GCA_902363735.1). Lineage (GTDB taxonomy): Bacteria > Bacillota > Clostridia > Lachnospirales > Lachnospiraceae > Lacrimispora. Next base: position 1,100,136 of record CABJBA010000001.1, read on the forward strand.
CCTGACTGGAGGATTCCAAAGGCCGGTGTGGCGGTCATTCCGTCCTTCTGGTTGATATCTCCTGTACCGATTACCAGGATGCCATCCGATTTTAAATAGATTCCAACAGGAGTACCGCATGGAACTGCATATTTGGTATCCACAACATTGACCTGGATATCCTTTAGCTGAATCCAGCCAAACAGTTTTAATCCCAGCTTATAACTGCCCTGATTTTCCGAATATACAGAAAAAGGCTGGTTTACCTGTAAATGGATCTGGTCGGTAGGAATATTGGATCCGTTGTTTAAAACCACTTCCTCGCTGTCGGAATACAGTGTCACATCAAAAGGCATAGAGAAATGAAACTGTTCTTCTTCCTCTGCAACGATATTCAATTTGTCTGGAATCACCCGCTTCATATAGAACCAGGTAAAACCGATGCAAAAAACCAGACTGACCCAGAACATCCTTACGATAAGTCTGTGAATCCTCTTTTTTTCCATCTCACATACCTCCTTAGATGAATGAAAGGAGACAATTTTTTTTGACTCCTCTCTTAGTATGTGAGAAATTGTTTAAATCACACTGTCATATTTTAGTTGTAACTATTTTCTTCGTGTGGCAGTATTATAACAGAATAAAATTTTTCAAAGAATAAAAGCAAAAATTACAGCAAAAAATATAGCAGGAAGTAAATTGGCCACCTTGATAATTTTACCCCATATCAAATTGATTCCTACACAAAAAATCAAAACAGATCCAGTTAAGGATAAATTGGACAAAGCCTGTGCCGTCATAACTGGCTCAATTAATCTGGCTAAAATAGTAACCAGTCCCTGAAAGATCCCCACGGGAACAGCAGAAAAAATACAGCCCTTTCCAAGAGAGACTGTCATTACCAAAATGATAATCATATCCAGAAGAGCCTTGACGGCGAGAACGGAATAATCTCCGGAAATCCCGTCCTGAATGGCTCCTACCACTGCCATGGCTCCGATGCAGACAGTAAGGGAAGATGTTACAAATCCATCTACAAACTTAGTATCCCCACTGCTGTTTGTTTTTATTTTAAGCCATTCTCCAAAACGTTCCATAGCCGACTCAATGTTCAGCCATTCTCCCATAAGAGCCCCTGCAAAAAATGAGAGAATCAGCATAATGGACCCGACCGACACAAGCTCTTCCTGGGATATGGCCAGCATCTCTTCCATAACGCCTGCGACTCCAAGAATCATGACACTGATTCCTGCTGCGCTCAATAGGGTAGTCTGATACCGCTCCTCCATTTTTTTTCCAAAAAGAAGACCGCCCATGCCGCCTGCCACAATTCCTCCTACATTGATCAATGTTCCGATTCCAATCATCTTTTCATACTCCCGGTTGACTTTACGTCTTCTTTTGCCATTCTTTTCATTTCCCTTGCATTAGCCCTTACCGCTTCTGTGATTTCCACTCCCCCCAAAAGCCTGGCCAGCTCCTCTACCATTTCTTCCCCCTTAAGGCGGCGTATAGAAGTAGAAGTACGTCCCTCATCCACCCCTTTTGCAATCTCGTAATGGCAGTCAGCCATGGCTGCAATCTGAGGCAGATGGGTAATGCATATTACCTGATGATTTTCTGCAATATAAACCAGCTTTTCCGACACCTTCTGGGCCGTACGCCCGCTGATTCCCGTATCTATTTCATCAAAAATCAAGGTTGGGATGTCATCTGTATCTGCAAGCACTGTCTTAATAGCTAACATGATCCTGGACAGCTCTCCGCCGGAGGCCACCATCCCCAGAGGCTTTAAAGACTCTCCCGGATTGGTGGAAATCACAAACTCCGCCTCATCATATCCATTGGACGTATAGTGATCAATGCGGGAAAATTCCATAGAAAACTCCACGTCAATGAAATTCAGGTCCAAAAGCCCTTCCTTGATCTTTTCCGTCAGTTCCCCGGCAGTCTGCTTTCTCATCTCAGACAATTGAGCGCAAAGAAGCTCCAGACGGTCTGAAACCCTCTCCAGTTCCTCTGCTGTCCGGCTTCTGACCGCATCATAATCTTCCAGTTCTTCCAGACGCTTCTGTTTTTCTTCCAGATTTATAAAAATCTGGTCCATGCTTCCTCCATACTTTGCCTCCAGGCTCCGGATGACGTCAAGCCGTTCTTCTGTCTGTATGTATTCTTCCTCATCAAAGGACAAATTGTCCATATAGGAGGTGATTTCATGGCTGATATCCCTTAAAATAGAATCCGCATCAAAAAGCTGCTCCAGAATGGTGCTCAGCCCCTTGTCGTAAGAAGCCACGGATTCCACTTCTTTTAATGCTCTTTCAATCATATCTGAATTGACTGCCGAATAAGCCAAAGAAAGGCTTTCTCCAATTTTTTTTGCATGAGAAAAGAAACGGTATCTGGAGGACAACTCCTCCTCCTCTCCCTCTTTCAGTCCTGCACTTTCGATTTCTTCAATTTCAAAGCGGATAAAGTCCATTTCTCTCAGCCGGGTCTCTTCATCCAACCGGAAAGAGGCCAGACGATCCCTTAACCGAAGGTATTCCCCATAAGTTTTACCGATATTCTTTTTTAGCTCATGGGATTTTTTCTCCTGATAGCGGTCCAGGATAGCAAGATGCTTGGATTTGTAGAGTAAAGACTGATGTTCATGCTGTCCATGAATATCGATCAGAAGACCGGTAATATTCCGCAGCTTTCCTGCGGTCACCGTTTCATCATTGATTTTGCTTAAGCTTCTGGAGGGCATAATTTTCTTTGAGATAATAACCGTGCCATCCTGGTCGGGCTGTACATCAAGTTCCTGAAGCATACGGATTTTCTCTGGTTCTCTGACCGTAAAAATCAGCTCCACGTAAGCGTATTCCGCCCCTTTTCTTATTATTTCCTTTGGCACCTTGCCTCCCAGGGCAATGGTGACTGATCCGATGATAATAGATTTACCTGCCCCGGTTTCTCCGGTCAGGACATTAAATCCATCCTGAAACTCCACATCGGCCTTTTCAATCAACGCCAGATTCTTTACATGTAATTCTGAAAGCATGACACCACTCCTTTATCCTGCAATGAGTTTTTTCAATTTTTCCATCATAAGTATCGTATCATCAGAGGTTCTAATAGCGCACATAATGGTGTCATCTCCTGCAATACAGCCCACCATTTCGCTGAAATTAAGGGCATCAAGGGCTGCTGCCACTGCCATAGCCATGCCAGATACAGTCTTGATGACCAGAATATTCTGTGCCATATCCATGGACAGATAGCCATCCCTTAAAATTCTGATATATTTATCACTGAAAGAGCTCTGGTTCTGAAGCACCACATACCGCTGTTTTCCTGACTCAGACTGGACCTTGGTCAGCTTCAGTTCCCTGATATCTCTGGATACAGTGGCCTGGGTCACTGCAAATCCAGCCTGATTTAAATAATCCGCCAGCTCCTCCTGAGTCTCAATCTCGTGTTTTCCGATAAGTTCCACAATCTTGCTGTGTCGTTCCAGTTTCATAGCTCCTCCTTACCCCCAGGGGGGTCTTATATACCGGCCATCTTGTTGCGCAGGTTGTCTAAAAATGATATGTTTTTCAGTTTCACCAAAATGGTCTTAATATCCGCCTGCCGTATTTCAATACAATCACCGGGATAAAGCTCCATAGCCGTATCACCGTCAAATACCGCTGCCTGGCACATGCCCTTTTTTCCCATCAGCTCAATCTGAATCCAGTCATCAGCAGAAAGCACAATACTTCTGGCATTTAAGGCATGGGAACAAATGGGGGTTAAGACCACCATCTTGGAATGTGGAACAATAATAGGCCCTCCAGCAGAAAGGTTGTAAGCTGTTGAGCCGGTAGGAGTGGCTGCGATCAGTCCGTCAGCCCTGTATTCATTCAAAAACTCCTGGTTGACAAAAACTTTTAACTGCAGCATTTTTACAAGCCCGCTTCTGGTCATGACAATCTCATTTAAAGCAATATCCTGAGCAATGACATTTCCGTCACGGTATGCGCAGCCGCTTAACATCATCCGCTCCTCCAGCCTGTAATCATTGGCTAACAGTGAGGATAGAGCATCTTCAATCTCCTCTGTGTGTGACACCTGAGTCAGATATCCAAGAGTTCCCCTGTTAATTCCAAGCATGGGTATGTTCTTTCCTGCCAGATCCCTGGCAGCCTGAATCAGGGTGCCGTCTCCTCCCAGAGTAATAATGCACTCTGTCTCATCCGGCACCGTGGAAGCGTCTGTATAATGCTTTCCTGTTTTCCCTTTATCCCGTTCCCCGATCCGGCAGACAGCTCCGTGTTTCCCTAAGTAGCTGCAGATATCCTCTGCAGTTTCCCTGACTCCCTTTTTATCCGGATTAATAATCACAAAAAAATGCTTCATAATAAACTTATTATCTGCCTTCCTTAGTGTTGTCCTAAGCCTGCATGAGCCTCTTTCACGGTCCTCTCCGGATCAAGAGCATGGTCTGGGCAGACTTCTCCTTCCTGATGGTTCTTTAAATGGAGCAAATACTCAATATTTCCTTCCGGTCCCTTAATAGGAGAATACTCCAGATGAAGGGGCAATAATCCAATGGTTACTGCATGGGAAATCACATGTTCAATAACTTCCAGATGGACGGAGCTTTCTCTTACCACTCCCTTTTTTCCCACCTTTTCCCGTCCCGCTTCAAACTGGGGTTTGATTAAACAAACAATTTCACCCTCTTCTGTCAAAAGGTTTTTCACCGGTCCCAGCACCTTTGTCAGAGAAATAAAAGAAACGTCAATAGAGGAAAATTCAATTTTATCACCAATATCCTCCGGCGTGACATAGCGGATGTTGGTCTTTTCCATACAGACAACACGGGGATCGTTGCGAAGCTTCCAAGCCAGCTGACCGTGTCCTACATCTACTGCATAAACCTTGACAGCACCGTTTTGAAGCATACAGTCCGTGAAACCTCCGGTAGAGGACCCCACATCCATGCACACCTTTCCTTCCAGGGTTACATCAAAATGAGTCATGGCCTTTTCAAGCTTCAGCCCTCCACGGCTCACATACTTAAGAGTGCTTCCCCTTACTTCTATGGCCGCTGTTTCTACAAATGAAGTGCCCGCCTTGTCCTCTTTTTCTCCGTCCACATAGACAATTCCAGCCATAATAATTGCTTTCGCCTTTTCCCTGGATTCAGCCAGTCCGTGCTTTACTAAAAGCACATCCAATCGTTCTTTCATCTCTTTTGCATTTCCTTCCATTCCGCATTCTGGCGCTCTGTATCCAGGTATTCCTTTTTAAGCCTCCACATAACGGAATCGCTGTCAATTCCCAGGCCTTTTCTAAGAAGAGATACGTTGCCGTGCTCCACATAGGAATCCGGCAAAGCGATATTCATCACCTTAACATGCGGATAATGCTCATGAATATATCCGGTAACAGCAAGGCCGTACCCTCCCTGAAGCACATTCTCCTCCATGGTCACAATGAGCCAGTGTTTTTTTACAAGCCTGTCCACCATCCCCTTGTCAAAAGGCTTTACAAAACGGCCGTTAGCCAGAGTACAGCTCCACCCCTCTGCCTTTAATTTTTCTCTCACATGCTCCCCTGTACTCACCATGCTTCCCACAGCTAACAGTGCTATATCACTTTCTTCATAGAGCATTTCACCTTTACCGAATTCAATGGGTGCACGGAACTCTTTTAAGCCCTTATAAGCCTCTCCTCTGGGATAACGGAGGGCAAAAGGTCCTCCATAGGACAAAGCAAATTCTAATCCATCTATAAGCTCCCATAAATTCTTAGGTGCAAATACACTCATATTGGGAATTGCCGATAAGAAAGACAAGTCAAAAATCCCCTGGTGGGTTTCCCCGTCACTGCCCACAAGCCCGGCCCTGTCCACTGCAAAAACCACAGGCAGGTTCTGGATACAGACATCGTGGAGAATCTGGTCATATCCTCTTTGTAAAAATGAAGAGTAAACGGCTACCACCGGCTTTAAACCTCCGGCCGCCATCCCGGCCGCACTGGTCACTCCATGTTCCTCTGCAATGCCCACATCAAAAAAGCGGGACGGAAATGCACGGGCAAACCGTTTTAATCCTGTTCCATCGGGCATAGCTGCTGTCACTGCCACAATGGTTTTATCTTCTTTTGCCAGGCGGCAGATAGTTTTGGAGAAAACATCCGTATAACTGGGGTTTTTCTTTTCTTTTTTAAATTCACCTGTGAGGATATCAAAAGGTTCTACTCCGTGAAATTTAGACGGATTATTCTCCGCCGGAGCATATCCTCTCCCCTTTTGGGTGATTACATGAACCAGGACTGTATGATCCAGCTTCCTGGCATCGTTTAAAGCTCTGGAAAGAGCCTTGATGTTATGTCCATCCACAGGACCTAAGTAGGTGATTCCCATATTTTCAAACAACATTCCAGGAATTAAAAGCTGCTTGATACCATTCTTGGTCCGGCTGATCTTTTCAATAAGTTGATCGCCTACAGCCGGAATGCGGGACAGTATACTGGTCACATGCTTTTTTAACCCCAGATATCCTTCTCCAGTCCGGATGCTGTTTAAGTAGGTGGACATTCCGCCTACATTTTCTGAAATGGACATGTTATTATCGTTTAAGATGATAATGAAGTTCTTCTTCATTCTGGCCGCATTGTTAAGAGCCTCATAGGCCATTCCTCCGGTCAGTGCCCCGTCTCCAATAACGGAGACGACAGAATGGTTCTCTCCCAGCACATCCCTTGCCTGGGCAAGGCCAAGGCCTGCAGAAACAGAAGTAGAGCTGTGTCCCGTATCAAAGGAGTCACAGGGACTCTCCTTTCGTTTGGGGAAACCGCTCATACCGCCGTACTGGCGCAAATCGTCAAATTCTTCTCTCCGGCCACTGAGTATCTTGTGAGTGTAGGACTGGTGGCCCACATCCCAGATCACCTTGTCCTTTGGAAGGTCAAAGGTTAAATAAATAGCCATCGTAAGCTCAACAACGCCTAAATTGGAAGCCAGATGTCCTCCGGTCACACTTATTTTCTCTACTAAAAAATCCCGGATTTCCTGGCCTAAGATATCAAGTTCCTGCTTTGTCAGCCTTTTGATATCCTCAGGCCCATTTATCAATTCCAGTATCATATTTTAATCAGATCCTTACTTTTCACGGTTTACCAGCATACGGATCAGTTCTTCCAGAAATTGGTTCTTTCCGGAAATTTCATGGAGACAGGAAACTGCCTCTTCTGAAATCTTCTCCACATCCTGCTTTGCCTTATTCATGCCCTCAAGGGTTACATAGGTAGTTTTATGGTTCTTTTCATCGCTGAGCACAGGCTTTCCAAGAACTCCTTCCTCGCTGGTCACATCAAGGATGTCATCCTGAATCTGAAATGCCAGTCCAATAGAGGAAGCCATTTTTTCCACCAGTTTTATTTCTTTTTCATCAGCTCCGCCAAGAACGGCTCCTATCATCATAGAAGCCTCTAAAAGGGCTCCGGTTTTCAGGCGGTAAATGAAGCCTAATTGCTCCCTGGAAACAGGTTGTCCGGACAGTTCTACATCCACTGTCTGTCCGCCTATCATGCCGTAAATTCCTGTTTTTTCTGCCAGGATTCCCATGCACTTAGCGATCAGATCGGGGCGGTCTGTCATGGAAAGGGCTTTTGCGGCAGTTTCCATGGAATACATTAAAAGGCCGTCTCCGGCCAGCACTGCCATATCATAACCAAACTTTACCCAGGCAGTGGGAAGTCCCCGGCGCAAGGTGTCATTATCCATACAGGGAAGATCATCGTGAATCAGGGAAGAGGTATGAATCATCTCAATAGCTGCCATAAACGGCTCAATTTCTTTTCCTTTTCCTCCGAATAGCCGGTAAGTTTCTTCCATCAGCATAGGGCGGAGCCTTTTTCCTCCTGCCCGAACACTGTATTCCATGGCTGACAGAACAGTGACCTGATGGCCTGATGCTGGAGGGAGATATGTTTCTATTATATGAAAGACTTCCTCTGTCCTGGCATCCAGTATTTCTTTAAAGTTCATGATTTTCACCATTCTCCTCTATAACAATTATCTTTTTTTCAACTTTATTTATTTTTTCATTGCAGGATTTGACCAGTTTCATACCAGCTTCATAATATTGAAAAGCTTCCTCCAAAGAGCTTTCTCCGCTCTCCAGCCTTTGTATGATTTCTTCCAGGTCACCAAATGTTTCCTCAATGGTTTTTTCTTTTTTTACTGCCATGTGTAATTTCTCCTCATTGGCCCGTTTCTGGGGATGACGGTTTCTTTTCGGACTTTAGGGAAAGAATGCCGATATTTTGGGGAGCGATGCGGGAAACGACTGCATCGATGCTTCCGTCACGGATTCTCAACCGGATTTTTTCTCCGGGCTTTATCTGTTTTACGGATTCTATGGGTCGATGAGTTTCATCGGTTGCAAATCCGTATCCGCCTACAATCCGCTTTAAGGGCGAACCGGCTTCTAAACGGCTGGCTAAAAGTTCCAGCCTGTGCCTGTCCCGGACAGTTTGTTTTTCTATGAGAGTTTTCAGGCGGAGTTTTATCTCTGCCGCCTTGGTTCTGTCTGAGGCGGTCATGGACAGCATAATGGCCCTCAGCTTTTCCTCTATGTCAGCAAGGCGCTGGCGCTTTTCCCGAAGCTGGCGGCTGGGATCGTAAAATTTCAGTTTCAAATTGTATTGCTCTGTACGGAAACGATAGCGCTCTATTTTTCTGTCCATGGTTTTTAAAAGAGTGTTTTTGTAGAGGGCTGTCTGTTCCTGGAATTGATTGTAGTCGAATACTGCCAGCTCTGCGGCTGCAGAAGGCGTGGGCGCACGCATGTCAGCCACATAGTCGGCTATGGTCACGTCGGTTTCATGACCTACGGCAGATATGATGGGGGTGTTGCATTGGAATATGGCTCTTGCCACGGTTTCTTCATTAAATGCCCACAGATCTTCAATGGAACCGCCGCCCCGGCCTATGATTAAGATATCAAGACCCATCTGATCCAGGGTTTCAATGCCTTTTACGATGCTTTCCTTGGCCCGTTCGCCTTGGACCATGGCTGGGTAGAGGAAAAGCTGAACGTATGGGTTTCTTCTGGATGAGATGTTTATGATGTCACGGATTGCAGCTCCTGTGGAGGCTGTGACGATTCCTACGGTTTTTGCGTATTGTGGGATTGGCTTCTTGTATTCTGGGGAGAACATTCCCATTTCTTCTAATTCATCACGCAGCTTTTGAAATTTTTCGAATAAATTCCCTAAGCCTTCTTTTGTAATTTCCTGAGCGTAGAGCTGGTATCTTCCGTCACGCTCGTATACCTCTATACTGCCCTTGGCTGTGATTTGCTGACCTTCCTCCAGTTTGAAAGCAAGGCCCTTCCGGTAACCGGCGAACATGACGGCTGCAATGGAGGAGTTTCCATCTTTCAGAGTGAAATAAATGTGACCGGAGGTGTGGTATTTGCAGTTTGAGACCTCGCCTTTGACGGAAATCCGGTTCAGGGCAAAATCCTGGGAAAACATGTTTTTAATATAGGCATTGACCTGGGAAACGGAATATACGCCGCCAGCCATATTACACCAGCTTTGCTAAAACTCCGTTGATGAATGCGGGAGCGTCGTCTCTGCCGTATTTTTTGGCTAATTCTACGGCTTCGTTAATAGCAACTTTTTCTGGGACTGTTTCATCAAACAGGATTTCGTATAAGGCAAGGCGCATAATGGTGAGTTCTGCTTTTCCCATACGTTTTGTTTTCCAGCCTTCGGCTACTTCGTCGATTTTTATGTCTAATTCTGGAATCTTCTGGCTGATGGATTGGGTTCTTTCTATTAGATATGAGATATTTTCTTCGCTCATATTAACATCGTGGACGATTTCTTCTTTGCCTTCTGGGGTTGTATCATCTTCGCTTGGGGCTTCAAAATATTGGATTAACTGCTGGTTTTTCTCCTCCGGGGAGTGGAAATCTGTGCAGAAAAGCATTTTGAAACAGTGTTCGCGTAGTTTACTTCTGGTCATTTGGTAATGTCCTCCTGGGTTTATCGTAAGGCCGGGATGTTCGGCGAGTGGAACGATTTGTTTGATTGTGCGGTTTTTAAGTCCGCAGTGCAAGCCATGGAATTCTTTGGATTCCTTGAGAATCCAAAGAATTCCATGGCTCACGGGCGGTCGCCCTATGAAAGAGGAAGTAAACAAATTTTCTTATGTGCTGGCACAACGAAAATTTGTTTACTTCCTCTTTCGCACTGCTCATCGCTTTCGTGAATATTATACCTTACCCCAGTTCTTTATACAATAGAAAGTGTACTTTTATTCACCTAAAAACTTCCTTATATTATCAATCACCTTTCTGCTCAGTATCTCAAACGCTTGTTTTGTCCTTCCTGCCGACGCTTGTACACAAAAGACTCCGGGGTGTTTGATCAATTCTCCTGTTGGGTCTCCCGCTGCCGCTGCAGTGTCACAGGCAAACCGGTTGTTTCCGCTTTCCAGCCAGTGTTTCAAGTCCTTCGCCTCAAAGGCCGGTCCGATGGAGGTGTTAAATAAAATCTTCCCATTCCCCAGCTTCTTAAACTCTTTTTCATGAAGCAATATTACATTTTTATTTAAACAGGTAAATATCACCTCATTAAATTCCAGCAATTCATCTAGAGGACGGTATTTCATCCCCTTTTCTTCATATTCTGTTTTTCGGTTTCTGCTATAATAGGAAATATCAGCTCCCATGAATTTCAATGCCTCTGCAATCATACCGCCGGAAATCCCCATTCCCACGATTCCTACCTTTAGTCCGGTGATCTCCACCGGGATATCCTTCCACATAGGCCGGTCATATCCATGAAGGAATCGAACCAGTTCGCAGATTGCATATTCCACAACTCCAACATCGCCGTAATCCCGAACTCCAAGAACTGTAATTCCATGTTCCTCCGCATATGCAATGTCTACATTTGCACTTTCTTTAGAATAAAGACTGCAGCACATTCCTACATATTTTATATTAGGGCATGTCTCCAGCACATAACGGCTGATTTTGGATGTATAACTGAGGAGCACTCCGTCGGCATCTCCTATCCTTTTTATGATCTCATCATCATCAACTGGTATGTCGTCATACATAACCACTTCTCTGGCGTAATCAAACAGTTCTTTTTCCGCATCTTTCACCAGACTTACGGGTTCAATTGCAACTAACTTGTTAAACATTTTACAACCTCCTTAAAATACGATAGGGGAAACGATGTTCTGTAATACTGCCACAACACTCCAGCCTGCAATTTCACTGGTGCTTGAATAAATGTCCACAACAGCCTTGATTCCTTCCATTTCTGCAGTGATTCTGTGGTCATCTCCCATCATTCCAGGAACGCTGTTTATGCTTACATTTGTATTCTCAGGTCCGTTGGTAGCAAGAGAGGCGGCTACCGCCACATTGACCTGGGTAGGAAGCAGTTGGATGGCGCCTTTTGCATTTCCCTCAAACACTGTGGTTTCTTCCTCATCTGTCATAAGATGTTCTTCAAAAAGCGGCGTATTCCTTAAAGCCTGAGCTCCCTTCCATGTATCGAACCTGGTTGATGCGCCCATTAAAGTGACAGTGCGCAGCACATCGAATCCGCCTATGGCTCCTGAAGCCAGATACACTCTGGTTCCATAATCTGCTGCTGTTTTCTTTACTTTTTCATAAAATGATCTTTCCGCAAACGCCCCAATGGATAGTACGATCAGATTGGATCCATTTGACAGAATCTTCTCTGTCATAGTTTTCACTGCCTCTACCGATGCTGCCTCCGCAATATAGTCCGGTTTTAATTCCAGCAGTTCTTCAATGCTTTCACAGGCTCTGCAGCCACTTCCGGCTTCCAGGGATTCTGTTTTTTCCCGGCTTCTTCCTACTATTCCTACCAGTTCATATTCAGGCAGCAAACCTTCTTTCCAAGCCTTTACAACAACCTCTCCCAGATATCCGTTTCCTAATATTCCCAATTTTAGCTTACTCATGACAGCCTCCTTCTTCTTTAGACATTTAACTTTCATTATAAGTCCTGTCCCATTCTATTACAAGGGTAATTCCAAAAGAAAAGCGGAGAGTGACTTTTAAGGTCTGCTCTCCGCTTCGGAATTTTAATATCTACTTGCTTTCTTCCAGGGCAACTCCGGCAATCTTGATGTTTACATCCAGAACCGTTAAGCCTGTCATGTTCTCAATTGCATTTTGAACTTTTTCCTGTACCTTCTCACTGACAGTGGGTATGCTGTAACCGTATTTGATGTTTAAAGATAAGTCAACAGACACATGCTCTTCTGTCAGCTCAACCTTCACACCTTTGGATAAATTCTTCATACCCAGCTTTGCAACCAGCTCATTGGTAATATTGCCTGCCATGGAATCCACGCCATCCACTTCAGTCGCAGCCAGACCTGCGATAATAGCCACCACATCGTCTGCAATCTGCACTTCACCGATTTTATCTTTTTCATATACCTTGTGAGTATTTCTGCTTTCAACTTCTGCCACAGCGATTCCCTCCTGCACTAATATTGTGTATTCTATGGAATCATTATAGCAAAATAAGCCGTTGTTTGCAAAGGATTTTTACTCTTCCAGCTTCATCAGGGTAATAACGATATTTTCTGCCCCTACTTCGGCTTTTCTTTTTACGATGTCCTCAATCTGGGCTCTTTGAGGATCAGTGATACCAGAAGCATTAATTACTACATCTACCTTCCCGCCGGAAATGCTGACCACTGGGTCTGCAAAGCCCTTGGCAAGAAGAAGGGTTTCTGCTGCATTCTCTTTTTCAGAAACTGCTGTCATCTCAATCATCTCCTGGATGGCCTGCTGCTTGGCGGCTTCTTCCAGGTTTGGATTGTTGATTAAATTCATTAATGTTTCTTTATTTCTGGCTCTTACCTGCTCCCGGCTCAACTGGACGCTGGATATGTAATCCGAAACATTCATTCCGCTGGTAAGAACTGCCTCTCCCGGGTTGTCAAGCCCTGCTGCCTGAGGTTCGCCGCTTCCTGCTTCTCCCTCTGCTGCCTGAGAAGACTCTGCTGCTGCAAGCTGGTCAATGTCCTCTGGATCCTGGTCAAGACTTGCTATTTCCTGGGTCACATCACTTTCTGCAATTGCCTGATTCTCCGCTAAAATATCTTCTTCAGAAATGTCCGTGATTCCTGCTTCATAAACATCTGTTGCGGAAGCCAGCTCCTGCTTTCCTGCGTAATTTAAATATCCTGCTGCTGCTATCATAACGGCCAGCGTAGTGATGATAATCTGGTTTCTTCTAAACAGTTTCTTCATATCCATTTTCTTTGGGGTCTTTGGGACTTTAGGTTCTTTGCTTGTTTTCCAACTTCTCATACCTGACACTCCTTTTTATTCCACCCTCTTTAATACTTTTATTTTATGTGGGGGCAGGTTAAATAATGCTTCCATGGCACTGGAAATTTCAGCTTTTACCGTAGGACTGCCTCCGCCCTGGGCACTGATAACGATTCCTTCTATTTCCGGTCGTATCTCCTTCTCCACAATGGGAGCCGTATTTTCTCCTGATCCGGTCAAAATAGTGCTTTCCTGCTGTTCTGAACTGGTAATCTTTCTGGTCCCCCCCGAGCTGTCTTTTTCATCTGTAGAAGAATCCGAACTGTTTTTATCAACCCGAAGCACCTTTTCCTCTGAGGATTTCAGCACGATCATCACTTCTGCCTGACCCACTCCTTCCACAGTTTTCAAGATTTTTTTTACCCTGTCCTCCAACTGCTCCTCATAAGTCTGGCCTGCCGCTGCTGCCACAGCCATTTCCCCCTCTTCCAGTCCCCCTGCAAGTCCATGGGCCATGGTTGGATTGTGGTTTTCTGCTGCCGTTTCCTGTTTTCCGTTTAAAACCGAGCCTGCAGGAAATGTAAGGATCAGGATTATCACTCCAACCGCCAGCAGGATCAGCCACTTATCCTTTCCCATCTTCCACTTGAATTTCAATATCCTGTTCCTCCAAATCATAATATTCCCCTATCCTCCTTCTAAGACCAGAAAGCTGTAAATTTTCTTCCTGCCTTTTCTCCTCGCTCCTTTTTGTTTCTTCTTCTGCAATTTTTACTTCCTCTACTTTTTCTATTTTTTCCACCGGAACCACTCCTCCTGTCTCTCCTTGTTCCTCCTTTACAGTCAGGATCATAAAAACACTTAAAACATGGCAAAAGGTACTGCTTTCCTGATCCTGGTCTATTTCTGCCCTGACCTCCCTCCAGCTAAATCCCGCCGTCTCCGCCATGGAAGCCAAATCCGTTTCCACCGCTTCCTCATAGCCTGATATCAGCGTTTTCAGTCTTTTATCCTCCATCTTGGAAATCTCGCCTTTCAACTCCCCGGCTTCCTTCTTAATGCTGATGGATTCAAAATAATAGGCCATGGTATTTTCAAGTCTTAATCCTCCCGTAACAGGCTTTAATACCAGGAGAATCAAGACCATACCTGCAAAAAACCTGATGTATTTTTCATATTTTTTATTTGGAAGAAGGTTGGAGACCACAGTTATAAAAATCAGGTAATAAGCAATATTCCGTATCCATTCAAATAAGTTTTCCATTTCACTCACCCGGTATAATAAGTCACATTAGTAGAGGCACATACCAGCGCTATGGTAATGATAAACAGGAGAATTCCAGAAGTTGCCACAGATAGCAGCATCTTGTGGGCCTTTGCCATATCAGAAATACAGGAAACGATCCTCTTATCACATACCGGCTGCAAAAGAGCTGCAACGCACTGATATAAAACCATGAGAACTGCCAGCTTAATCAAAGGAATAAGGGCTATGATCAGAAGCACGATAATTCCGGCAGCACCAATGGTGTTTTTTATAACAACCCCGGACCCTAATACCATCTGAGCCACTGAGCTGACTCCCTGTCCGATGCCGGGAATGGCTCCGATCAGCTTTTGAACCGCCCCGGTTTTCATAGAGTCTACATAAGGCAGAACCATGGACTGAATAATGTGGAAACCCAGCACGACTCCCACCAAGGTCTTAAGCCCCCAGGAAATCACCTGCTCCAAAAGACCGTTCAGCTTTGACAGCATATCTTCCCTTGCAATGTGACCTGCCATAACAAGAAGGGCATAGCACCGGATAAGAGGCAGAAGAACTTGTCCAAAAAGCCACTGGGCGGCGGACACTGCAAATAAGGTGAACTCATAAGAAGCCACTGCCGAAGCGCTGCTTCCTGCAAATGCCGCCGCCAGAAAATAAGCCGGCATCAATGCCCTCATAAAATCCAGAATCTGATTGGACACCTCTGCCGCAATGGTGACGCTGGTAAAAAAACTGGCTGCCAGCAAAGTAAATAAAAGCAGATAGGTGACGAAAAACCCTGTTTCCGAAATCTGACTACCTGTAAATATATTGGAAAAATTAGAAAACACAGCCCCAATAATTCCAAGAACCAGAATCTGCCCAATCATCCGCCCGCTGCTTCTCACTTCTCCTATAAGCAGATCCTTAAGAGCATCAGCGGCCTGTCCCATAACTTCATTTAACTTCCCTTCCATTAAAGCTGTCATAAGCTGCTTAAAGGAAAGATTTGTCACCTTCTCCCCCTTCATGTTGTCCAGAAAATTCTGAATATCGGTCAAATCATACTGGTCCATTCCTATATCAACAGCCTGACTTCCCCCCGTCTCCTGTTCCCAGGACATCTCAGCCCCAAAACATTCCCTGCTAAAAAGCAGCATAGGAAGAAGGAACACTAGAAAAAGAAGTGTATTCTTCATGGCGCAGCCTCCTGTCATGCTGAAAATTTCTGCAGAGTTTCAATAAGTGCCAGCAAAATGGGCATACTGACTGCCAGAACAGACAGCTTTCCAAATATTTCGATCTGAGTGCCCACAGCTCCGTATCCTGCGTCCTTACATATTCCCGATGCAAATTCCGCAATATAAGTAATTCCTACCATTTTTAACAAGGTAGATAAATAGACACTGTTAATTTTAATATAGGTCTGGATCTCCTTCATGGTTTCCAGAATGGCCGTCAGCTTTCCCATGCCGTAAAAGAAGATAAAAAATCCTGCGGCTATAATCAGATATGTTCCATATTCTCCTTTTACTCCCTTTAAAGAAACCGCCAAAAGCACTGCTGCAATTCCTACTGCCGCTATAGTCATTACCGTCATTTTCTCACCTACAACGCAAACAGATTTTTAATGGATTCAAACAACTGGTAAATGTAAGGCACCATCCAGAATAACACCAGGATCAGCCCCGCAAGGCTTGTTAAAAATGCCTGTTCTTCCCGCCCGCTATGTTTTAATACCTGGCAGATGACGGAAACCAGGATTCCAACTGCCGCAATTTTAAAAATCAAATTGACCCCCATGCCATCCTCCTTAATACATGACTATGGTTAGGAACAAACCACCCATAATACCCAGACTGGTATAGAGACGGCTTTTTTCCTGCTTATGTTCTCTCAAATAATCAATGGCCAGATCAAGCTGCTCCAAATACAAAAGAATATTTCGTTCCTGCATATCCATATCCAAATACCCTAAATGTTCCCCCATGCCCTTTAAATTCAGTTTGTCCTCCTTAGACAGGCAGACTTCCTTTGGCAGACGGTCGATTTCTTCCTTCCATATATCATAAAAAAGCTCTCCCTGCTGTTTAAAAAGCCGTTCTGCCACCTGTTCAAATAGATTGCCCATTTCTCCTCCCGCCCTTCTTCCTGTCCGCTCAAATGCCTCCGCCAGAGGAGAATTCCCATAGACGATCTCAGCCTTTAAAAGAAATATCATTTTTCGCAATTTCTCCACTGTTTTCAAATGTTCATTCCACTGTCCTGCCATAAAAAAACCAAGCCCTGAGCAGGAAATAACAACAAAAACAGCACCTAAAATCCTAAGCCATCTGTTATCCATAAGCAATGTACTCCTGCCTGTCCCACTGCACTCCCATCTGGTGAACCTTGGCCTTATAAAGCTGGGTTCCTCTGGAATCATAAATTTCGTCAATATTTCCAATCTTTCCCAAGTTGTTTAAAATAATATACCGCTCAAAAATTCTCTCCTCCACCAGCTTACGCAAAATAGGCTTCTGCTTTAAATCATCTATGGAGCTTCCATGAACCGTTGCAATCAGCTTGCATCCGCAGTTCATTACATACTCCATTGCCTCTAAATCTTCCCGGCTTCCTATTTCATCTACTGCAATGACCCTGGGAGACATAGTCCTTATAAGCATCATCATCCCCTTTGCCTTGGGACAACAGTCTAAAATATCAGTGCGGATACCCAGTTCGTTCTGAGGAATTCCCTGATAACAGGCACCTATTTCAGATCTTTCATCAACGACTCCCACTGTCTGTCCCATATGGTCCTCTGTCCCATTGGAGACCTGACGGATCATATCCCTTAAAAGTGTAGTCTTTCCGCATCTGGGCGGAGAAATAATCAAGGTGTGGCAAATCTCATTCCCATTTTCATAAAGGTAAGGAAGAACCTCAGTGGCACACCCCTTCACCTGATGAGACAACCTGACATTAATAAATGATATGTATTTCATAGTCTTTATTCCTGTTTCGTCTAAGATGGTCTTTCCGGCAATTCCGATCCTGTGCCCGCCTTGCAGAGTGAGAAACCCCTGTTTCATCTCTTCTTCAAAAGCATAGAGAGAATAGCTGCTCATATATTCCATAGTCTCTTTCAGTTCATTTTTAGAGGCTATATATGCATCGTTTACTTCTCTGCTCAAGGTTCCTTTTAATGTTATGTAAAATTCCTCATTGCGGTATATCATCAAAAGAGGGGCTGCCACCCGGAGCCTGATCTCCTGAACCTCGTCAAAATCTACAGTCACCCGGTTAAGTATCTCTCTTATGTTCCTGGAAAATATTTTAATAAGCTCGTCTTTTTTCTCCACCTTCGTCCCTCCTCTTAACTCAATATATGTGAGGAGGGACAAATTATGACTGAAAAACAAGGCAGCAAAAAACGAACCCTCAGAAGGATACTGACAGTCCGTTTTTAATCTTCATCTATCTTCTCAGTATTCCTGGTACCTATCGGCTTATTCTATGGTTTCCATCTGATATCTGGCTTTTTTCCTATACATGAATACATTTACTTGTACACAGCTTATTATCTGTGATATATTTCAAAAAGCAGTCAATGCTTTATTACTTATTTATGAGAAAGGGAGGAGATAAACAATGAGAGAAGAGATTATGGAAGGAATCAGGCGCCATATACTTCCTTTAAGCGGCCTGGAAAAGGCCCAGATTCTGGAAATAGAGCCAGGCCATGCAAAAATATCCATTGAAGTTCCGGAAACCGCTTTGAATTTATATGGAAACCTCCACGGTGGTTTTATATTTTCCCTTTGCGATATTACAGCAGGTATGGCAACCTATGCATACGAATATTCCAACGTAACACAGCATGGTTCCGTGGATTTCATGAAGGGATTTAAAAAAGGACTTCTTTATATAGAAGCCAACGCCATTCACAAAGGCAGCCGTTCCGTAGTTAACCGGGTAGAGGTGAAGTCAGAAGACGGGAAAATTATTGCTGCAGGAGATTTTACCATGTATCTGATCCATGAACTGTAAGAAGACATAAAAAATTTATAGCCATAATGAACTGACCTGCAATAAATTGGATTGTAAAGTCTGACTTATTGCAGGCCAGTTCATAAAACCGTTCTTTCAAACCTTTAGAGGAATCAAATCAAAATGTATACGATTGATTCAAATACTAAAAGCTGGTCCTATATAATGGAATTACATTGATAACCGGAACTTCATACGGATGTATCTTTTTAATGGCATTAATCGTAACATCAACTTTATCCACCAGGCAAGTGACCTCTACCTTAAGCTCAGGCCGGGCAGTTACTGCATTCTCTTTCCCAATGTAAGGGCTGCTACCTTCCAGAGGACGCCAGCATCCTGTAACCTGGCTGTAGGATAAGCAACTGTCATAATTTCCAATATGCCCTGCATCTACACCTCGTAACGTGTTTTGCAAAACAGATAAATGGGTATCAGGAATAAAGATTTCTATTTTACAATACAGGAAATTCTCCATAACTCGCTCTCCAATTCCTCATGAGACTATGTTTTTCATGATGTTAAATCTTATAATATAAAAACTTGGGAATCCTTTTTATGATAAAACCTAAAAAGCCCCACCTTTTTGTTACATAAACCTGATCTTTTCTATTGTTAAGTGCTTTATAAATTTGTACAGTCACCTTTTCTAAGGGCATAACCCAAAACAATCCATCACCCTTAGCCATTGCTGTATCTACAAATCCCGGCTTAATATCTGTAATGGCAATATCCAAATTTTCTTTTTTCACCTTACACCGAATGCCCTCTAAATAATTTGATATATATGCTTTTGACGCATTGTATGCAGGACACTCACCACTACCGCGCAATGATGCTACAGAGGATATAACCGCCAAATGTCCGGTCTTTTTGTTTATAAAATATTTCATTGCTGTATCAATGATTGCTGTTACACCCAAGACATTGGTATGAATTGTTTCCTGTTCTATTTTCCATTCAAGATTTTTATTGATATATCCAGTGCCCGCACTGACAATAATTAAGTCAACTCCCCCCATTTCATCAATCAAACAATTCAGGCAATCTATTGATGCATTCGTATTTGCAACATCCATATGCCTTATGTAGGCTTGAGTGGGCAACTGATTTTTAAGGTTATCAAGTAATTCGATACGCCTGCCAGTAAGCCCAAGAATTACCCCATTCTTTGACATAACCTGGGCAAGGTGCTTGCCAATTCCACTGGTCGAACCTATAATAATTGCTTTTTTCATATTCCCCTCCTAGTTCAGTATCATATATTTATTTTCATCTAAATCTATGTAATCTTATTCTATATAATATAAGTAACATGCAGTTCACATTATCAAAAATATTACTTTTGACCATATGGATACATGCACAATCATATATTAGATGAACTGCTGAAATTGAATCGGAATTTTCACAAATCAAAAAACAGCCAAAATCTTGTAAAATCAAGATTCTGACTATCTAATAAAAAGAGCGCGAGACGGGACTCGAACCCGCGACCCCGACCTTGGCAAGGTCGTACTCCACCAACTGAGCCACTCGCGCTTACTTCGTTTCTTCTCTTTCGAGGCATATACCCTCAAAACCACACATTGTTATATATCTATCATCCGTTCTTACTTCCTCTTACCTATACCAACCTGGTTAAGCCCTCGACCTATTAGTGACAGTCAGCTGCACATGT
>CABJBA010000002.1 GCA_902363735.1 Clostridiaceae bacterium
TATGCCTCGAAAGAGAAGAAACGAAGTAAGCGCGAGTGGCTCAGTTGGTGGAGTACGACCTTGCCAAGGTCGGGGTCGCGGGTTCGAGTCCCGTCTCGCGCTCTTATTATATGTAGCGGAAACCTAGGTTTTATATGGGTTTCCGCTATTTTTGTGTGTCTGTCAGCCTGTAGACAGTTGTAGACAGCTTACAAAGCCTTTGCTATGAGGTCAAATGTTTCCTTTTCGGTCAGTGGATTGTAGATATATCCGAGCGTGGTGTTTAAGTTGCTATGTCCCAAAAGTTCCCGGATACAGTCCAGTGGAACACCGTTTGCATTTAGGTTACTTGCAAAGGTTTTTCTCATCTTATGGGTGGACTTTGTGGAAAGGCCCTGACGATCTGCATACTTTTCAAGAACGTAAGCAATCTGTCTTGATGTGATACGGTTTCCGTTTCTCATAAAGATGAAATCGTCCTGGCGGTCAATCTTTTTTAAGATATTCATAGCCTTTGGCACTAGGACAACGAACCGATCCCGGTTAGTTTTGGTATGCTCCACAACCTCATAATGGTTTGTAATCTGATTTCTGACTTCTTCACGGACAATATGTAAATGACCCTCTTTGCAATCTTCCCATTTCAATGCGACCAGTTCCCCAACTCTTAAACCAAGTAGGAAATTTAATTTAACAGCTAGAAACGTGGAATCATGGGTTTCGGTATACATGCGGTCAAGATAAAGGTTCAACTCCTTTAATTCATCAGAATTATAAGTTTCTGTCTTTCCTGTTTTCTTTACCACTTGTTTGAACTTGACTAGAATCTGGACTTTTTCCAAAGGGTTATTTGTCAGATACTTTTTCCTGACAGCATACTCAAACATACCATTTAAAATGGTTTTGATGTTTGTCCATTCTTTCCGGGAAAGATTAAATTCCCGGATTATACGGTTGCATTCTGTTTCAAGCAAAAGTTCATCAACCTTTGTTATTTTACCATTATGTAAAAGTGACGGTTCAAAATACTTCCGGTAATGTTGCCCATGCCGTTTGATGGTATTGGGGCTGTTTGAGACTGACTTTTTATAATCAAGCCATTCCTCATACAGTTCATGAAATGTCAGCTTGTCAATGTGCGAATCAGAAAGATAAACTGGAATCAGCTTATCCAGTAACTGTTCTTCTGTTGGTGCCTTAATATTAATACGCTTTCCATCTTTATTCCTATAGCAAGTCTGCCACCGTCCTTTCTCATAAGATGGAGCAGTAATTGCATAGGTATGTATTTTTTTAACCTGTTCTCTTTTGGTAGCCATAATCGTATCAAGCACACTGTCTACGATTATATTACCATTTCCGAGAGCTTCTTTCAACAAGGAAAGTATCATACCTTCTGAAATATCTTTGGTCATACTGCTCCGCCTTTAGTTTCTTAAAATCCTATTTTTTAAAAGGAAGTCTTAACTGTTCTTCCTTCGGTAGTTTATTAATAGGAATGAATTTGTTGTTCCGATTTAAGTATTCCTCTACACTGCCATATTCAATGACCTCTTCTTTAGATACATAATGTTTTATTTTATGAATCCTACGCAAAAGTGCTTGCCAGCTTTCTTTATCTGTAACCTGACGCTCTGCATATTGTTTTTCTAAGTCCCAGTTTGTGACTATAAAGACACGATTAAAACAAGCATATTTATTTGCATACCGTGCTTTTAGTGTGATTGGGTAAATATCCAGATAATTAAGCATATCTGACATAGTGAGACTTGACCGGAACTCTTCAAACACTAGTACAGGCTCACAGGAGTAATGGTCAAAGGGGTGGTCATAATCAGTCACCCTATAAACGTTCGAATCTCCAAATTCGTCTAAGATTCCTCTGGATTTTCCTGTACCCGTGGCTCCGAACATGTAAGTGACCTCTAAATCAAGTCTGCGTTCCCCTTTGAATTTCTCCTGTAAATGTGTTGTCCGAATTTTGTCCAGCTTGTCTATCAGCAGAATGTAATCATTATTCTCCCGGATTATTTGGGCATTAGATAGCCCCTCGTCTACAACCATGTGATAAAGAGTCTCTAAATTCTTATCTTTTCCTAGGTTCTCCGGTGGTCTTTCTCCCCATTCTTCAAAGGTTCCGGGGACAGATGTTTCTGCTTTGGCTGTTTCTGCCCATTTTCCGGTTTTTTGGAGATAAGCTAAGTTCTGTTCCACAGAACCAGATGCGGTTTCTATGTGGGCAGTAGGAAAATGCTTCTTAATCATTGAAAAGCGGACAGGAGAGCAAAAGCACACAAAAACGTGTGTATGTGGGGTTGCATTTTCTCCGATTTCATCACACATGGCCCCATACTCAAATGACTTAAAACGAGTGGTTAAAAGTTCCTTAATTTTATCATGGCTGAAACCAGTGTCAGCCGGGTTATTAATTGTAAGCTGATACTTACGAGACTGTTTATCTTTTGCCATTATTTCAATCACCTCATGTATAAAAATTAATCTATGTAAAAATAAGCGCTTATTATTATTTTCATTTGATGGTATTATCAGAAGGAAATACTTGTTTCCTGTTCTTATATTTCAAAATAAACCGAGGTTTATTGTTGGTTTTATTGTATAATGCGACAAATGCTATCTGGTCTGTCGCACTTTTTGAGGAGCGGAATGCCCATATAATAAGGGGATTTGCGGTGTTTTTTATTTTGCTATGTTTCCCAGCGGTAATACTAACGCTGGGAAAGTTTGATTCGCCTACGGCTCATCAGCCAAACCCTTTAATGAAACGGGGCTTATGGCTTCGCCCCACCCCCGTTCCATCAGTCCTTGGCTGTTAGGTGGCATATTCAACCGCCCTTTTTATGCAGTAATCAACTTTCGCCATGTTTGTGATAGCAGGGACTACAATCTTTCTGAAATCAGAGCCATTGGTCATCATGTACCCAGTTCCTACCCCACGGTCATTTTTTATCTCTTCCCGGAAGTCACTATAGAACATCCCAATGATTTCCTTGCTTGGGTTGCCTAATGTGATAACGGTATTAAGGTTATCTCTGACTTTTGGAAAGTCTTCTGCCGAAAGCCGTTGTTGTGCTAGAAGGATGTGGTAGTTAAAACTTCTCCCCATCATAAGAATGGTGGCAAGTTTTTTCCGGTATTCCTCAGCCTGCTTTTTATCAATATAATTAAGGAATGCTCCCCATTCATCATACATGATAAGACGTAGGTTACGACTGGAATCAAGTCCCGATTGTCTATGGATAAAACCATTATAGAAGGTATCAAATCCTGTCATACAGGCTTCAAACTTGTGATATCGTGCACACCCTTCAAGGAAGATGAATGAATCATCTCCCTTAAAGTCACAAAGGGTAATTTCAGCGGTTGGTATGTATAGCCCTATCCTAGCCAACACTAGTTTACATAAAAATGTTTTTCCCAGGCCAGTAGCTCCTTGAACTGCGGCATGAGGGGCTTTTCTGAGATCCCAATAGGTGTAAATATCGGAATGTAATTTCAGCATTTCCTCATCATATACCAGAGGTATGATTTGCTTCTCCATCAGAAATCCTTATCCTTTTTATCGCCTGGATTTTGAGGCCCTTCGGTTTGGCTGAACTGACGTTGCATATCTTTTATGGCCCAGTTACGGGTATCCTCTGATGTGATTGGCAAAACACCTAAAGTCAGGTAATTAGAATTTCTTTCATCAATGTTCCTCAGATACAGCCGTAAATTTTCCTGATTGAAACGTTTTTGCAAGGCCATCTTTATATCTGGGATTGGTATCATACCAGGAGCCTTTCTCTCCACGGTATAAATACAAATCGGATCATAAACTCCAGGAATTCGGACAAACTTTCTTCCAGAAAACAATGAATTCACAGTAGTTGGAGCAATGCCCAGAGCAGTTCTATACTCCATAAGGATAGGAAGAAGAACACCCGCTACATTCTGGTATAGGCACATATAATTCTGTTGTGCTTGCTGTTGGGCCATTTCCTGCTGCCTTCTCCGGATATCCGACTGCTCCTTCATGTAAGGAACCAAGAAAAGCAGAACGAGAAAAATCATAGGGAGAACTTTCACTGCAAGAATATGTAAGGCTACGGCGCCAGCTATTGCCAGAGCGGAAATGATTAATGCTTTTTTAACACAATCTGTTGTGGTTGCTTCTTTAACGTATTTAATTACTTTTTTAATTAATTCCATAATTAAGTTCCTCTTTTGTGCTAGGCCTGTACAGTGTGTACAGGCCATTTTGGTTAACCTGTTACTTTAGCATCAAATCTTCATCATCATTTAACAAAATCACAGAATCGGCAGAAGCTGTTAATTTGTACTCTCCACTTCTAAAATCCCGGTAAAACTTTGCTGAAAAGTTTGCAAATGTGACTGGAACAGCTTCTTTTAAATCTTCCGGCTTAATTCCTGGCATTTTAGTGCCTGGAACTTTGACATTAATTTTTTCATAATTGCCACCCGGCAGAACCGCTTCATATGAGAAGCCGATCTGCTTATCTGTCCACTTCTTATTTTCTTTGTCATATTCGTAAACAGCTACAAAGTTTGTCAACAACACTCTGTCCGAACCACCATTCAGCAGTGGAAGGGTCAAGTTTAATTTGTCTGGCGTCATACTTTCACCTCCTTTCCTCCAGGCTCACGGCCTGATAATATCTATGAAAAACACTAATGTGATGTGTTTCTCATGTTATAATAGTACTACAAAAGATGCCCAACTAATATTTACGCATAAGAAAGGAGTTGCCGGAAAAGAAAGTCCAGAAACTCCTGCTATAAAATCATGCTTATTTATAAGGATTTAAAATATTATTTACTTCAGTTGCCAAATCTGTTTGATAAGGTTCACCTATAATATTTGCAAATACTCTATTTATAATGACCGCTGCTTTAATAATTTCCTTGCTTTCCTCTGCTTCCATGGTATTCTTAATGGTCTCATTTAGATTAATTTCTCCCCAATCGTGTTTTTTACATATGAATGATATTGGAACATCAAAATAATTACAAATTTCTTCTAATCTGCTAATGGGAATATCAAAATGTCCATTTTCTATTTTAGAGATTGATGATTCTTGGGCATAAGCCCAAGCTTCTGCTAGATCTAGTTGTGACATTTTCTTAGCCTTTCTTAAATGTTTGACATTTTCTCCTATAATCTTATTAATATCTCTTGAATTCTTATCCTCTATCATTGTACCTTATTGACAAGCGCTTGTTTTTTCCTCTCTTGTATGTTTCAGCTGATGAATTCATTATATATAAATAATAATTTTTCCAAAAGGAAACAAAAAAAAGAGAGCAGTATAACTTGCTCTCTCTGCGTTACTGTCCAATATGAAGACATTTCTGTTCTGCTTATATGCATATCAGTCCTAAATAAAAAATCAGGACGGAAAAATCAAAAATATTTGTTTTTATTATATATTAAGCAGGAATTTACCTTTTCAAGATGTTCTTGAAGGCATTCTTGATAACTAGTAAGCGTGGTAATATCAGAACGTAGTAGTTCTGTATATTTGGTTGATTCTAAAAAAGCCATATTTCTTCCGATAGAATCAGCCTCTGCCTTAACCTCACCTCTTGACTTTATAAAGGCAGTTGCAACCTGCATATTGGGCAGATAAAGATATTCCTGTATTAATTTATCAACTGCTCTACTTTCTTCCTTATAATCATAGCTAACTACAGATGAAAAACGTGCTTCGGCAAATTTGTGCAATTTCGGTAGCGTACTATTATTTAATGGAATAAGGCACTCTTCTCCAGTAAAAATAGAAAAATGTAAATCAGTCATTTCGGAAAGTTTTTTGACTTTCTTCTTATTATAAAGCTGTTCATTCGCTACTTCCAAGTCAGCTCCATGCATAATAGCATCATAATACTTATAGGGAATATTAAATAACCCATAAAAGTTGAAATCTTCAACAACCTTTTCCAACTTAAAGGATTCTTTATTTTCAAGATACATCATTCTTTTTACAGTTACCTCTATTGGGAACTTTGTTTCCAGTCTGAATTTGCTGTCCCTTTTATCAGGATCAGATGTTTCCCAAATCTCCTTATATGTCTTTCTCCAAAGCTTAGAAAATATGTACCAGTTTACACATAAAATGTGTTTGGGTACCAACCTGATTTCTTCTTGCATGTGCAGTTCTCCTTCTGAGCTAATCTATGTTTATTGTCCATAATAATATTCTTTATGTGTTTTTTACAGTTCCCAATAACCTCCTTGCTTTTAGGCAAGGAGGCATATCAACGAAATTCAAATAACTTATACACTGGAATATTTAAAACATTTGCAATACTAAAAATAACATCAAGAGATACTGCACAATCATTATTTTCAATGCGGGACATATGGGTACGGCTTATATTAACTTTTTCAGCTAGTGTCATTTGAGACAGGCCTTGTGCTTTACGAAAATATGCAATATTTAATCCAAGTGCCTTATATTCATTATAATGTTGCCGTTGCATACGCTATATCACCTCCTTGTATAGCGTATATAATTATCTTGATGAATGCGACAACGTGTAAAGTAAAATATGTTATACTACACGTTGCAAAAGAGGTTGTGTATGTGATATAATCATGAATGTATTACAATAACATGATATGTAAAAGCTGTTCAAGAAAAGTCGCAAGCTTGGATGTATGATGAGTGGGGAGGGGCAAGACAGAGAATGGATAGAGAGTAGTCCATGTTACAAAGGATAATTGATTAAGGAGGCTGAAAGTAAAGCATATGAAAAAAAAGAGTGTAATGGTACTTTGCATGAGCGTATTAACTATACTTGCATTACCTAATGTAGTTCATGCAGAAACAATTAATGGTTATACCAGAGTGGATTTAAGCTCATTTTATGGTTTACCACCAGAAGACTGGACAGAGGAGGGGCTTTTTAATGATGAGAATGGGGGTTCATATAGAATAGGTAAATACAATGCAGAGGTAGACAGACGCACTGTAGCGGGTATTTACGGAGGACCTTACGATGGCCAAGTAGGATATGTAGACGCTAATATGAACATGGTAATTCCATTTACTGACAAGTGGGATGGTGTAGAGGATTTTTACAATGGAAGAGCAATGGCATCACATAATGAGAGAGGCATAGATTCATCTGGAGAATACTATAGTCATGACTTTAAATACATAATTGATATTAATGGTAATGTACTTAATGAAATTAAGTTAAAGTATAATAGATGGGACATTGATAATAATGTCCGAAGTGATTCATTTATTACATCGGATGGGGAAAAGTATTACTGTCAAATATCCGGATTCGAAAATCCCAAAGAATCCGCTGGACTTGATGTTGAGGTGATTAAATATAGTGACGGAAGTTATTATAATTATTTTTATTCTTTCAGTGACTACCCATTTCTTACAGACAGGTATAAAGATGGGGAGCATGGCAATAAGTTAATGTTGGAAAACTTCGATAAAAATGGGGTGGCTGAATTAAAGTGTTATGATACAGACTCTTGGGAATATCATACACCAACAGGATTGGGAGATTCGGGTTGGGAGTATAAAAGGACAATAACGTTAGGTAAGATCACTATATGGGGAACTGTAATGCAATAAGGCATTTAATAGGTGTAAAATGTAAAATATAAGAATTAATAATAGGAGGAAATAAACATGAAATTTAATTTGAAAGTGTTATTCTTACTTGTAGGCTTGGTATTTGGAAGTTCCGTTACAGTTTTTTCTAGTGAAGCAGCTGAAAGTTCAAATGGTTCAGTACAAAATCATATAAATACAAATTTTAAGTCTGGCCCAGGTGGTATTGGCATAGGTGATCATCAGTGGATACCATTAATAGCAGATATTGAATCATATGATCAGGATACTGTAAAAAAAATAGGAAATTGGGAAGAACAGGACTCTCAAGGGTATGACCCATTTAGGGGTGTCAGTTATAATATATGGAAATTTAAGACAATTAATAATGAATACTTGACCATGTCTTGGATAGAGAGTATGTCAGAAAAAGGAACATGGTATTTTGTAAATGCATTTGGGGAGATGATAGTAAATAATTATACTGCAGATGGATATTATGTAGATGAAAATGGTATTTGGAAGTCTTATGCTAACGAGGGATTAATTATTAGTAATTAAAAGACACATTACAATACAGTCATATTTAATTTGATATGAATGTATTTTCTTTATATAAGATGAATTAAATATTATGTCCACTTTTTTAATATAGATCCAGAGATAGGCAATAAGTGATATATAGTATAATTTTGATTTTAAAGATTAGTAATCAAGCTAGGAAAGGTAAAAAATCTTTCCTAGCCTTTTCTATTTTGGGGTGTTTTCTTTTCTGCCCCCAGCTATCAAGGGCAAGCGTTGTTCCTGCGGAACCCTTGACAGCTTTTAGTATTAAAGTTTTATTTTATATAAATAAAAAACAGCATAGTTTTGAATTTTTTTGTAAAATGTTATGAGAAAATTTAATGTTATTATAGAATTTTATATATTATTGTGATAATATGTATATAAGATTTTGATTATAATTCTAGTTATAGCAAATAGTGGTAAGGTAAGATAAGGTTGATTTTTTGTTGCATTGAAAAGTTTAGCAATAAATATAGAAGGGAGACTTTGTTTTGAAATGGTTGGTTTTGTATTTGTTAGAAATGGGTATTGAAAAAACAGTTAATAATATTTTTGCAATCATATATAAATTAAAATTAAAAAATAAAATATCTAGAGAAGTAGAAAGAATTACAAATGAATTTTTAAATAAATATGGGAATAGGGAATATTATAATTCGTTAGATCGATTTTTGATTAATAATAAAGTGATAAAAAAATTAATTGAAGGGTGTACTGATTTAACAAAGAATAAGAAAAATTATATTGAATTAATACAAGATATTGTTAACATATATCTGCAGGATTACCAGAAATATGAATTATATAGAAATGAGATTGAAAAAAGTTTAAAAAATATATTTGAAGAAGCTTTCCTAAGTATTAATGAATTGAACGATATTGAGCACATTAAACTAACAAATGTAATATCAAAGAAAATTGATGAAAGCAATTATAATATAAAATGTGAGATACAAGATGCTACAAAATTAATTATTAATGAATATAAAAAGAATTTCAAAAATAATATTGATGATTATCAATTAATGATTATCAATCAAGATATATCGGAAGTGCATAATTTCGATCGTCCATTACCCTTATCAAGAATTGCTAAAAGAAAAGATTTAGTAGATCAATTGATTAGCCAATTAAAGCAAGATAACTGGATACATCTGTATGGAGGAATTTGGAGTGGAAAAACACAATTATTATATTTGATTTCAGAAAGAATATTGGATTATAAATGGATTGATTTGGATTCGTTAGATACTAATAACATAATTTCTAATATTAAGTATATTATGCAGTCATTATGTAAGAAAGTAGGAAATTCATCTCAGGAAATAATAGATAATTTTGTTGGTATAATACCCAAGAAAAGTATCATTTTAATTGATGGAATTCAATTAAAACATATTAATTTAAAGGGGTTCTCTGCATTATTAGGATCTTTATTTCAATCTTGTGTTGATAATGATATAAAGATTATTTCGAGTGGCTATTGTGATATAAAAATTCAGATGCAAGATTATATAGGTAATGAACATATAAGTTCTTTAAATATCCCATCTTTAAATAGTAAGCGCAACATAATCTACCGTCGTGCTAATTGATTTTTTTGCTGTAAAATAAGGACAGTTGGAGTAATTCACTCTAAGTTCTGTTCTTGAACAACAAAGGTTGTAGCATTTCATTGCTATTTTACTTCAAACTTTTGTATCATTTTACTCCATATTTTCTTGGAGGATTTTAAAATATGACAAAAGCTCAAAAAGATGAATACTGGATGGATTGCATTCAGCAGTGCCGCGTAAGCGGCTTATCTGATTACGCCTGGTGCAGCCAGAATGGTATACCTACCAGCTCTTTTTATTACAACATAAAAAGGCTGAGGAAGAAAGCTTCTATGATTCCTGACTCTGTTCCAAGAGTTTTAGAGAAAACAGAAGTTGTACCAATACACTACAACGAACTGCAAGAAACAAAAGTAGTTCTTCCTAAAAAACAAACGGATTCGATCGCAATCCATCTGGAATACAATGGCTTTGTTTTGGCTATCAGTAACGATGCAGATGCCGCCATTATTGCAGCAACATTAAATGCGTTGCAACAACTGTGCTAGGTGATCTCTCCGGCGTGGCAAAGATATTTCTTGTGGCCGGCTACACCGATATGAGGCGTAGCATAGACGGCCTTATGGCAATTGTCCGGGATACCTATGAGTTAGATCCTTTCAGTAATTCCCTTTTTCTTTTCTGTGGAAAAAGATGCGATAGACTGAAGGCATTGCATTTTGACAAAGATGGTTTTGTGTTATTTTATAAACGCTTAGATTCCGGCCGTTTCCAGTGGCCACGTAATTCAGAAGAAGTTAGAAATTTGACAAGACAGGAATTCCGATGGCTCATGGAAGGTCTTTCTATTGAGCAGCCAAAGGCAATCAAGCCCGTTACCAAAAAAACCTTTTAAGCATTTGATAAAGTACACGCAGAACGGCTTATTTACTAGTTTTGCGGCCTTTTTTATGGTATAATATTTGTATCACAAAAGGAGGTGCATGGTCATGAATAAGTCTGTTGAAACCGAAGATCTTAACATGAATCAGCTGGTCAACAATCTGCTCAAACAGCTGGAAGCAAAAGATCATCAGATGGAACAATTAAACCAGACCATTGCAAACCTCACGGAAACAATTAATGAACTCAAACGAAAAATCTTTGGTATTTCCAGTGAGAAATCATCGAATCTTCCTTATATTGATGGACAACTCAGTTTGTTCGATCAGCTGGGAATTAATGAACCGATTCAGGAACCGGAAATGATCAATGTGACAGCGCATGAGAAGAAAAAATCCCGTGCTACGCATGATGAACTCACAAAGAATGTACCGACCAGAACCATTGAACTGGAACTGGAAGGTGATGCGCGTAACTGCCCTTACTGTAATACTCCAATGGAAGATATCGGCTCTAAGGTTGTTCGTGAAGAGATTCATATCACTCCAGCGAAAGTCGAGCGTGTCCAATACGTACAGCATAGCTATGCATGTCCACAGTGCCGTGAAGATGGTGAGTCAACCATTGAGAAAGCACCTGCGCCAAAGCCACTCATCAATCACAGTATGGCTTCTGCTTCAGCGGTCTCTTACATCATGTATCAGAAGTGTAAGAACTATCTCCCTTTTTATCGCCAGGAGCAGGACTGGGCGCAACTCGGAGTCAAACTGAATCGTGGAACAATTGCCAGCTGGTTCAATACATGCGCGGAAGAATATCTGGAACCTGTTTATGACAGATTTCATAAGGATCTTCTTCAGCAGACAGTAATTCATGCAGATGAGACCGCATGCCAGGTTTTGAATGAAGATGGCAAGACTCCAGAATCAAAGTCTTACATATGGTTGTACACCAGCGGTGCATTTGAAGAGCACCGGATTCTGCTTTACGAGTATCAGCCATCAAGGGGCGGCTATCATGCTGCAAAGTTCCTTGCTGATTATCACGGGTTTGTCCACACGGACGGATTCAGCGGCTACAACCGTTTGAGCGACATTACCCGATGCGGGTGCTGGGCACATCTTCGAAGATATATGTTCGAAGCGATTCCCAAGAAGAAGGGATCATGCTCTGAAACATCTGAAGCCTACACAGGCTATTCTTACTGCAACCAACTCTTTCAGATAGAGAAAGAACTGAAAGACTTAGAACCAGAAGAGCGACAGAAAAAGCGTCTTGAACTGGAGCGACCTGTACTGGATGCATTCTGGAAGTGGACGAATGGGATAAATGCCCTTGGCGGATCAAAGCTTGCCAAGGCAATTAACTATGCCCAAAACCAAAGATCATATATGGAGAATTACCTTCTTGATGGAAGATGCTCCATTAGTAATAACGCAGCTGAAAGAGCCGTGAAATCATATGTTATGGGAAGAAAAAACTTCCTCTTTCATGACACTGTAAAAGGTGCAAAAGCAAGTGCAATTGTTTACACGCTTGCAGAAACAGCCAAAGCAAATGGATTAAACATCCGTCTCTATCTGGAAACAGTTATGACTAAGATGCTGGACTACAAAAATGAGCCCGATAGTATCCTGGAAGAACTGATGCCTTGGTCAGATGCAATACAAAAATCCTGTGGCTTGAATAATGTTACTATTTGATTTTTCCAGAGGTGAAAAATCCTGAAAGAACAATACGCTTCTTTATGTAGCGCTTACTTTAAATACAACAGAAGTTGAAGAACTATTTGATTTATATGGAGCCCCAGAAGATTATAAACGTGAAAATCTCTCAAAAATATTAGGACTATTAGATGGATCCTTACCTGGTTTAGTTATCGAAATTATTAAAGAGATTAAGGCAGCTGATTGGAAATTAAGTAATGAGTTTTGGGAAAGATTATTTAGTTCTGATCTTGGAGATTTAGAAACTATATTAGAATATATTTTAGTGACGGAATTAAACGAGAAAGAACGTAATATGCTATATAGAGTTTCGTATGTAGGTCACAATATACCTAATAATATATATTCACTTTTAGCTAAAATCTCTCCACAAATTGATGATCCTGATAGAATAAAATTAAACTTAAATAATAGGTGGATTCAAAACGATAGAGAAATTATTATAGTAGATAAATTATATAAATCAATAGCGGAAAAAAAATTATCAAACGTAGAAAAAGAAAAAGTGCACGAAATAATGGTAGATCATTATAAACATTTAAAACAAATAGACCAATTAGATTTTATAAATTTAGTATCACATTTAAATTATCTTGATAAGCAAGATGATGTAGGTTATATATATACACAGGCTTTATCATCGATGATAGAACAAAATATTATGGATGATCATTTTGGTATATCAAAGTTTTGGAACGAATTACCGTTGCCTAATAATATGTCATCTGAAATTAAGGTTTTGGTCCGTATGCAACAAGTTAGATATTTATCTTTAGTACAACAAGATTATATTTTTGCTTTAAAAGATTTAATAGAGATTGTTAATGAAACAAATATTGGTGGAGAATTCATTCTTATTTTAATGGTGTTATCAAAAATGGATTTTACATTATGTAATATGTGTATGGATGTAGCATTGAATAATAATTTATGGGGGGAGTCTCAGAATAAATTATTAGAATTAATGAATGGATCCATTATTTGGGAATATGAAGGTATGAATATATTTGATACTGCAATTATAGTATATGCATTATCTATAAATACATTAGAAGAGATGCGAGTATTTGTTAGTCATCTAATAAGATGTAATAAAAATGATATTTTGCGTGTAATAGAAAATAATCAAAATTTATTTTTTTGTGTATGGGAAAGGGTTCGAAAAAATTCTTATGATTATATCGACTATGAAAATATTTTAAATAGTGTCTTAGAATGGACAGATGATAGATTGCAAATAATTGCTGCTCAAATATATGTTATAAAAATGAGGATATCATTCGATAAAAGTAATGATTATTATAATACATTGCAAATATATAATGAGGTTATTGAAAAATTTACTACAGTTGAAAGCAGGCATATTCTAGTTGATGCTATTTCAAAAATTAATATAGAAAGTGAGAGCGTAGATAAAGATTTCTTATTAATAGAAGAAGCATATATTACAATATCTTATGAAAATAAAGAATTTTTTGATAATATATACACATGCTTGAATTACATGGAATACATACCAAATGTTGATAAAAAGTTGATTGCAGCAAAACAAATGCTTAATTTATGTAAAAATGCAGATATAGATACAGGTGATATTACAACTTGTTATAAGGTTGAAGGGGAATATTTTATAAATGCATATTTATGTGGTGAATTCAAAAATTGTTTTAATGAATTTTATATGTTTATTATGAAATTAATAAATGATGAATTCAAATTACGAAGAAATTTTTTAGTTTATATGGCTCATATAATTGGTTATCTAGTACCTGATATTATATCAAATAAACCACCTACAAAACTAGAAAACGATGAGATTTATGCACCGCCTGCTAGAAAAATGTTTATAAACATGAACCAATCAGATGAATTAGCTGATTTATTTAGTGATCTAAAAGTTAATCAAATGTTATTATTGACAGCGGAATTAGCTTTTTATTATAACAAAAAAGAAATTGCAAATACAATAATAATTAAATTAGTAGAGGAAGAAAAAGTATATTCTGAAAATTCAAGTTTGGTATTATGCATTAATGGATTTTTAACATTCATTTTATTGGAAAATGGATTTTATAAGCAATTTATTGATTTGGTTTACTTGTATTTTTTAAAAAGAGGAACAAATGAACAGATTACATTAAGGTTAATCGTGTATATAACTTTATTTACTGTAGATATATCTAAAAAGAAAGGACAGGCATATGTTGATAATGACTTAATTGATACTTTAAGCCTTTATGAGGGCGATGATATAACTAAAATGTATTTTAAGGAATTTTCCAAAATATTAAAGACATTTAGAGACGAGAATGGTGATTTTGATATACTAACATGGTGTGGAAATAAATTAAAGGGTACTAATAAAAATAACATTTGTGGAGTAATAAATATATTGATGTTAGCAATGTTAGCTAAAAACAGGAATAAAAAAGTTGTGCAGGCAGTTGATGAATTATTGAATAACTGTTCTATGAGTGATGATGTATTTGTTAAAAAAATTATAAATCAGTTTTATTAGAAGATAAAGATGCAGTGTCTAGTATGCAATTATTAGATTTTTCTTTATAAATTAATGACTATGATACATGAATATTACTTTAGTATTGCTTATATAATTTTTTAATTGGTGTTGCAGAACATGAGAAGTAGAGGTATTACAACTAAAATTGGTATTTGTTTTACTATAGAGTTTTAGAAGTTAATGTAACTACCCATTATATTTATAATTGATATATTGGTTGTCAAAGAAATTTATATATGAAAGAAGTAAGAAGATGAAAAATTTACATGACATGAATGGAAAGCACATCGCAAATTTTGTTAATGGGCAATTACATAATGTTGGAGGAAATAATATTGGTCACTTTCTTGAACGTGAACAAATATTTATTGATATGCATGGAAGATATTTAGGAGAAATAGTTAACAAAAGTCGGCTACTATATTATACGTTGTCGCCATATAAAAATACTTGTTTTGGTATTTATGGAAGCTATGGAAATATAGGGAATTACGGTAATTATGGTTCTATAGATCGTATTTCTTTCAATGGATGTGTTAATGTTAAAATAGATAATTAAATATAAATTTAAAATGGGGTCATATCATTATTAACTATTATGTTTATGGGTTAATATAAGCGAGTAACAGAGAAATTTTAAGTTGTAAACAAGAAAGGAGGATATTATATGTGGAATAGAAATATGTACACAGGGCCAGGAGGAGGAGCATATACAGGACCAGGAGGAGGATTATATACAGGACCCGGAGGAGGCGCGTATACAGGCCCCGGAGGAGGAATGTACACAGGCCCAGGAGGAGGGGCATATACAGGACCCGGAGGAGGAATGTACACAGGCCCCGGAGGAGGAATGTACACGGGACCCGGAGGAGGGTTATATACAGGACCAGGTGGAGGATTATATGCAGGACCAGGCGGAGGTCTTTACACGGGACCCGGGGGAGGAATGTATACAGGTCCAGATAGTAATCCATATATGGCTAATCACCCAGCATGGCCTATTTTGGTAAAGGAAGTACGTAAAATAGGATTAGTACAACAAGCTAAGATGATAGAACAGGCGTTACGAAGTATTGGCTGGAATATATAATAATTTGTCAAGTACTTATTAAGTCACTTATTGTATTATTATCAAATTCTTGAATAACGTTAAACCTTTATTAGGTTTTTAAAGACAAAAATTATGTTCCAGTATTTCTGCTTTGAAATAGTAAAATTTTAAATAATAGGTTAATGGTAAGCGTTAATCCTTCAGTGCTATTGACTTATTATTTATGTGATTTTGCAATAATATAAAGTTGTAGACAAGCTGTAGACACACGGTAGACAGTGTGTTTTCCTCCTTATTTTATGCGGGCTTGCGGACGGCGGTAATGTTCGAGTCCCGTCTCGCGCTTTTTTTATTTGCAGTGAAAACCTGGTATTATTAAGGTTTTGGCTGCTTTTTTGTGTATTAAAAGATTGTTTTGGAATAAAAACTGGCAGATAGCTTAATGGGAATCGGTAAAATAATTGGAAATTTTTGAGAAAGTACCAATCATTTTATAAAAACAGAGTGGAGAGGGCATATTGCCTTTTGTAAGACAAAGACTGAATTCCCGGGAAATATGGTATACAGGAGTTAAAGAATGTGGTAGAATGCAGATATATCAAGACAAATGGAACCCTGTAAGAATCATGAATGCTGTTCTTGGACAAGCCTTATTTGACCGTAATGAAACGTCGGTCTGGCAAAACTGTCCGGGCAGCAGAAGATAAGGAGGAGTACATGTTGGAAAAGGTGATTACAATCAGCCGTGAGTTTGGCAGCGGCGGGCGTGAATTGGGTATGAAAATGGCGGAAAAGCTAGGAATTCCCTTTTATGATAAGGAATTAATTTCCCTTTCAGCGGAGGAAAGTGATTTGCCGGAGGATGCATTCCTTCACTATGATGAGTATATTCCTGCTTTGCAGGAGTCCTTGAAACAGCATGTATATTCGCCGTTTTCTTCTCTCTACGAAGTGTCTGTATCAGATCAGATTTTCCTGGCTCAAAGCCGTGTGATCCGGAGACTTGCGGAGCAAGGGCCTTGTATTATTGTAGGGCGGTGCGCCGACAGAGTTCTTGAAAACAGCTTAAACTTATTTGTATATGCAAAAATGGAGAACCGTTTAAAGAGAATGAATTCTTTATCCACAGGCGTTGATCCCGAATTAATGGAAAACAGAATCAGGGAAGTGGATAAAAAGAGAAGAGATTACTATCAGTATTATACGGGAAATGAATGGGGAAAAGCCCAGAATTATCATTTGTGCCTGGAAAGCGGTGTGGCAGGGATTGACGGCAGTTTAAATGCTGTCCTGGCTTATCTGGACTTTGTGCATTAAATAAAAATGCGGATTGTATTGAAGATATTTTGAAAAGTGTAAGAATAATGTAAATAGTCATCCGGTATGGAAAGTTTGTTTCTATAAATATAAAAAAAAGGAGGAGTCTTGAATTGTGGAATTGAAAGGAAAAAAGTATAAACGCCTGCTTGCATGTGTATGTGCAGTGATATTGTCTTTGTCCGCCAGTTTAACAGGGTATGGAGAGCCTGTATCCGGACCTGGGGCAACTCTTGGATCAGAGGGAAAACCCTCGACAAACGGAGTGACCATATATGTGAGTAAACGGACCCAAGTTTTGACATTAAAGCAGAACGGTGCATTGATTGCTCAATATCCCGTTGCCTTAGGGGCTTCTTCAGAAGATGGAAACAAGAAGGTTGAGGGTGATATGAGAACCCCCAGCGGGCAGTTCTATGTGTGTACCAGAAATGATAAAAGTGTGGCTTATTTATCATTAGGCCTTTCCTATCCTGGAATCAAGGATGCAGAAAGAGGTTTTGAAGATGGCATTATTACGGAAGCGGAGCGGGATGAAATCGTGAAGGCAAACGTGGAAGGAAGGCAGCCACCCTGGGACACTGCTCTTGGAGGTGCTATTATGATTCATGGAGAAAGAACAGCAGATGGAACCACCAGCGGATGTGTTGCAGTTGACAATGCTGTGATGGATGTTTTATGGAGCTACTGTAATTTAGGAGTGCCGGTTACCATAGGACCATAAGAGAAAATTCCCCTAATACACGGTTTTAAGCCGTTTTTGGGGAATTTTTTATGTCTGTCCTTGTATTCTAACAGCCATTGTACTATAATAACTAGGATTATGATAAAATACGGAGAGACAGAGGAGAAGCGATCCATGCAGTTTGCTGAAAGAATGAATCGTTTTGGAGAGGGAATCTTTTCAAAGCTGTTGGAAATGAAAAGACGGAAAGAGGAAAAAGGAGAGTTGGTCATAGATCTGGGTGTAGGTGCACCAAATATTCCTCCAGCAAAGCATATTACAGAAGCCCTGTGCCAGGCTGCGGCAGATCCGACGAATTATGTTTATGCCATAAATGACCAGAGAGAGCTTCTTGAAGCAGTAGCCCAATGGTATGACAGAAGATACGGCGTGACCCTGGACCCGGCTTTTGAAATCTGTTCTTTATTGGGTTCTCAGGAAGGGCTGGCTCATATAGCTTTATCTATCGTGAATGAAGGAGATATAGTTCTGGTTCCGGATCCCTGCTATCCTGTTTTTGCAGATGGGCCTCTTTTGGCGGGAGCCAGCCTGTTTTACATGTCTCAGAAAAAAGAAAATGGTTACATTATAGATTTTAATGATATTCCTGAAGATGTTGCAAAAAAAGCGAAATTTCTGATTGTTTCTTATCCTAATAATCCTACTACTGCTTTGGCTCCCGATTCCTTTTATGAAAAACTGATTGAATTTGCTGTTAAATATAATATTATCGTTCTTCACGATAATGCATACAGTGAGCTGGTATTCGACGGCAAGAAATGTGGCAGCTTTCTTAAGTTTCCGGGAGCAAGGGAGGTGGGTGTAGAGTTTAATTCCCTTTCTAAGACTTATGGATTAGCAGGAGCCAGAATTGGCTTTTGCCTCGGAAATAAAGAAGTGGTCAGCAGGATGAAAACACTGAAATCCAATATGGACTATGGAATGTTCCTGCCTCTCCAAAAGGCGGCCATTGCGGCTATTGGAGGAGATCAGTCCTGTGTGACAGAAACCAGATTAGCCTATGAAAGAAGAAGAGATGCCCTCTGCTATGGAATGTCTCAAGCCGGATGGGAGATAGAAAAACCGGAAGCCACCATGTTTGTATGGGCTAAGATACCGTCAGGATTTGAAAACTCTGCCTCTTTTGCAGTGGAGCTGCTGGAAAAATCCGGTGTTTTGGTAACTCCTGGAAGCGCCTTTGGTCCATCAGGAGAAGGGTATGTAAGGCTGGCGTTAGTTCAGGATGAGGAGGTTCTGGCACATGCAGCGGAACTGGTGAGAAAAAGCGGGGTTTTGAGGAACAGACCATGAAAAAGGGATATATCTGGACAGCGGTTACAGTGTTTTATGTGTTGTTTATATTTTCGCATTCTATGAAGCCGTCTGATATTTCGTCAGAAGACAGCGGAAGGGTGCTGGAACTGCTTCAGAAAGCTTTTAAGTTATGGGAAATAAATGCACCCTGGGTGACGGAGCATGTGATACGCAAGGCGGCTCACTTTTCAGAGTATGCCTTATTGGGAATTCTGCTGTGGAACTGCCTTCCTGCCTGCGGCTTTGATCTCCAGGTTCGTTGGCTGATTCATGTGGCGGCAGGGTATATGATTCCTTTTTTAGACGAAACAATACAGCTGTTTGTTCCGGGAAGATCCGGACAGGTTGGAGATATATGGATTGACTGCTTTGGAGTGGCTTTTGGAACATTGATTGGTGCTGCAGGGCTGATGATAAGAAAGCAGACTAAGAACCGTAAGATAAAAAGAAGGGTGAACTAATATGATGAAAAATTACCGAATAGTGATGGAATATGATGGAAGCAGGTACGATGGATGGCAGAAGCAGGGAAACAGCTCTCAGACCATACAGGGGAAAATAGAAGGCGTTTTGGAGCGGATGGCAGGATTGCCCGTTGAGGTCCATGGTTCCGGGAGGACAGATGCTGGTGTACATGCATTGGCCCAGACAGCCAATTTCCATGCTGATGTGAATATGTCGTTGGAGGAAATAAAGGCTTATTTAAATAAGTATCTTCCTGAAGATATTGGGGTAAAATCAGTGGAACAGGCTTCTGACAGATTTCACAGCAGGCTCAACGGAACGGAAAAGACTTATTTATACCGGATTGAGACAGGTGAGAGAAAGCAGGTATTTGAAAGAAAATATATTTATGGACTTTTTCAGCCTCTTAATATAAGGGAGATGGAACGGGCTGCTTCTTTTCTCATAGGAGAACAGGATTTTAAGAGTTTTTGCTCCAATAAGAAGCTGAAGAAGTCTTCCGTGAGAATCTTAAAGAGCATTAAATTTGAACAGGAAGGAAGCAAAATTTTCATTCGGTATACTGGAAATGGATTTTTATATAATATGGTAAGAATTGTTACGGGAACATTGATTGAAGTTGGATTGGGACAGCGAAGGGCGGAAGAAATGAAGGGGATTTTGGAAGCAAAGGAGAGAACTGCTGCAGGATTTACTGCACCTTCCGAGGGACTTTTTCTAGAGAATGTATGTTATAAATGATTTCTGTTTCTTCATTAAAATAGATAAGGATGGAAGCGGGAAAGGAGCAGTATGACGGAATTTTTGGTGAAAAAATTTGTCAGGGATTATGAGAATACGGATGATATACAGGTGAGAACAAGGTATGGGCTGATGGTCAGCACTGTTGGGATATGCTGCAATATCATTCTGTTTTTCACCAAGATTTTCGTGGGCTTGATGGTCAACAGTATTTCTGTCATGGCGGATGGGTTTAACAATCTTTCTGATGCGGCTTCTTCTATCATTGGATTTGTGGGAGTAAAAATGGCTGGAAAGCCGGCTGATGAAGAACACCCTTTCGGGCATGGAAGATTGGAATACATTGCCGCATTTATTGTAGCCTTTCTGGTCATTCAAGTTGGTTTTTCTCTTTTTAAAACCTCTCTGGAGAAAATCCTTCATCCAGAGAAAATGGTTTTTAAAGGAATTTCTGTATTGATTTTACTCCTTTCTGTATGCGTCAAGCTATGGCTGGCAGCTTTTAACCGCAAGCTGGGAAAACGGATTCAGTCTGTGGTTATGAAGGCTACAGCAGCGGATTCATTGGGAGATGTGGCTGCTACATCAGCTGTTATGATTTCCCTCTTATTTTACGGAATATGGGGATTGAATATTGACGGAATTGTAGGAATCATGGTTTCCCTGGTGGTTATGTGGGCAGGTGTGAGCATTGCAAAGGATACCCTGGCTCCTCTGATCGGCGAACCAATAGATCCCAGGCTGTACGGAGAGATCACCAGCTTTGTGGAAAGCTACCAGGGAATTATTGGAAGTCATGACCTGATTGTCCATAATTATGGACCTTCAAGAAGTATGGCCTCCATTCATGCAGAGGTGCCTAATGACGTAAAAGTAGATGATTCTCATGAAGTCATTGACAGAATTGAACGTGATGCATTAAAAAAGTTCGGCATATTTCTGGTGATTCATATGGATCCCGTGGAGACTAATAATTCCAAAGTTCTGGAGTTTGGCTGCATGGTGGAAAATGTGTTAAAGGAAGTTGATGCCAGAGTTTCATTTCACGATTTCCGTGTGGCGGAGGGAAGAAGCCGGATCAATCTCATTTTTGATTTGGTAGTACCCAGGGAATATGACACAGAGAAACGGGAATGGTTAAAGGAAGAGATTACGAGAAAAATCACTGAGGCGGATAAGCGGTGCTGTCTGGTCATTACAGCAGAAAGCGGCTTTGGAGTGGAAAAATAAGGAAATATAAAATTTCCATATTATGCAATAAGAAGACAGCATTCCGCATTAACTTAGTAGAAAGGAAATCTGATCCATGTTGTTTATGGGATTGATGAGCCTTAGCGGGCCCGAGGATTACGGCCGTTTGAGCGATGAAGCACTGCTCGTAAAGGTTGCAGTTGGAGACAAGGAAGCCTTTCGGCAGTTATATCAGAATACAGACCGGACAATGTATAGCTTTATTTTGTCCATTGTAAAGCATCCCCAGGATGCGGAAGAAATTATGCAGGAAGTCTACTTGAAAATATGGACTTCCGCAACAAGCTACAAATCCCAGGGGAAGCCTTTGGCATGGATGTTTACCATTGCACGGAATCTTTGCTATATGAAATTCCGGGAACAAAAACATGATTCGGATATCACCTTAGAGGATTTAACTGGAATGGAGACGGGAGAGGTCTGCCCGGATATTGAAATGGCTGCAGATAAGATGGTGCTTCTTGCCGCCCTTCAGATTCTTAAGGAAGAGGAGAGGGAAATCGTACTGCTTCATACCTCGGGAGGATTAAAGCACAGGGAAATTGCTGCCAGCCTTAAGATACCTCTGGCCACCGCTCTATCCAGATATAACCGGGCTATGAAAAAACTAGAAAACTATTTAAGAGAGGAGTAGGCTTTGTTATGGCAAAATTAAATCGCAGACAACTGAATAGACAAAAACTTGAAGCCTGCATAAGGTCTGCGGTATGCGAGTTGACTCCTGATGTTTTGGACCGGATTGATTTAAGTACGCCTCAGGAAAAGGAAGAAGCATCCAGGCCTGTCCGTAATATAAGGCGGAGGGTGACAGGTATTCTGGCAGCCGCCTGCCTTTCCATAATTGCCCTGGCAGGTGGAACTTACACCTATCAGAATGGAAGAGTGGATTCTGTAATCGGAATTGATGTAAATCCCAGCGTTGAACTGTCTGTAAACAGGAATAACAAGGTTTTGGAGGCAGAGGCTCTCAATGACGATGGAATGGCTATTCTGGAAGACATGGATATAAGAGGGGTGGACTTAAATGTTGCAGTCAATGCTGTTATCGGCTCCATGGTCACCCATGGTTACTTAAATGATCTGGATAATGCAATCCTAGTTACGGTTTCCAATGACAGCATTAAAAAGGCTCAGGGCCTGCGCTATGCTGTGGTTAAGGATATACAGGCCACTTTAGATGAAAAGAAGCTGAAGGCAGTGGTCTATGACCAGCAGGTCATTGAAGAGGATGAAGTAAAGCAGCTGGCTGATGAATATAATATTTCCTATGGAAAAGCTTATTTTTTAAAAGAACTGATCGGGCAGAATTCCTCACTGACATTAGAAGATATGAAGAGATTGGCCCCTTTGACCATGGAGGAGATTGCAAGAGTCATAGCAGAAGGTTCCTATGCTGTGGGAGACAGGACCGGTGTTCAGGAGCCTGAGGTAGCCCAGACTACAACCCAGATG
This sequence comes from Clostridiaceae bacterium, assembly GCA_902363735.1. Taxonomy (GTDB): domain Bacteria; phylum Bacillota; class Clostridia; order Lachnospirales; family Lachnospiraceae; genus Lacrimispora. The sequence continues at coordinate 23,146 of CABJBA010000002.1, forward strand.
GAAACGAAAGCAGAAACCAGTCCTCCTTCGACAGAGGAGACAGAGGCCTCTTCGTCTGCAGTGGAAAGCCAGACAGCAGCTCAGACCACACAGCCTCAGACTCAACCGGCTTCTTTGGCACCTTCCCAAACTTCGGAGGAGACTTCCTCAGGTCAGGATGTGGTGTCTTCAGAGGTCATAAAAATTGACTACGTGGATTATGAAAATGAGCTGGTCATGGTTTATTTTAAAACCAAAGTCAAATGGAAAAACCCCACTGTTTCCGTAAAGGATGGAGATGGAAATACTTATTCATCAAAAATGGGGGACACGAGTTCTGACTACTGTGAGATCTATGTGACGGGACTTCAGGGAGCAACGGAATATACCTTTATTCTGGGAGGTATTTCCCCTAAGATCGGAAGACAGACAACTGTAAAGGGCGTTTTTGAAACTCCGGTTTTCGGCGATGGAACTCTGGAGACTGAGACAGAAGAAACGGAAGAAACCACTGACACAGTGTCCCCATCTTCTGATGGTACAATGCCGTCTGAAACAATAGGAAAAGAGACCAAAAAAGAAGAGACTGCCCATACCGGAGAAGAGCCTTCCTATTAGGAGGCTCTTTTTGTCTGGAAAGACAGAAAAATAATGAAATATGTAAAAAAGTGCTTGACCCGGGAGAAAAGCTATAGTATAATTTGTTCGTTGTGTCAATGGGCTATCGCCAAACGGTAAGGCAACGGACTCTGACTCCGTCATCTCAAGGTTCGAATCCTTGTAGCCCAGCTGCGAAAGTTTTGGTTTTCCGGGAAGGAAAGCGGAAACTTTTTTTATTTCCAGGCACTGGAAAAAGTGCTTGACAATTGTTAGAGCGTCATATATAATTAATCTCGTTGTAGTGATGGGCTATCGCCAAACGGTAAGGCAACGGACTCTGACTCCGTCATCTCAAGGTTCGAATCCTTGTAGCCCAGTTTGAAAACGGAATCTTTGCAGGTTCCTTTTTTTTGTGCAAAAAATTGCCGACAGGAGAAAAAATCTGTTTAAAGGGGATTTCTCCGGTTTGTCTGGACAAGAACATGAAAATGATTTATAATGTTACTTAATTTTGATGAGAGGTGAGGCATGTATACTTTTGACGGCAGGGTCCGGTACAGTGAGACAGATGAATATGGAAAACTGACCTTAACTGGTATCATGAATTACCTTCAGGATTGCTCTACCTTTCAGTCTGAGGATGTGGGGCTGGGGATATCTTATTTAAAGAAACGGAACGAAGCTTGGTGGCTTTCTTCCTGGCAGATTACGGTGAACCGTTATCCGGTTATGGGAGAAGAGATTGTAATCAGTACCTGGCCTTATGATTTTAAAGGCTTTTATGGTTACAGGAATTTTGCTATACAGAGCAGGACCGGAGAATACTTAATCAAGGCAGATTCCGTGTGGTTTTTGTTTAATACGGAAAAGGGGCGTCCCATTAAGGTTCGTCCTGAAGATATACGGGGCTACGGGGCTGGAAGTGAGAATCGGCTGGATATGAATTACGCTCCCCGAAAAATTGAAGTGCCGAAGAATTACCAGGAGGCAGAGCCGGTTATCATTGGAAAACACCATATTGATACCAACCATCATGTCAACAACTCCAAATATGTGGAAATAGCCAGAGAGGTGCTTCCCAGTGAGATGGAGGTAGCTGAGCTGAGGGTTGAATATAAGAAGGCAGCAGTTTTTGGAGACATTGTTTATCCCCGCGTAAGCCGGACAGAGGAAGGGTACACCGTTTCCTTGTGTGACGATCAGGAAAAAGTTTATGCAGTCGTTTGGCTTGGGGGAACAGCAGAGAGGATGTAAGATGATAGAATTAGGAAAGATGCAGACTCTGATTGTACAGAGGGTCAAGGAATTCGGCGTGTATATAGGCGAGGAGGCCTCCAGTGAGGTGTCTGTGCTTCTGCCAAAGAAGCAGGTGCCGGAGGGGGCAGAGCCCGGAGATGAAGTCACTGTTTTCATTTACAGGGATTCCGAGGACCGGCTGATTGCTACCTCAGCAGCCCCGCTGCTTCAGGTGGGCGGGACCGAAGTGCTGAACGTGAAGGACGTGGGGCAAATCGGCGCATTTCTGGATATGGGACTGGAAAAGGATCTTTTGCTTCCCTTTAAAGAACAGACCCATAAGGTGCGGACAGGAGAAAAGGTATTAGTCGCTCTTTATGTGGATAAGAGCCAGCGCCTGGCGGCGACTATGAAAGTCTATTCTTACTTAAACGACCAGACGCCTTACAAAAAAGATGACCAGGTGAGCGGAATCATTTATGAAATTAACGATACCCTGGGAGCTTTTGTGGCTGTGGATAATAAATATTATGGATTAATTCCTAAAAAAGAGGTGTTTGAAAACTATCGTGAAGGCGATGAAATCACGGCCAGGGTCACCAAGGTGAGAGAGGATGGGAAGCTGGATTTAAGCCCCCGGCAGAAGGCCTACATTCAGATGGATACGGATTCGGCTCAGGTTCTGGAAGTGATGGAAACCCAGTTTGACGGTATTCTGCCCTTTACGGATAAGGCAGATCCAGAGATTATCAAACGTGAATTTTCCATGAGCAAGAACGCATTTAAGCGGGCAGTGGGACATCTTTTAAAAGAAGGAAGAATTAAAATAACAGAAAACCAAATCGAAAAGATCAAATAGCGGGTAAGCGGATAACAGGAGGATTGTTTTGGACTCGATAGACTATTATAATAAGTATGCGGCAAAGGAATTTGAAGAAACAGTGAATCAGGATATGTCGGCCATTATGAAGGAGTTTTTAAACCTTCTGGATGAAGGGGATACCATTCTGGATTTAGGCTGCGGCTCGGGAAGGGACAGCTTGTCCTTTTATGATCAGGGATATGATGTAACACCTCTTGATGCATCAGAGGAGATGTGCAAGCTGGCAGAAATCCATACCGGCATGGAGGTGCTTCAGATGACATTCGAAGAAGTTGATTTTGACAAAGTCTTTGATGGAATCTGGGCCTGTGCTTCATTGCTTCACACTCCGAAAAAGGAACTGCCTGACATTCTTAAAAAGATAGCAAGGGCCTTAAATGACAAGGGAATTCTTTACATGTCCTATAAGCTGGGAGATTTTGAGGGGTTTCGGGGAAAACGGTATTTCTGCGATTTCACTGCGGATTCCATTTCAGAAATTTTAAGGGACAGCGGACGTTTTGATATTGTAAAGATTTGGGAGACAGAGGATGTTCGTTCTGCTCAGTCTGATGTTAAATGGCTGAACGTTTTAGTAAGAAAAATATAAAATGGCATGAAAATATACAAGGCAGCGCGGAAAAAATCCGCGCTGCCTTGTGGTTTATGACCAAAAAAGCGAGGGAATATCGCTGTCTTATCGAATATAGACAGAAATATCTGAGCCCTTCTCCTTATATTTTGGCGTTTCAGTCATTTTTAAAACTGGTTATACAAATTAGCCAAAAGGCTGAAATGGATTTTGGTAATTAGCAATATGGTAAAAGAAAAATAATTCAGGTATGATAATTTCAGAAACAGGACACCCCGGCAGATTGGCTGGTGGTATCGATGAAAGAACACACACTTAATTTTTAGGAGGATTAGTAAAGATGGCTAGTTTATCACTGAAAAACATTGTCAAGAAATACCCCAACGGATTTGAGGCAGTTAAAGATTTTAGTCTGGATATTGCTGATAAAGAGTTCGTTATCTTTGTAGGACCATCCGGATGCGGTAAATCAACTACTCTTCGAATGATTGCTGGTCTGGAAGACATTTCTTCCGGTGAACTTTATATTGATGGAAAGTTAGTAAACGACGTGGAGCCAAAGGACAGAGATATTGCAATGGTATTCCAGAACTATGCTCTGTATCCCCATATGACAGTATTTGATAATATGGCATTTGGTCTGAAGCTGAGAAAGACTCCAAAGGATGAGATTGACAAACTGGTTCATGAAGCAGCAAGAATCCTTGACTTAGAGCATTTATTAGACCGTAAGCCAAAGGCTTTGTCAGGCGGACAGAGACAGCGGGTTGCCATGGGACGTGCTATCGTGCGTGATCCTAAGGTATTCTTGATGGATGAGCCTTTATCCAACTTAGATGCCAAGCTGAGAGGCCAGATGCGTATTGAGATCTCCAAGCTGCACCAGAGACTTCAGGCAACTATTGTCTATGTAACTCATGACCAGACAGAGGCTATGACCCTTGGTACCAGAATCGTAGTTATGAAAGACGGTGTCATTCAGCAGGTGGATTCTCCTCAGAGTTTATATGATAAACCAGGCAATAAGTTTGTAGCAGGATTTATCGGAGCACCTCAGATGAACTTAATCGATGCAGTTGTAGCTAAGAACGGAAATGACATTACGCTGACCTTCGGCGGCAATACTATTGCTCTTCCGGAAGAAAAAGCGAAGAAGTTAGAGGGCGCCGGATATGTTGGAAAGACCGTTGTTTTAGGAATCCGTCCTGAAGATTTACACGATGAAGAAGCTTTTCTTAAAGCTTCCCCTGCAAGTGTGATTAATGCTACCATCAGAGTTTACGAGCTTTTGGGTGCAGAAGTTTACTTATACTTTGACGTTGAGGATACAAACTTTACAGCAAGAGTAAATCCTCGTACAACGGCCAGACCTGGCGATACCATTAAGCTGGCTCTTGACTTAAGCAAGGTTCATGTGTTTGATAAAGACACAGAGCAGGTCGTTTTAAACTAAATTTTATGAAAATTTAAGCAGGTGGGTGTGATACCCGCTTGCTTTTTTTTGATTTTTACTATAATATATTATACAAAGAAGTTCGATTCGCCCATTGGCTCATCGAACGGCTGGTTTTCTGTGCTGATTTGTATTGTTTTTGATAATTGCAGAAAATTATGCCAAGGTAAATTTACGATAAAGGAGAATATGCCATGATTTCGAATCAGATACTTCAGACCACCATTGAAGGATTGAAAGGAATTACAAGAATTGATCTTTGCATTTGCGATACAGAAGGAAAGGTTTTGGCAACCACCTTTTCTGATGCGGAAGATTACGAAACTTCAATCCTGGCGTTTGTGGATTCTCCGGCCGACAGCCAGGTGATCCAGGGATACCAGTTTTTTAAAGTGTTCGATGAACACCAGTTGGAATACATCCTTCTTGCCAAAGGAGGAAGCGATGATGTTTATATGGTAGGCAAACTGGCCGCTTTTCAGATACAGAGCTTGTTAGTTGCATATAAAGAGAGATTTGACAAAGATAATTTTATTAAGAATCTGCTGCTGGATAATCTGCTACTGGTGGATATTTACAACAGGGCTAAGAAGCTTCATATTGAAACCAACGTCAAAAGAGTGGTATTCATTATTGAAACCCAGCATGAAAAGGATGTCAATGCGCTGGAGACAGTTCGTAACTTATTTGCCGCCAAAACCAAGGACTTTGTCACTGCCGTGGATGAAAAGAATATCATTCTGGTAAAGGAAGTGAGAGAGGGAGAAACCTATGATGACCTGGAGAAGACGGCCAATACCATTTTAGACATGCTTAATACGGAAGCCATGACTCAGGTTCATGTGGCATTTGGAACCATTGTGGGTGAGATCAAGGAGGTTTCCAGATCCTACAAGGAAGCAAAGATGGCGATGGATGTAGGCAAGATATTCTACACCGGGAAAAATGTGGTTGCATACAGCAAACTTGGAATCGGACGTCTGATCTATCAGCTTCCCCTGCCTTTATGCCGCATGTTTATTAAAGAAATTTTTGACAGCAAGTCACCGGATGATTTTGATGACGAGACATTGACTACTATTAACAAATTTTTCGAAAACAGCTTAAACGTATCCGAGACTTCCAGACAGCTTTATATCCACAGAAATACGCTTGTATATCGTCTGGACAAGCTTCAGAAGAGCACCGGCCTGGATTTAAGAGTATTTGAAGATGCTATTACCTTTAAGATTGCACTGATGGTAGTGAAGTACATGAAGTATATGGAGAACCAGGACTATTAACGAAGCATGAGCAGTGCGAAAAGAGGCAGTAAGATAGCTGCGTTGTGCTTGCACAAAAGCAGCTGCCTTACTGCTTCTTTTCATAGTGCTAAGCTCGTAACCGAGATGGAGAGAAGCAAAATTGGGGTTTCACTGGGGACCAGCGGATTGCACTATCAACTCATCTTTTCGCCCTTAAAAAACAAAAGACCATTCTCCCCCAACACTAGAGGAGCAACATGATTGAATTTTGGAATGTAAGCAAAACATATGAAGCTGGAAACAAAGCTCTGCGTAACATCAGCATGACCATCCAGAACGGTGAATTTGTATTTATCATCGGCCGCAGCGGATCAGGCAAGTCCACGCTTTTAAAAATGCTGTTGAAAGAGGTAGAGCCAACTTCCGGAAAAATTGTTGTAAATGATATGAACTTAGGCAAGATGCCAAGAAAATTTATTCCTAAATACCGCCGGAAGCTTGGAATGGTTTTCCAGGACTTCCGTCTTTTAAAAGACAGAAATGTCTATGAAAATGTAGCCTTTGCCCAGAGGGTCATCGGGGCCTCCACAAAGAGTATCAGAGAACTGGTTCCTGCCATGCTCAAGATGGTAGGACTTTCTTCAAAATACAAATTTCTTCCCCAGCAGCTTTCCGGTGGAGAGCAGCAAAGAGTTGCTATTGCCAGAGCCTTGATCAACCGTCCTGAAATCCTTCTGGCCGATGAGCCGACAGGAAACCTGGATGGTCAGAACTCCATGGAAATCATGAAGCTCTTAAATGAGATCAATAAACTGGGAACAACAGTGATTGTAGTTACCCACAGTCAGGAAATTGTAGATAGAATGAAGAAACGGGTTATTGTGATGGATCGGGGAACCATCGTAAGTGACGAACAAAAAGGCGGTTATACATATGAGAATTAGTACGTTTTGGTATTGTCTGAAGCAAGGTGTCAATAATATATGCAGGAATATCTTATTTTCCCTGGCCTCCATTGCGACAGTTGCCGCCTGCATATTCTTGTTCTGCCTGTTTTTTTCCATTGTAATCAACGTGCAGTATGTGATTAAAAATACAGAGAGTACAGTTGGAATCACAGTGTTTTTCAACGAAGGGCTGGATCAAAATACGATTACGGAAATCGGAAATAAAATCAAAGCAAGAGAAGAAGTAAAAGAAGTGAAATTCACTTCGGCTCAGGATGCATGGGAAGAGGCAAAGCAGGAATACTTCGGTGACTTGCAGGAGCTTGCAGAAGGATTTGAAGAGGACAATCCTCTTGCCAACTCTTCCTCTTATACGGTATTTTTAAATGACTTAGTGGAACAGGATCAGTTGGTCCAGTGGGTACAGAGCCTTGAAGGCGTCAGAAAAATTAATTATTCAAAAACAGCAGCAGAAGGAATGAACAGTTTAAATAAAGTAATCGGAATTCTTTCTATGCTGATTATTGGTGTTCTGCTGGCAGTGGCTATCTTCCTGATCAGCAACACTATTTCTGTGGCGGCGGCTTTTAGGAAACATGAGAACCAGATTATGAAACTGATCGGAGCCACCAACTATATGATCCGGGCTCCCTTTGTGGTGGAGGGTGTTATCATTGGTCTGGTGGGAGCTCTTATTCCCCTGGTTTCCATTTACTTCCTGTACCGTTCTTCGGTTGAGTATATTGTGACTCGTTTCAGTATTTTATCCGGACTTTTTCAGTTCCTTCCGGTGGAGGCCATCTATCCTTATATGGCGACAACTGCCTTGTCTCTGGGAGTTGGAATCGGCTTTTTTGTAAGCTTTTTTACCATTCGGAAGCATTTGAAGGTATAAAGACTGTAGCAAGTATTTGTAAGCAGCTGTAAAAACGTATAATACAGCTGCTATGGGGAATATTAATGATATATGGTTCTGTCTATCCGGTGAAATACGTCATCCCATGAAGAGACAGATAGGAGAGTAACAGTGGAAAATAAAAATAAATTTTGGAAGGGTGCTCTGGTTGGAGCGCTTTTAACCACTTTGGCAGGTCTTGTTATTGTGGGCATGTCTTTGGGGATTTTTTTAATTGGAAGAGCTGCCATGGATGGAGGCGGCCAGACTGCCGAATCCGGACGTGCGCAAAATCAGGAAGGAAGCCTGGACTTAAAGCGTATTTCAGAGAAGATTCAGACCATTCAGGGAGTCATTGATAACTACTACCTTTTTGATGAAGATAAGGTAAAGGTAGAGGACTGGATATATAAGGGAATGCTTTACGGATTGGAAGATCCTTATACAGTTTACTATAATTCAGAGGAATATAAAAAGCTGATGGAGGACACCTCCGGAGAATACCGGGGTATCGGCGTTATGGTCAGCCAGAGTGCGGAAACCGGAGTCATTACCGTTACCAAGGTTTTTGAAGGCACTCCGGGTGCGGAGGCAGGAATGCTTCCCGGAGACATCATTTACAAGGTGGACGATGAGGAAGTGACTGGTATAGATTTGGAACTGGTGGTAAAGGACCATATCAAGGGAGAAGAAGGAACCTCTGTTGTAGTCACAGTTCTGCGTCAGGAGACGGGAGAATATGTGGATATGAAAATGGAACGCCGCCAGATTACGGTTCCTACTGTAGAGCATAAGATGCTGGAAAATAAGGTGGGATACATTTCTGTCAGCCAGTTTGATGCCGTTACGGCAGGCCAGTTTAAAGAGGCCATAGGAGATTTGGAAAAACAGGGTATGGAGAAAATGATCGTGGACTTGAGAAACAATCCGGGCGGAGTTGTTGATGCGGTTGTTTCCATGGTGGATTATCTCCTTCCAGATGACCTGGTCATTGAGGGAGATTCAAACCTTGTGAGAACAAAGAAGAATAAGACTTTATTGCTTTATATGGCAGATAAGAACGGGGAGGGAGAGCAGTATTACGCTTCCGACGGACATGAGGTGGATGTGCCCATGGCAGTGCTGGTCAATGGCCAGTCGGCCAGTGCATCAGAAGTCTTTTCCGGTGCATTAAAAGCTTATGACAGAGCAGAGCTGGTAGGAACAAAGACTTTTGGAAAGGGAATTGTCCAGACCTTATTCCCTCTGGATCAGGGTACTGCCATTAAGATGACCGTAGCTCATTACTACACGCCCAGCGGTTTGGATCTTCATGGAAAGGGCCTGGAGCCGGATGTGGAAGTGGAGCTCAATGAAGAACTGAAAACAAAGATTAAAATTGAACCTGAGGAAGATAATCAGCTTCAGGAAGCTATAAAAGCTTTGAATTAAATGACACTTTATATAAAAGCCTTCTGGGCCGGTTGCTGCCGGTTGCCAGAGGGCTTTTCCTGTTTATATGGTCGCTGTCAGCATGCCTCTAAGTCCTTGACAAATTGAAGGCATGCGTCTTCTCTGGTAGCCCAGGAAGTGACCAGACGAATTGCGGTATGGCTGTCGTCTATCCTCTCCTGGACAGAGAAGAGATAGTGTTTTTCCAGTTTTGCAATAACCTGATCGGGGAAAATGGGGAAAAGCTGGTTAGTTGAGGAGTCTGAATAAAAGGAATAGCCGCATGCCTCAATCCCTTTTCTGAGAATAGAAGCCATTTCATTGGAGTGGGAAGCCATGTCATAGAATAGATTATTCTGGAACAATTCTTCAAACTGAATTCCTAACAGCCATCCCTTTGCCAGCATGGCTCCCCTCTGCTTGATCATAAAGCGGAAGTCAGGCTTTAAATCCGGGTGGCAGATGATCAGGGCTTCTCCGAAGAGAGCTCCGCTTTTGGTGCCTCCAATATAGAATACGTCTGTCAGCCGGGCAATATCCTCCAGTGTTAAGTCATTTGCAGGGCTTGTAAGAGCGGACGCCATACGGGCTCCATCCATAAACAGGTACAGGCCTTTTTGACGGCAAATACGATGAAGGGCTTCCAGCTCTGCTTTGGTATACTGGGTTCCGATTTCAGTGGAATTGGAGATATAAACCATCTTAGGCTGAACCATATGTTCGTCGGTGTGATGGTCCAGAGCTTTTTGAATGAGGGCCGGAGTCAGCTTTCCATCCTGGCTGGCCATGGCCAGAACCTTGTGTCCTGCAGCTTCAATGGCTCCTGTTTCATGTACATTAATATGTCCCTTGTCTGTGGAGATGACTGCCTGCCAGGGGCGGAGGGCAGCTCCAATGGTGATGGCGTTTGCCTGGGTGCCGCCCACAAGAAAATGGATGTCCACATCTTCTCTATGAATTTCATCCATAATAAGTTTTTTGGCATGGCTGCAGTGAGTATCCATACCGTATCCGGTATTTTGTGTTAAGTTGGCATTTATTATGGCTTCCAGGATCTTTGGATGAGCCCCTTCGCTGTAATCGTTGTTAAAGCTGTACATAGCAATTCCTCCTGCTGTTTAATTATCTAAAACGTATAATATAACAAATATAGGGGAATTACAACATATTTATAAAAAAGGGGCTGGGAATAGAAATAAAAACAGAACAGATGTTCATGGAATGGCTATACATTTTTACGCCTCTGTGGTATAATTGGCGGAAAAGGTAGAATGATAATTTCTGATGAAAGTCGGGAATTAATATAATAGAAATAAGTCTGCTGTATGTATGAAGATTGCAGACTGCATGATAAGATGCTGTTACTTTTTATTGGGTCATTACGGAGGTAAAACACATGATGGAGTTCAAGTTACACTCAGAATACCAGCCCACCGGCGACCAGCCGCAGGCCATTAAGCAGCTGGTACAGGGTTTTAAGGAAGGCAATCAATTTGAGACTTTGCTGGGGGTGACAGGCTCCGGCAAGACATTCACAATGGCAAATGTAATCCAGCAATTACAGAAGCCTACCTTGATTATCGCCCACAATAAAACCCTGGCAGCTCAGCTTTACAGCGAGTTTAAAGAGTTTTTTCCGGAGAATGCGGTGGAATACTTTGTCAGTTATTACGACTATTATCAGCCGGAGGCATATGTGCCCTCTACGGATACCTATATTGAAAAGGACTCTGCCATCAATGATGAAATTGATAAGCTGCGCCATTCTGCCACGGCTGCCCTTTCGGAAAGGCGGGACGTGATCATTGTGGCCTCTGTATCCTGTATTTACGGTCTGGGAAGCCCTATTGATTATCAGGAAATGGTGATTTCCTTAAGACCGGGTATGATCAAGGATCGTGACGAGGTGATCCATAAGCTGATTGATATTCAGTATGACCGGAATGATCTGGATTTTAAGAGGGGGACTTTCCGGGTCAGGGGAGATGTGGTGGAGATTTTTCCGGCCTATTCCGGCAGCGAAGCATACCGGGTGGAGTTTTTCGGCGATGAGGTGGATCGAATTACAGAGATTGACACCCTGACCGGAGAAATTCAGGCAGAGCTTGGTCATGTGGCAGTTTTTCCAGCCTCCCATTACGTTGTTTCCAAGGAAAAGATGGAGGCTGCCACCCATACAATTCTGGAGGAATTAAAGGAGCAGGTGGCACATTTTAAAAGTGAGGATAAACTTTTAGAGGCCCAGAGGATTTCCGAGCGGACCAACTTTGATGTGGAGATGATGAAGGAGACAGGCTTTTGTTCAGGGATTGAAAACTATTCCAGACATTTGACCGCAGGGAAAGAGGGGGAACCTCCATTTACTCTGATTGACTATTTTTCTGAAGACTTTCTGATTATTGTGGATGAGTCCCACATCACTCTTCCCCAGGTACGGGGTATGTATGCAGGAGACCGGTCCAGAAAGACAACTTTAGTCAATTTCGGCTTCCGCCTTCCTTCTGCTCTTGACAACCGACCTCTGAATTTTGGGGAGTTTGAGACAAAGATCAATCAGATGATGTTTGTGTCTGCCACTCCTTCCGTTTATGAGGCAGAGCACGAACTTTTACGGGTAGAGCAGATTATCCGTCCTACAGGGCTTTTAGACCCCGAAATTGACGTAAGGCCGGTTCAGGGTCAGATTGATGATCTGGTTTTTGAAGTGAATAAGGAAGTGGCAAATAAAAACAAGATACTGATCACCACGCTGACCAAAAGGATGGCAGAAGATCTGACGGATTACATGAGAGAAGTAGGAATCCGTGTAAAATACCTCCACTCTGATATCGATACTCTGGAACGCTCTGAGATTATCCGGGATATGCGTCTGGATGTATTTGATGTGCTGGTGGGAATCAACCTGCTGCGTGAGGGACTTGATATTCCTGAGATCACCCTGGTGGCGATTCTGGACGCAGATAAGGAAGGCTTCCTCCGTTCTCAGACCTCTTTGATCCAGACAATCGGACGGGCGGCCAGAAACTCTGAGGGACATGTAATCATGTATGCGGATAAGGTGACGGATTCCATGAGGGTGGCTATTGAAGAAACCAACAGAAGAAGGGCTATTCAGCAGAAGTACAATGAAGAGCATGGAATTACACCTATGACCATTAAGAAAGCTGTCCGTGACTTAATTGCCATTTCAAAGGCTGCCATAGAAAAGGAGAAGAACTTTAAGAAAGATCCGGAGTCTATGGATGGAAAGGAACTGGAGAAGCTTGCTAAGGAGCTTACCAAGAAGATGCATCAGGCGGCTGCAGAGTTGAACTTTGAGGAAGCGGCAAGGCTCCGTGACCGGATGGTGGAAGTAAAGAAGCTGCTGCAGGATATGGATAATTGAGAAGAACGTTGACAATAATTTTCAATAAGTGTAAAATCTCTGTGGATGTGCCGGTGGCAGAAACCATAGCCGGCGGGAATAAAATACCCTCTACAAAGGAGATGCTATGAAGCTTTATGAAGGGGAAATTGGAAAAACGTATATTGTTTACGGTGTAATGGTAAAAGATGCCATTACAAGGCGGCTGGAGGCCTTGGGCATCAATGAGATGACACCTGTTGTCCTTATGAATAAAAAAGGAAGAGGTACTGTTATTATTAAGGTCAGAGGCACCCGTCTTGCCCTTGGAAAAAAAATTGCAGAGGGAATTGAAGTAAGGGAGGCCGTCAGCCATGGGTGAAACCAATAAGATGATACGGGTCGGGTTTGTAGGGAATCCCAACTGCGGAAAGACCACCTTATTCAATGCATTTACAGGAGCCAAGCTGAAAGTGGCTAACTGGCCTGGCGTTACGGTAGAGAGAATTGAGGGAATGACCTCTTATAAAGGCTGTCCTTTGCGGATGATTGACACTCCGGGTATTTACAGTCTGACTTGTTATACTATAGAAGAAATGGTTACCAGAAAATGTCTGGAGGAAGGGGAAGTAGATGTAATTGTCAATGTAGTGGATGCCTCTTCCCTGGAACGGAATTTGTACCTGACTCTTCAGCTTCTGGAACTGAGAAAGCCTGTCATACTGGCTCTTAATATGATGGATATTGTGGAAGAGCGGGGAATGGAAATTGACTTGCACCGCCTTCCTGAGATGCTGGGCTCCATTCCCGTAGTGCCTGTGTCTGCCAGAAAGCGAACCGGTCTTGATGTGCTCCTTCATGCGGTGATTCATCATTTTGAGGAAGGGCCTCAGGGAGTGGTGGTGAATTACAGTGCTAAAATAGAAAACAAAATTTCTAAGATTGAGACTGTATTAAAGGCCCGCTATGGAAACATGGAAAATTTGAGGTGGCATGCCATTAAGCTGCTGGAATATGATGAAGAGGTCTGCAAAGACCATCCGGTGGACTTGAATAACATCATTGACCGCAATTATGAAAAAGAAATTATTAATGAGAAATACAATTACATAGAAGGGATCATCAGCGAATGCATGGTGAACAAAGATCAGAAGGCCGCATTTACAGACCAAATTGACCGGTACCTGACTCATCCCTTCTGGGGAGTGCCCATATTCCTGGGAATCATGGCTTTGGTGTTCTTTTTGACTTTTTCAGTGGGAGACTTTTTAAAGGGATATTTTGAAACGGCTCTAGATGGATTTTCCGGGCTGATACGGGGCCTGATGGAAGGAATTGAGGCCGCTCCCTGGATCATATCTCTGGTGGTGGAGGGGATTGTGGCCGGTGTGGGAGGAATCCTTACATTTTTGCCTAATATTTTTATTTTGTTCCTTGCTCTTGCATTTTTGGAAGACAGTGGATATATGGCCAGGGTGGCCTATGTGATGAATGAAATAATGGGTAAGGTAGGGCTTTCGGGAAAAGCGTTTTTGCCTATGCTTCTGGGATTTGGCTGTACGGTTCCAGCAGTTATGGCAGCCAGGGCTCTTCCAAGTGAACAAGACAGAAAGAGGACTATTTTCATCACTCCTTTTATGTCTTGTTCGGCAAGGCTTCCCATATATGTTCTTTTTTCTCAGATGTTTTTCCCCCGTCATGCTATGGGGGCGGCCTATTCCCTGTATCTGGTCGGTCTCACAGTAGCAATTGTGATTGCTTATGTGACCCACCGGATGAGAAAGGAAGAAGATGAGGACGCACTTTTAATTGAGCTCCCAGAGTATAAGACTCCCAATGGGAGGACCGTGGCCATCTATGTGTGGGATAAGGTAAAGGATTATCTGGGAAAGGCCGGGACAACGATTTTTCTGGCCTCCATTGTCCTGTGGCTTGTGCTGAACATGGGGCCTTCCGGTTTTGTTACGGATGTGTCAGAAAGCCTTGCCGCCATAACCGGTCAGGTTCTGGTTCCCTTCCTTCGTCCGGCTGGTCTTGGTGACTGGAGGATTGCGGTGGCTTTAATTTCCGGTCTTTCTGCCAAGGAGGTGGTGATCTCCAGTTTTTCGGTACTGTTTGGAATCAGCAATATTAACTCTGCTGCAGGAATGGAAGGCCTTTCAAAAATTCTTGGAAGCGTTGGATTTGGAACTGTAAATGCCTATGCCCTTATGATTTTCTGCCTTTTGTATTCGCCCTGTATTGCGGCGGTTGCAACTATAAAAAGAGAAACCCATTCTATTAAGTGGGCGGCAGGTATGGTGCTTTTCCAGTTAGCAGTAGCCTGGTGCGCTGCGATACTGGTATTTCAGGTGGGAAGTCTTATTTTTTAAGAAAAGGGCAGAGGAAAAAATATGAATGATAAGCTGCTTGTGGAAACCGCAGTTTTAGCAGGTGAGATTATGTTGATAAGCGGTGCGGAAATATACCGGGTGGAAAGTACCATTGATCATATTTTGAGGAAGTCCGGCCGTGACACGGCAGAGGCCATTGTGTTTTCCACAGGTATTTTTGCGTCTCTTAATGACTCTTCCATTGAGGCTATTACAATAGCCAGAAGGGTATCCGGGCGGTCTACCAACTTAAATAAGGTGTATCTGGTCAATGACGTATCCAGAAAGCTTTGCCAGGATGTGATAACAGTAGAAGAAGCTTACCGTATGCTTAAAGAAATCCAGAATACGATACAGTATGGGAGAAGAATAAAAGATATGGGAGCCGTGGGGGTGGCCTTGTTTTTTACCCTTCTTTTAGGAGGCGGGATCAGGGAATGCGTGGCTGCTGCAGTGACGGGAATTGTGCTGGCCGCATCTATGGAGGCTTCTTTAAAGATTCGTCTTAACGATTTTTGTGTCAACGGAGTCTGTGCCTGCCTGATTGCTGTTACAGCTCTTTTCATGGAATATGTGTTTATGCCAGGAATGAAAAGTGATATTGTTATTATTGGTGCCATCATGCCCCTGGTTCCCGGTATGATTTTTACAACTGCCATCAGAGATACTTTAAATGGTGATTTTGCTTCAGGAATCTCCAGAATGATGGAAGCAGTGGTGGTGGCTCTTGCGGTTGCCGCTGGAGTGGGAGCCGGAATGGGCCTGTTTCAATGGCTGGCAGGAGGTGGACTGGTATGGTAATACAGACAATTGGTGCCTTTATGGCAGTGCTCAGCTTTTCTCTGCTTCTGGAGGTTCCCAGAAGGTATCTGGCTTTGGCGGGAAGCGCAGGGGCAGCAGGCTGGCTGGCCTATCTTTTGGTGGAATCCTGGTCAGGATCGGTGATAGCCGCAGCTTTTTTGTCCAGCCTGCTGGTGGCTTTTTTCAGCCATATTTTTGCAAGAGTATTTAAATCTCCGGTCACAGTGTTTTTAGTTGCTGGAATTCTGCCCTCTGTGCCGGGGGCCTCCATTTACCGCAGTGTTTCTTATGTAATTACCAATGATCCAGAGCTTTCCAGCCGCTATCTGGTGGAGACGCTTCAAATATCCGGCGCCATAGCCGTAGCTATTTTTATTATGGATTCTTTGTTCCGATTAGGGCAGAAGAAGTGAATGCAATGGTCAAATTATTTTCGCTTTTAGAATAATAATAGATATGATTGGAGAGACGGTCTTCCTCAGGAACTTCTTCCTGGTTAATGGAAAAGACAGTATCCCCAAGTTCTTCTAAAGAAATGGAATCACTGTAGGGAATAATCAGGACTTCGTGAATGCTGGAGGGCAGGATGATTAAATCACTGTCATTGGCATTAGCGAAGTCTTTTAATATGCCTTCATAAAATAGGGAGGAAGCTCCGTTCATTCCTGTAGAATTAGTCAGAACGAACATGGGAGGAGACAGGGGAGGGGTGAGAAAAAACTCTTCCAGAGCTTCTTCCAGTTCCTTTTCCACCGTTTCTCTGGCGATGTCCGTAATGACTTGGGAAAGGCTTCTGATGCGGGCAGGAAAAAGGCGGGGAGTGTTAGTTTTGGCAGCCAAAAACAAATCATCTGTGGAAAAGCCCCAGGTATTTAGATGACTGTTGTGGATAAGGGCGGTCATAAGGCTGTCTTCTGTTTTTTGAAGAGTCAGGCAGAATACTAGAGCTAAATCCAGACCGGGATAAGGTATATGAGGAATGATGTTTAATAATTCTTCATTGGCAGTCTTGTTGATGAGGCGGAAGATAACCTTGTTTTTGACCTGATCCGGCAGCAGCAGTTCTTCAAAGGGAGGGGAGCCGGTGAGCAGGCTGCTGTGATAAAGAGACAGGATGTCGCTTAAAATGTCTTCCAAGGGTCTGCCAAAGCGGAATTCCTGGTAAAACTGGTTTAAATAGATGGTGGGAGCCGCGCGTTCTCCTGCTTTTCCAATGCACAGTCCGTCCAGCAGCAAGCCGTTGTTCTTTTGAACAGATTGCAGAGACAGACTAAATTCTGTTCCAAGTGTTTCTTTTAAGGAATTTTTGACGGTTTCCAGAAATGTTTCGTATACCATATGTATACCTCCTTAGATGTGATTTTTGCAACTGCATAAAGCAGATTACAACAATTTAGAAATAATGCTTCCCGAATGGGAGTGTGATGTGATTGAATCTTTTTTATTATATAGGAGTTTTTGTAAAATAACAATATAATTTATATTTTTTTGTATATAAACAAAAAAATCCCATCCAGTGGGTTGTTCTGAATGGGAAGAGTCTGTTCTATAAAATTAAGCTATTGCGTTTACAGCCTTGGTGATTCTGGATACTTTTCTAGAAGCAGTATTCTTATGATATACGCCCTTTGTAGTAGCCTTATCAATATCTTTGATAGCGCTGATTAAAATTGCCTGTGCAGCAGCCTTGTCACCGGCAGCAATAGCAGCTTCTACCTTCTTAATTGATGTCTTCACCTTGGATCTGATCGCTTTGTTTCTAGCGGCCTTTGTTTCGTTAACTAAGATTCTCTTTTTTGCGGATTTAATGTTAGCCAATCTGTACACCTCCATTCAAATAATAAGTATAATCATTTTTTGTTTCCCATTAAAGTCTGGACACGGACAGTTCAATGTAAACATACTTTATTATTCTAACGAATTTTACTGTATATGTCAATACATAATTCCTGCTTTTTTGCAGAAAATGTAATCGTAAGGTATATATGGCTGAAAATATAAAAAAGGAGAAAGAAATGGAAAATACATTTGAAGTGCGCACAGACCTGGCGCTGGAGGAAAAAGAAAGTTTTCCGGGAGACGGAGGTGAGATCACAGGGGTGTCTTTAAGGGAATGGCACAGGGCCAACAGCCCCATAAAGATGACGGAAGTAAAGATTTTAGACAAAAAAGGGGAAAAAGCCATGGGGAAACCCGTTGGAACTTATATTACTCTTGAGGCGGGAGAATTGTCCGTAAAGGATGAAGATTACCATAGGGAGGTTTCTGAGGAATTGTCAGGCCAGATCCAGAAGCTTTTGTCTGGAAAGGACTACAGAAAGCCGGATTTTCACGTATTGGTGGTGGGTCTTGGCAACAGCTCTGTAACCCCTGATTCTCTGGGGCCCAGGGTTCTTAAAAATCTCCAGGTAACAAGGCATTTAAAGGTCCAGTACGGGGATGACTTCTGGAAGGGCAGAAGCATGCCGGTGATCAGCGGAATCATACCCGGCGTTATGGCCCAGACTGGAATGGAAAGCGCAGAAATTTTAAAAGGGATCATAAGGGAGACAAAGCCTGATCTGATTATTGCCATTGACGCTTTGGCGGCCAGAAGCGTAAGGCGTCTGGGAACAACGATCCAGCTTACAGATACGGGAATCCATCCCGGTTCCGGGGTGGGGAATCACAGGCACAGCCTCACCAGAGAAAGCCTGGGAGTTCCGGTGATGGCTATTGGCGTTCCCACAGTGGTTGGGGCAGCCGCCATTGTCCACGATACAGTTTCCGCCATGATAGGCGCCTTGTCAAAGAGCATGGAGACAAAGGGCATGGGGGATTTCTTAGGCAGTATCAGCTCTGATGAACAGTACGATCTGATCAGAGAACTTTTAGAACCTGAATTTGGCCCCATGTATGTCACTCCTCCCGATATTGATGAAACGGTGAAGGAACTGAGCTTTACCATTTCCGAAGGAATCCACCTGGCATTTTTGGGACAGGAAGATTCGTAGTAAATGACAGGCTTTTTGCATAGGATATGAAAGGGAGCAAAATCCTTTCCAGTAAATCATTGCAAAGCGAATTTTCCCGAGGGGTAAAGAGAAGATCCCCTGGGGGGTGCAGGAAGTGACTATGAGACAGAGAGACAGAGGAATCAACTGGTTTATAAAAAATATAATGATTGCAGTCAGCCTCATTCTGACGGTGCTTCTGGCCGAAAAAACAGGAGGCATCCAAATGGCGGCCAGCTGGTTAAAGGGTGGGGCAGGCTTTGGAATTTCCTATATCTGGCGAACTCAATATCCTGGGGCAGCCTGGGAGGAAGCAGAGACTGGTGACATTTCAGGCGGCTTTTTTGGAAGCGTTCTTTTTGGCAATTCTCCTCTTTACCGGTATAAGGGGAAAGGGGAGAAGCCAAAGGCTGTCTACAACGAAGCGGATCCTGCCTATGAGGGGTATTTGGAAAGCGGAAGATTTTATGAGGAGCACAGCTTTCTGTTATATGACGGCGGAGAGGAAAGCGGAGAGGATGGAAGCGTCAATGGGGTGGCCCAGGCGGCATTGGAGGAGCAGATACCTGTAAAAACTGAGGTTCCGACAGAAAAGGACCCGGCTGTGACCTGTTCCTCAAGCAGTATATGGCCCATTGTGGGAGCCACATTCCGAAGGGAGCAGTTGGCTGACTACGATTATCTGATGAAGAATTTTTACAGCGTTCATGCCTCTACTACCGCAGGAAGAAGTCTGATGAAGGCAGATCAATTCCTCGACCAGGATTTTACACTGACAGGAGGAAATAATAAGCCTCAGATTCTCATATACCACACCCATTCCCAGGAGGAGTTTGTCGGCTATGGTCCGGATAACCGGGAGGCCACAGTGGTGGGAATCGGAACTTATCTGACAGAACTTTTAACTGCCAAGGGCTATAACGTGATTCATGACACCTCGGTTTATGACCTTCAGGGTGGAAAGCTGGACAGAAACAAAGCTTATACACTGGCCCTGGAAGGAATTTCCGGCATTCTCCAGGAAAATCCCTCCATTGAAGTAGTGCTGGATGTTCATCGGGATGGGGTAAATGAAAGTCTGCACATGGTAAATGAGGTAAACGGAAAACCAACGGCTCCTATTATGTTTTTTAACGGAATCAGCCAGACTCCAAAAGGACAGATCGAATATCTGCCCAATCCCTACAGAGAAAAAAATCTGGCCTTCAGCTTTCAGATGCAGCTTGATGCAGCAGCTTATTTCCCGGGTCTGACCCGGAAAATATACATAAAGGGACTCCGGTATAACCAGCACCTCCGGGCCAGGTCCTCCCTTATTGAAGTTGGGGCCCAGACCAATACTTATCAGGAAGCATTAAATGCCATGGAGCCTCTGGCAGAAGTTTTGGATATGGTGTTGCAAGGGAATTAAAAAAATGGTATATTTTAAGTCGAAGAACATCAGAAAAGAGGAATTTACCTTATGGCAGGCGCCCAGCAGAATAAAATACGGAATTTTTGCATTATTGCACATATCGATCACGGAAAATCAACTCTTGCAGACAGGATTATAGAGAAGACAGGACTTTTGACCAGCAGGGAAATGCAGTCCCAGGTTCTGGATAATATGGATCTGGAACGGGAGAGAGGCATTACCATCAAGGCCCAGACTGTCCGCACCGTTTACAAGGCCAAGGATGGCCAGGAATATGTTTTTAACATGATCGACACTCCTGGTCATGTGGATTTTAACTATGAGGTTTCCAGAAGCCTTGCTGCCTGCGACGGAGCGGTCCTGGTGGTGGATGCTTCCCAGGGAATCGAAGCCCAGACCCTTGCCAATGTTTATATGGCCCTGGATCACAACCTGGATGTGTTTCCGGTGCTGAATAAGATTGATCTGCCCAGCGCAGATCCGGAGCGGGTGGTGAGTGAGATTGAGGATGTTATCGGGATTGAGGCTCATGATGCACCCCGGATTTCCGCCAAAACAGGGCAAAACGTAGAAGATGTGTTAGAGGCTATCGTGGAGAAGATACCGGCTCCGCTGGGAGATCCGGAGGGACCTCTTCAGGCTCTGATCTTTGATTCTCTTTATGATCAGTATAAGGGTGTAATTGTATTCTTCCGGGTCAAGGAAGGAACCGTAAAAAAGGGCGATAAGATACGTATGATGGCTACCGGAGCCGTGGAAGAAGTGGTTGAGGTAGGCTATTTCGGTGCAGGCCAGTTTATCTCATGTGAATCGCTGAGTGCAGGCATGGTAGGCTATTTGGCGGCCAGCATCAAAAACGTAAAGGATACGGCGGTGGGGGATACCATTACTCTTGCAGGCAGACCCTGTAAGGAACCCCTTGCCGGATATAAAAAAGTGACTTCCATGGTCTACTGCGGCCTGTATCCTGCCGACGGAGCCCGCTACAATGACCTTCGGGATGCCCTTGAAAAACTGCAGCTCAATGATGCTTCCCTGTTCTTTGAGCCGGAAACCTCCCTGGCTCTTGGTTTTGGCTTCCGGTGCGGATTTTTAGGACTTCTTCATCTGGAGGTCATTCAGGAACGTCTGGAGAGAGAGTATAACCTGGATTTAGTTACTACTGCTCCCAGTGTTGTTTACAGAGTTTACAAAAAAAATGGCGATATGCTGGAATTGACCAATCCATCCAATCTTCCGGATCCTACGGAAATAGAATACATGGAGGAGCCTATTGTCAGTGCGGAAATCATGGTGACCACGGAATTTGTAGGTGCTATCATGACCCTTTGCCAGGAACGGCGGGGTGTATATCTGGGCATGGAATACATGGAAGCCACCAGGGCATTGTTAAGGTATGAACTTCCTCTAAATGAGATCATCTACGATTTCTTTGATGCACTGAAATCCCGTTCCAGAGGATATGCTTCTTTTGATTACGAGATGAAGGGCTATGAGCGGTCTGAACTGGTAAAGCTGGACATTCTGGTGAACAAGGAGGAAGTAGATGCCTTGTCCTTTATTGTCCATGCAGAATCTGCCTATGACAGAGGACGGAGGATGTGTGAAAAGCTAAAAGATGAGATCCCCAGACAGCTTTTTGAAATACCCATTCAGGCCGCTATCGGAGGAAAGATCATTGCCCGCGAGACGGTGAAGGCTATGAGAAAGGATGTTCTTGCCAAGTGTTACGGCGGCGATATCTCCCGTAAGAAAAAGCTTCTTGAGAAGCAGAAGGAAGGGAAAAAACGCATGCGCCAGGTTGGCAATGTAGAGATACCGCAAAAGGCGTTTATGAGCGTATTAAAACTGGATGATGAATAAAAAAGAGTTAGAACTTTATATACACATTCCCTTCTGTGCCCGCAAATGTTCATACTGTGATTTTCTATCATTCCCCATAGATCAGCAGGCTCAGAGGGAATACAGTTTGAAATTAATAGAAGAAATCCGATATCAGAGTGCCCGAGCCAAGGAATACCAGGTAGTCAGCGTATTTATAGGAGGAGGCACTCCTTCTATATTAAAATCAGAATATATGGCAAAAGTCCTTTGCTGTATTCAGGAAAATTTTCAAGTTCTTCCTGATGCGGAGATATCCATGGAGGTAAACCCTGGAACTGTAACAGCCGAGGGGCTTGCCTGTTATAAGGAAGCGGGAGTCAACCGGATCAGCATTGGGCTTCAGTCAGCCGACGATCAGGAACTGCGCTGGCTGGGAAGAATTCATACTTACGATGAATTTTTAAAAAGCTATCAGAGGGTCCGAATGGCAGGCTTTGGCAATGTAAACGTGGACCTGATTTCCGCAATTCCGGGACAGACTTTAGAATCCTGGAAAAACACTTTAAAAAAGACCGCTATGCTGAAGCCGGAACACATATCTGCCTACAGCCTGATTGTAGAAGAGGGAACTCCCTATTATGACCGGTATGGAGGCTGGAAGCCGGAAGAAGGCCGCTGTGGGGGGCAGGAAGAGGATTCATGCCTTATGTCTCTGCCTGAGCTGCCTGACGAAGAAACAGAGCGGGAAATGTATTATCTGACTCAGCAGTTTTTAAAGGAACAGGGATATGAGCGGTATGAGATTTCCAATTACTCAAAGCAGGGATATGAGTGCAGGCATAACATGGGATACTGGATGGGAACAGAGTATCTGGGTTTTGGACTGGGTGCATCTTCTTATTTTGAAGGCTGCCGCTTTCATAATACTCCTGATTTTAAAGAATACTGCGGCGCTGCCTTTGACAGGGAAGATATGTTTCAGAAGGTTTTGAGACAGGATTTTGAAAAGCTGAACATAGAACAGAAGATGGAGGAGTACATGTTTTTGGGTTTGAGGCTGATAGAAGGCATTTCCGCCCAGGAATTTGTCAGCCGCTTCGGTCATAATATAAGAAATGTCTATGGACAGGTTCTGTCGGAAATGGAAGAAAACGGTCTTATGGAGTGGAAGGATGGTTATTATCGTCTGACCTTGCGGGGAATTGATATCAGCAATTATGTCATGAGTCGTTTCTTGCTGTAACATGTTGCTGGTATTTGTAAAAAAGCCCTGACTGAGCTGTAAAGCTCTTTCAGGGCAATTTTTTTACTGAACAAGAAATGCTTCTACATTCCGCAAGCCATAAGATCTGGTTTCTCCATGAGAGTTAAAGAAGATATCGATGTGATTTCCTTTTACACCGCCTCCGCGGTCCTCTGCCGTATAAATGATTCCGTTGATCATAATGCGGGTTCCGTAAGGAATGACCCTTGGATCAACAGAAATAGTATGGTTTGCTTTAGCAATGGTTCCAGTGCTGGTCCGCCCGCCCCAGCCACCGGAGCACTGTCTGCAGGGACAGTAGGCAGTGGTGCGGAATACTCCCAGAGAACGGAGCTGGGAGGCAGCAGGAATTCCCTTTCCGTACAGCTTGGTGGAGAACCTCTGTCCGCCTGCATAGGTTTCAACCAGGAAGGCACCTTCTCCGTAGGATTCCCATGGCACAGAGATGTCAAATCCGCAGTTTCCGGATCCCAGGCCCTGGGCAGCTAAGTCCTCCCGGTACATGGATGCCTGGGTGGTCAGCTCGTCAGCGGTCTGTCCGCTTGCCTGATTGGTAATGACCACTTTTACCTCCAAAGGCTGATCTGCCTCAGTGTTGTTAAATGCCCAGCCTCTTACTCCGGTTTCATCGGCGTAATCAATAATGCCTGATGCCTGGGCGGCAAAGATATTAAGGGCGCCAAACCATAAAAACGCCATCATTAGTAATGCTCCTGAGAGCCAGTGAATTTGCTTAACTGTTAGTGTCATAAATTACTTCCTTTCTTTTTTACAATCCGTAACATAATTTAATATAATATAAATATATGTAACAGAATTGTAATAAATGAGGTACAAGTAATCATTTTACACATTTTTCCAAATTTGTCAAGGTGTGGCCATAAAAATCAATAAAAAAAACGCTGTAGAAAAGGGCAAATCCGCTTTTCTGCAGCGTTATGTGAACATATTTAATTTTTTGAAATTTCTTTGACTGCAAAGATTTCAATGGTCTGTCTTCCGAATTGCAGTGCTTCCTGGCGGCTGCCAAGGAAAATATCTACTTTATTCCCTTTAATACTGCTTCCAGTGTCTTCTACTGTATAAACTGTTTCTCCTATCATCACTTTTGTTCCCAAGGGGAGAAGAGTAAGATCCGCTGATAAAGTGTGTCCAGCCTGGGGAACGGTTCCTGAGTAGGTCAGGGACTGTTTGCCGGAACTGCTGGGGCAGTAAGCGGTGGCGGTAAAGTTTCCTAAAGACTCGCCTTTTTCATATACAGGAGCTGCCGGTGTTTCCTGAACCGGCTCTTCTTTTTTCTTAATACCCGGTCCGATTTCTTCAGAAGGGGTCTCCGTATTATTCTTTTTAATGGTGTCAGCGGTTTCAAGACTGGCGGACTGTGTTGATCCGGCCTGGCTGTTCTCTGTGGCTGCCATGGAAGTCATGGACAACATCAGTACACAAAGGATTGTCAAAATTCCGGTAATTCGTTTCGGTCTTGGAAAGCTTTTCATGATTTTACCTCGTAATGAGCAGTGCGAATTGGAATATGAAGGAGTTCTTGCCGTGCTTGCACGTAAGAAAACTTTTTCATGTTCTGATTCATAGGGCAAAACCCCGTAAGCCGGCGGATCCGTAGGATTCACCGGCTACACTGCGGTTTTAAGTTATTGTTCTCAGTTACTATTATATTACAAAAATGTTAAATGTCAAGAAAATAATGTCAACGCCTTGTAATAATTGAAAGAAAAATGACAAAGAGAAAAGAAACACGTTACAAAAAGTTCACTAAAAATTTTTCGGGAATGTATTGACAAAAACAAAAAAAAAGAATATATTATGAGCAGAAGATGTTAGCACTCCTAAACGTCGAGTGCTAACAAGAACAACTCAGGAAGGGAGTGGGGCAGTTTGAACCAAAAGGATCAGTTGGATGAGCGGAAGGTTACCATATTAAAGGCCATCATCAAAACTTATTTGGAAACAGGAGAGCCGGTAGGGTCCCGTACCATTTCAAAGTACACGGATTTACACTTAAGTTCTGCCACCATCCGGAATGAGATGTCTGATCTGGAGGAGCTTGGATACATTGTGCAGCCCCATACCTCTGCAGGGAGAATACCTTCTGACAGGGGATACCGCTTTTATGTGGACCAGATCATACTGGAAAAAGAAGAAGAGGTCACTGAGATCAAGGATATGATGCTAAAGCGTGTGGACCGGGTAGAGCTTCTGTTAAAGCAGATGGCAAAGCTTTTGGCCCAGAACACGAATTATGCGGCAATGATCAGCGCTCCCCAGTACCATAGGAACAAATTGAAGTTTATCCAGATGTCTAAGGTTGATGAGGAAAGGCTTCTTGTAGTTATTGTGGTGGAGGGAAACGTCATTAAGAATACCATGATTCCCCTCCGTAAAGAATTAAACGAGGAAGGACTTTTAAATCTTAATATTCTTCTTAATAACGCCCTTAACGGGCTGACCATAGAGGAAATAAATCTCGAAGTGATCAGCAGTTTAAAGATTCAGGCGGGTCCCCACAGCGAGGTGGTGGACCGGGTTCTTACTGAGGTGGCGGCGGCCATCCGGGGAGATGACGAGGACCTTCAGATTTATACCAGCGGAGCCACCAACATTTTCAAGTACCCGGAATTAAGTGACGGGGAAAGGGCAAGTAAGTTAATCGGCACCCTGGAGCAAAAGGAACTTTTGCAGGGACTGGTAGATGATGTGAACAGTTCAGAGAGCGGATTAGGTATCCAGGTTTACATCGGCGACGAAGCTCCTGAGACTATGAAAGACTGCAGCATTGTGACAGCCAATTATGAACTTGGCGAAGGCCTGCGGGGAACCATTGGAATCATTGGTCCCAAGCGCATGGATTATGAAAAGGTGCTCAGCGCATTGCGTAATCTTATGACGCAGCTTGATATCATATTAAAAAAAGATGAAAGGTGAAGGGAAGAACTTTGAGCATGGAAGACAAGAAAACAGACGGGAAGCCGGCAGATGAGGCTTTGAATAAAGAGGATGTCCTTTCCGCTGAACATGAAATAGAGGATGGGGCGGCCTGTGTTGAAGAAGAAACAGAAACCCGGAAAAAGAAAGACCCCAGAGATGAAAAGATTGAGGAGCTGACAGACCGGCTCCAGAGAAATATGGCTGAATTTGACAACTTCCGAAAGAGAACGGAAAAAGAAAAGTCTGCTATGTTTGAAGTCGGAGCAAGGGATATTGTGGAACGTATCCTTCCGGTTGTCGATAATTTTGAAAGAGGCCTTGCAGCTGTTCCTGAGGAGGAAAAAGGCTCTGCTTTTGCAGAAGGAATGGAAATGATTTACAAACAGCTTATGAAAACTTTGGAGGAAGCAGGTGTAAAGCCTATCGAAGCGGTTGGAAATCCCTTTGATCCCAGTTTTCATAATGCGGTGCTTCACGTGGAAGATGAATCCCTGGGAGAAAATGTGATTTCTCAGGAACTTCAAAAGGGTTATACCTACCGGGACACTGTGGTGAGGCATTCCATGGTGCAGGTAGCTAATTAATTTAGAATAGAAATGATTAATTCACACTTTGTTTAATAATAGGAGGAATAAACTATGGGCAAGATTATTGGTATTGACTTAGGTACGACAAACAGCTGCGTTGCTGTTATGGAAGGCGGAAAACCGGTTGTAATTCCAAACAGCGAAGGCGTAAGAACCACACCGTCAGTTGTTGCATTTACTAAGAACGGAGAGAGACTGGTAGGCGAACCTGCAAAGCGTCAGGCCGTTACAAACGCAGACCGGACCATCTCTTCCATTAAGAGACATATCGGTACAGATTACAAGGTATCTATTGACGGGAAAAACTACAGTCCTCAGGAAATCTCCGCTATGATTCTTCAGAAATTGAAGGCAGATGCAGAGGCTTACTTAGGTGAGAAGGTAACAGAAGCAGTTATTACTGTGCCTGCATATTTTAACGATGCTCAGCGTCAGGCTACTAAGGATGCAGGAAAGATTGCAGGTCTTGATGTAAAGCGTATTATCAATGAGCCTACAGCAGCAGCTCTGGCTTACGGACTTGACAATGAAAAAGAGCAAAAGATCATGGTATACGACTTAGGCGGCGGTACATTCGACGTTTCTGTCATTGAGATCGGTGACGGTGTTATCGAAGTTCTTTCCACCAACGGCGATACACGATTGGGAGGCGATGATTTTGACAGCCGTATTACCCAGTGGATGGTTGACGAATTCAAGAAAGCAGAAGGCGTTGACTTGTCCGGTGACAAGATGGCTATGCAGAGATTGAGAGAGGCTGCTGAGAAGGCTAAGAAGGAACTTTCTTCTGCCACAACAACCAACATCAACCTTCCATTCATTACCGCTACCTCAGAAGGACCTAAGCATCTGGATATGAACTTAACCAGAGCTAAATTTGATGAACTGACTCTGGATCTTATTGAGCGCACTGCAGCTCCTGTACAGAACGCATTAAAGGATGCAGGAATTACAACAGCAGAGTTAGGAAAGGTATTGTTAGTAGGCGGTTCTACCCGTATGCTGGCTGCACAGGAAAAAGTAAAGCAGTTAACAGGCAAAGATCCTTCCAAGACTTTAAATCCCGATGAGTGTGTTGCTATCGGTGCCAGCATCCAGGGCGGAAAGCTGGCAGGCGACGAAGGCGCAGGTGATATCCTGCTTCTGGACGTAACTCCTCTTTCTCTGTCCATCGAGACTATGGGCGGAGTTGCCACCAGACTGATTGAAAGAAATACCACAATCCCCACAAAGAAAAGTCAGGTGTTCTCCACAGCGGCAGACAACCAGACAGCAGTTGATATCCATGTGGTACAGGGTGAGAGACAGTTTGCAAGAGATAACAAGACTCTTGGACAGTTCCGTCTGGATGGAATTCCGCCTGCAAGAAGAGGCATTCCTCAGATCGAAGTTACCTTTGATATTGATGCAAACGGCATTGTAAATGTTTCTGCCAAGGATTTGGGAACAGGAAAGGAACAGCATATTACCATTACTTCCGGTTCCAATATGTCTGACTCTGATATTGACAAGGCTGTGAAAGAGGCGGCTGAGTACGAGGCACAGGATAAGAAGCGCAAGGATGCCATTGACGCCAGAAACGATGCAGATTCCATGGTATTCCAGACAGAAAAAGCTCTGGAAGAGGTTGGAGATAAGATCGATGCAAACGATAAGGCTTCCGTGGAAGCAGACTTAACTGCTTTGAAAGAAGTGATTAACAGAGCACCCCTTGAAGAGATGACCGATGCCCAGGTAGAGGATATTAAGGCCGGAAAAGAAAAACTGATGAACAGCGCCCAGGCCCTGTTTGCAAAGGTTTATGAGCAGGCACAGGCAGGCGCCCAGGGCGCAGGACCTGACATGGGAGGCCCGGAGGCTTCCTATCAGGACAGCGATGTGGTTGACGGCGACTATAAAGAGGTGTAAACTAATCTGGTCGGTTGACGAGACATTGGAAAGAGTGTTGTAGTGATACAACGCTTTTTCCGTGATTTTCAAGCATGGAGTGAAAGGTAAGACCTAAGATGGCAGAGAGTAAAAAAGATTATTATGAAACCCTGGGTGTTTCCAAGGATGCAGATGACGCAGCCATTAAGAAGGCCTATAGGGCATTAGCAAAGAAATACCATCCTGACACCAACCCCGGAGATGCTGCGGCTGCCGAGAAGTTTAAACAGGCTTCTGAGGCCTACAGCGTTTTAAGCGACTCGGATAAGAGACGCCAGTATGATCAGTTTGGCTCTGCAGCTTTTGACGGAAGCGGAGGAGCTGGCGGATTCGGCGGCTTTGATTTTAACGGAGCGGATATGGGGGATATATTCGGAGATATCTTTGGAGATATCTTTGGCGGCGGAAGGAGAAGCAGCGCACATTATAATGGTCCCTCCAGAGGTGCCAATGTCAGAACCAGCATCCGGATCACCTTTGAGGAGGCTATTTTTGGCTGCGAAAAAGAAATTGAAATCAATTATAAAGAAGAGTGTGCCACCTGTCACGGAAGCGGGGCCAAGGCCGGAACCTCTCCCGTTACCTGTCCTAAGTGTAACGGAAAAGGAAAGATTATGTATACTCAGCAGTCCTTTTTTGGCCAGGTACAGAATGTTCAGACCTGCCCGGACTGCGGCGGTACAGGTACTATTATAAAGGACAAATGTCCGGACTGCTATGGAGCCGGGTACATTACCAAGAGGAAGAAATTCAAAGTCACCATTCCGGGAGGAATTGACAACGGCCAGTCCGTCCGTCTTGGAGGTGCCGGAGAGCCGGGAACCAACGGCGGAGAAAGAGGAGATCTTCTTGTAGAGGCAGTGGTTTCCAACCATCCGATTTTCAAGCGCCAGGATACCAGCATTTATTCTACAGTTTCCATTTCCTTTGCAAAAGCTGCATTAGGCGGGGCTATCCGCATCAAGACTGTGGATGGGGAAGTGGAGTATGAGGTAAAGGCCGGAACCCAGACCGATACTAAAGTTCGGTTAAAGGGCAAGGGCGTTCCTTCCCTTCGAAACAGGGCTGTCAGGGGAGATCATTATGTGACTTTGGTGGTTTCAGTACCTGAACGGCTGACAGAAGTACAGAAAGAGGCTCTCCGGAAGTTTGACGATACCATGAACGGGATCGCACCGGAAGCGGAAAAACATAAAAAAAAAGGGCTCTTTAAATAGAATCTGAAATGATTTCATATGAAAAACAGGAAATGCGCCATGTGACTGAATGATTTAGTCATGAGGCGCATTTCCTGTTTTTAATTGTAAAAAGGTTCTTGTTCTGATTCCGGCAGCCAAGGCGGGTGTGATGGAGTGTAATGCATCAAGGAATTTCGTTTACTTGATATGTTTTTTGCCTCTGCTTCCGGATCAAAACAAAGTTCCTTTTCATCCGTTCATTAAGTTAATGCACCAGCATTCCTTTTTATTGCATTGATTTTCAAAAAAAAAAATTTTTTTTATAAAAAACGAAAACAGTCTTGAATATTCGTTGACTTTATACGCTTGCAAGGGATTTCATTGTATGTTATGATATCATATGTTTAAAAATACAGACATTCATACGAAAGAAAGGGAAAGCACATGTATCAATATCTGATTATATGCCCCTTGGTTTTCCTGGCGGGATTTGTCGATTCCATTGCGGGGGGAGGCGGGCTTATTTCTCTGCCTGCATTTCTTGCAGCAGGAATTCCCCCTCATCTGGCCATAGGCACCAATAAAATGAGTTCTACTATGGGAACAGTGGTTTCTACCGCCCGGTTTGCAAAAAACGGGTACATTAAAGGCTTTCTTTCTTTCATTGCAGCTGGTTTTGCCATCATCGGCTCTATCATCGGTGCCCATTTATCTTTGCTTGCTGACGAACGGATCTTAAAGGGTATGATGCTTGCAGCACTTCCGGTAGTTGCTTTCTACGTTCTTAAAAATAAAAATTTTGGGGATAACAAAGAAGTCAACACTCTTCCAAAGAAAAAGATGTATTTAGTCACTATGACAGCGGCATTTTTTATCGGCTGCTATGACGGATTTTACGGACCGGGTACAGGCACCTTTTTGCTGCTGGTTCTGACAGGACTTGTAAAGATGGATGTCAGGTCTGCTTCCGGAACAACTAAGGTGATTAATCTGTCTTCTAACATTGCAGCTTTAGTTACATTTCTAATCAATGGAAAGGTTTTGCTCCCATTGGGAATTGCTTCCGGGATATTCTGTATTGCAGGACATTACCTGGGAGCCGGTATGGTGGTAAAGAATGGTTTAAAGGTAGTACGTCCTGTAATCATGGTCGTGCTGCTCTGCTTGTTTATAAAGATTATTAAAGGATAAGGGATTGCTATGAAATGGAAAAAATTTACGCTGACTACTACCA
Organism: Clostridiaceae bacterium; assembly: GCA_902363735.1. Classification (GTDB taxonomy): domain Bacteria; phylum Bacillota; class Clostridia; order Lachnospirales; family Lachnospiraceae; genus Lacrimispora. Next base: position 54,267 of record CABJBA010000002.1, read on the forward strand.
CAGAAGCGGTGGACTTAATCAGCAGCATGTTTGATGAAATCGGAATTGAAGGAATTGAAATTGAGGATAATATTCCTCTTACGGAAGCGGAGACAAAAGGCATGTTTATCGATATCCTGCCAGAGCTGCCCCCTGATGAGGGAGTAGCCAAGGTCAGCTTTTATTTAGATCCTGTCTCTGATATAGAAGGTATGTTAAAAAAAGTGGAGGAAGGCTTAGAGGAGCTTTCCATGTTTGCAGACCTGGGAGAAAGAACCATTGAATCAGGTGAAACAGAGGATCTGGACTGGATTAACAACTGGAAACAGTATTTTAAGCCCTTTACTGTGGATGATATTCTTATAAAACCTACCTGGGAGGAAGTTCCGGGAGGCCATGAGGACAAGCTTCTGATTGAAATTGATCCTGGAACAGCTTTTGGGACAGGACAGCATGAGACTACCCAGCTTTGTATCCGCCAGTTAAAGAAGTATGTGACGCCGGATACTGTCCTTCTGGATGTAGGAACGGGAAGCGGAATTTTAGGCATTACCGCACTGAAGCTGGGAGCAAAAAGCGTGTTTGGAACAGATCTTGATGAAAATGCTATTACTGCGGTAGGGGAGAACCTGGAAGCGAATGGGATTTCTTCCCATAAGTTTCGGGTGCTTCAGGGCAACATCATTGATGATAAGGCTGTCCAGGGAGAAGTGGGATTTGAGACATACGATGTGGTAGTTGCCAATATCCTTGCCGACATTATTATCATGCTTCAAAAGGAAATTTCCATTCATATGAAAAAGGGAGCTATTTTCATCACCTCCGGAATTATTAATATGAAGGAAGAAGCAGTGAGAAAGGCTTTTGAGGAAAATGAAGCCTTTGAATTAATAGAGGTTACCCATCAGGGAGAATGGGTTTCTGTAACTGTGAGAAAAAAATAGGAAGAGGCAGAACATGTACCACTTTTTTGTAAACCAGGATCAGGTGCAAGCGGAAACAATAGCCATTACCGGACCAGATGTGAACCACATGAAAAATGTTCTGCGCATGGGTGCGGGGGAAGAAATTTTAGTCAGTAATGGGGTGGACAAGGATTATTTATGCGAAATCCTTTCCGTCTCATCTGATGAAGTGCTGGCAAAAATTCGTTCGGTTTCACATGGAGGCACAGAGCTTCCTTCCAGGCTCTACTTATTCCAGGGGCTGCCCAAAGGGGATAAAATGGAGCTGATCATCCAGAAGGCAGTGGAGCTTGGTGTATATGCCATCATTCCGGTTGAGACAAGACGGACGGTGGTGAAGCTGGATAAAAAGAAGGAAGAATCAAAGCTTAAGCGGTGGCAGGCTGTATCAGAAAGCGCTGCCAAGCAGTCGAAGCGGCTGATCATCCCCAGCGTATCCGGTGTCATGACCTTTCGTCAGGCTCTGGAGTTTTCCAGGCAGGAGCTTGACCGGTCTGTGATTCCTTTTGAACATGCGGGCAATATGGGGTTAACCAGAGAGATTTTAAAGGGAATTAAACCTGGAATGAGTGCGGGGATATTCATCGGGCCGGAAGGCGGGTTTGAAGATTCCGAGGTAGAGCTTGCAAAGGAGCATGGAGCAGAGCCTGTCACATTGGGGAAACGGATACTGAGGACGGAAACAGCGGGCCTTGCCCTGCTGTCTGTTTTGGCTTTTCAGCTGGAACCGTCTGAGACGGAATAAAAGAGAGGTCAGATATGGAAGTTTATTTTGATAATTCGGCCACTACCAGGGTTTTGGAGCCGGTCAGGGACGTGATGATAAAGGTGATGATGGAGGATTACGGCAATCCTTCGGCCAAGCATAAAAAGGGCATGGAGGCGGAACAGTATATAAAAGAAGCGGCAAAGATCATAGCCGGAACTTTAAAGGTGGATCCAAAGGAAATCCTTTTTACCTCAGGCGGTTCGGAATCCAACAATATGGCCCTGATTGAAACGGCTATGGCTAATAAAAGAGCGGGAAACCACATCATCAGTACAGGGATTGAGCATCCTTCTGTCTATAATCCTTTGGCATTTTTAGAGGAACAGGGCTTTTTGGTTACCTATCTGCCGGTGGATGAAAAGGGACATATCAGCTTGGAAGAGCTGGAAGCAGCTATAAGGCCTGAGACTATTCTGGTTTCCATCATGTATGTCAATAATGAAATCGGAGCCATACAGCCGATAGAGGCCATTACAAAGGTAATAAAAAAGAAGAATCCGGCCATCCTGTTTCATGTGGATGCAATTCAGGCTTATGGAAAGCTGGTCATCCGGCCGAAGCGTCAGGGAATCGACCTTTTGTCTGCCAGTGCCCATAAGTTTCATGGACCCAAAGGGGTGGGGTTTTTATACATTGACCAGAGAGTGAAAATAAAGCCTCTGGTTTACGGAGGGGGCCAGCAAAGAGGTCTGCGTTCCGGCACTGAAAATGTTCCCGGCATTGCGGCTATGGGAGAAGCAGCTAAAATCATATATACGGACCAAGGGGAAAAAATAAAGTTCCTGACTTCCTTAAAGGACTATATGATTGAGAGGCTTTCTGAAATTGACGGGGTGACTGTGAACAGCCTTCCCGGTGATCAGTCGGCGCCTCAGATTGTCAGCGCCAGTTTTTTGGGAGCCAGAAGCGAGGTGCTTTTGCATGCTCTGGAGGACAAAGGGATTTATGTGTCTTCAGGCTCGGCCTGCTCCTCTAACCATCCGGCAGTCAGCGGAACTTTGAAGGGAATTGGTGTAAAACCGGTGCTTTTGGATTCTACTTTGCGGTTTAGTTTTGGAATTAGTAATACAAGTGAAGAGATTGATTACTGTATTGATATGTTAAAAGAACTTCTTCCGGTTTTGCGGAAGTATCAGAGAGGATAGGATTATTCATGCAATATAAATCATTTTTAATTAAGTATGCGGAGATCGGTGTGAAGGGAAAAAACCGGTACCTGTTTGAGGATGCCCTGGTGGCTCAGATCCGCCATTCTTTAAAGAAGATAGATGGGGAATTTATGGTTTCTAAGGAGTCGGGACGCATTTATGCTTCTGCGGAGTCTGAATACGATTTTGACGAGGTTATTACGGCTCTGCAGTGTGTTTTCGGTATTGCCGCCATCTGCCCTATGGTTCAGGTGGAAGACAATGGATATGAAGATTTAAAGGAACAGATTCTGGCTTATGTTGATGAGGTTTATGAGGATAAGAATTTTACCTTTAAGGTTAATACCAGAAGAGGAAATAAAAGGTATCCGGTGAATTCGGAACAGATTAACCGGGACTTGGGAGAGGTGATTTTAAGACGCTTTCCTGAGACAAAGGTGGATGTCCATAAGCCAGAGGTAATGCTTCATGTGGAAGTCAGAACTAAAATTAATATTTATTCCCGTATTATTCCGGGTCCGGGCGGCATGCCTGTAGGAACCAACGGAAAAGCCATGCTTTTGCTGTCAGGAGGAATTGACAGTCCGGTTGCAGGATATATGATTGCAAAGAGAGGCGTTAAGATTGACGCCGTCTATTTCCATGCGCCGCCTTATACCAGTGACAGGGCAAAGCAGAAGGTGGTGGATTTGGCAAAACTGGTTTCCAGATATTCTGGTCCTGTTCATCTTCATATTGTAAACTTTACAGATATTCAGTTATATATTTACGATAAATGCCCTCATGAAGAGCTTACAATCATTATGAGAAGGTATATGATGAAGATAGCGGAGCGTCTTTCTCAGGAATGCGGAGCCATGGCTCTGATTACAGGAGAGAGCATCGGCCAGGTGGCTTCCCAGACCATGCAGTCTTTGGCAGCCACTGATGCAGCCTGCACCATGCCTGTATTCCGTCCGGTAATCGGCTTTGACAAGCAGGAGATCGTGAATTTATCGGAAAAAATAGGTACCTATGAAACCTCTGTCCTGCCTTTTGAAGACTGCTGTACCATTTTCGTGGCAAAGCATCCGGTCACAAAGCCCAATATTAAGATGATCGAGCGCTCAGAGGAAAATTTACAGGAAAAGATAGACGAAATGATGGAGACAGCCATAAATACAGTGGAGAAGATCTGGTGTTAAGAAATAAAAAAGGCCCTGCGCGTTCAAACGCCGGGCCTCGGAAAACACGTAAGGAAGCTTTAGTCTACGATGTATGGAGACAATACATTGATGATCTCATCAGCATTGTTCTCAGAGTGGATATTTAAATCAATGGGTTTGGATAAATCTAAACTGAAGATGCCCATAATTGACTTTGCATCAATCACATATCGTCCGGAAACCAGATCAAAGTCAGCGTCAAATTTTGTTAAATCATTGACAAAGGATTTGACTTTGTCGATGGAATTTAAAGAGATACGAATTGTTTTCATGTAAGAAACCTCCTTAAGTGAACTTATTTTAGTCAGGGAAAAGCCCCTTATTTCCTCTATACTACTGAGATATTGAGAAAAAGTCAATGGTAATTTTACATGAAAATATACAATTATTTAGATAGGAGATATACAATGAGAAAGGCAGCTCTTCATAATCTTGGATGCAAGGTGAATTCATATGAGACAGAGGCCATGCAGCAGCTTCTGGAAAATGCCGGATATGAAATTGTTCCTTTTAAAGAAGGGGCTGACGTTTATATCATCAACACCTGCTCGGTGACTAATATTGCGGACCGGAAATCCAGACAGATGCTCCACAGGGCAAAGAAAATGAATCCCAATGCAGTGGTGGTTGCAGCAGGGTGTTACGTTCAGGCAGCAGGGGAAGAACTAAAAAAAGACGAAGCAGTGGATCTGGTGGTGGGCAACAACAAAAAGACGGAGCTGGTTTCCATTCTGGAGGAGTATTTTGCCTGTACAGGAGAAATGGATGAACTGGAAACCATCATTGATATCAATGATACGAGAGAGTATGAAAATCTTTCCATTGATAGAATTGCAGATCATACCAGAGCTTTTATCAAGGTTCAGGACGGCTGCAACCAGTTTTGCAGCTACTGCATCATTCCTTATACCAGAGGTCGGGTCAGAAGCAGGAAACCCGGTGAGGTAGTGGAGGAAATTAAGCGCCTCACTGCAACAGGGTTTCAGGAAGTGGTTCTTACGGGAATCCATTTAAGTTCTTATGGAAAGGATTTTCCGGAGGAAGAAAGGCTTTCCCTTTTGGACCTGATTGAATCTATTCATGAGGTAGAGGGATTAAAACGGATTCGCCTGGGGTCCTTAGAACCCAGAATCGTAACAGAGGAATTCGCCCGGTCTCTCGCACAGCTTCCGAAGATGTGCCCTCATTTTCACTTATCCCTCCAAAGCGGATGTGATGCGACTTTAAAGAGAATGAACCGCCGTTATACTACGAAGGAGTATTTGGAATGCTGCCTTACTTTGCGCAGATCATTTCACAACCCGGCCATAACCACTGACGTGATTGTGGGATTTCCCGGAGAAACAAAAGAAGAATTTGAAGAAACCAGAAAATACCTGGAGAGTATCCGTTTTTACGAAATGCACGTTTTTAAATACTCCAGACGAAATGGGACCAGGGCGGCAGATATGCCGGATCAGATTGAAGAATCCGTGAAGGCAGAACGCAGCAATATACTTCTTGGACTGGAAAAGGAAATGTCTCTGGAATACCGGAAATCCTTTTTAGGAACAGAAGCTGAGGTCCTTATGGAAGAGGAATTCCAGTGGAATGGAAAGAGTTATATGACCGGTTATACTACGGAATATATAAAGGCGGCAGTTCCTTTTAAAGAGGGCTTAAAAGGCCGGATGGTAAAGGGAATTGTGACGGAGACACTAGGCGATCAAGTCCTGTTTTTAAAACCTTAATGGACAAAATTTATTTTGTTCTTGCCGAATCAGCAATTTTGGTTTAGAATATAGGAGAACAGTTAAAGGACGTGAGAAACATGAGTGATATTCATAACACACAATTTTTCAAAGCAGTGCAGGAAAATAAGATGGATGTAAGCCAGGTTCTGGAGCAGGTATATATTGCCCTTACAGAAAAGGGTTATAATCCTGTTAACCAGATCGTGGGTTATATTATGTCAGGAGATCCTACTTATATTACCAGCCATAAGAATGCCAGAAGTCTTATCATGAAAGTGGAACGGGATGAGATTTTAGAAGAGCTTATGAGGGTATATATCAATACGATGTTAAAGTAAGATTGTGGATAATCTTAGGTCTAGCTGTCAGATGAAGTGAAAGGGCGGAGTCTGGCAGTTGTTTTTAGTTAGACATGCAGAGATATTTGTAAGGGCCAGTCGCATGAGTTCGTTCAATAAGCATGGCTCAGGCAAATATTTCTATAGGGCGACTGGTTGGTTTTAAACCAGCTTTATTTTGCTGCGCCGACATTCAAAAACACACGCACCGGAGGATATTTATGAGAATCATGGGACTGGATTTCGGTTCTAAGACTGTGGGAATTGCAGTTTCCGACTTATTGGGAATAACAGCCCAGGGAGTGGAAACCATTACAAGAGAAGATGAAAATAAGCTGAGAAAAACCTGCGCCAGAATCGAAGAACTGATTCAGGAATACAAGATTGAAACCATTGTTTTGGGTTATCCTAAGAATATGAATAACTCAGCAGGCGACCGGGCAGAAAAAACAGAACAGTTTAAGGAAATGCTGGAGCGCCGTACAAAGCTTCCGGTAATCTTATGGGATGAAAGATTGACCACCGTAGCCTCAGAACGGATTCTGCAGGAAAGCGGTGTGAGACGTGAAAACAGGAAGGCAGTCATTGACAAGGTAGCGGCAGGTCTGATTCTGCAGGGCTACTTAGACAGCTTGGGGCGGGGCTAGAAGGCTTGCCCATAACAGGAGAAATCAAATGAGCAGTGAAGACAAGAAAATTACCCTGACAACAGAAGAAGGGGAAGCTGTGGATTTTTATGTTCTGGAAGAGACCAGAATCAGCAATATGAACTATCTGCTGGTAACAGATGCGGCAGAAGAAGATGAAGATGGAGAATGTTACATCTTAAAGGATATGTCAAAGCTGGAAGATTCTGAAGCTTTGTATGAATTTGTAGAAGATGATAACGAGATAGATTATTTATTTAAGATATTTTCTGAGCTGTTAGACGGTGCGGACGTGGGAATTGAAAAGTGATGATGGTAAGTAACAAGTGACTGTTAAATAGAACAGGAAAATACCGTGAAACAAGGGAGAGGAGCAGAACGGAAAATTATAACATGGAGGTAAAATATTGAAAAAACAAGACAGCAACGCAAAAGTTAAAATCATTCCTTTAGGAGGAATGGAGCAGATTGGTATGAATATCACTGCTTTTGAATATGAAGACAGCATTATCGTGGTGGACTGCGGACTGGCATTCCCTACCGATGATATGCTTGGAATTGATTTGGTCATACCGGACGTATCTTACTTAAAACAGAACATCCACAAGGTAAAAGGCTTTGTCATCACTCATGGGCATGAGGATCATATCGGTGCACTTCCTTACATTTTAAAGGAAATCAATGTGCCGGTTTATGGAACAAAGCTGACCATTGCCCTGATTGAAAATAAATTAAAAGAACATGGCTTACTGAAAAATACAAAAAGAAAGGTGATCAAGCATGGACAGTCCATTAACTTAGGCTGCTTCCGTATTGAGTTCATCAAAACAAACCACAGTATCGCCGATGCTTCCGCCCTTGCCATCTTCTCACCGGCAGGTGTAATCCTTCATACAGGTGACTTTAAGATTGACTATACTCCTGTATTCGGAGAGCCTGCTGATTTGGAGCGCTTTGCAGAACTGGGCAAAAAGGGAGTTCTGGCTATGATGTGTGACAGCACCAATGCTACGAGAGCCGGATTTACACCATCGGAGAAGACGGTGGGAAAAACCTTTGACAACATTTTTGCAGACCATAAGAACAATAGGATTCTTGTGGCCACCTTTGCTTCCAACGTGGACAGGGTGCAGCAGGTTATTAACTCAGCTGCCAAGTACGGCCGCAAGGTGGTAGTGGAAGGCCGAAGCATGGTTAATGTCATCGGTACAGCAAGTGAACTGGGCTATATCAATATTCCCGATGGAACCTTAATCGAAATTGACCAGCTGAAAAATTATCCCGATGAGCAGACGGTGCTCATTACAACCGGAAGCCAGGGAGAATCCATGGCAGCCCTTTCCCGTATGGCGGCAAGTACCCATAAAAAGATTTCCATTAAGCCAAGCGACGTAATTATATTAAGTTCTCATCCCATTCCAGGAAATGAAAAGGCTGTTTCCAAGGTAATCAACGAGCTTTCCATGAAGGGCGCAGAGGTAATCTGTGAGGATACCCATGTATCAGGACATGCCTGTCAGGAGGAAATCAAGCTGATGTATGCTCTGGTTCGTCCTAAGTACGCCATTCCTGTTCATGGAGAGTATCGTCACATTATGGCCCAGAAAAACCTGGTTCAGGCTATGGGATTCGCCAAGGAAAACGTTATTATCATGTCCTCCGGAGATGTGGTGGAGGTGGGACAGGAGTCCTGGAAAACTGTGGATCATGTCCAGTCAGGCGGAATCCTGGTGGATGGACTGGGTGTCGGAGATGTAGGAAATATTGTTTTAAGAGACAGACAGAATTTGGCGCAGAACGGAATCATCGTGGTGGTTCTGACTCTGGAAAAATACTCCAACCAGCTTTTGGCAGGACCGGATATCGTATCAAGAGGATTTGTCTATGTCCGTGAGTCAGAGGATCTGATGGAGGAGGCCAGAAATGTGGTCAATGACGCTGTCACTGACTGCCTGGAACGCCATGTCAATGACTGGGGCAAAATCAAGAACATTATCAGAGACAGCTTAAGCGATTTCTTATGGAAGCGCATGAAGCGCAATCCTATGATTCTGCCGATTATTATGGAAGTATAAAGATCAGCAATGGGGGAATGTGATATGAGCCGGAGAACGAAAGAGATCAACAAAATAGTGGGAGTGGTTATCGCCATTTCAAGCCGGCTCATTCTCCTTGCCCTGGTGGCGGTTCTGCTGTATGAGGGCTCTTCCAGGGGATATGCTTTTGGACACAATATATTTTATGCCTCTTCTGTAGAGGCGGCGCCGGGACGGGATAAGAACGTGACCGTAAGTGTTGGGATTTCTGCCTTTCAGGCTGCAAAGATATTAAAGGAAAACGGCCTCATTGACAATGAATATTCCTTTGTTATACAGGCTGAATTTTTCGGATATAAGGTAAATCCCGGAACCTACACATTAAATACTTCCATGACTCCTAAGGAGATTCTTCAGATGATGAATGAGAAAAAAGAGGAAGAAAAGAAATGATTGTAAACGACAGGATTACGGATTATATCCGTTCCTTAGAAAAGGACAGAAGTCCTCTTCTTGGGGAAATCGGAAAGGAAGCCAGACAGAAGGGGGTTCCGGTTATAAGAGAGGAAACAGCCTCTTTTTTGCAGGCCATGACAGCTTCTGTAAGGCCAAAAGATATTTTAGAGGTGGGGACTGCGGTGGGGTATTCGGCCCTTCTGATGGCAGCAGTGATGCCTTCTGACTGCCGTATTACCACCATAGAAAAATACGAAAAAAGGATTCCCGAAGCCAGAAAAAACTTTGAAAAGGCCGGGGAGACAGACCGGATTACCTTGTTAGAGGGCGATGCACAGGAGATATTAGAGGGGCTTGACCGCCCCTTTGACCTTGTCTTTTTAGATGCAGCCAAGGGGCAGTATCTGGTCTGGCTTCCCAGGCTTTTAGAACTTATGAGGCCGGGCGGAATGCTGATTTCCGACAATGTACTCCAGGATGGGGATATTATAGAGTCCCGGTATGCCGTGGAACGGCGCAACCGGACCATTCATACAAGGATGAGAGATTACTTATATGAACTGAAACATTCAGAATGTCTTCTGACCTCCATTGTTCCCATCGGCGACGGCATTGCAGTCAGTATTCTGATATCATCTACTTAAGGAAAGCAAGAAAGGATTTTCATGAGAAAGACCGAACTTTTGATTCCGGCAGGCAGCTTGGAAGTATTAAAAACCGCAGTGATTTATGGTGCGGATGCTGTCTACATTGGAGGAGAAGCCTTTGGCCTCCGGGCCAAAGCCAAGAATTTTACAACAGAGGATATCCGGGAGGGAATTTCCTTTGCCCATGAAAAAGGGGTAAAGGTTTATATTACAGCTAATATTCTGGCTCATAATGATGACCTGCCGGGAGTTGAGGAATATTTTAAAGAGTTAAAGGAAATAAATCCTGATGCCCTGATTATTTCTGATCCAGGTGTTTTTGCTATTGCAAAAAGAATTATTCCTGATATGGAGCTGCACATCAGCACTCAGGCTAACAATACAAATTATGGAACTTATCTGTTCTGGCACCAGCTTGGAGCTAAACGGGTGGTTTCTGCCAGAGAACTTTCCCTGGCGGAGATCAAGGAAATCCGCAGCCGGATTCCCGAGAATATGGAGATTGAAAGCTTTATTCACGGGGCTATGTGTATGTCTTATTCAGGCCGCTGTCTGCTGAGCAATTACATGACAGGAAAAGATGCCAATCAAGGGGCCTGCACCCATCCCTGCCGCTGGAAATACTCCATTGTAGAAGAGAAGCGCCCCGGCGAATATATGCCTGTTTATGAAAATGAGCGTGGAACTTATATCTTTAATTCCAAGGATTTATGCATGATTGAATATATCCCGGAGATGATGGAAGCTGGAATCGACAGCTTTAAAATAGAGGGGCGGATGAAAACCGCCTTGTATGTGGCTACGGTAGCCAGGACCTATAGAAAAGCCATTGATGACTACAACAAGGATCCGGAAATCTATCAGGCAAATATGGATTGGTACCGGTCGGAAATCGGCAAGTGCACCTACCGGCAGTTTACCACAGGCTTTTATTTTGGAAAGGCCGATTCTTCTGCACAGATTTATGATAACAATACTTATGTAAAGAATTATACTTATCTTGGAACAGTGGAACGGCTGGATGAAAGAGGTTTTGCCCTGATTGAACAGAAAAATAAGTTTTCCATAGGCGAGACCATTGAAGTCATGAAGCCTGACGGAAGAAATCTGGAGGCTGTTGTAAAGGCTATTTATAATGATGAAGGAATGGTTCAGGAAAGTGCACCTCATTCCAGACAGATTCTTTATGTGGATTTAGATGTTGAGATGGAACAGTATGATATTCTGCGCCGCAGTGAAGTATAAGAAGATAGAAACAGCAGAAATGCCTGAATTCCGGTAAAAACCGTGGATTCAGGCATTTTGTTATAAAAACTTATTTTATGAAGGGCAATCGGTTTGACATTTTATTCGGGTAAGGTATAATGAAGAAAAGAGTTCCTGCTATATTATGAAAAGTCATGTAAAGGGGGAATACAAATGAAAAGAATCGAAAAGGATGGTGTTTTTGGTGTAAAATCAATTCGTTACCAGGTTTTGCGGGTACTGCTTCCCATTGTTCTTGGGGGTATGATTCTTCTGTCGTTTTTAGGCTATAATACGGCAAGACAGGTCATTGAGGACAAAACCGACAGGGAGATGGAGCTAAATCTCTCTTCCGCTGTGGCCGTCATTGAAAAATCCCTTTCCCAGAACCGTATGGTTGCGGAAGGGCTGGCACGGGCAGTGGAATCCAATGAGAACATGGATGGGGAAAATTACCGCAAGCTTCTTCCTGCAATGGTCGGATCATATGATGAGACCTTTGGAGGCGGCGTATGGTTTGAACCCTATGCCTACAACTCCGGAGAGCAATATTTTTCTCCCTATTGTATGCGGGAAAACGGGACCATAAGCTACGTTGACAACTATTCTCTGGGTGATGGAGTTTATTATACCGACCAGGACTGGTATACCAATGTGGTAAATACCGCTGAGAAGACTGTGTGGAGCGCTCCCTATTATGATGAGTTTGCCAAGATCTCTATGGTGACTGCATCTTCCCCCTTTTATGATCATTCAGGAAAGCTTAAAGGTGTCGCCACGGCTGATATCGACTTAACAGATATGCAGAAGATGATTCTTGGTTTGCAGGATGAAAAAGGGGAACAGGTTTTTCTTCTGGATACCAGCGGAACATATATTGCCGATGACGACAGTTCCAAGCTTCTTAAAGTAAATATTACCCAGGAAAGCAACGGGTCCCTGGCCAGTCTTGGAAAAGCCATTCTCATCAATAAAAGCGGAAGAGGAAGCTTTGAAGAAGATGGACAAAAATATTTGGTGTGGTATACCCAGGTTCCGGAATCCGGCTGGATTCTTGGGTTTGCAGGAACAGAAGACCACTTATTTGGAAGTGTGGATACACTGGCGGATGCCTTGATCATTCTCTGCATTGTCCTTGCATTGATGGTCAGCATAATCCTCTCTTATTCCATACATAAACGGATTGTTAGGCCCTTAAGACACCTTGCAGACGTGACAAAAAGCATTGCTGATGGAGACCTTTCCGTTCATATTGATCACAGGCTGAAGAATGAAATCGGAGTAGTCTTTGATTCTGTAAGAAAAACCACGGAACGGCTTCATGATTATGTGGATTATATCGATGAGCTTTCCGGTGTTTTAGATCAGATTTCAGTTGGAAATCTGGACTATGAACTTCAGCTTCATTATGTGGGGGAATTTGAAAGACTTAAGATCTCTCTGGAGCACATCCGGGAGTCCATGACTGACACCTTATCTGCTATCCAGGTTTCCTCCGATCAGGTGAACACAGGGGCAGCTCAGGTTTCCAATGGGGCCCAGGCCCTTGCAGCGGGCGCTTCAGAGCAGGCGGCCACCATGGAGGAATTAAGCACTTCTGTTGCAGGCATATCCAGGCAGTCAGAAGAAAATACCTCCAGCGTCATCAAAGCCATGGGGTATGTAGATGAGGCCGCAAAGGGTGTGTATGCAAGCAATGAGTTCATGGAACATCTTAATCAGGCCATGAAGGAAATTGGAGAATCTTCCCAGGAGATATCAAAAATCATTAAACTTGTGGAGGATATTGCTTTTCAGACCAATATTCTGGCTTTAAATGCCGCAGTGGAGGCAGCCCGGGCGGGAGATGCCGGAAAGGGGTTTGCAGTAGTGGCAGATGAGGTGAGGGCACTCGCAGCCAAGTCTGCGGAGGCGGCTAAGCAGACTGCTGATTTAATCCGGAAATCCAGAGCATCCGTATCTGAAGGGGAGCGGTTGGCTGATGAAACCTTAAAGATTTTGGTCACTGTTTCAGAAAAGTCATGGCTGGCAGACCAGATGATCGGCGAAATCCGGCAGTCTTCCGTTCAACAGGCAGAAGCCATTGACCAGATCAACACGGGGCTGTCAGAAGTAGCTGCCGTGGTACAGACAAATGCAGCCACTGCCGAGGAAAGTTCAGCTGCCGGTGAGGAGCTGGCCGCACAGGCTCAGATTCTTAAGTCGGAAGTGGGAAGATTCAAACTTAAACATAATTAGAGCAGAGCTTCACTGAATAGAAAAATGCTGTTGTAAAAAGCAGGTCAGATACTGATTTTCTTTTTGCATCAGCATTTTTTTCTCTTATTTTACTCCATGTTGTAGAAATTGCCATATTGTGGTATGCTATAAAAGGTTATACCCGGAAGCTTTCCGGGTTTAGAACGTGCAAAGCGGAGGATGGAATATGACATGGATACTATGGCTGGCTGCGGTTATCTGCATTATTTATTATGCTGTGATCACAGCTTATTCGGGCCTGACCACCGCCATGTCCTTCATATGGCTTGTATTCGGTGCTCTCAGCATGGCTTTGGCCGTGGGCTGGGAAGCATATATGAGGCATAAGGACAAGGTTCCTCTATGGCTTCCGGTGTCAGTTATTACGATGTGCTGTACCGGGCTTCTGGTATTTGTTACAGTGGAAGTCCTGATCTTTACCGGGGTGACAGCCCGGGATGCCTCCAATCTGGATTATGTGATTGTACTGGGAGCCAGGGTAAAGGAAACGGGGCTGAGCAAATCATTAAAAAGCCGCCTGGATAAGGCCATTGAGTATGTGGAGGAAAATCCTGATACAATTCTGGTCCTTTCGGGAGGGCAGGGGGCTGATGAACCCGTCAGCGAAGCAGCGGCCATGAGGGATTATCTGGTATATAACGGAGTCAGGGAGGAACAGCTGATTTTAGAGAGCCGTTCCACCAGTACGGTTGAAAATATTGCTTACAGCAGGGTGGCGATTGAAGAGGATTTGGAAAGGCGGAAAGAGCACCGGCGGAGCAGCCCTGTTTTTATGGAACCGGGAACCTTTGCCGAGGTACCAGACAGACCAGTGAGGATTGGCATCCTGACCAGCGATTTTCATGTATTCCGTGCCCAGCAGATAGCAAAAAAATGGGGAATTCCCGATGCATCAGGTATTGCCTGCAGCTCAGACCCCATTCTTTTTGTTCACTTTTGCGTAAGAGAGTGCGCGGCTATATTAAAAGACAAATTAATGGGTAATATGTAAATAATACCTAACAATAGCAGGAGGAAATCATATAGAATGAATCAATTAAAAAATCTTGCAGCCTATGAGGTTGTGGAAGAAAAAAGAATCAAAGAAATCAATGGAGACGGATGCGTGCTCCGCCACAAAAAGAGCGGCGCCAGGATTTTTACCATATCCTGTGAAGACGAAAACAAAGTTTTCTCCATTGGATTCCGCACTCCCCCGTCAGACAGTACGGGAGTGGCTCACATTCTGGAACACAGCGTTTTGTGCGGCTCGGAGAAGTTTCCCATAAAGGATCCGTTTGTGGAGCTGGTAAAGGGATCTTTGAATACATTTTTAAATGCAATGACCTATCCGGATAAAACCGTTTATCCCGTGGCAAGCTGCAATGAAAAGGATTTTCAGAATTTAATGAATGTGTATATGGATGCAGTCCTTCATCCCAACATTTACCGGGAACCTAAGATTTTTATGCAGGAGGGCTGGCATTATGAGCTGGAGACTCCCGAATCTGATCTGATTTACAATGGAGTGGTATATAATGAGATGAAGGGTGCCTTTTCCTCTCCGGAAGAAGTACTGGACCGCTGCACCAGAAAGGTTTTATTTCCGGACAATTGCTACGGACATGAATCAGGGGGAGATCCTGCCTTTATTCCGGATCTGACTTATGAGGAATTTCTGAATTTTCATAAGAAGTATTACCATCCTTCCAACAGCTATATTTATCTTTACGGGGATATGGATATGGAGGAAAAACTGTCATGGCTTGATAAAGAGTATTTGAGCCACTATGAAGAAGTTGCCTTAACTTCCGCTATTGGCAGGCAGAAGCCTTTTGAAAATGCTGTTACAGAAGAAACTTCCTATTCCATTACAGAAGGACAGTCGGAAGATCACGCCACCTATCTTTCCGTTCATACGGTGGTGGATTCAGATTTGGATCCAAGGCTTTATGTGGCATTCCAGATCCTGGAATATACCCTTTTAGATGCACCGGGAGCACCGTTAAAGCAGGCGCTCATTGATGCAGGAATCGGTCAGGATGTGCTTGGGGGATATGAAAGCGGTATTTTACAGCCTTATTTTTCTGTCATTGCAAAAAATGCAGACAAGGAGCAGAAGGGAGAGTTCCTTGCAGTCGTAAAGGGTGTTTTAAGAAAGCAGGCAGATGAGGGAATCAACAGAAAGAGCCTGAAAGCGGGAATGAATTACTATGAATTCCGTTACAGGGAGGCAGATTATGGCTCTGCACCAAAGGGCCTGATGTATGGACTTCAGTGTATGGACAGCTGGCTTTACGGGGGAGATCCCATGATGCATCTGGAGTACCAGGAAACCTTTGACTATTTGAAAAAAGTGGTGGATGAGGGGTATTTTGAACAGTTGATCCGGGATTACCTGCTGGATAATCCTTTTGAGGCCGTTATTACCGTCAGCCCGCAGAAAAATCTGACTGCAAAGGTGGAGGAAGAGATTGTAAAGAAGCTGGCAGCTTATAAGGAATCCCTTTCTGAAGAGGAGATTAAAGATCTTGCAGAACAAACCAGAGCATTAAAGGAATACCAGGAAACTTCGTCTCCTCAGGAAGACATGGAGAAGATTCCCATGCTTGGAAGAGAAGATATCGGCAGAGAGCCTGAAGAAATCATATGGGAGAAAAAAGAAGTCCGGGACATTCCTGTTCTCCATCACAATATGTTTACCTCAGGAATCGGATATCTGAAGGTTTTATTTGATATTTCCGCTCTTCCCATGGAAGATCTGCCTTACGCAGGATTTTTAAAATCTCTCCTTGGTTACATCAATACGGAACATTTTAGTTTCAGTGATTTAAGCAGTGAAATCCATTTAAACAGCGGAGGAGTCAGCTTCAGCGTCACCTCTTATCCTGATTTAAAGAATGAAGGGGCGTTTAAAGGATATTTTCTGGCAAGTGTCAGAGTACTGTATGACAAGGTAGATTTCGGTTTTTCTATTCTGTCTGAAATCCTGGCAAGATCCGTTCTCGACGATGAAAAGCGGGTGGGTGAAGTGATCAGTGAAACCCGGTCCAGAGCCAGAATGAGACTTGAAGGTTCCAGTCATTCGGCGGCAGTAACCAGGGCGGTTTCCTATTTCTCTCCTAACTCTTATTTTAACGATATAACCGGAGGAATCGGATATTATGAATTTTTAGAAAAGCTGGAAACGGAATATCCTGACAACAAACAAAAGATTATCGCCAGATTGAAAGCTGTTATGGAAAAGCTTTTTACCGCCAAAAACATGCTGGTCAGCTATACGGCGGATGAGGCGGGATATAAGCTGCTTCCTGATGCAATAAAGAAGCTGACCGATGACCTTCCGGTGGGAGATGGAAAAAAGTACCCCTTTGTGTTTTCACCTGAAAACCGCAATGAAGGTTTCTGTACCGCCTCCCAGGTCAATTATGTGGCCAGATGCGGCAGCTTTGCAAAGAGCGGCTATGAATATACAGGAGCTCTTAAGATCTTAAAGGTTATATTAAGCTATGATTATCTGTGGCTCAATTTAAGAGTCAAGGGCGGTGCATACGGCTGTATGAGCGGCTTTGGACGCTCGGGAGAAGGGTATTTTGCTTCTTACCGCGATCCTAATTTGAAAGAGACCAACCGAATCTATGATCAGGTGGTGGATTATCTGGAAAACTTCCAGGTAAAAGACCGTGATATGACTAAATATGTCATCGGTGCCATCAGCGATATGGATGTGCCCTATCCGCCGTCCACAAAGGGCAGCAGGGGCCTTTCTGCTTATCTGTCAGGCGTTGACCGTGATATGATGATAAAAGAGCGGGAAGAGGTGTTAAATGCTTCTCAGGAAGACATCCGGAAGCTGGCTCCACTGGTAAAAGCAGTTCTGGATACAGGAAGCTTCTGCGTGGTGGGCAATGAAGATAAGATAGGAGCAGACAAGGAACTGTTTGGAGAGACCAAGAATCTGTTCCATTTATAACACGAAGGAGAACCTATATGGAAAACAATTATAAATCAGGCTTTGTTACCCTGATCGGACGCCCAAATGTCGGAAAGTCCACATTAATGAACTGCCTGATCGGCCAGAAGATCGCCATAACCTCTGATAAGCCTCAGACAACCAGAAACCGGATTCAGACCGTGTATACAGATGAAAGGGGACAGATTATATTTCTGGATACCCCCGGAATCCACAAGGCCAAAAACAAGCTGGGAGAATATATGGTCAGTGTGGCGGAGCACACCTTAAAGGAAGTGGATGTGATCTTATGGCTGGTAGAGCCCACTACTTTCATCGGAGCAGGAGAACGGCATATTGCAGAGCAGTTAAACCAGGTAAAGACTCCCGTTATTCTGGTTATCAACAAAATTGATACAGTGAAGAACCAGGACGAGATCCTGACCTTTATAAACGCCTACAAGGATATCTGCAAGTTTACAGAAATAGTTCCGGTTTCCGCTTTAAAGAGCAAGAACACAGATTTAATGCTGGAGCTGATTTATAAATATCTTCCCAAGGGTCCCCAGTATTACGACGAGGACACTGTGACAGACCAGCCCATGCGCCAGATTTCTGCGGAACTGATCAGAGAAAAAGCCCTGCGGCTTTTAAACGATGAGATTCCCCATGGAATTGCAGTGACAGTGGAAAAGATGAAAGAACGTGAAAACGGCATCATAGATATCGAAGCCAACATCGTTTGCGAGCGGGATTCCCATAAAGGCATTGTCATCGGAAAGGGCGGTTCCATGCTGAAAAAAATCGGCACTATGGCCCGGAAGGAAATTGAGGATCTGCTGGATACCAAGGTGAATTTGCAGCTTTGGGTGAAAGTGCGCAAGGAATGGCGGGACAGCGACCTGTATATGAAAAATTATGGATACAATGAAAAAGACATCTAAAAGCGGTGGTGGAAATTGAGGGAAATTGAAAAGCTGACGGGAATGGTCTTAAGAGTTGCCCCGGTAGGGGAAACGGATAAGCGCCTTGTAATACTCACCAGGGAAAGAGGGAAGATCACAGCCTTTGCCAGAGGAGCCAGAAGGCCCGGAAGCCTTCTTATGGGAGTAAGCCGTCCCTTTGTATTTGGCCGGTTTTCCTTGTACGAAGGAAGAGACGCCTATACCCTTAAGTCTGCGGATATTACCAATTATTTTGAAGAACTGGCTTCCGACATGGAGGGTACCTGCTATGGTTCTTATTTCCTGGAACTGGCAGATTATTATGCAAGGGAAAATATGGAGAGCACAGAGTTTTTAAAACTTCTCTATCAGTCCATGCGGGCCCTTTTAAAGCCAGCGTTGAAAAAAGAACTGGTACAGAGAATCTTTGAGCTGAAGGCTATGGTGCTGGGCGGGGAATATACGGAAATGCCTCCCCGTCCAGTCAGTGATTCTGCTAATTATACATGGGAGTATGTGATTGCTTCGCCGGTGGAGCACCTTTACACCTTTACCCTGACAGAACCGGTGCTGGAGGAATTCGGAAGGTGCGTGGAAATCAATAAAAAACGTTTCGTTGACCGTCAATTTCACTCTCTTGATATTTTGGAAGCCATGGCAGGGAAACTATTGAAATGAGGGTGGGGATTTGGTATACTATCCACTGTACTGCAGATTACTGAAAGAATCAGGAGGGAAATGAATGAAAAAGAAAAAAGCGGTTCTTACAGCCCTCATTACAGCCGGATTGCTGACGGGATGCCTGGGAAGAGGCGGAATCAGCGCTTTAAATGGCGAAAGCAGCAGAATCTTTGTATCGTCGGAAGGAGTCCTTCAGACCTCAACCATAGAATCCTACGGCGACCAGGACTATTATAATGCAGAAGAACTGAAACTTTACTTAGAAGAGGCAGCCGCAGCCTACAATGGGGAGGCAAGCCCAGGTGCTGTTGTCCTGGATTCCTGTACTCTGGAAAAAGGAAAGGCCCAGATGGTTTTCACTTATGTCTCAGGAAGCGATCTGGCCGGATTTACTTCTGAATATGAAGATAAGGAAAACCAGGTGGATTCCATTGATGTGACTTCCCTTGGTCTTGTTTTGGGAGAGATTCAGTCAGAAGGGGTTGTTTTGGTAAAACCGTCTGATCATAAAGCTGCAGATGAGAAAGCCCTGTCAAAAAGAAAAGAAGCCTATGCCATTGTGGTAAATAGTCCTGTCCCTGTAACGATACAGACCCAAAAAAGGATTTTATTTGTTTCTGATCAGGTAGTTGTAAAGGATAGCCACACTGTGCAGACAACGCAGGGGAAAAATTACATCATATTTAAATAAAGAGAGGTTAAGATCATGGAAAAGACAATGGAAAAGATTGTAGGACTTGCAAAGTCAAGGGGATTTGTATATCCTGGTTCTGAAATTTACGGCGGCCTTGCAAATACCTGGGATTACGGCAATCTGGGTGTGGAGTTAAAGAATAACGTAAAAAAAGCATGGTGGCAGAAGTTCATTCAGGAAAGTCCTTACAATGTAGGTGTGGACTGCGCCATACTGATGAATTCCCAGACATGGGTGGCTTCCGGTCATTTAGGGGGATTTTCTGATCCACTGATGGACTGTAAGTCCTGTAAGGAACGTTTCCGTGCGGATAAACTGATTGAAGACTATTTATCTGAAAATAAGATTACCATAGATGGTTCTGTAGATGCCTGGTCTCAGGAAGATATGAAGACCTTCATTGATGATAAAAACATATGCTGCCCAAGCTGCGGAAAGCATGATTTTACAGATATCCGCCAGTTTAATCTGATGTTCAAGACCTTTCAGGGTGTCACCGAGGATGCAAAAAATACCGTATACTTAAGGCCTGAAACAGCGCAGGGTATTTTTGTAAACTTCAAAAATGTTCAAAGAACCTCCCGCAAGAAAATTCCATTTGGAATCGGTCAGGTGGGAAAATCCTTCCGTAACGAGATCACTCCCGGAAACTTCACCTTCCGTACCAGAGAATTTGAGCAGATGGAGCTGGAATTCTTCTGCGAGCCTGACACAGATCTGGAATGGTTTGCATATTGGAAGGAATTCTGCATCAACTGGTTAAAGGCACTGGGAATCAAGGATGACGAAATGAGAGTCAGAGACCATGAGGCAGAGGAACTTTCCTTCTACAGTAAAGCCACCAGTGATATTGAATTCCTTTTCCCCTTCGGCTGGGGAGAATTGTGGGGAATTGCGGATAGAACCGATTATGACTTAACTCAGCACCAGAACACCTCAGGACAAGATCTGACCTTTTTTGATGATGAAAAGAAAGAGCGTTATATCCCTTATGTTGTGGAGCCATCCCTGGGAGCAGACCGTGTGACCCTTGCATTCCTCTGCGCCGCATATGATGAGGAAGAAATCGCAGAAGGAGATGTACGGACTGTACTTCGTTTCCATCCTGCCATTGCGCCTGTCAAGATTGGCGTCCTTCCTCTTTCCAAGAAGCTGAATGAGGGAGCAGAAAAGGTATTTGAGGAGCTTTGCAAGTATTATAATTGTGAGTTTGACGACAGAGGCAATATCGGAAAGCGTTACAGAAGACAGGATGAGATAGGGACTCCGTTCTGTATCACTTATGATTTTGACTCAGAGGAAGATCTGGCTGTGACTGTACGTGACCGTGATACTATGGAGCAGGTGAGAGTTCCCATTGCAGAACTGAGAAGATATTTTGAGGATAAGTTCTGTTTCTAAAAATATATAGGAAAAAGCGGTAAGGACAGATAATCATTAATTCTGTCTTTACCGCTTTTTTCTGTCTCGACCTTCTCTACCTCTGTCCTTTATCGTAAGGGATTCCCTCGGCCTTGGGAGCCTGTGAGTTTTTGGAGGTGAAGATTAATACGATCAATGTGATAATATAAGGCACCATTTTATAAAAATAACTTGGAATGCCGATTGCACTTAAAAATGGGATTCCGGAATATGCGGATGCCACAGCCTTCATCAAACCAAAGAATAAGGAAGCCAGCATGATGTTTACCGGTTTCCACTGGCCGAAGATCAGAACTGCCAGGGCCAGAAATCCGTATCCCGCCACGTCTGCATTAAAGTTAGTGGAGGTGGGAACCACAAAGACCAGTCCTCCCAGTCCTCCAAGAGCTCCTGAGATCATGACACCGGCATACTGCATGTGGTATACATTGATTCCGGCAGCATCGGCTGCCTGGGGATGCTCTCCGCAGGAGCGGAGCCTTAATCCAAATCTGGTTTTATAAAGGACCACGGCTGAAATCAGAAAGATGGCAATGCCGATGTAGGTGGTTATGTAAACATTCTGAAACAGGAGAGGCCCTAAAAAGGGAAGTCTTCCCAGAACAGGAACCGATACAATACGGAAGGTATTGCTAAAAGGAACCTGCTGTACGCCTTGAATAACTCTGGCGATGAAAATGGCAAATGCAGGAGCAAACATATTTAAGGCAGTACCGCTGATGACCTGGTTGGACTTCATGTTAATAGAAGCATAAGCATGGAACAGAGAAAACACCATTCCGGTCACCATGGAAATCAGTACAGCAAGAAGGAGCTGTGTCTGTCCTCTCATGGAAGAGCCTGTAAAATAAATAAACAGGATTCCTGTAAAGGCTCCCATGGTCATGATTCCTTCCAGGGCAATGTTGATAATGCCGCTTCGTTCAGAGAACATGGCACCTAAGGCCACAATCATAAGAGGAATCATGAAATACATGGTCTGCTGGAAGATGAAGTAAACAACACTCATGATTTGCTTCCTCCTTTTTGTTTTTGAACCCTGGCGATAAAGGTCTTGACCATAAGGGCAAAAGCGCTGAAATAGATAATGACTGCAACAATAATGTCAATGATTTCCGTTGAAAATTCAAACAACTGCAGGTAAAAACCTCCGGCTGTCAAATAAGCGATGAAGATTCCGGAAAACAGGATGCCGATGGGGTTGCTGAGGCCCAAAAGGGCAACGGAAATTCCGGTAAAGCCTTCTGATGCCAGAACATCCTTAATCTCAATGTGCTTTCCAGTTCCTGCCAGGTACAAAAGTCCCCCTGCCAGTCCTGCAATGGCTCCTGCAATCATCATAGACATGATGATGCTCTTTTTTTCATTGATACCTGCGTATTTGCTGGCATCCCGGTTAAAGCCTACAGCTCTCAGCTCATAGCCGAAGGTGGTCTTGTTAAGCAGCACCCAGATCACAAGAACCACCAGGATTGCTATAAGGATTCCGCCGTTGACACTGGAGCCGGGAAAAATTTTATCCAGTCCCATTTTGGGAATGTTAGCTGTTGCAGCCACATTGCGGGATTCATTGCGCAGGTTGTTAAACAGGGGCTTATAGCTTTTTACCACCCAGTTTACCAGATACATGCCGATGTAATTCATCATAATGGAGGCAATCACCTCGTTTACGTTAAAGTATGCTTTTAAAAGCCCGGGAACCAAGCCCCAAACGGCTCCCATGACAGCGCTTGCAACCAGAGCCGTGATCCAGTGGGCCGGTCCCAGGGAGGTCCAGAGAATGCCCACATAAACGGCTCCAAAGGCGCCCATAATAAACTGTCCCGGCGTTCCGATGTTAAAAAGCCCTGTCTTAAATGCAAAGCCCACCGAGAGCCCGGTGAGGATAATGGGGGTGGCGTAGTAAAACATCTGCCCGACACCCTTTGCTCCATGGGTAAAGGCGCCTGTTAAAATAGTGATAAATCCGGGAACAGCCTGGCTGGAATTACTGAGAAACAGAATGATCAGACCTACGATCAGACCCAGCACAATGGCAAAGACAGAAGAGAGAATGCCTGTATAATTTCTTGTCTGTTTCATGATAGCTCCCCTCCTTTCTTTGCTCCTGCCATATAAAGGCCAAGCTCCTGGACTGTAATTGCCTTTGGATCTAAATCTGCCACGATCTCCCCTTCAAACATGACCAGTATCCGGTCACTTAAATTCATAACCTCATCAAGTTCCAGGGAAACCAAAAGAATAGCGGCCCCTGCATCTCTCTGCTTTACAAGCTGCTTATGTATGTATTCAATGGCTCCCACATCCAACCCTCTGGTGGGCTGGACGGCTAACAGGATGTCCGGTGTTTTGGAGACTTCCCTTGCCACAATGGCCTTTTGCTGATTGCCTCCCGACATACTTCGGGTAACGGTAAAAGGCCCTTCGCTGCTTCTGATATCGTAGTCCTGAATCAGCTTTTCAGCATATTTGTAAATGCTGTCATTCTTTAAAAAGCGGCTGCTTTGAAATTCCTTTTCAAAATACTGCTGAAGGACCAGATTATAAGCCAAATTGTAATCCAGCACAAGTCCGTGCTTATGGCGGTCCTCCGGAATATGGGACAGCCCATGTGTACTGCGGTAGCGAATAGGCTTTTTTGTCACATCTTCTCCATTTATGGTAACAGCTCCTGCGCTCATATCGGAAAGCCCTGTAATGGCATGAACCAGCTCGGTCTGGCCGTTTCCGTCGATTCCGGCAATACAGACGATTTCACCCCGTCTTACCTGGAAAGAGGCGTTCTGCACCAGCTTTTTGGTGTGGCCTTCTTTTTTTGCCTCCACAGTCAGATCTTTGACCTCCAGAACCACTTCCTTGGGCTCTGATGACTTTTTTTCGATAGTCAGATTCACCTTGCGGCCAACCATCATTTCCGACATTTCCTGAGGCGTGGTGTCTGCCACTTCAACAGTTCCTATATATTTCCCGCGGCGCAGAACAGAGCAGCGGTCCGCTACCGCTTTGATTTCATTAAGTTTATGGGTGATAAACAGAATGGATTTTCCTTCCTTTACAAGGTCTCTCATAATCTGCATCAGTTCCTCGATTTCCTGAGGAGTTAAAACTGCAGTCGGTTCATCGAAAATCATGATTTCATTGTCACGGTAAAGCATTTTTAAAATTTCCACTCTTTGCTGCATACCAACGGTGATGTCCGAAATAAGGGCATCGGGGTCCACCAGCAATTTATACTTTTCGCTTAATTCCATCACCTTTTTACGGGCTTCTTTCATCCGTAAAAATCCCTGTTTTGTGGTTTCCATACCAAGAACGATGTTCTGGAGTACCGTGAAATTTTCCACCAGCTTAAAATGCTGGTGAACCATACCAATACCAAGGTCATTGGCATCCAAAGGGCCTGTGATCTTCTCTTCTTTATTTCTGACCTTGATGATTCCTTTTTCCGGCTGGTACAAGCCGAACAAGACGCTCATGAGTGTGGATTTTCCTGCGCCGTTCTCTCCCAGTAAGGCATGGATTTCCCCCTTTTTCAACTGGAGAGTGATGTCGTCATTGGCGATGATACCGGGAAATTCTTTTGTGATATGAAGCATCTCAATAATATAGTCCATAAAATCCCCCTTACTTTTGCCCGGTTTATAAAATGTGTCTCAGCATTTTTCCTGGCTATCATGATAAAAAAGAGGAGATGCCGTAAGAAACCAGATTTGACTGGTGAATCAAACGGCATCTCCTTCCTGTTTATTCTTCTTATTCTACGAAGTTGATTTTTGTCTTTTCAAGCTTTAAATCTACGGTAGGATTGTTGTTATCCTCGGAAGGCTGTACTAACTCAACTTTGCCCTCTTTTAATTGAGCATAGATCTTGTCGTAGTCGTCCTTTGTAAAGGTAGTGAATCTGGAGGTTTCCATAGGAAGGCCGATTCCGTTGTTCTTGGCAGAGAAGATGCTGGTCTTGCCGCCTGGGAATTTGCCGTCATAGAATGCCTTTACTCCATCGTAAACGGAAACAGAAAGTTCTTTCATGGCGGAGGTAATAACTGTTTCGGATTCAAAGCTCTGGTCAACGTCAACGCCAATGAACTTTTTGCCCTTTTCCTCTGCCGCAGCCATGACTGAGTTGCCTACGGCTCCGCCGCAGCCAAAGATCACTTCGGTTCCGTTCTGATACCAGGAAGCAGCCATAGCCTGTGCCTCCGGTGTGGCGGCAAATGCACCGGTATAATTGTACATGATTTCGATGCCGTCAATACCCATCTCTTTTGCTGCGAAGTCAGCGCCTTCTGCAAATCCGTATCCAAAACGGATAACAGCCGGAACCGCCATGCCGCCTAAGAAACCAAGTTTTGTGTTTCCGTCTTTAACGGCTGCATAGCCTGCTAAGAAGCCAGGTTCATCTTCCTGGAAAAGAATGGGCATAACATTAGCCTCTGTTCTCTGTTCCGAGTAATCGCCGCTGTGGGGAACTCCATCTAAAAGGATAAAGTGAATATCCTTATACTCATCCTGGGCTAGGAAGATAGGTTCTTCAAATAAAAATCCGGGGCATACCACTAATTTTGCTCCGCCCTCTACTGCAAGACCGATGGTCTCTAAGTAGGAGTCGGTGGTTCCTTCCTGAGGCTGGTAATACTTGTAGGACAGGCCTTTCTCCTCCGCATACTTTTTTAATCCTTCCCATGCACCCTGGTTAAAGGATTTGTCATCAATGGTTCCCAAGTCTGTGACAAGGGCCAGCTCATAGCCGCCGGCAGACTCAGATTTAGTTTCCGTAGACTCAGCTGCTTTTGAGGAAGCGGTGGTTTCCGCTGCTGTAGTTCCCGTGCTTCCGGTTCCAGAGCCTGAAGAACCACATGCGCTTAAGGATGCGGCCATAAAAACGGCCATGGCCAGTGCCAATGCTCTTTTTTTCATAATATTCATGTCCTCCTGTTATCAATTGATTATTTGAGATACCTTTAATGTATCATATTTTCAGATAATAGACAATCCAAAAATGGTGATATATCACAAAAATTATTTGTATAAACAGAAAAAATTGTAGAAATAGGTCAAAATATGTAAAGTGCTGCGGTTTTTTACTATTGCTTCAAATATCTCCAGAGAGTCGTGCGGCTTACCTTCAGTTTTTTTGCTGCTGCAGTTTGATTGCCTCCCGTTTTATGCAGAACCTGAGCTACAATGTCTTTCGTAATTTCTTCCAGAGAACGGTTTATGTTAATAGGAGGAGTTTTCTCTGAAGAAGGGGATAGTGATATGGAATCACTTTCCTGAGACAAGAGAAACGTTACATCTTTGGTTTGAATATAGGGAGTGGAGGTAATAGAAGCAAGCTGCTTCAAAACCCTTTTAAACTGGGTCTGATTCTGAGGCCAGTCATAGCCCTGCATCATATCCATAGCTTCAGGTTCAAATCCGATAATCTGTTTTGCCATCTCTACATTTAAGGTACCCAGATAAAGGCTGGAGAGAGTGGGAATGTCCTGAATCCGCTCTCTGATGGGAGAAAGACGAAGGAGAAGGCAGCCCAGAGTATTGGTAATCTGCAGGCAGGAAGGTGAGACTGCAGTATCCTTTGTGCTGACACAGGAAAAAAACAGCCGGTTTCGCACACCTACATTCATATCAATGATAAGGGAAAGTAAATGGCGGAAGCGTTCACTATTGAGCTGATCGATGTTTTTAAAATAAATAGTATTGTTATTGTCGTTAAGCGGAGAGTTGTAGTGATTAATCAGAAACTCCCAGCTCTTATCATGAATTAAGTCAAAGTTAATGGTGATCAGAGGGTTGGATGATAAGGGGCTTTTGATATAAAGTCCTCGTACCGTTTGAGTTTTTCCGGTTCCCGCTTCTCCTGTTATCATGACGGGAAGAGAACTTTCCGCAAAGTGTGTAATGGTTGCATCAGGTATTCCGGATGCACCGGTTACACTGTAAAAGCTATTGAAAAAATCTTCCTCCACCTCTCGTTTGCTGAAATACGAAAGTCCGTATTTGCTGGAGAGAGGCGGAATTCTGGTAGGTGTCAGATAAAATACGGGATAAAGTGCATTTCCGTTGGCTATCAATGTGCCGGTTATGGCATATAGCCTGTCTCCTAAATTCTTAAAGGTTTTGTGAGTCCCTGACTTTAATGTTTCATCAATCTCCTTTTTCAGTACGGAAATCGCTGTTTCCCTGTCAAGGGTATCCCCCTTTCCCCAAAAGCAGAGATAAGCCTCCCCTTCCGGATTGAATGCAATTTTAGTGGAAGTGCCAGCATGTAAAAGTTCTTCTAAAAAATGTTTTTCTGCCTGTATTTTTTCATAGCTTTCAGCCAGCTTAACGGACTGGTCAAAGGCATTTTCAATGCTTTCCACACCTGAAGTGATTAATATGGCATTCAGTCCTGATTCCTTTGCCACAGTGCTTGCAATCATGTCGCATAAAAGCATACGGTACCCCTGGTTTTTCAGCTTTCCTACAATATCCCGTACCTCCGTTTCATTGTGAACGGTAAAGATGTCGATCTGATACTGTAACAGGCTGCAAAGAAGATGAGCGCTTTCTGTAATGGCAGAAAAGCCCACCACTGCATAAGGCTCAGAATAGTTTTCTACCAGCTTAATGGCGCGTAGAACGTCGTAGACCGACATGTTGATTTCTACTACAGGAACGGAAGTTACGCTTGATATCATCTGAGCAGTTCCGCCTCGTGAGATGATGACATCATAACGTGAGGATAAATTCTGGCGGACAACTTTAACTCCTTCCTCCAAATCTCCTACGTAAACATCCAGCAGCAGATCCTTTCTGGAAGAGGCAAGATTCTGCATGGAAATCTTCATAGATTCGTAAGGTGCAATACCCAGGATTCTTGTAATATGTTTGTTCATTTTGTCTCCATTCTGGTTTCATATTGAAATTTAATTGTTGTTTATAAGTGACCCAATATGAAACACATTGTATCAGACAGGGAAGAAAAGTCAATGATTACAGAAAAAATGTTCAAATAATGAACATATAAATGGAGATGTATGGTTGATTTGCTGAATTTGTTTTAGTAAAATGTAGAAAAATAAGAAAAATAAACAAATTCCCAAAAAGGCGTTCAGGTATAAAACGAAGAGAAAAGAGGTGGAATCGTGATTCAACTAATGATCATCGCAGATGATTTTACTGGTGCCCTGGATACAGGGGTTCAGTTTGCCGCATGGGGGGCTGTAGTAAGAGTTGTCACAGATGTGAAGTATGAATACGGTAATCTGGATCCATTGGTACAAATCTTGGTAATGGATGCGGAGACCAGGCATCTTTCGGAACAGGAGGCCTATGAAGTCGTATATGAAGCAGCAAGGAATGCAAAAAAACATCAAATTCCATATATATACAAAAAAACGGATTCAGCTTTAAGAGGGAATATTGGCAGTGAACTGAAAGCCCTTAAGGATGCAATGGGGGTAAATATGCTTCCCTTTATTCCGGCATTTCCTCAGATGGGGAGAACCACAAGGCACGGCATTCATTTTATAGATGGAAAGCCGGTAAGAGAAAGTGTTTTTGGAAAAGATCCTTTTGAGCCGGTTGAATGTTCTTATGTTCCCGATATTATTCACAGGCAGACAGATGCAGAGGTAATCGTAGCAGAACGGAAATGGGGTGTTTCTCTTTCCGAAAGGGATGCAATTGTGGTATTTGATGCAGATGGCTATGAAGATATTTTGGTTATAGCCAAAAAGCTGGATCAGATGGGGCTTCTGAAGGTTACAGCCGGATGTGCCGGCTTTGCAGCTTCTCTGCCAAAGCTGTTAGGACTGACAGGAGAAGAACGCAGGCAGCCGGATTTTAAGTCAGGGCTACTGGTGGTGTGCGGAAGTGTGAATCCAATTACTCAAAAGCAATTAGATGAAGCGGAACGAAAGGGATTTATCCGGATCAGCCTGACTCCGAAGCAGAAGTTGACACAGCAGTACTGGAGCGGTAAGGAGGGGCAGGAGGATTTGAAAAAGATTTATAAGATATGCTTAGAAAACCAACGCTGCATAATTGATACCAACGATAAGCCGGGCACAAAGGAGACAGAAGCCTATGGAATGGACAGAGGTCTTCCGCTGGAGAAAATAAGAGAGGTCATAGCAGAAAATTTAGGAATGCTTTTAAAAGGCCTTATTGACAGGAAGCTTCATAAAACCCTGCTTATTACGGGAGGAGATACCCTCCTTGGTTTCATGGAAAGCATGGAAATCAGAGAAATGGAGCCCATTTGTGAAATGGCACCCGGCGCTGTGCTTTCTGAGTTTTACACCAGGGAAGCCGGGTATCAGATTATATCAAAATCAGGAGGATTTGGAGAAGAGGATTTGCTGGTAAAACTGGCAGAAAAAATAGAGAGGAGAAAATCATCATGTTAAATCAGTATAGTTTAAAGCTTCCCAAAGCCGTATATTCAGGGGATGGGGCCTTAAACCTGATTACTTCCATTTTGGAAGGAGAAAAAGGAAAAAAAACAGCCGTATTTACGGACCAGGGAATTGAAAAGGCAGGGCTTTTGAAAGAACCTCTGGAATTGATAAAGGCCTCTGGAAAAGAGTATATTCTTTTAAACGAGATCCCCCCTGAGCCCACCTGTGATGAAGCCCAGAAGGTCATTGACCTGTTTAAAGCTTCCGGAGCTGAATTTATCATAGCCATCGGCGGCGGAAGTGTGATGGACATTGCAAAGCTGGCCTCTGTTTCAGCTACAGACCGGTATGGCGTACGGGAACTTTTGGACAATCCGGGTCTGGCAGAAAAGTGTGTCAATACCCTTATGATTCCCACTACGGCAGGAACAGGAGCCGAGGCAACGCCTAACAGCATTGTGGCTGTTCCGGAAAAGCAGCTGAAGGTAGGAATTGTAAATGCAGCAATGATTGCCGATCATGTAATCCTCGACGGGAACATGATAAAGAAGCTTCCCATACATATTGCAGCCAGCACCGGAGTTGATGCCCTGGCCCATGCCATTGAGTGTTTTACTTCCAAGAAGGCGAACTTGTTCAGCGATACCTTTGCCCTGGCAGCTCTGGACTTAATTATCAATAATATCCAGGCTTCCTGTCATAATCCGGACGATATGCAGGCTAAAAATGCTATGCTGACAGGAGCATTTTACGGAGGGGTTGCCATTACAGCTTCCGGCACCACAGCGGTTCATGCTCTTTCCTATCCTCTGGGGGGAAAATACCACATCCCTCACGGTACGGCCAATGCCATGCTTTTAGCTCCGGTGATGCGGTTTAATGAGCCGGCATGCAGAGAGCGTCTTGCACAGGCTTATGACAGAGTGGCAAGGGAACATGAGACAGCAGCATCTTCAGAAGAAAAATCCCGGTGGATCATAAACAAACTGGAAGAGATTGTAGAGAATCTTGGAATTCCTTCCAGCTTAAAGGATTATGGAGTGAAGCCGGATGATTTAGACGAACTGGTTCTTGCCGGAATGGGGGTCCAAAGGCTTCTTGTAAATAACATGAGAGAGGTATCTCCCCAGGATGCCAGAGAGATTTATCAGGGATTATTATAGAAGAGAAACCACACATTTCATTATAAAAGGAGGATTATGCAATGAAGCACATAGAACTGAAGGGAATTATCCCGCCAATTATTACTCCTATGAACCAGGATGAATCAGTTAATTATGAAGAACTGAAAAATCAGGTAAAACGGATGCTGGACGGAGGCGTCCACGGTATTTTTCCTTTTGGAACCAATGGAGAGGGATATATACTGACGGCTGATGAGAAGAAAAAGATTCTTGAAACGGTAATTGAAACAGTTGACGGAAAGATCCCGGTTTATGCAGGGACAGGCTGTATCAGTACAAAAGAGACCATTGAAATGTCAAAGCTGGCTCAGTCCATAGGAGCGGACGTGTTATCCATCATTACCCCTTCCTTTGCCCAGGCAAGCCAGGATGAACTGTATGAACACTATAAGAAAGTAGCCTCTGAAGTGAAGCTTCCTATTGTACTTTACAACATTCCTGCCAGAACCGGAAATACCCTGGCTCCTTCTACCGTTGGGAAACTGGCAAAAATTGATAACATTGTGGCAGCCAAGGATTCCTCAGGAAACTTCAATAATATTCTGGAATATATATCTGCGGCAAAGGGAGAAGACTTTCATGTGCTTTCCGGAAATGATGCTCTGATTATCTGGACTCTCATGGCTGGAGGCACAGGAGGAATTGCGGGATGTGCCAACGTATTCCCCCGCACCATGGCTTCTGTTTATAATTATTTTGCAGAAGGAAAGATGGAAGAGGCAAAAGAGGCAAATGAAAGCATCAGGAGCTTCCGTGCATGCTTTAAATATGGAAACCCCAATACCATAGTAAAAACAGCTGTGGCTCTGCTGGGATATCCCGTAGGAAAATGCAGAGCACCCTTTAACGGAGTACCATCACACGGAATTGAGGCAATCCGGAAGGTACTCGAGGAGTGCAGGCAAAAAGGTATGTGTTAAGGGAGCGGAGGTGTATATGCAGAAAAAGGTGACGGTAGGCATTACCATGGGAGACCCGGCCAGCATTGGACCGGAGATAACCGTAAAGACTTTGGCAAATGCAGATATCTATAAAAACTGCAACCCTCTTGTCATCGGGGAGGCGGCGGCAATGGAGCAGGCTGTCAAGATAACGGGTCTGGAAGAAATTAAGATTCATGCGGTTTCATCGGTGGGAGAAGCGGTATTTCAACCGGGTACCATTGATGTGTATGATATGGGACTGGTGGATATGTCGGTGCTGGAGCTGGGAAAAGTGTCCCGGAAAGCAGGAGAAGCTGCGTTCCAGTATGTTGTCAAGGTAATTGAACTGGCAATGGCCGGTGAAATTGATGCAACGGTGACCAATGCTTTTAATAAGGAAGCTGTCAATCTGGCTGGTCATCATTATTCAGGCCATACTGAGATTTATGCTGAATATACGGGAACAAAAAAATATACCATGATGCTGGCTCATGGAGATTTGAGAGTGGTTCATGTGTCTACTCACGTATCCTTAAGAGAAGCCTGTGACAGGGTAAAAAAGGCCAGAGTCCTTGAAGTAATTGAGATTGCAGACAAGGCTTGTAAGGAACTGGGTATAGAAAATCCCAGAATTGCAGTGGCAGGGCTGAATCCTCACAGCGGGGAACATGGATTGTTTGGAACAGAGGAAATAGATGAAATCATACCTGCCATAGAAGCAGCCAGAGAAAAGGGGATTCAGGCAGAGGGACCGGTACCTCCGGATACGGTGTTTTCTAAGGCAAAAGGAGGGTGGTATGACATTGTTGTGGCCATGTATCACGATCAGGGGCATATTCCCTTAAAAGTAGTTGGATTTGTATACAATTCCCTGGAGGGAAAATGGGATGCAGTAGAGGGAGTAAATATTACACTGGGTCTGCCGGTTATAAGAGTTTCCGTAGATCACGGTACGGCATTTGACCAGGCGGGAAAGGGCGTTGCCAATGAACTTAGCCTGATTCACTCCATAGAATATGCAGTCCGGCTTGCAAAAAGTAAACCAGTACAGAAAGGAGGTGGACAGCCATGAAATTTGTTATGACACAGGCGGTATGCCCGGAAGGGATGAAACTTTTGGAGGGGATATCCGATATCTATGTGACGGACGGTCAGGATCCCAATGGCTACCTGGAACAGATGCAGGATGCCGATGCCCTGATTGTAAGAATTGCAAAATGCGACGGAAATGTAATCCGGAATTCACCTGATTTAAAAGTCATTGGAAGGACGGGAGTGGGATATGACAGTGTGGATGTACAAACGGCCACAGAGTACGGAATTCCCGTTGTCATCACACCGGGTGCCAATAACCGGTCGGTGGCAGAGCATGCAGTAGCAATGATGTTTGCATTGTCTAAAAATATATATGAGGCCCAGAAGGAGTTGTGCGCCGGAAACTGGGAAATCAGAGGTGCTGAAAAGTCTTTTGAATTACTGGGAAAAAAGGTGGGATTTATTGGTCTTGGGGCCATTGGGAGAGAGGCTCTCCACATCTGCAGGGGAATTGGAATGAAGATTGCCGGATATGATCCTTATCTGGGAAAAGATTCCATAGAAGCCATGGGCGCAGAATATTATGAGGATTATAAAACCATGCTGGAGGAGTGTGATGTAATATCTGTTCACGTTCCCCTGGTTCCGGAAACAAGAAACATGATTACGGTCAAAGAGTTGAAGCTTATGAAGAAAACCGCTTTGCTGATTAATTGCTCCAGAGGCGGTATCATCAATGAGAAGGATTTGGCAGAAGCTCTTTGCAAGGGAGTGATTGCAGGAGCAGGACTGGATGTGTTTGAAGAAGAGCCTCCGGCAGAAGGTCATCCTCTTCTTCATGCCAAAAACGTGATTTTAAGTCCTCACAGTGCGGCTCAGACGCGGGAAGCCGTCATTCATATGGCAACCATGTGTGTGGAAGGCTGCCTTGCGGTAATTTCAGGTAAAAAATGGCCCTATGTAGCTAATCCGGAGGTTTACAACCATAAGAAGTGGAGGAAATCAGGTGGCATTGACATATAAGGAATTTCAGGAAAAGAGCGGAAATCAGTTTGATGTGATGAAAACGGACCCATATACACAGTACCTGGAACCGTTTTGTATCTTGGGAAATGTCTATTATGTGGGCGATAAAAAGGTGGGAATGCACTTAATTGATACAGGAGACGGACTGATTTTAATTGACACCGGATTTCCTGGAGCAGAAGCCATGGTTGTAAATTCCATCTGGAGACTGGGATTTGATCCAAAGGATATAAAAATAATTTTACATACCCACGGTCATGTGGATCATTATGGAACCACAACATTTTTTCAGCAGATTTATGGTGCAAAAACTTATCTGGGAGAGGCGGATGCCAGGCTTATGGAGAAGCATCCGGAAACCTTTGAATGGAACGGGAGAATCATCACTTTTACACCGGATGAGATGCTTCATGACGGAGATGTTATTAAGCTTGGAAATACGGAAATCAAAGTAGTAAAAAGTGCCGGGCACAGTCCGGGGGCCATGTCATTTTTCTTTCCGGTTTACGCTGACGGAAAGACTTATCTGGCGGGGCTGCCTGGCGGAATCGGAAGAAATACGTTGTTTAAAGAAGCTTATGAAGCCCTGCATTATCCGGAAACCACACCTGAGGACTTTTTGGAATCCGTTGACCGCATCATGGAGGAACCGGTTACCCTTTGGCTGGGCTGCCATCCCACGCCGTTTCATAATGACGGGCTGAAAAAAAGGATGCAGATGATGGATGATCAGGACAGGCCCAATCCATATGTCATAACACCGGAAGAGTGGCGCAGTTACTTGAAAGAATTGCGAAAAGGCATGAAAGAAATCGTTGATAATGGTTGTATTTAAATATGGAGGAGGATTAAATTTATGAATAATTTTAAGAAAAGAGGAAAACGTTTCCTGGCGTTGTCTGTTGCAGCCGTTATGGCAGCCGGAATTCTGGGGGGATGTGGAAGCAAGGGAGCAGAAACATCAAAAGAGGCGAACAAAGAGAATGTATTTATCTATTCCCGGTCTGCCACAATACCGGGCTGGGACCCCATTGTCAATGCAACAGGACAGAATATTATTTTAAATCTGATGCATTATGAGACTCTGGTTACCAGCTATACAGAAAGCGGAGAAATAGAAGGAGAACTGGCAACGGACTGGTCAGTCAGTGACGATGGTCTTTTGTGGACCTTTCATTTGAGAAAAGATGTGAAGTGGCATAACGGGGATTCCTTTACATCAAAGGATGTGGAAACCAGCTTTAACCGTCTTCTGGAAGACCCCTTATGCGCCTCCACCAAAGCGGCTATTGCAGGGCTGGAGCGGGTGGAAGCCCCTGATGATAATACGGTTCTGCTTCATATGTCAACGCCTAATGCAACCATGCTCAGCTTCCTGGACCAGTTTTTCATTTTCAATGATAAGCTTTATAAAGAACAGGGAAATGAGATGTTCCATTACACGGATACCATTAAGCCCATTGGAACCGGCGCATTTATCTGTGATAAGTATACGGTGGGCGGAGATGCTGAATTTGTAAGAAATGAAGACTGGTGGGGCTGGCAGACTGGAGAAAAGTCCAATGTAGACCGGATTATTTACCGTCCCCTTACAGAGGAGGCTACGAGAATTGCAGGAATGCAGACCGGGGAACTGGATATGATTGATAAGGTCAGTTCCGAATATACGGACACGTTGAAAGCAATTAAGGGAGTGAAGGTGGAAAGCATTCCTTCTTCTGAAATGATTTATGTGGGATTTGCCACTGACAGAGGACTGTTTCAGGACATAAATGCACGTAAAGCTGTATTTCATGCCATTGACAGAGAATTAATTGCCAAGTCGATTGCAGGAAACGGAAAAGGCGCTTCCGGGCCGGTAACAGACAATACCATTGGGTTTAAAGAAGGGAGTGGGGTTCCGGCTCAGAATTTAGAACTTGCAAAAGAATATCTGGCAAAAACTAACTATAATAAGGAACCTCTTGTGATGCTTTGTTCCAATGGCCTGTTTTCACGGTCAAAGGAGGTTTATCAGGCAACGGCCTCCATGCTGACGGAGGCAGGATTTGTCATTGACCTTCAGGTTATGGACAATGCCACTGTTACTGCTTTGAGAAATGAAGGAAAGTACAATCTGGTTATGACCAATGTAATCCAGTCCAGAGATCCTCAGAACTATCTGCTTACAAGATGGGTGGGAGATGTACATAATGCGGGATACCACAATGATGAAATGTTTGGTTTGATCAATGATGCCCTGAAGGAAACTGATGAGGAGAAGCGTGAGGAAATTCTGACAAAGGCTTTGGATATGGCATGGGAGGAGGCTGCTCCTCATACTGCAGTTTACCAGACAGAGACCATTCTGGCTTACAAGGAAACTATATCCGGGTTTGAACATCATGACATCAGAAACTATTTCGACTTTTCAAGGGTGATTAAAGATTAAGAGACAGGCATAACTGAACCTGCCGGGATTTAATTCCGGCAGGCAAAAAACAAGGAGAAACGTATGCTTAAGTATATTATAAAGAGGCTGGGATATACGGTGCTTGTACTGCTGGGAGTTACGGTGGTGGTATTCTTTCTTTTAAGGCTTGCACCTGGTTCGCCGGCCAGACTGATACTGGGAGAAGAGGCGACAGAAGAACAGGTTATGGAACTGGAGGCGGAATTGGGCCTTGATAAGCCGGCGGTGGTTCAGTATTACAGATTTATTAAAGGGGTGGCACAAGGGGATTTAGGCAATTCCATATATTTTAAGATGCCGTGCTGGACGTTGATTAAACAGAGGCTGCCTGCAACGGGGATGCTGGCTATGGCTTCGGTGGTGTTTGCCCTGATCGTCAGTATTCCTCTTGGTATCATTTCGGGAGTAAGGCGTGGATCCTTTGTGGACTTATCTGCCATGGTAGTGGCACTTTTGGGACAGTCTATTTCCAATGTGTGGCTGGGCCTGTTGATGATTCTGGTTTTTGCAGTAAAACTGGGCTGGCTGCCGGTTATGGGATACGGAAGGTTTTCCAACGTCATAATGCCTGCTGTCGCCATGGGAGCGGCAACGGCAGCTCTTCTAACCCGTCTGCTCCGTTCCAGTATGGTGGATGTTTTGCAGGAGGACTATATTACAGCCACTTATGCAAGAGGGATATCAAAATATGAGGTGATCGGAAAATATGCCATGAGAAATGCCATTCTTCCATTCATTACAGTAATGGGCGTTGAGATAGGAAGGTTTCTGGGCGGTGCAGTGGTATCAGAACAGATTTTTGCATGGCCGGGACTTGGCGTTTTGACGGTTACTGCCATTAATATGAGAGATTTCCCCCTGGTTCAGGCCATTTTGCTGGTGACCTCTGCCATGTTTGTACTGATACAGCTTGTGGTGGATATCATTTACAAGCTGGTTGACCCGCGGTTGGATTTTAATTAGGAGGAAAGATGGATGAGTCGGAAAGAATTACTGAGAAGAATGAGGAAAAGCAAGTTTTTCATGCTTGGATTTATTTTGGTTTTAGCTCTTGTGTTATTATCAGTCTTCGGTCCAATGTTTATGAAGCATAATCCTTATACCTCTGTTCTCCAGGACCGTTTGATCCGGCCGGAAGGGGTTAAGGTGGGGCTTGACGGACATATGCTGGGGACGGATGCCCAGGGAATTGACATTTTAGCCAGACTGCTTTTGGGCAGCAGGGTATCTCTTATGATTTCCGTAGTGGTGGTGGCGGCGACTGCCGTAATCGGTACGGTCCTGGGTGTTTTGGCAGGATTTTACGGCGGAAGAGTTGATACTGTTATTATGAGAGTATCAGAGGTCCAGAGTGCCATTCCCACCATGGTATTTGCTATTGCAGTCATTGCAGTTTTAGGTAATTCCATTGCAAATCTGATTGCAGTTCTGATTATAACCCGCTGGATTCAGTATACAAGGGTTGTAAGGGGAAATGTAATGTCCATGAGAAATTCTGAATTTGTTCATGCCTCCAAGGTGCTTGGGGGTTCGGATTTACATATCATGTTCACACAGATTCTTCCAAACGCCCTCACCTCCCTGATTATTGTAGTCAGCCAGGGATTTGGTGCCATCATCCTTATGGAATCCTCTCTCAGCTTTTTGGGCCTGGGAATTCCGGCACCAAGTCCCTCATGGGGAGGAATGATCTCCGATGGCCGGGAGTATTTGACGGCAGCCCCCTGGGTGGTGGTCGCTCCTGGTGTGGCTTTGATGATTGCAGTATTGGCATTTAATTTTCTCGGTGACGGCATCAGGGATGTTCTGGACCCGAAAAACAAAGATTAAGGCCGGAAGGACTGAGAGGTGAAAGGTATGGAACATTTGCTGGAGATTAAAGATCTGGCGGTGAAATATGAAACAGGACGGGGCGCTGCCTGTGCCTTAAACGGGGTAAACTTAACAATTGAAAAAGGCGAAGCAGTAGGCCTTGTGGGAGAATCGGGAGCCGGAAAAACCACGACAGCTTTAGCGACGCTGAACCTGTTGCCTCAGCCGGCAGGAATACATACGGGCGGAGATATATTATTTCATGGTAAGTCCGTATTTGAAATGAAGAAAAAAGAACTGATGGAGATGAGAGGAAATAAAATATCTATGATATTCCAAAATCCCCTTACCTCTTTAAACCCTGTATTTACGGTCGGGGAACAGATTGGAATGGTTTTGCGCAAGCATCAGAAACTGAAAAAAAAGGAATCCTGGGAGGCAGCAGGAAGGCTTTTGGAAACAGTGGGAATTCCCGCTTCACGGATTAATGACTTCCCTCATCAGTTCAGCGGGGGCATGCGTCAGAGGGTTGGAATTGCAGCGGCATTGGCCTGCAATCCGGAGCTGCTGATTGCAGATGAACCTACTACAGCCCTGGATGTTACAATTCAGGCACAGATTCTGGAGATGATGAAAAGCCTGCTGAATGAATATCAGAGTTCTCTTCTGATGATTACTCATAATCTGGGAATCATAGCGGAAATCTGTCAGAAGGTAGCGGTGATGTATGGTGGGGTGATTGTGGAATACGGCACTGTAAAAGAGGTGTTTGACAATCCTATGCACTGTTATACCAAGGGACTGTTTGATGCCATTCCAAAGCTTTCAGGGCCGAGAGAGAGGCTGGCCTCCATACCGGGTTTTGTAGCAAATCCTGAAAACCTGCCCTCTGGATGTGCATTTCATCCCAGGTGCGAACATTGCGGGGAAGAATGTAAAAAGCAGCAGCCAAGGCTGTACCCTGTCAATGAAAACCATTATGTGGCATGTTACTATGCCGTCAACCGGGAGGAGGATTAGGTTATGAGCGAGGAAAACCGGACACCTTTGGTTCAGGTTCAGAACCTAAAAAAACATTTTGATATTAAGGGAAAAGGCAAACTGCATGCAGTAGATGATGTCAGCTTTGACATCTATCCCGGAGAAACCGTAGGATTGGTAGGTGAGAGCGGCTGCGGAAAAAGTACGGTAGGAAACGTGATTATGAGGCTTCATAAGCCTACGGGAGGAAGGTTTTTGTTTCAGGGACAGTCTGTATTTGACGCCCAGGGTAAAGAGCATCTGGAGCTGTGTAAAAAAATACAGGTTATTTTCCAGGACCCTTATTCCTCATTAAATCCCAGAAAAACAATCAGAGCTATTTTAAAGGAATCCTATGGAATTCACAAAATGGTCAAGGGAGAAGAAGTTGAAAAAACCATCCGTACTTTGTGTATGGAAACAGGAATATCGGTTGATCTGCTGGACAAGTATCCCCATGAATTAGACGGGGGAAAGAGGCAGATTGTGGGAATTGCAAGAGCATTGTCCCTGTCTCCGGAATTTGTGGTATGCGACGAGCCGGTATCCTCCCTGGATGTTTCCATTCAGGCTACCATTATCAATCTTCTCATTGATTTGCAGAAAAAGAAAGGGTTGTCCTATCTTTTTATTTCCCATGATTTAAGTGTGGTGCGTCATATCTCCAATCGGATTGCAGTAATGTATTTGGGTCAGATTATTGAAATGGCGGAAACAGATGAAATATTCTCCAATGCACTGCATCCCTACACAATCGCACTGTTATCTGCAGTACCCAGAGTAGAATTAACGGATAAGATGTCAAGGATTGTTCTGAAGGGAGATGTGACAAGTCCCATTAATCCAAAGCCGGGCTGTCGGTTCGCTCCCCGTTGCTGGATGGCCAGGGAAGCTTGTTTTGAAAAGGAACCGGAAATGATACTTAAAGGAGATGGGCACATGGTTGCGTGCCATTTTTACAGTGAGTCCAGAGAACTTGCTGAAAAGGCAGAGAAATTCCAGGGAGTTTTGCAGGACGGAAGTGATTGATAAACAGGAGGCTGATATTGCGGGTAATATCAGTCTCTTTTTAGCAGTTTATTGCTCCTTTAGATAAATGCGGACAGGTCAATTAAAAAAACATTATGTTCGTATATGCGATCAAAGATCGGATATAAGAAAATGACTGAATATGGAAGTGCTTTCAAATCAATTGTAGAGAAAAAAGGAGAAGTTTATGCAAATAATTGTAAAAAAGGTCTTTACTAGAATTTGAATTATGCTATAATATTCGCAGGGCTTTTCCACAAATTGAACAATGGAAGGGCAGAATAATCAACACATTTTAGGAGGAAATTGACTTATGGCAAAAAAATGGGTTTATCTATTCACTGAGGGCAGTGCAGAAATGAAGAACCTGTTAGGTGGCAAGGGTGCAAATCTGGCAGAAATGACGAATTTAGGTCTTCCGGTTCCCCAGGGTTTTACCATAACAACTGAGGCTTGTACCCAGTATTACGACGATGGCAAGGTAATTAATGACGAGATCATGGAACAGATCATGGAATATATCAGCAAGATGGAGGAGATTACCGGAATGAAATTCGGTGACAAGGAAAATCCACTTCTGGTTTCCGTTCGTTCCGGTTCCAGAGCCTCCATGCCTGGTATGATGGACACGATCTTAAACCTGGGTCTGAATGAAGACGTTGTGGAAGTATTAGCTTCTAAGTCAGGTAATCCTCGCTGGGCCTGGGATTGTTACAGAAGATTTATTCAGATGTTCTCCGATGTAGTTATGGAAGTGGGCAAAAAGTATTTTGAAGAGCTCATTGACAAGATGAAAAAGGGAAAAGGAATTGAAGAGGATGTGGATCTAACCGCAGACGATTTAAAAGAGCTTGCAAACCAGTTTAAAGCTGAATACAAGACAAAATTGGGTGAAGATTTCCCGTCTGATCCAAAGATTCAGTTAATGGAATCTGTCAAGGCTGTTTTCCGTTCCTGGGATAACCCAAGAGCCAATGTATACCGCCGTGATAATGACATTCCTTACTCCTGGGGAACTGCTGTTAACGTGCAGATGATGGCATTCGGAAACCTGGGCGACACCTCAGGTACAGGTGTTGCATTTACCCGTGATCCGGCAACAGGTGAGAAGCACCTTATGGGTGAGTTTTTAATCAATGCTCAGGGTGAGGACGTAGTTGCAGGTATCCGTACACCTCAGAAAATTGAACAGCTGAAGGAAGTTATGCCTGAGGTATATGAGCAGTTCTTAGGTGTTTGCAACACTTTGGAAAACCACTACAGAGACATGCAGGATATGGAATTTACCATTCAGGATAAAAAACTTTACATGCTTCAGACACGTAACGGAAAGAGAACCGCTAAAGCTGCTTTAACGATTGCCTGCGATTTAGTTGATGAAGGTATGATTACAGAGGAAAAGGCAGTCCGGATGATCGATCCGAGAAACTTAGATACCTTACTTCATCCCCAGTTTGATGCAGAGGCTTTAAATAAGACAGAGCCGGTTGGAAAAGCTCTGGCTGCTTCTCCCGGTGCTGCATGCGGTAAGATCGTATTTTCAGCTGACGATGCAAAGGAATGGCATGAAAGAGGTGAAAAGGTAGTTCTGGTTCGTCTTGAGACTTCTCCGGAAGATATTGAGGGAATGAAGGCTGCACAGGGTATTCTGACCGTAAGAGGCGGTATGACTTCTCATGCAGCAGTAGTTGCTCGCGGTATGGGAACCTGCTGTGTATCCGGCTGCGCCGAGATCGCTATGGACGAAGAGAACAAGAAGTTTGTACTGGCAGGTAAGGAATATCACGAAGGCGACTGGTTATCCTTAGATGGTTCTACCGGAAAGATTTATGACGGCATTATCCCCACTGTGGATGCTGCGATTGTAGGAGAATTCGGAAGAATCATGGCATGGACTGACAAATACAGAAGGCTGAAAGTTAGAACCAATGCAGATACTCCGGAAGATGCAAGAAAAGCAAGAGAACTGGGCGCAGAGGGAATCGGTCTTTGCCGTACTGAGCACATGTTCTTTGAAGGCGATAGAATTGATGCATTCCGTGAGATGATCTGTTCTGATACCGTGGAAGAGAGAGAAGCAGCTTTGGAGAAGATTCTTCCCGTACAGCAGGGAGACTTTGAGAAGCTTTATGAAGCTCTGGAAGGAAATCCTGTTACCATCCGCTTCTTAGATCCGCCTCTGCATGAGTTCGTTCCTACGGATGAAGATGATATCAAGAAGCTGGCTGATACACAGGGCAAGACTGTGGAGCAGATCAAGAACATTATTCATTCCTTACATGAATTCAACCCAATGATGGGACATAGAGGATGCCGTCTGGCAGTTACTTACCCAGAGATTGCTAAAATGCAGACAAAAGCAGTGATCCGTGCTGCTATCAATGTACAGAAAGCACACTTAGACTGGAAGGTTTGCCCGGAAATTATGATTCCTCTGATCAGTGATGATAAGGAATTGAAGTTTGTAAAGAAAATCGTTGTTGAAACCGCTGACGCAGAGATTGCAGCAGCAGGAATTGACTTAAGGTATGAAGTAGGTACTATGATTGAGATTCCCAGAGCTTGTATCACTGCTGATGAGATTGCAAAGGATGCAGAATTCTTCTGCTTCGGAACCAACGATTTAACTCAGATGACTTACGGCTTCTCCCGTGACGATGCCGGCAAGTTCTTAAACGCTTACTATGACACCAAGATCTTTGAAAATGACCCATTTGCAAAACTGGATCAGGTTGGTGTGGGCAAGCTTATGGAAACAGCCCTTACCTTAGGCAAGAGCATTCGTCCGGAAATGCATGTGGGCATCTGCGGTGAGCACGGCGGAGATCCATCTTCCGTAGAGTTCTGCCATAAGATCGGTCTGGATTATGTGTCCTGTTCTCCATTCCGTGTGCCGATTGCAAAACTGGCAGCAGCACAGGCAGCTTTGAATGAAAAATAATATATGATATATGGAACAGAGAGGTATCCGATGGGAATGTGTCGGGTATCTCTCTTTTTGTATCAAAATTTCAATATCCGTGATAGATTTTCTGGACTTATCATAGTATAAAACATAAAGCATGTTCCTGACATCTGTGCGAGTTAGGTGCATGATAAATGCTGTTAAAAGGCAGGTGGGTAAATGGATTTGATTTATTATGATTCAACAGGCAAAGTATTGTATGAGAAGACCATATATGAATATTTGACGGATACCT
This sequence comes from Clostridiaceae bacterium, assembly GCA_902363735.1. Taxonomy (GTDB): domain Bacteria; phylum Bacillota; class Clostridia; order Lachnospirales; family Lachnospiraceae; genus Lacrimispora. The sequence continues at coordinate 97,434 of CABJBA010000002.1, forward strand.
TTACAGCTTTTGCTGATGCCGTCATACCACGTTCTCCGGAATTGGCGGAGCAGTATGGAAAGGTACAGTATTATGGAGCTTTGGATCTGCATACAGGCGAATTTATCGTTTTATCACTTGACAGTCTGGCGGTACCTTTGGCACTGCCGGTGGCAGAAACCTTAAACATGGCTGCAGAGCAGTTCCTTTACAGGGAGGCAGAAAGAGAAGAGGGTACAGAGGCCATGGCCTTTTTAAGCCTTTCGCAAATGGAACGGCTTCAGCTTATCAGCATCCTGTTGCAGCCGGAGGGAATTGCCTATTTTCCGGCTCTGGATCAAACCAGCCAGGAACAGATATTTCTTATTATTCCTTCTCTGACCAGATTGTCCATGATGGGATATTACTCCGAATGGGCAGGATATGGTTCCACCCGCATGAACCCACCCGACCAGAGAAAGCTGGAATACTACCCTGTAAGCTGGGAACAAGTGGGATATCCAGGGCCTTCCTCAGGCTACCGTTTGGCGGGGGCATACAGCTATACATAAGAAGGTTTTAATTGTCTGACGGAAAGAAAAATACAATAAGGATTGGAGAAGAGTATGAGCAACGGATATGATGCAGATGTAATTATAATCGGTGCAGGCGGAGGCGGCGCTGTTGCAGCCAAAGAACTGGGGGAAAAGGGGCTTAAGGTGCTGGTTTTAGAGGCTGGTCCCTGGTATGGAAATAAGCAGTGGCCTGAACCTAACCAGAAACCGGGAGGGACAGGAAGTTCCAGCTATGAAGATCTGGATATTGATTTATTAAAGGAAAGTTTTACGGATCTTGAAGATGATATGAATGATACCATTACAGGGAAATTCCGCTGGGGTCCGGCTAACAGGAACCAGAGTCCCTGGGTGAGAGTTCATCCAGAGGGAGGTTATACCTGGCAAAATGCAGGTGTGGGAGGAACAACCCTTTCCTACTTTGCCAATTCTCCCAGGGCCTATCCCAGGGCTTTTGAGCAGGATTGGCCTATTTCCTATGAAGAACTGATTCCCTACTATGAAAAAGTGGAAAGTACCCTGCCCGTTCATTCGGCGACAGGAACCTCCAAGGAAGACATATTTTACTACGGACTGAAAAAGGCAGGCTGGAATTATACGGATGCAAAGAATTTGACGGAGCCGGGATACCGGCCTCAGCCCAATGCCATACTCCGCATTAACCCTCTTTTAAATGATCCTGATTTTGACCTGCAAAACAACAATTCTGTAGGCTGCACCTTAAGAGGACACTGCATAAACGGATGTAAGACCGGCCCAACTGTGGACAGTGTTGCCAAGCGGTCTACGTTGGTAAGCTACATTCCTTTAGCTCTTGCAACTGGAAATGTAGAGATACGTCCCAATACCTTTGTGACCCAAATACATACCGAAACAAATCAGACAGAAGGAGTATATGCGGATGGTATTACATGGAGAAACACCTGGACAGGAGACACAGGAAAGCTGAGAGCAAAGGTCATTATTATGGCGGGAGGTTCTATAGAGACTCCCCGGCTATGGCTCAATTCCCAACTTCCGGCAAATGAATGGGTGGGAAGAGGCTTAACCAACCATGCCTTTGATTGTATATCCGGTATCTTTTCAGAAGAAAGTCTGATGAATGCCATAGGAATGTCCGATATAAAGCCATATGTAGGCCAGACGTCTGCAGCCAGATTTGATTATCCGGGATTGGGTGTAATGGAACCGTTTGGAATGGGTCCCGGGATATATTCTATTATTAATTATGGACTTAGCCAGAAGGGGTATTATTTTCAAAACAATCCAGATGAGGCGGAACCCTGGGACTTAGAAGGGATGGTTGTAGGAGAACTGCTGAAAGAGTTTATGAGAAACTATCAAAGAACCCTTTGTATTGCAGTTTTTGCAGATGATGACGTAAATCAGCAAAATAGCATTACTCTGGACCCGGTTTTAAAGGATGAAAATGGTTTTCTTCCAATTGTTACATACAACATGAGTGAGAGAGACAAAGAAAGAAGGGATGGCCTGGCCCGGATCGCAGCTCAGTCCATGAGACTGGCGGGAGCAGAAATCATTACCCGCGCTAACTGGCCCTCTGATATTTATCTTCATATCATGAGCACCATGCGTATGGGATATGTGACTGATGCCAATTGCGAGGCTTATGATGTAAAACATCTGTTTATTACAGATAACAGCGTTTTATCCAATGGAATAGGAGGTCCAAATCCCACTCTGACAACTCAGGCTCTTGCGACACGAACATCGGAAAAGATCATAGAAAAATATTTCAGCTAAGCAGTGATTCAAACAATTCATAGAATATGATTTCTAAAATATGGCATACTACCCATAAAATCATACATTATTTTTGGAGGTAACTATGTCAGAAGCAGTTTTAGAAAAGACAGAGGGGCGTGTAAGCTACCATGATTCTGTAGAAGAAATGCTGGTGAGAATCAGAGATGACGGCTTATCAAGTGTGTTTTCCAGATGGGATGAACAGGAGAAGATACGTTGTAAATTTTGCTTGCAGGGACTGAGCTGCCAGCTATGTACCAACGGGCCCTGCAGGATCAACGAACAAAAAGGGCCGGACAAGGGAGTCTGTGGAATCGGTCCTGATGCTATGGCAATGAGAAACCTTCTCATGAGAAATATTATGGGAGCTGCTACCTATGCCCATCACGCATACGAAGCATTTCGGACTTTGAAGGAAACAGGGAAGGGAAATACGGTTTTTCACATCACCGATGTTGAGAAATTAAAATGGATGTGTGAAAAAACAGGAATCAATACCGACCAGGACGTGAATCAGATGGCTATTTGTCTGGCAGAATTCCTTGACAAGGAAATGAAGGTAAACCCCGATGAAGAAAGCGTCATGGTAGAGGTTTTTTCCCCAAAGAAGCGAAAACCAATATGGAAGGATTTAAACATCTATCCCACAGGCGTGGAGCATGAGGTGCAAAACAGCATTGCAAGCTGTCTTACTAATGTGGACGGTGATTACGTTTCCCTGGCGACAAAAGCCTTGCGCTTAGGTCTGTCTACCATTTATACGGCACAAATCGGCCTGGAAATGACCCAGGATATTTTATTCGGAACTCCTAAGCCTCACGAGGTGGATGTGGATCTGGGAATTATGGATCCTGACTATGTAAATATAGCATTTAACGGACATCAGCCATGGATCGGTGTGGCCACTTTGCAGAAGGCAAAGATGGAAAAGTATCAGGAAATGGCCAAAGCGGCTGGTGCGAAGGGAATTCATATCGTAGGCTCCATTGAAACAGGACAGGAATTGCTGCAGCGTTTTGAAGTAGATGATGTATTTGTGGGCCTGATGGGGAATTGGCTGTCCATTGAGCCATTTCTGGCAACAGGAACCGTGGATGCATTCGTTATGGAAGAAAACTGTTCTCCGCCGGATATTGACAAATATGCGGAAAAATATCAGGTTGCCCTGGTCAGTGTCAGCACTATTATCGGTGTTCCCGGAACGGCCCATAAGATGCCTTATTATCCCCAAAAGGCAGACGAGATGTCTGAGACATGTATCAGCGTTGCTATTGACAATTTTAAAAAGAGACATAAGCAGATCAAGCCTATGGTTCCCCAATACAAGCAAAAGGCCATTGCCGGGTTTTCCACGGAAGCAGTGCTGAATGCCATTGGAAATGATTTAAATAACCTGGTGGATGTAATTGCAAAAGGCCAGTTAAAGGGAATTGTGGCTCTGGCTAACTGCTCTACCTTAAGAAATGGTCCCCAGGACTGGAATACAGTCAACCTGACAAAAGAGCTGATCAAAAGAGATATTCTTGTGGTTGCGGGCGGCTGCGGAAACCACGGTCTGGAGGTTGCGGGAATGTGCAATCTGGATGCCATTAACCAGGCGGGAAAAGGTTTACAGGGAGTGTGCAGAGCTTTGGGAATTCCTCCAGTGCTGAGCTTTGGAACCTGTACGGATACGGGAAGGGTTTCCATGCTTGTTACGGCTCTGGCCGACCACCTGGATGCGGATATTTCGGATCTTCCTATTGCGGTTACAGCGCCGGAGTGGATGGAGCAGAAAGCTACCATAGACGGTCTGTTTGCAGTGGCTTATGGAGCCTATACCCATCTTTCCCCTACTCCTTTTATTACAGGAGCTCCAAGGCTTGTCAAGCTGCTTACAGAAGAGGTGGAAGGCTTAACGGGAGGCAAAGTGGCCCTGGGAGATGATCCGGTACAGGTGGCTAATGATATTGAAGAACACATCCTAAAGAAAAGAAAGAAAATGGGTCTTCAGTAATCAGTGTTTTAAATGGTCTGAAGACAGGTTATTATATGGGTTAAGAGCATGATTCTATGCAGAAATGCAGGGATTCATGCTCTTTCTGCTTTTTTTTACCGGATGGCATAAGGAAAATTATGGAATCAAAATAAATGGACATACTTTTCATATATTAATAATTATATTATGAGGCATGGAGGCAGCATATGAGAATTCCGAAACATATAGGAATCATACCCGATGGAAACCGGCGCTGGGCGGTGGAACAGGGTATGGGAAAAGAGGAGGGGTATGACAGCGGTATATCCCCCGGCATGACCCTTTACCATCTTTGCAGGGAAATGGGTATCAATGAAATGACATTTTATGGCTTTACAGTAGACAATACGAAGCGGCCATCGCTCCAGAGAGAGGCATTTTCAAATGCCTGCGTCAAGGCTGTGGATGAGCTGGCAAAAGAGGATGCGGAACTGCTGGTTCTTGGAAAGACCACCTCCGCCATGTTCCCGGAAGCTTTAAAGCAATATACCAGCAGGGGCAGGTTTGGAGCAGGAGGAATGAAGATTAATTTTCTGGTGAATTATAGCTGGGAATGGGACCTGGGACTTCATGACGGAGCCATAGGGCCTGTATTAAAAACTGCTGACGTTTCCAGAATTGATCTGGTGATCCGGTGGGGAGGCCGAAGAAGGCTTTCCGGTTTTTTGCCGGTGCAGTCTGTTTACTCCGATATGTATGTCATTGAAGATTATTGGCCTGATTTTAAGCCCCAGCATGTGTACGATGCAATTGAATGGTATTCCAGGCAGGATGTTACTTTGGGAGGTTGAAAAGAAAAGTTTACAAAAAGAGAAAACGTTTGAGTAAAAAGTTAATGTCTTATTCCTCCATATAGAGTAGAATACAAATGGAGGGATTTCACATGTACGTATTAATGTTTATTGTATTTGCAGTCAGTCTGTTTTCTTCTGCTGTAGGAACCATTTGCGGAATTGGAGGCGGAGTTATTATAAAACCGGTTCTGGACGCAACAGGAATCATGAGCGTGTCGGCCATCAGCTTTCTTTCAGGATGCACAGTTTTGTCCATGTCAGTGGTTTCAGTATTTAAAAATATTAAGTCAGGAAGCAACAGTCTGGATATTAAAACTTCCACCTTACTGGCCTTTGGGGCGGTAGCAGGAGGAGTGGCAGGAAAGATTGGCTTCCAAATGCTGAAAGACAGCACAGGCAATGAGGTACTGATCGGAATGGTTCAGGCGGCTGTTCTTCTTGCTGTTACATTAGGTACCCTGATTTATACTATGTTAAAATCACGAATCAGGAAAAAGCAGTATAAGAGCAGAGGAGTAATTGTTTCTGTTGGGCTTGTTTTGGGCATCATGTCCAGTTTTCTGGGAATTGGCGGAGGGCCTATGAACCTGATTGCACTGGAATATTTCTTTTCCATGAGAACAAAAGAAGCAGCATTTAACTCCCTGTATATCATTATGTTTTCCCAGATTGCCAGCTTAATCCAGGTGTTTCTTGCAGGGACTATGCCGGAAGTAAGCATTGTATATGCATTGCTCATGGTAGGCGGAGGAATATTTGGCGGAAATATTGGAAGCATAGTCAATAAAAATATTGATGAGACAGGTGTAAATAAATTATTTATTGTGTTGCTGGTTGTAATTATTGGAATTAATATTTATAATATTTTTAAATTTGCAGCAATATAAAAAGGACCGTTATATTCATTGTTATTCCTGAATATAACGGTTTTTTTGCGGTTTCTGTTAAAAGAAGACGTGCGGAGAATCCTACATCTTCATAAAGCAGGAATAAACTATTCCGGACGGCTGATGTATTGTTATACATCAGGAGAGTAAGTTTTTTACTTGTCTCCGGTAATTAAATATATAGTACTTAATTATGTATAATTTATTAAACATATAAATAAATTAAAGTTTTAACAAAATTAAATTTTTAGAATTTATAAATTAAAACTTTTTTACACATGTTTGAATAAAAAAATACAAGATTATTTGTATATTATGTATAAAAAAATAAAAAAAATCTGGAACTATTACCTATTCCCATAAATTCCTTAAGCATATATAATTAATTAAATAATTAAATCAATGTAATGGCAGTGTTTGAAGGAATGAATTTTAATTATTATTAATGTATTAGGAGGATTAATATGAGAAAATTATTTCACAAAAATGTAGCTAAGATTGTGAGTCTGGGACTGGTTATGGCCATCTCATTGTCTGGATGCGGCGGAGGTTCTTCTGCCGGGACAGCAGGAAGCGGGACAGAAACGACAGCCTCAACCAAGTTGGCCGATGATGGGATTCTGGATGTAGGGTATCAACAGACACCGGACACCTTAACTGTATTTCGTGCCAATACGAATCGTGATGCACCGTACTGGCCATCCGTTACCGAGCAGTTGGCAATTTTTAGTGCCGATAATAAGTTAGAGCCATGGGTAGCCAAAAGCTGGTCTACCGGGGATAATGGTTTTACATATGAGGTTGAGATTAACCAGGGCGTGACGGATTCTGAGGGCAATAAAATTACTGCAGCTGATATTGTATGGTTTATGAGCAAATCAAAAGAGATGGCATTGAAGCCTATTTGGGGAAAGCTTGAAAGTGTAGAACAGACTGGAGATTATACATTTAATGTAAAGCTTGTAAGCAATATTGTTGGAACCTTTGAGACTTTTCTGACAGATACATATGTAGTGAGCCAGAAGGCATTTGAAGCAAGTCCGGATGAGTTTGGTACAAGTCTGGTCAGCACCTCACCTTACAAAATCACAGAATTTACAGCAAACTCCATTATGAAGATGGAACTCAGAGATGATTACTGGCAGGATTATTCCAATATGCCGGAATCAGTGCGGCCAAATGTCCCAGAGGTCTGCTGGCACGCAATTCCAGAGGCTTCCCAGCTCGGTATAGCACTGGAGACAGGCACCATAGATATGGCAATCCGTATCGATAACTCAACAGGGGCTCAATTCAAGGATAATTCGGCATACACGATGGAACTGGCTGATGGTCCTCAGGGCTGGACCATGTTCTTCTCCGGGGCAGATACAAGCCCTATGGCTGAAAACGTAAAACTTCGTCAGGCTGTCAGTTACGCAATTGATGCTCAGGGGTTGGTCACCGGCCTTTGTGCAGGCTATGGGACACCGATGTATGATGCCCACAGCCCGCTTCATATCGGAGCCAATGAAAAATGGAAAAGTGAAGAATATTACAGCTATGATGTGGAAAAAGCAAAGCAGTTAGTGGCAGAGTCAGGATATGATGGACGTACTCTTTCAATTCTCTGTGGAACTGCAAGCTTTTCATCACGATTAGCCCAGATGGTACAGAATTATCTTTTGGCTGCCGGTTTAAAAGTTGAACTGAATCTGGTAGACCCGGCTCAAATGACAGCAATCCGTTTGGATGGAACAAAATATGACATGTTCATAAATACCATAGGCGGTGTATACCTTTCCGATGCGTGGGCAATCCGCTATGATCTGGCAGCTTATTCAACAGGAGACGGAACCAGCCGCCATGATTATGATCTGGCAGAGCTGCTTTATAAGACATGGACACCAGATGGCTGGACAGAGGAAAATATTGATGAGGTTCATGTTTATCTGAGGGACAATGCTATTGCTTACGGTATGGTAAATCCTCAGAACATGATAATCTGGAGAAATGACATTGGCCTTCAGAAAGAAGTAAAGGAAAAAAATGGATATATTTCACCGGCTTCATCTACCTATTCAGCATTCCCTATGAAGTAACAGGCGATACAGGAGGAGTTAAATGCTTAAGTATGTTATCAACAGAATCATTTGGATGGTGCCCATTGTATTGGGAGTTACAATCCTTATTTTTACAATGATGACGTTCTGCCCAGGAAATCCTGCGGAAATTATATTGGGTTCGACTGCAACAGAGGCAGATCTTATGGCGAAGACAGAGGAATTGGGCTTAAACCGCCCATTCCTGATTCGCTTGGGCACGTATATGGCAGATGTTTTTGTTCATCATGATTTGGGCGTATCTTGGATTACAAAAATTGATATTGTCTCAACCATTGTAGAGAGACTTCCGCGAACTCTGGTTTTGACATTAATTACACTATTTATTTCTTTTGGACTGGGTATTCCTCTAGGTATTATGGCGGCTACACATCAAAACCGGTGGCAGGATTCTGCATCGATGTTTCTTGCCCTGTGCGGTGTGGCTATTCCTAATTTCTGGCTGGCTTTGATGCTGGTACTGGTGTTCTCTGTAAATTTGGGCTGGCTTCCTCCTATGGGTATTGATCAGGGTCTGAAATCCTACATTCTTCCCGCGATTTCCGGATGTATGGGAGCGTTAGCTTCCTGTGCCCGTCAGACAAGATCTTCCATGTTAGATGTGATTCGGGCAGACTATATAACAACGGCCCGGTCCAAAGGTGTGGCAGAGCGCATGGTTATATTAAGGCATGCACTTAAAAATGCGTTGATTCCTATTATTACCATGTTTGGAACAACCTTTGGAGCTCTTCTGGGCGGTATGATGATTATTGAAACTGTTTTTTCTATTCCGGGAATGGGAACTTATATCATTGGTGCAGTTAATAACAGAGATTATCCCATTGTTCAGGGAGGAACTATTTTCCTGGCAATCACTTTTAGTCTTTGTATGCTGGCAGTAGATCTGCTTTATGCAGCTGTAGATCCGCGAATTAAGGCACAGTATGCATCAAATAAAAGAAAACAAATGAAAAAAGCAGTTAAGGAGGACCGGCAGAATGGATAATACGCAGGCAGGCAAAGCCAAAAAAAACAGCGAGCTGATGCGTATCCTGCGTCAGTTGTCTAAAAACCGCTTGGCTGTAGTAGGATTGGTTATTATTGTAATTGAAATTATTGTTGCTGTTCTGGCACCCTACATCATTCCTTATGATTATACAGCGATGGATATGGCTTCCACTTTTGCAAAACCATCGCTGCAGCATTTCTTTGGATGTGATGATATGGGGCGCGATATTTTCAGCCGTATCATTTATGGCGCTAGATTTTCAATTTCTATGGGTGTTCTTTCTATTACAATAGCCACTGTGATCGGTTGTACCGTGGGCGCAGTGGCAGGATTCTACGGAGGCTGGGTCGACAATCTGTTAATGCGTTTTCTGGATATCATACAGGCAATTCCAGGGCTTTTGATGAATATTGTAATTGCCGCTATTCTTGGGCCGGGATTTCTCAATACGATTATCGCCATGGCCTTTGGTTATATTCCGGGCATGGCCAGGATGCTGAGGGCTCAGATGCTGAAGGAACGGGGAAATGAGTACATAGAAGCAGCCCATTCCATTAACTGCAGCAAGTTCAGAATTATTGTAAGTCATCTGATTCCCAACTGTATGTCTCCTATTATTGTACAGGCTACCATGGGAGTGGCACAGGCAATCACATTGGCGGCTGGTTTAAGCTTTATCGGATTGGGCATTCAGCCTCCGACTCCGGAGTGGGGAGCTATGCTTTCTGGTGCCCGCCAGTTTATCCGTCAGGCACCGCATTTGATCTTTTTTCCAGGTCTTGCAATTGCAATCACCGTACTTGCCCTGAATTTAATGGGGGACGGACTTCGCGATGCATTAGACCCGAAATTGAAGAATTAAAGGAGGAACGAATATGGATAAGGAAACAAAGTTCCTCGCAGTGAAAGACCTGGTTGTAGAGTTTGCTTCTGATGGTGAGACTGTACATGCGGTAAACGGTGTTTCTCTGGAACTGAAACGAGGAGAGACTCTGGGTCTTGTAGGTGAAACAGGAGCGGGTAAAACTACAATTGCAAAAGCAATTTTAAGAATTCTCCCAGATGTCGGATGTAAAATTCGGGAAGGCGAGGTTTATCTGGAGGGCAAGGATCTTTTGAAGCTGCATGAAAATGAGATGCGAAAGATTCGGGGAAGTAAGATTTCCATGATTTTTCAAGATCCCATGACGGCTTTAAATCCTGTACAGCGGATAGGAGAACAGATTGCGGAAGTTGTCAGACTTCATAATGATGAGAATGTCAACCCGGAGAAGCGTGCCAAAGAGATGCTGGAGATTGTTGGAATTCCAGCCGAGAGATATTATGAATATCCTCACCAGTTTTCCGGCGGTATGAAGCAGAGAGTGGTAATCGCTATCGCTTTGGCCTGTAATCCGGATCTTCTCCTGGCAGATGAACCAACAACAGCCCTTGATGTTACGATTCAGGCTCAGGTACTGGATCTGATCGGAGATTTAAGAAAGAAATATAATACCTCTATGCTGTTGATTACACATGATTTAGGTGTTGTAGCCCAGGTGTGTGATAGTGTTGCAGTTATTTATGCAGGTAATATTATTGAATACGGAACCAAGGAACAGATTTTTGATCATCCCTCCCATCCTTATACCAAGGGACTTTTTGGTGCAATTCCGGATATGAACGAGGACGAGGAATGGCTTCATCCTATTGAGGGACTCCCCCCCGATCCGACAAACCTTCCGCCGGGATGTGCTTTTGCACCGCGCTGTAATTATGCCGGGGCCCCATGTATGAATGGACTGATAGGTATGGCAAAAACTGCAGATGGCCACGATTGCCGTTGCTGCCGTTTGGATGAAATTGCAAAGGAGGAGAAATAGATGGAACCTGTAATTCAAGTAGATCATTTAAAAAAATATTTCTCCACTCCACGCGGAATGCTGCATGCTGTAGATGATGTAAGTTTTACAATTGAAAAGGGAAAAACTCTTGGTGTGGTAGGGGAATCTGGATGTGGCAAGTCAACTCTTGGACGTACCATTATCCATCTTCATGAATCCACTGCTGGTAAAATAAGCCTGGAAGGCCAGGATGTTACGAAATTAAGCGGAAAAGCATTGAGAGATGCCAGGGAACAAATGCAGATCATTTTTCAGGATCCCTATTCCTCTCTGGACCCAAGAAAGACCATCCGAAGTACGATTACAGAACCTTTGAAGGTGTCCGGCAAGTTGTCGAAAGCGGAGATTGAGATAAAGACAGATGATCTGATGGAGTTGGTTGGAATTGATCAGCGGCTCAGATTGGCATATCCTCATGAGTTGGATGGAGGACGCCGCCAACGCGTGGGAATTGCCCGCGCACTGGCTTTGAATCCAAAGTTCATTGTCTGCGATGAACCGGTATCAGCTCTGGATGTTTCTATCCAGGCACAGGTGCTCAACCTTTTAAAAGTTTTACAGGAAAATAAAGGATTGACCTATATGTTTGTCACTCATGATATGTCAGTTGTAAAACACATTTCCGATGATATTTGTGTTATGTATCTTGGTCAGGTGGTAGAAAAATGTGAGTCAAAGGAATTGTTCCGAAACCCCATGCACCCCTATACGAAAGCCCTGCTTTCTGCAATTCCCTCGACTAATATCCGTAATCCTATGAAGAGAGAAATTCTTCATGGAGAAATCACATCTCCTATCAATCCAAAGCCGGGCTGCCGCTTTGCCGCTCGCTGCAAGTATGCAAAGGAGATCTGCAGCCAGCCTCAGGTTCAGGAAGAAGTATCTACAGGTCATTTTGTGTCCTGCTGCCGGATTAAAGAATTAGGTTAAACATCAAAGAAGAGAGGCAAATTCATATTGGGATTTGTCTCTATTTTTAAGGAGGACGCTATGAATGAACTTAAATTAGAAATAGTTGATAAAGCCGGATGGCTTGAGAAAGAAGAAATCCGGACAATGAGAGATAAATATACTCTTCTGCTTGATGCAGTTAAAAAGGGAGAAGAACAGTACAAGGATAATCTGGGCTGGCATGATGTGAGCCATTGGGCCGGAGAAGACTGGATTTTAAAGTATGAGGAGCTTGCAAAAGTAGTTCAAAAGGATGGCGATGTTTTGGTTGTCATCGGAATCGGTGGTTCTAATCAGGCAGCAAGAGCAGTGATAGACGCAATTGGTTCCAAAAATCATGTAAAGATTGTATTTGCTGGAAACAGCATTTCAGCTGACAGCATTTGTAAGGTGCTGGAAGAGATAAAAGGAAAAAGCGTATATATCGATGTGATTGCAAAGAATTTTGAAACTCTGGAACCGGGTATCGCCTTTCGGGCCTTCCGGGCCTTTCTGAAGGATCAGTATGGCGATGAATACTCAAAAAGAGTAATTTGTACAGGAACCTGCGGGACAAAGTTTGAAAAAATAGCCAGAGAGAAAGGATATTACTTTTTGCCGTTTCCTGAGGATGTAGGAGGCCGGTATACCAGTCTGACACCCATAGGACTTTTCCCGCTGGCAGCAGCAGGGCTGGATATACGAGCCATGGTGGAAGGCGCCAGACACATGAGCCAGAGGCTTCAAAAGGAAGATGCGTCTGAGAATCTGGCACTTCAGTATGCAGTTGTACGGAATATGCTGTATAAAAAAGGGCTGAAGCTGGAGATGCTTTCCTGTTTTGAACCAAGAATGTTCCGGTTTGCAAAATGGTGGATGCAGTTGTTCGGCGAAAGTGAAGGAAAGGATAATAAGGCTTTATATCCGGTATTCGGCACCTTTTCGGAAGACCTTCATTCAATTGGCCAGTATATTCAGGATGGAGATACAATTATGTTTGAAACCTTCCTTAAAATTGAAAACACCGGAGCTTCCTATGTGATTTACGGTGATGATGTAGAGGATGATTTTTCTGAACTTGATGGAATGGATTTTGATAAAATTAATCAAGTTGCATTTGATGCCACTGTATCAGCCCACAGTGAGAAGTTTCCATGTATTATATTTTCTGTACCGGCAATTGATGAGGAAACCTTTGGACAGCTTTATTATTTTTATCAGTTTATGTGCTATCTGTCTGCAAGGATTCTCGGGGTTAATCCATTTGATCAGCCGGGAGTAGAAGCATACAAAAACTATATGTTCAAAAGCCTGGAAAAATAATGAAAGTATATCAATTTTTTGGCTGTACATAGAATACTGGATTTATACTTGTGAATCTAAAGTACCAAAGGCATAAAGGAGGATCTGTCCATGATTAGAGATATTATGTTATACATGTCTGATCAGCATTCATACAATTTGCAGGGCTATGCAGGCAATCCGGTTGTCCGAACTCCTATGCTGGATAAACTGGCAGAGCAGGCAACGGTTATGACCAATGCCATGACTTCCTGTCCGTTATGTGTTCCGGCCAGGGCGTCTATGATTACCGGACTTCTTCCCAGTAATAACGGGGTGCTGTTCAATTTTAATTCTATTAACTCAGATCAGGCGACCTTTCTGCACAGCCTGAATATATCCGGCTATGATACGGTGCTCTGCGGACGGATGCATTTTGTGGGCCCGGATCAAAGACATGGCTACGCAAAGCGGATTGCCGGAGACAGAACTCCGGTATTTCATAACGGGGTTCCGAATCAGGGAATGAAGGAGGGGACTCAGATCAGGGGATTTGATGAAAACGGCTCTGTATATTATATGGGGGGTGGGGATTCACCGGTTCTGGCCTATGACCGGTATGTGGTAACAAGAGCGTTGGAGTATCTTGAAAAAGATTATGACAAGCCCCAGTTTATTACGGTAGGCGCATATGGACCTCACTTCCCATATGTGGCACCAAAAGAGCTGTACGATCATTATTATGATAAGGTTTCCCTTGATGGAGCAGACAAAATTGAGGGAGAGCATCCGGTACTTGCCGGAAAGCTTTGTGAAACGGACCCTGATGTGGTGAGAGCGGCGAGAGCGGCATACTACGGGCTGGTGGAGACAACGGATCATAATATAGAGACGGTCTATAAAGCTTTTCGGGAATATGTGGAGAGAAACGGACATGAAGGAATCTTTATCTATGTTTCAGACCATGGAGATATGAACGGGGACCGGGGCTATTATGGAAAACAGGTATTTTATGACCCCTCGGTACACATTCCTTTCCTGATTGAAGGAGATGGAATTCCAAAGGGGAAGGTAATTGATACTCCGGTCAGCCTCATGGATATGGGCCCCACCATCTGTCAACTGGCAGGAGCAGAAGTTCTTCCGGGAGACGGAATGAGTCTTGTGCCTGTCATATCAGGTGAAGCTGTGGGTGAGGAACGCATGGTAGTGAGTGAACAGTACATGTATTTGCCAAACGGTGATACCTGTCTGGGACGTATGGTAAGGTATCAAAACTGGAAGTTCATAACTTATTCCGGATTTAAAGAAAGTGATCAGCTTTTTGACTGTAAAGCAGATCCCGGTGAACGCTGCAACGTGATCGGAAAATATCCGGAGATTGCCAGACTTTTGAAAGTGAAAACAGAGGAATATAAGGATTATGATACGGTCATGATTCATGAAAACTGGCTGATGGATCAGCTTAGAATTCTTACGAAATGCAATTATGACGATGAAGAGGAAAGATGGCCCTGTCCGGAAATTCCGGTGATGGAGAATCCGGTTCAGAGAAAAGTACCTTTCGAACCCACACCCTGGGCAGTAGCCATGAGAAAGAAATTGCAATAAAATATAAAAACATAAAAATAGAGGTGGCCATGATCTGGCATTCACCTCTATTTTGCTGCAATTTTAGATGGTCACTGAATCAGAGATTCGTGCAGAAAGATAGATACTTAAGACAATTTCCAGAGTTTTCTTTGCGTCCTCAGGGCCCCAGGGCATGGGAGTGCCCCTGGTTAAAGCATCATAACAGCTTCTGATCTGCTTTTCATGGAAAACACCCCAGTAATTTTCGCCCTCTGCTGAGCTGGCGCAAAGGCTGGGAAGAATTGTCTCGTTTTCACCGTTTTCCCAAGAAATATCCATTTTATCTGCCGTAAGGAGAGCAGTTCCGTTTTCACAATGAATCTCTACACGTATCGGGCTGTTTTTTGTGTAATAATTGCAGGCAAAAAAGCTGTAGACAGCACCGTTTTCCAGAGTAATGGCAGCATCTGCCACATCCTCCACTTCAATGTTTTCAAGAACTCTTCGTGCCACATGCCCCTGAACTTTCACGGCCTCCATATTGGTCATATACCGAATCAGATCAATAGAATGGATTGCCTGGTCGATAATCACACCGCCTCCTTCGGTCATCCAGTTTCCCTTCCAGTCACAATCATAATAGCTGGGAGGACGATGCCATGCAAGCATAGAAAATGCGCCTTTTACCGCACCGAGAGTTCCATCCTGAATCAGGGAGCGCACTCGCTCGACACCGTCGATATAGCGGTTCTGGAATATGACACCAAGTTGTTTTTTGCTTTTTTTACTGGCATTGATCATCTTGTCCGCATCCATTAAGGAGATTCCAATGGGTTTTTCGGTCAGTACATTGATACCTGACTCCAGTGCTGCCACCGCATATTCGCAGTGAAGATGGTGGGGCAGCAGGATGTGAAGAATGTCAGGCTGATATTCCCGAAGCAGATTTTTAAAGCTTATTAAATCTACCATGTCAGATGCTGTGCACCCAGGGAAATGTTCTGCAAATTTCTCTGCGCGGTCAAGCTGCTTGTCCATAGCCAGTACAAGCTCCACAGTTTCTGGGCCGATGTTTTTCAGGGCAGGTAAATAGGCGGAGGTAATTCTTCCGCAGCCGATAACAGCTGCACGCAGTTTGGACATATGATCACCTTCCTTCTGTTTGAAGCATATCACGCACTCCGTGAAGATAGCTGAGAGCTTTTTGGTAGCTGGACTGGTCAAAGTTTCCAAGCTCGTATTCCACAATTGCCCAATCTTTTTCATCAAGAGTCTGATTCAGCTGTCTCATGAGGCGAGGATAATCCATATCTCCAGTTCCAAGATCCACATAACCGGTATGAACTTCATTAAAACTTAAGGCCATGGGATTATCTGATTTTTTAAAGTCTCTTAAATGAACATAATGGAATCTGCCGGGATACCGCTTCAGAAGCTCTACCGGGTCGAAGCCGGATACGGCAGCCCATCCTGTATCGAGAGCAAAGTGGACTTGGGGAGCGTAGTCCGCAAGTGCAAACCAGATCAGGCCATCATCAGCAAATTCCCAGCTGTGATTGTGGTAATTGACACGAACGCCATATTCTTTATAGATGTCTCCGGCAATGGTATTGAAGTTTTCAGCCATGGTCCGGACATTTTTTATGTCGTGAAGGTCTTTGTGGGGAACTCCTTCAGCCAGAGTGCAGGTTTTAATCTGCTCTATATCCGGCACTCCGCCGGTAACGATGATATTTTTATCGGGAAGGACGGAAACAAATCGGGCAACCTTCTCCATGGCAGTCCGTGCTTGATCTGGGTCATGCAGAAGGTCCAAAAGCTTTACATTATTGGCATGCATTCCAGCCAGAGCTACATGGTACTTATCTAACACCGAGGTCAGCTTTTCCCGGTCCTCTACTCCGAAGAAACGCTCCCCTAGTTCGCAGCCTTCGGCTCCGGAATCCGCCAGCCGCTTAATTACAGCTTCTGTATCTGACGCGATTTCAGCTCCGTAAAGGACACAGTGGGCACCTAATTTCATGTTTGATTTCCTCCTTTATATTTCTTCTATGTGCACAATTTCCTGGCGGTCAGCGGAATCCTGGGCATATTGGATGAGAGACTGAATATATTTTCCGCGTTCAAAGGTAAGAAGTGTGTCGCTTCCTTTTTGAATGGCATCCAGAAACTGACGGACTTCATAGTAAAAATTAATGGCAAATGGAATCCGTGGAGCGTGTTTGTCTCCGCCGTAGCAGGACTCCGGAACAGGAACTGCCTCCGGCTGTTTGTTATAGCCGCTGTTTTTATCTTTTAACTGAAGCGTCAGTTCAAATGGGCGGTTTCCGTGGAAGGTCATTTTTCCGCCTTCGCCTACAATCTCCAGCATGAAGGTGGCCCCTACACGACTTGCTGTAAAGTTATAAAGTGTTCCTCCGGTGGTGCGGCATATCCAGCAGGCCACATCATCATTGGTAACGGCTCCCGTTTCACCGGGCTTTCCTATGATTTCTCTCTCTTTGATGCAAATATCCTGCATTGTGGTGATGTCACAGATGGGGCCGCAGATGTCACGAAGGAGATAATCGCAGATATCCATCATGTGGCTGCCAAAGTCAGCTAGAGCACCTGGTCCTGAAAGCTCCTTCTGCATACGCCATTCCAATTTGACGTTGGGGTCACCAATGCGATCCCCGCCCTGTTCTTCCCGGACAAAGAAAATCCGTCCCATAACTCCTTCATCAAGAAGCTGTTTCATGTACGCAAGCCCGGGGATATCCCGGTAGCACAGGCCGATCATGGCAACCTTTCCGGCCTCAGCTGCATACTTTAATGCCTCATCGCAATCTTCAGGAACAGGAGCAAACGGCTTTTCACACAGAACGTGCTTTCCTGCTTTTAAGGCAGTAACGGACAGCTCCACGTGGGTTGAATTTGGCGTACATATGCTGACAGCATCACAGAGAGAAAAGAGCTCTTCAAGACTGCTGCAGGCTTTTGCATCCTTTATTTCCAGTTTTTCAATATATCCCTGGGCACGTCCGTCAACAATGTCGTAGACTGCTGTAATGACAGCATCCTCACAGCACTGATATGCCTTGATGTGATTCTGGGCAATGCCAATGGTGTTTCCGCTTCCAATAATACCTATTCTAACCATGTTAATACCTCCACCTTTTTTATTATTTATAATTGAATAAGGTTTTCCAGATATGCTTTCCCCTCAATTAATCCATTTTTTACAGCAGCAAGGCTTCCTTCATAGGCGGAATCCTCATGCTCTAAGCTGATGGTCCCGTTGTAACCGATTTCCTTTAGCAAGCCGATGAACTTCTTCCAATCCAGTTCGCCTCTGCCTGGAATGCGGTAGTTCCACCAGCTGAAATCAGTGAGAATACCGGTGCGGGCCAACCGGTTCCGGTCAATGGCTGCGTCTTTTGCATGAACGTGAAAAATTCGTTCTTTGAATTCGTTGATTGGTGTATAAGGGTCAATCATCTCCCAGATCAGATGGCTGGGATCATAGGCAAGTCCCGTCAGACTGCTTCCCAGACGGTCAAAAATCTGACTCCACATCACAGGAGAGATAGCGATATTACCCATAAGAGGACAATTTTCA
Organism: Clostridiaceae bacterium; assembly: GCA_902363735.1. Lineage (GTDB taxonomy): Bacteria > Bacillota > Clostridia > Lachnospirales > Lachnospiraceae > Lacrimispora. The sequence goes on from CABJBA010000002.1 coordinate 115,792, forward strand.
AAGCAAAGCTTTACGTTGTTTTTTTCGGCAAGTTCCACCATGGGGCCCAGAACATCCACCACCTGATCAAGACTTCTGATGGGGATACGCCGGATCATGTTGCCGCGATCTTTTACAGAAGGATCCCGGTCATAGATACCCTCCTCAATACTCTTGTTAATTCCGGTAGAGGTTACCACTTTGGGAATCCCAAGGGCACCGGCAAATTCAATTCGTTTCTTTAGTTGGGCCAGATGGGACTGGGCTTCTTCGGTAACCGTGCTTAGATAATTGCGGCAGTAAATCAGTGTTGAAATGGAGATCCTGCCGTCAGACAGAACTTTTTCATAGGAAGCCCGGTCCAGCGGAAGCATGGGTCCGCATTCTAAATCAGTAAAACCATGTGCTGCCCCCCAGTCAGCCACTTCCTCCAGGGACTGAAACTGATTCTGTGCGCTTCGTTGTGCTTCTTCCACAAGTGCATTTGTAATGAATCCAACTTTCATATAATCTAATCTCTTTTCTTTAGGCTATTTAATAAATTAAATTTATTAAGTAATATATGTAGTTATTATATAAAAAAACAATTGCAAAATCAACACATATTAGTATTTTTTAATATTTTTTTTACAAATTTAAAAAAGTATGATATGATGGATTTAAAGATATAATTTATATAATTAATAAATAGAAGATAAAATCCAAGGGGGAAAAACGGTATGCCCGTATTACAGGGAAAGAATCTTATGAAAATAAAGCAGCAGAATATGGAATCTATTAAGATGGTGCTTTATCAAAGCGCCCCTATCTCCAGAGCTGAGATAGCGGAACGGCTTGAACTGACTCCGCCTACGATTACCAATATTGTTTTGGAACTGATCCAGCAGGGGGTCGTACAGGAACTGAAGGGAGCCCAGAAAAAGCAGGAAGTAAAAGGTGTGGGCAGAAAACCCATCAACATCGATTTAGTTGCAGAGTCAAGGCTGGCCCTGGGAATTTCTCTGGGAAGAGATGTGACTCATTACTGCATTACAAACCTCAGAGGAGAAGCTCATATTCTTGAAAAAACGGACGTGGTATCTGATGATTATGAAACCATGCTTGGTCAGATGAAGAACCTTTTAAATACAATTAAAAGCAGATACCCTGCGGAGTGGGGAAGATTGATTGGAATCGGAATATCCACCCCTGGAATTGTAGATTCAGAAAGAGGTATTCTAAACAATCTGGAGACCGAACGTATCAGTTGGAACGGTCGTTTTCTGGCAGATGAAATCGCCCGGATGGCGGGGCTGCCTGCTCTTTTGGAGAATAATGTTCAGTCCAGAGCATCTATTATATCCCTTTTTAGGCCGGAACTTTTAGATGGTGATACGACCTTTGCTCTCTGTCATGTTGCATGGGGAATTGCATGCCCAATCATCCTGCGGAACCACTCTCTCATGGGCAATGATTTTGCAACAGGAGAAATTGGAAAGATGATTTTAGATCCCAACGGTGTGAAGGTTCCTCATTGCGGAAAACCTGGAAGCTTAGAGTCTACATCCAGTCTCCGAGGCATTCTGGAGCTGTGCAGACAAGCCATGGCAGAGGGTACTTGTGATGAACTGCTTAAAATTTGTCAGGATCCGGAAAAACTTGAACTTGAAGATATACTTGCGGCTCAGAACAGGGGAGATAAGGCAGTCTGCAAAATTATGGACAATGCAATGAATTTCCTTGGAATTGCATTGGCTAATATGGTAGGTGTTATTAATCCTCACCGGATTTTTCTGGGAGGAGGCGTTTTTCGAAACTATCAAAACTTTGAGGTGGCCCAATCTTCGCTTATGAGCCATGCGTTTCGGGCCAGTGATGAGAAGTTGGAAGTCTCCTTTATTGACCTGGGGGAGTATGGGGGAGCAGTGGGTGCAGCAGCAAAATGTATTGAGAGATACTTTATTAAAGGATAAACGAGGTAAGACTTTATGACGAATAAATTCCGGGTTCATACTTTCAAATATCTAATAGCGGCTGTAACCGTGATTGTATCTTTAGGAGTGTCGGCTTTGATGTGTTACCTTCGCGAGTGGCGGGGTGTTATTATGTTTTTGCTGGTAGCACTTTTGTTTAGTTGGATTGCAGTGATGTATGGTGCAGTGATTACTATTAGCAATGATAAAATCAGAATGAGTTTTTGGGGAATTCTGATGAGAGAGAGAACGTGGAAAGAAATCAAAGAAGTCGGGGTTGTGGGAACAAATATTTTTAGAGTGGAAAATGGAAAGTACGTCGGTAACCGGTATATTTATTTTTCAACTGAGGGGCTGGATGAGGATGAGCGCTTCAAACTGGCTATGAAATGGCCGCCCAGAAAAATGATATATTTATTTTATACCAAAGAGAGGCTGGATCAGATTCAACATATTTGGGACAATGAAATTTCGTCCTATAATGCAGGAGACATATTTTTTTATTAGAATCCTACATAAAATAAACTCATGGCACTGGCCTCATATTCAGTTGCTTCAGGCTTCCAAGTATTTCAACAGCAAAGAACAGCAGCTTTGATGTTCTTCAAAACCGCTGTTCTTTAAAAATATAATTTTTTAGCATAGCTATTTACCCGTAGAGCAACAGTTTTTTCGTATACGCGGTGGATCGTCTTTTCTATTCGTTTACGGGGAACATGTTTTTTATGGAGACTAAGCAAAAGGGATGTCCGGCTGGGTCTAACATCACTTTCCAACCATCAGAAAACTGCTCATTTGCCATTGCTGCACCACATTGGAGGGCATGTTTAATCCCCTTTTCCAAATCATTAACGGCAAAGTCCATATGCTCCATCTGCTGCTGTACCCCAGGCTGCTCCGGCCACACAGGCGGAGTATAATCAGGATTCAGCTGAAATGTTATACCCGGGTAGGCTCCCTGTTCTACTCCCGGGGGAGCAATAACTGTATATTCTTCGTTCTGAAAGGGTACTTCCCATCCCAACAGGGATGTGTAAAATTCAGCTAGTTCTTTCGGGTCTTTGCAATCTATTACAAAAGAGTATGGTTTGATTTTTAGTTCATTGTCCATATATTGATACCACCTAACATAATATTTATTTGTTCGTCTTATAGGAAAACAAGACTTCCTATTCACTTACTTTTGCACTGGTCTGATATATTTGAAAAATCGTTCTGGGTCATAATAAAAATACATGATTCTACCGGGCGAAGTATCCAGGCAGTAACCGGTATCAGTAAAATCAAAAGCAGCCATTGCCTTTTCGATCTTTTCCTCTACGCTACGGTTTTCCTGTTCGTAATCAAATGGTGAATGTTCAAAAACAATATACTCGGCTTCCGGAACATCAATCATAAACATTTGAGGCGGCACATCTCCTTTAAAATCAAAAGGGAGTCTTATCCCCCAACATTCTGTACGCAGGAACCCCCAGTCGCAAAGTCTGCCCTTCGGATCACTAATGTATGCCATGATCTGTCCGCTTCCGCAGTTTACTTCGCTTCCGCCGTCATCATCTAATTTACCCTTAATACTATCAAGTAATCCGCATACTGTTTCGTAATCTTGTTCCGGAATAAGGCTTTGCTTTTGCCAAAAATCCCAGTATCCGTTACTTTCATAGTTTTTAATGTGTAAAAATTTATGTGCCGGAATCGTAATAAAATAAATGTTTACACCATCTGTTGATTTTATCATTCCAATCTCACCTAATCCTAAAAAGTAGCGGTCGAAAGGGTGTATTCTTGTGCGAAGAACGACAGGCATAGGTTTTTTTCGATATTCGCTTGGAGTTACACCATAGATTCCTTTAAAAGCTCTGGTAAAAGCTTCATGTGATGAAAATCCATAATCAAACGCAATATCCAAAAGGCTTTTTTCACTATCACGGACTTCCTTTAATGCAAAGGCTAATTTTCTTTGTCGCAAGTAATCCCTGAACTGCATTCCCGATATTTCTTTAAATTTTTTTGTTGTATAAAATTCAGAATAACCCAGCTTACGTGAAAGAAAGCGCAGGGTTAAGCCTTCGCTGTTATAATTTTGAATACATCTGTCAATTTCATCAACGATGATTTGAATTTGCTTCTGCCATTCATACATTTGTCTGTTCACCCCCTTCCAATCGCCCTGTATCTATTATAAAGAAATAAAAAGAGCCCTGCTTGATTTTACTTGCAATTATTTCAATTTTGGTTTTTGCACGGGGCGATGCTTTTCATACACAGAAAACGTTTGGGTAAGAAGCTGATCATTTGCCCTTCTGCATAGGCAATAATATGAAATTTACATGGAATGTTACTTTGAAGGAGGTGCACAGCTGTCCCGTTTTGCCAAAAAGCATGGAAAATTTATTTTAATAGGAATCGTATGCCCGCCATTGATCCGGTCTATGATTGTTTTTCCGGCATACTGCCCCATTTCTTCTGTTGGGATATGGACAGTGGTCAGCATGGGTGATAAATACTGGGCTGTGTCTATATCGTCTATACCTATAACGGAAATATCCCGGGGAATTTTCAGGCCGCAGTCCCTGATCGCACGCATGGCTCCGATTGCAGTCATATCATTTCCACAGAATATTGCAGTCAAACCAGGCTGCTGTTCTAATAGTTTTTTTGCCCCGTTATAACCGCCGCTGGATGTCAGCTCTGAAGATGAGACATAGTTTTTATTATAAGAGAGTCCGTGTGCCTCCAATGCCGCTTTATATCCCAGGTAACGGTTTTCTGAAGCGGTTTCTCCTAAATATCCGATATGCTTATGTCCCAAGCTGATTAAATGGTCCATGGCGCATAAGCTGGCCTCATAGCCGCTACACAAAATCTGGTCAAAATTTGCATCAATTTCATTTAGCCCGGTGTATACCACATGGTTAAAATGGGTTTTCAGGAATTTTAAAGTGGCCTTATCACACCTTCCCAGAATGATAACTCCGCTTACGTCATTATTTAAAATCAATCGGCATGTTTCCGGTTTTGTGATATCAATGGAGGTGAAGGAAAGCTTCATAATATAATCGTGTTTATATGCCTCTACCTCGGCACTTCTGGCAATTGTTGAAAAAAATGGATCATTAGAATCCGGAGTCCGGGCAAACAGGCAGGAAAGTGAACGGGACTTTATTTTTTTCATATCTGTTCCCTGTTTTAAATTTTTGGCGGAAATGTTGGGTATGTATCCAGTCCGCCTTACAATGTTCCAGATACGTTCCCGTACTTCCTTACTGGCTGCTTTTGAGTTAGTGTCGTTGATAACCCGGGAGACTGTTGATATGGAAACCCCGGCCTCTTGGGCAATGTCTTTTAATGTCATTAATATTTCCCCCTTTTCGTATAAGGTTAGTGAATTAATAACCCATTTATATGCATTGCACCAGATCACAATCCGGAATCAGATGCTTTATTTATGGATTATATCACATCTCCACCATTTAAACAAACGTTTGAGTAAAAATATCTTGAAGGCTGTTGCATAAAATGCTAATATTTCATTATCAAATGAAAAGGGCGCCGGTTATTCTTTGGCAAAGCCTTACGTCATCAGCATTGGACCAGCAGATCTGATATAAAGTAACACGCAAACTTATTTATGAGGAGAAAAGAAAATGCCATTAATTCCATTAAAACCTTTAATTGACGCATGTGACAAATACCATTACGGCCAGGGTGCTTTTAATGTCAATGCGGTAGCACAGGCCAAAGCAGTCATTGAGATTCATGAAATGTTCCGTTCCCCGGCAATTCTCCAGGGAGCGGATTTAGCAAATGGCTTTATGGGGGGATGCAGGGATTTTTCCAAGGCAACCCTGGAAGATAAAAAAAGAGGCGCAAAGCTGATCGGTGATGCGGTCAGAAAGTATGGAGAACATGCATCAATTCCTATTGTACTGCATCTGGACCACGGAAGAGATGTTGACTCCTGCAAGGCGGCTATTGACGGAGGATATACCTCTGTTATGATAGATGGTTCCTCTCTGGATTTTGACCGAAATGTAGAGCTTACAAGGGAAGTGGTAAAATATGCACATGCAAGAGGGGTAAGTGTGGAAGGAGAACTGGGAGTTCTGGCCGGTGTGGAAGATCATGTTTTTTCCAAAGAATCTACCTATACCAATCCCTTAAAAGCAGTTGAGTTCTTTAAGAAAACCCAGGTAGATGCCCTGGCAATCTCATACGGAACCATGCATGGTGCGTCAAAGGGAGAGAATGTCAGATTGAGAAAAGAGATCCCCCTGGCAATCCGGGAATGCATGAGGCATGAAGGCATTGACGGAGGACTTGTATCCCACGGTTCCTCCATTGTGCCGGAATATATTGTCAATGAAATGAATGACTTAGGAGGCAGCATCAACAATGCCCATGGAATTGCGATTGAACAGCTTTTAGAAGTTATTCATTGCGGAATTAACAAAATCAATGTGGATTCCGATATCCGTCTTGCCGTTACCAGAAATTTCAGAGAACTATTCTCCAGGGAAGAGGGACTGAGGACCAGTTCTTCGGTGGGAGCAATATACCGGCTGCTGGAGGAGAAAAAAGAAGCATTTGATCCCAGAGTATTTATTACCCCAATTATGGATACGGTCATGTATGGAAATATTCCTGACAAAGATGTGGAAAAAATCGTAACAGCTATGGAAAAAGGAGTGAAGGAAGTGGTGGGAACCTTAATCGTCCAGTTTGGCTCTTATGGAAAAGCACCTCTTGTGGAATGCAGAAGTCTTGAGGAAATGAAGGAGTTATATAGATAACATGAAAAAAAATGTGTTGGTAGTACATGGCGGAGGGCCAACTCCGGTCATGAATGCATCGCTGTACGGCGTGGTTGAGGAAGCAAAAAAACAGGGAGATATCGGAGCAGTATATGGAGCCATGGGAGGCATGGAAGGGATTTTAAAGGAAGACCTTGTTGACCTTATGGCCATTGATGAAAGCGAGTTGAAAAAGCTGCTTTATACTCCGGGTTCTGCTATTGGTTCTTCCAGATTCCCATTGACAGAGGAACAGTATGAAGAAATGGCTAAAATCATTGGAAAATACGGAATCAGCTACCTTTTGCCTAATGGAGGCAATGGAACCATGGACACCTGCGGACGGATTAACAGGGCATGTGTGACCCTTGGAAACTCAGATGTGAAGGTGGTAGGGATTCCCAAAACAATTGACAATGACATAGCTATTACAGACCATACTCCCGGCTTTGGAAGTGCGGCAAGATATATGGCAGGTACTGTAAGAGAGATTGCAGAAGATGTAAAATCTCTTCCCATTCATGTAAGTGTAATCGAAGCCCTTGGGAGAAATTCAGGCTGGATTGCGGCATCTTCGGCTCTGGCAAGAGAAAAGGAAGGGGATGGGCCTCACCTTATTTATACACCGGAAAAACCTTTTTCCCAGGAAGACTTTCTGGAAGATGTGAAGAATCTGCATGAGAAAATAGGCGGAGTTGTGGTAGTTGCCAGTGAGGGTTTGAAAGGAAAAGATGGAAACCCCATTGTAGAGCCTATTTTTAAAACAGAACGGGCCGTGTATTACGGTGATGTCAGCACCCACCTTGCAAATCTGATTGTAAAGGAGCTGGGCATCAAAGCCAGGAGCGAGAAAACGGGACTGGCCGGCAGGTCTTCTATTGCGTGGCAGTCAGAGGTTGACCGGGATGAAGCCAGGGAAACCGGTAAAATGGCTCTTAAGCTGGCAGTTCAGGGAAAAAGCGGGATTATGGTCGGAATTGAGAGAGTGGAGACACCGGATCAGTCCTATAAAACCAGATTTATTGAAATTCCCATTGATCAGGTCATGATGTACGAAAAAACCCTTCCGGCTGAATATATCAACGAGAAAGGCAATGACGTGACAGAAGCATTTACAAGATGGTGCAGGCCTCTTGTTGGAGAACAGCTGCAAAGCTTTATTAATATCAAGGACAGCAGGCGGGAGAAGAAGATATGAAGAAAATTTATGTTAACCTTAAACGGTTTGATGTTCCCACAGATTTTGGCGGTGTCAACGGCATTGCGGATATTCAGGACTGGGGAGGTTATATCTTAAAAAGTATAAAAGACGAAATAAAAAAATACGGTCATAAGGCAGAATTTACCTTCTTCATGCCGGAGATGCACCTTCTCAGCGCTCTTAAGGAAAGGACAGGCGAAAAACAGCCGGAAATAGGCTGCCAGGGCGTGTGCAGAACCGATGTGAAAAAGAATGGCAACTTTGGAGCCCTGACCACCTCACTTCCAGCGGCAGCAGCAAAAGCGGCAGGATGTGACCAGGTGCTGATTGGACATTGTGAAGAGAGAGCACAGCTTTCCCAGGTGCTGGCTGAGGCAGGCATAACCGATTCTGCGGCCGTGAACCGGCTTTTAAATAAAGAGGTTCAGATGGCAATCGGACAGGGAATGAAGGTCTTATACTGCATAGGAGAAAAGGAAAGTGAGCTGGAAAACTGGGAGGAAGTACTGGAGGAACAGCTGAGCATCGGTCTTTGTGATGTGGATACTTCCAACGTAGTCATTGCTTATGAACCAATCTGGTCAATAGGACCGGGGAAAACACCTGCAGGTAAAGAGTATATAGAAAAGATTGCAGGCTTTGTAAAAGAGAAAATTGATGGTATAGAAGTAGTTTACGGAGGCGGACTTAAGAAAGAAAACGCAGCTATGCTGGCATCTGTTTCCAGTGTTGACGGCGGATTGATTGCCCTGACCAGATTTCAGGGAGAAATCGGCTTTTATCCGGAAGAATATCTGGAAATTATAGACTTATATTTAGACGGGGAGGGTAAATAATGAAATTAGAATTTGAATACGGACAGGGCACTATGGTAGCAGAGCTGCCTGATAATACGGATGTTTTTATCCCTGGAGAGACAGTAAAGGACCCTGATTATATTCCCGAAGATAAGCTGATTCAGGCTTATGAAGAAAGTCTGGCTCATCCAATGGGAATGCCTACGCTGACAGAACTGGCCCGCAAGGGAAGCAGGGTGACCTTCATTATCCCGGACAGAGTAAAAGGCGGTGAGCAGGAAACAAGCCACAGAAAAGTCAGCATCAAGTGTATGCTAAAGGAATTATATGAGGCAGGAGTGGAGAAGAAGGACGTTATGTTCATCATTTCCAACGGACTTCATCCAAGAAGCAAGGAGTCTGATGCAAAAGCCATTTTTGGAAAGGAATTGTTCAATGAGTTCTGGCATACAGGCCAGATTATCAGCCATGACAGTGAAGACCAGGAACATATGGTAGATTTGGGCTTTACAGACAGAGGCGATCCTGTTGCAGTAAACAAATTTGTATTTGACAGTGATATTCCAATCCTCATCGGTCATGTACAGGGAAACCCCTATGGAGGATACTCCGGCGGTTATAAGCACAGCGCCACGGGAATTACCAACTGGCAAAGCATATCCAGCCACCATGTTCCTTCCGTCATGCACAGAAAAGATTTTACCCCGGTTAATGCCGGAAGCCTGATGCGCCACAAATTTGATGAGATCAGCATGCATATGGAAAACGCTATGGGACATCCCTTCTTCTGCTGTGATGCTGTTTTGGATACAAATTCCAGACAGATTGCTATTTTTTCCGGATATGCAAATGTAATGATGCCGGAAAGCTGGAAAATTGCGGATAAAAGAACGTATGTCCATTGGGCAGAAAAGAAATATGATGTGGTTGTGTTCGGTATGCCTCAGAAATTCCACTATGGAGATGGAATGGGAACCAACCCGATTATGATGATGCAGGCTTTAAGTGCTCAGATTCTTCGTTATAAAAGAATACTGAGCGATAAATGCGTGATTATATGTGCCTCCACCTGTAATGGCTATTTTCATGATGAATTATGGCCCTATCTCAGGGAATTGTATGAATTATTTCAGAAGGATCATATGAATACACTGCCGGATATGAACCGTCTTGGGGAGTATTTTGCCACCAATGAGGAGTATATCCGCAAATACCGGTTTACCAATGCATTTCATCCCTTCCATGGATTTTCCATGATGTCATGTGCCCATATTGCGGAAATGAATACCAGCGCCATTTACATTGTAGGTGCGGAAGAACCGGGGTATGCAAGAGGAATGGGGCTTAAAACCAGGGAAACCCTGGAAGAAGCATTAGAGGATGCCAAGAAAAAATTTGTGGGAGAAAATCCCAATATTCTTGCTCTTCCCATGACATTTAAAAAATCAGCCGTTCATTTATGCATGAAAGATCCTTCTAAAAATAACATGGATGCATATGGTCATCATCCTTGTATGGGCTGATGACAGAGTATGAAATTTCAAATTGCCAGTATAATGTATAGTAAGACAGTATTTTAAATGGCTTTATTTTATGTTATAGTTGAATCAGAACAGCAGACTCTGGTTTATGGTGGCAATGGAGGATTTTATATGTTAAAAAGAAATAAAACAGACAAGCGCAGGACGGTCTGGGAAAAGGAACTGCAATATATAAATAAACAGGAAGAAAAGCTACGCAAGACAGCTGAAAAGAATGCTGCTCCCGGCTGGAAAGAAGGGCTGGAGAAAAAGATTCCTCCCAAGATTTACGGGAATCTGGAAAAGGCCTTCTGCAAGGCATTTTCTTTTATATTTGAAAAGGGAAATGCTGTGATTGAAAAGAGTTATAATAAAGATGCTATTTTAAAGGACTATGCTGTGCGGAATTACGCTGTTCATATTAAAGGAACAGGAAAAGAGCTGAAACAGCTTCGCAATGCCGCAAAGGCTCCGGATATGCGGAATATGGCAATCACAACAGTGGAAGGAATTGGCCTCGGAGCCCTCGGAATCGGCCTTCCTGATATTGTGGTTTTTACAGGCTTTCTTTTGAAAGGAATTTATGAAACTGCCCTGCATTATGGCTATGATTATGAGAAGCCTGAAGAAAAGCTGTTGATTTTGAAAATGATGGAGGCAGCGCTTTCCAAGGGGGAAGACTGGAATCAGAAAAATGGCGACGTGGATCGCCTTTTAAGAGATGGACTGAACTTAAAAGACAGGAAGGCAGAGGTTTTGAAGGCAATAGATCTAGATGAAAGGGCCCCGGAACCAGAGGATATCCAAACCCATATTGCAGAGCAGACCAAACGGACTGCCCAGACCTTTGCTCTGGATATGCTGCTGCTGAAATTTGTCCAGGGACTGCCTGTCATCGGCATTTTGGGAGGTGCGGGAAATCCTCTTTACTATCGTAAGGTGCTGCAGTATGTGCAGATTAAGTATCAGAAACGGTATCTGCTATCAGAAATGAAAAAATAAAAAACCACAAGATGTGAAAGAGGCTGACAGCCCTTTAAAACAAATTAGTTATCGAAACCAATGTAAGAGTTCGCCATTAGAAAAAGGCGGACTTTTGTCATATTATGCGGTTTTTAAATTATGGGGGAACCAATCAAAATGAAATTATTACAGCTAAGATATTTCTATACAGCTTGTCAATACAATAATATCACTGAAGCTTCCAGAGCATTGTTTGTTTCGCAGCCTGCAATAACAAATGCTATCCGTGATCTGGAGGAAGAATTTGGGGTGACTCTTTTACAACGGCTTAACCGGGGAGTTCAGTTAACGGAGGAGGGTGAGTTTTTCTTGTCCAGAATAACCGAATTATTAAAGCATGCAGATCAGGTAAATGAAATGATGAAGGACCGGGGACAGAAGCGTAAATTAATACGATTAGGTGTGCCTCCCATGATCGGAACATGCCTGTTTCCTGATATATACAAAGCATTTAAGCTGTTATATCCGGAAATACAGATCGATACCAGAGAACACGGCAGCCGGGACCTGCTAAAATTGCTGGACAGGGATTACTTGGATCTTGTAATATTACCGACCAATGAAATACCTGTATCAGATTATAACATTATTAATTTCAGCAATGCTGAAACTGTATTTTGTGTTTCAAACAGCCATTCACTTGCCGATAAAAAGAAAGTTACCGTTGATGACTGTCTGACACAGCCGCTGGTATTATTTCATTCGGGTTTTTACCATACAACATTAGTGAATAAAATATTCAGAGAAAGAGGAGCAGAACCTAATGTTATCCATACATCAACACAATTAGAAACAATCATACAATTTATTCGTAAGGATATTGCATGCGGTTTCCTTTTTGATGAGGTTGTAAATAATAGTTCAGGGGTCAGGGGAATTTCTTTTGACCCTCCTATTTCAATACAAGTTGGTCTGGTCTGCAAAAAGAATCATCAAATGTTTACTGCCATGATTGATTTTATTCAATTTATAAAAGCCGGAGATTTTTTAAGCCAGAAATAAGAAAAAGTTATCGCAAGAAAAGATTTTGGTATTTTTCAACTTTTTATAATTAGAGTAATATGTTAGATACAAAATAAAGTCAGGGGGATTTTACATGGCACATAAGATCGCAGTAATTCCAGGAGACGGGATAGGGCCTGAGGTAATCTCGGAAGGGGTGAAAGTTCTCCAATGTATTTCGCGGCTGGACAAGAGTATACAATTCGAATTTACCAGCTTCCCTTGGGGATGTGAATTTTACTTAAAGAACGGAAAGATGATGGATGAAGATGGCATTGAAAAATTAAGTGAATTTGATGCCATTTATTTGGGTGCAGTGGGTTATCCCGGAGTGCCGGACCATGTTTCTCTTTGGGGGCTGCTGCTTATGATTAGAAAGAGTTTTGATCAGTATGTCAATATCAGACCGGTTAAACTTCTGATGGGAGCGCCTTGTCCATTGAAAGACAAAAAGCCTGAAGATATTAATATGATTTTTGTAAGAGAAAACAGTGAAGGAGAGTATTCCGGCAGCGGAAGCTGGCTGTATAAGGGAAAACCAAATGAAGTTGTCATTCAGGACGGAGTGTTTTCACGTGTGGGGTGCCAACGAATCATTGGGTACGCTTTTGAATTGGCCCGTAGTGAAAAGAAGTCACTTACAAGCATAAGCAAAGGAAATGCCCTTAACTATTCAATGGTATTTTGGGATCAGATATTTAAAGAAGTGAGTGAAGAGTATCCCGATGTAAAAACTTACAGTTATCTGGTAGATGCAGCCAGTATGCTGATGGTAACGAAACCGGAAAGGTTTGAAATCGTTGTTACCAGTAATTTATTTGGAGATATATTGACGGATCTGGGTGCGGCTATTGCAGGCGGAATGGGGTTGGCGGCAGGTGCAAATTTAAACCCTGAAAGAAAATATCCTTCTATGTTTGAGCCGATTCATGGATCTGCTCCGGATATTGCCGGAAAACAAATCGCAAATCCATTGGCAGCAATTTGGTCCGCAAGTCAAATGTTAGACTTTTTTGGCTATACTCAATGGGCGGACCGGCTGATTGAAGCCATCGGTATCTTGCTGGCTGAAAAGAAGTCACTGACCCCTGATCTGGGGGGAAGTGCAGCAACGTGGGAAACAGGGGATGCTATGGTGGATTATTTACAAAAACAGTACGGCTGAGAAGATCAGTGCATGCCGTCATAACAAAGGGATAAAAGTACCCTGATAGAAAAGCACAGAAAAAAAGACAGTGCTGGACGATCGGGGTACTTTTATCTGCAGCTGGCCCATATAAAGGCTTTTGTTTCTTGAAAATCATCTTGAAATAATAAAGCAAAAAAAATATAATAGAAGTTATATACAGAAGTTATTTTCAAAATCACAAAAGAAAGTGAGACTGTAATATGAAAAAAGAAATGACATTAGATGACTGCTGCCCTCATTGCAAAAGACACTGTCCTTTAAAAAGTCCCCATTGCGGAAAGGGAAAAGCTTTGGCAGCAGAGATAAAGAAACAATCCAAGTCTGGAAAAGAAGAATATAAGGAAAAGAGCAAAGAAAAAAGCGGATGGAAGCCTGAAAGGGCAGAAATCCCAATCCTGTATCTATATCAGAAGGGATACCGGCAGCTTTTTGAGGAACCGAAACGCAAACTGGAAAGCGGGGAAATGAGAGGTTACTTAGGGGCTGTTCTCATTGAAAAAGGAACTGTAACAAAACAGGATCTTAAGAAGTTTTCCGGACTATGTTCAGAGGATATTGGAAAAGCAGTGAAAAAAATGGAAAAAAGCGGGGATATTATCTTTAAGAAGGAAAAAGGCATGGAAGACTGCATTTCCCTGACTCCAAAAGGAATCAGGCAGGCAGAAGAATATGGAAAGAAAATGGGCACCGGAGTTTTAACTGCTCTCAGCGAAGAAGAGAAGCAGATGTTTAAAGAGATTTTGAAAAAACTTGTCAGGGACTCTTGAGAGAAATATTGTATTTCAAAATGATTTGTAGTACAATGCAACAGGATAAGAAGGAAATATGATTACAAAACAATAGAATAAGAAACGAAAAGAGGATAACTTATGAAGCAAGGAAAGAAAACGCTGGCAGTGATTTTCTTTACGCTGGCATTACTGGCTTATACGGCTGTGTTCGGTCTGGGAAGCAGTATCAAAGGCATTTTTGAAATGCGCTACGGAATTGATATCCGTGGAGGCGTGGAGGCCATCTTTGAACCTCAGGGGCTGGAGAGGAAACCGACGGAGCAGGAGTTGAGTATTGCCAGGGAAGTTATTGAAACCCGAATGGATAACCAGAATATTACCGACAGGGAAGTGACCGTAGATAAAGAAGGCGGCTATATTATCGTTCAGTTTCCCTGGAAATCCGGAGAAACCAACTTTAACCCTGAGGATGCCATTGCAGAATTGGGAGAGATGGCAGAACTCACCTTCCGGGATCCCCAGGGAAATGTGCTGATTCAGGGAAAGAACGTGCAGAATGCGGCTCCTGATACGGCAGATAGAAACGGGCTTAAAAGCTATCAGGTGGCTTTAACCTTCAACGCAGAGGGCGCCAAACTTTTTGAAGAGGCAACCGGGAAGCTGATCGGACAGTCCATGGGTATTTACATGGACAACACCCTGATTTCCAATCCAACGGTACAAAATAAGATTTCGGGAGGCCAGGCTGTTATCACAGGAATGAAAACCTATGAGGATGCAAAGGATCTGGCGGAGAAGATCAATGCAGGTTCCCTTCCGTTCTCATTAAAGACCACCAATTTTTCCACCATAAGCCCTTCTTTGGGAAGCAATGCTTTGAACATTATGGTGTATGCAGGAGTTGGGGCGTTTTTCGTCATATGTGTTTTCATGATTGGATTTTATAAGATGCCGGGTCTGGTTGCCTGTATCACTTTAATGATGCAGATGCTTCTGCAGATGCTTGCCATCTCCATTCCACAGTATACCCTGACCCTTCCAGGTATTGCAGGTATTATCCTGACCCTTGGAATGACGGTGGATACCAACATCATCACCTCAGAGCGCATTTCTGATGAGTTAAAAAACGGAGCTTCTATTAAGAATGCGGTTGCTTACGGCTACAAAAATGCATTTTCTTCTGTTTTAGATGGAAATGTTACCGCGGCGATTATAGCCATCATCCTGATGGTTTTAGGCTCCGGCACCATGCTGAGCTTTGGATACACCCTTTTGGTGGGTATGGTTGTCAACCTTTTTGCAGGTGTTACCGTATCCAGAAACTTCCTCTTATCCCTTGTTAAATTTGATAAGTGGAGAGATGAAAAATATTTCCGCATCAGAAAAGATATTAAAACCATTCCCTTTTATCAGAAGAAATATATATTTGCCATTATTTCAGGCGTGGTGATTGCAGCAGGAATTGGAGGCTGTATTACCCAGGGCGTGACCTTGGATACTCAGTTCACCGGCGGTGCTGTTCTCAGCTACTCTGTATCCGATGAAGCGGATACGGAACAGATTCAGGCAATTATAGAAAAGGAAACCAACAGACCGGTTACAGTTCAGATTAAAGAAGATAACATGACAGGGCTTAAAAGGCTGTCCGTTACCCTTGCTGGAAATAAGGGAATGTCACCAGAGGAGCAGAAGGCTGTCACCGATGCCATTAACAGCACTTCGGAACAGGTGGATGCGCAGCTTTCAGAAACTTTTGTAGTAGAGCCTTATATCGGAGCAAAGGCATTGAAAAATGCGGTTCTCGCTATTGCCCTTGCCATGATATTTATCATTGTATATGTGTGGATACGGTTCTCGGCTATGTCAGGACTCCCGGCAGGAGTAACAGCTATGATTGCACTGCTGCATGACGTAGTGGTGGTGTTCTTTGCCTTTGTCATATTCCGTATTCCTTTAAACGACGCTTTTGTGGCCGTGGTGCTTACCATTATCGGATATTCCATTAATGATACCATTGTTATATATGACAGAATCCGTGAAAACAAAAAAAAGGACAGGAAGATGTCTGTAACGGATCTGGTAAATATCAGCACCAGCCAGACCCTTGGCCGGTCTGTCAACACCTCTGTTGCAACTGGGCTTTGCGTACTGATTATAATGGTGGCATCCATATATTTCCAGATTGATTCCATTATTGAATTCGCTCTTCCCATGTTTTTCGGCGTGATTACGGGATGCTACTCTTCTATCTGTGTGGCTGGAGTCTTGTGGGCGGCATGGGAAAAGAGGAAGGAAAAGAGTAAATAACGCCATTGAATAATTGGAAGAAAGATGTTAGAATATAAATGATGGATGAGCTTATAGAAGCCCTTTCATTGTTAATGAAAATACAAACGAAATTATGAAAAAAATTAGTGCAAAAGGAGGATAAGAATTATGTTAAACAAAGACATTGTTGCAAAGATAAACAAGCAGATTAATTTTGAACTGTATTCTGCTTACATTTATCTGGATATGTCCAACTATTATTCAGATAATAATTTAGGCGGCTTTGCAAACTGGTTCAGGATTCAGACCCAGGAAGAGCGTGACCATGCCATGCTTTTTATGGATTATCTTCTCTACAACGGTGAGAAGGTGGTTTTTGAGGATGTGAAGGCTCCCCATTTTACCTATACTGACTTCCGCCAGCCTGCAGCAGAAGCTTATGACCATGAGCTGAAAGTTACAGCATCCATTCACGATATTTATGCGGCAGCATATGAAGTAAAGGATTTCCGTACCATGCAGTTCCTTGACTGGTTCGTAAAGGAGCAGAGCGAGGAAGAGAAGAATACGGATGAGATCATAAAGAGATATGATTTGTTCGGCAGCGATGCCAAGGGGCTGTACCTCCTTGATGCTGAGCTTGGAGCCAGAGTTTACACTCCGCCGTCTCTTGTACTGTAATTCGATTTTGAAGTCATTATTATAATTGTATAAAAAAGAGCAGCCCGGCCCCTATTAAGAGGCTGGGCTGTTCTTTTGAGGAAATAATATGGGAAAGATTGCACTGCTTGTATCCAGGGAAGAAATGCTTTATCAGGCGCATAATATTCTCCAGGAAAAGAAATACGAAATCAATGAAATGCGGGTAATTAAAACCGAAGATGCTGTTTCCGTGGCCAGGCGCTCCATTGGAGCCGGTGCCTCCATTATTATTGCCAGAGGGCTCCAGGCGTCCCTGATTAAGCAGTATACGGATATTCCGGTAGTGGAAATTGTTATCACCGCCCAGGAAATGGCTCTTCTGGTCAATAAAGCAAAACAGATTTTAAAGAAAGAAAATCCAGTCATAGGGGTGGTGGGATTCCGGAACATGTTCTGCGATATGTCTTATTTTGATATCATCCATGAGATTGAGCTGAGAACGTATTTTGCAGATAAGAGCCGCCGTCTTAAAGATATGACAAAACAGGCCATAAAAGATGGAGTGGACTTAATCGTAGGCGGTGATACGGCAGTGGGAATTGCCGGGGAGGCCGGGATTCCGTCCTTGTTTCTGTCCAATACTGAGGATTCCCTGAGAAACGCTTTATCTATGGCTGAAAGCATGGATTATGCCATGGGGGTGGAGAAGCGGAACGCAGCTCAGATGGAAACCCTTTTAGACCACTCTTTCAGCGGCGTTGTAAGACTTGACGCTTCCGGTATTATTATGGACTTAAATCCTATTATGGAGGATGTGCTGGGAATAGCCAAAGAAAAAGTCTTAGGAAAGGCCGCCAGTGAGGTGTTTCCGGAACTCGGCAGAGATTGGGAAAAAGAATCTTATTCTTTGTTTATGGAGATTAACCGCACCTCAGTGTTTGCCGTAGTGGCACCAGTGGTTATTGACCAGCGGATGGAGGGGGCAATCCTCACCTGCCATCGTATGAAAAAACGCCGGGCCCCGGAACAGGATTTAAAGGGAAAACGCAATTTAAAAGGCTTTATTGCCCTGGGAGAATTTGACGACATTCTTCAGGAGTCACGGACAATGAAGGAGTGCATTCGTCTGGCAAAGCTGTATGCACTGTCGGAAAAGGCAGTTTTTATTGAGGGAGAAGCCGGAACGGAAAAGCGCCTGCTGGCCCAGAGCATACACAACGCAGGGCTGCATAAGGGGGGTGCCTTTGCAGTTTTATCTTGTGAAGGGATTGGGGAAGAAGGTCAGTTTGATATGATTTTCGGAGACAAAGGAGCTGTTGTCCAGGCCAAAGGAGGCTCTCTTTTGCTGGAAGATGTCCAGTACCTTACAAGAGCTAATCAATACCGGCTTTGTCAGTTGATTCGTTATAAGACCCGTCTGGGCAAAGACGGAGCCAGATATCCGGGGATGGATGGAAGGGTCATGGTTACCTCTGGTATGCCTTTGCAGGAACTGGTATGGAATGGAACCATAAGGGAAGATCTTTATTATCTTCTGAGCGGGCTGACCGTGAGAATTCCTCCTTTCAGTGAAAGAAAAGAAGACTTGGAGCGGAAGCTGGCGGAGTGCCTCCGGGACTGCTGTGACCATTATTCCAGGTTTCACGTACTGACCAACGGAGCCAGAACCCTGCTTCTTGATTATCCTTGGGAGGGGAATTTATTTCAAATAGAAAGCTTTTGTGAACGCCTGATTCTTACGGCCAATAAGCGGAGTATTGATGAAGGGATGGCTGAACATGTTTTAAAGGAGCTGTATCCCCGGCCTTTGAAACTTGCGGAGGGAGAATCCCTGGAAAAAGATGCCATGAAACTGGTTCTTCCCGAAGAAGCGGAAAAAATTGCTGAGACTCTCTTAAGGCATGGAGGAAATAGGGAAGAAACGGCAAAGGCTTTGGGAATCAGCAAGGCAACGCTGTGGAGAAAGAGAAAAAAGTATCATCTGCAATAGTTTTTGTGAAACGATAATGAAATTAAATAGAAACAAAAATGAAATCATATGAAGTTTGTACAGGAATCAACCATTCATTCAGTAAATCCGCCCATAGAAAGATTCTTTCATATTTTCTATAATCAGATCAGAGGTGGGGAAAGCCCATCAGTTGCTGATAAACTGAATAGATAAGAGAGGAAAAGAAAGATGAAAATTGGATTTATTGGACTTGGAATCATGGGAAGGCCTATGGCAAAAAATCTTGTTAAGGCAGGCCATGAGCTTGTTGTTTATGATTATAACAAGGAGGCTTTGGCAGATCTGGTTTCCTGCGGTGCAACACAGGCGGCAAACGGCAAAGAGGTAGCTTCCCAAAGTGAAGTGGTTATCACCATGGTACCTAACTCTCCCCATGTAAGAGCGGCAGTTCTTGGAGAAAACGGAGTTGCTGAGGGTGCAAAGCCGGGAACAGTGGTTATTGATATGAGTTCCATTGATCCTACAGAGAGCAAGGCTATTGGAGCAGAGCTGGAGAAGCTGGGAATTGAGATGCTAGATGCTCCTGTATCCGGTGGGGAGCCAAAGGCTGTCGACGGAACATTGTCTGTCATGGTGGGCGGCAAGAAAGAATTATTTGACAAATATTATGATATGCTGATGGTAATGGCAGGCTCCGTTGTATATGTAGGAGGCCTGGGGTCCGGAAATGTGGCAAAACTGGCAAATCAGATTGTGGTTGCGGTGAACATTGCGGCAGTATCAGAAGCACTTACCTTTGCAAAGAAAGCAGGAACTGATCCGGAACTGGTATATCAGGCTATCCGGGGAGGGCTGGCAGGCTCTACCGTTATGGATGCCAAGGCGCCCATGATGCTTAACAGAAACTTTAATCCGGGCTTCCGCATCGAGCTTCATATTAAGGATTTAAACAATGCATTAAATGCAGCCCATGCCGTTAGTTCACCGGCTCCTTTGACCGGACAGTTAATGGAGATCATGCAGGGGCTTAAGGCAGACGGCTTTGAGAAAGAAGATCACTCCAGCATCGTTAAATATTACGAGAAGATTGCCAACACAAAGGTAGAACCGGAGAAATAAAATCCGGAATAAGAAAACAGGCAAATATATGCTGCTGGAGGGAAAAATGAATACAGATTTTATCAAAGGAGTTATTGTTCCCATTCTTACTCCCGTTGATGAGAATGAGATGATTGACGAGACAAAATTAAGGGATCAGGTGGATTATGTCATAAACGGAGGCGTTCTTGGAATTCTTGCCTTTGGAAGCAATGGAGAATTTTACGTAATAGAAGAGGACGAAATGGAGCGCGGTTTAAAGATCATGGTTCATCAGTCTGCTGGCAGAGTTCCGGTGTATTTTGGTATCGGTGCTATCAGTACGAAGAAATGCTGCCGTCTTGCAAAGATGGCAGAAGAAAATGGTGCAGCAGGAATTTCCATTTTGCAGCCCATGTTCTTGAAACCGACAGAAGAAGAGTTATATCTGCATTTTAAAACAATTGCAGAGTCTGTTCCTGAGCTGCCAGTTCTTCTTTATAACAATCCTGCCCGGGTAGGGTATACCATGTCAGGAAATCTGGTAGAGCGTCTGGCTACAGAGCTTCCCAACGTTGTGGGTATGAAGGACACCAGCGGAGACATCACTCAAACGGCAGAATTTATCCGCAGGACCCGTCACACAGGCTTTAAGGTTTTTGGAGGCAAGGATACACTTTTGTATGCTTCCATGTGCCACGGAGCCGTAGGAGGTGTGTGTACCGCCGCCAACTTCATGCCGGAGCTGATTACTGATGTTTATAACAAATATGTTTCAGGCGATTTGGCTGGCTCTCTGGAAGCTCAGTTTAAACTGAATCCGGTCCGCCTGTCCATGGATCCGGCAAGCTTTCCGGTAGCTGCAAAGGATATGGCTAATTTAAGGGGCAGAAATGTGGGCCTTCCCTATAAGCCTAATCTTGCTACACCGGAGGGATCAGTACTTAACAGAATCAAAAAAGAGATGGAAACAGCAGGACTTTTGGATTAAAATGATATCAGAGGGCAGGCTGGCGGCTGTAGGCTGCCGGCCTGTTTTTGTACAGCTATGGGAGAAAGGGGTATAATATATGAAGTTTTTATTTGCATCGGATTCCTTTAAGGGGTCCTTATCGTCTGAAGAAATCGTGGGAATCCTGGCGGAATCTGCAAAGAGCGTTTTTCCGGGCTGCCAGTGGGCG
This sequence comes from Clostridiaceae bacterium, assembly GCA_902363735.1. Taxonomy (GTDB): domain Bacteria; phylum Bacillota; class Clostridia; order Lachnospirales; family Lachnospiraceae; genus Lacrimispora. Next base: position 137,098 of record CABJBA010000002.1, read on the forward strand.
GGAGTATCTGTAGCCGATGGGGGAGAGGGAACTGTGGATGCGGTAGTCAGCGCTATGAAAGGCACTATCCGGACTGTGACCGTACACGGCCCCTTGATGGAAGAGACAACAGCACCTTATGGAGTGTTTGGGGGCAGTCATGCAGTCATTGAGATGGCAGCAGCATCAGGTCTTCCCATGGTTCCGGCTGAAAGGAGAAATCCTCTCTATACCACAACCTACGGAACCGGTGAGCTGATCAAGGATGCCCTGGATCAGGGGTACAGGAATATATCCATAGCCATCGGAGGAAGCGCCACCAATGACGGAGGCATGGGAGCCATGTCAGCTCTTGGAATCCGTTTCCTCGATAAAGATGGAAATGTGCTGACCGGATTTGGTGAAGATTTGGCAAAGGTTGATACGGTTGATATAAGCGGCCTTCACCCAGGGGTAAGAGAGACGGAATTTACAGTGATGTGTGATGTGACAAATCCCCTTACAGGCCCTGATGGAGCCACAAATACTTTTGGAAAGCAAAAAGGAGGAACTCCTGAAATCCTTGAAAAGCTGGAAAAGGATATGGAGGCCTATGCAAAAAAACTTCTGGACCTTACGGGCATTGATGTCAACAGCATTCCGGGCTCAGGGGCAGCGGGAGGGCTTGGAGCCGCCTTAAAAGTGTTTCTTCATGGGAATATGAAGTCTGGAATTGAAACGGTTCTGGACTTAATTGAATTTGATTCCCTTTTAGAAGGGGTGGACCTGGTCATTACCGGGGAGGGCCGTATGGACTGGCAGTCTGCTTTTGGAAAGGTTCCAAGCGGAATCGGAATGCGCTGTAAGGCAAAGGGAATTCCAGCCATTGCAATTGTAGGAGGGCTGGGAAATGGCGCAGAAAAAATCTACGAGTTTGGCATTGAAAGCATTATTACCACCATTCAGGGTGCCATGGAGGTGGAAGAAGCCATAGAACGGGCCCAGGAGCTGTACAGAAGCGCGGCTGACCGGACCTTCCGGCTGCTGAAGGCGGGAAGAACGTTAAGCTTATAACCGATTGACTATTGGAGCAGGAGAAATTGCAGAAGCAGGATTGGAGGAGCAGAAGATGGGAAAGATGGTAAAACTTCCTGACGGAACCCTGGTTCCGGCAATAGGTCAGGGAACTTGGTTTATGGGGGAACAGAGAGCAAAGAGGAATGAAGAAACAGAAACTTTACGGGCGGGCATTGAGTCGGAAATGACCTTAATTGACACGGCTGAGATGTACGGAAACGGAAGATCAGAAGAACTGATAGGAGAAGCTGTTAAAGACTGTGACAGAAGCAGTCTGTTTCTGGTATCCAAGGTATACCCCTACAACGCAGGAAGAAAAAACATATTTAAAAGCTGCAGAGAAACTTTGAAGCGTTTAAATACAGATTATCTGGACTTGTATCTGCTTCACTGGAGAGGCGGCATCCCCTTGGAAGAAACTGTAGAATGCATGGAGCAATTAAAAAAAGAAGGAAAAATCCGCCGCTGGGGAGTATCCAACTTTGATACTGATGACATGAAAGAACTGTGGAATATACCAAAGGGCAAGAACTGTGCAGTCAATCAGGTGCTTTATCATCTTGCGTCAAGAGGCATTGAATACGACCTGTTGCCATGGCTGCGGGACCATGAGGTACCTGTTATGGCTTACTGCCCTCTGGCCCAGGCGGGAGATTTAAAGAAAGGGCTTTATGATAGCCCGGTGCTTGCTGAGATCGGGGCGGCCCATGGGTGCAGTATTTCCCAGGTGCTTCTGGCTTTTGTTATCAGGAACGGTGATGTCATTGCCATACCAAGGACGGGAAAAAAGGAACATTGTCTGGAAAATGGGCGGGCAGGAGAAATAGAACTGACGGCGGGGGAACTATTAAGGCTTGAAAAGGCCTTTCCTCCGCCTGACCGGAAGGTATATCTGGATATTGTGTAAAAAAAATACCAAAGAACTTATATATGGATAGGGAGCGGGACAGCCATGGAACGAATCGGAATACTTCTGCCCAGGCAGACCATTTTGGAGTTTGCGGAAAATGTGCTGAAAAAAGAGGGAATTGAGGTACAGATATTAAAGGTAGTGGAAAATGCCAATGCGGTTGTGGAAGCACAGGAGGCATTGGCTGCGGGGGTGCGCATCATCATTGCCAGGGGTCTTCAGGCTACATTGATTAAAGAGAACACTAATATTCCAGTGGTGGAAATGCCTGTCACCATCAGGGAAATCGGCATGATGGTTTTAAAAGCAAAGAGGATGTTAAAAAAAGAACATCCCCTGATTGGGATTGTAGCATTTAAAAATATGTTTGGCAGTCTGGAGCATCTGGAGGAATTGTTTGACTTTAATCTTCGGTTTTATGAGCTGAGTGCTTTGGAGGAAACCAGGATGAAGGTAAGCCAGGCTATTACAGATGGCGTGGACTTGGTCATAGGAGGAGTAAAGGCCAATCAGACGGCCTTTGAAATCGGCTTTCCAAGTCTGTTTGTGGAAACTGGTGAGGAGTCTATCAGCAATGCCCTTGGCATGGCAATCCATATGATAGACTTGGCCAGGATGGAAAAGCAGAGTGAGGCCCAGATTGAAACCCTGCTGGACACTTCCTTCAGCGGAATTATTAAAATCAATGCCTACAAGGAAATTGTTGCAGTAAACAGAGTCATCGAGCAGATGATGGGAAAGCCTGCCGATCAGGTGGTGGGATTTCCTATTGACAAGGTGATCAAAGGAATTGACACGGAAGGAATTGAAGGAATTTTAAGAGGAACTGATGAGCTCTATTCCACTTCATTTTCCATAAGGGACCAGCCTTTGATGGTGGTGGGAGCGCCTATCCAGTATGACGGTCATTTCAGCGGAGCTATTTTGACCTGCCATAAAATGAGAACAGCGGAAGGCGGAAATTCAGAGATATCCGGAACAAAGCTGGCCACCGGATACATTGCAAGCCGTAATTTTGCCAACATGCTCAGACGTTCCCCGGAAATAAGGAAGTGCATCAAGCTTGCCAGATCCTATGCTGTATCCAAAAGTCCTGTCATGATATGGGGTGAAACAGGAACGGAAAAAGAGGTGCTTGCCGAGGCCATTCACAATAACAGCCCCCAGAAGGGAGGCCCCTTTTTAAATATCAACTGCGGCTCCTTATCCCCTCAGGAACAGCGGGAGGTGATCTTTGGTTTTTCTGAGGAAAGCAGAAAGGGGGCCTGGGAAAGGGCTGCCTATGGAACGGTTCTGCTTCAGGAAGTGGACCAGCTTTCCATGGAAACTCAGTATCTGCTTTATAAGGCGGTTCACGATAAGCAGTTCTGGTGCAATGATTCCATGGTGAAACGTGCCCTTCCTGTGCGGCTGATCGTCACCACATCAAAGGAACTGACCGTGCTGGTAAAAGAGGGATTGTTCCGGGAAGATTTATATTTTCTGCTCTCTTCTCTGAAAATTGAAGTTCCGCCTCTCAGAAAGACGACTGAGGATATCCCCAGGCTGGTCAAGCTGTATTCAGAACGGTTTAATGGCGCTTATTCCAGATATGTGGAGATCAGCAAGGAAGCCTTAAAAGCTATGGAGGAGTACTTCTGGGAAGGAAATCTGCTTCAGCTTGAGGTTTTTTGCGAACGGCTGATTCTGACGGCCCATCGCAGAAAGGTAGAGGAGGGAATGGTGAGAAACCTGTTACAGGAACTTTATCCTCTTATCAGAGAACAGTCTGGAAGGATTCAGACCGTACTGCTAAAAAACCCGGAGGCAGTCCGCATTGCCGGACTCCTGGACCAGTATGACGGGAACCGGACCATGGTGGCAGAAGAATTGAAAATCAGCACCACTACTCTTTGGAGAAAAATGAAACGGTATGGAATTGGAAGTAAATATGAACTGTAACAGATTGAAATTTCTGGGTTGTGAAAAAGATTGCAATGAATTTGCAATCTTTTTTTCATGTTCAGAAAGAAAAATAAAGGTTACAAGAGAAGAGGAAGAAGGTTGGTGTTTCTGCCAATAGATGGCAGGTTAAAATAAGGTTATAATTTATCCTAAGATCAAAAAGGGATGAGGAAAAGGAGAAAGCATAATGACGCCAATCATCACAAAAATGGAAGTGTATCCTGTAGCCGGAAAAGACTGCATGGAGCTGAATCTAAGCGGAGCCCATGCACCGTTTTTCACCAGAAATATCGTGGTTCTTCACAGTGATAACGGGGAGACAGGAGTGGGAGAAGTGCCGGGAGGGGAAAAGATCACAAAAGCCCTTTTGGAATGTGTTTCCATTGTGGAGGGAACCAGAATTGGGGAGTATAAGAGCACTTTGCTCAAAGTAAAGGCCCATTTAGACTCAAAAGGAGAGGAGGATGTAAGAGGAAACCAGACCTTTGACTTACGGACAGGAGTCCATGTGCTTACAGCTATTGAAGCACCTTGTCTGGATCTTCTGGGAAAATATCTTGGAGTGCCCGTGTGCGAGCTTTTAGGAGAAGGAAAGCAGAGAGACAAAGTAGAGATGCTGGGATATTTATTCTTCATCGGTGACAGAAATAAGACAGATCTGCCTTATGATTCAGAGCCTGATGGGGAATGTGAATGGTACCGCCTCCGTCACGAAGAAGCTCTGACAGCAGAACAAATTGTAGCTACTGCAAGGGCGGTTCATGAAAAGTATGGATTTAAGGATTTTAAATTAAAGGGAGGGGTGTTATCCGGAGAGAAAGAGATGGAAGTAATCCGGGAACTGAAAAAGGCATTTCCCAATGCCTGCATTGATTTGGACCCCAACGGCGCATGGCTTTTGAAAGATGCGGTTGAGTATGTAAAGGGAATGGAGGGTATTTTAACCTACTGCGAGGACCCTTGCGGAGCAGAAGGAGTTTACTCCGGCAGAGAGATTGTCAGTGAGTTCCGGCGCAGGACGGGATTTCCCACAGCCACCAACATGATTGCAACAGACTGGCGGGAAGTGGGACACTCCCTGGAAAGCCAGGCCGTTGATATTATCCTGGCTGATCCTCACTTCTGGACTATGAGCGGTTCCGTGCGGGTGGCTCAGATGTGTCATGATTTCGGTTATACCTGGGGTTCCCATTCCAATAACCATTTTGATGTTTCTCTGGCAATGTTCACTCATGTGGGGGCTGCGGTTCCGGGAAGATATAATGCCCTGGATACCCATTGGATCTGGCAGGAGGGCATAGAACGCCTGACAAAGGAGCCTCTTCAGATCATAGATGGCGGCGTGGAAGTTCCGAAGAAGCCGGGGCTGGGCATTGAGGTAGATATGGACCAGGTAAAAAAAGCTCATCAGGTCTATCTGGATCACTGTCTTGGGGGAAGAGATGATTCGGTGGTCATGCAGTATTTAATCCCTGGCTGGAAATTTGATTCCAAAAGGCCTTGTCTGGTTCGTGAATAATATTCAGGCATGAAAGATACTTATTGATGCAATCGGTATTAATAATTGGATTTATAAGAATTTCACTGATATAATGCATATATCAAACGGTCAGTTTGGGATAAAAAAAAGCAATATTGCCAAATGGAGGGATTCTATGGATATGGAACAGAAAGGTACACCAGTAGTAACCGAGATGCAGGTTATTCCGGTTGCAGGATATGACAGCATGCTGATGACCTTAAGCGGAGCCCATGCTCCCTGGTTCACCAGAAATCTGGTGATTTTGAAAGACAGTGCAGGAAATACGGGAATCGGCGAAATTCATGGGGGGGATTATACCTGCGAAGCGCTAAAAAGCTGTATTCCTCTGGTGGTGGGACAGCCCACCGGCAAATACCGCACCATACTCAGCAGCATCCACAACGCTGGAACAAGAGCAGAAGAGGATGACGGGGAAGGAATTCAGACTTTAGATATCAGCAAGCTGAAGTTTGTTGTAAAAGCGGAATGGGCCATTGAGTGCGCTCTTTTGGACTTACTGGGAAAACATCTGGGACTGCCTATGTGTGAACTTTTAGGTGAAGGAAAGCAAAGAGATGAGATAGAAACACTGGGCTATCTGTTTTATGTCAGTGAAAAGGAGAAGGCTCATCCGGATTTAATTTATCTGGAAGAAGAAAGCAGCCGTGATCCATGGTTTAAGCTTCGCCGTCAGGAGATGCTGACACCGGACAGGATTGTGGAACAGGCCCAGGTTCTTCACGAAAAGTACGGCTTTGGCAATTTTAAGCTGAAGGGCGGAGTTTTTGAAGGAGCCAGAGAAATGGAGGCAATCCGGGCGCTGAAAAAGGCATTCCCAGAGGGGCGCATAAATATTGATCCCAACGGAGCGTGGAGCCTGAAAGAAGCCATTGAAATCTGCAGACCTATGGAAGGAGTTCTTACCTACATAGAAGATCCATGCGGACCGGAATCCGGATATTCCAGCAGGGAAATCATGGCAGAATTTAAAAATGCAGTAAACCTTCCTGTTGCAACCAACATGATTGCGACAGACTGGAGGCAGTTTTACCATTCCGCCGCCTTAAAGTCTGTGGATATTGTGCTGGCTGATCCTCATTTCTGGGGATTCGGAGGAAGTGTGCGGATGGCTCAGATATTAAACGACTGGGGACTGACTTGGGGCAGCCATTCCAATAATCACTTTGATGTGACTCTGACGGCCTTTGCCCATGTGGCAGCAGCAGCACCCGGAAAGCCTACAGCTCTTGACACCCACTGGATCTGGCAGGATGGGCAGAATTTACTGGAGGATACGCCTGAAATTATCAATGGTTATTTACAGGTTCCAGAGAAACCGGGCCTGGGGGTCACCCTGAATATGAAACGGGTTATGGAGGCCAATGAGTTGTATAACAGCCTTTCTTCCCATGACAGGGATGACGCTATGGCAATGCAGTATCTCATTCCGGACTGGAAATTTGACTGCAGAAAACCGTCTTTAGTGCGGTAAAAATTATATGTAAAAATGGAGGGGTTTTTATGAAGAAATCAGGTTTGACAAAAAAAGTACTTTGTCTGGCTCTCTGTACGGTTATGGCAGTGATGACAGGCTGCGGAGGCGGCTCTGCTTCCAGCGGAACAGGAAGCTCCCAAAAAGCGGAAGGAGAAAATAAATTTGTTTTTGCAGGACCCAACAACATCACCCAGTGGGATCCGTTAAATGAAAATAAGACAAATGCTTATATGCTTTCCAAGCTGACCTACAACACACTGGTAAATCCTTATGGGGAAAATAATACCATACAGCCGGAGCTGGCTACAGAATGGAGCGTATCCGATGATGGGCTTCAGTGGACCTTTAAGCTGAAAGAAGGAGTGAAGTTCCATAATGGAGAAGACTTTAACGCAGATTCCGTGGTTGCCACCTTACAGCGGATGATTGATAATCCCACCCTGGTTCATGCTGCTTTCTGGCCCTCTTTGGAAGGCGTGGAAGCCCAAGATACCTATACGGCAGTGATCAAGCTGAAAGAGCCATGGGGCGCTTTGCTGAACCAGCTCATTGACACTCCTATGTTCCCGCCCAAGGCCCTGGCAGAGAAAGGTGATGCTCTCTTTGAATTTAATGAGACAAACAAACCTGTCGGAACAGGTCCCTGGATTGCTGACAAATGGACACCCGGACAGGATGCAGAATTTGTCCGCAACGATGAATACTGGGATTGGGGCAATGAAAAGAGCAACGTTGACCGGATCGTATACCGCCCTGTTATTGAAGATACCACCCGTGTTTCCGGAATTCAGACCGGTGACTTAGATATGATTGATGCCGTACCTGTAGAACAGGCAGATATGCTGACCAGCGTTAAAGGGGTAAAGGTAGAAAAACTGTTAGGTTCTGCTATTGTTCATCTGGGATTCCGCACCGCAGACGGACGGGTTTTCGAGGATGTCAATGCCAGACAGGCCGTAAATCACGCATTAAACAGAGAACTTCTGGTACAATCCATTGCAGGCGGTGGAGAAGCCAGTGACTGGCCCGCTCCGAAAGGAGTTTTTGGATATGATAAAGAAAATGCCAAGATTCCCGAGTACAACTTAGATATGGCAAAGGATCTTCTTTCCAAAACTTCCTATGCAGGCGAGGAAATCTCCTTTATTGCACCTACCGGAGTATTCGCAAGGAATAAAGAAGTAGCCCAGGCAGTTTTGGCAATGCTGACAGATGCAGGTTTTAAGGTAAATCTGGAAATTATGGAAAATGCAGCCTTCCAGGAGCGTCGTGCATCAGGAAATTATGATTTGTATATTCAGAGATATCCTTATCCGGCAGGTGATCCTGATTCCGTAATCACTCAGAGATGGTTAAACGATGCTCATAAATCCGGATATGTCAATGAAGAGATGAATGAAAAGATCCTGGAGCAGAAGCGGGAAAGCGATCCTGTTAAGCGTGAACAGATATTGAAAGAAGTGTTTGCTATTGAATGGGCAGAGGCAGCGCCTCATCTGGCTCTTTATCAGCAGGTGACAACTCTTGCTTACCGGGAAGGCATCACAGGCCTTAGAGTGCGGATTGATAACGTATTTGACTATTCAAAGGTATCAAAAGCCGCACAATAGTGAATCAAGGGCACACATATTGAAAGGGGATACGGCTTTGCTGAAATTTATCATAAAACGTTTGGGATATACGATTTTCGTCCTGTTTGGAGTATCCATCTTAACCTTTGGGCTTTTAAAAATGACACCGGGATCCCCGGCCCGTCTGATGCTTTCCGATGATGCTACAGAACAACAGATCAGAGAAAAAGAAATAGAAATGGGACTGGACCGGCCCCTGGCCATACAGTATGTCAGTTACATAACAGGAGTTGTAAGGGGAGATTTAGGAGATTCCCTGTTTTATAAGATGCCCAATTCCACGCTGATCTTCCAGAGATTGCCGGCTACCGCGTATTTAACGCTGGTAGCCATGGGAATTGCTCTGCTGATCAGCATACCCATGGGAATTATAGCCGGAGTCAAGCGGGGGTCTGTCATAGATTTGTTTGCCATGATATTTGCCCTCCTTGGGCAGTCCATATCAGGCGTGGTGCTAGGACTGATTTTCATTCTGTTTTTTGCTGTTAAGCTGGGCTGGCTGCCGGCCATGGGATATGGAGGCTTTGCATTTGTCGTCATGCCTGCCACCTCTCTGGCTATGCAGATGGCAGCCCTCATCACTCGTATGTTAAGGTCTGGTATGGTGGATGTACTTCAGGAAGACTACATTACAGCCACCTATGCCAAGGGGATCAGCAATCGGGAAATTACTATGAAATATGCCTTAAGAAATGCAATTCTTCCGGTTATAACGGTTGTGGGCCTTCAGGTGGGAACATTTTTAGGAGGAGCCGTGGTCACAGAACAGATATTTGGCTGGCCGGGTATCGGTACTTTAACAGTTCAGGCCATTGGGCTCCGGGACTTTCCGCTGGTTCAGTCCATTCTTTTGGTAATATCTGCATGCTTTGTACTGGTCAATCTGCTGGTGGATATTATTTACACTATTGTTGACCCGCGTATGGACTTTAACTAAGGGGGATTGGAATGAGCAGACAAGAATTATTCAGAAGAATGCGCAAAAGCAATTTTTTCGTCATAGGAGCAGTACTGGTTGGCTTTATTATACTGGTATCACTGATCTCTCCCTGGGTAGCACCCCATAACCCCACAGGCTCGGATTTAACTTTGCGTCTTAAGGCGCCTGACGGCTTTTCCGAGGGCTGGGGAGGTTATATTCTGGGAACCGATCCTCTGGGACAAGATATTTTATCAAGGCTCATGGTGGGCAGCAGGGTTTCCTTGTGGATTTCCTTTTCCGTGGTTATTGCCACGGCCATTATCGGAACCATTCTTGGAATTATATCCGGCTTTTTCGGAGGAATTATTGATACTGTTATTATGAGATTCAGCGATATTCAGGTGTCCATTCCGCCTATGATCCTGGCGGTTGCGGTTATGGCCGTACTGGGAAACACCACCAACAACTTAATACTGGTTCTGATATTTACCAGATGGGTGCAGTATGCCCGTGTAGTGCGAAGCAATGTTATGGGAATCCGGAACATGGAGTATATTCACGCTTCACAGGTTTTGGGCTCCTCCAAGAAAAGGATCATGTTTACCCAGATTCTTCCCAATGTACTGACACAGCTTATCATCGTTATGAGCCAGGAGTTTGGCCGTACCATTTTAACCGAGTCCTCACTCAGCTTTTTGGGACTTGGAGTTCCGGCTCCGGCTCCTTCCTGGGGAGTTATGATCGCAGACGGCAGGGAATATCTTGCAACAGCTCCCTGGGTTGTGGTTGCACCGGGAGTAGCGCTTATGATTGCAGTGCTGGCATTTAACTTCTTAGGTGACGGTGTACGTGACGTGCTCGATCCAAAGAATAAGAATTAACCACGAAAGGGAGAATCCAGATGGAAAAATTAATTGAGATTAAAGACTTCTCAGTAAAATTTGAAACGGGTCGTGCCGTAGCATACGCTCTTAACGGGGTTAATCTTACAATAGGCAAGGGAGAAGCTCTCGGTCTGGTTGGAGAATCAGGTGCAGGCAAGACCACCACAGCTTTGGGGATGCTCAATCTGATCCCTCAGCCTGCCGGCAAGGTGACAGGCGGAGATATTCTGTACGAGGGAAAATCCGTATTTAAAATGTCCCAGAAGGAATTGATGGATATGAGAGGCGACAAGGTTGCCATGATATTCCAGAACCCTCTGACCTCTTTAAACCCTGTATTTACAGTCGGGGAACAGATCGGCATGGTGCTGCAAAAACATAAACATTTAAGTAAAAAACAAGCCATAGAAGAAGCTGGAAAGCTTTTGGAAGTGGTGGGAATCGCCAAATACCGGGTCAATGACTTCCCCCACCAGTTTTCCGGCGGCATGAGGCAGAGAGTGGGCATTGCAGCGGCCCTGGCCTGTAATCCGGCCCTCCTCATTGCAGATGAGCCTACGACAGCCCTTGATGTTACCATACAGGCTCAGATTCTGGAGCTGATGAAAGAACTTCTGGTTAAGTTTGACAGCTCCCTTCTGATGATCACCCACAACCTGGGGATTATTGCAGAAATCTGCAACAATGTGGCTGTAATGTACGCAGGGACCATTGTGGAGTATGGTTCAGTGGAAGAGGTTTTTACCAACCCCTCTCATCCTTATACCATTGGTTTATTCGGCTCCATTCCCAAGCTTACGGGGCCAAGGGAAAGGCTTGCTTCCATTCCCGGAGCAGTAGCCAATCCGGAGCATCTTCCATCAGGCTGTCCCTTCCATGAACGGTGCGGTGTGGCTTCGGGACGATGTTCACAAAATGCATCACAGATGTTTCAGATAGGCGAACATCATTATGTGGCCTGCCATAAAGCAGGGGAGGTGGAACGATGAAGCCGCTTATTCAGGTTAAGAATCTTAAAAAGTATTTTGATATCAAGGGAAAAGGTGAGCTTCATGCGGTAGATGATATTTCCTTTGATATTTATCCGGGAGAAACTCTTGGGCTTGTTGGAGAGTCCGGATGCGGAAAGAGCACTGTTGGAAACGTGATCATGAGACTTCACAATCCCACAGGAGGAGAGCTGATTTATGGGGAAAAGGATGTATTTAAGGTGTCCAGCAAGCAGGAACAGCTTGAAATGTGTTCTAAAATACAGATTATTTTCCAGGACCCCTATTCTTCCTTAAATCCAAGAAAAACCATTCGTTCCATTCTAAAAGAAGCTTATAAGATCCATAAAATCGGATCTGAGAAAGAAATGAATGAAAAAATAGAGGGTTTGTGTGCTGACTGCGGAATCTCAAAGGATCTGCTGAATAAATACCCTCATGAGCTGGACGGAGGAAAACGCCAGATTATAGGAATTGCCAGAGCCTTGTCCTTGTCACCGGAATTTATTGTCTGTGATGAGCCTGTATCTTCTTTGGATGTATCCATTCAGGCTACCATCATCAATCTGCTGATGGATTTACAGAAAAAAAGAGGCTTGTCTTATCTCTTTATCTCCCATGATTTATCGGTTGTACGCCATATTTCAAACCGTATTGCTGTCATGTATCTGGGACAGATTATTGAAACAGCGGAAACTGATGATATCTTCAGCAATGCCGTCCATCCTTATACCATAGCTCTTTTGTCGGCTATACCAAAGGTGGAGATCGGCAAGAAGGTATCCCGGATCGTGCTAAAGGGAGATGTTCCAAGCCCATTAAATCCGCCGGAAGGCTGCCGGTTTGCACCGAGATGCTGGATGGCACAGGAGATATGTAAAAAAGAAACCCCTGTACTTCGTGAAACGGAGCAAAAGGGTCATTGTGTGGCCTGCCATTTCTGGGAAGAATCCAGAGCGACTGCTGAGAAGACAGACTGCAATGGAGTAGGAGAATGTGCTGTTAACTAAACAATTTATATAAAAAGGTGTCCTGTGGATGAAGAAAATTCAGCCCCATGGCACTTTTTTCTTACGGATTATTGAGATTAACTTTTTAAGGAGATATAGATATATTAAAAATGCACATCTTTTCAGGAAATAAAATGTTTGTTATAATAAAAATAACCAATATATGGAAATGCTTATTAAACAAAACCGAAAAGAGGAACAGGGATGAAAAAGTCTTCTAAATTATCAGTTCGGATGTTTCTTCTTCTTTTGCTGTGTGTGGTCATGCCCCTGGCAGGGGTCTGTATTTACGTACGGGTCAGTATGGAACATTTTATCCAGGAAAAACTGAGTGAAAAAGTCATTCAAAACATCTCAAGGGGAGAAAGGAATATCTGTGATAATTTACAGAACATCGCCGCACTGACTAATGTTTTTGTATATGACGAGGAACTGCAAAGACGCATAACAGATCCCAATACCTCCGAATATGACAATACCAAGTATTTTGACCAGATGGTACATAAACTGAGCATTGCCAGCGGTTTTGATTTTGTGCAGGATATGAAGATCCTTTTGTTTGACGATTATGACAGGATATATTCCAACTGGAGCATGAATTATCAGGATTACCAGTTTCTCCTGGATCAGGATTGGGTGAAGAAGAGCAGGGAAAATAACGGGCATATTGTCTGGGCTATGTTTAACCCGGCCTATATCATTGGTGAACAGAAAGACCAGACCTATATATCTCTGGCAAAATCTCTTCTTAAGGACTATACCACCGGAAGCGTCATAGGAACTCTTATTATCAGCATTGACCAGAAAAAGTTCAGTGAGCTATTGATGGAATATGCTTATGCCGGTGATATTGCCTATGTCTGCGTGGGGGAAGGAACCGTACTTTTGCAAAATGATATTAAGGAACTTATTCACGAAGAAGATATCAGACACCTGTACCAGAAGACGGAGGGAGAAAAAAGCGGAAACTTACGTTACCAGATGGAAGGAGGAAATTTCCTCATCAGCTATTACACCATACCAAAGCCGTGGGTGTTTAATGAACAGCAGATGAAGGTTTTTCATTTTACCAATTATCAGGAAGTGACCAATCAGATGGAAATGATCGGTTTTAGGCTGAACATGATTCTTTTGATTGTTATATGCGCACTGGTTCTGATTCTGTATTTATCCATCAAGATGCTGGTAAAGCCTATTGTCAAGCTAAGCGGGCAGATGGAAACTTATACACTGGATATGGATTTAAAAGATATTGATATGGAGCGGTCTGATGAGATCGGCCGCTTAAACAGATCTTTCCGGCAAATGTCTGTAAATATCAGCGGATTGTTTGAACAGCTTAAAGAAGAGCATGAGGTAAAGGAGAAATACAGGTATGAATCCCTGCGGGCACAATTGAATCCTCATTTTCTGTTTAATACCCTGTCAACCATACGTTGGATGGCAATCATTAGGGGTGCAGATAATATAGTAGACGGAATTGATGCTCTTGCCCATATATTAAAATACAGTATGAGCAGGGAAAACTGTCTGGTGACGGTAGCGGAAGAGGTAGATAATATCCGAAATTATCTATATATTCAAAATTGCCGTTATGGAAATCACTGCAAACTGGAAGTCAGTCTAGATGAAGATATCATGATTTTAAAAACCGCTAAATTCATCCTTCAGCCTATTGTGGAGAATGCCATTATCCATGGATATGACAAAGACAGGGAAGAAATCTTAATCAGAATTTATGGGTTTATGGAGGAAGGAAGTCTCCATATCTATGTAGAGGATGACGGAGTGGGCATTTCCCCCAATATCATCAGGCAGTTTGAGGCTTCCAGAAGAGACAGGAGCAAGGAGCGTAAACTGACAGGCATCGGAATCAAAAATGTGGACGAGTACATACGGATTACATTTGGCAATGAGTATGGCCTGACCATTGAAAGTCTTAAAACCAGGGGTACAGTGGTATTGTTCACCCTTCCGGTAATCAGAGAGGAGAAATCAGGGGATGAAGAAGGTAATGATTGTGGATGATGAGGTTTTGGTGCGCCTTGGAATCCAGTCATTGATTAAATGGGAGAACCATGGCTACCAGATTGTATGTGACGCATCGGACGGGGCAGAGGCCCTTCAAAAGATCAGGCAGTACCAGCCGGATATCGTTCTCACGGACTTAAAGATGAGCCCAATGGATGGTTTTCAGCTGATTTCAGAATGCAGAGAAAAATATCCTCACATCCAGTTTATTGTCTTAAGCAGCTATAATGATTTTGATAATGTAAGAAATGCCATGAAAATAGGGGCCTTTGATTATGTTTTTAAATTGACCGTAAAGCCGGAAGAACTGTTAAAGGTTATGAATGAGGCCTCTTCTCTTGGGAAAGGGGCAGAGGCGGCCCAGGAAACCAGTTCCCTGACAGAACGGAATCTGGAAGTCATAAAAAAGGGATTGTTTAAAAGAATCTTAAATTCAGAAACTTTTTTAAATAAATATTTGGAGGAGCTGACAAAACTGCCCCTTTCCATAAGCTTTGACCGGCCCTTCTGCATTCTCTCTGTTACCATCGATGATTTTAAGGTGGTGAGAAAAAAGGGAGATTTCATGGATTTGGAGCTTTTGATATTTACCATGGATAATATTCTTGGGGAGCTGTTTGGACGCCATCACCAGGCGGAGGTTTTTCAGTATGGGGAATATGATTTTGCCGTGGCTGTAAACCGGGAAGAAAATCAGGACCATCAGACATTTTTTACGGCAATGGAAAAGGAATTTGGCCTATTTACCAGCTGTGCCAGACAGTATTACGGTCTGGAGGTGAGCGGAGCACTGAGCAGGGAGTGTACGGGAATTCATGGGTTAAAGAAAGCGATTGCCCAGAACAGAGATACGCTGAAAAAGCGGTTTTTTTCCATGCCTGGGAAACTTCATCCATATGAGAAGACGATTAAGGAAAAAGCAGTTCTTCCGCCTGAATTTCACAGCTCTGTTTTAGAGAGCCTGGCGGTGGAATTGGATTTTTACGGAATCAGAAAATTTATGGAAGAATTTTTTTGTTTTTTAGAAGAAAAAAACCAGTGGGAGCCGGAGGAAATCCGTTATTTACTGAGAAAGGCCTATGGAGCACTGGCCGCTTCTTTTGCCCGCAGAAAAGCCGATATCGACATGTTCTTAGATAAAAACGGGATAAATATGGAAACCTCCATCAATGATTATACATATCTGGAAAAAATCAGGCAATCGGTATTGGAACTGGTGGAACAGTATAAAAAAGAGCATGAATCAAACAGCGGCAGGATATTAAGAAAAGAGGTTGCCCAAGCAAAGAGTTTTGTTAGAAACCATATGAAGGAAGAACTGCAGGTTGCAGACATTGCGGCCATGGTCAATATGAGCGGCAGTTATTTTTCCCACATATTCAAAAAAGAAGAGGGGATCAGCTTTTTAGAATATGTGTACCGGGTGAGGATGGAGCATGCCAGACTCTTGCTGGAAAGCAGCGATTTAAAGGTAAATGAAATTGCGGACCGGGTTGGAATTGTTAATCCCAATTATTTCAGCACCCAGTTTAAAAAGAATGTGGGACAGTCTCCTTTGGAATACCGTCAGGCACAGTTGAAAAAGGCGGAGGAAAATAGCAGGATTTGAAAGAAAATAAGCAGTATCTTAGAGCATTGACAAAAGAGAAGGATCAAAATAGCCGGAAATCGAAAAAAATGAAAGAAAGACAGCAGGCAGAGAGATATCACTTGCCTGCTGTTTTTGCTATAGTATAGACAGTTGTTGCAGTTCAGGCATTCCGGATATTTCTGCATGTCTGGAGTAAATCAAAATTATTGGAGGAAGGTACAATGAGAAAGTGGAAAAAATTAGGGGTACTTGGCATGGCATCTCTTATGGCAATGTCAGTGCTGGCCGGCTGTCAGAGCGGACAGAAGACGGAACAGACGGCAGCATCGCCGGAGACTGCCAAAACGGAGGGGACAAAAACGGAGGACTCCAAAGCCGGTAAGGGAGAACCAGTGGTTTTACGGATGTGGGGAGGCGTTCCTGCGGAAGCCGGTCCCCAGAGAGTTTGCGACAATTTTAACCAGCTATATAAGGATAAAGGAATTCAGATAGAGTATGAACGGTTTGTAAATGATGATACGGGAAATTTGAAACTGGAAACCAATCTTCTCTCAGGAGACGGAGTAGATCTTTATATGACCTACACAACAGATGTACTTACAAAACGGGCGGAGGGAAATATGGCGCTGGACCTTTCAGAGCTGATTGCCCGGGATGATTTTCAGCTGACTAAATATTTTGGAACTCTGGCTGAGGCTTATTACATTAACGAAAAGCCTTATTCCATTCCCACAAAGCTGGATCAGTACGGAATTGTATTAAATCAAGACATGTTTGAAGCAGCCGGAATTGCAGTTCCTACGGAATGGACATTTGATGAATTCCGGGAGATCTCAAAAAAGCTTACCAATGGAGAAGGTCAGGATAAGGTTTATGGTATGTTCTGGAATTCCCAGCAGGATCTGACCTATCTTTTTACTTATTTAGCTGCTCAGACCAACGGCGGAGATCCTATGTATAAAAATGACAAGGAAACCAGTTTTGATGATCCGGTGATCCTTAAATCTGTTGAATTGATCAATAACATGATGAATGTGGATAAAACATCTCCTACCCATACCGATTCTGTAACCCAGAAGCTGTCACAGGAAAGCATGTTCCTGACAGGAAAATCTGCCATGACCGTGGGGCCATGGATTGTAAGAAGCGTGAAAGATCAGGCCAGCTATCCTCATAACTTTAAAACAGCCTTTGCTCCCTATCCTGTGGCAGAAGAAGGACAAAGAAATTATACCCAGGGCGGTTATGGAGATCATCTGAGTATTAATCCAAAGTCCCAGAACATTGATGCTGCATGGGAATTTGCAAAGTGGTACGCAACTGAGGGAATGCTTCCTGTAGTAGAAGGCGGACGTGTGCCTGCTTCCAATACTTATAATGCCCTGGAGGTGACAGAGGCGTTTGTCATGGGAGCAGAGGATTATCTGGATGCAGAAACCACCCAGAAGATACTCATAACACCAGCCGACAATTATGCAGTTCCGTCTATTACCAATCATATTGCAGAGGTAAAGAAAATGGCAGTGGAAGAGCTGGAAGGTATTTTTATTGGAAAACAGTCTGTGGAAGATGGAATGAAAAAGGCCAAAGCAAGAGCGGATGAGCTTTTGCAGAAATAAACAGAGACAAAATTCCCGGGGCAGCCTCAAAGAAAACGGCAGCTCCGGGAATTAAAAAAATACACTCTTCGAGGGTATCTTGATGCTCAAGATGAGTAAGAAAAAAAGAAGAAAGGAGGGAACCGCCCATTATGAAGAAAATCAGGCTTAGCAAACAGTTAAAAATAGATTTGACAGGCTATGGATTTATATTGCCCAATATAATCGGTGTATGTCTTTTCACCTTGTTTCCCATGATTTTTTCCCTGATCATCAGCTTTACTGACTGGGATTATACCAAAGGGATCGGCAACTGGAACTTTATCGGGCTTACAAATTTTGCCGAAATGTGGCAGGATGAATGGTTTACCAGTTCCCTGATCAATACCATAGTTTTCGCGGTGGGAGTGGTGCCGGTGACGGTTTTCCTGGCGTTGGTGCTGGCTGTCATCATCGATAAATACTGTATTGCCAGACTTCCTATGAGGCTGGCGCTTTTTATGCCCTATATATCCAATATTGTAGCCGTTGCCATTGTTTGGGTGATGATGTATTCTCCCTGGGGACCATTTACCCAGGTGGTAAAGTTCCTTGGAGTGGAAAATCCTCCCCAGTGGCTTGGAGACACAGCCTGGGCTCTGCCTGCACTGATGCTCATGACTGTTTGGTCAGGAGTGGGATATGCCAATATGATCTATACGTCAGCACTTCAGGGGCTTCCCCAGGAGGTTTATGAAGCTGCGGATATTGACGGAGCAAATGAAGTTCAGAAGTTTTTTAGACTTACCATCCCGTTTTTGTCACCAACCACCTTTTTTCTGGTCATTACCACGTTTATCACTTCCTTTCAGGTGTTTGCACCCATACAGATTATGACAAGAGGCGGCCCAGGAACGGCCACCAATGTACTGGTTTATTATATTTACACGTCAGCCTTTACCTTTTATAAAATGGGTTATGCCTCTGCTATGTCATGGATATTATTCTTGATTTTATTCGGTATAACCATGTTTCAGTGGGCAGGACAGAAAAAATGGGTCAGCTATTAAGGAAAAAGGAGGAAGATAAAATGAAGAAATATCAACGGATTATATTAAGAATCCTGTTTACCGTAATCATAGGAGCTTTGGCTGTTTCCATGATTACCCCTTTTTTATGGATGCTTTCGGCATCGATGAAACTTCCCCTGGATGTCATGAAGCTGCCGATTGAATGGATACCAAAATATTTTTATCCGGATAATTACAAAAAGGTTTGGAATGTAGGGGGGCTGGCAGCAAGAGACTATCATTTTGGCCTGGCATACTGGAACTCCATAAAGATTGCTGCTATCAATCTGACGGGATCAGTACTTACCAGCACCCTGGCCGGGTATGCTTTTGCTAAAATAAAGTTCAGGGGGCGAAATGTGCTGTTCCTGATCTATCTTGCCACCATGATGATTCCCAGCCAGGTAACCCTGATTCCCAAGTTTGTTATGTTTAATAATATGGGGCTGACAGGAACTCACTTAACCCTGATCCTGCCGGGACTGATTACCATTACAGGAACATTTCTTATGCGCCAGTATTTTATGCAGATTCCCGATGAGCTGAGGGAGTCGGCAAGGGTGGATGGCGCCCACGAATTTTTGATTTGGCTGAAAATTATGGTGCCTATTGCAAAGCCTAATATGGCATCTCTGGCAATGGTGGTGTTCCTGTGGAACTGGAACAGCTATCTGGAGCCTCTTGTATTTTTAAATGACTGGAGATTGTATACAATCCCTATTGCTCTTACAAATTTTATTGAAGAAAGTGTGACGGAATACAATCTGATCATGGCTGCTGCGGCCTCTGCCCTGGTTCCGGCTTTCCTTGTGTTTTTGTTGGGGCAGAAGTTTCTTGTCAAAGGCCTGGTGGCCGGTGCGGTGAAAGGATAAGGATGAGAATATGAGATATATAACAGAAAATAAAAGAGATATACCCGTAATACGTGAAGTGGATGTGCTGGTTCTGGGCGGAGGTCCGGCAGGAATCGGGGCAGCGGTGGGGGCTGCAAGAGAAGGGGCAGTAACTATACTGGTGGAACAGACTGGAGATGTGGGAGGAATTGCCACGACCGGGCTTATGAGCCACTGGACGGGAAAAACAGAAGGGGGATTTTATGAGGAAATCCTGAGCCGTTCGGCAGAACTTACGGGAGAAGGACGTCAGATCATCAATCCGGAGCGCTTAAAAACAGTATTTCTCCGCATGCTGGCGGAGGCAGGAGTTTCCCTTCGGCTGTATACCTTTGCCAGCAACGCCATTATGGAAGATAATATGATTAAGGGAGTGATTCTGGAAAGTAAATCAGGCAGGGAGGCTGTTCTGGCAAAAATCGTCATTGACGCCACAGGAGACGGGGATATAGCGGCAAAGGCGGGAGCACCTTATGTTAAAGGAAGGGAAGGCGATGGACTGATGCAGCCTGCTACAATCATGTTTAAGGTGGCAGGCGTGGATGAGGAAAGGGGTGTTTTTCCAGGAGGTTTTGAAGAAAGCTTTGCCCTTCCTGACGGAGATTTACAGGAGTTAGGGAAAAAATACCTGCCCAGTCCTGCCGGGCATGTGCTTCTTTACAAAACAACTCTTCCGGGAGTGGTTACCTGCAATATGACTAACTGCACCGGAGTGGATGGCACCAGTGCAGACGATCTTACAAAGGCAACCTTAATCTGCAGAGAACAAATGGATGAGATCGTTGCCTTTCTTAGAAAATATGTTCCCGGCTTTGAAAGCTGTTATATGATCAGCTCTGCTTCCCTGGTGGGAATTCGGGAAACCAGACATTTTAAGGGAGAGGAAACCATTAAGTCACAGGATATTCTGGAAGCCAGGGTATTTGACAACTGGGTGGTGGCAAAGGCCAGCTTTAATTTTGACGTGCACAATCTAACAGGCAATGGCCTTGATGAAACCGGTTGTCAAAAGCATTTTCCGCAGACAAAAGGGTACACCATCCCCTACGGCTGTTTTGTACCGTTGGAAATTGACAATCTATATCTGGCAGGAAGAAATATCTCAGGAACCCACATGGCCCATTCCAATTACCGTGTCATGCCTATCTGCGCCAATATGGGGCAGGCGGTGGGCATCGCAGCCGCCATGTGCTCCGGTTCCGGAGTGGTGCCCAGGGCCCTTGAAGTGAGAAAGCTTCAGAGCCGTCTGATGGAATTGGGGGTGAGTCCATGAAAACCCATCATTATGACTTTGTCGTAGTGGGAGGCGGTATGTCCGGCGTCTGCGCAGCCATTGCCGCAGCCAGAAGAGGAGTAAAAACTGCCCTGATCCATGACAGGCCGGTGTTAGGGGGCAATGCAAGCTCTGAAATCCGAATGCACATCTGCGGGGCAGATCATCACATGTCGGTTCCTAATGCAAGAGAAACCGGTATTTTAGAAGAAATACTTCTGGAGAACAAGCGGAGAAACCCGGAGATGGTATATCCGATTTTTGATTCTGTCCTATGGGAAAAGGTCCATTTTCAGGAGAATCTGACTCTTTATTTAAATACCCATATGACCGAGGTTCTATGTGATGGTGACAGAATTGAAGCGGTATACGCCCTGCAGATGACAACGGAAAAATCCTTCTGCATATTCGGCACCATGTTTTTGGATGCAACGGGAGACGGCGTGCTGGGAGCTAAAGCAGGAGCTGAATACCGGATTGGAAGAGAGAGCAGTTCCCAATATGGAGAAGCCCTGGCTCCGGAAAAAGAGGACCCATATACCATGGGAAATTCCCTCATGTTTAAAGCCAGGGATATGGGGCATGCAGTTTCTTTTATAAAGCCCTTTTGGGCCAACACCTATACAGAAGAGCAGCTTAGGATGAGGGATCACAGCGACGTCACCTCCGGATACTGGTGGATCGAGCTGGGAGGCGGTAAACAAGATGTGATTTCCCAGGGGGAAGAGCTTAGGGATGAACTGCTAAAGGCTGTATTCGGCGTATGGGATCATATTAAAAACGGCGGGGAACACGGAGCAGGGCAGATGGAGCTGGAATGGGTGGGTTTTCTGCCTGGAAAAAGAGAAAGCCGCCGGCTTATTGGCGATTATGTGCTGACCGAAAGGGATTGTCTGGAAAGCACACGGTTTGAAGATGCTGTAGCCTATGGGGGATGGCCCATGGATATTCATACAGTAGAAGGTTTTTTAAATGAAAGCGGTGTTCCTACGGTCTGGAACAAGGTAAACAGCATATATTCCATTCCTTATCGCTGCCTGTATTCAAAAAACATCCAAAACCTTTTTTTAGGAGGCAGAGCTATCAGCTGTTCCCATGTGGCATTTTCCTCCACAAGGGTTATGGGAACCTGCGGGGTTGCAGGTCAGGCAGCTGGTACGGCCGCTTCCATGGCAATAAAAAGAAATTTAGGACCTAGGGAGCTTTTAAATTGCGTAGGAGAGATTCAGCAGGAACTTTTAAAAGATGACTGTTATATCCCCTTTGTTTTCAACTGTGATCCTGCTGATTATGCCAGACATGCGGCTGTGACAGCTGACTGTCATATTCCGGGATGTGAGCCGGAAAAGGTCATAAGCGGAGTGGCAAGAGCGGCGGAGGGAGAGTCAAACTGCTGGCGTGCTCCTATAGAGGGCTGCCCATCTCTTCTTCTTTCTCTGCCGGAGAAACATTCAATCGGGGAAATACGCCTGGTTCTGGACTCTAATTTAAGCAGGGAAATCACTCCTTCCATAAATCAGGGCGTGTTGTCCAGGCAGAAGTCCGGGCCGCCTCCAGAGTTGTTAAAGGAGTATGAAGTAGAGATTCTTTTAGATGGGGAAGTTGTGGATCACATTGAAGCTCAGTCCCATGGACAGAGGCTTCAGCGGCTATACATGAACGGTACAGAAGGAGACGCTGTCCGTATCAGGGCTGTTTCCACATATGGCAGCAGGGAAGCAGGGATTTTTGAAGTGAGAATCTACTGATGCCGGCACTCCTTATTCTAGTAAAAATAATTCTTTATATTTTCGCAGAAGCTGGCAGCGGCCTGATTTAAGATCCAGTTTTTCCTGGTCACAAAAGCATTGAGCCTGGTCTGCCGGGGAGATACAGAGTAATAAGCCACCCGTTCCCGCTCTCTGGCGCAGGAATCGCCGATAAAGGTGACCCCGATTCCCATGGCAACCATACTGCGGGTTGCGGAAATGCTGTTGGTTTCGCATACCGTGCGGGGAATCCAGCCTGCCTGTTCCAATACCTGGTCGGTAATATAGCGGAGGGTGGAGCCTTTTTTTGAAAGCAGAATATTTTCTTCTCCGAAGTTTTCTTCAAATTTCTCGATCTTAATGGGCTTGTCCGGATTCTCTCTGCAGTAAGGATGGCTGGCGGGAATGGCTAATAATACTTCCTCTTTCCGGAGAATGGTGATCTGATCCGGTGAAAATGGCTGTGTAATGTTTAACGCCATGATCCCGCAGTCAATGCTTTCTTCCAGAAGGAGCTTTGTAAGGGCAGGAAGGCTGGTTTCTGAAATCTCTATGGTGACCTCCGGATAACGGGCTTTAAAGGCAGGAATGATTTCAGTGAGCATTTCAAGGCCGAATTGTGATGTAACGCCCACTGTGATGTGGCCCCTGTTATCTAAGTTCTGTATGTTTTGATATAGGGTGTCCTTAATGAATATTGCCTTTTGAGCGGCCTGGATATAAAGCTGCCCGGCAGGAGTCAGAGACAGGCGGCCCTTGCTCCGATAGAACAGAGGTGTGCCCAGTTCGCTTTCCAGCTTGGAAAGATACTGGCTTAACGTGGACTGGGAAACAAACAATTCCTCGGCGGCTTTTGTCATATTTTCTTTTTGGGCAATGGTTAAAATATAACTGAGATAACGGGTATCCATGTCGGGTTCTCCTTTAGGCATCTGAAATGCAGGGTATGGGTTTAAGATTAATACATGTTCACTGAGTCAAATTATAACATACCTGACCGTTAATGACAATTATGCATATGAATCCTGTTTTCCTGACTGTTTTTTTGTGATAAAAATGAAAACAGCAGAGGAGCCGGCTATATCCGGTTTCCTCTGCTGTTTCCTGTTGAACTTATTTTAAAGACTCTGCAATGGTGTTTGCTAAAGCCCCAATTTCTGAAAGCTGATCCTCTTTTACAGAAGACTTGATGGTAATAAGCTGTTCCAGTATAGTCATGTTTTTCATTTGAGAAATGATTTCTGTCATTTTCTTGCCTGCCATAACACCCCAGGAACCATTTTCCATAAGGGCAACGGTGCGGTTTTGCACGTTGTGGGATTTCATATCTGTAAGCAGGTGTTCCATACTGCTGAATACGCCTCCGTTGTAGGTTGCAGAAGCAAATACCAGATGGCTGCAGCGGAATGCTTCAGACAGAATAACAGAGTGATGGGTCACAGATACATCATACACGGCAATGTTGCGAACTCCCCGTTCCGCCAGACGGCAGGCCAGGATGTTGGCTGCATTCTCGGTGTTGCCGTATATGGAGCCGTATGCGATCATAACAGCCTTTTCTTCCGGCTCATAAGTACTCCATAACTGATACTTGTCCATATACCAGCAGATATTCTCACGCCATACAGGTCCGTGAAGGGGGCATAGGATCTGGATATCCAAAGGAGTGATCTTCTTTAAAAGAGTCTGGGTGGATGGGCCGTATTTTCCTACAATATTAGAATAATATCTTCTGGAATCATCAAGCCAGTCGCGCTCAAAGTTGACTTCATCGGCAAATAAATTTCCGTTTATGGCACCGAAGGTTCCGAATGCATCAGCAGAAAAAAGTATTTTGTCCGTGGTATCATAAGTGACCATAACTTCGGGCCAGTGAACCATGGGAGCCATAAAGAAGGTAAAGCAGTGTTTTCCTGAAGAGAAGGTTTCTCCCTCTTTTATTACAATCGCTCTGGAATCTACACCAAATTCATAAAACTGATTGATAATGGGAACAGTTTTGGCATTGCATACCACCTTAATGTCAGGATATCTTCTGACGACTTCTCCCAAAGTAGCGCAGTGGTCAGGCTCCATGTGGTTGACGATGATGTAATCTAAGGTTCTGCCGCCCAGGACAGCTTCCACATTCTCTAAAAACTGTCCGGCGATAGCCCGGTCAACCGTGTCAAAAAGCACGGTCTTTTCATCAAGAAGAAGATAGGAATTATAGGAAATCCCCCTTGGAATGGGATAAGCATTTTCAAAAAGGGCCAGACGGCGGTCGTTTCCGCCAACCCAGAACAGGTCGTCTTTAATATTTTTCACACAATACATGGTGCAGCCATCCTTTCTTTTGTTGGTCTATTACAAATCTCTCGATTGGAGTATACTATAAATTTCCCCAAATGTCATTGTTTTTATCGATAAAATCCCTCTGTATTACATAAGCATACTTCAAAACAAGGTTTGTATACTTGCGGTTTCAGCATAAATGATTATTTAGATAAAAAGACAATATTGTAACTATTTAATAATTATGCTATAATCCCTGTGTTACTGTTAAGGTTGCATCATACGGTTTTTTGTTAAATGCTCCAATCCCCCTATACTTTGTATTGCTTCTGGTTTTAAGCTTAGCCGGGCAGGCCTATAAAGCGTTTTTATTTGTTTAGGAAGAAAGGAACTTGAAAAGATGGAAAAGTTACCAAAGAAAAAGAGAAGTTTAGAAGTATTAATGATACTGGCAGCGTTGATATTTGGTGCGGTTTATTTGTTTTTGGATATGGACCGGACACCAGATCATGTCATTACTCTGGACGGATATGAGATGAAAATTAATTCAACAACAGTAGAGCAATTAGAGGAAGCCGGTTTTTCTGTTAGCGGAGGACCGGTTGTCATTGGTCCAAGAGAATTCACTACGTTTTCCTATGAGGTAAAAAAAGGTGGAGAAGTTTATGGCAGAGTAGGACTGGCTAATTATGGAAGAGGAGATGAGATGGCAAAAGAGTGCACGGTGATAAGTTATTACTTCAATCGATACAGCATAGCTGATGCTAAAACTCCTTTGCTGAACGGCAAAGATTGCAAAGGCTGGACTATAGAACAGGCTCAGCAGGAGTTGGGAGAACCGGATAGCACATTTGAGTATTCTAGTGAAACCAAATATGAATTTGGAAAAAAGAAAAAAAATATCGAGATGGTATTTGAAAAATCAGCAGAAAATCAGATATCTTCTTTGTATGTTGAATATAAAGTTCAATAAAATTATGTTAACTGTTGTGGGGGAAATGTAAAAAGAAACGTGATAGGAAGTTATAAAAAGGCTGCCGCAAGATAGCTTTAACGAAATGTAATACACAAAATACGTCTTGATCCGGGTTACAAAACCTGTATCAGGACGTATTTTTGCATTATCCAGATATTATTAATATAAGCTGTTATCACCATATGGTTTCATGACAGCTTCTTTTGGGCTGTATGAATTAACAAATGATTGGTTCTATATATACTTCCACGATTCCCCCGCACACCATGCCTTCATCCTCTGCATTTCCGGGAGTCATATCAACACTTTTTAATACAGGAGTCTGATCCTTTGCCACTTCTCTTGCAATAGCACAGACTTCTGCCTCTACACATCCGCCTCCCACAGTTCCCATAGCGGTTCCGTCTGCCATTACGATCATTTTGGAGCCAACATCTCTTGGTGCGGACCCTTTTCTGGAGACGATGGTGATAAGCGCTTTTGGTATCTGGGAAAGTTCCGGGGAAGTAAGAATCTCCAAGATTTCCTTCGGATATCCAAACGTGCTTTTGCCCTGATTTTTTATCTGAATGATTTCAGCCATAATGGCTACGGCGATTTCCTCCGGGGTCTGGGCATTGATTTTTAATCCGATGGGAGTGTAGACTTTGTCCAGGAGCAGCCTGTCAATTCCTTCGTCCTCCAGAGCTTCCTTTACAAGCTTTACCCTGGCTCTGCTGCCGATCATGCCCACATAGGCGTTTTTCTTATTTACAATCTGGGAAAGGCAGTCCTGGTCATACCGGTGTCCTCTGGTGACTATGATAAAGTAATGTCCTGCACTTCCATCTATTTCTGCCAAAGCCTCCCGGAAGGGCTTGCATATGACTACATCAGCCTCTTCCCGTCTTGCAGTATTGGCAAAGGAAACCCTGTCGTCAATGACGGTAATGTGAAATTCCAGCATTTTCCCTATTTTAATGATAGGGATGGAGATATGGCCTGCACCGCATACCACCATATGTTTTTCTCCTGTTACAAACTCACAGAACAGGGTGGCTTCCGGAGCTTTAATTATCTGGGTTTTGTCAATATTTTTGATTTCTTCCGAAAAGGCATCAAAGGCATTTGGGTCTCCCTGTCTGAACAGAAACTCTCCTCCGGACCATAGGGCTTTGGCTCCCAGGCCATTTCCTTCAATGACAGAGAGACAGATCAGGTTTTTGTTTTTATCTGCATTTTTTAATACTTCGTAAAATCCTGTCATGGTATAACTCCCCTCTTACTTTTATGTGTTTTATATGAAACCTTTTATTGAAAAAAGGGCGGTGTTGATTCCGCCCTTTTTGGGGTATTTGACCCTATTCTTTATTTTACGGGCTTTGGTTTGCGATAGAAGGTGTTGTCTAAAGGAAGTTTGTAACGGAATTCACCGTCCTTCTTATAATAAGCATTCTGCAAAGCGGGTGCTCCCATGACGCATACGATCTCGCCCACACCCTTTGCGCCAAATGCAACTTCAGATGGATTTTTTTCAATAAAACGGACATCAACCGGAGGCATCTGAGGTGCTTTAAAGAGACCTAAGTTGCCCAGCTTGGCCTGAGGAATTCCGTTCTTTAATGGGAAATCTTCTGTCAGTCCATAGCCAAGACCCATGGCTACGCCGCCTTCTACCTGTCCTTCTGCTGCAAGTGGGTTAATGGCTTTTCCCACGTCGTGTGCTGCGATAACATTTATAACCTTGCCATCCTTGTCAAGAACAAAAAGCTGTGTCGCATAACCGTAAGCAATATGGCTTACAGGGTTTGGCTTGTCGCTTCCGATGGGATCGGTTTTGTAATCAAATTCACCGTAGTATTCCCTGTCTTCCAGATCGGCTAAGGAGTATCCGGCATCCAAATCCTCTTTCAGCTTCATGGAAGCGATGTGGATCGCTTCTCCCGTAAATACGGTTTGACGGGAGGCGGTGGTAGTTCCGGAATCAGGGGTGTATTTTGTATCAGGATGTCCTATCTCTACCTGTTCAGGGCTAAGTCCAGTAGTTTCGCAAACCACCTGTAAGGTTACGGTCTGAAGTCCCTGTCCAATAGGAGCGGCAGAAGAACCGGTATAAACCTTTCCGTCCCTGATTCTCAATATACAACGACCCACATCTGCAAGGCCTACGCCGATACCTGCGTTCTTCATAGCGGATGCAATACCTACGTAAAACTCTGGATCTGCCTCATATTTTTCAAAATCTTCTTTTACTG
The DNA here is from genome assembly GCA_902363735.1 of Clostridiaceae bacterium. Classification (GTDB taxonomy): domain Bacteria; phylum Bacillota; class Clostridia; order Lachnospirales; family Lachnospiraceae; genus Lacrimispora. The sequence goes on from CABJBA010000002.1 coordinate 165,107, forward strand.
CTTCCAGAGTTTCTACCATAGCAGTTCCCTGGTCAGCAATCTGTCCGTTGGGCAGGGATTGTCCAGGTCTTATGGCATTGCGGTAACGCATCTCCCAACCGGATATTCCCACCTTTTCAGCCAGTTCATTAATAAGACATTCTGTAGACATACAGGACTGGGTCACGCCGAATCCTCTAAATGCTCCTGCAGGAGGATTATTCGTGTAGTAAGCATCTCCTTCAATGTCCACATTTTGGTAATTATAAGGTCCTCCTGCATGGGTACATGCTCTCTGCAGTACTGGACCTCCTAAAGAAGCGTAAGATCCTGTATCAGAAATAAGTCTTGCCTGTAATCCCTGGATGATACCGTTTTCATCGCATCCCATCTTACAGTAGATTTCCATGGCATGACGCTTTGGATGGTAGTTAATACTTTCCTGCCGTGAAAAAGATACCTTTACAGGTCTTTGGATCAAGTAAGCGCAGAGAGCCGCCTGATGCTGAACACTCATATCTTCCTTGCCGCCGAAGCCGCCGCCTACATAAGCACTTTGGATTCTTACTTTTTCCAAGGGAAGACCCAGGTATGCGCTTAATTCGTGATGTTCGTCATATATTCCCTGGGCTCCGGTAATAACTTTGATTCCATCGCCGTCAGGAATGCCCACTGCCGTTTCCGGTTCCATGAAAGCGTGCTCAGTGGGAGGAACATAGAAAGTACCTTCCACTATATATTTAGAGTCTGCAATTGCCTTTTCAGCATCGCCTCTCTTTACCTCTTCATGAGTGAGACGGTTGTTTTCCGGAATCCGGAATTTACCAAACTGCATAAAACCTTCTCCGTGAACCTGATGAGCTCCGGGGACCATGGCTTCTCTGGGAGAACGGATTGGCTCTAATTCTTCGTAATCCACTTCTACAGCTTTTGCTGCTGCAACAGCCTGTTCCTGGGTTTCAGCCACTACCATGGCAAGGGTATCACCGCAGCATTTTGTCTCTTCGCCTACGGCAATCATGCCCGGCCAGTCATGAGCCAGATGCCCCAGGTATCTGCTTCCGGGAATGTCCTGTGCAGTGTAAATAGCTATAACTCCCGGCATAGCAAGGGCCTTGCTGGTATCAATTCCGTTGATTTTTGCCCGGGCGCATTTGGTAAATACGTTTTTTCCGTAAAGCATGCCTTCCAGCTTATAGTCATCTGCATATTTTGCGGTACCGAGAGTTTTCGTTTCTGCATCTACACGGCATGTCCGTTCTCCGACCTTGCCGGTCTGCTTCAGTTCCGGAACTTCAAGGTTTTCATTGAACATCTTTGCAGCCAGCAAAATGCCGTCTTCTATTTTAGTATAGCCGGTACAGCGGCAGATATTGGTACGGATAGCCTGTTTTACATCTTCTCTGGTGGGAGAAGGATTCTGGTCAATTAAACACTTGCCGCTGATTACCATACCTGGAATACAAAAGCCGCACTGAACTGCCCCAGCGGCAGCAAAGGCGTAGACAAAGACATCCCGTTCTCTCTGAGTAAATCCTTCTATGGTCTGAACCTTTTTGCCCTCCAGTTTTGATAACTTCTGAATACAGGCGCGGACTGTCTTTCCATCTACGATTACCGTACATGTTCCGCAGGCTCCTTCCTTACATCCATTTTTAACGGATGTGATCCCCAGCCTGTTTCTGAGAAAATCCATCAATACCAGATCTTCTTCTGACTGATAATCCTTACCGTTGACATTTACTACAAACATGATGATACCTCTCTCTCTTAACATTATATAATCCGCACATTGTTTTTAACAATATCACTTTGTCTAATTTTGTTAGAAATGGTGTATGCCTCTCTTGATTCCCATACATTTTAACATATAAATGGGACAAAAACAATTCATATTGCCCGAAAATATAAAAAATTTTTAGGTTTCCACAAAAATAATTAGGAAAAGATAGGATTGATTGCCGTTCGTGATGAAAATATTATATATAATGGACGGAAAATACAAAAAATATTGCAAAATCCATCTGATCAGCTATAATTAAAAAAATAAAGTGCGCCCAGAGGATTTTCCGGGCATCTACATGAAAGAGGTTTTTTGATCATGAATATTCAGATATTTGGAACCAGGAAATGTGCTGACACCAGAAAGGCAGAACGGTATTTTAAGGAACGCAATGTAAAATATCAGCTTATTGATATGAAGGAAAAGGGTATGAGCAAGGGGGAGTACAACAGCGTAAAGCAGGCTGCAGGAGGCATTGATGCTATGCTGAATGAAGCGTGCAGGGATAAGGAGGCCCTGGCTTTGATTAAATATATTGCTGAAGAAGATAAGGATGAAAAAATTCTGGAAAATCAAGAGGTATTAAAAACACCCATTGTAAGGAACGGAAAACAGGCCACTGTAGGATATCAGCCGGATATCTGGAAAACCTGGAGTTAAAAGGAAGGGGAGGGAATATGGAGAAAAAAAGGGAAAACGTTCTGATAAGTGCCTGCTTGCTGGGAGTAAACTGCCGTTATGACGGGGGAAATGGATTTCATGATGGTTTGATGGGGATTATGGAAAAGTATAATCTGATTCCGGTCTGTCCGGAACAGCTTGGAGGTCTGGAAACGCCAAGAGAGCCAGCCGAACAGATATCCTCTGATGCAGGAATATATTCCGGGCCGGGCCGGGTGGTAACCTGTTCGGGGAAGGACGTGACAGACAGCTTTATAAAGGGAGCGGAAGAAACTTTAAAGCTGGCTGTACTTTATGGCTGCCAAAGAGCCATTTTAAAGGAAAGAAGTCCTTCCTGCGGCTATGGAATTGTTTATGACGGGACCTTTTCCGGGACGAAGATTCCGGGAAAGGGTGTGACTGCCAGGCTTTTATCAGAAAAAGGAATCCTTGTGTATGGGGAAAGCCGCATAGGGGATTTTTAAGATAATCACATAAAAGGAGAGATAAAATCGATGAAAACTTCAGTTACAAGACAGCAGGCGCTTGATCTGCTTATGAAATATAATAAGGAAACGTTCCATCTGCTTCATGGACTGACGGTGGAGGGAGTTATGAACTGGTTTGCCGGGGAGACTGGTTATGGAGAGGAAAAAGAATTCTGGGCAATGGCCGGACTTCTTCACGATGTGGATTTTGAACAGTTTCCTGAAGAGCACTGCCAGAAAGCTCCTGAGCTGCTTTCTGAAATCAGAGCAGAGGAGGCACTGATACACGCCATATGCAGCCATGGGTACGGGATATGCTCTGAGGTAAAGCCCGAGCATGAAATGGAAAAGATTATGTTTGCGGCAGACGAACTCACCGGGCTTATCGGAGCGGCTGTCCGGATGCGTCCGTCTAAAAGCGTTATGGATTTAGAGGTTTCCAGTTTAAAGAAAAAGTATAAGGATAAGAAATTTGCGGCAGGATGTTCCAGGGATGTGATAGCATCAGGGGCTGAAGATCTGGGCTGGTCCCTGGAGGAGCTGTTTGAAAAGACCATTCTGGCCATGCGTTCCTGCGAAGAACAGATTAACCGGGAAATGGAAGAACTGGAGGGAAAACTGAGGACTTAAGGTGTGCAATATTATGCGTAATAATGGAAAAATATTCATAATCAGCGAAAAATACTTGACAGTTTGGGTCAATTAAGATATTATTTCGGCATAAAACGACAGGGTATCCACCTGCATTAGAGGAGAAAGAATCTATGAAAAAGGTTGTGAAATTTGGAGGAAGCTCTTTAGCCAGTGCAAAACAATTTAAAAAAGTAGGAGATATTATCCGCTCGGATAAATCCAGAAGATTTGTAGTTCCTTCTGCACCAGGCAAACGAAATGACAAGGATGAGAAAGTTACGGATCTGCTATACCAATGCTATGATGCGGCTTCAGAAGGAAAAAGCTATAAAAAAATTCTGGAAAAAATACAGGAGCGTTATACGGAAATTATTGACGGACTTGGCTTGAATTTAAATATGGATCATGAATTTGCTGCCATTGAAGAGAACTTTTTAAACAAGGCAGGGCGTGACTATGCGGCTTCAAGGGGAGAATATTTAAACGGTATTGTTATGGCGGAATATTTAGGCTATGAATTTATTGATGCGGCTGAGGTGATATTCTTTGATGAAGAAGGCTGTTTTGAAACAGAACTTACAAACAAGGAGCTTGGAGAGCGTCTGTCCCATGTGGAAAAGGCAGTTATCCCTGGTTTTTACGGCTCAAAACATGACGGCACTATTAAGACCTTTTCAAGAGGCGGTTCCGATGTGACGGGTTCTATTGTGGCAAAAGCTATTCATGCAGATATGTATGAAAACTGGACTGACGTTTCCGGTTTTTTGGTTTCAGATCCAAGAATTATAAAAAATCCGGAAGTAATAGAAATCATTACATACAGGGAATTAAGGGAGCTTGCCTATATGGGAGCCAGCGTTCTTCATGAGGATGCAATTTTCCCGGTCAGAAAAGAAGGAATTCCAATAAACATCCGCAATACCAACAAACCGGAGGACAAGGGAACCCTGATTGTGGAAAGCACCTGCCGCAAGCCCCGTTACACCATTACGGGTATAGCAGGAAAGAAAGGTTTTTGTTCTATTAACATTGAAAAAGCCATGATGAATGCTGAGGTGGGCTTTGGGAGAAAGGTACTGGAAGTATTTGAAAAGTACGGCATTTCCTTTGAGCATATTCCGTCGGGAATTGATACCATGACCGTATTTGTCCACCAGTCTGAATTTGAAGAATTTGAACAGTCTGTTATTGCGGGAATTCACAGAGCAGTGGAACCTGATTTTGTGGAAATGGAATCAGACCTTGCCCTGATCGCTGTGGTAGGCCGGGGAATGAAAGCTACCAGAGGGACTGCTGGAAGGATATTCTCCGCTTTGGCTCATTCCAGAGTCAATGTGAAAATGATTGACCAGGGATCCAGTGAGTTAAATATAATCATCGGCGTAAAAAATTCGGATTTTGAAGAAGCCATAAAGGCTATTTATGATATATTTATTGCAACTGAAGTTTAAAAAAAGAAAAAGGTGCTGTCCGGATGTATGGGGCAGCATCTTTTTTGTGAAAAAAATAAGGGGATGTCCGCTTTTGAAGATACCGCCTGCTCTTATTTTAAGATTTATGGGAATTTAGAAGAACTAATTGACATTTGGCAGACTGGAATATAATATATAATTAATTAAAGTAATTAATGAAATGAAGAAAGGAAAGGACATACATATGGTTAATATGAAAGCAAATCCTTTTTATCTGGATGAAGAAGGTGTCCGCTGGGTAGAGGATACAGTAAATTCCATGAATCTGCATGAAAAAATATGCCAGCTTTTTGCAGATCCTCTCATGGGAAAAAACAGAGAAGAGATGGCTGAGTTTCTCAGACAGTATCCTATTGCAGGAATTCCCTTCCGGGCTGAGCTGTTTGGCAATGAGGAGGCTCAGGACATTATGGCTGAGCTGCAGGAAAATTCCAGAATTCCCTATCTATATGCGGGAAACTGTGAATCAGGACCAAATGGTGTTTTAAGGGGAGGAACCCTGGTTGCTTCCGGGGCACAGGTCAGGGCTTTAAGAGATCCTGGAATTGCGTATGAAGTCGGACGTATTACAGGAAAAGAAACTGCTGCGGTAGGTTATAACTGGACCTTTGGTCCGGTGGGGGATGTTCTGATGAACTGGAGAAACAGTCTGATCAATACAAGGGCATTCGGCAGCGATGGGGATTTTGTCAGTCAGTGTGTGGAGGCATATAATAAAGGCTGCATGGAATACGGAGTTATTCCATGCCTGAAGCATTTTCCCGGAGACGGCTGGGAAGAGAGGGACCAGCATTTGGCGGTGGGAAATAACGGGTTATCCTGTAAGGAGTGGGATGAAACGTTTGGAAAAATTTATCAGACTTCTATTGATAATGGTCTTCTCAGCATTATGGTGGCTCATTTTACATTGCCGTCTTATCAAAAGAAGTTCAATCCGGATATTGAGGAAAAGGATATGCAGCCAGCCTGCCTTTCTAAGGAATTGGTGGATGGCCTTCTCCGCAGGAAACTGGGGTTCAATGGTCTGGCGGTGACGGACCAGACAAAGATGATGGGATTTTACGGGATGAGCCGCATGGAAGCCATTCCATGGACCATAGCCTGCGGATGTGATATAGTACTGGGAATTAACAATATGGAAGAAGATTACGGTGCAATGAAGGAAGGAATCCAGTCAGGAATTATTACGGAAGAACGGCTGGAGGATGCCTTATACCGGATCCTTGCCTGTAAGGCAGCAGCCGGACTGCATAAGAAAAAAGCCGGAAATGGATTCCGGCCCGGAAAAGAAGCGTTATCCTGCATTGCATGTGAGGAGCATATTGAAATTGCCAGAAAAGCGGCAGCAAAGGCGGTCACATTGGTAAAAAACACAAAGGGGCAGCTTCCTATTAAGCCTGATGTTTATAAAAAAATCGGAGTGTTTGTGCTGTCAGGCAATGTGGGACATCAAAAAAGTGTTTATGGTCGGGGAGTTCAATCCGGTGGAAGTGAAAAAACCGTTTCTCACGTTCTTGAAGCACTGGTCCGGTACGGATATGAACCGGAGCTGATGGAATCTTCCATGGATAAAGGAAAAATTACGGATTTTAAAGCAAGATATGATGCCGTGATGCTATTTGCAGATATCAGCGGCTTTGCGCAGACAAATTCGGTCCGTCTTATGTGGCCTGATCCCATGTCCAGCTGTTACCCATGGTACATACACGATGTTCCAACCGTATTTGTCTCTTTTAATTATACCAGCCATCTGATTGATGTTTCCAGAGTGCCAGGTTTTATTAACGCTTATAACAACCGCCCGGAGACCATTGATGAAACCATCAGGCGCATTGCCGGACTGGCAGAGTTTGAAGGCTGTTATGATGATGATGTATGGTGCGGAACCTGGGACACCCGATTTTAAGCGGAGCACCGGAGACCTCATATGAGTATTGGAATTTGGATAAGTCACATAACAGATTGTGTTTCAAGAAACGCCTGAAAGGAGAAATTTTATGGATAAACGGCCGCATATTATTATATTTAATCCTGATGAAATGCGTTATGATACCATGGGGCATATGGGGAACCCGGCAGCGGTGACTCCGTTTTTGGATCAGTTTGCAAAAGAGGAGGCAGTGTCTTTCCGGAATGCCTTCTGTCAGAATCCGGTCTGCGTGCCCAGCCGGTGCAGCTTTTTTACAGGACTGTATCCTCATGTACACGGACACCGGACAATGAGTCACTTACTCCGCCCGGGAGAGGAAAACCTGTTTTCTGAATTAAAGGAAGCAGGATATCATATTTGGATGAATGCAAGAAATGATTTATTTGCAGGTCAGATTACCGGCTGGGCAGAGTCAAATGCAGATGAAATTTTTTATGGAGGAGATGTACCGGAAGCCCCTGGCCCGGAGTGTGACGGAAAAGGGAAAAAAGATAAATACTCTCATTTTGAAGGGCGTTTAAAGCTGGATGAGAACGGCAGAAATTATAACGGGGACGATGAAGCGGTGGATGCTGCAATCCGGCATATAAACGGGTACGGCGGAGAAAAGCCTGTATGCATGTTTTTGGGGCTTAATTTCCCCCATACCCCGTACCAGGTGGAAGAACCGTATTATTCCGCAATTGACCGGAGTAAGCTGCCGGAGAGAATCCGGCCGGAGAACTGTACCGGAAAATCCAAAATGATGGAACTGATCCGTCTGTACCAGCAGATGGAAGAATATACGGAAGACGACTGGCAGGAGCTTAGAGCTGCATATCTGGGAATGTGCATGAAGGTCGATACCCAGTTTCGCAGATTATGTGACGGGTTGAAAGAAAAAGGAATTTATGACGACTGCCTGATTTTCTTTTTTAGCGATCACGGAGATTTTGAAGGAGATTTCGGACTGACGGAAAAGGCTCAGAGCTGCTTTGAAGATTGCCTCACCAGGGTTCCTCTTCTGGTAAAGCCGCCAAAAGGGAAGGTGGACCCCGGCGTTACAGAGTCAATGGCTGAATTGATTGATTTCTATGGAACTGCCATGGATTATGCAGGAGTGAAGCCGGAACGGACTCAGTTTGGCCAAAGCTTACGGCCGGTTCTGGAAAAACGAAGTGTAAAAAATCGGGAATATGTCTTTTGTGAAGGCGGAAGGCTTGCAGGGGAATTACATTGTGACGAATATCATTCTTCCGGCCCGGCAGGTCCGCCTCAGGACTTTGTATACTGGCCCAAAATGATGGCGCAGACAGATGATAGCGCCCATGCCAAGGGAACCATGATCCGAAGTGAAAGGTACAAATATATCAGCAGGATCACCGGGGAGGATGAGTTTTATGATCTGGAAGCAGATCCGGGAGAGACTTCCAATCAGATACATAATCCGGAGTATGCCCTAAAGATATCCGGGTTCAGGCTTGAACTGATGAGGTGGTATCAGCAGACTTCTGATGTGGTGCCTTACAAGACGGATGACCGGTTTACCCATGAAATGCTTTGGGCAAAGGTTAAAAATATCTGTCCCAAAGATCACGAAGAAGATGTAAAAGAAAAAATAAGAGGCGGCATTAAGCAGGGGATTCTGTATCAGTATGTACGCAGTCTTAAAAACTCAAAGTAGTTCTGAATATAACAGACTGATAAAAACCATGTACTATTTTGTCTGAAATAAATACAAAAAAGCTGAGGCTGCAGAGAAAACTGCAGCCTCAGCTGGTAATATGGATATTTTTCCGTTATAATATAAAAGTAAAAGAAAGCAGAGCCGAAAACAGGAGATAAAATTATGCCACCGATTAACGTATTGATAAAGCCGGCTTCCGGCAACTGCAATATGCGCTGTGATTACTGTTTTTATTACGATACTATGTCCAAGAGAGAACAGCCTTCCTATGGTTTTATGACTATTGAGACTCTTGAGGCTGTGATGTGCAAGGTTCTTGCATATGCGGAGGGAAGCTGTACCGTTGCCTTTCAGGGGGGAGAACCCACACTGTGCGGCCTGGAATTTTTTGAAAAGTCTATAGAATTTCAGAAACGTTATAATGTAAATCATGTCAGGATACAAAATGCGCTGCAGACCAATGGATATAATCTTGACCAAAAATGGGCAGATTTTTTTGTTGAAAATGACTTTCTAATCGGCATATCTCTTGATGGAGGGCCAAAGGTTCACGACTGCTACCGGAAGAACACAAAAAAAGAAGGAACCTTTCTCCAGATCATGAAAAATATTGAGATGTTTCAAAAGGCGGGAGTGAAATTCAATATCTTATCGGTAGTAAATGGGAAAACGGCGCCTGCGATCCGTAAAACCTATGAGTTTTACCGAAAGAATCATCTGGATTACTTACAGTTCATAGCCTGTCTGGATCCCCTTGGAGAAAACCCGGGAACTAGAGAATATTCACTGATTCCGGAAGCCTACGGAACATTTCTGATTGAGCTGTTTAATCTTTGGTACGAAGATTTAAAGTTAGGAAAACAGCCTTATATCCGCCATTTTGAAAATTATATTGCCATTCTGCTGGGTCAGGCACCGGAATCCTGCGACATGCGGGGAATCTGCGGGAAACAGTATGTTGTAGAGGCTGATGGATCTGTCTATCCCTGTGATTTTTATGTAATAGACAGCTTCCGTCTGGGAAATTTTCATGAAGATTCGGTGAGACAGATTGATCAGGCGAGAGATCAGATGGGGTTTATGGAAAAATCTCTGCAAAAGGAAGCTGCCTGTTCAGACTGCAGGTATCTGGCGCTTTGCCGCGGAGGCTGTACAAGGACACGGCAGGAGGATCATCATCAATACTTCTGCAGATCCTACCAGATGTTCTTTGATGCCTGCCTGCCGAAAATGCTGGAAATAGCAGAAAAAATCAGCAGATAAGAAGACATCCTGCTGAACCGGCAGGTAAAATAAATATAAATGGAGGATGACCATGAAATACAGAGATTTTGGAAAAACAGGAATAAAAGTGTCGGCCCTTGGGTTTGGAGCTATGAGACTCCCTCTCCTTAATGAGGACTGCGTGGATGAAAACCGGGCAGTGGCCATGATCCGTCATGCCATTGATCAGGGAGTGAATTATATTGATACGGCGTACCCCTACCACAAGGGAGAAAGTGAGCGGATTGTGGGAAATGCCTTAAAGGATGGGTACAGGGAAAAAACATATTTAGCAACCAAATGTCCTGTGTGGAAACTGGAAAAACCGGAGGATTTTGATGTTGTTTTACAGGAACAGCTGGAGAAGCTGCAGACAGATCATGTTGATTTTTATTTGCTTCACGCCTTAAGCAGGGAGCGGTTTGAGGAAAAGGTTAAAAAGCTTGACCTGATAAAGGCAATGGAAAAAGCCAGGGAGGAAGGTAAAATAAAGTATATTGGTTTTTCCTTCCATGATTCATATGATGTATTTCAGGATATCCTAGATTATTATGATGGATGGGATTTTTGTCAGATTCAGTATAATTACGTGGATCTGGAACATCAGGCCGGGGCAAAGGGGTTGAAGGCTGCAGCTGAACGGGGTCTGGCTGTCGTGATAATGGAACCTCTTCTTGGTGGAAGGCTGGCAAATCCGGCGGATCATGTAAAAAAGGTATTTCCTGTGGATAAGTCCCCGGTAGAATATGCCCTTGATTTTCTTTGGGACCAGTCTGAGGTGAGCCTGCTTTTAAGCGGGATGAGTGATGAGCAGCAGCTTGAGGACAATCTTTTTTATGCTGACCACTGCCATGTTGGAATGGTAACAAAAGAGGAAGGGTATATTTATAAAAAGGCGAAGGAAGTATTTGATTCCATGGCCTTGGTGGGCTGTACCGGATGCCGTTACTGCGTACCATGTCCCTTCGGTCTTGAAATACCGGAGATATTTTCCTTTTATAATATGACTGCGGCTCATAAGGAAAAAGAGGCCAAGTCAGGTTATCAGGCTCTTTCCGTAAAGGCAGAGGAGTGCAGGGCCTGTCATCATTGTGAAAAGGAATGTCCCCAGATGATCAGGATCAGTCAGGTCATGCCTGAGGTTGCGGGGGTGTTTGAAAAAATAGAGGTTTAACTGTTGTTGGAAAAGGAGTGCGGTTTATGCTGGAGAAAATTGATTTATCAAAAAAACTGGATAAAGGAACCTGTAAAAAGATAAGGGAAGAGCAGGCGGTGAGGCTTGGACTCTTGCAGAGGGAATGTAAGGAGGCCGGGGTTCCCGTTGTGGTGGTATTTGAAGGGCTTGGGGCCTCCGGAAAAGGAACCCAGATCAACCGTCTGATCCAGGCTCTAGACCCCAGGGGGTTTGATGTATATGCCAATAATAAATCAACAGAGGAGGAACAGATGCGGCCATTTTTATGGCGTTTCTGGACAAAAACTCCCGCTGACGGCAGAATCGCTGTTTTTGACCGAAGCTGGTACCGCCAGGTGACGGTGGAACGGTTTGACGGCAGGCTTCCTGACGAGGATTTGGGAGGGGCCTTTCATGATATTCAGTCCTTTGAGCGGCAGCTTACGGATGGCGGAACGGTTATTATCAAGCTGTTTCTCTATATTTCAAAAGACGAGCAGAAAAAGCGGTTTAAAGGATTGGAACGCTCTAAGGATACAAGCTGGCTGGTCACAAAGGATGACTGGCGCAGGAATAAGGAATATGACCGGTATATTGCAATCTGTGGGGAAATGCTGGAACGGACTGACATGGACTATGCCCCCTGGACGATTATTGAAGCCACAGACAAGGATTATTGTTCAGTGAAAATTATGACAAGGGTTGCGGACTGTCTGGAGGAGACTTTGAGGAAAGCCCGCCTTGAGAAAGAAAAAGAGAAAACAGATACAGTTCGTTCTTCCGGAAAATTCCCTAATAAGGTCCTTTCCGGGGTGGATTTGACAAAGACCCTGACAAAGGAAGAGTATAAGATAGAAATAGACAGGCTTGAGGAAAAACTAAAGTTTCTTCACAGCCAGGTTTACCGTTTGAGGATTCCGGTGGTTCTGGGATTTGAGGGTTGGGATGCAGCTGGAAAGGGAGGAGCCATTAAACGCCTTACAGGTCATCTGGATCCAAGAGGCTATAAGGTTCACCCAACCGCTGCACCCAATGATTTAGAGCGGGTTCATCATTATCTGTGGCGTTTCTGGAACAGTGTGCCAAAGGCAGGCCATGTCGCCATTTTTGACCGGACCTGGTACGGCAGGGTTTTGGTGGAACGGATCGAAGGCTTTTGCAGCGGGCAGGAATGGAGACAGGCCTATCAGGAAATCAATGAGATGGAAGCCCACATGGCAAATGCAGGAGCTGTTGTCATTAAATTCTGGCTTCACATTGATAAGGATGAGCAGGAAAAACGGTTTAAGGAGCGTGAGAATAATCCGTCCAAGCAGTGGAAAATCACGGAAGAGGACTGGAGAAACCGGGAAAAATGGGATGAGTATGAAACCGCAGTGGATGAAATGCTGGTCCGTACCTCCACTTCCTGCGCACCCTGGGTGGTGGTGGAAGGAAACTGCAAGTATTACGCCAGAGTCAAGGTGTTAAAGACAGTAGTGGAAGCCTTGGAGGCTAAGGTTAAGGAAAAAAAGAAAAATCTGTGATTGCTTGTATTTTTCCTCTTTTTCGTGTAAAGTAGAAAAGCAGCGAACAAAGTAAGAAAGAGGAAGATGCATGAATACGGTTTTAATCGTGGGCGGTGGTGCTGCAGGGATGCTGGCTGGAATAGCAGCAGCTAAAGCAGGCAGCACCGTCCATATTTTTGAAAAAAATGAAAAGATGGGAAAGAAAATCTACATCACAGGTAAAGGACGGTGCAATGTGACCAATGCCTGTGATGTGGAAGAGCTGTTGGGGAATGTGGTGACCAATGCCAAGTTTTTATACAGCAGCTTTTACGGCTTTACCAATTTAGATATGATGAATCTTTTGGAGGATCTTGGCTGTCATTTAAAGACAGAGCGGGGAAACCGGGTATTTCCGGTCTCCGACAGGTCTTCGGATGTAATCAAGGCTCTGACAAAGGGGCTTTTGGACCTTGGAGTTTCCGTTCATTACAGAGCGGAAGCAGAAACTCTTTTAATGGAAGAAGGGATTCTTAAGGGACTGGTGATAAAAGAAGGAACGAAAAAGACCAAGGTATACGGAGATCAGGTGATTGTAGCCTGTGGTGGCTTATCCTATCAGACCACCGGTTCCACAGGAGATGGCTATGAGCTGGCAAAGCAGGCGGGCCACAAGGTCACTTCCCTTTCCCCGGCCCTGGTTCCTTTTGTGGCAGAGGAACCCTGGGTCAAGGAGCTGCAGGGTTTGTCTCTTCGGAATGTGGAAGCAGTCATTTTAAAAGGGAAAAAGGTAATTTATAAAGAGTTCGGGGAAATGCTGTTTACCCATTACGGTGTCAGCGGACCGGTTCTTTTAAGTGCCAGCAGCTATGGAGCAAAGGAACTGAAAAAAGGGTCTTTGACCCTTTCCATTGACTTAAAACCTGCCCTTTCTCCAGAGCAGCTTGATACCAGGATTCTAAGAGATTTCGAAGAGGCTGTGAACAAGCAGTTTAAAAATTCCCTGAACAGCTTATATCCATCTAAACTGGTGCCTGTTATCATTGATTTAAGCGGAATCTCCCCGGACAAAAAAGTCAATGAAATCACACGGGAGGAACGGCAGAACTTAATACGTGTAACCAAGAATTTCACTCTCACTCTTACGTCCCTCAGAGGATATAACGAGGCGGTAATTACCCAGGGAGGCGTTTCGGTGAAGGAGATAAATCCGGCTACCATGGAATCCAAACTTGTGACCGGTCTTTATTTTGCGGGAGAGGTGCTGGATCTTGATGCAGTGACTGGAGGCTTTAACCTGCAGATCGCCTGGTCCACGGGCTGGGCAGCGGGGAGTGCTGCCGGAGAGGAGAACACGGTCTGATGAGAAATGTTTATAATATAGCAATTGACGGGCCTGCAGGAGCAGGAAAAAGCACCATTGCCAGGTCTGCCGCAGAAAAGCTTCATTTTGTTTATGTGGATACGGGAGCCATGTACCGAGCCATGGCCCTGCATTTTCTTAGAAATGGGATTTTGCCGGAAGATGAAACAGCTGTTTCTCAGGCGGCCCAGGAAGCCAATGTGACCATTTCTTATATAGACGGTGTCCAACAGGTTCTTTTAAACAGGGAAAATGTTTCGGGGCTGATCCGCACACCCCAGGTCAGTGCCATGGCATCGGCAGTTTCTGTTTACATGCCGGTCCGGGAAAAATTGGTTGAACTTCAACGGGAACTGGCTTTAAAAGAAAACATCATTATGGATGGCAGGGACATCGGAACCTGTGTGCTGCCAGATGCAGATTTAAAGATATACATGACGGCCGACAGCCGGGTACGGGCCATGCGCCGGTATAAAGAAATGGAGGCAAAGGGAGAGAAATGCAGTCTGAATGATATTGAGGCTGACATTATAGAGAGGGACCGGCGGGATATGAACCGGGAACATTCCCCTCTTTGCCAGGCAGAGGATGCCGTGCTTTTGGACACCTCCCACATTTCTATTGAAGAAACTGTAGATCGGATTCTGAGGCTGTTTTATGAGAAGACAGGAAAGGAGGGCGACCTATGGAAGTGATGATAGCTAAAACTGCAGGTTTCTGTTTTGGTGTCAAGCGTGCGGTGGACCAGGTTTATGAGCAGCTCAAAAGAAATGACAAGCCGATCTACACCTATGGCCCCATTATCCACAACGAGGAAGTGGTCCGGGATTTAGAAGAAAAGGGAGTGAAAGTCATTCATTCCGAAGAGGAGCTGGCAGAGCTTCATGATGCTGTGGTGGTCATCCGGTCCCATGGAGTGGGAAAACGGGTTTATGAGATCATGAAGGAAAAGGACATCGAGCTCGTAGATGCCACCTGCCCTTTTGTAAAAAAGATTCACCGGATCGCAGTGGAACAAAATGAAGAGGGAAGACGGCTCATCATTGTGGGAAATGAAAATCATCCGGAGGTACAAGGTATTAAAGGCTGGGGAAATGACAATACTTTAGTGATAGAAACCCCGGAACAGGCCACTTCTATGCCCATTTTGGAAGGGGAAAAGCTGTGTATCGTATCACAGACGACATTTAATTACAATAAATTTCAAGATTTAGTTGAAAAAGTTTCAGAAAAGAGGTATGATATACTTGTTTTAAATACGATTTGCAATGCAACACAGGAAAGACAAGTGGAAGCAAAGCGGATAGCTTCAGAAGTGGATGCCATGATTGTCATTGGCGGAAAGAGCAGTTCCAATACCCAGAAGCTATACGATATATGCCGAAGGGAGTGTAAGAACACTTACTATATCCAGACACTAGGTGATTTAGATCCTGATTGTGGAAATTCTGTGCGCAGCGTAGGTATTACAGCCGGGGCCTCAACCCCGAATTATATTATCGAGGAGGTTCATACTAATGTCAGAATTAAGTTTTGAACAAATGTTAGAGGAATCATTAAAAACCATACGTACAGGAGAGATCGTCACTGGTAAAGTCATCGACGTAAAAGAAGATGAAATTGTCTTGAATATAGGTTACAAGTCTGACGGCATCATCCCGCGTAGTGAGTACACGGATGACCAGAATTTAAATCTCACTACCGTTGTACAGGTTGGAGAAGAGATGGAAGCCAAGGTCATCAAGGTAAACGATGGCGAAGGTCAGGTTGCCCTTTCCTATAAGAGACTGGCAGCAGACAGAGGCAATAAGAAGCTGGAAGAAGCATTTGAAAACCACGAGGTACTTACTGCAAAAGTTGTGCAGGTACTTGACGGTGGTTTAAGCGTGGTTGTAGAAGGCGCAAGAGTCTTCATTCCTGCAAGCCTTGTATCTGATACTTATGAGAAAGATTTATCCAAGTATGCAGATAAGGAAATTGAATTCATTATTACAGAATTCAATCCAAGAAGAAGAAGAATCATCGGCGACAGAAAGCAGCTTATGGTTGCTAAGAGAGCTGAGCTTCAGAAAGAATTATTTGAAAAGATCCATGCAGGCGATGTTGTGGAAGGTACGATTAAGAATGTAACTGATTTCGGTGCATTCATTGACCTTGGCGGAGCCGATGGTTTGCTTCATATTTCAGAAATGAGCTGGGGAAGAGTAGAGAGCCCGAAGAAGGCTTTCAAGGCCGGCGAGAAAGTAAACGTTCTGATTAAAGACATTAACGGCGATAAGATTGCTTTAAGCTTAAAGTTCCCTGAGACAAATCCGTGGAAGGATGCTTCCATAAAATATGCCGCAGGCAACGTAGTAAGCGGAAGAGTAGCACGTATGACTGATTTCGGCGCATTCGTTGAGCTGGAGCCAGGCGTAGATGCATTGCTTCACGTATCTCAGATTTCCAGAGATCACGTAGAGAAGCCATCTGATGTTTTAAGCATCGGCCAGGAAGTAGATGCCAGAATCGTTGATTTCAACGAAGATGACAGAAAGATCAGCTTAAGCATCAAGGCTCTTCAGACACAGGATGAACAAGATAATGAATCTGTATATTCTGACGAAGAATAAGCATAATAAAAGATAGAACAAATGAGGAAGCGAAATTATTCGCTTCCTTTTTTGCTTTATAACAGTACAGAACAGGAGAAACGGAAATATGAAAAACGTGAAAGGAGTTTTACTGTTTTATGCATTGCTGCTGATTTTTGGGCTGTCAGGCTGCGGGAGAAAGCAAGAGACTAAACCGGAGGAAACGTTAGCCTTGCCGGTCAATGTTCAGGGAGAGAATAACAGTGTAAGGCTGGAAGACGATTACTATGGGTATGTAAATCAGGATATTTTAAAGGAAATAAAAATTCCGGAGGATTCCAATAACTGGAGCTATTTCTACAAGCTGGACAGAGAAGCATACCAGGTTCTTCATGAAGTTCTGACTGAGGCGGTGGAAAACAGGAAGGAGGCCAAGGAAGGTTCTCTGGAACAAAAGATCGGAGATATGTATGAGGCTGCCATGGATATGGAAGGCAGGAGAAATGCTGGATTTGGAGAATTGAAGCAATATATGGAGGGGATACAAAACGCCTCCGATATAAAAGAGTACCTGGAGAGCCTTGGAACCATTTATACGGATTTAGGATTAGGAAGCCTTGTAATGCCCCAGTGGTTTGAGGATATGAGCGATTCCGAAAAATATGCGTTATATGTATATGGAGCAGACTTAGGTCCTGGAAAAGAAACCCTGGAAGATGAAACCCAGGCGGACTTAGTAAAAGAGTATGAAGCTTATATTGGAAAGGTCATGGAATTTTCAGGTCTTGAAAGAGAGGAGGCAGCCCAGGCAGCTTCCGGCATTTTAAAACTGCAAAAGGACCTTGCAGCCAGTGCCCTGTCTCTTAAGGAAGGGAATAATCCGGAGGTAATATATAACCTTTATTCTCTGGAAAACGTTAAGAGACTGTTTCCGGGAGAAGGAATGGAGGCTTTTTTGACTTCGGCAGGTATTGGGGAAGTTTCAACCTTCATTGTGCCCCAAGAAGAACAGATGAAAAAGATTGGACAGTATTTAAACGAAGAAAACCTTCCGCTTTTAAAAAATTATTCTCTGTTCTGTCTTATTAATGATTTTGCTCCTTATCTGACTCCCGAAATCAGGGATACTTATCTGGAATGGAACCGCGCACAAAAGGGAATTAAGGAGAAAAAAGCGGACGAAAAGCTGGCAAGTGAGATGGTCCAGAGTCTCCTTGGTTTTGAATTTGGCAGGCTTTATACAGAAAAAACCTTTACCGAAGAGGATAAGATTGCCGTTGAGGCTATGGCTTATGAGATTTTAGAAGCTTATAGAAAGCAGATTCTTGCTCTTGATTGGATGGGAGAAGAGACGAAGGCGGCAGCCATAAAAAAGCTGGATCACATAACCATGAAAATTGGATATCCTGATCAGTGGCCTGCTGACTATGGCCAGGCTTTGGTTATCTCCCCGGACAAGGGAGGAAATCTTATTGATAATATCCTTTCTCTGTTCAGGGCAAAGTGTAAGGTGAATAAAGAAAAGGTGCTTAAGCCAGTGGATAAATCAGAATGGCAGATGACTCCTCAAACCGTCAATGCCTATTATAATCCAAGCGGCAACGAAATCGTATTTCCGGCCGCCATCCTCCAGGCTCCCTTTTATGATTCTGAAGCAGATTATGCTTCCAACTTAGGAGGTATCGGAATGGTCATTGCCCATGAGGTGAGCCATGCCTTTGACTCTTCTGGCTCCCTTTATGATGAAAAGGGAAATTATCATGTCTGGTGGACGGAGGAGGACAGGAGCAAGTTTAAAGAACTGACAGACCAAGTGACTGCCTACTATAACAGCCAGGAGGGCTATGAGGGACGACGGGTAAACGGTGCCCAGACCTTAAATGAGAATATTGCGGATTTAGGTTCCATAAGCTGCATTACTTCTATCATAGGAGATGACAGGGATAGCTTAAGACTTCTCTTTGCCCGATATGCAACCATATGGGCGGGTAAATATACGCCGGAGAGCATGATACAGAGGCTGAATACCGATGTCCATGCCCCAGCCAAAGTTAGAGTCAATGCAGTGTTAAGCGCAACGGATGCCTTTTACAAGGCCTATCCTGAAATAGGAGAGGAAGACGGAATGTATCAGCCGCCTCTTAAACGTGTAAAAGTCTGGTAAAATAAGAAAAAAGCCATATCACAGGCATGTATCAATGTCCTGCACCATGGCTTTTTTCTTATTTAATCTGCCCTTTTATGGCATCAAAACTCTCTTTACTGATTACGTGCTCCATTTTGCAGGCATCCCTGTCTGCAACTTCCTTGCTGACACCCAGCCTGACCAGCCAGTCGGAAAGCATTTCATGACGCTCATAAATCATTTCGGCAATTTTTTTTCCTTCTTCTGTTAGATAGATGAATCCTTCTTTTGTAACCGTAATATGATTCTTTTCGCGAAGATGCTTCATGGCTACGCTGACACTTGATTTTTTAAAGCCCATTTCTTCAGCCACGTCTACGGAACGCACCACAGGAAGGGTCTTACTCAGAATCAGTATGGTTTCCAGATAGTTTTCTGATGATTCGTTTGTTTGCATGCAAGCTTCACCTCGTTTCAGATAATAAGACCAGTATACCATAGGAAAGCGGGAACATCAAATATAAAACTTTATTATAAAAAATGAAAAAAATATAAATTTTAATATTGACAACTGACCATGGTTAGAATATACTAACTTTTAGGAGTTGGGAATGATAATCAATAATAAAAAAAGACAGTGAAAGAAGGGGATTAATGATGCCTTTGACAATGATGAAAACAGGCGAACCCAATATCATCCGCAAAATAGGAGGCAAGGAAGAAACCAGACGTTTTTTGGAGAATCTTGGCTTTGTAACAGGCGGAGTGGTTACCGTTGTATCTGAAATAGGCGGTAATATGATTGTGAATGTGAAAGATTCCAGAGTGGCCATTGGCAAGGACATGGCTAATAAAATTCTGGTGGGATAGAGGAGGAAAGAAAGATCATGACATTAAAGGAAGTAGCCATTGGAAAGACAGCTAAAGTGGTAAAGCTAACAGGTGAAGGTCCGGTAAGAAGAAGAATCATGGATATGGGAATAACCAAAGGCGTAGAGGTTTTTGTAAGAAAGGTTGCTCCCCTGGGTGATCCGGTGGAAGTTACCGTAAGAGGATACGAATTATCCCTTCGGAAAGCGGATGCGGAAATGATCATTGTGGAGTAATTTTTTGCAGAATAGTTAGACTTAACTAATCTTAGATAAATCAAGTGCTGACAGCAGAAAGAGGTAAAAGATATGTCAATTAAAATCGCATTAGCAGGTAATCCAAACAGTGGAAAAACGACTCTGTTTAATGCGCTGACGGGTTCCAATCAGTTTGTTGGAAACTGGCCAGGCGTAACGGTTGAGAAAAAAGAAGGAAAGCTGAAAGGTCATAAAGATGTAATTATCATGGACCTTCCGGGTATTTATTCTCTTTCTCCATATACTCTGGAGGAAGTAGTGGCCAGAAATTATCTGATCGGAGAAAGGCCGGATGCGATTTTAAATATCGTAGATGGAACCAACATTGAGCGTAACTTGTATTTGTCTACCCAGCTTATGGAACTTGGAATCCCGATAGTCATGGCAGTGAACATGATGGACCTTGTAGATAAAAACGGGGACAAGATACATATCAGCAAATTGAGCCAGAAATTAGGCTGCGAAGTGGTTGAGATTTCTGCATTAAAGGGAACTGGAATCCAGAAAGCGGCTGAAAAGGCTTTGGCTCTGGCAAATCAGAAGAGCAAACCGGTTCCGGTACATAAATTCTCTTCTGAGGTAGAAAGTGTTCTTGATGCAATTGAAGATAAGCTGGGCTCAGAGGTTCCTCAGGAGCAGAAGCGTTTCTTTGCTGTCAAGCTTTTAGAAAGAGACAACAAGATCCAGTCCCAGATGAAACAGATACCTGATATATCCGAAGAAATCAGCCGGATCGAGAAAGAGATGGATGACGATACGGAAAGTATCATCACCAATGAGCGATACACATATATTTCTTCTATCATAAAAGAGTGTTATACCCGCGGCAAGGAAGAAAAACTGACCGCATCTGACAAGATCGACCGGATTGTAACAAACCGTATTCTGGCACTTCCTATATTTGCGGCAGTTATGTTTATTGTTTACTATGTTTCTGTAACATCAGTGGGAGCCTGGGTTACGGATTGGACCAATGACGGACTTTTTGGCGATGGCTTCAGTTTCTTTGGAATGGATGTTCCCGGTGTACCGGTAGTAGTAGAAGGCATCTTGGTTGCAGTAGGATGTGCAGATTGGCTCCAGGGACTGATTCTTGACGGAATCGTAGGCGGTGTAGGTGCTGTTCTTGGTTTCGTTCCCCAGATGTTTGTACTCTTTATCTTTCTGGCATTTTTGGAGAGCTGCGGCTACATGGCCAGAGTTGCATTTATCATGGACCGTATTTTCCGTAAATTCGGCCTTTCCGGTAAATCTTTCATTCCTATGCTGATCGGAACCGGCTGCGGTGTTCCCGGAGTTATGGCTTCCCGTACCATTGAAAACGACCGTGACCGCAAGATGACCATTATGACAACAACCTTTATTCCTTGTGGTGCAAAGCTTCCTATTATCGCTCTGATTGCCGGCGCATTGTTTGACGGCGCATCATGGGTGGCTCCAAGTGCTTACTTTGTGGGCATTGCAGCAATTATCTGTTCCGGTATCATCTTAAAGAAGAGCAAAATGTTTGCAGGAGATCCGGCGCCTTTTGTTATGGAACTTCCTTCATACCATATGCCTACTGTAGAAAGTATCTTAAGAAGCATGTGGGAACGCGGCTGGTCCTTTATTAAAAAGGCTGGAACTATCATTTTGTTATCAACTATTGTAGTATGGTTTGCTTCTTTCTTTGGCTGGGTGGACGGCGAGTTCCGTATGCTTGAGAACCTGGAAATTGACAACAGCATTCTGGCTCGTGTTGGAAGCACCATCAGCTGGCTCTTTGCACCTCTTGGCTGGGGAGACTGGAGATCAACAGTGGCTGCTGTTACCGGTCTGATTGCTAAGGAAAACGTAGTTGGAACCTTTGGTATTTTTTATGGATTTGCAGAAGTGGCAGAAGACGGTGCTGAAATATGGGGAAATCTTTCCGGCAGCATGAGCACACTGGCAGCTTATTCCTTCCTGGTATTTAACCTTTTATGTGCTCCTTGCTTTGCTGCTATGGGTGCTATTAAAAGAGAGATGAATAATACAAAATGGTTCTGGTTTGCTATTGGATACCAGACAGGGCTGGGCTATCTCGCTGCCCTTTGCATTTACCAGATTGGTATGCTGGTGACAACAGGAACTTTTGGATTCTTCACTGTTGTTGCTTTTGCTCTGATTGCATTCTTTATTTATCTTCTGGTAAGACCGTCAAATGAAGGAAAGAGTTCAAAGGTTTCCTTAAGAAGCGTATCAAATACCAGATAACTGATTTTTAATTTGAAAGAGATGTGGAAAGGAGGCACCGTATATGGGAACATTGGTTGTTTTAGCTGTTGTTGTTGGCCTTGTAGGGCTCGTTGTGAGAAGCATGATCAGAGATAAAAAGAAGGGGAAATCCCTTCAATGCGGAAGCGACTGCAGCCATTGCGGCGGTCACTGTCACTGAGAGAAGATGGACAAAAAATAACGGTAAGCAGAGGTGCGCAGGTGGAAAGTCGGAATAAGGTGAAGGAGGGGAGGAAGCTGCCCGACTCCAGGAACTATCACAGGACGAAAATGCAAAAAGAACTTATTATTGAAAGGCTGAAGGAAAAGGGCTGCAGAATCACCAAGCAGCGCCTTGTGCTGCTGGACATCATACTGGAGTACGAATGCTCCAGTTGTAAGGAAATCTATTATAAGGCATCAAAAACCGATGGAAGCATTGGTGCAGCTACGGTTTACCGGCTGGTCAACACCCTGGAAGAAATCGGAGCAATCAGCCGTAAAAATATGTATAAGATTGCTTACTCAGAAAATTGTTCCATGGAGGATGCGTGTACGGTTGTCCTTGATGATACGACTACCTATCACTTGTCCGCAAAAAACTGGAATTCTGTAGTCAAAGCCGGCCTTATCGCCTGCGGATACTTAAATGATCAGAAGATTTCTTCTATTACTGTAAAACCTTGCCAGTGTGAGAGTGCAGATTGCTCTTAGCCTTGGGCCAGCGATATAACGCTGGCCCTTTTCCATCCCCAATTCTATTTTTTTTCAAAAACGATAAAATTTATCAATAAGCAGGGTTATATTTGACGAACCGTTAATGCGACTGCTATGATGAATCAATCAGATTTGAAATTTTAACATATGAAGGAGGATTTATATCATGATATGTAATATTTTTAAGCTTCAGAAAGCAGGTATCTTTTTAGGAGGCGTACTCTTTGGAACTGCAGGAGTTAAGATCCTCTCAGGGCGCGACGCCAAGAAGGCTTATACAAACTGTACTGCGGCTGTTTTAAGAGCCAAGGACTGTGTGATGAAAACCGCTACCACAGTTCAGGAGAATGCCGAGGATATTCTTGCAGAAGCAAAGCAGATCAATGAAAAAAGGGAAGCAAAAGAAACTGTTTGCGAGACAGAAGAATGCTGTGAATCTGAAAACAGCGGAGAATAAATACAGAGGAAAATAAACGTGAAATTTATCATTAAGCATGAAATACCGGGAAGGATTCGGGTACATTTTGCTCAGTCACGGATGACCTGCAAGGAAGCAGATACCCTGTTGTATTACCTTCATTGCCTGAAGAATATTACCGGTGTGAAGGTTTACGAACGGACTGCAGATGCCTCTGTCTGCTATGTGGGAGACAGGGATCAGGTTATTGCTGAACTGCGCCGTTTTCAATATGATTCTGTCCAGGTGCCGTCAGGTGTT
The DNA here is from genome assembly GCA_902363735.1 of Clostridiaceae bacterium. Lineage (GTDB taxonomy): Bacteria > Bacillota > Clostridia > Lachnospirales > Lachnospiraceae > Lacrimispora. Next base: position 188,500 of record CABJBA010000002.1, read on the forward strand.
ATTGAACATTCCGGGCGTGAGCTGAATGCCAGTTATCAGGAAAAGCTGGTAAAAAGAGTGATCGTGCGGACAGTGGGCAAGTATCTTCTTCCCGCACCTTTGGGAAGTATTTTTATTGGAATTAAATCCGCAAAATACGTCTGGAAAGGTCTCAAAAGCCTTTTAAAAGGCAAGCTTGAAGTGGCAGTTTTAGATGCTGTAGCCATCGGAGTCTCCGTGGCACGGAGAGAAATGGGCACAGCAGGTTCTGTCATGTTTTTGCTTGGAATCGGAGAACTTTTAGAGGAATGGACCCACAAGAAATCAGTGGGGGATCTGGCCAGAAGCATGTCCTTAAACATCAGCCGGGTATGGCTCCTTGCTGATGGTCAGGAGGTACTGGTAGAGGCTTCTTCTATTGTTCCTGGAGATAAAGTGGTGGTTCATGTGGGAAATGTCATTCCGTTTGACGGAATTGTGGCTTCGGGAGAAGCCATGGTTAACCAGTCATCCATGACCGGAGAATCTCTTCCGGTGAGGAAAGAACCAGACGGATATGTATATGCAGGAACTGTGATAGAGGAAGGCGGACTGGTCATTGACGTGAAGGAGGTATCAGGCTCCACCAGATTTGAAAAAATCGTCACCATGATTGAGGAATCAGAAAAGCTTAAATCAGCCGTGGAGGGCCGGGCAGGACGTCTGGCTGATACATTGGTGCCTTATACTCTTGCAGGAACGGGAATTACCTGGCTTCTTACCAGAAATGTAACGCGGGCTCTGTCGGTGCTGATGGTGGACTTTTCCTGTGCATTAAAGCTTGCCATGCCTATTTCCGTGCTTTCTGCCATAAGAGAGGCCAGCATGTACCATATTTCTGTTAAGGGAGGAAAGTACTTAGAAGCGGTTGCAGAGGCAGGAACCATTGTCTTTGACAAGACCGGAACCTTAACAAAGGCCAGACCCACCATGAAGGAAGTGGTGGTTTTCGGAGATGAAAATCCTGATGAAATGCTGCGGATTGCAGCTTGCCTGGAAGAGCATTTCCCTCATTCCATGGCAAAAGCAGTGGTAAAGGCGGCAAAGGACCGGGGACTGGAGCATGAAGAGATGCATTCCAAGGTTGAGTATATTGTAGCTCATGGAATTGCTTCTTTTATCAATGGCAGAAAAGTGGTGATAGGAAGCTATCATTTTGTATTTGAAGATGAAAAGTGTATGGTAGATGACCAGTATCACCAGCAATTTGAAAGTCTGCCTGAGGACTGTTCCCATCTCTATTTGGCTATGGATCAGAAACTTTCTGCTGTCATCTGCGTGGAAGATCCTTTGCGGGAGGAAGCTGCTGCAGTAGTAAATTCCCTAAAAAAGGCCGGAATCCGCAAAGTGGTTATGATGACCGGAGACAGTGAGCGGACAGCCGCTGCTGTTGCCGCCAAGGTCGGCGTTGATGAATATTATTCTGAGGTGCTGCCTGAGGAAAAGGCACGTTTTGTAGAAAAGGAAAAGGCATCAGGCAATGTGGTTATTATGGTGGGAGACGGAATCAACGATTCTCCGGCTTTGTCTGCGGCTGATGTGGGAATTGCAATCAGCGACGGCGCCGAAATTGCCAGAGAAATTGCAGACATTACCATTGCGGCAGACAATCTTTATGAGATTGTTACCTTAAAGCTGTTAAGCGACAGCCTGATGAAAAGAATTCATAAAAATTACCGGAATATTGTGGGCTTTAATACAGGCCTGATTCTGCTGGGAGTGGGAGGAATTATAACTCCCTCAGTTTCGGCTCTTCTCCACAACACCTCCACCCTGGGTATCAGTCTTGCCAGTATGCAGAATTTGCTGGATTAAAAAGAGAACTTTAATTAGTAATCCTCTAATAAGAATGTTTACAAGATCATAGTCGTTTAGCCTATAGCCCAACGATTTCCGTTGAAGTGTAAATAATTTTTATTAGAGGATTTGTTATATGCTAAGTTTGAAATTAAGTATAAAGATTTAATAAGGTATTGCAATAAGCATTGTATTTTTGAGAGTTTAGGTAAAAGCAAATGTTTAATAGACACGAAATTTAACAAAGTTGAGATCATTCATTAACTGATTGACGTTGATTTATTTCAATTTGTTCCTGTATTCTTTAGGAGTATAGCCGTAAATTAATTTAAATTTGGTATAAAAATAGGTAGGATTTTTGATTCCGACCTGTTCCAAAATTTCAAGAATAGAAAGCCGGGTGTTTGTCAGCAGGAAATTAACTTCTTTCATTTGCTGTTCCAGCTTTAGATCAGAAAAGGTCAGGCCAATATTCTTTTTCAGTAACTTATAAATGTAGCTGATAGAAAAGTGCATCTGTTCCGCAATATCATTGAGTGAGCAGGAGGTGCAATTTTCTTCAATGTATTTTAAAATTATGAATATATTTTTTTGCTCATTATTGAGGCTGGGATATCCCTCACAATTATTTAGGGAATTAATTAATTCCAGAAACAGAATGGAAAAATAATGCTCTATAATACTTATGCTGCTTATAGTTGGAAAATAGTACTCATATAGCATAAGATCAAAGACCTTACGAAATTTTTTATTTTTACCTGTATGAAAAATCAGATAATTGTCATTGGACTGATTGCTTGTTATTGCGTGAAGCAGGAAGGCCCCCAATACTCCTTTATCCGCAAACCTTGCCAGGAAATTTGTGGAAAAGAAAGATTTTCTAAAAACAATATTAAAGATAATATCCTTTTCTTTCTTGTATTCAGCGCAATGTAGAACATCTGTATCAATGATGCAGATATCCCCCTTTTTTAAGCACAATTCTTTACCGTTAATCTGAAAAACACCTTCTCCGTCATAAACATAGCTAAATTCCATATCCCTATGAAAATGAAGTGGAATCTCCGTATATCTTGTTTCTTTCACAATTCCGATATAATTTTCCTTTAAAGTATTAATGAAGTCAAATAAATAGCAATTGACACCGTTATGCTCTTGCAGCTTTAATTGATTATAAAATGGGCTGAGTCTTCCTGGGTTTTTTTTGTGCCATCTTTCACTTTCCGTTACTTCGTATATTTTATCTTCCAAACTTTCGCCATCCATCTCAAAACCTCGCTTCCGTACCGAATATGATAAAAAATTATAACAGATATGACATTTTTTTCATAGGGCATTATTGATATAATTATGCTAAATCATATGAGAAGGAGAATTGAGAATGACTAAACATTTATCTGATAAAAATATCCTTTTTGGAGGAGCAATTGCATGCTCCCAAGCCGACGGAGGTTTTCTTGAGGGAGGAAAAGGGATATCCACACAGGATTTAAGGTATTTAAATCCTTCCTGGAATCCGGAACAGATTGAAGAAAAGCACCAGAATAATCCATTTTCACGGGAAGAATACGAAACCGCATTGAAAGATATGTCCACCGGCTTTTATCCCTTTCGCAGAGGGATCGGGTTTTATCATCATTACAAGGAAGACCTGGCACTGATGGCGGAAATGGGGCTGGAGATTTTTAGAACCTCCATCTGCTGGTCCAGAATCTTTCCCAATGGAGATGATGAAAGGCCCAATGAGGAGGGGATTCAGTATTATATTGATTTGTTCACAGAATGTAGGAAACATGGGATGAAAGTATTCGCTACCATGGTACATTATGACATACCTGTAAATTTAGTTATCAAATATAATGGCTGGAGGAACCGGAAAATCATTGATTTTTTTGAAAAATATGCTACGGTCCTGTTTGAAAGGTTGGGAAATCTGATTGATTACTGGTTGCCTTTCAATGAAATTAATGCAGCTAGATTTTCTCCATGGGATGGCGTCTGCCTGATTCCGGGAAATGAAGAGCATATGGACCAGGAAATATTTCAGTGCCTGCATCATCAGTTCCTGTGCAGCGCACGGGCTGTTCAGATAGGGCGCCGTTTGGTTCCGGGAAAGCCAGTTGGAGCCATGATTGCTCGTTTCGCCACATATCCTGCAACCTGTAAGCCAGAGGATAACTTACAGACTGTTCAAGATGAACAATATTCTAACTGGTTTTATTTGGATGTAATGGCAAGGGGATATTATCCGGAATATATCCAGCAGTATTTTCACAGCCTGGGAGTAGATGTGAAGTTTGAAAAAGGGGATAAGGAATTACTGGCGGATGGTACGGTGCAGTTTGTTTCTTTCTCTTACTATTTCTCACAGGTGTCCACAAATGTGGAAGGCTGGGAAAAGACGGCGGGCAACCTGATTATTGGGAAAAAGAATCCGTATTTAAAGACTAGTGAATGGGGATGGCAGATTGATCCTATCGGGCTGCGAATTACATTGAATCAGGTTTATGACCGGTACCATCTTCCTATTATCATTGCTGAAAATGGGCTGGGTGCTTATGATAAATTAACTGATGATAATCAGATTAATGATGTCTATCGGATTGCCTATTTAAAGGAGCATGTAAAACAAATAAAGAAAGCGGCTGAAGATGGTGTAGATATTATTGCCTATACTATGTGGGGAATTATTGATATCGTTTCTTGCGGTCCATTGACTATGGACAAGCGTTATGGCGTCATCTATGTGGACTTAGATAATGGCGGTAAAGGAAGCGGAAAGCGGTACAGAAAAGATTCATATTACTGGTACAAAAAATGTATTGAAACCAACGGCAATTACTTAGAATAGATAAGAATGGGGGTATTTATTTATGAATTATACAGAGTCAGCAAAAAATATTGTAGAATTATTGGGGGGAAAAGACAATATCACGAATTATCTTCATTGTGTTACCAGATTGAGATTCAATCTTGCCGACGAAAACCAGGCAGACTTAGAGCAGATTAATTCACTGGATGGAGTAATGGGGACACAGGTAAAGAACGGACAGTATCAGGTAATTATAGGTACAAATGTCAAGAAAGTATTTGACGAGGTAGAGAAGCTTTTGGGAGATACCCCTGTTAGGGAGCGGCAGGAAAGCATGAAAGGAAAAATGTTTCTGAATCTGATATTTGACGTTATCTCCGGTATCTTTTCGCCAGTTCTGCCAGCGTTGGTAGCAGGAGGTATTTTAAAAGGAATTATAGCCATTATTCTCAGCTTTAATATAATTGCTGAGAACAATAGCACAGTTGCTCTTTTCAATTTAATATCCGATATCCCGTTTTATTTCTTGCCATTTTTACTTGCTGTTTCTTCAGCAAGAAAATTTAAAGTCAATGAATTTCTTGGGATTTGTATGGCAGGAGCCCTTCTGTATCCTAGTTTTGTGGCATCATTGGAGATGGGAGAGTCAGGGCTGACTCTGTTCGGCTTGATAATTCCTGTTTTCAACTATGCTAACTCAGTATTTCCTGTCGTTTTAGGAGTCGGACTTATGGCTGTTATCTATCGGTTTGTGGATAAATTTATCCCTGATGTGCTGAAAATGGTTGTGGTCCCGGCAGTGACACTGATTATCGCGATTCCTGTATCCATGTTTATCATTGCGCCCATTGGCGCTTATGGAGGCATTTATCTTGCGGAAGGAATTGTCTGGCTATTCGATAAAGTAGGCATTTTAGCAGGTTTTTTATTGGGATTTTTTATGCCACTGATAGTTTTGGCAGGCATGCACCAATCTACATCCCCAATCCAGATACAGAATATTTCCACACTTGGCTATGATTATCTGCTTCCCATTTCCTTCTGCCACAACATGGCGGAATCGGGGGCCGCACTTGGCGCTGCACTTCGGATGAAAGACAAGAAATTGCGCTCTGCGGCTATTTCCACCAGCTTTTCGGCTTTCCTGGGAATATCAGAGCCGGCCATGTATACGGTGAATGTTGTAAATAAAACGCCTTTTATCTGTGCGATGATCGCAAACGGTATAGGGGGTGCTTTAACTGTGATGCTAGGTACGAAATGCTTTGCATTTGTTATGCCTGGAATTACTTCATTGCCTGTGTATGCAGAACCTGGCGGTGGATTAGGAAATCTGCTTTTAATGACCATCTGCATTCTCACTACATTTGCTATAAGCTTTATCCTATCTTTTCTGTCAGGAAAAAAAATAGCGGCTGGTATGAAGACGAGAAGCGGAAGCGAACGGCAATAGATTAAATTATATAAATATGAATAAAGGCTAAGAGAGCTAGCAGATATAGCCATTCGACTCTAGCTTTTGACTGGAAAATGAATAAAAAACGAAGCTGAAGAGTAAAATTTTGAAGCTTCGTTTTTTTGCTCTCTCAAGGTTTAACATAGATGGTTTTTAAAGGAGAATGAGGTAAAAGTGTTTATTTGAAATTTAGACAAAACGGGGCAGTTAATCAAAGGCCTGACTGTTGCATAGGAAGCTTCTGTAAAAACACATTACACTTTCTGAAGTAAAATGATGAGGTTCTTCAGTAGGTATTGGAATCATCAATTCGCATATAGCAGATAATCTGTTATCTATTTAAGATCAGGTCTACAAATAGTGGATCCGTTTTTTTTAATTATATAATCAGGTGAATTGCATGAAGCCAGTATCCATAATTAAAAAGGCACCAGGAGAAGATGATAAGATTTATCAGATTCAGCATAAGGCCGGGATTGACATTCCCATTTCCTTGTTGTATACTTGCTATGACAATTAAAAAGGGGCGCTGGAAGACAGTCCGGCTGAGATAAAGCACTTTTGTTTTAAACCCTGTAACCTGATCTGGATAATGCCAGCGTAGGAAACTTTCAGGCCCAGCCTGTTCACCCGCCAGTATATCCCGGCGGTTTTTTTATTACAAGAAAAGGAGAGAATATATGAATGCAAGTGTAGCAATCCAGACCTTACCTGAGGCAAAAAATGATGAAGAATTAATCCGTATTGTTGATGAGGTGATAGATTATATTAAAAGCACAGGGCTTAATTGTTATGTTGGGCCTTTTGAAACAGCTATTGAAGGCGATTACGATGAACTGATGGATATTGTCAAGGAGTGCCAGCATATTGCGATCCGGGCAGGAGCGCCTTCTGTGGCCGCATATATTAAGGTGACCTATAAGCCGGAAGGAGATGTGCTCACCATTGAAAAGAAAGTCACAAAGCATCACCAGTAGGCTTTGGTCCTGGTCAGCCATTGTGCTGATTCTGATCTTGTGGCAGGCAGTGACTTCTTTTGGGTTGGTGGATTCTTTTCTTCTCCCTTCTCCAATTAGTGTGGGAAAAGCCTTCATAAAAGAATTTCCAGCATTGGCGGGACATGCCAGGATCACCCTTACAGAGGCTTTTGCAGGGCTGTTTCTGGGGGTGGCAGTAGGCTTTGGAATGGCAGTGGTTATGGACCATTTTGAAGGACTTTATAAGGCATTCTACCCTTTGATTGTCCTGTCACAGACTGTTCCCACAGTGGCTATTGCACCGCTGCTGGTTTTGTGGTTTGGATATGAGATGACGCCGAAGGTGATTTTGATCGTCATAACCACTTTCTTTCCCATTACAGTAGGCTTGCTTACTGGCTTTAAGACCGCAGACCCAGATGCTGTAAACCTTCTTAAAGCGATGGGAGCGGGAAGGGTGCAGATATTCCGCTATATTAAGTTACCGGGGGCTATGGGTCAGTTTTTTGCAAGTCTGCGGATATCGGCTTCGTATGCAGTGGTGGGGGCGGTTATTTCCGAGTGGCTGGGAGGTTTTGGAGGGCTTGGGGTTTATATGACCAGGGTGAAAAAGGCATTTGCATTTGACCGGATGTTTGCAGTTATTTTTCTTATATCAGTTATCAGTCTTTTGCTTATGAAAGGCGTGGAATTGCTTTCGAGAAAATGTATGCCATGGGAACATAAATGAGATAACATAATCAGAGGAAGCGCCCAGGGGCATACCATTATGCCCAGTAAACTTGGGCGGAAAAGAGGAAGCGCCCAGGGGCATACCATTATGCCCGGAAAACTTGGGCGGAAAAGAGGAAGCGCCCAGGGGCATACCATTATGCCCGAAAAACTTGGGCGGAAAAGAGGAAATTATGAAGAATAGAAGCTTAATCATATTGACTGCATTGGTTGCAGCTGCTGCACTGACAGCCTGCGGCAGCAAAAGCAGCCAGACAGGCGGCAGTACAGCAGCCGGCGAAACAGGAAGCACAGCTGCCGTTGAAACAAGCGGTACTGCAGAGAATAATACACAGGATTTAAAAAAGGTTACATTTGTTCTGGACTGGACCCCTAACACCAATCACACCGGGCTTTACGTTGCACAGGAAAAGGGATACTTTAAAGATGCAGGTCTGGAAGTTGAAATTGTTCAGCCGCCGGAGGACGGGGCTGAGGTACTGGTGGCATCAGGCAAGGCACAGTTCGGTATATCTTTTCAGGACAGCATGGCTCCAGCTCTGACAGGAGAGGCTTCCCTGCCTATTACAGCAGTTGCGGCAGTGATCCAGCACAATACCTCCGGAATTATTTCCAGAGAGGGAGAAGGAATGGACTCTCCCAAGGGGTTAGAGGGAAAAAAGTATGCTACCTGGGATTTACCGGTGGAAAAAGCGATGGTTGAAGACGTTATGACAGCTGCTGGAGGGGATTTTTCCAAGGTTCAGCTCATTCCTAGCACAGTGACCGATGAGGTCTCCGCTCTTCAGTCAAAAAGCGTAGATGCCATCTGGATCTTTTACGCCTGGGCAGGGGTGAAGATGGAGGTGGAGAATTTTCCTACCGATTACTTTGCCTTTGCTGACATCAATCCTGTTTTTGATTATTACACCCCAGTGGTCATAGCTGGAAATGAATTTCTAAAGCAGGATCCGGAGACGGCCAGAGCATTTTTAAGTGCTTTGAGCCAGGGATATGAGGATGCCGTAAATAATCCGGAGGAGGCAGGCAAGATTCTTTTAAAAGCGGCTCCGGAGTTGGATGAAGAGCTGGTACTGGCCAGCCAGAAATATCTGGCCGACCAGTATAAGGCAGATGTGGATGTATGGGGGTACATGGATCCGGAACGCTGGAACCGTTTTTACGGTTGGCTAAATGAAAAAGGCCTTTCAGAAGAAATTCCTGAAAATACAGGCTTTACCAACGATTATCTGCCACAATAAGAAAATCAGGAGAATACCATGGCACATTTGAAGGCAGAGGACATAGCCAAGTCCTTTGATGGAAGAACCATTATAAAAGGAGTTTCCCTGGAGCTTGGGGAGGGGGAGCTGGTATCTCTTTTAGGAGTCAGCGGAGGAGGGAAGACCACTCTGTTTCATATTCTGGCAGGTATCAGCCTGCCGGATGAGGGGCATGTATATCTGGATGGACAGGATATTACCGGAAAGCCGGGACTTGTCAGCTACATGCTTCAAAAAGATCTTCTGCTGCCTTACCGTACTATTGTTGATAATGTGGCACTGCCCCTGATCATTAAAGGGATGAAGAAAAAGGAAGCCAGAGAAAAAGCAGGGACCTATTTTGAAAAATTCGGCCTGGAGGGAACACAAAAGCAGTATCCCTCCCAGCTGTCAGGAGGTATGAGACAGAGAGCGGCTCTTTTGAGGACCTATTTGTTTTCCGGCAGCATTGCTCTTTTAGATGAGCCTTTTTCCGCCCTGGATATGCTGACAAAGACCAGAATGCACGAGTGGTATTTAAACGTGATGGAGGAGATCAGGTTATCTACTCTGTTTGTTACTCATGACATTGACGAAGCCATTTTGTTATCAGACCGAATCTGCCTTCTGACCGGAGTGCCCGGAACGATTACCAAAGAGATTATTATAAGGGAGCCACGGCCAAGGGGAAAGGATTTTTCGGTTTCTACGGAATTTATGGAGTATAAAAGAGAGATTTTAAAATATCTGGAAGGATAATAATTGAAATCTGATGCGGACTTTTTTATAAGTCCGCATATTTTTGTGCAAAATGTGTTAAGAAAATATCAAAAACCTTATTGTAAGTATCAAGTTTATTTTGTATAATAAATATATAAAATAGGTCATATCAGTGATAAGGATTGATTAATATGATAAAAATGACAAATATTAATGTTAAGAAAATGACGATTGGAGAAATGGCTAAGATCAATCATATATCAGAACAGACCCTGCGGCTTTATGACCGGGAGGGGCTGTTGTCTCCGGTGCACCGGGATGAAAATACGGGATACCGCTATTATGACATCCGGCAAAGTGCCCAGCTTGACATGATCCGGTATATGAAGGCTCTTGGGATGCCCCTAAAAGAGATCCGGGTTCATATGAAGAAGTGGGATATGGGCCGGGTCAAACAGCTTCTTAGGGAGAACCGGGATGCCATAGACCAGAAGATCGTAGAACTGAATATGCAAAAACGCGCCATAGAACGAACCCTTGACAGCTATGAGCGCTATGAGGCTGCTCCTCCTGATGGGGCCATTGTTTTAGAATACATACAAAAACGGCAGATGTATGTGAAAAAGACAAAAACAAATTTTTACGATTATGAAATTGATGAGTATGAACGCCTTCTGCGCAGCTTAAAAGAGGACATGGCGGCCCGCAGTATATCTTCATTTTATTTTGCAAATGCAGGGACAATTATGAAACAAGATAATTTTATGAGGCGAAATTTGTATTCCACGGAAATATTTGTGTTTGTGGACCAGGATTGTGTGGAGGAAAAGCTGATTACAGTCATACCTGCAGGTTCCTATCTCTGCATTTACTGTGACCGTTTTTTTAAAGAAAAAGAATACATTGACCGGCTGCTGGCAACTATACAAGAAAATCGGTATACGGTAACAGGAGATTATATCTGTGAAGTCATTGTAGAAATGCCCTTTGACTACAAGGAAAGAGGAATGTTTCTTCGTTTGCAGGTGCCGGTCCGTATGTCCTGATTTTTGGTGATTTTGCTTTATTGACCTGATACTTCCTATAACCTTTATACTGTAAATATAAATAACCATTTCCCAATAAATCTTTTTACGAATAGAAAGGACAATAATTATTATGATGAATTACGAAAAGATTCGTGTGGTACAGTATGGATGCGGAAAGATGGCCAAGTATATTTTAAGATACCTTTATGAAAAAGGTGCAGAGATCGTAGGTGCCATTGATGTAAATCCTGAAGTGGTAGGAATGGATGTGGGTGAATTTGCCGGCCTTGGATTTAATATCGGGGTACCCATCCGAAGTGATGCAGATGCAGTTCTGGATGAGTGCGATGCAGATATTGCCGTTGTGACCCTGTTCAGCTTTATGGATGATGTTTATCCTCATTTTGAGAAATGTGTTTCCAGGGGAATCAATGTGGTGACGACCTGCGAGGAAGCTATTTACCCATGGACGACAGCTTCCGCGGCTACCAACCGTTTAGACCGTATTGCAAAAGAAAACGGCTGTACTATCGTGGGCTCCGGAATGCAGGATATATACTGGATCAATATGATCGGCTCTGTAGCAGGAGGCGTGCACCGGATCCAAAAGATTGAAGGCGCAGTCAGCTACAACGTGGAAGACTATGGTCTGGCTCTTGCCGAGGCACACGGTGCAGGGCTGACACCTGAAGAGTTTGAGGAAAAGATTGCACATCCAACGACCCTGGAACCTTCCTATGTATGGAATTCCAATGAAGCTCTGTGCAATAAGATGGGCTGGACCATCAAATCCCAGACACAGAAATGTGTACCTTACTTCTATGATAAAGACTTATATTCTGCCACCTTAGGAACTGCCATTCCCAAGGGGAATTGTATTGGAATGAGTGCAGTGGTAACCACGGAAACCTTCCAGGGACCTGTCATTGAAACACAGTGCATTGGAAAGGTATATGGACCAGAAGATGGAGATATGTGTGACTGGAAAATCATTGGAGAACCGGATGTAACATTCTTTGTCCAAAAACCGGCTACAGTTGAGCATACCTGTGCTACGGTGGTGAACCGCATTCCAACCATACTTAATGCTCCGGCAGGATTTATAACGGTTGAAAAACTGGAAAATGTTCAGTACATGACATCTCCCATGCACATGTATCTGGAGGACTGATGAAACCCATGGGATACAAATAAGACAGAGTATAAGAAAATCCGCGTATGAGCACCTGGCTATGCGGATTTTCTTTTGTTCATAATAAAGGATTCACAAACCAGGAATCCTTTGACAATACAGGAAGTGATGATATAATCATGAGAGTGCCTTAAGAAAAGAAGGTTAATGAACAACAAAGGAGAAGAAATGTGAAGGTTCTTGAAAAGCATCCCATGATTATGATTATTATTGGAGTAATAGGGATCTCTGTCTCTGCAATTTTTGTAAAGTATTCAGATGCGCCCTCCGTGGTGACGGCAGCTTACCGTCTTTTGTGGACGGTTGGCATTATGACTCCAGTGGTATTTGGAAACAAGGAGGTACGAAAGGAATTAAAGCAAACCAATAAGAAGACGATTGCTTTGTGCGGGGTGAGCGGTATATTTCTGGCTCTTCATTTTACTGCATGGTTTGAATCCCTGAATCAGACTTCTGTGGCAAGTTCTACTGCAATTGTTTGCACTGAGGTGATCTGGGTCGCTTTAGGATTTATCCTGTTTTTAAAAGGAAAGATGGGACGGTCTGCTATTTTGAGCATAGCAGTTACAGTTCTTGGAAGCCTGTTCATAGCCTTTTCCGACTATTCAGCCGGAGGGGATCATTTGTATGGAGACGGACTGGCTCTTGCCGCAGCTGTGTTTTCGGCCGTATATACTCTGATTGGACGTGAAGTGAGGAAGGGAATGTCAACCACCTCTTATACTTATATTGTTTATGTATTTTGCGCATTGATGCTTTGTATCTCTGCGGCAGCAGCAGGAATCCCTTTTACTGGATACGGCTCCCGCTCCGTGATTGTAGGGCTTTTGCTGGCAGTGTTTTCCACTTTGCTTGGGCACAGCATTTTCAGTTGGTGTTTAAAATTCCTCTCTCCTTCTTTTGTGTCAGCCTCCAAGCTTTGTGAACCGGCAGTGGCAGCTTTGTTTGCCGTTTTTCTCTTTGGAGAAATCCCTGCTCTTTTACAGGTTGCAGGCGGAGTGGTTACCATTGCAGGTGTGTTTTTATACTCCAGGGTGGAGAAAAACCAGTAAAATATCCTGCGAGTTTCTTAATAGTGCTGAAATTCAGACGGTGATTTGCCGTAATATTTTTTAAATGCAGCACTGAAGTAAGCAGAGTTATCATATCCAGCCCGTGCGGAAATTTCATATATCTTTAAGTTGGTGTTTTCCAGCAGATTTTTTGATTTCTCCATCCTGATTTTAATCAAATAGTCTGTGAAGGTAATACCCGTTTCATTTTTAAATACTGTGCTGAAATAGGAAGTACTCAAACATACGGTATTTGCCACTTCCTCAATGCAAAAGGAAGAATTGGTATAATGAGTCTGTATGTAAGAAAGCGCCTGGTCAATCAGCTTTCCGTACCGGCTGCTGTTGATGGCAATGCTGTCGCAAACCCGGTAAAGATGATTTTTTAAATTTTCAATTCCTGACTCCAAGGTAGTTGAGACAGTGATTTTTTTGAATTCTTCCATGGGATTCTCAAAGATATCCTGTAGATCGATTCCGCATTCTCCCAGATCCTTTACCAGGCCCGAATAGAAATTTCCAATGGAAAATGTCATATAGAGATAGCTGTCGCTGCCTTTTTCATAAAGCCATCTCTTAAAATACATCAGTTCCCTTTCTATACTTTCCTTATCCCGTTCCTTAATATAGGGAATCAAATTAATATGAGGAACAGGAACTACCAGATCTTTTGTTTTTTCGCGGTAAACATAGGGCTTTACCTCCTTATAAAAGATGTCGGCATTAGGCCCTTTGATAAAATGAAGCTTTAAGGCTTCCGTACAGTCATGGATACTTTTATGGATTTCTGAAATTCCCTTATAAATATCTCCAGAAGCAATGACAATATCATAAATAGTCTTATCAGAGGGAAAAACCCTGCGGATTTCTTCCATCAGTATTTTTCTGTCAGAGACAAGACTTTCCCTGGAACCGGAAATCAGACATAAGGTGTAGCTGTTTTGGCTGCTTTCAAGAATATAGCAATTGTTCTTGTTGAAAACTCCCGTAAGAGAGGTGAACTTTCTTTCGATGAGATAGCGGGTCTGGTCTGGGTTTCTGGATAATCCATGGGGGTCTATTTCTGTTTGAAGAATACAGCAATAGGAATCTGCATCAATGTCCAGCTCCTGCAAACGATTCAGTATCTGCTGGGAAACGCCTTTGCGGGTGAGAATCATACGTAATATGTCTACGGCGGATATGCGTTTGTCATGGTGAAGCTGCCGGCAGCGGGACACGGCCTTTTCCAGCATCGCAGTAATGGATTCCAGATTGACAGGTTTTAAAATATAGTCAATGGCTCCAAGATGAACAGCAGTTCTGGCATATTTAAAGTCGTCATAGGCACTGATGATCAGGATGACCAGATTAGGATTTAGTTCCTTTGCTTTTTGGGAAAGCTCCAGACCGTCAATATAGGGCATTCGTATATCTGTAATCAGGATATCAGGAGATATTTTCTGGATCAGCTCCCAGGCACTCCTTCCGTTATCCGCAGTTCCTGCCAGCCTGATTCCAAGGTCATTCCAGTTGATTTGTCTGGAAAGACCTTCTAAAATTATTTCGTTATCATCACATAAGATTGCCTGAAACAAAGTCATCATCTCCTTTCAGTTTCGGTATTTTTAATGAGACCTCTGTTCCGAAACCTTCCTCGGAAGAAATGGTAAGCCCGTACTGGTTTCCGAACAATATGCGGAGACGTTCATTGACGTTATACAGTCCGTATCCGGAATCCTGCCGGTCTGACCTTAAACCAGAGGCAAGCTGCCGCTGAAGGGCCTTTAATGCTTCCGGGGAAATTCCGGCACTGATGTCCTGGACGGACAGAATCAGGCTGTCAGAATCTTCATAAATCCGTATATAAATATAGATTTTCTGCCCTGGAAGAGGTTTTGCATGGACAATGGTATTTTCAGCCAAAGGCTGCAGCAGTAATTTTAAAGTTCTGAAAGAATACAGACTGGGGTCACATTCAGTCCGGTATTCTATTTTTTTGCTGTAAATCATGCTGGTGATAAATAAGTAACTGGACACATGCTGAAGTTCATCCCTAAGAGAGATGATTTCGTTTCCCCGGCTGAGGGAAATTTTAAATAAGGTGGAAAGCTCGGTCATCATTTTTTCGGCATCCCCATTTTTATTCATCCGCAGAAGCCAGATAACGGAATCCAGGGAATTGTATAGAAAGTGGGGCTGAATCTGGGCTTGAAGAGCCTTTAACTCGGAATTTTTCAGTTTCTTTTGCTCCTCATAAATCTGACTGATCAGATTCTGGGTCTGGTTCAGCATCTGGTTGAAGTTTCTTCCAAGTCTTCCAAATTCATCGGTATAAGTTTCCGCATAGCGCACAGAAAAATCTCCGCTTTCTACGGCCTCCATCATCTGGCACAAGGTTTGAACCGGCTTGTATACAGAATTGGATATTTTCATGGCAACATAGAGGGAGGAAAAAGCGATAATCAGCAGCAGCAATATAACAATTTTGGTGATGGAACGGCTGCTCTGAGTCAGGAAGCCTTTATCAATCACTCCTGCAATTCTCCAGTCTGAATTTCTCAGGGCCCGCCCTACAATAAGGTAATCGGGATCAGATATCAAGGTAGATTTTTCTGTTTCATTCTGGGTGGAGCTTAAAATATTTTCAATCAGCTCCGGAGATAACTGGACGGAGTAATCCCTGTTGCTGCCTGTTGTGGAACAGAACAGAATGGAGCCGTCAGGGTCAAGGATGTAGATAACACCGTTGGATAAGCTATGCTGTATTTTCTGGGCAATGGCATCCTCTTTCATGTCAGCCGCCACAATTCCGCTTATCCGTCCTGAAGCCTTATCAATGACAGGAAGCCCCACTGTAATAAAGTTATCGGTAACAGAGCTTTTAACTACAAAGCTGCCTTTATGAGGCGGAAACCAGGAAGCCTCCTGATTGGAGATAATGGTCTGGAACCAGGATGAATTTCTTTGATCTTCTGATTTTAAGGAGTAATAGTTAGACTTATATCGCCCTCCGTTTTTTCCAAATACATAGACCCCGAATATATCTTTTCTGTAGGTGGAAATAGATGCTAAGTCCATACTTCCGGCCAGATCATCAGAATATTGTTCAGAGATTGAGGAGTATGTTTTACGGAGGTATTTTTGTATTTTTATATCTCCGGTCAGCATGGAACATAAACTCCAGGTATCGTAAAAAAAGTCGTCAATATCATAGCAGACCATATCAATGGTTTCAATAGACGACTCCTCAGTCGTGTGAAAAATAAAGTTCGTATATAAATGATAGGCGGCCATACCTGTAAGCAAGACAGGAAGAAACGAAAGAGTAACGAAAGAAACTAATAATTTTTGATGAAAGGTGAGCCGCTGTATTAATTGTTTCATAAATCAGCTCCTTTTGCAGTCCTAGTATGCAGTAGATAAATAAGAATCTGCATTTTCGGCTGTAATAATTTTATAAGGAATCAGAACTGTGGGGAAAGGCTGAACGCCGCGCCTGTCCTGCTGGATCAGAGCTTCTACAATGAAACCCCACCGGGGATTGCTTTCCACAGTTCCCAAGTATTCTCCGGCAATAATAGCCTTGCACACATCCTGGATTCCATTGATGGAAACAATGGAAATGTTTTTCGTGTCGATTCCTGCGGCCTTGACAGCCTGGAGAGCTCCCAGCCCGTCTTCATCGCTGTGGGCAAATACCGCATCAATGGACTGGCCGTTATTGGCCGCCTTGATCAATGCATTTTCCATGGCTTTCTGAGCCACAACCCGGTCGAAGTTTCCGTATTCCACATCAATGACCTGCAGGTTAGGATAGGCCTTTAAAGCCTGATGAAAGCCTCTGGAGCGGGCCAGAGCGCCTGGAGAGGTCTCTGTTCCATAGATTTCCACAATTTTACAAGATTTCCCATTGAATTTTTCTGCCAGCATGGCTGCACAGAGTTCTCCTTCCTTGCGGTAATCCGCAGAAATCAGAGACATATAGTACATTTTATCAATGGTTTCTGCGGACTGGTCAATGAGTATGACCGGAATTCCTGCTTCTCTTGCGCTTTCCAGTGCAGGACTTAAGGAGGTAATATCTCCGGGAACAATGACCAGGTAGTTCACCCTTTGGCGGATTAATTCCTGAATATCCTGGAGCTGCCATTTAACGGTATACTCCTGGGGTTCATGATAGATGAACTCCATATTATTGGGAATCAAAGCTTCCCGGAGGCTGTTGATCTGAGCGGTTCTCCAGGGGTTGTCCCGTTCTATCTGTGAAAATCCTACTTTTAAATTTTGACTTTTAACCGGCTCCTGGCTATGAAGTTCAGTGCGTCCGGAGATGTGGTAAGTATCGTATAAGGTGGCGGCCAGAAGGCAGAAGAGAAGCAGCAGGACAAGCAGACACCAGTTTTTTTTCAGAAAGCCCATGGAAGTCACCTGCCGTCTTACAAAACAGCCCACATGGTTACAGGAGAACTGTCAATTCCTTCGATAAACATAGGAATGGCAGATACTCCCTTTAAAAAGCCCTGGGGAAGATCTTTCATATTAACATCCTCAATGATGCAGAAAAAGTGGGAATGAAACATTCCCAGCATATATTGATGGGCCAGTGTTCCGTCATTCTGGTCGCTGTAGGAAGCCAGGGACACAAAATCAAGGGCGATTGCCTTTAGGTTTTGAACATGTTCCTGAAGATATATGGCACATTCGCTGCTAACGGCAGGGCCTGTTTTTTCATAAGTTTCAGGATCAGTAATCCGGGTTTTCCAGAAACCGGTTCGGATTAAAAGCAGATCAGCTTGTTCCAGTTCCGCTGCATAAGGCTCTAAGTCAGAAGGCATGACTTTTTCACCTTTCTGTTTCGGAATATCCAGAAGCAGAGGTCTCTCATAAATAAATTGTTCAAGGGGAAGGGAGTCTAAGGTTTTTCCCTTTGCATAAAAATGCCGGGGGCCGTCTATATGGGTCCCATAGTGGTTAAACAGATGAATCAATGCCGTATTGCAAGAATCTCCTTTTCCGATAGAGGAGTGGGGTTCCAGGTAAAAACTGGGATTGCCCGGCCAGGTTGGCTGATCCTGACTGACTGGATAAGAAATCAATTGATATGTGGACATAAAATAAATCCCTCCCGTTCATGTATTTATATGGATAATTAAAACATGAATTAAATACTCCGTCAATGAGATTGAATGAAATCAAAAGATATTCCAATGGAATCATATATACAGGGAAAGAACGGAATAGTATACTGGAAAAATCAAAAAACATAAAGGTGATGAGAGGAGAAGAACATGAAAATTATTGATATCCACGCCCACGTCTATGAAAAGATTGCCGGTATTACGGAAGGGCAGCCCATGTCTTCCACAGCAATGGGACGTGTTACGGTAGGAAACCAGGAGCGTCAGCTTCTTCCTCCGTCTTTTGAATACAGCCGGAGTACCGGGGAGATGCTGATTGCTCATATGGACTGGTGCGGCATTGAAAAAGCTCTGTTAATGCCAAACCCTTATTACGGCTACCATAGCCGGTATTTTGTGGAAAATATTTTAAAATATCCAGACAGGCTAAAGGGTGTGGCCCTGGTTGATATTTTAAAAGGAGAAAAAGCAGCCAGGGAGTTGTCCAGATATTATGATGACGGTATTTTATTTGGAATGAAAATTGAAGTAAACAGCACCTTTCAGTGTGCGCCGGAAACCAGGATGTCCGATGATAAGCTTACACCGGTATGGGACTGCTGCAACCAGTACAGACAGCCGGTTTTTCTTCATATGTTCAGGACTGAAGACATTGAAGATCTGAAGTTCTTGACAAAGAATTATCCTGATATTGTTTTTGTTATATGCCATATGGGAGCGGACTCCTGTTTTGGAAAAGGGATGCCCAAAGACAACTATGAAGAAGTGTTAGAAATTGTAAAACAGAATAAAAACGTTTATATTGATACATCAACGGTTCCTGTATATTTTGAAGAGGAATATCCATGGACGTCTTCAGTCAGAATCATAGAAGATTGTTATTACAGGGTAGGGCCTGAAAAGATGATGTGGGCTTCGGATTATCCCGGAATGCTTAACCATGGAACCATGCAGCAGTTAATTAATCTTGTGGTAACAGGATGCACTCATATTCCGGATTCCCACAAGGAACTGATTATGGCTGAAAATGCCAGAAGGCTGTTTTGGAATAATTAAGGGGTTACTCTTTTGGAATGAATATTCCGGAAGATCCAATATAAAAAAGGAGAAGAAAAATATGAAAAAATGGTTGACAGTTGGCTTTGCAGCAATGACAGCATTAAGCCTTGCAGCGTGCGGAACGCAGAAAACAGCGGAAACAGGAGCAGTGTCAGAATCTGCAAAGGAGGAACAGGTTTCAGCTGAAAAAACACAGGATGGAACAGGTTATGTGGTGGCCCTGTGCAACTATTCCATTGGAAATTCATGGAGAGCACAGATGGAGCAGGAGTTTATTGCAGAAGCAGAAAGGCTGAAGGCTGAAGGAGAAGTAAGTGAGTATTATATTACAAATTCCAATGAGGACATCAGTAAACAGATCAGCGATATGCAGGATCTTATAACTAAAAAAGTGGATGCGATTATTATTACTGCAGCATCTCCTACTGCCTTGACCCCGGTTGTGGAAGAAGCGACAGAGGCAGGAATCAAGGTTATTTCCTTTGATAATGTGGTAGATACAGAGGAGCAGGTTGCCACGGTTGGAATTGATGAGAGTGAGTTTGGACGCATCAGCGCAGAATGGCTTGCAGACAAGCTGGAAGGAAAGGGAAAGATTGTTGTATTAAACGGAATTGCAGGTACAGCTACAGATTCCAAGCGTTGGGGCGGTGCTGAAGAGGTGTTTAAAAATTATCCTGACATAGAGGTTCTGGGGTCTGCTAATGCTTCATGGGATTATGCTCAGGGAAAGGCTGCCATGGAGTCCATGCTTTCCGCATACCCCGAAATTGACGGTGTATGGTCACAGGGTGGAGCTATGACTCAGGGTGCCATTGATGCCTTTTTGGCAGCGGGACGGAGCCTGGTGCCCATGACAAGTGAGGGAAATAACGGAGCTATCCGTTCATGGATTGAAAATAAGGACAAAGGACTGTCCTGCATCGCTCCATCCAATCCCACTTACACAAGTGCAGAGGCACTTCGTACGGCAATGAAGTCCTTAAAGGGAGAAGAGGTTCCCAAGGAAGTTGTTATGGATATTGCCACAGTAACAGAGGATAATGTGGACCAGTATTACCGCAAAGACATGCCGGACAGCTTCTGGGTATTGACAGAATTAAGTGACGAGGTTCTTCAAAAGTTATACAAATAGGAAATGCGGAAAAAGGGCTGTTACATGAAAGATGCAACAGCCTTTTTATAAGGCTTTATAAGATTAAAGGAGGAAAATTGTGGCGGAAGAAATATTAAAAATGATAGATATTACAAAACGTTTCTCTGGAGTCACAGCCCTTTGTCAGGTACAGTTTTCATGTAATAAAGGTGAAGTACACGTTTTGGCAGGAGAAAATGGGGCAGGAAAAAGCACCATTCTTAAAATGCTGGCAGGAATCCATCAGCCCGATGAGGGGAAGATTTATTTCCATGGCAGGGAAATTTGCTTGAAAAGCCCTGAACATGCCCAGAAAATGGGAATTGCCATGGTGTTTCAGGAGCTGACCTTAGTTGGGGAAATGACTGTGGCGGAGAACATCTATCTGAATCAGGAACCTGTAACAAAGTTTGGCCGTGTGGACAAGAAAGAAATCAGGAAAAGAATCAGTTCCATTATGGAAAAGTATGAGATTCACATAGATCCTGATGCAACGGTAAATACCCTTCCCGTGGCACAGCAGCAGATGGCGGAAATCCTTAAAATTCTGGTCAGAGATCCGGAGCTGATTATCCTGGATGAGCCAACTTCAGCTCTGGCAAAAAAAGAAGTGAAGCAGCTTCAAAAAATTATGGAAAATCTGGTCAAGGCCGGAAAAACTATTATTTTTATCTCTCACCGAATGGAAGAGGTTTTTGAATTAGGAGACAGGATTACGGTATTTAAAGATGGAACTTACATAGGAACCTGCAATATAAAAGATATTACGGAAGAGGACTTGATCCGCATGATGGTGGGAAGATCTTTGGAAAACATATTTCCGCCCCCAATATGCCAGGTGGACCGCAGTCAGCTGGTATTTGAAGTACAGGAGCTTTCTGACTTTAAAAATAAGCTGAATGAAATAAGCTTTCAGGTAT
Source organism: Clostridiaceae bacterium (assembly GCA_902363735.1). GTDB lineage: Bacteria > Bacillota > Clostridia > Lachnospirales > Lachnospiraceae > Lacrimispora. The sequence continues at coordinate 209,759 of CABJBA010000002.1, forward strand.
ATAAAGGAGAAATCCTTGGAATTTCCGGCCTCCAGGGACATGGACAGACTGAACTTCTCAACTCCATCAGCGGGCTTTACCGTTTGAAAAAAGGGACATTCAAGATCAATGGAGAAGAGGTATCGGTAAAACATGCAGGACAGGCCATAGAAAAGGGAATTGCCCTGGTTCCGGCAGACAGAAAAAGCCAGGGGCTGATGCTTGAACTTTCCTGTCGGCATAATCTGGCTGTTTCCAGTTTGAAAAAGCGGATGAAGGGTTTCTTCATTGACAGGAGAGCGGAGCGGGATTTTACAAAAGATATGGTATCACGGCTTTCCATTAAAATGGAGAATCCGGAACTCCCGGTTTCCAGTCTTTCCGGAGGAAACCAGCAGAAGGTGGTTCTGGGAAAGGAACTGGCCACTGAGCCCAAGGTGATTTTGTTTGATGAACCTACCAGAGGAATTGATGTGGAAGCCAAGAGGGAATTCTATCTGATTATGCATCAGCTGGCAGCTCAGGGAGTAGCAGTTATTATGAATTCAAGCGATATGATGGAAGTTATGGGAATGAGCAGCAGAGTGCTCGTCATGTATGAAGGAAGAATTTCTGGAATTCTTGAAAAAGAGGAGCTGTCAGAGGAACTTTTGATGCAGATGGCTATGGGAATAGAAAGAAGAAAGAAGGAGGATGGAGAATGAATATAAGTGTGGATAAAAAATTTTGGCGCAGACAGGGAACCACTCTTACTATTTATGGATTTCTTCTTGTACTGATGATTGGTGTCAGCCTGTTTAATGAGGATTTTTTTACGGTTGGGAATCTGAAAAATCTTCTCCGTTCTTCTTTTCCTCTTCTGATGGTAGCTCTCGGTCAGACTCTTGTTATTCTGACGGGAGGAATTGACCTTTCTTTAGGCGGTATTGTAGCTTTAAGCAATGTGGTATGCGTAATGGCCATGAATCCGGAATCCCCCGCAGGCTTTGGACTTCCCCTTTTTCTTGCCCTTTTTACAGGACTGGCCTGTGGATTGATAAACGGTGTTTTAATAACCAAAGCCCGTCTGGCTCCAATTATTGTGACCATAGCGACCACTGCTGTTTTTGACGGAGCGGCACTGCTTTTGATGCCTAATCCGGGAGGTGCTGTACATAAAGGGTTTGCCAAATTTATTACCAGAGGCTGGAGTGGGGCCGTTCCCTTGCTGCTTTTTCTTGTTATTGTGCTGGCAGTACGGAATTTAGCCTGCAGCACGCCTTACGGAAAAGCTTTAAGAGCCATAGGCGGAAGCGAAAATGCGGCTTATTCCACAGGAATTAAAGTGGCAAGAGTGAAGCTGGCAGCCTACTGTCTGGCTGGGGTGCTTTGCGCAGCAGGAGGAATCTTTTTAAGTGCTCAGATGAATTCGGCAGATGCAACCATTGGAAAAAACTATGCCATGAATGCAATTACAGCAACAGTGGTTGGCGGGACTGCCATGACAGGAGCAGTAGGAGATCCACTTGGAACAGTTGCAGGTGTATTTATTATTTCGATTATCAATAATATGTTAAACCTGTTTGGCGTTTCTTCTTTTTATCAGTTTATATGCCAGGGTGCGATTCTGATTGCAGCTCTTTCGCTGAGCGCAGTGCATAAAAGGAGTTCATAGACCAGGGAAGGATAGGTGAGATAAGATGGAAGGACAAAAAATAAAGCAGCTTTCAGTGCTGCAGTCCCTGAAAGGATATAGAGGAAGCTCCCAGGTAATGGTTTATGTTATTTTAGTATTTCTTCTGATGCTGGCTGAAATTTTGCTGCCCGGATACTTAAAGCTGACCCACGTTGCAGGTATATTGCGGCTGGCCTCCTTTATGGGAATTGCTGCAATCGGGCAGAATCTGGCCATACTTACGGGAGGTATTGATTTATCCATAGCCAATACCATTACTTTTGCCAATGTCATTGCGGCTCAGATCATGATGGGAAAGAATGAAAACATGTTTGCTGCTCTTTTAGCAGTGACATGCATGGGGATTTTAGTGGGTCTGGTCAATGGAATCGGTATTCAATGGCTGAAAATACCTCCCTTTATTATGACCCTGGGAGTTGGAACCGTTATACAGGGGATTTTCCTGATTTATACAAAAGGAGCGCCAAAGGGGAACGCTGCACCGCTTCTGCGGTCAATCTGCGGACAGAGCTGGCTGGGAATCGGTTCAGGAATCATGTTTATATGGATTTTCATGGCTGTTGTAACGGCAGTAATATTGAAAAGAACTCCTTACGGACGCAAAATATATTCTGTTGGAATTAATGAGGAATCAGCCAGATTTTCTGGAATCCACGTGGGACGTCTGATTTTTTCTGTATATCTGATTTCAGCAATAATCGCTTCTGTTACGGGATTTTTGCTGGTAGGATATACGGGAACCAGTTTTCTGGATGTAGGTTCCAGTTATAATACAAAGACAATTGCTGCGGTTATTATCGGAGGCACAGCCATCACCGGAGGTAAGGGAGGCTATATTGGAACCGTTGCAGGAGCTGTTATTATGACCATTCTGGATGATTTTCTGACCATTGTAAGTATTCCGGAAGCAGGACGCCAGATCATGCAGGGAATTATTATTGTGCTTTTGGTGCTGATATACAGCCGTGATAAAAAGAACGGTGCAAGATAATTCTTTAAATAATAAGAATATAGAGAAAAGCTTCCGGATATTGGTCACGGAAGCTTTTTGATGTCTTAAAATCTTCGGATGTCTATGGCATTTGCTCAGGTGAGCAGAATACAACCACCTTGGAAGGGGTGGTAATAGCCGGAATGCTGCGTGTGGTAAACATGTAAAGGACTAAAAGATAATGATTCCCCGGCGGGTAGAAAAAGAACTGGCCATTGGAAAGCAGAATCTGAGTATCATAATTATTGGTCAGATTCAGTTTCAGGGTGTTGTCCGAGTTCACCAGGTTTTCGTCAAAGTAATCAAATACAGCCTGGCGCCCATCCGTATCCCGGACCAGTGCAATGGCTGTAAACTGCGGAGGATAAATGAGGGGAACAGGGGCCATGGTGTCATAAATGGCAACGATGGAATCACCGGATTTGAAAGTATGCTGCTCCAGAACGTAGGTCTGAGAATTGACGATTAAATTGACCTGCCCCAGACTCTGGCTCATCATGGAAAGCATCAGAGAGCATTTGGCATTGTCATGGGAGGTCCTTAAGGGAGTAACGGAACTTACTGTTCCGTAAATAGAAGCATAACGTGTCATAGAAACCTTCTGCATTATTCTTTATCCTATCTTATGAAGACAGGAGGAGCCGTAATACAAATCGTAATAAAAAAGTCAAGAAATATACCATAAATATTTAGACATATTTTGCATATATACGTTATAATAAACTTTGATTATGAAAAGTATAGCAAAGAGGTAGGAAATTGATGGAAAAGAGAGAACCGCGCAGCAGAAAGAAAAAAACGTTTGGCTTAAAGGGATGGGCAGCAGTATCCGGCATTACTGTGGCAGCGGCGGCATTGATCGGAACGTTGGTATACATACAAATAGGAAAACAATATGAAACAGTATTTTTCCCCAATACAACCATCAATGGCATGGATGCTTCAAAAAAATCTGTGGATGAAGTAAAGGAGCTGATCTCCAGAGAAGCCCGCAGTTACGTTTTATCAATCAGGGAAAGAGGGGGAAATGAGGAACAGATTAATGGAAGCGACATTGGCCTGGAACCTGTTTTTGACGGAAAGCTGGAGGCTGTTTTGTCAGAGCAGGAGCCTAATCAGTGGTTTCAGCACCGGAAGACACCTCAGACCTTTGACATAGATACTATGATCCAGTTTGACCAGGATAAATTTCGGGAAATGATTGACCGCCTGCCCTGCTTTCAGGAAGAAGGAATAGAAAAACCTGAAAGTGCTTACATATCCGGCTATGAGACGGGAAGGGGATATACCATTGTGGCAGCAAAGGAAGGAAACCAGCTTGACCAGGAAAAAGCGGTGTCAGCTATTTCCCAGGCTGTTTTGGCCTTAAAGCCTGAAATTTCCTTAGAGGAAGCTGAGACCTATATGCGCCCTCAGGTCCCTACCGATGATCCGGAGCTGGTAAGCCGGGTACAGACCATGAACCAGTATACAGGAACCACCATAACCTATAACTTTGGAGGAGAAAAAACGGTTTTAGACGGCGATACCATTTCCCAGTGGATTAAAACAGGAGAGGATGGAAAGGTGTATTTAGACAGCGGAGCAGTAACTTCTTTTGTAAAGGGGCTGGCATCCAAGCGTGATACATATAACAAGGCTAAAACCTTAAAGACCTCTTACGCCCAGACGGTCAGGATCACAGGCGGCGTTTTCGGCTGGAGAATTGATCAGAGCGCTGAGGCAGATGAGCTGGCACAGCTGATCCGTTCGGGGCAGAGTCAGGAGAGAGAGCCGGTTTATAAGCAAAAGGGAGCCAGCCACGGAGAAACGGATTACGGCAATACTTATGTGGAAGTTAATCTCACTGCCCAACAGTTGTTTTTCTACAAGGATGGAAAACTTGTGGTAAAAACGGATTTTGTATCAGGAAATGAGTCAAAGGGCTGGTCCACTCCGGCAGGAGTATATTCCATATCTTATAAAGAGCGGAATGCAACCTTAAAAGGAGAGAATTACAGAACTCCCGTGTCTTACTGGATGCCATTTAACGGAAACATTGGTTTTCACGATGCATCCTGGCGAAACACCTTTGGCGGAACTATTTTTAAGACCGGAGGTTCCCATGGATGTGTTAACCTTCCTCCGGCATCAGCAAAGATTATTTTTGAAAATATAGCTTCTGGAGTTCCGGTTTTGTGTTATCATCTTCCGGGAACAGAGTCAAAGGCAGCTTCAGGCGAAACAGCAAAGCCGGAAGAGACAAAGCCTGCTGAAACAAAGCCGTCACAGGGGACAACAGCGCCTGCCACAGAGGCTCCTAAGCCCACAACAAGTGCGCCTGTACCGACAACAGAAGCAGTGACTAAGGCCCCTGAGACAGAGCCTTCTACAAGTGCCTCTTCTCCTGAAAATCAGGAAAAAGGACCAGGCGCTTCCAGTAATACTGGAAAAAAGGAAGTAGGGCCGGGAGTGGTGCGCTGATAAATGGGAGGAATGAAGGATGTTGGTAAAAGAAAAGTTTGTACCCCTCCAGTTTTTTAAGAAAGAAGCTTATACTGGAAGCCGGAAGGGAATGCGTTACCGGGTGGCAAAAGCAGAAGACAGCCTTGAGGCTGTGGTTTATCCGGGGCCTTACTGCTATGAGGCAACAGAGGAAGAAAAGAAGACCAAAGCTGTCTTTCCTTTTTCAGATGAGGGACTTGGACTGGCGATAGACTGGATTAATGGGCAGTATGAGGAACGAAAAAGCGTCTGGAATGCGGTAAGAAGATAGAATATAAGCCGGTTATATAAAATGGATGCGGTGCAGCTCAAATGCTGCGCCGTTTTTGCTTGGTAAAGATATTTACCCCTTTTCGAAACGTCTGAAATATGGTATGATAATTTATTATGAAAATAAAAAGCTGTCATCATAATCGGATGGACTGCAGGAAGTGCAGCCCTTTTAGTGGAGAGGCATTTGATTGGAATGACTTACATGGAGGAAGAGAGAGATGGAAGACATCAAAGAGGAAGTAATTTCCAAAAACTTTATTGAACAGGAGATAGACAGAGACCTTGCAGAAGGCGTTTACGAACATGTTCAGACCCGGTTTCCACCGGAGCCAAACGGCTATCTGCACATCGGACATGCAAAGTCTATTTTGCTCAACTATGGCCTGGCTCAGAAGTATGGCGGAAAGTTCAACCTCCGTTTTGACGATACAAACCCCACAAAAGAGAAGACTGAATTTGTGGAATCCATTATGGAAGATGTAAAGTGGCTGGGTGCTGATTTTGAAGACCGTCTTTTCTTTGCGTCTGATTATTTCCAGACCATGTATGACTGCGCTGTTCTTTTAATTAAGAAAGAGAAGGCATTTGTCTGTGATCTGACTGCGGAAGAAATCCGGGAGTACAGGGGAGATTTTAAGACTCCGGGAAAGGAAAGTCCTTACAGAAGCCGAAGTGTGGAAGAAAATCTAAAACTGTTTGAAGAGATGAAGGAAGGCAGATACAAAGACGGGGAAAGAGTACTCCGTGCCAAGATTGATATGGCCTCTCCCAATATCAACATGCGTGATCCGGTCATTTACCGTGTGGCTCACATGACCCATCACAATACCGGAGATCAGTGGTGCCTTTATCCCATGTATGATTTTGCCCATCCCATTGAGGATGCCATTGAAAAGATCACCCATTCCATCTGTACCCTGGAATTTGAGGATCACAGACCGCTGTATGAGTGGGTGGTAAATGAATGTGAATTTGAAAATCCTCCCCGCCAGATTGAATTTGCCAAGCTTTATCTTACCAATGTAGTGACCGGAAAGCGCTATATTAAAAAACTGGTGGAGGACAATATTGTAGACGGTTGGGATGATCCCCGCCTGGTTTCTATTGCAGCCTTAAGAAGACGGGGCTATACCCCCGAAGCTCTGCGCATGTTTGTCAATCTGGTAGGCGTATCAAAGGCTAACAGCTCGGTGGATTATGCCATGCTGGAATACTGCATCCGGGAAGACTTAAAACTGAAAAGGCCCAGAATTATGGCTATTTTAGACCCTATTAAGCTTGTGATTGATAATTACCCAGAAGATACCATAGAGTACTTAGACGTAGCCAATAACCTGGAGAATCCGGAACTTGGAGACAGAAAGGTTCCATTTGGAAAAGAGCTTTATATTGAAAGAGAAGACTTTATGGAAGAGCCTGTTAAGAAGTATTTCCGACTCTTCCCAGGCAATGAAGTACGGCTGATGAATGGTTATTTCGTAACCTGTACAGGCTGTGAAAAGGATGAGAACGGCAATGTGACCGTAGTTCACTGCACCTATGATCCTGAGACAAAGAGCGGTTCCGGCTTTGAAGGCAGAAAGGTAAAGGGAACCATTCACTGGGTGGCTGCTTCTACTGCAGTGCAGGCAGAGTGCCGCTTATATGAAAACATTGTGGATGAGGAAAAAGGGAAGCTTAACGACGATGGAAGCTTAAATTTGAACCCCAATTCTCTGATCATCTTAAATAACTGTTATGTGGAGCCTGGACTTGAAGGCGCAAAGGCCTATGACAGCTTCCAGTTTGTCAGAAACGGCTTTTTCTGTATTGACTGCAAGGACAGCAGGCCGGAGCATCTTGTGTTTAACAGGATTGTTTCATTAAAGAGTTCATTTAAAATAACAAAATAACCGTAGCAGGCCAAGGCTTGTTAAGATAAGAAATGCTGCATGGCTTGGACAAAAGGACGTGCGGCATTTCTGCACCCTCAGGAGATGCAGCTGAAAAGGAGGCCTTTTCTCATGGAGCTTATGATACCTTTAAGAAACTGTCCGGGCTGGCCTTATTACAGCCAGATTTACAGCTATATCAAGGAAGAAATCAAAAAGGGAAGCTTAAGACCTTCCACCCGACTTCCTTCCACCCGTCTGCTGGCTGATCATTTAAAGGTAAGCCGCAGCACCACCCAGATGGCTTATGAGCAGCTTCTTTCAGAAGGATACATTGAATCAATACCCTGCAAAGGTTACTATGTCTGTACCATTGATGGACTGGTTCACACCGGACAGGTACAGGGCGTGGGGATATCTTCCCCTGCAGGTCCTGCTTTTGGTGGAAAAAAGACGTCTTCCAGGAAATGGAATGTGGATTTTTCTCCAAGAGGAATTGATCTGGAGGCATTTCCTTTTAACACCTGGAGAAAAATATCAAAAAACACTCTTGTAGACGATAATAAGGAGATGTTTGCAACAGGAGACCCTCAGGGAGAACAAAGCCTGAGGGAAGCCATCAGGATATACCTTCATTCTGCCAGAGGGGTAAATTGCCAGGCAGAGCAGATTATTGTGGGAGCGGGAAGCGAATACCTGTTGATGCTGCTGTCCCAGATTCTGGGAACAGGGCAGGTCATTGCCATGGAAAATCCAACCTATAAACAGGCGTACCGGGTATTTGACAGTTTAAAATACCGGGTGGTTCCGGTTTCCATGGACCGGTGGGGAATGAATGTGGAACTTTTGGAGAAAAGCGGAGCCGATATTGCCTATGTAATGCCTTCCCATCAATATCCTACGGGAATTGTCATGCCGGTGAAGCGGAGGCAGGAGCTTCTGGCATGGACTTATGAAAAAGATGGGCGATATCTGATCGAGGATGATTATGACAGTGAATTCCGCTATAAAGGAAAGCCTATTCCTGCTCTCCAGGGATTAGATGGAAGAGAGCGTGTCATTTACTGCGGAACCTTTTCCAAATCCATTGCTCCAGCTATCCGTGTAAGCTATATGGTTTTACCGGGGCCTCTTCTTGACATCTACAGGGAACGGGTGAGTTTTTATGCCTCCACCGTATCCCGTATTGACCAGAACATTATTTACCAGTTCATGTCAGAGGGCCATTATGAACGCCATTTAAACCGGATGAGATCGGTTTACAAATCAAAGCATGACGTTCTCACTGCCGGACTTAAGTCCTTTGAAGATGATTTTACCATCAAAGGAGAGAACGCAGGACTTCATCTGCTTTTGACTGATAAAAGAGAAAGACCTGAAGAAATGCTGATCAAAAAAGCGGAAGAGGCAGGGGTAAGAGTTTACGGCATGTCGGGATATTTTATCCACAAAAAGCATAACACCTATCCATCTACCGTTGTTCTTGGATTTGCCCGCCTTACGGAGAAGGAAATAAGGGAAGGGCTGGAGCTTTTGAAGCAGTCCTGGGATTTATGAGTAAGGTGAATTTGTCCGAAGGGCAAAGAGAAGACCCCTGGGGGTCATGAGGAGGGATTTTGTGAAGGAAAATAAACGAACTCTGGCGGCCATTGGGCTGAGCACTGTTTTATTGCTTGTCCTGGGTGCTGCGGGAAGCGCAAAGAATGAGAAGGCTGCGCTGAAAAGAGAAAGTCAGAAGGAGACCTTTGCGGTTTCTGCAGCCAGGGAGGCTTTAGCTGAGATTTCTCTAACTCCGGAGGAAAAGGAATTTCTGGATCAGCTGACAGCGCAGATGGACAGCGGAGATTTAGAGGGAGCAGCCAGGACTTTAAGCGGCTATAAAATTCCGTGGAACGAATTTCCCTGTATGTATGACGGAACGGCCATGACGGCAGAAGTTTCTGAGGGAAAAGGGCTGGTATTTATAAAGGCATCCACAGTTTTTTACGGAGATTTTGAAGAAGGAAGTCCTCAAGGAAACTGTACGGCTCTTCAGGTTTTGGAGCTGGAAGAGGGGAAGCGTTATGATTATTCCTTTGGAACCTGGGATAAGGGAAAGATGGCGGGAGAGGGAGAGAGCGGTTACAATTATTACGATGGAGTGACAGCAGATGTTACCAAGATGAATATAAAAAAGGGCACATTTCAGGAGGATCTGATGGAGGGTGGAGTTACCTACACCAGTATCAATGCGGCAGGAGAAGAGACAATCTGGCAATTTCAAGTAAATGGTGGAGTAATTGTTCCTGATGATAAGTGGATTATGGAAACGGATGGTTCAGGAGCTGCTGTTTACAGGCTTATGGCAGAGGGAGAAGAAGTTCATGCCTACACCTTAAGCCAAAGTGCCATGGGAGAGAGCCGGTGGAAAAACATGATTGTCTATGAAAACTGAACGGCAGGAGGCTTATAAGGGGTGAACCAGGAGATTATAGACCGTTTGGGAGTTATTACAGACGAGGAGCGGGAAATACTGGGAGGACGAACTGAGATTGACCGGAAGAGATACACGGAAGGGCAGGAACTGGTCATTGACAGTAAAAAGATGCTGGACCATGGAAAGCTGATTTCCATAAGACCTCATACCCGGTTTGTTCATTTCCCAAAGCATAAGCACAATTATATTGAAGTAACTTATATGTGCGATGGGGAGACAATTCATATTATTGACGGAGAAAAGGTGGTTTTAAAAAAGGGGGAACTGCTGTTTTTAAACCAGCATGCCACCCAGGAAATTCTCCCGGCAGGGGAGAATGACATTGCGGTAAATTTCATTATTCTTCCCGAGTTTTTTGATACGGCCTTTGAAATGATGGGGGAAGAAGAAAATCTGCTGAGAGATTTTCTGGTAGGCTGTCTTTGTTTTGATCCCCGCTATGCCAGCTATCTTCATTTTAAGGTGGCAGAGGCTTTGCCGGTGCAGAATCTTGTGGAAAACATGGTGTGGACCTTGCTTGGAGACCAGCCTAATAAAAGGAGTATCAATCAGATTACTATGGGGCTTATGTTTCTCCAGCTCATGCATTATACAGATAAGATCAGCCATTCTTCTGAAAGTTTTGAACAGAAGCTGATTTTTCAGGTTCTGGCTTTTATTGATGAGAATTACAGGGAAGGGGAACTGACGAATCTTGCCGGGGTTTTAGGATATAATATTTACTGGCTGAGCCGGGCCATTAAGCGGCTGACCGGGCGGACTTTTAAAGAACTTCTGCAAATTAAACGGTTAAACCAGGCTTCTTTTCTTCTTTTAAATACCAGACTGACCGTGACGGATATTTCCATTGCTGTGGGATATGACAATACCAGTTATTTTCATCGGATTTTTCGGAAATATTATGGGGTTTCTCCTAAGGAATACAGAGATTCAGCTTCTTAGGGATGAGGGAGAACGATTTTATAAATCTTTAAAATCATTGGATTTGATAAAAATTTTGTTTGAAAGGTTAATGAAAAAACAAGTTATAAAGTAATAAACAAACGGAACTTTACATATACTTGGTAATATATGGCTGATATAAAATATTTTATAAAGGAGAGGACCATTATGCCAAGAGGAGTAAGAAAAACACCGCTTGAAAAGCTTCAGGAAGAGTTGAAAGAGGTGCAGGAATCCATTCAGCAGTATAAAAACTGCCTTGTTACTTTAACCGAAAAAGAAAAAAACATTCAGGATAAAATGAAGCTGGAAGAATTTAAGGAAGTATCATCAATATTGGACGAGCATGAGATGTCAATTATGGATTTAAAGGAATTGCTGATTTCATCAAAAGCAGAATAAATAAGCCTTCAGATGTTTGATGCATCCGTGCAAATAAGGACGCAGTTTTAATTAAAATACGACATTATAAATTTGTATCACTAAAAAGCATAGATTATATCGTATTTACGGGAAAAATATGAATCTGCATCTGCAAAATTTGTCATTCCATATCGTATTATTTCGTTAGAAACCGTACTAGTTTGGGGCAGAATTTGGGGCAAAATAATTACAATCAAAAATAATTAAGTATATGTTGTTTTGGTATTGTATATGACATTAAATATGTGATATACTCAATAATATCACAGAGCCATATGAGGAGGTCATCCAGTGCCAAGAGGAGTTCGCAAATCACCAACGGAAAGACTTAAAGAAGAACTTGTCAAAACCAAAGAAGAAATTCAAAACTATAAAGACACCATAAAGTCACTTCAAGAAAAAGAGAAACAGCTTGAATCCGAGATACAAATAGAAGAACTCAAAGAAGTATCTTCTATCCTTGAAGAAAAGAACATGACCGTTGCAGAATTAAAAGAGTTTTTAAACGCAGCAGAAGCAAGTCCCAAAGATGAATAATGCAATAGGCCGGTTCCCTTTGTGGAATACGGTCTATTTTTTTTGATAAAAACCAGAACATATGTTTGATTTTCTTAGTGTAATATGATATAGTATTACAAGAGGTGGTGATGACATGAAAGACAAACGTAAATTATCAGATAGACAAGAACATATTTTGGAGTATATAAAAAAGACAATACTTGAAAAGGGTTATCCTCCTACTGTTAGAGAAATTGGAGAAGAAGTAGGCTTAAATTCGCCTTCTTCAGTACATGGACAATTAGAAGCCCTAGAGAAAAAGGGATATATAAGAAGAGATCCTACTAAGCCTAGATCAATAGAAATTATGGACGATTGTTTTAGTTTGACAAAACGTGAAGTAATTAATGTGCCTGTACTAAGTGCCATAATCTCCGAACAATCTTTGTATGATGAAGAGTGCATTGAAAGTTATTATCCTATACCTACGGAACTCTTACCTAATGCTGAGACTTTTATGTTTAAAATTCATGATGACAGTATGAAAAAAGCAAAGATATTAAAAGATGATCAGGTTATTATAGAACGACTGACTGATGCAGAAAATGGTAATATCATAGCAGCTATTGTTGACGATAACGCTATCGTCAGGAGGTATTTTAAAGAAGGTGGACTCTATCGTTTGCAATCGGAGAGTGAGAGTGGTTCAACAGAAATAATCTTTGCAAGTCAGGTGAAAATTTTAGGAAGGGTAATTGGATTGTTCCGAGAAGGAATTCACAATTAGATAAAAATAACAATATGGTATTTTATATCAACAAACAGGCAATAGAAATTAAATCAAGATTTGAAAATGCACCCCTGACATCAACTAATGAATGTTGTTGCGTTGTAGGTATTTTAGCTAAGATATATGGTTTACCAGTGCCTGTAAAATTTAACACGGTTGAAGAGATGTGCAACGATATTCATAGACAAATTGATGGAAAGCCAATACCATCGAATTACGCAGCTAAGATTATAAAACTTCTTGATGAGTATTTCAAACCGGGTGACATAACGGATGAATTGTATGAATTATTGAAATATGCTTACAATGAACAAATAGGGGTTGAACCAGCATATAAAGCTCCAAATTATAATAAACTGTAGAGGGAGGCAAATTGCTTCCTTTTCTTTCCACTACCAAAAGAACATACATTCGATTATAATTGCTTTAGGAGGTGACATTTTGAGAAAAATAATTTTTCACATTGATGTGAATTCCGCCTTTCTAAGCTGGGAAGCGGTTTATAGGTTGCATCACCTGGGTGGAACACTCGACTTACGAGAGATTCCTTCAGCGGTAGGTGGGGATGTGTCCAAGCGACATGGTATTATATTGGCAAAAAGTATACCGGCTAAGAAATATAAAATCCAGACTGGAGAGCCCGTAACCGATGCTTTAAGAAAATGTCCGGATCTTATACTTGTGCCTCCAAATTATAACTTATACCAAAAGTCATCCAGAGCATTTGTTAATATATTAAAACAATACAGTCCAACGGTAGAGCAATACTCCGTAGACGAATGCTTTGTCGATATGACGGGAACTGAATCATTATTTGGAGATCCAATGATTGTAGCAAATACAATTAGAGAAAGAGTATATAATGAGTTAGGTTTTACTGTTAACATTGGTATATCAGATGTAAAAGTGCTGGCTAAAATGGCTTCTGACTTTAAAAAGCCCAATCTCTGTCATACATTATGGAAGAGCGAAATAAAAGACAAGATGTGGACATTACCCGTCTCTGATCTGTTTTTTGTTGGTAGAGCTACCACTAAAAAATTATATAGTATTGGTATTAAATCAATAGGAGAGTTGGCGCAAACCAGTTTACCTATTATCAAATCACATCTTGGTAAGCACGGAGAGGTCATTTGGTCATTTGCTAATGGATTGGATTTTTCGGCAGTTGAACCCATTCCTCCACCCAACAAGGGATATGGCAACAGTACAACAATTGCATTTGATGTAACAGATGCAACGAATGCAAAGCTTGTATTGTTATCATTGGCAGAAACTGTATCGGCAAGATTGAGAGATGACAATGTTAAGATTAAGTTGGTGTCTGTTGGGATAAGAGATTATAACCTCAGATATTACAGCCATCAGAAGAAGTTAACAGCAGCTACGAATATTACCCAAGAGATTTACGAATCAGCCTGTCAGATATTTGATGAGGCTTGGGATAAGATACCAATTCGACATTTGGGAATCCACACCAGTCATGTAGTGGCAGAAAATGAATCTAGGCAACTTAATCTATTTGACAATTTAGACTACGAGAAATTGGAACGATTAGATAAGTCAATTGATAACATTCGTAAAAGATTCGGAGTAGATTCCATTGTAAGAGCAAGTTTCATTAAGTCAGATAAAATTGATCATATGAGTGGTGGAATTAGTCGTGAAAAGAGAACAGTGAATTATGATAAGCAAAATATATTGTAGGTGGCAGATATGGGGATTTTTGGAATAGACACAAATACAAAGGATATAGACAGTGGCGATATCAGAGGAAAAATGTATCATGTGGCTTGTAAGGTGTGGTTTACCGCTAGTTGTAGTCCTAGACCACTGAGCTTTAAGTTTGAGGGTGACGATGGTATAATACAAACGGTATCAGATATATGTATTAAAAGCAGTGAGGATAAAAATTATTCCGGTATTCCATCAAAGGAGTTCGTATGTGAGTCAATTATCGGTGGTTTCCTCAGAGAGTTTAAGTTGATATTTTTTATTGAATCCTGTAAATGGATTATGGTAATATAATTGATGTAATCTGTCGAGCTGGATATAATACAATCGGAGCTAAAATGTTGATAATTAGAAAATGAGGTATTTAAATGTGTGGGAGATATTACATTGAAATAGACAACGAGGAATTGCAATCCATTGTTGCCGCTGTAGAAAATAAAACGGCGATAAAAACAGGAGAAATACGTCCAACCAATACTGTACCTGTATTATCTCCTACTGGAAACATGACAGCAATGCGTTGGGGTTTCCCGAAGCACTATGGTAAAGGCGTGGTCATCAATGCCAGAAATGAGACCGCAACAAAGTTAGATTCATTTTGGCGCCCGATGATTGATGATAGATGTTTAATTCCTGCAAGCTGGTACTTTGAATGGAAAGAACATGAATCCAAAAAAGTTAAATACTCTTTTTTCTCTCCAGATAAAAGCCCTCTATGGCTGGCTGGCCTTTCACAAACAAACCATGAAACAGGAGAATCATTGTTTGTAATTTTAACTCGTCCTGCCTGGTCAGGTATTTCGTTTATTCATGATAGAATGCCAGTAATTCTTCCCAAGGAAAAACATGATGAATGGTTAAACGGTAATAATCCTGTGGTTACAATGAGTAAGTCCGTTAACGAAGTCAATTATGAAAAAGCAGAGGTATAGAGCCTTTATGGCAGTAGAGTGGCATAAACACTTTAATTAATTTTGTTCTGATCCTCTGGAATTGCTGGAATTATCACGATCATGTCACCGAATATCATTTCTTGCAGAACTTGTCCCTTTTGAAAATTTGTACCAGACATATAGGTACCACTTAGATTGATAGATGATCCGTTATAACGGGTTAGATTAATTGTTTTAAGATTTTTGTCATTATTATTCATGTGGCCGTCCTTCCTACCACTCTACCTTGTAATCATAACATAATAAAAAGAATTTGAAAAGCCCTTTTGAGGCCGTCCATTATCTGAGACGGCCTTTTGTATATAATTTAATATTTTTCATAACCATCGCAGAATGCATAATTTCCCTCTTTTATCAAACACTATTTCAAAAGGAGGTGTTAATATGGCCGTAGCACATAAAAGTGCAATTAGTGTAGGTATGCTCTATATACCAGTTGGATTATATAAAACAACCAAAGACATATCAGTGAGTTTTAATCAGCTTTGCAAAGACACTCACGAACGTGTTAAATATCAGAAAATATGTCCCTCTTGTAACAAAGAGGTAAAGCCAGACGGAATCATTAAGGGATATGAATATGAAAAAGGTAAATATGTGACCTTTCAAGAGGATGAGCTTGAACGTATTAAAACAAAGAAAGATAAGACGATACACATTGAACATTTTGCAAAACTGGCTGATGTGGATCAGATATTTTATGAAAAAAATTATTATGTTGTGCCAGAACCGGGAGCTGAAAAGGCATGTGAATTATTACGCCAGGCAATGCTTTCTCAGAAGAAGGTGGGCATAGCAAAAACTGTTATCGGATCAACAGAAAATTTAATGGTATTGTATCCGACTAAAGACGGGATTATAGCCAAAACTTTATTTTATCAAGCAGAGATCCAAGCAGTACCCGTCGCAGTAACTAAAGCTGATGTTACAAAACCAGAAGTAGATATGGCTAAAACCATGATTGAATCTATGACCCAAACCTTTGACCCCAGTCTCTATCATGATGAATATCAAGAGAAATTAAGACAAGCCATTGAAGGTAAAATAGCCGGCAAAGAAATTGTAAATGCCGATAATGGTGCACAAAACAACATCATTGACCTTATGGAGGCTATGAAGAAAACCGTTGAAATGGCGAAAGGAAATAAAGGATTAGCATGATGGATATTTTTGATACAAAGAATATTAGTCCTATGCTTATATCTGAAATGCAAGACCCATTTGATTCACCCGACTATATTTATGAAATAAAATGGGACGGTATTAGATGCGTGTCCTTCTTGGGCAATGAAACAGATATACGGAATAAGAGAAACAAACTTATGTCCCATATATTTCCCGAACTGGAAAACCTGCATAAGCAAGTCAAAACCAAATGTATTCTTGACCATGAATTGATAGTTATGAAAAACGGGAAACCAGATTTCTACGAGGTGCAAGGTCGATCCATTAAGACAAATCCATTTAAAATCAAATTAGCTTCAGATAAATTTCCCGCCAGTATAGTCGTCTATGATATTCTATACTACAAAGACAAAGATATAACCATGCTACCCCTTGTGGAGCGAAAGAAATATCTCGAAGAAGTAGTAATAGAAGATGGTAGTATTTCAGTTTCTCGTTATGTGGAGAATGATGGAATCGCACTATTCAATCTAGTAAAGGAACAAGAGTTAGAAGGAATAGTTGCCAAAAGAAAAGATAGTCTGTATTGGCAAGGAAAAAAGTCAAAAGACTGGATCAAGTGCAAAGTAATGTCTACAGACGATTGTGTCATCTGCGGATATATACCAAAAGCCAATAATATGACAAGTCTTGTACTAGGGCTATATGATAATGAGGTTCTTGTGTATAAAGGACACGTGACTCTTGGAGTAAGTCTTAGAATTTTAAATCAGCACAAATATAAAGTGATTGATTACTCCCCTTTTGGATATGTCCCGGAAGGTAATAATGATGCTGTATGGCTTGTTCCGGAATTAGTTTGTATTGTAGAATCTATGCCTACCGAAAAAGACAGTTTTAGACAACCGGTTTTTAAAGGTATCAGAGATGATAAGTTGGCGAAAGAGTGCATTGTTTGATGAAATTACAGATACAACATATAGTGAAAAAGTGTTTTAAAAACACAATATATAGTGATAAAATCCCGATGAAAGTCAGATTTTATCGTAAAAAATAGGGAATAGTTGAGCTTAATACTCCTCTATTCCCTATGAAGTTTTATATATTATTATTTATATTCTTCTCCGGTGATCTCCTGGTATTCTTCTGCTGTGATCCAGCGGCTTACGGCATTCCAAGTCATTTTGAATGACCATAATTTGTCATTATAGAACTCCTTTACCAGATTAAAATTCTTACTCATTGATTTCGCCCTCCATTTCCACTCCAGACATCATGGTTAAGTACGCAACCTGGGCACGTAACTCTTTTACTTCTTTTTCTAAAGCGCTTTCTTTGGGTGGATTAAATACAACCTTGTGATTTTCCGAATCCGATACATCAACGTTTGTGATTAAAGCTCCCTCTGGTAGATCAAATACTTTACCTTTTATTTCTTCTGGGGCGCTCTGATCTTCCCCATATCTCACAGCATGAACACTGCCCGTTTCATCATAAATTACATATACTTTCATTATTTAACCTCCTTTAGGTTGTTGAAAAGTCGATTCTTTTTACGATAAATCCAACACCGTCCTCAGCGTATACGTCTGACCGAACGGGATCGGGTATTATTACGAAATAAGCTTGTTCGTTTATGTCGCTAATATCTATCGACATGGATGTAATACCACTGTCAAACGTTTGACTTTGGCTAGTTTTGATTACAGTGGTGTGATTGGACTTATAAAAGGCAACTTTTAAATTTGCCAATTCAAAATTAGCTCCTCGGTAATAACGACTATGCCCATGTATTATTAACCCTTTAAATGGTGACATGTTTATGGAAGTCCTGTTACACACACGCGCCGATGAGGAACCCATGCTCCCATCAGCGGTGCGAAGGTGTAGACCATTGGCATTAACAGAAAATAGAGCATAAGGATCTGAATTATAATAATTTCGCACCCCTCCGGTCAAGACCCCCGAAAAGGTGCCATTTAAAAAGACGTTTGACCCGTTGCCAAGTAACTGTAATCTACAGCAGATCCTGTCAGTTTGATCCCGTTTACCCATGCCGTATACCCGCTCAAAATCCTTGGTGCTGTAGCTGTACCCACTGTCTGACTTGCCAGACTGTTTGCCGTAACCTTTCCTGAACCGTTGTGGTATCCCGCAGGAACCATATAACTTCCTCCAGCATTAAGTGAGGAAGTAACCGCTCCTCGATTCACAACGGCACCATCTAATTTACTCTTTGCGTTTGTATTGTAGAATGTATAACCCTCTATTACTTGATTCGGAGTGGCGGTACCAGTCAGTTCAAGAGTTCCAGTCAGTTTACTTTTCGCGTTTGTATTATAAAATGATGAATCTTTTAAAACGTCCCCAATGGTCGCAGTTCCTGTTAATTCAAGTGTGCCGGCTCCGATTTCATCATCCGAATCTGAAGTTACTGCCGTACATCCTTTTAAGACATCGCTGAGAGTTGACGTAAGCTCATCAGAACCGATTCCGCCACCGCCCCCAATATTAGTAATTCCGCATTTAGCCATTATTTTCTCACCACCTCTACATAATCAATATTCAAATTACTTTTAGGAAGTTTATTTGCTTTTAAGACAAAATTTCCTTCACCAGTGTTACTCTTGACATAAATAAATGCCTTTGAAGCATTCAGTTTACTGTCATCAGCAAAATATATTAAGACTCTGTCATCTTCTAAAATATCATTTGAGTGATAAGTAAACTCTAAATTACTGTCCCAGTCTTCCAATGATATTGTAATATTATCCGCAATCATAACTCCTGTTAAAAATTCTGTCTTTTCAGCAGAATATGCATTGGTTTTCTTTTCATCTCCAACGGCATCATCTTTAATTCCAATAGTATGTTGTGCAACCTCAATAATCATTGCATCAACATCGTCTTTAAAAAACTTCTGCGTAGATTTCATTTCGTCTAAAAGTACGTTAAATTTATCTGCGTTAAATAGCGATTTATCTAAATTGGGATATTGTAGTTTAAGTTGCGCCATTTTATCAGTATTATTATTTTCCCAAGCTTCGTTGTACTGATCTACAATTGGTCTGAGAGTTGGAGATACATCTTGCATATTTGGCATTTCACATATTTCCTCTGGGAAATTACTTTTTGGATATTCAGGATAAGCCATTTAATCAACTCCTTTCTATTTATTTTTTCTGTCATAAACATAAGAAAAACTCTCCAGAAATTTATAGAGAGTTACATTCATAACACCTTCACCTGTTGACCAATTTATATTTTTAATAATGTATTGGTTAAGCGTTTTATTGTATCTGGGCGTATATTCAACTTTTGTGTTCACCTCAAGCCATGGCACGACTAGCATGGTTAAATTCAACGTGTCCATCATAGCAGTGGATTTATAAGTCAGATATTCGGCTTGGTTGTAGCAAGCTGCATCATCTGATAAATTGTCGTAATCAACTGTATTTATAATCTCATATCCTAAATTTACTACCGAGAACGGACACTCTACGGATTCTTCAACATAACGTCCGTAACATTGAAATTGACCCAATAAAAAAAGAGCATTTTGCTCTGTATTTATTCGCCTATATCTAAAGACGTATATATTATCTGCTTTTAGCACTCCTGATTTTAACGTATTTCCGTCACCATCATAAATAGGAATTGAAGATAGTTCGTTGATAGAAAATGTGGGATCATCTACGTTTTCAGTCATGATTTTAAATGCAATCTGGGTCAGATTATCTACATCTTGCCACGATGAAACCATATCTAAAGTGATATTATATGTATTGTTTGAATATGTCGACGCATCAGCATATCGGTCTGAATTATCCAATTCCAATACCTTTCCCCACACCTCAGTCACGTTATATATGCTACTGAAATTTGTGTCAGCATTTTCATCTTTAACAATACTCTGCATCAACTTATCATCTAACACGATTGGTTCTTGTAAGCCAGTGGGAATCTGTCTCCATACAAAAGTACCGTCAACATCAAAATAAAACTCCCAAGAATCATATAAATCTCGGATTTTCGTCCAAACGTCTGCATAAGTTGCTCCCGTAGAGAATGTTAAATCATATGGTGTAGGTTTACCAATATCTTCGACGATGTATTTGGTTATACCTGCCGATTTTAAAGTTCCGATTATTGACAATCGTATATCTTCACCCGCAGGAATTAAAAGATTCTTAACGGCATAATCGGGAGCGTTAGGAGTAGAACCTTTCCCATGCAGTTGTCCGTTTAAAGTACCATCATATAAAGACATTAAATCCCCACATGTAAGTGTTAAAGATGTAGTGTTCCAGAAAAAACAATATTCAAGCGTGGCAGACAAAAATTATTACAGAGAACCAACTGAAAACGATTGGTTAAATGCTAAGTGGGTACTTGAAAATGGAAGTATATTACCTGGACACGTAATCTATCAATCAAAAGGTAGACAAGGTAGAGGAGTTTATTTGAAAACTAAGTGGCATCAGTATTGCTATTAATATAAGAGGAGGGATAATTTGAAAGTATTAACACAAAAAGATCTCTTAGAAATATTACCGTTTGGCAGAACAAAGCTAAATGAATTATTAATGTCAAACGTTTTACCAGTAACTAAGATTGGAAGGGATTATATAACAACAGAAGAAAGATTGAATGAATGGATACAGGAAAATATTGGGAGAGAGATAAAGTATTAAAATATTGAAACAAGACACAATCGGTGCTATAATCAAGTAACTTAATTATTTTGATTGTAGCACTATTTTTAGGAGGATTGTAGATGAGTGTTACAAAAAAGCAAAAACGAAACTCGTGGCATGAAGGGAGTGTTCGCCAAAGATCAGATGGTAGATTTGAAGGAAGAGTTACTTTCAATGGATTAACCAAGTATACTTATGGCAAGACAGAAACGGAATGTAAAAGAAAACTAAAAAGCATCATTAGGGATTATGATGATGGATTGATAAATCCAAGAACAGCTACTCTTTATGATTATTGTAAACAATATATTAATCAAAAGAAAAATTCGATTGAACCATCTACATCGGATAGGTTAAATATTATCACCGAAAAGCAAATAGGTGAATCAAAAATAGCTAACAAGCAATTTGGTGCGCTAAAATCGGAAGAGTTACAAGAATTTTTTTTATCTCTATCATCACAATATAGCTACGGTACAATTAAGAATGTATACAACTTTGTTTCGAGTGTATATAATCACGCTATTGCAAATAAAGACGTAAGTTGCAATCCAATGCTAACAACATCTATGCCGAAGGAAAAATTATGTAAAAAAACAAAAGAGACGTTTGCTTTATCACCGGGTCAAATTGCAGAACTCAAATCTTCTTGTTTAGAAAAGAATAAAAGCAATGGATTATACAAATATAGATATGGATTAACTCTTCTTTTAATCTTAAATACCGGTATGAGAATAGGAGAAGCAATTGCGTTGGAATGGAGCGATATTGATTTCGACAAAAGGTTGATTAGGATTAGTAAATCAATGCAGTATTATGTAAAAGTTGAAAACAGTGATCGTAGAGAATCATTTGTTAAATCACCAAAAACAAAGAACTCTAAGCGCATCATACCCATTAATAATGAAATAGAATATGTTCTCGGTGAGATAAAAGAATTGAATTCTGGAATTGAATCAGATATAGTATGTTGTAACGAAAATGGTGGATATGCTCTTGCTAGAAGTATTCAACGAGCACTAACAATGATTGCCAAAGATACAAATATTCCTTATATTTGGGTTCATCTTTTAAGGCATACATTTGGATCAGAATTAATCCGTAAAGGAGTGGATATATCTATAGTAAGTAGATTAATGGGGCATAGTAATGCAACCACTACTTATAATAGTTATATTCATGTATTAGAAGAAGAAGCGGCCAAAGCAATGTCGTTACCAATGATTAGTTAATCGAATTAATGGGTCAAATATGGGGCAGACAATAAAACATCACAATATTGCATCAAAAAACACTGTAAATACGTACTAAATAAGAGCCGTGCAAATAAGGACGCAGTTTTAATTAAACTGCGTCCTTATTTTTTGTCTCCATATCCGTTATGATGGATGCAGAAGTATCCTTAAGGTTTTTTGTATGCCTGAGAAGTATGGGCAGAAAAAGGGAAGGAATGGAGAGTGGTTTATATGAAAAGGTACTATCTTGCCATAGACATCGGTGCCTCCAGTGGCCGTCATATTCTGGGCTCTGTAAAAGAAGGAAAGATAGTCTTTGAGGAGATTTACCGGTTTGACAATGGCATGACAACCAAAGACGGACATTTGTGCTGGAATGTAGAGTCCTTATTTGCAGAAGTCAAAGAGGGCATGAAGCAGTGTAAAAAACTTGGAAAAGTTCCGGTTACCATGGGGATTGATACCTGGGCAGTGGACTTTGTTCTTTTGGATGAAGAAAACCGGATGCTGGGAAATGCAGTGGCATACCGGGATGACAGGACAAAGGGAGCGGATGATAAGGTATATAAGATCATATCTTCAGAGGACTTATATGTGAGAACGGGAATTCAGAAGCAGATTTTCAACACCATTTATCAGCTTACAGCTGTAAAGGAAGAAACACCTGAACATTTGGAAAAAGCCGATTCTTTCCTTATGATTCCCGACTATTTTCATTATCTTCTGACAGGGGTAAAGACGCAGGAGTATACCAATGCCACCACCACCCAGTTGATGAACCCGGAAACAGGAAACTGGGATTATGAATTGATTGGGAAACTGGGACTTCCAGAGAGACTTTTTGGTCAGCTTTCTATGCCTGGAACTTCAGCAGGAACATTGAAGCCGGAAATAGAAACAGAATTAGGATTTAGCTGCAAAGTGGTTCTTCCTGCCACCCATGATACAGGTTCCGCTGTTATGGCTGTTCCGGTGACGGAAGGCAGGGGAAATTCCATGGAGGATATTCTTTACATAAGCTCAGGAACCTGGTCTCTTATGGGGACAGAACTGGAAAAGGCAGATTGTTCTATGGAAAGTATGAAAGCTAATTTTACTAATGAGGGCGGTTACGATTTACGGTTTCGTTATTTGAAAAATATTATGGGACTGTGGATGATTCAGTCTGTAAGGAAGGAATTTGCAGATGAAGGGCAGGATTATTCCTTTGCCAGGCTGTGCAAGATGGCTTCAGAGGAGACCATTACTTCTATTGTAGACTGTAATGACAGCACATTTCTGGCACCGGAGAGCATGGTAAAAGCAGTGCGGGATTTTTGCCGCAGATCTGGAGTACAGGTGCCTGAAACGGCAGGAGAAGTGGCAGCTGTCATTTATAACAGCCTTGCCGCCTGTTATAAGAATACAGTTGATGAGCTGGAAGCTATTACAGGAAAGGCTTACTCCTCTCTTTATGTGGTGGGCGGAGGCTCCAATGCAGAGTATTTAAACCAGTTGACTGCAAACAGTACAGGCCGTACTGTCTATGCCGGACCAGGGGAAGCTACGGCCATCGGCAATCTGCTGGCCCAGATGCTGGCAGCAGGAGAATTTGAAGATTTAAAATCAGCAAGAGAGGCAGTTTACCGTTCTTTTGCCATAACGGCATACAAACCAGATCATAATTAATGAGAAGAGAGGGGGACTTATATGATACGGAAATCATTTAAAATGTTTCTGAATGAAGGAATGGCCCGGGAATATGAGAAGAGACACAATCTGCTTTGGCCTGAAATGAAGGATATGATTCATCAGTGCGGGGGACATAATTACTCAATTTTTCTGGATAAGGAAACAAATGTCCTTTATGGCTACATAGAGATCGAAGATGAGGAAAAATGGGCTGCATCGGCAGATACGGCCATTAACCGGAAGTGGTGGGACTTTATGGCGGATATTATGAAGACCAATCCGGACAACAGTCCGGTTTCCGTGGGATTAAAGCCTGTATTTCACCTGGATTAAATCAAATTAATAGAAGGAGACAGATTATGACAATAAAAGAGCGGTATGAAGCAGCGAAAGAAATATATCATGAAGCTGGTGTTGATGTGGAGGCGGCGGTAGAGGCCTTAAAAAGAATTCCCATTTCCATGCACTGCTGGCAGGGAGATGACGTAAATGGATTTGACCGGGAAGGGGTTTTATCAGGAGGAATCCAGGCCACAGGCAATTATCCGGGCCGGGCAAGAAATTCACAGGAGCTGATGGCAGACATGGATAAGGCCCTTAGTCTGATTCCAGGAAAACATAGAATCAACCTTCATGCCAGCTATGGGATTTTTGAAGAGGGAGAATGGGCTGACAGGGATGAGCTGAAGCCAAAGCATTTTAAAAAGTGGGTGGAGTTTGCAAAGAAAAGAGGAATTGGCATTGATTTTAATCCTACACTGTTCTCTCATCCCAAGGCTGAGAATGCCACCTTATCAAGTGAGGATCCTGATATCCGCAGTTTCTGGATTGACCATGTAAAAGCATGTATCCGTATATCCCAGTATCTTGCAGAGGAACAGGGATCTCCCTGTACCATGAATATCTGGATTCCTGACGGACTGAAGGACATTCCTGCCGACCGGATGGCTCCAAGAGCAAGGTTGAAGGACTCTCTTGATCAGATTCTTTCTATGGATTATGACAAGAGCAAGGTATATGTGGCAGTGGAATCCAAGGTGTTTGGAATAGGTATGGAAAGCTATACCGTAGGTTCCCATGAGTTTTATATGAATTATGCTTCTAAAAAGGATATTCTATGTCTGCTGGACAGCGGTCATTATCATCCCACAGAAGCAGTATCCGACAAGATTTCTTCCATGCTTCTGTTCTTTGATAAGGTGGCTCTTCATGTTACAAGGCCCGTTCGTTGGGACAGCGATCATGTGGTATTGTTTGACGATGAAACAAAGGAGATAGCCAAGGAAATTGTGCGGGGAGGCTCTGACCGGATTCTTTTGGCTTTAGACTTCTTTGATGCAGGTATCAACCGTTTAAGCGCCTGGATTGTGGGAATGCGCAACATGCAAAAGGCCCTGCTGAATGCTCTTCTTCTTCCTAATGAAAGGCTGGCTAAATTACAGGAGGAGCGTAATTTTACAGAGCAGATGATGGTTCAGGAGGAAATGAAGCTTTATCCAATCGGTGATGTGTGGAATTATTTTTGCGAAATAAATGAAGTTCCCGTAAAAGAAGATTGGTTTAAGGAAGTCCGTGCCTACGAAAAAGAAGTGCTGATTAACCGGAAATAAGGAGGAAGAATATGAGAATGTTAGATACAGAATTTGTAAAAGGATTTATCCGCCTTTGTGACGACGGATTTCATCAAAACTGGCATGAGAGAAACGGAGGGAACTTAAGCTACCGAATCAAGCCTTCTGAAGTGGAGGAAATAAAAGAGGAATTAGAAAAAGAAACTCCCTGGCAGCCTATTGGCACCGCGGTAAAAGGTCTGGCAGGAGAGTATTTTATGGTAACAGGAAGCGGTAAGTATTTCCGCAATGTAATTCTGGATCCTAAGGCCAATACCTGTATCATTGAGATTGATGAAACAGGAGAAAATTACAGGATATGCTGGGGGCTCATAAACGGCGGCCGCCCTACCAGCGAACTTCCTTCCCATCTCATGAACCACGAAGTAAAAAAGGAAAGCACAGAAGGAAGGCACAGAGTCATTTACCATGCCCATCCTGCCAACATCATTGCACTTACCTTTGTACTTCCTTTGGAAGATAAGGTATTTACCAGGGAGCTATGGGAGATGGCTACGGAGTGTCCGGTTGTATTTCCCTCAGGTCTGGGGGTTGTAGGCTGGATGGTCCCGGGAGGACGGGATATTGCGGTGGCAACCAGCCAGCTGATGAAAAAGTACGATGCAGCCATCTGGGCACATCACGGTCTCTTTGCCTCAGGTGAGGACTTTGACTTAACGTTCGGCTTAATGCATACAGTGGAAAAATCGGCGAAAATTCTTGTTAAAGTGCTTTCCATCCGGCCTGACAAGCTTCAGACCATAACAGCAGAAAACTTCCGTGATCTGGCAGTTGATTTCAAGGTGACCTTGCCGGAAGAATTTCTTTATGAAAAATAATTTGTGACATAAAATAAAAAACCGTCGGAATCAGGTAGATTCCGGCGGTTTACCCTATGTTTTAAGGGGATTATTCCATAATATCTTCCACAATGGTGGTGGTTTCTTCGGCCAGGTCTTTAAGGGCCTTTCCGGTGTCCTCTGCAGCATCTTTTGCTTTATCAACCGCATCCTCAGCCGTTTCTTTTACATCCTCAGCTGCCTCCGTTATAAAGTCTGCTGCCTCTACCGCCTTATCAGCCAGATAATCTGCTGCTCCGGCAGCGTAATCCAGGCCTCCGTCTTCCGTCATGTCTTCCTGGTCTAAGGCGGCTTTTGCCTGTCCTTTGGCAGAGTCAAATTTATCTCTTGTTGTAAATTTCATGGCAGATGCTGCTTCCTTCATCGTGTCAGTCACAATACCGGCCGCATCCTTTACCATGTTCTTTGCCGCATTGGCTGCATCTCTGGCAGCTTCTGCAGTATCAGAGGCTGCAATCTTAAATTCATCCTTATTGGCATGTAACGAAACGTAATTGCGGTTCATGGTGCTGTCAATTTTGGTGATGTCATCGTCGTCATCTTCAAAGTCATGGAAGTTTTCTTCCAGTTCCTTGTGAAAGGATTTGTATTTTGTAAAGTAAGAGATGCCGGCGGCAGCAGCGCCTGCTATGGTGGCAAGTGCCACAAATTTCCCAAAACCATTACCTTTTTTTCCCATTTAAAACACTCCTTTCTTTTTGGGCATAATGATACGCCTGAAAGGCGATTTACTCTGTTTAATATTGTAATACTTCCAAAAGAAAAAATAAAGGTATATAATAAGAAAATTTCTATAAACTATGTAGATAAGGGCAAAAAACCCTTAAATTTGGGAAAAATGTAAAAAAAATATAAAGTTAGCACTCAACTCTTGACAGTGCTAATAATGAGTGATATAACTTAGTATGTAAATAAAATAAAACTTCTTTAGGCAAGCCTGAAGAAAAAAAATAACAAATGGCTATGAGGAGGAATTGCAATGAAATTAGTTCCATTATTTGACAAAGTCGTTTTAAAACCGCTGGTTGCTGAAGAGACAACCAAATCAGGAATTGTTCTGCCAGGTCAGGCAAAGGAAAAACCCCAGCAGGCAGAAGTTATCGCAGTAGGACCTGGTGGTCTGGTAGACGGAAAAGAAGTCACCATGCAGGTAAAAGTGGGCGATAAAGTAATCTTCTCCAAATATTCCGGAACAGAGATTGAAACCGGAGAAGACGACGAGAAAATAGTTGTCGTAAAGCAGAATGACATTTTAGCAGTGATTGAATAACCAGCCAATCAGAACTTGAACTAATTTTTTAGAAGAAAACTGGAGGAATGAAACATGGCAAAACAGATTAAATATGGCGTGGAAGCCAGAAAAGCATTGGAGTCTGGAGTAAATCAGTTAGCAGATACCGTTCGTGTGACCCTGGGACCCAAGGGAAGAAATGTTGTTTTGGATAAATCTTTTGGCTCACCTTTAATCACCAATGACGGTGTGACTATTGCAAAAGAAATTGAATTAGAAGATGCATTTGAGAACATGGGTGCTCAGTTAGTAAAGGAAGTTGCCACAAAGACAAATGACGTGGCAGGTGACGGTACCACAACTGCAACTGTTCTGGCTCAGGCTATGATCAACGAAGGCATGAAGAACCTGGCAGCAGGCGCAAACCCAATCGTATTAAGAAAAGGTATGAAGAAAGCAGCGGAAGCAGCCGTAGAGGCCATTGCAAAGATGAGTGAGCCCATTAAGGGAAAAGCTTCCATCGCAAAAGTTGCAGCTATTTCCGCATCAGACGATGAAGTTGGCGAGATGGTAGCTGACGCTATGGAAAAGGTTTCCAACAACGGTGTTATTACCATTGAAGAATCCAAGACCATGAAGACAGAACTGGATCTGGTAGAAGGTATGCAGTTCGACAGAGGTTATGTTTCCGCTTATATGTGTACTGATATGGAGAAGATGGAAGCTAATTTAGATGATCCTTACATCCTGATTACAGATAAGAAAATTTCCAACATTCAAGAGATTCTGCCATTGTTAGAGCAGGTAGTTCAGTCCGGCGCAAGACTTCTTATCATTGCAGAAGACGTAGAAGGCGAAGCACTGACAACCCTGATTGTAAATAAATTAAGAGGAACCTTCAATGTAGTAGGTGTTAAGGCACCAGGCTATGGCGACAGAAGAAAAGAGATGCTTCAGGATATCGCAGCTTTAACAGGCGGTACTGTAATTTCTGAAGAACTGGGATATGAACTTAAAAATGCTACTCTGGATCTGTTAGGACGCGCAAAATCCGTTAAGGTTCAGAAGGAAAACACTGTAATTGTAGATGGCTGCGGAGATAAAGATGCCATCAGTGCAAGAATCGGCCAGATCAAGAGCCAAATCGAAGAAACCACCTCTGACTTTGACAAAGAAAAATTACAGGAAAGACTTGCAAAGTTATCCGGCGGCGTAGCAGTAATCCGTGTAGGTGCTGCAACAGAAACCGAGATGAAGGAAGCAAAGCTTCGTATGGAAGATGCTTTATCTGCAGCAAGAGCAGCAGTTGAAGAAGGCGTAATCGCAGGCGGCGGTTCTGCTTATATTCATGCTATTACTCAGATTGAAGGGGTTGTAAGCAGCCTGGAAGGCGATGAGAAAACCGGCGGTAAGATCATCTTAAAAGCTCTGGAGTCCCCATTATATCACATTGTTGCTAATGCAGGTCTGGAAGGCAGCGTTATTATCAATAAGGTAAAAGAATCCAAAGTTGGAACAGGCTTTGATGCATACAAGGAAGAATATGTGGATATGGTGGAAGCTGGTATTCTGGATCCGACAAAGGTTACCAGAAGTGCTCTTCAGAATGCAACCAGTGTTGCATCTACCCTATTGACAACAGAGTCTGTTGTTGCTAATATTAAAGAAAAGTCACCTGCAATGCCCTCACCAGGCGGAATGGATATGATGTAAGCAATGAGCAGTGCGAAACAGGGCGTGAATAAATTTTTGTTGTGCTTGCACATAAGAAAATATGTTTACGTCCTGTTTCATAGGGCTTCCGTATATATCAGGCACGAAAGAGGAAAGGATCCGTTACCATATGAATGAAATGTATGCAGAATGTCTTGTAAAACGCAAATCCCCTGCTTATACCATGCTGTTGAAGGTCGTTATGGGAATCCTGTGTGTGATCGCATTTTTTCTTTCCATAACTCCGCTTTTAGGAGGCTTTGGAGTAGTTATTCTCTTTGCGGCCATTGGAGGAACCTATTTTGTATTCCGTAACAGTGAAGTGGAATTTGAATATCTTTTTGTGACAGGCAGCCTTTCCGTAGATCGGATTTACGGTAAGAGCAAGAGAAAGAAAGCCTGGGAAGGTTCCATGGAAGGAATCCAGATTGTTGCGCCTACAGGCTCTACAGAGGCCAGGGATCATGAGACAGGAAATATGAAGGTACTGGATTTTTCCTCCCATATGCCGGGAGCAAAGACATATACCTTGGTCAGCCAGTCTGGCGGAGAAAGGACCAAGATCGTATTTGAACCTGATGAAAAGCTGCTTCGATGTATGAGGATGACAGCGCCGCGGAAGGTGATTCAGGGAATATAACAGAAAACAGGAGCCAGGCAGTTCATTCAAACTGCCTGGCTCCTGTTTTTGTCCGTTGACAACCCCTGTAAAATTTGTTAAACTATGTAACTAATAAGCAGGAAAGAAAGCTTAACAACGTACGAATCATAAAGAAAAGGAGAGTTTAAATTAATGGGTACAATTATTGGCGACGGCATTACTTTTGATGATGTACTCCTGGTTCCGGCATATTCAGAGGTGGTCCCGAATCAGGTTGATTTAACAACCAGTCTTACCAAAACGATTAAGCTGAATATCCCCCTCATGAGCGCAGGAATGGATACGGTGACGGAACACCGTATGGCCATTGCCATGGCGAGACAGGGAGGGATGGGCATTATCCATAAGAACATGTCTATTGATGAACAGGCGGAGGAGGTTGACAAAGTCAAAAGGTCTGAGAACGGTGTCATTACAGACCCATTTTATCTCTCTCCGGAGCATACTTTAAAGGATGCCAATGATCTTATGAGCAAGTTCCGCATTTCAGGGGTTCCCATTACAGAAGGGAAAAAGCTGGTAGGTATCATCACCAACCGGGACTTGAAATTTGAAGAGGATTTCAGCCGTAAGATCAAGGAATCCATGACTTCTGAAAACCTGGTGACAGCCAGAGAGGGAATCACCCTTATGGAGGCTAAGAAGATTCTTGGCAAGGCAAGAGTGGAAAAGCTTCCTATTGTGGATGAGGAGTTCAATTTAAAGGGATTAATTACAATTAAGGACATAGAAAAGCAGATTAAATACCCGATTTCGGCGAAAGATAACCAGGGGAGGCTGCTCTGCGGCGCTGCTGTGGGAATTACAGCCAATGTGCTGGACCGGGTGGGTGCTTTGGTAGAGGCTAAGGTGGATGTGGTGGTTTTAGACTCTGCCCATGGCCATTCTGAAAATGTGCTCCACTGTGTAAAGCTGATCAAGGAAGCTTATCCTGGCCTTCAGGTCATAGCAGGAAACGTGGCTACCGGAGAAGCGACAAAGGCATTGATTGAAGCCGGAGCTGATGCAGTGAAAGTGGGAATAGGCCCAGGTTCTATTTGCACCACCCGTGTGGTAGCTGGAATCGGTGTACCCCAGGTTACGGCAGTTATGGACTGTTATGCAGTGGCTAAGGAATACGGAGTTCCGGTCATTGCCGACGGAGGAATCAAGTATTCCGGTGATTTGACAAAGGCCATTGCAGCCGGCGGAAGTGTATGTATGATGGGAAGCATGTTTGCCGGATGTGACGAAAGTCCGGGAACCTTTGAGCTGTATCAGGGAAGAAAATATAAGGTATACCGCGGCATGGGTTCTATTGCGGCCATGGAAAACGGGAGCAGGGACCGGTATTTCCAGGCTGATGCAAAAAAACTGGTTCCGGAAGGCGTGGAGGGCCGTGTGGCCTATAAGGGAATGGTTGAGGATACTGTATTCCAGATGCTGGGAGGGCTGCGGTCAGGAATGGGATATTGCGGAACACAGACCATTAAGGAATTGCAGGAAAAAGGAAGATTTGTAAAAATCACGGCAGCCTCCTTAAAGGAAAGCCATCCTCATGATATTCATATTACAAAAGAAGCGCCAAACTACAGCGTTGATGAATAGGTATGATTTACTTAATGAAGGTAAGCAAAGCACAGCCTGAGTTTTGCCCAGAAGGCACGATGAGTAAATCAGAAGTTGTATAAACCAAAGGTGGAGATCATAAAAGATTCTCCACCTTTTTTATTACAAGGCCAATGGCCTCTGTTAAAGTCAGATTTTCGCAGCCAACTACGTGATGGTTGCATTTGTTCACCGGAATCAGTATTTTGTAAGCAGAGCTTTTCCCTATAGCCTCTGACATGGCTGGAGTGATTTCTCCCAGAAGAGAATCTGCAATGACAATTCCGATGGGTCCGATAATCAAATCTGCCTGCCGGCTGGCTACGATAACCGGATTTTGACCTGTTGCTCCCGCATCAGCTCCTGCCTTTAACATGGCAGAGGTGGCAATGGAATTAGTTCCCACGGCAGTGATGAAAAGCTCCGGATGAAATTTTTTTAGCTGAACAATGACGGATTGACCCATTTTTCCGCCCTGCCCGTCAATAATAACGATATTCATGGCAATCCTCCTCGCCCTTTATTGTATTATAGGAAAGGAAAGAAATCAAGGGCTGGAAAAAAGGAGTGTATTGTTTATTTTTTCTTATGAGGAAGCCGTCCCCGGAAAAACCGCTTTTTCAGTTCTGAAAAATGGAAGGGAATCAAAGGATATATATAGCTCTTTCCTGCAATGGTTTTGTTAAATACAATTGCGCACACAGAAAGCAAAGCTCCTCCCGCAAAGCCCCAGTAATTAAACAGAGCTGTGGTAATCAGCATGATCATTCTCATGAATTTAAAAGCATAGCCAAGTTCAAAGCTGGACTGGGAGTAGTTTGCAATCGTGACAAAGGCCATATAAAGCATGGTTTCACTGTTAAACCAGCCGGATTTTACTGAATACTCTCCCAGTACAATACCGGCGATAACGCTTAAAGGTGTGGTCAGCATGCTGGGAGTGGTGACTGCAGCAAGTCTTAAGCCGTCAATGGCAAATTCCAGAATCAGAAGCTGGAAAACCAAAGGAACCTGGGGTATCTCTGACAACTGCGTAAACTGGAGCCAGGATGGAATTATCTCAGGGTTTTGCATGAGAAGCAGCCAGACTGGTGTCATGAACAGGGTCAATATGGCGATGACCAGCCTGGAAAGGCGAAGATAAGTGCCTGTAACAGGAGGAAAATAATAGTCGTCAGCTTCTTCGATGATATCAAATACTGACGAAGGAAGTATCATGGCAGCAGGAGAACTGTCTACCAGGATGATGATATTTCCTTCTAAAATAGATGCAGCAGCCGTATCAGGCCGTTCGGAAAATTTAAACTTTGGAAAGGGATTAAACCACTTATGAGGATAAAGGCATTCTGCAAGGCTTTCCTGGTTCATGGTCAGTGCATCCACCTCCAGCTTTGCTATGCGGTCCTTGATCATGGCAAGAAGCTTTTCGTCCACTCTTCCCTTAAAGTAGCAGATTGCAATATCTGTGTGAGAGCTTTCTCCGGTGCTGGTGATTTCCATAGTGAGCTTCGGGTCCCGGATCCTCCGGCGGATGAGAGCGGTGTTAAAGATCAGGGTTTCTACAAATCCGTCTCTGGAGCCTCTTAAAACCTTGTCTTTTTCCGGCTCCGACACCCCTCTGGAAGGATAGGTGCGGCAGTCCACGGTAATACAGGTATCATAGCCGTCAATAAACATACAGGAAATTCCCATTAAAAGCTGAACTATCATTTGTTCTTCATCTTTAATGAGCCCAACTTCACCGTAAGGCAGATATTTTTTTGAAAAGGTATGTGCATCAGGAGGCATATCTTCTTCCTTGATGGCTGCGAAGCCGGGAAGTAATTTTAGCCAGACCTCATCTTTTGTAAATCCGTCAATAAAATAGATGCAGGCCTCTCTGCCCGCCATGTGTATGACCCGGTATACCACATCGAAATTTGATTGAACGTCCAGTTTTTCGTGGAGACGTTTTATGTTGTCCGATAACTTTGGGGAAAAATCCATGGTGATCATCTCCTTACCCCCCAGGGGGCTTTCTCTCTGCCCGTTGGGCAAATTCTCCTTGTGTCAAAAAAAATATAAGGATAGTATGTGCATTTTTTGAGAAAATATGTTCTGAGGTTTTCGGGATTATATATATAAAATTCCAGTAATGTTTCTTGTATACAAGGTGAGTTTTGGTAAAATACACTAAAAATATTGACTTTCAAGGAAAAAAATGGTATTATCATCAATGTGAGAAGCGTAAGGAATTGCACAGTTTTGACACATAAATTTTGGAAGCAGAAATTTTATAATGTGACGGCTTTAGAACGTGACAAAGGATTGCCTTCTGTGGGGGAAGGGCAATCCTTTTTTTTATCTGAAAAGTATTGATATAGCGGAAAGAATTACATATACTATCATTTAGTGACAAGGAGGAAATGAAGCTTATGTTGAAAAAAATGAGGAGAGACAAGTTCGGCAGAAATGTGATTACGACTGTAGCTGTTGTGGCGGCCGCATTTTTACAAACATTTGTCATACAGACATTTATCAGGCCGTCGGGACTTTTATCAGGCGGTTTTACAGGAATTGCAATTTTAATTGACCGGATTACTTCTCTTTTCGGAAGCAATTTTTCTACTTCTCTGGGAATGATCCTTTTAAACCTCCCCGTTGCCTGGGCCTGCAGCAAAAGCATCAGCAAGAGGTTTACTTTCTTTTCCCTGCTCCAGGTTTTTTTAGCCAGCGGTTTATTAAATATTCTTGATTTTAAGCCGATTTTTGAAGATATCATACTCAATGTGCTGTATGGAGGCGTGTTGTATGGATTTGCCATTGTCATGGCTCTCAGGGGAAATGCTTCCTCAGGAGGAACTGATTTCATCGCCCTGTATGTATCCAATAAAACCGGAAAATCCATATGGACCCAGGTCTTTATGGGCAATGTGATTCTGCTCTCCGTTTTTGGGGCGATTTTTGGCTGGGACTATGCCGGTTATTCTATCTTATTCCAGTTTGTGACCACCATGGTCATCTCCACGTTTCATCACCGGTATGAAAGGGTCACTCTTCAGATCACCACTACAAAGGGTCCTGAGATGGCAAAAGAGTATGTTAAGGTTTTTCACCACGGTATTTCGTGCGTAGAGGCAGTGGGAGGTTACAGCGGAAGGGACATGTATCTGCTTCATACAGTAGTTTCCTCCTATGAAGTGCCCGATATGGTAACCTTGTTCCTGGAAGTGGATGAAAATGTGATCGTAAACATGCTGAAAACACAGCAGTTTTACGGCCGGTTTTACAGGGCTCCCATGGAATGATTTTTATTTCCGCCAGGATCAAATACCCCGTAGTTTCCTATGGGGTATTTGAATGGCCGAACCTGGGTAGCCGCAGTCTTTTTAAGGGGCTGAACCAGTTGAAATACACAATAAACAAAAGTGAGGTAATGACCCAGGTCAGAGGATAGCTGAAAATCATAGTCCGGATTCCCGGACGTATGGGAACGGCCACAAGTATCCATATGATCCGGAGCACGCAGATTCCCAGAGCCGTAATGATCATGGGAATCCAGCTGTCTCCCACTCCCCGGAGAGAGCCGGAATAAATTTCAATGCACACATAGGTAAAGAATACAGGTGAGAGAAAATGGAGTATTTCCATTCCCTTTTCAATCACATCCCGGTCAGCAGTAAATAATAAATAGATGTAGCTGCCAAAGTAATACAGCAAAATGCTTAAGACAATGGCGGAAATAAATCCCATGATCATACATATCCTGATCCCTTTGTACACCCTGTCCTTTTTTCCGGCTCCGTAATTTTGTCCTACAAAGGTGGTAACGGCGATTCCAAAGGCACTGATGATCATCCAGAAGATGCTGTCGATTTTTGAATAGGCTGTCCAGGCGGCAATGGTATCGGTTCCCAGGGAATTGACTGCAGCCTGGATGATTACGTTGGAAGACGAGTACATTACCGATTGGAGGGCGGCAGGAAAACCAATTCTGGTCATCTGCTTTAACATGTTCTGGTCAATTCTGATGTCTTTTAGATTAATCCGGTAGGACTGGTCTGTTTTGAGCAGCACACGGGCTACTAAGACGGCACTGACAAACTGGGAGATAACAGTGGCAATGGCGGCTCCTCCAACTCCCATGTGAAAGAAAGCCACAAACAGCAGGTCCAGCCCAATGTTGGTAAAACAGCTTACTATCAAAAAATATAGAGGCTGCCTGGAGTTTCCGGCTGCTCTTAAGATGCCGGCTCCCATATTATAAAACAGGTTTGGAATGGCACCTAAAAAATAAATCCGCAGAAATAAAACAGAATATTCCATGATGTCGTCGGGCGTTCCCATTGCCTTTAAGGCAGAAGGCGCCATAAAAAAACCTACAAACATCAGCACAATGCCGCCTATGAGGGAAAAGGCGGCGGCAGTATGAACGGCCAGGCTTACCTGGCTTTCCTTTTTTGCTCCGTAAAACTGAGAGATAATGACTCCAATGCCAGAGGAAAGCCCGACAAAAATCCCAATCAGTAAATTGATTAAAGTTCCTGTAGGACCTCCCACGGCTGCCAGTGCTTCCTTGCCAACAAACCGTCCAACCACCACAGCATCGGCAGTGTTATAAAGCTGCTGGAAAAAGGTTCCGAATAAAATAGGAAAGAAAAACAGAAGAAGCTGCTTCCATATCACTCCCTCTGTAATCTGATTCTGCCCTGAGGCATCAAGTGTCCTTCTGTGTCGATTCATTTAGTTTCCTCTATTTGCCCTGTTTTCTGGGCATAATGGTATACCCGAAGGGTGCTTTCTCTATTTGCCCTGTTTTCTGGGCATAATGGTATACCCGAAGGGTGCTTTCTCATTTAGGTAAGTATGTATTTTGCCTTCTCATTATACAGTCTTAAAAGGGAAAATACAATCCCGATTATTCACTTAACTGCGCTTTAAAAATGGCTTGGTCCACAGCCTTTAACAGCATCCCTGAGGTATACCTGGTATCGGCAGAATAGGAGATGTTTTTGGTTGACTGGTTTTTGACAATCTGCTCTGATAAGTTACTCATGGCCGGCTGCATCAGAGGATACATGGTGGCTACGGTTTCGCTTAAAGGGACCAGGGCGACCGAGGTGATCTGTTTGGAATCGACGGTTACTTCCACGTTTGCCTCTTGATGGTTCAGCATGATGGCGGAGGTATAGACTCCCGGAACATAGATCACTGGGTCCCCGGAGGTCTGGAGAGAATCCCTCTTGGGGCGGAACATGACTAAAAACAAAGTGATGAGGAGAATTCCAAGGCCCACAAAGATTGCAGTGTAAATGATTTCCTTCATTCGTAAAACAATGATTTTTGTTTTAGAGCTCATAAAAGAAGCCCTCCGTACAGTTTTGTTATAATGTATTATTGGGGTGGAAATTTCATTCCTAAGAATTCATTGTTGACGGGGGAAATCTGTGATAAAATAAGATGCGAACATGCGTTTGCAAGCCGGTGGATGTGGACACATATCTGCTTGGTTTATCAGGATAAAAAAATGGGAAAAGGAGTGAGTATGCTATGTCCCTTCAATTTATATTAGGCGGCTCCGGTTCTGGAAAGACCCGGCGCTTGTATACGGAGCTGATCAGCCGGTCCATGGTGGAACCGGATACCAGGTTTATTGCCATTGTTCCGGAACAGTTTACCATGCAGACACAGAAGGAGATTGTCACCCTTCACCCCAACCACGGGGTTATGAACATTGATATTGTAAGCTTTATGAGGCTGGCCTACCGGATATTTGAAGAGCTTGCCATTGTAAATCCCCAGGTTCTTGACGACATGGGAAAGTCAATGGTGCTCCGGAAAGTGGCTGCAGGCAAAAAGAGGGAGCTGATTCTTTACAAAGAGTATTTATCAAAAACCGGATTTGTTTCCCAGCTAAAGTCTATGCTGTCAGAGCTGTACCAGTACGGTGTGACGCCTGAGATGCTGAGCGGAGAAATGACGGATCACGTAAGCCCTATGTTAAAGCAGAAGCTTTCGGATATTTCAGTGATCTATCAGGGGTTTAAGGATTATATTAAGGAAAAATACATCACTACAGAGGAAATTTTAGATGTTCTATGTAGTGCCCTTCCAAGATCAGAGCTGATAAAAAACAGTGTTATCACCTTAGACGGATATACAGGATTTACTCCGGTTCAGTACCGGATATTAAAGTTGTTTCTCAGGTATGCCAAACAGGTCATTATCACTGTGACTATTGATCCGTCGGAAAATATGAACCGGAAAACCGGAGCCCAGGAACTGTTTTTCATGAGCCGACAGATGATATGGAAGCTTAATGAACTTGCAGGAGAAACAGGGACCTCCAGAGACGGAGATATTCTGCTTACGGACCACCCGGCAGTCCGCTACCATAGGGAAGAGGAACAGGAAACAAAAGGCCGGTGCAGCGGAGAAAATGATCTGGATTTTCTGGAACAGAATTTATACCGGTATAAGGGCAGGTCCTGCCAATCCATTCCCGGCTCTGTAGGTCTTGTAAAGGCTTTAAGTCCTTCGGAAGAAATTGCTTTTGTAATCCGTTCCATGGAGGAACGAATCCGGGAACAGGGTCTCCGTTACCGGGATATGGCTGTCATAACGGGAGATCTGGGTACTTATGCCAATGAAATATCCCATCAGTTTCCTTTAAGCGGAATTCCTTATTTTCTGGATGATAAAAAAAGCATTTTAAAAAATCCAATGGTGGAACTGATCAGAGCTGCCGTTGATATGGTGCAGAAGGACTTTTCCTATGAATCGGTGTTTCGTTATTTAAGGACCGGACTGGTGGCTTCAAAGGAAGATGGGCCTAAAACAGACAGGCTGGAAAATTACGTCATTGCTATGGGAATCCGTGGATTTAAACGGTGGAATAGTTTGTGGGAGGGCTGGTACCGGGGAGGGAAGGATTTAAACCTGGAGGAGTTAAACTCCTTCCGGGAGGAGATTATGACCCCCTTGAGACCTCTTTTGGAAGCCTTTCGTTACAAGGAATCCACGGTAAAGTCCATGACGTCGGGATTGACCACCCTTTTGATGGAACTGGGTATAGAGGAAAAGATTCTCTCTTATGAAGCAGAGTTTCAGGAATTGGGAGAATTTGGCCTTTCCCGTGAATACAGTCAGGTATATGGACTGGTTATGGACTTATTTGACCGTTTGGCCGGGCTTTTGGGAGAGGAGCATGTAAGCCCCAGGGAATATGGGGAAATCCTGGATGCAGGTTTTTCTGAAGTCAAGGTCGGCCTGATTCCCGCTTCTGTCGACCGGGTAGTGGTGGGAGATATTACCAGAACCAGGTTAGACCACATCAAGGTCCTGTTTTTTGTGGGGGTAAATGATGGAATTGTTCCCGTAAAAAAGGATAACAAGAGTCTGCTCACAGACAGGGAAAGAGACTTTTTAGGAAGCCAGGCCATTGAGCTTGCCCCTACTGCCAGTGAGGAGGGGTTAAGACAGCGGTTTTACCTGTATCTGGCGCTGACAAAGCCGGAGCAGGAGTTAATATTATCCTATGCGGCTATGGATGGCAGCGGAAAAAGCCTGCGCCCCTCCACTTTGATCGGAGAATTGAAAAAGCTTTTCCCCCGCCTGGTGGAAAAGGTCCCGGAGGACAGGGCTGTTCCCCTTTCCATGAGGGAGGCAAAGGACTGTCTGGTAAAAGGACTGCGGGAATATGGGCAAACAGGGGGAGATGAAAGATTTTTAGAGTTGTTCAGGGCCTTTCTTCGTTCAGAAGATCATAAGGATGAAGGAAGGAAACTGGCGGAAGCTGCTTTTTATTCCTATGAAAAAAGAGGAATCGGAAAGATTGCAGCAAGAGCCCTTTATGGCCGTGTCATCAGCGGAAGCGTGACCAGAATGGAACAGTTTGCTTCCTGTGCCTACGCCCATTTCTTGAATTACGGGCTGGAATTAATGGAAAGACAGGAGTTTCAGCTTGCAGCAATGGATATTGGAAATTTATTCCATGATTCAATCGATCTGTGGTTTAACCGGATGAAGGAGGAAGAACGTGATTTCAAGACCCTTTCGGAAGAAGATAGGAAGGCTCTGGTCCATGAATGCGTGACTGAGGTGACGGCAGAATACGGCAATACTATTTTAAAAAGTTCTGCCAGAAATGCCTATCTGGCGGGAAAGGTAGAACGGATCACCGACAGGACGGTATGGGCGCTTTTGGAGCAGCTGAAAAAAGGAGACTTTACTCCTGTAGGGTTTGAGGTGTCCTTTTCTGCAGACGATCATCTAAAAGCCATGAGGATTCCCTTATCCGTGGATGAAGCTGTTCATCTTCGTGGAAGAATTGACCGTATGGACTTATACGAAGATGAGGATGCGGTCTATGTAAAGATTATCGATTATAAATCAGGAAGCACTGCTTTTGACTTAACCTCCCTTTACTATGGCCTTCAGATGCAGCTTGTGGTCTATATGGACGCTGCCCTGGAAATGGAAGGAAGGCACCGCCCGGATAAGTCAGTGGTTCCGGCAGGAATCTTCTATTACAATATTAATGATCCGGTGGTTGAGCGGGAAGGGGACATGACGGAGGAGGATATCAGCAGGCAGATGTTAAAGCAGCTTCGCATGAATGGCCTGGTTAACAGCGATTTAAATGCCATTTCTCATTTGGACCATGAGATTGAAACAGAATCAGATGTTATTCCTGTTGCAATGAAAAACGGAATCATCCAGGAGGCCAGGTCCTCAGTGGCAGGAGGAAAGCGCTTTGATGCACTGCGTCAGTTTGTACGGGAGAAACTAAAGTCAGAAGGCCAGGACATCCTGGACGGCTGCATTGATATCAGTCCCTATAAGCAGGGTATCAAAAGCGCCTGTGATTACTGTCCCTACCACAGTGTCTGCGGCTTTGATTTAAAGACCAGAGGATTTGGCTTCAGAAAATTCAAAGCCCTTAAATCTGAGGAAATATGGCCCGTTATTGAGGGAGAGGAGGAAGATCATGGCGATTCGCTGGACTGAGGAACAAAAGGCAGTAATTGAAAGCAGAAACAGAAACCTGCTGGTATCGGCAGCAGCGGGAAGCGGAAAGACTGCGGTTTTGGTAGAGAGAATCATACGTATGGTCACAGAGGGTGAAAATCCTCTCCGTGTGGACCAGCTTCTGGTCATGACCTTTACAAAGGCCGCTGCCGATGAGATGAGGGAAAGAGTGTTAAAAGCAATTGATGAAAAGCTGATGGAGGATCCGGACAACTCTCATCTTCAGATGCAATCAGCCATGATTCCCTATGCTCAGATCACCACCATTGACAGTTTCTGTCTGGGCCTGATCCGGGAGCACTACAATAAGCTGGATATTGATCCGGCCTTCCGTGTGGGAGATGAAGGAGAAATGCTTCTTCTCCGGGGAGATGTCATGGAAGAAATGCTGGAGGAGTTTTACGGAAAGCAGGACCCCTTATTTGAGCAGTTTGTGGAAACCTATGCAACGGGAAAAACAGACCGGGGAATCGGGGATTACATCATGCAGGTCTATACCTTTTCCCAAAGTAATCCCTGGCCTGAAGAGTGGCTGGAAGGCTGCAGACAGGAGCTGAAAGCCAGCGACCTGGATCAGCTTATGGATACGGTCTGGATGAAATTTCTTATGGGGGATACAGCCATACAATTGGGAGAATTAAAAGACCAGATAAAAAGCGCCATGACGGTCTGCCAGGAGGAGAATGGCCCCCAGGCCTATCTTCCTATGGTAACAGGCGATTATCATATGCTGGATGCCCTTTCCAGGGCAGAGGATTATGAAGTTTTAAATGAAGGATTGAAAAAAGTCGTCTTTGACCGTCTGGCGTCCATCCGCAGCAAGGACATTGACCCGGATAAAAAAGCTTATGTGACAGGGATCAGAGACCGGGTAAAAAAGGCGGTTGGAAAGCTTCAGGACTTATACTGCTTTGAATCTCCTCAGGAGGTTCTTTCCGACATCAGGGGGACGAAAGAGGCGGTGAATATGCTTCTCGACCTGGCCCAGGAGTATGCCAACCGGTATCAGGAGAAGAAAAAGGAACGGAATGTAGTGGATTTTAATGATTTGGAGCATTATGCCCTGAAGATCCTTCTGACCAGAGAGGCTGGAAAAACCATTCCATCAGAGGCGGCTGACGAATTGAGCCGTCAGTTTGAGGAAATACTGGTTGATGAATATCAGGATAGCAACGATGTGCAGGAGGCTCTGATTACCAGTATATCCAGAGAACGGTTTGGAAATCCAAATGTGTTCATGGTGGGCGACGTAAAACAGAGTATTTATCAGTTCCGCCTTGCAAGGCCCCAGCTTTTTCTGGATAAGTATGAAGCTTATTCCCACGGGGAAGGAAAGTATCAGAAGATCGAACTGCACCAAAATTTTCGAAGCAGGGCTGAGGTTTTAGAAAGCATCAATCAGGTTTTTTACCAGATCATGACCAGGAATCTGGGAAACATCCGTTACACAAAGGAAACGGCCCTTCATCCGGGAGCAAATTTCCCGGACTGCGGAGAGAGAAGGAAAGAAAAAACAGAGCTTCTCATGATTCACGGAGAAGGAAACCTGCTAAAGCAGTTAGAAGGGGAGGATGCCGATTACACCAGCAGGGAACTGGAGGCAAAGGCCATTGCAGCCAGAATCCGGGAACTTACGGACCCTGCAAGGGGCCTGATGGTATGGGATGGAAAGCTGGGAGGAACAGGAGGCTACAGGAGAACTGGCTATGGAGATATTGTCATTCTGTTAAGAAGTACAAGCGGCTGGGCCGAAGACTTTGTGAATATTCTGATGAATGAGGGGATTCCAGCTTATGCAGAGAGGAAGACGGGATATTTTACCGCAACAGAGGTTGAGACTGTTTTATCAATGTTAAGCGTCATCGACAATCCCATGCAGGATATTCCTCTGGCTTCTGTATTGAGATCTCCGGTAGCAGGCGTGACGGATGAAGAAATGGCTCATCTTATGGCACTTTGGAAAAAGAATGCCAAAAAAGGTCAGGACCGGGGCTTATATGGAGCCTGGCAGAATTACCTGGAGAAATATAAGAACATGGAAGATGCCGGGTATCCAGGACTTTTCAAAAAGCTGGAGGGTTTTTCCCTGATGCTGGCAGTCTGCAGAAAGAAGTCGGCCTATCTTTCCATTCATGAACTGCTTTATGATCTGTATGAAATGACAGGATATTATGACTATGTTTCTGCTATGCCGGCAGGGGAGGCCAGAAGGGCTAATCTGCGGATGCTGGTGGA
Source organism: Clostridiaceae bacterium (assembly GCA_902363735.1). Taxonomy (GTDB): domain Bacteria; phylum Bacillota; class Clostridia; order Lachnospirales; family Lachnospiraceae; genus Lacrimispora. The sequence continues at coordinate 252,482 of CABJBA010000002.1, forward strand.
AAAGGCCTCTGCTTATGAAAAAACCAGCTATACAGGCTTGTTTCATTTTATCCGCTACATTGAAAATCTGAAAAAATATGAAACTGATTTCGGTGAAGCTTCCCTGGCAGGAGAAGGAGATACCGTCAGGGTAATGACTATTCATAAGAGCAAGGGTCTGGAATTTCCGGTGGTATTTCTGGCCGGAATGGGGAAAAAGTTCAACAAGCAGGATGCCTACGGAAAAATACTCATTGCCCCTGATCTTGGAATAGGAACCGATTACCTGGACTTGGAGCGCAGAGTAAAGGCTCCCACCTTAAAAAAGCATGTTTTAAAGCGGAGCATGGAATTAAACGCCATGGGAGAAGAACTGCGGGTTCTCTATGTAGCCATGACCAGGGCAAAAGAAAAGCTGATCATGACAGGCATTGACCGCTACCTGGATAAAAAGCTGGAGCGGTTTGACGGGATTTTACGCACAGAAGGACAAATTCCCTTTACCATACTTTCTTCTGCTGACTCCTATCTGGACTGGATGCTTATGAGTCTTTCGGGAATGTATTCCCAGGACGGTATTTTATCGGAAGAAGGGTTTGATACTGGAACCCTGATAGTAAGACAGCTGCCGCTTATCAATCTGGTGGGGCATGAGATGGAGCGGCAGGCAGAGAAACGGCTGACAAAGGAAAGCCTGCTTTCCTTGGACCCGGATGTGGTTTATGATTCAGCCTTTGAGACAGAATTAAAGTCAGCCTTTGGGTATGAGTATCCTTATGAGTCTGACATCGGCTTATATACCAAGATATCGGTGTCTGAACTGAAAAAGAGAGGACAGTTTACTGATGAGGAGGAAAGTGCCTTTCTTCCAACCATCCCCGCTTTTTTAATGGAAGAAGGACAGGAGAAAAAAAACAGGGGTGCGTTCCGGGGAACTGCATATCACCGTGCTCTGGAGCTTTTAGATTTCGGAAGAGTCCGCACCGGGGAGGAAGTAAGGGCGGCTTTAGAAGGCTTTTTCAAGGCAGGAAAGATGGATGAAGAAAGTCTTTCCCTTTTGTCAGAGAAAACGCTTACTGGGTTTTTAAATTCTCCTCTGGGGCAGCGTATGGGGGCAGCCCAGGCAGAAAGACGGCTTAAAAAGGAGCAGCAGTTTGTAGTGGGCATTCCTGCAAGGGAAATGGAAGTAGGAGATTCGGACGAGCTGATTCTGGTCCAGGGAATTATGGATGCCTGGCTGGAGGAAGAGGGAGAGCTGGTCCTTGTGGACTATAAGACCGACCGCATCAGAGATGGAGACGAGCAGATTTTAAAAGACCGTTATCAGGTGCAGATGGAATATTATCAGCGGGCTTTGGAACAGATGACAGGGAAAAAAGTGAAGGAAAAAATTATTTATTCCCTGGAGCTGGGAAGGGAAATAATGCTTTAGAAAAAAGTGTCTAAATCCATACCACAAAAACCAGCCTTGTTAAAAGGCAGGAATATGTTAAAATAATGATAGAAATTATCTATAAATAGAAAAAGAGGGACAGATATGATACCAGATAGCGAAGTAAGACTGACTCAAATGACAAAAACAGCAGGCTGTGCAGCCAAGATCGGTCCTGGAACTCTTGCCGGTGTTTTGGAAAAGCTGCCCAAGTTTCAGGATCCTGCTCTCATGGTGGGAATTGAAACCTCAGACGACGGAGCTATTTACCGTGTAAATGATGAGGTGGCTCTGATTCAGACTCTGGATTTTTTCACCCCTGTAGTAGATGATCCTTATGTGTTCGGCCAGGTGGCTGCGGCAAATGCCTTAAGTGACATTTATGCTATGGGAGGAGAGCCTAAGGTTGCGTTAAATATTGTGGCATGGCCCAATTGTGTGAATCCGGAAATACTGGGGAGGATTTTGCAGGGAGGTGCTTCCAAGGTCTTAGAGGCGGGGGCCGTGCTGGCAGGAGGCCATTCCATTCAGGATGACGAGCCAAAGTACGGGCTCAGTGTTACCGGATTTGTTCATCCGGACAGGGTTTTTAAAAACAGCGGAGCCAGACCTGGAGACGTGCTGATTCTGACCAAGCCTCTCGGAACAGGAATTATCAATACGGCGGTTAAGGCGGATATGGCTTCGGAAAAGGCAAAGGAAGAGGTCATCCGGGTCATGACATCTTTAAATAAGAAGGCAAAACAGATCATTGAGCGTTATGATGTTCATGGCTGTACTGATGTGACTGGTTTTGGGCTGGCAGGCCATGGAGCAGAGATGGCAGAGGGCAGTGGAGTCACTCTGGAAATATCTGCAAAGGATTTACCGGTTCAAAAGGAAGCTTTTGATCTCGCTCAAATGGGGCTTATTCCGGAAGGTGCCTATAAAAACAGATATTATACGGAGAATAAGGTGGACTTTGGAGAAACAGAGGAGTACCTTCGGGATATATTCTGCGATCCCCAGACATCAGGCGGGCTTTTAGTCAGCGTATCTCCGGAGGATGCAAAGCGTATTGCAGAAGATTTTAAGGCAGAGTCAATGGAAACAGAGTGGGCTGTCATAGGACGGGTTGTGGTACGGGAAGAAAAACTTGTAAAGCTGAGGTAATCATCATGATTTATCTGGACAATGCAGCCACCTCCTACCGCAAGCCAGAGGAGGTGGGCAAAGCTGTGGCCGATGCCATAGTTCATATGGGAAACTCCGGAAGGGGAGCTCATGGAGCAGCCCTGGATGCGTCCCGCATGATCTTTCATACCCGTAAAATGCTGGCAGAGCTCTTTAAGGCCGGAGATCCGTCCAGGATAGCTTTTACAGCCAATTCTACGGAAAGCTTAAACATAGCCATTCAGGGCCTGTTTAATCCGGGAGATCATGTGATCACTACTGTTATGGAGCATAATTCAGTGCTGCGCCCTTTATATCTTATGGAAACAAGAGGGGTGGAGCTGACAATCCTCCCTGCTGATATGAACGGAACCTTTGGGTATGAAGCTGTGTCAAAGGCTGTCAGGAAGAACACCAGAGGCCTGATCTGTACCCATGCTTCCAATTTAACCGGAAATATGAACGACCTGGAGGTTTTGGGGAGAATCTGCCGTCAGAATGGAATTATATTTGTAGTCGATGCTTCACAAACCGCAGGAGTATTTGATATTGATATGGAAAACATGGGAATTGATGTATTATGCTTTACAGGACATAAAAGCCTTTTAGGCCCTCAGGGGACAGGAGGAATCTGTGTCAGGAAAGGACTTTCCATCCGCCCTCTTTTAGTGGGAGGAACAGGAGTCCACAGCTATTCCGCCGCTCAGCCCCAGGAAATGCCGGAGGCGTTAGAGGCCGGGACCTTAAACAGTCATGGAATTGCGGGGCTTCATGCTGCTTTGGAGTATTTGAAAAAAACCGGAATTAAACATATACGCAGCCGGGAACTGATTCTGATGAAGCAGTTTTATGAAGGAGTAAAGGCAATTCCAGGAGTCCGGGTGTACGGAGATTTTTCAGAAGAAAAACTGTTTTTCCGTGCGCCGGTAGTGGCTCTTAACATCAGGGATTACGATTCAGGAGAAGTGGCAGATGAGTTGGCTGCCAAATATGGGATATACACCAGAGCAGGAGCCCACTGCGCTCCTCTCATGCATCAGGCTCTGGGAACCGCAGGGCAGGGGGCAGTCCGCTTTTCTATGTCTCATTATAACACGGAAGAAGAAATCGATCAGGCCATATGTGCAGTAAGGGAGTTAAGTCTATGAATTTGAAACAACTGGAAGCGTTCATATGTGTGGCAGAGACAAAAAGTTTTTCTGCAGCCGCCAGGAAGCTTTATCTGACCCAGCCTACGATCAGCGCCCATATCAGCGCCCTGGAAAAGGAACTGGGGGCAAGATTGTTTGCCCGTACCACAAAGGAAGTGGAGCTGTCCATGGAGGGAGAGCGGCTTTACGGCAATGCCAAAAAAATGCTTCAACTGGAAAAAAACATTCTCCGGGATTTTACCCAGAAGGAGGCAGGAGGAATACAAAAGATCGTGGTAGGCGCCTCCACCGTACCGGGACAGTATATTCTGCCCCAGATTCTTTCACTTTTTGCCAGAACCTATCCGGGAAACCAGCTGGAGCTTAAGGAAGCGGACAGCATGGAAGTGGTCAGGATGGTTCAGGAAGGCGAAGTGGAAATCGGCTTTACAGGAACAACCGGAACGGACCCCACCTGCGTATATGAGCCTTTTTATTCGGATCGGCTGGTGGTGGTCACCCCTAATATTGAACGGTACATAAAGTACGAACAGACGGGGTTTCCTTTAGAACAGTTTTATCAGGAACGGTGGATTGTCCGGGAGGAAGGATCCGGTACCAGAAAGGAAGTGGAACGCCGCTTAATGGAAATGGGGTTGGATTCCAACCGTCTGGAAACAGTGGCAACCATCAGCAACCAGGAGGCCATTAAAAAGTCAGTGGAAGCGGATATGGGGATATCCATTCTCTCCGGCGCAGCAGCAGAGGATTTTGTCAGACAGGGGCTTTTGCTGAGTTTTTCTCTGGGTTCAGAAGAAACCTACCGGAACTTATACATGGTGTGGAGCAAAAATCACAAGCCAGGACAGGCTGCCAGACTCTTTATCAGGTTTGTCCGGGAGCTGTATACCGGTTCTTAAAAATCAACCAAGATTTTCAGTAAGAAGAATCTGCCCTGTGGGCAAAGAGAGAGGCCCCCGTGGGGTTGAGGAAATGCCATGAGAAAAAGAGAAAAAAAAATAGTTATCTCCTTTCATACAACAGCAGAAGCCATTGCCATGGAGGCAGAGTGCCTGATAGCAAAAATTCCAGGTCGCCTGATTCCGGTTCCAAGACAGATTTCTGCGGGCTGCGGACTTGCCTGGTCAATGCCTGCGGACTGGGAAGGGGATAAGGTGAATTTGCCGTGGGGGCAAAACGAGAATTCTCTGGATTGGATGGGGCGGTGGATGAAAGACAACGGACTTCAGTGGGACAGCCTTGGAGTATATGAGATTTAAGAAAAAGGGTTTATAGAAATATTCTATAAACGTTAAGGGAAGGGCCCTATTCATTTTATGAAAAAATATGATAAAATTGTGCAATACACACAAATATTAAAATGGTATTGACACATAGTTGTGCAATGTGATATGGTTGATTTGTAATAGATCACAAGGCCTGTGAAACATTTAAAATTAAAATTTAAGAAACTTATATATGCTCATAATTGGTTGAGCGTCTCTACAAACTACCGTAATAGTTGTCTATAAGTTTCCGCGTATCCACAATAAGCAATGTTTATGGAATACGTTGGAAAAAATAGAGATACCGGTGGTTTTTTTATTGCTTAAAACACTGCAATCAGGCCGCCGTACTTCATTTCATTAATTTAAATAAGGAGGAGTTCTATGACTGATGGCAGAAGATTTATTTTAATGGGCAACATTTGCTACAGCAAGGATATGAAAACCTTAAGGACGGTGAAACAGGGCTTCCTGGTCTGCCGGGATGGAAAGTCAGCGGGAGTGTTTGAAGAGATTCCGGAGAAGTATAAGGAATATCCAGTTGAAAACTGCGGGGATAGAATCATTATTCCCGGACTGGTAGACTTACATATCCATGCGCCCCAATTTGCTTTCAGGGGAATGGGTATGGATTTGGAGCTTTTGGAGTGGCTGAATACCAATACATTTCCGGAGGAAGCCAAGTACAGCGACTTAGCATATGCAAAAAAAGCTTATGAAATTTTTGCGGAATCCATGAAAAAAAGCGGTACAACAAGAGCCTGTATCTTTGGTACAATCCACAATCAGGCCACAGTACTTCTGATGGATCTGATGGAAGAAACGGGAATAAAATCCATGATCGGAAAGGTCAATATGGATAGGAACACCCCGGACTATCTGCGGGAACAGGATGCAGAGCAGTCGGAACGGGATACGCTTTGGTGGCTTGAGGAAACGGGCACAAAATATAAAAATGTTAAGCCCATTCTTACTCCCAGGTTTATTCCTTCCTGTACGGATGATTTAATGGAGCGCTTAGGAACTCTTAAAAAGGAACGTGGACTTCCGGTTCAGTCCCATTTGTCAGAAAATCAGGGGGAAGTTCAGTGGGTAAAGGAACTTTGTCCGGATTCACGGTCCTACAGTGATGCTTATGACAGATTCGGCCTGCTTGGGGAAGCAGGAGAAACGGTTATGGCCCACTGTGTATATTTAACAGAAGAAGAAATGGAACTGATCAAAGCCAGAGGAACTTATATCGCCCACTGTCCCAGTTCAAATACCAATTTATCTTCCGGTGTGGCTCCGGTCAGAACGTTTCTGGACCGGGGACTGAATGTAGGACTGGGAAGCGATGTGGCAGGTGGAAGCGGAGAATCCATATTCCGTGCCATGGCAGATTCCATTCAGACCTCCAAACTGAGATGGAGGCTTAAAGACGACAGTTTAAAGCCACTCACAGTAGAAGAGGTGTTTTATATGGGAACAGCCGGAGGCGGTTCTTTCTTTGGGAAAGTAGGAAGCTTTGAAGAGGGTTATGAATTTGATGCTTTGATTCTGGATGACAGCAGTCTTCGTCATCCCCAGCCGCTGACTCTGCGGGAACGGCTGGAGCGTTTTATATACCTGTCCGATGACAGGCATATTACGGGGAAATATGCAGAGGGAGAAAAGGTATTTTAAAATAAAAAATCTGATTTAAGAATCAGAGAAACCGGATGTGGGGAAATTAAGGGGCATCACTTTGATAAGCAATTGCGCTTAAAGAGGTTTTGTCCCTGCCGGTTTTAAGGAGAAGGTTATAAATATCTGTTTATACATCAGAATTAAAAATAGGAGGCGTGTATATGATAATCGGAAAAAGTGTTGCCCGTGTTGACGCATTTGACAAGGTCACGGGAAGAACTAAATATACCGATGACCTTTGCGAGAAAAATGCTCTGATATCAAAGATTTATCATTCTACGATAGCCAATGGTGTAGTCAAATCTATTGATACTTCAGAGGCTGAGAAGATACCGGGAGTGGTTAAGGTGGTGACCTGCTTTGATGTGCCTAAATATTATTTCCCGACGGCAGGCCATCCATGGTCTACAGACCCTTCCCACCAGGACGTGCAGGACCGTCTTCTTTTAACGGACCGGGTGCGTTTTTATGGTGATGATGTGGCCGCAGTTGTGGCAGAAAATGAAGTGGCTGCCAAGCAGGGTATTAGTGCGTTAAAGGTGGAATATGAGGAGTACCCCTTTGTTCTTGATCCTCAGGAAGCCATGAAAGAGGGCGCTCCTCAGATTCATGAAAAATATAAGAATAATATTCTGGGTCATTCCAGCATTAGAAAAGGAAACTTGGAAGAAGCCATTAAAGAACCGGGTCTGGTTAAGGTGGAACAGTGGTATGATACTCCGATTGTCCAACACTGCCATATTGAAAACCATATTTGTTATGCCAGTGTGGAAAATGGAAAATTAACCGTAGTATCTTCCACACAGCTTCCCCATATTGTCAGACGTGTGGTAGGTCAGGCTCTTGGGATTCCGTGGGGAAGTGTCCGCGTTATCAAGCCCTATATTGGAGGGGGATTTGGAAATAAGCAGGATGTCCTGTATGAACCTCTATGTGCCTACCTTTCTCAGGTGGTGGGAGGACGTCTGGTCAAGCTTGATGTGACCCGTGAAGAAACTTTTGTAAGCAATCGTACAAGACACGCCATTCGCAGCCACATCATCAGCTGGGTGCGTTCTGACGGCACATTTGCAGCACGTAAGCTGGAGTGTTTTTCCAACCAGGGAGCCTATGCTTCCCATGGACACGGAATTGCAGCAAAGGGAATGAATGCTTTCCCGCAGCTCTATCCCTGTGAAAACGTGGAATGCGATGCTTATACCATATTTACCAATATGCCTGTTGCAGGTGCCATGCGCGGCTATGGAATCCCTCAGGCCATGTTTCCCGTGGAAAGTCAGACCGATGACGTTGCCTTTGCAATCGGCATGGATCCGGTGGAATTTCGACGCAAAAATTTAATGCCTGTAGGATATGTAGATGGATTCTCTAAAAATGAAAATTATTTTGACACCTTTAACCAGTGTATTGATAAAGGAAAAGCCTATATAAATTTTGACCGTAAGGTAAAGGAATACGCAAACCAGACCGGTCCGATCCGCAAGGGCGTGGGATGTGCAGTGTTCTGGTACAATACAGCGGTATGGCCTATTAGTTTGGAATCCTCATCCTGTCGCATTGTAATGAACCAGGACGGTTCCATACAGGTCCAGTTAGGTGAGACAGAAATCGGCCAGGGAGCTGATACGGCTTTTGGCCAAATGGCGGCAGAAGTCCTGGGTATTCCCTTTGAAATGGTTCATGTGGTTTCCTGTCAGGATACGGATGTCACTCCTTTCGGAACGGGTTCCTATGCCTCAAGACAGACCTACGTAGGAGGCTTTGCTATCAAGCAGACAGCCCTTTTGTTAAGGGAAAGAATTTTGAATTATGCCCATGAACTGACCCGCATGCCTGCCTTTAACCTGGATATCAGGGACGGAAAGATTGTTCGGACCACAGACGGCAGAGAGCTAATGACCTTAGGTGATTTAGCCACAGAGGCTATTTACAGCTTGACGAACAGCCAGCATTTGACCTCTGAAAGCACCTATCAGATAAAGTCTAATGCCTATTCCTTTGGCTGCTGCTTTGCCGAAGTAGAGGTGGATATCCCCATGTGCAAGGTTAAGCTGGTGGACATTATCAATGTCCATGACTGTGGCCAGCTGATTAATCCGGCCCTTGCAAAGGCCCAGGTTCATGGAGGCATGAGCATGGGAATCGGCTACGCCCTTTCCGAACAGCTTTTGATTGACGGAAAAACAGGCAGGACGTTAAATGACAACTTGTTGGATTATAAATTGTCTACCACCATGGACCATCCTCATCTGGAAGCCCAGTTTGTGGAAAACTATGAGCCTACCAGTGCATTTGGAACAAAGTCTCTGGGAGAACCTCCGGCTTGTCCCGTGGCACCGGCCATCCGCAATGCCATATTAAATGCAACAGGCGTCCAGATGTTTAAGATACCCATGACATCCCAGGAATTATTCAAACGATTCAAAGAAGAAGGACTGATCTGATAGAAGGAGGAAGGCTTTATGTATGACATGAAAGCATTATATGAAGCACATACCGTAGAAGAGGCGGTAAAGCTTCGTTTGGAACATCCCGAAGCCCAGATCATAGCTGGCGGCAGCGATGTTTTAATACAGATGAGAGAAGGAAAACGGGCTGGAAAGGAATTGATCAGCATTTATATGATCGATGAAATGAGGGGCGTGAGCCTGGATGAAGAAGAATCTATCCGCATTGGTTCCCTTACCAGCTTTTCACACATCACAAAGGACCCTATCATCCAGAAATATATTAATGTTCTCGGAGAAGCCGTGGATATGGTTGGCGGACCACAGATAAGAAATATTGCCACAATCGGAGGAAACACCTGTAACGGTGTTACTTCAGCGGATTCAGCTTCCACGTTGTTTGCGTGGGATGCAGTGATCGAGCTGACGGGACCGGAAGGAATCCGCCGTATTCCCATCAGTGAGTTCTATATAAAGGCAGGAACTGTGGATATAAGGGAAGGAGAGCTGCAGACAGCTGTAATTATCCCTAAGAAGAGCTACGAGGGCTATAAAGGCCATTATATTAAGTACGCCAATAGAAATGCCATGGATATCGCCACAACCGGCTGTTCTGTCAATGTGAAGCTGTCAGAGGATAAAAAGATAGTAGAAGATGTAAGAATTGCTTACGGCGTGGCAGGACCTATTCCAGTTCGCACCAAAAGCGCAGAAATTCTGGCAAAGGGACAGCAGATTTCAGAGAAGCTGGCAGAAGACTTTGGAAAAGAGGTTCTTGCAGACATCAACCCAAGAGACAGCTGGCGCGCCTCCAAGGATTTCCGTAAGCATGTTGCCGTGGAAATGGCAGCCCGTGGCTTTAAAGAGTCAGTGAAACTTTCAGGAGGTGAGATCTGATGTCAGTACAATATAAATTAGTCAAATGTACTATCAATGGAAAATATACAGAGACAATGGTAGATGTCCGGGCCTCCCTGACTGATATGCTCCGGGATGATTACCGCCTGACTTCCGTCAAAAAGGGATGTGAGGTAGGAGAGTGCGGAGCCTGTAACGTGATCATCGATCATGAGTGCTTCAACTCCTGCATCTATTTAGCCGTATGGGCCGATGGAAAAGAGATCAAGACCCTGGAAAACCTTATGGGGCCCAATGGAGAGCTTTCTGACATTCAGCAGGCATTTATTGACGAGGCGGCAGTCCAGTGCGGATTCTGCACACCAGGTTTTATTATGTCGGCAGTGGAGATTTTAGAAAGCGGAAAAGAGTATACCAGAGATCAGTTGAAAAAGCTGATGTCCGGCCACTTATGCCGGTGTACAGGCTATGAGAATATCATCAATGCGGTAGAGAAAACCATGCTCCGCAGATTGGGAAAATTAGTATAAATAGATATGAAAGAAAAAAGCTGAGTCACCTTTTTGGGGAGCTCAGCTTTTTCTTATTTTTTCTCTTTTCCCTCATAAGGGAGTATGATATTTAGGAAAATAGCCACAATCGTAGCCACAACCACGGGGGAACGGCCGAAAATGGTAATGACCCAGTCCGGAAAGGTGTGGAGAGCAGATGCAGCTTCAGAAATACCCATGCCTAAGGCCGCTGCCAGTCCTACAATTGAGGAGTTTCGGTAAGTCATCTCTTCTGACATTACAAGTTTCATACCGGTCATTGCAATAGAGGCGAATACGGATACTGTAGCACCTCCTAATACGCACTGTGGAATTGTTGTAAGCAGGGCTGAGAATTTTGGGATTAATCCTGCTGCCAGCAACGTTACTGCTGTCAGGCCCATAACCCATCGGTTTATTACCTTTGTAGTGGTTACGATACCTACATTCTGACTATAAGTTGCTGTTGGAAGTCCGCCTAAAAAAGCGCCTAGAACATTAGAGATACCGTAGCCCACAATGCCGCCGCGAAGTTCTGAATCAGTTGGTTCCCGATCGATAGAGCCGGTTGTTGTTGCTGTAAAGTCTCCGATTGCCTGGACTGAATTGATTGCAAAGAGAAGTCCAATGGCAATGCAGGAAGATGGTTCAAATACCACTCCGAAATGAAGAGGCCGGGGAACTTGAAAAAGAGTCGCAGTTCCTATGTTTGTAAAGTCTACCATGTTGAAGAACAGAGCAACAATATAGCCCACAATAATTCCGATCAGAATGGAGGCCAGCTTATAAAAGCCTTTCCCAAAATGATTTAATGTAGTCACAACGGTTAACGTGATAAGGGCTACAACCCAGTTCTGCCAGGACCCGTATGTGGGGCTGGAAACACCTCCAGCCATATAATTGATAGCGGTGGGATAAAGAGAGAGTCCAATGGTAAAAACAACTGTTCCGGTAATGAGCGGGGGGAAAAACTTACGGATCTGGGTAACAGAAAGTCCCACGATCACTGCAACAATACCGCCCACTATCTGGGCTCCTAAAATTGCCGCCACTCCATAGCTTTCTGCAATAGCCTGCATACTTGGGACATAAGCAAAGCTGATGCCCATAATTACAGGAAGAGACGCCCCCAGGCGGAAACCATTTTTTGCTCCTATGGGAAAAAGCTGAAGCAAAGTGGATAACGCAGATACCACCAGGGCAGCCTGGATCAAAATGACCCTGTCCGCCGGATTGAGTCCAACAATATTTGCTACAATAATGGGCGGTGTAACACATCCCACGATCATTGCAACCAGATGCTGGAGAGCCAGAGGAAGTGCATGTGAAAACCTTGGAATGCCGTTTAATTCAAATACAGAAGCCTGTTGTGTGTTTTTTTGTTTCATTACAAATGTTCCTCCTTAAGGAGCGGTTAACGGTTTACTTATAAATATGAGTTCCGGTTTTCCCTAAGATTCCTTCTTTTGCTTTTTCAAGCAGAGTAATAAGCGCATTGCGCCCTTCTTTTGAGTCTGCAAATTTTACAGCAGCCTGAACCTTTGGCAACATGGAGCCTGGGGCAAAATGTCCTTCACCAATGTACTGACGCGCCTCCTCTGTAGATATATCGTCAAGCCATTTCTCTTCTGGTTTACCGTAGTTAATTGCAACTTTTTCAACTGCTGTAAGGATAATTAAGAAATCTGCATCCAGTTCTTCAGCCAGCAGTTCACTAGCGAAATCCTTGTCAATAACTGCACTTGCACCCTTTAAGTGATTTCCCTGAAGAGTAACAGGAATACCGCCGCCGCCGCAGGCAATGACAAGCTGACCTGAATCCACGAGAGAACGGATTGCGCCGATTTCAATAATTTCAGAAGGATTTGGAGAAGCTACCACACGGCGGTATCCCCGTCCGGCATCTTCTTTTGTAATGTAACCGTATTTTTCTTCAGCCAGCTTTGCTTCATCGGCTGTCATAAAGTGGCCGATTGGCTTAGAAGGAGAATTAAATGCAGGATCATTTTCATCTACGCGAACCTGTGTGATCATAGTGGTTACAGGAATGTTGGTAATGTTTCTGTTTACAAGCTCTTCTCTCAATGCGTTCTGTAAGTCATAACCGATGTAAGCCTGGCTCATGGCTACGCATACGGAAAGAGGAGTGTTTGGCTGCTTGGGATCTTCTCTGGTTAAAGCACTCATTGCATTGTTGATCATGCCGACCTGAGGTCCGTTTCCGTGGACAACCACAACTTCGCAGCCTTCTTCAATAAGATCAACAATTGCCTTTGATGTGATTTTCACTGCTGTCATCTGCTCAGGGAGCGTATTGCCCAGAGCGTTTCCGCCTAAAGCGATAACAATTCTTTTTTTCTTTTCCATGATTTTTCCTCTCAATACATTTGATGGTTTTTAGGATTTATAGGAATTTTTAGAGAATAAAAGCGCACCTGTATCCATTGGCCGGTTGCAGGTGCGCACGGAGTTCATAAATATGGGGCATTACCCCAATATGAAATTACTCAAAGATTCTTGGTGTTTTTTCATTTTCCAGTTTCTTTAAGGTCTCCTGAGGATTAGCAAACTTGCTTAAGAAGATCATAGCAGCAATTACATATGGCTTGTAGCTTGCTTCTTTGTATAAAGGATCACGGTAACGATCGAATACAGAAGCTACAACTTCGCCGTCTTTACAGCTTACATCGTTGATATCAGCAGGTAAGCAGTGCATATAAAGAGCCTTGCCGTCTTTTGTTGTTGCCATTAAATCTTCTGTACAGCACCAGTCTTTGTGGTTTGCGTTCTGAGCCAGTAATTCTTTCTCAAGAGCCTTGATGCCGTCTGAATCGCCTTCGCCATACAGATTGGTTCTCTTCTCCATAGCTGCAAATGGAGCCCAGCTCTTTGGATATACAATGTCAGCATCCTTGAATGCGTCAGCCATATCGTTGGAGATACGGAAGGAACCGCCGGATTTCTCAGCGTTAGCCTTAGCAATTTCAGCAACCTCAGGCATAACTTCATAGCCTTCCGGATGAGCCAGAACTACTTCCATACCCATACGTGTCATTAAGCCGATAATTCCCTGAGGAACGGATAATGGCTTTCCGTAGGAAGGAGAGTAAGCCCATGTCATAGCCAGCTTTTTGCCCTTTAAGTTCTCAAGGCCGCCGAACTCGTTGATGATATGAAGAGCATCAGACATACTCTGAGTTGGATGGTCAATGTCGCACTGTAAGTTAACTAAAGATGGTCTCTGCTCTAAGATTCCGTCCTTATTTCCCTGAGTAACAGCGTCCATGAATTCATGCATGTAAGCATTTCCCTTGCCGATATACATATCGTCACGGATACCGATCACATCTGCCATGAAAGAAACCATGTTAGCAGTTTCACGAACAGTCTCGCCGTGAGCTACCTGAGATTTGCCTTCGTCTAAATCCTGAACTTCCAGACCAAGTAAGTTACATGCGGAAGCAAAAGAGAAACGGGTACGTGTGGAGTTATCACGGAATAAAGAGATTCCAAGACCGCTCTCAAATACTTTTGTAGAGATGTTGTTCTCTCTCATGAAGCGGAGAGCGTCAGCAACGGTCCAGATAGCTTCCAGCTCATTGTCTGTCTTTTCCCATGTTAAGAAGAAGTCATTGTTATACATTTCCTTGAAATTTAAGGAATTCAGTTTGTCGATGTAATCCTGTAAGGTTTTCATTTTTTTTGTTAGCCTCCTGATTTTCGTTTGGTTTAATTGATATCTATCCTTTATGCAGGAGTCCGTCATTGATTTGGGGAAGCAATGACAGACCCCCGACAAAAATGATTGTAGGGAAAAAATAATTATTTGCAGTAAGCGCTTGGAAGTGCTGCATATACAGCTGCACATGTAACCAGATCCTGCTTCCAGGTAATCTCATTAGGAGCATGAGCCTGATCCTCTGCACCAGGTCCGAAGCCGATACATGGGATTCCGTTACGGCCCATGATGGAAACGCCGTTGGTGGAGAAGGTCCACTTATCTGTCAGAGGACGAGCTGTTCTCTTTGCAAGAGTATATTCTGCGCCGATTCTTGCATCGCCGTAAAGGTTCTTGTAAGCCTCTTCCAGTGCCTTGGTAACGTCGTGATCCTCCGGAATAACCCATGTTGGGAAGTAGCACTCGATTGGGTAGGTAAGTCCTGTATAGGAAGGACGGGAGTATTCGTACATGGAAACAGTAACGTCATCGCCGTATTTCTTTACATTAGGCAGGTTGCGGATTTCTTCTAAGCAGCTTTCCCATGTCTCACCTGCTGTCATACGGCGGTCTAAGGATACTGCACAGGAGTCAGCAACTGCACAGCGGCTTGGGGAGGTGAAGAAGATCTCGGAAGCAGTAACAGTACCGCGTCCTAAGAAGTTAGCTTCTTTCCACTCTTTGTTGTACTTCTCGTCAAGCATCTTTACAAGGCCTTTGATTTCCTTGTCATCAGCAGCGTCGTTCTCATTAAGAGAGCGAACGTCCTGAAGAATGTCAGCCATCTTATAGATTGCATTGTCACCACGCTCTGGTGCGGAACCGTGGCAGGAGATACCCTTAACGTCAATACGGATTTCCATACGTCCTCTCTGTCCGCGGTAGATTCCGCCGTCAGTAGGCTCTGTGGATACAACGAATTCCGGACGAACCTTATCTTCGTTGATGATGTACTGCCAGCAAAGGCCGTCACAGTCTTCTTCCTGAACAGTACCGGTAACTAAAACGGTGTATTGGTCATTTAAAAGGCCTAAATCTTTCATGATCTTTGCGCCGTAAACAGCAGATACGATACCGCCGCACTGGTCAGATACGCCACGGCCGCCGATCTCTGTATCATTCTCAAAGCCTTCGTATGGATCGAAAGTCCAGTTGCTCTTGTTGCCGATACCAACTGTATCAATATGAGCATCAAATCCGATTAAAGTTTTTCCGGTTCCCATGTAGCCTAACACGTTGCCCATGCCGTCGATTTCAACTTTGTCGAACTCCAGCTTTCTCATTTCTTCTGCGATACGGTCCACATGAGCCTTTTCATCGCAGCTTTCGCCTGGGAACTTAACGATTTCCCTCAGGAACTTGGTCATGTCTGTCTGATAATTCTGTGCTGCTTCTTTGATTTTGTTGTAATCCATTTTTGTGACCTCCATATTTTATAATTTATTTAGGAAATTCGATTTGCTTTCCGCTTATCGAACGTCTGACCTAGCGCTCTTTTCCTTCCCAGACAATTGCTTTGTAACGGTCAGGATCGGTGTCTCCCTCAGTAGAAAAGAGAAGAATTTTGGAATCTTTGTTAAGTCCTAAGTGCTCTCTTAATTCTTTGTATTCATCAAAAAGCATGATGCTGGCTAAAGCTCCGAAAGGAGCGGCACCTGATTCGCCGGAAGTTACGGAAACATCGCCTTTTACGGGAGCTGCCAGCATTCTCATACCCAGTGCGGCTACCCAGTCAGGAGCGGAAATAAACGTGTCTACATGGTTCTTTAAGATATCCCAGGAAATAGTATTTGGCTCACCGCAGGCCAGGCCGGCCATAATGGTCTGCATATCACCGTCTACAATGCGGATTGCACCGTCTCCAGCTTTTGCACCCTTATAGAGGCAGTCAGCCACATCAGCTTCAACAACAACAACTTTAGGAGGATTTTCAGGATAGCGGTTTGCAAAGTATCCCTGAACAGCGCCTGCAAGAGAACCTACACCGGCCTGTACGAATACGTGAGTCGGTCTGTCGCAGCCGTATTCTTCAAGCTGCTCGTTGGCTTCTAAAGCCATGGTTCCGTAGCCCTGCATAATCCAGGCAGGAATTTCTTCGTAGCCATCCCATGCGGTATCCTGTACAACTACACCGTTGTTTGTTTTGGAAGCGGCATCAGCGGCCATACGAACGCACTCATCATAGTTAACTTCTTCGATGGTAACTTCAGCACCTTCAGCTTTAATATTGTTGAAACGGGTGATTGTAGAACCCTTTGGCATGTAAACAACAGATTTCTGGCCTAATTTATTGGCTGCCCATGCAACGCCGCGGCCGTGGTTTCCGTCAGTAGCAGTAAAGAAGGTTGCCTGACCGAATTCTTCCCTTAAAGCATCAGAAGTAAGAACGCTGTAAGGAAGATCAGCTACATCTTTGCCGGTCTGCTGTGCAATGTATTTGGCAATGGCGAAAGAACCTCCCAGTACCTTAAAGGCATTTAAGCCAAAACGGTAAGATTCGTCCTTTAAGTAAATCTGTCCCAAGCCAAGATAATCAGCCATCTGGTCCAGTTTTGCAAGAGGAGTCTTACTGTACTGAGGAAAACTTTCATGGAAGGTTCTGGCTTTTTTGATTTCCTCCAGAGCCATAACAGCAAGATTCTTATCCTCAGTTTTTGGCATGGTGTTTACAGCCCATTCAAATGGTTTCATGATACGATTCTCCTTTTTCTTTTATTTCCTATTAAATATAGGAAGTGATCACTTTTCTTTGTTTGCATCCATATAGCTGTACAAGGTGAACTTGGATATGCCGAAATAATTGGATACTTTGTCGCCGGATTTTGTGATCAGGAATGCTCCTGCATCGTTTAAATACTGGATAGCAGTGATCTTGTCCTCCTTGCTCATAAGAGCTACCGGCTTTCCAACCAATGCCACAGATTCTTCGATCAGGGTATCCAGCAGGTCATTGACACTGTGGGTGATCTTTGTTGGCTTCCTGGCCTCGCCGTTTGTTCCTGAAGTGGAAAGAAGCGGCTTTAAGGCATTGTCTACGGTAAGCAGGCCCGTGATATCATAGTTAATGGCCAGAATGTAATCAACGGTGTTATTCTTCCCTCTTATATACATGGTACTGGATTTTAAAATCCTTCCATCATCGGTTCTGGTCAGATAAGAAAGCCGGTCTTTTAAGACATCCGGTTTTTTCTTCAATGTTTCCAAAACGATTTCAGAGGGGCCGTCTCCTAACTGGCGGTTGCTCACATGACCGTTTTCAATATAGACCACGGAACGGTCTAAATCATTCTTTTTTAAGTCATGAATAACCACCTCGCAGGTGTAGCCAAAATGGACTGCAATTCCGTGGGCGATCTGTGTCAGTAATTCAAGATTTGAATCCATATCCGTATCCCCCTATCTCAATTTCTTATACTCCCATCATAACATAAAAAAATTATATTTCAAGTGGTTTCTAAAAATTTTTTAGGTATGCTAATTTATTTTGTATTTTTAGCTTGCATTTCTTTATATGAAATGATACACTGTAGCTATAAAATAAATTATGGTGTAATGTGTATAGAAAAGCATAGAATCAGTAAACAAGTATAAGCAGATTGTCAGAATAAAGTACAGGCATATCAGAAAAACTTATGTGCGGTTTGTATACTGAGTAAAAAATCAAATTTTACCTCATAATCTTAAAAAAACAAAAAAAAGGAGATGGAAACATGCTGATTATCGGTAATGGAAGAATGATCACAAGAGACCCTCAGAATCCATTTTTTGAAAATGGTGCAGTGGCAATGGAAGGAACAACGATCTGCAAGGTAGGAACCCTGGAGGAAGTGAAAAAAGCGTATCCTGATGCAGAGTATATCGATGCGAAAGGCGGAGTTATTATGCCGGCCTTTATCAATGCCCATGAGCACATTTACAGTTCCTTTGCCAGAGGTTTGAGCATTAACGGATACGACCCTCATGGCTTTCTGGAGATTTTAGACGGACTATGGTGGACCATTGACAGAAACCTTACATTGGAAGATACCAGATTAAGTGCTATGGCGACTTATATAGATTCTATTAAAAACGGTGTAACAACCACATTTGACCACCATGCCAGCTTCGGCCACATTACAGATTCCTTATTTAAGATTGAAGAGGCTGCCAAAGAGACAGGTGTCCGCTCATGTCTTTGTTATGAAGTTTCTGACCGTGACGGAATGGACAAGGCGAGGGAAGGCGTTCTGGAAAATGAAGCATTTATCAAACATGCCCTTGCAGATGACAGCGATATGATTGCCGGTATGATGGGTATGCATGCCCAGTTCACCATTTCTGATGAGACGATGGAATTTGCGGCTGCCCACAAA
Organism: Clostridiaceae bacterium; assembly: GCA_902363735.1. Classification (GTDB taxonomy): domain Bacteria; phylum Bacillota; class Clostridia; order Lachnospirales; family Lachnospiraceae; genus Lacrimispora. The sequence continues at coordinate 271,034 of CABJBA010000002.1, forward strand.
CCGGAAGGTGTGGGATACCACATTCACGTGGCAGAAGGAATTGAAGATCTTCACCACTGCTTAAAGCATTATGGAAAACCTATTGTGAACCGTTTGATGGACTGCGGTATTTTGGGAGAGAAGACTCTTCTTGGACACTGCATCTATGTTAATCCTCACGAGATGGCATTAATTAAAGAAACAAACACCATGGTAGTTCATAATCCGGAATCCAATATGGGCAATGCATGCGGCTGCCCGCCAACCATGGAACTGGTTCACAGAGGAATCTTAACCGGTCTTGGAACCGACGGGTATACCCACGACATGCTGGAATCCTATAAAGTGGCAAACGTTCTTCACAAGCATCACTTATGCGATCCTAACGCTGCCTGGGGTGAAGTTCCAAAGATGCTGTTTGAAGGAAATGCTCAGATTGCAGGCCGTTACTTTAAAAAGCCTCTGGGCGTTTTAAAAGAGGGAGCAGCAGCAGACGTAATCGTTACAGATTATATTCCTCTTACACCGATGAGTGCTGACAACTGCAATGGACATATTGTATTCGGTATGAACGGGCGCAGCGTGGTAACCACTGTAGGAAACGGAAAGGTTCTGATGAAAGACCGCGTCTTCACCGGCATTGATGAAGAGAAGGTAATGGCAGACTGCAGACAGGCGGCTGGAGAGCTGGCAAATAGAATCAATTCCAGATAAAGGCTTGACAAAAGTTCCATAGAATATGGTAAAATAAAAAATATATTATAGAATATTCACTGAGGCTGTCAGGCTGAAAAATCACTGGCAGCCTCAATACCGGAGGTACCCTTTGGGGATACCTATATGCCCCCCAAATGCGGGCAAGAAGGAGGAAAACAATGGGAGACAGAATGACACCAATGCCCTTTGAACAGTTAGTGAACTGGACTTTAAAGGAGCATGAAACCAGCGGAAAGGTTTTTGGAGTTTACAGACCTTATAAAGCAGATGCAAAAAATAACAGAAGCATATTCGGACGCAAATTGGAGACACCAATTGGACCGGCAGCCGGACCTCATACCCAGCTGGCCCAGAACATACTGGCTTCTTATTTTGCAGGAAGCCGTTTCTTTGAACTTAAGACCGTTCAGATCTTAGATGGAGAGGATTTACCTGTAAGCAAGCCCTGTATCAAGGCTGATGACGAATGTTATAACTGCGAGTGGTCTACTGAACTTTATGTTCCGGAGGCTCTTGATGAGTATATTAAGGCATGGTTCCTGCTTTCTGTATTTGCAAAAGAATACGGACTTGGAGATGCTGACGGCTTCCAGTTTAACATGAGTGTAGGCTATGACTTAGAGGGAATCAAATCTCCAAAGATTGACAACTTTATTGAATCCATGAAGGATGCAAAGAGCACAGAGATCTTTAAGTCATGTAAGCAGTATCTTCTGAATAACATGGATCTCTTTGAGAATGTGACAAAAGAAGATATTGAAAACATTCCTTCTGAAATCTGCAATTCCGTTACTCTTTCCACTCTCCACGGCTGCCCGCCTCAGGAGATTCAGAGAATTGCTACTTATTTGATCGAAGAAAAGGGACTGAATACCTTTATCAAATGTAATCCAACCCTTTTAGGATATGAATTTGCAAGAAAGACTATGGATGAGATGGGATATGACTATGTGGCATTCGGTGATTTCCATTTCCTCGATGACTTACAGTATGCTGATGCAATCCCAATGTTCAAGACTCTGATCGCTCTTTGTGAGAAAAAGAATCTGGCGTTCGGCGTAAAGATTACCAACACCTTCCCGGTAGATGTGAAGGCAGGAGAGCTTCCAAGCGAAGAGATGTACATGTCCGGAAAGTCCCTATATCCCCTTTCCATTTCTCTGGCAGCAATACTTGCCAAGGAATTTGACGGAAAACTGAGAATTTCTTTCTCAGGCGGTGCTGACTATCACAACATCAAGGCTATTATAGATGCGGGAATCTGGCCTGTTACCGTAGCAACCACCCTGTTAAAACCGGGCGGATATCAGAGACTGCTACAGATGACAAAGAAGCTGGAAGAAGGCCAGGTGGAATTTACCATCGTTGATCCGGAAAAAACAGCAAAACTGGCATCAGATGCGATTACAGATCCTCATCATATAAAATCAATTAAGCCTACTCCTAACAGAAAGATGGCAAAGTCTGTTCCTCTTGTGGACTGCTATGTGGCACCCTGTAAAGTCGGATGTCCAATTAATCAGGACATTACCACTTACTTACAGCTTTCCGGAGCAGGAAAATATGAGGAAGCCATTAAGGTGATTGCAGAGAAGAATCCACTTCCATTTATCACCGGAACCATCTGTGCCCATAACTGTATGAGCGTGTGCAACCGGAATTTCTACGAAGATCCGGTTAATATCCGCGGAGTCAAGCTGGTATGCGCAGAGGGCGGATATGACAGCCTGATGAAGGAAATTGAGGCAGGAGAGTTAAAGGGCAAAAAGACCGCTATTGTAGGCGGTGGTCCGGCTGGACTTGCAGCAGCTTATTTCCTGACAAAGAACGGTATGCCTGCAACTATTTTTGAAAAGACCGGCGTTCTTGGCGGTGTGGTAAAACATGTAATTCCTGGCTTCCGTATTCCTGATCATGCCATTTCAAAAGACGCAGATCTTTGTCTGGCTTATGGTGCAGAGGTAAGGTACAATACCGAGGTAACCAGCTTAGAAGATCTTAAGAAGGAAGGCTTTGATTATGTCATCCTTGCAGCAGGTGCTTCCAAACCGGGCGTATTAAACCTCAAAGCAGGAGAGACCATTAATGCTCTGGATTTCCTGGCTCAGTTTAAGGCAACAGACGGAAAGCTGAACATTGGAAAGAACGTTGTGGTGATCGGCGGCGGTAATACAGCCATGGATACAGCAAGAGCAGTAAAGAGAACAGAAGGTGTGGAGCATTCCTACCTGGTATACCGCAGAACAAAGCGCTATATGCCTGCTGATGAGGAAGAATTAGAGTTGGCATTAGAGGACGGCGTAGAGTTTAAGGAACTGCTTTCCCCAGTGGAACTGAAGGATGGAAAACTGATCTGCAAGGTTATGAAGCTTGGAGATACTGATTCTACCGGAAGAAGAGGCATTGTGGAAACAGAGGAAATCGTGGAAGTTCCCGCAGATACCGTGATTGCAGCAGTAGGCGAACAGGTTCCGGCAGAATTTTATGAAGCGAACGGCATTGAGCTTACAAGCCGCGGAAGAGTTATGGCAAATGACGATACTCTGGAAACAAGCGTAGAAGGCGTTTATGCAATCGGTGACGGACTTTACGGCCCCAGCACTGTTGTAGAAGCTATGAGAGATGCCCGTATGGCGGCAGAAGCTATCTTAGGCAAGAAGGCAGCCATTGACTTTGACGATACCATCAAAGATTTAAATAAAATCTATGATAAGAGAGGCATCTTAGAGGAAACTAGAGAGTATAAGGTAGAAGGCGCAAGATGTCTTGGCTGCTCCAATGTATGTGAAAACTGTGCAGAGGTATGCCCCAACCGTGCAAACCTGGCTCTGGATATTCCTGGACTTGATATGCACCAGATCGTCCATGTGGACTATATGTGTAATGAGTGCGGAAACTGTACAAGTTTCTGTCCTTATGACAGTTCTCCATACCTGGATAAGTTCACTTTGTTTTCTAATGAGGCTGATATGGAAAACAGCAAGAATCAGGGCTTTACCGTACTGGATAAAGATTCTGTTTCCTGTAAGGTCCGTTATCTTGGAAACATCCATGACTGGAAAGCAGGAGAAACAGACAGTGTAATTCCGAAAGCACTTGGAATGGTAATGGAAACTGTCTGCAGAAAGTATGATTATCTTTTAGGTTAAATATCAATTGTTTTAGCAGTGATTGGCGCAGAAGGAGAAGAATTTTCTCCCTGCGCCTTTCGGGGCTGACAAAGAAAAAGAAAGCAGGTGTGTTTATGAAGACATTGTTAAAGGGCGGAACCGTAGTATCGGGAAGCAGAGTCTTTGAGGCAGATGTATTGATGGAGGACGGAAAGATCAAGGCCGTGGAGCAGGGAATCCAGGACCAGGAGGCAGAAGTTATCGATGTGTCGGGAAAGCTTTTGTTTCCTGGATTTATTGATGCACACACACATTTTGACTTGCATGTAGCGGGAACTGCGACTGCGGACAACTTTGAGACAGGAACAAAGGCGGCTTTGGCAGGCGGAACCACCATGATTATTGATTTCGCTACCCAATACCAAGGAGAAAGTCTTCATGAAGCCCTGGAAAACTGGCACAAGAAGTCCGATGGAAATGCTTCCTGTGACTACAGCTTCCATCTGGCAATATCAGACTGGACTCCTTCCATCAGTGAAGAACTGGAATCCATTGTAAAAGAAGGAGTCACCTCTTTTAAGGTTTATATGACCTATAAGGACATGGTTTTAGATGATAAGAGAATTTATCAGGTATTAAAACGGTTAAAGGAAGTGAACGGAATTGCAGGAGTCCACTGTGAAAATATGGGTATCATTGAGGCCCTGGTAGAAGAAGAAAAGGCAAAGGGCAACTTTGGAATCAGCGGACATAAGAATAGCAGGCCGGCAGAAGTGGAAGCTGAGGCTATCAGCAGATTGTTAAAGATTGCTGATCTGGTGAAAACGCCTGTTATTGTAGTTCATTTAAGCTCAGGTGCTGGATATCAGGAAGTCAAATACGCCAGAGAACGGGGCCAGGAGGTCTACCTGGAAACCTGCCCTCAGTATCTGCTGATGGATGAAAGCCTTTATGACCTTCCTGGTTTTGAAGGCAGCAAATATGTGATTTCTCCTACCATCAAAAAGACTACGGACAGTACCAGACTTTGGAATGCCTTAAGAAAGGATAATATCCAGACCATAGCAACAGACCACTGCAGCTTTACCACCAGCCAGAAGGCGGCAGGAAAAGAGGACTTTACCAAGATTCCAAACGGAATGCCGGGAGTGGAATCACGCCCTGCCCTGATGTACAGCTTGGGAGTATTGGAGCATGATTTGAAGCTGGAGCAGTTTTGCCGTCTGCTTTCTGAAAATGCTGCAAAGCTTTACGGTGTTTATCCTCAAAAGGGTGCAATTGCTCCCGGAAGTGACGGGGATATTGTAGTATGGAATCCTGAGACTCAGTGGACCATGTCTGTAGAAAACCAGGTGGCAAATGTGGATTACTGCCCCTTTGAGGGAACTGAGGTGAAGGGCAAAGCAGAACTTGTATTTTTGAAAGGCTGTCTGGCTGCGGAAAACGGCAAGGTGGTTCTGGAAAAGACCGGAGAGTTTGTTCCCAGAAAACCTCATATGGAGTTGTATTGATGAAATTAAAGTGGGCCTATGGCTGCGAAGTCCGGAATGGAAATCCGGTGATGATCAGGAAAAGTTCCTTGTGGGAAGCCTTAGGGCTTCCCTGGATGGGGGAGGCTCCTCTGGGGGGGATGATAATCGCTTTTGCAGGCGGGGGCGGGAAGACCACTACTATGTTTCGTCTGGCTGATGAACTGGCAGAACAGGGAAAAAGGGTGATCGTGACCACCAGCACCAGGATTCGGAGGCCGGAAAACCGTCTGGTTGCGGAAGCGGAGACAGCGTCAGCAGTCAGAGATTTTATAGAAGCCCATGAAGCGTTGTTTTCTGCGGGAAGAGGACAGGTTCTGGTCACAGGCATGTCGGGCCCGGATGGAAAATTCCGTGGTATGGACCATACAGAGATGGAAAAGCTTGCAAACCTTGGAGATGTGCTTCTGGTAGAGGCAGACGGAGCAAAAATGCTGCCTTTAAAAATACCAAGAGAAGGAGAGCCGGTTCTTCTAAAAGGAACTCATGCAGTGATCGGCTGCTGCGGCCTGGACTGCCTTGGCCGCACCTGGGAGGAAACATGTTTTCGGCATGAACTTACGGACCGGGTGTTTGACCGGGAAAAAGGTTCTGTCATCACTCCTGAACATGCTGCCCGGATTCTTACCAGTGATCAGGGAACCAGAAAGGGAGCCGGAAATATAGAATACCGGATTCTTTTAAATAAAGCTGATAATGAAGAAAGGCTTTCTGCGGGAGCAGAGGTTTTAAAAGCTCTGGGAGAAGAGTGGGCCGGCCACTGTGTCATAACCGGTTATCTGGAGGAAGAAAAAGAGAAAAGACTTCAGTACCATCTGCGAATCCGTCTGTTTTATGAAGAGCGGAATTTTGGACCTGGTGTATCGGGCCTGATGGCACTTGTGAGGGAGAGAGGGTCTTTGTCTGCCGCCTGCCAGGAGATGCACATGGCTTATTCTAAAGCATGGAAGATTATTCATAAGGCGGAAGAGGATTTGGGATTCCAGCTGATGGAAGGAAGAAGAGGGGGAGAGTACGGAGGGGCTACTGTTCTGACTGAAAAGGGTGAAGTCTTTCTGGATCAATATCTGGCTTTTGTAGAAGAAGTGGACATTTTTGCTGAAAAAGTGTTTCACAAATACTTTACAATGTGATATAATCAACAATAATGTTGTTTTTTTGAAGATGGATATTCTTACTTGAGAATATCCCTGAAAGAATCATAACCTCAACCTGGGTAATAATAGATACAATTGATTTGAAATAACGAAAGGACAGGAATCATGAAGAAAATAAAAACAGTGGATGCGGTGGGACAAGTTCTCTGCCATGACATGACACAGATTATTCCGGGTGTTACAAAAGATGCCAGGTTTCGGAAAGGCCATGTGGTAGCAGAAGAAGATGTCCCGGTGCTGCTGTCTATGGGGAAAGAACATATTTTTGTGTGGGAAAAGGATGAATCCCTGTACCACGAGGATGAAGCCGCTGAGATCCTTTGCAGCATGTGTATCAATGACCACATGGACCGCGGCGGTGTTAAGGAAGGAAAGATAGAACTGAAATCAACGGTCCGGGGATTATTGAAAATAGATACCGGACTTCTGGATAAAATAAATAGTATGGAAAACATGATGATTGCTTCCAGACATCCCAACACTCCGGTAGAGCCTGGGGACAAGCTGTGCGGAACGAGAATCATACCTCTTGTCATAGAAAAACAAAAGATGGAAGAGGTCAAAGAGGTATGCGGCGGTAAAAAGATATTTACCATACTGCCCTATAAGGAAAAGAAGATCGGAATTGTGACCACAGGTAGTGAAGTGTTTCACGGAAGAATCAAGGATGCCTTTGGACCGGTGCTGGTGAAAAAAGTCAAGGAATACGGCGGAGAGGCCATGGGACAGATCATTACCGACGATAAGACGGAGGATACCACAAAGGCGATTCTGGACTTTATTGAACAGGGAGCCGATATGGTGCTGGTCAGCGGAGGAATGAGCGTGGACCCGGATGACAAGACCCCTCTTGCCATTCGGAATACCGGGGCTGAGATCATTTCCTATGGCGCGCCTGTTCTTCCCGGAGCCATGTTTTTGCTCTCTTACTATGAAAAGGACGGAAAACGGATTCCGGTGGCTGGGCTTCCGGGATGTGTCATGTATTCCAAAAAGACTATTTTTGACTTACTTCTTCCAAGGCTGATGTCTGATGATCCGGTGACAAAGGAAGATTTGGTTAAGCTGGGAAAAGGCGGTCTTTGTCTTTCCTGTGATATATGTACCTATCCCAACTGTGGATTTGGAAAGGGCTGGTAATATGAGCGGATTAACACATTTTGATGAAAAGGGTAATGCCCGCATGGTGGATGTGGGAGATAAGGCGGAGACAGACAGGATCGCCGTTGCCCATGGAATGATCTATGTAAATGAAGAGGTCTTTGAGGCCATTAAAAATAAGACGGCAAAAAAGGGAGATGTGCTGGGAGTGGCCAGAGTGGCTGGTATCATGGGGGCAAAAAGAACCTTTGAACTGATTCCTTTATGCCATTTGCTGATGCTGACAAAGTGCAACCTGGATTTTGTCCTTCATGAAGAAAAAAGGGCCGTGGAAGCCATATGTACGGTGAAGACTCAGGGAAAGACCGGAGTGGAGATGGAAGCATTAACAGGGGTTAATATGGGGCTTTTGACCATATATGACATGTGTAAGGCAATGGACCGGGGGATGGTCATTGACGGAGTCTGTCTTTTGAAAAAGGACGGGGGAAAGAGCGGCCTTTATGAAAGAGAGCCAGGGGATCAAAGGAGCGGCCTATGATCGATTGTTTAAACAGAACCATTGATTATATCAGAATATCTGTTACAGACCGGTGTAATTTACGGTGCGTCTATTGTATGCCTGAAGAAGGGGTAATGCCCATGGATCATGAAGATATCCTGTCCTATCAGGAAATCGTAAGGATCTGTGAAGCAGGAGCCCGTCTTGGAATCCGCAAGGTAAAGATAACAGGCGGAGAGCCTTTGGTAAGAAAAGACATTGAAAAGTTAATCGGACAGCTTTCCCAGATTCCCGGAATTGATGATATTACCATGACAACAAATGGATGTCTCTTAAAGGAAAAGGGAGCTGCTCTTAAGGCAGCCGGAGTTTCTTCTATTAATGTGAGTCTGGATACCTTGGATCCGGAACGGTTTGCTAAAATCACCAGAAGAGATTGTTTTCAGACTGTGATAGAGGGCATTGAGGCCGCTAAAGCTCTTGGTATAAACGTTAAGGTAAATTGTGCGGTTATGGAAGAACTGACAAAAGAAGAAGTTCTGGACTTTTCCCGCTTTTCCATGGAACAGGAAATTCCTGTACGGTTTATCGAGATAATGCCTATTGGACAGGGAGCCAATTACAAGGCTATGAACAATGACGATCTGGCTGGGATTTTATCAGCTTCTTACGGGGAGCTGACGGAAAGCAGCCGGATTATGGGAAATGGCCCGGCTATTTATTATACATGGGGAGACGGCAGGGGAAGCATTGGCTTTATCAGTGCTGTCAATCACAAATTCTGCGGCACCTGCAATAGGGTGAGACTGACTTCAGACGGCTTTTTAAAACTCTGTCTGGACAGTCCGGCAGGAGTAGACTTAAAAGGTCCTATGAGGGCAGGGATTTCTCAGGAGGAGCTGTTTCATCTGATGGAACACACCATCTGGAATAAACCGGAAAGCCATCATTTTGAGAAAGAACATAAAAAGACAGATTTAAACATGAATCAGATAGGAGGATAAGCAGATGGGAGAAGTAATGGCTGTCTGTATCAGCGAAAAAAAGGGAACCCAGAAGGTAAGAGTTGACCAGGGGGTTTTTATAGAAGAACACGGCATCGAAGGAGATGCCCATGCAGGTAAATGGCATCGGCAGGTAAGCCTTTTGTCTTTTGATACTATTGAGGCCTTCAAGGCCAAGGGAGCGGAAATAGGAGACGGAGCTTTTGGGGAAAATGTCATTGTAGCAGGTATTGATCTGATTCACCTTCCGGTGGGTACCAGATTAATCTGCAAGGATGTTCTTTTGGAAGTGACCCAGATTGGAAAGGAATGTCACAGCCATTGTGAAATCTATCATAAAATGGGAGAGTGTATTATGCCCACAAATGGTATTTTTGCAAGGGTGCTTCATGGAGGACATATGAAGAAAGGAGATGAGATCACCATATGTACAGGGCAGGAATCGTAACCTTAAGTGATAAAGGAGCTGCCGGAGAGCGGGAAGATTTAAGCGGGGCAGTTATAAGAGAAATACTGGAACAGGCAGGCTTTGAAGTGGTTAGCTACAGACTTCTGGCCGATGAAGGAGAAGACTTAAAGGCAGAGCTTGTGCGCTTAAGTGATGAAGTAACATGTGATCTGGTGCTGACCACGGGAGGAACAGGCTTTTCCCCCAGGGATATAACCCCGGAAGCAACACTTTCCATAGCGGATCGGAATGCTCCTGGAATTGCAGAAGCCATACGGGCCTACAGCCTGACAGTGACCAAACGGGCCATGTTAAGCCGCGGGGCCAGTGTCATACGCAAATCCACTCTGATCATCAATCTGCCAGGAAGCCCTAAAGCGGTTAGGGAAAGCCTGGAGTACATTTTGGATACCCTCTCTCATGGTCTGGAAATTCTGTCAGGCAAGGGCGGAGAATGTGCCAGAAAATAAAATTAAAGTAAGGAACTGGAATGAAAGTATTGATAAAAGGAGCCGGTGACTTGGCAAGCGGTATTGGCTGCCGCCTGCATCGTTGCGGTTTTGAACTGCTGATGACAGATATTGCCGTACCTACCACCGTGAGAAGAACGGTAGCCTTTTCCAGGGCAGTTTATGAGGGGCAGGCTGCGGTAGAGGAGATTACCGGAGTATTGTGCCGCAACACGGAGGAAATCCGGGAAGCGGCTGCAAGAGACCAGGTAGCAGTTATGGTGGATGAAGAGTGCAGAATCCGGGACATTTGGAAGCCGGAAGTGGTGGTGGATGCCATCATTGCCAAGACAAATATAGGAACCAGAATCACCGATGGAGATATCGTTATAGGGGTTGGTCCCGGGTTTACTGCAGGTGCTGACTGTCATGTGGTGGTGGAAACAAAAAGAGGCCACAACCTTGGCCGATGCATCTGGGAGGGAAGCGCTGTACCCAATACAGGAGTGCCCGGCATGATCGGAGGCTATGACAAGGAACGGATCATCCGCGCTGTCTCTGACGGGATGTTTAAAGGAACCGTATCCATTGGCGATGTGGTAGAAAAAGGGACCGTTGTCGGATATTCCGGTGGAGATCCCATATATGCCCAGATCGGAGGGGTGGTAAGAGGCCTGCTTCAGGATGGGGTGTATGTAGTGAATGGAATGAAATCGGGGGACATTGACCCAAGAGGAAATGTGGATCATTGTTTTTCGGTGTCAGATAAAGCTGCCTCCATAGGCGGCGGCGTATTAGAGGCAATATTAAGCCTGAAGAGAAAAAGGAGAGAAACGTTATGAAGAAAACAGCAATTACCATGGCATTAATTGGATTTGCAGCTATGGCTCTGACAGCCTGCGGAGGAGGAAAAGCAGCAGAAACAACTGCAGCTCCTACTACAACTGCAGAAGTGACCACAGAAGCAGCTACTGCTGCGGCAGAAACAACAGCAGAGGCAGCAGAGGCACAGACAGTGACCATTGCAGCGGCAGCCAGCCTGGAGAAATCCCTGACTGAAGAACTTATCCCCATGTTTGAGAAGAAGTTCCCCGGAATTACCATCGAAGGAACCTATGACAGCTCAGGAAAGCTTCAGACCCAGATCGAAGAGGGCGCTCCTGTTGACTTATTCTTTTCAGCAGCTACAAAGCAGATGGATGCGCTTAATGAAAAGGGTATGATAGCAGACGGAACCGTAAAGAATCTTCTGGAAAACAAAATTGTATTCATCGTTCCTAAGGGCGAGGAAGGCAATTACACAGCTTTTGAAGATATCAAGAATGCAGAAACCATCGCTCTGGGTGATCCCGAAAGCGTTCCTGTAGGACAGTATTCCAAAGAAGCTCTGACCAACTTAAACCTTTGGGATGAAGTATCTGCAAAGACCAGCTTTGGAACCAATGTAACCGAAGTATTGAACTGGGTGGCAGAAGGCAGTGCAAAAGCAGGTATTGTTTATGCTACAGATGCAGCACAGAAACCTGATCAGGTAGTTGTTGTGGCAGAAGCACCGGAAGGAAGCGTTAAAAAGGCTATCTATCCGATCGGAATTATCAAGGACAGCCAGAATCCTGAGGGAGCACAGAAGTTTGCAGAGTTTCTTCAGTCTGATGAAGCCATGGAAGTATTTGTAAAGAGCGGATTTGCAGCAGCAGAATAAACTTGATTAAAATTAACAGGAGGCGGAGCCAGTGGACATATCTCCAGTTTTGATATCGCTGAAAACATCAGTGGTATCCATCTTTTTTACATTTTTCCTAGGTATCTGGGCGGCCAAAGGAGTCATCGGACTGAAGTCAGAGCGACTGAAAAACCTGTTGGACGGAATCCTGACTCTTCCCCTGGTCCTGCCGCCTACGGTGGCAGGATTTTTCCTGCTCTATCTCTTTGGCGTGAAAAGGCCTCTGGGGAAACTGCTGGTCACCCTATTTGATTATAAGATTGTATTTACCTGGCAGGCGACGGTTTTAGCGGCAGTATTGATTTCATTTCCTCTTATGTACCGATCTGCCAGAGGAGCTTTTGAGCAGGTGGATAAAAACGTGCTCCATGCAGCCAGAACATTAGGTGTGTCCGAATGGAACATATTCTGGAGGATTCTCCTTCCCATGGCTCGGCCCGGAATACTATCCGGAGGAGTTCTGGCTTTTGCCAGAGGATTGGGAGAGTTTGGAGCCACGGCTATGATTGCCGGAAACATTGCAGGAAAAACCAGGACACTTCCCCTTGCTATCTATTCTGAGGTGGCTGCCGGCGATATGGGGGAAGCAGGCCGGTATGTGCTGATCATTGTTTCAGTTTCCCTTCTCATTGTAGCAGGCATGAACGCGGCTGCCGGAAAAGGGGGAAGACAGCTATGAGTTTAAGTGTAAAAATTGTAAAAAAGTTAAAGGACATCACCTTAGATATTGAATTTGAAACAGGAGTAAGCGGGGGGATCACAGGGATTTTAGGTTCTTCCGGATGCGGAAAGAGCATGACCTTAAAATCTATTGCAGGCATTGTCACCCCTGATGAAGGAAGAATTGTTTTAAATGACAGAGTACTGTTTGATTCGGAACAGGGAATCAACGTAAAGATCCAGGACAGGGAAATCGGATACCTGTTTCAGAATTATGCTCTTTTTCCCCATATGACGGTTATGGAAAATATTAAAATGGCAGTAAAGGGAACAAGGGCTGAAAAAAAGGAACTGGCAGAATTTTATCTTCATATGTTTCACATTGAAGAACTGGCTGCCCATTATCCGGGACGGCTTTCCGGAGGACAGCAGCAAAGGGCTGCCCTGGCAAGAGTCATGGCTTCCAGGCCCTCTGTTCTCATGCTTGATGAACCCTTTTCGGCTCTGGATTACAGCTTAAAGGAAATACTTCAGCTGGAGCTTTTGGAGGAGTTAAAGACCTTTGAAGGAGATGTGCTTTTAGTTACCCACAGCCGGGATGAGATATATCGGTTCTGCAAGTCCATTCATGTGATTAATCAGGGAAATATTACGGCCTCAGGAAGTGTAAAGGGAGTGTTTCAAAATCCCGGAACAGTATCTGCCGCAAGGCTTACGGGCTGTAAAAATATTGTTACCATAAGATACATAGATTCTCATAAATTTTTTGTACCTGACTGGGATACTGAGATTTCAGTAAAGAATCAGGAAGTTCCCAAAGATGCTGATCACATTGGAATCAGGGCTCATTATTTGAGAAAAGCTCTGGAAAAAGATGTGGAAAATGTGGTAGAATGTAAAATAAGACGTTTCTTAGAAGATCCCTTTGAGGTGGCTCTTGTTCTGGAAAATGGAATCTGGTGGAAGATCCCAAATGATGTCTGGGCCTTAGAGCTAAAGAAGCAGATACCGGACCGGGTAGTGGTTCCGGAAGAGGGAATCTTTTTTTTGAAAGACTTATAAGCTGAAAAGGGAGGCTTAAACCATGAAGCTGGCACTGATTCTTTTGGCGGCAGGAGACAGCCGCAGATTTGACGGCAATAAGCTGCTTTATGAATTTTATGGGAAGCCCATGTACCGCTACATTGTAGAAGAGGTAGAAAAGCTTCCCGAAGATTTTTTCTTCAGGAAGCTGGTAGTTACCCAGTATGAGGAAATTATGGACTATATGGGAAGCCACGGATATGAGGTGGTAGAAAATAAAGAAAGCAGTCTGGGTATTTCCCACTCCATTCATTTGGCTTTAAAGGCTTTGGAACAGGAAGATACAGCGCTTTGCTTTGCAGTCTGTGACCAGCCCTATTTAAAGGCCTCTACCATAAAAGCCCTTGCAGAGGGCTGGCAGGCAAGCGGGAAGGGAACTGGCTGCTTATGCAACATGGGTGAGTTTGGAAACCCGGCTATATTCTCGGAAGCCTATCGTGAGGAGCTTTTAAAGCTAAAGGGAGATGTGGGGGGAAAACGTGTGATCAAAAGCCATATCGGAGACTTATATCTTCATGAGGTGTCAGACAGCCTGGAGCTGGTTGATATTGATGTGAGGAATGTTCCCGGAATGGGAAGAAAGCCATAAAAATACCGCTGTTCCGGTTATTTGCCGGACAGCGGTATTTTTAAATTTCAAAACAGGAAAATTGGAGAAAAATGCAAATTATGGCACCTGAAGTGCATAATTTTGGCATGTGGATTGAAAAAACAGCGAGTTAAGTATATAGTGTTTGGGAAAATGATTCAAAGGAAAAGGGGAAAAAGTATGTTAGAGGCAGGAATATGTGATGATGACCGTTTTCTGTTAAGGGAGATGGAAAAGAGGCTGAAAAGGCTGGCAGTCAAACATGAAGCAGACATCTGCATCGAGACTTATACCGATGGAGAAGACATTGCAGAGGCTGTAACTAAAGGGAAACGTTTCGATTTTATTTATATGGATATCGAGATGAAGAGGATGAATGGTCTGGAGGCCGCCCAGAAGATCCGGGAAGTGGACCAGAGAGTGCGGATTGTTTTTGTAAGTTCCTTTAAGAGATATATGAAGGAAACCTTTCAGGTAACACCCATTGACTTTATTGTCAAGCCCTTCAAAGAGTGCGAGTTTGCTAAAGTATTTGAACATGTATTAATGAATATCAGGAAAGAGGACAAGTACTACCGGTTCCAGTTTGCCAAAGTAGATTATAAAGTGCCTCTGAAAGATGTCATGTATTTTGAACGGAAATACCGGATCACAGAGATTATGTGGACCGGAGAACGGGAATATTATAAGCTTTATAAGGATCTGGAAACAATAGAAAAAGAACTGAAGAGCAGCAACGCCTATTTTATAAGGATTCATAAATCCTATCTGGTCAACTACTGGCATATTGCAAAATTCTCCGCTGATTTTGTGGAGTTGATGGACGGAACCCGCCTTCCGGTCAGCAGGAGCCGGAAACAGAACCTGGACGTTATTTACCAGATGCAAAGTACTGGAATTGTTATAGGGGATAAACTGTAAATGACAGGGAAGAAAGCAGCAAATTCAGCCGAAAGGCTGGGGTTGCTGCTTTTTTTGCAAAAAAGTACATCTAAGGTGCTATTAATTACATGCTTGTTTTTTGTGTCGATTTATGGTGTATACTGTAGAAGATAAAAAATAGATGTTTATGGGGGAAGAAATCAGTGAAAATAATAAGGAGCACCTTATTTATATTAATTTGTTTTCTCTTTCTTTCTGTTTCCTTTTGTTCCTTTGGCGAGGGGATAGCGAGTGAAAAGAGCGGTCTGGATGTTACCTTTGTCATGGACTACAGCGGTTCCATGAAAAACAATGATCCGGACCGCACTGCCATCGGGATGGTAAAGGCATTTATTGATACGGTTTACAGCGCTGATATCAGAATCGGATTTGTAGCGTACAATGACCAGATTCTCTCTTCGTCAGCACCTGTTTCTGTCAGGACCGAGGAGGAGAGAGAGTCGCTGAAAGGGCTGATGGACTCTGCCGGTTATCTGGGAAACACGGACATTGGACTGGGATTGAACTATGCATACGGAATGACCGGACAGGAAACAGGGCGCAAACGTGTGATGGTTTTGATTTCAGATGGAGAAACAGATTTAAAAGGCTCCTTAACGGGAAGGACCCGGGAAATCTCTGACCAGGATTTGAAAAATGTGGTGGAAACGTTCCGGTCGGAAGAGGTACCGGTTTATACAGTAGCTTTTGGCAGATATGAGGGAAACAGTGAGGCTTTAAAGGAAATTTCCAGTGGGACCGGGGGAGAAAATTATACGGTTGAAAGACCGGAAGCCCTGATTGAGGTGTTGTATGGAATATTTCATGATAATATGGCTTACCAGATCCAGGAAATATCCAATGGAATATATGGGGAAGGTAATCAGAGCCTGCGTCTTAAGCTGGATGAATCCTACATAGATGAAATGGCAGTTCTCATGATTTCTCCTCAGCAGGTGGGAGATACCACAGTCTTTTACGGAGAGCAGCAAATAAAACCGGTTAATCTGACTCATTATTCTGTGGCAAAAGTGTGGGAGGTGGAAACAGATGTTAAGGAAATGACCATACAGACCCATACGGCAAAAAACCAGGAATTGAAAACATATCTGATCAGCTACAGGAACCTGATTCCGGTTCTGGAGATAGAAGAATCCGTAGCAAGAAACCAACCCCTTTCTTACCAGATCTATTTTAAAGATAAAAGCGGTACCGTAATTGCTGATGAGTCATTTTATAAAAATTTCATCCCCAAATTAGAAATATATGGAGAGGGACAACGGGAAAAAGGCAAAAAAGAGCTGGAAATATCCATCCAAAATGGAATCCTTGCAGGAGAAATGGTTCTGCCCCGGTCAGGAACTTATTACATAGAATCACGCCTTGACGATGTTATGGAATCCTGTGTCTTTGATACGGTACGAATCCAGGTCATCAACACTCCTCCGGCCGGAGGACTTCCGGAGAATATCCGTTACAATTCCCTTACAAAAGAAAAACGGTTTGCTCTCGATGAGTATTTTACTGATTCCGATGGAGACAGCCTTTCTTACGAATTAGACCAGTCCCCCACAGATCTGGCAGAGGTCAGTCTGGATCAGGGAATTCTTTCCGTAAAGCCTTTAAAGCCCGGAAACGGAGTCCTGATCCTGAAGATTTCCGATGGAGAGGCGGCGGCTTCCTACACATACTTCATCAGTGTGGTGCCTTTGTGGAAAGCCTATTGGTGGGTTCTTGTTCTGGCAGCGGCAGTCTTAGGGGCAATCCTTTGGAAGATTCTTTACAAGCCTAAGCCTGAACTGGAAGTAATCACAGAAGAAAAGGCAAATAACCGTTTTCAGGGAAAGATGGATGGATATTTTATGTGCCAGCCGGAGAATGAAGATGAAATTCCACCTCTCACATTCCCCTTATACAAGATCAGGGATAACCGGGTCAGCATTGGAGATCTGATGAAGAATTATCCAGGGGCATCTGACCGCATGGGACTGGACCGGATCTATTTGATTGCAGATGAGAACCGGAAGATGATTCTGTACCATTCCTCAGATTCGGTCATTATGCTGGGAAGTTCTATTTTGTGCAAAAACCTCAGGTACAGTGTATGTTTTGGGGATATTATCTCCATTACGTCTCCTAACGGAGCTTATGATTTGGAAATTCACTATATTTCCATGATACAGTAAAAGTATGATGTTCACGCTTTTGTCTGTACACAAAGGACAGAGGCGAATGAATAAAAGTTAAGAAAGAGGGAGTATTGCATATGGAAACAATTACACAGACCAACCGAACGATCTTATTTTCTGAAATGAATCCTGAAAAGCTTAATCTTCTGACTTTAATCGGAGATGTTAGAGGAAAGACAAGCCTTGATGATGACAAGATCAAGGAAATCAACGAAACACTTCTGGTGGAAAGCTTTGAAGAATTTTTAGAGAAATTTGCCCCAGTTGTCTATTCCTGGTGTGATGCCAACACAGGGAGCATTCAGTACAGCCTGGTCAACCCGGAAAATATACCGGATAACTGCATTACAGAAATACCGCTTAATGAAATGAATGATCTGCTTAACATGCTGATTACGCTACAGGATGCAAAAGGCTCCCTGGGAGTGGCAAATGTGGATTTTAAATTCAGCAATGTTCTGGACATGATATCTCCCAAAAAGATTATGGAAGACATCCGTCAGGTGCGGAGAGAGGTTCAATACACCTACGGCCAGTACATGGAGCTGGATGAAGAAGATCCCAAACGTCTTGATCTGGGCGATAAGCTGAATTACCAGTTCGAACAGGCCAGCCATAATTATAACAATGTGCTTGCCATGCTCCCTCTTGCCATTGAGGACATAAAAACCCGTCTGCTTTTGGGAGACGGGGAAACAGCCCAAAGCGGTCAGGAATTTAAAGCAGGACTTTTAAGCATGGGAGATGACGGAGAATTAAAGATTCTGGAGATGAAGCAGGAGGAAGGAACTCAGCTGGCCATCGTCGATGACCAGATCAACACCAGTCTGATCCAGACCTTCCGGGATGATTACGATGCCCTTAATGAGAACCAGTCCGATTATGTGAGAGAACTGGTAGTCAGGACCTTCTGTCCTCTGGGTTCCACAGTCGAAAGCTCTGTGGACAGGGAAGCGGAGGTAAATAACTACAATACCTACCTGGAATTTTATAAAAAGAGCAAGGATGACTTTGTAAAAGCAGTCAAGCCCCTTATTGAAAAAATTTTAGGGGTGAAGGCATTCTTTGACCAGTACCGGGTAAAGGAAAAAGGAATGCAGCCTAAGCTCCTGATTACCAACACTCCTTTGGAAATGATGGTAAAGTCAAGCAACCTGCCAAGACTTCTGACTTATTTAAATACCACCAATGATAAAAATGAATTTGAAAACACCATTTGGTTTGGAATCGTTCCTGATGTGGAACTGAACCAGTCCGGAGACGGAAAGCTGCAGAGAATGAGGTTTGCCGGAAACCAGAAAGTAAAAAAACCTGGAACCAATTCCATGGAAAGCCTTGCAACCCTGATGAATGCCATCAACCCATATAAGATAACCACATTTTTCAGCTTTTCCACCGGAGAAGAGAGCACATTTAATTATGTGGCAACAGAAGGAATCGGTATGTTTAAGGACAAGTGTACTCCTCTGATGAAGAAGGAGTACAGCGAGTTCGTAGTTCCCTGCATTCCCAACATCACCATTATACCGAAAGATAAGTCCGGGCTGATTCTGGACAAGCGTATGGTCATTGATGACAACGGAAACGTGGCTCTTTCCCGGGAGAAAGAGGATGTGATGAAGATGTGGATTGAAGGCGTATATGTGGGAGCTGCTTACGGAGCCGCCGGAATAGCTGCCTCATGGCAGTGCCCGGAATACTTAAAGCAGAGATTCCCCAACACCAGTATGGAGTATCCGGGGGTGCGTTATGACATAGAGACGGGGGATAATGCCCTTCTGGTCACCACCAGCATGACAAAGGAAATATCAGGATTTACCAATGCCATTAAAAATTCCATTAACAACACCGGTTTTGGATTTGTTTTCACCTCAGACAACGCCCAGCACAAGGGCAAGGAAATTAAAAATGTTATGGTCTATAAGGCCAGGAACTTGCTGAGCAACGGAACAGAATTTGAACCGATCTACAAGACCCTTCTGGTCACCTATATTGAGAGAATACTCCGGTTTTACAGCGGAGACTTTAAGAAAGACAAGATACTGCAGTTCTTCAGCAACAATCCCAACAGCCAGAAGAGCAAATGGGATGCAAGCCGTGAGTATGTCAACTCCCTGCTTCAGGACGGGGATGAACTGGATTACAGCATTGATGATAAAAACGGTATCTGCAATATTCAGCTGACCTTCAGCAATACCACAAGAAACTTAAAGGTGGAGCTGACCAGAAAGGGTCAGACCGCATAGACATGCCCCAATAAGGCATTGAATAACTACTGTATCCCAAAGCCGGCAATACAGGCTTATGGATTATAAAAAATTATTTATTGAGAATGGAGGACGTAATATGGGACTCAGAATGAAAATCACAGGCAGCGAATCAATAGAGCTGCGTGAGACAAGTATCACCAACGTAGTGTTTGGAGCGGACATTCCCCATGATTCCAATGCCAGGTCCACAGACCTTGGCTCAACGGTACTGGTGGAAGGAAAGATCCTGGCTGCAGTAAACGGAGAGGCTGCTGACGATACCAGCAAGCTGGCCAGGTGGTCTCTGGTTCCGGCAGAAAATGCAGACTGCTACCGGAATGTGCAGATCGACGTGGTCAGTGCCTCCCAGGTAGTGCGCCAGATCACAGTTCCCAATGCATTTGTGGTTGACTACACAGAAGACTTTACAGATGAAACAGGAACCGGTGTATTCAAACTTCTTGTTAAACAGAAAAAAGACAAGATGGTTTCCCTGAAATTCGAAGGCGGATTCAGCGGAGAATAATCAGGAGGAATAAGAGAAAGGAAGGAACAAATTATGGGATTTACATTAAAAGTGGAAGGAACGTCTACCATTGATTTAGGAAACATCAGCATTACAGGAGTTAAATTCAGAACAGATATTCCCCATGATTCCAATGCACGTTCCACTGACCTGGGGAGTACAGTAGAGATTTCAGGAAAGATATTAACAGCAGTTGACGGAGATCCTTTTGACTCCACAAGACAGCTGGGCCTTTGGTCTTTGGTTCCCGCAGAAAAGTCAGACTGCTACCGGAAGGTGACCATTGAAGTCATTGCAGCTTCCCAGGTAGTGAGGAAATATACATATCCCAATGCATTTGTAGTGGATTACAAAGAAGACTACGGTGACACAGAAGGTGTTGGAACATTCAGGCTTATTGTCAAGCAGAAAAAAGACAAGATGGCGCAGATCGCTGTGGAAGGCGGATACAGCGTGTAAACATGCGGAGGCTGCCGAATCGGTGGCCTCCTTTTGATAAGGGAAGAAAACACATGCTTGATTATTATAAGATTCTTGAAGTAAGCCCTCAGGCAGCAGATAAGGACATTAAGGCAGCCTACCGGAAGCTGGCTAAAAAATACCACCCGGATGTGATCAAAGATGATCCGGAAGGAAATAAAAAGATCTATGAAATCCAGGAAGCCTACGGGGTCCTGGGAGATGAAGAGAAGAGAAAGAAATATGACGCCGCCTTAAAGGGGACGGGAAACAAAGAAAAGCCAAAGTCCTGGGAAGGAGAACGGGAGGCGGCTCCTGATATGAGCCAGTTTGAACGTTTTTTTGGTTTTCAGCCGGGGAAAGGGATGGAGACCTACCGGGATAAAAGACAGGCGGCAGGCAGAGCGGAAGGGCCTATTAAGCCGGAGGAAATGTTTGCTGCATTCTTTGGGACCGGAAAAGGAAAGTGACAGGAGCAGATAATAAAATGAAGAATAACAGAGAAACGAAGATCAGGCTGGATATCACGATTTTGATTATTTCCTGTATCTTTGCTGCTGCGGCCTACGTGCTTCAGATTCCCCAAACTCTCTTTTACATGGTGGTGATTCTGTCATTATTTCTGTGTATGGCTGTAATTGCTGACTTATACAGATTAAACGGCCGGAAGGATTATGAAAGAGAGTCAGCAGCCGGAGGCAGAGGCAGCCAGTATGGGGCATGTGAACTGATTTTGCTTAATGAGCAGGAAAAACCGGTAAAATCATGGGATTTAACTGGTGAAATATCAGTGATTATCGGGCGGAAAAGTAAAGATGAGGATGTGGATGTGGATCTTGGAGAATGCGAATACAGTGCCATGATTGATGTTCAGCATGCCACCCTGAATTTTTGCCTCAATTCATGGTATTTGGAGGATCTGGATTCCCACAATGGAGTGAAGGTGAGAAAAATAGAGGATGGGGTATGCTACCGCCTGGTTCAAAGCCGTCCATGCAGGATCAGTCCGGGAGATGTGATCTATATTGCCAATACCAAACTTTTGTTTACATAGTGTTATCCGTACCGGAAGAATAAGAAAGAAGAGATAGGAGACAAAAGCCATGAGTTTGACAAGGTGCCCGTCAGGACATGTTTATAATTCCATACGTTATGGAAATACATGCCCTTACTGTAAGATGAAAAGCCAGGAAAATGAGGAAAGCGGGAAACCCATTGGATTTGAACCGCCTGTTGAGCTTTTACAGGAGGAAGTGAAACCGGTATGCGGCTGGCTGGTCTGCATTGCCGGAGCCAGAGTGGGAATGGATTACAAAATCCACAGTGGGAAAAATTTTGTGGGCCGGGGAGATGATATGGATATTCAGATCATTGGTGACAATGAGATTAACCGCCGCAATCACG
The DNA here is from genome assembly GCA_902363735.1 of Clostridiaceae bacterium. Classification (GTDB taxonomy): domain Bacteria; phylum Bacillota; class Clostridia; order Lachnospirales; family Lachnospiraceae; genus Lacrimispora. The sequence continues at coordinate 292,833 of CABJBA010000002.1, forward strand.
CTGTTGTGGTATACGATCCCAAAAAACGCAGCACAGTGCTTTTGCCGGGGGATTCTGAAGGTCTGGTTTATCTGAATGAAGAAGCTGTCTATATTCCTTCTGATATCAAGCCTTACGATACCATAGAACTGGGAAAGAGCCGGTTTTTGTTTATTCCTCTTTGCGGAGATAACTTTGAATGGAATGATAAAACATGATGATGTCTGATATAAGAGCAGCATGGATTTTGGGAATATTGTTTATGGCTATGATTTTCCTTGTTCTGAAACGGATACAGTGCGGTTCTTCTCTTTACAGGGAAAGTGCCGGAGACAGATCAGGGGAATGGGCCGTCAGCCAGACAACCGGAAATCAGGTAATCCAGGCTGATTTTGTGGATGTATATAAAAACCATGCAGGTGTTATGGGTGTTCTGGCAGATGGAATCGGAAAAGAGAATACGGGAAAACTCTGTGCCCAGATGGCTGCTGATGCCCTTTTAGACGGTTTTGAGCCATATCATACCGTAAGCAATCCCCGGTATCTGTTCCGGACCGCTTTTTTTGAGGCCAACAGCCGCATACAGAAGACCATAGGAAATCGGCGGGGAGGCGCCTGTCTGGGAGCTGTTTACACCGATGGTGCTATGCTTCATTATGGATTGGCGGGAAATATCCGGATTGCCTTGTTCCGGGGGGAAGAATTAATTCCATTAAGCAAAGGGCAGACCATGGATGTGCTGGCAGTCAATGCCTATGAAGAGGGGCGTCTGACCAAAAAAGAGACCATATGGAGCCTGGAAGAAACCAGAATCTGGAACTACCTGGGAAAAGACGGTTTCCGGGAAATAGAGCTGTGCGAGCAGCCGGTCCGGTTAAAGGCAGGGGATGTGATCTTTCTGGCCAGCTGCGGAATTTTTGAAGAGCTGTCCTGGGCAGAAATTGAAGATGTTCTTACAGGAGAAATGACATTACAGGAAAAAGCAGACTGCCTGGTAATGGCGGCTGACCAAAAGCCGGGCCAGGATAAAGACAATGGAAGCGTGCTGCTTTTGAAAGCGGAGGTTTTAAATGAGAAGGATCAATTCTGAGTTCCAGACACGTTATATGTCGGAAGAAGGGCAGAAGTTATCGAACCGTGATTATTTCGGATATGTGGAGATGGATGATTTCGCCTGTTATGTGCTGGCGGACAGTCTGGATGGGGACCTGGAGGCAAACAGCGCTAAATGTGCTGTGGAAAGCCTGATTCGAAGCTTTACGGAACATCCCTCCATGGGGAAAAGAAATATCCTCCGTTTCATGCAGACGGCTCATAAAGAGCTTTTAAAAGAACACAAGGGGATGCGTCTGAAGGCCTCCGTCAACATGATTGTGACGGACTATAAAAAGATCCGGTACTGCTATGCGGGAAACAGCCGGTTTTATCTCATTCGCAACAACCGGTATCTGGTTCAGACTGCAGACCAGTCTTTGACTCAGAACATGCTGAGAGAAGAAAAGATTCCCCTTGATCAGGCAGCCGTTCACGAAGAGCGGAACAATCTGTACTCTTATCTGGGAGAACGGGGACAGCCGGATATTCAGATATCCCCTAAAATCAAGGTGGAGGACGGTGATATTTTAGCCCAGCTCACCCGGGGGCTTTGGGAGCGGTGCAGCGATGAAGAACTGATGAACGCTGTCAAGGATGTAAAGGAGCCTGGAGATATTCTGGACAGAGTGGAGGATGTCATTCTGGGCCAGCAGGAGGAGAAAGCCTGGGGAAGTATTGATAATTACTCCCTGGCAGTGACCTTTATTCAAAAGGTTTATCAGAATCCAAAGAAACGGCTTTCATTAAAACAGGTTCTGATGATTGTCATACCTGTCCTTCTGGTGGTGGGCGGTATCAGCCTGGGATTTTATTTAAGGCACCGGAGTGTGAAGAACAAAGAGCAGAATCTTTTCCAGCATATGGACAGCGGAGAGACCTATCTTAGGTATGATAATTACAAAAAGGCAGCTGAAGATTATGCAGAGGCAAAAAAACTGGCTAACAGCCTGAAGAAAAAGAAGGAGCTTTCAGAGGCAGACCAGTATTTAAAGCTGTCAGATCAGATATTACTGGCAGATGAAGCAATGATGGCAGGAGAATATAAGAAAGCACAGGAGCTTTATTTAGGAGCCAGGGAACTGTCAGTGCAGGCAGGAAATGTGGGAAAAAAGTACATTGACCAGCAGCTGGAACAGACCAGGGCATATATAGATGTGTATGATTTAATCAGGCTGGGAGAAGAAAAGGAAGCCTACGGCGATATGGAGGGAGCAATTGCTTCTTACCGTCAGGCCAGAGATAAGGCGGCAGCCCTTTATTATGCAGCAGGAAAAGATGAAGCCTTAAACAAACAGGCATCTGCCGAACAGAAGGCAGAAACAGCGGATCAAAAGGAGAAGGCAGCCGAGGCGGCGGCCAAGAAAGAGGCACAGGAGGCTCAGGATAAAGAAGCAGCAGCGAAAAAGGAGTCCGAGGAGGCCCAGCTGGAGCTTGAAAACCAGCAGAAACTGAACGATCAGAAAAATGCCATTGATTTGGAAAACAAGGGAAATGAACTGCTGGCAGACGGGAAGTATGAAAGCGCCATTACTTATTACAGGACGGCCCAGTCCATTTATACCCGACTGGAGCTTTACCAACTGGCAGATGGAATAAACGACAAGATTCGAGCGGCTAATGCCGGCATTACCGCAGAAGAAGCCTCTTTAAACCAACGCCAGGCAGAACCAGGAGATCACTTATGAGCCAATATACTTATACCTTAAACCCGGGAGCAAAAGATCCGGCAGAGAAAAATACATACAGAAGAAGCCAGCTGGAGAAGATGACTACATTTCAGCTTCGTGAAATATGCAGAAAGGAACGGCTGGTATCATCAGATATTTCTCCCCTTGATAAAGAGGGCTTTATCCGTCTGATTATGCGTTTCAGAGGGCAGAAGGATTACCGCCACATTACAGAATTCTGTGAAGGGGGCCTGGAACGGCTCCAGATCCTGCTGGACTCCACTCCCATGGATGGGAAGACCGGAGAGGAAATACAGATACCGGCAAGCCTGGTTCTGTACATGGATATGGCTGTAGATGAGGTAGATGGTTACCAGGCCCAGGGAATGGGAACCTCTCTCTACGAGGGCAACTTACTTCTGGTGGATGAGAATTATCAGATTCACACCTGCCTTTACTTAAAGGAGGACCAGGGAAACTATTGGATCTGCAAAGGAAAAGATGTTCCCATTGCAGAGCCCCGGAAGCATCAGTATTCCATCCTCTATTTTCCCGTAGAGCGGATTTCTGAACTGCTTTATGACCGGTATTACGGAAAAGACAGCGGACTGCCGGGCAGCCTGTTCTGTATTCAGATTCCTCTTCTGGATCTGGAACTTCGTCAGGCGGAGAAGAGCCAGCTCCCTCTGGTAATTGACTTTGGAAGCTGCAATACCACCATGGGAATCTGCCTGCCTGACGGAAGTATAAACGTGGCCAGGTGCGGAAACGGCCATGTGATTCCAAGTATGATAGGGGTATCGGGAATTCACGGGGAAACAGTGGAATATGTGTTTGGATATGATGCCACGGCTCTTAGCAGCAATTATCTGGATCAGGATATTCCTGTATTTTACGATATCAAACGGTGGATCAGTGATCCGGAGCGGAAGGAAAGCGTCATACTGGAAAATGGAGCCAAGGTCTTAGTATGCAGAAAAGATATGCTGAAGGCTTTCTTTTTGTATTTGATTGACATGGCGAGAAAGCAGTTTAAATGCTCCTTCCAGAATATCCAGATTCTGGCTCCTGTACGCCAGAAAGAGCGGTTTAGGGAGCTGTTTCAGGAACTGCTGCCGGAGGCAGAGGTGGACTGTACCCTGGATGAAGGAGTGGCTGTATTATTTTCCAGTATTGATCATCTGATCTCCAGCGGAAATTATGAGCAGGATCACTGGTATCATGCCCTGATCATTGACTGCGGAGGCGGAACAACGGATTTGACATCAGGAAGGTTCCGGATTCACAGCAGCCGGATTTCCTACAATGTGGATTTGGAAACCAGCTATGAAAATGGGGATACCAACTTTGGCGGAAACAACCTGACCTATCGGATTATGCAGCTTTTGAAAATATGCATCAGCAGGCAGATTCAGTTCCATGGGCAGACAGAGGCAGAGCTGTCCGGGCCGGGAAAAAACCCCTATGAACGGCTGGAGGAGCAGTACCGGCTTGCAGAAAAGGTTTTTCCTACCAGATTCAAAGAGTATGCGGACCGTGGAAGAGAAATTTATTTTTATGTGAAAAATAACTATTATTATTTGTTTCAGCTTGCAGAGCAGATTAAGAAATCATTTTTCCAGTCAAGTTTTCAGTATGAGCTTTGTATCAGCACGGAAAAAATGGCTGAAGAGGAACGAAAGCAGCATTTGTTTTTAGATAAATGGAAACTGTCGGTAATGGAAGGCGGGCATTTGAAACGGCTGGAGAAAAAGATATCCTTTCCCCTTTATCTCCACCAGATAGAGGAAATTCTAAGGCCTGATATATACCAGGTCATGGAGCGGTTTTTAAAGCATAAGTTTCAGACCGGAGAGCTTTCCAATTATGAGATGATCAAGCTGACCGGACAATCCTGTAAGTCCAGGCTGTTTGAAGAGGCCTTAAAAGAATATGTGCCTGGAGTGCTGATTCAGAGAAGCAGCAGCGAAGCCAGGGAAACAGAGCTTAAGATGTGCTGTCTGGAAGGGGCTCTTTCCTACTTCTTTAACCGGAAACTGGGGTATATGAATGTGAGCCAGAGTTATCAGGTGGGAGCATTGCCTTATGAAATCATGTCTTATACCCATGAAGGAAAAGCTAAGACCCTGGTACGCAGTCTGGACAGAGAGGGGCATATCGGTTATATTTCCCGGTTTATGATTGGAAAGCAGCTGGATATCCATTTGCTTGATGTATCAGGAAAAGAATTAAAAACCTCTTATTTTACCTGTGATAGGAAGGACTTTGAACGGACCACTCAGCAGGAAATCAATACCCAGTACGCAGGAACGGTGATTCAGGAGGAGATAGATATCATTCAGGAAGGAGAAATGAAGTTTTTTGTATGGGTTTCCAGAAAGCACTGGGGATTTGTCGTACTTCCTGTTATGAGAGAAAAAGAACTGCTTTACAAAGGAAAAGAAACATTCTTTGCCTTTGAAGATGATACCTGGGAAGAAAACTTTTTTAATGGGAGGAAGTAGGCAGGATGGCTGGCAGTGAAGAGATGAAAGACATGATACGGGAAGAAATCCGTTCCATCACCAGCCTGGAAGAGCGGGTCGCTTTTAAGGATTTGATGGAGGGGGTATTCTTATCCCTTTATGAAGCCAATGAAAAGATGTACCAGGAACTGGAGCAGCGGGTTATGGATGATCTGGCTTATGATATAAATCTGTATCTGATCCGGACCGGACTGGTGGAAAAGGCCTATTTAGACCAGTCAGACCGGCTGATGAGCGCCATGTGTCCGGAGGATTTACAGGAGCATTCCTATAAAATATCAGAAATAAAGGAGTCAATCGCAACAAAGGGGGAATTTCGGATTGCCACAGTATTTCTGCAGTGTGATGCAATGGAAATTCAAAAGATATTTGACCGGCAGAAGACGTTTTCAGGCATTTTAAAGGCAGAGGGGGAGTATCCGGTATCTGTAAGCCTGAAAAAATGCACCCGGTATTTAGATAAAATAGAGCATTTGTATCATTTGTTCATGAAAAACGGGATTCCTTGGAAAACGGTAAATGCTCCGTATTTATTTAAAATGGCAGATGTTTGTATTACCGGACTGCCTCAGGAGGCGGTGGAAGGGACCACGGTCACTGATTTGAGAACGGATTTCGGAGAATATAATGAGCTGGTGCATTATGATATGATTCCGATCTGGAATGTTGGGCATTTAAAGCTGGACAGCATTGGTTTTCCCATACCCTGCGAAGATCATAAAAATTATGAACATATCATGTCCATTAAAAATTATGGAACAGAACACGTTTATCTGGTGGATGAGCAGGCCGGTATCCGTCACGTCCGGCAGAGCGGGGAAAAGCTGCTGGTAACGGGAGAGGTTTCCAGTGTAAAGAAATGGGATGTCTTTGTCATAAGAGGGGGAAACGGCAGTAAGCTGGACCGGCATACCTATCCGATTATGGAAAACTTGAGAAAAGACAGTTTTTCAGAACGGTTCCGTCAGCGGACAAATCAGGGAGTGAAGACCAAGGCAGAGCTGGAGCGCTTTATCCGGGGATTTGGGCTGGATCACATGATTGAATACCAGGACTGCCATTTGACGGAGATTGGTGAGAGCCGGATTGAGACTTACTCCATGAACTTTTTCATGAAAGATGAAATTCGGGATGGCAGCAAAGGAAAGGCGCTGGTTCTGCTCTTTCAGGCAAAAGGAAGTGAAAGCTGGATTCTCCGGGACCTTGCCAGTTTTATTGCCTCGGAAGTGCAGGAGCTTTATCCGGAATATTGGTGCGGAGGGAAACTGGTATGAATTATCTGTGGGAAACTCTGCTTCAGGCAAAGAACCAGGGATTAAAGGGCAGCGAGATCCGCTATGAACCGGCTGAACGCTACAGCGCCTATATAGAGGTGTCCGGGGCCTGTTTAAATCAGGAGTATTTGGAGCCGGGAGGTGCCGTTGAGATAAATCTCTATTATCGTTTCTTTGATATATTTAAAGATCTGTTTCCACCGGACCCCGGAGAGTTTCCAAAGCTGCGGGAAAATCTCACAAATCTGATTTTGCATCAGCTGGCGGAAAATGATCTTCGGTCCGGTATGACCAAAGAGGAATACTATAAAAAGATGCTGTATCAGGATATTCAGAATGGCTCATTTGGGGCAACGGTAAAAGAAAATTTTAAGCTGTTTTGCCGGGGGGAGAGGGAAATCATCTTAAGCTGCCTTTTGCGTCAGTATGAGACAGGCAGTTCTTTGGATATTTTTCTGGATATGATGCAGTCATTAATAAAAAACAATATTGTCTATCAGAATAACTACAATTCTCTTGAGCTGCTGGTTTTTATCGGGCAGAAAAAGAGAGAAACACTGGAATTAAAGATGGATTTTCTCATCCGGATGTTTGTGGATATTCCCTATCATGTGGAGCTGTTTTATGAGCATCATTTTGGAATCATTGGAATGGAAGAGGCCATGGTAATTGGCGAGACTATTTTATGTTAAGAGGTGAACCTTATGTTTCAGTATGTGTATCCCCAGTTTCAGTTTAAATCACTGCTTCGGGGGGAGATGTTAGAACAGCTGAGAGACTACTCCAAGTATTATCTCCAGCTTTCTTTTTCAGGGTTTGCTGAAGGGGTTGTCAGCGGCTGCGAACTGTCCTGGGATAACGGGAAACTAACTGTTGGGCCTGGGATGGTATACCGCGGGGGACATCTGTATTTTATGAAGGATCCGTATTCCCTGGAGTGTGAGCCGGACAACCGGAGACGGTATTTGAAGCTTCAGTTCCTGACGGAGATGAAGGAACCGAGACAGGTAAGCGGAAATACACGGATTGTTCTGGCTCATGAAGAGCCGGACCCGGCCTGTGAAATGGAACTGTGCCGCTTCTGCCTTCAGGAAGGGGCAAGACTTCGGGATAAGCATGAAAATTTTGAAGACTTTTCTACGGAATTTGATACCATTAATCTCATTTATGCCCCCTATGCAGGTGGGGGAAAGAGTACGCTGAACTCTATGATATTAAAGCAGTTTGCAAGGGAGACCTTTCAGAATAAAACGAAGGACCCTTATGATGTGAGCTTTTCCATGAATGTTCTTGCCAATAAAGGGGTGATAGAGGCGGAGTGTATATTGGAGTATTTGAAGGTGAAGCTGGACGGGGAAGTGCGGGATCAGAGCGGATATGGAATGTACCGGGGGCTTTTGAAGGTGCTTCGGGAGCAGGAACAGGGCGGCGGAAGGCAGGATAAGGAGTATCAGGGGAGAAGGGGTGTTATGCTGCTTTAAATATATTTAAAGCAGTGGGATTATTAAAGAGGAAGAACATTCATCTGGACACGCTATAATCCCAGGAAAAAGGAGAGAAAACTGATCCTGGATGTGCCATGTTTTGAATTCAATTATTTTATATGGTGTAGAACTACTGAGGAGGAAAGACAAATTTGCATACTTTTAGAGGAATCATCAAGTTTCTGATTATTACTGGTTTAGGAATTATTTTATTAGGATATTTAATATCTACACAATTTTGGAAGGATTTTAAAGAGCCTGTGCAATTATCTCATGTTTCAGAAATGAAAACAGGAACAATTGTTGAGTTTACAACAGAGCTAGAAAATACAGGATTTCAATTATATTACTCAGACGGAACACCATCTTATTATTTTTATCAAGGTTTTCTTAATGAAGATATGGTTATGGTATTGATACATAAAAATTATTTGCATCAAATTACCAAGAAAGATACTGACCAGTATTCTGTGATAGGAAAGGTTCTCGAACCGGATAAAGAAGCTGTTGAATATTTTGGAAAAGATATGTTATATGTGGAGCTATTGCGTGAAGGTTACAAAGGAGATACCATAAAATTACTTTTATTCTCTCTGTTTTTAATTGGAATTGGGTCTATTATACCGATCTTTTTAATACAACAAAAGAAAAAATAGTGAGTTCTTGTACATCTCTATAATAATTAGCTGTTTCTGGAATATTTGAGGGTGATGTTGGACGAAGAGTATAGGGCAGGGCAGCCATAAATAAGGAGGACCGATCGTATGTATTCAGATGAAAAAATAGCAATGCTTGAGCGGTATAGAAGACAGACTTTGCGTGCAGAGGAAGCGGAACGTGAAGAGGCGGCTTTGGCCCGGGAAGAGCTTTTGACCCTGGAAGAAGCAATTGCAGGGATTAAAAAGAGAGTATTAAAGCTTCATACAGGTGAAACCTTGGAATTTGAGAATAGAGTTTATTTTGAAGAAAACATCCCAGTGCCTATTTTTAAAAACTTTTATCAGGCATCAGAAGAAGGGGAGGAATCAGCAGTATTTGTCAACCATGACCATGAGCTGAGCCAGACTGTTTTATGGCTGAGAGAAAATATCCGCACAATTACCATGGACCAGTGGGCCAATCTGCTGGTAAATGGGATGGCAAGAAATAATTTATTTGCCAGAGTTTTAAAAAAGAAGCAGCTGGAAAATATGGAATACCTCTGTTATGAAGTCCCCAGCGGAAAAGGCTGGATTTATAATGTGATGTTTCGCATGAAAGGAAAAGATAAACGCTTTACAGGTACTTTTAACTGTATGAAGAAAGAAAAGGACACTTATGGCATTGTTCTGGAAGCCTTGGTCTGGCACATGGATCAGTGGTTTGGAACACAGTAAAGGGGGCGGAGTCATTGGAGAACTATAGAGGAGAGAGTCAGTGGGCTATTACCTATAAAGACATGTTCCTGTCTGTTGCAGGAGCTGTATATGTGAAGCTTATCCAAATCAGCCAGATTCCAGGTGAACATGCCAGATTATATGCAGAGGCTGTTTTAGACAGCGAAATAGATGAAAATGAATTCCACGCAATATCAGACGAGGTATTTTTAACTTATCAAAGAGGAAGTGAAAAAGGAATCTTATTTAAAGGGATTATCGATTCCATTTCCATGAGAAAAGATGGAGATGAACGCATCCTTTGCCTGGAGGCCTGGGATTCCACCAGGTATATGGATATCGAACGCAGAAGCCGGGCGTTTCAAAATCCTCAGATGACCATTAAGCAGCTGGTGGCTGAGGTCATGAATTCCTATGAGAATGCGGACTACATGATTAATGTGCCTGATGTTCCCATTGCCCAGGTTTTGATTCAATACGAAGAGACTGACTGGGAATTTTTAAAACGTTTCTTTTCAAAGTATCATGCGGCCATTTACCCGGACACATCATTTTCTGCTATTTGTTTTCAGGTGGGTGTAAATCCAAGTCCTGAAAACTGGGACTGGGATAACCTGCCTTATACTGTGAGACAGGATTTTAACTGGCTGAAATCTATGCAGGAAAATGGGTTTGAGGGTTTGACAAAGGTACAGGGAGTTACTTATCAGGTGGATACTTATGACATTGCCATCATGGGCAGCCAGATTACATATAAAGGAGCTTCCTGGTATATCGCTTCCGTTGAGAGGATGTTAGATCATGGAATTTTGATAAACAGGTGTTTGTTAAAGCAAAAGGATGGACTGCTGGTCATGCCTTATTTCAACCAGCGCCTTACTGGAATTTCCGTTGACGGCATCATATCGGGAGTTAACCGGGATAAGGTTCAGGTAAATATGGAAATTGACGCAGGCAGCGGAGGGGCCAATAACTACTGGTTTCCATTTTCGACAGTAGCTTCATCTCCTGACGGCAGCGGCTGGTACTGCATGCCGGAACAGGGGGAGAGCATCCGTGTGTATTTTCCGGTGGATGATGAAAAGGAAGGATATGTCATTACCAATATTAAGCCTCATGACCCTCAATCCCAGGCAGGGAGCAGCATGGGCGGGGCAGCACCGGATCCAATGGGCAATCCAAATGTCAGGAGCATTTCCACATCCCAGGGCAATCAGGTTCAGTTTACAGAGACAGGGGTTGTAATATCAGCAGGAGATCAGGGCAGTGTGTGTCTTAAGAAAGACGGAAGTGTGGTGCTGAACGCCATGAATGATATTTGTATTTCTGCAGCGGAAACATTACAGTTTATAGCCCAGAATGAGCTCACTATTACGGCTCAGACATCAATTAAGATGATCAATGATGCAGGTGCAGACTTTGAAATGACAGCCGGAAAGATTGAACTGCACGGTAAATTGATTCAGGAGAATTAGGAGGCGGTCTTATGGCATATGCATTGGATCAGATTTGCATAGAAGGATTGACATTTGAAAAACTGGAAGAACTGAAGATTGAATGCCGCCCCGGAGAGCATGGGAGTCTGTATATCAGCGGTTTCCTGTCGGAAGACAAAGGAAAGAATACATTGTTTGAAATGAATGAATACGCTCCCATATCGGTTTCTGTGCAGGTGAAAGGTAAAAAGCAGACAATCTTTGCAGGAGTAGTGACAGAGGCAGTGGTCCAGGGCTCTGGAGCGTTTCACCACATAGAAGTAAAGGCAAGAACTTACAGCTTATTCATGGATTTAAAAAAGAAATCCAGATCATTTCAGAATACAGCCATGACCTATGGACAATTAATTCATGCTGTTTTAGCAGATTATCCGGGCAGTGACATCAATCTTACAATTGAGGACAAACCCTTAGGGGAAATATCCGTTCAATACAGAGAAACGGACTGGGTATTTTTAAAGAGGATGTTATCACAGCTCAATGTGCCTCTGGCCTGTTACCCTGGCATGGAGCAAATTAAACTTTATGGCGGAATTCCCTCTATGGCTCAAGGGGCCTGGGGATATAGACGGGTCAGGGCGGAAAAAGAGATGGGGGTCTGCAATTACTGGCAGCAGCAGGGAGCGGCTGTAGGGGATGTGGATTTTCTGATTTATACAGTAGAGACTGATCATACCCCAGAGCTCTTTGAACAGATTAATTACCAGGGAGAGTCACTCCGGATTCGAGGATTTGCCTATACGCTGGAACAGGGCTTGCTGCACTGCCAATGTGAGCTTCAGAAACAGACAGGTATTTTGGAGGCGAAGCAGTATCCTATGCATTTAATCGGAGCAGCTCTTGAAGGAAAGATTCTGGATGTGGCGGGAGAAAAGGTAAAAGCCCAGTTGATGATTGACGGGGAAAACAGTCAGGGTTCTGTATATTGGTTTCCATATTCTACCTTATCCGCTTCTCTCGATGGAAGCGGCTGGTATTATATGCCAGAACGGGGAGACCATGTCAGAATTTATTTTCCGTCAAAGCATACGAAAGACGTAATTGCCGTCAGTTCTGTCAGTGACTATGACGGAACCGGTGGCGGCGGATCGGGGGGAGACCGGATGGGATCTCCGTCCACCAAATATTTAAGCAACGTCCACGGGCAGGAAATGAGTCTGGGGGAAGACGGAGTTAACTTAACATGTGCCGGAGGTGCCGCCAGTCTGAAAATTGGAAAGGATGGCAAGGTATCACTTTCTGCGCAAAGTGAAATCATGGTCGGAGCCCAGAATAATATAGACATTACGGCGGAAACGGCTGTGGTGCTTCATGGCAGTAAATGTGTATCCATCATGTGTTCGCAGGGAGGTCAGATTCAGGCAGCAGAAGATGGAAACCTGTATATCAAGGGTACTGAGGTAAAGATAGATTAGGAGGATGCAGATGACCAGAAATGAGGCATTGGAGCAGTTCAGAGAAAACGAAAAAAAGGCAATGGATCAAATAAAAGCAGAATTCTGGAATCATGCCCAGGAACAGGCAGAGACTCTATCCGCCGTTTTAAAGCAGGTATTTCGCAGAGTCAGGAAAGCGGCAGAGGAATCAGAAAAGGAAAAGATCATGTTTATGTACTTTTCTTTGCTGAGGTCAGATGTACTGAATCAAAGTTATCAGGTTCTGGTTCAGGCTTTTGATGCCAGATGGTATATGGATACAGAGCCGGTCTGCCTTACTTTTTCCCTTGATTTTCTTTTCCGGGTTCTTCAGCCTTTTAGGGATCAGTGCAGGGAAAATATCAGGAAATACATGGGAAAGGTGAATCAGTATGATGTAGAAAACTTATATCAGAATCTGGTTATGGAGTGCAATTCCATGCTGGCGGCCCAGCTTCGCTTTATGTTCCGGGATGTGGAACAAAATAAGGATTTTTCGGAAATACCCAAGGAAGAATCCTGGAGCATCCGCTGGGGAGAATACCGGGATAACAGTGAGGTGATTGCCAGTGTTGACCGGATACCTAAGGATCAGAAGGAGTGGGAACGCTCTGTTCAGAAAGCAGCCGGCCAGGAAGATGAGATGGTTTCCGGCTATTGGTACAAAACCAATTTAAAGGATTCCATATGCCGGAACCAGTGTCTGTATTTTACGGTTTTTGAAGATTGCAGCCTGAAACATGTGGTTTTTGACGGCTCCAATTTAACCGGAGTCCGCTTTAAGAACTGTCTGCTAGAAGAATGCAGTTTTAATGGTGCGATTTTACGGCAGGCGGATTTCGAGGGCTGTATATTAAAAGATAACAATTTTGACGGTGCAGATATGTCCCATACATCCTTCACTGAAAAAGAGGTGTCGGAAATTGATATCAGCTCGGAACAGGCTGAAGTTATTATAACCTGGCAGGAGGTGGCCATCCAATGAGATTTTTTACGATGCAGCAGGATATCACATTGCCTGATGTGATTCAGTTTAGAGATTTTGATATCTGTGGTCCAAGACATATCTTTTATAAAGAGGATGAAGCTGATTTGAATGACTCCACCGTGATGTATTTAAAAGAGGGAGGGGAGATAATCCCGGACTTTATTCAAAGTCCTATTCCATTGGTATCAGATAAAGTTAAAAGGGTTTTAGATATGTATGAAGATGACATGGTGTTTAAGAGCGTGGTTTTTGCAAACAAAGAGGAAGAGACTATGGTACTTTACCATCAGCTGCTTTTGGAACGCATGGATATGTTATCTGACCAGACAGAGTTTTATTCCAATGGGAGTGTAAAACGGCTGGCTCTGGATGAAAAGAAAATAGGAGAGCACAAGGCATTCATGCTGAAGGATAAGAGATTTCCCCATCCGTTTATCAGCCTGGAGGTGGCAGAAAGTATGCTTCGCAGACATGTGATTGGAATCATTTTGAAGGAAGTTGAGGTGATTTAAATGCCGGATTTAAAAGATACCTATGTGGTTCACTGCTGCAGTGCTGCCTGTACAATGGGGATGCGGCCTAGTTACGTTGTATTACGCCAGTCCCATGGTGTATTCATGAGGGGACAGGCATTGATGACTGTAAAAGACTGCCAGCCAGAGATTAACATCATTTGTTTTGGAGGGTGTTTTAGCATGGAAAATCCCTCTACCATTGAAGCGGCAGAGGAAGTGAAGAGAAAGATTGAGGAAGAAGCCCCGGATACATTTATAGATAAAATTATGAATCTTTTTGGCGGAAAAAAGAGTAAACAAGCAAAGCAGAATGATCCTTCAGCAGCTTTTGAAGGTCTGCCTCAGGTAGTGGGAAAGTGCGAACCCAAGATTGTGGGAGGGCAGGAGTGGGATAACGGAAAAGAAGATGTGGAAACTGATTCAGCCCATTCACTTTTGGGAGAAGCCAAGATTTTCTGTATGTATGGAGGCGAAATCAAGCTGGATAATGCAGGACAGCCAGAAGCCGGAGGTTGAGAATGAGGCAGCAGTATGAAAAACAGGCTGTAACAAAGGAAAAGGGGGTAGCCATGAACCTAAGATATAAAGAGCTGAAAATAGAGCTGGCATTGGAAGGTATCATTGGGGTTGAGTCCTTTCGTTTGAAGGAAGGCTTAAACCGTCATGCATTTCTTTCCATGAAGCTCCTGGCTGTTGAAGAAGATACGGAACAGATTGTTGCAATGGCTTCTGCAGAACCTATTGTTATTACTGAAACAGAGCGAACAGGTGGAAAGATCATCTTCCAGGGAAAGACAGAGACCGTTCGGCTGGAGGTAGAACATGGACTGCCTTATTTATACCTGGAAGCGTATTCCTTTACAAAGGACTGGGAGCGGGTGGAGAAAAGCCGAAGCTTTTTAGATGGCTCCAAGACCTATATGGAAGTGGCCAAAAAGGTACTTTTGGATTATGGAAATACTGATATCAAAGATGAAGTGACCAGTGGAGCGGTCATTCCTGAGATGCTTTTGCAGTATGAAGAAAGTGACTGGGTATTTCTGCGGCGTTTAGCCAGTCATTTTGGCACATATCTCATCCCCGATGTTTCTGCCGACTGCGGAAAGGTCTACTTTGGCGTACCCCAAATTAATCATGGAAAGACTTTGAACAGTGAGGATTATGTGATTTTGAAAGACATGGCTCATTATGCAAAAGTATTGCGCCCAAAAGAAATTCTCCCGCAGGAAGCGGCTCAGTGGGAGATCCGCGGTCGTGAGTTTTTGTGGATGGGAGAAGAGGTCCTGTTTAACCAGATTCCTGTAGTGGTAACGGATGTAGACATTGCAACGGAATATGGAGAACTGATTTACCGGTATAAGCTTTCCAGAAGAGACGGAATGAAACGGGATAAAGAAAAGAATCCCAGGATTTATGGAATGAGCATTCCGGCCACTGTTAAGGAGCGCAGCGGGAACCGCATCCGGGTTCATTTTGATATTGATCCGGTGTATGAAGGAGGGGCAAAGGAAAAATATTTCACATACGCCATAGAGAGCAGCAGTTTTTACTGTATGCCGGAGGAAAACAGCAGAGTACATATATATTTTCCGGATCATGATGAACAGAGTGCCATTGCGGTTCATGCCATTGGCAGCAAAGGCGGCGTAGGCGGCGGGAAAAAACCGGATAATAAAAGGTTTTCCGACCCAAGCGGCAGCGCTATGGACATGACTCCTCAGGATTTCAGCTTTACCTCTGATTCAGGCGGTTCTTCTGTTCTGTTTATCAGCGGAAGCGGTTCCGTGACCATGAACGGTAAGGATATCAGTATAACCACTCAGAAAGGAATGATGGCAGGAGAGGGTGGTGAGAGTCCAACTGAAAACCTGATGATCTGCGGTGGAAACAAGGTTACGTTAAGTATTGGTGACGGCGGAGCTGACATGATAACTTTAAATACAGAAGCCAATATTGTATCAGCTTTTATTAAACAATCCGCAGATTTAAAACCGGCTCCCCAGCCATCTGCAGAGTCTGTAGAGGCAGATATCACTGCTGATGATGAAAATAACCGCAATGCTATGAATGAAGCGGTTAAAAATGATTTGGTTGCAAAAAAACAAGCCAGCAAACAGAAATTTATAAAAGGTTTAAAAAGTATTGCAACTGTGGTGGCGGTTACTGCATTAGTGGTATGTACTGGAGGAGCAGCGGCCGTTACTCTGCCATTTGTTCTGGCAGCAGGAGCGAAAACCGTGTTTGCAGTGGCAGATATGGCAGAGGGGGTAAGCGGACACAACCAAGTGAGTGCCCTGGATACGTCCCAGCCTGCGAACTTTTTGCGGGACAGCGTGTTCGGGGGAAATCAGGCCCTTTATGATCTAGCTTCCATGGGTACGGATATTATCTTTGATGTGGTTTCTGCAAATGCATTAAAGGGAACCGGTGCATTAAAAAAGATGAATGATCTTTTCTGCAAATCCGGACAGGTTACCAATATGGTAGCCAAAACAGGTGTCCAGGTTGTGGGCGGAATGATTGAAGACTACATGGTAACGGGGAAGATCAATCCTGTAAACACATTGACCAATATGGCCATAGGTATGACAAAGGGAACGGTTGGTTCATGGCTGAAAGGAAATGTTGTTAATAATCTGGGCCTTAACTCCAAAGTAGCTCAAAAGATTGCAGGAACCTTTATAGGTGCCGGAATTGATACAGGACTTGATATCAGCGTTGACAGTTTTATGGGAAGAGAAACAAACCTGATGCAGTCATTTTCTCAAAACCTTCTGGCAAATGGATTGGCGGAATATTTTGGTGAACCAATTGATGCTGTGACTGGTGGTTTTCTGATTGCAGCTACAGATTTCATTATCAGTGATTACCGGGAGTCTATACGAATTGCCAGAAAATATAATTCCAGCAATCAGACGGAAGGAATACTGGGAAAAGGCTGGGCATTTCCTTATGAAGGAAGATTCTGCAAAGATGGAAACTGTGTCCATGTGACATTGGAAACAGGTCATAGCCTGATTTTTGAGTGGAATGGAGAAACCTATCAGAATGTTACAGATGGCTGCGGTTGGTTTATGCTGCGGTCAGAGGAGGAAGAACTACATCTGTATGACCGAAAGAACCATAAAGAGTATCATTATGATAAAAGGGGTTACTTGTTATCCATTAAGGATCGGAATGGACAGGCCATTACGTTTGATTACTGCAATGAGAACCTGGAAGGAATCACCACAGCTCTTGGATATCATTTAAGTCTTTCTTACCGGGAAGGCCGTCTGATTCAGATTATGGATAATATTGGACGAACCATACAGTACCGTTATAAAGATGGACTTCTGGCTGATGTTGTTCATACGTCCCAGGGAGTCACCCACTATGATTATGACGGGAATGGTTATCTGATAAAAGCCACAGATCAGTCGGGTATTACTTATTTGGAGAACCGGTATGATTACAAAGGAAGGGTTATCTTGCAGACTCTTGCCAACGGTGACATATACAGGGCAGAGTATCTGGAAGATGAGCGGAAAAATAAGGTTTATACCAGTGTTGGTGACAAAACTGTAGTTTATAATTACGGGAAAAAGGGACAGGTTCTCCAGATGTCTTATGCTGATGGGACAGCAACTACCTATGAGTACAGTGAGGATGGAGGATACCGCACTGGGGAAATCAGCCGGTTGGGACATGAAACACGTTGGATTTATGACAAAGCAGGACGGAAGATTGAAGAGCATAAGGCGGGTGGTTTAAAGGCCAGCTATTCTTATGATGGGGAAAATAACTTAATTGCTGTCTATGATAATTCAGGCCGTGAATGGCGTTATGAATATGATGGAAATCATAACCGGACAGAGGAACGTGAAAAGACCGGAGACGGAAATGGCTGGGCAAAGAAGAGCTTCTGTTATGACCGGAAGGGGCGTTTAATTTCAGAAGTAGATGCTCTTGGAAACGAAAAGCTGTACAGTTACAAGGAGGGACAGGGAAGTCCATATCTGATCCGTCAGGAAGATGGGGAAGAAATTTCCCGTGAATATGACTCCATAGGCCGTAAGATGGCGGAAGAAGACAGCTATGGGCGTACGGAGTTTGGCTACAATCCAGGTAATTACCGAACGATGGTTCGCAATCCCCTGGGACATGAAACCCACTGGATGTATGATGGAGCCGGACGTATGCAAGCTATGTATGTTCCAAAGGCCTGGAGGGAGAAAAAGGGAGAATACAGTTACCGGTATGATTTCTTGAATCGTCTGATTGATACGGTACGGCCTGATGGAAGCCATGAACGGCAATACAGGGATGGGGAAGGAAATATCCTTAAGAAAGTGCATCCAAATGCCTATCAGGAGGAGACGGATGACGGGATTGGCATTTCCTTTGATTATGATGAAGACGGAAACCAGATCAGGATTCATTATCCGGATGGAGGCTGTGAGCGGTTCTTTTATAATGCAGAAGGAAACAGGATTAAGCATGTTCTGCCGGAATATTATCAGAGTGAACTGGACGATGGGGAGGGCTGGCAGTATGAATATGACCCGGCAGGCCGCTTGCTGCAAGTGCAGAATCCGGAAGGATATGTAGAAGCGGCATATACCTACAGTCTGAGCGGTGATGTATTGACAGAGACCGATGCACTGGGGCGTACTGCTTATTACCGTTATGATCTTCGTGGAAATGTAACAGAGATTTTAAAGCCTGCCAGGGAAGAGCAGGGAGAGGTATTCTACCAGAGGACTTCCTTTGCTTATGATGCCAATCAGAATAAGATCAGGGAGCAGCGTTTTGGCGGCTACTGGAACTTGAATGGAGAATTGACTAGAGAGGGAGGCAGTAGTCTTACTTTAAGTTTCTCCTATGATGAAAGAAACCGCCTGATTCGTGTGGAAGATGGGCTGGGAGCCGTAGTACGCTACCGATATGATGGACGGGGAAACAGGATTTATGAAGAGAGGAAGATCAGTGATGAGGTGAAGCAGGTCATCCGCTGTTCCTATTTCTCGACCGGATATTTAAAAGAGCGAAAGGAAGAGCTAAACAGTGGCCTTGAGCCGGTTCCGGGTGAATCAAAATTCGCTGTAACCAGATTTGCATATGATGAAAATGGAAACAGGACAAAGATTGTCACTCCTGAAGGATATGAGATATTCCGTGAGTATGATTCTTGTAACCGTTTGATATCAGAACGAAGTGTGGATGGGGAAAATGGCATAGACCGTACAGTTTCCATTTCCTATGATGCTGCCGGAAATATAACAAAGGCAGTGAGACAGGGAAAAGATGGGGAGCCTTGGGAGATTCAGTATGATTATGACTTAAAGGATCGGATTATTCATGTAGGAGACTGCCTTGGACCGGTATTTAAGTATGAGTATGATAAGAATGACCGGGTGGTGAAGGAGGTACTTCCCCAGGCAGAGGATGAACAGCAGGATATGGAGTATGCGTATCAGTATGCCTATAATTACCGGGGAGATGTGTTAAGCCGAATGGACGGTTCTGCCACGGAACAGGAGAGAAATACTTATTATCCTGATGGACGGGTGGAGACGAAGGCGCTGGCAGATGGGAATGTGCTGTCCTTTACCTATGATGATTTAGGGAAAGAAAAGGAGATTGCCAGCAGCCGGAGTAGAAAGGCTGGAGTGGCTGCCCAGACGTTTGTTTATGATTCCAGGGGAAGGATTACCGGTGTGATCAATGGAAACCAGCAGTATGTGGGGTATGATACAGACAGCTGGGGGCGTGTCACCAGGACGAAAAACCCGGATGGAGGAAAAGAAGGTTATACTTATGATTACGCGGGGAATATTACCAGTACTGTGGATGCGAATGGAAATATCATCCACTATCGGTATAACAGTCAGGGGAAAGTATGTGAAATTGTAGATCAGGATGGAAATGCTGAGAGGTTTTATTATGACCGTGAGGGGCGTTTATCCCTGCATATTGACCGTATGGGAACCAGGCGGAAGAGTATTTATGATATAGACGGAAATCTGGTTATGGAGGCGGCTGTTGACAGCAGCGGGGAAAGAAGGGAGACCCGGAGTTATGAATATGACAGCATTGGAAATCTGAGAAAGTCAATCGCTGGAGGGTTTGTTTATCAGTATCGGTATCGGGCGGATGGGAAACTTTTGGAGAAGACTTCGTCTGGAAGGAGGCTGATTTCCTGTACCTATCATGGCGATGGAAGTTTGAAGAGCCTGACGGATGTGACGGGAAATACGGTGTTCTATGGTTATGACTGGAGGGGGAAACTTCAGAGTATTACGGATGAAGCAGGGGTAGAGATTGTCCGGTATGATCATACTCCTGATGGAAGGCTGAAGAAAATCAGGCATTTCAATGGGGTAAAGACCCTTTATGAGTATGATACGGACGGGAATATTACCCGACTTGCTACGCTTGCAGAAAATGGGCCGACTCTTTGTGATCTTCAGTATGAATATGATTTAAATGGGAACCGGGTGTCCAAAGCAGGAAGTCAGCTGATGCCGGGAGAGGAAAGTCTTAGAGATGTGGCAGTCCGTTACCGTTATGACAGCATGGACCGGCTTTTGGAGGAGAATTGCGACGGGAAAACAGAACGTTACAAGTATGATCAAAGTGGAAACAGATTATCATATCAGACATTTGACTATGAGGAAAGCTACCGTTATAATAATAGAAACCAGTTAATCAGCCGAAGTACAGCGGATGGTTCTGTTTCCTATACCTATAATATTCAGGGGAATGTGATAGAAGAAACGGGAGAGAATGGAACTACCAGCTATGGCTATAACCTGTTTAACCGCCAGTCATATGTAAAGACAGAGGATGGTCAGACACTGGAAAGCCTATATGATGGGGAGGGATTACGGGCCGGAACCATCCAGAATGGAAAGAAGTCTACGTTTTTGTATTATAATGGGGAACTTCTGGCGGAAGAACGGGATGATGAGACTGACTGTCTGATTTTAGGATACGGTGTCGCTGCAGGTGAGTTAAGCCAAGCGTCAGGTTACCATGCCTACCATCTGGATGAAAAGAACAGTACGGCTTTTATTACTGATTCGGCCCAACAGATAGAAAATCGTTATGAATATGATGCCTTTGGAGTCATCCGTAATAAGTCGGAAGATATTTATAACCTTATCCTGTATACCGGCCAGCAGTATGATCAGGTAACAAACCAGTATTACCTGAGGGCCAGATTTTATAATCCAGTGGTAGGCCGATTCCTTCAGGAAGATGAGTACCGTGGAGATGGATTGAATCTGTATGCTTATTGTAACAATAATCCGGTAGTTTATTATGATCCTAGTGGGTATGAGCTTGAAGAGGATTGTGTTAAGAAAAATAGTGCAGTTGAAGACCCAGGTGAGGATTTGGGTGGAACTGATTCTAGAATTTCACAAGCTAAGGAAGCACAGCAGAAAGCAGCTGATTTAGCAGAACAGTATGGTTATAATGAAGCGCCACCAAGCAGGAAGACAGTTGCTTCAGATGGTCATATACATACACTTAGTGGTTGGAAGGATTTAGGAGGAGACAGTGATTTCACTAGAGTAGCCCCACAGGAGGTTATTAGTAAATCACAAGAAGTTGGGCATAATTTACGTAGTGCAGGTGCCAATGACCAAGGTGTTCCAGGCCAATATAATGCCTCACATGCAGAGAAACAATTATCAATCATATCTGACAAACCAATAGGAATTTCACAGCCAATGTGTACAGATTGTCAAAGCTATTTTTCTCAACTATCAGTTGCTGAAAATAGAGTAATTTTCACTGCTGACCCTAATACAGTAAGAATCTTCAATCCTGATACTAGTGTATCAAGCATTAGGTCGGATGGGAGTGTATCAGTAAGCATACAAAAGAATAAGAAATAGAAGGAGTTTAATATGATTAATGCAGATATACAGCGTATTAAATTGAAAATTCAAGAAGAAGGAGTAATTATAAATGCCCCTATTTCTATAAATGAGATTAAAAAATTCGAAAATAATTATAAATTTATTTTACCAGAAGAATTAGTCTTATTTTATACAGAGATAGGAAATGGTTGTGAAATGATTGATGGTTTCTGTTTAAAAGGACTTGAAGAGTTAGAGTTTAATGAAAATAAGGTGAAAGAAGATTTTATATTTACTAAATATTGGATATGGGAAGAAGATGAAACTAATAACCGCTTTGATAAAGTTGGTAGCGGAAACATAGAGCTTATCGACATTGGAGATAGTCAGAGCTGGAATATTATTATTACTGGTGAAGAACGAGGAAAAATGTGGTTTTTTACTGATGTTGGAATTCAACCATGTGCCCCCAAACGCAATTTTCTATCATGGTTTGAATACTGGTTAGACGGAAATGATAATTATTTTGAAGAATTTAAATAATAACAGATGTGATTAGTCAATATGGTTACAATGAAATAGTAATTACTTATATGTATATAAAACAAAAAGTAAATCTATACAGAAGACCATAAAAATTATAAAGGAAATATCCCAAAGATTGTGTAGATGGGGGTGCTGCTATTTTGCAACGCCCCTTTCTGATAAGTATGAATAGATTTACATTTATAATTTATCAATATATTTTAAAGGGAAATAGACTTAAAGCAGTCATCTTATTATCCTGATGGACGGGTAGAGGTGAAGACGCTGGGAGACCGAAATATGAGATCCTTTACCTATAATGATTTGGGAGAAGAAAAGGGGATCACCAACAGCGGAGTACAGCAGAGAATTCTGTTTCCTATACCTATAATCTCCAGGGTAATGTAGTGGAGGAAATAGGAGAGAAGGGAACCGTCAGTTATGGCTACAGTCTGTTTAACCGCCAGTCATATGTAAAGACAGCGGATGGCCAGACACTGGAAAGCCTGTATCATGGGGAGGGATTACGGTCTGAAACCATCCAGAATGGAAAGAAATCCACGTTTTTGTATTATAATGGGAAACTTCTGGCGGAAGAACGGGATAATGAGACTGACTGTCTGGTTTTAGGATATGGTGTTGCGGTAAGCGAACTGGGACATTCCTCAGGCTACCACGCATACCATCTGGCTGAGAGGAACAGTACGGCTTTTATTACTGATTCGGCACAATAGGTAGAAAATAGTTATGATTATAATGCGTACGGAGTTATTCGCAATAGGATGGAAAATATCTGTAACCGTATTCTGTATACAGGCCAGCAGTACGATCAGATAACAAACCAGTCAAAAAGTGAAGGTGGTCGAGGTAGATTGGGTACTGAAGCTACTAGGGCACAAAACGCTCAAATTGGTGACTATTTAGAGGAACAGGGATACAAAGTGACTGGAGGAGGAAGAGGTCCAGAAGAATATTTACCAGAGCCAAGTGGAAGTAATAAAGGAAGTAATTATTTAGACGTTACTGCTACTAAAGATGGAAATATAGTTAGAATTAATACCGTTGATGTATATGCAGATGGAAAAAAGCCTACTACAAGGGAACAAAATGCTGCAAATTCAATAAATAGTAAAACTGGAGGATCAATTATTCTAATACCCAAAGGTGCAGGTTTAGGAGATTTATCAAATATATTAAATAATTGAAAGAAGGAGATAAAAAGTGGCTAATGAAATATATTTTTTTACAACAAAAGTAGATTTAGTACAAATAATTCAAAATGTGGAGGAAAATATTAAACTTAAATATATTGAAACCAATTCTTATGATTCAAACATAATTAAAACAATTAATTCGTTGGAGGAATATGAAAATTTAGGAATTAATTTATCGGGCGATCATCAAAGCGAAAGCTTTTTGGTGTTAAAGTGGGAGGATCCATTAAATATTAGAGAGGTTAAACAAACTAATGGTGGCGTGAAATATTATGTTGATCAAATGGAGAATGAGAATTCAATTATTATTTGGCCTGGTGGAGTATATAAAAATAAATACCTAATATGTGGACATGTGGGAACCATTAGTAATACACTCGAATCAAAAAGTCTGTTAAACATGTTTAAAAGAAATATAAAAAAAGAATGTAATAAAAAAGCTGGAAGATATTTTATTGGAAATGATGCAATGAAGTTATTTGATCAAATACGTTTTATTACAATTAATGTAAATCAATCAGAGGAATATGATTTAAAACTATAATTGTATAAATCCCCGCAAATACCATTCCACTTCCGGTCCAATGCCAAGAATCCGATCCCGATGAAAAAATACTTTCAGCCCGCAATGTGAGCTGATGTAATTCGAGCTGGGGAAACTCTTACCCCAGCTCCTACCCTACTATAACTCTGATCAGGTAAATATAGACTGAAGTTTGTTTGCAGATAGGCTTCGTGGCTGATTCGAAATGGAGTAGTTCAGTGATATTTGGAGGAAAATGTATTGGCAAGGTAGTTGAGAGTTCGTTTGGTAAATATCTTTATATTTGTTTTTAATCATGAAGATAGTTAACTATGCGATCTGAATCTTGTTAAGGCTATACGGGCTATTCTAATAGCTCTTAATTAAACAGAACAAGTAAAGAAACAAGTTTATAGGTTTACTCATTTAATAACCTAAATACATCACAGAAAAGAGGAAAAGAAATGTTCGATTTTATTTTATGGATTATAATGATTGGAGTAGGTTTCATGTTACTTATTACACCAGCCGAGAAGCTAAAACAGCAATATCCCAAAATGCCATCTATAAAAGCAGCAAAAATTATAGGTGGAATTATATTCGTTGTTGGAATTTGTATTTTAGCGATTCAGATTTTTATGTAGCAGGGAAAGATGTAGACTATAAATGAAGATGAAATTGCAGCAGAAGTAAATATATTGAACTATATCCAATTAAAAAGCTTTACATATTATACTAAAATTTCAGAATTAGGAATGTTATTTACAGCATGTATTGTGTTGTTTAACAAGAAAGAGAGGAAAAGAAATGTTTGATTTTATTATATGGATTGTAATGATTGTGATAGGGGCAACGTTGCTGATAACACCAGCGGATCAATTGCTACAGAAATTTCCGAAAATGCCATCGACAACTGCAGCAAAGATTATTGGAGGAATCATTTTAGTAGTTGGCATAGGTATTTTAGTAGTCCAAATTCTTTCATGGATGGGTAAACTATAAGAGAAGTAATACATATGGTTATCAGAATCATAACGGAGATAGCTCAAGCGCCATCTCCATTTCTGATAAATATGAATATAAAATACTCAGGAAATGTCGAGGGGAAAATGAAAAAAATACAAAAATGTAAACATACTTTAGTAATAATAACAGTTCTTTTAATTTCAGCATATACTTCTGCCTGCTCCTTCTCAAACGCTTCTGCCCCTCAGGCAGAAATGCAGGAAATATCTGAAACGCAGTCAAAATTATCTGAGGCATCGACAGTCCAGGCAGCGGGAGCGGCTGGGTTCGATTCACCAGAGCAGGCTGTTAAGGCTTATCTGGAGGGGCTTAAGACCAGTAATTTTAAATTTATATCAGACTCCTTTGCAGAAGAAAACTATTTGGACGATGTTTTGCGTCAATACTTAATCCTCAGCCAGTTGGATTTACCCACTGATAGCTACATACAGTTAAATGATGCCGGTGAGGTAAAACAATTTCTGGAGAAGCTGGAGGTCCAGATGGAGGCAGTGGATTTAGGAAGCATGAAATTGTTGGGATTTATACCTCCCGAATCACTCTTAGATATATATGGTTCGGAGACACATCAAAAAAATATGATCAAACAGGCAGAAAAATATGGCGGTGACAATATAGAAAGTTGTGTGGCTGTCATTGAACTAGAAGAAAATAAGTATATCCTTTCATTTGATGTGATAGAATTCGACAGCCGATGGGTTAATCTGCAATTAGGCGGGATTTTTGCTCATATGTCAGGTTTGGACAGTAGTGCGGCCGGAGCTGCGTTATTGGCTGCAGAAGATGAACGGACACTTAAGAATTTTATAAGCGATTCCTCAAAAGACCTATTTGGGCCCGGAATAGAAGCATCTGATGTAGGGAAACCGACAGAAACCATTTTTGAAATGGAAGGATTTGATTCCCCTCAATTGGCTGCAAAAGCCTATCTGGAAGGCTTTAAAGCATATGAACCAGATCAGATGATAAGCACATTTTCTATAGAAAGCTATGTAGATCATTATGATTTACAGGAAAGTTTAGAACATGTTCAAGCTTATGTATTTATGCACCAGGAATTCATTCTGCCTGCTGTAAATGATTTTTCACGAAACTTTAATATCCAAAGTAGAAAAGAACAAATTACCAGGGATATAGCAGGGCAATATGCTGCTCTTCATATTATAAATGAAGGATATTTCGGAAATTCTGATTTGTTGAAAAACGAAGATACTTCTGATGAAAGTATTTCTTCAGAACAAATAGATTTAAGTTCCATGAAAATCCTGGGTTATGTTCCTCCTGAAGAACTTTCAGAGGAATATGATACCGATAGCCTCCTGAATACCAAAGCACAGCAGACAAAAGTTTGCGGTGCAGACGGAGTAGAAAGCAGTGTTGTTATCTTTGAATATAATGGAAATAAGTATTGTTTCTGTTTTGATGCAGTACAATATGAGAATAAATGGTATATCAGGCGGCTTGGCGGTGATATTTCCACATTGTTGGGTATACCCAACGATCTCGTAGGAATCATGCCGATTGATGCATTGGAAAAATCAGAGGTTGAGAAATTAATTGTCCCTATTGCGTGATAGAGAGAGAAAGTCAGACAGAACAACCACGAGTATTAACATCAAGGCTGCTGAAGTTTCCCAGGCCATCCAGGAGGTCACCATCCAGATGCAGTCCTTATACCAGATTGTATTGCAGGCTAAAACAGTTTACGATGCTGCCAGATATTGAAATTTCAAAGTACATAGCTAAAATCTATGTGTGAAGTTTGAGTTATTTACATGAAAACAAAAAGAATCCGGAGAGATCAAATTTCAATCTCTCCGGATTTCCGTTACTCATCAATTCCGACAATTACAGAAGTGGCCTTGATTATGGCATAGGCTTCTTTCCCTTTTTCCAATCCCAACTCTTTAATGGAGCTCATGGAAATGGTGGAAGAGATGGTGTTTCCGCCGCCAATGTCAATTTGTACGATTCCATTGACAGCACCTTCCTCAATACTGATGATGGTTCCCTTTAATTGGTTTCTTGCGCTGATTTTCATAAAACATCCTCCTTTGTAAGTGGATTGATTTTACAAGCTATTCCATAAATATACCATAGTTTTCAATTATCATAAAGGCTATATTTTCATTTAATTCCCCTAATATCCCTAAAAAGTTTGCAAAAAAAAGAGGGAGTGCAAATTTTAGCATTTAAAGTGTACAATTTTGGCACTTGGGTTGAAATCTGTCTGAATTAGGTATATATTGTGATTGTCGGCAAAAAAGTTATTCTGATAAAATTGCAGCAATAGCTGCCAGGTCCTGAGGAGGAAGCTCCAAAGGTTCTGTACATTTTACAAAGCCAATAGGGGGGCTTCGTAGAAGGAGTTTGAATATATTTCATTTGGGCCCAAATGAAGCATTTGAGTTTTATTCACCATCGTATTTATTTCCTGTTTTATAATCATCTCTGGCCCAGTTTGGAGCATTAATTGGGCCGGCTTTTGCATTTCCATTTTTTGCAGCTCCTTGTATTTCCGGTACCTGGGCCTGTTCATTCTTTGGCCGATGCATTTTTTCACGGTTTTCTGTACCGTGATTATCAGGATCATAGGGACTTGGTCTTCTCATGCCTGCTTTTGCCATAATAACACCTCCTTGTATACCCGTAGTTTTTGTATTTCCATGGAAACTATACAGGTTCTTGGAGGATTTTTTTATTGAAACATAAGCCGTTAAAAGGAGATGGGCTCTTTTTGACGGCTTATACCTGTTTAATAGTGAATGACATGTTCTGCCGCACGTATTTTTTCTATGATTCCTTCTGCTTCACTGCTTAAAAAATAATCCAGAGTGGTCTGAGGTACTAAGGTTTTAAGAAGCTCCATGTGATTGTCCTGGATTGCCTTGCGAACTGTTGAAGCGCTGATCGGTGCACCGCCGGATTCTTTCCTCGGAATCACGATGCACTGCACCCCGGCCTTGGGAAGCTCCTGCTTCATAATATCATTATAAATTCCTGTTACCTGGCTGTTAGGCTCTTCTCCCACATACCGCCTGTTGATTCCCAATGCTTTGGAGATCTTTATAAAGATTGTCAAATCCAGCATGGCATGTCCGGTGATAATATCCGTCCCATCTTTTTGAAAATAGCTGGGAAATGTGGAATTGCTGATAACATAAGGGCCAGTGTTGTGATAACAAATGTTGTTTAAATGCTTTGTCCCTTCGACAATCAGCTTCTTTCTCACAGAGAATGGGATAAGGCTTGCATCCTCACTGACAATAAACAAATGCAATACATCACTTTCAGCCGCAGCCTTTTCCAGCAGATACAAGTGTCCCAGAGTAAATGGGTTTGCATTCATAACAAGGCCGGATATAACCGAACCATCCATGAGGTCTTCTCTTTGCCCTTCAGGCAAAATTGCTTTATCTTTCTGAACGGATAGCCTGTCCCCATCCGCTTTTAACTGGTTCAAATACTGGGAAAAGCCTGATTTCCGGTTTTCCATAAATACAAGCCGGTCCTCAATCCGCACGATCTCATAAAAGCCCAGATCTCCAAAAAATTTAGCAGAACTGCACTTTGTATACAAAAATACATGAGTATTTCCCCTGTCACACTGAATCTCCATCAGATGTGACACAATGGTATTCATCAGTCCTTCCCCCTGGTGAAATTTGCTGACAGCCAGGCAGCGAAGGGTGTTTGCATAGCAGCTTCCCGTGGCAATGACATTAAAATCATCATCGTAAACAGCACAGGTGTAGTCTAAGTTTCCATCCCTCCGGATTCCTTCTGCGTGCAGCAATTCATCAATCTGGCGGTTGCCATTTTTATCACTGGGATAAACTTTTGATACAATGTATTCTGCCATATCATACTCCTTTGTTATTATATTCTTTTACAATATCAATAAATGCTTTTACCTGAGGCAGAAGTGCAGCCCTGTCGGTATACATTAAATAAGTCGAACGAACAAAAGGTTCTCCATTTTTAAAAACCAGCGGTTTTATAATTCCCTTAAAATCATGAAGGCATATTTCGGGAACGATTGCCCAGCCAATGCCCCTGTTGACCATTTCCACACAGGTGGTGATGCTGTCCACATAAATGCCCCGGAATGCCGGACTCAAATTGTTTTCCCGAAGCCACTGAAGTATTTCCCGTTCAAAAACAACATCTGTTTTTCTTCCCATATAAGGAATTTCTGACAAAGGCTTTTTTTTGTATTCTTCATGGAAAATAGCGCAGACCCTTTCCTGCTCCAGCAGAAGCTTGTTTCCTTTCCATGGATATTCTCCCCGCAGAATAGCGATATCAATCACATCCTCCAGTATTTGTGAATACAGTTTCCGGCTGTGCTCTGTGGTAATGTGGGTGGTTACATGGGGGTGTTGTTTCCGGTAGGTGGTCAAAATATCAGGAAACCGGTACAGAGCATAATTTACGGATATACCGGCATTTAAGGTACCGCAGACATAACCCTTTCCTGCGTTGACAGATTCCCTCATTATTTTTAATTCTTCCGCTGCTCTGGCGGTATGCTCCAGCACAATTTCTCCTTCCGGAGTAAATACGATTCCATTTCTTGAGCGCAGAATCAAAGTAATATCCAGCTCTTCTTCCAGCGCAGAGATCCGTTTAGAAAGAGAGGACTGAGTGACATAAAGAAGGTCAGCAGCTTTGGTTATATTTTTAGTTTCTCTTAATATTAATAAAAGCTCAAAATCCCTTTCGTCCATGTTCCCCCTTCCTTCCATAAAACTTATCTGATTTTTAAATATATATCAGTATTATACTTGATTTTCAACTTTTTTGTAAATAGGTTTTTAAATTCCTGTTTGGAATGGTTGAAGGAGAAAAATAGGACTTTTACAATTGATGATTGATTATGTTAAAAATAGTAATATAAAACAAAAATTATCAGGTTGGAAGGAGAAAATTGTATGAAAATTCTAAAAACTGCCATGGCAGGTACTTTGGAATCCAGCGACGCACAGGTAACTGTAGAACCCATGGAGCATGGGATTGATTTATCTGTTGACAGTGTGGTAATGAATCAATATGGCCGTCAGATTAAGGAAGCGGTTTTAAATACCTTAAAGCAGCTTAATGTTGAAAACTGCAAAATAACGGTAGTGGACAAGGGGGCCCTGGAATGCACCTTAACAGCCCGCGTAGAATGTGCCGTTTACAGAAGCTGCGGCAAGTCTGAAAAAGATGTTTCCTGGGAGGTGATGTAATATGATTACTCGTCCGATTCCTCAAAAAACCCGTTTGCGCCGGACCATGATGTTCATGAATGCACAAAAGCCAGGCTTAATGAAAGATGCCTATATTTATGGGGCAGACAGCATTATCCTGGATTTGGAAGATGCAGTGGCAGAAAATCAAAAGGATGCAGCCCGTTTTTCTTTATATCATGCCCTAAAAAATATTGATTATGGAAATACAGAAGTCATTGTCCGGATCAATGGCCTGGATACACCTCATTGGCAGGAGGATATCCGATGTGTAGTTGCAGGAGGCGCAGATGGCATACGAATTGCCAAGTGTGAAAGCGCAGATGATGTAAAACAGGTGGAAGCTCATGTTCTTGCTGCTGAAAAAGAGTTTGGTGTGGAAGAGGGCAGAACTCTTTTGATGGCTGCTTTGGAAAGTCCCAGGGGAATTATGAATGCTTATGAAATTGTAACCGCATCGGAAAGAATGTTCGGATGTGCAATCTCAGGCGGTGATTTCAGAAAAAGCATGCATGTACAGATTGAAAAGGGCGGAATTGAAATGCTTGTTGCAAGAGGCCAGATGCTGTTGGCCGCCCGTGCAGCCGGTGTTCAGTGTTTTGATACCATGTATCCCAACATTGATGATATAGAAGGATTTCAGGAAGAAGTAATTCAAAACCGAAAAATGGGATTTGATGGAAAGAGTATTGTCAGCCCCAAGCAGATCCGTTTTGTACACGAAACTTTCGCTCCCACAAAAAAGGAAATTGCATATGCTGAAAAATTGGTCAGGTCTTTTGACGAACAGGCTGATTCAGGCGTGGGTGTTTATACGGTAGATGGAAAGATGGTGGATATTCCGTTTTTCGAGGATGCAAGAAGGGTCATTGCCCTGGCAAAGGCCTGCGGTATCTATCAGGGAGATTTGTAAAATCAGTGTAGGAGGTATAGAGAAATGATCAATGCAGTAAAAAGAGATATTCCTGAGGAACTGCTTATAAACGGAAAAGAAGTTTACCAGGGAAAGAATTATATGGATGGCAGATATATTAAAAAAGATTCTCCAAGAAGCCGTATGGGTGTAAAGCCTCAGGAAAGCAAAATCTGCTCCAGTATCAGGGAAGCCTGTGAACAATGTGGAGCTCATAATGGAATGACTTTTTCATTTCATACGGAACTTAGAAACGGAGACTATGTGGCTGCCATGGTCGCAAAAGTCCTTGTGGAAGAAATGGGTTTAAAGGATATTACCGTTGCTGCCACTTCTCTTGGAAGCGCACAGGACGTGATAGCTGATTATATTGAGCAGGGAAAAATCATAGGCGTTCAGACTTCCGGTGTAAGAGGAAGAATCGGAGAGCTGATTTCCGCAGGAAAGCTGAAAACTCCCGCTATTATCAGAAGTCATGGAGGAAGGCCCAGAGCTGTTGAGGCCGGAGAGGTCCATATTGACATAGCGTTCCTGGCGGCAGCGTCCTCTGACTGCTGTGGAAATGCAAAGGGAGTCGGCGGTAAGAATAACTTTGGTTCCATGGGATTTGGAACACATGATGCTTGTTATGCAGACCACACAGTCATTGTTACCGATACTTTGGTGGATTTTCCCAATCTGCCATCTTCCGTTTCAACCATTGATGTTGACTGTGTATGCGTAGTGGATGATATAGGAGATCCGAAAAAGATTGCCACCAAAGAAGCCAGAATGACAGACAACCCCAGAGAACTTATGATGGCGGAACAGGTGGCAGATGTCATTGCTGCAACTCCTTACTTTAAAGACGGATTTTCCTTCCAGACAGGTGTTGGAGGCCCATCTCTGGCTGCCACCCGTTTTTTGGAAACCCATATGGTTGAAAACTCAATTAAAATAGGCTTTACTCTTGGCGGAACCAGTACTGCTATCTGTAAATTGCAGGACAAGGGTCTGGTAGAGCATATATTGGATACTCAGGACTTTGATGAAGGAGCCATCGGACATATTTTCACCAATCCCAAGCATCACGAAATCAGCTTAAGCGAGTATGCCAATGCTGCAATCAAAGGAGCCTATGTCAATAAACTGGATTACGTAGTCTTATCGGCTCTGGAGGTTGATCTTGATTTCAACGTAAATGTTATTACAGGTTCTGATGGAATTCTAAGAGGAGCTCCGGGCGGCCATCCGGATACTGCTGCAGGAAGCAAATGCTGTATCATTGTAACTCCTCTTACAAGGGGAAGAATGGCGACGATCTGCGATGAGGTTGTGACTGTTACAACACCGGGTGAGTGTGTAGATGTGGTGGTGACGGATTACGGCATTGCGGTCAACCCTCTGCGCCAGGATCTGATTAAATGCCTGGATGATGCAAAAATCTCTCACACGACCATAGAAAGCCTGAGAGACAAAGCATACAGCTTGGTAGGAACCCCCGATAAGCTTGAATGGGAAGATGAAGTGGTTGCCATAGTTGAGGCAAGAGATGGAACTATCCTTGATGTAGTAAGAAAAATAAAGATATTTCAGATGAATTAAAAAATGGCATACCTTCAAACTGATAAGCTCAGTCTGAAGGTATGTTTTTGTCTGACCGGTTTTGCAAAATCAAGGCACATCTATAAAATTCTGTCCATACTGCCCTGGAGTGGTTCCGGCATACTTTTTAAAGGTGCGGATAAAATTGGAATAATCGTGAAATCCCGATAGTTCACAGGCTTCTGAAACACTTTTCTCCTGGCTGAGCATAACTTTTGCCAAAGAAACACGCTTCAGGATAATGTATTCCTGAATAGAACAACCGGCCTGTTCCCGGAATTTCCGGCTCATATAAGACCGGTTCATATAGAAATGTCCGGCCAGTGCCTGAACCGTTAAGTTCTCGGTCAGATGGCTGTTGATATATCTCATAAGCTGATAGGAAAACTGGGGCATGGTGTTTTCAGGAATGAGGGTAGAGTCGTGAAAGCAGGTGTTTACCAGTACCAGCATCTGAAGTAAGTAGGTGGAAGCCATAATATCATGGCCAAAGGTGTCTGAGGTGAGAGCCGTATGCATTTGGTCGGCCAGGGCAAGGTATCGCTCTAACGCGGAAGGATTTAAGGAAATCACATTTTTTTCCGTAACGTCCCGTTCCTCAAAGCAGGCCAGAAGATTTGCCTGTTCCGAACAGAAGCTCCGGACCAGATCGGGATAAAAGTGGGTGGCAATCCGTTCATAAGGCTTGCTGTCCCTGGACACCACTCTGTGAATTTCCCTGTTATTAATGACCAGTAAATCACCTCTTTTTAAATGATAGCGGTGATGTTCAACATAATAATCCGTATTTCCTCCTAAAAACAACAGCATTTCATAGGAATCATGCATGTGGTAAATATCGGTAACCTGTCTGGAAGACATCATATGATGGCTTCGTATTATTTCCGGAAAATTAATCTGATGGTAATGGCTGATTGTATCCATAAAGTCCTCTTTCTTTCCTTATAGTCACATTGCGCATTAAAAAGACAAGATTCAGCAAAGAACCTGCACTATAATTATTATATGATAAGGATGGAAAAAAGCAAGATAAGATTTCTTGTAAGGAGGTCCCTTTTTATGAAGTTTGAAGTAAAGGATGCTGATTATGAAAAAAGCCCCTATACCGGCATGACCAGAAAGCACTGGCTGGAAGTCTGCGGATTTCTGCTGAATGGAATTTTTTCTAATTTATCATCCATGGAAGACCAGCCTGTAAGCCCCAGGACGGAATTTGACGTAAGTTATCCAAACCCGGACAGTTCTCCCACCAAGGCCAGTGCAGAAAAGTTTGAAGGACTTGCCAGGAGCTTTCTCATTGCAGCCCCTCTTCTTCACAGCCGTCCGGAATCTGTAATCAGAGGCTTTCCGGTGAGGGTATACTATAAACAGCAGATTCTGCAGGCAATGACCCCAGGCAATTCCAATTATTTATTAAGCCTAAAAGAGCTTCTTGCCATATCCAGAACCGGCGAGGAAGCATTTCAGCACACCTGCGAATGCGCCTCCCTGGTCATTGGATTGGACCAGTGCAGGGAAGCTATATGGGATACCTATACGAAAGAAGAAAAGGACTGCATTGCCGCCTACTTATCAGAATTTGCCTGCGGAAAGACGACTCCCCACAACTGGCGCCTGTTTAACATGCTGATACTGGGATTTTTGCACAAAGAAGGATATGATATCGACAAAGAACTGATGAGAGATCATGCCCAGGTGATCATTTCTTATTATACCGGGGACGGCTGGTACAGGGACGGCCACCGGTTCGATTATTATACTCCGTGGGCCTTTCACGTATATGGCCCTATCTGGAACGTGTGGTATGGCTATGAGGAGGAACCCTGGATTGCAAATAAGATCGGGCAATATGCCAATGAAATGGCTGAGGTCTTTTCTTCCATGTTTGATAAGGATGCCCAGGTTACCTTGTGGGCCAGAAGCGGTCTTTACCGCAATGCTGCTTCCTCTCCTTATGCATCTGTCTTTCTGTTAAGAGGAACAAAAGTCAGTCCGGGACTTGCCAGACGGATTAATTCAGGGGCCCTTTTACAGTTTATTACCAGAGAAGATGTATTTGAAAACGGGGTTCCCACACTTGGCTTTTATGGTCAGTTTCTTCCCATGCTGCAGGATTATAGCTGCAGTTCAAGTCCTTTCTGGATTGCCAACCCATTTCTGATTCTGACTTATCCGGAGAATCATCCCTTCTGGACCGATGTGGAAGAAAACGGGGATTGGGAGCATTTGAAAAGGGATGAATTTAAAGAAACTGTTATGGATGGCCCGGGGATTGTTTCCGCACATCAGGGAGGTAACGGAGCATGTGAGTTCCGGACAGCAAAAGGACTTTTTAGGCCGGATGATGAGTATATCCGGTATTACATCCGTCTGGCATTTAACAGCCATTTTCCATGGGAAGATTTCGATTACCAGGGAGCTGAGGCCATGCAGTACAGCCTTTTATACGCCCCCGGAGAGAGTAAGGAAAAATGCGCCCAGGTCCCCAATATTATTATGTATGGGGGAGTAAAAAACGGAGTCTTATACCGGAAGCAGTACTTTGATTTCCAGTACAATTTCCAGGGGGGAGCTTCCATTGATTTGGCTGATTTTTCCGTGGCAAACGGACATATCCGGGTGGATAAGATGCGCATACCCAATCCGCCTTTTGCCTTGACCATGGGAGCATATGGATTTCCAAAGGAACGAAACGGGAGAAAAACTACAATAGAAGAGAGAGCCTGCCAGAGTGCAAAGGCTGTTATTCTGAAACAAAAGTGCCTTCAGCAGGCTTTTGTAACTTATACGGCCTGGGAGGAAATCAGGATAAAAGAACGGTCCGGCGTAAATCCTGATGCAGACTGCAGCATCCTGGTCTATGGAAGTCTGAAGAGAGAAAAGGCGTATGGATATCAGCCTTATGTCATGATTTCTGCAGTACTGAGCAAGTTTGATGACAGTCCATGGAAGGATGAGGAATTATTTCCTATTGAAGCCATTGAATTTACAGACCAACAGAAGTACGGAGGCTATGGACCGGTTATATTGGTGATGAAGGATGGGCGGACTATAACAGTGGATTATGAAGGGCTGGAAGGCCGTCTTATGATTTGATTAATTGAAGTAAGCAGGAGGTAATGAATTGAGAACAGCAGAACAGCTTCTATCTTATCCAAAGATAAGCGATAAGGAAGTGAGAGAATATTTAGATCTGGCAGCGGGCCTGGTGGAGAATAATTTAAAGGATTTTACAGAACATTTTCCTGATTCCAACAGTCACAATAACTTTTATCCCCAGACGGAGAATGTGGAATGGACAACAGGCTTCTGGACGGGTGAAATCTGGCTTTCTTATGAAGATACGGGAAAGGAAGCTTTTAAGAAGGCAGGAGAGGTTCAGGTAGACAGCTTTTTAAAAAGAATAGCAGACAAGAAAGATGTGAACCATCACGACATGGGATTTTTGTATACCCCGTCCTGTGTGGCGGCTTACAAGCTGACCGGCAATAAAACTGCAAAAAAGGCAGCATTGCTGGCGGCAGATCATTTGATGGACCGGTTTCAGGAAAAAGGTCAGTTTTTCCAGGCCTGGGGTGAGCTGGGAGCACCGGATAATTACCGTCTGATCATCGACTGCCTTTTAAACATGCCTCTTTTATTCTGGGCAGCAGAGGTGACAGGAAATTCCGATTATGCACAAAAAGCTGAGGCGCATATTAAAACAGCTATGAATTATGTGATCAGAGATGATCATTCCACTTATCATACCTACTTTTTTGATCCTCAGACAGGAAAGCCGGTGAGGGGGGTAACCCATCAGGGACATCGGGATGGTTCTGCCTGGGCCAGGGGACAGGCATGGGGAATTTACGGCTGTGCTATGGCATATCGTTATGTAAAGAACAAGGAATACATTGATATATTTAAAAAGGTTACGGATTATTTCCTGAAACATCTGCCCTCAGATTTAATTCCTTACTGGGATTTTGATTTTGACGATGGAAGCGGCCAGTCCAGAGATTCTTCTGCCTCTGTTGCAGCGGTATGCGGAATGCTGGAAATGAGCAAATATATGGAAAAAGAAGATGCAGAATATTATACGGGTATGGCAAAGCGGCTATTGCTGGCGGCGGCTAAGGAATGCGCCGTACATTCGCCGGAGCAGTCCAACGGCCTTCTCCTTCACGGCACCTATGCCCATGCCTCGGAGCACAACCCCTGTGCCGACAGAGGGGTGGATGAGTGCAATACCTGGGGAGATTACTACTACCTGGAGGCGCTGACCAGGCTTTCGAAAGATTGGCAGCTTTATTGGTAAATTGAATTGTTTAAATTCCTTCAAGGTGTTGTTGTCTTTATTTATCATAGATGCTATGATTAACAAAGGATTATTGTCTGCCTCTTGGAAGAACCAAGGATGTCCTGACTTTATGCCCGGATATTGTTTTTTCCTAAGATAAGCAGTTTGTAGCCAGATTAAAATGATAAAGGAGATTTGCCGGAAACCGTGCATACATAAAAAATGAGCCTAGCATATATTACAGTTAACAAAATTATAGAAATGTTTTTGATTATGGCAATAGGAGCTGTTATCCTGAAAAAAGGAATTGCCGACGGTGAAGCCAGCAAAAAGCTGTCTTCCATCCTTCTTAATGTGATCACTCCCTGTATGATCATTACATCTTATCAGATTGAATTTAATAAAACCCTGTTAATCGGTTTGATGGTGACTGCAGGTTTGTCCGGAATCAGCTTTCTTGTGTCCATCCTGCTTTCCGGGTTTTTAGTCCGGTCCAAAGGAAATCCTGACATGGCGGTGGAGCGGATGTCCGTAGTTTATTCTAACTGCGGTTTTGTTGGAATTCCGCTGATCAATGGGGTTTTGGGGGCAGAAGGAGTGTTTTTTATGACTGCCTATATTACAGTATTCAACATACTGATTTGGTCCCATGGAATTACTCTCATGAGGGGAAGGACTGGAAATCTCATTTCCACCATGAAGTATTTTATTAATCCTTCCACCGTATCAATTGGAGCGGGGGTTCTTTTTTTTGTGACGGGATTTGACCTGCCGGAGGTAGTGGGAAATCCTCTGTCCATGATAGGAGCCATGAACACCCCTATGGCGATGCTGGTTTCCGGAATGAATCTGGCAGAGAGCAATCTGCTTTCCTGCTTAAAAAGTCCCAGAACCTACATGATCAGCGCGGCAAAGCTTTTTGCGGTTCCATTTATTACTCTGCTGATTCTTATGGCGGTGAATGCGGACCGGACCATTGCCATTACGGTTTTAACAGCCTCTGCCTGTCCCAGTGCAGCTACCAGCATCATGTTTGCCCTGCAGTATAATAAAAACAGCCGGTATGCCTCAGAATTAATGGCAGTGACCACAATCCTGTCGCTGCTTACCATACCTGCCGTCATGCTGGTGGGAGGAATGGTGTTATAGAGTAAAAGAGAACAATGGGAAGTATAATAAATTTTAAAGTATTGATCTAAATAATCTTATATTGATAAGCTTTCATTTAAAATCAGTTTACATTGACAAATTCGGTGAACTGGTTTTTTTTCTGGATCATCTATTAATTGAAAAGCCAGGTCTGTGGCGATTTTAAACATCTCCATGGAAGGGATAACAACCATAGTCAAAGAAGGAATATGATTTTGAAGATAGGATAAATCATGATCCAATCCGAAGGAAGCAAGCTCGGTGTTGCGGGGAATAAAAAACTTGTTTCTTGCAAATACAGGAATCGCACCTTGAGCTAATACTGTATTTGCAGATAAAATCAGAGAAGGATGGCTGTTGGAATTTAAAAGTTTTCTCGCAGCAATGGCCCCGCCATAAAAAGAATTTTCTACAGAAATATAGTTTTCAGCGGAGACAGGAATGCCGGACTGCTCACATAGTTCAAGGAATTGTGTAAAATAAGAATCGCAGATTCTTGGGGAACGTTCACTTCCTATGACTGCGATATCCTTATATCCCTTTGTTTGGATGATATCACAAAGCATTTTGCTGGATTCTATGGAGCTGCAGGATACACTATTATATCTGGAATCAGAATAGTTATAAAAAACCAGAGGAAGCTCATCTGGAAACTCATCTGATTTCAGTGTCTCTTTTAAATGGGAAATAACAATAATCGCTGCATCTACGGTTTTCCAATCAATATGTTTAATTACCGTATTAAGCTGCTCCTGCTGGTAGGGGATAATCATAATATTGCAGGCCAGATTCTGCAGAGTGGTATACTGATAAATATTCTCAGTTATCATGCCCAGATCGGTTGGATGATTCTCTTGAGGAAAAAAGATTCCAATGACTTTTTGCCTGACAGAGGAATCTGGGGATAACTCAAGTGGAGTATTGATATGATACCCTAATTCTTTGGCTGCTCTTAATACTCTTTTTGCAGTACGATCCGCTACTTTATGCTGTTTGGAGATACCATTTAAAACGAAGCTTACGGTGGAAACGGACACTTCTGCTCTGGCTGCCACATCTTTCATCGTTGCCATATTACTTCTCCTCTGTAAATGTTTATTATAGTGAAACAAGTATAACAAAGCTTCATGGAAAATTCAATCCTATCAACTAAAAATATTTTAATTAATAAAAATATGTTGACAAGAGAAGTAAGGATAAGTATAATTGCCTCAATTAGTTTCGTCTAACTAAATAAGTAAAAAAGAAATATTCTTAGGAGGAGCCATGAAAAAGAAAAGGATTCTTATGGCAACAGTTCTGGCAATGATGATTGCTTTAACTGGATGTGGAAATGCAAAGACAACCCAGGAAGGGAATACAAGCGTAACCAGTGAACCAGAGACAGGGGAGAGCACATCTGCTACATATCCCGTAACCATAGAACATGCATTTGGAGAAACGGTGATTGAGAAGCAGCCGGAAAGAGTTGTTACCGTGGCATTTGGCAACCAGGATGTTGTACTGGCTCTTGGTGTCGTACCTGTTGGATTTTCAGCAGCAAATTATGGTGTTGAAGATGAGAGCGGAATGCTGCCCTGGACACAGGAGAAGTTAAAAGATCTTGGTATAACAGAACCAAATGTATTCCATGACACCGATGGCATCGATTATGAAGCAGTTTCTGACAGCAATCCGG
This sequence comes from Clostridiaceae bacterium, assembly GCA_902363735.1. Classification (GTDB taxonomy): domain Bacteria; phylum Bacillota; class Clostridia; order Lachnospirales; family Lachnospiraceae; genus Lacrimispora. The sequence continues at coordinate 332,622 of CABJBA010000002.1, forward strand.
ATATTATCCTTGCACCTTATTCAGGAATGACTCAGGAAGAATATGATATGCTAAGCCAGATCGCACCAGTAGTGGCATATCCGAAAACAGCATGGACCATCAGTACCGAGGAATGGATAAGTATTACTGCAAAAGCACTGGGTCTGGAAGAAGAGGGCAAAGCTTTAATTTCAGGAATGCAGGATACAATTGCAGAAAAGATAGCAGAACACCCTGAATTTGAAGGGAAGAAGTTTGTATGGGTTTCCTTTAAAGAAACGGACCTTTCCAGTCTTCATGCGTATTCCCCTGAGGATACCCGTTGCCAGTTCCTTTACAAATTTGGCTTCACATATCCGGAAGGTGTAAGCCAGTACATTAAGGAAGGAAGCTATTCCCTTTCTCTTAGTGCAGAGAATGCAGATTTATTGTATGATGCAGACTTTCTTATTGGTTATAGCTCTGAATCAGCTTATGCAGCAGCGGCAGCAGATGAGGTGCTTCAGGAAATTCCAGCTTTGAAGAACAATGCCATCATCAGTATTGAAAGTGGTACGGCATTATCAGCAGCACTGACTATTACACCGCTTGCTTTTGATTATACAATCGATGAGTATGTGGAGAAACTTGCAGAAGGAATTGGAAATATTCAGAATAATGAAAACTCGAAATAATAAAAGAGATGGTGGAAACAGTTGCGGGAAGCAGGCGCTGTTTCTGCCTGAACATTTTTTAATAACCTTATTTGTTATTATGGTTTTGTTGGTCATAACTGTTGTCATGTCCTTTGTTTTGGGGTCCAGGCAGGTTACGGTAAAGGAAATAATAGATGCATTATTCCATCCCCAGATTAAAGAATATGGGGTAAATGTCATAAGAAAAAGAATTCCAAGGACATTTTTCGGTTTACTCTGTGGAGCAGGACTGGGAGTATCTGGTGTACTGATGCAGGCTGTCACAAGAAACCCTATTGCTGATCCTTCGATTTTAGGTGTGAATACAGGAGCTTCTGTTTTTGTCGTATGCGGCATTGCGTTTCTTAATATATCGGCTCCCGGTGAATATATTATATTTGCGTTGGTTGGTTCCCTGCTCACATCTGTATTAGTTTATGGAATTGGCTCTATGGGAAAAGGCGGAGCTACGCCCATGAAGCTTGTTCTGGCAGGAGCAGCAACCAGTGCGGCTCTGTCCTGTATTATGAGTACGGTTATGATTCCACGCTCTTATGTGATGAATGAATATCGTTTCTGGCAGGTGGGAAGTATTGGCGCAGGAACATGGAACTATGTATCTTTGCTGGCTCCGTTTATGCTCATTGGAATTGCTATGGCAATGGCTCTGGCACCAGCTTTAAATGCAATGGCTCTGGGGGATGAGGCAGCCACAGGTTTAGGTGTGCGTACTGGAATCGTGCGTATCTCTGCTGCACTGACAGGTGTTGTTTTGTGCGGAAGTGCTACGGCACTTGCCGGTCCCATAGGATTTATTGGCCTTCTGGCCCCGCATTTAATCCGCCTGTTTGTTGGTGCAGATTTACGTTATACCATTCCATTGTCAGCACTGACAGGTGCAGTGATTCTGACGATTTCAGATGTGATTGGCCGTCTGTTAAGTTATCCGGGAGAATTGGAGGTGGGGGTGGTGACAGCATTTGTAGGTGCCCCCATATTAATTTATACAGCAATGAGGACAAAGCTATGATGAACCATATAGAAAATATTGCTTTTATTGAAGAGGGGCAGAAAAAAAGAAAAAAAAGATATTGGATTGTAGAAGTTATTCTCTTACTTCTGGCGGTTATTCTCTGCGGACTTATGATGACGGTTGGTAATACTTTTTATTCATTGGGAACCGTAGCCCGGGTTCTTGCCGGAAAAGATATGGAACATGCAGCCTTTACCATCCTTACCTTAAGATTGCCAAGGATGATTGCCGCAATAGCCACCGGGTTTTCCTTTGGGCTGGCAGGAAGCGTTTTTCAGACTATGCTTAAGAATCCACTGGCTAATCCAAATATCATTGGAATTACATCGGCTTCCAGTGCCGGTGCAGTATTTTGCATATTAATTCTTCATGCTGGAGAAAGGGTTGTTTTTGGAGGCTCTATTCTGACAGCGGCCATAACCGCAATTCTGATTTATCTTTTATCCAAATTAAAAAAATATTCTACAGGGCGTCTGATTTTAGTAGGAATCGGATTTCAGGCTTTCATGAATTCAGCAATCAGTTATTTCCTTCTTATTGGAAATGAGAATGATCTTGCAGGAGCTTTGCGATGGATGAGCGGAAGTTTAAATGGGGTACAAATGACATCAATTTATTTATTATTAATTGTTATGGTGATATGCGTACCACTCATTTTATTTTATGCAAAATCCTTAAAGATATTGGAGCTTGGAGAGGAATCAGCAGCTACCATGGGAGTGAATACCAACCAGGCAAGAGGAATTCTTCTGATTGCATCTGTAATTCTTGTAGCTGTAGCCACTGCAGCCACCGGACCCATCGCGTTTGTATCCTTTCTGTCCGGACCCATTGCAAAACGCATGACAGGATATGGCAACTCTTCACCTGTTATAGCAGGGTTATTTGGAGTCGTTTTAGTTCTGGCAGCAGATATGATCGGACAGCAGGCATTTGCAATTCGCTTTCCGGTAGGCGTCATTACAGGATTGCTGGGTGCCCCTTATTTAATCTATCTGTTAATACGAATGAATCGACATGGAGAATTTTAATGAAATCTGAACATATTTTAAAAGTAGACAATCTGGTTGTAGGGTATGATGAAAAAACAGTAATACATGATGTGAGCCTTGAAATACCAAACGGTAAAATCAGTGTTATCATAGGTGCCAATGCCTGCGGCAAGTCGACCTTACTCAAGGCTATGACCAGAATTATTACACCAAAGTCAGGGCTGGTAACGCTGGATGGAGAGCCAATCCGATCCATGAATCCCAAGGAGCTTGCCAGGATTTGCGGCCTGCTGCCTCAGGATCCGGTTGTGCCGGAAGGAGTTACGGTAAGTGACCTGGTGGCCCGCGGAAGATACCCCCATCAGAAGTTCCTCCAGGGTCAGACCAGGCAGGACCTGGAAGCCGTGACAGAAGCAATGGAAATCATGGATATTATAGAACTTGCCAATCGTGGAATGAATGAACTGTCAGGCGGACAAAGACAAAGAGCATGGATTGCTACCGCATTGGCGCAGCAGTCTGATATTTTATTCCTTGATGAACCCACCACCTTTCTGGATATCAATTATCAGGTCGAAATTCTTGATTTAATGGTCGATTTAAATCAGCGGAAACAAACCACAATTGTAATGGTATTGCATGATATTAATCTTGCGGCGCGCTACGCAGATTATTTGTATGCAATGAAGAATGGAAAACTGATCGCTCAGGGAGCACCTGGAGATATTGTTACCGAGAAGCTGATTATGGATGTTTTCGGTATGAAAGCACGGATTATTTCAGATACGGTATCAAGGTCTCCATATGTTATTCCAATAGGAAGGCATTTTTGTAACCTGTAAAAAAGAGAGATGCCACATAAGGCTGCCGCATGAATGCGCGGCCTTTTTTTGCGTGGTTCCCTCTGAAACAAACAAAAATTTACCGTAATATAATGCCGATTTTCATTTACCCCCGATCTCCTTAAGGTGGTAAAATCAATATAACATAAAAAATAAGCAAGGAGGAAAGATATGAAAATTTTAGCCATCACGGCATGTACGGCAGGAATTGCCCACACATACATTGCCAAGGAAAAGCTGGAAAATGCGGCAAAAGAGCTGGGGCATGATATTAAAGTTGAAACCCAGGGATCTATCGGTGTGGAAAATGAGTTTACGCCTGAAGAAATCCGGGCTGCGGATGTGATTGTGATTTCTGCAGACATCCGGGTGAACAAAGAGCGTTTTACAGGAAAGGCGGTAGTGGAAGTTCCTATCAGCATGGTAATGAAATCCCCCAAGGGAGTGATTACAAAGATTCAGGAAAAAATGGGAAAATAGCAAAGCATTATAAAAAACTATGAAAAAGAGGGGAATACAATGGCAAAACAAAAGTTTGATATTAAAAAACATGTTATGACGGGAATTTCTTACATGATTCCGATTATTGTATGCGGAGGTATCCTTAGTGCACTGGCGAAGGGATTCGGGGGATATAATATCGGCAGTGCTATAGAGGCGGGGGCAACGCCCTTTTCCAATTTGAATCCATTTTCCTGGATTGGTTTTTGGTGGGGAGTGAATAAATTAGGTTCCATAGCAATGGACTTTGGAGTAGCGGTGATGACAGCCGGAGTGGCCTACTCCATTGCAGGGAGGCCCGGTATTGTGCCCGGTATGGTAATCGGTTACTGTTCGTCTCAATCCAAGGCCGGGTTCCTGGGGGGTCTTCTGATGGCATTCATCATCGGTTCCTTTGTAAACTGGATGAAGACCTGGAAACTTCCCAAGTGGGGCGTAGGATTGATGCCGGTTATGTTTATTCCTGTTATTTCAACTTTGGTATGCGGTATGATTTTTCTTTGCGTGTTCTCTATACCTCTTGCTTACATTATGGATGTGTTCCAGCAGTGGATTATTTCCTTAAACGGAGGTGCAAAAGCAGTAATCGGAGGTGTGATCGGTGCCTGTATGGGATTTGATATGGGAGGCCCCATCAACAAGACAGCCTCCATGGCAGCCAATGCTCTGGGCGCTGATGGAATCAATGGTCCCATGGCAGCAAAAATTATCGGAGGCATGACTCCTCCTGTGGGAATCTTTATCGCAACCTTATTAAAGAGAGACAAATTTTCAAAGGTAGAAGTGGAAACAGCAAAAACAGCACTTCCCATGGGACTTTGCTTTATTACAGAAGGTGTTCTTCCGTTTGCAGCAGCAGATCCTGCAAGATTTATTCCAAGCAGTATGATCGGTTCTGCCGTGGCGGGTGCTATTGCAGTAGGTATGGGCTGCGAATCCGTAGCCGGTCATGGAGGTATCTTTGTGGTTCCTATGATGACAAAGCCCATATGGTTTTTAATTGCCCTGGTAATTGGTTCTGCGGTGACGGGAGTTCTTTATGCAGTCATTAAGCGGCCTTTAGACGAACAGGTAGAAAAAGAAGAGGAAGAATTTGACATGGATCTGGATATTAAGATCCAGTAAGGCTGTAAGTGATAGAAAGGACAATGAAAATATGTTAGTATCAATGAAAGCAATCCTTGATGATGCAAATAAAAATTATTACGGTGTTATGGCTATGAACAGCATTAATATTGAAATGGCCAGAGCAGGGATCATGGCTGCAGAGGAGGAGCATTCCCCGATCATCATACAATTTGGACCGGGGCAGATGAAAAACCATGCCCATGCGGAAGAAATGATTCCGGTTATAAGGGAACTTGCAGGCCGGGTCCATGTGCCGGTTGCTTTAAACCTTGACCATGGTTCTGATTTCTACATTATTACAGACTGCATTAACCGGGGATTTACAAATGTTATGTACGATGGCTCTTCCCTGCCTTATGAGGAAAATGTAAAGCGCACGGCAATCATTACTGCTCTGGCTCATGGCATGGGATGCTCGGTGGAAGGGGAACTTGGACATGTGGGCCAGGCGGCTCAGGAAGAGGATTCCCAAACAGATTTATATACCAATCCGGATTTGGCTATGGAGTTTGTGGAAAAGACAGGTATCGATGCTTTGGCTGTTGCAATCGGTACGGCCCACGGGGCTTATCCCAAGGGAAAAATACCTAAGCTGGATTTTGAACGCCTTCACCAGTTGAAGAAGACATTAAATATGCCTTTGGTGCTTCACGGAGGCTCCGGCTCAGGAAAAGAGAACCTGGAAAAGGCTGTGGCAGGAGGAATTAACAAGATCAATGTATGCACCGATGCATTTGAAGCAGGCAAAAAGGCCATGCTAAAAGAGTTGGAAAAGAATCCTGAAACAGATTATATGCATCTTTGTATAGCAGCAGAAGCCGGAATAAAACAGTTTGCAAAGGATTACATGAAAGTGATCGGTTCCAGCGGCAGGTATATTTATGGAGAAGCAGTACATGTAGGAAATGAATAATTTCCAAAGAATAGGAGTGTTTATTTGAAGGAGGATAAGAACGCATTATATAACAACAAAATATTGCAGTGCCTCATAAGCAGAGAAATATATACCATGCTGCAGCTTGCTGATAATGTGGGACTATCTGAGAAAACAGTGAGAACTCGGATTAAGCAGCTTGGTGAGTGGCTGGAGGCAGAGGAACTCGGAAAAATAGAGAAGCGGCAAGGGACAGGGATTTGGCTGGAAATCGGTGACCGGCAGAAAAAGATTTTAGAAGACCACCTGGAACAGAGGGAAAATCCTGCCGGGGATCTGGATAACCGGAATAAACAGCTTATGGGGAAGCTTCTTAAGATGAAGCCGGGAGAGGTAAGAACTTTGCAGCAGCTTGCAGAAAGTCTTTACCTAAGCCCGCCTACTGTCAGCAATTTGCTTAAAAACATATCGGAATGGTTTGAAGAACGGAATATCAGAATAACAGCCGTAAGGAACAAAGGAATATGCCTGACAGGCAAAGAGTATAGTTTCCGGATTGCAATTAAGGATTATATGCTGGAAATGCTGCCGGAAGTCATGGAAGCCCTGTTTGGAACTTTTGCGCCGGGGGTGGATGGGGCACGCATCCGGCGCATGATCGTGGAAGCGGAAAATGCCTGGAGGATCGAGCTGGCAGACAATTCTTTTAAAATGGTCTGGATCATGGCATGCTTGTCTGTTGCGCGAAAAAGCCTGGCCCATGAGCTTCTCTCCGGCAATATGCATGAGGAAGATATACAGCGATATAATGAATATTCCTTTGCTGAATCCATTTACCAGAGAATTGGCCGGGAATATCAGGTTGATTTATCGGAAGACGACACCATCCTTCTGGCAATGCTGCTGCTTTCGGCCAAAAAGCTAAAAAGCTTTACCGACATCAATCACGAAGATTATGCCATGCAGTATGACAGAAACTTAAAGGGCTTTGTAAAGCTGGTAATAGAAACCATTGATGATCTGCTGGATACAGATCTTTCCGAAGACCGGCTGCTATATGAAGGGATGCTTATCCATATGAGGTCGGCCATATTCCGGATGAAATATTCCACTGTCACAGGAGACAGTATAAGCAAGTATGTGAAGAGCGAATATAAGCAGACCTTTCTGGCGGCCTGGTCTACCAGCAGCTTATTTGAGGAATATTACGACGTACAGGTAACGGAAGACGAATTGGCAGGGATCGCACTTTACATCCAGGCTGCTATAATCCGAAGAAAAAAGGGGAAGCCCCTTACGGCTTTGCTGGTCAGCCAAAGGGGAATGGCAGCCTGCCAGCTTTCTGTTGAGATGATCAAGTACGGTATACCTGAAATCACGGATATTCAGGTGGTCAGCGGCCATGATTTTAAGCTGTCCCTTTATCCGGAAACAGATATTATTATCAACGGGTCTGGTCCGGACCTGGAAGATGCCAGAGTGGTCTTAGTGGAAGACCGTATTGGCGAAAAGGAAATTGAGATGATACGACGGAAAGCTGTTCAGGTTTCCAGGCTGAGGAACAGGCCTGATTTCCGGTTCAGCAGCTTATGTCACCAGTTGTTTGAAGCTGATTTAATCCTGATCAGGCCTCAGATCCGGGATAAGGATGAGCTGATCACCATGATGGTAAAAAGACTGGAAGAAAAGGGAGATGTGACCCCCAATTATTTGAAAGGCGTATTTGACAGAGAAAGGGCCACGACAACAAGTATAGGGAGAGGGATCGCCATTCCCCATGGAAATATGATGATGGAAGTGAATGAATCCAGAATTGTGGTGGCTATTTTAGATAAGCCGGTCAAATGGCATGAGGATATGGTAGATACCGTATTCCTGCTTGCAGTAAAAATGACATCGAAATTTGAGATAAAAAGGACAAAGCAGTTTTATAAAGATTTTCTGCTGCTGACAGAGGATGATGACAACATGGAGGCAATGAAGCGCATGGAATCAGCTCTGGAGGTCTATCAATATTTTATCAAGTAAGGGGAGAAACAAGATGGCGGTAAAAGAGATTCTGGATAAAAAAGTTATTGATTTAAAGATGAAAGCGGGTAATAAGGATGAGGTAATCCGCCATTTGGCAGGTCTTCTTAAAAAGGCGGGATACGTGGAAGACCTGGAAAGCTATATGAAAGATGTGTATTTACGGGAAGAAGAAGGAATAACAGGAATCGGAGGGCATGTGGCCATTCCCCACGGAAAGTCGGATTTTGTGAATAAAGTCGGAATTGCAGTGGGAAGAACAGAAACCATGGTGGAATGGGAGTCCTATGACGAGGAGCCTGTGGACTTGTTTTTTCTGTTTGCTGTGCCATCGGACAGTGAGGGAGCAAAAGACCATCTGCGCCTGATTGCAGAGCTGGCTGGCAAACTTGGAAATGAAGCTACAATGAAAAAACTGCAGGCTGCTTCCACTTATGAGGAGTTATTGCAGGCTTTTTCATAATTCAGCTATGAGAAAACAAGTATAGATGGAACAACATACGGAAAGGAATATAAGAAAATGAAAATCGCATTATTAAATGAATTCAGCCAGGCACCCAAGAACGGAATCATATTAAAAGAATTAAAGTCTACAGCAGAGGCATTGGGTCATCAGGTGTACAATGTGGCTATGGAAAAGCCTCTGTCAGACCAGGATGTGCCGGAGGCATATACAGAGGATAATCCAAGGCTTACTTATCTGCATTTAGGAATCCAGGCAGCCCTTCTCTTGAACTCCGGGGCAGTTGACTTTGTAGTCACCGGCTGCGGAACCGGACAAGGTGCCCTGATGTCCTTAAATATGTATCCCGGAGTTGTATGCGGCTATTGTATGGAACCTACGGATGCTTATCTGTTTTTGCAGATCAATAACGGAAACGCTCTTTCATTTCCCTTTGCAAAGGGCTTTGGATGGGGAGGAGAGCTGAACTTAAACAATATTTTCACCACAGCCTTTGGCTCCCCAAAAGGAATGGGATACCCCAAGGAAAGAAAAGAGGCGCAGAACAGGAATGCAGATCTTCTTTTTGATGTCAAAAACCAGATAGCCAAACCATTGCTGGAAGGGTTAAAGGCCCTTGATTCTCAGATGGTAAAGGAATGCATGATCCCAAGATTTCTGGATTGCTTTTATGAAGGTTGTAAAGATGAGGAAATCAGAGCGTTTGTAGACCAGGTAGCTGCACTTTAATGAATGTAAAATAAAAAGAAAAAATAAAGCTGTTTCACCTCTTATCCATTGTGATTCCCCAGGTATTGGTGTAAAATCCATATAGGAGTAAATACTGACATCATTCAAAGGAGTTCACTATGAGAAAAAAAGAAGTGTTTTCAAACCGGCGGCCTGGAATCATTGGTGAAGGAACATTCAGGCAGTATGCGGTATTGATTCCCATGATTCATATTTCCGGGAACACTTATCTCCTGTTCGAGAAACGGTCCGATGAACTAAGGAGTCAGCCGGGAGAGATCTGTTTCCCCGGGGGGAAGCTGGAGCCGGGAGAAAATCTGCAGGAATGCGCAGTGAGGGAAACGGTGGAAGAGCTTAAGGTCAGCCCCGGCCAGATTGACGTCCTGGGGCCGGGAGATATCTTTGTGTCTCCATTTAATTTAATTATTCACCCCTATATTGGCTTTATAAGAGATTATCAGGATACATTCAGTACCGATGAAGTGGCCGAAGTAATAAAAGTCCCACTATCCTACTTCCTTTGTCAGTCTCCGGAAACCTATGTCAACAGACTGGTTTCAGAACGTCAGGAAAATTTCCCCTACGAGTGGATACCTGGGGGAGAAAAGTATCCCTGGGTAAAAGGCTCTTATGATATTCTGTTTTACCGGTATGAGAAATGGATTTTATGGGGAATGACAGCGCTGATGGCTAAATCGGCTGCCAACTTGATCCATGAGTATGATTTGAGTATAGAGCCGGATTAAGATCTTAAAAAACAGATGTTTATCAGGTCTCTCCATGAGGGCATGACATTTCCCGAATGCATGAAATTAATATCAGTATAAAAGGTAGATTCTTCGGAATCTGCCTTTTTTGTTTTTCTCCTTTCACTGATGAAGGGTAAATGACCACAAATCAGATAAAAAAATATTGTCTTAATTCAGTCTTAATGTTCTTGTGAAAACCCTAATCCACCGCTAATGCTATAAATGATATATTGAAAATACTCCATCGGTACAAATGAGTTTTGCAAGCAATGCAAGAATTGTTTAAACGGATGGGGAACCTATATAGGCCTATGCAAATATGGCCATAACAGAAAGAGAGTGAAAATAACACAATTATGGATGATAATAATACATTACTTCCCAAAGATGAAGCGATAACGAAACTGCATAAATTTTCTCAGGAACAGGTGTATTGCGTTCTAAATACTGCAGAAGGCGGCTTGTCTGATCAGGAAGCCGCTGTACGGCTGAAAGAATACGGAAAAAACCTTTTGAAAGAAAAGAAAGGAACTCCTCTGATCTTAAAATTTCTTTCAAATTTTACGCATCTGATGGCAATTTTGCTTTGGGGTGCAGGCCTTGTTGCCCTAATCGCTCAGATTCCTGAGCTTGCCATTGCGATTTGGATGGTCAACATTATTAACGGTGCCTTCAGTTTCTGGCAGGAATTCCGAGCAGGTAAGGCTACGGAAGCGCTTAAGAAAATGCTTCCCGATCATGTACGTGTACTGCGGGGAAGCCAGGAACAGCAACTGCTTGCAGAGGAACTGGTTCCCGGAGATGTTATTCTTCTATCAGAAGGCGACCGCATTTCCGCAGATGCCCGGCTGGTCAATGACAATGATCTTCGTGTAAATCAATCAACGTTAACAGGTGAATATCACCCCATACATAAGACTAGTGAAAGCGTACTCCGGGATGATTTGACGCGGGCAGAACAGCCTAATATGGTGTTTGCGGGAACCACAGTGTCTGCGGGTACAGGGCGGGCTGTTGTTTATGCAACGGGTATGTCAACAGAGTTTGGAAAAATTGCAAATCTGACACAGAATCTAAAAGAAGAAACCAGCCCGCTGCAAAAGGAAATGGGAAAGCTGACAAAAAAGGTGTCTATTATTTCGGTCAGTATCGGCATCGTGTTTTTCTTTCTTGCAATTATTCTTGCAGACACAGATCCGGTTGCCGCATTCATCTTTGCTCTGGGTATGATTGTTGCTTTTATTCCTGAAGGATTGCTGCCTACGGTTACCCTGTCGCTTGCAATGGGGGTTCAGCGTATGGCAAAACGGAATGCACTGATCAAACGCCTTTCCGCTGTTGAAACCCTGGGATGCACAACCGTGATCTGTACAGATAAAACAGGAACCCTGACGCAAAATGAAATGACAGTCAACAGCCTCTGGATAAATGGCCGGCATATGGAGGTCACTGGTGTAGGATATGATGCAGCAGATGGCCAAATCATGTTGAATGGCATAGCGGCACCTCCAAATATGGCAGAGCTTACCGAGTTTCTGACTGCTGCCAGCTTATGCTGTAATGCCCGTCTGCTTCCTCCAAACAGTGATTCTTCCCGTTTTACTGTGCTTGGGGATCCCACAGAAGCTGCACTGCTTGTCCTTGCACAAAAATATGGGCTTGATCTGGATATCATGAGAGCCCAACTTCCTCGCCTGCGCGAGCTGCCCTTCGACTCAGGCCGTAAAAGGATGAGTACCATTCATCAGGCACGGGGCAAGGAGCGAACAGCTTACGTAAAAGGTGCTCCCAAAGAAGTGCTGGAACTTTGCACACAACAAAAAAAGGGTGGATCCATTGCTGCAATGAACGAGCAGGACCGCATCAGTATTATGGCGGTCAATGATGAATACGCCAGAAACGGACTTCGCGTGCTTGCCATTGCTGCAAGAAGTATTATGCCTGGTGATGGTATTCCCTCCAGTCTGAGCGCATATACTCCCGAGACAATTGAACAGGGGCTGACCTTTTTAGGTCTGATTGCCATGATTGATCCCCCCCGTTCCGAAGTGGCGGATGCAGTCAAAAAGTGCCACAATGCAGGCATCCGGATCATCATGATTACCGGAGACTATGGCCTGACTGCAGAGAGTATCGCCCGGCGGATCGGCATCATTAAAGGAAACCATCCCAGAATTATTGCGGGAATTGAACTTGAGAAAATGGCTTCCGAAGAATTGAAAAAAGCACTCTCTGACGAGGTTATCTTTGCCCGTGTAGCGCCGGAACAAAAACTCCAGGTAGTCAGCGCACTGCAGGATATGAAACAAATTGTAGCGGTAACCGGTGACGGCGTAAACGATTCGCCCGCTCTGAAAAAAGCGGACATCGGGGTCGCTATGGGGATATCAGGAACAGATGTTGCAAAGGAAGCTGCTGATATGATACTGACCGATGATAACTTTGCATCTATCGTCAATGCCATTGAAGAAGGGCGGGCGGTATATAATAACATCCGCAAGTTTGTCCTTTATATATTTAACAGCAATATGGCAGCAGCAGTACCCATGGTGCTTTATCTTTTCTCAAGAGGGGCAATTCCCCTCCCCCTTACCATTATGCAGGTACTCGCCATAGACTTAGGTACTGATATGGTGCCGGCCATGGGATTGGGTGTTGAAAAGCCGGAAGCAGGAATTATGAACGTACCGCCTCGTTCTCAAAACGAATCTCTGCTAAGCCGCCCCCTTATACTAAAAGCATTCTGCTGGTACGGTATATTGGAAGCAGTCTTTGGCATTGCGGCATATTTCTTTCTCAATTACCTGCATGGATGGCCGGAGAACCTGCTGGCGTCTTCGGGAGCTGTCTATCAGATGGCGACTGCTATGACCTTTGCCGCCATTGTAATGGCACAGGTGGGTGCTGTATTCGGCTGTCGTACGCAGCGGCTTTCAGTATTCAAAGTTGGATTGTTCAGCAACAAGATGATTTTGATCGGAATAGCTGTTGAATTTATACTTCTGGCCTTCCTTGTTTACCTGCCTCTTCCATTTTTGCATCATCTATTTAATACTGCGCCTCTGGGCTGGCGGGAATGGGCATTCTTGTTTACAATACCTCCCATTATGTTATTTGTGGATGAAATCCGCAAATGGATTCTTCGTGGATGGGAACGGGGAAAAACAAATAACTTGATCACAGAAAGGACGGACAAATAGTATGAAAATAATTATTGTAGGTTGTGGAAGAAACGGCGCGGGGCTTGCACAGTCCCTGAGCAAAACAGGTCACACCATTACGGTCATTGATTCTAATGCATCGGCATTTTCGAAATTAGGCAAGAACTTTAAAGGAAATATTATCGAAGGAATTGGCTTTGACCGGGATATATTAATGAAAGCCCAAATTGACCGGAGCGATGCTCTTGCTGCTTTTACTTCCAGTGATGAATCTAATGCAGTTATCGCAAGAATCGCACATGAAATTTATCGTGTGCCTAAGGTTGTGGCCAGACTTTACGACCGCGATAAAGCGGAAATTTATAAACATTTAGGGATACAGACACTTTCTTCAACTACCTGGGGAATTAAGCGGGCTGCTGACCTGCTGACATACACGCCTTTGGATGCCGTGTTCAGCTTCGGAAGCGGCGATATAGAACTGGTCAAGATTGAGGTCCCTTCTTTAATTGCAGGAAGAAAGGTAAATGATTTAACTGTTTTAGGTGACATTCATGTGGTGGCTATTGAACGGGGAAACAAAACGATGCTGCCAACCAGCGGAACCGTCTTTCAGAGGCGTGATATTTTGTATATTGCAGCTGCCGTCTCTTCTGGAGGACAACTCAAAAAACTATTGGGGCTCAGCGATGGAAAGGTGGTATAAAGATGAAAGTAATTATTGTTGGCGGCGGGCAAGTGGGCTGTTATCTGGCCTCTCTGCTTATTGAGCGCGGGCATGAAATAAAAATTATTGAAACAAAGGAAGCCCGTATTGAAGTTTTAAACAGAAGTCTGCCGGAAAGTATCGTAGTCCTTGGCAGCGGGACTGATCCTAAAATCTTGGAAAGTGTGGATATTCAACACACAGATGTTCTTGCCGCTGTAACAGGTTCCGATGAAACAAACCTGGTTATTGCAACCTTAGCCCGCTTAGAATATGGGGTGACCCGAGTGATCGGACGGGTAAACAATCCCAAAAATGCCTGGCTGTTTACACCCGTCATGGGAGTTGATGCCGCCTTAAACCAGGCTGATTTAATGGCACGCCTTGTGGCGGAAGAAATGTCCATGGGCGATATGATGACACTTCTCAAGTTACATGGCGGCAAATACTCTTTGGTGGAGCGCATGGTTAATCCCGCCTCCTCCATAGTAGGAAAAACTTTGCGTGATATCGAATTTCCTGATGAATGTGTTTTGGTGGCGGTGATCCGTAATTCAGATTTACTCATACCAAGGGGAGATACGGTACTGATGGCAAGTGATAAAGCTGTAGCGATCACAGCTTCCCAACAGCTTCAGAAACTGGACGATATGTTTGGAGCATCAAGTGTTTGAATTCAATGCCCAGCCGTACTTAGGTCATGACCCCTAAATTAGAAAAGCTGGCAAATACGGTTTCTATACCGCATTTACCAGCTTTTTCATATTTTAAATCCAAACTTAATAAGTGAAATTTAGAATGTTTTTATTACATCAGCCGGAAACAGTTATGTTTGTTATAATATTAGGTTTATTTGTTAAGGTAGAAATGATATAACATATATGATATAATTCCCTGATTAGATCAGACTAACCAAATGGATTGCTGATTTTAACACTGAAAATAAATTTACGGGTTAAATAATTGGGTAAAGGACAAGGTGAGAGATGAATGGCAAACCGATAACGGATTTCTTTGATCCGGAGGTACAAAAGACAGCCAGTGATGATGGCTGTTTTGTATATAAAATGCAAAATGAAACTGGTGAGGGAGTGATTACCCGATACCAGATATTACCTGGCATTGAATTGTTTTATAATGATTTTCATATGCAAGACGGGCAAAATGAAAATAAACTTCCCCACCCTGATGTACTTGAAATCAATCATTGCAGAGAAGGACGGTTTGAATGTGTTTTCAGCAATGGTGACTGCCAATATGTTGGAGCAGGTGACCTTGCAATTAATCGTCTGACAAATGAGACGACATCCACCACTTTTCCATTATCACATTATCATGGAATTTCTATTACCATTGATTTAAACGAAGCAGCAGCCACAATGAGACAAGTTGAAAACGTGCTGGGCGGACTGCATATTGATCTGTGTCAGATAGCGGAACGGCTTTGCAGGAAAGATACTTGTTTTATTTTGAGAAGTCATAACAATATTGAACATATTTTTTCAGAACTGTATAGAGTTACGCCCCAAATGATTGCACACTATTTAAAAGTTAAAGTATTGGAATTGCTCATGTTTCTCAATGATGTTCAGGTTGGTGAATATCAGGAAGAACGCCGGTATTTTTCAAAGAATCAGGTTCAAGTGGTAAAACAAATGCAGGCATATATGATCGCCGACTTACAAAGGCATTGCACCTTGCAAGAACTTTCAAAAAAATTTGATATTCCTCTTACTTCTATGAAGGTGTGCTTTAAGGGGATTTACGGCTGCTCTGTTTATTCTTATATGAAATCCTACCGTATGCAGGCCAGCACAATTTTGCTGAGGGATACAGCCGAAAGTGTTACAGAAATTTCTATGAAGATGGGCTATGATAACCCAAGCAAGTTTTCTGAGGCTTTTAAAAAAGAATTTGGAGAATTACCATCTGAATATAGAAAAAAGTTGTCCAAATAGAGGGGAAGTGGTCTTTTCAGAGTAGCAAAAGAAAACAGAATTATATACACTCTTATCTGTGAAAGCGGATGATATGGGAGCGCTGTAGGGCGCTCTTTTTTTTAGGCGGAAGTTAGACAGACCTAACTTAAATCGGGGAGGTGAGTGTACATGAAACAGAATATGAAAAAATATATCCTAAAAAAACTGATTGAATTGATATTTACTTTATTTTTTGTGACGCTGCTTTCGTTTCTCTTAATGCGTCTGTCTTCCGTTGACCCGGCAACCGCATATGCCAAGCGAATGATTGGAAGTCCTTCTTTAGAGCAAATTGAAGCAATACGGATACAGTTGGGTTTTGATAAACCGTTACTTGTTCAATATGGGCAATGGGTGTTTGATTTACTCCACTTTGATCTTGGAACATCCCTGGCAAATGGACACGAAGTCTGGACTGATATTGCAGCTGCTTTTCCTAAAACATTCGGAATTGTATTCCTGGCATCTGTATTTCAAATTATTACTATCGTTGCAATGAGCTGCATCGTATTCCTGTTACCTTGGAAGGTTCCCCAAAATGCATTGCAGATTATTTGTATTTTTGGTGTGTCTATTCCCTCTTTTTACTTGGCAACGATATATCTGGATTTTTTTGCAGTGAAGAAAACATTGATATCTGTGACGGGGAATACCAGTTTTCTCAGCTACATATCACCCGCACTCTGTATTGGGGTATTTGGGGCTTCGTTTTATATTCCAATGTTAATGGATGCGCTGGAGCATGAAAGTAAAGAAGACTATGCATTTTATGCCCGTTGCCGGGGATTGTCGGAAAAGAGGCTTTTATTCTTTCATTTTCTGCCTCGGGCCGCAGTTGGGCTGATTCCTAACTTTTTGCAAAGTATAGGTCTGGCACTGGCAAATGCAACTGTAATTGAGCAGATTTTTTCCATTCCGGGCTTTGGATATTTGATTGTCAATCATGTATTGGATCGGGATACTCCCATGATTCATGGGGAAGTGTTCTTTCTTGCTCTGGCAATTGCCCTATGCAATATTGCAGCGGATTTGATTCAATGGGTAATTCAAAGTAAAAAGGTGGTGGCGTAAATGAAAAAGAATCAAGCCCTACATAATCTTTCCGTGATAATCCCCGTGTTTGTCATTATATTATTTTTATTCGGATTTCTATTCGCGCCTCATAATCCCATGGAATCCAATCTTTTGACAAGGTTTCAGAAACCGAGCATTATGTATCCGTTTGGAACCGATCAATTAGGCCGTTGTATTATTTCGCGAATCCTTTATGGAGGCTGGACAACGCTTGGGATTGTACTGGGAGGTTCCATGATTGTTTTTTTATTGGGTACAATCACCGGTATGGCAACAAGCAGGGCCGTAATGAAAGAAAGTATTTTAATTGACGGGTTCATCAATGCAATCACAGCAATACCGCCTATTGCATATCTGATCGTTTTTATAGGCGCCTGGGGAAGCGGAGCGAATACCACTTTGTTTGCACTGACTGTATCCTACATCCTTAGGTATATTAAACTGGTGCGAACCCGCACTGATATGGAAATGGGAAAAGCTTATGTTATGTGTGCGGTTGCTTCCGGTGCTTCTAAATTGCGAATATTAATGATTCATATTCTGCCCAATTTAATTGGAGAGATGATACGCTTCCTCTGTTTATCCAGTGCAGATATGATACTGGCCATTACAGCTTTCTCTTTTATTGGATTAGGCTTAGGAGATAATGTTGTAGATTGGGGCAGCATGATTCTGGAGGCCCGTGGTGCACTGGTTCTCCATCCTGACATGATTTTGTACCCGATCAGCGCCGTTGTGTTATCAACCCTTTGTTTTAATATCCTGGGCAGACGATTGACGGAAAAGGAGGAAGCGTAATGTTAAAAATCAACCAGTTAAGTGTAAAAGAAAAATCAGGCCGTTTCCTGCTGGAACAGGTGTCTGTAGAAGTCCCTTCCGGAGCAATTATTGGACTTACCGGCCACAGTGGTTCAGGGAAAACCACATTGCTGAGAAGTATATTTGGAATGCTGCATACGGACTGTAAAATCATGGACGGAAAAATATTGATAGATGACCTGGATTTATGCTGCCTGTCATCCAGGGAGCACCGCAGTTTGTGCGGAAAAAAGATTGGTTTTATCCCACAGACACCAATGACCGCTTTTGACAGCCGACTGAAGATAGGTTGTCAAATTCAGGAAACATTTCAGAGACGGCTGCAATTAAACAAATCCAGAGCAATTGAACTCGCAAAAGAAAAACTGGATTTAGTTAATTTAAAGGAGACACAAAGAGTGCTGAATGCATATCCCAGAGAACTATCAGGAGGGATGCTGCAACGAGTGGCGGCAGCCATTTTATTAGGGATGTCACCCGACTATATTCTTGCGGACGAGCCCACGTCTGCACTTGATGCAGAAAACCGCAATTTGCTGTTAGATGTGTTGCAAACGCAAATGAAAGATAAGGGTATTCTGTTGGTTTCCCATGATGTGGACGCGCTCCAAAGGCTTTGTAACCATGTTTTTGTCCTTGGAACAGGAAAGATAATTGAGCAAGGCAATATGAATCAACTGTTAACAAGACCGAAAACAGATTGGATGAAACAATTCTCCAGCCTAAGCAGGAAAGAAAGTCGAGGGAAATGGGAGTGGGAGAAATTGTAATACAAAATGTTAATAAGATCTATCCCAGTGAAATACAGGGTGAGCTTCATGCTCTTTACAATATTAACATTCGTTTGGAAAAGGGGGAAAGTCTGGCAATAGAGGGTGAAAGTGGTTCAGGCAAAAGTACGTTGGCAAGATTGCTGATTGGTATGGAAAAGCCCACATCTGGTACTATTTTACTAGATGGTGAAGATATGACACAGTGGAGTTATGGTACATGGAAAAGCCGCCGTAAAAAGATACAGGCTGTGTTTCAAGACTCTTCCGGCACCTTAAACCCAGCAAGATCAGCATTTTCCAATGTGGAGGAAGCATTGATAAATCTGACTTCGTTTAACCGAAAGGAACGAAAAAAACGTATCTATGATTTAATGGATGCTGTCTCTATGGATCATAGGCTGCTGGATACTCCGGTGCGCCGGCTCTCAGGCGGAGAACAGCGACGCCTGTCACTGCTTCGTGCCATAGCTATAGAACCAGATTATTTAATTATGGATGAAGTGACCAGCGGCCTTGATTTAATATCAGCTGATGCCGTACTTACCCTGGTAGAGAACGCCGTAAAGCTGCACCGCTGTTCCTGTATTTTTGTAACCCATAACCGGAAAGATGCTATGCGAATTTCAGATAGAATTGCAATTATGCAAAATGGCAGAATTGTAGAACAAGGTCAACTAATAAAATAAATTTCAACACAGAAGGGATACAAATAACATGAAAAACACTTGGAAAAAAACATTCTCCGTACTTTTAAGCTGCAGTCTTCTTGGTTTCTGCCTGTCCGGCTGCAGTCAAAAAGCAGGAGCACCTGATGCAAGCCAATTATCGTCTGACAAGGTATTAACTATTTGCACCGCAAAGGAACTTGACAACCTGACAACCCTTACTATGAACAAAGAAAACAATGTTGCCTGCGGTCTTGTATATGAAACTCTGGTAACTTACGAAAATGGTAAAATTGTTCCAAAACTTGCTGAGGACTGGAGCTGGGACGAAACCAATACGGTCCTTACATTTAAGCTGCATCAGGGTGTTGCGTTTACCGATGGAACGGTATTTAATGCTGAAAGTGTCAAAGCTATTTTAGAATTTGACAGCTCAAACTCTAATTTTAGCGGCATAAAGGGTATTTATAATATCCAGAGTGTAGAGGCAATTGATGAATACACGGTAGCTGTTCATTATGATGCGCCATGTTTTTCTTATCTGAATGATTTTTGTTTCCAGAATGTTGCCGGCATGATGTCCCCCAAAGTCTTTGAAGCGGGTAATTTCCAAACGTTCAAAGATGTTGTAGGAACTGGCCCTTATGTAAGAAAAGAGCTTATTTCCGGAGACTGTACACGCTTTGTAAGAAACGAAAACTATTGGGGCGAGACACCGTATTATGAGGAAGTCATTGTAAAATATATTCCGGAGGCATTCTCTCGTATTCAGGCATTACAGACTGGCGAAGTAGATATGATTTATGGTGCAGAGCTGATTACATACGATGATTACAATCAGGCAATCACGTTGGAGGGGATAACTGGTGAAATAAATAAAGGAGATACGTTGACACGCAATCTGGTGTTAAATGCTGCCAGCCCAATTCTGAACGATGTTAAGGTCCGTGAAGCAATTGCTTATGCAATTAATAAACAGGAGATTACCGAGGGTCTGACTTACGGATATGAAACTCCGGCCACAACCTTATTCAGCAAAGATGCACCTTATACCGATATTAATTTTACCACCATGAGAAAATTTGATTTAAACAAGGCCAATATCCTGTTGGATGAAGCTGGTTGGGTCTTGAACGAAAAAACAGGTTTCAGAGAGAAGGACGGGAAGGTGCTGACCCTTAACTACACCTATTGGGCAGATATTTCTCTTGCTCAGGAAATGGCTTTGGCAATTAAAACTCAGCTTGCCAAAGCAGGCATCAATGCTGAGACTACCGGTCAAGATCAGATGACATGGTGGACGGAAGGCGTTGCCGGCAACTATGATATTACCACTTGGAACACGGAAGGCTCTTATACAGAACCCCACAAATTCCTTCAGGAAACACTTGGCGCTGACCCACATGCAGTTTCCTTGCAGGCATTAAGTGATTTTGAGTCTTATTCTGCTGCAGTTAATCAGTTCTCTACAACTGCAGAGCCTGATGTGGTTCAGGAAGCAGTTGCAGCTGCATTAAATATTTCCAGTGATCATGTTATAGATTTGCCAATTTCCTATTCAAAGGATTTGGTTGTGTATAATACGGCTAAAATTGCAGGATACACATTTTCCAGCGTTCCGCAGTTCTTTAATATTAATAATGTAATGCCTGTTAAGTAGTGTTAAAAGCCTTTGTCTAAACAGGGGGTTAGGGGGCTGATCAGAGTAGCAGAGAAAAATAAAGTCATTATAATAGAGGTTGGTTAATGTAAATTAACTGATCTCTATTTTGTTTAAGAAAGGATGGAATGTGAAATGAAAAAAAAACAAAGTCCTATGCCCAGGCTGATGGAGCTGGCAGCTCCAAACAAGCGTAAATATGTTCTGTCAGTGGTTTTAGCTATTCTTGGTGTTGCTGCTGGTTTCGTGCCTTTTATCACTGTCTCTAAAATCGTACCGTTGCTGATGGATGGGGAAACGGCAATTTCCGTTTATTTGAAATGGTGCGCCCTGGCTGGTGCCGGTTTTTTAGCAAAAGTATGCTTTTTCAATCTCTCAACTTTTGTTTCCCATACAGCAACCTTTGAAACACTGTATGAAATTAGAATTCAGCTTGCGGACAAACTTACAAGGGTTCCCATGGGATATATGATAAATACTCCGTCCGGTCAACTCAAACAGATTCTTGTGGATAGGGTAGAAGGTATGGAAACAACTCTTGCCCACCTGATTCCTGAATTAACTGCTAACTTTTGTATTCCAGTCTCGATTTTGATTTATCTGCTGTTTCTTGACTGGAGAATGGCCCTGGCTTCTATGGCAACATTACCGGTTGGTATGCTTTGTTACATAGGAATGACCAAGGGCTATGAAGAAAAATTTCAGGGGCTTATGATGCGCGCCCGAAATATGACCAATACCATTGTAGAGTATATTGGAGGGATTGAAGTTATCAAAGCCTTTAATCAATCTGCTGATTCTTATGAGAAGTATTCCGATGCCGTTGAGGATAATGCTTTATATGCTGTAAACTGGATGAAGAGTGTTCAGATCTATAAGTCTATGATGTTTACCATCTGGCCAAGTGTGTTGGTCAGTGTACTTCCCGTTGGCTGTATCTTATACCGGAAAGGCAGCCTGGGGGTTCCGGTTTTTGTTACATGCATTGTTTTGTCACTAGGTATTATTTCACCTATCCTCAATGCCATGAATTTTACAGACAGCATTGCACAGATGAAATCCATTATAGAAGAAATCTGTTCTGTTCTGGATGAAAAAGAGCTGGAACGGCCTGTGCAGCCTGTTAAGTTTAATACATCCAGTATTTCAATGGAAAACGTAAGTTTTTCTTATGAATACGGCACATCAATTTTGGAGCGGATAAACCTTAGTATACCAGAAAAAACAATTACAGCTTTTGTAGGTCCCAGCGGAGGGGGGAAGTCTACAATCACAAAATTAATTGCGGGTTTCTGGGATGTGATCAGTGGAGAAGTTAAAATTGATGGTATCAATATACAAGAAATACCCTTAGAACAATTGATGGATCAGATTGCCTATATATCACAGGACAACTATTTATTTGATGATACGGTCCTTGAAAATATACGAATGGGAAAGCCCGCTGCAAGAGATGAAGAAGTTTATCAGGCCGCAAAGGACTGTGGCTGCTACGACTTTATCTTAAAATTGGAGAATGGTTTCCAAACGGTTGTAGGTGGCGCAGGCGGCCATCTCTCAGGAGGTGAGCGACAGAGAATTGCCATTGCAAGAGCAGTGTTGAAAAATGCGCCAATCGTGATTTTTGATGAAGCAACAGCCTATATTGATGCAGAAAATGAAGCCTTGATTCAGGAAGCCATGGCCAAGGTTGTTGCGGGTAAAACGGTTCTGATGATTGCACACCGTCTCTCTACCATTACCGATGCAGATAAGATTGTTGTGGTAAAGGATGGACATATTGAGGCGGAAGGCACTCACCATAACCTGCTTCAGACGTGCTTTTTGTATCAGGAAATGTGGAAAGCACACATGGATACAAAAGATGTTGCTTAAGGAGGAGAAAAATGATTCGTACATTAAAGAAAATATATTGTTTTTCAGGTAAGATGCAAGGAACAATGAAAATGACAATTCTGTTTTCGGTATTGCATTCTATTTTTGATATGATGTCATTTGCCGCACTTTCATTGGTTTTTTCTGGTATTATAAATGGATTTGTAACTGCGGAAATTTGGCAGATATTTGGAATTACGTTTGCCAGTATGATTCTGAAGATTATCTGCAGTTATATTTCGGATTTTTACAAAGTGAAAATTGGTTACTTTATGTGCACGGAAAAGCGTATTCAGATTGGAGACCGCATGAAGTATATGCCGATGGGGTATTTTAGTGATCACAATTTAGGTAACTTGACTTCTGTTGTTACTACCACTATGGGCGACATTGAAAATAATGCATCAGCTGTGTTGACTAATATCTTAGGCGGATATATTCATGCATCAGCTATTACAATTGTTATGTTTATCATTGATTGGAGAATAGGAATAACGATTCTCAGTGGCATCCTGCTTCTTACCTGGTGCATCAGCAGTCTTCAAAAAAAATCCGAAAAAGTATCGCCTGAAAGACAGGAGGCCCAGGAAGCTCTTGTCTCACATGTGTTGGAATATATACAAGGAATGCTGATTGTCAAATCCTTCAGCCTGCAACGAAGCTCCAACAGTAAAATAAAACAGGCTATTTTAGAAAGCAAAAACAAAAATCTCAAATTAGAGCATTTATTTGTTCCCTACACAGCTTTACAGCAGGTGATCCTTTATGGCACCAGCCTTGCAATTATTTCAGAAGCGTTGATTTTTCACCTTAACGGTACGATGAGTCTGTCAACTTGTCTGTTGATGACAGTTGGTTCATTCATGCTTTTCGGGCAGCTTCAGACAGCTGGAAATACCTCTTCGCTATTGCGTCTTCTGGATGTCTCAATTGATAAAGTTGAGGAAATAAACAGAACACCTGTCATGGAGGAAAATGGGAAAGTACAAACTCCGCCCAATTACCATATTGCATTTAAAAATGTATCTTTTTCTTATGGTAATCATAAAATTCTGGATCAAGTCAGCTTGTCAATCCCAGAAGCAACAACAACTGCGATTGTTGGGCCTTCTGGCGGAGGAAAAAGTACTCTCTGCAATCTGATTGCTCGTTTTTGGGACGTAGATGAAGGGCAAATCACAATTGGAGGAATAGATGTCCGCAACTATACACTGGATAATCTATTGATAAATATAAGCGAGGTATTTCAGAATGTCTATCTGTTTGCCGATACCATAGAAAACAATATCAAATTTGGAAAATCAAATGCATCTCATCATGACGTGATGCTTGCAGCAAAGAAGGCTTGCTGCCATGACTTTATTATGAGACTTCCTAATGGTTACGACACGCTTATTGGAGAAGGAGGTGCCACGCTGTCGGGCGGTGAAAAACAACGAATTTCCATTGCCCGTGCTATTTTAAAGGATGCGCCCATCATCATATTGGATGAAGCAACTTCCAGTATGGATCCGGAAAATGAAAACATGCTAATGGAGGCGATTGCAGAATTAACAAAAAATAAAACGGTTATTATGATTGCTCATCGACTGAAAACAATACGAAATGCTGATAGGATCTTTGTTCTGGATAACGGACATATTGTTCAGCAAGGTACACATGAAAGCCTGATAAATGAAATTGGTATCTACCGTCAATTCATCAGTGCCCGCAAAAAGGCGATTAGCTGGAAATTGAAATGAATTAGGAGGGGATTGGTTATTTTCCTCTCCCCTTTTCCATAAATCAAATGGATTTCCCGTCCTCCCCCACTCGGAGCATTCGATAGCCAATACCGATATGGGTTTGAATATATTTGGGGTTGGAGGGGCTCTTCTCGATTTTCTTGCGTAATGTTGCCATAAAAACCCGCAGGGCAGGAATATCGCTGGAATAATTCCCCCATATCTCATGGATAATAAAATTGTGTGTTAACACTTTACCGATATTCTTTGCCAGCAGGCAGAGCAGCTTATATTCCATAGGAGTCAAGTGCACTTCCTCATGATCCAGCCATGCACATCCTGCTGCATAATCAATCTTCAGATTACCATTTAGGAATACAGTGGAATCCCTTTGCAGCTTTTCACTATCGTAACGTACCCTGCGTAAGCTTACCCGTACCCGTGCCAGGAGTTCCTCCACGCTGAAGGGCTTTGTCAGATAGTCGTCTGCGCCTGCATCAAGTGCATCAATCTTATCATGATCTTCGCTGCGTGCACTTACCACAATAATGGGTATATTTGACCATTCACGGACTTTTTTAATAATAGTAACCCCATCCATGTCTGGAAGCCCTAAATCTAAGATCATAATATCGGGCTGTTTCGTAACAGCTTCAAGAATGGAACCTTCTCCGGTTCCAGCCGTGTGATACTGATAATTTTGAGTTTCCAAGGTAGTTGTAATTAACTTTTGAACCGCCTTATCATCCTCAACTACCAAAATCAATGGTTTATTCATTAATATTCACCTCCTCTGCCTGTAATGTAAATCCAAATATGGCGCCTCTCGGTGTATTATCTCTTACATAAATGGAACCCCCGTGGGCATTAACAATTGATTTACATAAGGGCAGTCCCAAACCAAGTCCCCGCCGGCTGTCTGCACTGACATTTTCACCGGTATAAAACATATCAAACAATTTGCTTTTTATTTCATCTGGGATGCCCAAACCATTATCAGCAATCTCTACACGGACAAAATCTCCGTCTTCTTTTGCTGAAATGGTAATGCATGAATCCTGCTGGGTATATTTAATCGCATTATCCACAATGTTTATGATGACCTGAATAATAAGGCGGGAATCCATTCTTGCCATTAAAAATTCTTCTTCCAGGACAGTTTCAATGGTATGCTCTGCACTTCTCCGGTTAATGTGAAGCAGAGCTTCCACGATGACGTCATCTAAAAGTTCAGGATGCATATTCAGGTTCATCATGCCATTGTCAATCCGGGTAATGGAAAGCAGATTTTCCACCAAGTTGATCAGCCACATGGAGTCATCAAAAATATCAGTGTAGAGCGCCTGTTTTTGTTCCTCATTCAAAGCCTTAGAATTACTTCTTAAGATCCCTGCATTCCCTGAGATACTGGTAAGGGGTGTCCTTAAATCATGAGAAATGGCACGAAGGAGATTAGCGCGAAGCTGTTCCTGCTGCATCTGTATGGATATATGCTTTTGCGTTTCGTTCAGCCATTCCTTTTCCAGTGCAAGTGCACATTCTCCCAACATTGCGATTGCTAATTTTTTCTCAAATGCCTGTAAAGGCTCCTGCTGATCCATGACAATTCCTGCAACAGCAAATACCTTATCCTTTCCCCGTACTGCCAGATACAAGCATTTTGAGGCGGAAAGAGTATTAGTCGTAGCCCCAGCCCGCTTATTATTTTTGTATACCCATTCTGCCACAGAACGTTCATCCGGGGTGGTATAAGCTTGCAGTTGGTTACTTGTTTCTTCAGAAGAAAAGATCAATGGCTCTGATAAGGTGTCTTTTTGCACGGAGTAAAAAATCACTGTTTTATCTAATAGCCTTACTAATTGCTGAGCAGTTTCACTCAGGATTTCAACTTGGTTGTTTGCCTGCTGCAGCTTTCGGCTTGTACCTAAAAGCACCTCGGTCCGATATGCCTTTTGTGCCGCCTGACGAGCTTGTTCTTTTACCCGCTTGGTAAGAGTGCTGGTGATAATTGCAGCCGTCAGCATAACAATAAAAGTAACCGGATAGCCGGGAATTGTCGCCTCTAAGGAAAACCGTGGCACAGTAAAAACAAAATTAAAGATAAGTACGCTTAAAACAGAGGAAACAGCACTATATATACGGCCCTTGGTGATTATGGCGTTGAACAGAACACCTAAAATATATGTGGTGATAATGTTTGCTTCAGTAAGACCAAGATAATTAAACCATAAGCCAACCAGTGTACAAGCAAATAAGATGCCTGCTGTCTTTAAGAAATCCGCCAGTGAGAGATTTACTGGTTTTGAAAATCTGGGCGGCTGTAAATGGAAGGAGGGCTGCGTATCCGGAATAATGTAAATATCTAAATTAGGGGCAAGTGCAGACAGTTTGTCAACAAAGTTCGCCTTTCCAAACCACCTTTTCATATGGTTGGAACGACCCATAACGATTTTAGAAACCCGGCTGACATTGGCGTATTCTGCAATTTGTCCGGAAATATCTTCCCCATACACAGTGGCAATCTGTGCACCCAACTGTTCAGCCAGCCGCAAATGCTCCCTGAGCCGGGTCTTGTTTTTATCCTCCAGCTCTGAGGTTTCCTGTGTCTCCACAAAAAGTGCTGTAAAGGTACCGTGAAATGCATCGGCCATTCTTGCTGCAGTCCGAATTACCTTAGCGTTGGAAGGGGCTGAGGATAAACAAACCAATATATGTTCGTTTGAATAATAACCATCTTTTTTTGCTGGCTCAAAGGTTTGGGCTGCTATTCGGTTGACCTGATCCGCTGTGCGCCGAAGTGCGATTTCACGAAGAGCAATCAGCTTCTCTTTTGTGAAAAAATTTGAAAGTGCCCGCTGTGCTTGTTCTTCTTGATATATTTTCCCTTTATTCAGCCGCTCAATTAACTCGTCTGGTTCAATATCAACGACTTCAATCTGATCTGCGCTGTCAAAAATACTGTCCGGAATTCTTTCTATTACGGTTATTCCTGTAATAGAAGCAACTACATCGTTAAGACTTTCAATATGCTGTACATTAATGGTGGTATATACATCAATACCTGCACGCAGAAGTTCTTCAACAGCCTGATATCTTTTCGTGTGGCGGCAGCCCTCAGCATTTGTATGAGCCAGTTCGTCCACCAGAATCAGTTCAGGGTTTCTGCGGAGGGCAGCATCCAGATCGAATTCCTTAATTTCAGTGTTTTTATAATTTGTCTCCAGATAAGGTAACGTTTCAAGACCATTTAAAAGTGATGCTGTTTCTGGACGGGCATGAGGTTCGATATATCCGGCTACCACGTCCACGCCATTATTTTTTACCTCATGAGCATCCATTAACATGGCTGACGTTTTTCCGACACCGGCAGCATAACCGAAATATATCTTCAGTAATCCGCGGTTTTTCTCATTTGATATAGGAGGACTCTGCTCAAAATCAGTAATGAAGTCACTGTCCTTATCTATCATTGTTAACGTGCCCTCCTCTCTATAAAATACATCTGTTTTATAGTATATCACTCAAAGGATTACTACCGTATTATGGATTTTACCATGGTATTAAGATTGAATAAAGATTTGGCCCATAAGTATTCTGAATTAATCATATTCTATGTTTGAATACAGCTTAAGTGGCAGTGATCAAAAACCTGCCTGGCCTGATCTGCTTTCGTATTCTCTCGGTGAAATCCCAGTGACTTTTTTAAATACCTTGCTGAAATAGTAGGGGTTGTCAAAACCAAGCTGGTCGGATATTTCGTACATCAGATATTTATGGGTGTCAATCAGTTCCTTGGCATGCTGGGTTTTCACCTGGGCGATGTAATCGGAAAGAGTGATTCCTGTCAGTTTTTTAAACGTATTGCTCAAATGTCCGGAACTGATATTTAAGGCTTCGGCAACATCCGTAAGGGTCAGCTTTTCCATGTAATGGTCATTGATATAGGCTCTGGACATATCCACCAGCTTGTCGGAACGGGTAGATTTACGGTCTTTCAAGAGACGGCACAATTTTTCACAGAAGATGTGCAGCCATTCCAGAATGTCCTCCAGGCTGTTAAAGTGGTTTAACTGGCCGGCAATGTTGATGGTATAAGGGAAGATATCCTCATAGCTGTCATCTCCGGTTTCAAAAAAAGAGTAAAGATAAGTATAAATATTGATGCAGGCGCTGGTGGCCTGCTCCTTACTGGGCTTATTGTCCCGGAACAGGGTGATGATTTCTTCAAAAATAGCGGACAGTTTTTCGCTGTCATTCTGACTGATAAAAGCAGCCAGATCTTTTTTAAATACATTGATATTGAATTTTTTAGCCTGGCTGAAATGAAGGGTCTGTCCTTCATAGAAGATGATCCTTGACGAAGAATCATAGTAATAATACTCCAAAGATGTGGCCGCTTCTGACAAGGCTTCGGGAAGCTCTGCCACTTCTTTTTTCATAGTGCTGACACCATAGACTGCAGACAGTTCAAAATATGTTTTTAAGGCAACAGTCATCTTGTGACAAAAATCCCTGACCGACTCCTGGAAAGGGGATTCCTCTTTCAAAGAAGCGGTTAAAAGAAAGGTGTCCATACGGTACTCCAGCACCGTATGGTGAAAGAAACACCTGCCTGCGATTCCTCCCAGAATATCTATCAGCTGTTTACTTACAGAAGGCAGGTCATAACGCTCACCGCTGGTATCGAAGTTTACATAAATGGGAGTCAGGGAAAGCAGGATGAGGAAGGGGAGGGGATATTGTTCCGCTACCTCCTTTGGAACTTTTTCCATCTCCCCGGTATGAAAGAAAAGATGATGGAAGGCGGCCTTCGCCAGGCCTTCCTGGCTGTACTTCATACCATTGCCGTAAAGCCGGTTCTTTTTGTGGTCCAGCAGCTGGCAGGCTTCCTTGGCCCTGTTTAATGAAGTCACCAGGGCGTCTTCGTTTAAATCGATTTTAACCAGGTAATCGGAAGCTCCCAGAGAAAGAGCTTTTTTCACCAGATGGAATTCTTCTAAATTGGTCAGAACGATAAATGCAAAATCCAAATCATCTGCCTTGCACTTCTCCACCAGCTCCAGCCCGCTTAAAACAGGCATCCTGATATCCGTAATAACGATATCAGGGCACAATTCCCTGATCATTTCATAAGCAGCAGGGCCGTTGGTAGCTTTTCCTATGATGGTGCAGTCATAATCCTCCCATGAGATCAGGGAGGCAATTCCCGCCAGAATCAACGGTTCGTCATCAATAATAATAATTCGGTACATGCAATAAATT
Source organism: Clostridiaceae bacterium (assembly GCA_902363735.1). Classification (GTDB taxonomy): domain Bacteria; phylum Bacillota; class Clostridia; order Lachnospirales; family Lachnospiraceae; genus Lacrimispora. The sequence goes on from CABJBA010000002.1 coordinate 362,312, forward strand.
CCCCTTCTAACGCCCTGACTCTAAAATTCAAGAGGAAGGGTAATGGTAATTATAGTATACTGGTCCAGCTCACTTTCAATGGTAAGCCCGTAATCTTCTCCATAGACTAACTTCAGTCTGCGGTCTACATTTGGAAGTCCGATTCCGCTCATATTGCTTTTGGTTACCCGGGAAGTATCGGTTAAAAGCTTTTCCATATTTTCAGGAGATATGCCGATGCCGTTGTCTTTAACGGTCAGACAGAGAATACCGTTTCTGACAAAAACATGAATTTCGATCAGCCCGTTTCTTCCGCTGGGCTCAATTCCATTAAAGATAGCATTTTCCACAATGGGCTGAAGTGTCAGTTTTACAATTTTTGCATCATACAGCATTTCCTCATCAACCTGGATGTTTACATCGAAAAGTTCAATATATCTGATTTTTTCTATAGTAACATAGTTCTGAAGAAAATCCAATTCCTGGCGGAGGGTCACCTTTTCATTAAATCCCTTTGCCATATTTTTAAGCAGAGAGGAAAGGGCGGTCACAACCTGGACTATGCCGCTGTTTTTCTGCATGATCGCAATCCATTTAATGGAATCCAGTGTGTTGTAGAGAAAGTGGGGGTTGATCTGAGCCTGAAGCATTTTGATTTCAAGGTCCCGCTTTTCCTTCTCGCTTTGGACCCTGGTTTCCAAAAGACCGGAAATCCTGCTGGACATCTGATTGATCTGTTTTCCGATGCTGCCGATCTCGTCGTCTGTTTCAATAGTCTGATCCCGCTCAAAGTTTCCAAGAGAAATAAATTCCAGCTGTTTTTTCAACCGTCCGATGGGTGCGCTTAACTGTCTGGATATAAACCAGGACAGGGTCAGTCCAATGGTAATGCAGAAAAAGAATACCAGGAAAATGGTGCCTCTGATCATGCTGTGATCCAGATTCAAGCTGGACAGGGGAAGTATCTGAAAAAAAATCAGACCGCTGATTGACTGTTTCTGATAGGTGATGATGCAATCTCTGCCCTCCAGCTGTGTGCGGAAGCTTCCACCGGTTTCTTTGGTGTTCTTTAAAGTTTCCATTAAACCGGAAACGTCAAAGGATTCTCCGTTAACGGAAGATATAATCGTTCCGTCTGAGGCTGCCGCATAAAGAATCTGGTTTTCTCCCATGCTTTCCAGCGTGTCGGAAAAGAGGCGCGGAGAAATGGCTATAAAAATCCATGCCTCATCGGGCTTGCTGACAGAACTGTAATTTAAGGGCCTTAACAGGGGCAGAATTTTTGGGGTATTGTATTTTGTGACAGAAAAAGGGTTGTCCTCCAGAGAAAGAAGATACTGGGTGTTTTCCTTGGAAAGCAGATCATGAAACCAGGGAGCATTGACTATGTCACTTAAATCGTTGGAAGAACCATATGCAAACCCGGCCTGGAGGATTACTTCATTGTTGTATAATGCTATTTTGTAAATGTATTTGCTGTAGCCTGAAATTGCGCACAGATCTTTCAGTACATCCGAAGCATATAGGCTGATATAAGACAGTTCGCCGTTCTCTGACCGTTTGATAGCCGGAGCGGAAAATAAGGATTTTCTCTCAGAACAGGTAACAATGATATTGACCATTTCTTCATAAGCCACCTCCATCCGGTCGGAGAGAATCTGAATCTGACTGAGGGAGTTTTCTGTTTCATTTTGAACTGCTTCCCTGTAGTAGGAGTGATAGTTGTAAAAACTGACGGCGCAGGCAATGCTTATGACGACCAGCAGATTGTATAGCAGCAGCCTGTATTGAAAGGTACGGGGCATTGTCTGAATTCCTTTCTTCCCTTAATGTAATCCTATCATATCTTTTCTTCAGCAGAAATTCAATGAAATCAAAATTAATCTTAAATAAATATAAGAATCTGAATATAGTATATTTTTTTAACAAGTATAAATACTGCGGGGCGAAAAAAATAATAGAATTATGCAAATCGTTTATTTCGATTAGTATGAAATTCTGGTAGTATTTCATTATAACAAGCACATGGTTATGTGTTTCTTAAAAAAGGGAGGTTTTAGTATTATGAGGTTAAAACAAATTTTAGCTATGACTTTAGCAGCCGGAATGGCAGTTACATCCTTAGCTGCATGCGGAGGGCAAAAGACTGCAGACAGCGGTGCAGCAGACCAGACAACAACAGGGGCTGAGAAATCAGGAGAGAAAAAAGTTCTTTCTGTTACAACCTGGGATAACGACACATCACCTGCATTCCAGACAGTTATTGATGCTTACAAGGAAAAAAATCCAAATGTAGAGATTAACGTTATTGATACATCAGCGGAAGAATACAATAATGCTCTGGGAATCAGCTTATCCGCAGCGCAGCCGGATCCTGATATCATCTGGGTAAAGGATATGGGCGCCATGCTCCAGATGGCGGATAAAAAGCAGCTTCTTCCTCTTGAGGATTTTATAAAAAAGGATAATCTGGATTTATCCGTTTATAATGGAGCAGCAGAGCAGCTTCAGTACAATGGGGCAACCTATGGACTTCCCTACCGCTCTGACTGGTATATATTATATTATAATAAAGATCTTTTTGACGCTGCAGGCGTTCCCTATCCGTCTAATGATATGACATGGGAAGAGTATGATGCTCTTGCTGCTAAGATGACCTCCGGAGAAGGCAGTTCAAAGGTTTATGGAGGACATAACCATATCTGGCAGGCACTTGTGTCAAACTGGGCTGTTCAGGATGGCAAGCATACAGTTGTTGAAAAAGATTATTCCTTCTTAAAGCCGGGGTATGAAAATGCTCTTTCTTTACAGGAGAATGGCTACATTCAGGATTTTTCCACATTGAAGACAGGAAACATTCATTACTCATCCGTATTTAAAAATCAGCAGTGTGCTATGATGCCCATGGGAAGCTGGTTTATCGCAACTATGATTCAGTCCCGAGCATCAGATGAAACTTCCTTTAACTGGGGCATTGCAAGAATTCCCCATCCTGCTGATACAGAATCCGGTTATACAGTAGGAGCTCTTACTCCTGTTGGAATCAGCGCTTACACTGATGAGCCTGATTTATCCTGGGATTTTGTAAAGTTTGCAACCAGTGAGGAAGCTGCCAATGTTCTGGCTGAGCAGGGCGTGTTTACCGGTATCCAGACAGAAGAATCTTTAAAGACCATTGCTTCTGCACAATTCTTCCCAGAGGGAGAGTCAAATCTTGAAGCATTATCTTATACAAATTATATATTTGACCGTCCGCTGGACCCACAGATTACTGAAATCAAAAAGGTACTGGAAGAAGTTCATGAAATGATCATGATCAAGCAGTACACCGTTGATGAGGGAATCGAGGAACTGAACAAACGTGTTGCGGAGATCAAGGGCTGGTAAAAAAAATAATTGCCAGGGGGGCGCCTTTTCCAGTATTATGGCAAGGCGCTCTTTTGACGGCAATGAGCAGGTGAAAAGGAGGCAAACTCTATATGAAAGAAGTAAAAAAGATATTGACGTCACGTCAAGTGAAGGAAATCCGAAGTAACCTGATTGGTTATTCCTTTATTCTGCCCAACTTAATCGGATATGCAATTTTTGTTTTCATTCCCGTTGTTTTTTCTTTTGTTTTGAGTTTTATGAAATGGGACGGCTCCAGGGCGCCCATGGAATTTGTAGGATTAAGAAATTTTGTCCAGATTTTCAGTGACCAGATCTTTGTCAAATCTTTTATCCATACCATTCAATATGCACTGCTTACCGTATTTCCTACCTTAGTGCTGTCTCTTTTACTGGCGGTTCTGCTAAATCATAAGTTAAAGGGAATTGCATTTTTCCGTACAGCACTGTATTTTCCCTATATTGCATCTATCGTGGCAGTAGGAGCCGTATGGAATATGCTGTTCCAGCCTGATTTCGGACCAATTAATGAATTCCTGAAGTTTATGGGTATTTCCAGGCCTCCCAGATGGGTCGTGGATGTGAAGTGGGCCATGGTGGCAATTTCCGTTGTAAGTGTATGGAAATACATGGGATACTATATGATCGTGTATCTGGCGGCCCTTCAGGGAATCTCCGGTTCTCTTTATGAAGCGGCCGGAATAGACGGAGCCAACGGCTTCCAGAAACTTCGGTATATTACTGTTCCCATGCTGACGCCAACCACATTCTTTGTGCTGATCATGCTGACCATCCAGTGCTTTAAGGTATTTGACCTTGTATATGTAATGACAGGAGGAGGCCCTGGTAATGCAACCAAGACCCTGGTTAATTACATTTACGAAAAGGCGTTTACCAGCTGGGAGTTTGGGCCGGCCAGTGCCGGAGCACTTGTTCTGTTTTTTGTAGTGCTTATGATCACCCTGATTCAGTTTGCCGGTGAAAAGAAGTGGTCTAAGGATATGATGTAAGGAGGGAAAGCGATGAAAACAAAAACAAAGGATTTAAGAATACTTCTGTATCTTGGATTGGCAGCTTTATCCCTGTTCATGCTGGTTCCCTTTTACTGGATGGTAATATCTTCTTTAAAGCTTAATAAAGACGTATTTTCCATACCAATGACATGGTGGCCGGATCAGATGCATTGGGAAAACTACAAAATTATCTGGAAGAAGCTGCCCCTTGTGACCTTCTTCATGAATACAGCCAAGCTGACTGTCATTACGACAGCGATCCAGCTGTGTACAAGCTGTTTTGCAGCTTACGGATTTGCAAAAACCCGTTTCAAAGGCAGAGATTTAATCTTCCTTATGTATGTGACCACCATAGCTGTTCCATGGCAGGTTTACATGGTTCCCCAGTTTATTCTGGTTTCCAGGCTTGGCCTTAATGATACCCACTTAGGATTGATTTTAATGCAGGCGTTTTCCGCATTCGGCGTATTTTTGATTCGTCAGTTTTATGTCAGCATACCCGATGAATTATGCGAAGCTGCCAGGATTGACGGGTTAAATGAGTACGGTATATTTGGAAAAATTGTGTTTCCTCTTGGAAAGCCTGCAATGGCAACCCTGACTATTTTCACGTTCACTAACGTATGGAATGATTTCATGGGACCTCTCATCTATTTAAAGACAAAGGAATTAAAGACAATACAGTTGGGTATCCGGATGTTCATCTCCCAGTTCGGAGCTGATTATGCATGGATTATGGCTTCCTCCGTATGCGCCTTAATCCCGGTAATCATCGTATTTTTAAGCTGCCAGAAGTTTTTTGTAGAAGGTGTTGCAGCCAGCGGAATTAAAGGGTGAGGAAAGGATAGGAGGAATGAAAACAAATCTTTTATATGTTTTTGCGGATCAGTGGAGGGCCCATGCCGTAGGATATCAAAATATGGATCAGGTGGTAACGCCCAGCATTGATTCCTTTGCAGAGGAAAGCATGCGCTTTACCAATGCATACAGCACATTTCCCTTATGCTCTCCCCACAGGGCTTCCCTGATGACAGGAAAATATCCTTTTCAGGTGGGAATGTGGACCAACTGCAAGGTGGGGCTGGAAGAAAAAATTATGTTAAAGCCTCAGGAAACCTGTATCGGCAATGTATTAAAAGACGGAGGCTACGAAACCGCATATATTGGCAAATGGCATCTGGATTCTTCGGAACTTAATTTTACTTCTGATCCTGCCTCCGGTGCAAAAGGCTGGGATGCTTATACTCCTCCGGGTGAGAGAAGACAGGGGTTTGATTACTGGCTGTCCTATGGTGCCGATGACGAGCACCTTGACCCTCACTACTGGCAAGACGATGAAAAACAGATCAGGCCCGGAAAATGGTCTGCCGAGTTTGAAACTGACAAAGCCTTAGAATACATGAATGAAAAGGTAAAAAAGGAACAGCCCTTTGCCCTGTTTTTATCCTATAATCCGCCCCATCTTCCTTATGAACTGGTTCCTGACAGGTATTATGAAAGATTTAAGGATTTAAAAATTCATTACCGCAACAATGTACCGGAAGAAATGAGGGAAAAGGGCGGTCTTTTAGAAACCCGGACCAGACAGTACTTTGCCGCAATCTACGGCATTGATGAACAGTTTGGAAGAATCCTTCAATTTTTAAAGGATAGTCATATGGAAGAAAACACTCTGGTTGTCTTGTCTGCAGACCATGGAGAAATGCTGGGCTCCCATGGACTGATGAGCAAAAACATATGGTATGAAGAATCCATTCACATTCCTCTTATAATGCGCCAGAAAGAAAAGATAAAACCGGGAGACAATGATACCATCTTTGCCAGCCCGGATCATATGCCAACTCTTTTGGAACTGCTGGATATTCCCATACCGGATACCTGTGAGGGATACAGCCATGGGAGAGGAATGTTTGGATTTGATGAAAATCAGCCTCAGGAAATGTTTATCTGTTCTTATCCGGGATCAGCGGATCTTGTTAAGACATTTTCTGATCAGGGCCTTGCTCATAAGGCATATGGCTGGCGGGGGCTCAAGAGTAAGGACTATACTTATATTATAACCAACGGCTATGCTCCTGGAGAACCTCAAAGGGAATATCTCTATGACAGCCAAGAGGACCCATATGAAAAAAACCCCAGGCTGGTGGAACCGGACTGTGAGAGTGAGGAAATTTTAACATACCGTTTAAAGCTGAAAGAATACTTATCCCGGACAGGTGATCCATTTTTGTGGAACCGGTAAATCCGTTATTCTTACATATATTGTTTTAGGCTCTGCCTTTTTAATCTGATAAACCGATTAAAAAGGCAGAGCCTATTTTTGATGAGAATAAAAGACGCTGTCAAAAAAATAAAAGAAATTTATATATAAACATAATAATTGATGTAAAGGTTTCTGAAGATTGAAAAATAATTAACAATATGTTTAAATTAAGTGCTTGAAATACAGATGTTGTTGTGCTAAATGTACAAAAAATAAAAAACGGATTATCTCATTTGGCTGATGTATTATGGGAGAAATATCTTTACAATAAAGGTGCAGATTCAAAGCAATAGAAAAAAGGTTCAGGAGGTAGGACAAATGGATATTTCTGTCAACGAGATCAAAGAGATATTGGATTGGATGTCTTCTTATGGGAAAAACGAGGCCGGTGGCATGACCAGGCTTTTGTATTCCAAAAGCTGGCTTGAGGTGCAGTTGGCTCTGAAAGAAAAATTTGAGCAGTTAGGCATGGAGGCCAGATTTGACGAAGTGGGGAATTTGTATGGCAGACTTATGGGGACAGAGCCGGAGTCCGGTACAGTTGCCACAGGCTCTCATGTAGATACGGTAGTCAATGGAGGGAACTTAGATGGCCAGCTGGGGATATTGGGAGGATATTTAGCAATAAAAAGTCTGCTGGAAACCTGCGGAAGGCCAAAAAAAAATCTTGAGGTTATTTCCATGGCTGAGGAGGAAGGGAGCAGATTTCCCTATGTTTTCTGGGGAAGCAAAAACCTGTTTGGCTTAGCCAAGAAGGAAGACGTGGAGAATATTACAGATTCAGAAGGAATCAAATTTGTGGATGCCATGCACCAGTGCGGATTTGATTTTAAGAAAGAGGCAGGCACTTCCATAGGTGATGTGAAAGCGTTTGTAGAGCTTCACATAGAACAGGGAAATACCCTTGAGATGGAAGGGAAATCAGTAGGAGTCATTACAGGAATTGTAGGACAGAAAAGATATAATATCACCTTAAAGGGTGAGGCCAATCATGCCGGAACCACTCTTATGAAATATAGAAAGGATGTCATTCAGGTATTCGCTGAAATTGTCAGCGATTCCTTAAAAAAAGCAATAGCCATAGGGGATCCCCTGGTATTGACCTTTGGTAAAATTGAAGTGAAACCCAATACGGTAAACGTAGTTCCCGGAGAAGCACTGTTTACCATGGACTGCCGCCATACCAATAAGGAACTTTTGAAACGTATTACAGGTGAACTGGAAGAAAATATGAAGCAGATTGCGGGAAAATATGGAGTAGAAATCGGGATTGATCTGTGGATGGATGAACAGCCAGTTCCAATGGATGAAGAAATGATCCGCCTGATTGAGAATGTCTGCAGGGAAAAGGGACTGAATTACCGTATGATGCACAGCGGTGCAGGACATGATTCTCAGATTATCGCGCCAAGAATACCTACAGGCATGCTTTTTGTTCCCAGTATTAAAGGAATCAGCCATAATCCTGCGGAGAGAACCGAGCTTTCTGACTTGCAGCAGGGAATAGAAGCCTTAAAAGCATCTCTATATGAATTATCTTATAAATAAGAAAAGTGAGGACAATATGGGAGATCAGAGTATAACAAAACAATTACCGGAAAATTATTGGAAAACAGTGGTATTCACCTTTTGTCTGGGGTGGGTGGTCATCTGGATTTACCGTGCTATGCTGTCACCGATTTATACAGAGATCCAGGGAACCGTAGGCTCCCAGTCAAATACGGCAATGGGCTTGATTGCAAGCTGCTATTTCTTTGGGTACACCTCTCTGCAGATACCGTCAGGATTTTTGGTAGACCGGTTTGGACAAAAGAAGGTTCTTATTCCGGGCTTTATCATCTTTGCATTAGGAGCCTTTAGTATTGCTATGTCAAAGTCACTTAATACCATTTACATAGGCAGCGTATGTGCGGGAATCGGCTGCGGAACTTATTATGGAGCAGCTTTTTCCCTGACGGCCCAGCATGTGCCTCCTGAGAAAAAGGGAATCTCCACAGCAATTGTTAACAGCGGTTCTGCCTTGGGTTTGATTCTTGGAATGACAGGTTCAAGCTTTATTGTTAAGACATTAAAAATGCCCTGGCAGACTATGGTAACAATCTCAGCCAGCCTGATTGTACTGTTGGTTGTCTGGTTTGCCATTGCCATTAAAGGCGGGAGAACACAGCATACAGTCCAGAAGAAAACCAGTGCTGAGACAGAAACAGCAGATTCAGAAACAGAGAAAAAGGCTTCCCTTCTTTCCCTTAACATGATTTCCTGCTACATCCTGTATTTTACAACCTGTTATGCTTATTATCTGATTGTAACCTGGCTTCCCAAGTTCCTGGAGGCAGAGAGAGGGATTGCAGGCGGAAAAATCGGCCTTGTGGTTTCCATGATATCTGTTACAGCCGTACCGGGCGCACTGTTTTTTGCAGGACTCTCTGATAAGTTAAGAGGAAAAAAAGCACTGATCATCATTGGTCTGGAATTATCTGCTTTTGTGCTGGTGGCATTATCCATGTTAATGCCAAATGCATTATCCCTGACCTTCATTTTACTGCTTTATGGTTTCCTGGGCAAGATGGCAGTTGACCCTGTCTTAATCTCCTATGTGTCAGATAAGGCCAGTAAAAAGAATATGGCAACAACATTGGGAATGTTCAACTTTTTTGGAATGTCCTCTTCTATTATCGCTCCAGCCTTTACAGGCTTCATTATGGATAAAACAGGGTCAGGTGAAATTGGTTTTTATGTTGGGGCATTGCTTCTGATTCTGGGAACCATACTGTTTTTAGCATTTAATGCAAGAACATTTTTTAGCAAAACAAATTAATTAAGGATAAAGGAGAATCAATTATGAGCTATATCAATCAGGTAACCGGGTATCGGAAGGATATTTTATCAAGCCGTTCTGTTGTGGAAAGAGGAAATTTTGCGTTAATAGAGCCTGATGGCCTGGTGAAAAATGTTATTCCGGGATTTGAGCAGTGTGCAGTAACCATGTTGTCCACCCCTAAAATGGGAGCGTCTTTTGTAGATTACCTTGTAACCATGGAACAGGGCGGAGGAAATCCAAAGGGATTTGGGGGACCGGGTATTGAAGTATTTCTTTATATCCTGGAAGGCAAGGTAAAGGTTAAGAATGAGGATCAGGAAGAGGAGCTGGAAGAAGGCGGATACATTTTTTCTCCGGAAGGCAATAAGGTTAGCTTCGTCAATGCGGGAGATACACAGGCAAAGGCATTTTTATATAAAAGGCGCTATAACAGGATCCAAGGTCATGAAGCCTATACGGTCTGCGGTAATATAGGCGATGTGCCCTTTACCCCTTATGAGGGAATGGAAGATGTAGGCGTGAAGGACTTCCTGCCCTCAGCATCTGATATTGGATTTGATATGAACTTTCATATTTTAAGCTTTAAGCCCGGTGCCTGCCACGGTTATATTGAAACCCATTTCCAGGAGCATGGAGCATACATCTATTCAGGTGAAGGCGTATATAATCTGGACAATAACTGGATTCCGGTAAAAAAGGGTGACTATCTGTTTATGGGCGCTTACAGCTTGCAGGCGGCTTATGGAGTGGGACGGGAAGAAGACTTTGCTTATGTATATTCAAAGGATTGCAACAGAGATGCGGAGATATAAAGCAATAAGGGGGATTAAAAATTATTTAAAGAAAGGCAGCCGCGGAATGCGGCAGTCCTCCTGTCTGTTTCTGGAGGACTAAGGGAAAGCGTATGAGAGTAACAGAAGAACAATTACATACATTGATCAGCAACAAACTTCAGAAGGCCGGACTGACCAGGGAACATGGGGATATGACGGCCGATATCCTCACATGGTCTGATGCGAGAGGAATTCACTCCCACGGAGCCGTCCGGGTCGAGTATTATTCCGAGAGAATAGCAAAAGGCGGTATTACCATTCACCCGGATTTTAAATTTGAAAGAACCGGTCCGGCAAGCGGAATATTTCATGGAGATAATGGCTCAGGCTATGCAGCAGCAGTTCTCTCCATGAAAGAAGCCATCAAAATGGCAAAGGAAACAGGTGTGGCAGTGGTTGGAGCCAAGCACATCTCTCACAGCGGCAGTCTTGGATATTATGTGGAAATGGCTGCAAAAGAAGATCTGGTTTCCATCTCCATGTGCCAGTCAGATCCAATGGCAGTTCCTTATGGCGGCTCAGAGCCTTACTATGGAACCAACCCCATTGCTTTTGGAGCACCGGGAGCTGATGGAAGAAACATCATCTTCGATATGGCTACAACGGTTCAGGCATGGGGAAAAGTGCTCTATGCCCGTTCTAAGAAGGAACCGATTCCCAGTACCTGGGCAGTTGATGCCGAGGGAAATCCAACAACCGATTCCACCCAGGTAAATGCGCTGGTCCCTATTGCAGAAGCAAAGGGATATGGATTGATGATGATGGTGGATATACTTTCCGGTATTCTTCTGGGCCTGCCCTTTGGAAAACATGTGAGCAGTATGTATGAAGACCTGTCAAAGGGCAGGGATTTGGGGCAGATTCACATTGTATTAGATCCAAATAAATTTATTGGGCTGGAGAGATTTAAAAAGGATATCACCGCTGCTATGGAAGAATTAGCTGCTATTAAACCGGCCCAAGGCTTTGATAAGGTGTATTATCCCGGAGAGCGGGGACTTTTAAGAAAAGCCCGATACGATAAGGCCGGCATAGAAATCGTAGATGATATCTACCAGTATTTAATCAGTGAAGATATTCATTACGACCGTTACGACCACAAGAATAAGTTTGCTGAGTAAAGGGGTTAAAAGGAGAGTAATGGCATGATTAAAACCATAATTCAAAAAGGAAGTTATCAGGATTCTGTAGTTCTTATGCTGCTGACCAATAAAATCTCTGCCATGCCGGGAGTCAATAAAGTTTCCATCATGATGGGCACCCCAGCCAACAAAGAACTGTTTAAGGAAAGCGGGTTGGAAACTCCTGAATTATTAGAGGCTAAGTCCAATGACATGGCTATTGTGACAGATGTGGAAACAGAAGAAACCATGGGGCGTGTCTTAAAAGAAACAGAGGAATTTTTAAGCAGCCAGTCTAAGGGTTTTGCGGAAGATGAAGAAAAAAATGTGGTATCTTCCTGGGAGCAGGCCCTGAAAAAAATGCCTGATGCTAATCTGGCAGTTCTGTCCATACCGGGCATGTATGCGGCAGCGGAAGCTGACAGGGCCCTTGATGAAAATTTAAATGTGTTTATTTTCAGCGACAACGTATCAAAAAGAGATGAAATATATTTAAAACAAAAGGCTCATGAAAAGGGTCTGCTGGTTATGGGGCCGGATTGCGGAACCGGGATCATCAAAGGCGTACCCATTGCGTTTACCAACCATGTTAAAATGGGAAGAATCGGAGTTATCGGCGCTTCTGGTACAGGAATCCAGGAGGTAACAACCCTCATTGACCAGTTGGGAGAAGGGGTGGCAAATGCCATTGGCACAGGCGGAAGAGACTTATCCGCTGAAGTAGGCGGAATCACCATGCTGGATGCCATTGATTCCATGGAAAAGGATTCCCAGGTAGAGGTTGTTGTCATTCTGTCAAAGCCTCCGGCTAAGGAAGTGCGGGATGTGATTGTAAAGCGACTGGGAAATTATGAAAAACCAGTGGTAACCTTATTTTTGGGTGAAAAGCCGGAGATACATGAAGAAAATTTCTACCATGCCTATACTCTGGATGAAGCAGCCAGAATTGCTGTATCCCTGCTGAGGAAGGAAGAGATTGTACTTGATTCCTGGAAGCCAGAAGTACAGGAAGGGTTTAAAAAAGAAGACCGGAAAACCATAAAAGGCTATTATTCAGGAGGAACCCTGGCGGCAGAGGCTGTGATGCTGATAAAAGAAACCATGGGCTTATCCGGGGCAGGAGAAAAGCGGGAAGGCTATATGCTCAATACCCAGGGACATACCGTTATAGATCTGGGAGATGATGTTTATACGGTAGGAAAACCTCACCCTATGATTGATCCTGCAAACAGGATTGTGTGTATGAAGCAGGCCTTAGAGGAAGAGCAAACCGGCGTGATTCTGTTTGATCTTGTATTGGGCTATGGTTCCCATGAGGATATGGCAGGAGCCCTTCTTCCTGGAATTTTGGATATGATGGAACAGGTGAAGCAGCAGGGACGCAGGGTTTATTTTGTGGCTGCCATCTGCGGAACAAAGTCTGATAAGCAGAACTATGATTTGCAGAAGAAAAAGCTGGAGGATATAGGAGTCATTGTTTGTACCAGCAACAAGAGAGCTGCAGAAACTGCTCTTTATCTGATTGGCCATCCATATAACGAGAAGGAAAAAACCATTGAACCCAGGGAAAAGGTGAAATCGGATAAGATTCATGATGTATCCGAAAAGATCATGGAACTGCTTGAACAGAAGCCCAGAGTTATTAACATCGGACTTAAAAGCTTTACTGATGTTCTGGAAGAGTTTTCCTGCAAGGCAGTACAGTATCAGTGGGCACCGCCTGCAGGAGGAGACCTGGAATTAATCAAAGTTCTGCAGTATTTAAGAGGCCATAAGTTTTCCAGATAGCAGGAAATCGGCAAAGATGATTTACGTGGATATAAGGAGGTTCTTATGTTATATGATACAATTGATGATGCAAATCAGGCAGTCATACAGAAAATAGTTCTTTCATCACCGGTTTTATTAGATGTGGTGCCGGCTAAAACAGTAATCAGAGAATTAAACCAGGGAAAGGTGCTTCTTCATGCAGGGCCGCCAATTCTTTGGGAAAATATGACAAGTCCTATGCAGGGCTCCTGTATAGGCGCTGCCCTCTTTGAAAAATGGGCCTTTACCAAAGAGGAAGCAGTAGAGCTTTTAAGCCGGGGCGGGGTGGAATTCATTCCCTGCCACCACGTAGATGCAGTAGGACCTATGGGAGGCATCACTTCGGCCAGTATGCCGGTATTGGTAGTAGAGAATACCACCGATGGGAACAGGGCGTACTGCTCTATGAATGAAGGAATCGGAAAGGTTCTCAGATTCGGTGCATACTCCAGAGAAGTGGTTTTACGATTAGGCTGGATGAGAGATGTGCTGGGACCGGTGCTTTCCATGGCTTTGAAGGAGTACAAAGAAGGACTTGCCGTAAATCCTATGATAGCAAAAGCAATTGCCATGGGAGATGAATTCCATCAAAGAAATATTGCGGCTTCTCTGTTGTTCTTAAAAGAGATGTCTCCTGTCATTTTAAGTCTTTCCATAGAAGAAGAAAAGAAAAAGGAGGTCATTCAATTTCTTGCTGACACGGACCAGTTCTTTTTAAATATTATGATGGCAGCGTCTAAGGCAGTTATGGATGGAGCCCGTATGATTACGGAAGGAACCATTGTGACCGCAATGTGCAGAAATGGGGAAAATTTCGGCATCAGAATCAGTGGTATGAAGGATGAATGGTTTACTGCGCCAGTCAATACTCCCCAGGGTCTTTATTTTACAGGGTATTCAGGAGAAGATGCCAGTCCTGATATAGGAGACAGTGCTATTACAGAAACCTTTGGCGTAGGCGGAATGGCGATGATAGCCGCACCTGCTGTTACCCGGTTTGTTGGTACAGGCGGCTTTCCCGATGCCCTTCGCATCAGTAATGAAATGATGGAAATTGTTATTGGTCAAAACCCCAATTTTGCCATTCCTACATGGAATTTTCAGGGGACCTGCCTTGGAATTGATGCAAGAAAAGTCGTAGAAAAAGGAATCACTCCGGTTATTAATACAGGAATTGCCCATAAGGAAGCCGGTGTGGGGCAGATCGGGGCAGGAACGGTTCATCCCCCCATTGAGTGTTTCCAAAAGGCAGTTAAAGCTTATGCAAAAAAACTAGGATATAAAGGATAAGGATATGATAAGGTTATCAGGAAAGATGGCAGCGTCAGAGGTGTTAGAAACATTAAATGAACGTGATACATATAAAATTCACAGCCGTTTTGAAAGCGGATGCAATCTGGCGCTTCCTCCTTTCCTTTGTTTTGTTGGAAATAAAAACAATGCTCTTCTTCCCTATGGAATCTTGCTGAATAAGGAGGATATTCCAGTATTTTTAAGGCAGACGGCATCTGCCGGCTGCTTCCGGTGGAATAAGAAAGAAAAAATCCTGTATTCCGATTCCGTCATGCTTTCCTTAACAGAGGCCCGGATATACAGCAGCTTTATGGACAAAAAGGCTTATCCCATAGACCAGGAAGGGCTTGTTATGCTTGAAAGCCTTATTGATTGGGAACTTCCCACAGGATTTGGAGAATCCATAGGTTCCTTTCTGATGGCAAAGGAAATGGAAGTAAAAGAATTATATCAGGCATTTGCCGCCCCCCGGGAAGAGGCGGTAAAAGTAATTATGAAATGGATGGGAAGAGGGAGGGGGCTGACGCCGTCAGGAGATGATTTCCTTATGGGGCTTCTTTTTATTGATAGGGTTTATCCTATATTGGGCAGTCCGTTTTTCTCCGGATTAAAGGCTTTGACAGGCCAGGGGTATACGACTGATATCAGTGAGCATTATTATCATTGTGCCCTGACAGGCCATTTTAATCATGCTGTGGTGGGACTGTCCCATGCATTGGTTCAAAAGAATTCTTTGTTAATGAGGAGGTATATTGATGAGATAAAGATGATAGGGTCTACCTCCGGATGTGATATGATTTCAGGTATGGCAGCAGGGGTTCGCTTTATCAAAGGCAAAGCAAAAATTCAATTGGAGGGTTCGTGAATGAAAAAAATAAAATTATCAATGACAGTGCAGATCATGATTGGGATGCTTGGAGGAATGCTGCTTGGAATTTGCTTCGGGGAAAAGGTGAAGGATATCAAGCTCATAGGAGATATCTTTCTGCGTCTCATTCAGATGTCTGTCGTGGTAATGATTATGGGGGCAGTAATAGAATCAGTGGCTAATTTAGACCCTAAGGATTTAGGGAGATTCGGCATTAAGATGCTGTTCTGGTTTCTGCTGACCACTGTAATCGCTGCAGTAATAGGCGGTATTTTGGGTCAGCTCCTTCTACCTGGAAAAGGACTTACACTACCGGCTGCTGATCAGATCGTCCAGGTTCCGGATAAGGGAATATACAGCATGATACTCGATTTCCTGCCCAGCAATATCATAGAATCCATGGCAAACTCCAATATGATTCAGGTAATTGTATTTTCCGTGTTATTTGGCATATCCCTTGGAGCCTACCGCATAAAAAAGGAAAACAGCCAGCTCATTGGAGTGATAAGAGAATTTAATGAAGTAATACTTGGAATTGTGCGCAGGGTCATGAAGCTTGCTCCGCTGGGAATTGGGGCGCTGTTAGCTTACACAGCAGGTGCGACAGGTATCAAAGTCATTATGCCATTGATCAAATTCCTCTTGGTATTTGGTTTGGGTTCCCTTTTGTATATGGCAGGCATAATTGCTTTCGTATCTTTTTACTGCAGGACCCATCCCTTTCATGTTGGAAGGAAGCTGTTTAATATGACAATGGTTGCATTTACTACAACTTCTTCTGCTGTTACCCTTCCGACTCAAATGGAGGACAGTGAGAAGAAACTGGGGGTCAGCAAGAAAATATCAGGTGTTGTCATTCCTTTGGCAATGACTTTAAACAGCAACGGTCTGTCCATGTTTCTTGCACTGTCATGCGTTACCATTGCCCAGATTTATAGCATTCAACTTTCCGGTTCTCAGTTGGTCCGTATTATCGTATTATCCACCCTTTCCTGTCTTGGAACTGTGACTGTTCCGGGAGGTGGTTTGGTGGCTTTGGCTACGGTTGTTCCGGCTCTGGGACTCCCTCTGGAAAGCATTGCTTTTTTGTTCAGTATCGACTGGTTTTCCGGAATGTTCCGCACGGTGTTAAATGTAGATACCGATGTTTTAATTGCCATGATAATTGCGAAAGACGAAAATGAACTGGACTATGAAATTTTAAATGGAATTCAATGATAATGTACATATACCGGTAAGAACATGGGGCATTGTTTTGGAGGCAGTGCTCCCTGACCGGGTGAGGCAGACGGCTTTTTTCTTTATGGGATAGAAAATATGTAGATTGCTATGATAAAAAGCACATAGTATAATAAACAGGAGACAAAGAGGCGATCCAGGCTGTAAAAAGAGAGGCTTAATATGACCGTTGAGAAATTATTACGAGAACCAGTATTTCGAAATTTAAAGGTGCTAAATAAAAAAGCTGATTTAAGAAGAGAGATTTTCACGGTTGAATCCACAGAGACGCCGGATGTTGCATCTTATTTACCTGAGAATACGTTACTAATTACTACCGGAATGGCTTTCAAGGAAAACCAGTCCGGCTTATGTGAGTTTATCCATAGCCTGGACCGCTTACCTTGTGCAGGTCTTGCAATTAAACTGGGGCGTTTTATCGATTCTTTGGAGCCGGAGGTCATAGAACTTGCGGATCAACTGGGATTTCCCCTGATTCAGATTCCCTCCCATATGACATTGGGAGAAGTATTTCAGCAGTTATTGGCCTATATCTGGGATAATCAGAACGCAGAAATGACATTTGCCCTGAATACCCAGAAGAAATTTTCCGGGCTCCTTCTTCAGGGGGCTTCCATGATCGTTATGATGAATAACCTAGGACTGGTTATTAAGAAACCGGCTACATTATTGAATCCCTTTGGTGAAGTGGAGGCTGCGGCCCATACCTGTCAAAAGGAACATTTAAGAGTGGCCCAGGACTTGTTTTGTGACCTCTCCCTTTATGAGAAAAAAACGGACAGCTTTGAAAATCTTATTAATTCATCGAAGGTAAATCAAAAAATCCGTATTTATCCTATACAGACAGTTGGAAAAAATCCTTATTATCTTTATATTTACGGTGGTGAAGAGAAAGAGGATGCCTTATCCGGTATGGTCATAGAACAGCTGGTATTGGTATTTGGGATTTTTTTATATAAGAATTTGTATGTAAGGTGCAATCCCTTGAAGCAGAAAGAAGCGATTTTACATATTATTGTAAATAAATATAAGAAGGAACGATGGTCTGCTGCACAGCTCTTTACCGTAGGAGAGAAGTATGGGTTAAAACCGGCCTCCGCCTATAAAATAATCCTGGCAACCCTGGAACCCTTTGGGGGAAGGGAATTTGATTTTTTAAACCTGTCCCACAGAGAAGAACGGTACATTTTAATATATGACTGGCTTAACAGGAAATTACAGGAGAAATTCCACGGGGATATTATTATTTTTCCGGAGACTTTGACTTATCAGTACGTTTTGCTGATACAGGGGAATTACCGGGGGCTTGAAAGTTATCTGGAAGATTACCATGAGGCCTTATTGCGTTTTTTGCAGGTCCATATCACATTTTCTTTTGGAAACAGCGTGGCACAGCTGGACACCATTGACAATTCTTATAATACGGCATTGGAAAGCTATCAATACGGCGAAGAAAAAGAAAATATTCCTTATATTAAATATTTTAAATCAACCAATGCGAATGAACTGTTTAAGATGGTATCAGGGGAACAGATCAAAGGATTCTGCCTATACCATCTGAAAGGCCTGACCAATCCTGAGGATGAGATGACATTAGAGCTCAGAAGGACTCTGAAAACTTATCTGGACTGCAGATGCAGCGTGACAGAAACTGCCAATCATATGTTCCTCCACAGAAATACAATTAAATACCGGATAAAAAGATGCGAAGAAATTCTTGGCAGAGAAATTGCAGATGCAAATTACTGCTTCCAATTACAATTAAGTCTGGTGTTATTAGAACAGAACGGCTGAAATCCGGGTAAGGGACAAGGCCGCTTCTTTCCGCTTTTTTCAATCCAAATTCTGCAGCAGACAGGAAGGTCCTGCTTATAAATGGATTTAACCATTGTCATTGCTTGAAGATTGTTGTAAGATTTATATAGTTTCGTTTGTTATGGGAATGAATATAAAATTAGGTGGCATGATGATAATAGAAATTGACAAAGTGGATGAAGAAGCAGGAGGTTCTTATGAATAAAGAAATTTACCTGGCAGGAGGATGTTTCTGGGGAACAGAAAAATATCTGCAAAATATTCCGGGAGTTTTGTTCACGGAGGTGGGCTATGCCAACGGCAATACGGAAAATCCGACTTATGAACAGGTGTGTTACAATAATACAGGACATGCGGAAACCGTAAAGGTTAAATATAATGATTCTGTTATAGGTTTGAGTTTTATATTACAACTTTATTATGATGTGATCAATCCTGTCACCATTAACCGCCAGGGAGGGGATGTAGGCTCCCAGTACAGAACCGGAATTTATTTTGTTGACGTCATGGATGAAGCCGTTATACGTGCCTCCATCGATGAGCTGCAGAAAAAATACAAAGAAAAAATCGCCATTGAGGTAATGCCTCTGAAACAGTATTCCAGAGCAGAGGAATATCACCAGAAATATTTGGACAAAAATCCGGGTGGGTACTGCCACATAGGAACAGATAAATTTGAAAAGGCGGAAAACGCAGTGGATGTAAGCAAAAAATACAAAAAAAGATCTCAGGAGGAGTTAAAGGCACATCTGACAGACCTTCAATTTGAAGTGACCCAGAACAGCGCCACAGAACACCCCTTTCACAATGAATATTATGATGAGTTCAGGGATGGGATTTATGTGGATATCACCACAGGAGAGCCCCTTTTTGTCTCGGCCGACAAATTTGAGTCAGGGTGCGGCTGGCCCAGTTTTTCCAGGCCCATTGATCCTGGTCTGATTTCCGATAACGTGGATACAAGCTTTGGAAGAGTAAGGACAGAAGTAAGAAGCAGCAACAGTGATTCCCATTTAGGCCATGTCTTTGAAGACGGTCCCCAGGAGCTTGGAGGACTGCGGTACTGCATTAATAGTGCATCTTTGCGTTTTATTCCCAAGGAAGAGATGGAGCGTGAAGGATATGGCAGCTATTTGAAATTTCTATAAGCCAGATATATACAAAAATATTTCCGGCATATGAGTAAGTAAATACAGGACGGAGGATATTTATTGTGAAACTAGGCATAGTCGGGTCAGGAACCATTGTCCGGGAATTTCTGGATATCACCCATTATCTGACGGAGACAGAGTTGACAGCCATCTGTTACACAGAACGAAGCCGGGAAACAGGCAGGGAGCTTGCAGGCAGGTATCACATCACACATGAATTTACTGATTATGAGGAATTTTTAAACAGTGATGCGGATACGGTCTATGTGGCTCTGCCCAATCATTTACATTTTCTATTTACAAAAAAGGCTTTGGAGGCCGGAAAGAATGTGATTGTTGAAAAGCCTTTTACGCCCACTTATAAAGAGGCTGTCCATTTAAGCGAAATGGCAAGAGAAAAAGGGTTGTTTTTGCTGGAGGCAATTACAACCCTGCATTTTCCTAATTATAAAAAAATTAAAGAGCTGCTGCCGGTTCTGGGGAATATTAAAATTGTTCAGTGCAATTACTCCCAGTATTCCAGAAGGTATGACAGCTTTAAAAAAGGCCTGATTCTTCCTGCCTTTGCTCCTGCATGCTGCGGAGGTGCCCTCATGGATATAAATATTTACAATATTCATTATGTTGTAGGATTATTTGGCAGGCCAAAGCAGGTGGAGTATTTTCCCAATATGGAAAGAGGAATTGATACTTCCGGAATTCTGATGCTGGATTATGAGACATTCCAGTGTGCCTGTGTGGGGGCAAAGGACTGCAGGGCCCCCATTGTCAATAGTATTCAGGGGGATCAGGGCTGCCTGAATCAGAATACACCGGTCAATGTTTGTGAGAATTTTCAAATAATTTTAAATGACGGAACAACCACCTTGATCAATGAAAACAGCTATGAGCACCGCATGATTCATGAGTTTAAAGAATTTGAAGCTATAATCAATAGAAGAGACTTTAAAACCTGTTATGAGCTTTTGAATCATACACTGACTGTATGTGAGGTTCAAAATATTGCCAGAAGTAAGGGAGGAATCATATTTCCTGGAGACGCTTAAATATGGTGAGATTTTGAGAGATTCGTTCTATTCAGTGGGAAAATATGATATGATTGGTTGTGATAATAATAATTACGGACCATGAGCGTCAACAGAAAAGGAGATAAAGAGCCTATGAGACTTATGTTTAAGCAGCGTTTTTTCTCTTGGTTTGACAGTTATGATATATATGATGAAAATGGAAATACCGCATATACGGTAAAAGGAAAGCTTGACTGGGGACACCGGCTGGAGGTTTACGACCATGCAGGAAGGCATATGGCTACCTTGAAGGAAAAGGTGCTTACATTTCTGCCCCGGTTTTTTATTTTGGTTGATGAGCAGACAGTTGGAACCATTACAAAAGAATTCACCTTTTTCAAACCTTCTTTTTCTATTGACTGCAATGGCTGGAGAGTGGAAGGAAGTTTTTTTGAATGGGATTACCGCATTCTTTCCGGAGACGGAAGGATCGTGGCCCGGATTGAAAAAAAGCTTTTTAACTGGACCGATACTTATGCCATTGATGTGCAGGACTCTCAGGACAGTCTTATGGCATTGATGGTTGTTTTGGCTATTGATGCGGTTAAATGCAGCCAAAGGAAGTGATAAGCGCCGGGCCCGTATTTCAGGGGTCAAGGAGTGAAAAAATATTGACCCCATATAGATTCCGTGATATAGTAACAGCAGTATATTTTAGATAGGAAGTGTGTGTTTGTTAATTGTATCGAAGCATGGAGCATAAAACAGTTGCATAATGAGAACAGGGATTATACGAGGAAATCGACCTATATTTCCTCTGTTTTGTGTACCTGTTTTGCCCATGAGGATACAAGATAGACAGATGAGGTTTAGAGCCTGTAAGACGTCAATTTGTAGTCTTACAGGTTTTTTGCATATAAAAAAGGAGAAACCACATGAATCACACATTTCAGATTTTAGAATTTAATCTTATTTTAGAAAAATTAAAGGAATTTGCCCATACGGAAGCTGCCAGGGAAAAAATACAGAATTTATCTCCATCCTTAAACGAGGGGAAGGTAAAAAAAAGCCTTCGGGACACGACTGAAGCCAGGACCATTATTGACCGGATGGGACTTCCTCCTGCAGTCAGCATGAATGGATTGCAGATCATTATTCATACCACAAAGCAGGGCGGCTGCCTGTCTCCTGAAGAGTTGGAGAGCACAGGAGTCATGCTTACGGGAGTAAAGCGGTTTAAGGAATTTTTAGACCGGTGCAAATATCTGGAGCTGGGACTTCCCTATTATGAACAGAATTTAAATCCTTTGGAAGATTTGGCAAGGGAGATATCTGAAAGTGTCAGAAACGGCAGGGTGGAGGATAGTGCCAGCAAATATTTAAAAGGAATCCGGCAGGATATAGCCAGACTTGAGGAAAAGCTGCGGACAAAAGCGGAATCCATTTTACGGGGAAATAAAAAGTATTTTTCCGATTCCTATGTGACATTTCGAAATGGAAGAATCTGTCTTCCGGTAAAAAAGGACTACAAAACATCGGTTCCCGGCAGTGTTATTGACCAGTCCGCCACCGGTTCCACACTATTTGTGGAACCTGCTGCGATTGCAGGGCTTAATGAAGAACTGGAACTTTTAAAAATCGGAGAAGAAAATGAAACGAGAAGAATCCTCTATACTCTGACTGCAGTGGTGGAAGAAAACATGGAGGCTTTGGAATCGGATAAGCGGCTTCTTGAAAAGCTGGATTTTCTGTTTGCCAAGGGAAGCTTAAGCCTTTCTATGGAGGGAATGGAACCTTCTGTCAATACGGACAGAATCATGAGGATCGTAAAGGGACGGCATCCCCTTATGAATCCGGAAACCGTAGTACCTCTTGACTTTGAACTTGGAAAAAGGGAAAGGGGAATCGTTATTACAGGCCCTAATACGGGAGGTAAGACAGTCTCCATCAAGACAGTGGGCCTCTTCTCCCTCATGGCCCAATGCGGCCTTCATGTGCCTTCCAAAGAAGCCGATCTTTGCATGAACAGCCAGATTCTCTGCGATATCGGAGACGGACAGAATATTACGGAAAATTTATCCACTTTTTCCGCTCATATCACCAATGTTATGAAGATTCTTCATACAGCAGGCCCGGAAAGCCTGGTGCTTCTTGATGAACTTGGTTCGGGAACAGACCCGGCAGAGGGTATGGGAATTGCCATTGCAATACTGGAAGAACTGCAAAACAGCGGCTGTCTATTCCTGGCAACTACTCATTATCCGGAGGTAAAAACTTATGCCAAGGAAGCAGAGGGCATTACCAATGCAAGAATGGCCTTTGACAAGGAGACTTTAAAGCCTCTTTACCGAATGGAAATCGGAGAGGCAGGTGAAAGCTGCGCTTTATTTATTGCCCAAAGGCTGGGAATGCCGGTGACTATGATAAAGAGAGCCCAAATGTATGCTTACGGCAAAAGGGAGAGCTTGCAGGACCGGAACCCTGATGTTTTGGCAGCTCTGGCACCGGAGAGAGAGTCTCATGGGGGAGCCGGACCCAGAATTGAAAAGCAGAAAAAGCCGTCAGACAATAAGAACTTGATGAGGGAAAAGTTTGCGGTGGGAGACTGTGTTATGGTTTACCCGGATAAGAAAAAGGGGATTGTATGTATTCCGATCAATGAAAAAGGGGTGCTGCGGGTTCAGGTGCCTGACGGGAAAATATGGATCAACCAGAAACGTGTAAAGCTTTTGGTGGCTACCAAAGAACTTTATCCGGAGGATTACGATTTTTCCATTATTTTTGATACGGTGGAAAACAGAAAAGCAAGACACAAAATGGGAAAAGGACATCAGGAGGGCTTAACCGTTAATATGGAATAAGCCGTTTCTTCTGAAGTCTTTCCATACAAGAAGATGGAGGGCGAAATATGGATCAGGAGAGGGACTTGAAAAAGGATATTGAGGCATTTGTGCCCTATAATGAACAGGAAGAACGTGATAAGGAACTGCTGCTCCGGTATTTATCATCAGGGGAAAATGTATTTATCAGGGAAAACAGGGGAGCCCATTTTTCCGCATCAGCATGGGTGGTAAATCACTCCCGTGATAAAGTCCTTTTGGCTTACCATAATATCTATGATTCCTGGGCATGGACAGGAGGACACGCAGACGGAGAAAAAGACCTTTTAAAGGTGGCGGTCCAGGAGGCTATGGAGGAAACCGGGATTAAAACCGTAAAGCCGGTTATGGAGAATATTTTTTCCTTAGAGGTGCTGACAGTAGACGGACATGAAAAAAAGGGAGCCTATGTTTCTTCGCACCTTCATCTGAATGTGACCTATCTTTTACAAGGAGATGAAAGGGAGGTTCTACGCAAAAAGGAGGATGAAAACAGTGATGTAGGCTGGTTTACCATAGAAGAGTGTCTGGACATGGTAAATGAAACGTGGATGAAGGAACGGATTTATCAAAAGCTGGCGGGGAAAGTTCTCTGCGTCATACAGCAGGAGCATAGTCCGGAGCCGGAGTTGAAGAAAAACTCTCGCTCCGGAAAATGGTGATATTATAATGAAAAGAATGTGCAGAGAAGAAGAAATAACAACCATATTGCACCATTGGAACCATACTTATGATGGTGTTTATAAAGAAGGATTTGGAAAAACATATCTGCATTCATTGTTTGTCATACTAATATGGTTTGTATTAAGTTTTACGGGAATAAAATGGGCATTTCCGCTATTTAAAACTGAATTTTCAGTGTACATATATATGATATTAGTTTATATTCCTTCCCCCTTCCTGGCATCAAGAATTTATCAGTCATGGAAAAAGAAAAGATGTTATTTACAGATAAAGAAATCGAAAAAGCTTCAGGTAAATGGTGGTATCATCGTTAAAATTGACAAAGCTAGCCATATCATTTTTTTCCTGGAAGATGATACCAGAGACCAGAAGAGAAAGCATTATTTGCTCTCCTGTCATGCAACAAGAAAAGATATAGATAAATGCAAGCCAGGAGACCGTGTGGCAATATTATATGGAATCAATGGGCAGGACGATAAAACGAATCTCATGCAAATGACAAGAGGTTTATCCAAAATATTTCCCAAGCCTTGTGAGCAGAAAAAGAGAACACTAAATGAACTGTCAAAGTTTCCTGCATATCCCAATGTATTTTGTTTAGGATTAAGCCAGGAACAACGAAGGATTACAGAATCCGAACTTAATCAAATTAAAGATAGCATCAGAGATCATAGGGAGATCTGGAAAAATAAAATACTGATAGGTGGAATAATCGGTTTGTTATTTTTATTTTTAAATGGGTTTGTTTTTTTTCTCCGGTATGCAGAGGCAAACAATGCAAGTGTCTTTTTATTATGCATAGGGAATTGCTTAATGATGGTTTTTGCTTTTTACATTGTGAAAGGCCGCAGAAGATTTGTAAAGGAAATACTATCTATCAACGAAGCCAGTGTAACAGAAGCCGTTTATGGGTATTCGGACTTATGTGGAGGGGGACCTCATTTTTATGTATATGAAAATCATAAGGGTAAAATTGAGGAAATATCCTATCCGGGAGGGATTGCCTTTGTCAAATACGGGGAACGTTTACTTGAATTACAATTGGGGAACAGATTATTATTTTATAAAATAAACGATAAAAAAGCCTATAATTGTGCCAGTGTGAAATGGAAGAAGGAATCAAAATAACTGAAAAAGATGAATGTCAAAAGAAATAGCCCCATGTATTAACAGAAAATTGACAATTTTTTTCTGATTTGCTGTTTTATTTTTCCTGATTCTGTTTTATAATAGAAACAGCTAATAAAGGTTTTGCCAAATTAAGCAGCGAGGTGGTAAATATGAAAATTGTTTATGCAATCGTCAGTTCTGATGATGGAAACCGGGTGACTGATGTGCTGAATGAGCACCAGTTCAGCGTGACAAGACTTGCTACAACAGGCGGTTTCTTAAAAAAGGGCAATTCCACGTTAATGATCGGTACTGAGGACGAACAAGTAGATGAAGTCATCACTTTGATTAAAGATACATGCGGGAAGCGCCAGAGAATAACCAGCAATGTTCCCACACCTAACATCGCCTCTATTTCAGCCGGTTATATTATGATGCCGGTGACAGTGGAGCTTGGAGGTGCAACCATATTTGTCACGGATGTGGAACGGTTTGAAAAGATTTAAGAAAAAGGAAGGGGATTGCAGGGCAATCCCCTTTCCTGATAAATAAAAGAAGAAAAAGGGAGGGGTAATGATGGAATTAGATGAAGCAGCAAAAAAGAGACTGGTGGGGGAAGCTTATGAAGCCCAGAAAATGGCTTACGTTCCATATTCGGATTTTTGTGTTGGAGCTGCTCTGCTGGCGAAAGACGGAACGGTTTACAGAGGCTGCAACATTGAAAATGCGGCTTTTTCTCCTACGAACTGCGGAGAGCGTACGGCATTTTTCAAGGCAGTCTCAGAAGGAGTAACAGAGTTTGAAGCCATTGCGGTTGTGGGCAACAAAAAAGGAGAAAAGGGGGAGTTTTGTTCTCCTTGCGGAGTTTGCCGTCAGGTGATGGCAGAATTTTGTGATCCTGAAGAGTTTAAAATTATTTTAGGGGCAGGGGAAGAAACAGCTGTATATTCCTTAAAGGAACTGCTCCCCCTGGGATTTACGAAAAAAGCTCTGGATTCTCAATGATAAGGTGAATTTGCCCAAAGGTCAAAGAGAAGACCCCCTGGGGGGGAAGGTGAATTTGCCCAAAGGTCAAAGAAAACCCCTGGGAGGGGGATAAGGGAGGTTTCGTGCGGCATGAGGATGTATGATGTTATTGCAAAAAAACGTAATGGAGAGATTCTGAGGGAAGAAGAAATCCGCTTCATGATTGAAGGCTATGTAAAGGGGGATATTCCGGATTACCAGATGTCCGCCATGCTGATGGCCATTTATTTAAAAGGAATGAGTGACGAAGAAACTGCCATTCTCACCGATGCGGTGGCTCATTCCGGGGACATGGTGGATTTATCTCAGATTGAAGGGATTAAAGTGGATAAGCATTCCACCGGAGGAGTGGGGGACAAAACCACCTTGGTAGTGGCCCCCATCGTGTCTGCCTGCGGCGTTAAGGTGGCAAAGATGTCGGGAAGAGGTCTGGGTCATACCGGAGGAACGGTTGATAAGATGGAAGCCATACCGGGAATGAGGACAACCTTGACAGAGGAAGAGTTTTTTTCTGTCGTTAATGCTACGGGGCTTTCTGTTATTGGTCAGTCAGGAAATCTGGCTCCGGCAGATAAAAAGCTTTATGCACTTAGAGATGTGACTGCCACTGTGGACAGTATTCCTTTAATTGCTGCCTCTATTATGAGCAAAAAACTTGCGGCAGGAAATGACTGCATTTTATTGGATGTAAAGACTGGAAGCGGGGCGTTTATGAAAACCCTGGAGGATTCTATCACTTTGGCGGAAAAGATGGTGGCAATTGGGGAGCATTCAGGTAAGAAAACCATGGCTTTGATTACCAACATGGATATTCCGTTGGGAAGTCTGATCGGAAATAGCCTGGAGGTCATCGAGGCAGTGGAAACTCTCCAGGGAAAAGGTCCTGAAGATTTAACAGAGGTCTGCTTAAGTCTGGCAGCAGGCATGCTATTCCTGGCGGGAAAAGGTTCCTTGGAGGAGTGCAGGAAGCTGGCGGAGAAAACGATTGAAGACCGAAGTGCCTTAATGAAGCTGGCTGCCATGGTGGAAGCTCAGGGAGGGGATCCGGCGGTGATTAAGGACCCTTCGCTTTTTGTCAGAGCGCCTTTTGAAAAAGAGGTAAAGGCTTTAAAGAGCGGTTATATCACTCATATGAATACAGAGCAATGCGGAATTGCTTCTTCTCTGTTAGGGGCAGGAAGGATCACGAAGGAGAGCCAGATTGATTATACGGCAGGAATAGCCCTTAAGAAAAAGGTGGGGCAGAAGGTGGAAGAAGGAGAGACCATTGCACTGCTTTATGCTTCCAAGAGAGATCTCTTTGCTGATGCTGAGGAGGAACTGTTAAAGGCCGTTGCCATCGGCGGACAGAAGCCGGATCAGGGGCCTCTGATCTACGCCAGAGTCACCGGGGCAGGTGTAGAACGTTTGGTATAAAAGAAAAAAGGGAGGAGAAACGAATGACGGATTTGGAGATGCTGGGTTATGTGGATCATACGTTGTTAAAGGCATATGCCACATGGGAGGAGATTGAAGAGCTTTGCGGGGAAGCAGTAGAATATCATACAGCTTCTGTCTGCATTCCTCCATGCTATATCAGCCGGGTCAGAAAGACCTTTCCGGGCTTGAATATCTGTACGGTGGTGGGATTTCCTTTGGGTTATAGTGTGATGGAATCAAAGGTTGTTGAAACTAAAAAGGCCATTGAGGATGGGGCTGCTGAGGTGGATATGGTGGTCAATTTAAGCGATATAAAAAATGGTGATTACAGTAAAGTGGAAAAGGAAATTACAGAGCTTAAAAAGGCCGCAGGAAGCAATATCTTAAAGGTCATTATTGAAACCTGCTATTTGACGGAGGAAGAGAAAATTGCCATGTGTAAGGCGGTGACAGCAGCAGGGGCCGATTATATCAAGACCTCCACTGGATTTGGAACCGCAGGAGCAACACTCCAGGATATTGAATTGTTTAAACAGCACATTGGTCCCCATGTGAAAATTAAGGCGGCCGGAGGGGTCAGAACCCTGGAAGATTTAAAAGCTTATATTGATGCCGGATGCAGCCGGGTTGGGGCAAGTGCGGCGGTTAAGCTGGCGGCACAAAAGAAAGATTCTTTATAAATAGCTTAACGGCCGCTTTGAAATCAAAATCAAAGCGGCCGTTTTACTTTTTAAATATATATTAAGGTAAATAATTAATGATAAATCTTCTTCTGCTCATAAATAGGTTCGCAGGTCAGATTCACACCTAATTTTTTGAATGTTTTAATATCTACATTAGAAAGAAGTACAGAAGTATGTGCATCACACCCTTTCAGCTTGGGAAGCTGTTCCAGAGCCTTCTGGGCATTGGGGTCAGTGGCGGCGCAGGTGGATAGTGCAATTAAAATTTCATCTGTGTGAAGCCTTGGATTTTTGCTGCCAAGGTATTTGACCTTTAACTTCTGGATCGGCTCAATGGCAGACGGAGAAATCAGATGAATATCATGGGGAATATCTCCCAGAACCTTGACTGCATTTAATAAAAGAGCGGCGGAAGCTCCTAATAAGTTGGTGGTCTTTCCCGTAACAATGGTACCGTCCTCCAGTTCCAGGGCAGCGGCCGGAGCACCTTTTAAAAGAGCCAGGTCATTGGCGGCCTTTACAGACTTTCTCATGTCAGAGGTGATTTTAGCCTGCTTCATCAAAAGTTCCAGCTTATAAACTTCGTCCTTGGAGCCCATGTCTCTTGCCAGGCGGGTAAGTGCCTGATAATACCGTCGGATGATTTCCTGCATGGAGGCCTCCCTGCATACAGCGTCATCCACGATGCAGAAACCAGCCATATTCACACCCATGTCAGTAGGCGATTTATAGGGGCATTCCCCGTGAATTCCTTCAAAAATAGCGCTTAACACAGGAAAAATCTCCACATCCCTGTTGTAATTAACTGTAGTTTCCCCATAAGCCTCCAAATGGAAGGGGTCAATCATATTTACGTCATTTAAGTCTGCAGTAGCGGCCTCATAAGCCAGATTCACCGGATGCTTTAAAGAAATATTCCAAATGGGGAATGTTTCGAATTTTGCATATCCGGCTTTGACTCCCCGGGTATTTTCATGGTAAAGCTGGGAAAGGCAGGTAGCCATCTTTCCGCTGCCCGGTCCCGGTGCAGTTATGATCACAAGAGGCTTTGTGGTTTCTATATAATCATTTCTGCCATATCCTTCGTCGCTGACAATGGTGGCAATATTGCCGGGATAGCCGTCAATGATGTAGTGGCGGTAAACCTTGATTCCCATTTTTTCCAGCTTGCTTTTAAATAAATCAGCAGCTTTCTGCCCGGAATACTGAGTGATGACAACGCTTCCCACATAGAGCCCTTTATCGGTGAAAGACTGGATCAGACGGAACACATCCACGTCATATGTGATTCCAAGATCATGGCGGAT
The DNA here is from genome assembly GCA_902363735.1 of Clostridiaceae bacterium. Taxonomy (GTDB): domain Bacteria; phylum Bacillota; class Clostridia; order Lachnospirales; family Lachnospiraceae; genus Lacrimispora. The sequence continues at coordinate 392,019 of CABJBA010000002.1, forward strand.
TTTATTTTTCTCAATGTCGGCTGCATTAATGGCGATGACTATTTCTGCCTGGTCAGCAAGCTGCATCAGCATTCTCAGCTTGCTGTCAGGTTCAAAGCCTGGAAGCACTCTGGAAGCATGGTAATCATCAAAGAGTTTTCCCCCGAATTCCAGATAAAGCTTGTCTCCAAACTGGCTTATTCTCTCCTTGATATGCTGTGACTGCATAGTTAAGTACTTTTTGTTATCGAATCCGAATTTCATTTGTCCCTCCGGTTATGAAACCAAAATTTGTTTTTTTCATATCCATAAATTGTATCATACTAATCCTGAAATTGCCATGGATTTTTTTCTTTACAACGGACTCCAAACGTGTTAAAACCTTCAGTAGGAAGATTGGAGGAAAGATATGTACAAAATAGGAAGAAATGATCCCTGCTGGTGCGGAAGCGGCGCAAAATATAAGAATTGCCACCTGGCTTTTGACCAGAAGCTTGAAAATTATGCCATTATGGGTGTTGAGGTTCCGGAGCGGAATATGATCAAGCTGCCGGACCAGATTGAAGGAATTCGTCATGCCGGAGTCATTAACAACCAGATTCTTGATCTGGTGGGTGAGTTTATAAAGCCCGGAATCAGTACTGAAGATATTAACACCCTTGTCCATGAAAATACGATCAGACTGGGAGGCATTCCTGCTCCTCTGAATTTCGAAGGATACCCCAAAAGTGTGTGCACCTCCATCAACGAGGTGATTTGCCACGGAATTCCGGACCCGGGACGGATTTTACAGGAGGGGGACATAATCAACGTAGATGTGACTACCATTGTAAACGGCTATTATGCCGATGCATCAAGAATGTACTGCATCGGAAAGGTATCCCCTGAGGCAGAAAGACTGGTCAGAGTGGCAAAAGAAAGCCTGGAGATGGGCTTAAAAGAAGTCCGCGCCTGGAGCCATCTGGGAAATATCGGAGCCGCCATTTCCGAGCACGTCTATGCCAATGGATTTACAGTGGTGCGGGAGATCGGAGGACACGGAGTAGGGCTGGATTTTCATGAAGAACCCTGGGTAAGCCACATCGGCACAAGAGGAACTGACATGCTCCTTGTGCCAGGTATGATCTTCACCATAGAGCCAATGGTAAATGCAGGAAATGCCGATGTGATTCACAATGAAGAGGATGGCTGGACTGTTTCCACAAAAGACGGTAGTTTATCTGCCCAGTGGGAATATACGATTCTGGTCACAGAGGCTGGGCCTGAAGTGCTTGCAAGGTAAGAAAAGATAAGAGGGTGACAATGTCGCCCTTTTTTTGTGTCACAGCAAAAATAAAGATGAAGATATAAAAAGAAAAAACTTTGAAAATAAAAGGACTGATGTTAAGATTACTGTAAATAGATTAGTAAAACGGGAGGATGAGACAATGGATACAAGCAAGGAGAAATCAGGGAAAAGCAGGAAATATAAGGCCATATTCAGCGACATTGACGGTACCCTCTTAAACAGCAGCCATCAGGTTACTCCTGATACGGCAGAGGAGATTCAAAGGCTGGAGGCTCAGGGGATTCCTTTTGTGCTGGTATCGGCCCGTATGCCTGAGGCCATGTTCACCATTCAGGCCCAGGCTGGTATCAGCAGCCCCATGGTGTGCTACAGCGGGGCTTTGGTGGTAGCCAAACAGGGAGACCACCTCTACAGCTGCCAGATCTGTTTAGAAGAAGGGGTGGAAATCAAAAAAATGCTTGATGAGGAGTACCCTTCCATCTGCTGCAACACCTATGGCGGAAACAAATGGCTTGTGGATGACGATCAAAATCCCTGGGTTATGAGAGAGGAATCCATTACTACCTTGAAATCCAGTGTGGGAAATGTGGAAAGCGTCTTTACAGAGGAGCAGGGAATCCATAAATTTCTTCTCATGGGAGAAGGAGAGGAGATTATAAAGGTTCAGGAAAGGCTTCATAAGGAATATCCTCATTTGACGGTGGCAAGATCTAACGAATATTATCTGGAGGTCATGAATGGAGAGGTGAGGAAATCGGTGGGGGTGGCATTTCTTTGCGATTATTTCGGAATTTCCATGGATCAGGCTATTGCTTTCGGAGACGGACATAATGATATGGACATGCTTCGGGCTGTGAAAACCAGCTATGCCATGGCAAATGCTCCAGAAGAAGTTCAGGAAAGCGCTTCCCGCATCACGTTGGACAATGATCATGAAGGACTTCTTGCAGGTCTTAGGGAATGTTTTGGAGAAGGTGATAATTAAGAACATATGAGCCTGCTCTGCTGCTGGTTATGGCGGATTTAGCCCGGTCTGAAAAGGAAAATATTAATTTTGTTGGAAAATTTTACAAAATGTGTTAAAATGTTAAATATTTATTACAACAGACCTTAAACCATAAAGAAAGTGAACGGGAGTATTATGAAAAAATGGATTTTGGCAGTGGTTGTATGCTCACTGGTTGCTTCGGGCTGCGGCAGGCTGAGAGGGCCTTCTGAGCCTGAAGAGCAGGACAGTAAAACGGAAGAAACCCAGCCAGACACGGGAGAAGAGGAATTGAGCGTGATTCTGGAGGCTCCAGCCGGACCGGGAAAGAAGCGGGTCAAGGTAAAGGGGATTTATATTTCCGGCTACATGGCAGGCTCAGAAGGATTTCAGGATATTTTGGATAAGATCGAAGGAACTGAAATCAATGCAGTAGTCATAGATGTGAAAAATGACGACGGCAGGATTACCTTTGCCATGGAGGATGCATCCACAGTCAATGAGATCGGAGCAACGGAGCGGTATATCAGGGACATTGACAAGCTGATGGCGGATTTAAAGGCAAGAGGAATCTATACGATTGCCAGGGTGGTTGCTTTTAGAGATCCTTATCTGGCTGAGAAAAAACCGGAATGGAGCTTAAAAAACCAGGATGGAAGTCTTCACAGGGACAAACAGGGGCTGGCCTGGGTCAATCCTTACAAGACAGAAGTGTGGGACTATCTGATGGAGGTGGGGATTGAGGCCTCAAAGGCAGGTTTTGATGAGATCCAGTTTGATTATATCCGGTTTGCCACCGACAGCACTATGAAACACGTGTCCTTTGATGAAGCCGATACAAAAGGCCGTTCCAAAACCGACGTTATTACGGAATTCGTGAAATATGCATATGAAAAACTGTCTAAAGAAAATGTATTTGTATCTGCCGATGTATTTGGAACCATTATAGGAAGCCGGGTGGATGCGGATACCGTTGGACAGGTCTATCATGAGATGGCGGCTCATTTAGACTATATCTGCCCTATGATTTACCCATCTCACTACGGAGATGGCAATTTTGGCATCGATCATCCGGATACAGAGCCTTACAAAACCATCCGTGGAGCCTTGCAGATGTCCAGCAAAGATCTGGAGTCGTCCAGGTTGGAAGGGCAGCACCAGGCCATTGTACGTCCATGGCTTCAGGATTTTACAGCCTCTTACCTTAAGAATTACATTCCCTATGGCCCGAAGGAAATCAGAGCCCAGATTCAGGCGGTTTATGATGCCGGGTATGAGGAGTGGATTCTTTGGAGCGCATCAAACCGCTATACCTGGGAGGGCTTTTTAACCAGGGAAGCAGGGCAGGCAGAGGCAGAAGAACTGACCCGCACCATAGAGGCGTCAAAGGTAGCGTCGAAGGCCCAAAAAGAATCAGAAGCAGCCTCCCGTGCCTTAGAGGAGTCAGGAGAAGAGACAGATGATTCTTCGGAAGCAGAGGTGTTCCAGCCTGGAATCCAGACCAATGAGAAACCGGAAAAGAAAACAAAGGATCAGATGAGACCGGAAGAAACTCTGCCTGAGCAAACAAAGGAAGTAAAGGAAACTAATAAGGAAGCCAGGACTAAGCCTCCTGTAGTCATTGTGACCACAGGAAGCACCGGAAACTAGGAAGTGAGGAAAGCCATGGATCAGGAAAGGCCAAAGACAGGACAATTTTACAGGCATTTTAAAAATAAGATGTATCAGATCACAGCTGTTGCAGTTCATTCGGAAACAGGAGAAGAAATGGTGGTATATCAGGCGCTGTACGGCTCCTTCGGTACTTATGTCCGCCCCTTGTCCATGTTCATCAGCCCGGTGGACCGGGAAAAATATCCCGATGTAACGCAGGAATACCGGTTTGAACGGGTGGAGATGGGACAGGAAGAACCGGTAAATTTTACAGAGCCGGTGAGTCAGGACCCTATGCCGGAGAAGAGAGGAATTCAGAAATCCAATGAAAATCTTCTTGCATTTCTTGATGCAGACACGTATTATGATAAATTGGAGGTTCTGAAGAACCGGAAGGAAAAGTTCTCTCCGGAAGAGCTTCTGGCTATCTGTGAAATCATGGAAGTTGGAAGAGCGGATTCTGAACCGGAAGAAAAATATTATGCACTTGAGCGTTATCTGGTGCTGCAGAATAAATACGATGGAACAAGACTGAGGTGAATTTGACCGCAGGGCAAAGAGAGGCCCCCTTGGGAGCGAGGTGAGCATTTAAGTGGATCACACCGAATTTAATATAGAAGAAGAGTTAAAAAAACTGCCGTCCCAGCCTGGCGTGTATATTATGCACGACAGGCGGGACGAAATTATCTATGTGGGAAAAGCCATTAGTTTAAAAAACAGGGTAAGGCAGTATTTTCAGAGCAGCAGAAACAAGACGGCAAAAATCGAACAGATGGTATCCAGAATACACCGGTTTGAATACATTATAACAGATTCGGAGCTGGAAGCCCTTGTTTTGGAGTGCAACTTAATCAAGGAACACCGTCCCCGCTATAACACCATGTTAAAGGACGACAAGACCTATCCTTATATCAAGGTTACCGTGTACGAGGACTATCCCAGAGTTCTTTTTTCCAGGGAGATGAAAAAGGATAAAAGCAAATATTTCGGACCTTATACAAGCGCGGGAGCGGTCAAGGATACCATTGAGCTGATTCATAAGCTGTACAAGATAAGGACCTGCAACCGGAACTTACCAAGAGACATCGGAAAGGAACGGCCTTGCCTGAATTATCACATCAAGCAGTGTGAGGCCCCTTGTCAGGGCTATATCAGCAAGGAAGGATACTGGAATTCCGTTAACCAGGCTCTGGATTTTCTTGGAGGAAAATACGGTCCGGTTCTTCATATGCTGGAGGAAAAGATGCAGGCAGCCTCTGAGGAAATGGATTACGAAAAGGCCATTGAGTACCGGGATTTACTAAACAGCGTCAAACAGATTGCCCAGAAGCAGAAAATTACGGACAGCGGCATGGAAGACCGGGATATCATTGCCATGGCAAAGGATGAAAAAGATGCAGTGGTACAGGTATTCTTTGTCAGAGAGGGCAGGCTCATCGGAAGGGAGCACTTCCATGTAAACATTGCCACGGCAGAGGATAATAAACAGATTCTGACCAGCTTTGTAAAGCAGTTTTATGCAGGAACTCCTTTTGTACCTAAAGAGCTTTGGATTCAAACAAGTCTTGAGGATGAAGCTGTCATAGGAGAATGGCTTTCCGCTAAAAGAGGCCAGAAAGTGAAGATCGTGGTTCCAAAGAAGGGCCAGAAGGAGCGTCTGGTGGAGCTGGCAGAAAAAAATGCCGCCCTGGTTCTTTCCCAGGATAAAGAAAAGATCAAGAGGCAGGAACTTCGCACAATCGGTGCCATGAACGAGGTGGGAGGCTGGCTTGGACTTTCAGCAGTCAAACGGATTGAGGCATTTGACATTTCCAATATCAGCGGTTTTGAGTCCGTAGGTTCCATGATCGTATACGAGGATGGAAAGCCCAAGAGGAATGATTACAGGAAGTTTAAAATTAAGTGGGTTAAGGGTGCCAATGATTATGCCTCCATGAGGGAGGTTTTGACCAGAAGATTTTCCCATGGCTTACAGGAAGCGGAAAGTTTAAGGCAAAAGGGTGTTGATGAAGAGTTGGGAAGCTTTACACGTTTTCCTGACTTAATCATGATGGACGGAGGCCGGGGACAGGTAAACATTGCATTGGAGGTTTTACGGGAACTGGAACTTTCTATTCCGGTCTGCGGTATGGTAAAGGACGATAATCACCGGACCAGAGGTCTTTATTACAACAACGTGGAAATCCCCATTGACAGGCATTCCGAAGGATTTAAACTTGTTACCAGAATCCAGGATGAGGCCCACCGGTTTGCCATTGAATATCACAGAAGCCTAAGGAGCAAGGGTCAGGTAAAGTCCATTTTGGATGATATTCCTGACATCGGTCCCAACCGGAGAAAGGCGCTGATGCGCAGTTTCAAAGGTGTGGAAGCTATAAAAGAGGCTGCTATCGAAGAGTTGGAGGCTACTCCAGGCATGAATGCCCGTGCGGCAAAAAGTGTTTATGAATTTTTTCACTGACACACAACATTCTATTATAGCTTTTCAAAATGGAAAACCTGTGTTAGTATGACTTATGAGAAGTTATGTTTTAAACTTCTCATAAAAGGTGCTGTTTCTGGCACCGTCCATCCGATTATGAAAACATGTTTTCATAATATGACTTATGAGAAGTTATTTTTTACTTGTGCAAAACAGATAGAGAAAAAGGAGTGATTCCCCATGCATGGAGTAGTCATAACAGAGTTTATTGAAAAGATGAATCTCAAGAATGTGACGCCGGAGATTGATGCGGAAAAGATCGTGCTGAGCCACCCGGATGTCAACCGTCCTGCTTTGCAGCTGGCTGGATTTTATGCCCATTTTGATAATGAACGAGTACAAATCATCGGATATGTGGAACAGGAGTACATCAGGCAGATGACACATGAGAGAAAGCTGGAGATGTACCATAAGCTTCTGTCCAGCCAGATTCCCTGTATGGTATACAGCAGAAGTCAGGACCCTGATGAAGATATGCTGGCTTTATGCAACCACTACAGCGTGCCCTGTCTTGTATCGGATAAAAGCACTTCTGATTTAATGGCTGAGATCATTCGTTGGCTGAAAGTAAAGCTGGCGCCCTGCATCAGTATTCACGGAGTCTTGGTCGATGTATTCGGTGAAGGCGTGCTGATCATGGGAGAAAGCGGAATCGGAAAAAGTGAGGCAGCACTGGAGCTGATTAAAAGAGGCCATCGTCTTGTAACCGATGATGTGGTGGAGATCCGCAAGGTCAGCGATGAGACCCTGATTGGAAGCGCTCCCCAAATTACGAAGCATTTTATTGAACTGAGAGGCATAGGTATCATTGATGTGAAAACCTTGTTCGGTGTGGAAAGCGTAAAGGATACCCAGTCCATTGACATGGTGATCAAGCTGGAAGACTGGGACAGAGACAAGGAATACGACAGATTGGGTCTTGAGGAGCAGTACACGGAGTTTTTAGGAAACAGGGTGGTGTGTCATGCCATTCCCGTCCGTCCGGGACGTAATCTTGCCATTATTGTGGAGTCTGCTGCAGTCAACTACAGACAGAAGAAGATGGGGTACAATGCGGCTCAGGAATTATATAACCGCGTCCAGGCAAACCTTTTAAGAAAACAGGATAATTGAGGTGTCTGATGACTGAATTTTATGAAAAGCTGGTGAATGCGGCTGATAAGGACCATGTTAAGCAAAACGAAAGCATGGGAAAACATACCACATTCCGGGTGGGCGGTCCTGCCGCCTGCTTTGTGACTCCTTCTGACGGAAAAGAGCTTGCTGCAGTCATTGCTCTTTGCCGCCGTGAGAAAGTACCTTACTTCATACTTGGCAATGGAAGCAATCTTTTGGTAGGAGATAGGGGCTTTGATGGGGTAATCATTTCCATGGCAGATTTTTCTGTCTGCAGGGCAGATGAAAAGACAGGGCTTTTAAGGGCCGGTGCAGGAGTACTTTTATCGAAGATATCCCAGGAGGCCTGCCGTGCCAGCTTAACAGGTTTTGAATTTGCGGGAGGAATACCGGGAACTTTGGGCGGAGCGGCTGCCATGAATGCCGGAGCTTACGGTCATGAGATCGGAGAAGTTCTCCATTCTGTCCGGGTACTGACGTTATCAGGGGAAGAATTAGAACTGCCGGCCAGCCGGCTTGAATTAGGGTACCGGAAAAGCTGCATCATTCCCAATGAATATGTGGTGTTGGAAGCAGAAATTCGTTTGGAACCGGGAGATCAGGAGTCTATCCGGAACAGGATGAATGATCTGGCCTCCAGAAGAAGGGAAAAACAACCTCTGGAATATCCAAGCGCAGGAAGTACCTTTAAAAGACCGGAGGGCTATTTTGCCGGAAAGCTGATTGAAGAAGCCGGACTGCGGGGTTTTTCTCTGGGCGGCGCCCAGGTTTCGGAAAAGCACTGCGGATTTGTCATCAACAAGGAACAGGCCACTGCGTCAGATGTGATTGCCCTGTGCGAGGAAGTTAAAAGAAGGGTATTTGAAAGCTCTGGTGTGAAACTTGAAATGGAAGTAAAGACGCTGGGTATGTTTTAACAGTGCAAAGGAGGCAATGTGAGGCTGGTCATTGTGACAGGCATGTCGGGTGCAGGAAAAACACAGGCCCTTAAGATGCTGGAGGATATGGGGTTTTACTGTGTGGATAACCTTCCCATTCCCTTGATGGAAACCTTTGCTGAGCTGACATTGAACAACCAGGGAGCCATCAGGAATGCGGCCTTGGGAATCGATATTCGAAGCGGAGAGGATTTAACCGTTTTAAGTAATATATTTGATGAATGGTCCAGGAAACGGCTGCCTTTTGAGATTCTTTTCCTGGATGCAGGAGATGATACTCTGGTCAAACGCTATAAGGAGACCAGAAGGGCTCATCCTCTTGCGGCTGGAGGGAGAATTGACAGCGGAATCTTAAAGGAACGGGGAAAGCTGGCCTTTTTAAAGGAAGATGCTGATTATATCATTGATACCAGCAAGCTTCTTACCAAAGAACTGAGGCAGGAGCTGGAAAAGATCTTTGTAAACAGAGAGTCTTATCAAAATCTTTATATTACTGTTCTTTCATTTGGATTTAAATATGGGATTCCGTCTGATGCGGATCTGGTATTTGACGTCAGATTTTTGCCAAACCCCTACTATGTGGAAGAACTCCGGCCCAGAACCGGAGAGGAAAAAGTGGTGCGGGACTTTGTAATGCAAAATGGAACCGCCGGGTTGTTTCTGGACAAGCTTTATGATATGCTGGATTTTCTAATCCCTAATTACGTGCTGGAGGGAAAAAACCAGCTTGTCATTGCTATTGGCTGTACGGGTGGGAAACACCGGTCCGTTACCATTGCCAATGCGGTCCATAACAGGCTTAAGACAAAGGAAGAATTCGGGATTAAGATTGAACACCGGGATATTGATAAGTGAGCTGAGTGTATGCCCGGAACAGTATAAGAAAAGGATGGTCCGGATATGTCATTTTCTTCTAAGTTAAAAGAAGAGCTCTCCAGACAAATTGGTCCGGCAAGACATTGCCAGATTGCGGAGATGGCGGCTATTATTAGCCTTTGCGGGAAAATAATCATATCAGAGGATGACCGCTACACCATAAAAATTCATACAGAAAATGTGGCAGTTGCAAGAAAGTACTTTACATTATTGAAAAAAACATTTAATATAAGTACGGATGTCTCTATCAGGAGAAATGCCTATTTAAATAAAAATCGCACCTTTACGGTGACGGTTCGGGAACATGAAGAAGCCTTGAGAGTTCTGCATGCCACAAAACTCCTAGATGAAAAAGGAGAAATCGGGGAAAACTTAAATACTGTACAGAATGTGGTCATACAGCAATCCTGTTGCAGAAGAGCGTTCATCCGGGGAGCATTTCTTTCCTCAGGATCTTTAAGTGATCCGGAAAAATTTTATCATTTTGAAATCGTATGTGCCACGGAGGACAAGGCTGTTCAGCTGAAGTCCATTATTGCAACCTTTGATTTAGAGGCGAAGATTGTAAAGAGAAAGCGATATTACGTAGTCTATATAAAAGAAGGAAATCAGATTGTGGATATCTTAAATGTGATGGAGGCTCCGGTGTCTTTGATGGAACTGGAGAACATCCGGATTTTAAAGGATATGCGCAACAGTGTGAACCGGCAGGTGAATTGCGAGACTGCCAACATTAATAAAACGGTATCGGCTGCTGTAAAGCAGATAGAAGATATAAAATATATCAGAGATACAATCGGTCTTGACCAGCTTCCTGATAATTTGAGAGAAATTGCCAGAGAAAGACTTGAAAGGCCGGAAGCAACATTAAAAGAGCTTGGAGAAGCTCTGGACCCCCCTGTTGGAAAATCAGGAGTTAACCACCGGCTTAGAAAGCTTTGCGATCAGGCAGGGCGGATGCGTGAAGATGGTGGAGTGGGACAGGTCCGTTCATAGGATTGAGGAGGATAATTATGGTAAAGAAAACAGTCACCATTGAGCTTGCGTCAGGTTTGGAGGCGAGACCGGTTGCCATGCTGGTTCAAGTTGCCAGCCAGTATGAGAGCAACATTTACGTGGAGATGGAGTCCAAAAGGGTCAATGCAAAGAGTATTATGGGCATGATGACACTGGGACTATGTGCGGGAGAACCGATTACGGTTACAGCCGATGGCTCGGACGAAGAACAGGCCATTGCTGAGATCCAAAAGTACCTGTCTAATCAGGAATAATAAGAAAAAACAAGATACTGCAATTATGGGGCGGGGATTTCCATTTACTGACAATGGGGCTCTGCCTCTTATACGTCAAATAGGAAAGGAGACGGGAATAAATGGCATTTACACATTTGCACGTTCATACGGAGTACAGCCTGTTAGACGGCTCCAGCAAGATCAAAGAGCTTGCAGCCAGGGCAAAGGAACTGGGCATGGACAGCATGGCAATTACAGACCATGGGGTCATGTATGGTGTGATTGATTTTTACAGAGCAGCCAGAGAAGCGGGCATAAAACCCATCATTGGGTGCGAGGTGTATGTGACATCCGGCTCCAGATTTGACAGGGAAACAGGAAGCGGAGAGGACCGTTATTACCATCTGGTCCTTTTAGCAGAAAATAATCAGGGATATCAGAACCTGATGAAAATTGTATCCAAAGGTTTTGTGGATGGATTTTATTACAGACCCAGAGTAGATTATGAGGTTTTAAAGGAGTATCATGAAGGAATTATAGCTTTGAGCGCCTGTCTGGCAGGAGAGGTGCAAAGGTTTGTATCCAGAGGCATGTATGACCATGCAAAGGAATCTGCTTTCCGTTATGAGGAGATATTTGGAAAAGGAAACTTTTTTCTGGAGCTTCAGGACCATGGAATACCTGCCCAGCAATCTGTAAACCAGGGGCTTCTTCGAATGAGCCAGGAAACGGGAATTGAACTGGTGGCCACCAATGATATTCACTATACTTTTGCAGATGATGCCACACCTCACGACTTGCTGCTTTGTATCCAGACCGGAAAAAAAGTGACTGATGAAAACCGGATGCGTTATGAGGGCGGCCAGTATTACTGTAAGTCTGAGGAAGAGATGCGAAATCTGTTCTCTTATGCCTTAGAGGCTATTGACAATACTCATAAAATTGCAGAGCGCTGCAATGTAGAGATTGAGTTTGGTGTGACCAAGCTGCCTAAGTATGAAGTACCGGATGGTTATGATGCCTGGTCTTATTTAAATAAGCTGTGTCAGGAAGGTTTTGAGCACAATTATCCTGATGCGGGGAAGCACTTAAAGGAAAGGCTGGATTATGAGCTGGACGTCATACATACCATGGGATACGTGGACTATTTTCTCATTGTGTGGGATTTCATTCACTATGCAAGATCCCAGGACATTATCGTAGGACCGGGACGTGGTTCTGCGGCTGGAAGCATTGTTTCTTACTGTCTGGGAATCACCAACATTGATCCGGTTCCTTATAACCTGTTGTTTGAACGCTTTTTGAATCCGGAACGTGTATCCATGCCTGATATTGATATTGATTTCTGTTTTGAACGGCGCCAGGAGGTCATTGACTATGTAGTCAGGAAATACGGAAAGGACCGGGTGGTCCAGATCGTCACATTCGGTACTCTGGCTGCAAAGGGTGTAGTGAGGGATGTGGGAAGGGTGCTGGACATGCCCTATGCACGCTGTGATGCTATTGCAAAGATGATTCCAAGAGATCTTGGCATGACCCTGGAAAAGGCATTAAAACAGAGTCCTGACCTGCGAAATGCCTACAATGAAGATCCTGAGGTGAAATACTTAATTGACATGTCCATGCGTCTGGAGGGGCTTCCCAGACATACCTCTATGCATGCCGCCGGAGTGGTTATCAGCCAGGCTTCTGTAGATGAATATGTTCCTCTCTCAAAGGCGTCAGACGGAACCATTACAACCCAGTTTACCATGACCACATTGGAAGAACTGGGACTTTTAAAGATGGACTTTCTGGGCCTTCGCACCCTGACTGTGATTCAGAATGCGGTTAAGGCCATTGAGAAAAACAGAAATCAGATCCTGGATCTGGACAAGATTGATTACAATGATAAGGCAGTACTGGATTCCGTGGGAACCGGAAGAGATGACGGAGTATTCCAGTTGGAAAGCTCAGGTATGAAAAGCTTTATGAAGGAATTAAAGCCGGAAAGCCTGGAGGATATTATTGCCGGAATTTCCCTTTACCGTCCTGGTCCCATGGACTTTATACCTAAGTATCTGCGGGGAAAGAATGACCGCACATCAATTACTTATGACTGCCCCCAATTGGAGCCGATTTTAAAACCAACTCACGGATGTATCGTGTACCAGGAGCAGGTTATGCAGATCGTAAGAGATCTGGCAGGCTATACCATGGCCCGAAGCGATCTGGTGCGCAGAGCCATGTCAAAGAAAAAAACCTCTGTTATGGAAAAGGAGAGGAAAAACTTTGTTTATGGAAATCCGGAAGAGGGAGTAGCAGGATGTGTTTCCAATGGAATTGATGAAAAGACAGCCAATCACATTTACGATGAGATGATTGATTTTGCCAAATATGCCTTTAATAAGTCTCATGCGGCGGCTTATGCTGTTGTTTCCTACCAGACCGCCTATTTGAAATACTATTATCCGCAGGAGTTTATGGCTGCCCTTTTAACCTCAGTTATGGATAATGTGTCAAAGGTTTCGGAGTACATTTTAAGCTGCAAGCAGATGGGGATTTCCATTCTTCCTCCTGATATCAACGAAGGAGAAAGCGGGTTTTCCGTGTCAGGAAAATTTATCCGGTACGGTCTTTCTGCCATTAAAAGCGTTGGAAAGACAGTGGTGGAAATGATTGTGGCAGAGCGGGAGCAAAATGGAGTATTTCACGATATAGAGGACTTTATTGACCGTATGAGCAATAAGGAGGTCAATAAGCGGACTCTGGAAAACTTCATCAAATCAGGGGCTTTGGACACTCTTTTGGGTACCAGAAAGCAGAAGCTGATCATTGCGCCTGATCTTTTAGATCAGAGAAGCAAGGAACGGAAAAACACCATGGAAGGGCAGATGACCTTGTTTGATATTGCAGGGGATGAAGAAAAGAGCCGATTTCAGGTGACGTTTCCAGAAGTAGGTGAATTTTTAAAGGAAGACCTTCTGGCCTTTGAAAAGGAGACTCTGGGCATCTATTTAAGCGGTCACCCAATGGAGGCTTATGAATCCACCTGGAGAAATAATATTACTGCAGTTTCTGTTGATTTTCTGGTGGATGAGGAAACGGAAAAAGCCAATGTGGCAGACGGATCTTATGTAACTATCGGAGGGATGATCACAGGAAAGACGGTAAAGACAACCAGAAATAACAAGATGATGGCATTTATCACCTTAGAGGATCTGGCTGGGTCAGTGGAAGTAATTGTATTTCCTAAAGATTATGAAAGCAAGCGTGAGCTGTTTGTGGAGGATTCCAAGGTATTTATACAGGGAAGGGCTTCTGTGGGAGAAGACCCGGTTGGAAAGCTGATCTGTGAAAGGGTAGTGCCCTTTTCCCTTCTTCCCAAGGAACTTTGGCTGAAATTTCCTGATAAAGAGGCTTATATGGCTACGGAGAAAGATATCCTTGAGGATTTAAAGGAATCAGAAGGCCATGACTCCGTTATCATTTATCTGGAAAAGGAGAAAGCCAAAAAGGTTCTTCCTTCTAATCGGAATGTGAATGCATCGGGAACTCTTGTTGATGCATTGATAAAGAAACTTGGTGAAAAAAATGTCAAGCTCGTAGAAAAAAAACTTGAAAAGATTGGTAAAATGAATTAGAATGAAATCTGAATGAAGTAAATAAAATTCAATTTTGATATCCATAAATCAGGAGGAAGCTACTATGGCAAAACAAGTAAAGACTATCGGCATATTAACCAGCGGCGGTGATGCTCCGGGCATGAATGCTGCGATCCGTGCTGTTGTCAGGACTGCAATCCACAGGGGCCTGGAAGTAAAGGGAATTATGAGGGGATATGCAGGTCTTCTGCAGGAAGAGATTGTGGATATGAACAGCAGAAGTGTATCCGATATCGTCCACAGAGGCGGAACTATTCTTTATACAGCCAGATGCCAGGAGTTCACCACTGAGGAAGGCCAGAAAAAGGGTGCTGAGATCTGCAGAAAGCACAACATTGACGGTGTGGTGGTAATCGGAGGAGACGGTTCCTTCCGCGGTGCAGGAAAGCTGTCTGCTCTTGGAATCAATACCATCGGACTTCCCGGAACCATTGATTTGGATATTGCCTGCACTGATTATACCATTGGATTTGATACGGCTGTCAATACGGCTATGGAAGCCATTGACCGGGTAAGGGATACGTCGACCTCCCATGAACGCTGCAGCATTATTGAGGTAATGGGGCGCAACGCAGGCTACATTGCTCTTTGGTGCGGTTTTGCAAACGGTGCAGAGGACATTCTTCTGCCTGAGAAGTATGACGGTGATGAGCAGTCCCTTATTAACCGGATTATTGAAAACCGGAAGATAGGAAAGAAGCATCACATCATTATCAATGCCGAAGGAATCGGACATTCTACTTCCATGGCAAAGAGAATTGAGGCTGCTACAGGCATCGAAACCAGGGCTACTATTCTGGGTCATATGCAAAGAGGCGGAGCGCCTACCTGCAAGGACCGTGTCTATGCTTCCATTATGGGTGTAAGGGCTGCAGAGCTTCTTTGCGAGGGCAAGAGCAACCGTGTGGTAGCATATAAGAACGGGGAATATGTTGACTTTGATATTCAGGAAGCCCTTGCCATGACGAAGGACATCCCTGAGGATCAGTTCAGAATTTGCAAGCTGCTTGTGCGGTAGGCTGTCTTTATATGGATTAAAATTATAATAAATAGAAAAAGCGTGACATATGGTAGGGGTTGTACTACCCATGTGTCACGCTTTTTATTGTATCAGGAATAATTGGAGAATGATCAGAAGTATTCTATCCAGGTTTTTGCCAGAGAAATCCAGTTCTGGCACTGAGGCTCAATATGGCGTCCATCTTCCCCGGAAACTTCTCTGGTTGCCAGGGACAGGCCGTGGCATCCGACAGGATAGATGTGCATTTCCAGGCTGACACCGTGGTTTGTCAGAGCATCTGCCAGAAGAAGGCTGTTTTTTACAGGAACGGAATCATCGGTGGAGGTGTGCCATAAAAAGGTCTTGGGCGTGTGTGCTCCCACCTGACACTCCAGGGAAACCAGATGGCGAAGAGACTGGTCCTCTGCTTTTTCTCCCAGAAGGTTTTGAAAAGAACCGGCATGGCAGCCTGGTCCGGAGGTGATGACCGGATAGGATAAAATCAAACCGTCCGGACGAATAGCCTTTGGGTCCTGGTTTAGAGGTGCGTAAAGGAATTCCCTGTTCCAGAAAGCACCCAGACTGCAGGCCAGATGACCTCCTGCTGAGAATCCGGCCACAATGATTTTACCGGGATCAACCATCCATTCCAAAGCGTTGGAACGGACGTGGGATATGGCAAAAGCCAGCTCCATCTGGGGGTAAGGGAAACAGTCAGGAGCTGTGCTGTAGCGGAGGATGAAAACGTGGCATCCCATGGACAGAAACTGGACGGCAACAGGCTCTGCCTCCCGGTCTGACAAAAAGCCGTACCCTCCGCCAGGGCAGATGATCACTGCGGGGCGCAGACGGTCAGGTGCCACGGAAATAGCATCCAGAAGGCAGGCGGTTAAGGTGGCGGGAGGAGTCAGCTTTTTTTGCCCGGTTTGTTTTGCTGTAATTGGAATTTCCAGTGTGAATTGTTTCATGACGGTTTTAATCCTTTCCTGGGACTTTATTTGCTGTAAAAAGTTCTTAATAAAAGTATAGCCTAACCTTTTTTCTTAATCAATACCATATGGAAATTTCAAGAAAAATTGACAACAATCACATTTCCGGTTATGCTGATAACAATCTGTAAAGAAAAAAGCAAGGAGAGGAAAACGAATGGATGTAATTGAAAGGTATATCAATGAACTGATGGAAAAGAGCACACCCGACCGTCCGGTATGGAACATTGAGAAGATTCTTCAGGGTGAAAAGGCGGGCTGGAATTACATTGATGGCTGTATGATCAAAGCTATTTTAGAGATGTATGCTATAACCCGGGACTTAAAATATCTGGAATTTGCTGACACATTTATTGATTTCCGGGTGAGAGAGGACGGGACAATTGACGGTTATGATGTGGAAGAACTGAATATTGACAACGTCAATGCCGGAAAGACCCTGTTTGAACTTTACGACCTGACAGGAAAAGAAAAATACCGGACAGCCATTGAACTGGTGTACAGTCAGATAAAAAAAATGCCCAGAACGGCAGAGGGGAATTTCTGGCATAAAAATATATACCCCAATCAGGTGTGGCTTGACGGTCTTTACATGTGCCAGCCTTTTTACATGGAATATGAAACCAGGTTTCATAACAGGAAAAACTGCCCTGACATATACCGCCAGTTTGACAGTGTGGTAAAACATATGCAGGATTCTGAAACAGGACTTTATTATCATGCCTACGATTCCTCCAGGGAAATGTTCTGGTGCGATAAGGTGACAGGTCTGTCCCAGAATTTTTGGCTGAGAGCCTTGGGCTGGTATTCCATGGCTCTTTTGGATACCATGGATAAGGCGGGAAAAGAAGATCAGGAGTCTTTAAAGAAAATGGAAGAGGCCTTCAAAGACTTGATTGACTCCATAATTAAATATCAGGATGAAAGCGGTATGTGGTATCAGGTGGTTAACCTGGGGGGCATGGACGGCAATTATCTGGAAACCAGCGGAAGTGCCATTTTCTCCTACGCTATTTTAAAAGGAGTACGCCTTGGCTATCTGGATCAATCCTATGAAAACTATGGGAAAATGGCCTTTGAGGGAATCTGCCGTAAGTATCTCAGTCTGGAAGACGGAAATATGAGTCTGGGAGGAATTTGCCTGGTGGCAGGACTGGGAGGAAAAGAGCGAAGAGATGGGACATACAGGTATTATATGTCAGAGCCCATTGTAAAGGACGATGCAAAAGGGGTAGGCCCCTTCCTTCTTGCCTACACGGAGATGAGAAGAGCCGGCTGGGAATATAAGAACTGAAAAAAGGGACTGGAATGCTTTCAAAAAGCATTCCAGTCCTTAAAAATTTATCCGATCAAGCTATTCTGTGCATATTTTCTGGGAGAGATTCCCACCTTTTTTGTGAATGCCTTGAAAAAGTTGCTGTAATCATTAAATCCGCACATACTGTAAGCCTCGTTGATGCTGTAGCCGCCTGATAAAAGAGTCTGTGCCAGTTCAATCCGACGGGAGGTTATGTAGGAATTGATCGTGGTGCCGGTGTCCTTTTTGAAAAGCCGGCAAAGGTAGGAGGTACTCAAATAAAAATGGGAGGCAATGTCCTGGATGCTTAGTTGAGAGTCAATGTTGTAATGGATATAGGCGATGATATCCGATACCTTTGTATTGGAGTATGGTCTGTTCTTTTCAGACTCTTCTCCGGAAGCCGCATCGGCAGTTAATTTTGTGAGAAACACCATAAGCTGGGAAAAGACGGAACGGTCTTCTATATCCTGACCAAAACCCCCTTCTCCCCCAAGCCTGTTGAGATAATATGTGAACCTGCGCTGCTGATCCGGGGTTAAGGAAAGACGGTGGGAAAACTGTCTGGTACGGTAGGTAAAGCAGTATGTAAGATCCGTCTGTTCCGTAGAGAGGCTTTCCAGATAAAAAGGATCAATGAAAATAACCAGTATCTCCTGTGAAACAGAAGCATCAGTCCGTAGGACCTGATGTTTTTCATACTGGTTAATCATAAATAAATCTCCCGGCATTACCCGGTAACTTTTATCGCCGATTCGGAAGGTACTTCCCCCTTCCAAAGAAAAATAGAACTCGTAGCAGCAGTGACTGTGCTTGCCAGCCATCCCTGTTTGCTTATGGGGGTGGACAATTGAGAAAGACCTGGAGGTCATGCATTGGTCAATGCCTTCGGAATATGAGGTAAGTGCTTTCATAAGTCTCAATCTCCTTATTTCATGATATAAAAATATTAACATATGAGGTCAATATTTGCAATGTTTTGTGCTGTATTTGAAATGAATTATAGTAACATTGATGTTATAATAAATGAAAAGCGTGGTGTAAGCGCTTACGCAGAAGACGGACATAATGAGAACCAAATTGCTGATACCTGCTTTTAAAAACCCGTAAATGGGTAAAAGAAAAAAGGAGAGAGAGAAATGAGAAAAATCAAACAGTGGACAGCTATGAGCTTGGCGGCTGTTATGGCAATGTCTTTGGCTGCATGCGGGGGCGGAAAGAGCGCCAGTGAAACAACTTCAGCAGCAGCGTCATCTGAGAGCACGACTGCAGCGGCAGCAGGAGAAACTGCTTCCGGAGAACAGGTGGAACTGACATTTTCCTGGTGGGGCGGAGATTCCAGACATGCCGCAACAGAGGAAGCAATTAAGGCTTTTGAAGAAAAGTATCCTAACATAAAAGTAACTCCTGAGTATGGTGCATGGCAAGGCTGGGAAGAAAAGCAGTCTTTAAATATCTTGGGCGGTAACGGAGCAGATGTAATGCAGATCAACTGGAACTGGATTGAGTCTTACAGCAAGGGAGGAACATCTTTTGCAAACCTGGAAGATTATTCTGATGCTCTTGATTTAACACAGTTTAAGCCGGAAAGCCTTGAACTTTGTAAGGTGGATAATAAATTGATGGCTGTACCTGTTGCTCTTACAGGACGTTTATTCTACTGGAATAAGACGGCATTTGAAGAGGTTGGAGTTGATATCCCTACAGACTTAGATTCTCTATACGCAGCAGGTGAAGCGTTTAAAGCAAAAGATCCTGAAACCTATCCTCTGGCACTTAACGAGTATGACCGTATGATTTTAATGGTATATTATCTGGAATCCAAGTACGGCAAAAACTGGGTGGAAGACGGCAAAATAAATTATACAGAGGAAGAGGTAAAGGACGGTATGGACTTTATCTCAAGTCTGGAAGAAAAGCATGTGATTCCGACTATGGCAACTCTTGATGGTGACATGGCAGATTCAATTGATAAAAATCCAAAATGGATTGATAGCAAATATGCAGGTATTTTCGAGTGGGATTCCTCAGCAGCCAAGTTCAGAGACGCTCTGGAGGGCAGTGTTAACAAGCCTGGGCAGGAATTTGTAGTGGGCGAATTCATTAAGATGGGCGATAACAACGGCGGCTTCACCAAGATTTCCATGGGATTTGCAGTTTCTGCCAGTTCCGAGCATCCCAAGGAAGCAGCTATGCTGATCAACTTCCTGTTAAATGAAGAAGAGGGCGTTAAGATTTCTTCTACAGAAAGAGGTATTCCTTGCTCCACAGCAGGATTAAAGATTCTGGAAGATAATAACCTTGGCAATCCTCTTACCATCGAAGCAAATACAAAGGTTATGAATTACAGCAAATTCATTCTTGACAGCAAGTTTGAGCACAACGACTTAAAGGCTGACCCTGACGGTGTTTATTTCAAGGTATTCGGCAAATTGAGCGCAGGTGAAAACGATTCTACACAGGCTGCTCAGGAACTGATCAAAGGTGTTACAGAAACTTTGGAAGGCTGATTCAGTCCTTCATAAACATCACTTATATGAGCCGCCGGATTTTTCGGCGGCTCTAAAAGAAAAGGCAGATAAAGCGATGGGATGTAAAAGTAAGAAATTAAAACCATATCAGCTTATGGGAGCCATACAGATGTATGAATCAACCAAAGAAGAATTCTATAAGGATTGTGTTATGGCCTGCTTGTGTGAACCGGCGTCCCAGGGGGAGGGAGAAGATCTTCTGCCGGTACAAGATAGCTTAGCTTATTTTTTTGCCTTGAAGCAGACAGGTCAGGAGTCATACAGGGAAAAAATCGAAGCAATGATCAGCGAACAAGAGTGGACGCTGGATTTCCTGCCATTTGTTACGGCATATGAAACCAGCTTTAACAGAAAAGAACTTTATAATGAAATTGTGGCTTATTTTCGAAAAAAAGACGGGTTTACGGGGACTGATCTGGTAGCTCTTATAGAAACAATCAGTCAGATGTCAGAAGAGATATATGAGTATTACAGAGAACTGAAAGATTTATTTAAGACTGTTATTAAGGAAAAAATCAATCACCTCCCAGATTCTCCTGAAAAGCTGGAAATCGGTTATTCTATCCTTAGGGCATGCAATATGGGCGTGCTTCAAAAGGAAAAATACAGCGGGTACGGGGAACTTGTGTGGAACGCTATTGCAGACAACAATGATGACAATACATGTGCTGGATTACAGGAAATGCTCAAAGCACAATATACAATACTTAAAAAACAGGAGGTATAGCAGTATGAAGTCAAAGGGTATCCGCAAGGTATTGGCAGACAATGCAGGTTTTTGGTTCGTCTTACCCTGGCTGATCGGATTTATACTTTTTAAGGTTTATCCCTTCGCCTCATCCTTGTACTACAGCTTTACAAACTATGACTTATTCAGCGGTATCACAAAAAGTGGACTAATGAACTACAACAAGATTTTTACAGACTCTGACATCAGAAGGGCATTTGCAGTCACCTTTAAATATGCGATTCTTGATGTTCCGTTAAAACTGGCATTTGCGTTGTTCATTGCATATATTCTGAACTTTAAATTAAAGGGAGTGAATTTCTTTCGTACCGCTTACTATATTCCTTCGATTCTGGGTGGATCCATTGCCATCGCTATTTTGTGGAGAGCGGTATTTAACACGGATGGTCTGATTAATACGGTTTTAGGCGTGTTAGGAGTGGAAAAGATTAACTGGATGGCAAGTCCAAACGGCGCTATGGCTGTTATTATCATGTTAAGAGTATGGCAGTTTGGTTCTGCCATGGTTATTTTCCTTGCAGCTCTGAAGGGGGTTTCCGGAGATTTGTATGAAGCGGCCTCCATTGACGGGGCAGGAAAATGGACCCAGTTTTTTAAGATTACGGTTCCCCTGATTACACCGGTTATTTTCTATAACCTGATCACTCAGTTATGCCAGGCATTCCAGGAGTTTAACGGACCGTTCCTAGTAACAAAGGGCGGACCAAACGGAGCCACTACCCTGATCTCCATTCTGATCTACAACAATGCATTTCTTCGTCATAAGATGGGAATGGCAAGTGCCCAGGCATGGATGTTGTTCTTTATTGTCATGACCTTTACTGCAGTGGCATTTATAAGCCAGAAAAAGTGGGTTTACTATTCAGATGAGGATGGGAGGTAAATGACATGACGAAAGAGACTAGGAGAAAAATCAACACGGTAATCCGTTATACCTTGCTGGTTGCAGTGGGTTTTATTATGGTATACCCTCTCATGTGGATGGTGGGAGCTACTTTCAAAACAAATTCTGAAATTTTCACAAGTGCCTGGGTATTGCCTAGAAAGCCGGTATTCGATGGTTATGCCAATGCATTTGTGGATTACGGCGGAAAGATCAATCTGATTAAATCTATGCTGAATACTTATAAAATTGTAGTTCCAAAAGTTATTTTCACTGTATTATCCGCGACCATTACAGCTTATGGTTTCGGACGGTTTGAATTTAAGGGAAAAGCGATTCTTTTTTCTCTTATGATTTCCACCCTGTTCCTGCCTCAGGTAGTGCTCAATGCACCCCAGTATATTATGTTCAATAACTGGGGCTGGACCAATTCTTATCTGCCTCTGGTGATTCCGGCCCTCTTTGCCGGTGACACTTATTTCCTGTTCATGCTGGTGCAGTTTTTAAGAAGTGTTCCAAAGGAATTGGAGGAGGCTGCCAGAATTGACGGCTGCGGTTCCTTAAAGACCCTGTGGTATGTGATTGTACCCATGTTAAAGCCTTCTCTGGTATCTGTTGCTTTGTTCCAGTTTATGTGGACATCCAATGACTTTATGGGACCATTGATTTATATTTCCGATATGAAGAAATATACAAATTCCATTTACTTGCGTATGTCTATGGATGGTGATGTGGGATTCCAGTGGAACAGGATTCTGGCTATGTCCTTAATCTCGATCATTCCTTCCCTGATCGTATTCTTCTGTGCACAGGATTCCTTTATTGACGGCATTGCGGCAGGAGGAGTCAAAGGATAATAAAAGGCGGGCGCAGTATTTCATTGCTGCGCTCTTTTCCATACAGGAAAATATATTGCACCGGAAAATTTTACCGGTGAGATTGGAGCTCATATGGAATTAAAGGTGATATATAAAACATCCCGGTCTGTTACTGTTGAGACCGTGACGGAGCAGATTTTTGAATTTGAAACAGAGGGAAAAATATCCTTAAACGGACAAGCTTTTGGAAAAACAAAACAAGTGGTTTTTACCTTATTTGACTTAAAACCGGATATGGACTATCATATTTGTATGGAGAGAGATGGGAAAAAGGCGGAAGCTTTTTTTCGCACGGATTATGAATTTGTGACTTTAAATGTAAAGGAAATAGGTGCCAGAGGGGATGGTATTCAGGATGACACGTCTTTCATCCAGGCAGCTATTATGGCTTGTCCAAGGGCCGGACGTGTTCTGATCCCAAAGGGCCGGTACCGGATTACCAGTCTGTTTTTAAAAAGCCATTTAAGGCTGGAGCTGGCTGAGGGAGCTGAACTGGCAGCTGATAGAGACCGGTATAAATATCCCCGGTTTCCTGGAATGATCGAAAGCTATGATGAAGAAGGAGATTACAACTTAGGAACCTGGGAAGGGAATCCTCTGCCTATGTTTGCAGGAATCATAACGGGAATTGATGTGGAAGATGTAGTGGTCTATGGCAGGGGAGTCATCGATGGACAGGCTTCCAGAGAAGACTGGTGGGGGAATGTCCGCCAGATGAAGGTGGCCTTCCGGCCCAGAACTGTATTTTTAGAAAGGTGTAAACATGTGGTGCTCCAGGGCTTTTCCTTAAAAAACAGCCCTTCATGGGTGATTCATCCTTATTTCAGCCAGGATTTGAAGTTTTTAAATCTGGATATTAAAAACCCTGCGGATTCTCCCAACACTGACGGTCTTGACCCGGAATCCTGTAAAAATGTAGAGATTCTGGGACTGCACTTTTCTCTGGGAGATGACTGCATTGCCATTAAATCCGGAAAGATTTACATGGGACGAAGATACAAAACCCCTTCGGAAAATATCACCATTCGCCAGTGTCTTATGGAAAACGGCCATGGCGCCGTTACTGTGGGAAGTGAAGTAGGAGCAGGGGTGAAAAACATCCATGTGGAGCGCTGCCTTTTCCGCCATACAGACAGAGGCCTGAGAATTAAAACCAGGAGAGGCAGAGGAAAGGATTCCGTACTTTCAGACATATTTTTTGACCACATCCATATGGACCATGTAATGACTCCTTTCGTGGTAAATGGCTTTTATTTCTGTGATCCTGACGGAAAATCTGACTATGTTCAGTGCCGTGAACCCCTGCCGGTAGATGAACGTACTCCTGAGATTAACAGGCTGTATTTTACCGATATAAAAGCAGAAAACTGCCATGTGGCAGCCTCTTTCCTTTATGGGCTTCCGGAGAAGAAAATAGAACGGATCGAATTCAGGAATGTTGATATTGCCTTTGCAGACCAGGCAAAGGCAGGAGAGCCTGCCATGCTTTCGGGAGTAGGAATGTGGAAAAAAAGAGGCTTTTTCATCAGCAATGTAGATACCCTGATTTGTGAAAATGTTAAGGTTTCCGGTCAGGAAGGGGAGGCCTTTGAACTGAACAATATTGATCACTATGAAATGAGGTAAAGGAGGAATTTATATGCAAATTGGAATCCGGTTACATGACGTGGCACCGGGAACTATGGAAGAACGGGTGAAAATTGCTCGTGAACAGGGGTTTACCTGTGTTCATTTAGCACTTTCAAAGACAGTACAGGAGCATTCCGTGGCTAATTCGGCTCTGACACCGGGGTACGCCTCTTATCTGCGCAAAATGTTTGCCAAATATGATTTGGACATTGCAGTTCTGGGGTGTTATCTGAATCTGGCCCATCCGGACCCTGAGGAAATAAAGCAAATTCAGGAGCGGTATTTTGCCCATTTGAGGTTTGCCTCCATTCTGGGGTGCAGTGTAGTGGGAACAGAAACAGGTGCGCCCAATGCAGAATACCGTTATGAGCCTGCCTGCCATACAGAAGAGGCGCTTGAGACATTTATTAGAAATTTAACCCCGGTTGTGAGATGTGCAGAAAAATTTGGAGTGATTATGGCCATTGAGCCAGTATGGAACCATATTGTATACAATTCCAAACAGGCATTAAAAGTGCTGGAAGCTATCGATTCTCCTAATCTGAGGATTATTCTGGACCCGGTAAATCTTCTTTCTGCGGAAAACAGTGAAAATCGTGACCAGGTAATTGGGGAAGCCATTGAGGATTTAGGAAAATACACCGATGTTCTGCATATGAAGGATTTTGTCATGGAAGGCGGCAAGGTGGTTTCGGGTGCACCGGGAACCGGTGTGATGAAGTATGACAGAATTCTGGAGTTTGCAGGGAAAGAAAAGCCTTACATCCAGATAACCATTGAGGACAGCAAGCCGGATAATGCAGAGTGGTCCAGGAAGTTTCTTGAAGATTATCATGTTTAATTAAAAACGGAGCCGTTTCTCTTCAGTGAGATTCAGCTCCGTTTTCATATCTATTTAATTAATTTAAGCAGTCTTTCATTACTTCGTAAGCGCCTTTTTCCTTAATTGCCTTTAAGTAACCGGCAACAGCAGCCTCAAATCCTTCGATCTTGGTTAAATCCTCATCCCAGAAATTCTCATTGGTGCAAACTGCATGAGTAAGTGCCTCTGCATCGTCATCTCTATGGTCATAGAAGAACTGAAGAATCGGCTTATCATCCTTAACGGAGTATTCATCGCCTGCAGGACGCACTGCATTTAAGCTGTCCTCTGTCAGTACAGTTCCGTTATAAAATGCCAGATAGAAAGCAAAGGAAGCGGTAATGCACTTTGGAAGAGTTCCGGTTTTCTCTACATATCCTTTAAGAGACGGCATTACGCGGGCTTTCCACTTTGCAGTGGAGTTTAAGGAAATAGCTAACAGAGCATGGTCGATGAATGGGTTTTTAAAGCGCTCTGTTACAGAAGCTGCGAAGTTTTCCAGCTCTTCTTTTGGAAGAGTTAAGGTTGGGAAGATCTCATCGTAAATGGTCTTGTTCATAAATCCGCAGATCACTTCATCATCCATACAGTCGCGGACAATATCCTGTCCGGAAAGGAAAGCGCCTAACACAAAGGAAGTATGAGCGCCGTTTAAGATGCGTACCTTTCTCTGCTTATATGGCTTGTGGTTGTCGCAGATTAAAACAGGAAGTCCAGCTTCTTCAAATGGAAGCTCCTTCTTTAAGCTTTCCGGTGCCTCAATGACCCAAAGGCCGAATACTTCACCAGTATTAATTAAGTTATCCTGATAGCCTAATTCTTCACAGATAGCGGCAGCTTCATTTCTAGGGTATCCGGTTACAATACGGTCTACTAAAGTAGAGCAGAAAAGGTTTTCATTCTTAATCCAGTTAATGAATTCCTCGCCTAAATTCCACTGCTCCGCATATTTTAATACGCATTTTTCCAGTTCTTTTCCGTTGTTGTCAATCAGCTCACAGGAAAGAATAACAAAGCCTTTTCCAGCTTCTTTTCCAAAGATTTCAAATCTTTTGTATAAAAACTGAGTCAGTTTTCCAGGATAGCTGTCAGCTGGAACATCAGTAAACTGGCAGGAAGGATCATAAGCAATTCCTGCTTCTGTTGTGTTGCAGGCAATATAGCGAAGGTCTGGGTTTTTAGCACAATCCAGAACTGCATCGTAATCCTTATAAGGATTTAAGCATCTGCTTACGCAGGAGATCACGCGTTTAGCATTTACTTTCTGTCCGTTTTCAAAACCACGAAGGAAGAGGGTATAAAGGCCTTCCTGTTCATTAATCATATCTGCAAGACCCGGAGCGATGGGCTGGCATAAAACAACCTTAGAGTTAAATCCGGTTTTCTCATTGAGAACATCAATAAAATAGTCTACAAAAGCTCTTAAAAAGTTTCCCTCGCCAAACTGCAGCACACGTTCAGGAGCCTCCTTTAAAAGGTATCCGTCGTAGCCCAGTTTTTCCAGTGTCTCATAACATAACTTTTCCATTTGAAAATCTCCTTTTTATTAATCTTATAATGTCACACCCTGCTTAAAGATGGCCATATCGTGGAAACCTGCTTCCTCAGATTTTAACTTTTTGCCGGAAGCTACTTCAATAACAAAATCAAAGAACTGATTTTTAAGTGTATCCATATCCGTATCTTCTACCAGAACGCCGCAGTTAAAATCAATCCAGTTTCCTTTTTTGGAACTTAATGCGGTGTTGGTGGAAATCTTCATAGTCGGAACGGGACATGCAAAAGGAGTTCCCCGTCCTGTTGTAAACAGAACAATATGAGCGCCGGAGGCAGCCAGGGCAGTGGATGCCACTAAGTCATTTCCCGGAGCATTTAAAAGATTTAAGCCTTTGTTGCACACAGGTTCTCCGTATTTTAATACGTCCACAATAGGAGCGCTTCCTGATTTTTGTACACAGCCTAAGGACTTGTCCTCTAACGTAGAAATACCGCCCTTTTTATTTCCAGGAGAAGGATTCTCGTAAATAGTCTGGTTGTGTGCGGTAAAGTAATTTTTAAAATCATTGATCAAATCTACCGTTTTATCAAAAACTTCTTCATTCTGGCAGCGGTTCATAAGAAGGGTTTCTGCGCCGAACATCTCAGGAACTTCTGTCAAAATAGTGGTTCCGCCCTTGGAAACCAGCATGTCGGAGAACGCACCAACTGTAGGATTGGCTGTAATTCCTGATAATCCGTCAGATCCGCCGCACTTCATGCCGATGATCAGCTCGCTGCTGCTGATAGGCTCTCTTTTAAATGTACCTGCATATTCTACTAATTGTTCGATCATTTCCATGGCTTCAGCCATCTCATCTTCGGATTCCTGAGCCACAAGGAATTTCACTCTGCGCTCATCATAATCGCCGATATAAGGCTTTAACTCTGCCACGCTGCTGTTTTCGCAGCCAAGGCCCAGAACCAGGACTCCGCCTGCATTGGGATGGTTGATTAAGTCGGCCAGAATGGTTCTGGTATATTCCTGGTCGTCGCCCATCTGGGAACAACCGTATGGGTGAGGGAATGCAGCAATTTCATCAATAGTGCCTGTAACATATTTCTTAGACATATTCTCCAGGGAAGTGGCAATTTTATTGACACATCCTACAGTAGGAATAATCCAGATTTCATTGCGGACTCCAACCTTTCCGTTGGGTCTGCGGTAACCGTCAAAGAACCGTTCTTCCGTAGGCTCAAGGAGAGTATCCTGCTTGTTATAAGTATAAGTGAGTAAATCTCCTAAACCTGTTTTTAAATTGTGAGTGTGAATCCAGGCTCCCGTTTTAATATCTTCCTTTGCCAGACCAATGGCATTGCCGTACTTGATCACAGATGAACCTGTGGAAAAGTCGGTAAGAGCGAACTTATGTCCCTGTGGAATATCTTCCAGAAGAGTGACGGAGCTGTCTCCGATCGTCAGTGTTGTACCGGAAGTAAGGGGCTTTAATGCAACTGCAACGTTATCGAATGAATGAATTTTAATAAAATCCTGCATAAGCTTCATTTCCTTTCTTTATGTGTTTTTTAGCAGTAATTGATAATGTAAGCACTTACACAGAGCATACACTATTTTGTGAAATTCGTCAATAGGGAAACGCGGTAATTGACTAAGTCAACAGGATTGTTATAAAATTATCTAAATAAGTGTTGACAATATAATTATTTATGAAATAAACTATAGGTAAAACTTAAATTTCTTAAAGCTAGTTTGTTTTAGATTATGGTGACCAAAGCAATTGATTTTTCAGGCCCGGTCATTATGAGAGAAGGGGGCAACCATGAGTAAGTCGGTGAGAGAGAACAAAGTATCAAATGCTTATGAATATATAAAAAATAAAATTGTACTTGGTGAATATCTTCCTTTGCAGGATATATCGGATATGGAACTGCAAAAAGAATTGAGCATGAGCAGGACTCCGATCCGGGAAGCGATACAAATCCTGGAAAAAGATTCTTTTGTTAAGATTTATCCGCGGAAAGGTACGCTGGTTGGTGAAATAGATTACAGTCTGGTTAATGCGATTTATGAAGTTCGTTTGCTGAACGAGCCTTATATAGCGGTACAGAGCCATCGTATGTTAGGACGTGACTGGATGAAAAAAATGTATGATGCATTTGAAAACCCTCCTCAATTTAATAACCGGGAGGAATATGTCACATATTATACCCAGCTTGACGATAATCTGCACAATACCATTATTTCCCAGTCACAAAACAGCTTTTTAAAAGAACTGCTGAATGTGGTGGCGGACCACAGTAACAGAATCAGAGTTTATTGTGCAAAAGTCAACCAAAATTATGCACATTCCATTGAAGAGCATCTTGAAATTCTGGACGCCATGATACGCAAGGATGATGAAGCAGTAAAAAGAAGTTACGAAAAGCATATTAAAAATTCCTGGAATGACACTGTGGAATTTATATTTCCCAAAAAACGGCTGATATAAAGCATATAAAATTATATTTAATGAACCTGCGCTTTGAACGGCTCTAATGCCGCCAAGACGCAGGTTCATATTTTTTTCCTGAAGCTTTGCCGCTGTGGTGTTAAATAGTACCATCCCAGGAATCTACTTTTTCTCTTTTCATTTCTTCCTCGTCAAACCAGCGTGTGGTTACGCATTTTGATTCTGTATAAAAACGCAGACCATCTTTGCCCAGACAGTGGAGATCCCCAAAGAAGGAGTTTTTATGGCCGGAAAACGGGAATATGCCTACCGGCACAGGAATTCCTACATTAACACCAACCATGCCGCCATGGGTTCTCTTCTGGAATTCCCTGGCATAATAACCATTTTGCGTAAAAATTACAGAGCCGTTGGCAAAAGGATTGCTGTTCATAAGGGACAGTCCTTCTTCAAAATCCTTAACCCGTTTGATGCATAATACAGGCCCGAAGATTTCCTGGATTCCCACTGTCATTTCCGAAGTTACGTGGTCAAAAATGGTGGGTCCCATAAAGAACCCGTTTTCAAATCCGGGAACGGTACAATTTCTGCCGTCTAAAATTAATTCTGCTCCTTCTGCAATTCCGGTTTCAATCCATTTGGAAACAAACTGCTTATGGGAAGCAGTGACGACTGGACCGATATCCGTACCTTTTGCAACTGATTCGCCAATTTTCAGCGCTTTGGCTTTTTTCATAATGCTTTCCACCAACTGGTCTGCAATAGATTCCTGTACAACCACAACCGGAAGAGCCATGCAGCGTTCTCCGGCACATCCAAAAGCCGCATTGATAATTCCGGCAGCGGTGCGCTCAATAGGAGCATCTTCAAGAACAAGGGCATGATTTTTTGCTTCGCACAGCGCCTGAACCCGCTTGCCGTTTGCAGCAGCTTCTTTGTAAATATGCAGGCCTACTGAAGTAGAGCCTACAAAACTGATACCTTTGATATCAGGGTGATTCATAAAGATTTCCGCTTCATTCCGTGAACAGGTGACAATGTTTAAGACACCGTCCGGAAGACCGGCTTCCTGGTAAAACTCTGCAATACGCATACAGGTCATGGGTGTGGGGCTTGCAGCCTTGATTACAATGGTGTTACCCGCAGCAATGCACATAGGCGCCATCCAGCCCATAGGAATCATGGCAGGAAAGTTAAAAGGAACAATGCCTGCGAATACACCTAAGGATTCCCGGTATAAGGTGGTATCCACTCCGACTGAGGCATCCATAAGGCTTTCTCCCATCAGCAGGTTTGGCGCATTGATCGCCTGTTCCGTTCCTTCCTTCGCTTTCAGAACATCTCCCTGGGCATCACCCCAGGACTTTCCGTTTTCCGTAGCACATAAAGCGGTGAGCTCGTCTAAATGTTCCATAATCAAATCTCTTACGCGGTAGAGAATCTGAACCCGTTTTAAAGCCGGTGTTGCTGACCATGTGATATAAGCCTGCTTTGCAGATTCAATGGCGTGTTCCACCTCGTTTTTGGTGCAGCATGGAGCTTTTGCGATAATATCTCCAGTGCTTGGATTATAGACATCCATATATTTTTCTGTTTTTGAAGATATCCACTTACCGCCGGAAAAGAACTGCAATGTTTTCATTTAATCAATCTCCTTCTTGTCTTTTATTTATATTGTAAAGTCAGAATTTTCGTTTTTGCCGTCTGGCAGACTGTTTTCATAGGCTGTTGGAACAGCTTGATTCTGTCGTATTCCTTTGGGTTTTCTTCCATGGTCTTTCGCAGTGTTTTTCCAAAAGCCATCCGAAGAGAGGTGCCGATGTTGATTTTCATGGCGCCGCTTTGGGACAGCTTGGTTAAGTCGCTGTCAGCCACTCCGGTTGAGCCATGAATGACCAGGGGAACGGAAACCTTGTCCCTGATTTCCTTCAGCCGGTCAAACTGCAGATTGGCTGCCTGCTGCTCCATTCTGTGTACGGTTCCGATGGAAACGGCCAGACAGTCCACTTTGGTTGCTTCTGCAAAGAGCAAAGCCTCTTCTGGTTCAGTAAAAACGGTTTTTGCCTGAATAGACGGGTCGGAGTATCCTACTGAGCCGATTTCCCCTTCCACAGTAACGCCCAGAGGATGGGCATAATCCACCACCTGTCTGGTTATTGAAATATTTTCTTCCATGGAAAGCTGTGAGCCGTCAAACATAACTGAGGTAAAGCCAGCATCAATGGCCTCCTTAATGGGATCAAAGCTGATAGAATGGTCTAAGTGGACACAGACCGGTACGGAGGCCTGCTGAGCCAGATGAGTCATGATTTTTCCCAAAACAGGCAGAGGCATATGTGCCACAGCATCCCTGTTAGCCATTAAAATCACCGGCTCTTTCAGTTCCTCGGCAGCAGCAACTACTGCGGCAGCATCTTCATAGCCGAAGATATTGAAAGCCGCAACGGCGTAATCCGGGTGCTGGCTGAATATTGTATTTAAATTTGTTAACACAGATCAATCCCCCTGTTATTTATCTTTTTCAATTTTGCTGATTACTTCGCCGTAGGCTTTTCTGGATTCCTTAATAAAGCTTTCCAGTGACTGAAAGTCAGGCATGGAAGAAGAGCAGCTTGGACTGGCAATTACCATGGAAGCGCTTGCGGTTGCCATTTCAAGTGATTGTTCAATGGTAAAGTTTTTAAGCAGACCGGCCATAAATGCGCTGGAATAGGCATCGCCTCCTCCGGTTGCCTTCAGTGCATTGACAGGAAAGGGCTTTACCTGGTATGCGCTGTTGTCGGAACAATAGACCCGGGAGCCTTCTTTGCCATGCTTAATAATAACAATGTCAGCCCGCTGCTGAAACCAGCGTCCGGCTGTCTGCCAGTCGTCGGAATCAGAAGAAGCAACCATAGAATCCATACGGTCAAATTCTTCCCTTGAGCCCATAATAATGTCTGCATATTTTGCTGCAAGTGTATAGTAAATTGAGATCTCGTCATCGCTTTTCCAGGTCTGGGGACGATAGTCGATATCAAAAACAATAACGCACTGGTTCTTTGATGCCAGTTCCAGTACCTTAAAAACAGCTTCCCTCGAAGGAGAAGCAGCCAACGCAGTTCCGGAAATGACAACGCATTTGGCCTTTTTAATATACTCTTCATCAATTTCATCGGGAGAAAGCTGCAAATCGGCAACCGGGCCGCTTCGGTACATCATTAAATTGGTGCTGCCGTCTGCTCTGGTCTCCGTAAAGGCAAGACCCAGGGTTTCATCGCCCTTGCAGCGGGTAATATGAGAGATATCAACTCCCTGCTCCTCTAAATAACCCACAACGTAATCACCCAGACTGTCATTTGAAACCTTTCCGATAAACCCGGTTTTTACGCCTAAACGACTTAAACCCGCAGCAGTATTGGCGGGAGAGCCTCCTACATATTTATTAAATGTGGTACAGGCGGTAAAGGGCTCGTTGAAATTGACAGGATTGAAATCAATGGCAATCCTTCCCACAGGTATGACATCAATGGGACGTGAGGAATTAAATGTAATCATGGAATAATCCATCCTTTCTGAAATTGTTATGATTAAATTATGATAATAACTTGATTAAATTATATAGCTTTTGTATTTTTAAGTCAATATGGTATAAAAAAATAATTTAATATTATCAGATGCTAACCATAAAATTAAGTTTTTTGATTTTATATTGACAAAAATGAAAAAAAAGTTATAATAATGACAAACAGTTGATAAAGTCTTGGGAGGAGTTTGGATGAAACGTTTAAATTACGATGTTCTGGAAGAGCAGGGCTATGAGGGTTATCTGCTTAAGGAAGGACCGGAGCGGGTTCTTCAATTTGGTGAAGGCAATTTTCTCCGTGCCTTTGCAGATTATTTTATTGATATTGCAAATGAAAAGGCCGGGTTTCAGGGAAAGGTCTGCATTGTGCAGCCTATAAGTCATGGCCTTTCCCATGTGATCAATGAACAGGAAGGCCTTTGCACCATTTACCTGAGGGGCTATGAAAATGGAGACAAGGTAAGCAGGAAAAGAATCATCAGCAGCATAAACCGTGCCATAAACCCCTATGAGGATTACCAGGAATTTTTAAAATGTGCATCGAATCCGGATTTGAGATACATGATCAGCAACACGACGGAGGCCGGGATTGCCTTTGACAAAACCAATAAGTATAGTGACACACCGCCGGATAACTTTCCAGCAAAGCTGACCAGGTTTCTCCATGAGCGTTACTTGAACTATGCAGATGAAAAAGGAAAAGGCTTTGTTATATTATCCTGCGAGCTCATTGACCATAACGGAGATGAGCTGAAACGATGTGTAAAGGAATATATAAAGCTGTGGGAGCTGGAAGAAGAGTTCCTATCCTGGCTTGAAAGAGAAAATGTTTTTTGCTCTACCATGGTTGACCGTATCGTAACAGGTTATCCGGCATCAGAAATCAGTGCCCTTGAAAAAGAAAATGGCTATGAGGACCGCCTGATCGACACTGGAGAAATATTTGCAATATGGGTCATCGAAGGACCGGAGTGGCTGAGACAGGAACTTCCCTTTGAAAAAGCCGGGCTCCCGGTGATTGTATGCGAGGACTGTTCCCCGTATAAGAACAGGAAAGTCCGCATCTTAAATGGGGTTCAGACAGGAATGGTGCTGGCTTCCTACCTTTCTGGCTATAATATTGCCCGTTATTGCCTGGATGATCCGGTAATCAGGCGTTATATGGAGCAAATGGTATATGAAGAAATCATACCGGCCCTGAACCTGCCTGAGGAGGAAAAGCAATCCTTTGCAAGTGAAACCTTTGAGCGTCTGGCCAATCCTTTTATTGATCATAAGCTGCTGGCAATTTCTTTAAACACCACCTCAAAATGGAAAGCAAGGGATTTGCCCAGCGTGAAAAGCTTTTATGATAAATTTGGAAAGCTGCCTTCCAACCTGATGTTCAGCTTTGCAGCTTATCTGGCTTTTTATCACTGCAGCCGCTTAGAAGACGGGCATATGGTTGGTTTGAGAGAAGAGGAAGAATATTTTGTCAATGATGACCGGGAGGTTTTGGATTTCTTTATAGAGCACAAGGACGATACCGTTTCACAATTGGTACAGGCTGTATGCAGTAATGAAAAGATGTGGGGCGAAGATTTAACAAAGCTGGGCGATTTCGTACTTATAACAGAGACGAATTTGAAACGGATTTACGAAGTGGGAATGTATACAGCAATGGAAATGTTACCGGCATCTTTTATGAGAAGTTGAAAGATAACTTATCATAAGCTATACTATAGTGGAATAGTGGAAAAAGTTTAAGATTGGGGGCACATGCATGAAAGACAGCCGTATTAATGAGATGAAAGACTACATTGAAAAATGCGGGACCGTATCCATGGAGGACTTAAGCAAAGAATTTAAAGTATCCCTGGTAACCGTGCGCAGGGATGTCAGTGAACTGCAGCAGGCAGGCTTGATTGAAAAGGTATACGGTGGTGTCCGGAAAATATCAGGAGGAAACTTAATTGCCTTTGAAGAGCGGGAAATAAGAAATATTGACGGTAAAATGGCCATCGGGCGCCGGGCAGCAGAGCTTGTGGACGACCAGGACATTATCTTCATTGATTCCGGAACGACCACGGCATGCACAGTGGATTTTCTGGAAGGCAAACAAGTGACTGTCATCACTTCCAGTCTGGAGGTAATTGAAAAGGCGGTAAAGTATGACAACATTGAACTGATCTGTGTCACCGGGATTTATAACAAGACCACTAATTCTTTTGCAGGAATTGATACAGCGGAAGCTCTGGGCAAATATAATATTACAAAGGCTATGATAGCGGCATCGGGAATTACCATTGAATCGGGCATTACACATGCGTCACCTTGGGAATATGACATTAAGACAACTGCGGTAAGAAAAGCCGGACAGGTTATCTTGATGGCAGATGAAAGTAAGTTCGATGTAGTCACACTTGTGACTTACTGCACACTGCCAGAAGTGCATACGGTGGTCACCGATGTCCGTCCCCCGCAAGAGTATGTGGAATATTTTGAAGAACATGGAATTGATCTGGAAATCGCGGGTCAAAAGTAAATAGGTTCTGTTATACTAAAATCATACCGAATTAAATAAGTCCGCCGTCAGGCGGGCTTATTTAATGCCAACCTTTAAGAACCAGACATTATGGCTGAGGCCAAAGATCAGCCTGTTAACCCATTTATTCTAAAAAAAACAGTTGGATAATCTGACTTATTGCCAAGTTAAGCCAGATTGATTAAGAGTAAAATACACAAAAATACAAAAACAAACGTGTATTGCATACAATATACAAATAAAATACACAAAAAACAACTTGACTTTCAAAAGATGTTAGTATATTATTTACTTACAAATTCAACTGATATATCAGATGTATAAATGCTAGTTTCCAGACGCAATGAATCCTTTTGGCTCTTGAATACAAATTAGGGTTGAGGGGAATCATAAGACAGGGTAATACCTGGAAGATTTGGGGTGCTTCTGGAGAAAAGCTGCAAAAGCAGCTAAATAGCAAGGAAAGGATGATTATGAAACAAGATTATTCTAAGCAAAAAGATATTGTGGATAAAATATGTCAGGAAGTGGTTCTTCCCAGAATGGTCAAAATCCGTCAGGTTTTTGATAAGTCTCATATAGAACCGGAAGAAATTCCCGATATGGTTTTCCGGCATCTGTCACAAGATAAAATCTTAGGACAGATTCATGAAAATGACCGTATAGCAATTGCTGTCGGAAGCAGGGGAGTCACCAATATGGCATTGATTGCCAAATCAGTTGTTGAATTTGTAAAAAGTAAAAAAGCAAACCCATTTATTTTCCCTTCTATGGGAAGCCATGGGGGAGCCACGGCAGAAGGGCAGAGAGCACTGCTGGCAGGCTACGGCGTGACAGAAGAGTATTGCGGCTGTCCCATTCTTTCTTCAATGGAAACCATTCAGATCGGAGAACTGGAATCAGGAATGCCCGTATTTATGGACAAGAATGCCCATGATGCGGACGGCATTATTCTGACAGGCCGAATCAAAGCCCACACGGCTTTTCGGGCTCCTCACGAAAGCGGACTGATGAAAATGTCGGTGATCGGTATGGGAAAACAGCATGGAGCAGAAACCGTCCATGAATCCGGATTTGAGAATATGGGAGAGCTGATGCCAAAAGTTGCAAAGGTAGTTTTGGGTCATGCCAATGTGATCTGCGGTCTGGGTATCATAGAAAATGCCTACGACCAGACCTATAAGCTGGAAGCTTTAACGAAAGAAGAAATCTGGACGAAAGAACCTGAGTTGCTTGTAGAAGCAAAAAGCAAGATGGGAAGAATCCTTTTCGATGAAATTGATGAGCTGGTTGTAGATGAAATAGGAAAAGACATCAGCGGAGATGGAATGGATCCCAATGTAACGGGCAGGTTTGCCTGTCACAAATCAGCAAGCGGGGGAATTGAGGTAAAACGCATCGTAGTTCTGGACTTGACAGAAAAGACCCACGGCAATTTTAACGGCCTGGGAGTAGCGGATGTTACAACTAAACGCTGTTTTGACAAGATGGATGCAGATGAGACTTACCCCAATGGAGTCACTTCCACAGTTTTAGATGTCGTGAAGGTGCCCATTGTGACCCGCAGAGATGAGACAGCCATTAAGCTGGGGCTTAAAACCTGCAACGGCACGGACAAGTCAAATCCATATATTGTCCGTATCCGCAATACAAAAGATCTGGAAGAGATTTACATATCAGAGGCCATGCTGAAAGAAGCGGAGAAAAACCCTGATATCCAGATTCTGGGAGAGCTCGAAGAATGGGCTTTCGATGAACAAGGTAATCTTTTTTAAAGATAATAAAATCAAATGGAGGAAATTGAAATGAAAAAAACGTCATCTAAAATCCTTGCCCTTGGGTTAAGCTTATCTATGTTCTTAACCGCATGTGGGGCTGGAGGTGCAGGCACTGCTACAGAAGGAACTACTGCTGCCGGTGCTAGCTCAGGTGCTGCAGAAACAACTGCTGCCGCTGGAGGCGCAAGCGGAGAGTCTTTTGTAATCGGTAATCCACAGCCTTTAACCGGTGTAAATGCACAGGTTGGTGAGTCTGCAAACATGGCAGCAGCACTGGCAGTTAAGGTGATCAACGAAGCAGGCGGCTTTAACGGTGTACCTGTAAAGCTGGTTAACTATGATGATCAGGGATCTCCTGAGGAAGCAGTTAAGATTGCAAACAAGATGATTCAGGTAGATAAAGTAAATGCTATCTTAGGTTCTCTTACAAGCAGTAACGTACTTGCAGCCGGCGGAATTTATGATGAAGCTAAAATTCCTACCATTGGAACAGGAAACAGCCCTACATGGATGCTTCAGGGATGGGAGTATGTATTCCGTGCAGGACTTAACACAGCACTTTCCATGCCTCATATCGCTGAAAAGATGGTAGAACTGGATATTAAAACAGTAGCAGTATTCCGTGGTCTTGATGATGCAGCAAAGAGCAGTGCTGAAGCTTTTGTTGAGCAGGCTAAAAAAGCTGGAATCGAAGTTACTACAATTGAAAGCTATACAGAAGGAGATACAGATTTCTCCGGTCAGGTAGCTAAGATGATCAATACAAAACCTGATGCAGTGTTCTGTTCCACCAACGGACCGACTCAGGCAATCTTTGCAAAACAGTTACGTCAGCTTGGATACAACAAGCTTTGCTTCAACCGTGAAGGTATTCCGGTAGATACTCTTAATGTTGCTGGTGAAGCTGCAAACAACTGGGTATTCTCTTATCCATATGTAGTATACGGTGATATTGAAGAAGCTACAGATCCAGAGATGAAAGAATTCTTACAGCTTTATGTTGATGAATACGGCGTTATGCCTTTCCATGACTGTGCTTACAGAAGCTGGGATGCTATGATGGTATTCTGGGAGGCTTCTAAGATTGCAGGCAGCAACGACAGCGATGCAATCAAAGATGCTATCAGCCAGATCAAAGATTTCAAGTCTCTTGGCGGTATCCTTGACTTTACCGATGGAACCCGTGAAGGACTTCATACTCTGAATGACTATATCATTGCTGATGGAAAATATCTTGACTTTAATCAGTGGCTTGAAGAAGGCAACTACGAAAAGCTGGCAGAGTAATAAAGTTGCGTTTCTTCATGACTGAACCGTAACACCACATATATTGGCCCGCCTATTTCCCCTCAAAAGGATATAGGCGGTTTCCTTGGAGGTAAATATGATAATACAGATTATTGTTTCTGGTCTTGTACTCGGCTGTGTTTATGGTTTGATCGCTCTGGGCTACAGCTTGATTTACAAAGCATCAGGAATGCTTAACTTTACACAGGGTGATATCCTTACATTAGGTGCATTTTTGGGATATACCTTTTACGGAGTGTTTCACATTCCGTTTCTTCTTACAGTATTAATTGTTTTCGTTATTATGCTGGGCGTTGGAATGGTTCTGGAAAAGGGCATTATCAGCAAGCTGGTAGCAAAAGGAACTCTGCCGATTTATACGGTATTAGCAACCATTGCCGTATCCTACATTATTCAGAACGGTTCCATGTTGGTATGGGGGACCCAGGCCATTAACTTCCCAAGAATTTTCAGCATCCAAAACATTAAGCTTTTTGGTGTAAACATTCAGACAGAAGCTTTTGTCTGCATCTTAATCTCCATCGTATGTATGTTAATTCTTCATGTATTCATGAAGCATACAAAATTCGGAACTTCAATGAGAGCTGCAGCTATGGATCCTCTGGCAGCCAGAAGCCTTGGAATCAACGTATCTCTTGCAACCGGCCTTACCTGGGGAATTTCTGCAGCTGTTGCGGCTCTTGCAGGTATGCTGATCGGTCCTCTTTACGGCGTATATACTACTCTGGGTGCAACCATCGGAAGAAAAGGTTTTGCCAGTGCGGTTATGGGCGGTTACGGAAACATGTACGGAGCTATGCTGGGCGGTGCAATCCTTGGATTGGTAGAAACGTTTACTTCCGCTTACATTTCCTCTTCTTATAAAGATCTGGTAGCTTATGTACTGTTAATTACATTCTTGTTCATTAAGCCGACCGGTATCTTTAATGAGCGGGCAATTCAGGATTAAGGAGGAGAATGGAATGAATCAAACATTAAAAAGTGCCTTATCAAACAGAAAGAATGACTTTATTATTCTTGTAGT
This sequence comes from Clostridiaceae bacterium, assembly GCA_902363735.1. Classification (GTDB taxonomy): domain Bacteria; phylum Bacillota; class Clostridia; order Lachnospirales; family Lachnospiraceae; genus Lacrimispora. The sequence goes on from CABJBA010000002.1 coordinate 431,175, forward strand.
CCTCTTATTATTGCCTATGCTTTTCAAAGCGATTAATTTTGAGTATGCATTAACTATTTTATGCTTTATCTTTATTTATATCGTTGCAGTATCTGGTTTGGATATTGTATTCGGATATAGCGGACAAATTTCCCTGGGCCATGCAGCGTTCTTTGCCATTGGAGCTTATGGATCTGCAATCCTTAACAAATATGTTCATCTTCCGGTTGTAATTACCATGATTCTTGCAGCTTTTCTTGCAGCCATCATTGGTGCAGCCCTGGCGTACCCTGCTTCCAAGCTGGTTTTCCATTTCCTTTCTCTGGCAACCATTGCCTTTGGAGAAATTGTATATCAGTTAGTAGCACAGTCCCCTTATGAAATAACGGGTAACTTTACAGGTTTCTTTACAGAATCAGTAAGTGTTTTTGGATATAAACTCAGTACCTATAATAAGTTTTATTACTTTGGACTTTTTTGTGTTGTTGTTTTCCTTACCATTAAAAGCAATCTGATTAAATCGAAAGTTGGCCGTGCTTTTATCGCTATCCGCGAGAATTCTCATGCGGCAGACGGTATGGGTATCAATGTACGGAATTATAAAATTCTGGCATTTTCCATCAGTGCGTTCTTCACCGCATTTGCAGGTGGTATGTATGCTCACTGCGTAAGATTTATCAGTCCGGATACATTTATGTACAAGCAGTCTGTTATGTTCCTTACTATGCTTTTATTCGGTGGAACTGCTTCCCGTTTCGGTCCGATTTTCGGTGCCGTATCTGTACTCATATTAAATGAAGCACTTCGTGCTACTGAGAAGTATCAGTTGTTAATTTACGGTATTTTGCTGCTTATTGTAATTGTCGGACTGCCAGGAGGCCTCTACGGCGCATTCCAGGACATTGTGGCAAAATTCAAAAAGAAAGGAGCAAAATAAATGCTGAAAGTCCAGAACGTAACCTTAAGGTTTGGCGGGTTGGTGGCAAATAATGATGTCTCCATGGAAGTGAGAGAAGGAAAGATCACCGGTCTGATCGGCCCTAACGGTGCCGGAAAAACAACTTTCTTTAACTGTATCAGCGGTGTTTACACTCCTAATGAAGGAAAGATCATATTTGACGGGAAAGAAATTCAGGGTTTCCGCCCTTATCAGATAAATAAAGCTGGAATCAGCCGTACCTATCAGATTATCAACCTGTTCAGAAAAATGAAAGTATATGAGAATGTAATTGTAGGAATGCATTCCAGATTAGATTCTAAGTTTACAGATTCTCTTTTTAAGACAAAAAAAGAAAGAGAAGAAGAGAAAAAGGCCTATGACAAGGCTCTGGAGTTGCTTGATTTCGTAGGACTTCTGGCAATGAAAGATGAAGCGGCTGGCTCACTTTCCTATGGAAAGCAGAGACTTTTAGAAATCTGCCGTGCTCTTGCCAGTGATCCTCAAATCCTGTTGCTTGATGAGCCTGCTGCAGGTATGAACGCAACAGAGAAAAATGAACTGGATGCCCTGTGTAAAAAGATCGTTGAACGCGGCATCAGCATTCTGATTATTGAGCATGATATGAAACTGATGATGGGACTTGCGGATTATATGTATGTATTGAACTACGGAAAACTGCTTGCAGAAGGTATTCCTTCCGAAATTCAAAACAATCCTGCAGTTATTGAAGCATACTTAGGAGGTGAATAATGGGAAAGCATTTATTAGAACTGAAAAACCTTCAGTATTCTTATGGAAATATTAAAGTAGTACATGGAATTGACCTCTATGTAGATGAGGGTGAAATCGTAACCATCATCGGCGCCAATGGTGCAGGTAAAACCACAACTCTTCAGACTGTTTCCGGACTGACTGCAGCTTCCGGTGTAAAAGGTGAAATCTATTTTGACGGCAAGCGTATTGACCGTATGAGAGGCCACTTAATTACCAATCAGGGTCTTGTTCAGGTTTTAGAAGGAAGACACGTATTTTCAAAGCTTTCCGTAGCAGAAAATATCCAGATGGGAACCTATATCCGTAAGGACAGAGCCAACATCAGCAAGGATATTGACAAAGTATACGAAATGTTCCCAAGATTGTATGAGCGCAGAACCCAGTTGGCCGGTACTCTTTCCGGCGGTGAGCAGCAGATGCTGGCAATTGGCCGTGCCCTGCTTTGCAATCCCAGAATGATTTTGCTTGATGAGCCTTCTTTGGGACTTGCACCTATTATTATCAGAGAAATTTTTGAATCCATTGTTCGTATTAACAAGCAGGGAACCTCTGTTCTTTTCGTAGAGCAGAACTCAAAGATTGCACTGAATGTAGCCAACCGTGGTTATGTTATGCAGAATGGAGAAATCACCATTCACGATACCAGTGAAAATCTGCTTCAGAATGAGGAAGTCAAGAAAGCCTATTTAGGCGAATAAATGCATTTATGGCAGACATGGTACACGCTTTTTATGAAATCAATGGCTGTATACCGTGTCTGTTTTATCTACTCACAAAGAAAAGGAAGTGTGTTGATATGAGAGAAAGACCTTTTGTGGCAGATCTGGTTAAGGATGTAAAGGTTCCTAAAATGTTTAAGGTCCGTCAGATATTTCCCCGGCCTAAAATTGATCCAAAGGATATTCCGGGAGTCATAGAAAAGCTGCTTTCAGAAGAAAAGTTTTCTTCCCAGATTAAACCGGGAATGAGAATTGCAATTACAGCAGGTTCCAGAGGAATTGCAAACAATGCTTTAACCACAAAATGCATTGCAGATTTTGTCAGATCAAGAGGCGCACAGCCCTTTGTAGTTCCTGCTATGGGAAGCCATGGAGGAAGTACGGCAGAGGGTCAGAGAGCCGTCCTGGAGGGCTACGGAATCACAGAAGAATATCTTCAGTGCCCCATTCTTTCTTCTATGGAAGTAAAGAAAATAGGGGTCAATGAAGAAGGCGGAGATGTTTACATTGACAAATATGCCGCCGAAGCTGATGGAATTATCCTCGGCTGCAGAATTAAGCCTCACACAGCGTTCCGCGGTCCTTATGAAAGCGGAATTATGAAAATGATGGCGATTGGTCTGGGAAAGCAATACGGAGCTGAAGTTTGCCATGAAGCCGGATTTAAAAATATGGCAAAGAATGTGCCTCTGTTTGGCAAGGCAATCATTCAATATGCACCGATTTTATTTGCTGTTCCTACTATTGAAAATGCTTATGATGAAACATGCAGAATTGTTGCTGTAAATGCAGATGAAATTGAAGAAAAAGAACCGGCCCTTTTAAAGGAAGCATCTTCCTATATGGCCAGAATCCTGGTGGATTCCTGTGATGTTCTTATTGTTGATGAGATTGGAAAGAATTACAGCGGTGACGGAATGGATCCCAATATTACAGGAACCTTCTGTACCCCATACGCAACCGGGGGCATTGATGCCCAGAGAGTGGTTGTTCTGGATTTAAGCGAAGAAACCCATGGAAACGGCATTGGTCTGGGCTATGCCAGCGCTACTACAAAGCGTGTATTTGATCAGCTGGATTTAGCTTCCATGTACCCTAATGCAATTACCTGTACTGTTCTTGGAGGTGTCCGGATTCCTATTATTATGGAAAGTGATAAGGAAGCCATTCAGGTCTGCATCAAGACCTGCAACGAGATCGACAAGACCCGGCCTAGAATTGTAAGAATACCTAATAGCCTTCATCTGGAGCACATCATGCTTTCAGAAGATTATCTGGAGGAAATTAAGGGAATACCCAATATTGAAATAGAATCCGAGCCAATGGAATTGCCTTTTGATGAAGAAGGAATGCTTTGGTAGGAATTGAAGATAAGGAGACGTAATATTATGAAAGCAATTTATATAGTTGAGCCTGGTAAGGTAGAAGTCAGAGAAATTGAAAAGCCGGTTAGAAAGCCGGGAGAGGCGTTGCTTAAGATTTTATATGGTGGTATCTGCGGCAGTGATTTAGGTTCCTACAGAGGAACATTTGCCTATTTTGATTATCCAAGAATTCCCGGACATGAGTTCAGTGCGGAAATTGTTGAAGTAGATGAGAATAATGAGTATGGATTGAAAAATGGAATGACCGTTACCTGCAATCCTTATTTTAACTGCGGCACCTGCTATAGCTGCAAAAAAGGTCTTGTTAATGCCTGCATGGATAACCAGACCATGGGATGCCAGAGAGACGGTGCATTCTCAGAATATATCACCATGCCTCTGGAACGTATTTTTGACGGAAAAGGAATTTCTGCAAAGGTACTGGCAGCAATCGAGCCTTTCTGTATCGGATATCATGGTATTCAGCGTGCAGGAATCAAAAAAGGTGATAAGGTACTGGTTGTCGGTTCCGGAACCATCGGTGTTCTGGCAGCTATCGCTGCAAAAGCTCTCGGAGGCGAAGTATATATGGCTGATGTGGCAAAAGCGAAACTGGACTATGCGAAGGAAAGCTTTGACTTTGCCGGAACCATCTTAAATGACGGCCCGGATGCCCTTGACAAAGCGACTAAGGAGATCACCGGAAGCATCAATATTAACGGAAATGAGCTTGCTTATGGTTTTGACGTGTGTATTGAAGCCGTTGGACTTCCTTCTACTTTCCAGAACTGTATCGATGCTGCGGCATTTGGTGGAAAAGTGGTTCTTATCGGCGTAGGAAAGAAGAACCTGGACTTCAACTTTACCATGATTCAGAAGAAAGAACTGGATGTTTACGGCAGCCGTAATGCTATGAACAAAGATTTCATTGAATTGATCGATATTGTAAAAGAAGGCGGCGTAAACTTAGAAAAAGTAATTACTGATGTATATGCTTATGAAGATGCTGCAAAAGCCTTCGAAGATTTCAGCAACAACGGAGCTGAAATGCTGAAAGTTATTTTGGATTTCACGAAATAAATCTGTATCAGATTAACCATAGTCCATTTGGGGCACCTTCTTTACAGGGGTGTCCCAAGGACTTTTTGAATTCTATTGATTCTGTCTTCCTTTCCCCAAAAAGAATAATAATACTTGCTTTGTGAACAAGCATCCTATATAATGATACAAGAAAGTGTAAGTGCTTACACGTTTTTTTTTAATGAAATTGAAATCCAGGGTAAAAACGCAGATATAATCTGACAGCAAGACCGTTTTACCCCATTTTTGTTATGAAAATTTAGTGATGTAAGAGGGACTGGCAGGATGAATATTTATGACATTGCAGCGCTTGCAGGGGTTTCCATTGCCACCGTATCACGGGTGGTGAATGACAGTCCCCGGGTAAGTGAAAAAACCAAACAAAAGGTCAGGGAGATTATGGTGGAAAATGACTATACTCCAAATGTATTCGCCAGAGGCCTGGGGCTTGATTCAATGAAAACCATCGGAATCTTGTGTCCTGATGTGTCCGATGCCTATATGGCTACTGCGGTAGCCTGTTTAGAGAGCCGTATGCATGAATACGGCTATGACTGTATTTTATGCTGCAGCGGTTTTGAACAGTCTGTCAGGGAAAAGTATGTCAGCCTTCTTCTCGCTAAAAGGATTGATGCCCTTATTATGGTAGGTTCTACTTATGCCGGTTCCGGAAAAAAGGGGGAGAAGCCTAAGTACGTCTGCGATGCAGCAAAACAGGTGCCTGTATTTATGATCAATGGTTACCTGGACTGTGAAAATGTGTACTGCGCCTATGGAGATGATTATCAGGCTACTTTTGAGGTGACCAGACAGATGCTTAAAATGGGGCGGAAGCGAATCCTGTTTCTCTGTGATTCTTATTCCTACAGTGCGGCTCAGAAGCTGAACGGCTATGAGTCAGCATGGAAGGCAGAGGGGCTGACAGCTCTGGGAGATTTAAAGCTCTATGTGAGGAACCGGATTCATACGGTCCGGGACATTCTCCTGGAACGGCAGGATTTAAGCTTTGACGGAGTGGTTGCCACAGACGACGGACTTGCCGTGGGGGCAATTAAATATGCCAACGCCAGAGGACTGGCAGTTCCCAGGGATATGTGTATTACCGGATTTAACAACTCCACTCTTTCCATCTGCTGTGAACCAGAGCTGTCTTCCATTGATAACCAGGTGGAAAATCTATGCAATATCACTGCCAGCAATATGATGGCGGTTCTTCATGGAGAAGGAACGGCGGTAAATCGGGATATTCGCGTGGTCTGCCGTCTGATTAAACGGTGCACGACTGATTTTTAGCCTATTGTCAATTCTTTTTTCCTGTGTTACAATAAAAAATCGGTATATAATATGAAAAAAACAATCCATGGAAAGAACGGTGTGGGAAGATATGGAATACGATGAAGGTAAGGCGGTGCTGTGCGGCGCCAGTTCCTATGAACAGAAATATTATTTTAACCAGGAGTTTTCAGGCCTTCCTGAACACATCAGAAAAGAACTTCAGATCATGTGTGTCCTTTATACCGAGGATGTGGGAGGAGTTCTCACTTTGGAATTTGACCAGGATGGAGCTTTGGAATTTAAGGTGACTGCAGAGGAAAGCGACTATCTCTTTGATGAAATCGGAAGCGTATTAAAAATCAAGCAGTACCGGAGAGATAAGAAAGATCTTTTGGAGTCCTTAGAGATGTATTACCGGGTATTTTACCTGGGAGAAGAGTTGAAAATCGGAGAAACAGATAAGTGAAGTTTAAAATCGGAGATGTAACATTTGACAATAATCTGATGCTTGCGCCGATGGCAGGTGTTACAGACCTGCCATTTCGTCTGCTTTGCAGAGAGCAGGGGTGTGGCCTGGCAGTGACGGAAATGGTCAGCGCCAAAGCGATTTTATATAAAAACAGAAATACAAAGGAACTGATGGATGTGGCCGAGAATGAAGGCCCCGTAGCACTTCAGTTGTTTGGCTCTGACCCTGAGATCATGGCCGGCATTGCAGCTAAAGTGGAGTCGGGTCCTTTTGCTTTTTTGGATGTGAATATGGGCTGCCCTGTTCCAAAGATTGTGAACAACGGCGAAGGTTCTGCACTTATGAAGGATATAAAGCTGGCTGAACGTATTCTGACTGCTATGGTTAAGGCGGTCAAAAAGCCGGTTACGGTCAAATTCCGGAAGGGCTTTACAGAAGAAGACTGCAATGCAGTGGAATTTGCAAAAATGGCCGAAAGCTGCGGAGTGGCAGCAGTGACGGTCCATGGAAGAACCAGAGACCAGTTTTATTCCGGAAAAGCGGATTGGCATATTATAAGGAAGGTAAAGGAATCCGTAGCCATTCCTGTTATAGGAAATGGAGATGTGTTTCACCCTGAGGATGCCAAGGCGCTTTTGGAACAGACCGGATGCGATGGAGTGATGATTGCCAGGGGAGCCAAGGGAAACCCCTGGATATTTTCCAGAACCCTTCACTATCTGGAAACCGGAGAAGTCCTTGGAGAACCTGCTCCCGGTGAAATCAGCCGGATGATCCTGCGCCATGGAAGTCTGCTGTCAGAACACAAGGGAGAGGAAACTGCCATGCGTGAAATGCGAAAGCATATGGCTTGGTATACAGCCGGACTTCCCCATTCCGCCAGGTTGAGAAACGATATCAACAAGGTGGAAAGATTGGACGAATTAAGGCAATTTGCAGAAGAAAGAATCGGGTACGATTCTTGACATTTTAAGATGTTTACGCTATAATATTTGGAATGCCAATGAGCGAGTAAGTAACCAGGAGGAATTGAAACCATGGTAGACAAGAAAAATATTTTAACCTATGAAGGCCTTAAGAGATACGAGGATGAACTTCATACCTTAAAGGTAGTAAAAAGAAAAGAAGTTGCTCAGAAAATCAAAGAAGCCAGGGAACAGGGCGACTTATCTGAAAACGCAGAATACGATGCGGCTAAAGATGAGCAAAGAGACATTGAGCTGCGCATTGAAGAGTTGGAGAAGCTTCTTAAAAATGCAGAAGTAGTGGTTGAAGATGAGATCGATTTAGATAAAATCAACATTGGCTGCAAGGTAAAGGTCTACGATGTGGATGAAGATGAAGAAATGGAATTCAAGATTGTTGGTTCCACAGAAGCAAACAGTCTTCAGAATAAAATTTCCAACGAATCTCCGGTGGGTCATGCGCTTATGGGCAAGCAAGTAGGAGATGTGGTCGACGTAGAGACACAGTCAGGCGTAATTCAGTATAAGGTACTGGAAATCCAGAGGGTGTCTTAGTTTATATAGTACACAAAGGAGCGAATACAGGTGGCAGAAAATCAGAACCAGAATCAGGTTATGGAAGAGGACTTAAACCATTTGCTGAAGGTGCGCCGTGAAAAGCTGGCAGAGCTTCAGGAAAGCGGAAAGGATCCGTTTGAAATTACAAAGTATGATGTTAGTCTGCACAGCAGTGATATCAAGGAACATTATGATGAATGGGAAGGAAAAGAAGTTTCCATCGCAGGCCGTTTGATGTCCAAACGTGTGATGGGAAAGGCTTCTTTTTGTAATGTACAGGATTTAAAGGGCACCATCCAGTCCTATGTAGCCAGGGACAGCATCGGAGAAGAAGAATATAAAGATTTTAAGAAGCTGGATATCGGTGATATCGTAGGTATTAAGGGTACGGCCTTTACAACCAAGACAGGGGAAGTTTCCATTCATGCAGAAAGCGTTTCCCTTCTTACGAAAAGTCTTCAGGTTCTGCCTGAGAAATTTCATGGTCTTACCAATACAGATATTCGTTACAGACAGAGATATGTGGATCTGATTATGAATCCAGAAGTCAGAGATACCTTTGTAAAGAGATCACAGATCATCAAAGAGATCCGTAACCATTTAGATGATCAGGGCTTTATGGAAGTGGAGACACCAATGCTGGTAGCTAATGCTGGCGGTGCTGCGGCAAGACCATTTGAAACCCACTATAACGCTCTTGACGAAGATGTAAAGCTTCGTATTTCTCTTGAGCTTTATTTAAAGCGTCTTATCGTAGGCGGATTAGAGCGAGTGTATGAAATTGGACGAGTTTTCCGTAACGAGGGTGTAGATACACGCCACAATCCGGAATTCACTCTGATGGAATTATATCAGGCATATACTGATTACCACGGCATGATGGATCTGGTTGAAAGTCTTTTCCGTTCCGTAGCATTAAAGGTTCTTGGAACCGCTGTCGTTTCTTACGATGGTGTGGAAATTGATTTATCAAAGCCTTTTGAAAGAATCTCTATGGTGGATGCGCTTAAGAAATACAAAGACATTGATTTTACTGAGGTTCATACCGATGAAGAAGCAAAGGCACTGGCAGATAAGCACCATGTTTCTTACGAAGCTCGTCATAAGAAGGGGGATATTTTAAGTCTTCTTTTTGAAGAGTTTGTAGAAGAGCATCTGGTTCAGCCAACCTTTATCATTGATCACCCAGTGGAGATTTCCCCACTGACCAAGAAAAAACCGGAAGATCCAGAGTACACCGAGCGTTTTGAGTTATTCATTACAAAGCGTGAGATGGCAAATGCTTATTCAGAGCTTAATGATCCTCTGGATCAGATCGAGCGTTTCAAGGCACAGGAAGCACTTCTTGCAGCTGGAGATGACGAGGCTAATTCCATGGATGACGACTTTATCAATGCGCTGATGATCGGTATGCCACCTACTGGCGGTATTGGTATTGGTATTGATCGTTTTGTAATGTTGCTTACGGATTCTTATGCGATTAGGGATGTGTTGTTGTTCCCGACGATGAAGAGCTTGGAGAAATAATATTCTGATTTACATGCCATAATGAAATAGACCAATAGTTGAATAAAAGGGGCTGTACCCCCCCTAAAAGAAAAATCGCTGAAGTTGTGAAATTTCAGCGATTTTTTGGTATGATTAATTATGCGACTAACTAACAATACCAATGATAATTTAAGGACTTATTTTACTGCCCCTTTTGTCAGTGTCGATTTATGAAAGACTTTTATCTTGAAGATTATACCGAAAAAATTCTTTCAAGCATGAGCAGCAAGTTTTGAGGATATTTCTTTTCATCCATTTTAAGAATGTCTATGGCCTCCTCTATGGTGTATGCTGATCGATTCATTTGTTCTGAAGTTAAATTGTCAAAAGCATCAGCAATCATGACAATTTGTGCTTCTTTAGATATTTCTCCGCTTTTCTCTGTCTTCCCATGATGATGCAATACAATATCCAGACATACATCCGAAAAGTCAAATATTTTTAAGGAATTAGCGCCAATTTTGCAATGCTCCTGCAAGTAAAGCTTATCATTTTCGTTCCTGGAGCCGGACTCATGAATACCCAGATCAGGAAGAAATACCTTCCCTATATCATGCAGAAAAGCGCCAATTCCTATATTCCATTGCATATCATCATGATACTTCATTTCTCCTGCCAGTATTAAAGAAATCATGGCTACGTCAATGGAATGAGTATATAAAAATTCTGAATAATTGATCATGGCACTTATAAGCACCCACCAAGGTTTATCTTTTGATTGAAAACACCAAGAGAAACACAGGGTTTTTCGGCATTTAGACGGCAGAATTGACGGCGCTTAATGAGTTTTCCATTTGGACAATATACATTTCATTGAACTTTTTTATGGCTTTTTTCTTCTGCTCAATCAGGGAATGGGCATAAATATTCAAGGTAATGCTGACGTTGGAGTGACCAAGAAGCTCGCTGAGTGTTTTGATATCCACTCCCAGTTCCAACGCTCTAGTAGCGAAGGTATGTCGGATAGCGTGAAATTTACGTTCTTTGATTTCTGCTTTTTTAAGAAGTCCTTTGTAAAGCCGCTGATAAGCACGGGGGTCAAAAGGAACGGTCTTTCCGGAGAGTACATAACAGTCTTCACTGATGGAAGCAGCCTGGTAATCCTTCATCTTTTTTAACAGGAAATCAGGCAGAGGGATTTTTCGGGTAGAAGTTCTGCTTTTGGGAGGTCCTTCCCAAAGTATTGTCTTACCTCCTGATGTCTCTGGGTTTCGTATGCGGGTCACAGTGCGTAAAATAGACATGATTCCAGCGTCCAAATCAATGTCCCCCCATTTGAGTCCGCAAAGTTCCCCTAAACGGATGCCGGTATAGAAACAAATCAGTATACCAAAGGTTTTGTTGTCTGATGAAGACTGTATGGTGTTTTGTAATATTTTTTGTTCCCGAATGGAAAACACTGATATTTCTTCCCCGATTTCTACCTTGGGAAAGCTTACGATTTCAGTCAGTGAGTTGTATTCAGGATACTTTTTGGATATATCCCGAAGAGCAGTCTTGAAAATAGAGAGTATTTTTCTTCTATAAGAGGTGGAACGAACCTCATTTCTATAAATTGCCTGCACAAAACGAAAAACAGAATCTTTTGACAGATGCTCGTTTTCAGACAGACGAAAATGAGGAAGAACATACCCCTCTAAACAGTAATAGTAACTTTCGCAGGTTGAAGGTTTTAAACGGTGTCCGGCTTCCTCCAGCCAGTTTTGAAATAAATCGGTTGCACAAAGCTGCCGGTTGATATGCTGCATATTTTGAGTATCCGTTGTTTTGCGGCTTTCCCGCATTTTTGCCCGCACCTCACGATAGGTCTTGGCATAAAAATAACGGAACTTTCCGCCGAATTGTAACACCCGGCCCTCCCAGCGTCCATCCTTGCGTTTGTAAATATTTTCTCCTTTGCGTGCCATTCCTTGATGACTCCTTTCAGATTTGACGTTTTTATTGACGGCGTATTTTTCAGGATTATCCCCCCAATATAACTTTCCCACTGAAATTCATCTTAAAGGCGTGGGTTTTTGGTCAGATTGACAAATGTAGCCGAAACATTTATAATAGAACTTGTCGGAGTTTGTAAAACTAAGGGTGTTCAGTTTTAATTGAACTGCGAACATTTTGTCTCATCCGAGCACATTTTTCATCGAAATAAAAGCCTCTCTTACTTTGTACTAGCTGATAATTCGTGACAAAAATAATAATAGTAGATATAAACTAATATGTCAACGATAACACATTCTTAAAACTTGTTGAGCAGTGATATGTTTCCTGTTAGATTAAATATAAAAGGATAATAGACATGAATGAAGAATTTGTAGCAGAAAGAATTGCAAAGCTGCGAACACAGAAAGGTGTCTCTGCACGTGATATGAGCCTGTCAATGGGACAGGCAGATAATTATATCAATAACATCGAAAACAGAAAATCACTACCATCCTTTTCGGCATTCTTTTATATCTGCCAATATTTGGGTGTTACACCAAAAGAATTCTTTGATATGGATGCCCAAAATCCCGGTATGTTAGGTGAATTGATGGACGAAGCAAAACATTTGAACAATAATGCCCTTACACATTTGCTAGGCGTTGTACGGGAAATGCGGGAATGACAAAAAAATGAGGATATGTTTTACTGTAGTGAAGATATGCAAGAAGCCCTTGCAGAAAGTACTGCTAGTCAGATCCTTATGATGTATTATGGGAATCATGAACTTTAGATTATGAACCAGAAAAAAGCAGCACAAGCCATGGTTTCTTGTATAATCTTTTTACGTGGGAAAAAACAAACATTTTTTAAAAGCATTTTTATAAGGGATTGGAATCTGTCATAGGAATTTATATAAAATCTTATAAATAACATAAACTGCGCCTTGAAACAGCTTAAAAGCTTGCTCAAGACGCAGTTTTAACATATAAAATTGTTTGAAATAAAAAGAAAGATATGATAACATATACTTTACCCACTCATGTATTAACCATATCACATAAATAAAGAGGTAAAGATATGTCTGCTAATTATATACAAGTATCAGGTGCAAGGGAACGAAATCTAAAAAACATAAATGTCCTGATACCAAAAAAAGAAATAACGGTTTTCACAGGTGTTTCCGGTTCCGGAAAGTCATCTTTGGTATTTGATACAATAGCAGCAGAATCACAAAGGCAATTAAATGAAACCTACACCAGTTTTATCCGTCACCGTATGCCCCATTACGGAAAGCCAGATGTTGATACTATTGAAAATTTATCCGTAGCTTTTATTATCAACCAGAAACGATTAGGCGGTAATGCACGGTCAACAGTCGGAACAATCACAGATATTTACTCCGTACTGCGCTTATTGTTTTCCAGAATTGGAAGGCCTTTTGTAGGATATTCAGAGGTTTTTTCATTTAACAATCCGGCAGGAATGTGCGAACATTGTGAGGGTTTGGGCAAAATTGAAACCATTGATATGGAAAGGCTGTTAGATAAAGATAAATCCCTGAATGAGGGAGCTATCCTTTTCCCGACCTTTGAACCTGGTGGATGGCGGTTAACCCGCTATATTGATTCAGGCTTTTTTGATAACGATAAAAAATTAATAGAATATGCAGCCGGGGAAATGGAACTGTTACTTTACGCTGATGGTATTAAGATTAAAAATCCCGGACCCAAATGGCATAAAACCTCTTTATATGAGGGCGTGATTCCCCGCATTGAGCGCAGCTTTCTAAAAAAAGAAGATGGCGAAAAAATCAGATATGGAAAAGAGATAGAACGTTTTGTTGTAAAACAGGATTGTCCCCACTGCCGGGGAACACGTTTGAACCAGAACGTATTATCTTGTAAAGTGAACGGTATAAATATTGCTCAATGCGCAGATATGCAGATAAATGAGCTTTTGGATCTCGTTCAATCCATTCATACACCGGCAGCCTCTACGATTGTTTCGGAACTTGTGAACCGGATTCAACACATGGTATCCATTGGACTGGGCTATTTAAGTTTAGGCAGAGAAACCACTACGCTTTCAGGAGGGGAGTCCCAAAGAATTAAAATGGTTAGCCAGCTTGGCAGTAGTTTAACTGACCTTACTTACATTTTTGATGAACCCAGTATAGGACTTCATCCTCATGACATAAGCAAAATCAATGAGCTTATGAGGAGGCTGTGCGACAAAGGCAACACGGTTCTGATTGTAGAGCATGACCCGGACATGATAAAAATTGCAGACCATATTATTGATATGGGTCCGGGTGCGGGAACACATGGAGGTGAAGTTGTATATCAAGGGAATTTTGATGGTCTGAAAGAAGCCGGAACACTGACAGGAAAATATTTATCGTACAATCCTGAACTTAAGCAAAACACACGGACTCCCAAAGGATGGATTTCTATTGAACATGCAACGCTTCATAATCTTAAAAACATTTCGGTTGCCATACCAAAAGGAGTCATGACGGTTGTTACCGGGGTTGCAGGCTCTGGAAAAAGCAGTCTGATCAACGGAGTGCTGCCTAAGCTGTATCCTGAAACGGTTATTATTGACCAGAAAGGGGTTCAAGCATCAAAACGTTCCAACATTGCAACCTTTACAGGTATCTTTGATGTGATCAGAAAATTATTTGCCAAAAAGAATGGTGTAAGCCAATCCCTGTTTAGTTTCAACTCCCAAGGTGCTTGTCCTGCCTGCAAAGGTTTGGGAGTTGTTTATACAGATTTGGCGTTTATGGATACGGTTGTAACAGTATGTGAAGAATGTCATGGAAATCGTTATACGGATCAAGTGCTTACTTATCAGTTAAGAGGAAAAAATATTGCTGATGTTCTTAACATGACAGTGGCAGAAGCCTTGGATTTCTTTCAGGAGAAAGAAATTGTAACTGTATTGAAACGGCTTTCAGATGTTGGCATTACTTATGTTTCTTTGGGACAACCGCTAAGTACCCTTTCAGGTGGTGAATTACAGAGAATTAAACTTGCTTCCGAACTTGAAAACCATGGTCAGATTTATATTTTGGACGAACCTTCGACAGGTTTGCATATGGCTGACATAAAGCAGTTGATTGGTGTAATGAACCGCCTTGCAGACCATGATTCCACTCTTATTGTCATAGAACACAATTTGGATATTATTTGTCAGGCAGACTGGATTATTGACATAGGACCGTATGCGGGGCAGAACGGCGGCCAGATTATGTTTACAGGATTTCCCAAAGATATAATCAATTGCCGTGATTCTTTAACTGGAACGCAATTGAAACGGTACATTAATAAAAAATAGGAGGTTAGTTTAATGGCTATTAAAGAATTAGAGGAAAGTTATATCCCATTTCAATGTATGATTGTGTCAGATTCAAATAAATTCAATGTTGAGGGAGTTTCAACGGCACAATACTATATACTTGATACATTGAATAAGCATGGTTTGAAAACCTCCAAGGAACTTGCTGAGATGAGAGGTATTTCACAATCGGGAATTTCGAAACTGACAAAGCGTCTGCTGGAAAAAAAGTATATCGTTCAGGAAAGACAGGTTAATGACCGCCGTTTTTATAATATTATGCTTACCCAGGAGGGGAAAGCGTTCTTGAACCGTGTTGAGGACTTTGGAAATGAAATTATGAATCTGATTGAAGAAGCATTAACAGAAAAAGAAGTACATGAATTTTCCATGATGTGCGAGAGAATAACCAGCTTATATGCAGATAAGGTAAGCCTGAATAAGATAATATAAAATTAAGCTGTTTACAGACACACATATGGTTTCAATTAAAACCCTCCACTATAACACCAGACTTTTATATGGTGGTATTATGGTGCCGTAGAATGGCGGTGAAAAAATGAACACTTACAAGACATCTGATATTGCAAAGAGTATTGGAATCCATCCCAATACCGTCCGGCTTTATGAAGAACTTGAATTGATTCCCAAACCGGTGCGTAAAGGAAATGGATATCGTGTTTTTACAGATCTTCATATGGAGCAGATTAAATTAGTAAGAATTGCTTTAAAGGTTGAGGTTTTGCAAAATGGCCTGAGGAAGCAGGCCATTACTATTATTAAAAACTCCGCTCTTGGAAATTTTGACAAGGCAATCTGTCTGACGGAATTTTATCTGCAGCAGATTAGAAATGAGCAAAAAAATGCCGAAGAGGCTATAGGGATTACTGAGAAATTGTTATCAGGTGACAGTCAGGAAACAGGTGCAGCGTTTCTAACCAGGAAAGAAGCAGCTGACTATTTACAAATTTCAATAGATGCTTTAAGAAATTGGGAGATGAACGGATTACTTGCAGTAAAGCGAAAACAAAATGGATACCGTGTCTATGGCGAAGAAGACATCCGCAGGCTGAAAATCATACGCTCTCTGCGTTGTGCCAATTACTCTCTTTCTGCAATTTTGCGAATGCTGAATACCTTATCCCGAAATCCCGAAGCGGACATTCGGCATGTAATTAATACTCCAAAGCAAAATGACGATATCATTTCTGTATGCGATAAATTAATCACGTCATTGGACTGGGCTGAACAAAACGCTGAAATTATGCTTTCTCATCTTGGAAAAATGAAGATGAAATTTCAAAGAAACCCTACACTTTAACACCAGACTTTGTTCTGGTGTTATTCTTTTTATACAAAGAAAGGGAGGAATATAATTCTATGGAAACTACAATTGAAGTAAAAAGCCTATGTAAGTCTTACGGTGATCTCAAGGCAGTAGAGAATATCAATATTTCCATTTGCAGTGGGGAAGTATTTGGTTTACTGGGTGCAAATGGCGCAGGTAAAAGTACTGCGATTGAATGTATTTTGGGCACAAAAAAGCAAGATGCGGGGACCATATCCATTTTAGGCATGAATCCGCAGAAAGACCGTAAAAAATTGTTTGAAAGAGTTGGTGTTCAATTTCAGGAAACAAACTATCAGGATAAAATAAAGGTAGCCGAACTTTGCGAGGTCACGGCTTCTCTTTACAAAACTTCCCTGAATTATGAAAGCCTTTTATTACAATTCGGACTTTCGGATAAGCTGAAAAGCCTGGTCAGTGAACTTTCAGGAGGACAGAAGCAAAGGCTTTTTATTGTGCTGGCATTAATCCCCAATCCCGATGTTGTATTTCTGGACGAGCTAACCACAGGTCTGGACGCCAGAGCGCGGCGGGAGGTATGGAAAAGCCTTTCCGGGCTAAAGGAGAAAGGAATTACCATTTTATTAACCTCTCACTTTATGGATGAGGTAGAGGCTCTGTGTGATAACATTATGATTTTGAAAAAGGGGAAAAATGTTTTTTGCGGAACAGTACAAGAAGCAATCGCAGCCAGTCCTTATGAAACGTTTGAGGATGCATATCTTTGGTACACAGATGAGGAGGAAGAAAATGAAAGCATTTAGAGCCTTACTTAAAACAGAAATCGGTTTGTCTATCCGTGGTATGGATATGTTTATTTTTGCAATCTGTATGCCTGTTGTTGTCGTCATGATCCTGGGAGCGGTGTTCGGAAATAAGCCTGCTTTCGATGGTGCAGAGTATACCTTTTTGGAACAGTCTTTCGGAGCGGTATCAACCATTGCCATTTGTGCGGGAGGTGTGATGGGTCTTCCATTAGTAGTATCTGATTATCGAAGCAGAAAAATATTAAAGCGGTTTAAGGTGACGCCAACCAGTCCGGTACTGATTTTAGCAGTGCAGGTTGTTATTTACGTTCTGTATTCAATTGTTTCACTTATTCTTGTCTATGGAACAGGGGCAGTATTTTTCGGCTATCGGCTAAACGGTTCATGGCTTCAATTTTTAGGCGCTTACTTGCTGGTTATGCTGTCAATGTTCAGCATTGGGCTGCTGGTGGGAGGACTTGCTCCCAATATTAAAATAGCAAGTGCTGCGGCAAGTCTGTTGTATTTTCCAATGCTAATCTTTTCGGGTGCTACTCTGCCTTACGAAGTAATGCCCGCTGCACTGCAAAAGGTAGCAGATGTATTGCCATTGACACAAGGAATAAAACTTCTAAAAGCTGCTTCACTTGGACTGCCCATAAATCATGTTTTTATCCCGGCAGTTGTGATGATTGCAATTGCAGTCATATGCACTGTTATTTCTCTTTATTTTTTTAAGTGGGAATAGACTTTTGAGGTTTTCTGTATCCTATAATAATACCGGGGCCATGGAATGATAAAATTTATCAAAAACCATAAAACTGGATTCTGGCTCTTGACAAAGATATGATTAGTAACTATAATTGTTACAAAAGGAGAGGTCAATGTATTCAACAAAATTATCAGTAAGTATTCACATATTAAGTGTAATTGCGTTAATGGAGGCACAGCCGGTCACATCAGAATTCATTGCCTCCAGCATTAATACCAATCCCGTGCTGGTACGGCGCCTGATGAGCCGCTTAAAAAAAGCAAAGCTTATTGAGTCCAGTACAAAGCTAGGTGTGACTGGGCTTGCAAGAGAAGCAGTGTATATTACACTTCTTGATATCTTTCTTGCAGCAGAAGATCATAGGGATCTGTTCAGCGTTCATACCAACACCAATTACGAATGTCCCGTAGGGGCGAATATTCAAACGACCCTTAAACATTTATATAGTAATATACAAGAAGCAACCGAGGAAAAACTGTCTGCCATAACCCTGGCAGATATTATAAAAGAATTTAAATGAGAAAAAGGAGGTTTATTATGAAGCTGGCAATTATTGGAGCAACGGGAATGGCAGGAACTGCTCTGTATAAAGAAAGTATTTCACGGGGACATGATGTTACAGCAATCGTTCGTCATAAAGACAAGGCCCTTTCTTTATTTGGAGATGATGTAAAAGTAGTTGATAAAGATGTATTTGATTTAACAAAATCCGATCTGGAGGGATTCGATGTTGTTGTAAACGCGTTTGCCACGGCACCGGAAAAAGCTTATCTTCATCTGGATCTGGCGGCAAAGCTGATTGGAATGTTCAGAGAAACTGAAAGCCCAAGGCTGTTCTTTATTCTGGGAGCTGCCAGCTTGCTGGATCAAAATGGCAACCTGTTCCTGGATACATTAAAGACAGTCCCTGATGCGGCATCCTGGATTTCCATTCCGACGGAAGCCTACAAGACCCTCAATTTTTTACGGGGCATTGAGAATGTAAACTGGGTAGGAGTATCTCCTTCCGCAGAATTTGTGCCTGGAGAGGCTACAACTCCTGTAATAGGAACGGATCATCTGATGACCTCATCCACTGGTGAGTCCATTGTAACAAGCGGAACTATGGCAATCGGTATTTTAGATGAAATTGAAAATCCACAGTTTATCCGTACAAGGTTTACGGTATGTAATCATTAACTATAATATAATTTAACGGAGGTGTTTTGTATGAGCAAAACAATTGGAATCGTGACAGGCAGTTTAAGAAAGAATTCTTTTTCAGGAAGTATTGCAGACTATGTTTTAAGTCATGCACCGGAAGGCTATGGGTTTAAGATCATTGACATCAGCGCACTTCCTGTTTACAATCAGGACTACGACGGTGCAGATCCGAAGGAATATACCGTATTCCGTGATGAGATCAAGACTCTGGACGGCGTGCTGTTCATTACACCGGAGCATAACAGGTCCATTCCTGCGGCACTTAAGAATGCACTGGATATAGGTTCAAGACCATATGGACAGAATGTATGGGACGGTAAACCAGGTGCAGTAATCAGCCAGTCTCCGGGAGGAATGGGAGGCTTTGGTGCAAACCATCATCTGCGCCAGGTACTTGCTTTCTTAAATGTCCTGACCCTTGCCCAGCCGGAAGCTTATATCGGTTCTTACCACACTTTGATCGATGAAAATGGAGCACTGAACAATAAAGATACCCAGAATTTAATTGATGGATTCTTAGCTGCTTTTGCTGCATGGGTAGAGAAGCTTTCCTGATAAGAGAATGTATACATGGTATCCTGGCATGAAGCCAATGGAACTATTGCAGAGCTATAAAAAAGGCAGACCGGAGCTTGGTCTGTCTTTTCGCGTAAATTGTATTAAACTCCGCATGTTAATCCAGTTGCAAACAAGAGGTAAGCACTGTATAATATTGATTAATCTATGTTACAAGAATCTTTACTGCTGGATGCATTCAATTGGGAGAAAATGAAAAATGGAATTAAAAGCGCAAACAGGCTGCAAAAATATTGTTTTGCAACTCTTGCCGACCTGCAGCCAGTCTGTAATAATTTGAGAAAACAGACAGTCGGATCAAAACACTATTTTGTCTGTCGGGAGAATGGAATGATTGAAGTTGAATTAGAACGAATGGAAGATGAACTATATAATTTTGAAAGAGAGATTTAGTACAGGCAGTTCTATTAAAAGCCTAAGCCAGCAAAAGAAAGGATATAAACATGATAAGACCGGCATTCCCCCAGGACTTTTCCTCCATCTTAAGGGTATATGAAATTGCAAGAAAATTTATGGCTGATAATGGAAATCCTTTCCAATGGGGAGACCGTTTTCCCCCTGAAGATATGCTTAAAGAAGACATTGAAAAACAACAGCTCTACGTCTATACAAACCAGGATATGATCCATGGTGTATTTGCCTTTATTCCAGGAAAAGACTTATCTTATGAAAACATAGAAAATGGCTCCTGGAGGTCTGCTTCATCTTATAGCGCAATCCACAGAATTGCCAGTAATGGAATGGAAAGAGGCATATTTACAAAATGCATCAATTATTGCAAGGAACAAAGTCCCCACCTCAGAATTGATACTCATGAAAATAATGAGGTCATGAAATATTTGATTCAAAAAAATGGGTTCGTGAAGTGCGGAACTGTTTATGTGGAAGACGGAAGTTCAAGAATTGCCTTTGATTATCTGAAATAAGAATATTGGTGGATTCTGAGACTGAGAGATAAGGGTCAAGCAGTCATAAAGAAAATTTAGAAGGCATAAGAGCTGTATAGCTTTTGTGCTTTTTTGATGCACTCAAAATAAGTATAACTCCATATAGGCGGAAACAAAGGAAATGTTTGTTCCTTGCACCCTTTCTTTTGAAACGCTATAATAAAACATAAATTGAAAAAAGCAGGTGGTATTTATGTATATAGCAGATTTACACATCCATTCCCACTATTCCAGGGCCACCAGCAAGGACTGCACCCCGGAATATTTAGACTTGTGGTCAAGACGCAAAGGGATTGGTATTCTTGGAACCGGTGATTTTACCCACCGGGGCTGGCGGGAGGAATTAAAGGAAAAACTGATTCCTGCAGAAGAAGGACTTTATAAATTAAAAAAAGAATTTTTTATGGATAAGGATTACGGGATTGAATTTTCTTCTCCCAGGTTTGTGGTTTCCGGGGAAATCAGTTCTATTTATAAGAAAAACGGAAGGGTGAGAAAGGTTCACAGCATCATCCTTCTTCCGGGCCTGGAAGAGGCAGAGCTTCTGGCAAAGAAACTGGAGTCCATAGGAAATCTGCATTCAGACGGCAGGCCCATTTTGGGGCTGGATTGCCGTGATCTTTTAGAAATTGTTCTGGAAACCTGCTCTCAGGCAGTTTATATTCCGGCTCATATCTGGACCCCTCACTTTTCCTTGTTTGGAGCATTTTCCGGCTTTGATTCCATTGAGGAATGTTTTGAGGATTTAACGCCTTACGTTCATGCCCTGGAAACAGGGCTTTCTTCGGATCCGTCCATGATAAGACGGTGGTCTGCTCTGGATCGTTTTCAGCTTATATCCAATTCAGATGCCCATTCGCCGTCCAAACTGGGGAGAGAGGGGAATCTTTTGGATATAGATTTATCTTATACAGGCATTTGGAATGCGGTTCAAAAGGGAGAAGGATTAAAGGGTACCATTGAATTTTTTCCGGAAGAAGGAAAGTACCATTATGACGGCCATAGAAAATGTAACCTTTGTCTTTCCCCTGAGGCTGCAGAAGAATATGCAGGAACGTGTCCTGCATGCGGACGGAAACTGACTACCGGGGTATTTCACCGGATCCAACAGGTGGCTGACCGTAAGGAAGGTGATTTGGCAGGGGAGGGGAAATACTTTGAAAAGCTGATTCCTCTGCCAGAAATTATCGGTGCCTGTATGGGATATTCTGCTGCAAGCAAAAGGGTTCAGAGTCAGTATGAATCTATGGTGAAGAAATTAGGGACAGAATTTCATATATTAAGAGACCTTTCTCCAGATGAAATAAGTTCTGCTTCATTTAGTTTGATTTCTGAGGGAATCAGAAGGCTGAGAGAGGGAAATGTAGAGTGGAGTCCGGGATATGACGGGGAATATGGAACCTTCCGGCTGTTTGAACCAGGTGAGACGAAAAAGTAAGACAGGAGCTGATACCAATGAGAAAAGAAGATGTTAAAAACGTGTTGGAAACTTTGGATCGTGTTTACGGAGTAACCAAGGAGGGATTTTACCATCAGCAGCCGTGGCAGCTTCTGGCAGCAATTATGCTCAGTGCCCAAAGTACAGATAAGCAGGTGGAAGAGGTACTTCCTTCGCTGTACCGTCGTTTTCAGACGGCGGAGCAGATGTCAGAAGCACCTTTAGAGCAAATTGAAGATTCGATACGTTCTATTGGACTTTACAAGAATAAAGCCAGGAATTTAAAAAAATGCTGCACTCAGATTACACAGGAATATGGCGGTGAGGTTCCAAAGGATATGGATAAACTTCTCACATTGGCCGGAGTGGGAAGAAAAACAGCTACTTTGTTTCTGGCAGATGCTTATGGAATTCCAGGGGTCACGGTGGATACACATGTATTCCGTATTTCCCGGCGCCTGGGCTGGGCGCTTGGGAAAAATCCGGTGGAAGTGGAAGTGGAACTGCAGAAGGTTTTGCCTGAAGAATACTGGAACCGGATTAATTTTCAGCTGATTTATCATGGCAGGTCGGTATGCACGTCCAGGAAGGCAAAGTGCGGTGATTGTGTATTAATGGAGTGGTGTGAGAAAAAAATGGAGAAGTGACAGGGGGTTTTTAACATATTTTACAAAGAAGGAATATCTTTTCTGATAAAGTATTGATATAATTAAGATAACTTTGCAAACTATTACAATTTAACCTAAAACAGCCGATATAATAATGAGTACAAGTACAGAGGGCAGGAGTTGGGCATGCTTTGTGGGAGAAGCCCATTCTCGTGGTATGGAAAGGCGGTAAAATATGGACAAAAGAAAAAATGACAAAATAGGTATTATAAGACGCCACTTCCCCGGTGCTTTTCTGCGCACTGCAGATTATCCTGATGGAATCCAGCCAGGAAAAATAGCTTTGAGAATCACTGTTTTATATTTAACTACGGGAATCTTATGGATACTGTTTTCCGACAGGCTTCTTCTTGAATTGGTTACAAATAAACAGCTGTTATCTGTTGTCAGTATGGCAAAGGGATGGTTTTATGTGGTGATTACTGCTGCAATGCTGTATTTTTTAATCAAAGCTTCTATTTCAAAAATACAATCCATTAACGTTGAACTAGTGAATTACTATAAAGAAATGAGGGAGATTCACGAAAAGCTGACAGCCTCAGAGCAGAAACTGCAGAAACAAATCGAGATGCTGAAGGAAAGCGAAGAGCGGTACAAAATGATTTCGGAAGCCGCAAATGACGGAATATGGAATGAAAGACGGGGGGAAAGAAATTTTTCCGAACGGTGGTTTGAAATTACCGGTTACAGCAAGGAGGACTTGCAGCAATATGATAGCTGGGTGTCTTTAATCCATCCGGAGGACGCTCCCAAGGTTTTTCAGAAACTGGATGAAAACCGTATCAACAGAGATTCTAATTATCTCTGTGAATACCGGCTGCGATATAAGGATGGCAATTACCGCTGGATTTTGTCTAAGGCCAGACTGGTTTTTGACCATTCCGGCGAAATTATACGAAGTGCCGGCTCCCATACGGATATATCCGAACTGAAAAAGTACGAGGATGAGCTGATGCGCCTGGCGTACGAAGATTATTTGACACACCTTCCCAACAGGATCGCTTTTTATGAGAAAGTGAAGTGGGAATTATCCGGATGTCCGGAGCAGAAAAAGGCTTTGATGTTTATTGATATTGATAATTTTAAATACATAAATGATACCTTAGGGCATGTATGCGGAGATAAACTGATATCCCAAATCGGCGAACGTCTGATGGAGTTGTCATGCAGCAATCAGTCTGTTTACCGGATCGGCGGAGATGAGTTTATTGTATTTGTACATCATTACGGAACCATTGATGAAGTTACCTCTATTGCAGAAGCGGTAATTCAATCCTTCGGACAATCGTTCAAGCTGCCAGAATGCACGTTAAATATTACAGTATCTTTAGGAATTGCACTGTATCCGATTCATGGGAATGATGTGGACACTCTTTTAAAATGTGCAGATATGGCAATGTATAAAGCAAAATCAATTGCCCATGGACGATATATTTTCTATACCCGGGACATGGATATGAAGGTTCAGGAGCGCATGACCCTGGAAAACGAACTGCGCAGGGCATTGGAGCGCGACGAATTCAGCCTTAGTTATCAGCCCCAGCTGGATATTGAGTCCGGAAAAATTCATTCTATGGAAGCACTGCTGCGGTGGAATAATCAAAATCTGGGTTCTGTTTCTCCTTTAAAATTTATAAGTATAGCAGAGGAAACTAATTTAATAAACCCCATTGGAGACTGGGTTTTGTTAAACGCATGCAAATTTTTAAAAAGTCTTCATGACCAGGGATACTCAGGACTGTCCGTTTCCGTAAATGTTTCTATCATCCAGTTAATGCAGCATGATTTTACGGAAAAGGTCATAAAGACACTTTCACAGACGGAGCTGGAACCTGAATATGTGGAACTGGAAATTACAGAATCAGTGCTGATTGAGTCCTATGAGGTGATTAAGGATAAGCTGATGGAATTAAGGGAAAAAGGAATCAAAATTGCTCTCGATGATTTTGGCACCGGATACTCGTCTCTCAGCTACCTGACCCATATTCCCATTAATACACTGAAAATTGATAAAATGTTTGTGGATACCATATTAAATGACAGTGACGGAACTTCTCTTACCAGCATGATTATTATGATCGGACGTAAGCTGGGCCTTTCCATTGTTGCCGAAGGTGTGGAAACAGAAAATCAGCTGCTGTATTTAAAAAAGCATAATTGCCATATGATTCAGGGATATTATTTCAGTAAACCTCTTCTCCAGGAAGAAATGATTGATTTACTGAATAAAGACTTATAAACCTCTGCTTCTGTGACCTGTGTAGCCACTGGAAAAGGAGATTTGAAATAGATGTATATTTATATTTGGATTATGCTTATTGCCGTCATAGCTTCCGCCATCCTAATGGTATATGCAGTTGCAAATAATAATTCTGAAAAAGCTTTTTTCCTGATTTTTTCGTCTGTCTGTACATTTTTATATACAGTAGGTTATCTCCTGGAAATGATTTCCCCTACATTGGAAGCGGCTTTTATGGGTGTCAGGGTGCAGAAGATTGGCAATCCTTTTATTGTAATACTGAATTATCTTTTTTTGCGGGATGTCTATGGAGAAAAGCGGTTCAGCCGCCGTATGTACTGTCTTCTCTTTGCACTCCCTCTGTTTAACATGTTTACGATTCAAGCATTTCCTCTGGTAAAGCTGCATTATACCCATATTCAATACTTCCATAACGGTTTTATAGCGAACTGCCATGGGTATGCCGGCCCCATGAGTTATATAGCGACTGGGTATAATTTTGTGCTGCTCTCTTTGACCCTTCGCCGTATTTTAAAAAATTTAAAAAGAGGAGGCAAGCTGCAAAGACATCAAAATCTCTGCCTTTTAATATCGATTCTGATTCCGTTTGTGGTCAATGTTTATCACACCCTATCCTACAACTATCTCAGACTTGACTTAAATCCCTTTGCAGTTTCGGTTTCTGCTGCTTTGCTCTTGTATTCTGTCCGAATTCAAAACTTGCTGAATGCAGTTCCTTTAGCCCGCGCCCAGGTAATTGAGTCCATGACAGATGCATTTATCGTCTGTGGCAGGGATTTCACCTTTCTCGATGCAAACCAGGCGGCTAAGGAGCTCTTTCCTGAACTGAACACCCTTCCTCCCGGAGAAACCATGGAACGGATGAAGGTGATTGAGCGGGAGAGTGAGCTGGCTCTTCCCATAAATGGTGAAATGCGGTTTTATAAGATCACTCAGACTCCGATTTTTCAAAATAGTAAAAACAGCGGTATCTGCATCGTGTTCCACGATATCACAGACAAGGAAAACCAGTTGAAGCAGCTATATGGCAAAGCCACCTTCGATCCTTTGCTGCATATTTACAATCGGGCTTCATTTTTTGACAGAGCCAATTCAAGGCTGAGTGAGGATACCGCAAAAAATAATTCTTACGGACTTCTGATGATTGATCTCGATCATTTTAAGCAGGTAAATGATACTTATGGCCACTCCTGCGGTGATATTGTGCTGGAAACCATTGCTGTCATTGTAAAAGGCCATTTCCGTAAAAGTGATCTTGCCGGACGCTATGGAGGGGAGGAAATTGTTGTTTTACTGGAAAATATTTTATCGGAAAAAATGGTTTTTCTGGTAGAAAAACTTTGCAGGATTATTGAAGACACTACAATTTCCTGTCAGGAAAATAATTTACATGTCACTGTCAGCATCGGAATGGCATATTCCCCTGCCGGAGGCTCACACAGTCTGGATGATATGCTGATCCAGGCGGATTCTGCACTGTATAAAGCAAAGAACAATGGACGCAACCGCTCCTTGTTATATAAAGAAACGGAAGGGCTTCCGGTAACATACTGAGATAATAATGCCATAATGTGTTGAAATTTGTTATATTTTGTGGTAAATTATAGGTGATAAGCACGTATGCTAATATCTTAATAAGGAAATACGGATGAAATACAAAATGCTTATGCAGCAAGCATATACTGCATTATTGAGTATGAAAGAAAAGGTGATCTGCTGTATTTTTAATGGTGGATTGCCTTTTATGTATATCCGGATAGGTGGGGTGCTTTTTAAGTGCTAGGGGGAGTTATGATGAAAAGTAAATATTTCAGATATATAATTTTGCAGGCAGTGACTATGTTCGTGATTTTTGCGACTATCGTGTTCCTTCTTTTGCGTTATCAGCAGACAAAAAACAATTATCTTCTATTAAGTATCGGCCAATCTGTTTCTTATTCTGTCCAGCAGCATGTATCCATAACAGAAGGTATTCTGGCTTCATTATCCTATAACTATGAAATTGATCCCAATATTGACAAGCAGAAGTTTGATATTCTGGCGGCTCAATATATGAAAGAAAATTCTGATATTCTCTACATCCAGCATAAAGACAAGGATACCATTACAGATATGGTGTTTCCTGATACTTATGCTTACACATTGGGCGCTTCTTTAAAAGGACGTCCGGAGGTAGAAGAAGCGATTAACAAGGCTATTGTACAGCGGATCACAACAGTCAATGATCCCTTTATCCTTCAGGGCACAAAGGATATCCTTGGCCTGGTTATCCGGTATCCTCTCTACAAAGAAGAGCAGTTTGACGGTTTTTTTGTGGTTGTCTTTGATTTGAAATCCTACATCAATACAATGGTAAATGAGGTGGTTCCGGATTTCTACCACATCAGCATTTATGACAAAAAAGGAGGGGTTATTTGGCAGGACTCAGGTGCAAAGGGCAGATCAGTACATACCATCCGGGTTCCGGTCATGGATAATTACTGGCTTGTAAGCCTGTGGAAGGAAAACATACCGGAAGTTGGAGAAGCAGTCATACTGTTTGTACCGCTGATTGTTCTTCTTCTGGCAGGAACCCTCACTTTTTTACAGGCGGATCTATTTAAAAAGGATGAGGACATCCAGCACTTTGCCAGCCTTCATAATGAACTGAAAAGGGTGAAGGAAAGTTATACCCTGGCTTTAGCCAGCGCCAATGACGCTCTTTGGGAGTGGAATCTCTTTACAGATGAAGTCATTACCTCGGACAAATGGATTGATATTACAGGAAATAAGCTGAAAGGCCAGGGCTTTGGTGCCATCATACAGGAGGAGAATATTCATCAGGAGGATTTTCAGGAGCTGCTGGTGACATTTGAAAAATGTTTAAAGGGCCTGGCCCCGGAATTTCACAAGGAATACCGTATAAAGAACAAGGACAACGGCTATACCTGGGTTTTAAACCGTGGAAAGGTTTATTTAGACGAATTTAATGTTCCAAATAAGATTGCCGGAGCAGTGTCCAATATAGATGAACGGAAACAAAGGGAATCAAAGATAGAATATATGGCATTTTATGATATGCTGACAGGACTGCCCAACAAGTTCCGGTTCATGGGAATACTGGAAGATACCCTGAAAAGTATGGAGGAGGAGCCGGGCAGGTATTCCATTTTAATGATTGATTTGGATAATTTCAAGAACCACAATGATCTTTTGGGGTTGGAGGTTTGTGACCAGCTTCTGAATCTGGCAGCCAGCAGGCTGACACAAATTTCCGGTCCGGAAAATCTGGTAGCCAGATTTGGGGGCGATGAATTTTTGATATTGATTAGAAACTATAATGATTTAAAAGAGGTGGAAGCCCTTTGTCAGAGTATTCTGCGCATTTTTAACAATCCGTTTTCCCTGATGAAAAAATCGGTTTACCTATCTGTCAGCATTGGTGTGGTTCATTGTTTTGAATTCGGACAAACTGCAAGCGATGTGCTGCGAAATGCCGATACAGCCCTTAATAAAGCAAAAGAAAGCGGAAAAAACCAATACTGCATTTACGATGACCAAATGCACCATGACATTATCAGAAAGTCCAGTGTGGAGGTATGTATCAGGGAGGCTCTTGAGAAAGACAGCCTGATTATATACTACCAGCTTCAGCAGGATTTGCGGCAGGACCGGGTCAGAGGTGTAGAGGCCCTTGCAAGACTCTATTCTGAGGAGCTGGGCATGATTTCTCCTCTTGAGTTTATTGCAGTGGCTGAATACACAGGACTGATTATCCCTCTGGGGAGCTGGATATTGAAAAATGCCTGTATTCAGGGAAAGTCCTGGATTGATAAGGGATATGAGTTTGGTAAGATGTCTGTCAACATTTCCGTATACCAGCTTCACAATGAAGGCTTCTATGATTTTGTAAAGGGTGTTTTAAATGAAACCGGTTTTCCAGTGGACAGGCTGGAACTTGAGATCACAGAAAGTGTGCTTTTGGAGTTTTCAAAGAACAACATTGAAACCCTAAAAAAAGTCAGAGCCCTTGGCATCAGCATTGCTCTTGATGACTTCGGCACAGGGTATTCGTCTCTTAACTATTTAACAGCTCTGCCCATTGACGTTTTGAAGATTGACAAATCTTTTTTAGGAAAGGCCATGGAAAGAGAAACAGAGAATCAAGTGATACGAAGCATCATAGAGCTGGCTCATGGGCTGAATCTGAAGGTAGTATCTGAGGGCGTGGAGACAGAGGAGCAGAAACACCTTCTGGAAGAAATGGGATGCGACTATATTCAGGGCTATTATTTTGCCAGACCCAATGATGCGGATAAAGTTGAGGAATGGTTTACAAAAGAAAATGAAAGCGGTAACCATTTTAGAAAATAATGAGGACTTTATAAGGTTTCCTTTAAATTTAAACAGGATTGGTAAATGGCTCCTTCTCTTGGGAGGGGGAGCCGGGAAGTTTTTGTGCTTTATTACTTTCTATGTAATTTAAGAATCACTTCTCGCCCCTTTCTGGGAATGAGAGAAAGCATTTCTGTTTTTTCAAGCCTATTCGGGCATATATTTATCACCAACTTAAGGAGAAAAGTAATTTTATGAATAAAAATCAGATACTAAAACAATATTTTGGCTACGACAGTTTCCGAGAAGGACAGGAAACCTTGATTGACAGTATTTTGTCCGGCCGGGATGCATTTGGAATTATGCCCACCGGGTCGGGAAAATCCTTATGTTTTCAAATACCGGCATTGATGATGGAAGGGATTACATTGGTCATATCCCCCCTCATTGCCCTGATGAAAGATCAGGTGTCTTCCTTAAACCAGGCAGGGATATTTGCGGCTTTTTTAAACAGTTCTTTGACGGCGGGCCAGTATCGCAAGGCTCTGTCGTATGCAAAAGAAGGAAAATACCCCATTATTTATGTGGCTCCGGAGCGCCTGGTGACGGAAGAATTCCTGGATTTTGTCCGCAATACAAGAATTGCCATGGTGGCAGTGGATGAAGCACACTGCGTATCTCAATGGGGCCAGGATTTTCGTCCAAGCTATTTAAAAATCGTGGAATTTATTAATCAGCTTCCAGTGCGCCCGGTGGTAAGTGCATTTACAGCTACGGCCACCAAAGATGTCCGGGAGGATATCATTGATATTTTAATGCTCCGGGAACCGGAGGTAGTGACCACGGGTTATGACCGGCCGAATCTTTATCTGGGAGTGCAGTCCCCAAAGGATAAGTATGCTGCGGTGAAAAATTTCATTGACACTCATCCAAACCGGTCGGGAATCATTTACTGCCAGACCAGAAAGCTGGTGGAAGAGGTCTGCAACCGGCTTGGCAGAGAGGGCATTTCAGTAACCCGGTATCATGCAGGATTAAGTGATAAAGAGCGGCATCAGAACCAGGATGATTTTATTTTTGACCGCTATCAGGTCATGGTTGCCACCAATGCCTTTGGCATGGGAATTGATAAGTCCAATGTAAGGTTTGTCCTTCATTATAACATGCCTAAAAGCATTGAAGAGATGTACCAGGAAATCGGGCGAACCAGCCGTGATCAGGAACCGGGAGAATGCATCCTTTTTTACAGCGGGCAGGATGTGGTGATGAATCAGTTTTTTATTGACAATAACCAGGACAATCAGGAGATGGATGCCCTTACCAGGAAGATTGTGACGGAGCGTGACCGGGAAAGGCTGAAGAAGATGACTTATTACTGTTTTACCAATGAATGCCTGCGGGATTATATTCTGCGGTATTTTGGAGAGTATGGGTCTAATTACTGCGGGAATTGTGTAAACTGTCTGACCCAGTTTGAAACGGTTGATGTGACGGAAATTGCCAGGGCTTTGATTGGATGTGCATCTTCCAGCAGGCAAAGGTATGGGGTAAATGTGATCATTGATACCGTCCATGGAGCAAATACCGCAAAAATCCGGCAATATCAGATGGACAGCAACCCTTACTATGCTGTGCTGGCCAAGACACCTTCTTATAAATTACGTCAGGTGGTAAATCATTTGATGCTGAAGGAATACTTAACAGTGACCAATGACGAATATGCCATTGTAAAACTGACAGCTGAATCTGAGAAATTTATGGAAAACAATGAGCCGGTTATGATGAAAATGGCAAAGGAGCAGGAGACTGTCTTAAGGGAAAAGGCTGGTAAAAAGGCGAAAAAGACAAAGGCCGCAGGCGTGGAACTGACGGAACAGGATGAAGCATTATTTGAAAAGCTGAGAAGGCTGAGGGCGGAAATTGCCAAAGAGGAAAAGGTTCCTCCTTATATTGTGTTTTCTGACAAGACCCTGGTGCATATGTGTGCCATGAAGCCGGAGACAAAGGCAGAGATGCTGTCAGTGTCTGGAGTTGGAGAGTTTAAGTATGAAAAGTATGGTGAGCGTTTTTTGCAGAGTATGAATCAGTGACTTTCAGATATAAAACCTTAACATTTACTATAAAAGATTCCATTCTGGATATAATATCAGTTGTGAGAGGCTGATTTTGACAGCATCTGACAATTAATCTGACTGGAAGGAATTGATATTATTATGAAAAAATCAATGGTTTTTTTACCTGTTGTTATTGCAGTGGCATTGAGTCTGACAGGATGTGGTCCGGATTCTGCCGGAAAGAAGAAGCCGGAAACCACACTTGCAGAAAGCAGTGATGCAGCAGCCCAGGCAGCGGCAGAGTCTGCACAAGCGGGTTCCAGGGAGCCGGAACTGGTTTTTAAATACGGAGAGGTAAATCCGGAAGAGAATATCATTGCCAGAGTCGGGCTAAAATTTGCCGAATATGTGGATGAACTGTCTGACGGCCGCATTAAGATTGAAGTATATCCCAATGATGCCCTGGGCGATGAAAAATATTCCCTTAATGTACTGCAAAAAGGAGGGGGAGAAGTTGATATGTACAGAGGAAATACCAGCCAGTTGACCGGATATGGGTTTAAAAATCTCAACTTGTTCGGCCTTCCTTATGTTTTTGAAAGCCGTGAGGGGATGTGGAAGGTTCTGGAAGATGAAACGCTGGGAAGGAAGTTTTTATCAGAAGGCAGTGAGGTTGGAGCGGGGATGGTAGGACTGTTCTATACCGATGAAGGCCCCCGCAATCTATTTACTTCAAGGAAAATCAAAGGTATGAAGGATATTAGAAATAAAAAAATCCGCGTTCAGGAATCGGTCCTGGTGATGGATGTTATATCTGCTTTGGGAGCACAGCCCGTTCCCATGCCCTATAGTGAGGTTTATGGGTCCCTGGAGACCGGTGCTGTAGATGGTGCGGAAAACCCCTTGCCTGCATATATTTCCAGCAGGTTTTACGAGGTGGCACCTTACTATATGATGAGTGAACATATTTTCAGCCCTGGAATTGTTATGATGGCGGAAGAAAAGTGGAATGCCTTAAGTGAAGAAGATCAGAATATTTTACTGGAGGCCGGTAAGCTGGCTTCCCAATGGAATAAAGAGCACATTGAAGCAGAGGAAGAAGCCCTGCACCGGCAGTTGAATGAATTAGGGGTTGTTGTTATTGAGGTATCCCCGGAGGAAAAGGAAAGAGCGGTAAAGGAGGAAGAGATCGTCAGAACCAGCTTCACTCCAGGGCTTGAAGATGTTTTGAGAAAAATTATTGATGTTCAAAATGTTCAGTAATAAACCTGCATTGTCTTGACGTGCCAGGTGAGTTTTGCCTGTTCACAGGGCCTGTATTATGGTATGATTGAAGTACTTTATAATATAGTCCCATAAGGTGAATTTGCCCTGGGGGTAAGGAGTGAGCAGTGCATGAAAATATTTCATTTATCCGATTTACACATTGGAAAGCAATTAAACGGTTACAGCTTAAGAGAGAATCAGGAGGCAGTTCTTTGTCAGATACTTAATTATGCATCTGAAGAACATCCGGATGCAATTTTGATCTGCGG
The DNA here is from genome assembly GCA_902363735.1 of Clostridiaceae bacterium. Lineage (GTDB taxonomy): Bacteria > Bacillota > Clostridia > Lachnospirales > Lachnospiraceae > Lacrimispora. Next base: position 463,966 of record CABJBA010000002.1, read on the forward strand.
CGATATTTATGATAAAACGGTGCCTTCCGGGGAGGCCTATACCATATTCAGCAATTTTCTCATATCCATTTCCCAAATTAAGCCCCGGATTCCGGTTCTGATTATTGCAGGAAATCACGATTCTCCGGAACGGCTTTCCTATGCAGGTCCTTTTTTGGAGAAGCATTCCATCCATGTATCAGCATTTCTGCCGGGCAGCTCTGAGGAATATTTAAAAAAGGTGGTGCTGGAGGATGAGTACGGACCGGTAAATTTTTATTTACTTCCTTTCTTAAAGCCCGGATATATAAGGCCTCTTTTTGAAGATAACCAGCCTGCCGGGTATGAAAGCGCTGTGAAAGCTGTTTTAGAACGGGAGCAGATTGATTTTAAACAGCGTAATATCCTGTTATCCCACCAGTTTTACGGTTCAGGTGGCAAGGACCCGGAAACCTGTGAGTCGGAGCAGGCTGTTATTATGGCGGGAGGACTGGACCGGGTAGATATATCGGTTTTGCCTGACTTTGATTACGTTGCTCTGGGCCATATTCACGGAAGTCAAAAGGTAGGCGGCCGCCGGATCCGGTACTGCGGAACGCCGTATAAGTATTCGGTCAGCGAGGAATTTCATAAAAAATCTGTTACAGTGGTAAAGATTGGGGAAAAGGGAGAGGAGCCGGAACTGGAATTTCTCCCTTTAAAAGGATTTCAGGATGTGAGAAGGGAACGGGGAAGTCTGGCAGAGCTGCTGGAGCGGGCAGAGGATAAAAACCGCCACGATTTTGTCAGTATCACCCTTACGGATGAAGAGGAACCTTACCGGGTAAGGGAACGGCTGGAGGAAGTGTACAGTCATATTCTGGAAATACGGGTGGACAATCAGAGGACAAGACAAAAACTGCTGGAGCGGGCAGAAGAGGTTCCGGTCTTAAAGCCGCTGGAGGCATTCCGTCAGTTTTATAAGGCGGTAAAGGGCAAAGATATGACGGTGGAAGAGGAAGAAGCTATGGAACGGATCGTACAGGAAGCAAAGGAGGACGAAGGCATATGAAACCGCTTTATCTTACTATGTCTGCCTTTGGTTCCTATGGTGGAACAGAAACGGTGGACTTCGGGAAAATCGGCCATGGAATATTTTTGATTACAGGAGACACAGGGGCAGGAAAGACCACAATTTTTGATGCCATATCCTTTGCGTTGTTTGGTGAGTCCAGCGGGCAAAGGAGGGAGGCGTCCATGATGCGCAGCCAATACGGAGAAGATGAGGAGACGTTTGTTTCCTTGAAATTTTCCCAGAAGGGGCAGGTTTATGAAATTACAAGAAGTCCGTCCTATACCCGGATCAGCAAAAGAAAGAATAAAAACGGAGAATATTCTGCGGTTCCTGTTTCTGCAAAGGTAAGTCTTCTTCTTCCTGACGGCAGCGAATATCCAGGCAATATCCGGGATATAAACCAGAAGATACAGGAAATCCTGGGAGTGGACCAGAACCAGTTTTTCCAGATCGCTATGATTGCCCAGGGAGATTATTTAAAGCTGCTTCACGCCTCTTCCAGAGAACGGAAAGAGATATTTTCCAGAATATTCAACACAGGAATATACAGCAGGATTCAGACAAAGCTGAAGGAGAGGAACAGTCTCATATATGGAAGGCTGGAGGAAAAAAGGCTTCTGTGTTTCCATGAACTTAAAAATATAGAGCTTTTAGAGGAAAGTTCCTATAAAGAAAGCTGGCAGGATCTTTTGGATTTTAAGGAAACAAAGACTGAGGAGATTAAGGACCTTTTAACAGAAATTATAAATGAGATAAGAGAGAGAGAAGACCGGGGCCGGGAAGAAAAAGAAACGGCCGGAACTCTTCTTTCCCAGGCAGAAAGCCAGCTGAGCCGGGCAGAAGAAATCAACCGTATTTTTGCCGGTCTGGAACAGGCAGCAGCAGGTTTAAAGGTTTTGGAGGCTCAAAAGGATCAGTGGAAGGAACTGGAAAAGCGGTTAAACATCTCCAAAGAAGCAGACAGGGCAGGAGTGCCGGAACATGCTTATGTTGAGAAAAAGAAAGAATACCAGTCTTCCCTGGAAAAGCTGGCTAAGCTGGATACAGAGTTGGAACGGTTAAGCCAGGTTCTTTTCAATGCTAAAAAAGAGGCCAAAGAAAGCAAAGAGCGTTCAGACAGAGAGGAGCCGGAGCTTTCAGCCATTATTGTCAGACTGGAAGAATCCTTGCCTTTGTATCAACAGTGGAGGACTGGCCGGGAGGTTTATGAGAGAAAAAGGCTGGAGGAAGAAAAAACCGGACTTTATCTGAAAAAGCTGGAGGAAGAGCTGACGGAATTAAAAGGCCGGCTTTCAGCCGCGGAGGCCAGGCAGGGAATACTGGAAGAGAAGTCCCGCCGTCTGCCGGAAATCAGGCAGAAAAAGACTGAAGCGGAAGAGGGGCAGCAGGCATTGGAGGGGCTTTCTCTGGCATTGGAGCGTCTGGAAAAGGATATTGTAAAAAAGGAAGAAATCCAGAGGCGGATTGTCAGCGAACAGGAAACGTATCAACGGGCGGAAGCCGAATATAATGAGCTGTACCGGGAATTTCTGGCCCAGCAGGCAGGAATTATGGCGGAGAATCTGGAGGAAGGGCATCCCTGTCCGGTCTGCGGTTCTGCTCATCATCCACATAAGGCAGAATTGACCAAGGCAGCCGTCACTCAGGAAAAAGTGGAGCAGGCAAAGGAAAAGAGGAATCAGTCAGAGGAACAGAGAGCTAAGGCCGCAGAGATTGGCATTATGTCAGTGGAAAGCTGCCGTCACCAGGAAGAACAAATTAAAAAAGAAGTTCTGAAATGGTTTGGAAACACGCTATCTCCAGAACAGCTAAAAGCCAAACTTGGGCCGGAACTGGATATATTGAGGAAGCTTTTAAGATTAGCGGAGCAGGAGGAACGGGAAGCCCTGGAGGCAGAATCTATATTAAAGAAGATTCTGGAATTCCGCAGTGAGGGCCGTAAAAGGCTGGAAGAACTGGAGCCTGCCAGAGAACGGGCCATGAACCTTTGGCAGGAAAAGAAGGCTGAGGCCGCCGCTCTTTTGGCAGAAGCAGACCATCTAAAAAAACGTCTGCCTGAAACCGATGAAAAAGCTGCTGTAAAAAAGCTGGAGTCCTGTAAAAAACGAAGAGAAGAATTGGTGAAAGCAGGGGAACAGTCAGAAGAGCGGTTCCGCTATGCTTTGGAAATGGAAAAGGAAATGAAGGGCCGTATGATCTCCCAAAAAGAAAACGGGGAAGCAGTCCGGATTGACCTGGAACAAGCATATAAATCCTATGGCCTGGCTTTGTCTGAACTGAATTTTTCTTCAGAGGAAGAATATTACAGAGCAAAGCAGACACCGGAAACCAGGAAAAAGTGGGAAGAAGGCATAAGCCGTTACGAAAATGACCTGTTAAAGGCCCGGACTGTGGAAGGACAGTACCGGAAGCAGACGGCAGGCAGGGAAAAGGTGGAAACCGGTCCGTGGATTCAGCAGGCCGGCGTACTTAGAGAGAAGCAGAAACAGCTTCAAAAAGAAGAAGCCCGGATCACAGGAGTTCTCAGCAGGGCAGTTCAGGCGGAAGAAAATCTAAAGAGGCTCTGGAAAGAACAGGAACAATTAAATGAAGAATACCGTCTGTACCACACGTTGTTTCAGACTGCCAATGGGAAGATGACCGGTTCTGCCAGCCTGGATTTTCAGACATATGTCCAGCGCCAGTATTTTAATCAGATGATACAGGCAGCAAACAGCAGGCTGAAGGTGATGACTGATGGCAGGTTCCTTCTGCAGTGCAGGGAGCTGGATTCCCTGGGAAAGCAGGGGGAGGTGGGGCTGGATCTGGATATTTACAGCATGGATGCCAACAAGATCCGGGATGTGAAGACCCTATCCGGCGGAGAATCTTTTCTGGCAGCATTGTCCATGGCCCTTGGAATGGCAGATATCATCCAGCGTACCGCAGGAAATGTGTCCATAGATGCTCTTTTTATCGATGAAGGTTTTGGCTCTCTTGATGAAGAATCCAGGCTTAAAGCGGTTCGTATTTTACAGGAACTGGCTGGTGAGCGGAGAATTATTGGAATTATTTCTCATGTGACGGAATTAAAGGAGCAGATTGGAAAAAAACTTCTGGTAAAGAAAACGGAAAAGGGAAGTAAAATCCAGTGGGATATGGATGTGAGAGAGGAAGGTTGAAAGCCTGTATTACATATCTCCGACCCATAAAATGGAAACATATTTTCGAACAAGTGTTTGCAATGCGAAAGCAGATGTGGTATAATGGGGGAAAACAATCACTGAGTGATAAAGATGCGGGCCTTATCCGGCCCGCATTAGGAGTTTGTGAGATTCCGGATCTCAGTTTATTACAGGAGTATAAACAGTATGGCAAAACAATATATCAAGATAAGAGGCGCTAATGAGCACAATTTAAAGAATATTGACTTAGAGATTCCAAGGAATGAACTTGTGGTTTTAACGGGACTCAGCGGTTCCGGAAAGTCTTCCCTCGCCTTTGATACCATTTACGCCGAAGGGCAGAGGCGTTATATGGAATCCCTTTCATCCTATGCCCGTCAATTTTTAGGTCAGATGGAAAAGCCGGAAGTAGAAAGCATTGAGGGCTTGTCTCCTGCTATCTCCATTGACCAGAAATCTACGAACCGCAATCCCCGGTCTACGGTGGGTACGGTTACGGAAATTTACGATTATATGAGGCTTCTCTATGCCAGAATCGGCATTCCCCATTGTCCTAAGTGCGGCAGGGAGATCAGGAAGCAGACCATTGACCAGATGGTGGACCAGATTATGGAGCTGACCGAGAGGACTAAGATCCAGCTTCTGGCTCCCGTGGTACGGGGACGGAAAGGAGAGCATGCCAAGGTTTTGGAGCATGCTCGGAAAAGCGGATATGTGAGAGTCCGTATTGACGGAAACCTTTATGAGCTTTCTGAGGAAATCAAGCTGGATAAGAATATCAAGCATAACATTGAAGTAGTGGTAGACCGCCTTGCCATTCGGGAAGGCATTGAAAAGCGTCTGACTGATTCCATAGAGACGGTCATGGAGCTTGCAAACGGTCTGATGACTGTAGATGTGGTAGATGGACAGCCTATTAACTTCAGCCAGAGTTTTTCCTGCCCTGACTGCGGAATCAGCGTTGATGAGGTGGAACCCAGAAGCTTTTCTTTCAATAACCCATTTGGTGCGTGTTCTGACTGCTTTGGTCTTGGCTATAAGATGGAATTTGACGAAGAACTGATGATTCCCGATAAGAGTCTGAGCATTGATCAGGGAGCCATTGTAGTGCTGGGCTGGCAGTCCTGCACGGATAAGGGCAGCTATACCCGGGCGGTTTTGGAGGCTCTTGCAAAGGAATATAAATTCCGCCTGGATACTCCCTTTGAGAATTATCCTAAGGAAGTACATGACGTGCTCATACATGGAACCAATGGAAAGGAACTGAAAGTCCATTACAAGGGCCAGAGGGGAGAAGGAGTCTATGATGTGACTTTTGAAGGGCTTGTTCAGAATGTGTCCAGGAGATACCGGGAAACTTATTCCGAGTCCTCTAAGGCAGAGTATGAGTCCTTTATGCGGATCACTCCCTGTCCTTCCTGTGGCGGTATGAGACTGAAAAAGGAATCTCTGGCCGTTACAGTAGGAGATAAAAATATTTATGATGCCACAAACATGTCCATCGTAAAATTCCGGGAATTTATGGATGAGCTGAATCTGACCAACATGCAGCATGCCATTGGAGACCAGATTTTAAAGGAAATCCGCGCCAGAGTTTCCTTCCTTATTGATGTGGGACTTGACTACTTATCTCTGACCCGTGCAACCGGAACCTTATCAGGAGGCGAGGCGCAGAGAATCCGTCTGGCTACCCAGATCGGATCAGGTCTGGTGGGCGTGGCTTATATTTTGGATGAGCCAAGTATCGGCCTTCACCAGAGGGATAATGACAAGCTTTTGAAAACTCTGCTGCATCTCAGGGACTTAGGAAATAGTGTGATCGTGGTTGAGCATGATGAAGATACCATGATGGCTGCTGACTATATCGTGGATATCGGCCCCGGAGCAGGAGAGTACGGCGGAAATGTGGTGGCCGTGGGAAATGCAAAGCAGATCATGAAAAATAAAAACTCCATTACAGGTGCCTATTTAAGCGGACGGATTAAGATTCCCGTTCCCAAGGAGAGAAGAGAGCCTACCGGCTATCTGACGGTAAAGGGAGCCGCTGAAAACAATTTGAAAAATATTGACGTGACATTCCCTCTGGGAATTATGACCTGCGTAACTGGTGTGTCCGGTTCCGGGAAGAGCTCTCTGGTCAATGAGATTCTATACAAGTCTTTGGCAAAGAAGCTGAACCGGGCCAGGACCATTGCTGGAAAACATAAGAAGATTGAGGGAGTAGAGCAGCTTGACAAGATCATTGCCATAGACCAGTCTCCCATTGGAAGAACTCCAAGATCCAATCCGGCAACCTATACGGGCGTATTTGATTTGATCCGGGATTTGTTTGCCTCCACCTCTGATTCCAAGGCGAAAGGATATTCCAAGGGCCGATTCAGCTTTAATGTAAAGGGCGGACGGTGTGAAGCCTGCAGCGGCGACGGTATTATTAAGATTGAGATGCATTTTCTTCCCGACGTATATGTTCCCTGTGAGGTCTGCGGCGGAAAACGGTATAACCGGGAAACTCTGGATGTAAAATACAAGGGAAAAAGCATTTATGATGTTTTAGATATGACGGTTGAAGAAGCCCTGAAGTTTTTTGAAAATGTTCCTACCATTGCAAGGAAAATATCCACTCTCAATGATGTGGGGCTTTCCTATATCAGGCTGGGACAGCCTTCTACAGAGCTTTCCGGAGGTGAGGCCCAGAGAATCAAGCTGGCTACGGAGCTGAGCAAGAGGGGAACCGGTAAAACCATTTATATTCTGGACGAGCCTACCACAGGACTTCATTTTGCAGATGTCCATAAGCTGATTGAGATTTTAAAGAGACTGTCTGATGGCGGAAATACGGTGGTTGTCATTGAACATAACTTAGATGTGATTAAAACGGCTGATTATATTATCGATATCGGCCCGGAAGGCGGAGACAAAGGCGGACGGGTCATTGCCCAGGGTACACCGGAAGAGGTGGCGAAGGTTTCTGCTTCCTATACAGGATATTATATAAAAAAATATCTGGAGTAATTGGCTGGTATGACTGGTTTGTAAAGGAACAGAATGAAGAGGAAATGAATACGGAAGAGATATGATTTTACAGATGAAGATACAAATAAATAATTAGAATGAAAAGGTATATCAAAGCAGTCAGATACTTTGATATACCTTTTTTGTTGACTGTTTATATACGGTTATATCCAGGTGATTTTATGATGTCAGATTTTTCAGGAGTGATAAATCCTTTTAAAATACTGTATTCGTCAGATTTTGTCACATGAAACAGATACTGTCAATTTACATTTTGTGTAAGGAGTGTTAGGTTTGATGCAGCTGGAATGGCAAGAACGAAAAAGGATAGGAAGCCAATGATGGATAGGAAATCTCTTAGAATTCTGCTGATTGGAATTGGCGGATATGGAATCAATTATTTAAAAGAACTGACAGAAAAGGATCTGGGCCCAGTTGTTATTGAAGGAGTCTGCGAAGTATTACCTGAAGTATATAATCAGTTTCCTGTGTTAAAAGAAAGGGGTATTCCGGTATTTAAAACACCGGAGGAATTCTATGAAAAACACAGAGCAGATCTGGCAGTGATATCTACCCCCATTCATCTTCATTATAGTCAGATCAAAACCTGTCTGATGAATGGCAGTAATGTGTTATGCGAAAAACCGGTTTGTACCGCGGCAAAAGGTGCAAAGGAACTTATGAAGCTGGAGCAGGAAAAAGAACGTTTTGTAGCAGTAGGGTATCAGCTTAATTATTCCAGAGATGTACTTCAGCTGAAACAGGATATTTTGGCAGGAGTATTTGGTAAACCAGTGCAGATGAAAGCACTTCATGCCATGAAACGGGGGAGCGCCTACTATAAAAGGAATTCCTGGGCAGGAAGAATTTTTGTAAATGATTGTGGAGTACATGATAGTCCCTTTAATAATGCCTGCGCCCATCAGTTCCAGGTAATGACATTTCTTCTGGGAAGTAAGATGGATGAGTCAGCCAGACTTTCTACGGTAACAGGTGAGCTGTACCGTGCAAATCCGCAGATTGAAAACTACGATACGGCATCGGTTAGGGGAGAGACATCAGATGGAATTCCGATTTACTATTATACAACCCATAACCTGGAGAGGAAGATCCTCGGTCCTGTCAGTGAATACCAATTTGAACTGGGAACCATCTATTATGGAAAAGATTTTGGCGGGGGACAGGTCAATGAATATGTTGCGGTTATGAATAATGGTACAAGTAATTCCTATGGCCAGATATCAAAAGGGGAGCGCATGCAGAAACTGTATGATGCCATAGAAAGTACCAGAGATAAAAACCATCCGGTCTGTACCATTCAGTGTGCTGTCCCTCATTTAGAAGCGGTGGAGCAGCTTTCCAGGTTACCTATTGTCCCGGTGTCAGAGGGAATGATAGAATGGCTTGGCAGCGAAGATGACCGGTATTGCTGCATAAAAAATGCAGAGGAAGTATTGAAAAAATGTTATTTAAACCAGCTGATGCCGGGAGAATCCGGTGCAGGCTGGAGCAAATAAATAAGAAAAGAGATAAGTAAGAAAAGGAGAAGAAGGTATGAGAAAAAGAAAAACGGCATTTCTGCTGGCAATGATTATGGCAGTAACAGCACTGTCTGGCTGCAGTAAATCAGGAAAAGAGACAGCTGTACAGACGAAAAATGCTAAGGAAACAACTGCAGCAGCCAGCACGGAAGCAACAAAAGAGGGGACAGCAAAGACGGAAGGCGAGAAGCCGTATGCAGGAGTCACATTGAAGTATTGGGTCAGGTTATTTCCAAGCGTTTCATCCACAGTAACAAATCTTGGGGAAACAAAATGGGCACAGACTGTGGAGGAAAGAACAGGAATCAAGCTGGAATTTATTCACCCCACTGCAGGTTCTGAAGATGAGGAGTTCAGCGTTCTGGTTGCATCAGGGGAATACCCGGATATTATCGAGCATACCTGGACGAAATATTCCGGCGGGGCTTCTGCTGCAATATCTGATGGTGTTATCCTCAATCTCAATGATATTATGACCAACAAAGCACCTAATTTAAGTACTATTTTAACTGCGCATCCTGATGTTGACAAAATGGTGAAGACCCAGGAAGGGGACTATTATTGCTTCCCATTCTTAAGAGGACTTGAAACTCCAAACAAGAATTTATTTTCCAGCGGTATGGTTGTGAGAAAGGATCTGCTTGATAAGCTGGGGCTTTCACTGCCGGAGACCATTGATGAGTGGGAAACTGTGCTTCGTGCATTTAAAAACGAGGGAGTTGAGGTTCCATTCACAACCAGATCCGAGTGGATGCGTGAGGTATGGTGTCCTGGCTTTGATAACTGGGGAGATTTCTATGTAGAAGACGGCGTGGTAAAGAATGGTCTGATTGAAGACAGCAGAAAAGCGTATTTAACAAAAATGAATCAGTGGTATGAGGAAGGTCTGATTGACAGAGATTATCTGGTTGCGGATAAAGCCTCCTGCCAGACGTATTTTACAACAGGAAAAAGTGCGGTGACCTATGCACCGGGTGGACAGGGACTTGGTACTTATACTCAGATCATGCACGATGCGAATCCGGAAATTACAGATAAGTCCATTGTTTCCACTGTACCGGTTACTTCAGTAAAAGGAAAAAATGCAAAGTTTTCAAAGATGAATCAGATTTTTGATGGCTCCGGTTCCAGTGCGGCTATCAGTACCCAATGTAAGAATGTTGATGCAGCAGCCTGGCTTTTAGACTGGATGTACAGCGAAGAAGGTGCTTTGGTCAACAGCTTCGGAATAGAGGGAGAAACCTACACCTTACAGGATGGCGCTCCGGTATTCTCAGAGATGGTTACCAATAATCCTGACGGACTGACTATGGAGCGTGCCCTTGGTATCTACACCAGAGTCGGTGCCGGCCCACGGGTACAGGACGAGTCCGCATTGGAACAGACTTATTTCCTGGAGAGCCAGAAGGAAGCACTTGAGCTTTGGATGAAAACGGATATGGGAGAGTATGTCTATCCGCCGGCTACCGTATCCAATGAAGACAGTGATAAGCTATCTAATATCATGAGTAATATAAAGACCTACTCCGATGAGATGGAAGCAAAATTTGTTGCGGGAACAGCTTCGCTGGATGAGTGGGATAATTATGTAAAACAGCTGAAAACCTTTGGAATTGAGGATTCCATCTCAATGAAACAGGCCGCATACGACAAATATATAGCAAACTAAAGGATGGAAGACAGAATGGCACAATTGTCAAAACTGCTGAACCGGATTAATTTTAATACACCAGGACTGGAAAAAGCAGAAGAATCATTTGTAATGAATGATTATGATACCTGTATGGATGAGGTGATAGCCCACTTTCGGAGCAGGACTTCTCCTCAATATTTATTTTCAGCAGATCAGATGAAACAGCTGAAAGATGAGGAGATCCTTAAGGAAGCAGGAAAGGTAATGGAACATGATATTTACGGATATCATTTTCCCGGGGAGATAGACTGGTTTTTCAACCCCACAGCAGATACTTCCAGAGATAATGAGTGGAGCTGGTCCCTTTTCCGTCACATTTATTGGCAGCCCCTGGCCAGAGCGTATGCTCTGACCGGGGATGAGACCTATACAAAGGAATTCCTCAATCAGATGAACAGCTTTGCAAAGAGCTGGCCGGTTAAACCGTTTATGGAGGATGACACCTTTGAGGCCAAATACAAATTTCCCGGACATGCATGGAGAACCATTGAGACTGCCATGCGGATATATACTTCCTGGCTTCCCTGTATGGAAGCATTCCGGAGCTCTCCCGCATGGGAAAAGGAGGATTGGGTAACATTTCTGATACTGATCTGTGATCACGGGGATTTTCTCATGAGTCATTACAGTAACCATGAAAAGTCCAGTAACTGGCTGACCATGGAATCCAGTGCCTTGCTTCAGTGCGGTATCCTATTTCCGGAGATCCGGTCAGACTGGCTGGTTACGGGATATCAGAGGGTCATGCATGAAATGAAATATTCCTTTGACAATGATGGAATTCATATGGAGCGGACACCCATTTATCATATGGTTGCAGCGGGTGCTTATCTTCAGGCATGGAGGATGTGTGTAAAAAACAACATTCCCACACCTCCCTATGGGCTGCCGACAATGGAAAAGGCGGCAGAGTTTATCATGAAGCTGGTAAAACCTGATTTTACAACGCCCATGATCGGAGATGCAGACAGAAACGAACTATTGGCAAGATACAGCGATACTTCCTTGTATGAGGGAATGAACTTAACCTTCGATCCCATTGAGCTGAATGAGATGAGAGGTTACTTCCGTACCATGTACGAAATAACGGGGAGAGAAGATTTTCTCTACTTTGCAACAGGAAGAAACCAGGGAAAAGCACCGGAGAAGCGGAATTTTGCGTTTCGGGATGCAGGAATCTATGTTATGCGCACCGGTTGGGAGGAAGAAGACAGCTATTTCCATGTCCATGGCGTACAACTGGAGCGGGGAGAAAAAAGCACCCATTCCCATAATGATACAGGACATGTGGAACTGCATATTAAGGGAGAGGATATTTTAACAGACAGTGGGCGCTATATCTATAACAGCTCCTGCTATAAAGACTGGAGACATTACTTTTTGTCTGCCAAGGCTCATAACACTCTGTATGTGGATGATCATGAGATGGGAACAGTGCCTGGTGTCAGCAGGGTTAGAGGAGTGAGAACTTATTGCCACCGGTTTGAAGAGACTTCTGAATATCAGATTATTGATGTTTCCCATAATGGATATGTTTTTACCGATGATCCCATCTATCATAGAAGAAAAGTAATTCATCTGGCAGATGATATTTATGTGATTGATGATGAAATAACCGGATTGGGAAAACAAAACCATGATCTCCGCCTTTATTTTAACTTTGCTTTTGGAACCCTTACAGAGGAAGGTAAAGATAAGTTTGCCTATACTTCCCAAAAAGGCAGAAGATACAGTATAACAAGTCTTTCAACTGCAAAAACCCAATGCCATATGCTTTGCGGAAGCGAAAAGCCCATAGGAGGCTGGATTTCATATGGTTATGGCTGGCGCAAGCCTATTCCCCAGTTAAGTATTTGTACAGACGGCTGTGTGCCCATCCGTTTTCTGACCGTAATTGCGCCGGAAGGTATTGGTGTAAGCGGTGAGGTGAATATGGAGCAGGCCCATCTTGATCTTACAGGCGGCACTGTTTTAAATCAGGTAGTTTTGGGAGAAGAAATAAGTATCAGTAAAAGGCAGGTCGAAAAATGAGATATGGAATATGTACCGGGCTTCACAACTTGGAAATTCTTGAAAGACTGGGATATGATTATCTGGAAGCATCGGTGACAGCAGTAATGGGACTTGAAAAAGCAGAACGGGACGAGTATGCAGAGAAACTTAAATGTTCTGCTGTAAAGTGCGAGGCCTTTAATATTCTGTTTCCAAAGACAATGGAACTGGTGGGTCCCGGTGCAGATCAGGAAGAGATCCGTGCCTATCTCCATGATGCATGTTCAGTCATGTCAGAATTAGGCGGAAAGGTTGTAGTTTTTGGAAGCGGAAAGTGCCGGAAATGCCCGGAAAGGTATGACTACAGGAAGGCGCTGCAGGAACTGGTCAGTGTATGCAGAATGACCGGAGAGACAGCACAGAAATACGGCATTCATGTAGTAATTGAGCCGTTATGCAGAAATGAGACCAATCTGATCTGTACCATGGCAGAGGGCGCTATGCTCCAAACAGCAGTTCATCATGAAAATGTAACACTGCTGGCGGATTACTACCATGTAATGGCCAACCATGACAGCATTTTAGATGCAGAGACAATCGGAGGCTTTGGCCATATTCACATTGCTTCAGGAAAAGAACGAAAGTTCCCTTTAAGCCTGGAGGGAGAACAGTACCGGGAATTTCTAAAGGCAATAAAAGCATCAGGATATGACAGAAGAATCAGCATTGAAGGAAAGACCGAAGATTTGGAAAAAGACGGCGCAGCGGCACTGGCCTTTTTAAGACAGCTGGAGGCGGAAGGATGAATAAAGTAAAACTTGGAATTATCGGCTATGGCAAAATGGGCAGTCAGCATGCGGCAAACCTGATGAAAGGCCAGGTGCCTGAGGCAGAACTGACTGCAGTCGCAGATACAGATCCCCAACGGTTAAAGCTTGCAAAAGAACAGTTTAAAGATACCATCTGGGGCTATGAAAGTGCAGAGGAACTGATTCAGTCAGGCAGCTGTGAAGCTGTGATTATTGCAACACCTCATTATTATCACCCCTCCATGGCCATAGCGGCCATGGAAGCTGGTCTTCATGTACTGGTTGAAAAGCCTGCAGGTGTTTATACCAGTCAGGTAGAGGAAATGAACCGGGTGGCAGAACAACATAAAGAGCTGGTTTGCTGTGTGGATTTTAATCAGAGAACCAATCCTTTATATCAGAAATTAAAAGAGCTGATTGAGGCTGGTGAGCTGGGACAGATAAAACGGACGATCTGGATTATCACAGACTGGTACCGTTCTCAAAGCTACTACGACCAGGGGGGGTGGAGAGCTACCTGGAAAGGAGAAGGCGGAGGCGTACTGTTAAATCAGAATCCTCATAATCTGGATTTATGGCAGTGGATGTGCGGGATGCCAAAACGGGTGAGAGCTGATGTATCCTATGGAAAGCACAGAAATATCGAAGTTGAAGATGAAGTGACTGCTCTTGTGGAATATGAAAACGGTGCAACCGGCTGTTATATTACAACCGTTGGTGACGCTCCGGGCACAAATCGTTTGGAAGTTGACGGAGAACGGGGTAAAATAGTAATAGAAGGGGATAAGATGAAATTCTTCAGGCTGAGAACATCGGAACCGGAATTTAATGCTTCCTATCAGGGCGGTATTGGTAAACCCGAAGTATGGGAATGTGAAATTCCGGTTAAGGGCAAGTACACATCTCATCCTGGAATTCTCAGCAATTTCTGTGATGCAATCCGAAAGGGGTCTAAGAGGATTGCACCTTTAGAAGAAGGAATTTTGGGACTTCAGATCTCAAATGGAATTCATCTTTCCTCCTGGCTGGGAGGAGCCTGGGTCGATCTGCCTGTAGATGGAGCGCTGTATTTAAATCATTTGCAGAAGCTCTGCGGCGGAGATGTACCGGTTTAATCCCAGACTAACATAAACTGATGTCTTGGAGGAGTTATTTACATGAAGAAAACGAAGAAAACGCTGCCGGATATTTTGTGGAAGTGGAGTATTTCCTATATCCTGATATCTACGATTGCCATTGGCATCTTTGCCTTGTGTTTTGGAAAATATTCCCATGCTTTAAGGGCAGAGATGGAGTATTCCAATTCGATTTTAATTGAGAGCATGCGGGGGCAGCTGGATAAGGCAGTAGGGGAACTGCGGGTATTCAGCAGCAGGGCAACCTTAAATGCGAAGGTTAAAAAAATGCGGCAGCGGACTTCGTTTGACGATATATCCAGATACGATTTATATGAAATGGTGAAGGAGTTAGGGATTGACCGTGTGCCGGTTGGAGATTTGAAGGACAACCCCATGTTTCTTTATTTTCCTCAGATGGATTTCATGATTTCCGACAGTTATTACAATAAGAGCTCTGATTTTTTCCAGATTGTGTTAAGCGGTTATGGTTTTGATTATGGAGACTGGTATGAAGTAATCAGCAAGACTTACCGGACTCCCCAGATTTTTCTGCTGCCCTGCAGCGATGGAACATTTTTAACGGCAATTGTAAGACCAGTGGACAGCCGAAGTTCTTTCCATGCCTATCCGGTGAACGCTGTCATGATTATGAATACAGGTAAGGTATTTACTACCTTTGAAAAAAGCGGCCGCAAACGGGATTATATCTGCATTGTGGATTCCGTGAATTCCAAGGTGATTTCAGAAAAAGAAGTTCCTATGGAGCTGAAGGAGTTTCTCTTAGAGCAGGAAATGACAGGGGAATACGGAAGCTACTATACGGATATGGAGGGAGTACGGTCCGTTATTTCCTATATCCCATCCAGCTATGAAGACTGGAAGTATGTGGTGGTTACCTCAGAGCAAAATTATTTAAAAACAGTATCAGAGCTTCAGAGAATGGTAACAGCAGCGTGTATGATTTATCTGGTTATAAGTATGATACTGACCTTTCGGAGTATTATGAAGCATTACCGTCCAATCCGCAATATTGCCGACAGCCTTGAGGTGTATGGGATAGAATCAGAAAAGAATGGAGATACGTATGCCCGGTTAAGTGATTCCATTAATCGTCTGGTAAATAAAAATAAGGAAAACCGGACACAGATTAATTCTCAGTACCAGGCAATCCGCAATGAATTATTCCGAAGGCTTTTGACAGCAGAAAACCGTTTTGATGTACCAGATGCAGTTATGCTGAAACAATATGATCTTCAGATGACAGAAAATTCTTATGTTATACTCGCATACCGTCTGGAGGGAATACCGGAAGACGGGGAAAACCGGGAAGAAATTCCAGCCGGGTTAGTAGCACTTACCTGGTTTATTCTGCAGAATGTAACAGAAGAAAATATGAGGCTGGAGAAGCTGTCCGTATCCTCCATTCGTGAAAAGGAGCTGCTCATATTTTTAATTGAGGGCGACGGAGAACCGGATATGACAGACCGTGTTAAAAAAGCTGTTTGCGTATCAAGAGACTTTACCGTGAGCAGATACGGAATTTTATACAGAGCAGCTGTCAGCGAAGTTCATAAAGGAGCGGAAGAGGTTTCCATGGCTTGCCGTCAGGCAGAACGGGTTATGGAATTTCAAAAGAATTCTTCCGATACAGAGCTGATCAGCTATGGTGATATTAACATTCTTCCTGTGGATACCATGCTTAAATATCCCATGGAAGTGGAAAACCGCCTTTACCATTCCATTCAGGTAGGCGATGAAAGGCTGGCATCTTTTATTCTTGATGAGCTGGTGAATGAAAACAAAAAGAACTGCCTCACATGGGAAGCTATGCAGTTTTTAACCAGCAATATCGCCAGCACCATACTGCGGGCAGTTACCCACACCATGCGGGATAAAGATCTGACTCTTCTTCAGAAGCAGATGGTCAAAGCGTGTTCCGGAAAAAATATTGAGGTAGTATTAAAAGAATTGAAGATATTGGTAAAGAGAGTCTGTGAGGAGGTAAAAGCGGAGGCTTGTGCAGAAAAAGTGACTAGGAAAACCACCCTGTATCAGGAAGTAAAAGAATATACAGAGGTTAACTATGTGGACAGCACTATGTGTGTCAATGATATTGCAGAGAGATTCTGCGTTCCGTCTGCCGCTCTTTCAAGAATCTTTAAAGAAATGGAAGGAGAAAATCTTTCCCAGTACATCAACCGGGTGCGACTGGCTCATGCAAGAGAACTGATCCTGCAAAATAAAAAGCTGGAGGAAGTAGCAGTGATTTGCGGTTATGGAAGTCAGAGAACGTTTTTACGTATCTTTAAGCAGTATGAGGGTGTGACACCATCCCAGTTTAAGGAGCTGGAAGAAAAAAAGAAAAGAGAGGAAAGCGAATTGTGATAGAACGGAAAAAAGCCGCAGTGATTGGCTGCGGAATGATTTCTAAAAATCATTTAAAAGCTCTTAATAATATGGAGCAGGCTGAGATTTACACGGTCTGTGATATAGAAAAGGAAAAAGCAGTCAAAGCAGGGGAAGAATACAGCGTACATAAAATTTATGAGGACTATAAGGAAGTGATCTCAGATCCCCATGTGGATGTAATCCATATCTGTACACCCCACAACCTTCACGGCACCATGGCGGCTGAGGCGCTGGCAGCAGGAAAGCATGTGCTATGTGAAAAACCCATGGCTCTTACAGAGGCAGAAGCCAGAGCCATGGTAAAAGCCAGAGATCAGGGGGGCGTACAGCTTGGCATCTGCTTTCAAAACCGGTACAATGAAGCTTCTGTTTACTTAAAGCAGATGATGGATTCGGGAAAGCTTGGTACTCTTCTTGGGGCAAGAGCCCAGGTCACCTGGAACAGGAAGCCGGAATATTATGAGAATTCTCCGTGGCGGGGGCGGTGGGAAGGCGAAGGCGGCGGTGTATTAATTAACCAGGCTATTCATACTCTGGATTTACTCCAGTGGCTGACCTGCGGCATTAAAAAAGTTCAGGCAGATATCTCCACCAAGAGGTTGAAATCAGTCATTGAGGTAGAAGATACGGTGGATATACTCATGTTTGGAGAACATGAAGAGCGCCTGCTGTTCTATGCGACCAACTGTTATGTGAAAAATTCTCCGGTGGAACTGGAGATCATCTGCAGCGGAGGCAGTTTAAAGCTGGAGGGAAATCAGGTAATCACGGAAGCGGATGGCAAAGTAACCAGAGCGGATTATACTTCCGGTTCTGTCCTGGGAAAGGATTACTGGGGCAGCGGACACGGGATTCTGATCCGGGATTTCTATGAATGTGTGGAAACGGGGAGGCCCTTTCCCGTAAGCGCAGAAGAAGCAATGAAGATGGTAAAGCTTCTGGAAGCGGTATATCAGTCCGGAAAGACAAGAACTGCGGTAGAAGTAGGAACTGGGAAGGGATAAAATATGGGACATTTTAAAAAGAATACAGAAGCGCTCCCGGTACAGACAGGAAGTTTTCAGGCGGCAGTGAGGCTCACCTTTAAGGAACGGGCAGTGAAGGATTTTAAACGCAACTGGACCCTGTATCTGATGCTGTTGCCGGTGATTATTTACTATTTAATCTTTAAGTTCGGCCCCATGTTTGGGTTATCCATTTCATTTATGGATTATAAACCGGCGAAGGGATTTTTTGGGAGCCGGTTTGTGGGATTGAAACATTTCAAAAATTTCTTTTCGGATTATTACTTCGGCCGTCTGCTGATTAATACCATTCGTATCAGTCTGTTTGATCTGATGACATTTCCGGCGCCGGTGATCCTGGCATTACTTATTAATGAACTAAAAAACAAAAGGTATTCCAAGGTTGTTCAGACGGTCACCTACATTCCCCATTTTATATCAACGGTAGTTATTTGCGGAATGATTTTAAAGCTGACCAGCTCAGGCGGGGGAATTACCGTTATTTTAAGCCGGTTATTCGGAATCAAACAGGAAGCCATGTTAAACAATATCAATAATTTTCTGCCAATTTACATAACGTCGGAGCTGTGGGCGACTGTAGGCTGGAATTCAATTATTTATCTTTCCGCTCTTTCCGGCATTGACCAGGAACTCTATGATGCGGCAAGAGTAGATGGTGCAGGTCGGCTAAAGCAGGTACTTTATATTACCATCCCCTGTCTGCTTCCTACCATCACCATCATGCTGATTTTAAAAATGGGCAAGATTTTCAATGTGGGCTATGAGAAAATCATGCTTTTATATAACCCTATGATCTATGAAAAGGCAGATGTTATCAATACCTATGTATACCGAAAAGGATTGATAGATGCCCAGTACAGCTACAGTGCGGCAGTAGGGCTCTTTAACTGTGTGGTCAGCTTTCTGTTAGTTACAATCACCAACAGACTGAGCAAAAAAGCCAGCGGCAATGGATTATGGTAAGGAGACAGAATATGAGAAAGTATAAATCAGGCACCCGGATCCGGCTGAGCAGAAGCGAACAGCTCTTTGATCTGTTCAATGTAATTTTAATGTTTATGCTGATGGCAGCTGTGATGATTCCTCTGATCCACGTGGTAGCGGCATCCTTTAGCAACCCTTCCGCTTATGTCCGTCACCAGGGACTTCTTCTGGCTCCCATTGATTTTTGTTTGGATGCATACCGGGCTGTATTAAAAAATAAAAACATTCTCACAGGATATGCCAACACCCTGTTTGTTGTGGTAGTGGGTACAGCAATGAATGTCTTTGTGACGACCATTGCAGCTTACGTTCTTTCCAGAAAAAATGTACTCTGGAACAATGTGATTATGATGGCACTTGTTTTCAGTATGTATTTCAGCGGAGGAATGATTCCTTTTTATCTGGTAGTAAAAGGGGTGGGATTAAATAACAGCATATGGGCATTAATTATTCCTTCCCTTGTGAGCACTTATAACTTAATTATCATGCGGACATCCATGGCTGCAGTTCCGGAGAGTATGGAAGAATCAGCAAAGCTTGACGGAGCCAGCCACTGGACCATACTCTGGAAAATCATGTTTCCCCTGGTAAAACCTACGGTGGCAGTCATTTGTCTTTATTATGCTGTCACACACTGGAATGCATGGTTTGACTCCATGCTGTTTATCCGGGACAGGGAACATTACCCTCTTCAGCTGATTTTGCGTGAGATACTGATTCAAAATGATACCACAGCCATGACGGCAGGCGGAGGAGATGATTATCTGATCAGTGAAACCATTCAGTTTGCTACAATCGTAGTGGCAACGTTGCCGATTCTTACAATCTATCCCTATATTCAGAAATATTTTGTTAAGGGAGTTATGATTGGTGCAGTTAAGGGATAGGAAGCATGGGTTAGACGAAAGGAGAACTATGAGAGTTTTATATGACACGATGTATGGAGAATTTTACCGCGTTCTGTTAAAAAAAGGATTTACTGCTGACAAGGCAGATTTATCTGCCGGACTATTTGCTGATGCCAGCCGGGATGGAGTGTATACTCACGGGTTAAACCGGTTTGTGAAATTTATTTCAAGTATGGAAAAGGGCTGCGTGGATATTCATGCAGAACCTGTTTTAAAAGAAGTGTCTGGTGTTCTGGAGCGATATGACGGAAAAGGCGGCCCGGGTAATTTAAACGCACATTTTTGCATGAAGCGTGCCGTTGAGCTGGCAAAAAAGCAGACCATTGGCTGCGTCAGCTTATCCAATACCAATCACTGGATGAGACCGGGGAATTACGGGCTGATGGCAGCGGAAGAAAATTGCATTGGCATACTCTGGACGAATACAGTCCCCAATATGCCGCCCTGGGGAGGAAAAGAAGCAAAGCTTGGCAATAACCCTGTTGTATTTGCAATTCCAAATGGGGACACACCGGTACTGGTTGATGTGGCCATGTCCATGTTCTCTTATGGAAAGCTGGAGTCCTATGCCAGATCCGGTAAAGAGCTGCCGGTTGACGGAGGATTTGACAGCCATCAGCAGCCATCAAAGGATGCAAAGGAGATTTTAAAAACCAGACAGTGTATGCCAATCGGTTACTGGAAGGGGTCCGGTCTTTCCCTTGCCCTTGATTTAATTGCGTCAGCGCTGGCAGGAGGAAGAACCTCCCGGCAGGTGGGAGAGCTTTCAGCAGAAAGCCAGCTGTCCCAGGTTTTTCTTGCCATCAGTCTTGATATGCTGTCGGATAAGGAAGCAATTCTGGCTGAAATAGAGAAAACCCTGAAGGATATAAAAGAAACGGTGCCAATGTCCGAAGAAAGGCCGGTTTATTATCCCGGTGAGAACATGATGAAGACCAGACGGGAAAACATAGACCAGGGAATACCGGTGGATGAGGAAATCTGGAATCAGGTGCTTGGCATGTAAAGGAGGATCGGTCATGATTATACCAGGTATGGTATCAGCCACGTTTCGAAATCTGCCTGCAGAGAGAATCATTGCTCTGTGCAGACAGGCGAAATTAAAAGGGGTGGAGTGGTCTGAGAATGCCCATGTATTTCCGGGAGATACACAAAAGGCAGAGCAGCTGTTTGAGAAAACCAGGGATGCAGGACTTTTTGTTGCTGCTTATGGTTCTTATTACCGCCTGGGAGAAAATGAGGATCCGAAAGAGGTTTTTATCAAATCTGCAGAATCTGCAGCAGCGCTCAAAGCTCCGGTGATCCGCATATGGGCGGGAACCAGACCATCGGCAGCTGTGGATGAAAAAGAGTTTCGCCGTTTGGCAGAGGAAGCATGGGATGTGGCACAGATTGCTTCTGATTATGGCATAAAAGTGGCGTTTGAATGGCATAAGGACACACTGACTGACACCAACCAGTCAGCTGCACGGCTTTTACATACAGCAGACCATAAAAATCTCTACTGCCTCTGGCAGCCTACGGTGGCTCTCACTATGGAAGAGCGGCTCTCCGGCCTGGATCTGTTAAGAGACAGGATTTTAAACTTTCATATATATTATTGGAAGCAAGGCGAGAAAAGACCTTTAGAGGAAGGAAGATCCAAGTGGCTTCAATATCTGGCACACACAGATCATAGGATTCCCAGGTATGGTCTGCTGGAATTTGTGAAAAACGGAACAGAAGAACAGTTTTTAGAGGATGCCAGGGCACTTCATCAGATTTTGGGAGAAATACAGCAAGAGAGCGGAGAGGAATAAGAGAATGGCAGATTTATACGTAAAAGAACTAAATATGATTAACCCATTTGTAATTGCATCCAGTCCAGCCACCCAGGGAGCTGCAAATGTATTAAAGAGTGCAGCCATGGGTCCGGGAGCCATTGTGCTGCGCAATTTTGGACATGGTGCAGGAGGGGGAAGCTATATAGGACCGGACAGCAAGGCCATGTATTCCGGTGGGATGTGCATTCACAGCCATGCAGTGGGCAGGCAGATTCCGGATAATATTTCAACTCTTGAGCAGTACTGTGAAGAGGTTGCACTCATTAAGAAAAATCTGGATCAGGATATCCGGCTATGGGTTTCCGTAGGGCATTACAGTGACATTTTAAAAGGCGGAGACTGGGAGAAAAACTGGGCCAATCAGGCAAAGGAATTAAAGCGGGCGGGGGCAGATGCCGTTGAACTGCATTTTAATACTCCGGGAGTCGCTGTTGCAAAGGATCGGATCTTTGATTATCATCAACTTTTACGCCACTCCATTCAGGTAATAAAAAAAGCAGTGCCGGATATGCCTATAATGGCAAAGCTTGCCATGGAATCCTGTGATGTGCTTACTTCCATACGTGTGGCGGAAGCTGCCGGGGCATTTGCCGCCGGACCGACTGCCAGATGGAAGGGTTTTTATTTTGATCTGGACTGGAGAACGACTGAGGCAAGACCCGGTTCCGGATACGGAGGCACCCAGGCGACACCTCTTGTCTGTTATGCCATTGCAGAGGCCAGAACCAGCGGGCTAACCATCCCTCTTTATGGAGGCGGCGGTGTATTCAGTTATGAGCAGGCAGCAAGAATTATTATGGCAGGAAGCCAGGCGGTGCAGCTGGGAGCACTTGCGTGCTCCGGAGGTGTGGAAGCAGGAAAGAAAGCAATCGATGGATTAAACCGTTTTATGGATGAGAACGGATATAAAGATATGGATAGTCTGCGGGGAGATGCCCTTAAATTATTCCAGATGCCAGGTGAGGTTGCCGCCGCACGGCAGGAACGCCTGGGAGACGCTTACCGCCTGGCGGAGGTTTCCAACCAATGCATTGGCTGCAGACGCTGCGTAAATGTCTGCTGGCACCAGGGAATCCGCATGAATGGCAAGGCGGCAGAAAAGACCAGTCAGTGTATTGGCTGCGGCTATTGCTTTCAGGTGTGCCCCACCGGTGCCCTTAAGGTGGAAAAAGAACGGATTCTGTCATCTGTATTTGAGGAGAATCATATCAGAAGGGGAGAATAAGAATGTCTGTTCATGAGAAAATTCATTATCGCTCCCCAGTGGAAATAAAACAGCAAATTGATTCGCTGAAGTCTTTAAAGCAGCCGGTCAGGGTGGGGGCAAAGGTAATCAGGGACAGTCAGGTTTATGGTCCCCTTTATAAAGAAGCCAGGGAGGCAGGAAAATGAGCAAAACAGCAATTGTAACAGGTGGAAGCAGGGGAATTGGTCTGGCAATTGCAAAAAAACTTGGAAGCATGGGATTTCAGGTGGTAATCTTTGCAACAAAACCTTTCAGTGCCTGTAAGGAAATGGCTGAAATTCTTGATGGGGAAGGGATCAGCTGGCATTATGTTCAGGGGTGTCTTGACCAGTCCGATGACAGGGTAAGGCTGATAGAGGAAACGGTACGGATTTTTGGAAGAATAGATGTGCTGGTGAATAACGCAGGAGTCGCCCCTTTAAGCCGTTTTGATCTTCTGGATATGACGGAAGAGAGTTTTGACCGGGTAGTGGGAATCAATACAAAGGGCACTTTATTTCTTTCCCAGCTGGCAGCAAACCAGATGTTAATCCAGACTTTGGAAGGCAGAAAAAGAGGAACAATCATCAATATCGGCTCCTGCTCCGCGGAAGTATCTTCCGTAAACAGGGGCGAATACTGTATTTCCAAGGCAGGACTTTCTATGGTGACTTCACTATTTGCCGATCGCCTGGCCGCTGACGGGATTCTGGTTCATGAGGTGAGACCCGGGGTAATCCATACGGACATGACAGAGGGTGTACAGGAGAAATATGACAGGCTGATACAAAACGGAAGCTTTCCCATTCCCCGCTGGGGAACTCCTGAGGATGTGGCAGAAGCGGTTGCTGCCTTCAGTCTGGACCAGTTTCTTTATGCAACCGGTAATTACATTGACATAGACGGCGGATTTCACATCAGGCGGCTTTGAAAGAGTCTGAATTTAAAAGAGGACAGAGATGAAGAATATTACTTATGAGCTTAAGACTTCCTTGTGAGAACCCAGGCTCTGTAGTTATAATGCTGGTATTTTCCGGCGCGGCCGTTGTCATGACCACCTTGCTTTTAAATATGGCAATCCAGTTAGTGCTGATCCTCATAGCACCGCCTGCTACACTGGCAGGCGGCTGCAATACGGCCAAGTTAGGTTTACACTTTTCTACATAATATTCCCAATTGTATCCTCAATCATAGCAGCAAATGTTAGGTATTCTATTTACGGTTAAACGGAGTCAAAACATGAATATCTTTCTAAGTATAAAATAGATATAAAAGTGCGGTTTCTAAAAAGGAAGCCGCACTTTCTACATTCCGGCTGTCAGCCCGGGTTCTGATATTTCAATACAGGTTTGCTTCATACATGTCAAATGGTTTTTAGGACACAATGACATCTTACGCCAGAATTCGAGAAAATACTTGTCAAGCTATGGGAAGTAGAATATAATGAAACCCAAAGCTAAATTTCAATATTCATTGGAGATCATATTAGGAGGAATACTTGTGAAAAGAGAAATGATTATCGTTCTGGATTTCGGAGGACAATATAACCAGCTGATTGCCAGAAGAGTCAGAGAATGTAATGTTTACTGTGAGGTCCATCCCTATACCTTATCATTGGATAAGATTAAGGAAATGAATCCCAAAGGAATTATTTTTACCGGCGGACCAAACAGTGTATATAAAGATGAGTCACCCCGTTGTTCAAAAGAAATCTTTGATCTGGGAATTCCTATTCTGGGAATCTGCTATGGTTCTCAGTTAATCGCATACATGTTGGATGGAAAGGTTTCCACAGCTCCTGTCAGAGAATACGGAAAGATGGAAGTGGATGTGGAAGCAGGCAGCAAGCTTTTTGAGAATGTCAGTTCCAAAACTGTTTGCTGGATGAGCCATACGGATTATATCGAGCAGGCACCGGAAGGGTTTACTGTCACTGCCCATACTCCTACCTGCCCCATTGCAGGTATGGAATGTGAGGAGAAGGGTCTTTATGCAGTACAGTTCCATCCTGAGGTTATGCATACTCAGGAAGGTGTGAAGATGCTTTCCAATTTCGTTTACAATGTCTGCAAATGTTCCGGCGACTGGAAGATGGACTCCTTCGTGGAAGCATCCATTGAGTCAATCAGGGAAAAAGTTGGAAACGGCAAAGTTCTTTGTGCATTATCCGGCGGTGTAGATTCTTCTGTAGCAGCAGTTATGCTGTCAAAAGCAGTTGGAAAACAGCTTACCTGCGTATTTGTGGATCATGGTCTTCTCCGCAAGGATGAGGGAGATGAAGTTGAAGCTGTATTCGGACCGGAGGGTCCATATGACCTGAACTTTATCCGTGTCAATGCACAGGATCGCTTCTATGATAAATTAGCCGGTGTAGAAGATCCGGAGAGAAAGCGCAAGATCATTGGCGAAGAATTTATCCGTGTGTTTGAGGAAGAGGCTAAAAAGATCGGAAAAGTGGACTACTTTGTTCAGGGAACCATTTATCCCGATGTGATTGAATCCGGCCTGGGAACATCTGCGGTTATTAAATCCCACCACAATGTGGGCGGACTTCCGGAGCATGTTGATTTTAAAGAGATTATTGAACCGTTGAGACTTCTGTTTAAGGATGAGGTAAGAAAAGCAGGTCTGGAGCTTGGTATTCCGGAATATCTGGTTTACCGCCAGCCGTTCCCTGGTCCTGGACTGGGTGTCCGGATTGTAGGCGCTGTTTCTCCTGAGAAGGTGAAGATTGTTCAGGAGGCGGATGCTATTTATAGGGAAGAGATTAGGAAGGCCGGAGTTGATAAGGAGCTGGGACAGTATTTTGCAGCTTTGACTAATATGCGTTCTGTGGGTTGTATGGGAGATGAGAGAACCTATGATTATGCGATTGCGTTAAGAGCAGTGCTGACCTCTGACTTTATGACGGCTGAGTCTGCGGAGCTGCCTTGGGAAGTTCTGGGAGCGGCTACGAGGAGAATTGTAAATGAAGTGAAGGGCGTGAACCGGGTGTTGTATGATTGTACTGGGAAGCCGCCGGCTACTATTGAATTCGAATAATAGTAGCAACGAGACTGGGAAACCTTATAAATAGGGCATTCCCAGACTTTTCTTTTGTCTCTGCTACTACTTTGCTACTAACCGCAACTATCCTTTTTCTTAGTTCTTATGTGGCTTATAGTAGAATTTAGTGACAATACAGCACATGTTTTTATGGCATAGCTGATATTAAAGTTGATATTAAACAATGTTTCGAATTGGCATTTGGATTACCTTTCCAGGTGCCTTTTCTTTTGGAACTGGACCAACTGGTGTTGGTGGAAAATTAGATGGTGCTGCGTCTTCCATAGTATATTCAAAAATGTCCAGTGAAAAGATATCATCTGGTGAAGGCGGTGTAGGAATTGCTTTCTCACCCAGATTTTGAAGATTATCAACCAATTCTTTCTGTTTGTGTGGAAACATATGCGAGTAAGTGTTCAGCGTTGTGGATACTTTCTCATGACCCAGCCTGTTAGCAATCACAAGTGCATCGTATCCCTCATTGATAAGAAGAGAAGCGTGCGAGTGCCTTACGTCGTGAATTCGTATTTTCTTTACACCTGAAACTTTGGAACCTCGTTTCATTTCATGTGCAAGAAATGATTTGGTGAAAGGAAATAATCTGCTCTTTGGATCAAGCATATACTGTCTGTCCATATACTCCTTTACTTCCTGAAATAGAAAGTCTGGAATGGGAACGGTACGTTTACTTTTCTTGGTCTTTGGAGTAGTAATAACGTCTTTTCCTTTGCTCCGGGAGTAGGTCTTGTTGATACGAATGCTCTTTTCAAGAAGATTAATATCTTCCGCAGTAAGTGCTAATAGTTCACCTTCTCGAATACCTGTCCAGTAGAGAATTTCAAAACACATATAGGATACAGGTTTGTCTTTGATTGCGTCTCGAAAAGCAAGAAATTCATCCAGTGTCCAGAATTCCATTTCTTCGGCATTGCTCTTTCCCATGCTTCCTGCTTTGCCACAGGGATCAGTATTCAGGTCATAAAAGCGTTTGGCATAATTCATAATGCAGCTAAGCTGATTATTGATGGACTTAAGATAAGTGTCTTTGTACTCGTGAGAGTCTCTCATAATCTGTGTTTGCCATCTTCGAATGTCTGTAGCCTTAATCTCATTGATTGGCATTTTGCCAAAGTAGGGAAGAATCTTTGTCTCATAAATATTCTTCTTGTGCTGGATACTGCTTTCTTTTAGCCTGCCTGACATATCTTCTATATAAATCTCATATAGAGCTTGAAAGGTCATATCAGGATTGGCAGATTGCTTTTCTAGAAAGTCTCGTTCGAATGCAAGTGCTTCCTTTTTCGTGGCGAAGCCTCGTTTCCACTTTTGTCTGTTGACGCCTTGCCAGTCCTTGTAATAGAACTTGGCGTACCATTTACCAGTTTTGTCATCTTTGTAAGCTGGCATAAAAATCATCTCCTTTATCTAATTGTGTTAGTGATTGCTATGCTGATAGAACATCAGTTTCGCAATGCATTTATCTAAAGGCTATGATATAATCTACTTGTCTAGGGTGATTATAATAGCCGTTTAGGTTAGATCACTTCAGCTCTGGTGCATTTCCTTTTTGCAGAAGGAATATGGCACTGGAGCTTTTTTATTTCTTAAATCTTAATTCTCATTATCCACTTTTACTATGTGAATTTTTTTCATAGAAGTATCTTTTTTACCTTCTCGTTCTCGTTTCTCTTTCATAATCTGAGCTGACATATTTGAAAAATAACTGTCGGAATAATACGCTATCATTTCTTTTTTCCAATCGGAGAAATTTTCTTCTGTCATCCTTTGAGCTTGAACAAGCTTCAATTTATTCATCCAATTTTCCATGAATAAGCATAAATCAGTATTGTATTTTGCATCTGCCTTGCCATCAACAGTCAGAGAAGAAGTCCAATTGGGATCTTCTGGTGGTTTCGTATTAGAAATACCAAAGGATAAGTCTTTGATTTTGGTGATTTCAAATAGTGCATTAATTACATCACCTAATGTATCGAATTTATAGTAACGATCAGGATCATTTCTATCTACAAGAGAAATAGTAGGTGTCTCAATACCTAGTAGCTCTTGCCAGGGAATATCGAGTTCATTAGCAATTTCTTTTATTGTAGAAACAGAAAAATCAATTTCTCCTGCCTCATACTTTTGTATCGTTCGTTCCGATTTATTTAATCTGTCTGCGAGTTCTTTTTGACTGACCTTTTTATCCTTACGTGCTGCTTGTATGCATTTGCCTATATCTGTGGCAGAAAAATGTTGCATTTTGTAAGCGTCAGAAGACATTTCTATCACCTTACCTTTCATAAAACCGTATTTAAAGTACAGAAAAAATGTACTATGTGTAAACTATAACATAGAAAAACACGAATTACAAGTGCATGTTTTGAAAAATATCTATTGACAGTACGTGAAAAAGATAATATTATAATGACACGAACTATAAATGCGCGATAAATTGATTTTTGAAATTGAAGTACGTATTTTAAATTCTATTATAGAAGAAGGAGGAGTTTTATGGTAGGTAGTAAAGAAGCGTTTATTGATGTAGAAGAAGTACGTGAAGTACTAAGCATTGGGAAGACAAAGGCATATGCGATTATTAAATCTTATAACAGAGAGCTTGCGGCTAAGGGATTTCTGACCATTCGTGGAAGATGCCCTCGTAAGTACTTTGAACAGAAGATTTATGGATATGCAGACTACTACAATCCAGCTGAGGATTTAGAAAGAAAACAGCTGGCGGTAGCCGAAGAAAGTAATTACCAGACAAAAGAAAAAGCCCTTACCGATTAGGAAAGGACTTAATTGTAACAAGCCAAAGCCTGCTACTTGTATCTCGCAAATATAGTATAGCTGAGTGCTCTGGCTGTTGCAATCAGAAAATATGTTTGGTTTACTTGCAACTTGAAACATTTATTTTGATGAAGCCGTAACGGCAGGAGGACGATTTATGTATTTTAAAGAACAAAACATTTTGTTATGTGCCATTGACCATGGATTTTCAACAATTAAGACACCGCATTTTATATTCGACAATGGGGTTGAAGAAATTGGCACAGAAGCAACATTGGAAGCAAAGACAATGGATTACAATAATGCCATTTACAAAATTGGTGAAGGAAGACTTCCTATGAAGAATACCAAAATAGAAGATGATGATTATCTGTTACTCACATATGCAGCAATTGCAAAAGAAATGGAATATTATGGTGCATATGATGAAGATGGAGTAAAGATAGTAGTTGCCGCAGGACTTCCATTCACAAGATTTGGAGAAGAAAAAGTTAGCTTTAGCAACTATCTGAAACGAGGAGTGGAATCCTTTGTATATGAAGGAAAAACATATCTTATTAAGATTCAAGAGGTTCTATTATATCCTCAATGTTATGCTGCTGTGGCTAATATTTTAGGAAAGCTGGCACCAAATCAGTTGATTGTAGACATCGGTTCCAAAACTATAGATATTATCCATAATAAGAATTATGTTCCGGTAGAGCGAGAGTGCATCACAATCCCAGAAGCATTAATCAATTGCATGGCAAATATCAATAAGGCAGTATTTCGAAGAAAAAACCGTTACTTGGATGAAAGTGACATTCAGGACGTGATGATGACTGGAACATCCAATCTTCCAAAAGAGATTACAGAAATTGTGCAGAATCAGCTTTATATCTTTGCTGAAAATGTAGAAGCTCAGTTGAAAGAAAATGGGGTTGATCCAGAACTCACACCGATTGTGTATGTGGGTGGAGGAGCTACAGTCATGAAACTCTTCGGACGAATCCGAGGAGCAAATATCTGTTATCAGGAAGATGTAAAGGCAAATGCTATTGGTTATGAATATCTGGCATTACAGAAAGTGGACAGGTGGTTGCATGAATAATAAGGATCTGTCTCAAACTGTTACTTTTCGATTGAATCTTAATCATGAGGAAGATTCTCTGGTATGGGGGTTGTTACTATCTATGGAAGAAGAGCCAAGAAAAAGCTTGTTTGGAGATCGAAGTAAGTTCATCAAATGGGTGTTGACTAAATATGCCAGAGAAGAACTTGATTTTGATGATGAAAAGAAACGGTTGGAATTATTACGAAGAGATTTTGTTCAGTCAGCTCAGTATGAAATCAAAGAGATCGTTCAAAGAGAATCGGAATCTATTATGGAATCGCTTGAAAAAGTAGTAGAGCTTGCAGTATCAAAAGCAGTGAATGAAGTTCTTAAGGCAGTAGTAGCGGATGGGATTGCTACGGGAACTCAGGCAGCAGTAACATCGGCAGAGCAGAAAAGCGTAGTAATTCCCGAAGAAGTAGAAGTTCCGAAAATGGGAGTTTTGCCAGAAGCAGATGGAGATAATGAACTTCCTACTTCGGCACTTAGTTTTCTGGACAGCTTTTAAGAGCTGTAGTTGCTTGGATTTATTATAAATATCTGGATTTGTGGATAGAAAGCAGTGATACAAACGGTATTACATCCACAAATCTATATCACAATTTGTAATAACAGTCCCAGTAGCAGTGATACAAATTGTAATAAGTACAGATGGATTTATCACATTCTGTACTTACCATATATAAGGGGTCTTAGGGGGATTTTAGCCCCCTAACCAGACTTTGTTAAACGCCCTGCGTTTTACAAATCTGACAAAAAGCAATCATAACAGTTTCAGAAGGTGCTTAAAAAGGCCTTTGAAACATTTCTATAAGACAGATAAAAGGAGGAGATGCTTATCGGAAGAAAGAAACAAATGATAGATCCACGAAAAAACTTTACAGTTCGATTATCGGATAAGGAAAGGGAGCGGATCATGCAAGCAGCCAAAGAGAATGGACTGACACCCAGTGAATATCTCAGAGAATTGGTTTTGCATGGTGGCAAAGTGGACACGACACTTATGTTAGACAGGAGGGATCTGGTGAATCAGATTTCAAAGGTTGGAAATAATGTGAATCAAATCACACATGTAGCAAACGCAAGTCAAACGGTGAGTGAGTACAAAATTATGCAGATAAAAGATTATATGAGAGATATTTATAATCTATTGATGGAGGTGTTGAACAAATGGCAATAACCAAAGTCATGCATATGAAGGCGAGCAAAAATCGGCAGATTGATGTTCACTTAAAACAAGCCATTACTTATATCTTAAAGCCTGAAAAGCTTGGAGATGCTAATCTGGTGGGCGGTATTAACTGCCTGCCGGAAAAGGCATATGAAATGATGAAGGGCACGAAAATGATGTTCCAAAAGACTGGTGGCAGACAAGGATATCATCTGGTGATTTCTTTAAAACCGGGGGAAGGAACACCAGAGCAGATGTATGACATTGCTATGCGGTTTGCGGAAGAGTTGCTGCATAATGAATATGAAGCAGTAGTGGCGGTTCATACAGACAGAGAACACCTTCACGCACATATTGTGTTGAACAGTGTGAATATGGTCAATGGTCATAAATTTCAATATCACAACGGAGACTGGAAAGCAACCATTCAACCGATTACCAATCGACTTTGCGAAGAATATGGACTGGATATTATGCCTGCGGAATATAGCAAAGATCCAAAAAATATGTCCAGACCAGAATGGGAAAGGGAGAATTCCTACACAACACTGATAAAAGATGATGTGAGTTATTGTGCCATGCTTGCAGAAGATGAACGTCATTTTATATATCTGTTATCCAGACTTGGATATGAAGTCAAGGAAGGAAAGCATATCGCTGTGAAAGCTCCAGGTATGAAGCGATTTAAGCGAATTGATACGATTTCAGAAGATTTTACAAGAGAAAATATCAATGCTCTTATCCGTTATGGGGATAGAAGTAATGCTAGACCGAAAGTGTATACCTTTAATCCTATTTATGTAAAACGGGCGAAGCTGTCAAAATTTCAGAAGAAGTATTATGCGAGACTGTATCGCTTGCGACTGATAGAGAAAAAGCGTTTTCATTTTAAGTCGGCACATTATTATGAAGCGATTAAGCAAATGCATTTGCTACAAGAAGAGTATCTTATGATTGTAAATCATGATATGCATTCTATAGCTGATTTAATGGATTTGACAAATAAGCTTCAGAACGATTTGCAGGATGTAGAGACAGAACAAAAGCAGTTGTATTCGAAACGTGGAGTTGAAAAAAGAAAATGCAAGAATGCAGAAGATTTTCAGATGTTTCGTGATAGCGAACCTGAGTATAGATGTAAGCTAGAAGCATTGAAGGAAAGAAAGGGGAAGATTAAGGAGCAGATCAAGATTGCAGAAAGATGTTGTGCGAAAGAAATATCTCGAGCGGCAGAAACACTAGATAGAATGTTTCCAGTTGATGAAATGGAAGAGATTACTGATATCTATGATGTAGAAGTTCCTGAAAATCCGTATAAGGAAGTTGTTGTAGCGGTGGATGAAGTAGCTTTTTCAGATGAATTAAAATCTTTAGCAATATCGCCTGTAGAAAAAGTGACTGGACTTGCGAGGGAAGATGAACCAATAATAATAGTGCCTGAACCATCAATCGATCCAGTCTATGATTCGGTAATAGAATCATCAGATATGGTTGAAGGTGAGACAATTGTTTCTGATGTTGCTGAAATCTTAGTAGATGTGTCACAGAGAAACGACGTGAAATGTATGGAACTTCCTAAGGATCTAGCTGAATATCAAAGATTGTCTTTACAAGAAAAAGCGGAAAGATTTCCATTTGAAAGACTTGCTGACGATAAAACATTTAATTATTTTATGGATTATTTGACGGAGATTGGAAGCGGAATGGGATTTAGTGAAGCTTATGATGAATTTGCTGAAATATCAGAATGTTGGGATAAGATACAGGAAGAAAGACTTGTTGAGCGAGAAGTTGAGAAATCCATGGATCTATGCGACATAATGGGTATGACACCAGAATTGTTCAAGCAGGCAAGTGTGGATATAAGAGCAATGGTCTTTCATCTGGAGGAACTGGATTATAAGGTCGGGGTCAAGGTTTATCGTGGGGTTCTTGAAAAACTTGGGATACAGAAAGAGTTGATGGATATTTATGATGAATTTGATGAGGTTTATACGGAAAGTATGACAGATAAGAAAAAGGATGATAAGGAACGGAGGAGATAAAAGAGGGCTGGCTGATGCAGGTATGTGTTGGCTGGCTTTTTCTTTATCGTAAATGTATATTGCAATAGTGTATTAAATGTCATGTGCAACAGTAAATTCCAGTAACATTAAAAGTACGTTCTAAGATGTTGAAACCATCGAATTAATGGGCTTGAACAGAAAAAATGAATTAACTGACATTTCGGGAACTCAAAAATAACGTTTGTAAAAAAGAAATCACTTTAGTATAATAGATACTGTATATAAAAAGTCGTTTATCGCAAGTGGAGGATAAGAAAATATGACAGATAAGCAAATAAAAATAACGTACAAACCATTATGGAAATTGCTTATAGACCGAGAAATATCAAAGACTGAGTTGCGCAAAAATACAAAGATTGCGCCCAGTACATTTACAAAAATGAATAACGACCAACAAGTATCATTGGATGTCCTTGCGAGGATATGTATTGAATTGAAGTGTGGATTTGATGATATTGTGAAGATTGAGCCCTGAAAATGCGATACGTGAAAATGTATTATAAAGATTAAAGGAAAAATTTATGCAGAAACATAAGTATCCACCAGACCACAAGGAATGGAAGATGTACGTGTGTATTATATTTAAAAAGGAATATAATTAAAATTAATTAAGATATGTTTGTTGCAAATCTAAAATTTGTTGAAAAATAATTATTGGCGAGGCTAGTGACTAATAAAATAACAGCCTGAAAAGTAAATTGGGAGGCTCATATGAAGGGGACAGAATCAAAATTAGTTGAATATATGGAAGGATCAAAAAAGAGATTTGTTATCCCGGTTTATCAGCGTAATTACGATTGGAAAACTGAGAATTGCAAACAACTATATGATGATCTTATCAAGGTAATAAAGTGTGATAGAAAAAGTCATTTCTTTGGAAGTGTTGTATCTGTTTATAATCCAGAAGGTCGTAATACAGAATTTTTAGTAATCGATGGACAACAGAGGCTTACAACGGTTTCACTGCTATTTCTAGCTATGTATAATTTGATGGAAAGAAAGGTGATTAAACCAGAGATAACGACACTAAACCAGCAAATTTACGAAGAATATTTGGTGGATAAATGGCAACCAAAAGAAACACGAATCAAACTTAAGCCAGTTAAAAATGATCAGAAGGCATTTGGAAAATTATTTGATGAAGAGTCAGAACATGTTAATCAATCAAATTTGACTATTAATTATAACTATTTTTTTGACAGAATTCAAAAGGCAGAGATAACAATTGATGAATTGTATGATGCTATTTGTAAATTAGAAATAATAAATATAACATTGAATCAGGACGATAATCCTCAGCTTATTTTTGAAAGTTTAAATTCAACAGGCCTTGCATTAAGCGAAGGTGATAAAATTCGAAATTTCATTCTTATGGGATTACCAACAAAACAGCAAGATTCTTTTTATGAGAAATATTGGAATAAGATAGAGGAAAACACTCAGTATGACGTAAGTTTATTTATTAGAGATTATCTGAGTGTCAAACAACAAGCAATACCATCTTTGGATAAGGTGTATTATACATTCAAGAACTATGTGGAAGATAATAACATAGAAGTCGAGGCTCTGTTGATAGATATGTTGGAATATGCAAAGTTATATCACATACTTACTGTAGGGAAGACTGCAGATAGAACTTTAAATGGGTGTATTTACAGATTGAAGAGATTAGAAACAACCGTTACTAGACCGTTTTTATTGGAAGTTCTAAAGTTACAGAGTAATGGAGAATTATTATTAGAAAATGTGGTGCATGCATTTCTTATTACGGAAGATTTCTTGTTTAGAAGAACAATTTGTGATTTACCAACAAACAGTTTAAACAAAATATTTTTATTACTTCATAGAGAAATCATGAAATTCGATGGAACTTCTCAGAACTATATCGAAAAAATGAAATATGCTTTGTTATCAAAAAAAGAAAAAGCACGTTTTCCTGATGATACCGAGTTTGCTGAAGGGATTATGAATAAACAGATTTATTTAATGAATAGTAAGAATAAGATGTATCTTTTGGAGTGTTTTGAAAATTATGGAACAGCAGAAGATAAGGATGTGTGGAAACATTTTGATTGCGGTGATTATTCGATTGAACATATTATGCCACAGCATTTGACTCCGAGTTGGGTGAAAAGTTTGGGAGAAGATTATGAGACGATTCATGAAAATTGGTTACATAGAATAGCGAATTTGACAATCACAGCATATAACTCAAAGTATAGTAATAATTCTTTCCTGGAAAAACGTGACATGGAACATGGATTCAAAGATAGTGGAATACGTATGAATCAGAGAATTGCAGGGAAGTATAAATGGGGACTTGCTGAATTAGAAGAACGAAGTGAATATATGAAAAATAGAGCTTTGGAAATATGGACAATGCCAGTTACTGCATTTAGACCTTCAGAAAAACAAATGGATGCATATTCTTTAGACGATGATATCAATCTTAGTGGTCGTACGATTACAAGATTTGCATATAAAAATGTGGAGCAACCGGTAATAAGTTGGGTTGACATGTACCAAAAGGTGTTAAAGATTCTTCATTCAGAAGATAAGTCTGTCTTATTAAATTTAGCTTATACAAATGATGAGGATGTGGATTTATCACAACACGTAAGCAATGATGAAAAAGCATTGTTAAAATGTGCGGAAATTGATACTAATATTTATGTCTTGACCAATACAAGCACACAATACAAGATATCGTTACTTCGCAAATTCTTTGCGTTATATAATGTTGATCCAGTGGATTTAGTATTTTATTTGAAAGAAGTTAATGCAACGGATGAAGAAGAAATAGCAGGAACACGATATGAATTGAGAAGAAAGTATTGGGCGTATGCATTGGAATTAATACATGAAGCAAATGAAAGCAATAGCTGCTTCAGCAATGTGAACACCTCAAAAGAAAATTGGATTTCAGGGTTTATTGGTCACAGTGGAGTTACTATCTCTTGTGTGGCAAATTTTGATTCTGCAAGAGTAGAGCTTTATATAGCAAAGTCAGATAAAGAGAAGAACAAGGAAATTTATGATTATCTTGCAAAACATCAGTCTGAGATTGAGGGTATGATAGGTGCGACCCT
The DNA here is from genome assembly GCA_902363735.1 of Clostridiaceae bacterium. GTDB lineage: Bacteria > Bacillota > Clostridia > Lachnospirales > Lachnospiraceae > Lacrimispora. The sequence continues at coordinate 499,956 of CABJBA010000002.1, forward strand.
TGAATGGAATCGTAAGGATGATACAAAAGCATCGCGAATACATATCCAATTGAATGATGTTAGTATATCAAGTGAAACAGACTGGTCTCAAATGGCAAAATTTCATGCGGATTGGAGCAAGAAATTTTATGATGCGATGGTGCCATATTTGGATGAGATAGATTAGAAAGGTGGCAATGATGGAGAAACTCTTTGATATCAAAAAGTTTGATTCATACAAAGAAGATAATCGCCGAGAGGTAAAGAAAGCAAATGGCGGACTTCCAATTGCGCTATGGGACACATATTCATCATTTGCTAATACTTATGGTGGAGTAATTATTCTTGGGATTAAAGAACTGGATGACAAAAGTTGGAAAACGACAGGTTTAAAGGCAGTGGATAAAGAAAAACTGTTAGATAATTTCTGGAATTTAATTCATAACAGTCAAAAGGTAAATATCAATCTCTTGTCTGAAAATGATGTGGAGGTTTATGAAGTTGGAGAAGATTTAGTTATCGTGATTTATGTTCCAATGGCAAAACGTGAACAAAAGCCTGTATTTATTAATAATGACATGTTTGGTGGAACTTTCAGAAGAGATCATTCAGGTGATTATCATTGTACAAGACTTCAAGTAAAAGCCATGTTGCGTGACCAGACAGATAATACAATGGATATGGAAGTCTTAGATGAGGCGTTGATGGAAGATTTGAATAAAGAAACAATTCAGGGATACAGAAATCGCCATAGAACATTAAAAGTTGGACATCCATTTGAAAGATTAGATGATACAGAGTATCTTCGCAGCATTGGTGCAGTAGCTATATCTGATGTGGATAAACAGTTGCATCCAACAGCAGCAGGTATGCTGATGTTTGGAAACGAGTATAACATTGTGCGACATTTCCCAGAATATTTTTTAGATTATAGAGAAGTACTTGACCCTACAATTCGTTGGACAGATAGATTACATTCAAGTTCTGGTGAATGGTCGGGTAATATATGCGATTTTTACTTTAGGGTATATAACAAAATTACCAAGGATATAAAGGTACCGTTTAAAACTAAGGGAGGAGAACGTATCGATGACACTCCAGTGCATGAAGCTTTGAGAGAAGGGCTTGCAAACTGTCTTATAAATACAGATTTTTACGGTGTCAGAGGTGTGGTTATTCGAAAAGAGCCAGATAAGATAATTATGGAAAATCCGGGTTATAGCAGGACTGGCAAAGAGCAAATGCGAAAAGGTGGAGTATCAGATCCTCGTAATAAAACTCTTATGAAGATGTTCAATCTTATAAATATCGGTGAACGTGCAGGAAGCGGAGTGCCAAATATTTTTAATGTGTGGGAAGACGAAGGATGGATTGAACCAGCGATTGAGGAACAATTTGATCCTGATCGAATGATTTTAACGCTTGAATTTAGTAAAAAACAAGCGAAGAAAACAAGCGATAAAAAACAAGCGAAGAAAACAAGCGGTAAAAAACAAGCGAAGAAGACCGTTGAAAACAAGGATAAAATCAGAAAGTATTTACAGAAAAACGAGGAATCAAAAGCAAGCGATATTTCTGAATATATTGGACTAAGTCCGGCAAGAACAAGAGCAATTATAGCAGAGATGGAGAATGTTGAAACATTAGGTGGAAATAGTAATAGAACGTATCGATTGAAGCAATAGTCAAGTATAATTCTTATATTTTTCTGACTTTTCTTTGAATAAAGAAGTTAAAAAGACAGGTAACATGATTGGTTAAGAGGTGAGAGTATGAAAAATTCTGCAGAGAGAATTCAATATATTACAGAATATCTAATAAGTTACAAGCAGAAAATTGAGGTTTTGAATAAGAATGGGTTATTTGACGCAGCAACATTATATGAATTGTTTGCACTTGAAGCGTGTTCTTTATGGTTTGGACAGAAGTTTTCAAATCTTAATTCAGATACAGCGAATTTTCCTTATGTTGATTTGATATCAGCAGATGGAAAATTATATGTACAAGTAAGCACAGCGCAAGATATTCCGTCAAAAGTTAAGAAAACTCTTGAAAAGATAAGAGATGCAAAATCCAGTAAGATATCTGATGTTAATCAGTTATTCTTCTTTGTATTGGGTAATGAAAGCGTCAACAGAATGAAGGATTATTCTGGTGATGATAAAATAGGTAATATCGAGTTTGTTGTATCAGAGCACCTTATAACCATCAATGATATCATAGAAAAATCCAAAAGTAATCTTGAATTTCAAATGGCTTTATATGATGTGATTTACAAGGAATCTGAGTTTTATAATCACAATGCGTTGAAGTTAAGTGAAATGATAGGCCTTGGAAAGGCACTTATTTCAAAAAATATAGATAATCTGATAAATAATGAATATGAAATTAGTAGAGAAGAAATAATTGATTCAATAAAAAAGGATAACTATCAATTTATATCAATACAAGGTGATGCTGGTTCTGGTAAATCTGCATTGTGTAAGAAATTAATGTTAAATGAAGAACTTGTATTATATGCTCGTGCTGAAAAATTCACTGAAGTAACTGATTTAGATAATGTATGGGGAATAAGTGTTAGCAGAACAATAAAATATCTTAATGGTAAGAGAATAGTTTTTTTTATTGATGCGCTTGAGTTTATTGCAGATGGGAAAAAGACGAAGATTGAACTATTACAGCAGTTGTATGAATTGGCAGTACATAATAATGTATTCATAATTACATCATGCAGAACTTGCGATAAAACGGCATTTATGAAGCTTGAAGCAAATTATAACATATATCCATATCATTTACCTGAATTGACTGATGAAGAAATTATACTTGTAGCAGATAAGTATCCACTAATAAAAAAGATGTGGAACCTACATTATTATACACAATTACTCAGAACACCGTTTTATTTAAACCTTATTGTCAGTCAGATGAAGTCTGTTGACAACATAGCAGATGTGAATGAATTAAGAGATTATATCTGGCAGAATATAATATGCTTAAAAAATAAAAAGCTGCAAAGTGAACTCAATACATCAGATATTCGTGATGCAGTCAATTCGATTGTTTTTACGAGAGCAAAAGAGTTTTCAACAGGGATATCAAGCGAGAATATTAATAGTAAGATACTAATACTACTGATATCAGAAGGTGTAATCACAGAATCTGAAAACAAAGTTCGTTTGAAATATGATATTTTTGAAGATATTTGCTTCGAACATTTTTTTGATGATAAATTTGACAAATGTAAAGGAAATTATTTTACCTTTTTTTCTGAAATTGAGAGTTTAGGAAGGTGTGTTTATAGGAGATATCAGATATGGGTAGAGAATAAATTGTTTGCAAAAAATAATCGAGAAAAATTTCTGTATAACCTCATTTCAGCAAATATTATTCCAGAAACATGGAAGCAGCAAACAATAATAGGAATGGTTAAGTCTCGATTTTGCACAGATTTTTTTGAAGAATATGGAAGATTTATCACTGAAAACAATGTAGAAGAATTCTTGAAAATCGTAAATTTGTTTTCTTTTGAAACAAAAATTGTATTACTTAAGAATGGAAATTCCTATTCCGTACTGAGCCCAGTTGGATATGGACGTTCTTGCTTGATAAAGTTGTTAAGAATAACTGATAAATATAAAAATGTGTCTATGGAACAAGAAACTATTAAATTATGTACTGATTATGCTAAATGTACTGATCTGGAATTTGAAACGGCATCTGCTGCATGTGAAATATTAGAATATTTTGTTGAAAATGAAATGTTGAAAATGAATAAAGAAAAAATTTATTCTGATGAAAAAGTTGTTAACGAATATCTTGCTTCTATATATTTAATGGCAGAATATGCTGATGGTTGGATAAAGGAATTCTTGGAACAGATGGTTGATGAGTATAAAAACCAAAATAATAGAAAACAATATCGTCTCGCAGAAGAAATAATAGAATATGTATTGAAGCATACTACAGCAGCTCTTGCAAAAAAGTTGCCAGTAGAACTTTGCCTTCTTGCGGAGACTTATTGGATATACGCTCCTGAAGATAATAGCAATAACCCATATAGGATGTATCATGAATCTTCACTGTCCAGAAGCGAAGAATTTGGTTTAAATAAGAATGCAGATCATTATTCGTATAAATTTAGATCTGTTAATGATAATGTTTTCTTCTGGATGTTGACGAGATTCAATTATTCTATCGCATTAGAGTGGGCTATTAAAATGACAAATTATGTTGTGACTGTATACAAAGAGAAAAATCCACAGTGTGTGCTGGATATAGAAATTGAGGTAGATGAAACTGGTCAGTTGAAAAAATATGTTGGAAGTCCAGAATTTTGGTTGGCAGGAGTACAGGAACATCGGATTCATGACTTAATCGGAGATATAATATACATTCTGAAACAGCATGCCATGGGATTAATTGAAAATAAGTATATAGGTGAGCAGTATATAAATCAGTTTGCTGAATATTTGAAGAAGAGTATTTACGAAAAATCTAACAATATTATTATGCTTACAGTGATTGAGGAGATTGGTCATCAGTGCAGTCAAGTGATACCAGGATATGCAATAGAACTTGCAAGTAGCATAGAAATCATAATGTGGGATATTCAAAGGGTAGCACTGTTGCTTCCTGATTCTAATCGTATATTGTTGGAAAAACAAATATTGCTTGCTATGGGTATTCCGTCTTTGGAAGGACGATATTCTATTAAGAAGGAATCAGTATATTCTATGCAAGAATACATGATGCGTATGCAAATGTGTGAAGACGAAAATATAAGATCTAAAGCAGTAAATGTATTAGATTATCTTTATTCAAGGATACCAGATGATGCTGATAATGCGCAGTTTCATTTACAAATTCAAAAAATGGATTTGAGAAGTGCACAGATCTATAAGGTTGATGACAATACGTTTGCGATATACCCTCATATTTCTGGAGAAGCTGAGAAGATTGTAAATAATAATCAGAATAATAATTTTAATATTGAGCAGAAGAATATTTCAGATATTGTAGATGAATGCAACGCGAAAATGAAGGAAGAAACATTTGGCACTTCAGAATGTTTAGCCGCTATAGACAAATTGCATAATATTGCTTCTTCATCAGACATTCCTTATACAACAGAAAAAATTCTTATAATGCTTATTTCTTGTGCATTTAGCAAAGATGATTTAGAAATAAGACGAAGAAACGAGTTGTGTAGAATATGGATTGATGGTATTAATAAAATTTTTCATAATGACAGTTTTATATATGATCATGTACTATCAACAATACTTTTTAAGCAAATTGAAGAGGAACTAGATGATTCTGTATCGATAGCCTTAAAACAATTAATGTTGGATTGCTTATTATATCATGGTCAGCAGGGAGTAATATCAGACATATCAAGATATCTTAAAGAATACTTGCCTTCTAACCAGAAGTTGGCTATCGCACTTTTCAATACAATCGTAGCGCTGTCGGAAGATGAGATGAATCATCATATATTTAATGTTAATTATGCAGTAAAAAGTAATATGAAAGAGCCCTTTGTCTATATAGCTAATAGACAACAACCTCCATATTGGATTGATAGAATAATTGAAGAAAAAAAGAAAAAAAGATTTAAGAGCAAGAGAGACGAATTAGTATCAAAATATCTTATGAATGAAGAAGAATTAGATCTTACAAATTTCAATATTAACCACTATGATATTGCTACGTTGTGTTATATAGCTAGTAGTGGATTAAGCCTCAATACTGCAGTATTTTATAACGTAATGAATGAAATCGTTAAAAACATGATTGATATTTGGTACTCTTGCGATGATTCTCATGATGTTCTGGATACATATGCTCAACATGAAGTTATACATTTCTTTAACAAAGAACTTACATGTTCAGATGATATTAAATTAGCACTAGATTTGCTGTTTTTAGGCATAGACTACGGAAAATTCACAAGAGAAGCCTACGAATTTTATGAAAATATAATGCTTCATTTTTTACCTGTATTTTTTGATGCTTACAACAATTCATCAGTACGAAGTCGTTGCATTATAAATATTCGAAATGTGGAAAAAAGGCTTATGTCTATAACAAACGAAAAAGTTAGGATTGAGTTGTCAAAAGTAATGTTCTTGACGTTAGGGAGATTTCATCTAAATGATTGGAATAAACTTACGACTAGCTTTTCATATTCAGATAAATGTTTTCTAAATGACTTATGGTCAAAATACGGAAAATATCATCCGGTGGGAATGCTAAATGTAATTTATCAGTTACACATAGGCGAGCTATTACCTGAGATTCTAGTTTCGGTGAATAATTGTCTTAATGAAGTTAACAGGAAACCAGATTCATTTGGGCGTACTATTAAAGAGGCAGAATTTATAGTAAATATACTTATTACAAAGGCATTTTTGGATTTTAATGATGAAATAAAGCAAGATGAGGAGCTGACACAAGCATACGAGAATATTCTTGAAACATTGATGACAGCTAATTTTGAAGAAGCAGCAGTTCTTTTGGATGAATTCAGAATACACTAAATTTGAAGAAGTGATGGAATTGTAGATTAAAAGCTCGGTTTAAGTTTAAGGGAGTTGCTGCACTGTTCTAGTTTAACTAATCTAGTATCATTCCAAAAGTGAGATATAAAACAGATAACCTGACTTGAAAGAAGGGAGATATTAAGCATGAGTAAACGTAATGGAAAATGTGCACTTTGTAAAAAAGAAACAGAATTAACCTTTGAACATATTCCTCCGAGATCAGCATTTAATTGTTCACCTGCAAAACCTATTTCAGGAGATAAAATGCTACAGGATAACGACAGAATGCCATGGGATTTGGAAGGATTACAGTACTCTAATCAACAACGCGGTATGGGAAGATTTAGTCTCTGTCAGGAGTGTAATAATAATACGGGAACGTGGTATGGAGATGCATATAGAGTAATTGCACATATATTAAATTGCATTTTAAAACAAGGTGTAACAGCTGATACTAAAGGGATTGGAATAAAGGATGTATATCCACTTCAATTTATTAAGCAAGTTATTTCCATGTTTTGTTCAATCAATAATTATGATGATTCTAGAATGGATAATTTACGCCTCTTTGTTTCAGATAAAAACAAAACAGGAATCGATAAAACAAAGTATAAAATATGTATGTATTTCACACAAAGTAATTTGGTGAAATATGCACCATTATCAGTTGTTCTTAGAACAGCCGATAATGGATATGAGAGTATGGCTTTGAGTGAAATTACGGCATACCCATTTGGGTTCATTTTGTATTTTGATCCAGTTGAAACATGGTCTTATGAGGGGATAGATATTACAGATTTTGCAAACTGTAAGTATATGGATAAAGCTGATATTGAAATGCCATTATGTATAAAAGAGATGAATGATATTTTTCCGACATTTTATCGATCAAAAGAAGAAATAATGGAATGTTTTGAACAAAATAAAGCTAAAAAATATAGAAGTTAGAATTGAATTTTTATAATTTAAGTCATTTATAGCTATAAATGAAAAGTGGAAATCATCAAAGAATGATCTTGACTTTCAACAACTTGCAGTCTGGTAGAACAAGTAAAGGAGGTATTCCCATGGATGACAAAGATAAAATAATACAAGAATTACAACAAAAAGTATTCAGTCTGGAATCCAGAGTGGAATATCTTCAAGACATTTTGAAAGAAGCAAAGATTCCTTATGAAAATGACATTGAACAACCCGAAGAAACAGAGTTACATACTGATGCTAAAGAAGAAAACCAAGGAGCACGCATAATCCCAGAAGTGATAACTCAAAATCATGCAAAATACTTTTATTCTATCTTTAAAGGAAGAATGGATGTATATAGTAAGCGTGGTGGCAAGCCTAATCCTAAGACAGGAAAGACTGGTTATTATACGCAGTGTTGGAACTTTTGGAAAGACGGTATATGTCCTAAGAAGACGGGTAACAAGATTAAGTGTGGCGAGTGTAAGAATCAAAATTATAAACCACTGACTGGTGAAAACATAATGAATCACCTAAAAGGTGAAAGAGAAGATTGCTCTGACGTAATCGGCTTATATCCAATGTTTCCAGATGAAACATGTAATTTCCTTGTGTTTGATTTCGATAATCATGATGAAAAAACAAATGGAGACGATTTTGCTAATACTGACGATGAATGGATGGAAGAAGTAAATGCAATGCGCGCCATTTGTAAATATAATGATATTCAGGTACTCGTGGAACGGTCACGCTCGGGGAAGGGCGCACATATTTGGCTGTTTTTTGAAGAATCTATTCCAGCATCTCTTGCAAGAAAATTTGGAACAGCATTACTTACGAAAGGAGCCGAGTCTGTAAATCAAAAGAATTTTAAATCCTATGATAGAATGTTGCCAGCTCAGGATCATATGCCAGAGGGCGGATTGGGAAATCTGATAGCATTGCCGCTGCAAGGACAAGCTTTGAAAAATGGCAATAGTGCTTTTATTGATGAAAAATGGAATGCATATCCGAATCAATGGAACGTTCTCAAAGAGACCAGTAAAATATCAAAAGCTTATATTGAAGAAAAAGTAAACGAGTGGACGACAGATGGTTTGCTTGGGGTTCTTGCAGAAGATATGTGTGGGAATATTGAAAAAAGTGAAAATGAAGAATCAAAGCCATGGGAAAAGAAGAAGCAAAGATTTGAAGTATCTGATATTAATGGTACTTTAAACATTACATTGGCGAATCAGATTTATATAGATATAGAGAATGTAAAACCACGTTTGCAGAATCAAATTCGAAGATTAGCTGCATTTAGTAATCCAGAGTTTTATAAAAATCAGGCAATGGGATTTTCAACACAGGGAACTGCAAGAATAATAGCTTGTAGCCAAGATGTTGAACACTATGTTTGCATTCCTCGTGGTTGTAAGGAAAGCCTTGTCGAAAAACTTACAGATTCAGGTGTATCATTTAAAAAAGAAGATTGTAGACAAGCTGGTAAAAGCATATCAGTTTCTTTTGTAGGAGAACTGTATCCAGAACAAAAGAAAGCCGCCGATAAAATGCTTTCTTATGATATTGGGATACTTGGAGCTGCTACAGCGTTTGGAAAGACAGCAGTTGGAGCATATCTGGTATCCGCTCGAAAAGTGAATACTCTGATATTGGTTCATAATACAGAAATTATGAAGAACTGGGTAGAAGATTTTGAAAAATTTCTACATATCAACGAAGAACTACCAGAATATAAAACGGCTACTGGTAGGATAAAAAAGAGAAAAAGTGTAATCGGACGTATGTATGCAGGACATAATTCGGTTACTGGAATTATAGATGTTGTAATGATTTCATCCCTTGGTAAAAAAGGAGAGATCAATCAACTTGTGAAAGAATATGGTTTAGTTATCATGGATGAATGTCACCATGGGGCTTCGCAAACCGCAGAAGAAGTGTTAAATGAAGTAAATGCAAAATATGTCTATGGTCTGACTGCAACACCAAAACGTGATGATGGTCAAGAGCAGAAAGTATTTATGCAGTTTGGTCCAATTCGATATCGTTACACAGCCAAGGATAAGGCAAAAGAGCAGGGAATAGACCATTTTGTTTATCCGCGTTTTACAAGGCTGGTACATGCTGAAGGAGAAACACTGAAGATAAATGAAGCATATCAGATGGTTAGAGAAAGTGACATTAGAAATAATCAGATCATTTCTGATGTGGAAGATTGCCTTGAGAATGGAAGAACACCTTTGGTGTTAACAAAATTCAAAGATCATGCAAGGTATTTATATGACAAGTTAAGTGGAAAAGCAGATCATATTTTCTTATTGCAGGGTGGAAAAAGTGGCAAAGAGCGAGATTTAATAAGAAGGCAAATGAAAGAAGTACCAGAAAATGAAACAATTGTACTCGTGGCAATAGGACAATATATTGGGGAAGGTTTTAATTATCCAAGGCTTGATACCATGATGTTAACTACACCAATCGCATGGCAGGGAAACGTGGAACAATATGCAGGACGATTACATAGAGATTTTGAAGGAAAACAGGATGTAATTATTTATGATTATGTGGATTCGCATATCCGAGTGATGGAGAGAATGTACCATAAGAGACTTCGTGCATATAAGAAAATTGGTTATGAAATATGCTTGGCTTTAACAGATAAAAAGCAGATTGCAAATGCTATCTATGACAATGAATCCTATGCGGCAATCTATGAAAAAGATCTTCTTGAAGCAAATAACAATATTATTATTTCTAGTCCAGGTATCAATGAAAAGAAAGTAAAACGAATTATTTCCTTGTTACGGAAAAGGCAAGAGTCTGGGGTGGATGTAACAGTCATGACGTTGAAGCCAGAAAGTTATCCAGAAAACAGAGTGGAGAAGACCAGACAATTGATTAATCAGCTTATGGAGGTTGGAATAATTGTTAGGCAGGAACCAATCATGCATGAACATTATGCAATTTTTGATGGAGAAATTGTATGGTATGGAAGCATGAATTTATTATCAGGTGAAAAAGAAGATGACAATTTAATGCGAGTTGTGAGTAAAGAAATTGCGCAGGAGATTATGGAGATTACATTTGGTAAAAGTGAAAAAGAATCTTAAATTTCATAATAAATACTAAAAAAGGGGAGAGAAAATGTCAGATACTATAATTTTACATATGAGTGATTTACATTTTTCTTCTAAAGAAGAAGATAAAAATATTAAAGATAGTATTATGCAATCGTTGTTAAATGAATTAGAGACAGTTGAAGCATCATGGAAACCTATATTAGTATGTGTATCTGGTGATATAGTTGATAAATATGATGTTGAAGCATATCCAATAGCTAAAGAATGGTTTGAGAAAGTATCAACTAGATTAAGTGTACCAATAGATCATTTTTTGTTTACACCAGGAAATCATGATTGTAGTCGAGATATAATGAAATACCCAAAACTTACAAATATAGATGATGAAGATGCAGAAAAATTGCTGGGGAATACAATTCCAGCATATCTCTCCGAACGCTTTGTAGAATATGATAAATTTTGTAAGAGTCTTCAAGTGGTTCCATATAAATGGAATGGTACTTCGAATTATTTGGTAGGCCATAGGGTGGTGGATAATATTGTTTTTTGGGGATGTAATACGGAGTGGTTTAGTTATGATGATAATTCAGAACTGAGAGTTGGAGAAAATATTATTGGTGGATTACAACAAGATTGTGAAGAATATATAGACTTAAAAAAAATAGCGCTTATGCATCACGGAACAGAAACGGGTTTTTGTGAAAGAGAAATACAATATCACAATAATAGCATTTGCCCAGCACTTCATCATTTGTGGAAAATTTGTGACATGACATTGTATGGACATAGTCATGAACAAACGGGTGGAGATCCTAATAAGATGGAAGATCATTGTTTTACGATTAAAGCTGGGTCTACTAGTTTGAATAAAAACTACTCGAATAATGTAAATTTGATACGTTTAAAGGAGAATTCTTTTGAAATAAAATATGTAAATTATTGCCCTCAGGATGTTGAGCATCATTGGGTTGTTTCACTAGAAAAAAAGGAACATTTTTGGAACGCAGATTTGAAAAGTAATAAAACGTGTAGGAATATTTCTGATACAAATATAAATGATTTACGTGAAAAAGTAGAAATATATTCGAGGAATCTTTTAGAAAACAAATTACGTCAAATAAAAATTGAAGGTGTCTTACCAAATACAATATTACGCAATGTAGAATACTTAAAAAGAGATGAAAAGGGAAAAATAACGGAAAAGACGGAAACTATTAGCTTGGAAGAGATAATCTCTGTTGAAAAAAGAGTTATAGTTCAAGGTGATTTAGGGGCAGGAAAAAGTACAATATTAGCACAATCAGCATTATTACTATCGGATGAAAATGCTGATTGTGTTCCAATACTTGTACCCGCAAAAGAATTGGCCGTGTATAATGATGGAACAGTCGCATCTGTGCTAGAAGGTATTATTCAATTTTTAATAAAACAATTATTAATTGAAATTCCATCAATTGATACAATTGTAGAATGTGCAGAAAGAGTTTATCTTTTAGTAGATGGATTAGATGAGGTAAATAAAAATGAGCAGGAATCTTTAATGCGCATTTTAGAACAAGTTCCTTCTTTTAAACATCACATTGTTGTAGTTTTATCAACTAGAACTACAGAAGCAGTTGAATATCATAAAGATAATTGGTTTAGGTGTATGTTAGGGAGGCTACAACAACAGGAAATATTTCAAATTATAAGAAATGAGGCCATTGCTGATCAAAAAGAAGAAAGTGAACTTTATGCGAAAAAATATTTGGAAAAAATCGATCAAAATCCCATGATTCGATTAGTTTCAAATACTCCTTTAGCAGTCAGAATGCTATATCATTTAATTAAGAAAAACGAAAATGTAGATAATTATACAATCGGGGATTTATTAGACATACTCTTAGAAGAGAGAATTAAGTACTGGGATGAAAAAAACGGTAGGAACATACAGGAAGATTTGTTTGAACAAAACTTTAGAACATTGGATGAAAAGAAAAATTTTATTGGTTATCTGGCATATCAAATCAATCAGGGAAAAGTTACAAGGAAAAAACTTGAATTCCTTTTAAAGGACTATCTGAAATCATCCATAAATACAGGCTTATTGGTAGAGCAAGCACTATTTATATTAACTAAAAATGGTATGGTTATTGAGCAAAATGGGGATATTTCATTTACATACCGTCCACTAGAACAGATAGCGTTGGGAAATTATATAGCGGAACAAATTGTGAATAAGAATATCATGGCACAAGAATTATCCATTGAACTGTGGAGAGAGGTATCATTTGCAGCAGGAAAGTTACGTCAATGGAGAATATTAGATAATTATAGAAAATGGTTTATTGAGTATATGAATCAGTTAAAAATGCAAGTTGCGGGGCTAACTAAAGGGTGCTACATATGTTATGAATCTAAGGATAATGACCTGGCAATAAACATGATAGATAATTTTGAAGGAAAAAGTATAAGACCATTATGGTATTATGAAGAGGAGAAGACAGTATCATTAAATGTAGTTGCTCAAACAATTTCATTGGCTGGTGCTAGGGGTGTTGACTGGTTTTTAGAGTCATATTTGAATTTATGTTATCCAGTAATTAATACTGGTAGTAGATTTTTTTCTGAGTTATATTGCACATTAGCTCCATTAATTAAGAATATTCTTACAAAGGAACAAAAACAGAAACTGGAACGATGTATTGAACCATTAGAATATATTTGTCCAATTGCTTATATTGATTTACCTAAAATCCTATGTTTCTTAATGCCAGATAAATATCCGATTGATAGAAGATTACAGCTTATAAACGATTTAGCTACAAAGGAAGAATATAAGACATGGGCATTGGCAGAATATAAAAAAATGTATGAAGATTATTCTGACTTGTGCGATATGACATTAAAGTCAAGTGGAACATATAGTGCAGCATATATATGGATGAATTTATATCAAGAAGCACCAAATATTAAAATGTTAGGAAATATAATCAAATATGGAGATCAAGAGTTTGTTTGTGAGTGCCGTAGGCGTTTGGGACAATTAAAATACAAACGATTTCTTAAATGTTTGCTTGCTAGCTCACAAAACGATATTGCAGCAGCAGCTGCATTTGAGCTGTGTAATGAAAATATGGATAATTTATGGGAAGTAAGAGGTGCATTAGTCGGTGGAATGATTAATTCCACTAAACATAACAGATATGAAAACATAATTATCGAACTAATAGAAAAAGATGGTGAGCTGAACGAACAATGGATTAAAGTCTTATTTGCAAGAGAATATCATATTTATGGCGCTAGCGAAGGTAGTTGGCGGATTTTTTTGAAGTTCCTTGTAAAGTCCAATAATGACATGTCAAGCTTTTTTATCACGAAGTTAGCATTTATGGGTCCGTTTTTGCTTTCAAGATGTGAAGAGACACGTTTGTTGTTCCGAAAACTACTGAAGAAAGAGGAGTATAAGAAAGCATTATTAAATGCAATATCTTCTGTGAATCCAGAAATTAGTCATGCCGCTGCAAAAGTTGGGGTAGTTGCTTACCCAGAACTAGAAAAACAATGCATTTTTCTTGCGTTGAGTGAAATGTCGTTTGATTCAAATGATTTTGAATGGCAAGAGTTCTTGATTGAAAAAAAATACCAAGATGAAACTATTATTTTTTTAAAAACACAATTACCGTCTATGAACGGAAAAGTTAGTGAATTTGTAGAAAAGTTATTATTAGCAAAAGAGAATATGCCAAATAATGAATTGGAAGTTGTAACAGATGAGGAATTTGCAGTTTTAGAGATAGAAAATTCATCCAAATATGGAATTTCATATTTACGACATTTTATCAATTTATTAAAGAATTATGTAAATGAAGAAACATATCAACGAGTACAAAAAAAATGTGAATTTAATTCTAATGTGGAGGTACTATTCTGTTTTAAATATTGTAGTGATAGGGACATAGGACCAAGCTTTATAATCGATTGGTCTAGACTACTATGGTATAAATTTGTGGGCAAGAATATTGGATTTCATGAGATAGATACCTTTGCACTAGAGATAATAGCGTATGGAAAAGAAAATCCTGAGGCGGTTGAACCAATTTTAAATGCAGTAAAAGAAATTTGTGAAGATGAACGTTTGGAAAAAGACAGATGGATTTCAAATTATCATTGGCTATTAGTTATAGAATATTCTTTTGGAGAAATAAGTGATACCCTCATAAAAAATGCTTTTGTGCAAAAGGAAGAATATTTAGGAGAATCGAGTTTGGCTTTGGCTGCAATATATTCAGGGAATCTAAATGACCTGAATATAAAAAGAAAAGATAAAAAGGTTATCGCCGAAAAAGAGAATATCAGCAACCAGGAAAAACTTCTGCAATGCGCGAAAGAGTCTGAGGTGATTTCTAAAGATATATGGAGAATAATCCAAATATATGTTAGTAGAACTGATAGTTGCGAACAAGATTACATTGAGAATTTAATTTCCAAAGGGAAAAATGGAACTTTAATCGCAGGTGTTTTATCATACTGTTATGGAATGCCTATTCCAATGCAGAGTGGTATGATTGTACATCAGATTTACTTTCCTTGGAAAAAAATAGAATCTGAGGAATTTGTAAAGATGCTTCAATTTGTGAGAAGAGCATTTGCAACACAGATTGATAATTCAGCTGGTTTAGATAACTATAAAAAGTATCTAATATCTTTAGAAGAACATATAGAAGAATTTTCTTATGAAAAAAGTTATATTATGTCAGAGTGCTTCACCTATTTAAAGGATTCAATAACAACTAAAAAAATAGCATATTATATAGATATGATTATGGATAATGCTTTTTTTAGTGAATATACAAATGCTATATGGAGACAAATTACTTTGTATATAAAAGAAAAGAACGATGAGAATTATGAAGAAATAATCACTTCATTACAAAAAGCACTATATAAAATTATTGGGTCATGTGAGAAACATAATTCATATAAATATGAAGATTCATATAGTCAAATTTCAATAGCTGTCTTGTATTGGTATTTGAAAAAAAGATACGAATCATTAGCCCAGCCTATTTTTGAAAGAGGAATCATTAGTTTGTTTCAAGGTGAGAAAAAAAGTAATCGTTTGGAGAAAATACCATATGAAAATTTTTCTGAATTACATATGGTATTGGAATTGCTCCCAAGGGATATTTTTAAAATTGCACTTGAGCAGATGAAATATAGTTGGATAAAAGAAGCTAGGATATTGGCAAAAATGTTGGAATCATTAAATAGTAGGTTATGAGTCATAAGGCCAATATTTCCGATATGAATACTATAGTGAAGGAATATGATTTTACTTAATTCCCAAATCAAAGGTATTATTTTGGGTGAATTATAATCAGAAGGAGGAATTTATTCGACAATGGATTATATATATAATAATCACTTACAGATCGACAAAGTGACATATTTGACAATTGTAATTGGACAACTAACAATATATGGCATTTTATTAACATTTTATCAGTTTGTAGCATCGTTCCAAGGTAGTCAAAATTCAATGACAAGATACTTGGGAGTCAATTTGACTGAATATTTTATTAAAAAGAAAGTGTCTATTTACAATAGAATTATATCAAAGCCTATATTTTTTATCCTTTTGGTGATTGAAGTATTATATAAACCGATGTTAACTATATGTGGGAGTTATTTTTCGGAAAAATCCATAAATGTCATGAATTTCATATGGTATACTTTTGTGATTTTCTATTTTATTATGTTTATCATTCTATTTGGGCAGTGTACAAAGAGTATTTTAACGCTAAAGAGAATATCTGATGCTAAGCGAAATGGTGGAATAATTCGTGATATAAATAAATCATTTATGAAAAAGTCTTTAAGAGATCGTTTAATAAATAAATCTGTAGATTTGCTAAATTATGATATAGAGTATTTACGGGATGTGATTCTGGAAGATAATGATCCAGAATTACAGAGTAAATACAATCATTTAATAGATCAAATTTTTAGTTCTTATATTAGCAACAAGGAAAAGGAAATATTACTAATAAGCCAAAAGAACAAAATTGTTAAGAATCAAATACCATGGGTATATAATGCAAACTGCGAATGTACACTGATAAATGGGATTCTGGATGGGAAATATTTTCCGGTTGATGAAGAATTAATAACCATTATATATAAAGTGCACATCCGATTAGTGGAACTCTTGATGAAAAGAGCTAAGATGGAAACATTTGAGCATATTAGTCATGATTATTATCGAAGTGATTTTTTTATAAATCAAAATAATTTGTTGGATTGTGGTGATTGGAAACAACTGACAGTTAAAATATATAAAAATTCAAATATTGAAGTTAAGAAAAGACTAATAAAGATTTTGCAAATGGGATATCTTGAGAATGAAGGAATGTATCAAGAATATTGCAGTGATTGTATTACATATATAATTCGTAGTGATATAGATGAAATATTTAATGGAAAAAAATTGCAGAATGAATTTGTAAAGATATTTGGTGAATTAATTCAAAATGAAAAAATTAATGATTATTGTGCAGACATTATACGTGATAATTTGATATCATACGATGATGTTGACGTTGTAGAGTTACTGAAATTAC
Source organism: Clostridiaceae bacterium (assembly GCA_902363735.1). Classification (GTDB taxonomy): domain Bacteria; phylum Bacillota; class Clostridia; order Lachnospirales; family Lachnospiraceae; genus Lacrimispora. The sequence continues at coordinate 517,125 of CABJBA010000002.1, forward strand.
TAAATAAAGAAAATTGTACATGCGTATTTTCTTATATAATAATATATTATTCGATATATAAGTTTAGATTTGATTGGAAGTATATTAATATAACTGTAATAGAAGAATTGTGGAAAAATCATGGAAATTTAAAAACCGATTCAAAAAAAGTTCTAAATACATTTAAAGAATCAAATATTGAACACCGCTTTTCTGATAACATGTATTATAAACTTGTAGAGTATCTTCATAAAACGTTGACGGGTTCTTTATTAGAATCAATGTATACGGATAAGTTAGTAGATATGTTTTACATTACTATTATTAAACTATGCGTAATGGACCACAGTTATCTTGGATATGTTGATAAGGCTGGAGCCGATACACAGATTAATTTTATAAATGAACTTTCAAAGCATAGTGAGTTAATGAAGTTTGACGAGGTTAAAAAAATGGTTGGTGATATGCAGTATAATTATTTTATGGAGTTAAAACATATTCCACAAAATTTAAAAATAACTTTAGGAAGTTTATTGCTTACTAATTTGAATCTTTCATCAGAAGTTTTATCTGATGAAAAAGCTCGATATTCATATTACAGTAGCATTGGCAAATATGCTTTAATTAAATTATCAGAAACCACTAAAGAAAATTCTATTCAAAAAGAGTTAATTAGAAAAGCATACGTAGCAAGTAATATGCCAATTGATGAATATATAGAATTTTTAAATCAAGAATGTGGCATTTGGGGGAACGGTTTGAATTATGTTCAAAAAGAAAAAATGAAAGAATATTTGATAAGTATTATATAGAAATGAAAGTCTCCATAACAAATGAAGACCTTCATTACTTGATGATATTAATTAAATTCATTCATAGCATCTACATAATCCTGTAAACCACTACCAGACAATGCAAATTTAGCATAAGTCAATGGTTGTTCTTCCGCTAGATGATACAGATAAACAACATCATTTGGATCATCAAACATGACAGTGGAATTGAAATCTTTGCAACGTATAAAGAGAGCAGTACCAGTGCCAGTATTAGCTTCCACAGTATCAGTTACTGGATTGTACATAGCAAATTGAAAATTAATGTCATTCATGATGTTCTCCTTCCCAAAGATACTTGGCACCATCAAGCATATCAATAATTGCTTTTAGTACAAGTTCATATTCGGTTTGAAGTACCGAGATTTCCTCGGAGGTTGGAAGGGCAGACATGGTATCGCTGGTAAATGAAGTATGCATATTGCTAAGTTGAAGATATAATTTTCTTAGGACTTCAACCAAAGGATATATCGTTTCTTTCTTGCCTACAACACAGATTCGATTATAGATGCAGGAACGAACAAAGTAATCTTTCTTCATCATACCGCTGGCAAGAATTCGTACTTCAATAGCTTTTCTTTCATATTCAGATACACGAAAACTTATAGTTGGATTTTTATGTTTATTGCTCATAGCAAACTCCTTTCAAAAGTATACGGTAAATAGCTAGTACCGTGCAAATTAGTTGCAGCCATGAGATAATACCTCCAAAGATCAAAGGAGATTTATCAAATGGACAAGATCACACA
>CABJBA010000003.1 GCA_902363735.1 Clostridiaceae bacterium
TGATCTTGTCCATTTGATAAATCTCCTTTGATCTTTGGAGGTATTATCTCATGGCTGCAACTAATTTGCACGGTACTAGCTATTTACCGTATACGTTAGATCACTCCTCTTGTTAACTAAAATAAAGTACATTTGAGACCGGCATAGAGATGCTGATGCTCGTTTAAATTTCTCTCAGCTTCACTTTATTTCTGGCACTCCTCCGGCGTTCATCCTCCAATGCAGCATAATGCTTCTTTGTTGTATTTACATCAGAGTGACCTAAAACATCTGCTACCAGATAAATGTCACCTGTTTCCTGATAAAGGTTGGTTCCATAAGTACTTCGCAGCTTATGAGGAGTGATCTTTTTTAAGGGAGTCACTAATCTGGAGTACTTTTTAACCAGATTTTCAACGCTTCGGACAGAAATACGCCTGTTCTGCATAGAGAGAAAGAGGGCTTTTTCGTGGTCGTCTTGAGTAATAATACGGTCTCGTTCTTCCAGATAATCCAGAAGTGCATCTTCAACTTCAGTGCCAAAGTATACGGTAACTTCTTTTCCACCTTTTCTATGTATGCGGATCCCTCCGTTTTTAAAATCAATATCATTGATATCTAAGCCTACGCACTCTGATACACGGATACCGGTACCCAGCATCAGTGTCATCAAAGCCAGATCGCGGACCTTGGTTTTAGCGTGGTAGGATTTCTGTTTTTCAGTCAATGCCTCGCCGCTTTCCACCTCATCCAGCAGAAGAGCAACTTCATCTACATCCAGACGTATTATTTCTTTTTCATGTAGCTTTGGAAGCTGTATTAAAGAAGCAGGATTGTTTTTAAGACGTTCATTTCGGTAATAATAATTATAAAAGCTTTTTAAAGAGGAAATTTTCCTCATGATTCCTCGTTCTTTATTGGTGACTTCTTGATTTCTGTCATTAAAACGGTATTTTAAATATTCCATATATTCTTCAATATCTACAACATGAAGTTCATCTAAATAATCCAAATTAATATCCAAGATGTCAAGCTTACCCATTGCTGGGTTTTCTTTTAACAGAAAATCAAAGAAAACCTTCAGATCGTATGCATAAGCGATTCTGGTCCGGGAAGATGTACGGGGTTCAATTCCTCGGAAAAAATCCCCGCAGAAACGAGGGAGTTCTTTTACTAACTGACGCAGGTGTTTTACATTTTCGATATCTTTTTGTTGATGATAGGAGAGAGAAGAACTCATAATCTGACCTCATTTCTAGTAGATTTAATAAAATTTCGATAATAGTATTAAACTGTTTTTGTTCTGTATGGTGATAAAACAGTATTCAAGTGAATAGCGAGACTTGAAGTAGTATGGAAGATGTCAGTGCTTTCGCTATTTAAAAAGAGGAAAGGATATCAGTGGATGGATAATTGGATTACAAAACAAAATCAATTAATCGACAAATAGAAAAAAGACCTGAATAAAGGATTACCTCCCTAACTATTCGTTAAAGTGTTGTTTCGCGAATAGTTGAAATTCTATGCTTATACCTTAACATTTCTTTGCTCTTATGTCTTAAATAACCATAAAAGTTTAAAAGACATTAAGTTTGAATTATCTCCCGTTTTAACCCTTCCGCTCTCTCACACATAAAACCGTTCCAGGACAACAGAGCAATTCCAGACTACAGGACTTGATGTTAAAATGTTTTTGTCGCTAATTTTCCGTTTATAGTCAACTAATATCTACTATTACTAATACCCAAAACTCCCAATACTGTTTGTTCCTACAACTGAAAAAATTTATTGCTGTTTTGTCGTTTTTCATTCAATACTATTGGTTATAGTATACCATATTGGTATTGCTCTAGTCCAATGATATTTATAAAACAGGACTATTTGTTACCGTAGATATATCCACTTTAACAATAGCCCCGATTAAAATATGTTATACCTTTTTCATGAATCTTCACCGATCTTAGAAACCAAAACAATCAAAGAAAACTTATTTTTTGTCTTCAAATACTATCCAAATTGGGAATTTATAAATTTCTTTCCAGTCTTTATCCCGATATGAGAATCCAAAATAAACAGGCTCTTTAGATAAACTTTCAAAATCTTCTGATAAAACTGGAATGTAGCTGACACGACTATTTTCAAGTTCTGTCATTAAATCGCCTGCATATTCTTCTTTTGAATTAAAAACAGTTGAAGTGATAGATATTGCATTTGTATCCGTAGTTACAATATCAAAAATACGATACTTATTATCGCCATTTTTCTCTGGCTTTTGAACAACAATTGCAGGTGTGGTTTGGCCGTTAATTACAATATCTCTTCCTTCAATAAAACCTGGCACCATTATCTGATAATTTGTATCTCCCCAGTTAACAGCTTGATCTTCAGCGGCACTTGAAGGAATAATCAACATACCAGCAAGTAATATTGTTGTAAATATAACCCTAAGAAACCCTTTCATACATAAAACCTCCTTTTTTTAAAATAATATCATAATAAATGCATATTTTCAATTATTATCCAATGCTTTTTATTGAAATTTCTTGGACAGTGTTCCGGTTTCAAAAGAAAAGTTTTGTGAATTTTTTAGTTTTATGCCTAAAAAAAGGCATCAATCATTTCTGACTGATGCTCTTAACATTTTCCGTTATTAATCTTCTACTATTTAAAAAGAACATCTTTCTTATCAAGAATTGCGGCTGCGGCTCCACAAGCTGGACAATCACAATAGTTGGCACCCGCAGATTTAAGTTCCTTTGCATGTTCCGCAACATGCTTAGCCGTGTCTGCTCCAAAAACCTGTACTCCAGTATCAGATTCTGCAAAACCGATTAAACCGTCAATGGGCATAATATCTGCTTCCAGTTCATCAATGTATTTTTTTGTTTCTGCTGTTTCCTTTTCAGTTCCGATTGACTCCAGCCAGGTCTTGGCTGCTGCTTTTGCCTCTTCGCTGCATGATGGTGCATTCATTAATTCATGTGTTTTTTCAACCGTATATTTTAATAGTTCTTTGTCCATAAATGATATCCTTCTTTCTTCTGGAAATTATTTATATTTTACCATAATCACTCAATCTTTGCAATTTAAAGATGTTTAATAAGATGCCCCATCGGTTATTGTTTATCCTGATCTAAAAAGATTTTAGAAGACGTTGCTCCTCTTTGACCTTGATATTTACCACAATAGGGATTTATAGCATGGTCATCCAATTGTGCAAATACCAACTGTCCAACCCGGCGTCCGGCACACAGTTCAATTGCACAGCGGTTAGCATTATAAAGTTCCAACGTAATCTCTCCCTCGAATCCGGGATCAACCCAACCAGCATTTTGAATGAAAAGTCCCAGTCTTCCAAGTGAACTTCTGCCCTCCACAAAAGCGGTCAAATTGTCTGGAAGGCAGAAATATTCCATAGTGGTGGCCAATACAAACTGCCCGGGAAGGAGCAAATAGCGGTCTGTAACCATAGTTTTGTATTTGATTTCATCATTAAGTGAAATGATTCCATTGGTTGTGTCTTCCACAATACAAAACGTATTTCCTAACCGGATGTCTACACTGGCCGGCTGAATCTGATGTTCTTCAATAGGTGAAATGGTCAGTGTCTTTTTCCTGATCATTTCAAAAATAGTTTTATCAGATAATATCATGAATACTCTCCTTCTTCTTTTTTCTTATAATACCCCTGGCCCAACTTCAGCCGTTCCAGGTTCTTCCAGGGACTCCGTTTCCGGTATGCTGGCGCCTGGACCTACCAGGTTTCCGTCTTCCAGTGTAGGAGCCTCACTCTCCTCTTCTGTCGTTTGAGAAATCACCTCTTCCGTGCTTTCCGCAGTGGTTTCTTCTGTACTTGGTTCAACAGAGGTTTCTGTCTGAGGGGGGTCTGTCTCTTTTGGAGTACTGCTCTTTTTCTTTCCTCCTGAACCTCCTCCTGTGGGAGCATTTTCTCCAGGAGCTGAAAGACCGCTGTCCTGAGAAATTTTGGCACTTATTTTTTTGACAGTTGAAGAAGGAGAATAATTTTCTTCTTCATAGAGGAACTGATGGAGCTGAATTACATTGCTTTCTAAGGTGGTGGCAATGACACAGTCCATTTTTCCGATTCTCATGGCAGTCCTGGAGAATGGAAAACCAGCTGTTTCTCCAATATGATATTTGCTGATTCCTTTCGCCATTGGCAGAACGTCATCAATGCCTACGCTGGTGGATATCTGGGGAAGTACAGCTGTAACCAAAGTCTTTAGGGTTGAAAAATCAGCATTCTTCGCCTTTTCCATAGCCAGGGAAATAATCTTTCTCTGCCGCTCTGTACGGTTATAATCTGTGTCCATAAGGCGAAGTCTGGCATATGATACAGCTTGTACGCCATCAAAATGATTCATTCCTGCACTTTTTAAATGATGAGAGCCTACGCCGGTGGAATTGACAGTTTCCGTAATAAAACCATTGATATAGGCAAACTCCGAATCTGTGATTTCCACGTCAACTCCGCCCAGAATATTGATGGCATCAGCAACAGCCTTCCAGTTAAATGTGGCATAATCATCAATTTTAAGATCTAAATTCTCATTTAAGGCCTCAAGGGCTTGTTTATGGCCGCCTTTGAAGTATGCTTCGTTGATCTTATGATAAGTTCCCTTGCTGTTGATCTTTAAATATGTATCTCTGTAAACGGACACAAGCTTAATCTCTCCGGTAGCCTTGTTTATGTTGCAGATCATTTCCACATCGGATAAGGCGCCCTTTTCCAGATTACCATCTCTGGAATCCACACCGAAAACTGCAATGGTCCAATATCCCTTCTGCCCTGTGCGCTGCTTTAACATAAAAAATACACCTGACAATACCAGAGCCAGAATACTAAACCGTATAAGCATAGCCTTCCTTTTCTGTCTTCGTTTTCTTTTCTTGTCTGCTTTTAGCTTTGCCCTGCTTTGCTGCTCGTTGCGGCGGACTCTGGGGTTTCTTCCGTCCCCTGCATTATAATAGGTCCTGTCTCCTCTGACTGCCTGCTCCTGCTGTCTTCTTTCCGGTGTCTGCTTTCTATCCGGATTCCTATCTGAATGTCCTGATTCTTTGCCGCGGTTTCTGTTTTTGCGGGCTTTCATCCGGTCTAATTCGTCTTCGTAATTCATAACTGAACCATTGTCCTTTCTTAATTTACAGCCCTTGCTTTCCGGGCTTTCCAATCAATTCTCTGGAAGATCCTATCCATTTTATCAGAAAAGATTTTATCAGTCAATTAACTTTGAGTAAGAGATCCAGCTCCTCTTACAACAGAAATAATCACATTGCTGGTCAATGTGATTGTTTTTATGACTGATACCAATTATACATTACTGTAAGAGGGAGAATCTGTAATCTGACCGTCTTTTTAAATTTCATCTGCTATCGTTCCTGTAATATTCTTCTAAAATAGTACTATAGCATAATATAAGGTCAAAATACAGAAAGAAAGGCTTAATAGTTTATTAATATTAACAAAGAATCACCCTGCTGCCGCATCAGAAAGAATAAGCGCTTCTATGGCTGCGGCAACACCATCCGCATTGTTGCTTCTGGTCATAAGACGTGCTTTCCGCTTTACTGCTTCCGAAGCATTTGCCATGGCAACGGTGTATCCCAAAGGCAGCATAAGCATGGAAAGATCATTTTCACTATCTCCTACTGCCAGGATTTCCTTCGGATGAATTCCGGCATTTTGAGCATATTCCAAAAGAGCAGTTCCTTTTTGTGCTCCTGTATGGGTTAGTTCCAAGTTATAAAGATCAGAGGACGCAACCGACAGTGATTCTTCCTGCTCCAGAAACAGACGAAGATGTTTTAAAATCTCCTGGTTTCCATGAACCACAGACATCTTATAAATATCAAAAGGAGAATTGAGAAGTGCCTCTTCTGTAGTAAATTGAAATCTCCGAACTATAGTCTCATAAGTATGTTCTTTGGATACCATGGGCAGAAACGTCCCGTCTTCAAAGTATTTGCGAAATGTTTCCATGTCTGAGGTGGTATAGCTTCCGCTTTCTGTCATGAAATCGTAAAGCACCGGGAACGAACGGCAGATGTCCAGAATTCGGCGGATCTGATTCTTGGACATAGTCTGTTTCCGAAGCTGATTTCCGCTGCTGTCAAAAACGCCGGCACCGTTCATACAGATGATATCACAGGAAATTCCCGCTTCTTTTAAAGGTAAGGAAGCATCTGTATAGCCTCTGCCTGTACATACTACAAATTTTATATTTTTCCGTCTGAGAGCCTCAATGGCTGCAATATTTAACGGGGATATTTTCCCCCATGGATTCAACAGTGTTCCATCCATGTCAGATGCTACTAATCGTATCATATATATTTTCTCTCCTATCTGTCACTTCTCTTGCAATATCAGGGTAATTGGTAATAATAGCCCCAATTTCCTGCTCTGCAAGATATTCCATAATATTTTTATCATTTACAGTCCAGGTGTGAATAGAAAGCTTTCTTTTTTTTGCTTCCTTTATCAGCTTTTTGGAACGCAGAAGGTGAAAAGAGGGATGAATAGCTTCCACTCCTATTAGCCTTGCGTAGTAAGGGACATTAATAAAACCTTCCGAGTAAAGAAGTCCTGTCAAAGCATCAGGATTTAACTTCTTTATTTTTATCATACTGGGGTGATGGAAGGAGGAATAAATAACCCGTTCCTCCAACCCAACCTTCTTTACCAGTTTTAATACAGCTTTTTCAATTCCTTTATAACGGAAAATGTTTGTTTTTAATTCGATATTAACAGTTAGACCAGAAGGTTTCATAAGCTCTAAAACTTCATAAAGTTCAGGAATCGTGGCCTCTGGAAACTCTGGCCAGTCCTTGCTGCAGCGAAGCTTCTTTAATTCTTCCATAGTAAAATCCTTTACAAAACCAGAAGAATTCCATACCCGGTCAAGGGTTTCATCATGAATGACAGCCAATTTCCCGTCCTTTGTCATCTGCACATCTAATTCAATTCCATCGGCTTTTTGTCTGACTGCCAATGAAAAAGCCTCCAATGTGTTTTCCGGTGCATAGGCAGAAGCGCCTCTGTGAGCCCAAACCTTTGTTTTCATCTGTTCATATCCTTTCTGAACCTGATTTAATTATTAATAACATTATAATCTTCAATGGATTTATTGATCTTTTCTGCCATTTTAGAAACCGCATCCTCGGGAGTGCCGTTGTTATTTATCATGTTTTCAATCTCTGTCTCTACAATCTGCCGTGCTTCAGGAAATACGCTTAAGAGTGCTCCTGCGGATTGAGGGAAGGAATCATGAAGCTGGTCAATGGCTGTTTGAAACTGAGGATACTTTGCAATGTTGTCTTTAAATACCTTTTCATTATGAGCGGCAACTGTAATAGGGAAATACCCAGTCTGGGAATTCCAGTAGGCCTGACTTTCCGGGGAAACCAAAAACTTCACAAATTCCCAGACAGCCTTTTGCTTTGCTTCATCTTCATTGTTTAATGCCCACAAGGAACCTCCTCCTATGGAAACACCGCCCTTGTCATCATCGTTTACTTTTGGAAAATATGCGGTTCCTACTTCAAATTTGCCATTAACATCATTTAATATCTGTTTCAAAGAAGCCGTGGATCCAAGAGTTATGGCTGCCTTGCCTGCGCTGAAATCTGCAAGACCTGCATCACCGCCTCTCCCTACATTGGGAGCGTAACCCTTATCGGATAATTCTTTCCATGAAGTTAAGGTTTTTACACCGGCCCCGTTTTTGTCAAAATCCACAGCTCCGGCTGCATCTTCTCTTCCGTTTCCATTATCAGCGTAATTGGCTTGTTGTTTACAGGTAAACTGCTCGAAAAACCAACCATATATGCCTAAAGAAATCACTTCTCCTGCCCCGCCCTTATTTACTATATCATCTCCGATTCTTCCGATTCCAGGAAGACTGTCAGGAATTTCTGTAATGCCGGCTTTCTCAAAGATATCCTTATTATAATAAAGAATTGGTGTGGAAGAATTAAATGGCATAGAATAAAGCTGATCATTTACCGTATAATAGGCTGCAATGTTGGGTTCTACCTCACTTAGATCCCAACCGTCTTCATCAATGAGATTCTGCATGGGAATAACCCAGCCGGAATCAATCATGAAACGGGTGCCAATATCATAAATCTGCACTAAGTCAGCTCCCATATTGCCGATCTGGGCACTTTTCAATTTGTTGATAGCATCATCATAGCTGCCCTGATACTGAGCCTCTACGGTAATTCCGGAGGTGTTTTCCTGATTGAACTTAGCCACCAATGCATCAATGGCTTCTCCGTTAACCCCTCCCATGGAATGCCAGAAGGTTATGGCAGTGGCCTGGGAAGCTCCTGTTGTCTCGGCTGTCTGGGCCGCAGAAGACTGTGTTTCTGAAGAAGAAACAGCCTCAGTGGTTCCAGTCTGCCCGGCACACCCTGCCAGACCGGTTGCTGCCATCATAACTGCCATACTCATGGCAAGTGCTTTCTTTCTCATTTTCTTTCCTCCAAATTTTTCATTTTTATACTTCTGAACCAGGTCAGCCTTTGACTGCGCCTGAGAACATTCCACGGATTAATTGTCTCTGTCCTGCGATGAAAACAGAAATGGATGGAACAATAATCATTACAACACCGGCAATCATCATAGATATAGACTGGGAATCCACACTGTCCAGCATACCGATTCCTATTTGAACCGTTCTCATCTGGTTTGAACCCGTAACCAGCAAAGGCCACATATACATATTCCAGGCATTAATAAAGGTGTAAACTGCCATAGCTCCAATTGCAGACTTTGTAAGGGGGATTAGGATGCTGAAAATAAATCTCAAGTTGGAACAACCGTCAATCTTTGCCGATTCATATAAGGAAGGCGGAAATGACTTATAAAATTGCCGGAAGAGAAAAATACCCATGGCGGAGGTCAGATAAGGGATAATCAGAACCTGATAGCTGTCCAGCCATTTTAATCCGCTTACAGTCAGATAATTTGAAATAATAGTGGCCTCTCCCGGAATCATCATGGTGGACATAACCACCATAAAAAGGAAGTTCTTTCCTTTAAAATGCAAAAAGGAGAAAGAAAATGCTGCCAGAGAACAGGATATGATCTGTCCCAGTGTGATACAGCCTGCCACGATAAAAGAGTTAAAGATGAATCGGCTTAATGGTATTTTAACCATTGCCTGACGAAAGTTCTCAAAAGTTGGATTCTGAGGAATCAAATTCATCTCCATAGTAAATAGCTCACTGGAAGGCATTAAAGCAATGCTCACCGCATACAAAAGAGGAAGCAGGATAAAAATAGTCATAGCCAGATTTACAGCTACCAATATAGCTTTTTTCATCTTTCTTTGAAAGACAGCTTTGCGGTTAGCTGATTCCTTCAATTTATCCAGCTCATCACGGTTCATATTCCTGTCAACTGATATAAGAATAGATTCCATCAATAGCTTACTCCTTTCTTTTCCAAACGAAACATACCTAAAGTGAGAATCATGATTATAATGAATAACAGTACTGACTGGGCTGCTGCACTTCCAAAACGATAATTAAAAAATGCATCCCGGTAAATGGAATATACGATTAAATTTGTGGATTCTCCAGGTCCCCCCTGGGTTAATACTTTCACTTGTCCAAAGGATTGGAATGCCTGAATGATGTTGACAACCAGGGTGTAAAACATAATGGGACTTAAGCCTGGAAGGGTCAGACGGAAAAACTGCTGTACAGCGCCTGCTCCATCTACAGAGGCTCTTTCATAAATAGTTTCATCAATGCTGCTGAGCCCTGCACTGAAATAGAGAAAATTGATTCCACTGTTTAACCAGGCTGTCAATAAGGCCACACAGATTAAGGCATACTTAGAATCGCTGATCCAGTTAATATCCAGTCTCAGGAGCTTATTTACTATTCCAATGGAAGGATGAAGCATGATTTTAAATATCATAGCGGCGGAACTGGAAGCAATGGCCATTGGGAGGGCGTATGCAGTACTGAAAATCCTGATGCCTGGAAATGTCTTATTGCAGAGAACTGCGGCAATAAGCCCTAAAAGCATACTTACGGATACTACGATGAGAACAAATATCCCTGTTACCGCCAGGCTGTTAAAAAAAGACTGGGATTTCAGCAAATCCATATAATTTGAAAGACCTGTGAAAATCTTGGCCTGCCCCATTTTATTCGTCTTATAAAGGCTTAAGTATATGGTTTTGAAAAACGGAAAAAACAGAAACACCGCAAACACTGCCATAGCTGGAACTGTATAGGCATAAGGCCCTGCCTTCTTCACAACCGATTTTATGTTCATAAAAACTCCTTAAATATATAAAATATTTTGCTCTGAGTCCATGTCAAAGAGTTTGATTCTATTTATATCCGGATAAACAGAAAGGCTTTCTCCGGCTTCTGCCTTAATATCCGGTTTTAATCTCACACATACCCCCGTATTTCCAAGATGACCGTGAAAAAGAATCTCAGCCCCTAAAACTTCCTTCATTTCTATTTCTAAAAGAAGTTCCTGTTCCTTTGGTCCTTTTTCATGGAAATCTTCAGGCCGTATTCCCAGCCAGACATGTTTTCCCATATAGCTGCCCTCTGCAAGCCGCTTTGCAGATCTTTCGTTGATAAAGAGCTTGTTTTTACCAAATTCCAGATATATCCGGTTATTTTCCTGAACCACCTGGACTATGATGAAGTTCATGGAGGGAGAACCGATAAAACCTGCTACAAATTTATTGACCGGATTCTCGTAAATATCATTTGGAGCGGCCGCCTGCTGAATAACTCCCCGATCCATAACTACAATTCTTGTACCAAGTGTCATGGCCTCTACCTGATCGTGAGTGACATAAATGACGGTGGTTCCCAGCTTTTTATGGATTTTCGCAAGCTCCACCCGCATCTGTGTTCTAAGACTGGCATCCAGATTAGATAAAGGCTCATCCATCAGATAGGCTTTTGGCTGACGGACAATAACACTTCCGATGGCAACTCTCTGCTTCTGTCCTCCCGACAATTCATAAGGCTTTCTCTCCAATAAATGGCTGATGTGAAGAATTTCTGCCGCCCTGCGCACTCTTCTATCTGTTTCTTCCTTTGGGATCTTGTGCACCTTTAAGCTGAAAGCCATATTTTGATAGACTGTCATATGGGGATAAAGGGCATAAGACTGAAACACCATAGATAAGTCTCTGCTCTGGGGGCTGGTCATATTCATAAGCTGACCGTCTATCCACAATTCACCGGAAGAAATCTCTTCAAGTCCTGCCGCCATGCGCAGCGTTGTAGATTTTCCGCATCCTGATGGCCCTACTAAAACCAAAAACTCCTGGTCTTTGATATCAAGATTAAAGTCCTTTACAACGGCCTGACCGTTTTTATAGGTTTTACATATATTTACAAAAGACAAGCCTGCCATAAATTTCTGTTCCTTTCTGCATATTCTAAATTTATTTTAAAAGATGAATGTAAAATGAAAAAGACGTTTACAGTAAAATCAATGTAAATCATGGTATTGACGCACAAACAAACAAAGGATATAATAAACTAGATTTATGAAGGAGGCATAAATATTAATAGTAAAGCTAAGCGCCATGCACCTGCTGATGCGATCGTGGACGTTTTCAAAGGAAGACGGCATCAGGGGTTAACGAGGTGAAGGGTTTATCGAATATTCGGCGGATACCCTTCCATGCCGTTCCGGGCGTGTATCCAGTGTGAAATATGCAGGTAACTGCAAAACAAACGCATTGGAACCGGAGCTTGTTTTTTGTGTACCTTTTTTAAGAAAAAAGATGCGAATATCATGTGAAAATTTAAGGAGAACGTAAATTATGTGTGGAATTATTGGTTATACAGGTCCTCTGGACTCAAAAAAAATTCTGTTGGAAGGTTTGTCCCAATTGGAATACAGGGGTTATGACAGTGCAGGAGTTGCTCTGTGCATGGAGAACTCCCGTATCCGCCTCATCAGGCATACAGGAAAGGTTTCCAATTTAAAAGAAGGCTGCAGGGAGATTTCTGAAACATCCCATTGCGGTCTGGGACATACCCGGTGGGCGACTCACGGAGGAGTGACTACGGAAAATACCCATCCTCATCAGGCCGGACGGATTACACTGGTTCACAACGGAATCATTGAGAATTATCATCAGCTGACTCTTGACTTTCATTTGGAAGGGAAACTTCAATCTGAGACTGACAGTGAAGTGGCTGCATGGGTTCTTGAAAGCCTTTATGAAGGAAGACCTTTAGAGGCCATAAGCAAATTTGTATCTTATTTAAAAGGTTCATACAGCTTCTGTATGATGTTTGAGGATCATCCCGGAGAAATTTATGCGATCAGAAGTGTAAGCCCTCTTGTGGCTGCCTACACACACTCCGGCTCCTTTGTAGCCTCAGACTTAACCGCACTTATTCCTTATACAAAACAATATTTCGTGGTTCCTGAAAACCATATTGTAAAGCTTACCTCATATAAGATTCATCTTTATGACCTTTATCAGAAGGAAACCATCCCTGAATTGATGGAGGTGAGCTGGAATACAGATGCTGCCATGAAAAATGGTTTTCCTCACTTTATGCTGAAAGAGATTCATGAACAGCCTGAAGCCCTTAAAAATACCATATTGCCCCGTATGGTCCGGGGACTTCCGGACTTTACGGACGATCAGATTCCCGATTCCCTGCTACAGCAGTGTGACCGGATTCATATTGTAGCCTGCGGTACTGCCATGCATGCAGGGATGGTGGCAAGAGCTCTTATGGAGCCTCTGCTGAGGATTCCGGTTACGGTTTCTATTGCGTCCGAATTCCGGTATGAGGAACCCCTTATTGACAGCAGGACTCTTGTTATCATCATATCCCAGTCAGGAGAAACCATTGATACTCTGGCTGCTTTAAGGCTTGCAAGAAGCTATGGTGCCTCTACCTTGTCAGTAGTCAATGTAAAAGGCTCTACCATTGCGAGGGAAAGCGATTACGTTCTTTTCACTCATGCGGGCCCGGAAATTGCTGTTGCCAGTACAAAGGCCTATTCTGTTCAGCTGGCTGCCCTTTATATGGTATGCTGCAGGATGGCACTGGTCAGGGAAGCATGCAGGCGTGAGGAAGCAGAGGATTTTATGAAGGAACTTCTGGATGCCATTCCTGCCATGGAATCCATGATTGAAAAAAGAGACTCTGTAAAGGCTTTGGTCACCCACCTGATCAATGAACCTGATGCATTCTTCATCGGGCGGGGGCTGGACTATGCCTTTTCCCTGGAAGGAGCCTTAAAACTAAAGGAAATCTCCTATATCCATGCAGAAGCCTATGCTGCCGGAGAATTAAAACACGGCACCATTGCTCTTATAACCGATCAGGTTCCTGTCATTGCCATTGGAACCCAGAAAAAAGTTTTCACAAAAACCATTTCCAACATCAGGGAAGTTAAGGCGAGAGGAGCATTTGTGATTTTGCTGGTTGGAGAAAACTCCCCGGTGGAGGAAGGCATCGCAGATATTATAATTCCTATCCCTGAAGTAGATGATCGCTTTGCTGTATTTCCAGTAGCAGTCATTCTTCAGCTCATTGCTTATTATGCTTCCGTAGGGAAAAATCTGGATGTGGATCAGCCGAGAAATCTGGCAAAATCCGTAACAGTGGAATAATTGGTGCAATAAAAACGGATCATTCCAGTCAAATGGAATGATCCGTTTTTTATTACTTTATTTGAATGTTTAGGCTGTACGCCGCTACCTACTATAAAAAGGTATCTCCAACCGGAATTTCCATCATAACCTGAGTCCCAACATTGATAATACTCTGTATCTTCAGTCCCCTATCCGTTCCAAAATACAGACGAAGACGCTGATCAACGTTTCTCATGCCAATAGAGTCATCGGAATCCTTAGATAAAATGGTATTGATCTTTTCTTGACTCATACCCACCCCATTATCAGAAACTGATAACAGCAGCATCTTGGATTTTACCATCCCCTGTACAACCAGCAAACCACCTTCTTCTCGATTTTCCAATCCATGGATAATCGAATTCTCAATCAGTGGCTGCAGGATAAGTTTCGGCAGCTTATAATGATACAATTCTTCCGGCATACCCACAACAAAACTAATCCGGTCTCCATACCGAATTCTCTGAATCATCAGATAATTGTTGATGTTTGTCACCTCATTCTCAATGGTGGTAAAATCGGAGCCATTAATGGTATAATGCATCATATCCCCCAACGATTTTGCCAGTGCTCCAACTTCATCAACGCCCTTTTCCCTGGAGAGCCAGTTTATTGTCTCCAGAGTATTGTACAGAAAATGTGGATTTATCTGCATACGCAGAGACTTTAATTCAGCCTCTTGTTTTAACATCGTCTCAGTATAAACTTTATCAATCAAATCGTTGATATTATAGGCCATCCGATTAAAATTCTGGGACAATAAACCAATTTCATCACTGGATTTTACGTTGCTGATTACATTAAAATCTCCTTCTCCGAATTTCTGCATGGTCTTTAACAGGCTCTTGATCGGTCTTGAAAAAGTTAATGTATTGAGCGTACTCACCACTACTGCTACTGTTGCTGCAATTGCAAAAATCAGTGCAAAGTAGCGCCGCAATTCAACCAAGGTGCTTTGATAGCTGAGCACCGGAATAACTGTTATCAGGTTCCAAGTACGATTGTCCAGTTTCTGACCAACAACATATTCTTCCCGGCTCCCGTTTGATATTATCTCAAATGCTCTGTCTGATTTATTCCCCAAAGCACCTTGATACTCCTGGTCCAACTGTTGATTTAAGAACTCCGGACTGTTGCCGGACACAATCACACCATACTGATTGACAATAAAGATATTACCATCCTTTACAAAGCTCAATCCGTTCAGCAGTTTTGAAAACTTCCGTTCTGAAATTTGTACAATCAGATAACCAAGAGGACGCATTGTTTTAATGCTATTAATCTGGGCTGCCACCGTAATATAACGTTCGGAAGGCTCCACTCCCATCCAAACAGCACTGCCGCCTGCCTCATATATCTTATTCTTGATATTGTGGTTCGCCTGATACTCCTTCATAGTTTTTGAGATCACATGAGGTTCACCTTCCTCCGGGATAATCATAACCGCTTCCACATTATCATCAAATAAGATATTTTTGTAAATGGTATTATTCAGATCTTCCTTTGCCAGATACGCTTCATAATTATCCTCTTGACTTTTACTGAATTTGGTCAGATAATTCTGGACATGAGGTTCCTTTTGAATATCAAAAATCAACGATTCTACATCATTCATTAAGAGATCCAGATTGTTCCCTGTCTGCAGCAACATATCGGATATATAAAGCCGAGTCTGATTTTCCAACAGATGTCTCGAATAATTGTAATACTGGATAGTCAGGATACTGATTACCGCAAAACATAATCCGATACAGGAAACTGCCAGCTTCTGACTTATTTTAAAATGAAATTTTCTCTTCTTCTTTTTCATAAAGTTATCTGCTTTTTCAATAATAATTTGCGGTACTGCCGTGGAGAATAACCGTAATATTTTTTAAATATTTGGCTGAAATACCGCTGATCCGGTATCCCGATCCGGTCAGCAACCTCCGCAATCTTAATATCCGGCATTTTCAGATATTCGGCAGCCTTATTCATCCGCTTGTTATTAACAATCTCCAGAAAGGTATACCCTGTCTCTTTCTTAATAATACGGTTGATATAAATGGAATTGAAATGAAAGTTGTCAGATAAATCCTGCAGCGATAGCTCTTTACAATAATGCTCTTCAATATATTCCATAATACTGTTGACTTTGTTTTGGTTATGATCAGCACATGGAGTATCAGGGGATATGTCTTGTTTAATTTCCATTTCTTTAATCTTATACTTCATCTCTACAATGCTGACATTCCGGGTCTTGGTTTCGTTGATTCTGTCCATCGCCCTTTTACAGCATGACAGTATCTCTTCTGGATTGGTCGGCTTTAGCAGGTAATCAAATGCCCCCAGAACCAAAGCTCTCCTGGCATAGGAAAAATCCCGGTAACCGCTTAAAAATATAACTGCGCAATGAGGATTCAATTGCAGAAGAAGCTCAGTCAGCTCCAAACCATCCATATTCGGCATCCGGATGTCGGAAAGGATGATATCTGGATTCTGATGCTTCGCGATCTCCATCGCTTCCTGGCCATTTTTGGCGGTGCCGCACACCTTCAGTCCCATTGATCTCCAATCCAGGTGCTCCAACCCCTGCCTGATGTGCAGTTCATCATCCACAATTAATATCTTCATTCCATCCCTCCCGACGCTCCGATAATGGTTATTATAACATACTGCTGAAGATCGTGATAATATTTTCGTGTTTACTTACCCTTTGACAGCCCCCGCTGTCATGCCGTCCATAATCTTATCATGTAATATCATATATACTGCTATCGTTGGTATAATTGTTAACACCACAGCTGCCAACATACCGGTATAATCAACGGAATCCAAATCGGCAAAACTGGTCAAGGCGACCGGGAGCGGCATCTTATTTTCCGAAGACAGAAAGATTTGAGGAAAGAGCAGATCGTTCCAGATATTGATAAAATCAATAACTGCAACAGTGACAATTGACGGCTTTGCAATGGGGAGGATAATTCTGAAATACCCGCTCAGAATCGAACAGCCATCCATGATTGCCGCCTCCTCCAGCTCGCCTGGAATGGTTGAAAAGAACCCTTCCAGGATAAACACAGTGATTGGAAAAGCAAAGACGATCTGAGCGATGATAACTGATGCATAGGAATCCAGCAGATTTATCTTATTGAACATGGAAAACAGCGGAACGATTGCTGCATAGGCAGGAATACTCATTCCCACCATAAATAAGCTTTTTACCAGCCGCGAGGATTTGAACTTCAATCTGGCAACCCCATAAGAAACCATGGCCCCCAGCATCACTGCAAAAAACACTGCAAACACCGTGATAATCGAAGAATTTACAAAACTTATTCCGATATTGCCCTTAGTAACCGCTCTTGCATAATTATTCACCTCAAATGCCTTCGGCAATCCCCATGGATTAGAAAACAATTCCTTATTATCCTTAAATGAGTTGAGAAACAACCAGATAATCGGATAAAGACAGCATACGGCAAATATTGACAGCAGCACAAATGTTAGTGCGTCTGCAGCACTGATTTTTTTTCTCATCGCTTTTTCTCCTAAAATTCAATCTTCTCGGTCTTAAGCACACGGTTGACTAGCCAGATAATCAGCATGCACATAAGCAGCATTACCGCGCCAATCGCACTGGCATACCCGAATTTTAAAGTTCGGAATCCCTGATAATACATATAAGTAGCCATAACCTCACTGGCATGATTAGGACCACCTTTCGTCATTGACCAGATTAAATCAAAGTACTTTAGTGAGCCGGTAATAATCAGGATTACATCAATTTTAATCACATGCTTAATCAGCGGCAGTGTGATATTGAAAAATTGCTGTCCTGAGGAAGCACCGTCAATTTTAGCTGCTTCGAAAAGACTCTGTGGAATAGCCTTCATGGCCGCCACCTGAATAATCATATGGTATCCGACAAATTTCCACATCACCACGAAGATTAATGCAACCATCACTGTCTTTTCTTCACTCAGCCAAGCATGCTTTAAGGAACCAAGCTTTAAAAGGTCAAGAACCGTATTTACGATACCAAACTGGGAATTATATACCATATTAAACAAAAGCCCCACCCCAGCACCGCAGATTACTGACGGAAGAAAAAACACGGACTGAAAAAATTTGCTTCCTTTCATTTTCTTAAATAGTGCATTTCCAAAAAACAAAGCCAGTGGCAGATGCGCAATCAGAGAGCCTACTACCAACAGCAGATTGTTTTGTACAGCCTTAATAAAAAACCGATCATTCAGCAAATTCCGATAATTTTTAATTCCCACAAATACATGTTTACTCATTAAATCAGTTTGAAAAAAACTCAGATATATACTGTATATAATCGGAATCAACACGAACAAACCATATAAAAACAGTGCCGGAAGTACAAATACAGCAATTGTTTTTTTATCACTCAGAACCTTGTTCATAAGCAAAAACCTCTTTCTTTTCAGATACATTTCAGCATTTATTCATAAAATTTATAATAAAAAGAGGATGCTGCAATATAAGTCAACATCCTCTCTTTAATTGAAGCTTAACGATCGGCATTATCTATTTTAAATTGCTGCAGGTTTTTAAACTGTTCTTCAGGACCTCCTCCCGCCAGGATTGCCACTGCGATGTTGTTGAATTCTGTTCCTTCACCGGTGGCGAATACTCTGTCAAACCATGGTGTATAGGTGGTTACATCCGGGAAAACCTTCTGCATCCGAAGTGCCATGGGGTCAACCTGATCCTTGTTGACCGGTTCATTGGTCACCAGTACCTGACCCAGGTTCACCAGTTCCTGCTGAAAACGGTTTTCGGTGAGCTGCTTTACAAACGCAGAAGCTGCTTCTGTATTCTCTGCTTTGCTGCTGACAGCGTACATCTGGCCGGTAGAACCCACATTTACACCTTTGGCACTTTCGTTTTTAGCCGGCATAACAAAAAAATCAATATCATTGTAGATTGGGTTGTCGGCATGGTTAAACATTGTAATTGCTGAGGTCAGATTCATCATCATCCCAGCTTCGCCGTTGTTAAACTTCTCAAACCCTTCATTCGGTGTCATTCCTAAAAAGCCTTCCGGCAAATAACCTTTTTCCGCCAATTCCGCCAGCTGCTCACCAGCCTCTACATAACGAGGGTCAGTCCACTCCAGTGATCCGGTGCCGGTTTCATCGTATAAGGCTGAGCCGCCGACGCCATTAGCCAACTGCTGCAACAGCTGACCTGCGTACCATGCCTCTTGGC
Organism: Clostridiaceae bacterium; assembly: GCA_902363735.1. Taxonomy (GTDB): domain Bacteria; phylum Bacillota; class Clostridia; order Lachnospirales; family Lachnospiraceae; genus Lacrimispora. The sequence goes on from CABJBA010000003.1 coordinate 18,876, forward strand.
AAGGAACCACAAAGGCAGTCCTCCCACTGTTCTTTAAAGCTTCACACACTGCCAAAAATTCATCATAGGTTTGCGGAATCTCCGCGCCAGCTTCCTCAAACAGCTTTTTATTATAAGTCATAACCACAATTTGTCTGGTATTGGGCACTGCGTAGATCTTACCGTCATAAGTAACCGGCCCGAACACACTCTTATCCTGGTATTTAGCCGCCCACTCTGTATCTGATTCGATCACATCACCAATAGGATATACCTTACCACCCTCGACAAAAGGCTGTAAAAATCCGGCTTCAAAGGTAAAGAATATATCCGGCTGGGCATTGGATGCCATTAATGTAGTTATTTTAGTTTTATATTGCTCATTGGAATAAGCTTCCTGTAACAGTTCCACATTGTATGGGTTGTTCGCATTAAATTCTTCGATTTCCTTCTCAATCAGCTTTGCATAAGCTTCATTGTTACCTCCGGTCAGACAGGCAACTGACATCATGACCTTTTTATCACTGCTGCTTCCATCAGACTGCGCGGAATTTGTACTTTCTCTGGCAGTCCCGCTGCCGGAACCGCAGGCTGCCAATAATGCTGTTGCTAAAGTAACTGCTGCAAGTGTCATCAACTTACTTTTTCTCATATAATTCTCCCATCGTTTTTACTGATAATTTTAATACTGATACACCGTATGGCTGCAATTTTATACTTCCATTTATCTGGATTTTACTGTTTAAATCAAAGCAAGGTTCGTTCAGTATAATTTCCTGCTCTTCATCACTGTAATTCAATAAAAAAGCATATTCTTCCCCATCTTTTTTCCTGACTGCCAGTTCACATACCTCAGGTATCACTATTTTATCTTTATAAGGGCTGGAAATTTGAAGCTTATCAAGCAGTATTCTGACGGTCTGAACACTAAAGGCAGAACCAACATATATGGCCCGGCCTGCACCGTAACAGTTTTCGGTGATTGCCGGCTGATTCTGATAATAATCGTCTTGATACAGTGCTCTGGTCTGACATGAATCAGATACCGGAGTCAGGATATCATGAAACAGATTCATTTCAATCAAATCCTCGCCCCATTTGCTGTAAGATACTGGAGAGTCCTCTGTTAGCAGGGTAAAATCGTTAATCTGAATTCCAAATAGGTCATTCATTAATACCGGCTCCGGCTCCATCGGGCATTTTCCGTATTCATCTTTGCAGCCGGTACGGGCTCCAGCGATAACATTGCCTCCAGCCTGCACATATTCCTTCACAATTGTTACAACCTCTTTCTTTAACATAGTCATATGAGGAATAATCAGGTAATTGTACTTCTGAAGCTCTGCAAGAGATGTGTTATGATCAATGGTAATATAGTCAAATGGGTTATGAGTTAATTGCAGTGCCTGAAACCAGTTAGTTTGCGAGTATTGATACAATGGATTGGTCCACACATCATATTCGGTATCCCATTCATTATCATAATCATACAATATTGCCAACGATGCCTGATATTTGCTTCCGGCAAGTTCACTGAGAAGCTTCATTTCTGTTGTAATTTGCTTTACTTCAGCCAGTCTTCTGTTATCCTGGTTGTCATGTCCCAAAATCCCATACCAGTATAGTTCGGTACCATAAGTGCAGGTCCGCCAGCGGAAATAGCTGACAAAATCAGCTCCATGAGCAATTGACTGGTAGGTCCACAGACGAATCTGTCCTGGCTTCGGAGTCGGTGCTTTGTGGTGGTTGACCCAGCCTCCCGGCCCAGCCTGTTGTTCCATAATGCCAAATAATTCTGAGCTGGACCGCACTCTGCTTAGATTCATACTCCACTTACGGTCACCAAAGGAATTCTGTGCATCCATTAGTCCAAAGGTGGGATAGCTGTCATATGTAAGAAAATCAAGTGATTCGGAAACCATTTTTTTATAATCAATATGTTTAAAAATACCGTTGGTGGTGATAAATACATTTTCCTGAATGTGTTTTCTAAGTATATCTGACTGCAGCTTGCAGTATTTTCTGGTACTTTCGGAAAAGAACCGGATAGAATCCAGCTTTAGATGCGGATTCGCAGTATTTCGAGGAGCATGGCGGGGAAGATAGATCTCTTCCCATTCAAAATAATCCTGATTCCAAAATACGGTTCCCCAGGCTTTGTTTAGTTGTTTCAGGGTCTTATATTCCTCTTTTACAAAAATCCGGAATGCCTGATGGTCTGATTCTGAGTAAAACTCATCGGTGACGCAGTTTAGCTCGTTGTCAATTTGCCAGCCGATAATTGACTTTCTCTGACCATAGTGTTTTGCAATTGCTTCCACGATCTGGGTTGTCTTGTCCAGATAGATGGGAGAATTATAATTATATTGCCTTCTCATTCCGTGCTGGTGCTGTTTTCCATCCCGGTCTACACAGAGTACTTCAGGGTACTTCTTTGTCAACCAGGCTGGTGGTGTGGCAGTGGGAGTACAAAAGATGATTTTTATATCTGTTGTCTCCACTAAATCTAAAAATTCATCGAAGAATTGAAAATCAAATATATTTTCACCAATCTCAAATTTGTTCCAGGCAAATTCTCCGATACGAATCAGCTGAATGCCTGCCTCTGACATTCGGTTTAAATCATCACGCCAATACGATTTATCCCAATGTTCCGGATAATAGCATACCCCCATGACGAGTTCGTTAAAGTGCTTCATTGGTTCCCTCCCCTTTTTGTTATTTGTTGATTTAATAAGTAAAGTATAAGTTTAATTTTAAGAAAAAAAAACATATATTACATACTAAAATGTTTAAAATACAAACTTTTATTTTACAACATAAGCCAGACTATTCGAAGCTTGGCTCACATTTTTACATTTTTAGATTAAAAAAGAGCTGCCCACTAACTTACTTAGTGCGACAGCTCCATGACTTTTACTTCTTTTCTTCGTTCCACTTTATCTTTGCATCAGCAAACTTGCGGATGATATTCACTGCCATCTCAACGCCTACTGCACTTTTGTTAATGCATAAATCATAGCTTTTTACATCTCCCCATTTTTTGTCAGCATAATAATTATAGTAGCTGGAACGTTTCTTATCGGTCTTAATCATAATATCCCTTGCTTTTCCTTCATCAATATGATAAAGCTCTTTTAAAGAGCTGATCCTGTCTTCATCGTTGGCACTGATAAAAACCGATACAAGATTGGGATTTTCTGCGAGAACATAATCCGCACACCGACCTACAATCACACAGGATTCTTCTTCAGCAAGCTGTTTAATTGTGTTTAACTGGGCTAAAAACAGCTTATGGTTGATAGGCATATCTAATTGACCGGAGGCGGCCATTCCCATTGGATATGTATCCATAACTAGGGAATACAAAAAACTGTTGGTAGGTTTTTCATCATGAGTATGAAACAGCTCTTCACTTAACCCGCTTTTTTTTGCCGCAAGGGCCAGCAATTCTTTATCATAACACTTGACTCCCAGTTCCTCAGCCAACATCTGACCGATTATTTTTCCTGAACTTCCGCATTGCCTTCCTATAGTAATGACTAAATTTCCTCTCATGAAAATCACTCCTTCCAATTATCTTATAAATATATTATACATGAAAATTTCAGAAAAATCCATATTTTCTATGAACTTAACAGTTTTCTAAGAAAAAAAGAGCCTTATAAAAAGGCTCCCCGTATTTTTCTTAACAGGTCTTCAAAATATTCAGGAAGAGGAGCCCTAAATTCCATGTAAGCTCCGCTTTTCGGATGGATAATGCCCAGAACACCTGCATGAAGGGTCTGGCCGTTTAACCGGAAAGAAGATTTTGCAGGACCATAAATCTGGTCGCCCAATATGGGATGGCCAATGCTGGCCATATGAACCCTGATCTGGTGGGTCCGCCCTGTTTCGAGCTGGCATTCCACATAGGTAAACTGCTTGAAATGCTCCAAAACCCGGTAATGTGTAATTGCTTCCCTGCCGCTTTTCTCATTAATGCTCATTTTTTTTCGATCCACAGGATGACGTCCAATGGGGGCGTTTACAGTACCCTCCTCTTCCTTCAATACACCGTGTACCACAGCATAATACTTTCTGGTAATGGAATGTTCCTTAAGCTGCTCTGCAATAGAATTATGGGCTATGTCATTTTTGCATACAATCAGAACTCCGGTTGTGTCCATATCGATTCTGTGGACGATACCGGGGCGCATAATGCCGTTGATGCCTGATAAACTATCCCGGCAATGAGCCATAAGGCCGTTGACCAGGGTCCCGCTGTAATGACCGGCAGCCGGATGGACAACCATTCCCTTGGGCTTATTAACGAGAATAATGTCCTGGTCCTCATACAGGATGTCCAGCTCCATATCCTCAGCCTCAATTTCCGGTTCCACTGCCTCCGGAAGAGATAGCTGTACTACTTCTCCAGGACTTACTTTATAGTTACTTTTAACCGTTTTTTCATTGACCAGTACTTCCTGTTCCTTTAAAAGCTTTTGCAAATAGGAACGGGACAACTCTTCGCAACGGATTGACAGATACTTATCAATCCGCATTCCCCCATCTTCGGCTGTCACTGTAAACTCCTGCTTCAAGCCCGTTCCTCCTTTTGTTTAAAAGAAAGACAGGATAAATCTTCTTCCTTGTAGTAAAACAGGAACAAAATCATGAAAACAAACATGGAAACTGTAACATAACAGTCGGCCACATTAAAAATCGGAAAGTCAATAAGCTTGAAATACAGAAAATCCACCACGTATCCCTGAGAAAAGCGGTCAATCATATTTCCCACCGCTCCGGCGGATAAAAACATGGCAATGAGATGCAGGGGCAGGTATTTTCTGGTTGGAGGCATTCGGAACACCCCATAGACTGTAAAAGATAAAACCACAATAGCGATCAGCAGAAAAAAAGTCTGTTTCCCCTGAAGCATCCCAAAGGCTGCTCCTCTGTTTTCATGGTAAAAAAACTCAAAGACCCCTTTCCATATCTGATAAGGCGGACGATTCATAAGATGCTGTACTGCAAGATGTTTGGTCCACTGGTCCAGACCTATGGCAATAAAAAAGCCAGCGATCAGTCCTACGGTTAGTTTGATTTTCTGGTTCATGTATATCTCCTTATGCTAAGGTCAAAATGTAATTTAGGCCTTCTGTCATCTCTTCTGCAGTGACCGATTTATCCACAAAGGCTTTTCCTATCTGCTCTAAGAGAATAAAACGGATTGTGCCGGAATCCATTTTTTTATCACTTTTCGTAGTTTCAATAATATCATTGGCCAAGAGCCCGCCCACTGTAACAGGCATGTGAAACTGTTTCATAACGGATATAAGTCGGAAAAGCTCTCCCTCTTCTATCATGCCTCTTTTTACAGAAATGGCTAAAGCGGCAATGCAACCAAGACCGACGCAGTGCCCATGAACCAGTTGAAAATCAGAAAGCTTTTCAATGGCGTGGCCTAACGTATGGCCCAGATTTAAATGTGCTCGTTCTCCCTGCTCGGTAGGGTCCTTTTCTACTACTTCTTTTTTAATCTGGTTGCTTATGCGCACGGTTTCCTCCAGAATGTTTAAATCCCTGGTCTGAATTTCCTCCCCATGCTCAATCAACCACTCATAATAGGAAGAGTCCTTAATTAAGCCATGCTTAAGAACTTCTCCCATACCGGAAGAAAACTGCTCCTCAGAAAGGGTCTTTAAAGTTCCGATATTAGTATATACCAGCTTTGGCATGTGAAATGCACCTACCATATTTTTGTAGGAATCAAAGTCTACGCCAGTTTTTCCGCCGATGCTGGAATCAACCTGGGACAGCAGGGTTGTGGGCACCTGAATAAAAGAAATCCCCCTTAAATAGGTGGCCGCTGTAAATCCACATAAGTCCCCGACCACTCCTCCGCCCAGGGCGAGAAGCCAGTCATGACGGTCAAACTGCATGTTAATCAAAGCTTCATATAAACTGCGGACTGTGTCCAGATTTTTATTTTCTTCTCCTGCTGGAAAGATAAACCGCTCCGTCTGCTTGCAGCAATTGCCGACAATGCTTTCTACCTCACTCAAATACAGAGAGGAAACATTTGAGTCCGTGACAATGCAGACCTTTCTTCCGTCCAGTTTAAGTTTTTTTAACTCCTCTGCCAATCTCTTAAATGAGGACTCCATAACGATATTATAAATCGGGGCTCCGTCTTTGTGAACGGTCATTGGATTTCCCACAGCGCAATTCCTCCATTGTATTATTGTATCTTACCCCCAAGGGGCCTCTCTTTGTCCTATAGGCAATTCCGCCATGACGGAAGAAAGCAAACAACTACACCCCCTGAGCAGAGTATGCCTGGGATATGGGAAGTTGTCTGCTTGTACCATTCAAATAAATTCACTATTTTATTCAGGTAAAACTGTTACAGGCGAAGATTCATTCCGCCCATATCCAGACCTCCGCTGTTTAAAAGATCCTGAAAATCACCGGACAGTTCCACAGATTCCGGAGTTGCTATGAATATGTAGTTTGATATTTTCTGCAAGTTTCCATTCATGGAGTATGTAGCACCGGAAGTAAAATCAATAATTCGCTGAGCCACCTCAGTATGGATTCCCTCCATATTAAGAACAACGGCCTTTCCTGCCAGCATATAATCGCAGATTTCCTTTGCATCCTCAATGGAAGTGGGTTTTATCATGGATACTTCCATGGCACGCTGCTGCTTTATGGGAACTACTTTCGGAGAACGGGACAGAAAACGGGGCTTCTGCTCATATTCCTCTTCCTCATCGTAATAGTCTTCTTCCGCCTTCTTTGAAAAAAGAGGCTTTCTGACAGGTCTGTCACCCTCATCCTCGTAATCGTCATCTAAGTAGTAATCATCGTCTTCATCCGTATCATTCAAGCGCATGCTATCCATCAGTTTGCCTAAAATGCTCATACTTCATTCTCTCCAATCTTATACCACGGTGGCTATACACAACGCCTCCAGGTATATATTCTCACCTGACCGATGCCTGCTCTGTATCCTCTATCAGGTGTTCATATAATATCTTGTACCAAAAATGCCGGTACCGACCCTTACCAGAGTAGCTCCCTCTTCGATTGCAACTTCATAATCTCCGGTCATGCCCATTGAGAGCACGGTCATATTAACATTATCAATGTTTTTTCTTTGCATGTCAATATAAAGTTGATTTAATTTTTGAAATACAGGCCTATTTTCCTCAGGATTTTCTACAAAAGGAGCAATGGTCATAAGACCTTTTATCTTAACATGCTGAAATGTGGCGATTTCACTGATTGCCGATTCTGCTTCATCCAGATTAAAGCCGAATTTACTTTCTTCTTTGGCTACATTAACCTCTAAAAGTATGTCCACAGTCACATTCTTTTTTGCTGCTTCCTCCTGAATCTGCTCCGCCAGCCTTATGGAATCCACACTGTGAATTAAGGCCGTCATTCCAACCACCTGCTTCACCTTATTGCGCTGCAAATGGCCGATCATATGCCAACGAATGTCCCCCGGCAAAATCAAGCATTTTTCCGTCAGCTCCTGAACCTTATTTTCTCCGAAATCCCGGGCTCCGCTGTTATATGCCTCTGTAATCATATCAGCTGGTTTCGTCTTGCTAACCGCAATAAGAGTCACTTCTTCCGGATTTCTTCCCGCTCTTTTGCATGCCTTAAAAATCCTTTTTTTTACTTCTTCCAGATTTTCTTTTACCACGTTTATCACCTCTTATTTATAAATTAGCTGTCCCTCACTGACTGTGGCAGCTTCCAATACAATGTGATCGTATACAGCCAGACCATATGTCATGTTCTTTTTCACCGTATAATATTCTTCGTTGGAAGCCAGTACATCAATTTGTTTAAATATTGCATATCCCTTGTTTATGTTATATACCCCCTGGAGAGAGGCACTTGCTCCGATCTGATACCGTTCCTGGGAATCAGGTTTTACGATGTAATCCCCTGCCTTAAAGCCGTCCTCTCCACCCATTTCAATATAGTAATTATCCCCTTCTGAATAATAAATATCCGCAGGAACAAATACAATGGAGGCTCCTGACTCGGAGTATACTTCTTTATTAAAGCCGCTTACTGTGCTGTCACCGCCCTGGGTCAAGTAATCCATAGGAACCAGATAAAATTCCTTTGTGGTAACTGCTGTAACAGGAATCTTAAGCCCTTCCACCTGGTCGGAAATGATTTCAAAATCAACGTACCGGTCTGAAGCAAACTGAATCATATACTTGTCAAAATCCAGCTTTCCAAAGAGTTTTCCGTCTGTTCCGTTAAACATGGAAAAGCTGCCGGTGGCTTTCAAGTCCTGTTTGGCAAACTCCGCTGTAAGGCTTGTCTTATCCCCGTAAGCCGCTTGTTCTTTATCAGTAAGAGGAAATACTACAGACCATGAGTCTGAAGTAATAATCTTGTATGCGGGAGTACCTTTTTCAATCAGTTCTGACTTTGCAGCTGCCTTTGTATAGCCGCTCAAGTCAAAGACAGCCTCCGAAACCGCTGCCGGCTGCAATCCCTCATAAGAATCGATTCCATAGGAGACGATTCCTGCCTGGTCGGCTTTTACCTGCTGAAAATTAATGCCAGCCTGATCCATCACACCGCCTAAGTTGTCCAATACATTGAAATTCACACACTCCATAACTTCAGCCTCTAATGCGTATTTAGCATCATAGGCTGTTCGGAACTGATTGCTGTCATAAGTGAGGCTGAATACAGTCAGCTGCTTTTTCAGTTCAGACAGATTTTCCGGTGTCAATGAAACGCTTTCTTCTGCATTTTCTGCCAGAAATGCCGCAATACTCCCTGTTTCATCAATAGAATAAACACGGGTTCCTGCTGAAGCCCGTTTTCCCTCTCTAACGTAATAGTTAATGTAGCCGGACCTGTCTGCGTGCTTTATCTCCTCTTGCCGGAGGATGATGCCTGTGTGATTTTTGTTATTTACAATACTGCCTTCCTGCACCTCGTAAAATCTGATTTTATCTCTGCGTATATAAGCGGATACACTGAATACCATATAAACAAAAATAAGGCCAAAGATAATCATACCTACATTGATATTCAGAGGCCGCCGGTAACGGATAATCTTCTTGTTTTTTCCTGGCTTCTTAGCTTTTTGTCTTGCCAACCTGACGCCTCCCTTCCCTTCTAGCTATTATAAGAGGAATTACCAAAAAATTCAAGTCAGAGGAGAAAAATTTCCTGACATATAAAAAGGGGGCCGCCCTGCAGCCCCCTTTTGAGGAAAATTAATTCCTATGTATGATTATAATGAAACAACCACATTAGCCTTAACATCCTCAGGCATATTCTCTGCATCAATAGAAACGCTGAGAACAAAGGTTACATGATATTTTTCACTAATTTTTTCCAAGGTTGCAATGGTCTCAGATATGTCCTCGCCTTCCAGGCAGGCCAGCTTTAAAAAGCTGTCAAAGAACATGGTTTCCAAGTCATGATCCTGGGATATGACGCCACAGATTAAACCAATAAATCCCTCACTGGTTGTGATAGGATACTCATTAACATTAATGAGACGGATCTTGTTGCTTAATTCGTACATGTGCTTGGAACTTTTGTCCAGGTATACGATAGAGCCATCGGACTCCTTTACAGCAGCGTTAGCTCTGTCCAACAAATGCTTTGTTTTACCTTTCCCCTTTTTACCTGCTATTATCTGCACCATAGCAATCTCCTCCTTGCGTTATATGATTTGTATAAAAAGTCTATTCGGATTAAAATAATTATAGTACAAATCTCTAAAAAACGCAATGCTATTCTACAATTTTATTTAATATATTTGACATATTGTCATAAAGTCCGGCACGGCCGGAAGCTTTTAAAACAACAGAAATGTAGTCCTCACCTGAAGAATCAGTACTGTCCATAATCAGGCAATTTCCAGCGGCCTGGGTGGTGCCTGTTTTTCCGCCTGAGGCGGTAAGACCCGACGGCATAGAACGCTCTCCTGTCATATACCAGTTTGTACCTTTCCAGGTAGCACTGACTAAGTTTCCTGCTTCATTCTTATAAGAAGCCGTAAATTCTTTAGCAGCAATGATTTCCCGGAATTTAGGATATTCCAGGGCCTTGTTAAAAATTAAATAAAGATCATATGCTGTAGTATAATGACCTGCATCGTGTAATCCGTGAGGATTAACAAACTGAGTTCCTGTGGCTCCCAGCTTGAGTGCCTCTTCGTTCATCATTTTAGAAAACGATTCTTCGCTCCCTGCCATATGAACGGCAATGGCTGATCCGGCATCGTTGCCTGACGGAAGCATAAGGCCGTATAAAAGCTGTTCCAGGGTTAGTTTGTCTCCAGGCTTGATTCCGCATAAGGTAGCCCCTGACTCGGTAATAACGGCTTCCTTAGTCACAGTGACCTCTTCCGTCAAATCTCCGTATTCAAGAGCCACAAGGGCTGTCATAACCTTTGTAACGCTGGCAGGATAAAGCCGCTCAAAAGGATTTTTTGCAAACAGAACCTTTTTATCTTTAATGTTAAAAACCGCTGCAGCCTCTGCCGTCACCTTGTCATCCGAAAAAGGGGTGTCTTCCGACACCACACAGAGATCGTATGCAAAGGAATCCGCCTTACCGGCGGCTGTACCAGACTGGTAAAGAGCGGTCCTTTCCGAGAATGCATAAGGACTTTCAAGCTTTCCCAGACTAGCGCAGCCTGTGAGAAACAGGGAACAGAAAAAGAGGAACCCTGTTTTTATAAATGTTTTTTTATTCACTGGAATTACCTCTGTTATTTATACATTTCGCGCCATTCAAGATCCCCGCGCTCCAAGGACTTGATCAGAAGCTCTGCTGTAGCCAGGTTGGTAGCAAGAGGAATGTTGTGCATATCACAGGTACTCATAATATTTACAATATCCGGTTCATGGGATTTTGGAGTCAGTGGATCCCTTAAAAAGATTACCAGATCGATTTCATTGTGCTCAATCTGAGACCCTAACTGCTGTTCGCCTCCCAGGTGTCCGGCCAGATATTTGTGGACATTTAAATTGGTCACCTCTTCAATCAGGCGCCCTGTGGTGCCGGTGGCGTAAAGCATGTGCTTGCTTAAAATCCCTCTGTAAGCGATGCAGAAATTCTGCATCAGTTTTTTCTTTGAATCATGGGCAACTAAACCTATATTCATAACGATATACCTCCTTATTAATTACCAATTTTGCGCTGTAGTCCAACATTCAGAACAAATCCCATGCCAATAAAAATACTGACTATGGAACTGACTCCCGAACTGATAAATGGCAGGGGAAGACCAGTATTGGGAAATATCTGCGTCGCCACTGCGATGTTGGCAAAGGCCTGAAAGCCGATTAAGGCTGCCATGCCGGTACATATCAGTTTGCCGGACATATCTTTGGCTTTTGAAGCCATATAAAGGCACTCAAATACAACCAGGCCAAAAAGAAGAAGAACGATGACGCTGCCCCGGAACCCCATTTCTTCGCCAATGATAGCGAAAATAAAATCGGTTTGCCCGGCAGATAAAAAATTTCCGTCTTTGACTGATGCAATAGTTGTATTAAAAAGTCCCTTTCCCTGAAGCTGTCCGGAACTGATTGCCATAATGGAGTTTTTTTGTTGATACAGGTTTTCTGCATACTGTTCGGCATGAGGATAAATCCAGGCCAGAATACGCCGGGCCTGATATCCGTGGATAAAGGGAATCAATCCCTTGGTCAAAAGGAATACAAAAAGCACACCTGCCGGAATTGTAACGGCAAGGACCCCTCCGATCCATTTATAACTGATGCCTGCGGCAAACACCATACATAAAATGATGGTGATGACAACAAGACTGGTGGACAGATTTGGTTCTGCAAAAATAAGGCCTATGGGAATCGCTGCAAGTATGGCCGCAAGACCTACCAAGATCGGTGAATCTATCTTTTCTTCATATTTGTTCCAAAACCAGGAAAAAAATACAATCAAACCTATTTTTACAAATTCAGAAGGCTGTATCCGGCCAATACCGGGAAGATTGATCCATCTGGTGGCGCCTCCTGCGGTGTGCCCCACGACTAAAACTGCACCCAATAAAAGGATGCAGCTCCCATAGTCCAATGCATAAAGCCTGATTATTTTGTGATAATCAATGATGGAAAGCCCTATAGCCAGGGCAAATCCCACCATAACGCCTGTTATCTGTTTGGTAACTGTGCCGGAATCCTGGTTAGAGGCACTTGCCACCACCAGAATTCCGATAACGGACAGAGACAGCATATATAAGACCAATCGGTAATTGTAATATCTAAAGTTATAGTCTGAAAACATAATTAGTATATCCCCTTATCAGGTACATCGCGAATAGGGATGTTAGCATAAAGCACTGGTGTGAAACGTTCACAATCCTCCTGCTTCTGCTTTTTCATCTGTATCTCTATTCTGTCGGAATCTATATTTAAGTATCTTGAAACGACACGGATCATATCGTCTTTTATCATCTGCATGATCTCAGGAGAACAATCAGCCTTGTCCGCAACCAGCAAAAGTTTCAGACGATTTCTTGCAATTTCTCCTGAATTCTTCTTACGGAATACAGGAAACAGGCTCATATTCTACCCTCCTATGCTCTTTTTAAGAGACTGGAGAGTTTAAAGAACAGACCTCCACGCAGTGCAGGGGTATGAATGGGAATATTTTCCCCCATAAGCCTTCTGCAGATGTCCATATAAGCCTGTCCAGCTGGCGTGCCCATACCTACCAGAGGTTCACCCTGATTGGTTGATATGACCACATCTTCATCATCGGGAATGGCGCCGATCATATCCACGGCAAGAATGTCTATGACGTCATCTAAGGACATCATATCCCCTCTCTTTACCATATCCGCCCGGATCCGGTTTACAACCAGCTCAATGATTCCCATATCAGCGGCTTCCAAAAGCCCGATAATACGGTCTGCATCCCGGATGGCCGAAACCTCTGGGGTAGTGACTACAATGGCTCTGTCTGCGCCTGCTATGGCATTTTGAAATCCCTGTTCAATTCCTGCAGGGCAGTCCAACAGAATATAGTCAAAGTCTGCTCTTAAATCATCCACAAGCTTTACCATCTGTTCCGGATTCACTGCAGTTTTATCCCTGGTCTGTGCCGTGGGGAGTAAAAACAGGTTCGGGTATCTTTTGTCTTTTATCAGGGCCTGCTTCATACGGCAGTTCCCTTCTGCCACGTCTACTAAATTGTAGACAATGCGGTTTTCCAGTCCCATGACAACATCTAAGTTCCGCAGTCCGATATCAGTATCAATCAGAACTACTTTTTTCCCAAGAATTGCCAGACCGGTACCTACATTGGCAGAGGTTGTCGTCTTGCCTACCCCGCCTTTTCCAGAAGTGATTACGATGACCTCGCTCATATCATATCCTCCTGAAACTTCAAATTTACTTTGTTAGTGCTTTCATTCTCTATTCTACCTTAATTTTCGGAATATTTCCACACTTTTTTTCATTGGTTTAATAATAACTTTGTTTTTCTCCAGAAATGCCTTCATTGGTCCATGTCCCAGGCGCTTTCCCCGACCATCAAGTCCGGAGGTGCAATCCGCTATGCGAAGCTGGGTGGGAGCCATATCAAGAGCTGTAATCAGTGCCTCTCCATTGCCTGCAACTCCTGCGCATACAGTTCCGGCAAGTTTTCCAAGGACGATCACATTTCCCTTTGCCAAAACCTTTGCGCCCTTGCACACATCTCCGATGATGACAATGCTGGCTTCTGATTCCAGAGTTTCTCCGTTTTGTAAATTCCCTTTAAAGAACTGGCCTGTCTGACAGGAAAGTTCCATGAGTTTTTCATTCAGTGCTTTTTCACAGCGCTCAATCCGGTTTAAATCTTTGTCCACAATGCAGACGATTTCCACATTGCAGTTTTCCGTGATCCGGTTAATCACCGCAAACTCCTCTTCGACCGTTAATTCTCTTCCCTCAAGGGTGAGGGTCATTTGTGCAGATCCCCAGAACTTTGCGTTATCCCCGAATTTATTCCCTATGTCAGAAAGAAGCTGAGGGAAGGGGATCTCCGGATCCAGGATGACAGTCATACCTGCTCGGTTGCTTTTAATCACTACGGTATTATGCATCATATCACCTCTTAATCCTAGTTAATCCCGAATGTTGACCTGTGCTGCATCCAGGGCACCTGCGTTTACAATGGATTCCAAATCCGTGTATCCATAGTAGTATTTATAGACGTTTTTCGCAATGTTGGCGGCGTTGGAAGATGAATATCCAAAAGGAATATTCACAGTAACACAGATTTCAGGATCATTATACGGTGCAAAAGAAATGAAAAATGCGTGATTCGGTTTGTTTCGGGCCTCCTGGGCAGTTCCCGTTTTTCCTGCAATTTCCACTTCTAGGTCTGCAAACAGCCTTTTTGAGGAACCGTTTGTTATTACTTCTCTCATCCCTTGCTGTACAGTATCCCACGTTAAGTCCGCCGCGTCAATATGAGAAGAAATCTCAGGGGTATAATCTTTAATCAGATTACCTTCAGAATCCGTTGTTTTATCTAACAAGCTGAGTTCAAATACGGTTCCCCGGTTTGCAAGAGCCGCTACATATCTGGAAAGCTGGACATTGGTATAAGCATGGCTGCCTTGTCCCATTGTAGAACGCTCCGGATCCTCCTTGGATATCTGAGGTTCCAATTCTGCAATTTCCACTCCGGATTTATGGTCCAGACCAAAGTTGGAGGCGTATTCCCGCAGCTTTTCAAGACCCAGATCAGGGATATAAGTTCCTCTTTCGTCGGTGGACAAGCGATGGCCCAATTCTGCAAAGTAAATGTTGCAGGAATTTGAAATTCCGCCCACCATATTTAAAGGCCCATGGCCTCCGGGATGAATCCAGCACTTAATAGGCGGTTCAACTTCCGAATAGATGCCGGTACAGTTTATGGTCTCCTCCGTACTGACAACGTGTTCTTCCAAAGCAGCCACAGCAGTAATAGGCTTAAAGGTAGAGCCAGGAGCTTTTCTGGTCTGAGTCGCATTGTTATATAAAGGCAGGGATAAATCTGCCTGGAGCTGGCTGAAATAAGTGCCGTCCCCGATCCGGTTGTTGTCATAACCCGGATAGGAAACAAGAGCCAGAACCTCTCCTGTCTTATCATTGGTGACCACCACACCCGCATTGCTGGGAGATAAGGCCAGCTGGGCCGGGGTGATCTCCAGGGTGGAGAGTTTTTTCAACAGGAAGGAGTAAGCGTCACCGGAAGCCCGAAGTTCTGCGGCTTCCTGCCCCTTGTCAACCAGAACTCCCTGGTCATACAAGGCAAGGCAAAGTTCCTGCCCTGAAATCACATCATCATTAATCAGATAACGGTAAATTCTCTTGGTAAAATTCCGGTCTTCCATCAAGCTGTCTAAAGTATAGCGGGTCAGAGCCTCAAAGGTATCGTCTGCATTGGAATACTTTGCACCTGTTTCCAGTTTGGTAGTATCCACCCATCCGTTTGCGATTCCATAGTATAAATAGTTTCTCAGACTGATTTCATCGGCTTTCCAGGCCAGATATTCCTGGCTGGAGGTATCAATAGCCTCTTCTTTGATAATACCCACCGTAGGTCCTGATAGGTAAGCGTAAATGTAAAACATATAAGCCTTCATATCCTCAGGAAGATCCTTCATAGCTGTAGCGTGAGGACTCATCAGCTCGTTGGTAAGGTTTGTGAAAATCTGTTTTTGGGAGGATACATATTTGCGGTATATCTCTTTTTCCGTTTCAGAAGCGTCCTCTTCCTCCAGCCCCTTTAAGGAAAGTACATTATTGTTAATGAGCTGATAATAAGCATCCTTGACAGGTATCTTCATATTGGAACCGTCAGTCGTGCTGCCGGCCTGATAATCCCCGTTGACAATGGTCTTTATGAGAACTCCTGCCAGAGACTGTTCAATCAGATGATAAATGCCTTTCTGAAGGTCTGCATCCATGGTTAAATATACGTCATATCCTGCAGAGGAATCGGTCTCATCCTTTGTTTCCCGGATTCGGCCCATACTATCTTTGTAAATGGTCTTTTTCCCTTTTGTACCCTGAAGGTCCTGCTCCATGGTATACTCAATGCCTGTCCGGCCTACAATATCATTGATATCATAGTCAGATTTCTTTTCCTGAAGGTCCTCTAACTGTTCTTCTGGTACCTTTCCCGTATAGCCAATGACAGGAGCAAAGGGAATGCTGTCATTATAGGCCCGGATCGTGGTTTCTTCCACATTCACACCCTGCAAATCCCCGGTGTGCTCTAAGATATCTGCGACAGTTTCATCAGAAACCTGGGTTGCCACAATCGTTGCTTCGTATTTTCGAAAGGACATAAGACGAAGGGCATATTTAATATTGATGATATCAAGAGCCTCCTGGTCTGTAAGAGAAACCGGATTTCCACCCTCGTCCGTCAACTTGTCAAAACCATTATCTTTATAAGCCATCTGGAATAGCTCTCGGGCGTTTAGATTGGATGGATATAGTCCTTTTTCATCATCTAAGTCTTCCACTTTTTTGACGCCGTAATAATCCCGGAGAAAACGCTTTCTTGCACTTTCAGAGGATGAGGTATAAACCATATCCCCGTTAGAATCCAGGGCAACCTCAAATTTCCCCTGAACGTTTTCTCCTTGTTTTTGCAGGATTCTTACCAGTCTTAAATACATTTTGTTTTTTTCTTCGGCCTTTTTATAGGCTCCTGTATCCTGCACGGTTACGGAATAAGCCAGTTTGTTGTAGGCCAGAAGCTTTCCGTTGCGGTCGTAAATATTTCCTCTTGTTCCGGCAGTTGTAATGGTCTGCTCCGTAATCTGCATATATTCGTCAAGAGCTTCCTCTCCATGAATGATCTGCATATCAAAAAGAGTGCTCATTAATACGGCATACATCGCAAAACAAATGCTCCCAAGTATAAAAAGCCTGGAAGAAATTGCCTTCTTTAATAATTCTGTCAACACATCTAATATATCTCTAAACAATGGAAGAATCACCTCTTTTTTCAATTTCCTCCAGCCGGCGGTTTAAGATCAGGAACAGGCGGTAAAAAAGCAAGGTCGTCACAACCGTAAAAATGATCTCAGGCAGAACCAGGTTGGTGAAATAATATCCGATCCTGATCTTTTGACGGATCAGGAACCGGAAAACATAGATATACATGTTATAAGCAAGCTCATTTAAGATGCTTAAAATCAGGGGCAGAGTGATATAGTCCTCATAATAATATTTCCGGAAAATACCGTTAATAAAGCCCACATGGATAAAGATAAGGGTATAAAAACCGAAGGGACCGCTGTAGAACAAATCCATCATAAGCCCTGATATAAGTCCGTAATACATGCCTGCCTCTTTTCCATAGATAAAGCCGAAAGAAAAGGTCAGAATCAGAAGCAGGTTTGGAGCAGCCGATAAAAAAGGCAGAAGGGGAAATATACAGTTTTGAGTGGTAAATGCCAGAAGGATCAGCAATACGTTAATTAAAATCCGTCTCATTTTTCTCCTTTTTGTTATTGGGATGGGCTCTCTTCTTCAGAAGGCGCCTCTTCCTCCGTTGACCCGGAAGACTCCTCTTCCTTCATCATATCAGCTTTAAGTTCTGTAATGACTAAAACCTCCTGGAGACTGTCAAACTCTGCCGCCGGAATTAAATATCCTGATTTGGTCACGTTATTGGTATCGTTGGTCACATCAGCGGCATAACCGATTAAAATGCCCGGAAGAAACACGGAACTGATGTTGGAGGTCACGATCTTGTCGCCGTCTTTCAGATCACTTTCCTTTAAAACATTGGTGATCCTGAGTCTGCCTTCTTTAAACAAAGTCAGATCTCCGGCTACAATGCAGCTGTCGCCGGACTGCATAGCCATTCCGCTGACCCGGCTGGAATCGTCAATAATAGAACGGACCGTAGCATAATTAGCTCCCACATCCGTCACAATACCTACCAGACCGCCTCCGGCAGTCACATTCATGTCCACGGCAATTCCGTCTCTGGAACCCTTGTCGATGCGGAATACCTGGAACCAGTTGCTGGAGTCATTGGCAATGACTCTTGCCCCTACCTTTTCATACTGGCCGTATTCCTGGTCCAGACTGTAAAGCTGGCGGAGCCGCTTTAGTTCAAATTCATCAGCCTGAAGTCTGGTATTTTGCTCTGTAAGCTGGGTAATGAGTTCTTTCATCTCTTTATTTTCATCTAACGCATCCCGCAGCTTTGTATAGTCCACAATTTGGTCGTAAATGGACGACCCCACCGCATTGACCCCTGACTGCACCGGAATCAGGAAATAGCCCACTCCGGTCCGGAGTGGGGTTAACCATTCATCCCGAATGGATGTCAGTCCGATCAGCAGGACACAAAATACCGATAAAGCGATAAGAACATATTTGCTGCGCTTTGATTCCATCTATAAAATTCCCCGTTCCTTCAAACTGATATAGGAATTATCTCCTATAATAATGTGATCCAGCAGCCGGATCCCCATTATCTCACCGGCTTCCTTTACCCGTCGGGTAAGGTTGATATCCTCTTTGCTGGGAGAGGGATCTCCGCTGGGATGGTTGTGAACCAGTACCAGGCTGACAGCGTGGTATCTGGCGGCTTCAATAAAAATTTCCCTCGGGGAAACCACCGAAGCATTTACAGTGCCCTGGGAAATCATAACTTTCCTGATTAATACTCCTTTTGTATTGAGAAGGAGAATAAAAACCTGCTCCTGCTCTTTGTGTCGCATGTCCTCTATGAAATAATTAGCGATTTCATTAGGATTGTGAAAAGAAACGATCTCAGAAAGAGCGCTTCGTTTCCAAATACGCCTGGAAAGCTCTCCAATGCACATAAGCTGAGCTCCCTTGACTTTTCCGATGCCCTTAACGGCCATAAGCTCTTGAATGGAAAGATGCAAAAGCCCTAAAATACCCTCTTTGGGATAGTTTAAGGCCAGTATCTTTTGTGACAGAGCCAGGGAATTATCTTCTCTGGAACCGGTGCGGATAATAATGGATAAAAGCTCCGCATCGCTTAAAGACTCAGGCCCATCTGCCAAACATTTTTCATAGGGCCGTTCCTGTGCCGGAATGTGTTTCATTGTTATACGTTTCATATGTCTCCTGACCGTTACTCTCCAGGTACGAAAAAAAACATATGTATTTAAATAAACCGATATGTGATGAGGGCTGCTGCCACTCCTATGATACCTGCCATGGTAATTTTAATGTTGATCCCAAAGGTAATGACCAGAATACCTAAATTAATCACAAGAGGAGTGTCAAATCCAAAGGACTGTCCCATATTCAGCCAGGACAGCCAGGATATCCCCTTGGCCAGATCTCCGATAAACCCTCCTAAGACAACACCGGCAAGCATAAGAAGAAGCAGTACCCAGCAGTTCTTGTACTTCATCTGCTCTGCTACCCCTTTTGATATTATGGCAGGAATGTCCATGCCTATCAAAATATTTTAGCATATATTTACAGTTGTGTATAGCCTTTTTTGAGGACTCCGGCCTCCAAAAGCTTTTGCATGGATTTAAGGATTCCCAGTTTTGCGTGATACCATGTAAGTCCACCCTGAAAATAAACAGCATAAGGTGGCTTTATTGGGCCGTCGGCGCTGAGTTCAATGGAAGAGCCCTGGACAAAGGCTCCTGCTGCCATAATGACAGGAGCATCGTAACCAGGCATATCCCAAGGTTCCGGAGTCACAAAACTGTCTACAGGAGCTGCTGCCTGGATTCCCTGACAGAATGCAATCACTGCCTCCGGACTGCCCAGGGTAATAGCCTGGATGATGTCATGACGGGATTCCGAGCCGTTTGGTACCACCGGAAACCCCAGCTTTTCATAGATATTGGCTGCGAAAATTGCTCCTTTTAATGCTCCTGCCACCACAGTCGGAGACAAAAACAGTCCCTGGTAAAAAGACTGGTTAAGTCCCAGGCTGGCTCCCACCTCTTTTCCAAGGCCAGGAGCACTTAACCTGTAAGATGCCCGTTCGATGCAGTCTGCCCGGCCTGCAATATATCCTCCGATGGGGGCCAGTCCGCCTCCCGGATTTTTGATGAGTGAGCCCACTACCATATCGGCCCCCACGTCACTGGGTTCCATTTTTTCCACAAATTCTCCATAGCAGTTATCTACCATGCAGATCACATCCGGCTTTAATTCTTTTATAAAAGCAATCAACTGGCCGATCTGGGAAACAGAAAAGGTAGGCCGTGTATCATAGCCCTTGGAACGTTGGATTGTGACCAGCTTTGTCTTTTCATTGACAGCCTTTCCAATTGATTCATAGTCAAAGGTTCCGTCTGAAAGAAGATCCACCTGGCGGTAGGTCACCCCGTATTCCTTTAAGGAACCGACACTGTCCCTTATGCCGATGACCTCTTCCAAGGTATCATAAGGCTTTCCTACCGGAGAAAGAAGTTCGTCACCAGGGCGGAGATTTCCGGAAAGGGCGATGGAAAGAGCGTGAGTTCCGCTGATCAGATTCGGCCTTACAAGAGCACTTTCCGTGTGAAATACACCGGCGTAAACATCCTCTAAAGTATCCCGGCCCAAGTCATTGTAGCCATAGCCAGTCGTTGCTGCAAAGTGGATATCGCTGACTCTGTTATCCTGCATGGCCTTTATGACCTTCATCTGGTTATATTCGGCTGTTTCATCAATTTCTTTGAAACGGTTTTTTAAAGAATCCTCAATCTCTTTTCCAAAATCCAGCACCTGACGGCTGATTCCCAGAGCTTCGTACATTGCATTGATATCCATGATCTATTTTTTCTCCAATCCGTACATCTCGTTTATGTCCTGTAACATCTTTTCCAGTACCTTTGACCGGTCATTTCCAAAATCAGGAAGGTTCAGCCATCTTACATCCCTTTCCCTCTTAAACCAGGTAAGCTGGCGCTTGGCAAAATGTCTGGTATCCCGTTTCAGAATATAGACCGCTTCCTCAAGGGTAGAATCTCCCAATAAATAATCCAGGATTTCCTTATATCCCAGGCCCTGCATGGAAACCATGTCTCTGGTACAGCCCATAGCTTTTAAATCTTCCACTTCTTTGACAAGTCCCTCCTGAACCATTAAATCCACCCTTTGGTCAATCCGATCATAGAGAATACTCCTGTCTGTATTCACCACATAATAGAGGAAATCATAAGGAGACTGCTTTTTCCTCTCCCGCTTATTATGCTCCGAGATAAGCTCACCTGTCTGCCTGTAATACTCAATGGCCCGGATTACCCGCTTTTGGTTATTGGCATGAATTTCCCCTGCTGATTCCGGATCAATATCTTTTAACAGATTGTGGAGATACTCTGCTCCCTTTTCCCTTCCCAGGGCCTCTAGTTCATCCCGGATAGAGGTATCTTCTCCGTTTTCAGTAAAATCAATATCATAGAGAAGGGCTTGGATATAAAAACCAGTCCCCCCTGCCACAATGGGAATATGCGCCCGGGAATATATCTCTTCCACCGCTTTTTTAGCCAGCTTCTGAAAGGTTGTCACATTAAATTCTTCACCGGGGTTTAACACGTTAATTAAATGGTGGGGAATTCCCTCCATCTCTTCCTTCGTAATCTTTGCGGAGCCGATGTCCATATGGCGGTAAACCTGCATGGAGTCAGCGCTTATAATTTCTCCCCCCACCGCTTTTGCAAGACGGACTGACAAGGCTGTTTTCCCTACGGCTGTCGGTCCGGTTAAAATAATAAGTGGTTTCATTATACAATCCTCTTGAATTTTTTCTCCAGCTCGTACTTGCTCATGGAAATGATAGTAGGCCTGCCATGAGGGCATGCATAAGGATTTTCCAGGCTTAAAAGCTGGTCAATCAGCTCATTTGCTTCCGCTGCTGACAGCCTGTGTCCTCCCTTTACTGCTGCTTTGCAGGACATAGAGGCAACCCGTTCGTAAATCACATCCGGATTATGGGAGAAACCTTCTTCTGATAATCCGTCTATCATTTCAATCAAAAGCTCCTTTTTTGCAATAGAAAATAAGTTGGCCGGGACTCCTCTGACCGCGTACTCCCTTCCGCCAAAGGGCTCTATCTCAAATCCAATGTCAGTAAAATATTTTAAATGCTGGGTTAAAAGCACCTCTTCATTACGGTTCAGGGTAAGAATAATGGGAGGGCTTACTAATTGGGAGGAATACTCCCTGCTTTTCAGTGTTGCCATAGTTTTCTCATATAAAACCTTTTCATGGGCAGCATGCTGGTCAATAATGTAAAGCTGTCCGTTAAATTCCACCAGCCAGTAGGTATCAAAAAGCTGTCCGATCAGTTTATGCATGGCCCTGGCCTTTGGCTCCAACAACTTTCCGTCAAATAAATCCAGCTGCTCCGGTTTTTCGTCCTTGACAGAAATGGGGGGCTCCTTCTCTGCCAATTCTGTCTTTGGCTTCAGCCAGTTCTCCAAAAGATCATCTTCTTCTCTTACTAAAGAGGGGGCAGCAGGAATCAATCGTTTGGGAAAAAGGGTGGCAGCCTGCTGCATAGCCACCATCCGCTGTTTTTCAAAGGGTTCCGGCGCAGGTTTCCTGGCTGCAGATGACGGTTTTTCTTCCTCCCTTTTAATCAGCTCCACCTCCGGTATCAGTTCCTTATGAGCCAGAGCCTCTGACACAGCCTGATATACGGTTTGGTATATCTGTTCCCCATCCCGGAAGCGCAGTTCCATCTTGGTGGGGTGTACATTTACATCCAATAGTTCCGGTTCAATGGAAAAATGAAGCATAGTAAAAGGATATTTATGCTGCATCATAAAGGGCTTATAGGCTTCTTCAATGGCCCGGCAAATAACACTGCTTTTAATATACCGCCCATTGATAAAATAATTCTCATAATTCCGGTTTCCCCTTGCAATGACTGGCTTCCCGATATAGCCTTCAATGGAAACCTCTTTCTTTTTCACTGAAACTTCTAAAAGGTGGGAGGCAATTTCCCTTCCGAAAGCAGTGTATACAATGTCCTTTAAATTGTGATTTCCAGAGGTATGAAGCTTATTCTGGTTATTCTGGATAAAGCGGATGGATACCTCAGGATGGGATAAGGCCAGCTTTTCCACCAAATCCGCAACGTGAGCTCCCTCTGTAGCCGGAGACTTTAAAAACTTCTTTCTGGCAGGAGTGTTGTAAAACAAATTTCTGGCAATAAAGGTAGTACCCTCCGGCGCTCCGATTTCCTCTAAAGACCGTTCTTCTCCCCCATCAATCTGGTATCTGGTTCCGGTCAAGCCTGTGCTGGTCTTTGTAATCAGTTCCACCTGGGAAACCGCCGCAATACTGGCAAGGGCCTCCCCGCGAAAGCCCAGGGAAGCCACAGTAAACAGGTCCTCTACGGTTTTGATTTTGCTTGTGGAATGGCGCAGAAAGGCCAGGGAAACCTCTTCCTTTGGAATCCCCCAGCCATTGTCAGTCACCCGGATAAAAGTGGTTCCTCCATCCTTGATTTCTACAGTAACTGCTGTGGCCTTTGCATCAATGGCATTTTCTAAAAGCTCTTTTACCACTGATGCAGGCCGCTCTACTACTTCTCCTGCAGCTATTTTATTTATGGTATTTTGATCAAGTACAGTTATATTCGGCATGGTATCAGCTCCTTTTTAAAAACACCCTACTGCCAGCGGTTCTTCAGCTTTGTCTGCAAGCGGTATAACGTGTTGAGGGCATCGATGGGAGTCATGATGCCAAGCTCTAACTCTCCTAACTCTCTGATGATATCGTCATCCTTTACCGTGTCAAAAAGGGACATCTGCTGCAAGTCCACTTCATCAGGCTTTGGAACAGCTTTTCTGCGGATAATATTTCCATTTCCTTCTGCAATTTCTCTGGCCCTGGTGGTGATGTCCGCATCGCTTAATTCCTCTAAAAGCTCTCTGGCTCTGACAATGACCGAATCCGGAACACCTGCCAGTTTAGCCACCTGGACGCCATAGCTTTTATCTGCTCCGCCTTTTATGATTTTCCTTAAAAATACAATGTCTTCGCCCTGTTCCTTTACTGCAATACAGTAATTGTTGACGCCGCTCATAGTACCTTCCAACTCAGTCAGCTCATGGTAATGAGTTGCAAATAAGGTTTTAGCTCCCAGAAGTTTGGTATTGCTGATGTGTTCTACTACAGCCCAGGCAATACTGAGCCCATCAAAAGTACTGGTGCCCCGTCCGATTTCATCTAAGACAATCAGGCTGTTTTTGGTGGCATTGCGAAGAATGTTGGCAACCTCAGTCATTTCGACCATAAAAGTACTCTGACCGGAAGCCAGATCATCAGAAGCCCCTACACGGGTAAAAATGCGGTCACAAATACCGATATTGGCTTCCTGCGCAGGCACAAAGCTTCCAATCTGAGCCATTAAAACAATAAGAGCAGTCTGGCGCATATAAGTAGACTTACCTGCCATGTTAGGACCTGTAATGATGGAAAGCCTGTTTTTCCCGCTGTCTAAATAAGTATCATTGGAAACGAAAAGATCATCCCTCATCATCTTTTCCACAACCGGATGTCGCCCGTTTTTTATATCAATAATGCCCTTTTCATTAATAGAGGGCTTGATGTAGTTGTTTTTAGAGGCAACAGAGGAAAGGGAGGTCAGGACGTCGATTGCTGCAACAGCTCTAGCTGTTTTCTGGATTCTTAAGACCTCTCCTGCAACCAAATCTCTCACCTGGCCGAATAAATCGTACTCCAGAGCAAACAGTTTATCCTCAGCTCCCACGATGATCTCTTCCAGATCTTTCAGCTCATCAGTAGTATAACGCTCTGCATTGGCAAGGGTCTGTTTACGGATAAAGTAATCGGGAACAAGGTTTTTAAAAGAATTGGTCACTTCAAAATAGTAACCAAAAACCTTATTGAATTTTACCTTGAGATTTTTAATTCCCGTCTTTTCCTTTTCCTTAGACTCAAGCTCCGCAAGCCAGGTTTTTCCTTCTGTTTTAGCACCTCTCAGCCGGTCTGCCTCTTCATGAAAACCTTCCCGGATCATTCCGCCTTCCCGAACTGTAATGGGCGGATCTTCAATGATGGCCCGGTCAATCAATTCCTTCACATCCTCTAAGGCATCCAGTTCCTCCCATAACTCTTTCAGCAGGTCGCTGGTAAACTCCTTTAAAATGTCTTTGATATAGGGCAGCATCTCCAGAGAGTTCTTAAAAGCAACCAAATCTCTTGGATTGGCAGTTTTGTAGCTGATTCGGCCAATAAGCCTCTCCAAATCGTAAATTGGATTTAAGTATTCGCAGATTTCTTCCCTGGATATGTAATTCATGTTCAGCTCTTCAATGGCATTCTGACGCTTTATAATTTCTGATTTATGGATTAAAGGCTGTTCGATATAGGTTCGAAGCATTCTGGCTCCCATGGCCGTTTTTGTACGGTCCAGGACCCAGAGAAGGCTTCCCCTCTTCTGTTTCTCTCTCAGGGTTTCCAGGAGCTCTAAGTTCCTTCTGGTGGAGGTATCAACGATCATGAATTGGCTGGTGGAATAAGGTGTGATTGTAGTGATATGGGATAGACTGTTTTTCTGGGTTTCATACATATATTCCATAACAGCTCCGGCAGCGATCACTCCAGTGTCGTAATCTTCCAGCCCCAGCCCGGTGAGAGCTCCCACCTTATAATGTTCTTTCAGAATTTTCCGACAAGCTTCATCAGAAAAGAAATGATGATCCAGAGATGAAATAACCGCGTAATAGCGGTTTTTAATTTCCTCTATATCCACTCCTGAAACATAGAAAGCTTCGTTGCAGATGATTTCAGAAGGTGTAAATTTATTGATTTCATCAATCAGCTCCCGTTCGGATTCCACTTCAGTTACCAGAAAATCCCCGGTGCTGATGTCAGCAACTGCAATTCCAAAGGTTTCCCCAATATAAACGATACCCATAAGATAATTGTTTTTTGTTTCATCGAGAGCCTGAGCACTGGTTATAGTTCCAGGAGTTACAACCCGGATGACTTCCCGTCTCACCAGACCCTTTGCCTGTTTAGGATCTTCCATCTGCTCAGCAATGGCAACTTTATATCCTTTTTGCACAAGGCGGTTTAAATATGTATCAACGGCATGGTAGGGAACGCCGCACATAGGTGCCCGTTCCTCCAGTCCGCATTCTTTTCCTGTTAATGTTATTTCCAGTTCTCTGGACACAGTTACCGCATCTTCAAAAAACATTTCATAAAAGTCACCCAGCCTGTAAAACAAAATACAGTCCGGGTACTCTTTTTTCGTTTCCAGATAATGGGTCATCATTGGTGATAATCCGGCCATGGTCTTTTACGTCCTCTTTTCTTATACTTGCGTTTCCACGGTTTCTTAAGCAAGGGTTCCCATATAATAAAATCCTTTGGATTCATCCAGATGTACATCCACGATTTTTCCTATAAGAGAAGGATCTCCTTTAAAATGTACGGTTGTATTGTTGCTCATGCGCCCGGTCAAAAGACCCTTTTCGTAGTCATTGACCTCTTCTGCCAGAACCTTCTGCACCGTATGCTCATCCCGTCCGCAGACCTCTGCAGATATCTTCTGGACTTCTGCAAGCAGACGGTCAAACCGGTTCTTAACCACATCTGGGGAAATCTCTTCCATATCTGCTGCCGGAGTTCCGGTCCGCTTGGAATAGATAAAGGTGAAGGCACTGTCAAAACGAACTTTTCTCACCACGTCAAGCGTTTCCTGGAAATCTTCTTCCGTCTCTCCCGGGAAGCCCACAATAATATCTGTAGTCAGGGAAATATCAGGCATGGCGGTCTTGATCTTTTCCACAAGCTCCAGATACCGTTCCCTGGTATATTTTCGGTTCATAATTTTTAAAACCCGGCTGCTGCCGGACTGAAGAGGCAGATGAAGATGGCTGCACACTTTTTTCGATTTCTTCATAGCTTCGATCAATTCATCCGATAAATCTTTGGGATGAGAGGTCATAAAGCGAATCCGCTCTAAGCCTTCCACCTGATCAATCCGGGTCAGAAGCTCTGCAAAGCTGACTGGGTTTTCACTAGACGTTCCATAAGAATTAACATTCTGTCCTAAGAGCATGATCTCCACAACACCATCGGCTGCAAGCTGTCTTACTTCTTCCACAATATCTTCCGGATTTCTGCTTCTCTCACGCCCTCTCACGTAAGGAACAATGCAGTAGCTGCAGAAATTGTTACAGCCGAACATAATATTGACGCCCGATTTAAAGGGATATTTCCGTTCCGTCGGGAGGTCCTCCACGATCCGGTCCGTACCTTCCCAGATGTCTACAACCATCTTTTTTGCTTCCAGGCGTTCATGAATCAGCTCTGCCAGTTTGAATATATTGTGAGTACCGAATATAATATCCACAAAGCGGTAACTTTTCTTAATCTTGGCAACTACCTTTTCCTCCTGCATCATACAGCCGCATAAAGCTATCATCATATGAGGATTTTTCTTTTTTAAACCATTCAAAAAGCCCAGACGGCCATAAACCCTGTCATTTGCATTTTCTCTGACCGTACAGGTGTTATATAAAACAAAGTCTGCTTCCTCTGTATCAGTTTCCACAAAACCGATTGCTTCTAAAATACCCTGGAGTTTTTCAGAATCCCTGGAATTCATCTGGCAACCGAATGTAGCAATATGAAAGGTAAATGCTTCTTTTCCTGAGGACTCCTTTAATTTTTCCAGCATGTCCTGACAGCGCTCTATGAAAAAATACTGTCTCGCTGGTTCTTCATTTGGAGCATGGCTAAGGGCTTCTTCATAAGTCATATTTATATCATTCATCTACATAACCTCTTAATTTTTTATTCTATCATATATCCGCAGTGAACAGTATATCATAAATACCTTTTATTGCAAATACCTAAAAAGCCTGCCATTTTGTTTTTAACCGGCAGAAAAAGAAGAGGATGCTATGAATTGTGAAAAATTCATAGCATCCTCTGTCTTGATTTTATCTGAAATAATTATCCTGTTCTGAAACAAATTCCATGGGCTTTCGCAGATCAGACTCTTTCATCTTTTGAATGGCAAGTACAATGTATAATACGGATATTCCGAAATTGATGATGCCAAACATGGGAATAGAAAACGGTAAAAATGATACAAGTGCCTTAATCAGCAAAGGAAGTGTTCTGGCGTAGATTCCTATCTGATACAACTGTCCAAAGGTCAGACGATACTTCATACAGGAGGAAGCGATCAGCCCAAGAAGGGCAACGATCAGGACTCCAAAGAAAAACAGTCCTGTCATAAATATAAAAGCCACAATCATAAAAGCTATTACAACCAGATAGGCACGGGGAACCCATTGCTGAAGTTTCTCCCTGCTGAATTCCATGTCCAATTCGGAAAAGTGATTTCCCATAATTTCACCCTTGTTTTTTACAATAACTTTTTCCGAATCCATCAGAACTACCTGATAATAATCAGAAATATATTCTTCAATCTCATCTACATCATAGAAAGAGGTAGCCGGATCCGTGTCAATATAAATATACACACCATCTTCTTCATATTCAATAGGCTTCTCTACCCATAGTTTCCCGCCGCTTAACTCAAAATCAGGAATATAATCTTCTATAATTTTTACAAAACCGCCTGTTTTGAACTGAAATCTTATAAAGGGAATGATCATGGTCAGAGAAAAATATATAACCATAAGAATAATTCCCGCAAAGAAAACTTTGCTTCGTTTATTCTTTATAAATTCCTTATAGCTTTTTAAATCATAAATTGATGCTGCCAGTTCTTTAAATATATTCATTTCTCTTTCCTTTCTTATAAACTCGCTGCTGTGATTCCAATTCCCAGGATTACAGCATAAGCCAAAATAAGTACCGCAAGGTTCAGACCCACTCTTGCGGCTATATGGATTTTTTTATTGGAAGAAATAGAAACGGTAGCAGAGCAGCCTATAAAACCAATCAATACTCCCAAGGCGCCGTTTATAAAATTTATCATGTGCAATGCCATAAAAACATATGACCATTTGGGAATGTTAACAGGAACATATTCCTCACCGGTTGCACAGTCTTTCCCGTCAATAACCAGCTTAGTCCCCCCAATCAGAGAACTAACAATCAACGTGGCTTTTTTAGATCCGACATCTAAAGCATAATCACTTTGAAACCATCCTCGTTTTACCAGGCAGCTTTTTAGTTTTTTTGCTTCATCATTAACAAGAACCTTTCCCCCTTTTAGCTTGATCTCATAGCCCTTTTCATCAACCTTCACTTTCCATACTTTACTCATTTCTTGTATCCTTTCTCTTTGGTATATTTAACACCTGTTAATTTTATCACATAAAGAATTAAAGTGAAAGCGTATTTTTCATAATATCCTATGGCAAACCCTGAATCTGTACGCATTGTTCCGACACTTTTTGTGTAAACACCTCATCATGTTCCACAAGCAGCATTGCAGGCCGGAATTTAAGAATCAGGTCTTCAATCTGTATTCTGGAATAGACATCAATAAAGTTAAGAGGTTCATCCCATATATAAAGATGGGCTTTTTCACATAAGCTGCGGGCAATCAGGACTTTCTTTTTTTGCCCCTCGCTATAGGTTTCCATGGGTTTTTCAAACTGTTCTCTGGGAATATCCAGCTTGCGCAAAAGAGCTTTAAAAAGAAAATCCTCCACCTGACATGCCCTGGCATATTCTGTTAAGCTCCCCTTCAAAAATGAGGTGTCCTGAGACACATATGAAATTTTCAGGCCAGAGGCCAGATCCACCATGCCCTTATAGGAAAGTTCGCCGTCTTCTTTATTTTCAAGAATCAGCTTTAATATGCTGGATTTTCCGCAGCCATTTTTTCCATGGAGACAGAGTCGCTGCTCCTGTTCTAAGACAAAGTTCACTGGTCTGCAGACCGGGCCATTATAATACGGAACAACCTCCTTTAATGAAACAAGTCTTTGAGAATGATGCCTTAATGGATAAAGTTTTAAGCTTTCCGCGTCCTCCACATTGGTAAGCAGTTCCCTTTTTTCATCCAGGGCTCGGCCCTGTCTTCTCTCCAGGTTCTTTCTCCTCATCTGCATACGTTTGGATTTTTCACCAATATAAGCCCGTCTGTCAATGGATTTCTCCTGCCCCGCGGATTTCTTTCCGATTTTTGTAGATTCCACCTGATCCGCCCATTGACCGGATCTTCTGGCTGCGTCCTCTAAGTGCTGGATATCTTTTTTAAGCCTTTCATTTTCAGACATCTCATACTGATCCTGCCTCTGTTTATTTTCATACCATGAGGTGAAATTTCCTTTCTGAACCTCAAGATCCCTTTTATTTATGGATAAAATGTGGTCCACGGAAGCGTCTAGAAATTTCCTGTCATGAGATACCAGGATAAAGCCTTTTTTGCTGCTTAGATATTGGCTTACCAGTTTCCTGCCCTCCTGATCCAGATGGTTGGTAGGTTCATCAATCAGGAGAAAATGGCCTTCCCGCAGAAAAAGGGCTGCCAGGAGAGTTTTGGTCTTCTCTCCGTTTGATAAGGTGGAATATGGTCTGTAAAGCACCTCCTCTGAAACTTGAAGCTTATTCAGTTCTCTTTTCAGTTCCCAGTATTCATAATCTCCAAGGAGGGTATCTAAAACTTCCTGAGTGTCTCTCTCCTGGTCAGTCACTGGAAATGGGAAATAATCAAATATTACACTGGAAGCAATGGTTCCAGAATATTCAAACTGATTCATCAAAAGCTTTAAAAAGGTGGTTTTCCCCCTCCCGTTTCTTCCCGTAAATCCCAGTTTCCAGTCCGTATCAATCTGGAACGAAACGTGTTCAAATACCGGATCATAGCTTCCTTCATAGGTAAATGATAAATCTGTAACTTGTATCAACGACATAGACATTCCTCCATTTCAGCAGAAGATTCTTTCTGCACACAAAAAAGCTGCAAGAATGTTTCCTGCAGCCGCATTGCATCAAAGCTCCCCCGAGGGGAGACTATGTTTTTCCGTTCCTTTCGGACACGAAAAAAAGGGCTGAAGGGATGAAGTAATATTCTTGCAAAACAGGCACAACAAAAAAATGGTTGTTACTCCATTGATTTCATCATGCAGTTACTTAAGCAAGAATCAATACTTCATCCTTTCACCCCTTTCCTTAATATGCTGGTAGTCTATCACAAATCCGGAACATTGTCAAATCGAAATCTGTGCTCTCTTTATTTTACAAGCTGCTCTTCCAGCTTATCATACTTTGTACTGAGTACAATGATATCAATTCTCCGGTTCTTGGCTCTTCCTTCCTCTGTATCATTGTCTTCAATCGGCTTAAACTCACCATAACCGACGGCAATCAGTTTGTCCGGAGAAAAATTGCATTTATCGATTAAAATTTTTACAACGCTGACAGCTCTTGCCGTGGACAGTTCCCAGTTGGAAGGATAAGTTTTTCGTCTTATGGGAACATTGTCCGTATGTCCCTCAATACGAATATAATTATCAACTGTGTTCAATAGTTCCGCCACATGGAGCAAAGTATCTTCGCTTTGCTGTTTTATTTCTGCGCTTCCTGAATCAAATAATATGGCATTGTTCAAACGGATTACCAGTCCCCTCATGTCAATGACCGTTGATACGGACTGGTCCATCCCCTCTTCGAACAGGGATTCATCCAGCTCTGCCTTTAAAGTCTCCATTTTTTCAAATTCATATTCTCCCATAAAGCTTTCCAGTTCATTCTGGTTCTCCCTGCTTAAAGGAACGCCTGACTGACCGCCGCCTCCTCCTCCGCCGGAAGTGCCGCCTGATGAGGAATAGCCTCCGTAATTATCATTCATCATAACTCCGGAGAATTGTTCTGCTATTTTCTGAGCCTTTTCAGAATCGATCTTGCTGACAGCAAAAAGTACGATAAAGACCGCCAGCAGCAGGGTCATCAGATCTGAGTAGGGTAAAAGCCATGCTTCGCCGGCTTCCTCTTCCTGATGCGCTTGCTCTCTCTTTTTTGACATACATTTTCACCTTATTCCTTATTAGTTTGCTCAGAAATTTTTTTCTGTACGGATTGAGGAAGAACGGCAAGAAGTTTTTCCTTGAGCATAAAGGCAGAATCACCTTTTTGTATGGAGAGCATGCCTGTTACGATGATTCGTTTCAACATGACTTCCTGCTGGCTCTTTACTTTGAGTTTTTTTGCAAAGGGATTCCAGAGGACATATCCGGTAAATATACCAAGGATGGTTGCAATAAATGCGGCAGCAATGGCTTCCGCCATTCTTTCCGTATCATTGATGGAGGACATGGCGGCAATCAATCCAAATACCGCTCCCAAAACGCCTAAGGTGGGGGCATATGTACCGGCAGAAGAAAAGATGCTGGCATTGATTTCATGCCGCTTTTCCATTGCGAAAATTTCACTTTCCAAAAGTTCTTCGATAATTTCCTCTCCGGCACCGTCAACAAGAAGACGGAGCCCCTTTTTCATAAAAGGGTCCTGCATTTCTTCGGCTTTGGCTTCCAGTGATAAAAGCCCGTCCAGACGGGCTTTTTTAGACAGTTCTGCCAGCAGTTCAATAACCTCAATTTCTGTGTTTCCCTTTGGTTTTGTAAAAAGGACTTTAAACAGAGAGCCAATGTTTTTAATATTTTTACCAGGAAACGAATTCAAAACTGTAGCAATGGTACCGATAAAGATAACAAAAATGGCAGCAGGGTTTATAAGTACGGAAAATTCGATGTGCTTAAAAAACATCGCACCCACAACAGCCACAATTCCCATTATAACGCCTAAAATAGTAGTTAGTTCCATAAAGCCTCCTTAGTAACAGCTGTGTATTTAACATTTCTGATTCTAGCACACATTGAAGCTTTTTGAACGTAAAGAAAATGTTAATATTTTGGCTTTTATGGACGAACCTGACCGTTTCCATAAATGATGTATTTGGTAGTAGTCAGTTCTTTTAACCCCATAGGTCCTCTGGCATGAAGTTTCTGGGTACTGATACCAATTTCTGCCCCGAAACCAAATTCATATCCGTCGGTAAAGCGTGTGGAAGCATTGACGTAAACAGCGGCCGAATTGATTTCGTTTAAAAATTTCTGAGCATTATTATAATCAGAGGTAATAATGGCCTCTGAATGTCCGGTGCTGTAGCGGTTGATATGGACAATTGCTTCCTCCAGAGAATCCACAAGCTTTAAGGATAAAATATAATCCAGATATTCCTTTCCCCAGTCTTCTTCTGAAGCAGGAACCAGACCATCCGTCATGGCACAGGCAGCCTCATCGGCACGGATTTCAACAGATTTGAGAGAAAGCCGCTCCTTTAATAGGGGCAAAAAGGCAGAAGCAATGCTCCGGTTAATGACCAAAGCCTCACATGCGTTGCATACTCCGATTCTCTGAGTTTTTGCGTTAAATATAATATCCAGCGCCATATCAAAATCAGCAGATTCATCCACATAGATATGGCAGTTTCCCGTTCCTGTTTCGATAACGGGAATGGTGCTGTTATCCACCACACTTTTAATGAGTCCTGCTCCGCCCCTTGGAATCAGAACATCCACATATTCTCTCATGCGCATAAACTGTTTTGTCACTTCCCGGTCTGTATCGGTAATCATTTGGATTGCATCTTCAGGCAGACCGGCGTTTTCAAGTCCCTGCCGCAGCCACTTTGCTATGGCCTTGTTGGACTCCAGGGCATCGCTTCCGCCTTTTAAAATCACTGCATTTCCGGATTTAAAGCAAAGGCCGAAAGCATCTGCAGTCACGTTGGGTCTGGCTTCATAAATAATACCCACCACGCCCATAGGAACTCTTTTTTGCCCAATGGTCAGACCGTTGGGGCGGATTTTCATGGAAAGCACTTCACCTACCGGGTCTTCTAAAGCAGCCACAGATAAAAGACCGTCAGCCATGGCCTCAATTCTGGACGGAGTCAGTTCCAGCCGGTCCACCAGTCCTGGATTCATACCGGATGCAATCGCTTTAATCACATCATCCTGGTTTGCAGCAAGTATTTCCGCCTCACCTTCCAAAAGAGCCGCCGCCGCCGCTTTCAGACCTTCATTCTTTCTCTCAGTACCTAAAATTCCCATAAGTGCTGTCACTTCTTTTGCTCTTTTTCCAATTTCTGTAATAGTCATAATGAAGTCCTCCAATCTTTTTCCGTGTTATTGCCGTGTACCTGCGGCAAAAGGCTATATCCGCAGAGTGCTTCCTTAAGGAGTAATAATTTGGTTCATGAAAACGTCATGAGATTCTGCCGGAATCCGTTCAAACAGCTGGAAGCTATAGCCGATCGCAAGGCGGAAGTGATTTGGCTCTTGCTTGAAAAAACGGTCATAATAGCCGCCTCCATACCCAATTCTGTTTCCTGACTTGTCAAAGGCAAGGCCGGGAACCACTACCGGAGCCCCCTCATCCCAGATTCTTAAGCAGGAAGACTTGGGCTCCATGATGCCCATAACCCCTTCTTCCAAATCCCGTTTTCCGGAAATCGCATAAAACTGCAGATCCTTTCCAGAAACCTTAGGCAGTGCTATGTATTTTCCCTGCTTCCAAAGGGCCTCCATAAGTTTCCAGGTCCCTGCCTCCTTTCCAAAGGAGGCGTAGCAGAACACGCAGAACGCCCGCTGTATTTCGGGTGTATTTAAAACCTGGCGGCAGATAGACTCATCCCATAAGGTTTGGGAGGCGGCATCCAGGGCCTCTCTCTGCTTCTTCACCCGTTTACGGATTTCATTCTTTTCCAACATCTCCATACTTCTTACCCAGGTCCGTAACGGAGCCATCTGCTTCCTGTATTGATATATTGTTTAGATTTCCTCTTAGGCTGCTGCGGATTGCAAGAATATATTCCTGGCGCAGAGTCTGCTGCTCTGCCTTTTCCTCCTCCGTAAGTCCCTCAGATTTTGACTTGTGATAAAGTGCATTGATTCTGTCTATTCTTTCCTGATTCATAATTTCTCCTTAATATTCCTTGTTAATATAATCCATTAAATCAAAATCGTGATTCTGATGGGCCAGGAATAAGGTTCCCTTTTCCTCTCCCGACACGATCTGCCAGATTCCGTCTATATCATCTCCGTTGTAAATGACCATGTCGGAGCCGCTGTCTGTGGCAATTCTGGCAGCCGCCAGCTTAGCAGCCATGCCTCCGGTACCCACATCACTTCCGGAAGTTGATTTTCCCATTTCAAGAAGCTCCGGTGTGATTTCCCTTACCAGGCCGATAAACTCCGCCTTAGGATTGTGTCTGGGATCATCGGAATAAAGACCGTCAATATCCGATAAAAGAATCAGAAGGTCTGCTCCGATAAGAGCTGCCACAATAGCGGAAAGCCTGTCATTGTCTCCAAAGTTATCCACAAAAGGAATTTCAGAGGTAGACACAGTATCATTTTCATTGACAATGGGAATCGTTCCCAGCTTTATCAGCTCGTCAAATGTGTTCTGGGCATTATAGCGGGTGCTGTCATCTACCATGTTATTCTTAGTTAAAAGCACCTGTGCGGCGATCTGATTGTATTCTGCAAACAACTTCTGATACACCATCATAAGCCTGGCCTGGCCGACAGCTGCAAATGCCTGCTTTTCCGCCAGAGTCACCGGCCTGGTGTGATGCCCCAGGGCCTGCCGCCCTGCAGCAATGGCACCGGAGGATACCAGCACCACTTCTTTTCCCTGCCCTCTTAAATCACTGATCACCCGGACCAGCTTTTCAATCTTCATCAGGTTTAAATCTCCTGTATGGGTATGGGTTAAGGAGGATGAGCCAATCTTAATGACAATCCTCTTTTTGTCCCTTAGTTTCTCTCGTTCCTCAGCGTTCATAATTATTTTCATCTGCTTTCTGGTATTCTTTTTGTCTCATATCTTACATCATTTTCCCGTATTCGTCAATTTATAATCTCTGCATCTTAAACCTGGAAGCAATGACTTCTGCTACCTTTAAGCCATCCATAGCGGCTGAGGTGATTCCTCCCGCATATCCGGCTCCTTCTCCGCAGGGGTATATGCCTTTCACACTGCTTTCCAGAGTCTCATCCCGGAATATGCGGACCGGAGATGAGGTGCGGCTTTCGATGCCGGACAAAACAGCATCAGCCCTTGCAAAGCCGCGAATCTTCCGTTCAAAGGCCTCTACACCCTCCACAATAGATTCTGTCATATATGCCGGAAGAATTTCCCTTAAGTCAGCAAATCCGTACAAGCCCTTAAATGCCGGTTTCACATCACCAAATGACTGGCTTTTTCTTCCCTTCTTAAAATCCTCGTAAAGCTGAACCGGAATTTTCCCGTTGCCTTGTAAAAATGCAGCTTCCTCCAGCTTTCTCTGGCAGGCAATTCCGGAAAGAGGGCCTTTTCCTCCAAAATCCTCAGGCGTTATAGTAACGATCAGAGCACTGTTGGCATTTTCACCATCCCGCTTGTGATAACTCATCCCATTGACAGCCAGCCGTCCCTCTTCCGAGGAAGCATTTACCACGTATCCGCCGGGGCACATACAAAACGTATAAATTCCTCTTCCGTTTGTACAGGAATGTGTCAGTTTGTAATCCGCTGCCCCAAGGAGAGTCTGGTCTTTGGTTCCATACTGGGAAAGGTCAATTGTTTTCTGGGGATGCTGGATTCTAAGTCCCATGGCAAAAGCCTTTGCTTCCATGGGAACTCCTCTCTTTTCCAGAACCTCAAAGGTATCCCTCGCGCTGTGCCCGATGGCAAGAATCAGAATATCTGTTAAAATTCTCTCTCCCTCTCCCACAACGATTTCCTTCAGCCTTCCATCTTCTGCTATAAAGTCAGTCACATGGCTTTGAAAGCGGACTTCGCCTCCCAGTCTTATAATTTCTTCTCTCATATTTTTTACGATGCCGCTTAAAACATCGGTTCCGATATGAGGCTTATTGACATAGAGAATGGAAGGGTCTGCACCGAACTCTACAAAAAGTTCCAGCACTTTTCTGTTTCTCAAAAAAGGATCCTTCACAAGAGTGTTCAGCTTTCCGTCAGAAAAGGTTCCGGCTCCCCCCTCTCCAAACTGAACGTTGCTGTCCGGACTCAGCTTCCCCCCTTCCCAGAACCGGTCCACACTTTCCCTGCGCCGGTCTACATCCTCCCCCCGCTCTAAAAGCAGGGGCTTGTATCCGTTTCTTGCCAACATAACGCCGCAAAAAAGCCCTGCCGGACCTGTTCCGATGATGACTGGACGATGTACCAGTGTTTCCTTCCCTGTCTTTGGAAAAACGTATTCTCTGTTTTCTGCAATGCTGACATTCATGTTTTTTGCTTTATGTACAACGGCCTCTTCTCTTAATGCTTCCACCTCAATGCAATAGGTGAAATAAATTTCTTCCTTTTTTCTGGCATCAATGGACTGTTTTATTATCTTAAGGGAGCGTATTTCCCCCGTCGGGATTTTTAATGTCTTTGCCGCCTTATTCCATAAATCCTCTTCCGAATGTTTCACTGACAGCTTTAATTGATTGATTCGAATCATATTTTCCCTCTTCCTGCATAAGTGCCTGATAAAATTCCGCCGGACCAGGCCCACTGCAGATTGTAGCCTCCGCAGATACCATCCACATCAAGAATTTCTCCGGCAAGATAAAGTCGTTTTATCAGTTTCGATTCCATGGTACAAGGGTCTACCTCTCTTGTATCCACTCCCCCGCTGCATATCTGGGCCTGATCAAAAGAATTAGTAGAAATTACTGCCGTTTCCAGTCCCTTTATTGCTGCGGTAAGTTTTTTTATCTGAGCGGGTTTAATTTCCCCGGTTTTGGCCGTTTTGATGATTCCTGTTTCATTTAACAAAACCCGGGTCAGCTTCTGATTCAGAACTCCGTTTAAGAATTCATCTGCAGGGCGGTAAGCAAAACGTGTTACCCGGTCCGTCAAAAACTCCTCAGTGGCATGTTCCTCCATGGAAGGCAGCAAATCCAGCTCCGCTGTTACATTCTGTCCCTGGTCCAGAGCCCTGGAGGCAAAGCGGCTGACCTGGAATACGGGGATTCCGGATATTCCGTAATCCGTAAACTGAAGTTCTCCCCGATCCTCTGCAGCTGTTTGTCCGTTTATTTTTAAAGTTACCAAAGCCTCCGTTCTCACACCAGCAACCTGCTTATACCACTTTTCCCTGCACCTAAGCTGAACCAGGGCAGGAAGGGGCTTTATAATAGTATGGCCCAGAGCGGCTGCAAGTTCATATCCGCTTCCGTCAGAGCCTGTTTTAGGTGCTGCCATGGAACCGGCCGCCAGAATAACAGAATCCCCCTTCATGCTCCCTTTTGAGGTTGTAAGAGTCAAGTCCTTTCTGATAGCCCGGACCCGGCAGTCACAGATTAAAGTAATTCCAAGATGATCCAGTTCAAACATAAGGGCATCTGCAATAGAAGAGGCCTGCCCGGTGTTGGGATACACATATCCGTTCCTGTCTGTAAGCACAACCCCTAAGCCCTTAAAAAAATCCAGAGTCTGAAGAACAGACACCTGTTCCAGAACATTTTTTATAAAGTCAGGATTTTCACCCCGGTATGCTCCGGGAAGATAGGTTAAATTGGTCAAATTACATTTTCCATTTCCAGTGGAGAGAAGTTTTTTCCCCGGTGTGGCTGTATGTTCTAATATGGTAACGGAAGCACCCAGCCTGGCTGCCTGGATTCCTGCCACCAAACCGGAGGCACCCGCTCCAACAATAATTACCTTTGGTCTCATAGATTCCTCCTGTGTATTCAGACAAATCCATTGTATCCAGTTTGTCCTTTTATTTCAAGCAGTTCTTTCCCTAACTCGTATAGGATTCCAGATAATTAAACACCTCAATCATGGAGGAAAACCATATGCCCTCCATCAGCTTTCCCCGTTCCTCCTCAGGAAAATCCACAATGGGCATATGGGTGTAAAGACAGATGGTGGTCTTGTCCTGATAGAGGACCAGAAGATATCCGTCTTCTGCAACGAGATAAAACTTTTCTTTGCCCTTGGCATTGACTGGCTCCACTTCTTCCTGGTTAATGACGATCTGTGCTTCCGTCACCGTTTCCGTTTCTATGGTAGCTCCGGGAAGAGCTTCCTCAGGCCGCACACTGTCTTTTGTAATAGCAAAACCGATTCCTAAACAGACGGCTGATGCCGCCACAAACAAAAGAAAGCAGAACATATACTTCTTCATGAGTTGATACCTCCTTCAAGTAAGTATAGTATCTGCTTTCTTTTACCATTTTAATCACAATAAATGGAATTTTACTGCTATACGGGCCAGTTTCCTTCCTCCCGGCAGGTTTAACAGTTCTGATTCATCCACACATCCTAACTTCAAGAGCAGGACGCCATAGCTGATTGCTGCCGCCCCGATTGCTACCAGAACCCCTAAACCGTTGCGCTTTAAGGTGATGTGAATCAGGAAATAAACGCCATAAGCCAAACCGCCCATGATGCCTGCCGCCAAAGTGGGCAGAATAAAGGTCTTCTTCATTTCCTGCCTGTAATTTAAAAATCTTCTGATGGAAACCCCGTTTAAGAGACAC
Organism: Clostridiaceae bacterium; assembly: GCA_902363735.1. Taxonomy (GTDB): domain Bacteria; phylum Bacillota; class Clostridia; order Lachnospirales; family Lachnospiraceae; genus Lacrimispora. The sequence goes on from CABJBA010000003.1 coordinate 58,315, forward strand.
ATGGTAAGTGCGAAGAGGATGTTGGAGTATACTACGCTGTAAATCCCCATTCGGAACACGTATAGCATGACCAGCAAAATGACCACATGAATCCCAAGAGATATAACTGCATTCTTAAGAGGAGTCTGAATTCGGTTGATTCCCTGAAGCACCGCATTGGTGACCGTAGACAGAGAGAAGAAAACCACTGCCGTGGATCCGTACATCATCATTTTAATCAGAGTACCATTGCCATTTCCGCTGAAAAGCAGGTTGCAGATAGGCCCTGCCAGAACAGTCAGCCCTACGGTAGAAGGAATGGCGATAATCATGGAAAAACGGATTACCATAGCTACCCTGCCAGTGACCTGGCCCCGGTTTTTCTCTGCCACTGCCCTTGATAAGGCTGGAATCAGAGCTGAGGATAAGGAATTGGCAATGGCCACCGGAATATTGAATAACAAATGATATCTGCCGGAATAGACACCCCAGTTAGAAGCAATAACAGAATCTTCCATTCCCATGGACGCCATAACGTTTCCATAAATGCTGTTATCAATAACTGTGCTGACGTTATAAGCCACACTGCTTAATACAATGGGGAGAACGGTCATAATCAGGATGCTGGAAATTTCTCCATAAGATTCCAGATGTCTGCTCTTGTCCCTTCTCCTCTGCCGCCTTATAACAGGGCGGTAACTAAAAAAAACAAACAGAAGGAATAAGAGTGCTGCCAATGCTCCTGCTCCGGTTCCTATGGTTCCCCCTGCTGCTCCAAATGCAAAGGAGTATTTTGATGAACTATAGACCAGATTGGAATGGAGCCCTGCCTGAAAAAGTCTGGAAGCAGCATAAATACTGATTACTGCATTGACAATTTGCTCAAAGATCTGGGATATTGCTGTAGGAAGCATGGTGCCGATTCCCTGAAAATATCCCCGGAACACGCCTAAATAAGCGATGACCCATATAGTCGGAGCCAGTGTTTTCAGAGCATAGCTGGTATAAGGCATCTTTAAAAAATGATTTGCGAAGACATCGGCTCCGAACCAAAGCACAGCGGCCCCGATTCCTCCTGCCGCTGTTCCATAAAGCAGGGACACACGAAGAACCCGGAAGGAGTTGGTGTATTCCTTTCGGGCCAGTCTGGTGGCAATCATCTTGGATACTGCTGTAGGCAGGCTATAAGATGATACAATCAGCAAAATGGAATAAATGGAAAAGGCAGAACTGTAATAGCCATTTCCTTCATCTCCTAAAATATCTGCCAGAGGAATGCGGTAAAACATTCCAATCACCCGGACAATAATACCGGCAGCCGCAAGAATGGCGCCCTGAACAAGAAAATTAGAAGAACTCTTTTTCGTCGTATTTTTTCGTAACCTATTGTTTTCCATAAAATTCCACATTAGGAGAATCCTGTGCAGAAATAATGCAAACCCAGGTCTTTCCCTGGTTCAGGATGATCTCGTTATTCTCCATGTCGTAATAATGTGTGGGCCCGTCTTCCCCATCCCTTGTCCATTTGACAGGGATGGCCCGGCCCTCTGTCACATAGCAGCCAAAAGAATCATCCACCACATTAATGTTTAAATACTCTGTGGAGGCGTAATGGCCCGATGGACAGTACTGCAGGATGATGTTTTTGACCTTGACCTGCCCCTCATCCCCCATATGTGCCTTTCCATATTGATACCGGTAGTAAAGTCCGTCATCCTCATTGTACTCAAACCATGGTTTATTCAAAGCGTATGCAGGATAGACTTTGTAAGCATCTAAAACGCCGGTCGCTCCTTCTAAGGTAACTTCACGCCCTGTTTTGGCAAAACGGTAATGCCCCTGGTAAGAGGAATCATAACTCCCCGTGTAGCCCAGTTTTTCAATGGACTCATTTAGACGTTTCCCGCTTGTGTAAGCATTATGGGGAGCTTTCCGGTCCTTCGTGCGGAAGTAGGCCACAGATCCGATGGCATCCAGACCATTGATGTTGTTTACCTTGGATAAGTAGGGCTTTGCAAAGGTACTTTGCCCATAGTGGGCGTAGATGGCATTAAATTCCCGGGCAAAGTATGTATAGTAGGTACGGCAGCTTCTGACAGAACCGATACGCTCTAAATCGTCGTAATTTTCCATAATCGCCATATAGCGGTTCATGCCTCCTTCAGCAGGTGCTTCATAAACCACATCAGCCCGGTTGATTCCGTACTGGGGAAGGGCCTCCTTGTCGTTGCTCATCATAACGGCAACAGGCCTGCGGTTTGCTTTGGAAGAGTCCACCAGCTCCCCTGTCAGATAGCTGCGTATCTTTCCATCCTTTTCTTTACGTTCTTCAAAGGTATAGTAACTGCCGGGGCCCTCTCCCTCAGAACTTTCTGATTCTGTATCGCTGCTGATTTTAATTTCCTTTGTTTCCTGTGAAATGTTGGTTTCTATTGTTGCCTCACTGGCAGACACTTCCTGATACTTTTTGCCGCAGCCTGATAACAGAAGGGTAAACATCATCACGCCTGTAAACCAAAGCCACAATTTTTTAATCATCTTTCGTATCCTCCCCTGACCAATATCTCTTCCTGCTTTTTCTCCATCAGAATCCGTTCTTCATCTTCCATATGGTCATAGCCGAAGAGATGAAGCATACTGTGGGCCGTGAGAAAGGCTAGTTCCCTGGTTTGGGAATGACCGTATTTCTCCGCCTGCTCCTCCACCTTATCAACAGATATGACAATATCCCCAAGCATAAGCTCTCCTGTTTCAGGATTAAAACAATCTGCCCCCTCTTCCTCCAGAAAATCAAAATCCGAGGGAGTTTTATATTCCACCATGGGAAAGGAAAGAACATCGGTAGGGTTGTTTATGTTACGGTATTCCTGGTTGATTTGGCTGATCTCCCGATTATCCGTAATCAGAACATTGACTTCCGCTTCATAAGGACAGTCCTCATAATCCAGGGACTCTTCCACCACCTTCGTGATAATGTCCTCATATGGAATATCCAGTTTTTTTTCCGCCTCGTACTCAATATTAATTGTCATTGCGCACCTTCCTGCCTCCAATGGTCTTTGTCTTTCGTTCTTCCGGCTTATTCTTCGACTCATAAGATTCATATGCCTGTACAATTTTCTGAACAAGAGGATGACGGACCACGTCACTGCTGCTTAAATAGCAAAAGCCAATGTCGTCAATCTTTTTTAAGACCCGTATGGCCATATCAAGACCTGATGCAGCACCTGCAGGCAGATCTTTTTGGGTTTGGTCTCCGGTTACGATCACCTTTGATCCAAAACCGATTCTGGTCAGGAACATCTTCATCTGGGCAGGTGTGGTATTCTGGGCTTCATCCAGAATAATATAGGCATTATCCAGAGTACGGCCTCTCATATAGGCCAAAGGGGCTACCTCAATCAGCCCTTTCTCTGAATTATGAAGATAGCTTTCCGCTCCCATGATCTGATAAAGAGCATCATATAAGGGTCTTAAATAAGGATCGATCTTGCTCTGTAAATCTCCTGGAAGAAAGCCCAGCTTTTCCCCAGCTTCAATAGCAGGTCTGGTAAGAATAATCCGGTTTACCTCACCGTTTTTAAAAGCCTGTATAGCCATAGCCATAGCCAGGTAAGTCTTTCCAGTTCCTGCAGGGCCCACGCCGAAAACGATCATCTTCTTGCGGATCTGGTCCACGTAATGCTTTTGTCCCATGGTCTTTGGTTTTACCGGTTTTCCAGAAACAGTCCTGCAGATAATATCCTTGTCAATTTCAAGGATCTGCCCCTCACTATCGGAAAATGACAGAGAAAGGGCATAATCCACGTTTTGCTCTGTAATGGAATTCCCCCGCTTGGAAAGCTCAATTAAATTGCTGAATACACTTTTTGCTCTCTGGACCATATGCTCTGGCCCTATGATCTTAAGAGCCCCATCCCGCCCGATCATGGTGACATGAAGAGTTCTCTCAATCTTTTTTAAATAGCTGTCGAATTGTCCGCAGACATTTTTTTCGTGTTCCACCGGAATATCTATGATTGTCTCAATTACGCTCATCTATTGACTGGTCTCCTTTGGCTCCTCTGTTCTTTGTATCTCAATCTCTTCCCGCCTGCCTGCAGGCTCCTCTACTACGAAATCTAAGGCTGCCTGGCATAGAGATTCATTATCTAGTATTCTAACATGATTTTCCAGAATTTGTACCCCTTTTTCCAATAATTTTTTTTTCAGTCTTTCGTTCATCTCATCAGCCAGCTGTTTTTTCTCTTCCGGCCTGTAAGGGCGTTCATAGGAAACGTATTCTTTTCCTGTTATTCTTCCAAAATAAACAGGAAGATAAAAGTTCCTGAACAGATGAAGCTGTTCCTCTTCCATCGTAAGCTTCCAGAGTGTTCCTTCAGGTCTTGGGCGGATAAAGAGAAAAGAATAGCTGGAAAGCTTTCCATACCAGCCCCTTCTGGTTCTTCCTGTTTCTACATCGATTTTCTGCAAAAGAGGAATTTGCTTTGTAAAATGATATTCCGTCCTGGCTGTTATATCCGCATCTGACCGGATATAGTGAATGTTTATAATCTCTTCACTGTCTCCGATGACAGGAAGGGCACCGCTGACCAGCAGCTGTCCTTTTTCCACTTGATCACCGATGGCTACCTTTGGCACGCCGCTGCGCACAATCATGGAGGTGATCACCCCGTCTTTTTCTGCCACAATGTTGGAGGGAGTCTCATCAATTGGAGGAATTTCAGACAGAACCTCATTTTCCTTTATCTTAACCAAAAGCCTGGTTCCTGATACCCTGGCTGATACCCAGGTTATTTCAGGAAAATTGGTCCGGAGGGCTTCTTCCAGAGCATCGCAGTCAATTTTTGACTTTCTCATTCCATAATGAATTTCTTCTGACTCAAAATATTTAAGAAGAGTATCGTAGGTATACATTCTATTTCCTTCAAAATTAATGTCCCAGATAAAAAGAGAGAGGCAGTAAATAAGAATTAAAAAACCTGCAAATCCTGCACCGTATGCCTTTCTCTTGCGGTGAGTGTATAAAAAAAAAGGAAGTCCAAACTTTTTCAGTATCCTAAGTCTGACCTTCGATTTACGGACAAGGGGCTTGATCCTGCGAAATCCTTTTACCGGCATAAAAAAACGGTAAGAGGACCCCGTATTTACAATCTGCCACAATTCAATTTCATGAACGCTGCATATATTGAAAAAACGTTCCGGAGAAAACCCGGTCAATTCCACAAAAAGATAGCCATATATGTAACGGGTCAGCCATATGATCATTTGCTTCACCTCCTTTTGCCTGTTATTCAAACTCCAGGGATTTTATGTAGCCGGTGATCTTCATTTCCTCCCCGGTGTAATATTCGATCATCAGACGGTTTCCAGTAATAATCACCCGGCAGTTTTTAGCCTGCAGCTTGATGGAACAGTCTGTATAGAGTATGATACTCCGGTAGTTTTCGATGACAACGCAGCGGCGTCCTAAAAAGGATATGAGCACTTCTCCCAAAACCACATCCTTGGGAAGTTTTAAAGCGGAAGCTGCTTTTTCCTTTGATTCTTCCAACATATTCATATGCCTTTCCATTCTGCTTCCCTACACTATATGCAGAAAAAAGCCGGAAAATTCTATTGCCCTCCAAAAGTCGAAAAAACCCCTGGCCATGCCGAAGCAAGACCAGAGATTCATCTTTTAATAATTAATTATATTTACGTTTTCTTGCAGCTTCAGACTTTTTCTTACGTCTTACGCTTGGTTTCTCGTAATGTTCTCTCTTACGAATTTCCTGCTGAATACCTGCTTTTGCACAGTTTCTTTTGAATCTGCGTAAAGCACTATCTAAGGTCTCGTTGTCTTTAACGATTACATTTGACATAGCTCACACCTAACCTCCCTCCAGTTGTGTACTTGTGCATAATACAACTGTTTGGGTATTTTATAGCACTGATATGATTATAGCATAATTTTGCCATTCGTCAAGAAAAATTTTATTATATTTTCAATTATCGTCACAGAATTGGTTATTTCACCTGTTCTGCAACTACTTCATAAACCTTTTCAAGACATATGTCAACTCCTGCCGGATTCTTGCCGCCAGCCTGGGCCATATTAGGGCGTCCGCCGCCGCCGCCGCCTACTAAGGAAGCAATTGCCTTGATTAAGTTTCCGGCGTGAGCACCTTTCTTCTGAGCCTCTTCTGTTGCAGAAGCCATTAAGTTTACCTTGCCATCCTGAATAGAGGCAATGACAACCACACCTTCTTCTAATTGATCCTTTAACTGGTCTCCCAGGTTGCGAAGACCGTTCATATCCACGTCAAGAACCTTTGTGGCAAGAACCTTGACTCCGTTCACTTCCCTGACCTGGTTTGATACATTACCAAGAGAATCGTTTGCCAGCCTGCTCTTTAATTTTTCGTTCTCAGAATGAAGAGCCTTGATTTCATCCATAAGGGCTTCGATCTTTGCAGTCAGAGCAGATGGTGTTGTCTTGGCAGCTCTTGCAGCTTCATGAAGCTCCTTTTCCGTATCCTGATAATATCGCATCAGACCTTCTCCGGTCAGAGCCTCAATTCTGCGGACTCCGGCTGCAATTCCGGTTTCTGAAAGGATCTTAAAGGATCCGATAACTCCTGTATTGGAAATATGGGTTCCGCCGCAAAGTTCGGTGGAGAAATCTCCCATACGCACCACCCGGACTGTCTCTCCGTATTTTTCTCCAAAGAGAGCCATTGCGCCGGCTTTTTTTGCCTGATCTAAAGTCATGATTTCGGTGTTTACAGCAAGGCTTTCCTTAATCTTCTCATTGACAAGGGTCTCTACACGGGCAGTCTCCTCCGGTGTCAGAGCTGAAAAATGAGTGAAATCAAAACGCAGCTTATCTCCGTCTACAAAAGAGCCTGCCTGCTCCACATGACTGCCTAACACTGTTCTCAAGGCCTTCTGAAGAAGGTGGGTGGCGCTATGATTCTTTCCCGTGTCTTGACGGTTTTCTTCGCTGACCCTTAAAGTTACCGTATTTCCGCTTTGGAGCATTCCACGCACCATCTTTCCTACATGGCCTACTTTTCCGCCTTGTAAGTGAATGGTATCTTCTACCTTAAATTCGCCCTGTTCATTACCAATGTAGCCCACATCACCCTGCTGGCCGCCCATGGTACCGTAAAATGGAGTTTTTACCGTTACGATAGTTCCATGCTCTCCGTCAGTTAAGGCTTCCACCAACTCTGTCTCTGAAGTAAGGACGGAAATAGAAGAATCCAGGATCAGCTTGTCGTAGCCTGCAAATTCGGTAGTAAGGGACGGGTCTATAGACTGGTATACAGTCACATCAGCCCCCATGTAATTGGTAGTCTTTCTGGCATTTCTGGCGGTTTCTCTCTGTTTTTTCATAGAAGCCTGGAAGCCGTCTTTATCCACTCCGAAATTCTTTTCTTCCAAAATTTCCAAAGTCAGATCGAGAGGAAATCCATAGGTGTCATATAACTTAAAGGCATCTTCCCCGGAAAGGACTGTTTCGTTGTTCTTTACCATCTCCTCCTGCAAATCATTTAAAATAGAGAGTCCCTGGTCAATAGTTTTGTTGAATTTATCCTCTTCCTGGGTGAGAACCTTTAAAATCATAGCCTTTTTCTCTTCCAGCTCCGGGTATCCGTCCTTAGATAATGCAATGACCGTTTCAGAAAGCTGGGCCAGGAACTTTCCTTCAATTCCAAGAAGCTTTCCATGACGGGCTGCTCTTCTCAGCAGACGGCGCAGCACATATCCCCGGCCTTCATTGGATGGCATGATTCCGTCTGAAATCATAAAAGTACAGGAACGGACGTGGTCTGTAATCAGACGCAGGGAAACATCCACCTGGTAATCTTCTTTATATTCTCTGCCAGCCAGTTCTCCCACTCTTGTTAAAAGGGCTTTTATCGTATCCACGTCAAAAATAGAATCCACATCCTGAACCACCACTGCCAAACGCTCAAGACCCATTCCAGTATCGATGTTCTTCTGCTTTAATTCCTCATAATTGCCCTTACCGTCACTCTCAAACTGGGTAAACACATTATTCCACACCTCAATATACCGGTCACATTCGCAACCGACAGTACATTCCGGTTTACCGCAGCCGTATTTTTCTCCCCTGTCATAATAAATCTCTGAACAGGGACCGCAGGGACCTGCGCCGTGCTCCCAGAAGTTGTCTTCCTTGCCAAAGCGGAAGATATTCTCAGGTGCAATGCCAATTTCCTTATTCCATATATCAAAGGCTTCATCATCCTCCAGATATACTGAGGGATAGAGCCTGTCTGCTTCCAATCCTACCACCTGGGTCATAAATTCCCATGACCACTGGATGGCTTCTCTTTTAAAATAATCTCCAAAGGAGAAGTTACCAAGCATTTCAAAAAAAGTCCCGTGACGGGCTGTTTTGCCTACATTCTCAATATCTCCTGTACGGATACACTTCTGGCAGGTGGTCACTCTTGTTCTGGGAGGGATTTCCTGACCTGTAAAATATGGCTTAAGGGGAGCCATGCCTGAGTTGATCAGCAGCAGGCTGTTATCGTTATGGGGAACCAGGGAAAAGCTTTTCATCGCCAGATGTCCCTTGCTCTCAAAAAATTCTAGGAACATTTTCCTCAGTTCATTTACACCGTACTTCTTCACGTTACTGTCCTCCGTTTGCTATTTTGTCTCTTTTATCACACTCTGGCCTTGCCTGCATCCTTGTGATTTAAGTATTTTTCGCATACAATTCCGCCTAAAGCAATAACCAGAAAAAATCAGGAATTTGATTGCGGTTTTCCAAAATCCCCAAATGTTGCCGTCATATTTCTTCCTACCGAAAGTTTATATAGCACGACTCATTTTACTATCCTATCATAAGGAATTTTATTTATCAAGATGTACCTTGGGAATTTTTTTCCTGCAAAGAAAAAAGCACGGTTTTCACCGCGCTTTTACCGGACTTTTTCAGGGGTTAAAACCTCATCATACTGAGCTGCCAGATCATATGCCCTGGTTCTTGTTGATTCCGCCAGAGAAGCCGTATATTCCAGTTCTTCCAGGCTTCCGCCGCTGTATTTATCTGCAGCTTCCTCTGCCTTTCCATCTCTGGATTTGAGCCATTCCTGTTGGGAGGTCTCTAACTGGGATCTTTCTTCCTCCCCTAGTCTTTCTAAAACTACATTATAGATGGTATTCAGTTCTATGGTCCAGAGTTTTAATTCCTTATCTGCTAACGCTTTCATGGAATAGGTATTGGAATCTCCTGACTCCTTCCACATTTTTTTAATCTGTGCATCCAGTTCTGATAAGTGTTTTTGATAATCACCATCCCCTTCTACCGGAACAGCTAAGAGAGCAGATCTGTTTTTAGTATCCGGGCTGATGGGAGAAATTACGGCCTCTGTCTCAGCCTGGGAAACAGGGGCATCAAAGCTTTTGACCGAGAAACTCGCTTCTACTGATTCCGGAGAGCTGCCTGCATCTTCTATGGGGGACTCTTCTTTTTTCGCTGCTGTCTCAGCCTGGGTTACTTCCCTGGTTGAGGGAGCCTGTTCCAAGGAAAACAGCTCTGGCTGACCGCTGTAATTGCCTGCCTCCTCCGGTACATCCTGGGAAAGGACAACAGACTGGTCTGCGCTGCCACCGGATTCCGGCAGGCTTTCCTTGCTTTTTACAAAATTGCTCGTAGCCTGAGTTATGAAGATTCCAATAACCAGAATACTAACGATTACAATCCAAATCCCTCTATTTTTATTCATGTATGATCACCTGACCTGACTTGATGAAATTACCATATCACAAATAAAAAAGAAAGAAAATAGGAATTCACATTTAGTAAGACATTGTAAGAGATATGTAAGTTTTATATCCCTTCATCAATCAGCAAATTGTCCCCATCAGCCGCTGTGGTAGCCAGCTTGTCGCACCGTTCGTTCTGGGGATGGCCCGCATGTCCCTTTACCCAGTGAAAGGTTACCTGATGGGGTTCTTTTGCCATTAAAAGCCGCTCCCACAAGTCCACGTTTTTTACAGGACCGCTCTTTCCCCGCTTCCAGTTGTTTTTTATCCAGTTATCGATCCAGTGCTGGTTAAATGCATCTGTCACATACTTGGAATCAGAGTAAAGTTCCACCTGGCAGGATCTGGTAAGAGCTTCCAGACCTGCAATGGCAGCCATCAGCTCCATCCGGTTATTAGTAGTCTTTTTATAACCTGCCGACATGGTCTTTTCATGAAGCTGCCCCTTGGAATCCGTAAATTGAAGGACGGTTCCGTATCCTCCCGGCCCGTCAGGATTTCCTCTTGCAGCTCCGTCTGTAAATAACAGTACCTTAGTCATTTTCTGTGGTTCTCCTTATCTGTCCCATTTATCACATAATGAATTAATCTGATCTGCAAACTTGGCAAGATCCTTATTGGCGCCGCCCTGATTATTGCGGATAACCTGTAAAAGTCTTTCTCCGGCGGCAAAGAGCCTTCCATATACACCCACCGGCTTTTTGGAAGTTTCCATAGCTTTTGTTATGGGGATGCCTTCGGTTTCTTTTTCCCAGCGGCCAAGGGAGAGGTCATAAATAGAACCTGAATAGGGGGCTTTTATGTTATGGCCGTACTCTCTCTCCATTTTTTCTGCAAAGAATTTGCAGACCTGATCATCTCCGTGTACAAGAAACACCTGACGGGGTTTTTCTTCAAATGCGTTCAACCAGGTAATCAGTCCTTCCATATCTGCGTGGGAACTCATTCCATCCATCTGTTCAATATGAGCTTCCACCTGAATGGTCTCGCCAAAAAGCTTTACCTCTTTGTTTCCATCCACCAGGCTTCTGCCTAAAGTCCCTACGGACTGGTAGCCGGTAAAGACAACAGTACATTCGGGTCTCCACAGATTATGCTTTAAATGATGACGGATACGGCCAGCGTCACACATGCCTGCCGCAGATATAATTACTTTAGGTTTTGTGTTAAAATTGATGTTTTTGGACTCCTCACTGGTAACAGACAGCTTAAGTCCTGGAAAAGATATGGGGTTAATCCCCTTCATGACCAGTTCTTTGGTCTCCTGATCGTAGCAGTCCGTCAGATTATCCTTAAACACCTGAGTGGCTTCAACAGCCAGAGGGCTGTCGACGTAAACTTCAAACCCATTGTGTCCGGTAATCCGGTTTTCTGCTTTAATGTGGCGGAAAATATAGAGCAGTTCCTGAGTTCTGCCTACGGCAAAAGCAGGTATCACCACATTTCCGCCTCTGTCTAAAGTTCTCTGGACAATGTTTGCAAGAATGGAAACGTGATCTGGAAGAGGGGCATGAAGACGATCTCCATAAGTACATTCCATAACTACATAGTCACCCTGGGTTATATACTGGGGGTCCCGGATCAAAGGTTTGTTCTTGTTCCCGATATCTCCGGAAAAGACGATTTTTTTCGTATCTCCCTCTTCATCTATCCAAACTTCAATAGAAGCCGAACCAAGAAGATGGCCTACATCGATGAAACGTATCGTAAGTCCCTCTTCCAGCTCCGCTTTTTCTTCATAATGAAAGGAACGGAACAGTTCTAATACACCCACGGCATCGTCGGTCCGATAAAGGGGTTCTTCTTCCGGCTGGCCGGCACGTCTGGCCTTTCTGTTCTTCCACTCTGTCTCTGTTTCCTGAATGTGAGCGCTGTCTCTCAGCATAATGCTGCAAAGATCAGCCGTGGCATCGGTGGAAATCACTTTTCCACGGAAGCCTCTTGCATAGATAAATGGAAGCATTCCTGCGTGATCGATATGAGCGTGGGTCAGAAGAACGTAATCAATCTCTGCATAACTGATGGGAAGAACTACATTTTCAAACTTGTCTACTCCCTGCTCCATACCACAGTCTACAAGAATTTTAAGGCCGCCGGCCTCCAGATAGTGGCAGCTTCCGGTAACTTCATTAGCTGCTCCGACAAACATCAACTTCATAAAACCCCTCCTTTTGTATTTGTTTGTACCTTTGATCCGCAGTGGGAACCCTCAAATCCTGCGGATCTGAGGGCTCACGGGCATTTGGCCTATGAAATAAATCACAAATAATTTCCCACTGCTCATCGCTGTCATGAACATAGTATACCACCCTTTTAAATGATAATGCAAATCATACCGCCATTACTGTCGTTAATAATTTTTTGAAGGGTATCCTGAAGCTTAATCTGACAGTCTTCCGTAAGCTGGGACACTTTGACCTGAATACCGTCTTCTACAATCTGTTCAATGGATTTTCCGAAAATATTGGTGTTCCAGATGCCTTCTTCACTGTTTCTTGCACTTTCCTTGATATAGGCAATTAAATCCTCCGCCTGCTGTTCGCTTCCCACAATAGGAGCAATTTCTGTCTGGATATGAGTTTTAATTAAGTTAATGGAAGGAGCCTCTGCTCTCATCTTCACACCGTATTTATTTCCGTGTTTGATTACTTCTGGTTCATCTAACAAAATCTCCGAACGCTCAGGTGTCACCACTCCATAGCCCTTCAACCGCACCTGGTTCATAGCTTGATTGACCTTTTCATATTCGGTTCTCATTTTAGCCAGCTCGCTTAAAATCTGCATCAGCTGGTACTCCCCTTCTATGGGAATCCCAACATAATCGCTGAGAATCTGATAATAGTAGCTGTCATCAACATCCATGGCCATCTCAATGCTTCCATTAGCCATATTCATATTCTGCACCTTGACAGAACGGACATTTTCTGCAACACCCTCCAAAAGACTGGAAGTTACGTCCTTCATGTGAGAAACCTTTTTCACCATATCCTTTGCTACCTGAATAGCCTGAGCTTTCAGCCAGTGAGTGGCAGGCAAAATTTCAAGCCACTTGGGAATGAAAAAGTCCATTTCCGTCACCGGAAACTCTTTTAATACCCGTTCCAGAATGTTGTTCACATCCTCTTTTTTCAACTGCTCACAGTTAACAGGCAAAACTGTCACCCCATACTTTTCGCTCATATCCCTGACAAGCTCTACCGTTTCATCGGAATATGGTCTAGAAGAATTCAACAGGATAATAAAGGGCTTTCCCAGTGCCTTTAATTCGTCCACAGTACGCTCTTCAGCAGCTATGTAATTGGGACGCTTCAATTCCCCGATGGAGCCGTCGGTGGTGATAACCACGCCGATAGTGGAATGGTCACTAATGACCTTTCTGGTCCCGATTTCCGCTGCTTTGGTAAAAGGAATATCGTAATCGAACCAAGGGGTCTTTACCAAACGCTCTTCATCATTTTCAATATGACCGGCAGCTCCATCCACCATAAAGCCCACACAGTCAATTAAGCGGACTTTGGCTTCGATTCCTTCCCCAAGGTGGAGGGTTGCAGCTTCCTTTGGGATAAATTTAGGCTCTGTGGTCATAACCGTTTTTCCTGCCGCACTCTGGGGCAGTTCGTCCCTTGTCTGGGTTTTTTGGTGTTCATCTTCCATAACAGGCAAAACCATCAATTCAATAAAGCGTTTGATAAAGGTCGATTTTCCCGTTCTCACCGGTCCCACTACTCCGATGTAAATTTCTCCGTTGGTCCTGGCTTTAATATCATTGTATACGTTATAATTGTCCATAAAGATTCCCCCTTCTGTGCTGTTACACTATATGCAGATGGGAAACAATTATGACAGAAAAACCCTGCAGCCTCCCGTATACTTAAGGTTTTCGGGAAGACTGCAGGGCTTATATTATTCACTTAAATATGCTTTTTTCACGGAATCATTGTTCATCAGTTCTTTTGCGTCGCCGCTTAAAACAATGGCTCCTGTTTCAAGAACATAGGCACGGTTGGCAATGGAAAGGGCCTTTTTCGCATTCTGTTCCACCAGTAAAACCGTTGTTCCTGACTTGTTGATCTCCTGAATGATGTCAAAGATCTCATTGACGTAAATAGGGGAAAGCCCCATGGATGGCTCATCCAGAACAATGACTTTTGGATGGCTCATAAGAGCCCGGCCCATGGCTAACATCTGCTGTTCTCCGCCGCTTAAGGTTCCGGCCGGCTGGTTTTTCCTCTCCAAAAGTCTGGGAAACCGCTTGTAGATCATATTCAGGGTCTCTTCGATCTCATCCTTATCATGTCTGGTATAAGCTCCCAGCTTTAAATTCTCATATACAGTCAGGGAAGCAAATACACGCCGTCCTTCCGGTACATGGGCCATTCCCATACTTACAATTTTATCTCCCCGGATCTTTGTAATATCCCGCCCGTCAAACTGTATGCTGCCGGCGGAAGACTTTAACAGCCCGGTTATAGTATGAAGGGTTGTTGTTTTGCCTGCTCCGTTTGCACCGATCAAAGCAACAATCTCCCCTTCCTTTACTTCAAAGGAAATACCTCTCAGCGCCTTGATGATGCCATAGTGTACTTCCATATCCTTTACTTCAAGTATTGCCATGATTTAAGCCTCCCTATTCTCCCAGATATGCCTTGATGACCTCCGGATTGTTGAGTACATCCGCAGTCTTTCCCTGGACCAGAACCTGGCCGAAATTCAATACGGTCAGGCGCTCGCATATACCCGAAACAAGCTTCATGTCATGCTCAATCAACAGAATGGTCATATCAAAGTTATCCCGTACAAAGCGAATAGTATCCATAAGTTCACTGGTTTCGTTGGGATTCATTCCCGCTGCCGGTTCATCAAGGAGCAAAAGCCTGGGATTAGTGGCAAGAGCCCTGGCTATCTCCAGCTTCCTCTGCTTTCCATAGGGCAGGTTGGCAGCAAGGGTGTCCTTTTCCTTATCTAAGTCAAAAACCTTTAAAAGCTCAAGGGCTTTTCCATCCATTTCTTTCTCTGTCTTAAAATATTTTGGAAGACGGAAAATGCCTGTTATAGTGGAGTAGGGATAGCCATTGTGAAGCCCTGTTTTTACATTGTCAAGAACCGTCAGTTCTTTAAAAAGACGGATGTTCTGAAAGGTCCTTGCAATTCCGGCCCGATTGATATCCACAGTCTTTTTTCCGGTTATATTTTTTTCTTCCAAAAGAATAGTGCCCGCACTTGGTTTGTATACACCGGTCAAAAGGTTGAATACAGTGGTTTTACCGGCTCCGTTAGGACCGATCAGACCATAGAGCTGACCCTTTTCAATGGTGATGTTGAAGTTATCAACAGCCCGAAGTCCTCCAAAGGATATACCCAGGTTTTTAATTTCCAGTAATGCCATGATTATGCGCCTCCCTTTTCTGCCTTATTCTTTCCAAAATACCTTTTCAGAGAATGGCGTTTCCTGAAGTCAATCAGTTTAGGACTCCAGTTAAAGATCATCATGACAATCAAAATGATAGCATAAATCAGCATCCGATAATTGTTGAGTCCTCTTAAAAGCTCAGGAAGCAGGGTCAGCAACACCGCTGATACGATAGAGCCCCGAATATTTCCAATGCCGCCCAGAACAACGAATACAAGAATCATAATGGACTGGTTATAACCGAAGTTTTTCTGAGTAGCCGTAAGGGATGAAAGATTATGGGAATACAACGCTCCCGCCACACCAGCAAGGGAGGCAGAAATAGTAAAAGCCATAAGCTTGTATTTTGTAATATTAATGCCGATGGATTCCGCTGCAATCCGATTGTCACGGATGGACATAATAGCACGTCCGGATCTGGAATGCATTAAGTTCAGCACTATAAACAGGGTAATGAGAATCAGAATCACACCGATAGTAAAGGTGGAATTTTTAGGCGTTCCTGTAATTCCCTGAGCGCCGTTTAAAATAACAGTTCCCCCTTCTTCCAGGTTAAGAGACGCTGCATTTTTCATGGAAAGATGAAGGCCTTGGGAATCTTTTCCAACGTAAATAACATTAACCACGTTTTTGATGATCTCACCAAAGGCCAGCGTTACGATGGCAAGGTAATCTCCACGAAGCCTTAAAACCGGTACTCCCACCACAATGCCTGCCATGGCAGCTCCTGCAGCTCCGATCAGAATGGCAAAAAAGAACCGGACTCCTGCACTTGGAATCATCTCCAGGGTTGCAATCGAAAACAAGGAACTGGCAAATGCACCTACGCACATAAAACCTGCATGGCCAAGGCTTAGTTCTCCCAGGATTCCTACTGTTAAGTTGAGGGAGACAGCCATAACGGTATAAATACAAAGGGGAACTAAAAGCCCCTTCATCAGGCTGCTGACCTGCCCAGTGCCCACCAGAAACTGTACGGCAATATAAGCAGCAATCACAGTCCCATAGGTTATGATATTGCTTTTGGTCGTCTTGTTTAAATAGAATGTTGTTTTTGTACTTTTTTCCATATCGTCCACCTATACTTTCTCGCTGATCTTCTTGCCCAGAATTCCTGTGGGTTTTACAAGAAGAACAACAATGAGGACTCCAAATACGATGGCATCAGAAAGCTGGGATGAAATATAAGCCTTACTTAAATTTTCAATGACCCCCAGTAAGATTCCTCCGATAAAAGCTCCTGGAATGGAGCCGATTCCCCCAAATACGGCGGCCACAAATGCCTTAATTCCAGGCATGGAACCGGTATAAGGAGTAAGAGTCGGGTATGCGGAACAAAGAAGGGCACCGGCAATAGCAGCCAGAGCAGAGCCAATGGCAAAAGTAAGGGAAATAGTACCATCCACATTGATTCCCATTAACTGAGCAGCCCCTTTATCCTCTGATACGGCCAGCATGGCCTGTCCTGCCTTTGTTTTCCTGATAAAAGAAGTCAAAGCCACCATAATTACGATACAACTGACAATGGTTACTATGGTTTCACCGGAAACCGTCAGTTTGCCGTCTAACAGCTTGAGCGCCGGAACAGATACAACGGAAGTAAAGGATTTGGGATTGGAACCAAAAACAAGCAGTGCGATGTTCTGAAGCAGGTAGCTCACACCGATTGCTGTAATCAGGACTGCCAAAGGGCTTGCCATACGCAAAGGACGATAAGCCACGCCCTCAATGACCATTCCCAAAACAGTACACAAGATAACTGCAAGGAGTATGCCGGCAACTGGTCCCAAGCCCATTGTGCTGACAACTGTGAACACCAGGTATCCCCCAATCATGATAACATCACCATGAGCAAAATTCAGCATCTTGGCAATGCCATACACCATGGTATAACCCAATGCAATGATTGCATAAACACTGCCAAGGCTTACACCATTAATAAAATAGGATATGAAACTCATCATATCAACGCACCTCATTCGTTTTTTGTAAGGAAAAGCAAGAGGGTCGTCCTTTGGACGACCCTCTGTTGGGTCATATTATATTACATAGCTGTATAAATACCATTTACAATCTTAACAGCCTTTGGAGCCTTATCAGGCTCGCCGTCTGCCGTCCACTTCATGTTTTCACCGGTTAATCCGTTAATACTGATTTCTGTCATAGCGGTCTTTAACGCTTCACAGATAGTGGAAGCATCCATATCCGGTGTAAGGCCGGCTTTTTCAGCAGCAGCCTTAACTGCATAAACAGCGTCATAACCGTCTGCAGCAAACTGGTTTGGAACTTCATTATAATTTGTCTTATATGCCTCTACAAATTTCTTTGTCAGCTCATCTTCTGCATCTGCAGCAAATGGAGTAAGAAGCATAACATTCTCGGCCAGAGAAATATCAAAATTTTCTACAGTCAGAAGTCCGTCAAGACCATCACATCCAAAGAACTGAGTATCATATCCTATCTGATCTGCCTGAGCAAGAATTAAAGCTGCCTGTGAATAGTAAATAGGAAGGAATACAAGCTCTGCTCCGGAATCCTGTGCTTTCTGAAGCTGTACAGAGAAGTTAGTGTTGTTATCTGCTGTAAATGCTTCATCGGAAACGATTTCAAGTCCCTGATTTGCTGCTTCAGATACAAACTTATCATGGATACCTGATGAATAAACATCAGAACTGTCATAGATAACAGCAACCTTGGTAGCCAGCTTGTTCTCACCTATATATTGTGCAGAAGCCACACCCTGATTAGGGTCAGAGAAACATACACGGAACTGGTTTTCAAATTTAGTACAGTCATCTGCAGAACCGGAAGGAGTCAACTGGAACATGTTGTCGTTGTTCGTTTCTGCTCCTACTGCGATGGTTGGAGCGGAAGTAACAGCGCCGATCAGCATCTGCATACCCCAATCCTTTAACGTATTGTAAGCATTGACTGCCTTTTCCGTATCGTGTTCATCATCCTGGAAATTGTACTCAATCTGGGCACCGTTGATACCGCCTGCTTCATTGATCTCATTAACTGCCAGTTCCATACCGCGCATAACTGCCTGTCCATAGATAGCTGCGCCTCCGGTGACCGGTCCGATACCGCCGATCTTAAAAGCGCCTTCTCCTGAGGCCTCTGGAGCTTTTGTGCTTTCTCCTGATGCAGCTTTTGTGTCTGCTGCTCCACTGGGTGAGGTATTGCCGCCGCAGGCAGTCAATGATGCTGCCATAGCAACTGCCATACCAAGACTCAGCAGTCTTTTCATAGATTTTTTCATAAATCTTTCCTCCTTATAAAGCATTTTCACATATACCATCAAAACAAAGGAAATTTTGATCCTTTTGATATATACATAGTCTTAATAATAAGATGGCTTTATAAAATTGTCAACTGATTTTGATTCAATTATTAAAAAAACCGATCTATTCTTCCAGTCTGTCCCATGGGATATCTGAGCTTTCTATGGTCTTATCCCGCAGCATTAAATCCTTTACTGCCTCTGATGCCGGCTTCCCATTGAACAAGACTTCGTTTACCTGTTCCACAATTGGCATTGAGACCTCATACTTCTCTGATAAGGCAAGAGCTGCCTTAGCAGAATAGATGCCCTCTACCACCATTTTCACTTCCTTTGTGGCTTCCTCCATGGTCTTTCCCTGTCCGATTAAAATACCTGCTCTTCTATTACGGCTGTGCATGCTGGCACAGGTTACGATCAAATCCCCAATGCCGGACAAGCCATAAAAAGTCTGGAATTTTCCTCCCATAGCAGTTCCAAGCCTGGAGATTTCAGCAATACCTCTTGTAATTAAAGCCGCTTTTGTATTGTCCCCGCAGCCCAGTCCGTCAGCAATTCCCGCTGCAAGAGCAATGACATTCTTTAAAGAGCCGCCCAGTTCAATTCCCAGTATGTCAGGGCTTGTATAGACTCTGAAAACATCCTTCATAAAAATCCCCTGAAGGTATTCCGCTGTCTTTTGGGTACGGGCGCCTGCCACACAGGTGGTAGGAAGTTCTCTGCTCACCTCTTCAGCATGACTGGGGCCTGAGAGCACCGCCACATCAGCCATAGGAAGTTCTTCCTCCAGAACCTCAGAAAGGGTCATCAGAGTGGATTCTTCAATTCCCTTGGCTACATTGACAACCACCTGTCCATAACGGCAGAAGGGTTGCATCCTCTTTGCAGTAGAGCGCACATACACCGAAGGAACTGCAGTTACAAGAATGTCCTGGCCTGCCATCGCCTTTTCCAAATCCTCTGTGAGCACCAGTTCCTGTGGAAGGATTAACTCAGGAAGGTTTTGATGACTGCGGGTTCTTTTCATCTCTAAAATCTCTTCAGGAAGGGCAGACCAGACTGCCACCTCATGTCCATTGTGATACAAAAGCACTGCCAGGGCAATTCCCCATGTACCTGAACCGATTACTCCAACTTTAGCCATTTGCTTCACCTCATCTCTTTCAGCCTTTTTTTCCTGATCCAACAGAAAGCTTGTTTTCCGTTCCATGAACAAGCCTGCCTATATTGGCACGATGGCGCCAATATGCCTGACCGCTTATAAGCCCTGCCATTATGTAAAATTCCGGCCGCAGGGCAGGGGAAACTTCATATATCCCCATTGCTGCAAACAGAACCAGCCAGACAAAAAGAATGGTTGCAACCACCAGAGAACCTAAGGACACATATCTGGTTATGCCTACAACCAGCACAAAGGCAGCCAGACATAACAGCATAAGCCATAAATCCAGAGCAACAATCAGACCAGCAGTGGCCGCAATGCCCTTTCCTCCTTTAAAGCTTAAATAGAACGGATAATTATGTCCTAAGATAACCCCGAAGCCCATATACAGAATAAGAAGATAAATCATAGCCGGCTGCTCCCTGAAGATAATCCGAATTGCCATACAGGGTAAGAAGGCTTTCAGAAAATCGCCGAGAAAAACCACAGCTCCGGCTTTTGCGCCCATTACCCTTAAGGCGTTGGTCGTGCCGGAATTTCCGCTGCCATGCTTGCGGATATCGATTTTATGGGCTCTTCCGTAAAAATATCCGGATTGAATAAGGCCGAACAAGTAACCGGCTAAAAGACAAATCATCCTCTCCATATTATGTTTCCTTTCCGCTCCGTTCTCTATATATAAATTTAAGGGAAGTGCCCCGGAAGCCAAATGCACTTCTGATCTTATTTTCAATATATCTGGTGTAAGAAAAATGGGTCAGTTCTTTATCATTTACAAAGATCACAAAGGTAGGCGGCTTTACGGCAACCTGAGTAATATAGTAAAGTCTCAGGCGCTTACCCTTATCAGAAGGAGGCTGCTGCAGGGCAACTGCTTCTGACATAATTTCATTGAGCACTCCGGTGCCCACACGCAGGGTCTGGTTTTCCCGGACCATATCAATGAGCTCAAACAGCTTATTCATTCTCTGTCCTGTTTTCGCAGAAATAAATGCAAATTCCGCATAAGGCATAAAGGATAAAGTACCCTTGATTTTATTAGTATATTCATAAATGGTCTTGTCATGCTTTTCAATGGCATCCCATTTATTTACTGCCACAATAATCCCTTTTCCTCTGTCATGGGCAATTCCCGCTATCTTGGCATCTTGTTCCGTGACTCCCTCTTCAGCGTCAATGACCACGACCACCACATCGGCCCGTTCCACTGCCGTAACCGTACGGATAATACTGTAACGCTCCAGATCTTCCTTGATTTTACTTTTTCTTCTCAAGCCTGCCGTATCAATGAATACATATTCGGTACCGTCATGGACCACTTCCGTATCCACCGCATCTCTGGTAGTTCCCGCAATATCGGAAACAATCACTCTGTTTTCTCCTAAAAGCTGGTTTATAATAGAAGACTTTCCTACATTGGGTTTTCCTACGATGGCAATTCTAGGCCTGTCATCTTCTTCCTCTTCAAACTTGCTCAAGTCAAAATGCTTTGCCACTTCATCAAGAAGATCTCCAAGTCCCAGTCTGGAAGCCGCTGATACAGGAATGGGATCGCCGATTCCCAGGTTGTAAAACTCATATACGTCATTTCCAAACTTCTGGAAGCTGTCCACCTTATTAACAGCAAGAACAACAGGTTTTTTGGATTTGCGCAGAATGTCTGCGACCTTGGAATCTGCATCTACAAGCCCCTGGCGCACATCCACAATAAAAACAATCACATCTGCTGTGGCAATAGCAATCTCCGCCTGCTCTCTCATCTGTGACAGGATAATATCCCCGCTGTCAGGCTCAATACCGCCTGTATCAATCAGTGTAAAATTCATATCAAGCCAGTTGCAATCGGCATAAATCCGGTCCCTGGTGACACCGGGAGTATCCTTTACAATGGAAATGGTTTCCCCGGCTAAAACATTAAACAACGTAGACTTTCCCACATTTGGGCGGCCTACGATGGCAACTACTGGTTTACTCATATTGTATCTCCTTTCCTCTTTCCTGCCCGTCTTCCCGGCATAGAGGCATACCCGCAAGGGTGTTCAATTCGTATCCTTCATAAGAAGCTTCATTTTCTCCTACAGGCCCCAAAACCGCCTGAACAAAATCCTGACCGCTTGATTTTACAATATCTACCTGTACTTGTAAAGCCTTTTGTACATCCTGACGGGTCAAATCGTCAAGAAACACTTCTTCTCCGCTGCGGAACATGCATTCCGGAAGCAAAAGCCTTTCTCCTATTTTTTTTCCTGAAAGCTGCTTAATCAGATCCTGTCCCGTAATCAATCCTGCCACCGTAATGTGTTCTCCGAAGAAAACATTATTAATAGTATATACACGAATGGTCAGACCAGGATATTTCTTGCGGACCAGCTGGCTGTGGTTTTCAATAAAGGGGGCGGCCAATTTTCCTGTTGCAATGGAAATTTCTCCCTTGCGGCTGTCTCCTTCCAGACTATTTAAAGCCGTTTCAATCTCTTCTTCCAAAAGCCGGAGCATTCCAACTCCATTTTCAAGCTGAATGTATCCGTCGTAGCGGCGCTCTTCCGGAATCGGCAGCCCGGCCAGAATATAAAATTCATCGCTGGCATGGATGAAATGGCTTCCATGGGCCTTATACAGCTTTTCCTGCCACTGTTCCACAATCCTTAAACAATTCCTGGCATCTTCCCCTGTCATTGCTTCAAGAGGATATAAGCCCTCTCTGTGCTTGGATACGCCTACAGGCACCACTGAAACGCTTTCCATAAAGGGAATATATTCAGATAAATCCCTGATGGTCCGCTCCAGCTCCTTTCCGTCATTGACTCCTTTGCACAGCACGATTTGCCCATTCATGGGGATTTCCGCTTCATAAAGCCTGCGGATCTTTTCCAGGGCTTCTCCTGCAAACCGGTTGTGAAGCATCTGGCACCTTAACTCAGGGTTAGTGGTGTGGACCGAAATATTGATAGGCGCTAATTTAAATTTGATGATCCGTTCAATATCATGGTCACTCATATTGGTCAGAGTCACATAATTTCCCTGCAAAAAGGAAAGTCTGGAATCATCATCTTTAAAATAAAGAGTTTCCCTCATCCCCGGAGGCATCTGGTCTATAAAGCAGAAAATACACTTATTTCTGCAGGAACGGTATTCACTCATCAAGCCGTTATCAAAGGTGATTCCCAGATCTTCAAACTGATT
The DNA here is from genome assembly GCA_902363735.1 of Clostridiaceae bacterium. Taxonomy (GTDB): domain Bacteria; phylum Bacillota; class Clostridia; order Lachnospirales; family Lachnospiraceae; genus Lacrimispora. Next base: position 81,121 of record CABJBA010000003.1, read on the forward strand.
TTCTATCTCCAGTTCCCATTCTTCTCCGTTTTGCTTTCGCACCACCATGAGAATGGCTTCGCTGTTCATATAGTATTCATAGTCAAAAATATCTTCCAGTTCATGTCCGTCTATGGACAGAACTTCATCTCCAGGCTCCAGCTCCAGCTGTTCCGCAATGGAACCGGAAGCGATTTCTTTTATGGTGTGCCCTTTTTTGTTCATTATTTCTTTACCTTTCTGTAACTGCGATCTATATCAATGAATGTAATCATTCGCACTGGTATTATATAATAACACTCTATGGAAATGCAAACAAAAATTGCCATTCCCCTGTTTTTTGTTTTTTTCACTAAAATGTGACAAAGGCTATTGACGCATTCTGTCAATCAATGGTATAAAGGGATGTAAGATTATAAACAGGCAGTTTTAACGCTGGCTGTTCATTTTTATGGAGGAATCTTTGTCATGGCAAATGATTATGTTTTTAACGACCGGCTTCCTGTAGGTCCTTTAAAGATCGCAGCGCTGGAAAGCTGCAGGGAGCTGGCCACGAAAGTGAATGACCACATTGTGGCTTTCCGCAGGAATGATATCAAAGAGCTTACCCGCCGGGAGGCCGATCTTCATTACCGCGGATATGATATTGACTCCTATCTGCTGAAATGTGAGTGTCCCCGTTTTGGAAGCGGAGAGGCAAAGGGAATCATCAGGGAGTCCGTCCGGGGTACGGATATTTTCGCAATGGTGGATGTGACTAATCACAGCATCCCCTATACGGTCAACGGTTATACAAACCATATGTCTCCCGACGACCATTTTCAGGATTTAAAGCGGATTCTCGGCGCATGCAGCGCCACTGCCCACAGGGTAAGCGTTATTATGCCCTTTTTATATGAGAGCCGACAGCACAAAAGATCAAAACGGGAGTCCTTGGACTGCGCCATGGCTTTAGAGGAAATGGTGAACATGGGAGTAAGCAATATCATTACCTTTGACGCCCATGACCCCAGAGTCCAGAACGCCATTCCTTTAAACGGCTTTGACAACTTCATGCCCACCTATCAGTTTGTCAAGGCAGTGTTAAAGTATTATCCCGACTTAAAGATTGACAAAGAGAACTTAATGGTCATCAGCCCTGATGAGGGTGCTATGGACCGGGCTGTATATCTGGCAAACAATTTAAGCGTTGACATGGGCATGTTCTACAAGAGAAGGGATTATTCCCAGGTCATTGGCGGACGCAATCCCATTGTTGCACATGAATTTTTAGGTTCCTCTGTCGAAGGCAAGACTGTTCTCATTGTGGACGATATGATTTCCTCCGGTGAAAGTATGTTGGATACAGCAAGAGAGTTAAAAGAAAGAAAAGCCGATAAGGTCATTGTCTGCTGTACCTTTGGATTATTTACAAACGGACTTGAAAAATTTGATGAGTTTTACAGTAAAGGTTATATCGACTGTGTGGTAACCACCAACTTAAACTACCGTCCTAAAGAACTGTTTGAAAAGGAATGGTATGTAGAGGCCGATGTCAGCAAATACATGGCTGCCGTTGTGAATTCCTTAAATCACGACGTATCCATCAGCACAGCCCTTTCTTCTACGGATAAAATACAGAAGCTTTTAAAGAAATATTCCGCGCGTTTATAATACTTAAAATAAGGCAGTTCCTACTGGGAACTGCCTTATTTTTATCCTAAGGAATCAAACTTAAAAATGCGCCTAAATTTCCCCTTTCATCTCCTGTAACGCGGTGGGAAAACAAATAATCCGGATTGCAACGGGTACAGATATCCGTAATCTGAATATGCTCCTTTTCTACTCCGGCTTCCCGAAGCACAATCTCATTGGCTCTCCAAAGATTCAGTAAATACTTTCCGTTCCCCTGATCCTCCAGAATCTCTGCCCGGTAATTCTTGTCAAACCCTTTCATAAACTCTGCGGCCACCTCACTACCTACTTCATAGCAATCTTTGCAGATGCTGGGACCGATGCAGGCAATGATATCCTCTGGCCTTGATCCAAAGGCTTCTCCCATCTTCTTTACGGTCACCTCTCCTATACGGCTTACCGTCCCTCTCCAGCCTGAATGGCTGAGTCCAATGGCCTTATGAACCGGGTCCAGGAAGTAAAGAGGAACACAGTCAGCATAAAAGGTAACTAAAGTAATTCCCGGAACATTGGTGATCAGGCCATCCACATCCTTATAGTCCCTCTCCTTTGTAATCCCTTTTCCGGCATCCGCCTCCGTCACTATACGCACACTTGTCGTGTGAGTCTGGTAGGACAAAACCATTCTTTCCACGTCGACGCCTAATGATCCTGCCATTCTTTTGTAATTTTCCATTACATGATCCGGGTTGTCTCCTCTGGTAAATGTCAGATTCATAGTCGCAAACTTTCCCTGGCTGACTCCACCCAGTTTAGTTGAAAAGCCCTGTTTGACCAAGCCGGATTCTTCCAGAACAGAAAAAGACAGGTAAGGGTTCAGGCCTTCCGTCTTATAATCCAAGGTCTTTTTACCCCTGCGCTTCCATATGTCGTTCATCCGTCATACCTCCGTCTAAAATGCATCCTTAATAAGCCGGATATCCTGGCCCAATATAGCAACCACGTCAAACCGGCAGGCAACATCTTCTCCCAGGCCATGGCAAAATAAATATCCTCTGGCCCCGTTTCTGATCCTTCTCTGCTTACGGCCATGGACAGCCTCTGCCGGATCTCCTTTTTCTGAATTTGCCCGGTATTTCACTTCTACGAAAACCAGGTATCTTCCATCCTTTGCAACAATATCAATTTCTCCCAACCGATCCCTGTAATTCCGTTCCAGAATCAGATACCCAGCGGCCTGCAAATAGGTGGCTGCCATTTCTTCAAACTGATTTCCGACCTGCCTTGAATTTTTCAACCCAATCCCCCATAAACAAAAGTTTCTGCAATTATTTAATAAAATTTTTAATAAAACTTCGCCGGTGGATAGGACAAGGACCAAGTTGCTTTAAAGCTGCTATATGGACAGCCGTCCCATAGCCTTTATTCTTTGCAAATCCGTATTCCGGAAACAGCTTGTCATATTCCACCATCATTCTGTCCCTGGTCACTTTTGCCAGAACACTGGCCGCAGCAATTGATACGCTCTTTGCATCTCCCTTAATTATGGGAACCTGGGAAATGGTGACTTCAGGAATAGTGACCGCATCATTTAAAAGAACTTCAGGCACTGTTTTTAAGTCTCTTATGGCCCGCCTCATTGCTTCATAAGTGGCCTGCAAAATATTGATTTCATCAATAACGTCTGCTCCTACCACTCCGATTGAGAAGGCAATTGCTTTTTCCCTGATTTCATCAAATAAAGCTTCCCGACGTTTTTCTGTCAGTTTCTTTGAATCATTTAAAAACAGCAGTTCACAGTGCCTGGGCAAAATCACCGCTCCTGCCACCACCGGACCGGAAAGGGGACCCCGCCCCACTTCGTCAATACCGCAGACAGCAATATGTTCCTCATACTGATATTCAAATTCTTTCATCTTCTCCAGACGTTCCCGCTCTGCCTGAAGCTTTTCTGGGCTTAATTTTCTCATGTGTGCACTCCGTTTATCAAAGAAGGCCGGCCCTTTTAAAGGGCCGGCCCAAATAGTCCTAAATGTCTATGACTGGGGCGGAAACTCCAGAGTGATTCTTCCCAGCTTTCCGCTTCTAAAATCGTCAATAAAAATATTGGCTGCCCGGCCTAAGTCCAGCTCCCCGCCCCTTGCAAGGCAGGCTCTCGCCTTGGCAATCTGTCCTAACACCTCTGTATTCTCTCCATCAGTGATTCCATACCGTTCAGAAAGCACCTGGGGATATTCATTTTTCAAAAAATGGATCAGTTCTAAAGCCAGTTCATCCTTATTCAATATTTCGTCATTGACTGAACCGATAAAAGCCAGACGGATCCCTACCTGCTGATCTTCAAATCTGGGCCATAAAATCCCCGGAGTATCCAGAAGTTCTAAGCTTTTATTGAGCCTGATCCACTGGTTTCCCTTGGTCACACCAGGCTTATTTCCTGTTTTTGCACAGGCTTTTCCTGCAATGGAATTGATAAAAGTAGACTTTCCTACATTAGGAATCCCTACAACCATGGCACGGACCGGACGGTTTAAAATCCCTCTTCTGCGATCCCGTTCTATCTTTTCTTTACAAGCTTCCTGCACTACACTATTGATCTGTTTTAAGCCGGATCCTGTTTTGGAATTGACTTTGATCACGTGAAAGCCCTGGGCCTCAAAATATGATGCCCATGCGTTGTTATAGCGCTCATCAGCCAAATCGGATTTATTGAGCAGAACCACACGGCCTTTTCCAGCTCCCAGCTCGTCAATATCCGGATTACGGCTGCTTAACGGGACTCTCGCATCCACTAGTTCTATAATCAAATCAATTAATTTAATATCTTCTTTCATTGCTCTTTTAGCTTTGGTCATATGACCTGGATACCATTGTATATTCATAACATTCCTCTATTTCGAACGGATTAATTCCATTCTTGAAAATGGTCTCATGCGAAACCATACTTTTCCCTGTATCTGTCTGCCGCTTACATTTCCAATGTTGGAAAATCGGCTGTCTTCACTGCTGTCTCGGTTATCACCCAGCAAAAAATACTCATCTTCTTCCAGTTTTACAGGCTTTTCCGCAAGTCCTGAAAGGGAAACCCGCCCCAAACCCTCCGGCTCCTTCAGCTTCTCGCCGTCAATATAGATTTCGTCGTTTTTTATCTGAACCGTTTCTCCCGGCAGACCAATGACTCTTTTTACATTCATCTTCTGGTCTTCCCTTTGGAACACCACCACGTCAAATCGGAGAGGACGGCCAAAATCATAAGAAAGCCGGTCCATTAAAACTACATCTTCTGATGGCAGAAGCGGGGACATGGAATTACCTGCAATTACAATCTGAGTTCCATAGGCATAAACCAGAAACCATGCAAATGCAATGACCACGATAATGTCAACAAACCAGTTGACCCAGTTGCGAAGCTTGTTATTATCTTCACTATGATAAAAGTCCATCCTTTAAACACCCCACTTAAGGAAGTTTGATTCACCAAACTCAACCGACGCTATGCATGGTTCCCTAAGTAAACCATGCCAAGAAAGGGACAATTTGCATTGTCCCTCTCAACTGTTCCGGAATTATTTAACCAATTCTTTTACCTTGGCAGCTTTACCTACTCTGTCTCTTAAGTAGTACAGTTTTGCTCTTCTTACTTTACCTTTTCTTACAACTTCAACGTTGTCTACAGAAGGGGAATGTAATGGCCAGGTCTTTTCAACGCCGATGCCGTTAGAATTCTTTCTTACGGTAAAGGTTTCTCTTGCGCCGCCGTTCTGTCTCTTGATGACAGTTCCTTCAAAAATCTGGATTCTTTCACGGGTTCCCTCTTTGATCTTGTTGTATACCTTAACAGTATCTCCAACATGGAACACGGGTACGGACTGCTTTAACTGTGCTGCTTCGATTTTCTTAATAATTTCGTTCATTGTGTGAACCTCCTTGATTTTATTTGATGTTCTTAATACTTCATATTGAAATCCGTAACAGAGGACCATCTCCTTTTCATCACAACATTCTGTATTCTAACATAAAGGGCTCTGGAATGCAAGTCCTTTCAGGAATAAATTATTCTCTGTTTTCCAGTTCTTCTTCCAGTTTTTTTAAATATTCCGCTTCTTTTTTTGTCAGGACAGCTTCCTTTAAAAGATCAGGCCTCCGCTCTAAAGTCCGCTTAATGGATTGCTCTCTCCTCCAGATATCAATGTTTTTATGATGACCTGATAAGAGGACTTCAGGAACCTGCAGTCCCCTGTATTCCTCAGGCCTGGTATACTGGGGATATTCCAGCAGGTTATCATGAAAAGATTCAAACTCAGCAGAAACATCGTTATTTAAAACACCGGGAATCAGTCTGGAAATGCAGTCAATCATCACCATGGCAGGAAGTTCTCCTCCTGTCAGTACATAATCACCGACAGAGAGATAATCCGTGGCAATCAGCTCCAAAGCCCTTTCGTCAATGCCTTCATAATGGCCGCACAGAAAAACAAGATCTTCTTCTCTTGAAAGTTCCTCTGCAATCTTCTGATTAAAAACCTTTCCCTGAGGGGTCATATAGATAACACGGGGCCTTTTTTCCAGCTTCCCGCACAATTCCTCATAGGCATCACAAATTGCCATAGGCTGCATCACCATTCCGGCACCGCCTCCGTATGGATAATCATCCACCCTGCGGTGCTTGTCAGAGGAATATTCCCGGATGTCAATGGCTTCAATAGAGAGAAGTCCTTTTTCCGCCGCCCTTCCGATAATACTGGTATTTAAGCCGTTTAAAACCATATCAGGAAACAAGGTTAATATGTGATAATTCATTTTTTCATCCGCTCCCTATTTTAATCCAGAAGTCCGTCCATGATATGAACCTTTATAATTCCTGTTTCCAGGTCCACATGTAACACACATTCCTTAATGGCTGGAAGCAGAACTTCCTTCCCTGACTTGGTTTTTACCTCATAGACATCATTTGCACCAGTCTTGATTACATCTGTCAGAGTTCCGAATTCCTCCCCATCTTCTGTAACCACCATAAGTCCGATTAAGTCAGCAATGAAATTTTCATCCGGTCCAAGCTTCACTGCCTGTTCCCTGGTGACCAGCAAATCTTTACCCTTGTATTTTTCAATGTCATCGAGAGAGTCATATCCATCGAATTTAAGAATCGCCATATTCTTAAAATATTTCACGGTCTGGATTTCCAGTTCCATATGCTCCCTGCCTGTATCAAGAATCACTTTTTTTAAAGTATTAAAACGTTTTACATCATCAGTAGTTGGATAGACCTTAACCTCTCCCTTCAACCCATGGGTGGAGGCGATCACACCGACTCTCAATAAATTTTCCATTTGTCTCTCCTTATTTTATTAGAGAAGGAAAAGACCGCCTTCCCAACTGGCCGGCGGTCTTGACATTACTGAATTTCTACAGTAACCTTTTTATCTTCTTTGGAAGCTGCTGCTTTTACAACAGAACGGATTGCTTTTGCAATACGACCCTGCTTGCCGATGACCTTGCCCATATCGGAAGGCGCTACCGTAAGTTCGAGAATAATTTCATCGCCCTTTACAGTTTCAGCCACAACAACCTGATCCGGATTATCAACCAGAGCTCTTGCAATCACTTCTACTAATTCTTTCATACGCTTCACCTCTCACTACTGGATACCGGCGATCTTTAAAAGCTTGCTTACAACTTCTGTTGGCTGTGCACCTGTTGCTAACCATTTCTTAGCATTTTCTTCATCAAACTTGATTACGCTTGGTTCTGTGGTTGGATCATAGTAACCAATTTCTTCGATGAATCTGCCGTCTCTTGGAGATCTGGAATCTGCAACTACAATTCTATAGAAAGGAGCCTTCTTCTGACCCATTCTTTTTAATCTCATCTTTACTGCCATTGTGAAATTCACCTCCTTAAATCATGGATTTCTGAAACTAATCTATAGCTAACGCAGTAATCTGCCTTGCTAACATCATAAGTTAAAATTAAAAGGGCAATTTCAGTTTGCCGAAGAGTCCGCCGCCGCCGCGTTTTCCGCCACCCATCATACCGGGAAGCTGCTTCATCATCTTCTTCATCTGATCAAACTGTTTTACAATGCGGTTGACTTCGCTGATATCTACGCCAGCTCCCTTTGCCACCCGCTGTTTTCTGGAAACATTTTTCATAAGATCCGGACTCAACCGTTCTTTCTTTGTCATAGAAAGAATGATAGCTTCCACCCGGTCCATGGCTTTTTCATCAAAATCCATGTCCTTCATCTGTCCCATGCCCGGCAGCATACCCATAATACTTGCCATACCACCCATTTTTTTGACTTGGTTCATCTGTTCCAGGAAATCATTGTAATCAAATTCTGCTTTCCGCAGTTTTTGTGACAGTTCTTTTGCCTTTGCTTCATCCACCTGGATTTCTGCTTTTTCTATAAGAGAAAGGATATCTCCCATGCCTAATATTCTGGAAGCCATACGGTCCGGATAAAACTGTTCCAAATCAGAAAGTTTTTCACCCATACCCACATAGAGAACTGGCTTTCCAGTTACTGCGCGGATAGAAAGTGCTGCTCCACCCCTGGTGTCGCCATCCAGCTTGGTAATGATAACACCGTCAATTCCAATCTTATCATTGAACATTCCAGCTACGTTTACGGCATCCTGTCCCGTCATAGCGTCCACCACCAAAACAGTCTGGTGAACCTCTACAATCTCTTTAATCTCAATCAGCTCATTCATCATGTCCTCATCAATATGAAGACGGCCTGCTGTATCCAGAATCACCACATTCTGGTCATTCTTCTGTGCACTTGCAATGGCTGCTTTTGCGATGTCTGCAGGTTTGTGATTGTCTCCCATGGTAAATACGGGAACTCCCTGCTTTTCGCCGTTGATCTGAAGCTGCTTGATAGCTGCCGGGCGGTAAATATCACATGCAACAAGAAGAGGATTTCTGCCCTTTGCCTTTAACTTTCCGGCAATCTTGGCAGTTGTGGTAGTCTTACCGGCACCCTGGAGACCAGCCATTAAAATGACCGTCATCTCTCCGGCAGGCTTTAACTGAAGCTCAGTGGTCTCAGACCCCATCAGTTTGACCAGTTCTTCGTTTACAATTTTAATTACCATCTGTCCCGGAGTCAGGCTGTTTTGCACATCCTGTCCGACAGCCCGTTCCTGTACGGCACTGATAAACTGCTTTACAACCTTAAAGCTTACGTCAGCTTCCAATAAAGCCATCTTAACTTCTTTAAGAGCTGTTTTTACATCAGCTTCGGACAAGCGTCCCTTACCTCTTAAGTTCTTAAATACATTCTGTAATTTATCAGATAAGCTCTCAAAAGCCATTTAACGCCCTCCTAATGAGCTTCCAGCTCGATGATTTCGCCCGATATCTCTTCGATGCGACGGATCAGATCCCTGTTTTCCGTAAGGGCAAATTCCTTTGTCAAACTCCGGATCTCTCTGGCCAGCTTTCTGGTCTGTTCAAACTTTTCCACCAGATGCAGCTTGTCTTCATAGTCCTCCAGGATTTTGTTGCACCGCTTAATTAAGTCAAAGACTCCCTGGCGGCTGATTCCCCGTTCCGCTGCGATTTCGCTTAAGGACAGATCATAAAGCACCACGTCTTCATAAACATTCCTTTGATGCTCTGTCAGCAAAGCTCCGTAAAAATCATACAACAATCCTTGTCTTGCAATCTTTTCCATATCATCACCTGAGATATCATACAATATTTTTTATATGGTGTCAAGTGTTTTTTCTTTACACCAAAGTTATTTTTTGAGAAACTTTTTTATGAAATGATAAAGTTTCCTGCTATGGACAATATAGGTTCCATGTCTTTCTCCCGGAAGAATCCGAAGATAACTGTTTTTTATCTTTGATGCCAGATACCTGGTATGATTTTCCCGGATCAAGTCCTTTTCCCCTGCAAGTACAAGAACAGGAATGGATATCCGGCTAAGCTGCTCTCCGGTGATATGGGGTTCTTTCAGCATCATACTGGTTTTGGGGTCAGAATGTAATTTTTCCATCAGGGTAAACAGCAGAAGCCAGAAGCCCTTTATTCCCCTCGGATCCGTGTTGGCACCGCAAATCACCAGTTTTGAAAAAATTCCGGCATACTTGATTGCAGCCAGTAAACCAATAATTCCACCGTCACTGAATCCGCAGTAAACAGGGCGTTCCAGTTTTAAGTCCCTGATTAATTCTGCCACATCATCTGCCATAATGTCATATCCCAAAACATCTCCCCCTGAGCTTTTTCCATGGCCTCTGGAGTCTAATGCATAGACTGTGTAATCCTGTTCCAACAGCTTTGCTGTTTCATGAAAGATCCTGTGATCTTCCCCGTTTCCATGGACCAAAATAATGGCGGGACCTTTTCCGGAGACTTTGTAAAATAAACGGACTCCGTTTACTTCAATATACACCTGGCTTCCTCTTATCTTTCCGGGACAATTTCAAGCCAATAGCCATCTGGATCGCTGATAAAATAAATACCCATACCCGGATTTTCAAAGCAGATTACGCCCATTTCTTTATGTTTCTCGTGCCATGCATCATATTCATCCGTATGAAATGCCAGATGGAATTCACATTCTCCCAGATTGTAGGGTTCTTTCCGATCTGTCAGATAAGTCAGTTCCAAAGTAAATTCTGTTATTCCATCACCTAAATACACAAGCTTAAAGGAACCGTCTGACGCAGTTTTTTCCCTTACAGGAGTTAATCCTAAGGCATCGTTATAAAACTTCAGGCTTTTTTCCAGATCAAGTACATTAAAATTAAAATGGTTGAATTTAATCATATTAATATTCTCCTTTTCTATGGACAGAACAAAGTGCTACACCTCCATCATAACATAGGCATAAGGCTGTTTGTCAATAGCTTTTCTTTTCTTTCTCTTATTGTCTTATAACCAGAAAGGGCCCGGTTTTCTCAAAAAACCGGACCCCAAGATTAACAGTTTATTTAGTTGGTACAAGTTCCTTTTTTCCGCCCATATATGGCTGTAATGCTTCCGGAATTTTCACTGTTCCGTATGCCTGTAAATTGTTTTCCAGGAAGGCGATCAGCATTCTTGGAGGTGCTGCCACAGTATTATTTAAGGTATGGGCAAAATACTTTTTGCCATCTTCCCCATTTACACGGATTTTCAGTCTTCTGGCCTGAGCATCTCCTAAATTGGAACAGCTTCCTACTTCAAAATATTTTTTCTGTCTCGGTGACCATGCTTCCACGTCTACAGATTTCACCTTTAAGTCAGCTAAATCTCCGGAACAGCATTCCAGGGTTCTGACGGGAATATCCAGAGAACAGAATAAGTCTACCGTATTCTGCCACAGCTTCTCATACCAGTCCATGCTTTCTTCCGGCTTGCAGACAACCACCATCTCCTGCTTTTCAAACTGGTGAATACGGTATACACCTCTTTCCTCCAGTCCATGAGCACCTTTTTCCTTGCGGAAACAAGGAGAGTAACTGGTTAAAGTTTTTGGAAGGGATTCCTCAGGAAGGATAGTATCTATGAACTTTCCGATCATGGAGTGTTCACTGGTTCCGATTAAATATAAATCCTCTCCTTCTATCTTATACATCATGGCTTCCATTTCAGCAAAGCTCATGACTCCGGTCACCACTTCGCTGCGGATCATAAACGGCGGAATACAGTAAGTAAATCCACGGTCAATCATGAAGTCCCTTGAATAAGAAAGAACAGAAGAATGAAGTCTTGCAATATCCCCCATGAGATAGTAAAAACCGTTTCCAGCTACTTTTCTTGCACTGTCAAGATCAATTCCGTCAAAGCTTTCCATGATATCTGTATGATAAGGAATTTCAAAATCAGGAATCACCGGTTCACCGTACCGCTGAACTTCTACGTTTTCACTGTCATCTTTTCCAACAGGTACACTGGGATCAATGATATTGGGAATGGTCATCATAATCTTTTTGATTCTTTCTTCCAGATCCCGCTCCTTTTCCTCCAGTGCAGCAAGATGATCGGAAGCATCAGTTACCTTTTTCTTCATCTCCTCTGCTTCTACCTTCTTTCCCTGTCCCATCAAAGCGCCTATCTGTTTGGAAAGTTTGTTGCGTTCAGCCCGCAGGTTATCTCCTTCCTGCTTTGCCACACGGTTTTCCTCATCCAGTCTGATGACTTCATCCACAAGCGGCAGCTTCCCGTCCTGAAACTTTTTCCTCATGTTGTCCTTTACGATTTCAGGATTTTCTCTTACAAACTTTAAATCTAGCATGGTATTCCTCCTGGTTTCTCCTCAATATTCTCTGCGTAAATAGGCCGCAGCATAATCTGCCGTTGATTATACTACAAAAAAAGGGCAAAGAAAAGCCCTTTTACGAAAATTCCAACTCATGTTCCAGCATTACCTGCCAATAAGCAGGGAAAGAAGTTCCTCGAAACACACTCCGTTTTTTACCGGAACATTTAATTCATCTGATTTTATAATACAACTTTTAACGAAACCTGCAGCCTTTTTTGCAGCCTCCCTTAAAGGAATTCCCTTTATAGTCTGAGCTGCAATAATGGAAGAAAACACGTCTCCTGTTCCCGGGCGTTCACATCCTGCATGAAGGGTTCGCAGAAAACGGACAGTTCCATCAGCCTCAGCAGTCACATTAACCACATAGTTTCCTTCTCTTACACCTGTAATTACCACTTGTTTGGGACCCATATTTCTTATTTCTTCTGTCATCACGGAAAGTTCAGACCGTTTAAAGGCAGGCTGGTACTCTCTCCCTGTCAGAATACAGGCTTCTGTCAGATTTGGCGTCACTATGTCTCCAAAACATACCAGTTCCTTCATCCGGCTGCACATTATGGGGGTATACGTTTGGTAAGGCTTTCCGTGGTCCCCCATAATGGGATCAATGATCACTTTTGTGGATGGTCCCTTAAATTCTTTTATCATATCAATAACAATATTAATCTGCTCCTCTGACCCTAAAAATCCGCTGTATATACCGTCAAACTCCAAAGCCAGTTTTTTCCACTGTTCAATGTAAAGAGGCATTTTTTCCGTATAATCATCGAAAAAATAAGTTGGAAATCCAGTGTGGCTGGATAATATGGAAGTTGGAACCGGACAGCACTGAACCTTTAAGGCTGATATAATGGGAATAGCTACTGTTAAAGAACAGCGGCCGTACCCGGATAAATCGTTAATGACTGCAATCTTTTTTTGATGTTTTTCTAATGTCATAATTTTTCTTTTCCATTACACACAGCTTTTAAAAGCCGGGGTTACAGGCACATTTTGTCAGGTATCAAAGGCTGAAAACAATCCCGCCCTGGTCATAGCCCTCCTAAGAGGCATATAAATAACAACGGAAACAATGGCGGAAGTCACTGCATTAATGGAGGTGGAAGCCACATTCCATGCAAGAGCCAGTTCTGCAGCTGGTTTTCCCAGAATCAACAGCTTATAATAATAACCAACCAGAGGATCAAAAATCACATTGAAAAGCAATCCTCCCACGGCTCCGATGATGGCCCAGGTCATGATGTGCTTCTGGTCATGGGATTCGTTAATCCGTCCTGCTTTATGTGCCAGAAATCCGGTTATAAGTCCAATGCATAATTTTAAAATAAAGGTTTTGGGAGCATAGAGCACATAGACAGGATCAAAAAAATCTCCTATAGTCATACCGATAGCACCTCCCAGTCCTCCATAAAGGCCGCCCAATAGCAGGGCACCTAAAACGCAGACTGCATTCCCCAAGTGGATCGAGGTGGCATCTCCTCCCGGAAGAGAAATTTTAAACTGCAAAAAGGTAAATACGACATAGGACATAGACGCAAACAATCCGGTCAGTGCCAGCCTGTATATTTTTTGATTGCTTTGATTCATTGGTGATTCCTCCCTTGTGCTTTTGTATTTCTTATCTTAGCACGCAGGTGGATTGATATAAATATCCAGTTTTTTCATTTTAGACCATACCAGTTAATCGTGTGATTCCACACAGATCAGGATTCCGGAATCAAATTCTATGATGCCTTCTTCTTTCGCCAGCTCATTGCTGATACAAAGACTGGTTCCTAATTCAATGTCCTTTTTGTAAAGAGGATACTTAAAACCAGTCAGGGTAATCCCTTTTACTTCTTCGCTTAAAGGAAGAAAGGAAATATACCTTCCCATGGCCTTGGCGCGGACAAAGGTACGCCCCTTATCCAGTATAGTAATCCAGTTTTTTTCATCTGCTATAGCAGCTTCAACGCCCTTTTTTAAGCAGTCATAAAGCAGGTGCAGATTGCCCAGGAAGTGATCAAGCCTTCCTCCGGTCGCCCCTAAAAGAACCAGCTTTGTACAGCCCAAATGGATGGCGGCGCTGATCGCAAGCTCCGTATCCGTGGCATCCTTTTCCGGCTTATGGACTTCCCAGGCGATCTCGTCAGGACTATTTTTATATTCCTCCAAGACCATTGGATCTATGGAGTCAAAATCCCCGGCAATCACATCCGGTTTTAAATGAAGCTTATGGAGGGCCGCAAGCCCTCCATCCACTGCTATTACCTTATCAAATTTTTGTGTTTCTAAAAATCCGAGGGCAAACTCATAATCTATGGTCCCTCCGGTTACGATCAAGCCTGTCATTTCCTTATGCTTCTCCCTGCTATCCCATATGAGGAGTTAACCTTCATATTCCTTGAATATATCTAAAAATCCCTTTGTATTGGCAGTCACATCTCCATTAAAAACAGCGGAACCGGCTACAAATATATTGGCACCTGCTTCAATCAATTCTCTTACATTGCTGCAAGTCACTCCCCCATCCATCTGAATGTCCGTCTCGAGTCCCCGTTCTCTGCACATGGTTCTTAAAGCTCTCACCTTTTCTGTTGTGTAAGAAATAAACTTTTGTCCACCAAAACCAGGATTAACTGACATGATTAAAACCATGTCCACCTCACTAAGAATGTGCTCCAGAACAGATATGGGAGTAGCAGGATTTAAAGCCACTCCGGCCTTTGCACCTGTCTCCTTGATCTGGTTGATAGTACGGTCCAAATGGGTGCAGGCCTCTGCATGAACACAGATTAAATCTGCCCCGGCCTTTCTGAAATCCCCGATATACCGTTCCGGTTTCTCTACCATCATATGAACATCAAACACCAGGTCTGTGCAATTTCGCAGGCTGCTGATAACAGGCATACCGAAGGAAATGCTTGGAACAAACAACCCATCCATCACATCCAGATGGACATAGTGGGCTCCTGCCTCTGCTGTTTCCATCACCTGTTTTCCCAGATTTTTAAAATCTGCCGCCAATATTGAAGGGGCAAGTTTAAGCATAATTAATATCTCCTTTTCTCTTTTAACTCCTGGTACAAAAGCCTGTAATTTTCGTACCGGCTGGGGCTGATTTCTCTCTCTTCCACTGCCGTTTTTACACCGCAGGTGGTTTCCCCTATATGAACGCAGCCTAAAAATTTACAGCCTTCCTCGTAACGTTCAAATTCTGGAAAACAGTCCTTAAGACTGAGACAATCCAAATCCTCCATATACATGGAACTGAAGCCCGGCGTATCCAACATATAAGTACTGGCTCCCATGTCAAACAGCTCTGAATGCCTTGTTGTATGCTTTCCCCTTTGAATTTTCTCGCTGATGGATCCTGTTTCCATCTCAGCCTGAGGACAGAGCAGGTTTGTAAGAGAAGACTTTCCCACTCCGGAAGGTCCTGCTAAAACTGTCGTCTTACCCTGTACTAAATTCTGTATTTCCTCAATACCCCGGTTATCGCAGGCGCTGATAAAATACAGAGGATACCCGGCCCTTTCGTAAATATCCCGAAGGGCTTCCATCTCTTTTCTTCCAATCAAATCAATTTTGTTGAAACAGATTTTTACAGGAACCTCCTGAACCTCCATCATAACCAGAAACCGGTCCAAAAGATTTAAATTAGGATCGGGCTGGGTAATGGAAAACAGAACCAAAGCCTGATCCACATTTGCCACAGCAGGGCGGACCAGCGCATTTTTCCGTGGAAATATCTGATCTACATTTCCCTTTTTTTCCACCTTATCAAGAATGGAAAATTCCACATTATCTCCCACCAGAGGCTTTACTTTTTTGTTTCGGAAAATGCCTTTTGCTCTGCATTCATAAAGATTTCCGTCTATTCCGTGGACGTAATAAAATCCTGCAATTCCTTTCAAAATTTTTCCTGTCATATATTATTCCCTGTATTAGTTTAGTATTATTTCCGAGTTTTATCAGCTTTGGGGAACCG
This sequence comes from Clostridiaceae bacterium, assembly GCA_902363735.1. Lineage (GTDB taxonomy): Bacteria > Bacillota > Clostridia > Lachnospirales > Lachnospiraceae > Lacrimispora. Next base: position 96,948 of record CABJBA010000003.1, read on the forward strand.
GAATGAAGGTGATGGAATAAGAATTGATCACTTCATTGGTTTCCACATTTACGATTTCTACTGTACCGCTTGTAACGCCATAGGCGCCTTCTATATTTTTAAAGGACACTGGAAGTAACTGATCGCCTGTCATTGTAACAGGTCCCATCAGCTCCCGAACCTCTTCTCTTCCGTTTACCGTCTGCCTCAGCTGTACTTTTAAGGTAAGCTGAGTACTGCCGGAACCTGGGCCTATAAGAGTTTGCAGGGAATAAGATTTGTCAATAGAAGCCAGATATTTATATTTCGCCTGCTGAGCCGTTCCGCTGCTTTTCACATAGCTGACTGCAGTTCCTGCTTCCACCTGTTTTCCTGCCTCCACTGACTGTCTGATTACATTGCCCCATTCTATGGTTTCAGAGGTTTCTTCTGTAACAGCTCCAGCCAAAAGGCCTACGTCAGCCAGCATTTCGGCTGCTATTTCCTCTGTATGCCCTGTAATTTTAGGAACAGTGACCGGATTAACCAGGGCCGGTCCTGTGCTAATCACCAGAGTCACCGTTTCCCCTTCTTTTGCCTGGACAGGGCTATAGCTGACCACATACCCGACAGCCACCGTGTCACTTTCCTTCTGCTCCAGAACCACTGCCAGATCCTTTCCTTCCAGAACTTTCTTTGCAGTTTCTCCCTCCATAGCTTCCAGGCCAAGCTGTGACAAATCAACGGCTACCTGCTCCGGTCCTTTGCTGATTACCACGTAGACAGCTGAGTATTTATCAACGATCTCATCCTTTTCCGGCTTCTGGGATATGACATCCCCCTCATCCACTGTTTCAGAAAATGCATAATCACTGATTTTCATATAGAGGCCGCCGTTATCCTTTAACTTCTGCTCTGCAATTTCCACTGCCAGACCAAGCACGTCAGGCATCTTCACCTGCTTGTCGCTTAAGGTTTCTTCTGAAGAAACCTCACTTGAGTTTTCCGTTTCTTTTGGAGAGCCTGAACGAAATAATCCACCTACTCTTGAAAACACAAAAATCAGCACTGCCACAATGATGACAGCGACAGCAACTCCTGCAGCTGTTAAAAGCTTCTCAATTCTGGGGCTGATGTCCTCGTCTTCCTGCTCCTGCCTTCTGACTTTTTTTCCGTCAGAAGCCTGGCGGTTGGCCTGTTCTGTCCTGCGTATGGGATTCACCTTCAAAGGCTGTTCCGGCTGGGTTCTTCTGCCTGAACGAATCTGCTCCAGTTCCGGCTTTCCGATAATTACGGTTTGGGAGTCACTTACCTGAGGAGGGGCCTGAACAAAGTCTCCATCCGGGTTTACCATGGCTTTCCTCAAATCCACGATAATCTCCTGCATGCTTTTATAACGGTATTCCGGCTTTTTTTCCGTACTCTTTAATATGATGTTTTCGAGGGCCACGGAAATGTTTTCATTATAGAAGCTGGGCGGCGTAATAGGATCTTCCAAATGGGCCAGCGCAACTGTTACTGTATTATCTCCCTGAAACGGAACCCGGCCTGCCACCATTTCATACATGGTAATACCAAGGGAATAAATATCGCTTCTGACATCACTATAGCCGCCTCTTGCCTGTTCAGGCGATATGTAATGGACAGAACCAACAGCCGTCGCATTCATGGTCTGGGAAGAAACAGCCCTGGCGATTCCGAAATCCGCCACTTTTACTTTTCCATCCCTGGCAATGATGATGTTCTGAGGCTTTATATCCCGATGAATAATTCCCTGCTCATGAGCTGCCGCAAGTCCCTGTGCAACGGATATGCCGATGCCTATGGCTTCCTTGCTGTCCAGACAGCCCTTCTTGGAAATATAATTTTTTAAAGTAATTCCTTCTATCAGTTCCATGACTATATAGTGAAGGTTTCCATCATCCACAACGTCATAGACATTGACAATATTAGGATGGGAAAGACGGGCAGCCGCCTGGGCCTCCATTTTAAATTTACTGACAAATCCGCTGTCTGAGCTAAATTCTTCTTTTAGAACCTTTATGGCTACAGGGCGGTTTAATTTATGGCACAACGCCTTATATACGTCTGACATGCCGCCGGAGCCGATCTGCTCCATTATTTCATATCTGTCCTGCAAAAATGCACCTGGTCTTAAGATCATAAGCTTACCTCCCTGCCAATTTGAGGATCAATCAAAACAACAGCAATATTGTCTTTCCCTCCATTGTCATTGGCCACTGTAATCAGTTTTTCTGCCTTTTCCGGCAGCTCCAGTTCTGAACAGATAATTTCTTCCATCTCAGCAGCCTCAAGCATATTGCTGAGTCCGTCGGAGCACATAAGCACATAATCCCCAGGCTCCAGGCTGACTTCAAAAAAATCAATCTCCAGCTTATCTTCCGTACCAACCGCTCTTGTTATAATGTTCTTTTTTTCCAGATAGTTTCTGCTGCCCCGTTCCAACTGGCCCAGGGACACCATTTCTTCTACGAGAGAGTGGTCTTTTGTGATCTGTTTTATCCGGTTTCCAACCACATATAAACGGCTGTCTCCCACATTAGCCACATACATGGCAGCATTCTCCACTACTGCAGCCACCAGAGTCGTGCCCATTCCTGTCAGTTCCGCCTTTTTAAAAGACTCCTGATACAGCATGGTGTTGATCCTTTGTATGCCTTCCTTCAGAAGGGGTATAATTCCCGGTTCTGCGGCCTTTTTTATGTGTTCTACCAGATTTTCAACAATATATCTGGAAGCGTAATCTCCAGCCTGATGGCCGCCCATGCCGTCTGCGACTAAAAAAAGATTGGGCAGGGCACCCACAGATTCTGTTGTGGCATAGACATAGTCCTGATTGGCCGTCCGGACTCGTCCGGTATCCGTCATAGCACAAGCCTTCATCGTTTTATCTTCACTTTCTTTTTTTATTCAGCATTCAAGAAACTTTTTCTGAGCTGTCCACAGGCCCCGTTAATATCCCGGCCCATTTCTCTTCTTATAGTAACATTAATTCCGTTTTTTTCAAGAAGATTTTTAAAAGCTTTTATTGCCTGTCCCTCTGATTGAACGTAATCCCGTTCCTTAATGGGGTTCACAGGGATCAGGTTTACGTGTCCCCGGTGATGCTTTAAAAGAGAGGCCAGGGCAGAGGCTTCTTCCAGATTATCGTTGACTCCCCTTACCAGACTGTATTCAAAGGTAAGGCGGCGGCCTGTCTTTTCAAAATAAGTGCTGCAGGCAGACAGCACCTCTTCTAACGGATAACGGTTAGCTACAGGCATCAGCGATTTTCTCACTAGATCATTAGGAGCATGAAGAGATAAAGCCAGGGTAATCTGAAGATTTTCTTCTGCCAGCTTTAAAATTCCCGGAACAATACCGCAGGTGGATACGGTAATATTACGCTGACTGATATTAAGTCCGTTTTCATCCGTAAGAAGGCGGACGAACTGAACCAGATTATCGTAATTATCAAAAGGTTCTCCCGATCCCATGACCACCACATTGGAGACCCGTTCTCCCGTCATCTTCTGAATCCGGTAAATCTGGTCCAGCATCTCGGAGGGGAGTAAGTTTCTCTCCAGTCCATCCAAAGTAGAGGCACAGAACCGGCACCCCATGCGGCAGCCTACCTGGGAGGAGATGCAGACTGAATTTCCATGTTTATATTTCATCAGTACACTTTCAATCACATTTCCATCAGAAAGGCCGAATAAGTATTTTCTCGTCCCATCAATGGCGGAAACATTTTCCTCCACGACGGTCAGAGAGGTATAGGATGCGGATTGCATCAACTTCTCTTTCAAAGTTTTGGAAAGATTGGTCATTTCCTCAAAATCAGCCGCCAGTTTCTGGTGCATCCATTCATAAAGCTGCTTTGCACGAAAGGGCTTTTCACCTATGGACACCATGTAGGACGTCAGGTTTTCTAAGTTCAGAGATTTTATATCTGTTTTTTCCATTTAATTAAAGCCTGCCTTTTTTTGAAATGCCGCAATAAAGAACCCATCACAGGGATTAATTCCCGGCAAAAGCTGTATATATCCATGTTTCATGGTGGGGGAATTTATTTCCTTTCCCAGTTTTCCCTCCAAGTTTATGGGGTGAAAGGGAAATTGCTCCAAAAACCATTTCACATTGTCTTCATTTTCCATCTTATCTATCGTACAGGTACTGAAAATCAATTTTCCGCCGGGCTTTACATAGGACTGTACGACAGAGAGGATTTTCTGTTGCAGGGCGGCCAATGATTTCAGTTCTTCCATTGTCATACGGTATTTGATATCCGGCTTCCGTCCGATAATCCCAAGTCCGGAACAAGGCAGGTCTGCTATTACAATATCCGCTGTTTCAAAAGAGTCAGAGTCCGATACAAGTGCATCCTGTACCTTTGCCCGTATATTCTGAAATCCTGACCGCTCCATATTTTCCTGTACCATGGCAATTTTCCTGTCACTTAAGTCCCGGACCTCCACCATGCCTGTGCCCTGAAGTTTATCAGCTATGTGAAGGCTTTTTCCTCCAGGTGCGCCGCAGACATCAATACAAAAATCTCCTTTTTGAGGATCTGCGATTTCCCCCACAAAAGTGGAACTTAAATCCTGCACCTGGATATATCCCTTCTGAAACGCTTCCAGGCTCTCCATGTAATCATATTGTTCCAAATATAAAATCCCCTCCGAAATACTGGATTGGGTCACCTTTACACCTTGATTTTCCAGATTTTGAATAATCTCTTCTTTTCCTGCTCTGGCAATCCCTCCCATGGGGGACTCTCTTTGTCCTTCGGGCAAATTCACCGTATTACAGCGAACAGTAGTCACACTGTTCTTTAAAAAGGATTCCATCATAATGCCCGCTGTTTCTTTCCCGTAAGCATCCTGCCACATAGATACAATCCAGGAGGGCATGGAGTAGCGGATGGAGTCATCAGGCCAGCTTATGCTTTCTTTATTTCTGGAAATATTGCGCAGCACTCCGTTGACAAAGCCTTTTAAACCTGAAAATTTCCGTTTTACTGCAAGTTTTACCGCCTCATTGCACACGGCAGAATCAGGAACCCGGTCCATATATAAAAGCTGGTAAACCGACATCCGTAAAATGGTGCGGATGACCGGCTTCATCTTCTTAACTTTAACACTGGAAAAGGAATTGATCACATAATCAATCTGAAGCATATATTCCACTGTTCCGTCTGAGATACGGGAAATAAATGACCGTTCCGTTTTATCCAGATATTGATATTTGTTAAGGGCCTGGCGAAGTACAAGATGGCTGTAATTATCCCGTTCCAGAATTTCCATCAGGACATCCAGTGCAATCTCCCTGCTGTCTGTGTCCTTAGTCATCGCTCCGCCTTCCTCCAAACAGGATCATAAGTCTTAAAAGCTGGAGCACTGTTGCTGCCAGTGCGGCCACATAGGTAAGAGCTGCAGCCCCCAAAACCTTTCTTGTATATCCAAGTTCCTGGTCTCCTAATATCCCGGTCTGTCCCAGCAAGGTAACTGCCCGCCTGGAAGCATTAAACTCCACCGGCAGGGTTACAAGCTGAAAAAGAACAGCCAGGGAAAAGAGTATCAATCCCACATTTACAAGAGGAGAGCCCATTCCGCCTATGATGACTCCCAGAATAATAATGGGAAAAGCCATCTGAGAACCAATATTAGCTGCAGGAACAATGGCTGCCCGAAGCTTCAAAGGTACATAACCTGTCTGGTCCTGCATCACGTGGCCGCACTCATGAGCCGCCACACCCACCGCAGCTACAGAGGTGGATCCATACACAGATTCTGACAAATTCACCGTCTTGGTTCTGGGATCGTAATGATCCGTCAGACGGCCTCCCACCGACCTTACCTGCACGTCATAAATGCCTTGGGAATTGAGCAGGCGCATTGCTGCCTCCCCACCTGTCATCCCGGACATACTTCTGACTTTTGAATATTTATTAAATGTACTGCTGACCCTGGCAGAAGCTATCATGGACAAAGCTGCTCCAATAATAACCAATATCCAGGTAGGGTCCATAAAGTATCCCATTCCCATCATACCATAAGGCATAATCAAACACTCCTTTCAAGTCGTTTCAATACAGTGCCAGCCGGAACCGGATAGCCTCTTAAAAAGGCATCCACATCCATCCGTTTCTTTCCCTGAAGCTGTAATTCCTTAAGAGATAAGCTTCCCTTTCCTGTCTTTATAATCAGACAGTCCCGTCCAACTTCTGCAACCTGGCCGCATACACCCTGGTATTCTTTTTCCAGAGCTGTTCCAGCCCAAAGTTTCATCACTTTCCCATCCCAGCTTGTGTATGCGCTGGGCCATGGATTTAAGCCCCTGATAAGCCGTTCAATGGAAACTGCATCCATGGACCAGTCAATGTCACCCATAGACTTTTTTATCATTCCAACATAACAAGCATCTGAATCCTCCTGAGGGGTTCTCACTGCCGTCCCCTCTTCTAATTTCTTTAGGGTCTTTAAAATAAGCCTGCCGCCTGTTTCACTGAGTTTGTCATGAAGACTTCCGCCTGTTTCTTTTTCATCCAGAACAATAGCTTCCTGATCCAGCATATCGCCTGTATCCAGTCCCTCTGCCATCATCATGGTAGTAATTCCGCTTTCCTTATCCCCGTTTATAACCGCATGCTGGATGGGAGATGCCCCCCGGTACTTAGGAAGCAGGGAGGCATGAATATTCACGCAGCCATATCTGGGAATATCCAGTATGCTCTTTGGAAGGATCTGACCGAAGGCTACCACCACGATCACATCAGGCTTCATGTCTGCAAGAAGACTGACAAATTCGGGGTCTCTGGCCTTGACCGGCTGGTAAACGGGTATCCCATATTCCAGGGCCTTTTCCTTTACCGGAGTCATCTGAATTTCCTTCCCTCTTCCCTTTGGCTTATCTGGCTGGGTGATGACAGCTAAAACCTTATGATCTGCCTCTACCAGGGAAGTCAGGGCGGAAACAGAAAAATCAGGGGTTCCCATAAATACAATTTGCATATTTATTCTTCTGCCTCCATTTCTTCCTCTTCCAGAGTTACATCCTCTAATTCGCCTTCTACCTTATCTACATATAATTCTCCGTTTAAATGGTCACACTCATGGCAGATGGCTCTTGCCAACAGACCCTCGCCTTCCAGCTCAAAGGGCTTCATATCCTGGTCGAAAGCTCTCACCTTCACATAATTAGGCCTTGTCACAATACCTGACTTTCCAGGTACACTAAGGCAGCCTTCCGAACCAGTCTGGCTTCCGCTGGTCTCCAAAATCTCCGGATTAATGAAAACATACTGGTTTTCGTCATCCGCGTCAATGACTACAATATTTTTTAAAATTCCCACCTGGGAAGCTGCAAGGCCTACCCCGTTGGAATCGTACATAGTATCAAACATATCCTCGATCAGCTCTCTGATTCTGGGGGTGACTTCCTTTACAGGTTTGCATTTTTTTGATAAAATTTCATCTCCAATGGTTCTAATCTTTCTAATTGCCATGTTTATTATCCTCTCATTTATGAAAAATCGTATTGAATCAGCACCTGGTCAAATAAATCCCTGCGTTCCTCTGAAAAACGGTCAATGCTGTCCCTGATTTTTATTAGTATATCATAGTTTTCCTGTTTCAAGTATAAAATTTTTCTATAGATATCATTAATTTTGTAAACGCTGGCCTCTGCAGGGCCGATGATCTGTACCATATCCGTTTCAGCCAGAGGCTCTGCAAAACGGGCTGTTTCTAAAGCCGCCTCAGTCAGAATTTGTTCACGGCGGGAAGACAGCTGAACCGTTAAAAGTCCGCTGGCAGGGGGATACTTCATAAGCTTTCTGTAGGCCATTTCATGTTGGTAAAATGTCTCGTAATCCTGACCCGCGGCAGCCGTAATGCTGTAATGATCCGGATTGTACGTCTGGATGATCACATCTCCCGGCCGGGAATCCCTCCCCGCTCTTCCTGCCGCCTGAGTCAGAAGCTGGAATGTTCTCTCCCCACAGCGGTAATCAGGCGTATACAAGGACAAGTCAGCCGCCAGAACCCCTACAAGGGTCACATTAGGAAAATCGTGTCCCTTTACAATCATCTGGGTACCGATTAGAATATCCGCTTCACCTTCGGAAAATGCAGACAAAATTTCTTCATGCCCTCCCTTTTTGGAAGTGGTATCAAGATCCATGCGGAGAACTCGGGCTTCTGGAAACATTTTTTTCGTCATCTGCTCCACCTTCTGGGTCCCTGTCCCAAAATTGGCTATATAGGGAGAACTGCAGAAAGGACATTTATCGGGCATTGGTATGGAATGACCGCAGTAATGGCATACAAGGCGGTTATTTTTGTGAAGAGTCAGAGTCACATCACAATGGGGACAGCGAATTGCCTCCCCGCAGGAGCGGCAGGATACGAAATTGGCGTAACCTCTCCGGTTCATAAACAACATGATCTGCTCTTTTTTTTGAAGACGTACCTCCATCATTGCATTTAATTTTCTGCTGAAAATGGACTTGTTTCCTTCCTTTAATTCCCGTCTTAAATCCACCACTGAAACCGCTGCAAGTGAGCTGTCCTTTTTTGCCCGGGAATGGAGGTTAAAAAGCCGGTATTCTCCCCTTAGAGCCTTTGTATAGGCTTCCAGGGAGGGGGTTGCCGATCCTAATACCAGAGAAGCATGTTCCATGGAGGCCCGTTTCTCTGCTACCTCTCTGGCGTGATACCTGGGTACTGTTTCGCTTTTATAAGCTCCTTCATGTTCTTCATCTATGAGAATCAGTCCAAGGCTGGAAAATGGAGTGAACAAGGCTGAACGGGGGCCGATCATAATATCCACCTCTCCGTTTCTTGCCCGCTCAAACTGGTCGTACCTCTCTCCTGCAGACAAACGGGAATTAATGATGGAAACCCGCCTGCCGAATCTTCCGTAAAAACGCATGACGGTCTGATAAGTCAGGGCAATTTCCGGTATGAGGACAATCACCTGCTTTCCATCTTCTATGACCTTTTGAATCAGTTCCATATAGACCTCTGTTTTGCCGCTTCCTGTAATACCGTGAATCAGATAAGTCCCTCTTATATTTTCCTCGTAATCCTTGCAAAAATTGTCCGCAATAGCCTGCTGTTCTTCATTTAATTCTACGCTTTTGCCTGATATTTTCCCAGACTTAATAGGATTTCTGTAAATCCCCTCTGATTCCAACTCCGCATATCCTTTTTCAATGACAGGCTTTAAAGCAGAAGGAGACAAATTTAATTGGTTTAAAGCAATCTCATAGGGAATTGAAGAATTTTCCAAAAATGCCTGGAACAAACGGACTCTGGCCTTGTATTTCTTTTTCTCAGCCTCAGCCAAAGCAGTTAAAAGCCCTTCCTGGTCCAAAAGACAGTGAAGCACCTTTTTTTCTCTGGGCTTTACCTTCTGTTTTACCGGAAGCACGGTTTTTAAGGCTTGATTCATGGTGGAACCATACCGCTCTTTTAACCACCAGGCAAGGGAAATAAGCAAAGACTCAGCTGATATACCATCAGCAGGTACCTCTGCAATTTCTTTGATTTTATCCCTGTCATACTCCGCATAGCCGGCTATGCCCACCACATACCCCTTCCTCATAGAGTTTCCCTTCCCAAATGGAATGAGGACCAAGGTTCCTACAGCCACCTCATGAACCAATCTATCGGGTATCCGGTAATCAAAGGTCCGGTCTACCTTTTCATGGGAAATATCAATGATGATCCGGGCAAATTGTTCTGCCATTTTTTTCCTCCATCAGCCTGTATGTCATAAATCTGCGCCAGAACCTGTCTTTTGTTTAATGAAACACCGCGGCTACCGGACCCAGCTTCATGCTGTTAGACCCTTTAAACAGGACACAGTCCCCTTCCCTGAATTCTGTTTTCAAGTAGGCAGTAAGGGATTCCGGGTCCATAAATTCCCTGGTCACCACCCCTGGCGATTTTTCTTTTACCGCCCTGACGATTTCTTTTGACAATTCTCCAAGGACTACCACCAGATCAATGGGATGGTCTGCGATATATTCCCCGATCTCATAGTGGTATTCAGGAGATTTTTCCCCAAGCTCCTTCATATCAGCCAGCACTGCAATTCTTCTGCCAGCCTTTCCAACCGATCCTAAAACCTCCAGACCCGCCTTCATGGAAACAGGGCTGGCATTGTAGGTATCGTCAATAATGGTCATGCCATTTGTATCATAAATCTCCTGGCGGTTTTTAAAACCTGTAAATTCCTCCAGAGCTTTTGCCGCTTCCTCCATAGAGATTCCCGACTCCCGTGCCACTGCCAGTGAAGCCATTGCATTTAAAACATTGTGTCTTCCCATAACCTTTAACCTCATAGGAACCCGCTCTGTTTCATAAACTGCGGTGAAAGCCGGAAAGCCATCTTCCAGATGGAAATCCTCTGCTCTGTAATCACAATTTTTCCCGGTGCCGTAATAAATGGTCCTGCAGCCCTTCTTTGCCCTGATCTCCTTTAACAGCTCATCATCCCCGTTTAAAATGAGAATTCCAGCTTCTGAAAGTCCATCCTGTATGGTCAGCTTTTCCCGGCAGATATTTTCTTTTGAACCAAGCTGTTCAATATGGGAGACTCCTATGTTGGTGATGACGGCCATCTGGATTTTAGCAATCTTAGAAATGATAGTCAGTTCGCCCGGTTCGCTCATACCCAGCTCTATGACTCCGATTTCATCCTTCTGTGTGATTTCCGACAAGGTAATGGGAACTCCTACCTGGCTGTTATGGTTGCCCGGTGTTTTAAAGACTGAAAAACGGGCAGAAAGGGCACATGCCACCATTTCCCTGGTTGTTGTCTTTCCAACACTGCCTGTAATTCCCACTAAAGGAAGACTGAGACGATCTCTGTAATAGCTCCCCACTGCCTGAAGTGCCTGTATTGTATTCTCCACGCGAATCCACGGCTTCTCTGCGTTCATGGCATCATGCCGGCTGGTCAGTACAGCCGCGGCTCCGTTTTCAAAGGCCTGATCAATAAAGCCATGTGCATCCACCTTCTCCCCGATTATGGGAGCAAATAAGTCGTTTCCTTTCATATTTCTGGAGTCAATGCTGATGTGTTCCAGAACTGTATCTTCACTTCCGCAAAGAAGTTTTCCTTCCGAAGCCAAAAGGATTTCTTTCACTGTCATATGTTCCATAATTTCCTCCGTTTCTGCCCACGTTTTCTGGGCATAATGGTATCCCCCCAGGGGGCTTCCTCCGTTTCTGCCCACGTTTTCTGGGCATAATGGTATCCCCGCCTGCCATGCAAATGCCGAAAGCCCGTTTCTTAACGGCCTCCGGCATTTTATTTTAACCTTTGTTTTCTTCCTTTAATTTCCAACGGCCAAAAGAACTTCTTCCTTGTCGGAAAAATGATGGCGCACTCCATTGACTTCCTGGTAATCCTCGTGGCCCTTTCCGATAATGGCAATCATATCTCCGGGCTGGGCATGGGAAATGCTGTAGCAGATGGCCTCTCTCCTGTCAGGAATTTCAATAAAGGTTCCGCCTGTTTTTTCAATGCTTCCTCTTATATCTGCAATAATATCTTCAATCTTTTCAAATCTGGAATTATCCGCAGTGATGATAGTAAAATCCGCCAGCCTTCCTGCGCTGTCTCCCATGGAATATCTTCTGTCTTTAGAACGGTTTCCTCCGCACCCAAAGACACAGACCAGACGGGTTGGATGGTAATCCCGGAGCGTAGTGAGAAGGCTTTCCATGCTGACCGCATTGTGGGCATAATCCACGATCACAGTACACTTTTCAGAGGAATAAACAATTTCCATTCGTCCGTTTACACTCATGTGCTCAAGGCCATGGCAGATACAGTCCTTGGAAAGTCCCAAAAAGCTTAAGACACTGACCGCTCCAAGGGCATTGGCAACATTAAACCGGCCCGGTATATTGACGCGGACAGAAAGCTCATAAAGCCCCTTTACGTCAAACTCCAGTCCTACAAAATCCGGCTGAGTCACATATCGGATATTCTCAGCCTTAAAATCTGACCCCTCCTGATCCATGGAAAAGGAATGAAGTATGCATGATGAATCTTTTGTGACTTCTTCCCAATGTTCATCATCCTTATTTACAATTCCAACCTTACAGCAGTTAAAAATACGGGCTTTATAATAAAGATATTCTTCAAAACTTTCATGTTCATCCGGGCCAATGTGATCCGGCGAGATGTTGGTAAATAAACCGTAGTCAAAACAGATCCCATCCACCCGGTGCATCTTAAAGGCCTGGGAGGAAGCCTCCATAACCATGTATTCGCATCCTGCCTCAACCATACAGCTGAAAGCTTCATGAAGCTGATAAGATTCAGGTGTGGTATTTACGGTAGGAGTCACCTCCTGGCCAATGACGATTCCAGTGGTTCCGATCATACCCACTTTCTTTCCGCAGGCTTCCAGAATCGTTTTTATCATGTGGGCAGTGGTGGTCTTGCCTTTTGTTCCTGTCACTCCTATAGTCACCATTTTGCGGGCAGGATACCCGAACCTGGCAGCAGATAAAAGAGCCAGAGCCTCTCTGGCATTATGTACAAAAACAGCTGTAATCCCTTGGGGAAGATCTGTTTTCCGTTCTACTACAAACACCGAACCTCCTGCTTCAGCCACCTCCGGTATAAAATCATGGGAATCAATTTTGGTCCCTTTCATACAGACAAACACAGCGCCTTTCCGTGCTTTTCTGGAGTCGTAAACCACATCCTCCACTTCCGTATCAAGGCTTCCCTGAAGCAGTTCATAATTTAAGTCCTTAAGCCATTCTCTTAATTTCATAGAAACCTCCATGTTAAAATAATCCGGTGATTACTCCCTTTTCATTTACATCAATGCTGTCTGCAGCCGGCTTCTTCGGAAGTCCGGGCATGGTCATAATGGCTCCTGTCAAAACAACCACAAAGCCTGCGCCTGCGGACACATAAGCGTCTCGCACGCCAATGGTAAAACCCTCCGGCCTTCCAAGCTTGTTCTGGTCATCGGATAAGGAATATTGGGTTTTTGCCATACACACCGGTAAATGTCCAAAGCCCATTTCTTCAAATTTTCTGATGGCTTTTACGGCCGCCGGGGCATAGGAAACGCCTTGAGCTCCGTAGATTTCACGTGCCACCGTTGCTATTTTATCCTCCAGCCCCATTTCATCAGGGTAGAGAGGAGAAAAATCGCTTTGTTTATTCTCAAGAGTATCCAGAATCTTTCCTGCCAACTCTGCTCCGCCTTTTCCGCCCTTTTCCCAAACCTCTGATAAGGCAAAATCACATCCTCTATCTTCACAGAACTTTTTCACAAATTCATATTCTGCTTCTGTATCTGTTACAAAGGAATTCAAGGTAACAACAACTGGAACGCCGTACTTCTGCATATTCTCTATATGCTTTTCCAAATTGACAATTCCCCTGGAAAGTGCATCTAAGTTCTCTTCTTTTAACTGATCCTTGGGCACTCCGCCATTGTATTTTAAAGCACGGACCGTTGCAACCAGCACAACAGCATCCGGCTTTAATCCAGCTTTTCTGCACTTGATGTCAAGGAATTTTTCCGCGCCTAAGTCAGCACCGAATCCAGCTTCTGTCACCACAATATCAGCCAGTTTTAAAGCTGTCTTTGTAGCGCGTACACTATTACAGCCATGAGCTATGTTTGCAAAAGGACCTCCGTGTACCAGGGCACCGGTATGCTCTAACGTCTGAATTAAATTTGGCTTTAAGGCGTCCTTTAACAGGGCTGCCATAGCACCCACTGCATTTAACTGGGCAGCGGTCACAGGCTCTCCATCATAATTATATGCCACAATAACCTTTCCCAGCCGTTCTTTTAAATCATTCATATCATTTGACAGGCAGAGGATTGCCATAATTTCTGATGCAACAGTGATGACAAAATGATCCTCTCTTACAAATCCCTCTGCCTTGGAACCCAAACCAATAACGAGATTTCTCAAAGCCCGGTCATTCATATCAAGACAGCGCTTCCAGAGAATCTGACGGGTATCAATCCTCAATAAATTACCCTGGTGGATGTGGTTGTCAAGCAGTGCCGCAAGCAAGTTATTGGCAGAGGTAATGGCATGAAAGTCTCCTGTAAAATGTAGGTTTAAATCCTCCATAGGAACTACCTGAGCATATCCCCCTCCGGCAGCACCACCTTTGATACCAAAACAGGGACCCAGAGACGGCTCTCTTAGGGCAATTATCGCATTTTTACCCAAGGAACCAAAGGCTTCTCCAAGGCCAACCGTTGTTGTGGTTTTCCCTTCTCCTGCAGGAGTTGGGTTAATGGCAGTCACTAAAACCAGCTTGCCGTCAGGCCGGTCTTTGATCCGTTCCCAAAGTTCATCAGAAAGCTTTGCCTTATACTTCCCGTAATACTCTAACTCTTCCTCTTCGATCCCATAGGAAGCAGCTACTTCCTTAACGGGTACCATTACCGCTTCCTGAGCGATTTCAATATCTGTTTTCATCTTATGGATCTCCTTTTATGTAAATACTTCTTCAGGCTATAAGCCCTGCTCCAGCATTTCTTCAAACTCCTCCATACTGATCAGCACTTTTCTGGGCTTGGTTCCCTCTTCTTCTCCCACTACGCCTGCTTCTGCAAGCTGGTCCATGATCCGGGCAGCCCGGTTAAAGCCAATTTTATACATTCTCTGCAGCATTCCGATGGAAGCCTTGTCCTTTTCAATAATGAAGGCTCCGGCCTGAACGAAATATTCGTCACGGTCATTTCCGCTCCCCTTGGCCTCAGCAGACGCAGGTGCCTGGGAAATCATAGTTTCCACCTCCGGATTATACTCCGGCGCCATCCCCTGCTCCGTCAAAAACTCCACCACCTTGGAAACCTCGGAATCCGATATAAAGGCTCCCTGCACCCTCATAGGCTTGGGATAACCTGCCGGGTAAAACAGCATATCTCCTTTTCCCAAAAGCTTTTCTGCACCGTTCATATCAATGATGGTTCTGGAATCCACTCCTGAAGAAACTGCAAAAGCAACCCTGGAAGGGACATTGGCTTTAATCAGTCCCGTTATGACATTGACAGAAGGCCTCTGGGTTGCAATGACAAGATGAATGCCTGCAGCTCTTGCAAGCTGGGCCAGACGGCAGATGGAATCTTCCACTTCGCCAGGAGCAACCATCATTAAATCTGCAAGCTCGTCGATGATAATAACAATCTGAGGCATCTTTTTCGGCTTGTTTTCGTCCTCAATATCCTTTAAACTTTCCACCTTTGCATTGTAGCCCTTGATTTCCCTTACATTATACTGGGCGAATTTATTATAACGGTCAGTCATTTCCGCCACAGCCCAGTTTAATGCTCCGGAAGCCTTTTTAGGGTCAGTGACCACCGGCAGAAGCAAATGAGGAATTCCGTTATAAACACTCAGCTCAACTACCTTGGGGTCAACCATAATCAGCTTTACGTCCTCAGGGTTTGCCTTAAATATAATACTCATAATCAAAGTGTTGATACAGACCGATTTACCGGAGCCGGTTGCACCGGCTATAAGAAGGTGGGGCATTTTTGCAATATCCGTGACAACCACCTGTCCTCCGATATCCTTCCCGACTGCAAAAGCAATATTGGAAGGATGATTCTGAAAGCTTTCCGCCTCCAGAATATCCCGGAAATAAACAAGGTTATTATCCTTATTGGGAACCTCAATTCCTACAGCAGATTTACCTGGAATAGGAGCCTCAATACGGATATCCGCCGCCGCAAGGCTTAACTTAATATCATCTGCCAGACTTACAATCTTGCTGACCTTGACACCCTGCTCCGGATGAAGCTCATATCTGGTTACAGAAGGGCCGCAGCTTATATTGGTCACGGTAACTCCCACGCCAAAATTCTGAAGAGTTTTCTGCAGCTTTATGGCAGTTTCCCTGTACTCCCGATCAGAAAAGACCGATGCTTTTCCTTTCTTCAGCAGTGTAAGAGGCGGAAAACGATATTCCTTTTTCACTTCCTCCTGCTTTTGGCTGATTTGCCGGGTAAGACTTAGGTCTTCTTCCTCGGCCGCTTCCTCACGCTTCTTTTCCAGTTTTTTCTGAAGGGCCTCTGTATCTGTCTCAATGATTTTACCGGAAGCTGTAACTACTCTTTTGGGTTCCTCAGGAGTGGAAAACGTATCTCCGGAAACAAGCGCCTTCTCATCTGCCTCTAGATCTGCTGCCGGACTGAAATCAGCCTCCACCACGCCCATTTCCTTTAAAGTCCTGGTCTCCTTCTTCACATGGTGAATTTGTCCTTCTGATAAAGAGAAGGCTCCTTGGGAGGTATAAGAAGAAGGCAGCGCTTCATCGGGTTCAAAGGGAACCTCTTGCTCCTCAGGTACCGGAGAAATGCTGCCGCAAAACACATCAGCAGGATTGGAAACAGGAGCCAGACGCTCCACCTGACTGTTAATATCCTCTGCAAGATCAGTTATAAGCTCCGGTTCTCTCGGTACTGAAGAAAGTTCCTCTTCCGGCAATACCAAAGAAGTTTGCTCCTCTGGCATATCTTCCAGCTTTGTAGACTCTAAATCAACTCCACGAAGCCTTTTTTCCTCCCGAAGTCTTCTGCGCTCCTCCTGCCGCTCTGCGTGAATTTCCATGTGCATATCCACATTTTCCCTGGCATGGCTGTATGCCTTTTTGCCTCCTTTTTTCACGGCTCCTACAAAAGATTTTTCCGTAATACAGACTGCAGAAATAATAACAAGCCCTCCTATAACCAGATAAGCACCTACCACACCGATGATGGCTGTCAGACCTTCGGCTAATAGGCCACCGATTAAGCCGCCGCCTCTTCCGCTTGCAGCCGCCTCTGAATATATTTCCATAAGACTTGTACCCTGCCCGGTCCTGGCCCCTAAAAGAAGCTGTAAAAATCCGCACAGGGAAACAAGGGCCAATAGGGAAGAGGCCATCTTAAATGCTGCTCTGGGATTTCCCCGGTTGGAGAGATAAAAAGCGGTTGCCGCAAACAGCAGCACAGGCGCAATATAGCCTGCACCGCCGAACAAACCAAGTTGAATCCCCCGAAGGAAATCTCCCACCACGCCGCATAAATGAAAATTGCTTAAAAATAAAATTGCAGCAGTCGCAAATGACATAATAATGATCACTTCTGAATGTATAAATTCCGGTTCCGGAAGAATTACATTCTTTCCGACTCCCGTATTTTTTCTTCTCCCGTTTTTTCCGCCTTCCTGTCCTCGCGTTTGAGACGTTCCTTTTGTCCCGCTTTTTGTTGTTGTCTTTTTCTTCGTCGTCTCAGGCACAATACTTCTCCCTTCTGCCATGATTTCCTTAGATATCCAGTATACAAAAAAAACGGGAGAATTGCAACGTTTAAGAAGAAGCAGATTCTATGAGCTCATATATTTTTTTCAAGGCATCCTTGATTCCGCCCACCTCGTCAATCAGACCCTCTTTTACCGTTTCCTCTCCCACCAGCACAGTTCCTAAATCTCTGGTAAGCATTTCCGTGTTAAGCATCAGCCTTTTCAACTGATCGTAAGCAATTTTTGCATGACTGGATACAAAGCTTAAAATCCTGTCCTGAATCATTTCAAAATATTCATAGGTCTGGGACGCACCAATGACCATTCCTGTCATCCGAACCGGGTGGACCATCATGGTCCCAGTAGGCACAATAAAGGAATAATCTGTGCACACTGCCAAGGGCACTCCAATAGAATGGCTTCCGCCCAGTACCAGAGAAACTGTTGGAATGCTCAGAGAGGCAATCATTTCTGCAATAGCCAACCCTGCATCCACATCACCGCCCGAAGTATTTAACAGGACTAAAAGTCCTTCTACAGTATCGTCATCCTCAATTTCCGCAAGTTTTGGCAGAATGTGGTCATACTTTGTAGTTTTGCTGTTGCTGGATAAATTTTCATGCCCCTCCACTTCACCTATAATTGTAATCAGATGAATCTTCCTGTTACGGGCATTGTCATCTAAGGTGATCTGCCCATACTCTTCCAGCTTTTCATCCTCTTTCTGTTCAATATCTTTTTTTGTCTTCTCTTCGGTCAACCCCTCCTGATCCTCCGATGGTTTCTCTCTTTTCTCTTCTGGCAAATCCTCCTTATTTTTTTGATCAGTATTTTCCCGTTCCCGGTTCTGTTTGCTGTATTCGTGATTTTTCAACGTGAAACCTCCTGTTTGCTGTGATTTTGGTAGTTTCCTTATCATGCGGAGAAAGTTTGGAAAATATGCAAAATCAGGAGCGAAGGCCAAAAACTCCCGGACAGGAACCAGCCTTTAATCGGGTTCCTGTCCGGGAGTTTAATTTTTCTTTAATCTCCGATTATATTTCTTATTCTCACCGGAGAACGATAATTCCATGTGGAAATTTTAATGCCGCTTCTTCTGCTGGCTGCATGGACGACTTGGCCGTTTCCTATATACATGGCAACATGGTTGATAGTCCCTCCGCTGTTGGCATAGAAAATCAAGTCTCCAGGCTTCATATCAGCAGATTTAATTGCATTGCCTGCACCGCCCTGTGCGCCGGAAACACGGGGGAGTTTAATGCCAAAATGGGAATAAACAGACAAGGTAAATCCGGAACAATCAGCCCCTTTTGTCAGACTTGTTCCTCCCCATACATAGGGATTTCCTAAGTACTGAAGTGCATAATTAACCATTTGGGTTCGCAGAGAACTTTGGGCATTGGCCTTTTCTTCTAAGGGAGAGAATTTAATGGCAAGAGGAAGAGCATAACGCACATCAACATAATCGGTAGAGACATAAGCACTGCTGTCCTCTTCCAGTTCAATCTGGATCCAGCCATCTACCTGCTTTAATACAGGGTAACGCTCATTGTTGGATATCTGGGTCCATATTTTGGACTCCGTAGATGGCTCCGTCCTGGCATTTAACATATCCGTATTGACGATCGCCATAAGCTCGGCCACATTCATGGCTTCATCTTTGGCTGCCTGTCCTGTCAGGATATAATCCGATTTGACATAGCCGGTTATGGGTCCTGACTGGATCTTGTACCAGCCGCCTTCCACGGTTTCCAGAATATCTCCGGCAGCTTTGCCGGGCATCTTTGCAATGATCTTTCCGCTTTCGCTGGGTTCTTCCCTGACATTTAAATAATTACCCACATTGGAAATACCGATATTTTTATACATATTAAAGATCATGGCCTTCAAATCCAGCTTCCTCGCCTCGTTGAGGGAGTATTCCAGCTTCACATAATCTGTGGACATATATCCGGAAGGAATCTGGACCCAGCCTTCGGTCTGATCAATGACCTCATAACGCTCATTCACCAAAGCCTGTCCCACTGCATCCGATGATGTAGAAGCTTCTTTTCTGATATTTAAATTATCAACCTGAACAATGGCTCTCAGCTTAACCAGCTCTTCAGCTTTTTTCTTTGCTTCTTCTCCTGTCAGAACGTATTCTGAGTGGATGTAGCCTTCAATTCCGCCTGAGGATATTCGGTACCAGCCCGACTCAAGAGACTCTAAAACTTCACAGGCACTGTCTCCCTGAAGCTTTCCAACCACGTCTTCCTCTGTTCCCGGCGCCTTTCTCACATTTAAGTATCCGGATACCTGTACAATTCCAAGATTTGAATAGGAACTGATTACCTTTGCTTTTTCCTCTGCTTCCTTTAACTGAGATTCAGCTTCTTCCGATTGGTTCAGAGCCTCCGGTTCCGCGGCCACCGCCTCGGAGCCGGTCGCCAATGGGGCAGGACCTGCTGATGCGCCCTTCTTCATAGCAGAACCTGCGGCAAAAGCCAGAAGCAGGAAAAGGGCCGCCCCTCCTCCGTATATTATAATCTTTTTACGGTCGTCTTTTTTATTTCTCTTACGTGCTCTATCCAAACGGATAACGTAATCTTTTTGTTCGTCTTTGTTTTCCATTCTGCGTTTTCTCCATCTTCAATCTTTAAAAGAAGTCCGGTTCAGACCGAGCCTGTCTGCACATTATATCATAATTTGTCAGTATTTGCGATATTTGCAACACAGAAAATTATTAATTTTATGTTACAGAACTGTGAAAAAGAGATGAAAAAACTATTTTGCAAGCATCATTCTGTCATTGGCAAACTCTCCGCCGCTGGCTTCTTCAAACTTTTTAAGAAGATCTTCTACCTCCAGCTTTGCCTTTTCTTCTCCGGAAACATCATAGATAATCCGGCCTTCATGCATCATGACCAAGCGGTTTCCGATATGGATGGCATCCTTCATGTTATGAGTGATCATAAGAGTTGTAAGCTTTTGCTCACCAACAATCTCCTCCGTGATTTCCAGAACCTTTTTTGCTGTCTTTGGATCAAGAGCCGCTGTGTGTTCATCAAGAAGAAGGAGCTTTGGCTTTTGCAGCGTTGCCATCAAAAGGGTGAGAGCCTGCCTTTGACCTCCGGAAAGAAGTCCTACCTTATTGGTCATACGGTCCTGAAGCCCTAATCCCAGTTTTTTTAAAGATTCATGATAAAATCCCTTTTCACTGTTTTTGATACCCCAGCCAAGACCTCTTGTTTGTCCCCTGCGGTAAGCCAGGGCCATATTTTCCTGTATCTCCATTCCTGCAGCAGTTCCCAGCATTGGGTCCTGGAATACTCTTCCGATGTACTTGGCCCGCCTATACTCCGGCTGCCTTGAAATATTTACTCCGTCAATTTCAATCCTTCCGGAATCAATGGGGTAAACACCGGCAATCATATTTAAAATGGTAGATTTTCCGGCTCCGTTTCCACCGATCACAGTGACAAAATCTCCTTCATTCAAATGGAGGTCAATGCCGTTTAACGCTTTTTTCTCATTGATTGTATTCTTATTGAAAGTCTTTCTGACGTTCTTTATGTCCAGCATGGTTATACTCCTTCTGTATAAGATTTCTTAAGACGCCATTTTCTCGCCATAACCGGAACACAAAGGGCCACAGCCACAATAACTGCCGATAACAGCTTCATGTCATTTGCATCCATGCCCATTCTTAAAACCACGGCCCGTATAACAAAGTAAATAACTGAGCCAACAATGGCTGAAGCCAGCTTACTTCCAAAAGAACGCAGCCGCCCCATAAGAACATCTCCGATAACAATGGCAGCCAGTCCAATGACAATTGCACCGGTTCCCATACCAATATCCGCATATTTCTGGCTCTGGCATACTAACCCGCCTGAAAGTCCCACCAGTCCGTTGCTGAGGGCAAGGGCCATAAGTTTGGTCATATTGGTATTCACGCCCTGAGCACGGATCATAGCTTCATTGTTGCCCGTAGCCCGCATGGCGCTTCCGATTTCTGTTCCAAAAAACCAGTAAAGAATCAGACTTATTGCAATGGCAATTCCGATTCCGATAACCAGGGAAGCTGCCTGTCTGTTCATTCCCGTTATATCGATAAAGTTAATAAATATAGTCTCTGTCTTTAAAAGCGGCACATTACTCTTCCCGCCCATAATGCGCAGATTAATAGACCATAAACCGATCTGAGTCAGAATTCCTGCCAGAATGGCAGGGATTTCAAAGACCGTATGAAGCAGGCCTGTTACGGTTCCGGCCGCCATACCGGCTACTGTCGCTGCAGCCAGGGCAACCCAGGGGTCTGCCTTAAAAACCAGTATCATTACGGCACACACACATCCGCCCATGGCAAAGCTTCCATCTACAGTCAAATCCGCAATATCCAAAAGTTTGTAGGTAATATAAACACCTAATACCAGAATTCCCCATAAAACACCTTGGGCCACTGCATCCTGAAGAGATATTATCAAACCGCTCATCAATCGTTCCTCCAAATCATTTCTCTTTTCCCAGGTATAAATGCCTTACATAAAAAATGACTTCACCATTCTTTATGTAAAGCATCTATGGATAGCAGGCGGCAGGTTCCAGACCTCCGCCTGCTTCTCTTTTATTTATTGTTTACTGATTACTTTAAGCCGGATACATCAATTCCTAAAAGCTCAGCTGTTTCTTCATTTACACTCAGCTTACACTTATCAAGAGGAAGATATTCAATAGGCATAGTGGAAATGTCTGCGCCTTCCATCAGAATTTTTACTGCCTGCTGTCCGGTTAAGTAACCAAGCTCATAGTAATCGATACCATAGGTAGCAAGACCGCCGGCATTTACCATGCCTTCTTCTCCGCAGATAACCGGAAGACCGTTTTCATTGGCTACCATTCCTACAGTTGCCATTCCTGCTGCGATTACATTGTCGGTAGGAGTATAGATTGCATCTACCTTTCCAATCATGGATGTAACAACGGTCTGGATTTCGTTGGAATTGGATACCGTGTATTCAACGGCTGTCATGCCTTCTTTTTCAATGGCTTCTCTTGCCATAGCTGCCTGGATTTCAGAGTTGGACTCTGCAGAGCAATAGAGAATTCCTACTGTTTTTGCATCCGGAAGAATCTGCTTTAACAGGGAGATCTGCTCTTTTACAGGAGTTAAATCAGAGGTACCGCTTACATTTCCTCCGGGAGTATCGTTGCTGTCAACTAAGTCAGAGCCTGCCGGATCAGTAACTGCTGTCAGTAAAATCGGGATATCGCTTGTAGCATTTGCTACGGCCTGGGCTGCAGGCGTTGCAATAGCCAGGATCAAATCACTTCCATCATTCACCAGTTTGCTGGCAATGGTCTGACAGGTGGACTGATCGCCGGAAGCATTCTGCTGGTCCACAACATAGTTAAGTCCTGCATCATCAAGAGCCTGGATAAACCCTTTGTTTGTAGCATCCAAAGCTGCATGCTGAACCAGCTGAAGAACACCGATTTTAAACTGCTTTCCGTCTGCGGACTTGGCCGTTTCGGTTCCGGTTTCTTTTGCGGATGTGGACTCTGCTGCGGCTGTTGTTGGTGCCTCTGTAGGTGCAGGCTCCGCCGGTTTGCTGCCGCATGCGGATAAAGATAATGCCATGGCTCCGGCAAGTACCATAGATAATACTTTTGCTGATTTTTTCATAACTTTCTCTCCTCTTCCTATTGAATATAGTCGGGATTCCGAACATATTTCGTATCATACTACAAAAATCTCTGCCCGTCAATTTTATTACTTTAATTTTATACGATTTTAAAGTGATAAAGTGAAATTTTGTCAAATTGTACAATTTTGACCTGCATGATATGGGCTATTTTTACAGTTTTTTTCGTGTTCAGATCTGACTAAATCCAACACTGCTTAGAAAGCGTTTAAAACTCTTCCGCCCGGCTTCGTCACATTTATAAACTCCTGCATCCTCTAATACCTGTTCAAATACCAGACCGGCTTCCTTCCTGATAATGTCCTCAGCATTCTCTTTTGTAATGGTGCCGTATTTAGGGAGAATGCCTTCCACCCAGTCTCCGTGCTTTTCTATGGTCTTATTCTCTCTCACATCTTTTCCTTCAGCAATATAATCAGCCAAAAGTCTGAATTCTTCCTTTAGTCTGGAGGGCAGTACGGCAAGTCCCATGACCTCAATCAGGCCAATATTTTCCTTCTTGATGTGGTGGCGCTCCTGATGGGGGTGATAAACTCCAAGAGGAAATTCTTCAGTTGTGATGTTATTTCTCAACACCAGATCCAGCTCATATACCCCGTCCTTCATTCTGGCAATGGGAGTGATAGTATTGTGAGGCTCCCCGTCTGTCTCCGCAAAAATAAAAGCCTCCTTATCGGTATAGGCTCTCCATGCTTGCAAAACCTTTGTTCCAAGATTGATCAAATCCTCAGGATTTTGGCTTCTGGTACGCAGAACAGACATAGGCCATCTGACGATTCCAGCTTCCACAGATTCAAAACCCACTGCCCGGAAGCAGGCTTCCATAGGAGCTTTTGCCATGGCAAAGGTGTAGTTTCCTCCCTGAAAATGGTCGTGGGAAAGAATAGAGCCTCCCACAATGGGAAGGTCAGCGTTGGAGCCCAGGAAATAATGAGGAAACAGCTTGACAAAATCAAATAATTTAACAAACGTATCTCTGTCTATTTTCATGGGAATGTGCTGTCCGTTAAAAACAATGCAGTGCTCGTTGTAATATACATAGGGTGAATACTGGAACCCCCACTGGCTGCTGTTCATGGTCAGCCGGATAACCCTATGGTTATTTCTGGCCGGATGGTTTGCCCTTCCTGCGTAACCTTCATTCTCCATGCAAAGCAGGCACTTAGGATAGCTGCTCTGTTTTGCCAGCTTGGCTGCAGCAATGTCTCTGGGGTCTTTTTCCGGCTTGGAAAGGTTGACAGTAATATCCAGACTTCCGTATTTAGTAGGAGCCAGCCAGTGCATGTCCTTTTTAATCCGGTATCTGCGAATGTAATCGGAATCCTGGCTTAATTTATAATAATACCCCGTTGCCGCCTGAGGAGATTGGTGGTTGTAAAGTCCCCAGAAATGGGTTTCCACTTCACTGGGTCTTGGCATTAAGCAGTTCATCAGCTTTGCATCAAATAAATCCCTGTATGTAACAGTGTCTTCCTTTATCACTCCGGTTTCAAAGGCATAATCCAGCAGTTCTTCCAGTACAGCTTCCAGGATGATCTCTTTTCCATCTCCTTCCGGCTCTGTGTATTCATCCATGTTCATCACATCGAGAATCTGGTTCAGGGCATAAAAACGGTCCTGTTCTTTTATTAACCCTGTATCAAGGCCATATTGCACCAGCTTATTAATTGCCTTATAAATCATTGCGCTATCCCTCCTGGTTTCTTTTTTGGCTTATATCCATCTTATTATACCTTTCGGAAAGGCTCAAAACAATATAATATATTTCTCTTTATTATAATTTTTCTATAAAACCTTTAATCCGTTCTATGATCGTACTGCCCAGAATGCCGATTACAAGCCCTGCTCCTGTACCTGCCAAAAGAAGCATAGGAAGATAATAAAAGACACCTGCCTGCTGAACCACAAGGGATGCCACACAAATCTGTCCTATGTTATGTCCCACTCCCCCTAAAATGCTGATTCCTGAGATTCCAAACCATTTTCTCTTCCTTGCAATGACCATCAAAAGAAGGCTGAGTCCCCAGCCTCCAAGGCTGTAGAGCATACTGAACATGTTTCCAAAGGTCAAGCCTGCCAAGATAATCCTGAGGAGGGAAATCACAATTGTGCCCTTTATGCCAACGGTGAAAAGCCCGGCCAAAGTCACCAGATTGGCAAGACCCAGCTTCACTCCCGGTATTCCCAGAGAGATGGGAATCAGAGTTTCTATAAAGCTGAGAACAAATGCCAGAGCAATCATCATTCCATACAATGCAGCCATATGGGCTGAATATTTCTTTTTCATAAATATCTCCTCCGTTTTTCCTTCCGTTTTTTTATCTTATCACACTTTATCCTTGCGTAAAAGAAAAATCCGGAAAACGGTTTTATTTCAGCAAAACCGCTTTCCGGAACTTAACATATTGTCTTATTTCTGAGATGCCTGGCTAAAACAGTCTTTTACTCCGTTTACAAATCCGCTTATGTCTATGCTGACAGAGGCAATTGCATCCGTATATCCGTCTGCATTCATCAGACCTTCTACAGACTGGTTATCTAATACATACTTCGCAAGTTCTTCCGCCTGCTCATGCCACTTAGGGCCATTCTCTGTCATGACATATTTTCCATCCATGGACAGCTGGCTCTTTTTACTTCCGTCTTCCTTTAAGCAGTCCCAGGTAAGTGCTGTAATAGTCTGATCCTTGATGGTCATTTCCACCAGATCCTTGTAGCCATTCTTGTCAAACTCAGGACCTTCATAAGTATAGGTTCCGTCTTTTAAAGAGGTTTCAGAACTTCCTTCGGAAGCCTGGCTGAGGCAATCCTTAACACCGTTTACAAATCCACTTATATCAATGCTTACAGAAGCTATGGTATCTGTGTATCCGTCTGCTTTCATCAGACCCTCTACAGACTGGTTATCCAACACATATTTCGCAAGTTCTTCTGCCTGCTCATGCCACTTAGGGCCGTTCTCTGTCATGACATACTTTCCATCCATAGACAACTGGCTCTTTTTACTTCCGTCTTCTTTTAAGCAGTCCCAGGTAAGTGCTGTAATGGTCTGGTCCTTGATGGTCATCTCCACCAGATCCTTGTAGCCATTCTTATCAAACTCAGAACCTTCATAAGTATAGGTTCCGTCTTTTAAAGCGGTTTCAGAACTTCCCTGGGAAGCCTGACGAAGGCAATCTTTCACTCCGTTTACAAATCCGCTTATATCAATGCTTACAGAAGCTATGGTATCGGTATATCCATCTGCATTCATCAGACCTTCTACAGACTGGTTATCCATCACATACTTCGCAAGTTCTTCTGCCTGCTCATGCCACTTAGGGCCGTTCTCTGTCATGACATACTTTCCATCCATAGACAGCTGGCTCTTTTTACTTCCATCTTCTTTTAAGCAGTCCCAGGTAAGTGCTGTAATGGTCTGATCCTTGATGGTCATCTCCACCAGATCCTTGTAGCCATTTTTATCAAACTCAGAACCTTCATAAGTATAGGTTCCGTCTTTTAAAGTGGTTTCAGAACTTCCTTCGGAAGCCTGGCTGAGGCAATCCTTAACACCATTTACAAATCCGCTTATATCAATGCTTACAGAAGCTATGGTATCTGTGTATCCGTCTGCATTCATCAGACCCTCTACAGACTGGTTATCCAACACATATTTCGCAAGTTCTTCTGCCTGCTCATGCCACTTAGGGCCGTTCTCTGTCATGACATACTTTCCATCCATAGACAACTGGCTCTTTTTACTTCCGTCTTCTTTTAAGCAGTCCCAGGTAAGTGCTGTAATGGTCTGGTCCTTGATGGTCATCTCCACCAGATCCTTGTAGCCATTCTTATCAAACTCAGAACCTTCATAAGTATAGGTTCCGTCTTTTAAAGCGGTTTCAGAACTTCCCTGGGAAGCCTGACGAAGGCAATCTTTCACTCCGTTTACAAATCCGCTTATATCAATGCTTACAGAAGCTATGGTATCGGTATATCCGTCTGCATTCATCAGACCCTCTACAGACTGGTTATCCAACACATACTTCGCAAGTTCTTCTGCCTGTTCATGCCACTTAGGGCCGTTCTCTGTCATGACATATTTTCCATCCATAGACAACTGGCTCTTTTTACTTCCGTCTTCTTTTAAGCAGTCCCAGGTAAGCGCTGTAATGGTCTGGTCCTTAACAGTTATTTCCACCAGATCCTTGTAGCCGCTCTTATCAAATTCCGGTGCTTCGTAGGTATAGGTTCCGTCCTTCCATGAAGCAGAATCCTTGTTTCCTGTCTCTTCTGTTTTTTCCGTTTCCTTTGGTGCCTCTCCCCTTGCCTGTGCAAGAGCCTGATCCACAGCTTCCTTAATTGCTTCACTGCTTAAAGTAGCGCCCGAAACGGCATCAACCTCTGTGGACTGTTTCTTAACGATGGCATCCGTAAGACCTGGAAGAACCATATTTAAGAGTGTTTCTTTTTCTCCATCAACCTCAATAGACTGAATGGACTTCTCCGTTACCGTCACTTCTACTGTGACCATTCCCCCATAGCCTTTTGCGGTCCCTGTATATGTCCCTGGCGTATAAACCTCTGGTCTGGCTTTACTGTCAATTGCGCTGTAAAGGGAATTAGAGCCCAGTATGGCAGCACCTGCCAGTACAACCATGGCTCCCAATCCTATATAACCATTTCTCTTCGCATTTGCGTTGCCTTTTTTCATATTATCCTCCTGTGTTGGCAATCTTTGTTTTTATTTTAACACACTTTGGTGGTTTTCAGCAATCACTTTTTTATTTAATTTTATTTTGTAAGGGATAAAATTTTATGATATAATCCATAAGAAACCTCTTCGAAAAACTATAAAAGCAAAGAAGGACAGACATATATGAACATAAAAAGATATAAAAAAGAAGGCTTACTGATTGTTATAATTTTATTAATATCCGGTGCGTTACTCCTGACCAATCGTATTGTCTTCTCCCAACCTGCCAAACAGGTGGAAATTTCGGTCAACGGAGATGTAATTCGTACGCTGGACTTAAACCAGGATGCAGATATCCTCATAGAGGGCTATGGAGACGGCACAAACCGAATTGTAATCAAGGACGGAAAGGTGCACGTCTCAGAAGCCACTTGCCCGGACAAGCTATGCATACATCAGGGCTGGGTAAAAAACACAGGCGAAAATCTCGTGTGTCTTCCCAATCGGGTAATGGCCAGGGTTATTGGAGAATAGGATATTAATCCACTCTCTTATCTCCCCAGAAAAACAGGCCTACTGTGCCTGGGCCGGTATGAGAACCTATGACAGTTCCAATGCTGTTAATAACCATCTTTCCCAGCTTCGGAAAACGTTCATTTACAAGAGAGGCCAGTTCTTTGGCATCATCCTCGCAGGCAGAATGGACAAGAAAGCAGTTTCTACTATAATCCTTTCCATCCATTGCATGAGCCTCCATGGTTTTGACCGTTTCCTGGATGGCTTTTTTCTTTGTCCGGATCTTCTGACGTGGAATCAGGCGGCCCTGAAAATCAATATTCATAAGAGGGCAGATGTTAAGTACAGTTCCAAGTATGGCAGATGTGGCGGATATCCTCCCGCCCCGCTTAAAGCTGGTTAAATCAGTGG
The DNA here is from genome assembly GCA_902363735.1 of Clostridiaceae bacterium. Classification (GTDB taxonomy): domain Bacteria; phylum Bacillota; class Clostridia; order Lachnospirales; family Lachnospiraceae; genus Lacrimispora. Next base: position 125,492 of record CABJBA010000003.1, read on the forward strand.
AAAAAAACCAGCTATTTATAAAAAGCTTGTTTTCTTCAGCCCAATCTCTGGCCTCCTCAAAAGAAGTTCCCTTATCCCGCAAATCTGCCAGAGCATCCATTAAAAGCCCATAGCCAACAGAAGCATTTAATGAATCTACAATGTCAATCTTTCTTTCCGGATATTTAGAAAGCATTTCCTCTCTGGCAACACAGGCAGAATTATAAGTCCCGGAAATGCCAGAAGAAAGAGTGATGTGGAGAATATCCTTTCCCTCTTTCAAATAAGGCTCAAAAAAGCTGCAGTATTCTTCCACATTAACCTGAGAAGTTACAGGCGTTGCCCCCTTTGCAATACGGTCATAAAATTCATCAAAAGGGATACTCTTTCCTAAATCATCGGGGTAAGTGACACCATCCATTGTATAATGAAAGCACACATAGGGAATGCGGCGCTCCTCAAAATATTTCTCTTTCATATCTGCTGTAGAACAGCAGGACAAAACATACGAATCCATATCTGGATACCTCCTGTCGTAAATTGATTCCATTCTATCATATTTTTTTCTGAATTGGAATCATTACCGTAAATTCCGTTCCCTCATCTATTTTGGAACGGACGGAAATAGAACCATGGTAAAAATTTACAATGTGCTTAACAATAGAAAGTCCCAGCCCTGTTCCGCCTTGTTTCTTGCTCCTGCCTTTATCAACCCGGTAAAACCGTTCAAATATGCGGCCTAATGCTTCCCGGGGAATTCCCATCCCGTTATCCCTGACACGAATGGCCACGTTCCGGTTCTCTTCCGTCACTGTAACCCAAACCTGGCCTTTTGGTTTGTTGTATTTGACAGCATTGCTGATCAGATTTCCAAAGAGTTCCTTCATCTGCTGGTCATTGGCATAAATGCCAAGAGGCTTGCAGTCCAGATGAATCGTAACTTCATAGGAGTCAGCCAGAGGTTTTAAAGATGCTATAATATCGTCAAGGAGAATAGTCAGGCGCACATCGGTCTTTACCACCTCTGCCTCCTTTGCTTCTAAACGGGAAATCATAAGGATGTCATTAATCAGGTTGTTCATGTTTCCGGCTTCTTTTTTTATCCGCCTTACAAAATCTTTTTTCTGTTCCTCATCCTCAATGATGCCGCTTTCCAAAAGTTCTGCATATCCCTGAACAGAAGTAATAGGGGTTTTCAGTTCATGGGAGGCATTGCTGAAAAACTCCTGGCGTATTTTTTTTTCCAGCTCAAGACGGCTTAGGTATTCCTTTACATTTCCAGACATTTCCGTGATGGTTTCTGCAATGATGTTAAGCTCCGGATATTTATAAGTTTCAAAGGATAAGTCGGCATAATCTCCGTTTACCTTCAGCATTTCCTGGGAAATCTCATTCAAAGGCTTAGTAATGGAACCGGCAAAGTTATCCGCAGAAAAAGCGGAATACATAATCGCCACAAAAAAACTGAGCCATATGGAAGGAAGCAAAAGGGTTAAATATTCCTTCATTCCTGTATAAGGTGTTGCCATGCGCAGGATATAATCTGAACTTTGGGAACGGATTGCCACATAAAGCATATTTTCTTTAAGGGTCTGGGAATACCGGCCGGAAGCCCCTTCCCCTGTTTCTAATGCCTCTCTCACTTCCTCACGGTCCAGATGATTAACCAAGGCAGAGGCATCAATATCCTCCGTGTCAGCCACCACACTTCCATCAATGCGGATTAGGGTAAAACGGCTTTGATTATCATTAAAAGTCTGTTTCAGTTCCTTCATAATATTTTCAGGGGTGCCAGAATAATCCAGTACATGATCCATTACTCTTAACGTATAAAGCATGTCTTTCCTGGAAGTCTTGAGCAAAGCGCTGCTGGAAGCAATATAAAAAATAAAGCTGCTGAGTACCAGCACCACCAGAATAATCTGAATAAATTTGACAAAAATCGCTTTGCGCACGGGCTGTTCACCTCCCTAGTCTTCCGCTCCCACAAAACGGTAACCAACTCCCCGGATGGTTTTGATGCAGGCACCGCCGTTTTCCCCCAACTTTTGCCTTAGGGTACGGATATGCATGTCAAGAGTTCTTGTCTCGCCGTCATAATCATATCCCCATATATGATTAAGAAGCTCGTCTCTGGTCACAACCTTACTGTGATTTTCCATCAGATACTGAAGCAGTTCAAATTCTTTTAATGTCAGTTCCACCTTAATTCCCTGGCAAAAAACCTCTCGAGTCTTTTTATTAAGACTCAGTATAGACTGTTCCAGTTCATCACCTTGAACCTGCTCTCTCACGCTGCGTCGCAGCAGGCTTCTGATTCTGGCTGCCAACTCCATGACTCCAAAAGGCTTTGTCATGTAATCGTCAGCTCCTCCGTCTAATCCTGCTACCTTGTCAAATTCCCGGTCCTTCGCGGTCAAAACCATAATCGGCATATATTTAAGAATATCCATGCTTCTGATTTTCCGGATAGCAGACAGTCCATCCATGCCGGGGAGCATTAAATCAAACACTGCCAGAGACGGTTTATCTGATTCAATGCTTTTTAGAGCATCCTCTGCTTTCTCAAAAGCAGAAACTTCATAGCCAAACCCCTTTAAGGCAATTTTGATTAAATCTCTGATATTGTCATCATCTTCAATAATATAAATCTGTTCCATAAAGCCTTCCTTTCGTCACAAAAAATCATTCTGTCTAACCTTACATTTCATCTCTTATATAACCGGCAATATTATAAGCATGATCGGAAATCCGCTCCAGATTGCTTAAAGCATCTAAAAAAATCACTCCGCTTTCCGGTTTACAGTCCTGGGAAAACAGACGCTCTATGTGATTTTCCCTCATTTCCTCTTCCAAGTAGTCAACCCGCTCTTCGCTATGGGCCACTGCCCGGGCCTCTGCCATGCTGGAATCTGCCTTGGCCTTTATGGCATGTTCCAAAGAAATACGGACAGCCTGAAGCATTTCTTTCATCTCACCCTCTGCTTCCCGGGAGAACACAATATTTCTGTCTGCTTTTATCTCTGCCAGCTCAGACAAGTTTTCACAGTGGTCACTGACACGTTCGAAATCGCTGACTGTGTAGAAAAGATTCCTCACCTGAAGATGCTGCTCTTCATTTAAGGATAGATTGTCTATTTTTACCAAATAATCTGTAATAATTTTTTCGTATTCGTTAATCTCCTGTTCTATCTTCCGAACCTCAGCCGCCGCACCCCGGTCATTTTGAAGAAGGGCATGTTCTGCAAAGTCAAAATTTTTCAAGGACGCATACCCCATACTTACCACTTCATGATTTACATTTTCTATGGCAAAAGAGGGAGTTTCTAAAATTCTGTCATCCAGACGACGTTTAACCTCCTCTGTAAAATCCTCAGTTTTCTCCTGAGGCTCTTTGCTCTCTCTTACAAACAATCCGGACGCTTTTACTAAAAGTCCCGAAAAAGGAAATAAAAGAATGGTATTAGTTACATTAAACACAGTATGGAATATGGATATTTCCACACTGCTGATAGAAGAATTCGCAAGAGTCCTGTTAAACTGGAACCAGATAAACATGATTACTCCGAAAATAACAGCTCCCAACGTATTAAAGAGAAGATGAATGACAGCCGCTCGTTTTGCGGTCTTATTAGCCCCAACGCTGGAAAGCAAAGCAGTTACACAAGTTCCGATGTTCTGTCCCAGAGTAATAAAAATAGCTGACTGCCAGTTTACAATACCATTAAGAGCAAGAGTCTGCAAAATTCCAACAGAAGCAGAGGAACTTTGAATAATGCCGGTGACCACCAAACCTGCAAGGATTCCAAGAAGTGGATTTCTCCCCAGAACGGCAAATGCCTGGCTGAATATAGGAGCATCACGATAAGGAGTTATGGAATCAGACATAAAACCCAAGCCGATAAACAAAACACCAAATCCTACCAATATTACACCTGCCTGCTTTTTTCTCTCACTTTTAGCAAAAAGGTTTAACACTGCCCCCACACCCACAAGAGCCGGGGCAAAAAACTCTGGCTTCAGCATTTCTCCCCATTCGTTCATGGAGACAATCCAGCTTGTGACCGTAGTTCCTATGTTGGCACCCATTATGATACCTACCGCCTGCTGAAGATTAATCATCCCTGCGTTTACAAACCCCACAACCATAACTGTGGTAGCAGAACTGCTTTGGATGATCGCTGTAATTCCCGTTCCCAAAAGCACTCCCATCAGCCGGTTGCTGGTCAATGCTCCTAAAAGCTGCTGCATCTTATTTCCTGCTGATTTCTGCAGCCCGTCAGCCATGGTATCCATTCCATATAGGAACATTCCAAGACCTCCGATAAATTTAAACAGCATTTGTATTCCCTCTGTTGACATAGTATCCTCCAAATTTTTTCATAATATGACACGTTTTGTAAGTAATATATCAACATTATGTAAAGTTTTGTACATATCAATGTAAAATCGATGTAAAATTTTATCTTAGTGTAATATTTCCTTATAAAGACGTAGTACATTTCTATAAAAAACAGCTTCAATCTCCTGTTCTTTAAAACCTGCCTTCTTCATGGCAGCCTCCAGAAATGGAAGTTCTTCAGCAGATTTCATCTCCAGATTACCTTCAATTCCGTCAAAATCAGATCCAAGGCCGATACAGCCAATTCCTCCCACACGCTTCATATGCTTCATATGAGATACCATGTCTTCAATACGGCTTACAGGATCTTCCCCCTTTTTCCAGTCACGAAGAAACCAGGAACAGTAATTGATTCCGGCCACGCCTCCCCGCTCTGCTATCAGACGGAGCATTTCGTCAGTTAAATTACGGGGGCAGGAAGCAATGGCCCTGGCGTTGGAATGACTTGAAACAAAAGGTTTTTTTGTATGTCGGAACACATCCATAATTCCCGCATCAGACAAATGAGCAACATCAATGATCATACCCATATCTTCCATCTCTTTTACAAATTCAATCCCTTTTTCCGTAAGGCCGTGCTCCTCATCCGGTTCAAAGAAGGGTTCTCCATTCTCTTCCCATATCCGGTTTGGATAAGCCAGCTCATTTTTATAATTCCATGTAAGGGTCATCATCCGGACTCCCAGGCGGTAAAAGTTCCTTAAAAAACGTAGTTCTCCCTGGCAGACGCCGCCCTCTTCTATGGTAAGCATGGCGGACATTTTTCCCTCTCTCCGGTTTTGCTCAATATCTTTATAGGAAGTTACAATTCCTATCAGATCCTTATATTGTTCAAGCTCTGTATAAAATAAATCCACCAGCTTCATGCAGTATTCAAAAGGCTTTTCACACTTGCTTAAATTGGTATACAAGGCAAAGTTCTGCAGGCAGTAATCTCCCTTTTTCATGCGCTCTAAATCAATGTGGCAGTCATTTTTCAATATGGAGTGTTTTTTTCCCTCTTCACTTCTGTAAAACAGCTCCGAAATGGTATCACAATGCATATCCACAACTTTCATGATTTCCTGTCCTTTCCATGTCCCGTCAGATTTTACAAGAACAAAAGGAGTAACCTCCAATGAGTTACTCCTTTTGTAACTATGCAAATAGTATCACCAATATGATCCATTTGCAAGATAATATTCCATTTTCAGTCGCTTCGCAGTGCCTCAATTGGGTGTAAATTGGCGGCCCTTCCGGCAGGCATATAGCCAAAGAGCAGACCGATACCCACGGACACGCTGAAGGAGATAATCACTGCTCCCGGAGTTGGTGTTACCGTCATTCCCATGATGCTTCCTATTACCGTAGAAGCCACAGACCCCACTACAATTCCTGCAATCCCTCCAAGAGAGCTGGTAACAGCCGCTTCAATGACAAACTGCTGCATAATACTGCTCTTTTTTGCCCCAAGTGCCTTCCTGATTCCAATCTCCCTGGTGCGTTCTGTGACGGATACCAGCATGATATTCATAACCCCCACTCCTGCCACCAGAAGGGAGATTCCTGCAATTCCGCCCAGCATCATGGACATCATGGCAATCATGGAGTTTAAGGAATCCAGCAGCTCACTCATGGCTGTGATCCGGTACAGGGAATCATCCTTAAAGATTCCAAAAAGAAAGGTATTAATCAATTCCTTGGCCTCTGCAGTCCGCTCCATATCAGCTGTTGCAAAGATATAACTGCTGATGTTGGCGTTATTGCTCATCTTAACCGCACTGCTATAAGGAAGATACAGCACATCATCGGAGCCGCCTGCTTCCAGTTCATCTTCATTCTGCCTGGAAACCACACCGATAATCCGGAAGGCGTATCCATTTATCTTTATGGTCTGGTCAATGGACTTTTCTGCTCCTCCATATAAGTCCCAGGCCGTATAGTAGCCTACTACGCAGACTTTTTGTCTGGAAAGTATATCCGAATACTGGAGAAAGCGGCCTGCCTCTAAAGTCTGGTCTTTCATTTCCAGATATTCTTCGCTTACACCGGATACAGTGGTGTCGGTCAGAGACTCTGTTCCCTTTTTTATGGACGCAGAGAGAGAAATATTGGGGGTCATTCGGGCAAAGAATTCCCGGTTTTCTTCATAAAACTGATACATCTCATCCTCAGACACCGATCTGGAGGACAGATTGGATACATTTACATTGATCTGGTTGGTTCCCATGCTGGCAAAACTTTCTGTCATATAGGACATCTGCCCGTTTACCAAACTTACTAAAATAATAACGGAAGCCACTCCTATGATGATTCCAAGCATGGTGAGAAAAGAACGCATCTTATTGCTCCAGATACTCTTTAATGCCATTTTAAAGGATTGCAGAATATTCATTTACGTCTCCATCGAAATTGATCTTGCCGTCATGAACCCGGACAACCCGCCTTGCTTCCAAGGCAATCGTACTGTCGTGGGTAATCATAACAATGGTGTTTCCTTCGTCATTCAGTTTTTTTAAAAAATCCAAAACCTCCCTGCTGGTTTTCGAGTCCAGTGCTCCCGTTGGCTCATCAGCTAAAATCAGAGAAGGGTTTCCTGCCAGGGCCCTGGCTATGGAGCCTCTTTGCTGCTGTCCTCCAGAAAGCTGGCTGGGCAGGCTTCTCCACTTTTCTTCCAACCCCACCCTCTTAAGGGAATCCATGGCCCGCTCCTGGCGTTCAGCCGTCCCTGCCCCCGCATACAAAAGGGGCAGTTCCACATTTTCCAGAAGAGTCAATCTGGGCAGCAGATTATATTGCTGGAATATAAATCCAATCATTTTATTGCGTATTCCTGCAAGTTGGTTATCAGACATTTCTTCAACCTCCTCACCTCCCAGCAAATATGCTCCTGAGGTAGGGACATCTAATGCTCCGATAATATTCATAAGAGTTGATTTTCCGCTTCCTGATTTTCCAACAATTGCCACAAATTCTCCCCGGCATATTGTTAAAGAAATTCCGTTGTTTGCCCGCACCTCTTCGGCTCCCATCCGGTATATTTTGTAAATATCTTTCAATTCAATCAAAGGCTCTGCCAATTCTCTACCTCCTGCTTCCATCAGGGACGGGCACCGCCGCCTGTTCCACCTGTTCTGCCGCCTCCCCCGCTGTTTTGGCCTCCTCCTGACCGGCCGGGTACATCACCGCCAGGCCCCATTCCCCCGGGCATCATCATATTCTGGGTTGAGCTTACAGTAGACTGGGCCACATAGACCTCCTGGTCTTCTTCCAGTCCTTCAGTGATTTCCACATAATCCCCGCTGATCAGTCCTGTTGTCACTTCAACTGCCCGGAAGCCTGCGGGAATATTTCCCTGGGCCTCTTTTGCGGTTTCATCTTTTACATAAACCTGATTTCCCCGCACCAGGGCATCGGCAGGGACAGCCAGCACATCCTTCGCCTCAGCCAGAATAATTACTCCGTCCACATTCATGCCTGGAAGCAAATCCTCTATTCCGTCGTTTAAGGTGACTGTTACCGGATAATTGGTCACTCCGTTTGAGGTGGCGCTTTGCAGACTCACATTGGTAACTGAGCCCGAAAAGGTCTTTCCCTCCACAGCATCAGCTGTTACAGCCACTGTCTGGCCCACTTCAACAGATTTTACATCAAGTTCATCCACTGACATCTCAAAGGTGTAATAAGACATGTCGTAGATGACTGCCAGAGTAGTGGTTCCTCCGGAGCTTTTTGCAATCTTATCTCCCGCCTTTACCGCCTTTGTGATTACTTTACCGGAAATAGGAGCTGTAATGGTATAGTTACCGTAAGTATCCTGGGTGCTTTCCAACCTGCTCTTTGCAGACTCCAAGGCCTCCTGAGCTTTATCCAGAGCCTCCTTATAGGTACGCAGAAGCTTTTGGGCCGACTTCTCTTCCATGCGGAAAACAGGGGTTCCCTTGGACACATAATCACCCTCATGGACCAAAAGGGTTCCTACCTCCACACTGGAAGACAGATCTGCCTTCATGGCAGTTTCCAACTTTGGCTCAAAGACAGCCTCCATCGTGCATACAAAATCTCCCACTGATGCCGTGGCAGCAGTTTCTGTAGTAAGGCCTCCCGGATTTGCAGTTTCTATGGTGACATAGCGGACAATTCTTCCCCCTGTTAAGGTCACATCCATACTGCTTACAGAGGAAACCACGCCCGGAAGCTGCTCTCCAGTGTCCGTAAGGGTTAAGACAGCCCCATTTCCCGCTGCCATGGTTACTGTCTCTCCTGAAAGAAAGGGAATCTTGATCCTCATGGTCTGATCATCATAAATGGAAGCAATTTCCGTATTGCTGCTGATCTTATCTCCTTCCCTTATGGAAAGAGATTTTATGTAACCGTTTTCCGTTGATTTAAACGTATTGCCGCTGTATTCCTTTGAAGCCGTATTATAATTATCCAGTGCTATTCCGTAGCTTTCCTGAGCTCTTTCCAGAGAATTGCTCACCGATGTCATCTCAGATTCCATGGAAGATGTATCGATCTGGAAAAGGACCTGGCCCTTTTCCACCTCATCTCCTTCTTCAAAATCCGCGGCTATGACTTCCCCTTCTGCCAGAGAAGTGATCTCATAGGTATCTTTGGGAGAAATGGTTCCTGTAGAGGAAAGTTCAGATCTGATATCCTGTTTCGTCACTTTAGCTGTCCTGACGCTTTTTGCTTCAGCAGAGGCTTCTCTGGATTTTTTTAAGCTTAATCCTGTTATGGCAAACGCAATAACTCCAACAGCAGCAATCAGCAGCAGAAAGACCTTTTTTTTCTTTAAAAACAATGTTAGAATCGTTTTTTTCATTTCTTTCTCCCCTGCTAATCCTCAATATAATCAATGACTGTCCGCGTTTCATTTCCGTCTTTATCCATCGACAGTGTATAAACCAGTGTAACCGAATCTCCCACTCTTAAATCCCCGTAAGAGGAAAATGCGAACTGCATCTCCGTGCCAGCAAGTTCGTAGGTGATGCCGTCGTCCAGGATAATGGCGCTTGGAGTCATTAAATCTGCAGAATTATAAACCACATTTTCAATTTCTCCTGATACGGCGGAACGTCCGTTTTCATTTTCGGTTCCAATGGTGTAAAGCCATACGGTTTTTGACAGGCTGTGATAATAAACCAGCACTCCATCTCCGCTTTCCAGAGAAGTGGATACCCTGTCACTGGAATCGGAAACCGGATCCCCGTCTATATAGACATTGGCAAGTTTTAATTTAAAGGGAAGATAGGATTCCAGGCCGCTTTCGCTTTTTACAATCTTTGGACCTTTTAAGCTGTTATCCACCATGGTAAAGGGATTAATTTCCCCATCTTCTGTCAACTCGCAATCCAGGCTTTTTCCAAACATGGTTCCTGATTTTGTATCTGTTTTTAACAGGTTATAAAAGAGATTGATACAGTCCTTCTTCTGGAGAATATCTATGGCCTCCTTATTTACGCCCTCGTTAAGTTCCAGAAAATAGTATTTGGAAAGCCTGGAGCCTGATTGGTCTCCGGTGAAATCAGAATTCACATATCCCAGAAGCGCCAAAATTCCCTTTACCCCATCCTGAAGGGTGATATATTCTTCCGGCTTAAAGTTTCCGCCCAGATAGCCATTCATCCAGCCCTGTTCCGCGGCAATTCGAATCTGGGCAGCATACTCCTGGTTTCTTGCCACATCGGCAAAGACAGAGGTGTTGCTGGTTTTACTTACCGTACTCCGGTAAGAAGATGCGTTTACCAGCATGGAGGCAAATTCTCCCCGTGTGACCCAAACTCCTTCATTGGTAGTATTCATAATTCCCGATAGTCCGATTACTTTCTTCTGTAAATCAAAATTCAATGCAGCCTCCGCCATTATAGGAACCATTGCCTCTGCCGCCAGCACAACAGCCAGGGAAGCCGCTATTTTTCGTCCATTCATTCAGATTTCTCCTCTCGTTGTTCCTATCTGCCGCTTATTTTATCAGGTTCCTATGTCCGTTTTGTGACAGTTAGCTGAAATTAGTCTGAAATGCATTGCCGGTTGCCTAAAATGCCAGTTCAATTTATAATAACTATCAGATAAGCTCATCATAAGGGTAAGGAGATGAAAACGGTGAAAATATTGATTGTGGAAGATGAAATCAGACTGGCCGAAGCATTGGGGCAGATTATGAAGGAGCAGCAATACCAGGCTGATCTCGCATACGACGGAAACGCAGGTTTAAGCTGCGGCCTGTCCGGTTGTTATGATGTGATCATTTTGGATGTAATGCTTCCGGAAATGGACGGATTTCAGGTGGTGGGAAAGCTGAGGGAAGCTCATATCCAGACTCCTGTTCTCATGCTGACTGCCAGGGATGAAACCGGTGATAAGGTGAAGGGCCTGGATCGGGGCGCTGATGATTATATGACAAAGCCCTTTGTTCCAGAAGAGCTTCTGGCCCGCATCCGGGCTCTTTCCCGACGCCAGGGAGAAAACGCTTCTGAAGAAATGAAATTTGGTGATCTGATCTTAAATCTGCCTGCCAACGATTTATGCTGCGGCCCCAAGTCCATTCATTTGGGCTATAAAGAATCAGAGGTTTTAAAAATCCTCATAGGCAGTTCTGGAAAAATCATTTCCAAGGATTCTCTCATATCCAGAGTATGGGGAACTGATTCTGATGCAGAAGACAATAACGTGGAAGCCTATATTTCCTTTCTCCGCAAAAAGCTGTATTTTGTAGGTTCGGCGGTTGAAATAGGCACCATCCGCAAGGTGGGATACCGTCTGGAGGAAATGACATGATCAAACGGCTGAGAGGAAAGTTTATTTTAATTAATATGGCTTTTGTTATCAGTATTCTGACGGCAGTTCTGGCTTCCTTTTATTATTTCAATTCAAAGCGCATGGAGCGTTTATCTGAAATGGTCCTTATACAGGCCATTGAACGGGACAAAATGAACCAGCCTCACAACAAAGTCATATTCGGGCCAAGACCAAGAGGAGACTCCATTCCCTTTACTCCCGTCTTCGTTGTAACTTTAAACCAGGATTATTGCATTGTGAATATTCGGAAAAATAACATCACAGTCACCGAAGAACTGGCCCAAACCCTTATCCGGCTGACAAAGGAAAACGGACTTTCCCACGGAGTTTTAAAAGACTACTCTCTTCGCTACCTTAAGGTCATTACCCCGGAAGGAACAAAAATTGCATTTGCAGATCAAAGCTATGAATGGAATAATTTAAAATCTCTTCTGTTAAACTGTCTGCTGGTTTTCTTTGTAGCAATCATCCTGTTTTTTATTTTGAGTCTGTTTCTTTCCCGCCTGGCCTTAAAGCCGGTGGAAACTGCCTGGAAGCAGCAAAACCAGTTTATTGCAGACGCTTCCCATGAATTAAAGACACCTCTTACCGTTATCCTGGCCAATTTACAAATTCTCTCTTCCCACCGGGAACAGACCGTCGGCGATCAGGAAAAGTGGCTGAATAATACCAGGGAGGAGGTCCGGCGGATGAAGCAATTAGTAGAGGAGCTTCTCTTTCTGGCCCGTTCCGATGCAAAGACTGTCCAGGCAGACCATATTAAAAAAGAACCCCTGGACTTCAGCGACACAGTGCTGAATGGAGTTCTTCTATTTGAATCAATTGCATTTGAAAACAAGGTGAATTTAAGACATGAAATTGAACCGGATATTTCCCTGGAAGGCTGTAAGGACCAGTTAATGCAATTGATCACCATACTTCTGGATAACGGGTGCAAATATGCCGGCAGAAACGGCTCTGTCTCTCTGGAAGTAAAAAGAGTCTTCCATCATGCCGTCTTAAACGTTCACAATACAGGAGAACTTATTTCTCAGGATGAGCAAAAGCGTATTTTTGAGCGTTTTTATCGGACAGATAAATCCAGAGTCCGCAAAAGCGGAGGCTACGGACTTGGCCTTTCCATTGCCAAAACCATTGCAGAATTTCATAAGGGAAAAATCAGTGTATCCAGCAGCCTGGAGACTGGAACTGTTTTTACCGTTACTTTGCCTCTGCTCTCGTAACTTATGGACAGAGGCAAAGCACTTTTAAATCTTTTCAACAGCGGAAACAGTCTTATCCAGCCAGGGAGATTCCAGATATTCGGCCATGCCTTTATCCACTGATTCCGCAATCTTTGGATCGATGGGAATTCTCGCCAATACTTCCAGCCCATGTTCCTGGGCCACCTGATCAATATGACTCTCTCCAAATACGGAAATCCTTTTGCCGCAGTCAGGACATGATAAATAACTCATGTTTTCAACCAGGCCAAGGATGGGGATATTCATTTTTTTTGCCATGTTAACTGCTTTGGCAACGATCATGGAAACCAACTCCTGAGGAGATGTAACAATGATGATTCCGTCAAGGGGCAGGGACTGGAATACAGTCAGGGGCACATCACCGGTTCCGGGAGGCATATCCACAAACATGTAATCAATATTTTCCCAGAGAACCTCCTGCCAGAACTGCTTTACAACTCCTGCAACCACCGGACCTCTCCAGATAACGGGATCTGTTTCGTGATCCAGAATCAGGTTTGAAGACATGACGTCGATTCCGGTAGCCGTTGTAGCCGGAATCATAAGACCGTTAGGTGTCACGCCTATGCCCGACTCCGTAATTCCCAGTGCCTTTGGAATGGAAGGGCCTGTAATATCCCCATCCAGAATGGCTGCCTTATATCCCTTCGCCTGCATGCGCACTGCCATCATGGTGGTTACCAGGGATTTTCCCACACCGCCCTTTCCGCTTACCACACCGATTACTTTTTTCACTGTGCTGACAGGGTTTAAGGGTTCTAAAAAGCTGGCTTGTTCCTCCTGTCTGCTGCCGCAGGTTTCTCCGCAGGTATTGCAGTTATGGGTACAGTTTACATCACTCATTTTCATTCCTCCTATAAAATCTTAAAATTTTCAGGCTTTCATTTTATCCCTGCCGCAGGACTTTTGCCAAGTATTTTAAAGACTCCCATGGTTTCCAGGGTTTTTGTCAGGGTATAAAAAATCATGGAGTCGATGGGCCACATAATCAGGTTCTTCATCGCCCTTGCCGGAAGAAGAACCATAAACCCCTTTCCGTACAGGATAGACAGACACAAGGTGTTGAGCACCATGTTGCAGATCACTATGACCAGAAATTTGGTAATAAATACCCTTTTTAAGGTAATAGGTCTTTTGTAGTACAGGCTTCCATACATAATGCCGGATAAAATCGTCACCAGGGTAAAACCCGGGAAAAAGGCTCCCGTAGGCTTTGTCAGATATTTTAAGATATCCAGCCCCCCGGAAAAAAGCCCTCCTGCTGCCGGACCGAACAAATAGGCCATCATTTCATTGGGAAGGCTGGAAAAGCCAATCCTGATGTAATTTCCCACATCAATGGAAAACACACGCAGAATGATTCCTATTGCGGCAAACATGGCGGCAGCTGTAATGGTTCTTACAGACTTCAGTTCTTCATAAGAATCGGTGAACAAAGTAACGAATTTTTTCATTAAAAAAACCTCCTTTGCAGACCTCATACTACAACGGAGATAAAATGCCTATCTTCTGATGCAGCGGGATGCGACTCGTGTACCGCAAGAAAATCTTTTCGTCCAACTGACAACTCCCTGTTCAGCCGGCACTTAACGCACACAAGTCTACTCTGCTTAATATAATTTGTTTTACAACGCCCTCAGTATAACACAGTTTCAGAAGAAATCAAGCATTTTTTCAGCCGCCCATTCTTCTCTTTGCTGCCCCATGAACCAAAACGGCAATCAGGGTTCCCAAAACAAGACCTCCCAAAATATCGGTGGGGAAATGAACAAATAAGTACATTCTGGAAAAAGCAATGAAAGACGCCAGAACCAGGGCTAAGGTCCCCCATCTCCTGTTATAAAGCCAGATGCTTACCGCTCCTTCAAAGCTTGCCAGTGTGTGTCCTGAAGGAAAAGAATAGTCCTCAGGGTTTCTGATCAGAAGAAGGACACTGTCATCCAGCCAGCAGGGCCTGTCTCTGGCAATGAGATTTTTCAGAAATACATTTCCAACCACATAGCCTGCTGCCAGGGAAATGAGCACACACAGGCCCATAATTCTCGTCTTTTTTATGCACAGCAGCCCGATCCCAAATACAATCCAGATAAGTCCATGATCTCCCAGCCCGGTCACCGTCTTCATGAACGTATCAAGCCATGGGGTGTGCAGAGACTGCAAAAAATACAAGAAATCAAACTCTGTCCCGGCTATCATATATTCCAACTCCTTTTTACGTAATAATACTATTATACTTCCTCGTCACCAAAAAACCAATATCCAAAACGGCTTCATAAAAGAATTGACAAGTCCTGAATTTAAGTTTAGGATAGTTTTCAGTAAAACACTGATAAAACAGCAGGAGGATTTGCTATGAAATACATACGTCAATTGAGTGTCATTCTTTTTATTTCTCTGATAGGTGAAATCATGCGTTTGTTTATTCCTCTTCCGATCCCCGGAAGCATTTACGGGTTGTTGCTTATGCTGATCGGTTTAAGCACTAAGCTCATTCCTTTGGAAGCAGTCGAAGAGACCAGCACATTTCTGATAGAAATTATGCCTGTTATGTTCATTCCGGCTGCAGTGGGCCTTCTGGAGTCCTGGGATTCCCTCCGGCCTATTCTGATTCCATTTCTGGTCATTAACTTATTTTCCACAGTGGCTGTCATGGTTCTGACCGGAAAAGTGACCCAGTTTTTTATGAGTAAACAAAAAAAGGAGAAAAAATCATGAATACTACAGCAGGAGATTTCCTGTTTTTCGGAGCTGCAATCAGTCTTTTAGGCTATGAGCTGGGACTTCGGGTCAAAAAGCGTTTTAAGTTTGCCATATTTAATCCTCTTTTAATATCAATTGCTATTGTAATGGTTTTTTTATCCGTATTTCGTATTGATTACAGTTCTTACAGTGCCAGTGCCAAATACATCAGCTATCTCCTTACTCCTGCCACCGTATCTTTAGCGGTTCCGCTTTACCGCCAGTTTGATCTGCTTAAAAAGCACTCCGGAGCCATTGCTGCCGGAACTTTGACAGGGGTGCTCACCACCATGGTTACAGTACTCTTGCTGTCTCTCATCTTTGGCCTGAATCATCAGGAATATGTTACCTTTCTGCCTAAATCCATTACCACCGCCATTGCCATGGGAATATCAGAGGAAATGAAAGGGTTTGTGACCATCACGGTTGCAAGTATCATTGTTACAGGAATTCAGGGAAGCATCATTGCAGAGGCTGTATGCAGGATATTTAAAATTACAGAACCGGTTGCCAAGGGACTTGCCATAGGCTCTTCTGCCCATGCCATGGGAACTGCCAAAGCCATGGAAATAGGAGAAATTGAGGGTGCCATGAGTGGCTTAGCTATTGCAACTTCTGGTCTATGCACCGTTGTGTTTGCTTCTGTGTTTGCTAATTTTATTTAAGACCACATCAAGAGCATGAAAAAAGAGATCCTGAGATCTCTTTTTTCTTTATAAGTATTTATTACAGCTCAATGAGCATATCCAGTTCTTTTACGTCTGTTCCATCATGGCATACCATATTGGGGAATTCCTGATGGTTGCAGATGATGACCGGAGTGACCACTTCGTATCCGGCACTTTTAATGGCCTCCAGGTCAAATTCCAGAAGCAGTTCTCCCGTTTTCACACGATCCCCCTGATTTTTATAGGAAGTATAATGTTCTCCCTTTAAGCTGACTGTATCCAGTCCCACATGGATAATGATTTCAGCGCCCTTGTCCGTAGTGATACTGACGGCATGCTTTGTCTCAAACATAACTGTAAGCACACCATCGGCAGGAGCCACAACTCGTCCCTTTGCAGGAACAATGGCAACTCCTTTTCCAAGTATTTCCTGGCTGAAAGCAAGATCATTGACCTGGCTGAGAGGAATGACAGTTCCTTCTACCGGAGCTAATACCTTTTCTCCTTTTTCTTCATTTCCTCCGCTGAACATTTTTTTCAATGATTGAAACATATGATCTTCTCCCTTCTTTTGCTATCTGAATTCCTTGACAGGAAATTCTTCACATGGGAATAGTATGCCTGATAAGTTTTTCTATGTCAATAAAAACAATTTTGATGGTGAAGTTTTTTTATATGTTATCTGTACAGAAAGACCATCACCCAATTTTTCAGCCTACAACACACTGAAAATGTACTTTAATCAGCCAGGCACCCTCAGCACTCTCCAGGTCTGGCCCGCAGTGCCCAGCAAAATTTGCAATTATCTTAACGCCAGAAATTCCTGCCAAAACCCCAATCACGCCAACGGTCGTCATCACGGCCACGTCTGCAGTCCCAGCCCCCAGGGCCGCAGCGGTCTCTATCATCGCCACGCCTGCAATTCCATCCGTCAGGGCCGCAGCGGCCGCCATCCCGTTCATGTCTGCAATCCCAGCTTCCAGAACCGCAGCGGCCTCTGCCCTCACGCCTGTCATAACTCATACATTACACTTCCTTTCTATATATTCATATTATATAATATAGAAAATATAGACAAGATGTGAAAATGCAGATAAAAGACATTATGAACATGATATCGAATTTAATCTTTTATCAGAACCTTTGCCGTATAAATAAGAAATGCCAGGGTGCGCAAGAAAAGAATACACCCGGCAATCAAATGAATCCCGGGGAAGTTTAACGCCCCCAGAACCCATAAAAGTAATAACACAAGGGCAGTATCCCCCATATACCGCCCAAACAATATACCTGTTTTTTCTTCCTTATGAGACAAGCCCGGTTTGGAACTTATGAAGCGGTGCCTTCTTGGAGAAGAAAAAACAAAGGATAGGCAAGCAAAAAGCAGAATCCCAAAAATCATGAGATCAAGCCCTTTTCTTTCAGAAAATCTCTGGCTACATCAGCGGGGGACTGCTGCAGTTCATCTACCTTATAATTCAATTCAGCCATAATGTCATTGGTTAATACGGGAGCCAGTTCTTCTAAAACTCCGGAAACCTCCGGAAACTTCTCCAAAGCATCTGCCCGGATAATGGGAATGGCATAATAAGGCGGGAAAAAATTCTTATCGTCTTCCAGGGTTTTCAAATTGAACTTTTTCAGAAGTCCGTCGGTGAGAAAAGCATCAATGACATCAACCTCACCCTTTTCCAACGCGGTATAGCGAGGAGCCGCATCCAGTGCAAGAGTTTTTTCTATCTGAAAGCCATAGGCTCTCTGCAGTCCAGGCAATCCGTCCTCCCGGTTTAAGAACTCAAATGTGGTGCCTGAGGTAATGGTTCCGGCCAAGGGGGCAAGATCACTGATTTTATTCAGATTATATTCCTCCGCCATTTTTTGAGATACTGCCAATGTGTAAGTATTATTAAAACTCATCTGTTTAAGCACTTCCAAATCAAACTGCTCTTTATACTCTTTCTTAACGGTCTCATAAACCTCATCCATATCACTGATCGGGGGATTCTTAAGAATATCTCCATATGCGGTTCCGCTGTAGTCAACATAGAGATCAATATCTCCTGTCTGAATTGCAGAATTACAAACCTGAGTTCCGCCAAGGACCAACTTTCTGTTTACAGAAATATCGGTTCTGTCTTCTATTAAATCCGCCACCATATTACCAAGGATCTCCTGTTCTGTAAAATCTTTGGAACCTACTGATATGGTACGTGCATTTTTTGACACATTGCCTACAGAGGTGAAAAGAAATACGGCTGCAACCAACAAGGAAGCCAACCCAAGGATTACTTTTTGCGCCTTCCGTCTTTTTATCTTAACTGCATTATCTCCCTTTTGAAGACTGATGGGTGTTACCAGCTTCTCAACCAGTCCGATCACAAAGTCAACCATCAATGCCAGTAAACAGGCTGGAATGGCTCCCGCCAGGATTTGATTGTTGTTTACTGTCCGGATACCGGAAAAGACCAGATATCCCAGACCATCTGCACCAATAAATGCAGCCATAGTCATCAATCCAACTGCCGTTACAGAAGCAATTCGTACCCCTGCCATAATAACCGGAAGGGCAAGGGGAATCTGTACTTTCGCAAGAACCTGAAAAGGTGTTAAACCGATTCCTTTTGCTGCCTCCAGGGTCTGGGGATTGATATTTTCAATTCCTGTATAAGTATTCTTAATAATGGGAAGCAAGGAATAAAGCACTACTGCAACAACAGCAGGAACAACTCCAATCCCCAGCAATGGAATCATAAAACCAAGGAGCGCCATACTGGGAATCGCCTGGATTACGTTTGCAACCGATAAAACCGGCTTACTGGCCTTGGCTGCGTAGGAAATAAAAATACCAAGAGGTACTCCGATCAGGATAGCCAGCCCCACTGATACGGCGGTTAGCTTCAGATGGTCAATCAGCAGTGAAATGATCTGCGAATAATTGCTTGTTAAATAATCTAAAAAACTCATTCGGTCTCTCCTCCTTCATAGTCAAAATACTGCTGACTTAAAGTGGTCACCAGACTGCTTCGTGTTATAAGACCCATAAGCCTTTTTTGGCCGTCCACAACAGGAACGGTGGATACACGGTTTTCTGTCACAATTTTTAATGCATCCAAAATACACTGATCTGGCAAAAGAGTTGGAAAATCCTCATACATATACCGCTCTGCCTGCTGGGTCCGGTCTTCCACACCTCTAAGTTTACCAGCTTTGACAATGCCCGCCAGATATTTGCTGTCCGGTTCCACAATAAGAAGGCTGTCAACCTTGTTCTGACGCATCTTGTCAATGCACTTCAGAACTGATAAATCTCTGGAAGCAGTAACCGGCCGGTCTATCATAATATCGGATACCTTGATATATTCCGGAGATGACCATATTCTGTTTTTTCCTACAAAATTGGAAACAAATTCATCTTCCGGATTGTTTAAGATATGCTCCGGTGTATCATACTGCAGAATATCCCCATCTTTCATAATGCAGATCATATCTGCAATTTTAATGGCTTCATCCATATCATGGGTAACAAAAACGATGGTCTTTTTCAGTTTTGCCTGGAGCTGTACCAGCTCATCCTGAAGATCTGATCTTGTTATGGGGTCCAGAGCTGAAAATGGTTCATCCATAAGGATAATGTCCGGATCAGTAGCAAAAGCTCTTGCCACTCCCACACGCTGCTGCTGTCCTCCGCTGAGTTCCGTGGGGTAGCGGTGCAAAAACTCATCACAGTCAAGCCCCACCATCTGCATCAGCTTCCTTGTGTTGTCTGCCATATCACTGGGAGACATTTTTTCAAGCTTTGGAATCAGCTCAATATTTTCTTTGACTGTCATGTGAGGAAACAGCCCTGTCTGCTGGATTACATATCCAATTTTTCTTCGTAAAGCCACTTCATCCATACTGTTGATGCTTTTATCGTCAATATAAATTGTACCTGTTGTGGGTTTTATCAGTCTGTTAATCATTTTTAAAAGCGTAGTTTTTCCACATCCGCTCTCCCCGATAATCGCCACTAAGCTTCCGCTTTTTATCGAAAATGTAACTTGATTGAGAACTTTTTTTGTCTTATAGGATTTTGAAATCCGTTCAAACTGTATCATGTTTTTCCCTCCTTTTTATCAAAGTAACAACTTAATTATATTGCAAAGTTGTCACTTTGTCAAATTTCAAAAAAAATAACGCTTGAAGCCACGGGGCTTTAAGCGTTATCATGGAGGTCCGGTTTGGAGGAATATAAGAATTCTTTTACCCGGTCTGCAGTATCATCCTGAGTTATAAAATATATGGTATCATGTTCAGAAAGAGCCACGTATGGTCCGGGAGATTTTATGATAATATCATTTCTGCTGACCGCAATTACGGTCGCACCGGTACGCTGCCAAAACTGGATTTCCGTTACTGTCTTATTTAAGTAATTGCATTCTTTTGTAATCCGTATTTCAAAGGGCATAAAGGGATTCATTGACCTGAAGTGGGCCGATGCCCCTATCAGATCTTTCAGACAGTCATTTAAATACTCCATCTCCAGTTTTTGACGGCTGACACTTTTTAAAAGATTCTCTTTAATCGTATCAATGGTCTGCCGTTTCCCGTTTTGCTGAATATACTCCGATGCCTTTTTCTGGGACCTGATGATGATCCCGTTGCCCTTCTCAGTAGATACGATCCCCAGATCACTAAGTATGCAGATCGCACGCCGTGCAGTCTCCGGTGATACACTGTACTGACTGGCAAGAGATGAGCGGGCATAAATCTTTTCCCCCTCCTGATATTCCCCGTTCGCAATCCGGGACGCAACTTCTACCGCAATTTGCTGGTAGCGGGGGATTGCGGTCTTATGTTTTGTGTCTATATCCATGTAATTCTGGTTTCCTTTGCCTGTAATAGTATAAAACAACATCAGTATAGCCTAAAACTCATTACAGCGCAAGATGGGAGTTGCAAAATATAAATTCTGTTACACTCCATTTTTTTTAAGTTCTGCTCTAAGACGCTCCAATGCCTTCTTTTCCAGCCTGGATACATAAGATCTGGAAATCCCCATCAGATCGGCAATTTCTCTCTGGGTGTATTCTTTTCCGCCTTTCAGCCCATACCTCATGCTGATTATGGTTTTCTCATTATCCTTTAAACAGCTGTCAAATGCTTCATACAACTCCTTGATATCCTGCTTTAGAATAATAGTCTCAAGAGTTTCCTTATTTTCCATTTCAATGACGTCCACCAGGCTCACGGTCTCTCCGTCCTTGTCTACGCCTATGGGTTCAAATAAAGAAACCTCTTTTGAATACTTTTTATTTGCACGAAGCAGCATCAGTATTTCATTTGCAACCGTCTCATGACGGCTCTTCTGAGCCAAATAAAAACAGATGGATACTTTTTCCATCCCATAAAACCTTTTTCACAAGCCTGCGTATTGCTGCCCGCTTCTCTTTTACTTCAACCAAGTCAAAAACTTCGCC
This sequence comes from Clostridiaceae bacterium, assembly GCA_902363735.1. Classification (GTDB taxonomy): domain Bacteria; phylum Bacillota; class Clostridia; order Lachnospirales; family Lachnospiraceae; genus Lacrimispora. The sequence goes on from CABJBA010000003.1 coordinate 146,766, forward strand.
AAAAGAAGACAGGTTTTGCTTTAAAACCTGAAATTCCAGTTCAGACAGCTCCCTGCTTTTAAAAAGCTCCTGCAGCTCCCTGATCCTTTGCCCTGTCTCTTCCCTTTTCCTGTGCAATTCCTGGATTTGGTTTACAATATACTCTTCCGCTCCGGTTCCCGATGCCTTACTAAGGGAAGATACCAATCCCTTAATTTCCTCTCCTATTTTCTTATCCTCTTCTCTTAATCGAATCCTCTCATCTTCCAGATCCTGTCTGCTCTCCTCCAAAAGTTTTTTACTTTGATTCAGCTGCCTCTTAAATTCCTCTCCATCCTCTGTTATCCTCTTAATTTCATCCACAACCATGGCATCCAGGCTGTTTCCGTTAGGATTTTTAATTGCGCAGCACTTCATCCGGCTTTTTTCTTTTAACGCACAGAGATAAGAATATATCTGTTCCCCTTGTTCATTATACCGTCCTGACAGCTTGGGACGCATGTAATCTCCGCAGTTTCCGCAGAACAAAATTCCGGACAGCAAAGCCACATTGCTTCTGGGCTTTCGGTAGTTCTTGGACTTGTTCTGTTCCAGCAGCCTTTGTGTACTGACCCATATGGAGCCAGTAATCAGCCCTTCATGCTTTCCAACCGCCACGATCCACTCCTCCATGTCCTTCTTCTCATGGGCCTTTCCCGACTTTTGAAGAGTTCTGTTGTAAGCGATCACTCCAAAACAACCGTCAAATTCTTCCGGACCAGCGAACAAATCCACCTTTTTTTCAGACAAATATTCATATGCGTCCTGATCTGCAATCATGTAAACCGGATTTGTCAATATTCCCTTTATGGCAAACCGGCTGAACATCCTCCCAAATTTTGTTTTGTATCCGTTTTGAACCATATAAGTCTCCGTCTGGGTTAAAGAACCTGTTTCTAAAAACTTCCGGTAAATCAGCCGGATTACCTCACCTTCCTCTGGAATTAACTGCAGCTTATAAGCTTTTTTAGCCTTTCCTTCAAGGGTCAAGGAGGTCATGCTTTCTGACTTATATCCTGTCGGTGTATTCCCCCCCAGCCACCTTCCGCTTTTGGAAAGCTCCAACATGTTATCCCGGATTCGCTCGGCTATGGTTTCCCGCTCCAACTGGGAAAATACGGATGCAATATACATCATGGCTCTTCCCATGGGAGAAGAAGTATCAAATTGTTCTTTTATAGAAATAAAGGAAATTTCCAGCTCGTTTAGTTCCTCAATGAGATTGGCAAAATCGCCAATATTTCGGCTGATTCTGTCAAGGCGGTAACAGACAACAGCCGTAATTTTTTTCTTTTTTGCCTGTTTCATCATCATTTTAAACTGGGGCCTTTCCAGATTTCCTCCGGAAAAGCCCTCATCCTCATAAATATATGCGTTGTCTGCAAAGTCAGCTCCATAGTGAACCGATATATACTGTCTGCAAAGCTCAATCTGGTTTCCTATGCTCTCTCCTTTGCCTGTAAACTTTGATTTTCGGGAGTAAACGGCAAACTGTTTTTTACTTACTTCCACCAAACACTCTCCCCGGCCCTATCCCCAAACATACAGGACATGGGTCATATCATACATTATAATAATTATATACTCCAAGGCTCCCAATGAATATGATCGTATATCGCCCGGAAACAGAAAAAGATAAAAAGGAACTGGAAAAAAGAGCAGCTGTCATACATAACCAGGAAGTTCTCCTGTATCTACTGCAGCTTTCCTGCCCTGGTTACCAGAAACAGGCCCTTATAAAAGCAATTCTGGCAGGAATCTCATTCCCTTAATATAAATATCCCACTACAGGCAGCATCTGAAGTACTCTGGCCCCCGGATGGCATGTGTTAAACTGCACTGTATTATCATTCCCCGCCTCATTTCCAAAATGGGGGCCTCCCTTCCAAACAGAATTATTGGTCACATCATACACAACCCCATTGACCGCAACATAAGCAGGGGCGCCGTTTTTTCCATTATAGGCAGCCAGTTCTTCCAAAGTAAAATATCGTACAGGAGCTCCTTCTTCTGGCTCAGGGTCTGTCTGGCTCACCTGAACCGGCTCAAAAGTTGGCTGTATATTCTCCAGGCCAAGCTGATTGGCTTCAATAAAATACCGGATATGATGCTCCAGCATAACTGCTTCACTGCTCAAACGGTCCAGGACATGACTGCCCTCCCCCTGACTCAAATGAAGTTTTTCTACATCACTGCTGATTTTTCTGACGCTGTTGTTCACAAAATCCAGAAATAAGTTTAATTCCATGAAAAAACCTCCGCTGATTATTGATGGAACGCAGATGCTTGACCGAAGGATGAGCCTAAGTCACGCAGCAGCGTTTTTTTCAATATATGAGGGAGGCAGGCTTTTTAAACCTGATTTTCAGCAGCCGGTGCAGAGCCGCTTTGATAGGATACCATTTTCTACACATTTGGCCGCATAAGTGGCCAGTCTTGAACCTCTGTCCGGGTGGAAGGTATTAACTGCCTTAATGAGTCCAATGGTTCCTACTGAAAGAAGATCTTCCATATCGTAATCCGTATTCTGATATTTTTTAGCCACATGGGCCACTAGGCGCATATTCCGTTCGATGAGTGTGGCTCTCGCCTCCTGATCCCCTTTCTGGTATCGTTCCAGACACTCACGTTCCTCTCGCGCAGTTAAAGGTTTCGGAAAAGTTTTCAAAGAAAGCCACCTTAAACTTACTTACTCTCATTTTATGCCAGCCCGCCGGCTAAAGTGCTTTTACAAAAAATATTGGCTGGTACTTATTTTAATGGTGAAAAAGGCGAAGCCCTGTAAAAACCATACCCATGCCATATTGATCGCAGGTTTCAATCACCTGGTCATCCCGGACAGAGCCTCCCGGCTGGGCCACATATTTTACTCCACTCTTATAGGCACGGTCAATGTTGTCTCCAAAGGGGAAGAAGGCATCAGATCCTAATGAGACACCTGTCAAGGTATCCAGCCACTTTCGTTTATCTTCTTGTGTAAATACGTCAGGCTTTACTTTAAAAACAGATTTCCACTTTCCGTCTGCCAGTAAATTCATGTAATCTTCTCCGATATAAATATCAATCGCATTATCCCGGTCCGCGCGGCGTATTTCATCTACAAAGGAAAGTTCCAGAACCTGAGGGGCCTGGCGCAGAAACCAGTTATCAGCCTTGTTTCCGGCCAGTCTGGTGCAGTGGACTCTGGATTGCTGCCCTGCTCCTATTCCAATGGCCTGTCCTCCCTTTGCAAAGCACACGGAATTTGACTGGGTGTATTTTAAGGTGATCAGAGAAATAATCATATCTAATTTGGCGGACTCCGGGATATCCCGGTTCTTTGTCACCACATTTTTTAAAAGGGATTCATTAATCTTCTGTTCATTTCTCCCCTGTTCAAAGGTGATTCCATAGACCTGTTTTTTCTCCAGAGGTTCCGGCTCATAGTCCGGGTCTATCCGGATAACATTGTATTTACCGTTTTTCTTGGCATTTAATATCTGTAAGGCCCCCGGCTCATACCCCGGAGCAATAACTCCGTCGGACACCTCCCGCTTGATCAGTCTGGCGGTAGAAACATCACAGACATCAGACAGGCAGATAAAATCCCCAAAAGAGGACAGCCGGTCCGCTCCCCTTGCCCTGGCATAAGCACTGGCTAAAGGAGAAAGTTCCTCTAAGTCATCTACCCAGCAGGCCCTGGCAAGCTGGGGGTCAAGAGGAAGTCCAACTCCTGCACCTGCCGGAGAAACATGCTTAAAAGAGGCAGCCGCTGGCAGGCCTGTTGCTTCTTTTAACTCTTTTACCAGCTGCCATCCGTTAAATGCATCCAAAAAGTTAATATATCCCGGACTTCCGCTTAACACTTCAATGGGAAGTTCTTCTCCCTCTGGCATAAAAATTTGGGACGGTTTCTGGTTTGGGTTGCATCCATATTTTAACTGTAATTCCTTCATTTTCTAGGCTCCTGTCATTTGTTTTTATTTATAATCCGTGTCTCATAAAGACCTGATTCTACATCAATGTATCTGACAAAAAGAGAAACCTTGTTTTGTTCATTGAGATTTCCCCATATCATGGCGGTAAAGTCTTCTATATTATCAAAAATCTCCACCATCTTAGGTTCTCCCTCAAAACTGGGAAGAGGGTTTCCATCATGCATATAAGTGTGAATAAAACGGCCTTCCCCTGCCTGGGGATTTTCATAGGCAAAGGTATACCGGCAGCAGGAATCAGGCTTTCCTTGATTGCTTTTTAACATAGACATAGCATAGTTGAAATTCCCCTCTTCCATATGGATGATACCAGAAATGCGGGGGGTGTAATTGGGGATGTCCGGCTCAAACTCCCTTGATCTTAAGGACTGTTCAAAGGTCAGCTGGCTGTCCATGCCCTGATAGATGGTATCAGTCTGATCCCCATTTGTCACTATAGTTTTATTTCCCATAACCCGTACAGGAGAATAAATAATCAGGCTTGGGTCTACCAGCTTTAAAGGGTCGAACGCCTGGGTCCGTATTCCCTCCCCTTCTTCCACAAAGATGCGGTTGCGGCTGTTATCGCTTCTTCCCATAATAAAATAAGCAGTGACCGCTTTTCTGCCATCAGGTGTCTTTCCCATGATGATCCCTCTTCCCGGATAGGAATTGTTCATTAAATCTTCTCTTAAAGAAACCATATTTATCCTCCTTTTCCGTGTAAATACACAAAAAACCGCCTGGGCATCCCATAACAATGCCCAGGCGGTCGGCTTTTTGTATCGTGCTCCCTGTGGTTTAATCCCACTGATCCGCCAGTCGCACGTACTTTTTCAATATCATATAATATTACTGCAGAAAATGCAAGCATTATTTAGGCTGCAGTTGGACAGTGGAGAACTACAACATTAGAACTACTCATTCCGTATGGCAGCAAGGGGACTCAGTTTCATAGCCCGCAAGGCAGGGAAGAATCCTGCAGCCATACCCACAAATACAGCAAACCAGATGGCTGTCATTCCAAGCCAGGGAGGAATTCTCGATAAATCTCCAGGTACACCTTCCATAAATCGTCCGGATAGAATCTTATTGATAAGAATAGAGACCCCATAGCTAAATGTAATTCCTGTTATTCCTCCCAGAAAACCGATAAAACCCGACTCCAGAAGAAACATGTTCCTGATATTTCTCATATCACAACCCAAGACTTTTAAAATTCCAATTTCCTTTGTTCTTTCATAAATAGACATCATCATAGTATTGGCAATTCCAATGGCAGCTACAAACAGAGAAACCGCTCCGATTCCTCCCAAAAGAGCCTGGACCATCTTAGCCTGTTTCTGGGACTGTTCCAGCCATTCCATATTGCTGTTAGCCTGATATCCCATATCAGTAATGGCCTTCTGCACTGCGGTCACGTTGGCCATTTCATCAACTTCCACAATGGCTTGCTGGTAAATGAAGTAATTATAAGGTTTTCCTTTTTTGTTGGTGGGCTGGTTAGGTATGGGCTTCTTTTTAAAGATCTGCTTCAGCTGGGACTTTAAGGCATCCAGATCAACATAGACTCCATAACTGTAACTATTCCAATCTTCCAGCCCTCCTTCCACAAGCCCTGCTGTGGAAAGAAGATACTTTTTAGGGGGTTTAACAGGGTTTCCATCAGTCCCTGTACCGCCGCCCTGGGAATTATAATAAGCATCCACATCAAAAATAACAAACAGGGGTTTATTAATAAAATCCACATCAGGAACAGAAGAAGGCTCATCATAATAATTGTTATTGGATTTTTTGGGGTTATGAAACTGTCTGGCTACCATGTTACCAATGACCATCTTTAAATCTTTGTCTCCCGGTTCAGGAAGGTTTCCTTCTTTTAAGGCAATGTTCTTCATATAACCTTCACTGACGCCTATGATACTGATATTAGCCTGATAGGCTCCCTGAAACATAAGAACATTGGTTTCCAACAAAGGAGATGCTTCATTGACATGAGAAATCTGTTTAAACTGTTTAATCACGTCGTCAGTCATATAATCAGGCTCCTTGCTGCTGTCATTCCCTCCCCACATGGTATTGGAATATACGGTAATTTCCGTAAGGCTTCCATAAGAAGCAATTTGTTCCATGGTAAGCTCATTAAAACCAATACCTAAAGACACCATAACCACGATGGAAGCCGTACCGATCAAAACTCCCAGAACCGTTAAAAATGTTCTCAGCTTCCTGCGTCTTAAATTGTTTACACTCATGGAAAGCAAATCGCTAAATCTCATTATTTGTTTCCTCTCCCAGTTCCTGTGCCTTCTTTTTACGTTTTTTAAGTACGAAAACAATTCCTCCCGCAGCAGCAATCACAGCCACCATAAACAGCGGAATAAGTACTTTTCCTAATCCCGATTTACCATCTACCTGTCCGTCTACCGGAAATTCTCCTGACTCATCTGTATCAAAGCCAGGATCCACAAGTTCTGTTACCATCAGGGACAGTTCCTTTTCTACAGGCTCACTGACTACTCCGTTTTCATCCTCATAGGTGATGAGAATTTTGACCTTACCATCATCCACTGTAGGTGCGGCCCCAGTAATCATAGCATCTACATTTCCCGTTTCTCCGGGCTTAATATTTCCCACATAGCTGCTGTTCTGCTGAATACTGTCTCCTACAAAAGATACCATTACATTGTAAAGAAGAACCTTTCCCGTATTATTGATCGGGAACATAACGTTGGTTTCCGAGCCAACGGTAATGGAGTCCGGCATCACCTCAACGGTTCCTGTGTTCAGGCGGGACACCTGTCTGACCGGAATGTTTACTGTTACTTTTTCTTCGGCATTTTTAAACTCAGGGCTGTCGTATTTTTCATTTATTATTATAGCGTAGGTTCTCTGATCCACCCATGCACCTGCCTGCAGCTTAACCTTTAAATCTGTCGTCTGTCCTGCTCCAAGGTTATTGACAACGAAAGAGGAGGAGCCTGCATCTGTGGTAAATACCGCACTGTCGGTTACCTTTTCCGATTCCAGGCTGAACAGGATATTGCTGGCTGCAACGTGATCAGAAGCATTCTTCATGTGAAGAATCAGTTCAAATTCTTCCCCTGCATAAATGGTTTCCGGATTCGTTTCAAAGCCGTCTACAATGATTCTGGCTCTTGTTCTGTCGTTAGCATTAAATTCTCCGGTATTCTCCTCTTTTTCCTTGTTTTGCACTTTCACATAATAAATCTGTTCCGTTTTCTTAATGGTTCCTTCTGTACTGTCCCGGTATTCTATGACAAAAGTAATGGGATAGTACCCGCTGTATACGTCCTTACGGATAGCCATGCTGTAGGGTACTGAAACCGACTCACTGCCGCCGATCTTGTCAAAATGCCGGGTATAACTTCCGTCATTGATATCAAAAGGAAATTTAGTGCTGTCCTGGTCAAGGCCCATTCGGATGTTTACATCAAAAGCCGTAATATTAGTAGAATTGCGGAAGTTGATATCAAAGTTCATGACTTGGGGATATACACCAGAGGGTGTATTCTGACCCTCTCCCAGTTCAAACCGGATATCTCCTTCTGATTCGTCTGACCCTGTGGTTGAGGTGGATTTTGTGATCCAAATGTTGACTTTTTCACGTGCCAAACCACTTCCGTCATTTTTAACCGTTGAATTTGTTACAATCTCCAAAGGTACCGTATAATAGCCATCTGCTATATCTCTTCGGACTTTTGCTGTAAGAGAGACTGTCTTAGAACTTCCGCTCTTTACACTTCCAATCTTTTTATTATCGAAGGTATCTGTGGTGATTTCAAAAGGAAAAACGCTTCCGGAAAAGGTTTCCCCATCCTCAAATGCATCGCTTTCCTGGTTTGCCAACCCTTCGTCAAACCGAATCGCTACTCCCTCCAAATCAATATCATCAATATTCGTAAAAACCATGCTAATGGTCATACTCTGTCCTGTTTTTCCGGTGGGGATTTTTTTTACATCAATATAACGGTCGTATCCCGGCCTGGCAAAAGCCACTCCCGGCACAGACGAAACAATCATAATGACCGCAAGCAGCCATAAAATCCCTTTTCTAACCCTATTCATTCCCTGTATCCTCCTCTGCATCCTCATGGTGCCGTTCTTCAATCTTAAATATCTTTCCATCCACAATATGAAACTGCCTGTCAGCAAACTGAGCGATATAATTATCATGAGTAACCATGATCAATGTCTGGTTCTGCTCCCTGACTATTCTCTGCATCAGATTCAGTATTTCCTTCGTGGTCTTTGAGTCCAGATTTCCTGTAGGCTCATCAGCAAATATGATCTGGGGATCTGATGCCAGAGCCCTGGCAATTCCCACTCTCTGCTGCTGTCCTCCTGACATTTCATTAGCCAGATGCATCATCTGCTTTTCCAGCCCTACCAGTTTTATGTATTCTTTTGCCTTTTCGTTTCTAACCTTCTTCGGCACTCCCCTAAAAGAAAGGGGAAGAGCCACATTTTCCACTGCATTCATGGTTTTTAACAGATTGTAGGATTGAAAGATAAATCCAACATGCTTTCTGCGGAATGCAACCAATTGGTTTTCCGAAAGCTTTTCAATATGCTGTTCGGCAATAATGATCTCTCCTTTAGAGGGTTTTTCCAAACCTGCCATCATATTCAAAAGAGTGGATTTACCGGAACCGGAAGGACCTACAATTGCACAGAACTCTCCTTTATATATGGTAAAATCCACGCCGTTTAATGCATAAACCTTGGTATTTCCCACTTGATACACCTTATAAAGATCCTTGGCCTGGATCATAGGTGTCTTGCCATTTACCAAAGCGGATACCTCCTTACTTGAACTTGTATACACATTATACAACAAGATATAAAAATCAGCCATTCCTAATTTCCTTACACTTTATTACATATTCCTTAACGGAAAATCTTCGGAAAAATAATTATATTATAAAATTAAAAAAAGTGTAGAAATATTTTAACGAATACTATATAATGGGATAGACTTTGAAATCACAACGTAATAGATAAAGGAGATTCTTATGAGACATTTATTAAACCCTTTAGACTTTAGTGTTGAAGAAACACAAAAGCTGTTAGTTCTAGCTAAGGATATCGAAGAAAATCTTCCAAAATATTCTCATGTATGCGATGGAAAGAAATTAGCTACATTATTTTATGAGCCAAGTACAAGAACCCGTCTGAGTTTTGAAGCTGCGATGCTGAACCTGGGTGGCAGTGTACTGGGCTTTTCTTCTGCCGATTCCAGTTCCGCTTCAAAAGGAGAAAGCGTTGCAGATACCATCCGTGTCATCTCCTCTTATGCTGATATCTGCGCCATGAGACATCCGAAGGAAGGTGCTCCTTTGGTAGCTGCCAATTATTCCAACATACCGGTCATCAATGCAGGGGATGGCGGTCACCAGCATCCAACTCAGACCCTGACTGATCTGCTTTCTATTAATTCTTTAAAGGGCCGTTTAAACAACTTAACCATCGGCCTCTGCGGTGATTTGAAATTCGGCCGTACAGTCCATTCTCTGATCAATGCTCTTGTACGATACGAAAACATCAAGTTTATCTTAATTTCCCCTCCTGAATTACGTGTTCCCGAATACATCAGAGAAGATGTGCTGCGGGCCAATAACATGGAATTTGTTGAAATGGACAGCCTGGATCATGCCATGCCTGAACTTGATATCCTTTACATGACCCGTGTCCAGAAGGAACGTTTCTTTAATGAAGAGGACTATATCCGCTTAAAAGACTGTTACATTCTGGATAAGAAAAAAATGAAACTGGCGAAAACGGACATGTTTGTGCTTCATCCTCTTCCCAGAGTCAATGAAATCTCCGTAGAAATTGATAATGACCCGAGAGCTGCCTATTTCAAACAGGCACAATACGGTGTTTACGTGCGAATGGCTCTTATCATGACATTGTTGGAGGTAGAAAAATCATGTTAAATATCAGCGGATTAAAAGAAGGAATCGTGTTAGACCATATTGAAGCAGGAAAGAGTCTGGAAATTTATTTTAACCTGGGACTGGACAAGCTGGAATGCCAGGTTGCTATCATTAAAAACGCCAGAAGCAGCAAGATGGGGAAAAAAGACATTATTAAAATCGAAGGCGGCTTGGACTATATTGACTTAGATGTTCTGGGCTATATTGACCATACCATTACAGTCAACATCGTGCGGGATAATTCCATTGTGGAAAAAAAGGCCTTAAGCCTTCCTAAAAAAATCACCAATGTAATTCACTGTAAAAATCCACGGTGCATTACTTCCATTGAACAGGAACTTCCTCACACCTTCTATCTTACTGATGAGGAAACCGAGACATACCGCTGCAGATACTGCGAAGAAAAATATACCAAGTAATTTTTTTTGCCTGGAATTTCCTCTTGGGAAGTTTCCAGGTGTTTTTTTGCCGTATCATAGCTTTTTTCATACGACAGTAGTACTCTTTTCCTTCCACTTTTCCAATTATCCAGTTATAGATAATATGCATTGCCGGATAATCAGGGTTTAATAGGGGTGGAGGTGACAGACATGATTGTGTACAATAGATTATGGGAGACCATGAAAAAGAAGAATATCAGTCAGTATTATCTCATCAAATACTGCAAAGTAAGTGCCGGTCAGATTGGCCGCTTGAAAAAGAATAACTTTGTTTCCACTCACACCATTGATATGCTCTGCAGAATTCTGGATTGCAAGGTAGAAGAAATTATGGAATACCGGGTTGATATTATGGAAGAAGGCAAGGAACCGGAAGAAAAGGATTCTTAGCAGCAACTCATATTTCCTAAAAGGCTTCCGCCGCTTAAGTTAATGCTTAGGCGGCGGAAGCCTTTTAAGATAGATCAATAAGGTATTCTCCTCTTGACACCATATTCTCATTATGGTATATTCAACTTGTTTAATATAAAATGGAGGTGTTTCATATGTCACTTAAGCACGGACTGCTTGGCCTTTTGAATTATGGATCTATGACAGGTTATGAACTGGATAAAGCATTTAAGGATTCTCTCTCATTTTTCTGGCAGGCAAAAACCAGCCAGATTTACCGTGAGTTAAACGCCATGGAGCAGCAAGGCTGGCTGACCAGCCAACGCGTCATACAAAATGAAAAACCTAATAAAAGAGTATATACTATAACAGACAACGGAAAAGATGAATTTAAAAACTGGCTTTCTAAGCCGGAGTCCGATATTTCCGATGCTATGAGTGTTAAAAGCGGATTTTTAATGCGCATGTTTTTTGCTGGAGAAACCAGCATCGGGGAAGCTCTCAACATGCTTTACGCATACCGGGAAGAGTGCTCTGAACAAATCAGGAACATGAACGCTGCCCATAACGCAATCGCTGAATATGGGGCAATTGTGAAAGACGATCAAAGAATAAAATACTGGAAAATAGCAGCACTTTATGGAGACGAGTTTTTTCAGGCAGGTCTTAGCTGGACGGACAAAGCGATTGCTGTTTTAAAGGAGATAAAATCATGAAAATTCTGGTTTTAAACGGTTCACCCAAAGGTTCTGCCAGCAATACCATGAATCTGACTCATGCCTTTTTAAAGGGCGCTGGTTGGTCTGCACAAGCAGATATCATCGATGTGGCAAAAGCTGATATAAAGGCCTGTTCAGGCTGTTTTTGCTGCTGGAACAAAACACCTGGAACATGTGTCATACAAGATAAAATGGCCGAAATCCTTACTAAGATAATTGACGCCGACGTAATTGTCTGGTCCTTTCCTCTGTACTATTTCAGCGTTCCCGGCAGTCTTAAAAATCTTATTGACCGCCAGCTCCCCCTGAGCCTTCCTTTCATGGAAAAGGAAAGCAGCAAAGGCTCTCATCCCCCAAGGTATGATCTAACTCATCAAAAGCATATTATTATCTCCACCTGCGGCTTTTGGACACCAACAGGGAATTACGATGCAGTTATCTCCATGTTTGACCACTTCTGCGGAAAAGACCGCTATACAAAAATCCTCTGCGGTCAAGGAGAACTATTTCGTGTACCGGAGTTAAAAAGCCGTACAGACCAGTATCTGGATATCATATGTCAGGCAGGTACCCAATATGCTGAAGGAGGAATTGATGCCAAGACCCAGGCAGAAATTGAAAGACCTCTGTTTCCCCGTGATGTGTTTGAAAAAGCCGCTGATGCTTCCTGGGGTATTTCTCAAGGTAACGATTCAGACAATACAAAAGACGACAGTCTTCTTTTTACAACTCAGATGGCAGCTTTTTATCAGCCAGACGGCCTGGAGCGCGTACTGGAGTTTTTCTATACGGACATTAATAAAACCTACCAGATTTTACTGACAAAACAGGGAGCCGACGTCATAACAGACGGATTTAAACCATACACAACCAGAATTGAAACTCCCTACACAGTCTGGCGCTCTATTTCCCGTAATGAAATTTCAGGGCAGGAAGCGCTATTCCAGCATATGTATAGGGTCTGCGGTGATTTCAATCTGATGCTCCGATGGGAAGAATTATTTCCCTTTCACACCCAGGAAAGGTCTGATGGAGAAAAAAAGCAAAGAAAAACCAGCATGATGCTTCTCCTTCTTCCATGGCTCGTAATATGGACAATCATGGCGGCTGATTCTGTAATTGGAGGTATGGCGGGTATGCTCACCGCTTCCCTTATCCCTTTGTTCTGGCTTGTGTTCCAGCCCGTTGTATACGAACAGGTCACCATCCCAATCACAGCTTGCCTTTCTCTCTTGGCTTTCCTGGGCGCAGACACCAGACTTCTGGTTCCCATCAGTTATTTATTATTCGGGCTGATGTGGCTGATCGGTGCATTTGCCAAAATACCTCTGACCGCCCATTACAGTGCCAACAGTTACGGAGGAGAAAAGGCCTTTTCCAATCCCCTCTTTATAAAAACAAACCGTATACTAACCGCAGCCTGGGGAATTCTCTACCTTATCACTCCTGTCTGGACTTACTTAATCATGGGCTCTCATCTTTCAAGCTTTACGGGCCTGATCAATTCTGTACTGCCAGCTCTGATGGGCCTTTTTACCGCATGGTTCCAGAAATGGTATCCAGCCTACTATGTCAGAAGCTAGAAGCCAGAGTTATGATATTTTACTGAAAGGATATAAAAATGCCAACTTCCAATACAGACGAACAATTAATTATGCTGGGTACAGGCTATGCAACCTCAATTCACTGCTATAACACCTGTTTCTTAATCCGCAATCCTGATTCTATGATTCTGGTTGACTGCGGAGGCGGAAATGGAATCCTGCGTCAGCTTCATGATTCCGGTATTGACTATAAAATGATTCATGATATCTTTATTACCCACGGCCATGCAGACCATCTCTTTGGTTTGTTCTGGCTCATCCGGGTCATAGGAACCAGTATGAATAAAGGCGATTATAAAGGCAATTTACGGATATATTGTCACAGTGACCTTATTCCTGTCATCCGCACAATAGGTGAGCTCACCATTCAGCCCAAGTTTTATAAACATATGGATAATAGAATTTTCCTCATTGGCGTTGAGGATAAGCAAGTTGTTCCTATCTGCAAATATGAATTTCATTTTTTTGATATACAATCAAAAAAGATGAAGCAATTTGGCTTTTCCATCACACTACAAAACGGTAAAAGGCTCACTTGCCTCGGTGATGAACCATGTACCGATGCAGGGCTTACTTATGCCACAGGCAGTGACTGGCTGCTTCGTGAAGTTTTATGTCTATATAGGGATAAAGACATTTTTAAACCCTATGAAAAAAATCACGATACGGTAAAAGATGCATGCATCTACGCAGAACAATGGCAGATTAATAATCTCCTTCTTTACCATACGGAGGATAAGCACCTTGTCCGGCGAAAAGCGCTTTACCATGAAGAAGGAAAAGAATATTTTACTGGACAGCTTTTTATACCTGATGATCTGGAAGTCATTGATCTGTGACAAATGGAAGAGGGTACTCAATCACACCGTGCTCTCTTCTGCCGTCATTTAAGAAACTTCACAGGCTCATACTGTTTTCGAATTGCTTTCACCAGGCCATTACTGTCGAAATTTTGTATCAGAATATCACATGTCTCAGGGTTGGTGCCAAATACCACACTCTTTTCCAGGTTCAGCATTTCTTTTAGGTTTTCCAGCATATTTTTTCTGGTTGCTTCCTTATTATATATCTTTATATATGAATATCCCTCATATTCTCTGGAATCATAGATCAGTATTTTATACTCCTTGGTAAATCCCCCTTGCTCTAACCGGCTGTAAACCTCTGTGATCTTTTCCTTTAAGTCAATAACCATAAAGTAAATCACGTTTTCATGTTCCGGCAGTCTTCGTTTTACATAGTTCCGGTAATAAGACTTACTTAATTTGTTATAAAGATTCTGTTCTGCAGAATTATTTAGCTTCTCGTAATAAATCACCAGTACATCATCCATCACAACATTGGCAAAATAGTTGACTCCTGACTGCTCCAGAACTGTCATAATCTCTTTAGACTGCCAGTATGACAAAACACAGGTCAAAAGATAAGACTTTTTTTGTATATCAAACAAAGCCGCCCCATCCATAACAATGGCAGGGAGTTTTAAATGAATGGGGCCTATTGCTTCCATCAGTGAGGCAGGTGTTCTTCCGGTGGATACCGTAATATTGGCTCCTCTTTCAATCAGCCGGTTAATTTCAACCATACTGTAAGGATTTAAATGCTCATCTGCTGTCAGCAGCACATCATCCACGCCCGACACAAACAGAATATCCTGGTTTCTTTTTCTTGGCAGGTGAAAAGAATTTACAACAATAGAAACACCGATTCCTATAAGTGTATCCGTCACGCGGTTAAAAACAAAAATATAAGGATTGGCATCCTCCATATGAGCTACTGTAATACTGAGAAAAACAACACATGCAAAGTACGAAGTATCTTTAAAATTAAGTACAACGGTTGTATATAACACACAGCCTGTTGCCAGTGATATGATCAAGTATGTGAGGGCAGTTATTTCCATGCCATCTTTTAACACATACAGTTCAATCATAATGACTAGCAACCCCCAAAAAGCTCCGATAAATGTACCGCTTGCCCTTTGCTTTGCCATTTTAGCCATACTATCTTTGTAGGGCTGCATACACTGGAGCACTGCCAAAGCAGCATAAAAAGGAGTTCCCTTCTGCCCTCTCAAATAATAGATAATAAAACAGATAGAAACTGCACAAACAGAGCGGATAATTCTTTGTCCAACCTTGGGAAATACAAAACCACTTCTTTTTTCTGCTTCCATTTCTTTCACCTCAACCTTTAAAATGAACAGGAACCGCCGTACAACCTTCGTCGGCGATTCCTGTTTTCTTATTTTTGCTCAATGTAATCGTATGCCAATTTAAAGAGTTTTTTTATTTTCTTCTGTTTCAGTCCCTAAGCATGTCCTGGATTTCAATTGGACTCTTTGTCAGAATATAGGCTGAGCTTACTTCAACCTTTCTCTGAATCACAGGCCCCTCATAATCCTCTCTGATGAATGCCACATCCACATCTCCGTCGCATACCTTTCGGAATAAAATATTGCTCCGTTCATCCTGAAGCTCAAATCTCACATCCTGGTTCTTTTTGGTGTATTCATATAGAATATCGGACAAAACATACTTATTATAAGTGTAAGAAGCTCCAATTACAATAATATCTTTATTGTCAGCCTTCATTTTCCGCAGTTCCATTCCGGTCTGGCTCATAATAGAAATATACTGCTGTGCTTTCCGTGCAAGCAATTCTCCTTCTTTCGTAAATTCCACACCCTTGGTGGTACGGTCCACGATTTTTATCTGAAACTCCTCCTCAATGCTTTGAAGGCGTTTTGTCAGGGCTGGCTGAGTAATATACAAACGATTGGCCACCTTTGTTATGTTGGCTATCCCATAGCATTATAGCAAATTAGCATCATTTAAACAAGCATTCTCCATACAAATATCCCGAACCTTACTTGCTTAAGAAAAGATTGCTTATTAAGCAAAAAAACCGTCACAATTCTTTATTTCAGTTTGTGACGGTTCCAATAATAGCATATCAGATATTATTTCAGCTCTTTTGCACGGCGAGCTGCTTCTTCAAATAAGCCAACTGTCCTCCGCTTAAGATAATCTCTGATTCATTATTTGATAATTCCAGTTTTACGTCAAAAGAAAAACCTTTTGTTTTATTTTGAACGGTCACCTGTCTGGCCAGCATTTGCTCTAAAAAGTCCTCAAACTCCAATTCATCTCCTAAATCAATTTTGGCATAATCCTCTGGATTTTGAAAGAGCATAGGAATGATTCCGTGATTGATTAAATTTCCTTTGTGAATTCTTGCAATACTTTTTGCAATCACCGCCTTTACTCCCAGGAACATAGGATTAATTGCCGCATGTTCTCTGGATGAACCCTGTCCGTAGTTTTCACCTCCGATGATAATGCTTTCTCCCATTTTCTTTGCCCTTGCAGCAAAAGAAGGATCATAATTATGGTAGCAGTACTGTGACATTAAAGGAATATTGGAACGCATACTGCTGAATTCTGCACTGGCAGGAGTGATATCATCGGTGGTGATATTATCTCCTCCTTTTAAGCTTACAGAAATACACATGGAAGCCTTAGGCGCTTCCGGAATGGGAAGATATTTAATATTTGGGCCTCTCACGATTTCCACTTTCTTTGCTTCTTCTTCGGGAAGAGGCTTAATAATCATGGAATCTTCAACGGTATAATGCTCCGGTTCCTTAATATCCCTTAACTTTATGAGATTCTTCCCCATAACCTCCTCAGCTGATGCAAAGGTTCCCATTATGGCTGTTGCTGCAGCACTCTCCGGACTTACCAGATAAATCTCTGCATTGGGGTTTCCTGCACGTCCTTTAAAGTTTCGGTTGGAGGTGCGTACTGCCACGCCTTCTGTTGCCGGGCTCTGTCCAATTGCACAGCATGGGCCGCAGGCCAGCTCCAGCATGCGGACACCCGCATTTAACAGAATATCAATGTATCCATCACGCATTAAATCACGGTATATCTGCTTGGAGGAAACAGCGCAGGTACAGCTCACATTTTCATGGACAAAATGTCCTTCAAACACCAATGCTGCCTTGGCGATATCGGAATAGCTGGTATTAGTACAGCTTCCTAAAAATACCTGCTGAACCTGTCTTTTCTCCGTATCTTTAATAGAAATGACATGATCCGGCTGATGAGGGCAGGCTATAAGGGGAGACAGTTCACTTAAATTAATTTCAATACAGTCATCATATTCTGCATCATCATCAGGTAAAAGTTCTATGTAGCTCTCTTCTCTCTCCTGAGCGGCCATAAATTTACGAACTTGCTCATCTGCTGGAAAAATGGAGGTGGTTGCACCCATTTCTGCTCCCATGTTGGCAATAGTAGCCCTTTCAGGTACCTCCAGCTTTGCCGCTCCTGGTCCAACATACTCATATACAATGCCAAGACCTCCCTTAATACTGATACGCCGGAGCATTTCCAGTATAACTTCTTTTGCATTGCATCCGGGCTGCAGCTCTCCGGTTAAATATACTTTTACGACCTTTGGCATACTAAGACGCATAGGAAGTCCAGTCATGGCAGTTGTCACATCCATACCTCCCACACCAATACAAAGCATTCCTACAGAACCGCTGTGGGGAGTGTGGCTGTCCCCTCCCATACAGATCTGGCCTGGGACTGCAAATCTGGACACCTGGATGGTATGGCAGATTCCATTACCCGGTCTTGATACATGGACTCCAAAACGCCTGGCCACTGACTGGAGATAAATATGGTCATCGGGCGTTTTATGATCCAGGTATAATAAATTGTGATCCAGATGGCTTACACTGCAGTCAATTCCAATCCGGTCAAGGCCAATGGCCTCAAATGCCAGATATGTCATGACCGCATTAATATCGTGAGTCAGAGTCTGATCCACCTTAATGAAAACGTCCTCCCCCGGCACCATACTCCCGGAAACATAATGTGATTCTATAATCTTTCTTGTTAATGATCTGTCCATGCCTTTCCTCCTCAAAACTGATATCCGAAATAAAAATCCTAAAATCAATCATAGTAATTCCCTCGCCTGCAAAGCACATACTATTGAATAAATCTTATCAAGAATAAATGTCAAAGTAAAATGATTAAAAAGCATACCGCAATTACTTTTTGTTATAACTACATAGTTATATTTTTAATCAATTTCACTATAGCCTTTTCACCAACGCCTTCCTATGCAGTGTTATGATTGATTGCATTTTTATTTTTCTTCCTTGTGTTCTGTTCCTAACCTGGAAAATGTTTTTTTCATCACTTCAATAAAGTACCGCTCAGCCCCATCCAAGTAGGCGTCTTTAAGATAAATAGCATTGACATCCCAGGCATTGGTCTGATTGCCAAGGCTATAGCAATGAATATTTTCCCTGTCCTTTAAAATTGCAACAGCCCGTTCCGGTACAATGGCTGCTCCAAGGCCTGAATCAGCAAGCTGAACTGCATTGATATTGCTGGAAGTCTCTATGACAATATCAGGATTTATCTGGTTTTTCCGAAATATTCGCTCTGCCTCACGGCGGATTGCATGTCCTTTTTTCAAAAGTATAAATGGAACATCGCCCAGGGTTGAAAAGTCTACTGTATTTTTCTTCAATTTTGCCATGTGATCTTCTCTCAACACTCCTTCTCCCGCAACCAGAATCAGCTTTTCCCGGTATATCACTTCCATTTCTAACTCTGCCTTTGAATCGCTGTATGTATCAGCTGACTCCTTGGGAAGAATGATAAAGTTGGTATCCCCTTTTTTTAAACCTGCCAACAACACGCTGGAGTTTGCCTCTATGGTCCGAACCTCCACTCCGGGGTAAAGCTTTTTAAATTCTTTTAATGCGGCAGGAAGCATATAGCCTGCCCGTTCCACAGGAATCCCCAGAGTGATTCTTCCTTTTTTTCCTTCTCCGATATCCGTCAGCTGCCTGCGCAAATTATCATTAAGCAGAAGAATCTTCCTGGCTGTATCCACATACGTTTCCCCTGCATAAGTAAGGGCAATGGGATAGATGGTCCGGTCAAACAGCTTTATACCCAGTTCATTTTCCACCTTTGCAATAACCTGGCTTAAGGAAGGCTGCGATATATACAGCTTTTTTGCCGCCTCAGTTACGCTTTTGCAATCTGCTACTGTTGTAATATAAACAAGCTCTCTAAAATCCACCAAATCCCTCCAATTTCATAAAGCAAAATACCTGGCAGATGTCTGACCTGCATTTACAAGAATCAGACAGCAGAACAAGGTAATTTTATTTTTGGATTATTATATCATATTTAACTCATAAATCTATAATAATTCATAAAGCAGCCGAAAGTAAGTCTTTCTTTTTCTTCTTTCGTCAAAAAACCCCTGATACAGAAATACGTCTTTTCCATTCTCTTCATAACACTGACCTGAAACGTCTGTTTTCTATTCCTCACTGCGACTTTTACATTTTCTATAAGCAAAATGAGCCGTTTAGAATTTCCAGTTAAGAGTTTCCAGCAGATAATCAGTAAATTCTTCTGTGCTGGCTCCTCCTCTGTCTGTAGTAATCACATATTTATTCTCTGTTATAGTACAAATCTCCAGAGCTTTATCAAGTTTACTCTTTCTGGCTCCATAACCAATATGAGCCATCATCATCCCTGCCGCACGGATTAAACTGCACGGATCCGCATAATCTCCCCGTCCACGTTCCATGAGAAAGGGGGCTGTTCCGTGAATTGCTTCAAACATTGCATATTTATTGCCCAGATTGGAGGAAGAAGCTGTTCCCAGGCCGCCCTGATGCTCTGCAGCCACATCTGTTACAATATCTCCATAAAGATTAGGCAAAACAATAACTTCAATTCCTTTGTTGAATTCCGGGTCCAGCATCTTGGCACACATAGCATCTACCAAACGTTCCTGTATCTCTATGTCAGGATATTCTTCTCCCACCTTGCGCACGGCTTTGATAAAGTTTCCGTCAGCCAGTTTCACAATGTTTGCCTTGGTCACAATGGTCACATTTTTCTTTCCGTTTTTCCTTGCAAATTCAAACGCTGAACGGGCAATTCTCTCACTGCCTTGTTTAGTCTGCACTTTAAAATCCACGGCCATATCCTCATTGACCTGTATTCCCTTGTTTCCCCATATGTACTCGCCTTCAATGTTCTCCCTGAAAAAAGTCCAGTCAATCCCCTTGCTCGGAATGCGGATGGGGCGAACTGCCGCATAAAGCTCCAGTTCTCTGCGCAGCAGACTATTGGCACTGATCAAATTAGGCCAAGAATCAGAAGCTCTCGGAGTTACCATAGGCCCCTTTAACAGAACATTACATTTTTTTACCTCTTCTAACACTTCATCGGGAAGGCTTTGAAGCCTGGAAGCCCTGTTTTCAATGGTCATTCCTTCAATGGTTCTCAGTTCTAAATGCCCTGATACCAGCTCCGGCTCCATAAGATTTTCAAAAACGCGCAAAGCCTGCTTCATGATAATCGGACCAATACCGTCTCCAGGCAGTATTCCCACCACGATTTTTTCAAGCTTATCAAAATCCATAATCTCCGTATCAGCTTTCATACGATCAATCCGCTTATACTCCGATTGAATCAGATCACTGAATTTCTTTTGGGCCTCTGTGATATTAGGATCTAAACTCATTTTCTTCTCTCCTCCTTGTAATTGTCTGTCATTTAATTAATTCTTTCAGAGATTATAACATGTTTAATATAATAGAAAAAATATATTTTTTCATATATCTTTCATAGGCAAATACCTATATTCACAAAGCCTCCATGCCGCACACAGTATATTGCCCGATTCTTTTTAATACCAAACTTTGCTTTCATCCATCTTAATACCATTCTCCGAACTTACAAAAAAAGCCTGTGACATCCAAAAGGATATCACAGGCTTCTTAGAAATACATTGTAATTTTACTGACTCTTCAAGCACTGAATGCAGGGTAATAGAAATTATTCAGCAGAAATAATTTCTTTCTTGTTATAAGAACCACAAGCCTTGCATACTCTGTGAGGCATCATAAGTTCACCGCACTTGCTGCACTTTACTAAATTTGGAGCACTCATCTTCCAGTTTGCTCTACGTTTGTCTCTACGACCTTTAGAAGATTTGTTCTTTGGACAGATAGACATGGTTACACCTCCTTAAACTTTTTAAAAATATCCTGGATGACTGCCATTCTTGGGTCTGCCGACCTAATATCGCAGTCACAAGTCTCATGATTGAGATTTGTTCCACATCTATTACAAATCCCCTTACAGTTTTCACTGCAGAGAACTTTCATAGGCAGGTTCAGTATGAGTTCATCACAAACCAACTGGTCTACATCCAGATTATAACCATTAACATATGGTTGTTCTTCGAGTTTCTCAATACGTTCCTCTTCCGTCTCATCTAAATCAATGGTACGAATGATCTCAAGATCCAAATCAACAGGCACAGGATCGAGACAGCGGTCACATGGAAAAGCGAGAGAAAGTCTGGCCTTCCCTTCAATCTCCAGTTTCTTGCCTCCCAGGTTCATAATACGCAGCACGACTGGTTCTGCCGATACCACTTCATACTCACAACCCGGTCCGTGATAAGCCTTCATCTCAATGTGAGGAGTGTAGGTCTTCTCTTTTCCCTCTAGGGTAAACAACTCGGTTAAATTAATAAGCATATTAGTCTCCTAATACGCACCTAGATTATTATACATAGGCACGCACTATTTGTCAACAAATATTTCCATATTTGTTCACAGTTAAATACAGTCTGCCACATTGTCTGCAATTAGATTAATGCTTTTGTCTGTCTTGCAATAGAAAGCTCTTCGTTGGTAGGAATAACGCATACCTTTACCTTAGACTCAGGTGTGGAGATCATAACGCGCTTTCCTCTTAACTTATTAGCTTCACTGTCAATAGTAACGCCAAGGTAACCTAAATATTCAGATATTGCTCCTCTGATAGGTTTGTCATTCTCTCCTACACCTGCTGTAAATACAATTGCATCTACACCGTTCATAGCTGCTGTATAAGCGCCGATGTACTTTGCCACACGGTAGATGTACGCCTCAATCGCAATGTCTGCTAAATGGTTTCCTTCTGCCTGAGCCTTCTGCACATCGCGGAAATCACTGGAAATTCCGCCGGACATACCGAGAATACCAGACTTTTTATTGAGGATATCAATTACTTCATTAACACTTTTGCCCTCTTTGCTGCAGATGAACTGAACAACAGCAGGATCAATGTCACCGCTTCTGGTACCCATAATAAGTCCCTCTAAAGGAGTAAATCCCATGCTGGTGTCCACGCACTTGCCTCCGATAGAAGCAGTGATGCTGGCACCGTTTCCTAAATGGCATACAATAACCTTGCCCGTTTCAGCATCAAGATCACAGAACTGTAACGCTTCCTGGGATACATAGCTGTGGCTTGTACCATGGAAGCCATAACGGCGGATGCTGTACTTTTCAAAGTATTCCTGGGGAATCGCATACATGGAAGCTTTTTCAGGCATCTTCATACCAAAAGCAGTATCAAATACAGCAACATTCGGCACTCCCGGAATTGCATCTTCGCAGGCTTCGATTCCCATTAAGTTTGCAGGATTGTGAAGAGGTCCTAAATCGAAGCAGTCACGAATTACTTTTTTCACATCTTCATTAACTATGATGGAATCACTGTAAACTGTACCAGCATGAAGAACACGGTGTCCTACAGCTGTAATCTCACTCACATCCTTGATCACGCCATATTCTGCGTCAAGAAGAGCATCCATAACCATCTTAATGGCAACCTTGTGGTCAGGCATCTCTTTCTCCACTACCAGCTTGTCTTTTCCTTCTGCCTCATGAGTCAGCTTGGAGCCGTTGATTCCAATTCTCTCACAGATACCTTTCGCCAATACTCCCTCATTCTCCATATCAATAATCTGATACTTCAAAGAAGAGCTGCCGCAGTTGATGATCAAAATTTTCATAAAATATATCCTCCTTAAATGTTTATACCATTCTTCATACCATTCTCCGCAGCCTTACTCGTGTCATTGCACATAGTAAGGTCAAAATGACGTCCATCCTATTCTAGGGGTATTTCTTAAAATTTTCAAGTGTTGTTACGAAATAATTTGCATTTTTTACGAAACAATTGCATAATAGAATATAAAAAGACGAAGGACGCGTTTTATGTCAAAAAATAAACAATCTTGTGCTGTCGGAATTATAGCGGAATACAATCCATTTCACAATGGACATGCCTATCATATTAAAAAAGCAAAGGAACTGACCGGCTCTGATTATTGCATAATAGCAATGAGCGGTGATTTTGTTCAAAGAGGCGCCCCGGCTATTTATGACAAACATACCAGAACTGCTATGGCCTTATCCTGCGGAGCCGATCTGGTGCTTGAAATCCCCTCTCTCTTTGCCTCCAGCAGTGCGGAAGACTTTGCTGCCTGCGGAGTGGCTCTCTTAGACAGTCTGGGGGTAATCAATTCCCTTTGCTTTGGAAGTGAATCCGGCGATGTGGGAAAGCTTTCAGGAATTGCTTCTATTTTAGCCACAGAACCTGTGTCTTATACCGAACACTTAAAAAAGGCCTTAAAAAACGGAGCTACCTTTCCGGAAGCGAGAAACCACGGGCTTATCTCCAGCGGAGTGTTAGGAGCGGAAGATGCCTCTATTCTGGCTTCCCCCAACAACATCCTGGGAATTGAATACTGTAAGGCACTGCACCGTCAGAAAAGCTCCATGATTCCTGTCACGATCTCCCGGGAAGGCATGGGATACCACGAGACCGGTCTTACAGAAGGCGTCTATGGCTCTGCCACCGGCATCCGGAAGGCCCTGAAAGAGAGTTGTGGACACTTAGCGGCGGAAACCCCGGCCTTGTTACATGTTCCCGAACCTGTAACAGAGATGATGAAACAGGGCTTTCCAATGTTTCCTCAGGATTTAAGCGGGCTATTAAACACTTCCCTGCTGCGTCTGGCCCAGGAAGGAACATCTTACAAAAAATTTGCCGATGTTTCCAAAGAACTGGCAGCCAGAATTCAGGGACAGCTTCCTGATTACCTTTCCTTCGAAGAAAAGGTGGGTAGCTTAAAAACCAGGCAATACACCTATACCCGGGTCAGCAGAGCCCTCCTTCACATCATTTTGGATGTCACTTTGGACAAGGTTCAGTCAGGACGGAGGGTTGGATATGCCCCTTATGCCAGAGTTCTGGGCTTTAAAAAGGCCTCCTCAGGCCTTATGGGAGAAATAAAACAGAGAGGGAGCATCCCTCTCATAACAAAAACTGCCGACGCAGGTATGACGTTAAAAGGAGACGCCTGGTCCATGCTTTCGCAGGACTTTTACTGCTCCCATATCTATCAGACCCTTGTTCAGGACAAATATCATATAAAACGGAACAATGAATTTACTCAACCCCTCATCATCTTATGACGAGGGGTTTAAAAATTCCTGTATCCTGTCTTTGTATAAAAGGAATCGGGATTTCGGAACCACAATCCCCTGTTCCCACATCGTAAGAAGATGGTCAAACGTGACAAACATGGCATCAACTACTTCCTCTGGCTGAATCACCACATCTTCAATCCCCACCTTCTGCCTTGTGATATAAGTATCAATAAACCGTTCCTCCTGACGGATAGAATGAATCAAAACCAGTTCTTCCTTCTCCGCCCTGATTCCCGTCTCCTCCCCAAGTTCCCTGACAGCTCCCTCCAGACTGGTCTCTCCTGCCTGAACAGAGCCTCCGGTACACTCCCACATCAGTCCATGGGCCTTGTCCGGATGCCGTTTGGTCAGAAGAATCTCCTTTTTATCATTGATCAGCCAGACATCGGAAATCAGATGATATTCTCCTTCTCCAAGTGGAACTCCCCTTACATGAGTCCGCTCCATGCTTTCCTTGTTTTCATCATATAGATCCCAAAGCTCCATAAGCCATACCTCCTGCCATAAATATTATTACTATGGTTAAAAGTTGGTTCCATTCCAGCCCCAGTGCTCGGCTTCCTCGTATTTTATATAAATCTTATCCTGGGAAATACCTAGAACTTCCTTATAGATCTTGCTGATTTCAGCAGTCAGAAGTTCATAATCACGTTTTGAGGCTCGTCCTAATATTTTCACTTCAATAAAGGCTATTTTGGTATTGCATTTTCCTTTAAAATAAAGAGAACACTCATCCTCAAAGCCAAGCATCAGCCAGCTTTCTGTCTTTCCCGGAATCAGACTGATGGCATCTCCAAGCTTTGTTTTCAATACTTCTTTATCTTCCTCTGACAGGGCCACATTTACTTTTGAATTAATGTAGGGCATGACAATCTCCTCCTTAGAATTTTCTTTCTATCATAACATATAAGGCAGGAAAATACTATCCCTGTTATTCCGGCTGCATAAGTCCGGCAAGGGTCTGGCCTGTATGAAGAAATTTTAAAATTTCCTCAATTTCCCGGCGGTTGTCTTTTTTTTCGCCCTGCTTTACCGCCCGGATCAAAATATTCTTAGGCGTATGCTCCATATCAATAAATTCCAGAATCTGAGTGCGGTATCCCTGGTTTTCCAGAATTTCAGCCCTTAACGCATCCGTATAAAGGGCGGCCATCCGTTCCTTGATAATCCCGTATTGAAGAATCGGAGCCAGGAGCTGGTTTTCTATTTGCTGATTCAGCTCATGCTGACAACAGGGAACAGATAATATGACGGAAGCCCCCCATTTTACCGCCTTTGCCAGAGCATAATCCGTGGCAGTATCACAGGCATGAAGGGTTACAACCATATCCACATGATCCACCCCTTCATAGGAAGCAATGTCTCCGTGGTAAAAATTCAGTTTGTCATATCCATATTCCCGGCTCAAATAATTGCATCGGTCAATGACCGTCTGCTTTAAATCCAGACCTATAATCCGGATGGAGTAACCCTTCAGCTCATGAAGATAATAATACATGGCAAACGTAAGATAAGACTTTCCGCATCCAAAATCAATGATCACATTTTCCCTGTTTTTATGAAGTTTTGGAAGGATGTCTTCAATAAACTCCAGAAAACGGTTGATCTGGCGGAATTTATCATACCGGGACCTTACAATTCTTCCCTCTTGTGTCATAACTCCAAGATCTACCAGAAAAGGGACAGGTCTTCCTTCTTCTAATATATACTGTTTCTGCCTGTTGTGAACACTGACCAAAGGGGCCGCTGAAATCTTTGGCTGCTGCCGCTTTACCTTCATACTTAAGGCTCCTTTCTTGCTTATGAGCACCCGTACCTGCCCTTTCCCTGACTCCAGTTCCATCTGGCGCAGCTTCCCCTCAAGTAAATCAGCCATGTAAACGGCGCACTCTGAAGGAGTGAAATTCCTGTGAAATGCCTGGTTTCCTACCTGTTCCTCGGCCTGGAAAACCAGCTCTCCCCGCAGCAAAAGCGGGCGTACCTTTACCTTGGATACGCCCTGCTTGTCGATGGGATTGCTGATTACAATACGAAGAAGGTTTTCATCCAGAAATTCCTCTTCTATCTGAATTAACTGCTCTCTTTCCTTTTGTTCCATTGAATCAGGCAATTCCTTTCTCTTTAATTTTCCGTATCAATCCACCTTGCCCGCAAAAGCTCTGGATATGGCTCCAGATGAGCATAATCATTAAATCGTTCCACAAAGAAACACTCCGACTCCTTCTTCCACCGAACCTCCGTAATGCTGGAATTTTCAAGGGAATTCCCCAGTATACGATAGTTTTTTGGTTCCATATAAAGAAATGCCGTAACCATGGCACGGATCAATCCTCCATGAGTCACCACCGCCACATGTTCA
Organism: Clostridiaceae bacterium; assembly: GCA_902363735.1. Classification (GTDB taxonomy): domain Bacteria; phylum Bacillota; class Clostridia; order Lachnospirales; family Lachnospiraceae; genus Lacrimispora. The sequence continues at coordinate 173,601 of CABJBA010000003.1, forward strand.
TACCCGCTTTCTGCAATTTCCTTAAATACAGGCATAGCCCGTCGGATCACATCACCTGCGCACTCGCCTCCAGGATAAGGAATATCTGTCTCCAGCTTTTCCTGCTCCTTTTTAAAATCAGCAAACTTAACGGCAATTTCAAGGTCTGTCAGCCCTTCCATTTCACCAAAGGAAATTTCTTTAAGCTCCGGTCGTATGATATGTGGTGCATCCCAGAAACGGTTAGCCTCCCTGGAAGTCTCCACCGCCCGGATCAGGGAACTGGAGTAAACGGCATCTATGTTCCCGTGTTCTAACCGCTTTCCAACCAGAATGCTCTGACGGCGTCCCTCTTCAGACAGAGGTACATCTACACTGCAAAGCGTGCTGCACTGCCGCCCATGGCGGATCAGATAAATATTCATCCTCTGTAGTCTCCCTGTATCCCTTAATTCTTAAAGCTGTGAATAGGCGCCGGAATCCGTCCGCCTCTGGATATAAACTTTTCACAGGAAAACTTGTTAACCGGCATAACAGGAGCATAGCCTAACAAGCCACCGAATTCTACAGTCTCCCCCACTGACTTTCCAATAACAGGAATGATGCGGACAGCGGTAGTTTTCTGGTTTACCATACCAATGGCAGACTCATCGGCAATAATTCCTGCAATGGTAGAGGCCGTGGTATCTCCCGGAACAGCAATCATATCAAGTCCCACTGAGCAGACACAGGTCATTGCTTCCAGTTTTTCCAGATTGAGAGCCCCTGCAATGACAGCATCAATCATGCCCTGGTCCTCACTGACAGGAATAAAAGCACCGCTTAAGCCTCCCACATAAGAAGAAGCCATTACCCCGCCTTTTTTTACCTGGTCATTTAACATGGCAAGAGCTGCGGTGGTTCCCGGCGCTCCCACACGTTCCAGGCCCATTTCCTCCAGAATTTCTGCTACACTATCTCCTATGGCAGGAGTGGGAGCAAGGGATAAGTCAATGATTCCAAAGGGAATATTTAACCGTTTTGATGCTTCCTGGGCTACCAGCTGTCCTACACGGGTAATTTTAAATGCAGTCCTTTTTATGGTTTCACAGAGCACTCCAAAGTCTTTTCCACGGGCTGTTTCAATGGCGGTCTTTACCACTCCCGGGCCGCTGACTCCTACGTTGATAATGGCATCCGCCTCGGTGACACCATGGAAAGCGCCTGCCATAAAGGGATTATCATCAGGAGCATTACAGAACACTACCAGTTTTGCACAGCCAAGGGAATCCCGATCCTTTGTGGCCTCCGCTGTCTTTAAAACGATTTCTCCCATAAGAGCAACTCCGTCCATATTGATTCCAGTCTTGGTGGAACCTACGTTGACAGAACTGCACACCCGCTCCGTACAGGAAAGGGCCTGAGGGATAGAACAGATTAAATTCCGGTCCGCTGCAGTCATTCCCTTGCTTACCAAAGCAGAATATCCTCCAATAAAGTTTACTCCCACCTCTTTTGCTGCCTTATCAAGTGTTGCTGCAATCGTCACAAAGTCCTCAGGAGTTTTACAGGCCGCACCTCCCACCATGGCAATTGGGGTGACGGAAATTCTCTTATTTACTATAGGGATTCCAAAATCCCGCTCAATTTCCTTTCCAACTGCCACCAGATTTTTTGCAATTGTGGTGATCTTATGATAAATCTTTTCATTGACCGCATTTAAATCGCTGTCACAGCAGTCTAAAAGGCTGATGCCCATGGTAATAGTACGCACATCAAACCTCTCCTGCTCAATCATTTTATTTGTTTCATTTACTTCAAACATATTCAGCATATGGAAAACCCTTCCTTTTCTTAAACCTGGCTGTCATCATTAGATACGGTGCATGCTGGTGAAAATTTCCTCACGCTGGCATTTTACCTTAACACCGATTTCATCTCCCAGCCGCTCCAGCTCATCAGCAATTTCTCCGAAAGGCCTTACTGCTTCATTCATATCTACAACCATCATCATATTAAAAAAACCTTGTACAATGGTCTGGGAAATATCCAGAATATTCACTTGGCTGTCTGCCAAATGAGTACAGATCTTTGCAATGATTCCCACGGTGTCTTTTCCAACTACTGTAATAATCGTTCTGTTCATTGTATTTCTCCTCTTTTATACGGTGATAATTTCTGACATCTGATCTCTTTTTGCAACGGCTATGGAAAAATCTGATGCCTTAAAGGGATGGTCTCCCTCGGTGATTTCCAACTTTACAGTTTCGTAAGCCAGCTCTTCGTAATTATTTTCCTTGCTCAAATGCCCAAGCAGGATTTTCTTTAAATTCTCGTGGAGAATACAACATAACAATCTGCCTGCATTCTCGTTGGAAAGATGGCCGTGATCTCCAAGGATACGGCGCTTTAAGTAATAGGGATAAGGACCTGCCTGCAGCATGTTCACATCGTGATTAGATTCTAAAAGCACTGCATCAAGGCCCTGAAGGTTGTCAATGATGTACTGGTCAAAATGCCCCATGTCCGTGGCAACTGCAACAGACTTATGATCATGCTGTATCCGGTAAGCCACTGGATTTGCCGCATCGTGGTCAATGGAAAATGGCTTTACCTCTAAATCCCCTAAAAAAAATCCCACATCAGGGCAGATGGAGCAGAATAACTCCTTTGGATATTCTCCAAGATACTTCTGCTTTGATACCTCCTCCAATGTCTCCTTTGTCCCATATATGGGAACTCCGTATTTCCTGGCCAATACTCCCAGACCCTTAGTATGGTCAGAGTGTTCATGGGTGATCACGATTCCGGTCAGCTCGCTTCCCTTTACTCCTATTTCATTTAATCCCTGTTCGATCCGTTTGTTGCTGATCCCGGCATCCACCAGGAGGTGGGTGGTATCAGAGCCCACATAAATACAGTTTCCACTGCTTCCGCTTGCAATGCTTACCAGTCTCATATTCTCCTCTTTTCCTTAAGAAGCTTCTTCAATTGGCTCCTGACTCCTTCTATGGAGCCGTCATTTTCAATCACCTGGTCACCGAGGGATAAGAACATTTCCTCAGAAGCCTGGCTTGCCATCATACTTTCTGAGCGTTCCTTCGTATACCCTCTGTTTTCCGCCAGACGGCGGGCCCGGTTTTCCTTTGATGCACGGACATACCAGATTTCATCGCAGCAGTCCCTGGCCACTTTGTCCATAATTGCAAATTCTATCACAATAAGCCCGGCTTGGGAAGCAGAAATTTTATCTTTCACTGATTTCCACACCATCGGATGGATAATGGAATCCACTGTTTTCCTATCTTTTTCATCTGTAAAAATTCGGGCAGCCAGAAGAGGACGGTCAATACTTCCATCCGGCTTTAAGAAACTGCTTCCCATAGCTTCCACTATCGCAGCATAGCCCTTTTTTCCTGTTTCCATCAGACTGCGGGCAACTTCATCAGTTTCAATAGTTTCGGCTCCGTACTCCTTGGAAAGAATCCCAAGAACCAGGCTTTTTCCAGCTCCCACGCCTCCGGTCAATCCAATCACTTTCATGATATCCAGCCCCTTATTTGGCATCAAACCAGGAATATCCCACATTGGCCTCCACCTCCAGGGATACCTCCAGCTCAGCCGCGTTCTTCATTTCCTCCACCAGAAGCCTCTGAACCTGGGGAAGCTCTTCCTTAAAGGCTTCCACCAGAAGTTCATCGTGGACCTGAAGAACAATCCGGGATTTAAGCCCCTGGTCCTTCAGAGCCTGATCCACCCGAATCATGGCAATCTTAATGATATCAGCCGCAGTTCCCTGAATAGGAGAATTCATAGCGACACGCTCTCCAAAGGAACGCTGCATAAAATTTGCAGATTTCAGCTCCGGAACCGGGCGGCGCCTGCCAAACATGCTGACTGCGTAACCTTGCTCTTTTGCTTTATCCACCAGTCCGTCTAAAAATGATTTTACTCCCGGATAAGTCTCAAAATACCGTTCAATATACTCTCCCGCTTCTTTTCTGGTAATGCTTAAGCCTTCGCTTAAGCCAAAGGAGCTGATTCCATAGACAATACCAAAGTTTACTGCCTTTGCATTCCGCCTCTGAAGAGACGTCACCTGGTCAAGAGGTACATGAAACACCTCCGAAGCCGTAATGGCATGGATATCTTCCGCTCTTTTATATGCATTGATTAACCTCTGATCTCCTGACATATGGGCAAGAACCCTCAGTTCGATCTGGGAATAGTCCGCATCAATGAATACACATCCCTCTTTGGGAACAAATACCTTCCGGATCTCCCGTCCCAATTCCACCCGGACGGGAATGTTCTGAAGATTAGGCTCTGTACTGCTTATCCTGCCAGTAGCTGCTATGGTTTGGTTAAAGGTTCCGTGAATCCTCTCATCAGGGCCGATATAGGCCGCCAGTCCGTCAGCATAGGTGGAATTCAGCTTAGTGAGCTGCCTGTAATCCAAAACCAGTCTCACCACCGGATAATCGGAAGCCAGCTTTTCCAGTACATCGGCGGCAGTGGAATATCCGGATTTTGTTTTCTTGCCTCCGGGAAGTTTCATATGGTCAAAAAGTACTTCTCCAAGCTGTTTGGGAGAATTAATATTAAAGTCCTCTCCTGTTTCCTGGTGTATTTTCTGTTCCAGTTCCTTGATCCCCACCTTTAAACGGTCTCCGTATTCTTTTAACCGTTCCCGCTCCACCTGGATTCCCGCTTCTTCCATATGAAACAGGCTATAAGCCAGGGGCATATCAATGTCATAAAACAAAGGCCCCATTCCCTGACGTTCCAGTTCTTCTAAAAGCCTTTCTCCGCAGAGGAAGGCAACATAAGCCATATAGCAGGCGCAGGCAACGGCATTCGTCCTGCTTTCCTCAAATTCCTGCTTAAAGCTTTTCTTTCCAAGAAGTTCTGTTTTAGAGGGCAGAGATAAATCCAGATAATCCGCCGCCAAGTCATGATATTCATAGGAATCTCTGGAAGGATTCAGCAGATATCCCGCAATTGCGGCATCAAATACAGGATTTTCCCGGGTGACCTTTAAGCAAGGAAGCTGATTTTTCAAATGAAAAACAGTTACACGTTCTGCTTTTTGGCAGATTTCCCCAGCCTTTTGAGCCAGGTACCCGGGCGTCAGAAAGCCCTGGGGAATCAGGCAGAAGCATTCAGTTTCACTTAAACACAGGGACAGAGCCTGTACTGTCCGTTCCTCAACCACCAGTTGAAGTCCAAGCCGGCTGCCTGAATCGCATTTGGAAAACAAGGTTTCAGCCTCTGAAAGGTCTGTAATTACTTGAAAACAGGATTCCAAAGAAACTTCTCCGCTTGTCCCCTCTTCTTCAAAGGGATTTCCTTCTGTATCAGATATACTGGTAAAAAAATGATCTGCAAGAGCTGCTTCAAAATTCAGGTTTACCTGTGCATCTTCACGCAAAGCATTATCTTTTTCCTTTTGTTTTATCTCCATGTGCCGGGCAGAAAGAATTTCCCTGACTCTCTGGGAATCTACTTTCTCAAGGTGGGTATAGAGATTGTCCAGACTTTGATACTGTTTTATCAATCTCCCGGCAGTTTTATGACCGATTCCCCATTCTCCGCAAAGAGCCAGAACTCCAATTAATGTTTCAGGTTCCACACCGTATTCCGTCATGATGGTATCCAGAGACCAGGTCGTAAATTCCAGTCCTTCTTCATGAACGGCAGGAATCCTGATCACCACATGTTCTCCTGCGGCCTGAAGCAGTTTTCTGTCTCCTGACAATATTCCAACCTGGACTTCTTCCCTGCTTCCTTTTATAAGGGAGGCTATGATATCAGCAGAGTCATATCCCTCCTTTTCAAAAACAGGAATTCCCATATCAGCCAGAGACACCTTTAAAATGTTCTCCTGCTCCAAAAGTTCTCCAGGCACTGCAGTCTTTTCTTTCCGGGAACAAAAGGCTGCAGCCAAATATTCTGCCCCCTCTCCCTCCATAACCTGCAAAACCAGGCTGCGGACTCCTGCGGCGCTATTGGCCGGAAGATCGTAAAAGGCTCTTTCCAGTAAACTGCTTCCGTCTATTAATATTACATTTTTTCTGCTCATACGCTCTCCAATCATAGTAAGCCCAACTGCAACCATATACGGCACTGCAGAAGGACTGTAATAATCAATGCCATTATACTCAAGGTGGATACCGCATATTTGGCAATTTTTATCAGCCTTATGGCTTGAAGACGCTGGCTTGAATGCTCTAATGCCGCCTCCAAAGTTCCTTTTATATTGTAGTTTCCTGTTTCAGACTCCAACTGTCTGATACCGACCTCAACTGTAAAATAAATTTCCAGTTCCTCCCGGCAATCCGGACAGGTTTCCAAATGTTCCAGAAATTCCTCCAGTTGTTCATCCGTCAGCTCATCCCTGATGTATGGCATGACCAGGCGTTCCGCTTCCTTACATGTCATAATCCATACTCCTCCTTTATAACGATCTTTTCCTATCATACAATATATTCTGCCTATTTTCAATTTAATAATCACAAAAAACACTTGCAAAATGGAAAATCCTATGATAGAATAATGAACGTTGTAAGAAATCAGAATAATGCCGATGTGGCGGAATGGCAGACGCACTTGACTCAAAATCAAGCGGATAACCTCCGTGCCGGTTCGAGTCCGGCCATCGGCATCAATAAAAGTCATGTATGAAGTTTTGAACTCATACATGACTTTTTGTTTTATCTGTGCTAGAATCAAGAAATATAAACATTGTTTATACAATACGCAAAGGTAGAAGCAAAGAAAATGATCATTAAGGAAATTACGAAACGGTCTAACGATATAATTGATCGTTTACTGAACATTTATATTCCCTTTGCTATTCATGAATGGATCAGCAACCTGACTTTTCAATTTTTAAAGCCAATACACCCTTATTATTTTGTAAGAGATAATCGCATATGGAGAAAAAACTAAGCAGTTATATTTCTGTTTATAAAAAGCATTTGGAAGCAGGAGACATCCAGATTGCCTACGAAACATTGGTTAAATATGTCATGTCTCTAAAGGCACATTGCGAAAAGGTGCTTTCCAATCAGTATTCGTTCGGGAATGTATCTCCCGGATATATGGATTTTACCTATTTCCCTTTTTTTGATAGCTACTTGCGCAGCAAAAAACTTCGATTTGGAATTGTCCTGAATCATAGAGAAATGCGATTTGAACTTTGGCTTATGGGGCAAAATGCGGAAACCCAAACGAAATACTGGGAGCTGCTAAAAGATAGCGCATGGAACCAGTATCGAACCGCTATGCCAAAATACTCTGTGCTGGAGGCGGTATTGGTTGAGCATCCTGATTTTGATTACTTAAATGACTTGACTTCAAAAATCGTTCAGGCAGCAGCTTTCGTTTCAAATGAAATTTCGGATTACATGAAAGCGTTGGATTCACCGGATTCCAAATAATCGTTTCTATCACCCAAAGGGGAACTTTTATATGCAATACGGCCCAAACCTCAATGCCATATATCCCAATGAGGCGATTGGAGAAGTAAGCTTACCAGCAACAACGGCAATACACTGGACACCCATTGGGCTGGGTGACCAGACCAAAACCCATATTTTTTTTATTAATTGGGAAATTATTCTAAATCTGTTGTTTCCTTCCTAAAATATAGTATAATAAATTAACTAAAGTTGTTTATATCAAACTATACTTTCATGTTTTTGGAGGGACTGTCCATGAAATATTTTAAAGATATGCTGATCACAAAAAGAAGGATACCATCTTGCTGGAGTCCCATTCTGTTTATATCTTTTTTCTTGTATTTTACGGTATCAAACACCACTTTTAACAGCATGGCCCAGACTTTTTCTGACTCCGGAAATTGCCGGGGCATGAAGGAAGAAATCCGGTTAGTTTCCAGCGCCAATTCGTTTGCATATGAGGGCCGATATTCCCGGAAAGACCCAAAACCGACTAAATCACGAAAAGGCGGAGTAAGTGTAAACGGCGCATTAAAGGTTATAAAAACCCAGTTATCCAACGCAAAAGGAGAGCCTGTTGTGTTAAAAGGCATGAGCAGCCACGGGATACAGTGGTATGATCAGTTTACAACACCAGAGGCAATAAAGGCTTTGGCTGACAGAGGGGCAACTCTTTTCCGTGTTGCTATGTATACCGAAGAAAACGGTTACATTAAAAATCCGGAGACAGTCATGGAAAAGGTTATTACAGCCATTGATGCTGCAATTGCAGAAGATTTGTATGTAATTGTTGATTGGCACATTTTATCAGACGGTAATCCTATGACACACCTGGAATCTTCCAAAGCATTTTTTGAAAAAATCGTGTCAAAATATGCCAATCACCCTGCAGTAATTTATGAAATATGCAATGAACCCAATGGAAACATTAGCTGGATGGGACATGTGAAGCCTTATGCAGAGACTGTTATTCCTGTGATCCGGGCAATCAGTCCGGAGAGCGTAATTTTGGTCGGCTCTCCCACATGGAGTCAGGACATCGATAAAGCCGCAAGTAACCCGCTGGCGTTTGAAAATATAATGTATACCTGTCACTTTTATTCAGGGACACATACCCAGTGGCTGAGAGACCGTATTGCCGCAGTTATTGATATGGGTTATCCAGTTTTTGTCAGCGAATGGGGAACCAGCGACGCTAGTGGAAATGGCGGCCCCTTTCCCGAAGAAACCATGCGCTGGCTCGCATTTCTTGATGAACGAAACATCAGTTGGGCAAACTGGTCATATGCTGACAAAAACGAAGCTTCTGCAGCTCTGCTTTCAGGAACAAACCTTTCCGATGGGATTCAGGATAACGAACTTTCTCCGTCAGGCAGGCTTGTGTTTAAGGCATTTGAGAAATAACAAAAATTTTGGACCTGTCTTTTTTAATTTATCAATACACGGTTTGTGGTAAGGTATATTCAGGCAAATCAAATTACAGTGTTTTTTCCATCCGGATATGATCGACGGGAGCTTCTTTCATTAAATAAACCTCCCCATATTCATGATAACCTAATTTTTTATAAAAGTCTTTGGCCGAAACACGTGATTCCATGCATATTTTCTTAATGCCCTGCTGCAAAGAACGCTTTTCCATGTCTTCAAGAATTGCACGGCCTACACCGCCTTTTTGCAGACTGGAATCAACACACAAAAAGCAGACTTTAGCAGTGGTTTCATCTTTATAAACAAGGACACCTGTACCAATAATGGTGTCTGAGTCAAAAACAGCAAGCACAGTAGCCTGTTTTTCAAAAGATAAGTCATCATTTTTGATTGAAAGCCCCAGAGGCTTTCTCATAACCCGGTCACGCAGCAAAACGGTTTGTTCATAACGTTGTGAATCAAATTCCACTTCTTCTACAACATATAAATTCATAGTTATCATTATCCTCCTGGTACAATTCTTTTACTATAGTTTCAAATAGGGTGCAGCCGAGAATAAAAGTTTTAAACATCAGAAACCAAAAACAGCCCTGAGGTTTTTGAAAACCATAAGGCTGCTTTTCCTGTTCCGATTTTTTCACTAAACTCTGGACATATACTCGCCTGTACGTGTATCAATCTTAATCTTATCTCCCTGCTCAACAAACAAAGGTACATATACCACTGCTCCGGTTTCAACAGTTGCAGGTTTGGTTGCACCCTGGGCAGTATCACCCTTAAAGCCTGGTTCTGTGTCTGTAATTACCAGTTCTACAAATAAAGGAGGCTCTACAGAATATACCTTGCCGTTGTAGGAACAAACCTTAACGGTCTCATTTTCCTTAACAAACTTCAGTGCATCCCCGATTACTTCTGCTGCCAATGCTACCTGCTCGTAGGTATTGGTATCCATAAAGTTGTGAAGATCACCGTCAGCATACAAATACTGCATGTCCACTCTGTCGATTCTTGCCTGTGGGAACTTCTCTGTAGGACGGAAGGTACGCTCCTGAAGGCCGCCGTTTACCACATCCCTAATCTTAGTTCTTACAAATGCAGCACCTTTCCCCGGTTTAACATGCTGAAACTCCATAATCTGATATACGGTACCGTCAATCTCCAGTGTGATACCGTTTCTAAAATCACCCGCTGATATCATAAATGATATTCCTCCTTGAATTTGTATACTAGCGAATCAAACGGATATGCTCCCATATCCACTAATTCAAAAGTCCAAAGCTGAAAGATTCTTTTATTTCAACCTTCTCTCTAAACCTTTTATATTCTATACTATAACAAACGCATTTTCAACTGTTTTTTGCAAATATGAACCTTTTATCTCTCTTTTTCAGGTTCTAAGATTATTTTTCCGTCAGATAATCCATAGCCAGAGTATAGCCCTTCAGTCCCAGACCCACTACCTGTCCAGTGCACACAGGCGCTGTCACAGACACATGACGGAACTCCTCCCGTTTGTGAACATTGGAAATATGGACTTCGATTTTCGGAATTTCAACTGACCCCAGTGCATCCCGAAGCGCATAGCTGTAATGGGTAAATGCACCTGGATTGATGATAATTCCCTGGGTACCATTGTGATAAGCTTCCTGGATCTTGTCAATCAATCCGCCTTCATAATTGCTCTGATAAGCCTCCAGTTCATGGCCCTCCTGCTCTGCTTTTTCTTTCAGCATCTTAACCAGAGTCTCATAATTTTCTGTTCCATATATGCCTTTTTCACGAATCCCAAGAAAATTCAGATTGGGTCCATTGAGCACAAGAATTTTCATATGTTATATCTGCCTTTCTTCTGATTGGTGAATCCGTTTTTTGTGTCTGTAGTAAAAATGCAGTACAATGGCCTCCACAAAGCGCTTCAGCACAATTTGGATTTCCTCCTTGGGATGAATGGGTCTTATCAGAATGCTGTGGACTCCCACCCGCTTGGCCCCAAAAACATCGGTAAAAAGCTGATCTCCCACAAAAACCGTATGGCCCGTATCAGTTCCCATTTGTTCCATGGCCCTTTCATAGCCCTTTCGCCCCGGCTTATTCCCTTTATAAATATAATTTGAACCGCCTACCGCCTGGGCAAAGGATGACACCCTGGGTTCCTTGTTATTGGAAAGAAGGCAAGTCTCCAGACCTATATCTCTCAGCCGTAAAAACAAATGCTTTGCCCTGTCATCAGCAGGCATGCCATGGGGGACCAGAGTATTGTCAACATCAAAAATCACACCCCTGATTCCATTGTTATACAGTGCTTCATAAGGTATGTCATAAGCGGATGCTGCTTCTTCATCCGGATAAAATATTTTAAACATAAATCTCCTACTTCTTTAATAGTTTTCCCAGTTCTTCCATAAATGTATTCACGTCTTTAAACTCTCTGTATACCGAGGCAAAACGGACATAAGCCACTTCATCCACTTCCTGTAGCTTCTTCATAACAAGTTCTCCGATGACAGTGCTCTCCACTTCCTTCTCCTCACGGTTAAAAATCTGGGTTTCAACCTCATCTACCATGGAGTCAATCTGTCCGGAAGATACAGGGCGCTTATGGCAGGAATGAAGAATACCTGACTCTATTTTTGAACGGTCATAGACCTCTCTGGAATCATCCTTCTTTATTACCATGAGAGGCATGGTTTCAAGCTTCTCATAGGTAGTAAAACGTTTTCCGCACTTTTCACACTGCCTGCGGCGTCTGATAGAACTGTTATCATCTGCTGGTCTGGAATCGATAACCTTTGTATCTGCTTCATTACAAAATGGGCATTTCACCTCTCTGATCCTCCTGTCTTAGGTCCTGAACTTTAACTTATGTATATCATAACTTACAATTCCTGTTTTCGCAAGCCCTTCTCCTTCTATATCCCGCATCTTTCCGTCGCCTTATCCAGATCCACATTTACCAGAATAATATCAGGCCCTACCTGGCGTATATCGCAGAAAGGAATCACATATTCCTTTTCCCTGATCAAAAAACCGCAAAAGCAGCCGGGTCCGGGAACAATAATTGCCAGAAGGCAGCCCGTCTCCATATCAAGGTCCACATCGCCCACATAGCCTAAACGCCTGCAGTCACAGATATTGATTACTTCTTTTTGTTTCAGTTCGCAAAGTCTCATAGCTTTCCCTTATTCTCCCGGCACAGCTTTCTTACCCTATTCTATGCCCGGAAAAACTTCATGATACGGTTCTTCTACAGAAAAAGCCGTCATAGACGCAGTATCTGCTTCCATAACGGCTGTCTTCCCTGATGTCCTTAAAACAAAGGGCACACCGGTATACTTATGATCTATTCCGGCAGTTTCTTCTTAGAAAGAAGGTACTACAGCGCCATCATAGGTCTCTTCCATAAATTTTTTCACTGTATCGCTTGTGAGGGCTTTCACAAGAGCGGCAGACTTTTCGCTGGACTCTTCTCCTGCACGAACTGCAACGATGTTGCTGTATAAGGTTGCTGCAGTAGACTTAGAATCTTCAACAGCCAGAGCCTCAGATACCTTTAATCCGGCTTCAATTGCATAATTTCCATTAATAACTGCAATATCTACATCGCCTAAGGAACGGGGAAGCTGTGCAGCCTCTACTTCAACGATTTTAAAATTCTTATCATTCTTTACAATATCATTCTTTGTTGCTTCCAGTCCAACGCCTTCCTTCAATTCAATCAGGCCATTGTCTGCCAGTAAAAGAAGAGCTCTTGCTTCATTGGAAACGTCATTGGGAACTGCAATCTGAGCTCCGTCAGCCAGATTCTCAAGGCTGTCAGTCTTTCCTGCGTAAATGCCGAATGGCTCATAGTGAACGGCTGCTGCACTTACAAGGTCAGTGCCTTTTTCTGTGTTGAACTGATCTAAGTATGGCTTGTGCTGGAAATAGTTAGCATCTAAGTCACCGGACTCAAGAGCCAGGTTAGGCTGTACATAATCGGTATATTCCTTGATTACCAGATTATAGCCCTCTTCTTTTAAAATATCCTTTACAGCATTTAAAATCTCTGCATGAGGCGCTGGAGTCGCTCCTACAATAATATCCTGAAGCTCGCCTGCTGCTTCCGCCGTTGTTTCTTCTGTTGATTTTTCTTCTGCTGAAGTCGCAGCCTCTGTCGGGGCTGCAGTTGTGGGGGCAGCTTCTTTTCCACCTGAGCATGCGGTTAAAGCACCTGCTGCAAGAATTGCTGCGGTTAATACATAAAGTGATTTTTTCATAATTTGTTTCCTCCTTAAATTTATATGTAAGGCCTGTCGGCCGTTACTATCTGATACGCTTGTCGCTTTTCCTGGACATTTTCATTCCTGTTTCCTGCATAATCTGGACAATGATGACAAGAATTGCAACCGTCACCAGCATCATTTCTGTCTGATAGCGGTAATATCCATAACGGATGGCAATGTCACCAAGACCGCCCCCGCCTACAAATCCGGCCATAGCCGAATAAGATAATATAGTTGTAACAGAAAGGGCTGCACCGATCAACAAAGATGGCTTTGCTTCCGGAAGGAGAACCTTCCAGACAATCTGGAACGTAGAAGAACCCATTGATTTAGCAGCCTCAATCACTCCGCTGTCCACTTCCTTAAGAGAAGATTCCACTACTCTGGCTACATAAGGAGCCGCAGCAATGACCAGGGGAGGAATAATTGCTTTTGGTCCCAAAAGGGTTCCTACAATCAGCTTTGTAACAGGAATTACCATAATCAGCAATATGATAAAGGGCACGGAACGGAACAGATTAATAATCAGTCCCAGAATTCTCTGAAGCCAGGGAATCGGGTGAATTCCGTCCTTATCTGTCACAATCAGGATAATGCCTAAGGGAATTCCAAAGAGGTAAGAAAAAAAGGAAGATATCAGAGTCATAAACAAAGACTCCCCTATGCCGGTAATCAACATATTAACAGTTGTTCCATCAAAGGTCATGTGCCTTCACCTCCTCATGTGTAATCTCTGCCGATTTCAGATAATGAAGCACCCGGTTCTGGTCCACTTCGCTTTCAGGAAGCTGAATGACCATCTGACCCATAGCGGTTCCATTGATATCTTTTGTTTCGGCATGAATAATATTCACCGGGACTTTACAAGCTAAAATCATATTGGCAAGAACCGGTTCAAAAGAAGAACGCCCGTCAAAGGAAATTCTGACTCTCCTGGAGTTTCCGAATTTAGTAACCTGTTCTGCCGCATCTCCCAATATAAGCTGGCGGCCGATTTTAGACTTTGGCTCAGAAAATATCTCTGCCACCCGGCCCACCTCTGCGATCTGGCTCTGGTCAATAATGGCCACCCGGTCGCAAATAGCTTCTATAACAGACATTTCATGGGTAATGACCACTACGGTAACTCCCATAGAACGGTTGATTTCCTTTAAAAGTCCAAGGATTGATTTCGTTGTATTGGGATCCAAAGCGCTTGTTGCCTCATCACAAAGCAGGATTTTCGGATTGGTAGCCAGGGCTCTTGCTATCGCTACTCTCTGCTTTTGTCCTCCGGATAACTGGGAGGGGTACGCCTTGGCCCGGTCCTTTAAACCTACCATATCCAGAAGCTCTGATGCTCTTTTCATGGCTTCCTTTTTCGGCACATTTGCAATTTCCAAAGGAAAACAGACATTTTGAAGGACATTTCTCTGGGACAGCAGATTAAACTGCTGAAAGATCATACCCATGGATTGTCTCGCCAGTCTCTGATCCCTTGAGCTCATGGAAGCCAGGCTTTTGTTTTCAAAAACCACATCTCCGGCCGTGGGAACCTCCAAATAATTGATACAGCGGACGAGAGTGCTCTTTCCGGCTCCGCTTAAACCGATAATTCCAAATATTTCTCCCTGCTCAATGGACAGGTTGATGTTTTCAAGGGCTTTAATCGGGCCGCTTGTCGTATAAAACTCTTTCCCAAGCCCGACCAGCCGGATAATAGGTTCTGCTGACTGCATTTGTCCAATTTCCTTTCTTAAGGTAAAAAGGGCCGCAGGCCCTGTACAGACCTGCGGCCTGGTAATTTCAGCATGCTTCTGCTCCAGCCAATCAAATCGCAATCCATACAGTATTTCCATTTCCCTATAGGTTAACTAGGATTTACTTTCTGAGCCGTATTTTACCCTTTATTACCGCATTTGTCAATACTTATTTTCATATTGCCCCTGAAAATATTTTTCTCAGGAACAAAGATCCACAATAACCTGTGCAAATATCTTTGCGCTCACCACTAACTCATCAACCACCGCATACTCGTCAGCTCCATGCATACGGTTATCGGTCTCCGGCATAGCGGCTCCAAAAGCAACTCCATTTTTCAGGGAGTGAACGTAGGTACCGCCTCCCATGAAAACGCATTCTCCCTTGCGTCCGGTATAGTTTTCATAAGCACCCAGCAAGGTCTTTACAAAATCAGAATTTCCATCCACATGATGAGGAGGCTTCATAGAGTCATTATGAAGGATAAGTCCCTTAGCCGCCATATTGGTTCTTACGACCTCCAGGACATTTTCATTATTAGAGCAGATAGGACATCTGCTGTCAAAAGTTCCTTCAAGTCCGGATTCAGTTACCTTTAATAAACTGAATGCCAATGTAAGGGCACCGGAAAGCTGGTCGCTCATGGCAATGCCCAGAGCCTTTCCTTCGGTGTCTCCGTGAGGAATCAGCTTTAAAAGGCTGCGAAGCATGATGACCTGTTCACACTCTGCCAAAGGAAGCTCTGTCAGAAACGTTAAAAGTCCGGTAAGAGCGTTGTTTCCTTCCTGAGGTGTAGAAGCATGAGCGCCTTCTCCAATTGCCGTGATGTAGCTGTCCTCTCCCTTCCACTTCAGTTCAAAGCGGATTCCCGTCTTTTCCTGGCAGCTTTTGGCAGTCTCTTTTAATATTTCCGGTCCCACTCCTTTGACAACTGCTCCTGCCTTTCCGGGAACTACGTTAACTTTGATCCCAGCATCCAGGCTTACCAGCTTGGGGAGCGCTTCAGAAGGTGCCCACTCTGCTGTGAAATGGCCGTTTAATCCGCCTTTTTCTGTATTAACTACAGGAAATGCCCCGTCAGGAGAAAAAGTCATGGGCGCTTCCTTTTCAACAGAATAATAATGTGCTATATCGGAGCTTCCGCACTCCTCATCCGTTCCCAGAATCAGGCGCACATTTTTAGTCAGGGGAATATTCATTTCTTTTACGGCTCTCATTGCATAAAGAGCTGCTACCGCAGGTCCTTTGTCGTCTGCCGTTCCCCGGCCAAAAAGCTTTCCTTCCTTCACCACCGGTTGAAAAGGCTCTGTTTCCTTCCAGCCCTCTCCTGCAGGAACTACATCTAAATGAGCCAGAATATCAAGTTGCTGTGCCTTGTCATTCATATCTATAGTTCCAACATAATTATCATAATTGTTAATAGAAAATCCGTAGGACTCTGCCATGGATAATGCTTCATTCAAAGCATCAAAGGCTCCCCGTCCATAAGGCATACCTTCCTCATAAGGCATCTTCTCACTGTTAATCCGGCACAAGGTACAGATGTCTTCGATCATTTCCTGCTTGTGAGCCTCTATATACTCTTCGATCTTTTTCTTGTACATATTATTTTCCTCTTTTATGATTTCATCATGGCTGCCAGCAGTTCATTGACCACTTTACCGTCTGCTTTCCCTTTTACCTTTGGCATCAGAACCTTCATGATCTTTCCCTTATCTGCAGGAGCCGGAGTTTCAATTCCAAGTTCCTCAAGAACAGAGAGAATCACTTCCTTAATCTGATCCCCGCTCATATCCTCAGGTGCAAATTCTCTGTATACGGAAATACGGAATTCTGCTTCTTCCCGTATGTCATTCCGGTCAGCAGGAGCTGTCTCATAGGTTTCCTGAGACTGCTTCAATTCCTTTTTTACCACGGTATCGGCTTCTTCCTCTGTAATAGGAGTATGGTCTTTTTTGTCAATTTCAAAATTTTTCAGTGCTGCTAGAAGCATGGAAAGGGCATCCTTCCTCTTCTTATCCTTTGACTTCATGGCTTCCACCATGGCGGCTCTCACTTCATCTATTCTGCTCATTGTCTGCTGCCTCCTTATATTTTGATAAAATAATATTTCCTGCTTAATTATGCCCGAACTCAGAAAGCTTTAAGTCCGGATTTCGATCCAGAACCATGCCTATACTCCAGCTGTTGACAAATAAAAGCAGCGGATTATCCTTTAAATCCTTGATGCGTTTCATGTCAGAGGTTCCCTGAATCTTTGCCACATCAATTTCCTGCTTATTCTCAATCCAGCGGATGTGTTCATATGGAAGCTTTTCAAGCTTTACCTCTACATTGTATTCATTTTCCAAACGGTAAGTCAATACTTCAAACTGCAGTTCCCCTACCACTCCTACGATGATTTCTTCCATGCCGGTGTTGAATTCCTGAAAAATCTGAATGGCGCCTTCCTGGGCGATCTGGTTTACGCCCTTGATAAACTGCTTTCTCTTCATGGTGTCCATCTGGCGCACCCTTGCAAAGTGTTCCGGTGCAAATGTGGGGATTCCTTCATATTCAAACTTTTCATTAGATTTGCAAAGAGTGTCTCCAATGGAGAAGATTCCAGGATCAAACACTCCTATAATATCTCCTGCATAAGCCTCTTCCACGATCTTTCTGTCCTGGGCCATTAACTGCTGTGGTTGAGATAACCGCAGCTTTCTGCCGCCCTGCACATGATTTACCTCCATACCTGCGTCGAACTTGCCTGATACAATCCGCATAAATGCAATACGGTCCCTGTGAGCCTTGTTCATGTTTGCCTGTATCTTAAAAACAAAAGCGGAAAAGTCATCTTCAAAGGGATCTGCCACTCCTGTAGTAGTCAGTCTTGGGAGAGGTGATGTTGTCATCTGAAGAAAATGCTGCAAAAAGGTTTCCACACCAAAATTTGTCAGAGCTGAGCCAAAGAATACGGGAGATAAATCGCCTTTTCCCACCCGGTCCATATCCAGTTCATCACTGGCTCCGTCCAGGAGTTCAATGTCCTCCATAAGCTGTTGGTGGTAGCTTTCCCCGATCATCTCATCCACATGGCTGTCTCCTAACTGAACCTCTGTGGCCTCCACCTCTTTCTGTCCTCCTGCTGCCCGAAAGGTGATAATGGATTTTTTAAAGCGGTCATAAACGCCTTTGAATTCTTTTCCGCATCCAATTGGCCAATTAACCGGACTGGTACGGATTCCAAGAACATCTTCAATCTCTCCCATGAGTTCAAAGGGATCTCTGGCTTCCCTGTCCATTTTATTAATAAAGGTAAATATAGGGATATGGCGCATAACGCAGACTTTAAACAACTTGATGGTCTGGGCCTCCACACCCTTGGAACCATCAATGACCATGACGGCGGAATCAGCTGCCATCAGAGTACGGTAGGTGTCCTCAGAGAAGTCCTGGTGACCAGGCGTGTCCAGAATATTGATGCAGAATCCGTCATAATTAAACTGCAGTACAGAGGAGGTGACGGAAATACCTCTCTCTTTTTCAATTTCCATCCAGTCAGATACTGCGTGCTTGGCTCCCTTTCTTCCCTTTACGGTACCCGCCAGGTTAATGGCGCCTCCGTAAAGAAGGAATTTCTCGGTCAGGGTGGTCTTTCCTGCATCAGGATGGGAAATAATGGCAAATGTTCTTCTCTTCTTAATTTCTTCCGCTATGTTCACTAAAGTAATTCCTCCAAATCTTACGTCTCAATCTTATCTATTGTAGTATGATTCTAACCATAAGTCAAGATTCACTCTGTCCTGCTTTAACAGGAAAACTTGACAACATGCATTTCCAGGTATTGCATATATATGTTACCCATTTTCTGATGGCAGAAGATAAAAAATGGCAAAAAATAAAAAGCAGACTTAAAAGAATCTGCTTTTTATTTTCCAGAACCCCGGTCAGGGCACTGTTTTGGGGTTATATAAACAAGGCACTTGCTATAGCAGCAATTGCTTCTGCTAATGCTTTATGCCCGGCCCCATCCATATGCAGCTGATCGGAACCCGGTCCAGCCACGGTGGAGGCATCTAAAAACTCACATCCGTTTTTTACAGCAATTTCTCTATAATAAGGTGCAAGCTGCCGCGCTTTTCTGGCAGACTCCTCATCAACTGACTCAAAGATGCTATGGGACACTTCCTTACCCATATGAATCGGTGATACAATAAGAATCTTTGGTGCAGCAGCAGGGCCATAATCAAACCTTCTGACGGTTTCCACCAGCCGGTTCATTCCCCGTGCAATCACACGTTCTGATGCACTGAAAAAGTTCTTGCAATCATTTGTGCCAAGAGACAGTATAACAAGGTCTAAAGGTTTATGACTCTGCAGCGCCACGGGCAGAAAAGTCATTCCGCATCTTCCAGGCTCTAAAGGGTCTTCCCATACCGTGGTACGCCCCCCCATCCCTTCTTCTATGATCTGAAAACCGGTTCCCAGAATTTGTTGCAGTCTGGTGGTCCAACGCACACCGTACGGGTGACGTGGGGGAGAACCATCGGGATTGCTTCCATAAGTATTCGAATCACCAAAACATAAGATCGTTATCATTGTTTTTTTCCTCCAAAACAAAATACTTCCTATTATCCGTACTATCCCTTTACACTTCCTGCTGATACACCTTCCACAAAGTATTTTTGTGCGCTGAAGAACAGTATTGTACCCGGAAGCAGCGATAACACTGACATTGCCAGAACCTGGTTCCAATTTGCGGCACTTGTGGCATCCAAAGACATGCGCAGTGCCAGAACGATGGGATACTTTCTCACACTGTTAATATAAATCAGAGAGTTAAAAAAATCATTCCATGTCCATATAAACTGGAATATGGCGGCAGAAAACAGTGCTGGCTTACACAACGGCATCAAAATATGCCAGTATACTTGAAAGGAGTTGCAGCCATCAATGGTTGCAGCTTCATCCAAAGCCTTGGGTAACCCACGAAAAAACTGGACCATCATGTAGATGAAAAACGGATAACAAGCAAAAAGTGCCGGCATAAGAAAGGGGAAATACGTATTCAGCCAGCCCAGCTTATTATAAAGCAGATACCGCGGAATTACAAGAACAGAGTTGGGCAGCATCAGTGTGGATATCATGAGAGCAAACAACTGCTGCTTAAACCGGAAACGAAACCGCGCAAACCCATAGGCTACAATAGAGCAGGAAAATACTGTAAACACCATCATAGGAAGCACGATCAGGAACGTGTTCTTGTAATACGTCGTATATGTAATACGGCCTGTACCGTTCCAGCCTTTTATAAATGAATCCCAGACCGGTTCCCTGGGCAGCAAAGAGACAGAACCGAAGATTTCTGAATTGGTCTTAAAAGATGATGAAAGCATCCATATCAGAGGATATAACATTAAAATACCAAGCAAAATCATGACCACATGGGTAATGATTGCCAAAATACGCTTTTTTCTGCTTCTGTCCATTAGAAATCACCCCCGTCTTCATAGTAAGTAACGGCTTCGGATAATCGGAAAAACACGCCTGTAAAGCACAAAATAATGGCAAACAATACCCATGAAAGCGCACTGGAATAGCCCATATTAAAGTATTTGAACGCCTCGTCATATAATTTAAGTGCATACAAATACGTTGCATTCATAGGTCCTCCGTTGGTGATAACAAATGCACCTGTAAAATCCTGAAATGCATTTACCATCTGCATCAGCAGATTAAAAAACAGTACAGGCGTAATCATCGGAAGTGTTATAGAAAAAAATAAATAAATTTTCCCGGCACCATCAATTAATGCCGCCTCATATAAATCCTCCGGCACCTGCTTGAGCGCTGCCAAAAACAACACCATTGACGAGCCAAACTGCCAGACGCTGAGCAAGCTTAGAGTGAAAAGTGCTAAACCCGGTTCTGAAAGCCATGGCACAGACGAAAATCCTATTTGTTTCAGCATCTGGTTTACAAGGCCTCCATCCATGAATAAAAAACGCCACAGTACAGAAATAGCCACACTCCCACCAAAAATAGAAGGGATATAATAAACCGTACGGTAAAAATTAATTCCCTTAAGCTTTTGATTCAGCATCAGGGCAACTGCCAACGCCGCAAACAGCTTTAGCGGAAGGGACATAAACACGTATTTGAATGTATTGAACAAGGATTCTGAGAACAGCCGGTCATCTGTAAACATGCGGATATAATTATCCAATCCTACCCAAACCGGTGTTGAGGTAATATTATAATCGGTAAAGGAATAATAGAATGAGGTTGCCAGTGGATATAACTGAAAAAACAAAAAACCCAGAATCCAGGGAAGGATATAGAGATAACCAATGTATGCTTTCTGCTTAGACCCATGATGTTTCATATAGCACCAACTTTCATTTTGATAAACCGCCCCGGCTTTTACTGAATCAAAGACGGGGCGGCTCTGTAAAAACAATTAAGAATGTAACGAATCCAGCTTTGCCTGTACATCCGTAAGGAATTTCAGCGCTGCCTCCTCAGGTGTCATCTTGCCGTACACCACCTGCTCGCAAATATCCTTTATAATATCAGCCACTTCACTGTTGGTCTGAATCATGGGGGTCCGGGCAGCAGGAGCCGCAGTGGCCCATTCCAGCATTTGTGAAATTTCTTTACTGACCTGTCCATCTTCTTCCAGCGCTTTTAAAGCAGCACTGTTATTGGGAACAGAACGCTTTGTACCCAGCAGCAGAGCCGCTTCCGGATCAGTCATAAGCCAGTTGGCAAAATGTGTAGCTGTGTCCACATTGTTAGAACGGGCACTGACGCCAAGCCCCATGGCAGAAGTCAGTTGGATGTTTTGGTTATCGCCATCCCTGGCAAATGGGGGCTGCCCAACAGCAAAGCTGCCTTCGGAAAGTGAACCTTTATACTTATCTACTGTCGCTGTCCAGTCTACAGTAAAGCCGATTTGACCATTAATCCATTTTGGATTCTGCTCCATCTGCCCCGTGAAAAGACTTGCCTCTCCTAAAGGCTGGGCTGTTCCGCTTGTGAATAACTGCTGCAGTATATCGAACGCCTGGGTTAAGTTCTCCTCGGTAACCTGTACCTTGGTGCCATCATCCGTTGCCCAATAATGACCTGTTTTGGAATAGATATAAGCGCTGAGAACAAATGGGCTGATGCCCCCTGTAGTCGTACCTGACTCAATGGCAAACAGGTAATCATCAGGATTTTCATCGTGAATATTCTTTCCTGCTTCAATCATATCTTCCCATGTCCAAACAGTATTCACATCAAGGCCATGCCTGTCAAAAAAGCTTTTGTCAATCATGGTGCCAAAGCCGCTTGTATTCATAGGAAGACCGATCACACGTCCATTCACCGTCATGTAGTCGCTTAATGCCTGTTTCTGGAAACCAGAAAGATTCACCAGATCATTTTCTTCCATATCCACAAACATGGTTTCCTGCCCTTCCCACTGGGGATTCCACACATAGTCCAGCTGCATCAGATCCGGCTCTGTTCCGCCTGCAAACTGTGTCATCAGTTTCTGCTGGTAACCGTCATATCCCTGGTATTCACCTTCAATCGTCACATTGGGATACACTTCCATATAACGGTCGATTGCTGCAAGAGTTGCTTCATGGCGAGCATCAGACCCCCACCAGGCGAAACGCAGCGTCACATTTCCGGCAGAAGCCGGATCAAATTTTCCGTCAGCTTCCGAAGATTCCATTTCAGACTCAGCAGCAGTACTATTTCCAGACGAGGATGGCTGAGACGCAGTTGTTCCGGTCGAAGAGTTGCCGCAGCCGGAAAGAAGACTGATACCCATTACAGCAGTCAGTGCAATACTAAATACTCTCTTTTTCATATTTTCACTCCTTTTTCTTTATCTCCACCAAAACATGTGCACAATTACTTGGTTTGTAGTTATATTATAAAAATAAACTGTCATTATTAACAGTGTTCTTTTGTGCTATATTGAATCATTTTTTATATTCTTTTTTGTTATACAATCATAAAATGTGAAAAGCAATCTTTTTTTGTCAAACAAAAACCCGTACTGAAATATTCAGCACGGGTATAAGCTCTCCTTATTCCCTGATAGGAATGGAAAAACTGACAACAGTTTCTACACCTGGCACGCTTTCGATGGAAAGAGATGCTTCTTCATCGTAGGTAAGCTGGAGCCGTTTATTTAAATTATAAAGTCCTTTACTCTCATCAGGCATTTCCTCCTTCTTCAGCCAGGTCCGTATCTCAGTCAGCCGTCCGGCAGTAAAGCCTGTGCCGCTGTCCCACACTGAGAAAAAGATACGTCCTCCCCTGCCTGTAATAGAAATCCGGATCATACCGTCCTCTTTGTTGCATAAACCATGAGAAATACTGTTCTCCAGAATCGGCTGCAAAAGAAATTTAATACATTTGCATTCTGTAAATTCTTTCTCCACATTCCATTCCACCGATAAAGCTTTATCGAAACGAAGCCGTTGAATCTCAATATATTTTGAGGTATGGGTGCGTTCCTCTTCTATCTTTACATACCGTTCACCATTGACCAGGGTATAATACAGTACACTGGTCAGCAAGTCAATCATATGACTGGCATCATTGGCTCCTCCTGTAAGCTTTACTGTCTTCCAAAAAATATTTTTTAATGTATTAAATAAAAAATGAGGCGTTAGCTGTGATTGAAGGAACGAGAAATACATTGTCTCCAGTCGATACCTTTTTTCTGCAAGCTGTTTGTCCAGGGCATTGCGCTCCAAAAATCCCCTTACAATTCCTTGGGTAATATATCCGTAAATATCAGAATCCTGTTTTACATCCGGCAAAGGATCGCCGTGTTCGGCACTGTCCACCAGATTCACAATTGCCCCCACAGCCCGGGCATTGCGGCGGGTGGCGAAATAAGCGGCTATGGTCCCCAGAGCGAAGGCGGCCACCATCATCTGCCCCACAAGAATTGCCACTGGCCGGGCCTGCTCCCATACAACGCTGTAAGGAATTGCCGAAACACAGGTAATTCCAGAGGCTGAGTTGGTATCCGAAAGAAAGAATGCATCTTTTTCCAGCGATTGCTCCGTATCCAAAGCAGCGCCTCCCTGGCACAAAACCTCTCCCTGCTCATTTAACAAAAGAATGGTCTGCTGCTCATAAGCCACACTCTCTCTGCTCAGAGAATTCAAATAATCCTCACGAATATTTAACACAAGAACACCAATTGGTACATTTTTATCGGAAGCATACAGTCTCTTATACACACTGACTACCGGCGTATTGTAACGTCCGGAATCATTCTGACGGATTTTTCTCGGTTCAACCCATTGACGGCGGGAAATGGGCATCTGTCCGGTCCGGTCCAGCCACTGAGCATCATAATGATTATGGCTGTTTGCCAGTCCTACTGTTGAGGCAAAAAAATAACCGTTCTCATTGTCCAGATAGATGTACAGAGAATGAACGAAGGGCTTACAGTTTACACTGGAATCTACAAAGGATTTGAACATATATGCCGCATCCATCTGTTCCTTACCAATGTAACCGTTTTTCAGCAGATCTTCCAGTTTAAGCATGACATGAGGAGAAACACTGTAATTCAGACTCTGGGCATCTGCTTCAGACAGCATCAGCTCCATGCTTTCCCTCAAGGTATATAATGCACGCTCATTGGCAGAATTCACCGACTTCTTTGCATTGTCGTAGACAAGAAACATGGAAAGCAAGCCTATGAGCAGCACGGCCAGCAAGGTCGGAATCGTCATCATGGCAAAGTTTTTCAGAAAAAAACGACGTTTCATGTATCGTTCTCCTCCCAAGTTATGCTCCGCCCTAATTTCTGGGAGCGATAACTGTGAGGAGAGACATGATAGCACCGGCGGAATGCCCTGGCAAAATTGACAGGGTTCATATATCCCATCTTTTCGCTGATCTCATAAATTCTGTACTGCGGCTGCGCCAGAAGTTCTGCAGCAAGGCGCATCTTCTGTTCCAGTACATATTCAGAAAAGCCCATTCCTATACGCTGTTTAAAATAACGGCTTGCATAGGAAGAGCTTAAATATGCCACCTGTGCTGCACCAGCCAGGTTAGCTGATACCGGGTCCTTATCCACATACTGACGCATGGAAAGAATGATGCAATCCGTCTCTTCCTCATCTCTGCCGATTTTTTTCTGTTCAGCCGATACCGAATCCAGACGCTTCCTGATCTTATGAAATGCATCAATCAGTTCTTCATATTCCATACTCTTTAGAAGATAATCCATACAGCCATAGCCAATGGCCTGACGGGCATATTCAAATTTTTCATACGCTGTAAACAGTACAATGGATGGTTTATAGGGTATATCTGATTCATATATTTTTTGTGCCAGCTCCACCCCGTTCATACCCGGCATCATGACATCGCTCACCACAACATCCACTGTATTGCACATGATATAATCAAGGGCTTCCTGAGCGCCGGAGAAACTTTTTACCACGGAATAACCAAGGGTATTCCAAGGAAAATACTGAGCAAACCCAGAACTGATCTCTTTCTCATCATCTACAATGATAATCTGATACATACAAATCCCCTCCCAGATACAACGATATAAACTTCTCTGTAAAAACTCCCTAAAGTTTTTTGCATTAACTTCCGGTAAGCCCTTGTCTAACTTTTCATAGTTTTTGTCCCCAAAACATCTCTGAAAGAAGGCGGTCCGCCACCTCTTCCTTGGTCATCTTTTCTAATGGAATCTCCTTTTCTCTGGTGAGAATGGTTACCACATTGGTGTCTGTTCCAAAGCCCGCCCCAGCCACTTTTAAATTATTGGCAACAATCATATCAATGTTCTTTTTTTCCAACTTTGCCCTTGAATTTTCCACCATATTCTGGGTTTCCATAGAAAAACCGCAGAGAAACTGACCTTCTTTCCGGTGTTCTCCTAACCACTTTAAAATATCGTCGGTCCGCTCCAGCTCAATGGCCATTTCCCCATCTGTTTTCTTTGTTTTTTCCGCCCCCACATATTTGGGCCTGTAATCTGCCACCGCCGCCGCCTTGATAATTGCATCCTGATGTTCTGCCTGAGATCTGACTGCGTCAAACATCTCCCTGGCACTTTCCACCTCAATGGTTTTTACAAATCTGGGCTTAGGGATATGGGTCTTCCCGGTTACCAGAGTCACGTCTGCTCCTCTTAAAGAAGCTGCTCTGGCAATGGCATAGCCCATTTTTCCGGTGGAATAATTTGTGATAAAACGGACCGGATCAATAGCTTCTCTGGTGGGGCCTGCCGTAATCAGGATTTTCTTTCCATGCAGATCTTTTTCTAAAGCAATTTCTTTTTCAATATAGTCAAAAAGTTCCTCAGGCTCCGGCATCTTTCCGGCTCCCGTATCACCGCAGGCCAGATATCCCACGGCAGGCTTGATTACTTCCATTCCATAAGACTGACAGATCTTTAAATTGTCCTGGACAATAGGGTTTTCGTACATATTGGTATTCATGGCAGGCGCTATGATTTTCTTACATTTGCATGCCAAGACCGTAGTTGTCAGCATATCGTCTGCCAGACCATGAGCCAGCTTTGCGATCACATTAGCACTTGCGGGAGCGATCATTACGATATCCGCCTGCTTTGCCAGAGACACGTGCTCCACTTGAAATTGGAAATTTCTGTCAAAGGTATCCACCAGGCATTTATTTCCCGTTAAGGTTTCAAAAGTAATAGGGTTGATGAAATTGGTGGCGTTACGGGACATCATAACATCTACCTTGCACCCTTTTTTTACCAGCATGCTTGCAAGCCCTGCTATTTTATAAGCTGCAATGCTTCCTGTCACACCTAAAATTATATTTTTTCCTTTCATCATAAGCGCCTCCTATGGAACTTTCTTGTTTTTCATAATAAAATATGATACTCTACAGTATAGCATAATTAAAAAAAGTTGGAAAGGAGTTCCCTCTATGATTTTAGCCATCGATATGGGAAACAGCAACATTGTCATAGGAGGCATTGATCAGACCAAAACTTATTTTGTGGAGCGGGTGACTACCAACCATCAAAAAACGGAATTGGAGTACGCCGTTGATATAAAAAATATTATGGAAATTCACAATATGTCTATGTCCGCCGTAGAAGGAGCCATTCTTTCTTCTGTGGTTCCGCCTCTTACAGATGTGCTTCTTAAAGCTGTGAAAAAAATAACAGGAAAAACACCCATGCTGGTAGGGTCCGGGATGAAAACCGGGCTTAATATAAAAATGGATAATCCCAAGACTGTGGGAAGCGATTTGATCGTGGAGGCAGTGTCTGCTTTAAAACATTATACACCCCCTATTATCATCATTGATATGGGGACAGCTACCACTGTTTCTGCCATTAATCAGCAAGGAGATTATACAGGCGGAGTTATTTTTCCGGGGTTGAGGGTATCCTTAGATTCTTTAAGCAGCAAGGCTGCTCAGCTTCCTTATATCGGACTTAATAAGCCTTCAAAAATAATCGGGAAAAACACCATTGACTGTATGAAAAATGGAATACTTTATGGGAATGCGGCCATGATTGATGGAATTATTGACCGCATGGAGGAGGAATTGGAAATGTCAGCCAGCCTGGTGGCAACGGGAGGACTTGCTGCTCTCGTTGTGCCACTTTGCCGTCGCAAAATTTGTTTTGATGAGGCGTTGCTGTTAAAAGGTTTGTTGATTTTGTATGAAAAGAACAAGTAGGATTGAGCGGCTGGACGACCTGTAATCCATAATTTTATTTAATCCGGCCAAATTCCTGCAATTCGTTTTATACATCAAAACCTTCGCCAAAAATTGGAAATAAAAATTCTCTGGTCCATCGTATAAAAGCCCTCGGTTAAGTACATCATTTCTTTATGAGTAATAAAATGATGCGGAGGGAAAGATATGTCTGGATACAAAGTAGAAATTTGCGGCGTTAATACTTCCAAACTGCCTCTTTTAAGCAACGAAGAGAAGGAAGTCCTGTTCAAAAGAATTCTGGACGGGGACAAAAAAGCCAGAGAAGATTACATTAAGGGGAACTTAAGACTGGTTCTCAGTGTCATACAGCGTTTTTCCAACAGCAACGAAAATGTGGATGATTTGTTTCAGATCGGGTGCATTGGACTGATCAAAGCCATTGACAATTTTGACATTACCCAGAATGTCCGATTTTCCACTTATGCAGTTCCCATGATCATGGGTGAGGTGAGGCGCTACCTGCGGGATAACAATTCCATCCGCGTAAGCCGTTCCCTTAGGGACACCGCTTATAAGGCCATTTACGCCAAGGAAAACCTGATGAAGAAAAACTTAAAAGAACCCACTCTGATGGAAATTGCAGCTGAAATCGGGGTGAGCAAGGAAGACATTACCTACGCTTTAGATGCCATACAAAGCCCTGTCAGCCTTTACGAGCCGGTGTACTCCGACGGCGGTGACCCGCTTTTTGTCATGGACCAGATCAGCGACAAGAAAAACTTAGAAGAAAACTGGGTGGAGGATATCTCCTTAAGTGAAGCCATGAGACGCCTTCCTGAAAGGGAGCGGCACATCATTGACATGCGCTTCTTTGAAGGAAAGACCCAGACCGAAGTAGCGGAAGAAATCCATATCAGCCAGGCACAGGTAAGCCGCCTGGAAAAAAATGCACTGAAAGCCATGAAAAATTATCTTTCTTAGGCAATGCATATAAGCCCACCTTTCCATTCAGAAAGGCAGGCTTTTACATAATCTACATTAGATTTTCTACAGTCT
Source organism: Clostridiaceae bacterium (assembly GCA_902363735.1). Classification (GTDB taxonomy): domain Bacteria; phylum Bacillota; class Clostridia; order Lachnospirales; family Lachnospiraceae; genus Lacrimispora. The sequence continues at coordinate 202,186 of CABJBA010000003.1, forward strand.
CAACTACATGTTCTACGGTAAATCCAAATTTCTCAAACAGCAATTCTGCCGGAGCGGAGGCACCGAACCCATCCATGGTCACATAGTCCCCGTCAAGACCCACATATTTTCCCCAGCCAAAATCAGACAATGCTTCTACTACAACTCTTCTTCGGACTTCTTTCGGAAGCACAGATTCCTTATATTCTTCACTCTGCTTCTCAAATATATCCATACACGGCATACTGACCACCCGGACATTAATACCCCGGTCTTTTAACACCTTGGCGGCTCCTGCTGCCAGGCATACTTCTGAACCGCTTGCAATAAGAATTGCATCAGGAGTTTTACCGACGCAGTCCTGAAGAGTATAACCGCCCTTTAAAGCTTCCTTGCCGGAACCCTCAAGCTGAGGCAGATTCTGTCTTGTCAGTACCAGAGCCGTAGGACAGTCTTTGGCAGTGGCTGCATAATACCAGGCTGCAGCCGTTTCCACCGCATCAGCCGGACGGAATACGTTAAATCCCGGCATGGCGCGGAGCATAGCAAGCTGCTCGATGGGCTCATGGGTGGGGCCATCCTCTCCCACTCCAATGCTGTCATGGGTAAATACATAGGTAACGGGCAGCTTCATCAAGGCCGACAATCTTGCCATAGGCTTCACATAATCGCTGAACACAAAAAATGTGGATACATAAGCCCGGAGTCCTCCATGAAGAGCCAGGCCGTTGCCAATAGCCGCCATAGCAAGCTCTCTCACTCCAAAATGGATATTTCTTCCCCTGTAACTATCTTTCGCGAAATCTCCCATATCCTGCATATAGGTCTTGGTGGATGGCGCCAGATCCGCAGCTCCTCCCACCAAACCGGGCAGAACCTTCTTTAAGCGGTTTATCATGATTCCGGATAAATTTCTGGTTGCCTGAGGCTTGTCCTCATAGGCCCAAAAACTTTCATCCTCCAGAACCGACTTTGCAGCATCCTGGTCATGGTACTGATCCCATAAAGCTTTCATATCCGGATAAGCAGTGCAATAGTTTTCATACAGCTCATTCCAGGCTTTTTGTGCCTCTGCTCCCTGCTCTGCCAGTTCTTTGTAATGGTCATAGACAGCCTGGGGCACAAAAAACGGTTCCTTGCTTTCCCATTCCAGATTCTCCTTCAGCGCCTCCACATGTTCCGCTCCAAGAGGTTCTCCATGAGCGCTGGCCTTTCCCTGTTTTCCAGGGCAGCCGTAGCCGATCTGGGTTTTCACCGTAATAAAGGAGGGACGCAGTTTGTCAGACCTGGCTTCTTCAATGGCTTTTCCAATAGCCTCCAGATCATTTCCATCCTCTACAGTCAGGGTCTGGAAACCAAATGCCTCCATCCGCTTCTGAACATTTTCCGTAAAAACAATGTCAGTGCTCCCTTCAATGCAGATCTTATTGGAATCATACAGAACGATGAGTTTGGAAAGCCCCAGGGTCCCGGCCAGGGAAAAGGCCTCCGAAGAAATTCCTTCCATCATACATCCGTCTCCGCCCAGGGCATAGGTGTAATGATCCACTACCGGATATTCCGGCTTGTTGAACACGGCCGATAAATGAGCTTCAGCCATAGCCATTCCAACGGCCATTCCCATACCAGCTCCAAGAGGGCCTGTAGTAGCTTCCACACCTGCAGTATGGCCATATTCCGGATGTCCCGGAGTCAGGGAGTCCTTCTGGCGAAACTGCATCAAGTCCTCCTTTGTCAGACCATAGCCAAACAAATGGAGAAGAGAATATAACAGAGCGGAGCCATGACCTCCCGACAGAACAAAGCGGTCTCTGTTCTCCCATTTGGGATCAGCCGGATTGTGATTCATATGATTGGCCCACAGCTCATATGTCATGGCTGCGGCTCCCAGAGGAAGCCCTGGGTGGCCGGAGTTTGCCTTTTGCACGGAATCTGCTGCAAGTACACGGATCGCATTGACTGATTTGTATTTTTTGTTCATATATTAATCTCCCTGATGGTTGTTACTCCCCAAATACCTTCCGGTAATCTTCCTGGAATTTTGCAATTCCCTGATCTGTTAAGGGATGCCTGGTCATCTGAACAATGACGCTGTAGGGAACTGTTGCAATATCTGCTCCCGCTCTGGCACAGTCAATAACATGGATGGGATTGCGCACGCTGGCGGCAATAATCTGGGACTTGATATCATGGACCTGGAAAATATCCATAATATCCTGGATCAGATCAATTCCCGGCATGGAAATATCATCAAGGCGGCCTAAAAACGGAGAGACGTAGGCTGCCCCTGCCCTGGCTGCCAAAAGAGCCTGGGCCGCTGAAAACACAAGAGTCACATTGGTATTAATCCCCTCAGAAGACAGCACTTTTGTGGCCTTTAAGCCCTCTACAGTCATAGGAATCTTTACAACCATGTTTGGATGAATGGCTGCAATTTCCCGACCTTCCTTTATCATGCCTTCAGCATCAACTGTGGTCGCCTTTACTTCGCCGCTGATTGGTCCGTCCACAATATCGGTAATCTCCTTAATGACTTCTTTAAAATCTCTTCCTTCTTTTGCAATAAGAGAAGGATTGGTCGTCACTCCGCAGATCACTCCCATTTCATTGGCTTTTTTGATATCTTCCACATTTGCTGTATCTAAAAAAAACCTCATATTTCATTCCTCCTCAAAATTTTACAGAACTGTTCTTTCATGCATCCAGCCGTTTTCCCGCTGATCCCATCACAGGCATAAACGCCTCCCCTGTTATGCCCAGATGGTTCAGACAGTTATCAAGGCTTATACTTCTGCCTTTTGTCCGTAATAAGCATTGGCTCCATGCTTTCTCAAATAATGCTTATCCTGAAGCTCCTGAGGTGCAGGAGTATTATCCGGATTGATCTGTTCACACCGCAGAGCCATTTTTGCCACTTCTTCCAGTACCACTGCATTGTGTACGGCATCCATAGCATCCTTTCCCCAGGCAAAGGGACCGTGATTTTTGCAAAGGCAGGCAGGTACTGCCATGTATTCCTTGTCCTTGAAATAATCCACAATCAAAAGTCCTGTGTTCTTCTCATATCCCTCTTCAATTTCTTCAGGATTCAGACAGCGCAAACAGGGAACCTCTCCGTATATATAATCCGCATGAGTGGTGCCGTAGCAGGGAATCCCCCGTCCGGCCTGAGCCCAGCTTGTTGCCCAGGAAGAATGAGTATGCACGATTCCTCCCATCTTTGGAAATGCTTTGTAAAGTTCCAAATGGGTAGCAGTATCAGAAGAAGGATTGTATTTCCCTTCTATCCGGTTTCCTTCCAGATCCATGACTACCATATCTTCCGGCTTCATCTTGCTATAATCCACTCCGCTGGGCTTAATGACGAACAAGCCGCTTTCCCGGTCAATAGCACTGACATTGCCCCAGGTAAAGGTGACAAGCCCATATCTGGGCAGCTCCATATTGGCTTCATAAACTACTTGTTTTAAGGCTTCTAACATGTTTAACCTCCTATGCTTTCAGTGTATACATGGCAATTTCATCAATGCCGTGATTGGTGGATATGATGACCTCATTTCCGTCCTTTGTATACTTATATACATTGGCAGGTCCGCAGTCTCTGTCCAATATCTCTGTTTCATAGGCCTTTGTAGAAGAATTAAAGCGAAGGACAAACAGATTACGTTCTCCCTGCCTGTGTCCGATCACCAAAGCAGGCTTGCCGCACAGCATTCCGCCAAAAATAGCGTGATTAAATTGGGCTGGCTGGTCATAAACATATACTTCCTTGTACTCACCCTGTGACTTTTTCCAAATGCTGATTTTATCGCCGTGGAACGGAGAGATCACCGCCAGTTCCATTTCTCCGTCCTCGTCAAAATCTACCAAGACTCCATCACTGGCAGCTTCCTTAATCAACTGATGTATTTCCCAGGGCTCTGACGGAACAGCGGGAGGAATAAACTGGTATACCCCGCTGTCGCAGGATATGAGGCTGGTTTGGATACCCTGTTCCTCCACCCTGTAGTAGCCGTGGTTTTTCAGCATATTGTCCTTAATCACTTCCAGCTTCAACTGATTGTCCTGATTAAATCCGCTTAAATCTTCAGGAAGCACCGTTGCATATACCTTTCCAGGAACAGACCAGTCATCCTTATATTCATGTCCTGATTTTAAAGTACATGCAATCAGATAATTGACTCCGTTTCTTTCAACAATATTAAACCGATGAACAAAAGGCAGGTCTGTAAGAGTTCTCACCTCCCAGCCGCCGTCTTCCACGGGGGTCACAATGATAATTCTGGCCTCCTTGGAATCATTGGGGGAATAAAATTTGTGAGTTGCTAAAAACTGTCCGTCTGTACCGGGAACCTGAACCATGGTCATCGTACCGCCCGGTTCTGTCCAAATGGTGTCCTCCAGGTTGCCGTCTGTGTCAAACAGCAGGCAGCGGTCTACTTTTTCCGCCGCAACCAGAATATGATCTCTTTTCTTATATCGGAGCGGGGCTATGGAATAACATTTCGTCAGATTTTCCATCACCTTTTTTTCTATATTCATAATGATTAATCCTCTTTCATTCCTGTTTTATCAGTATCCCGGACATTTTAAGATTTGCCGCGTCCAGGTCTTCTTTCCAGGACGGGTTTCCCGTATACCAGAATTCCGTTACATATCTTCTTACCCCAAGCTCCCATGCCGTTTCAATAGCTTTATCAAAATCTACGTGACCCTCGCCGTAAGGAACCTCACGGAATACGCCTGGTTTTGTCTCCTTTAAATGCATGGCGGCCAGCCGCCCCTTTCCAAGCTTTAAATCCTCCGACACGTTGGTTCCATAAACATTTGCAGCATTGGTGATGTTCCCTATATCAGGATAAACATTTAAGTACACTGAAGAAATTTGCCGGACATATTTCATAGATTTTTCCACCGTATTCATGAACTCCGTCTCCATGGTTTCAAATCCCAAAATTACTCCTGCACAGGCAGCCATATGGGCGGCTTTCTTTAAATTATCCTCAAAATACTGTATTGTTTCATCATCCGACTCTTCATAATACACATCGTATCCAGCTAACTGAATAATTCTGATACCCAGATCGGCTGCCAGCCCTATGGCTTTATCCATGATCTCCAGGCTTCTTTCCCTGACTGCCGGATCATGGCTTCCCAGAGGATATTTCCGGTGGCCGCTAAGGCACATGGTTCCTATGGGAAGCCCAACCTCCTTCATCAGTTCTGTCAGCTCCAGACGCTCCTTAAAGCTCATTTCAAGGCGGCCCAGCTTTTCATCCGTCTCATCCACACTCATTTCTAAAAAATCAAAACCTGCGTTTTTTGCAGCCTCCAGCTTTTCTCTCCAGCTTAAGTCCACAGGCATTGACTTTTCATACACCCCAAGGGTATAGGCTTTCATTTAAAAATCTCCTTTTTTCACCTGGTGGATTTGCACTCCAGCCTCCCTGAATTCATTTAAAATATCTTCGGGAGCCTTTTCATCTGTAATCAAATGCTGAACTTTGCCGATATTGCAGCTTGAGAAGCTGCTGTTTTTTCCTATCTTTGTATGGTCGGCCAGGATATACACCTCGTTCCTTGTGTGTTCGATCATTAATTCATTAAGGCATACCTCATTGATGATTTCAGTGGTCATTCCCGACATGACTGAAATTCCTGAACACCCCAAAAATGCCTTTTTTGCATAAATGTTCTGCAGGTTTCTGACTGCAAAATCTCCTACCATAGCTTCCTTGGGATAACGAAGCTCGCCTCCGGTCAGGATAATGCTTACCCCGGCCCCATGCTCACTGTTAATAGCTTTTCCGTTGTTGGTTATGACCGTAACATTTCTTGCCTTAATGGATTCCAGCATCTGCAGGGCCGTGCTGCTGGTGTTGATAAAAAGCGTATCATTGTCTTCCACCAAAGTTGCGGCATAACTTGCAATCAGCCGTCTGTAAAGTAATATTTCATCAGCTTGTGCAGGACCCGTTTCAATAGGAATGGCTCCTCCGTGGCAGCGCCTTAAAAGCTTTCTATCTTCCAGATACTGCAAATCCCTGCGGACCGTCACCACCGAAATTCCGCACCACTCTGCCAGACTGTTGACAGACACTTTAGGGCTGTTTCTCACCACATCCAATATATGAGCTCTTCTCTCTTCCACAAGGGCATACTCTCTTTTCATCGGTTCACCTGCACTTTCTATTCATATCTGATCACTTCTGCAATCCAAAATTTATTCGATAATTCCCTGCTCTTTTAACTTGGTTTCAATTTCCTGTGCCGACATAACATTCCTCAGAGGAATGATGGTAACGCCTTTGTCCCTGGCATCTCCAAACATATCTTTAAAATTCTGGGCACAGACAAGTACATCATACTGGGAAGCAGTGCTTTTTCCCTCTGAAAGAGGACAGTGATGTACCTTCTGTGGCTTGATATCATATTTTTTAAGCACTTTCTCCAGAGCCATCTGTGCCATCAGACTTGAACCTGCTCCGTTTGCGCAGCATACCAAGAAACTTAAACTTTTACCAGCCATAATACAACCCTCCTGAACTATTTTTTTTATTATCTTTTTGCTTTCAATTCTTTATACGCTTCATAATCCTCTGTCATAAGGAAATAACCTTTTTTATCCTTCCAATACTGGATCTGAGGGATAGCAAGCAGCCCAGCCAGCACCACTGCGATTCCCAGATAGCTTAAGTACTTCATAATAACGGTAAATACCGGCCATACCACTGCCCAGTCCCACATTCCCAAATATCCGCCGTAGGCTGCCATACCTACCCAGCCTGCAATAAATGCAGAACCGAATACCTGAAGAAGACCTGAGATGAAAGGAAGCACCAGAGCCGCCTTAAATCCACCTTTTTCATTTGCAAAAACACCTATAGTAGCATTGTCAAAGAATACAGGAACGAATCCGCATATTACAAGCACCGGACTCTTTAACGCGATCAGGGCTACAATAGCAAGTATCTGACCGAAAAAGCCTGCCAAAAAGCCTAATGTCACAGCATTGGGCGCGCCAAATCCAAAGATTACGGCACAGTCTACTCCGGGAACAGAACCAGGAAGGAGTTTGTCTGCAATTCCCTGGAAGGAAGCCGTCAGCTCTGCTACAAAGGTACGGACGCCCAACTGCAGGATTGCCAGATAGGCTGCAAAGTACAGACATGTTCTTAAGACATAGAACAACATGCTGTCCCCTGCTTTCATAAACTCTCCCGTAACCAGATAATCCTTGCCAAGAACCAGAAGGATTGCTCCAAAGAACACTACCATTAAGATGGAGGTAGTTACCATATTGTCATTAAACATAGACATAAAGCCCGGCAATTCAATATCTTCAATTTTTCTTACTTTTTTATCTTTATTTTTGCCTTCATTTCCAAAGAACTTGCCTGCAGCCCAATAGCTGAATGCAGTTCCAAACATCTGCTGGTGAGCCATACAGAAACCGGCTCCGTCAGTTACTTCCTGACAGGGCTTGATGGTTAAATTAGAACCCACTGCCCAGTAAGCGCCTAAAAGAAGGGACATTACTGCAAGCATGGCAGGGCGGTTATCAAGAAGAAATGGGCAGGCAAACATGATCAGCCAATATGCTGTGGCAGCCTGCTGAACCTGAACATTTCCGGTGGTAAATAATGCACGGAGCTTGGTGTATTTAGAAAAGCGTACCAGAAGGATATTGACAATAAATGCGATAAACAAAAGAATCATTGCATCGCCAAAACCTCTTCCAAATACTTCTTCCACACCTGCCGTAACGGCGTTCTGTCCAAAATACGGGTCAATAACCATAGCATTGATCTGGAACCTGTCTTTCAGACCTACCAGTACAGGCCGGAAGTTATTGACCAGACCTCCGGAACCAACCATTAAAATCAAATAACCTACGATCGCTTTCGCTGTTCCCGACAGTATATCATACCAGGGTTTTCCTAGCAAGATATAGCCCACCATAACGATAAGACCAATCATAAAAGGCGGCTGCTGCAGTATATTAGTAGCAAAAAAACTCCATATCTTCATTAAAATCTCCATATGTGTAATCCCCTTTCCCCTAATCCAAATATTGTTCCTGAATCCTCATCAAATCTTCCGGACTTTTTGCTTTTTTCAGTTCGGCAATTGCTTCCTCATTGCTCAGCATATCTGATAACCGGCTCATATTGTCCAGGTGCTGATCCGGGTTGCAGGAAGCCAGCGTAAAGAAAAGCTGTGCATCCTTTTCCAGATCTTCCGGGTCAAAGCTGACCGGTTTTTCCAGTTTCATGAAAGCAATGCTGGTCTTATGAACCCCCTCTGCACCCTCCTGAGAGTGAGGCATAGCAATATCCGGCAAAATAATGATATAAGGACCGTATTTTTTAATACAGGCGATGATCTCTTCCTTATAATTGCCTTCCACTGTTCCGTCAGCCTCCAGGCATTCACAGCTCATTCTGACCGCTTCCTCCCAGTCTTTTGCTTCACATGCAAACTTATAATGATTCTTTTCTACAAAATCTCTAAGCATCTTTTCCCCTCTTTTCTGAAATTACAGCAGCGAACGGAACGGGATATTCTGCGGTGCTTCAAAACAGTCTTCAAAGCCCCTTCTATGGTGGTAAGCCCGTTTGTCCTTATCTGTAGGATAAACGTACTTTCCTCCTACCTCCCAAAAGAACGGATGAAACTTGTAATCCAGCCTGTCTTTTTTCATATCATAGAGCACCCTGATTTCATTTACATCTGCCATAAAATTAGTCCACACATCATAATGGATAGGGATTACAACCTTGCAGTCTAAGGCTTCTGCCATGCGCAGAATATCGCATGAGGTCATCTTATCGGCCATTCCTACCGGGTTTTCTCCATAAGAGCCAAAAGCCACATCTACATCGTAATCTTTTCCATGTTTTGCAAAGTAAATGGAGTAGTGGGAATCACCGCTGTGATAAATATTTCCCCCAGGAGTCTTGATCAGATAATTGACTGACTTTTCATCCATATCTGTAGGGCACTTTCCTGTCAGTTCCTCACGGTCCGGTCCAGTGGAATCTGTGGTTACAAGGCAGGTTCTGTCAAAGGAGTCTAAAGCTATAATTTCAATATCCTTGATCTTAATACTGTCTCCAGGCACAACTGTAATGCAGCGCTCTGCCGGAACGCCCCATTTCTGCCAAAGCTCAACAGATTTCTTGGGGCCGATAAAAGGAACCGGAATTTCCTTTCCGTTTTCATCGGTTGTGGTGATCTTGCTCTGGATTACATGTGCGGCATATTCTGCGCTCATATGGTCCTGATGATAATGGGTTGCAAGCACCGCATCCACATGCTTGATGGCAAACGGGTCTATGACAAAGGGAACAGCTCTTAAGTTGGGCTGCATGTCTCTTGCGCCGCACATGTTTGCCATTTGATGTCCTACAGCCATTTTTCCGTTTCCATGGGAACGCTTTCCGTTTCCACACCATAAATCCACGGTAATGTTGCAGTCACCCGGGGTTTTAAACCACATACCTGTACAACCAAGCCACCACATAGCCACTGTTCCAGGAGCCACTGTCTCATTTTCAATTTCCTCGTTCAGCCACGTCCCCCATTCAGGGAACGTACTCATAATCCAGCTTTCCCTAGTTATTTCATCCACTTTACTCAATTGAACATCCTCCTCTGCTTTTATGATTGTTTATTGATCGTTTTTTTCATATATCTTCTTTACAATTTAGATAATATCATTATAAACATTACTTTTCAAGAGCGTTATATGACCGATTTCGTTTTATATGTTCGTTATGTTTTTTTTGTATATTTTATATATTTTCAATCAAGTTATTTGTGCATATTTTAATTTTAATGTTTTTAGTATAACACAAAATACACATTTCACTGCACCAGTTATTTTTTATTTTATAAAAGGAATAAGCCCGCCTTTTCGCAGGAAAAGGGGGCTTATATCCCAGTAGTATTAAAATCCGGTCACTTCTTTTGGTATGGTGAATTCCACAGCACCCATGTATCCCGGCGCCACTTCATATTCATCAAAAACGATCACAATGTTTCCGTTTTCATTAAAGTAAAAGCTTTCATCTCCAGAAATATGATTGAATTCACTCAGTGAATCTTCTACTGTATTTAAAAAATACATTTTGGATTCATCGGCTGCCATTTGTTCCGTCATCTGCTTTTTGATGTTGTCACTGATTCCAGTAATATAATCAGGCTTATCCTTCATTAAATCCTTTAAGGACACCACATTTCCGGTTTCTTTATCAATAGTAAAAATTTTTACATACTCCGTTCCGCTGGCCATAATAACGGTTGTGTTAATCCGCAGAGAAAGGTACTTATGATTGTCTGTTACAACATCATAACCGGAAGTTACGGAATAATGTCCATCTCCCGCCATATCTTCTGCCACTCGTTTCTCATATTCTGAAATCAGCTGATCTGCATATTCTTCAATGGAAAGATTCACCTTTTCATTGTCTTTTTCATTAATAGAAACCTTGGGAATATCTATTTGGGCTTCATAATTATCTTTTGCATCCTTAAAGGTACGAAATGTGACAACCTTTGCGATTGCACCAAGAACCGGAATATCTTCCATGGCGTTTGCTGTAAAGGGACTGGCATTTGCCATAATTATAATGGCCGCCATTGCCGCAGCACTTGTCATCGCTGTTCGTTTTGTTATTTTCATTATATGTATCCTCCTCTTTTCCTTTTCTGCCTTCTTAATTCCTGCCATTACGCCTGTCAAGGCAGTCTTTGGCACTGGAATATGATTGTATTCTGCTTTCATCTTCAACAGTTTTTCTCTGTCACTGTATTCCATATCAACTGCTCCTTTCCTTTTTAAGTAGCCTCTGGTTCCAGTACAATCTTCAGTTTCTTAAGAGCCCGGTAAAGCCTGGCCTTTACGGTGTTCACGTTCATTTCCAGAATTTCAGCAATTTCGTCCAATTTCCATTCCTCTATATATTTTAAAATCACTATGACACGGTCATTGTCCTCCAGGGAACTCAAAAGTTCTAAGTAATCATTCTCTTCATAGCGGTCCACCCAGGGAATCTCCACCTGATCAAGGCTCACCCTTTCCCCTTTCTGTTTCCTCAAAAAGTCAATGGATGTATTGATGACGATCCGGTATATCCATGTGGACAGATAGGTTTCTTCTCTTATCTTATTGCATTCTTTTATTACCCGGTATGCACTCTCCTGAACAATATCCAAAGCATCCTGTTGATTTTTCACATAGCTGTATGCAAGCCGGTAATACGACTCATATTTTTTTAGGAGCATCCGTTCCGCCTCTTGTTCAATCTTTTGTTTCATGTTTTCCTCCTCTCTGGGGTTCTACCTATTAGACGTATTATAACCCAATAAAAGTTGCATGTTTACAAAAAAAAGAAAAGACTCCTGGGAGCCTTTACTCTTTTCTTATAAAATATGTCATTCAAACCGTACAATTTCTTTTTTCAACCTTTTCATGATTTTCTTTTCCAGCCTGGATATGTAAGACTGGGATATCCCCAGCAGATCCGCAACCTCTTTCTGAGTCATTTCTTCCCCCTCTTCATCTGTAAGTCCAAACCGCAGTTCCACAATCTTTCTCTCTCTTGGACTTAGCCGGCTGATAGCTGTGTTAAGCAGGTTCCGTTCCACCTCTGTTTCCAAATCTTTATAAATAACATCTTCCTCTGTTCCCAGAATATCCGATAAAAGGAGCTCATTGCCATCCCAGTCCACGTTTAAAGGTTCGTCAATGGAAACCTCCATCTTAGTCTTGTTGTTCCGGCGCAAATACATGAGTATTTCATTTTCAATACAGCGGGAAGCATAAGTAGCCAGTTTTATATTTTTTGCAGGATTAAAGGTATTGATCGCTTTAATCAAACCAATAGTTCCTATGGAAATCAAATCCTCCACCCCAACGCTGGTGTTGTCAAACTTCTTTGCAATGTAAACCACAAGACGCAGATTGTGCTCAATCAGCTCTGACTTTGCCTTTTGATCATCATCTCCCCCAAGAAGGGCAATCGTCTTTGCCTCCCTCTCATTGTCCAGGGGGGCAGGCAGAATGTCCGCTCCTCCTATGTAATGAACCTCTCCCTTGGAAGGCATCATCAGGGTCTTAAATGTTGGAATGGCTTTAAACTGGAAACGGTTTGGTACTGAAACTTTTATAATCATGTCAATATTTTCTCCTTTACATCTTTCATTCACTCTTCATGCAAAAGCATTTGATAACCTCCATCTTTTGACAGCGGCCTTTTGCAGACTGCTACCAGCGGCCTTTCAATTACCTTGCTCTCATCGCCTTGGCATACCTCCATTTGATCCAAAAAGATTCCGGGCATCATTCCGCCGCTTTTCCCCACACTTTCATAAGGGATATAAACGACCTCTGTCACGATCTCACACAGCTCCCGGACAGCCTCATAAGTCACAACGTGAACAGGACGGCGACTCACTGGTTCATACAACCTGTTTCCCGTATCAAGGAGAGCTGTCACCTTTTTTTCCTTTCCCTTGTAGTGCATGGTGACCTCATAAAAATTGCTCTTTCCCTTTAACATGCCGGGAATCCGCCATAAAAGATAACGGATTCCAAAATAAGTGGCTGCTGCAAGAAAAATTAACCGATAAAGAGGAATAGCTCCCCTGCTGTTTCCTCTGAGAATTTGTTCTATATAGTAACCAGCCTTCGTATGCTGATAGAGGGCGTTTATGACACCTGCCATCACCACAGCAGCCACATAAAGCGCTCCCACTGCTCTGCCTATATCCCTTGGTCTTTTTAAACAGAAAGCCGTCATTACCATCAGAGCGCTCACAGCCACATAGGTAATGGTCATCTCAAGCCATAAAGGCAGATACGGGAATGCGGCAGCAAACACGGCCCACGCTGATCCCAGAGCAGCCCCCAGAATCATTCTCCATCTTATGAGGCGGAACCTTAACCCTCTCCTCACAATGGATAAGATCAAGAAATTCATAATAAAATTAATTAAGAACAACACATCTATGTACAGGTTAATTTCCGTTGCTGCATTCACCTCCTGCCCTGTAGGAACATTATATCTGCCATGCCTTTCAGAATTTGTCAAAACCATGGGGAAAATTCCAGTTTTTCATCGTCTTTTTCTCCTCTTTACCGGCATATAGCGACAGGTTCTCCAGACCACTTGTTCCCTTTTCCCCTTATTCTGCCGGGCGGCTCCCTCCTCTCCATCTAAAAAAACAGCCGGACACGGGGATATAGCCGTGTTCGACTGTTTTCACATTTCATTTTCTATTGTCGATTTTTCATGACAAGTCTTAAGAAAGCTGAGAAAGCCGTTCTTTTACCTGTTCCATCATCTGGGCATATTTTTCAAGCTTGGCCTTTTCTTCCTGGATCTTTGCCTCAGGAGCCTTGCTGACAAATTTTTCATTTTTAAGCATACCATTCACTCTGGCAAGCTCTTTACCCAGCCGTTCTTCTTCTTTTTTAAGACGTTCGATTTCCTTTTCAATATCCACCAGTTCTGCAAAAGGCATATAAATTACTGCCTGAGGGATAACTGCGGATACAGCGTCTTCTGAAATCCCACCTCTATCTTTCTGCAAATACACTTCCCCTGCATAACCCAGGGAAGCAAAGAATATTTTACTGCGTTCAAAAATATCAAGAATTTCCTGATTCTCAGAGACAACATAAACCTTAGCCTTTTTGCTGGGAGGAACGTTCATGGAGGTGCGTACATTCCGGATTGCCCTTACGGCTTCTTTCATGGTTTCCACAGCATGTTCTTCGGCTTGGAAATTCCATTCCACCTGATACTCCGGCCAGCTTGAAATCATAATGGACTCCTCTTCTTCCTGAAGGTTGCAGAAGATTTCCTCAGTCAGGAACGGCATATAGGGGTGAAGTAGCTTTAATGAATTAATGAGGACAGTTTTTAAAGTCCAGATAGCCGCCGCTTTTGTCTCATCCTGATCATTCCACAGCCTTGGTTTCACCATTTCAATATACCAGTCACAGAACTCCTCCCATATAAAATCATAAACCTTTTGAAGGGCAATTCCCAGTTCATACTTATCCAGATTCTCCGTCACATCCTTTGTAAGGGTATTGACTTTGGAAAGAATCCATTTATCGGCCATAGTAAGCTGGGAAAGCTCCGCCTTTGCTCCCTGGGCCTTTTCAATATTCATCATAATGAAACGGGAAGCATTCCATACCTTATTGGCAAAGTTGCGGCTGGCTTCCACCCTCTCCCAGTAAAAACGCATATCATTTCCCGGAGCATTTCCCGTGATCAGAGTCATGCGCAGGGCATCAGCGCCATATTTCTCAATGACCTCCAAAGGATCGATTCCATTTCCCAAGGATTTGCTCATCTTCCGCCCTTCTGAATCCCTGATCAGTCCGTGGATCAGCACTGTATGGAAAGGAAGTTTTCCTGTCTGCTCAATTCCGGAAAATACCATTCGGATGACCCAGAAGAAAATAATATCATAGCCTGTTACCAGCACATCTGTGGGGTAAAAATACTTAAGATCCTCTGTTTCCTCAGGCCATCCCAAGGTAGAAAAGGGCCACAATGCAGAAGAAAACCACGTATCAAGAGTGTCCTCGTCCTGAGTAAGATGGGTTCCTCCGCATTTGGGGCAAAAGTCCGGTGCCTGGGCTGATACTGTTATTTCTCCGCATTGACCGCAATAATAAGCAGGAATCCGATGTCCCCACCAAAGCTGTCTGGAAACGCACCAGTCACGGATGTTTTCAAGCCAGTGAAGATAAATTTTGTCAAATCTTTCTGGAACAAATTTAAGTTCTCCTGTCTTTAAGGCTTCAATGGCCGGCTTTGCCATCTCCTCCATCTTCACAAACCACTGCTGTTTTACCATAGGCTCCACTGTAGTCTTACAGCGGTCGTGAGTTCCCACCGCATGGGTATGTGGCTCCACCTTTACTAAAAGTCCCTGGTCCTCCAAGTCCTTTACAATAGCTTTTCTGGCTTCGTATCGCTCCATTCCGTGATATTTGCTGCCTGGAAGGTTGATGGTTGCATCGTCATTCATAATACACAGTTCCGGCAGATTATGTCTCTTTCCCACTTCAAAGTCATTGGGGTCGTGAGCAGGGGTAATTTTCACACATCCGGTACCAAATTCCTTGTCAACATAGGAATCCGCAACAACTGGAATCTCACGGTCTGTCAGAGGAAGCTTTAACATCCTTCCCACCAGATCCTGATATCTTTCATCCTCCGGATTAACTGCCACTGCAGTATCTCCCAAAAGGGTTTCCGGTCTGGTAGTGGCGATCTCTACAAATCTGTTTTCCTCTCCAGCAATAGGATAATTAATGTGCCAGAAAGATCCGTTCTGATCTTCATGTTCTACCTCTGCATCAGAAATGGTGGTCTGGCATACAGGGCACCAGTTTACAATACGGGAACCTTTATAAATATATCCTTTTTCATGAAGCCTGATAAAGACCTCCTGAACGGCCTGGGAACAGCCTTCATCCATTGTAAACCGTTCTCTGTCCCAGTCGGCAGAAGAACCCAGCTTGTGAAGCTGATTGATGATCCGTCCGCCGTAATCCTTTCTCCAGTCCCAGCACTTTTCCAGGAAGCCATCTCTGCCTAAATCTGCTTTATCAATTCCCTGCGCCTTTAAGCTTTCAATTACCTTTACTTCCGTAGCAATGGCTGCATGATCTGTACCCGGCTGCCAAAGAGCCTCATAGCCCTGCATTCTCTTGTAACGGATCAAAATATCCTGCATGGCATTATCCAATGCATGACCCATGTGAAGCTGCCCTGTAATGTTAGGCGGTGGCATCACAATGGTGAACGGCTTTTTATCCTTATTGGGCTTTGCATGAAAATATTTTTTATCCAGCCACTTTTCATAAAGCTTGCTTTCAATCCCTGCGGGATCATAAGTCTTTTCTAACTCTTTCATAATCTTCTCCTTCTTCTGACTGTCGTGTCAAACATTAAAAAAGCCCTCTGCATCCTTGGATGCAAAGGGCGAATCAACGCGGTACCACCTTTTTTTATATGGCATACTGCCATATATCTCAAAGCCTTTAACGCAGCCATGCGTGAAAGCCTACTTACATTTGTCTTTTCAGCCTTCCGGTTCCGAAGCTACCTTCCGTACACACTTCCTTAACCATCTTTCAGCCGGTGGATGATTTTCTCTTTCAGGGTTATGGACGTACTCCTCTTCTTCTCTACCTTTTCCTATATACCTTGTAATGATAGTGTTTTTTTTTATATTTGTCAAGGGTTTTGCAGGAAGCAGATCATATCCCGCCTAAGACATAATATTCCGGTATTCCTGCTTCCAGCTCTGAACCAGTTCCCCAGCGCCCTGAAGTCGTTTAATTGGGTCCTTCTGAAAAAGCTGCTCCAGTGCCTTAAGGCTTTGCGCCTCATTTGCCGCTTCCTCCGCCCTCTTCTTATCTTCTTCGCATTCCCGTTTTACATCCTCCGTTATCAGGGACTGAAAACGTTCATCCAATGTCATACGGTCATTCCACATGGATAAATAACAGATTCTTTTTAAAACCTCCCCGTTTTTTACCAGATCAAAGGACTTCTGGTAAGACTGGTAAGCCTTATCTGTCATAAATAACCTGGCATAGGCGGAGCCAAGATTGTTGTAAATCCTGGATAAAAATCCGGCATTTCCCTTTGGAAGCTCCAGAATACGGCTGTACTGCTCCACTGCCTTTCCGTACTGCTGCCTGGAAAAAAGATAGTCCGCCTTTTCCTTCAAAAGTTCGCCTTCCGGCATCCTTCTGTAAGCAGCCAGATTTTGCCGGAAACGGCTTATCTCAGCTCCACTGTAATAATCACATTCCTGCAGGACGATAATAAGAAGCTCATCCTGGTCTTCCCCGCTCTGCTGCCATTTTTCCAGCTTGGACGCCAGAAAGGCCATATCCAGATCGTCCCTGATAAAATCAATCAGGCTTTTATCCACAAATCCCTCCATAACCAGAAGAGGATTATTATAAATCACATAGCAAAGCTCCTGGGAGGAATACAGGCGTGCTCCCAGACCTTCAAAATAAAATGGCTGTTTTACCGGTTCCTGCCGGCAAAGAATCAGACTCATAGCATGACCTCTTGTCTTACTACTGCAGAAGTTGCCGGAAACAAATCTCCAAAGCCTTTGTCCTTTAATACCACTGCCATGGTTTTCTCATCCAAAAAACCAACACTGATCCCTACTCTGGTGGTTCTGTCGGGCCGTTTCGGAAACCCTTCCAAGGGAATCTTCACCAGCCTTGCCTGCTTGGGATCCATAGGCGTTACCGTAAATTCCACATAATCCTGACCATCAACGATTAAATCCACGCTGCTTCTGGACTCATACCAGTTATCTCCTGCCGAAGCCACCACAAGCTGATTCTCCCGCTCCTTGTGAAGCACCCTCATAGACACTGTGGAATGAAGCCGCCCCTGGCAAATACAGATAAAGGGATAGGCAGTCTTTTCCTGTGCATAATCCTTCCCCTTAAATGCGGCACCTCTGGCAAACAGTTCCGGCTCCATGTAAACCTTACGGCGGGAGCAGAGTATTTTCATGGAATCACTTGCCCACGTATGATCAGTAAAACCTTTTCCCGTAAGAAATATAGAGGAAAACAGTTTTTTCTGAAGAAGCCGTTCCGCACAGGAACTTAAAATCTTATCTGCCAGCCTTCCGCCGGAGGGCGTATCCAGAATATCCAGATTAAAACTTTCCTCCAAAGCCTGTTCCTCTGCCATCACCACCATCTTGCGCAGACCTCTCTGGATTTTAAGCTCATGGTAGTAGAAAGAGTCCTCAGATAAATCAAAAACAGATACCTGATTGCACCAAACCTCTTTTTTCTGACTAAGGGTATAATACACAAAGCTTTCCGTATGGCTGATGATATGGACCCTGTCTCTGGGAATTCCCAGATCATCAGCACAGTACATAATTCCGTCCATCAGCTTCCCATCCACCTTCTGCACGGAAATCACAAGCTGCCTTACTTCATCGCAAAAGAACTCCTCCATAGGGAGTTTCAATATTTTCTTTAAAAATGTTTTCAACAGGTCCAGGCCTTCGTATTTGGTTCCGCTTAAAGTAGCCGTTCCATCTTTCCTGACCATCTTTATCAGCTTGTCCACAATAATGCCTTCTCCTACCAGAGTATGGGCATACGCCTCTTCTCCTATGTACCAGGCATCTTCATCCTTTTTCCGGCAGATGACCGTAGGAATGCACCATGACTTTTCTCTGTCATAACAGCACATGCGGGTATAGGCATCACACAGGTCAAGCCCTATTATCAGTCCGTCCATTGACAGCCCCCTTACATCAGTGAAAATAATTCTTCTGCAGCAGCATTCTTTTTCAAATACTCCTGCATCCGCTTTTTGAGACCTTCTTCATCCTTTATGCTTAACGATAGGCTCATTTCATTGAGACATGCAAATCTGCTTTCTGAATCCCTTACAGGAAGCTTTGTGCAGCATTCCACACTTCCCTCCTTTTTGAGAATCCATTCCTCCGTCACCAGCTCCCTTATCCGGTATTCCATGATTTCGCCTTCAAACAATATTTTCTGCTTCACGAAAATCCCCTGATACATTCGGGAAATATCCTCGCTGTGGAATTCCTCTTCATCTGGAAGTATCCTGATCTGGAGATCTATTTTAGAATCCTTGTCTCCGGAATACTGGATCATGGCTTTATCCATTATATCCTCGGGAACAGGAGCATATCTTGCCAGAATTTTAAAATAAGGAAATTCAAAGCCTTCCTCCAGCAGAAAAGACAATGTCTCCCGGCACAGAGCCGCCTGGTCTTCCTCTAAGTTGGGAAGCTGGGAATAAAATTTGGTAAGAGCCAGAAGATAAATGACCGGAAGCCTTCCCTTTAAAGAGGAAGCCTGCACCAGCCCTTCCAGATAAGCAAACACCTGCTCCCACAGCTCTTTGTCCTCCATGAAATACTCCGTACATTTAATAGTAAAATACGCCTTAAGAATGGTGTTATTTGGCTCCTTACGGCTTTTATACAGCTGAAACACCTTATCCAGCTTGCTGCCGCGACCGGAAAACATCATCTGAGCCGCCAGCCTCTCCTCCAGGTCATAAGTTTCCACATGCTGGGAAACTCCCTCCACAAGTACGGCATACATCTGATCAGAAAGCCCATTAAAATGTTCACACAAATAATCCATAATGATACTGTCGCCCTTTTTCTCCTTGAAAATCTGGTATGAAAGGTGCAAAAGAAGAGAATCTTCATCAAAGAGCTTTTTTAAAATCATCTTGCTGCAAAGCAGGTATAAGCCCTCAGTCTCAATCTCTTCGCTGCCAAATTCCCGAAGCATGGCAAATGCCTCTTCCACATAGCCGCTGATAATGAGGGTATTGCATACTCCGGTCCGTTCTGACTTGGACAGAACTTTCTTATCCAGCTTCAGCAAGTACCCTGACCCTTCGTTATCTTCTCCCGGCAAGGCATGTTTCTGGTAAAATTCAATGATTTTGGAAAGCAAAAGCCTTTTATAAGCAGGCCGAAGTTTAGGATCTTCCAGAGTATTTTCTAAAATCTTTATCTCTTCCCCGTCAGCTTCTCCCTGTTCCAAAACCTTCTGGCAAGCCCGGAGTCTCAGCATTGGGTGTTCCGGATGCAGTTCAAAGCAGCGCTGCTCCAACTCCGGTTTGTCCATGACCGGAGCTTTTTTACATAAAACATTGGCGTACCGGTTCCCGTAAGCATCCTGAAAAAGCAATATGCTGCGTTCAGAAAACAAAGGCACATAAGCAACCCCTTCATCCAAAAGAAAGGCATCCTCTTCCTTCATTTCCTCATAGCAGACAATTACGTATTTCATGTTTTTATTGCTGCATTCCACACGGTAAGACCGGAGAATGGCAGGAAGCACCTTGGCCATGGGAAGGTCAATGACATCCTTTAATATCATTTTCTCATAAATAACCGCCAGCCGGTTATCAATCCGGGATTCAAACAGCTGTTCTGTTGCAAATTTCTCAATAGTCCTCTCATAAGCCTGATACAGGGCGTCTGTTGGCTCCAGATACACCAGGACATTCTTGTAAAGAGTGATTCTGCTGTAAATATCCAGCTCACTTCCTCCGTAGGAGAAATAAAGGAGTACCTCTTTGGGAAGGAGATAACAATAATTCCTGGGCAGACTGTATAAATAATATTCATATAGCCTGGTCAGGCTGATTCCGGCCTTCACGCCCTTTTCATACCAGGAAAAAGCATCTCCTCTTTGCAGTTCACCTTTGATCAGCAGGCCGCATACCGCCTCCAGTACCTCTTTTTCCGGGAACTCCTCATAAAGCTTTACCAGCATCCGGTAATGAAGCCGGTTAAAATGCTTTACATTCAAAGTCAGCCGGGATATTACCAACGCCAGCTTCTTCTCCACCAGTCCTTTTCCGGCACAGTGGTAGAGAATCTGTATTTCCATAGATCCTAACGTTCTGATCATATCAGGTGCGCTGTTTAAAATTCTGCAGCCCCAGACATAGAAAAACGGGCTTCTCACACCCTTATCAAACTGTCGTTTCAGCATAGAAAATAAAGAAGGAAGATTCTCAAATAACTTAGAATCCATTTTCAAGATCAGCAGAAAAAGCCAGAATTGTCCCGGTTCTTCCTCCAGATACTTTTTCATAAGGCGAATCAGGGACTCTTTCTGGTATTCGTCCGGCTCCGCTTTTAAACGCAGGTACTGATAATAACAGTACAGCTCTCTTTTTTCCTGGCGCTGGCTGAGTATCTCATCCCTGCATTCATCAAGAAGCAATACGGCCTTTGAAGGTTTTCCCTCTCCCAGATATATTTCTGCACGAAACAGCTTGACAGGACTGGTAACTCCCTTCATCACCTCAATTTCATTGAGGGCCTTTCTCATCCCTTCATACAGAACAGCCAGATCTCTCTGCCCTGATTCCTCTTCCAGACGAAGACGCAAAAAATGGCTGAATGATTCTTTTGTAAAGGCATCCTCAGCCGATATTCCTCCGCCCGGATTTCTGACCGCTGTAACCGGAAGGGCAAAGCGTTCCTCCATCCCGTTTATGAAAATCCTGCCCTGATTCTCCCCCTGGTGCATTCGCTCAGGATGAATAACAAAAGGAACTCTGCATTCATCACCCTCAAAATCCTGTTCTCCAATAGTCTTTTGGGGCAGCTCTATAAAATCACAATCCGTAGTCACTTCCAGATTCACATAACCCCAGCCGCTTCGCTTTAAGACAATCTGATCTTTTACAGGTTCCTCCAGTTCTCCAAATCTCCTGGAGTCTGTTTCTGCGGTTATGGATACCGACTCTTTGACCTTTAAAGCCGTAAGAAACTCCTCCAGCTCCTTTCTCCGGTCAGGCCTCCCCCTCAATCCGTCATAAATGGCCTTTACATGCAGATCATTCATAAAGGGAGCTGTGTCAAAATCACGGTATTCAAACAGCCTTAAGGCTGTATCCATATCTTTTTTTGCAATGGACGCAAAGTCCTCTGCTGTCTTTAAGTCTCCCAGGGCCTTTCCTGATGTTCCCAACTCCACACGAAAAGAATAAGGGACTTCTCTCTCGCCGCCATTGGTAACCAGATAAAAAGATCCCTTAATCACATCACCATCTTCCAGATAACTGCTGTTTATCTCATAGACCAGATGGTTATATGTACCCCCAAAGGCGACCTTTAAAAGCTTGACACGGTAATTGGAGGAATATGCAAGTCCTTTTATATGTAAATTATTCTCGCTGGTAACGACAACTTCGCGCCTTGCCGCTCCGCCGGAGCGGACCACATCATCAATTCCCGATGGGGTTACCTTAATCTTTGGAATTTCTGAATCAATTATGCCTTTCGACAACCTGTTGATCCGTTCTCTCATAGTGCCACCTGTATATTTATTTCTCTTTTTATCGTTATTAATGTTTGTTTGGTTATTTATTTAGGTTAGGATATGTTACAAATCCAGGATGATGGAGGGAATCAGCCATGCCAGGGGGAAATAGGGCGGCTTACCGCCCTATTTCCCCTGCGGGCTGACGCCCTATAAAAAAAGTTTGTGAAATTTGTGCTTAGTGAGCAAGCTCCCACGCACAAATTTCACAAACTTTTTTGCATGGCTTTAAGATAATCACATTCTACCACATTTTCTATTGATTTAAAACCCTAAAATTGGTATGATAAATAAAAACTGTTAAAAAAAAGGACAAACTAATTATGACGACCAATGAGAAAGCTTTATTGCTCCACAAAGAATGGAATGGAAAGCTGGAAATAACATCAAAAGCAAAGGTAAATTCAAGAGAAGATTTAGCCTTGGCCTATACCCCCGGAGTAGCGGAGCCATGCAAGGTTATTGCGGAAAACCCTGAGGCAGCATACGATTATACCATCAAAGCAAATACAGTGGCAGTTATCTCTGACGGAAGTGCTGTTCTGGGCTTGGGAAACATAGGTCCTCTGGCAGCCATGCCCGTTATGGAGGGAAAAGCCGTGCTTTTTAAAGAATTCGGAGGGCTGAACGCCATCCCGATCTGCCTGGATACCCAGGACACAGAGGAAATCATTAAAACCGTGGTGAATATTGCCCCTGCCTTTGGCGGCATCAATTTAGAGGACATATCAGCTCCCCGCTGCTTTGAAATTGAGGAGCGGTTAAAGGATCTTCTTTCCATCCCTGTATTTCACGACGACCAGCACGGAACAGCCATCGTTGTTCTGGCAGGCATCATCAATGCGCTGGAAGTGACAGGAAAGAAAAAAGAAGAATGCCAGGTGGTTGTAAACGGAGCGGGATCCGCAGGAGTGGCTATCACTAAGCTCCTTCTCACCTATGGCTTTTCACATATTACCATGTGCGACAGGATTGGAATACTTGCCAAGGGCATGGAAGGTTTAAACTGGATGCAGGAACAGATGATGAACGTGACCAACTTGGAAGGTAAACAGGGTTTTTTGTCCGATGCCATAAAGGGGGCCGATATTTTTATCGGTGTATCCGCACCTGGAATCGTTACCCAGGAGATGGTTGCATCCATGAATCGTGACTCCATCCTTTTTGCTATGGCAAATCCGGTTCCTGAGATCATGCCCGATCTGGCAAAAGCTGCCGGTGCAAAAGTCATAGGAACAGGAAGGTCTGATTTCCCAAATCAGGTCAATAATGTACTTGTATTCCCAGGGATTTTCAAAGGTGCTCTGGAAGGAAGATCTTCAGCCATTACGGAAGAAATGAAGCTTGCCGCTGCCATCGCTATCGCCAGTCTTGTGGATCCGGTCAAGAGAGATGAAAACAACATTCTGCCGGAAGCTTTTGATCCCCGTGTTGCAGAAGTTGTGAGCCGTGCAGTCAGGGATCATATCCGGTTATAGAGGCTTTCCAACCAGACTTAAGCACCCGTATCGCCGGGTAAAAAATACGGCGCAGAACATGAGCCACTGGAGGTAACTATGCTGTCAGAACCTATGACCCTGTACAAACTGATGATTTTATATATGCTGAAGCAGGTAAATTTCCCCCTGACAAGCGCACAACTTTCCAACTTTTTTCTGGAACATGAATACACCACTTATTTCACCTTAAACCAGGCACTTAATGAACTGCTGGAAGCCAGGCTTCTCCATGTGGAAACCAATCACAACAGCAGCCGGTATGAAATCACCAGAGAAGGTGAGGAAACCCTCTCTTTTTTCGGTAACAAGATTTCACCTGCCATCATTAATGATATAGATGAATACTTAAAAGAAAACAAGTTCCGTCTCCGCAATGAAGTGGGGATCACCGCTGATTTTTATAAGTCCACTAACCAGGAATACATTGTCCGCTGTCAGGTGAGGGAAGGAAAAAGCAACCTGATTAACTTGGAGCTTTCTGTTCCTGACAAAACCCAGGCAGAGATCATGTGCGACCACTGGAAAGGAAAAAGCCAGGAAATCTATGCATTTGCCATGAAAACCCTGATGAGCGGTTCTTAAAGTTTTATCAAACAGAAAGGGGATTCATCTTGAATAAGATCCAGAAAAAAAGAACGTTACTCCAGGAAATTAACTACAAATATATACAGGAACAGAAGAAGCTGAAAAAGAAAGGTTTCCGTCTGAAGACAAGACTGATGCTGACCATTGCTCTTCCCATCCTTCTTGTCCTGATCTCTGTCAAGGCAGCACAGACTTTTATACGGATCAAAGTAAGAGAGCTCTTTGCCAAACCTCTTCCAGAAAAGATGTCCGACGAGCCCTCCCAGCCTGTGACCGTTCCCAAGACGCCTGTAAAAACGGAAATCATCCATCCCGAGCGGATTTTCAAAGAAAAATAGACAAAAAAGCTGATTCAGCGAATCTCTTCCTGAATCAGCTTTTTATTTATCCCTGCATAAATCTGCTTAAGAATTCTTTTGTGGTAGTTTTTTTCGGATTGCCAAAAATGTCAGCCGGAGGCCCCTCTTCTTCAATGACTCCCCCAGCCATATAGACCACATGGCTGGATACATCTCTGGCAAAGGCCATTTCATGAGTAACGATAATCATGGTAAGACCTTCTTTCGCAAGAGTTCTCATAACAGCCAGCACCTCTCCCACCATCTGAGGATCCAGAGCCGAAGTAGGTTCGTCAAAAAGCAGAACCTCAGGATCCATGGCCAGAGCTCTGGCTATTGCTACCCTCTGCTTCTGTCCGCCGGAAAGCTGTCTTGGCTTTGCATTGATATAGGGAGCCATGCCCACCTTTTCCAAATACATCATAGCCTTTTTTCTGGCTTCTTCCTTATTCTTTTTTAAAACCTTTACCTGTCCTGCCATACAGTTTTCCAGAACAGTCATGTTGTTAAAAAGATTGAAGTTCTGGAACACCATACCTACCTTGGTCCGATAGGCAGGGGCGTTCATCTTTCTGTCCGTAATGTCCACATCATGATACAGTATCTCTCCGCTTGTAGGAGTCTCCAAAAGATTTAGGCAGCGCAGAAGGGTTGATTTTCCGGAACCGGAGGCACCGATGATACAGGTCACATCCCCGGCATTAACGGAGAAATCAATATCCCGAAGCACCACATTGGTTCCAAAGGTTTTGCTTAAATGATGAATTTCCAACAATTTTTCGCCTGCCATTTACTTCTCCTCCTTATCTCTTGGATTAGGGAACTTCACCATACCGCTGGTATAAGCCAGGGTATCCGTAGTAGCCAGATCGTAACTGTCCGGACCATCCATCTTCTTCTCCCAATGCCGTAGAATTCTGGAACAGGTAAATGTCAGCACAAAGTAAAGGATCATGGTAATGGTAAAAGCTTCAAAATAAGTATAATAAGCTCCTGCCACTCCCTTTGTGGTGTAAAACAGCTCTACAAAACCAATGACAGAGAGCACGCAGGTGTCCTTGATATTGATGATCAGATTGTTTCCAATCTGAGGCATGATGTTGCGCAGAGCCTGAGGCATAATCACATTAACCATTGTCTGATAGTGAGTCATACCAATGGCCTTGGCTCCTTCCGTCTGTCCCTGGTCAATGGACAAAATACCTCCACGCACCGTCTCTGCCATATATGCTCCGGTGTTAATGGAGACAATAAAGTAGGCGGCAAAGGCAACAGACATGTTAATCTGGAACAACACAGAGAAACCAAAATATATAAACATGGCCTGAACCATCATGGGGGTTCCCCGGAATACCTCTACATAGATATTTAATATAATTTTTATAATCTGTAACAGGAACCGCTTGATCACGTTATCGTTTTTCGATACAGGAATTGTCTGAATAATTCCTACTGCAAAACCGATGATACAGCCGATCAAGGTACCCACAATGGCAACAGCCATTGTCTTACCCACACCGCTGAGAAACGAAGGTCCATACCCTTGCAGAATAACAATGATTCTTCCCAAAAAATCTGATGGCAGAGACATATTCTATCTTCTCCTTTTTGTATTAGTTAGACAATGGCTGTACGGCGATGGCATCTTCCATCATCTTGTCAAAGTCTGTTTCATTCATTTCAGAAAGCACACCGTTGATGGCATCCTTTAATTCCGTATTGCCCTTCTTTAAAGAAATCCCGATGTTAATGTCTTCATCAGAAACCTGAAACCCACCTTCTGTTCCGGTAAAATCAAGAAGTCTGAACTCAGGATAAGCAATTAAAGAAGCCTGTCCCGTAGGCTTGTCGGTTACTACTAAATCAATTCTTCCAGAATTAAGAGCTACCAGCATAGCGGGCACGGATTCGTGGGCAGGCTGTATCTCTCCATCTGGAATCTGAGGCAGACAGCTATCATACCAGATCGTGTTGATCTGGGAGGTACTGACAGCACCAGCTAAATCTGCAACGCTTTTTGCATTCTCATATTTACTTCCGGCCTTTACCAGAGTAACAATAGTAGCATAATAATAGGGGTCTGTAAAATCTACAGACTGAAGGCGGTCTGATGTAATCGACTGGCCAGCAATAACACAGTCCACGGTTCCGGACTGAACTGCAGGAACCAGGGAATCCCAGTCAAGCTTTACAATTTCCAGCTCATAGCCAAGTTTGTCAGCAACCTTCTTGGCAATCATAACATCATAGCCATAAGCGAAGTCAGAGCTTCCGGAAATGGGAACCGCTCCATTTGCATCTGTGGGCTGAGTCCAGTTATAAGGTGCATAGCTGCACTCCATGGCAACTTTCAGTGTCTTTTTTCCATCAGCTGCTGCTGTTCCAGTTGCTGAATTTCCGCTTCCACAAGCTGTCAAGGTGACGGTTGCCAGAACTGCTGCCACAAAAGCAGAAGCAATCTTCTTCATTGTTTTTTTCATAATCCTTTTCTCCTCATCTCATAAAATATACAATACTGAAAATCCGTATTTGTGAACAGTATAAAAAGATTTTTATTCATTGTCAATACTATTTACAATTTCTGATATCATGTCCCAAATTTCTTCTCTTCCCTGTTTTGTCTCTGCAGAGAAAGGAATGATAAGTTCTTCGGGTCCAAGCCCTAAGCCTGTCCGCAGGATCTTTACAGCCTTTGGTACCTGGCTTCGTTTGATTTTATCCAGTTTTGTCGCTATGATCACCGGGTGAAAGCCATTCTGCACAATCCAGTCATACATAGTCTTGTCATTGACAGAAGGCTCATGACGGATGTCTATCAGAAGGAAGATACAGCGCAGCATAGGGGAATTATGGAGGTAATTCTCAATCATTTTTCCCCATTTAGCCTTTACCTCCAAAGCGACCTTTGCATAGCCGTAGCCTGGAAGGTCCACATAGTAAAAGGCCTCATTAATATTATAAAAGTTAATGGTCTGGGTCTTTCCCGGCTGAGAGGATATCCTTGCATAGGATTTGCGGTTCATCAGGGCATTGATCAGGGAAGACTTACCCACATTGGATTTGCCGGCAAAGGCAAACTCCGGCTTGGTATTCTCCGGGAGTTTGCTGGTTATGCCGCAAACGGTTTCCAGTTCTACTGTTTTAATAATCATATGGTTTCCTTTCCACTGAACGCTTCCGTTAACACTTCCGCCATAGTCTTTACATAGACAACGTCAAGTCCACCTGTAATTTCCTCCGACAGCTCCGCTATATCAGGACGGTTCTTATCAGGAATTAATACCTTTTCCACATGAGCCATACGGGCAGCCAGGATTTTTTCCTTTAACCCGCCGATAGGAAGAACTCTGCCTCTGAGGGTAATTTCTCCTGTCATGGCTACTTTTGCATAGACCTTATGATTGGTAATGGCTGAAAGCATGGCGGTGGCTATGGTGATTCCTGCGGAAGGCCCATCCTTTGGCACTGCTCCCTCCGGAATATGAAGGTGAATATCGTGTTTTTCAAAGTAATCCTCTGCTACCTGATATTCCGGGCAGACCGACTTCACATAGCTGAGTGCCGTCTGAGCAGATTCCTTCATGACACCGCCCATCTGGCCAGTCATCTGAAGAGCACCCTTTCCGGGCATTACATTGACCTCTATCTGAAGTGTGTTGCCTCCTACGCTGGTCCATGCAAGTCCTCTTACGGTTCCTACCTGGTCTTCTTCATTCACATCTTCAAAAGTCACTTTTTCCTTGCCCAGGTATTTTTCCAAATCCTTTGAACGGATATCTATGACCTGTTTTCCACCCTCCAAAAACTCTCTTGCTGCCTTACGGAACACAGAACCGATCTGCCGTTCCAAATTTCTCACTCCTGCTTCCCGGGTGTAGTTGTGAATGATCTTTTTTAAGGCTCCCTCGGATATGGTTACCTGTTTTTCCTTTAGGCCGTTTTTATCTCTTTGTTTCCTTACAAGATAATTCTCTGCAATATGAAATTTTTCATTCTCCGTATAGCTGCTCACTTCAATTACTTCCATACGGTCCAGCAAAGGGCCTGGAATGGTGGTCGTGGTATTGGCTGTTGCAACAAAAAGCACATTGGACAAATCAATGGGAGCTTCCACATAATGATCCCTGAACTTCATATTCTGCTCGCTGTCCAGCACCTCTAAAAGAGCTGAAGAGGTATCTCCCTTATAATCCCTGCTAACCTTGTCAATCTCATCAAGAAGCATGAGAGGATTGCTGACTCCAGCCTGTCTTAAAGCTTCCACAATTCTTCCGGGCATAGCTCCCACATAAGTTTTGCGGTGTCCTCTGATTTCTGCTTCATCACGGATTCCTCCCAGGCTGATCCGCACGTACTCTTTATTTAAAGCTCTGGCCATAGAACGGGCTATGGAGGTTTTTCCGGTTCCGGGAGGGCCTACCAGACATACAATCGGGCTGGTGCCCTTTTTTGTCAGAATCCTGACAGCTAAATATTCCAGAATTCGTTCCTTTACCTTTTCCAGACCGTAATGGTCTTCATTTAATATCTTTTCCCCATGGGCAATATTATTGTTGTCCTTGGACATTTTTTTCCACGGAAGATCCAGGACTGTTTCCAGATACATCCGGACTACATTGGCTTCCTGACTTCCTCCTGGCATTGCCTTAAAGCGCTCGATTTCCTTTCGGATTTTCTCCTGAACCTCTTTGTCAGCTTTTAAGGTCTTCAGCCGTTTACCGTATTCATCAGCATCAGACAAAGGATTGTCTTCTCCCAGTTCTTCACGGATCACCTTTAACTGCTCCCTTAAAATATAATCCTTCTGATTCTTGTCAATCCGCTCCTTCACCTGGGACTGAAGTTCTCGTTTTACTTTGGATACCTCAATCTCAGTTACCAGATTTCTCATAACAAGAGCATATCTGTCCTCCAGCAAAAAGCTTTCCAACACCTGCTGGCGGATCCGATAATCCCAGGAAAGATGAACAGCAATCTGATCCAGCAATTCTCCCAGATCTGTAATAGTCTTTAAATGGGGAACTACTTCCTTGCCCACCTTAGGACTTTCTCTTCCATATTCCTCCAGCTTTTCCTGGGTAATCTGTATCATGGCCTGGATCGTGACATAGTCAATGGCAGGATTCACCTCCTGGGTTTTCACAATTTCTCCTATGAGCATGGGTTCCTGGCTATCCAGGCCCAAAATCTCCGCCCTCTCCAGACCCTCTACCATAACACGAATCACATTATCAGGCATCTTTACAAGCTGCTTGATAAGGGCCACTGTACCGATCTGGAACAGATCATCGATTCCGGGATCAGCTTCCTCAGTGTTCTTCTGGGTGATCAGACATACCTTCTGATCTCCCACCATGGCCTTTTCCACAGCCGCAATTGATTTTTTCCGGCTGATATCAAAATGCAGCATCATTTTTGGAAGAACTGTCATTCCCCTTAAGGCAATGACTGGCATTGTAATTGTTTTATCCACTGTTACCTTCTCTCCTTCGCATCCAAAAAGGTGTTGCAGCAGGTCTTTCCGCTGTAACACCTTCCCGACTCATGCAGGGATCTATGCGATCTCGCCTGTTTTATCTTTTCTCCGTTTTGGAGCCAGCGGTTTTCTGGGAACTGTCATATCCCTGTAAACCAATTCCGGTTCACCCTTCTGATCCACAACATCTTTGGTAATCGTGCAGATTCCAATGCTGCTGTCTGATGGAATTTCATACATCATATCCATCATAACGCTTTCCATAATGGAACGAAGTCCTCTGGCTCCGGTTTTGCGTTCCACTGCCAGCTCTGCAATACGTTCCACTGCATCCTTAGTCAGCTCCAGCTTTACGTCATCCAGCTCAAACAGCTTTTGATACTGCTTAATCAGGGCATTTTTCGGTTCTGTAAGAATTCTAACCAGGGCGTCACTGTCTAAGAGCTCCAGAGACACGGTAACCGGCACACGTCCGATAAACTCTGGTATGAGTCCGAACTTCACCAGATCCTGTGGCAGGGTCTTCTTCAAAAGTCCATCAATATCCGTCTTGTTTTTGTCAACTATTTCCGCATTGAAGCCGATAGAGCCTGCGCTTAAACGGCGTTCAATGATTTTTTCCAATCCATCAAAAGCTCCTCCGCAGATAAACAGAATGTTTGTGGTATTAATCTGCAGAAGTTCCTGGTGAGGATGCTTTCTTCCCCCCTGAGGCGGAACGCTCGCAACAGTTCCCTCCAGAATCTTTAAAAGGGCCTGCTGTACGCCTTCACCGGATACATCTCTGGTGATGGACACATTCTCTGACTTCTTTGTGATCTTATCAATCTCATCAATATAGATAATTCCATATTCCGCTCTGGCAATGTCATAATCAGCCGCCTGAATCAGCTTTAAAAGAATATTTTCCAC
Organism: Clostridiaceae bacterium; assembly: GCA_902363735.1. Lineage (GTDB taxonomy): Bacteria > Bacillota > Clostridia > Lachnospirales > Lachnospiraceae > Lacrimispora. Next base: position 232,900 of record CABJBA010000003.1, read on the forward strand.
ATCCTCACCTACATAGCCGGCCTCTGTCAGGGCAGTTGCATCTGCAATGGCAAAGGGAACATTTAAAACCTTCGCCAGGGTCTGAGCAAGATAGGTTTTGCCGGAACCGGTGGGTCCTAGCATGAGAATATTGCTCTTTTGCACATCCACATCCAGTTTTTTTCTGGAAGTGATTCTCTTGTAATGGTTATAGACTGCGACAGACAGTACTTTCTTTGCGCTGTTCTGACCAATAACGTAGTCATCCAGAAACTCCTTAATTTCCTTGGGTTTCATCAGATTGATTTCACCGAAATCAGGAGATTGGGCCTCCTCTTGATCATCGAATTCTTCCTCTAATATCTCTGCACACAAATCAATGCATTCATCACAAATGTAGACATTATTGGAACCGGCAATCAGTTTCTTTACCTGGTCCTGGGACTTCCCGCAAAAAGAACACCTGATCTTTTCATCTGTTCTGATCGGCATATATACACCTCATGCTTTCCTTATAAACTGCCCGTGCACTTTGGGCATAGTGGTATACCCGCAGGGTGTTTCCTTATAAAACGCCCGTGCACTTTGGGCAAGCATCATTTACACTTCTTTGTTATGGCTGTAGATAATATCATCAATCAGGCCATATGCTTTTGCTTCTTCAGCGTTCATATAATTATCGCGCTCTGTATCCCGCTCAATCACCTCATAAGGCTGCCCTGTGTTTGCGGACAGAATCTCATTTAAACGCTTTTTAATTTTTAAAATATTTTCAGCTACAATCCGGATCTCAGTAGCCTGGCCCTTGGCTCCGCCAGAAGGCTGATGGATCATCACTTCTGCGTTTGGAAGCGCAAATCTCTTTCCTTTTGCTCCGCCTGCCAGTAAAAAGGCTCCCATGCTGGCTGCCATACCCATACAAACCGTAGAAACATCGCACTTGATATAATTCATAGTATCATAAATCGCCATACCTGCAGTGACGGAACCTCCCGGACTGTTAATGTAAAGGTTAATATCCTTAGTGGGATCTTCTGCCTCTAAGAACAACAGCTGGGCCACAACAAGACTTGCGGATACATCAGACACTTCTTCGCCCAGGAATATGATGCGTTCCTTTAAGAGGCGGGAATAAATATCGTAAGAACGCTCGCCCTTACTGGTTGACTCTATGACATAAGGTACTAAACTCATTTATCTTCCTCCTGTCTATAATTTCTCATCATAGCTGAATAGACTCCCGACAAAATGTCAGGAATCTATCAGACGATTACTTAAACTAATTTTGCTTCTGCAACCAGGAAATCAACCGCTTCCTGAACTGCTAAATCTTCCTTCATCTGCTCAAGGCCGGCTTCACCCATGAATTCCTTCACCTGGGATACTTCCATTCTGTAAGATTCTGCCATATTGGCAATCTCTTTCTCAACTGCTTCATCAGAAGCGGTTAACTGCTCTGCCTTTGCAACAGCCTCCAGTACCAGTCTGGTCTGGATTCTCTTAAGTGCCTGAGGTTTCATCTGCTCCCTTAAGGTCTGAATGGTCATGCCGGTAAACTTCATATACTGGTCAAGAGACAGGCCCTGGCTCTGCATTCTTTTTGCATAGTCATTTACCATATTATTCACCTGGCTGTCGATCATTGCTTCCGGAATCTCCATAGCAGCATTTTCAATAACCTTTTCTACAACACGGTCCTCATTCTCAGTAGCTGCTGCCTTCTCTTTTTTGGAAGCAACATTTTCCCTGATGTTATTTTTGTATTCTTCCAGAGTCTCAAACTCAGATACCTCACTTGCAAACTCATCGTTTAATTCAGGAAGTTCTTTTTTCTTAATTTCTTTAACAGTCACCTTGAATAAAGCAGGTTTTCCTGCCAATTCTGTGGCATGGTATTCATTAGGGAAGGTCACATTTACTTCGCAGGCCTCTCCGATGTTCTTGCCGACCAACTGCTCTTCAAAAGTATCAATGAAGGAGTGGGAACCAATGGTAAGAGGATAATCCTCGCCCTTGCCGCCTTCAAATGGTTTTCCATCTACAAAACCTTCAAAGTCAACGACTGTCTGATCGCCGTCTTCCACTGCTCTGTCCTCTACGGTAATCAGTCTGGAATTCTGCTCCTGAACTTTCTTTAATTCTGCATCAATATCCTCATCGGTCACATCAGCAGATGCTCTGGCAACTTCAATTCCCTTGTATTCACCCAGAGATACATCCGGCTTTACTGCAACTGTTGCAGTATAAATCAGGGTTTTTCCCTTTTCAACCTGTACGACATCAATTTCAGGTCTGGATACGATCTCCAGTCCGCTTTCCTCTGCTGCATTGCCATATGTTGCATCAAGAGCTTCGTTTATTGCATCTTCATATAAAACGCCAACTCCATACATCTTTTCGATCATGGCCTGAGGAGCTTTTCCTTTTCTGAATCCAGGAATATTAAATTTTCCTTTATTCTTATTATAAGCTGCGGTAAGAGCCTTATCAAACTCTTCAGCCGATACCTCTACGGTTAACTTTGCCATGTTTTTTTCTAATTTTTCTACTTGTAAACTCATTAATGGGTTCCTCCTTGAGATATATGTGAACCGCCATACCGTGAGGGCGTTACACTTCAATTTAGCATTATAACATACTCGTCCTGTAAATTCCAGTATTATTTGTGAAAATTTAAGTGATTTATGAAAACTCCTGCATCTTCTTTACGATGTAAGGATCGAGAGGCCGGATTTCCATATGAGGCCTGGCAATATAGTACCCTTGATACAGGGAAACGCCCCAATCCATAAGAAATTTCAGTTCCTCTGCTGTCTCCACACCCTCTGCCAGAACCTGTATATGATTTCGTTCAGAAAAATCCAAAAGGCTTTTTAAGATGATCTGGCGATTCTGGTCCTTGTGCACTTCTCGAACAATACTCATGTCCACCTTTACAATATCCGGTTTCATCCGAAGAAGTATCGTCTCACTGTTGTATCCTGTTCCAAAATCGTCTACAGCTGTCTGAGCATTCCATCTCTTTGCCATGTCCATCTTGCGGGCCATAAAGTCCTTGCTGGCGGGTTCGCTCTCTGTCATTTCTATGACAATTCTGTCAAGCAAATCTCCATACTGTGTCTCCAGCTTCAGCCAGTCCTCTTCTTCCAGACATACACTGGCAATAGAATTAACAAACAGCTTTTCTTCTTTTCCAAGATGGCCCGCTTCCATTTCTGCCGTTACCGCCTTCATTCCGGCAAACCATGTGACCATTTCCATCTGGGGAAGTTTTGCCTGAGTCCTTGCCAGATTTAAGACTTCATCAACACCCTTTATATTAGTAAATTCCGGTCTCATCAAAAGTTCATAACCGTAAATAGTTCCCTCCCTTGTAGCAATGGGCTGAAAAGCAAAGCGGACCTCTCCCGTATCCAGCATATGGTTAAATTCTTCGCTGCCTGCCAGCATATAGGAATTGCGGACATATTCATTATAATCAAATTCCTTGACCATCCCCTTGACGCTATGCTTTACCATATACATGGCAAAATCCGCATAGCTGAATAAAACATCAAAAGAATCCGCATCCTCCGGATACCAGGACAGGCCTCCCGACACCCGGATGGGGAACTGATATCCTCCCTCAACCTCCAGTTTGGCCTTCCGGACTTGTTTCATAAAGGCTTCCACCTTTCCTCTGATCTCCGCTTTATCCGTACCTCCCAAAAAGGCAACAAACTCATCCCCCGAATACCTTGATACAATGGCTCCGTATTTTATAAGGCTTTTCATACAGACTGCAAAAAGAACCAGATACCGGTCTCCTTCGTCATGGCCGTAAGTATCATTGATAAATTTCAAATTATCCAGATCCCACATGATGACTGCGGCAACCTGGTCTTTATGAAGAACCATAGCCTCCTTGACCTGCTCCCGGAAGGCTCTGCGGTTATAAAGGTCCGTTAACAGATCATAATTACGCTCACGTTCCAGTTTTTCTTTTTCTTCAACATCTGCTGTCACATCCGAACAGACTCCCAGCATCATTCCTGTTTTTGATTCATCAAGAATAAATTCCACCCATCGGTTTCCTCCTGGCCTCTCCAGACATCTGACAATGCGTTTTCCCCTCATCTTGATTCCGGCAAAAGTTTCCGCCATACTGGCTTCAAACTCCCGTATACTCAAGTAGCAATATGGCTCCTGCATCTCCCCCCACCCCAGAAGTTCAAAGAGAGAGCGGCTGCAAAAGACCTTGTCATTCTCGTCATCATACTCAAAGACCCCGATCAGAATATTGGCATGCTCTAAAATACTGGTTATCTTGGAAGAGGCCCGTTCCACTTCCCGATTCAGCTGTTCAATGGTTTCCGTCAATTCGTCAATTTCACTGATATGCACCCGTTTCAGTATCAGATCCCGGTTTATGGACTTTCTCTTAAGCTGCATAGACAGACCCAGAATAGGTTCTGTTACAATTCTTCCCAAAACGTAAGTTCCCAGCATGCTGAGCAGAAGAGGAATTAAAATAGAGCTGAAAAGCATACGCCGTATGCCATGATAAAAAGACAGCAGATCTTTCTGGCGGGCAACTCCTGCCAGCACCCATTCTTCTTCCTCAAACGGGCTGTTGCTGCCATATGTTTCAAGAGTTTTTATGCTGGCATACCACTTGGTTCCATCAGAAGATTCCAGTTGGCTGATATCTCCATCTCCATAATCCTCATATTGAATCTCCTGATCTTCGTTAAAATACTGGTTATATAAGTATCCTGAACTGGCAACAGGAACAATGGTATTAGTCCCTTTCTTTCTCAGCCCCAAAACCCAGCACTCTTCAAAGCCTGTTTTAGACTTGTCCCTTTCCATAAGCCGCTTCATCTGGCTTACGGTCATTTCCAGACCGCATACACCCGCCACAGTTCCGTCATTGAGAATCACCGGAATAGAATAAGTAATCACCGGCATATCCTTAGGGCTTAGCCGGAAAGGAGGGCTTAAATAAGCAAATTTGATGGCATCTGACTGCCTGGCCTGATTTTTAACTGCAAGATTATAGGGCTTATGGTAAAAAGACGCAAACTCTCCCGTCTCATCAAATCCCAGCTCCCAAAAGGAGTCCAGAGGAATCCCATATTTTTCTGCTGCAGAAGGCAGCCCCCGTTCCATGAGAAGGGAGGAATTATCTTTTAAATCCCCTGCAAAATTGGAATTTCGAACATAAAAACCTGCCCGCATTCCAGCCGGACTGTTTTGGGCTGAAGGCCCGTTCAATATCAGAAAAACCCCCGTCGCATTGTTTAAATGAAGAACATCCAAGGATTTTTCCATAGTCCCCTCCACAATCTTGCGGTTCAATTCGTAATCCAGCAAAATATCTTTGGGCTTTTTACCGTTCCTTTCCAGAATCTGCTGAATTTCGGTAGTTAAAAAATCAGGATTATTCAGCATAATCCTCCAGTTGTAAACGGTTTCCTTTTCCAGTTCCAGTTTTCTGTTTTCCGTATTATCATTCAATATATGGATTTCATTACTTTTTAACTTGATAGAAACTCCGCCAAACAGCACCATTCCTGCTATTACCACTGCCTGTAAAGCCAGAAGGAACAGCAGCGGTCCCAGCAGACGATTCCGGATGGATTCACTTCTCTTATTTTTCATAAATTACTCTCCGACAATCTCCTCAAGCTGCTGCTTCGTGCTCTTATACCAGGCATTAAAGTTTTCATCCGTCACAAAATCAGCCACCGCTTCCTCTCTCGGAACACCCTGGCTGATCAGTTCCTGTACTTTTTCATAATCTTCTCTGGCCTTTGAAGGCATGGAAGAAGAGAGAATTCCTCTGGCTTTATCACCGCCTGTAAAGGGCTTTGAAGTGTAGAGCCGATAACGGTTTACCGTATCCAGTCCAATCACAAGATTCTGAGAAGCAGAACTGCCTTCTTGGGACTTCTCTAAAAAAGGCTTTAATACTTCCTCAGATGCAGATATCTTTTTTACAGGAAGGTAACCGGAGCTTATGGCAAAGTCTAAATTGTTATCCTCACTGGTGAGAGACTTTAAAAAGCTGACTGCTGCAGACTCCCTCCTTTCATCTGACTTCACCACCATCATTCCTGCTCCCTGCTGAACTGCAACAGGGGGAGCCCCTTCAAAATTGGGGAGGTGGTAAAGTTTGTTCTCTATAGCATAATTAGTTCCATCTTCCAGGGTCACAGAGGTGGGAAAATAAGCGACTCCAGTGGTGGCTCCCACTACCGCAGCTAATTTTCCTGTTTTGACATCATCACTCCGGAACTTTCCATAAGCTCCGAAATATCCATTGATATGGGGAACGTAATAATTATCCCACAGCTTTCTCATGACTTCTTTATCAAAATCCAGAACTACAGTTCCATTCTCAGCCTTAAAAACTTCATGGCCCAACTGCAGACTGCCAATAATCATATAATTAGCAAAAGCATCCCTTCCAAAGAAGGCCTTTCCATCATCCGGCTCTTCGGTCAGACTATCTGTCCATTTATAATAGACTTCTGACACGCGGGTAATTCCCTCCCAGGTTGAAAAGACCTCTTCGGTCTCCCCCGTGGCCTCTGCAAACTTGTCCCAGTCTGTCTTGTTAACAGCCAGGATTTCCGTTGATTTGGCAATGGGAAACACCTTTAAGCTGTTGCTGCTGTCAAATCTGCCCTCCTCTATGTAAGCGGACACGTATTCCTCCAGTTCTTTTTCCGTCAAATACTTGCTTAAGTCTGCTGCCATGCCTATCTGATCCACTTCATACACCTTATCAGCATAAGCGGAAAATATATCAGGCAATGGCTCCGCCCCCACCTTTTTTTCCATACTGTCACTGACGGCAGCACTCAGTTCATCAATACTTCCTTTGTTAAACGCCTCTACAACAATATTATTTTTTCTGCCCTCATTCTCATTAAATGTCTGAACCAGACTGTCAAATCCTTCTTTTTGTACACCGTTGTAATAATGCCAGACCGTAATGGTCACCGGGTCTCTTCCGGACTTCCCATTTGTATGCTTCTTTTCGCAGCCTGAAAATAATGCAAGGGAAACAGCCATCAGAATCGGTAATATCCATCTTTTCTTCATGCACTCACCTCCCCGGCAAAGCCTGATCGTACTGGATCGTCTCCTGAATGCAGGCAGCAAGTTTCTCATCCTCTAAAAGCCCCAAAAGTTCTATTCCAAGGTCCAGGGCATAACCAAGCCCTCTTGCCGTGGTCACATTGCCATCAGTAACAACTCCCTGTCTGGTGTAGTCCGCTCCCTTAAGTTCTGCCTCATAGCCAGGATAACAGGTAGCCTTTTTACCCTCCAGAATGCCCAGCTTTCCCAAAACGCTGGGAGCAGCACAGATTGCAGCAATCCGCTTATTCTCTCCATGGGCCTTTTTTAAAGCGAGAGCAAGACCTTCATGGGCTCCCAAATGTTTAGTCCCAGGCATTCCGCCCGGAAGGAAGAGAAGGTCTGCATCACTGCAATCCACTTCCGAAAACTCATAATCCGCCTGCAACCGGATTCCATGAGAGGTTACCACATCCTTTTTTCCGGTGATGGAAATCAGCTTTACCTCCTGCCCTCCTCTCATTAACACATCCACTACTGCCAAAAGTTCCACTTCTTCTGAACCATCTGCTACAAAACCATACACTTTTGCCATTTTCATTCTTCCCCTTCCGAATTTTGAAATGTACTGATTCCGGTTATCTTGATGTAATCTACCATGTAGGCTGTGTCAACTGCCTCGCCGCTCAGCATTTTTATTAATATATCAGAGGCAGTCCGGGCCTGTCCCTCATGATTATTTAAAACTGTACCAGTTATTTTCCCTTCTTTAATATTTTCCACCGTATCCCTCAGTCCGTCTATTCCCACTAAAAGAATATCCTTTCCCGGCACCCGGCCTGCTTCTTCCGCCGCCTTTAAAGCTCCGTTTGCCATGGTATCGTTGTTGCTGATAATGACTTCCAGCCTGCTGCCATAGGTATCCAGAGCAGTTTTAGCAAGCCTTTCTCCCTTTTCCTGGTCCCATTGTCCGCTTCCGGAAAAAAGTTCCTCTGTATCCATTCCACCTGCTTCCAGTGCTCTGATAGAATACTCTGTCCGGAAAAGGCTATCTTCATTTTCCTCTTCTCCTATCAGCATGGCATAAGAAACAATTCCATCTCCATTTAAATCTCCCTGTTTTGGAGTTTCTAAAATCAGTTCTCCCTGGTAAATGCCTGCCTGTCTGGAATCCGTCCCTACGCTTGACACTGGCATCTTATGTTCCTTCCAACGATTCTGCTCTTCTTCACCAGGCTCCCTGTTGATGAATACAAGAGGGATTCCAGCATCAACAGCACGATCTGCCAGGTGGTCCGCCGACTGTACCTCCACTGGATTTATGATAATTCCTTGGCATCCTTCTGCAATAAACTGCTCCATATGACGGTTTTGTTCTTCCTGATCCCCGCCTGCATTGCGCATGACCACTTCCGCCTGATAGGCTTCCTCCAGATATTGTTTCAGCTCCAGACGGTAAAGCCTCATAAATTCATCGTCATACCGGTAGATGCTCACTCCAATCTTAGGTCCCTTCTTTCCCTGAACCTCTGTTTTGCTGCTTTCAACCGCCTGAGTTTTCCGGTTTTCCGGTTTTTCCTGATAGGGTGTACAGCCCCAAACCAGGCAGGCAATTGCCAGAATAACAAGGGCCGCAGCGCTCCATTTATTTAACTTTTTCATAATTCCTATTCTCCTGCATGTTACTGTAATTTCCATCTTACCATGTTTTTTAGCTTTTTTCCACCATCTTCTATTTTTTGCCTTTCTGTGGTATACTAAGAACATCTGACAGCAATTAACAGAATACAGGAGGACTTACCTATGGAAATAGAACGTAAATACCTGGTATCACATCTCCCGGCTGATTACACTTCCTATCCTCATCACTTCATCGAGCAGGGTTATCTTTCAACAGAACCTGTGGTCCGGGTTCGCAGAGAGGATGATACCTATTATCTTACCTACAAATCAAAAGGACTTTTGGCACGGGAGGAGTACAACCTCCCTCTCACAGAAGACTCCTATTACCATCTGGTTAAAAAAACGGATGGCCATATTCTGACAAAGAAACGCTACCTTATCCCGGTAAATGGTTCAGATCATCTGACCATAGAACTGGATGTCTTTGAAGGCAGATTTAAAGGTCTTATTTTAGCTGAAGTAGAGTTTCTTTCTCTGGAAGAAGCAGAGCAGTTCCTCCCTCCTGACTGGTTTGGAGAGGATGTGACATTCTCAGGACAATATCAAAACAGCCGTTTGAGCCAGCTGCCAAAGGAGCCGGAAAAGGCGCAGGATTAATTGATCCCGCACCTTTTCCGGCTCTTTTATTTATTTCTTTGCAATGTATTTTCTGATATCAAGGGCAATAGCCACTACGATAACGATTCCCTGTGCTATATACTGGTAGTTGGTATCAACCCCCAGATACTGCAGACAGGTCTTTAATATTTCAAATACAAGCACACCGATGAGAACGCCGGACACTCTTCCGATACCACCGTTTACAGATACACCTCCGATGGTACACGCCGCAATGGCCTCCAGCTCCCAGCCCATTCCCATGTTAACAGAGGAACCGCCTGATTTGGCACCTACTAAAAATCCGCCTAACGCGTAGAGAGCTGCCGCAGTTATATAGATGATGATCTTCGTCTTCTTTGTATTAACACCGGAAACCTCAGCCGCCTGCTCATTTCCGCCGATAGCATACATATATTTTCCGTGAGGAAGCTTGTTGTAGATGAACCAGATTACAATGCCTACAGCCAGGGCAATCAGGAAAAGATAGGGAATTCCTTTAAAATAATTGGGCACTGCTAAAAATCTTCCTTTTGCCACTTCTGAATAAGCACTGCGGTATCCTCCGATCGGTGTAGCATTGGTGTAGACCAGGCAGACACCGTAGACGATCAGCTGCATTCCTAATGTTCCGATGAATGCAGGAACCTGAAGATAAGAAACCACCAGACCGTTAATCAGTCCGAAAACGGCACAGACGGCCACGCAAATCAAAAGTACGACAACTACCCACCAGATTCCAAAATGAGGAAGGTTCGGAAAAAATTTTCCGCTGTAATCAGGCTTCTGAAGCAGAGTTCCCGCAATACAGGCGGCAAGTCCTACCATTCGTCCGGCAGAAAGATCCGTACCTCTGGTGATTAGACAACCGGAAACGCCGCAGGCGATGATAAAACGGGGAGCCACATTCAATGCAATATTAATGGCGTTGTCTGATGAAGCAAAAGTAGGCTGCTTGATAGCCGTGACAATCGCCAGCAGAATAAGAACCACAATGATTCCATTATTAATAAGAAAATCCTTTATATTGATTTTTTTGGTTGCTGTCATGATTAAACCTCCTGTGTGAACTTATCTTGCATTATCGTTTAAATCGAATTTTGTGGCAAACGCCATAATTCTTTCCTGAGTTGCCTCTTCCTCTTCTACTTCTCCCGTAATCCGCCCGTTGCACATGACGATAATCCGGTTTGACATGCCAATCAGCTCCGGCATCTCGGAGGAAATCATAATAATCGACTTTCCCTGCTTCACAAGGTCAATCATGATCTGATAAATCTCATATTTAGCACCTACGTCAATTCCTCTTGTAGGCTCATCCATAATCAGTACGTCCGGATTATTGGCCAGCCATCTGGCAATAACCACCTTCTGCTGGTTTCCTCCTGATAAGGACTGAATTGTAGTCTTGTCACTGGGAGTTTTAATACTAAGCTTTGCAATGCTATCCTTTACCACTTCCCCAACCTTTTTGCCATTAATGACACCGGCCTTGATATAGTTCCGGTAGGATGCAATCGCTGTATTATCAGCAATGCTAAGACAGCCAAAAATTCCGGTTCCCCGCCTGTCCTCTGTAATCATTCCAACGGAATCGTTGATGGCATCCTGAGGACGCCTGACCACTCTCTTTTTTCCAAGAATCTCAATCTCTCCGTCTGCAATGTTGCGCATTCCGAAAATTGCTTCCATCAGTTCTGTTCTCTGGGCTCCTACCAGTCCGCCGAATCCCAAAATCTCTCCTCTTTTCAGTTCAAAGGAGCAGTCCTGAAATGATTTTTCATGGATGCTGCTTAAATGACTCACCTTTAAAACAGTTTCCTCTGCCCTGTAATCGCCCTTAGGAGGGTAGACATTACTCAACTCCCGTCCTACCATCTTCTTGACAATTTCCTCATCAGAAATATCCTCGATCTGCCAGGAGCCTACATAAGTACCATCCCGCATGATTGTAATATCATCGGCAATCTGCCTGATTTCAGCCATCTTATGGCTGATATATATCATAGAAACACCTCTTGATTTCAAATCCCTGATAATGGAAAACAGTGCTTCTACCTCATTATCAGTCAGGGAAGATGTGGGCTCATCCAAAATAACCAGTTTTGCATTCTGGCTTACTGCCTTTGCTATTTCCACTGACTGCATTTGTCCAATTGATAATGTTCCAAGCTTTGCCTTGGGATTGAAGCTCATTTTAACATCTTTCAGCCATTTTTCAGCTTCTGAATTCATGATCTTGTGATCCACAATTTTTATGGGACCGACCTTTACCATGGGATATCTTCCCAAATACATATTTTCAGCAATGGATCGGGCCGGAACCGGCTGAAGTTCCTGATGCACCATAGCAAGACCTTTATGGAGGGCATCATCCGGATTGGCAATGTTGGTTTTTTGTCCGTCAATGAATACCTCCCCTTCATCCATTTTGTAAATGCCAAAAAGGCATTTCATAAGGGTCGATTTACCCGCTCCGTTCTCTCCCATCAGAGCGTGAACGGTACCGGGACGTACTTTTAAATTGATTTTGTCAAGAGCTTTGACACCAGGGAAGGATTTGCTGACTCCAGTCACTTCCAATCTATACTGCTCTGCCATCCCGTTTCTCCTTTCATTAACTTTTCCCATGCTTTTTGGGCATATTGGTATACCCGCAGGGTGTTTCATTAACTTTGCCCATGCTTTTTGGGCATAGATATCTTTAAAAATCGGGTGTGCCTTACAGACACACCCGCTTCTAACGGCTGCTGGAAATTATTTTAATTTATCAAGAACTTCCTGAGCATTTTCTTTTGTAACCTTTACATAGTCTACCATGTTAACATTTTCAACTTCTTCTCCAAGAATAAAGGCTGATGCCATATCTGCTGCTGCCTGAGCCTGGGAAAGGTGATCGTTGAATACAGTACCGGTCTGCTTGTCGTCAAGAACGTTCTGAACAGCTTCTGTCAGGGCATCTACACCAACTAAATAGATATCTTTGTTTACGGTACGTCCTGCTGCTTCAATGGACTGAAGAGCACCAAGAGCCATAGCATCATTATTACAGAATACAACTTCAATTTCATCGCCGAACTGTGTCAGAGCATCCTGGGTAATCTGCTGAGCTTTTGCCTGATCCCAGTCGCCGCGCTGCTTTAACAGTTCTTTTACTTCTACGCCTGCATCGGTAAGGGCCTTTACAGAAAACTCTGTTCTGTACTGAGCATCTACGTTCTCCGGGTCACCCTGGATCATAATATAGGAAACAACACCGTCGCCGTTGATATCGCCCTTATTAGAGGTTTCCAGAATTTCTTCGCCCTGGTATGTACCGGACTGTCTTGCGTCACACCCAACATAAGTAGCCTTAATGCCTTCGTCTTTCCATCTCTGCTCTTCTTCTACAGTTGGTTCACGGTTAATGTAAACAACAGGGATTCCTGCTTCCTTGCACATTTCAGTAACTTCAGGAGCTGAGGAAGACTGAACAAGGTTTAAAATCAGGACGTCATATTTCTGAGTGATGAAGTTCTGGATCTGGTTTGTCTGCTCTGCCTGATCATTCTTTCCATCCTGAACAACAACATTTTCTTTCTTAAAGCCCAACTCGTCCACTAAGTAGCGCTGAAGTTCTGTACGGTAAAGAGTCATAAAATTATCATCGAATTTGTAAATGGAGATACCTACTTTTTTGTCGGACAAATCGCCTCCAACAGCCTCCTTTACTGCCTCTGCTGTTGATTCTGCTGTTGTCTTGCTTTCTGCTGTTGTAGTCTCTGTCGCTGCAGCAGTTGTCTCTTTGGCACCTGACCCACAAGCTGCCATAGAAAGTACCATCAGTGAAGCGATACCGATTGCTGCTGCTTTTTTAAGTAATCTCATAACTAAATCCTCCCATATGATATATTTTGATAGGCGTTTTGCCCTATCGATAAACACATTATACAGTTGATTTATGCACTTTTCCATATAATTTTCTTAGGTCATATATCGAATTTATTAGATCGCCTGATTCATTCGTTTTTTTTCGTCATTTATATGTATTTTTCACAACAAAAGCAATTCATTGAGCAGTCAGGGTTTTCTGGCTGCATTCATAATACTTGTTTCTTTCCAGCTTTACAGATTCTTCCACCTTCTGCCCCAGGGCCTCCGCTGCTGCAATCTTAAAGATCACCTCTGCATACTCTCTGCTGTCGCACTGGACGGTTCCAAAGATTTTTCCATTTTTAAGCCCTTCCAGCCCCTGGGGAGTTCCATCGATTCCCACAATCTTTACCGGCCTACTAAGGCCTTCTCTCTCCAGGGCATCTGCCGCACCAAGAGCCATGTCATCGTTATTGCAAATCACTACCTCAACTTCCTTCGGATATTCTGTCAGCCATTGTTCCATCCAGGCTGAAGCCTGGCTTCTCTCCCAGTTGGCGATTCCTCCAGCGATCTTTTCAAGAGGGACTCCTCCATCCTTTAAGGTCTGGATAGACCACTCCGTTCGGATCAGGGAGTCCTGATGGCTGTTTTCCCCTTCCAAAAGCACATAACTGACCTTCCCATCTCCATTTAAGTCAAGGGAAGAAGGGTCTTCCTTATAGGCCTCCACTAAAATATTCCCCTGTAGAACCGCAGATTCCTTGGCATCTTCTCCCACGTAATAGAGCTTTTCCCATCGCCGCATATCCTCCTCTACAGGCTCCCGGTTAAAAAACACCACCGGCTTTCCTGCATCCATGGCCTTGCCGATGATATTAGAAGCCATGGAACGGTCCACCATGTTAACGCAGATGGCATCATAGCCCAGGGAAATAAACCGGTCCACCTGGCTGTTTTGGGTATTCTGATTCCCCTTTGCATCCACAATATCCATAACAACCTTAATTCCCGTTTCCTTTTCGTATTCCTTCGCCTGTTCTTCGATCTTTCCCCGTATAGTGTTGATAAAGGAATCATCTCCCCGGTATAAAGTCACTCCAACACGTATGGATTTTTTATCTTCTGTACTCCCTTCCCCTTTTTTCTGTCCGGTAATTCCCCAAAAAACAATTACAAAAAGAACTGCTAACCCCAATACATAAACTCTTTTTTTCATATTGCCACCCCCGCTTTAATCAATAGGATATAAGATCCTTTCAAATCTGCTTTCCCTTAAATGTTCCTTTGTGATATAGTGGGATTCCAGAAGGACTTCCTCCTTCTCTACCCCTTTATGAACCGCCTTAACCGCTTTTTCAATGCTCATATAACCTGCATCAAACTGATCGCTGACCACCAGACCCTTAATGATTCCCCGGTCCAGCTCCGTCAATATTTTTGTGGTGCTTCCGATTCCGTAAAGCATGATCCGGGAGCCTCCGTATCCCGGGTTTCCTGAGAGAATATCCGCGGCATGGTCAAGACTTTTGACATCAATAGCGGCAATGATTTCTTCACCGGAACTTTCCTTCAAAACCTCCTCCCCAGGATTTTCATACAGAGTTAAGGAAAATCCCGCCTCTCCAAGAGACCTTGAAAGACTGCTGTAAATATCTTTGTTATATCCATACTCAATATCTGAACAGATTATCTTCACCAGTCTGCCAGGAGGATTTTCTTTTATGATTGCCTGTCCCAGAAGCCTCCCTTCCTCTTGGTGATCCGGAGTGATGGAACCTTTGATCTGATCATTAGGAAAAGAACTGCCCATGACAATGGCAGGGCTGTTTAAAATCATCTCATCCAGCACTTTCCCGCATTCCACTGGATTGACTGGAAACAAAACCACCGCCGAAGCCCCATCGTCAATTTCTCTTTTTACCAGTTCCATCTGACGGATAGGATCTCCTTCTTCATAAAGGGTGATAAAGCTCACATCGGCATTGAATTCCCCTGCTGCTTTATCCGCACCCTTCCTGAAGTTGGAGTAATAATCGTCAGAGGTATCGCTGATGATGACAGAAACCGGATAAATAACAGTCTTTTTTTCTTTGATAATTAAATCTGTGGAAGACAAAAGAAATAAGATTACAAGCACCCCTGCCAACAGACTCCACAAGAACTTTTCTTGTCTGGTCACATCCTTCCCCCCTTTCCTGTCATGGAATCGTAAGGAACAGCAGGAAGACGGATCGTGATGGAGGTCCCTTCATCCGGCTCCGAATCAATGGTAAGACCGTATTTTTCTCCAAAATACAGCTTGATCCGTTCGTTGACGTTCTTTACACCGATTCCCGACCCTTTTTTGGATGTTACATGAACCTGGTCAGAGAACAGGCTTTCCACCTGCTCCACTGTCATACCCAGTCCATTATCCTTCACTGCAAGATAAAGATCCTCCTCCGTCCTCCAGACGTGAATGGCGATTTCTCCATCTCCATCCATAAATTCCATTCCATGATAGATGGCATTTTCCACAAGGGGCTGGAGAACCAGTTTTAAGCTGGTTAAGTCCAGGCAGTCTTCTTCAGTTCTTATTTCATAAGAGAACTTATTTTTAAAGCGCATATGCTGGATCATCAAATAGTTACGCACATGCTCTAATTCATCCTTCACCGTAATTACACTCTTTCCTTTACTCAAACTGATGCGAAAGAAACGGGCCAGGGCCGTCACCGCTTTCACGGCCTCCGCCTTCTGTTCATTTTCAATCATCCACACAATAATATCCAGAGTATTATATAGAAAGTGAGGGTTAATCTGGGACTGTAAAGTATCAAATTCCTGTTTTCTCTTAGCCTCGTGCTCCTCCACAATATCATCCATCAGGACACGTATTTGCTTTGTCATATTTTTAATGGAGTTTCCAAGATGCTGGATTTCATAAGACCCTCCGATAAAAATAGGGGTTTCCAGGTCTCCCTCCTCCAGGATTCCCACCGATTTTTCCAGTTCCTTAATAGGATTTGTGATACGGGAAGATATATAGGAATTAATCAGTGCCAGGATAAATAAGATAAGCGTAATGAGGAACACAATAAAAAGTCTGGTCTTGATAGAGTTTAAGGAAACTACGTTTTTAGGAGTTACTCCAACCACTTTCCAGCCAGTGTAGCCTATGGATTTTACGGTGATGATCCGGCCCTCTCCCTGAAACTTCTCCTGGTGGTTTCCATCTTTATATCCAGCTGCCGTCATATTATTCTCCTGCAGGCGGCCGGAATCAATGAGTTGGATTCTAGGATGGTAGAGAATTTCCCCGTCACTGCTGATTAAGTAAAGGTACCCCCCTTTTCCTGTCGTGACCCCGTCAAATAAATGCTCTAAACTTGAATAGCTTAAATCCACCAAAAGAACTCCCTGGGTGGTGGAGGTTCCCTCGGTCAGCTCCACAGCCCTTGATAAGGAGACCACCCACCGATACTGGTTTTCATTGCTGTCAAAAACATATTGGACATGAGGATAAGAAAAGTGCTGGTTTTCCGTCTTATCCAGAGCGCTTATAAACCAATCTTCTTTGGTCACATCCAGGCCATTTTTCAGTCTTGCTGCAGGGACAGCTTCCACCATGGTGCCTGACTGAGAAAAGAGAGCAATATTATCCACATTATCCTTGTTGTTATCATACAAAAGGGTGATTTCGTTATTAATGGACTCTGAGGAAAGGTCCGCATTTTTCACGGCTCCGTAATACAGGGAATCAGACAGCTTCATGACCGTTCGGAGATAGGATTCTACGGATCTGGCTGCCTGATTGATCAGGCTCTGGTTTTCCTCCTGTACCATTTCCGCCACCTGGGTGGAAAGGCGCTGATACAGGGAAAAAGTGATCAAAAGGCTGGCAGCCAGAGCGGTCACTGTAAAATATATAAAAATCGTATAACGAATGCTGGTATTCTTTTTTTCCATTTACCTGGCTCCACGAAATTTGGTCGGCGATACACCGAACTTCTTTTTGAATACATAGCTGAAATAATTCTGCTCCGGATACCCCACTTTGGCCGCAATAACATAAGTCTTATCATCGGTTTTATTAAGCAGCTCCACCGCTTTATTAAGCCGCAAATCTGTTAGGTAAGCAATGTAAGTCTGCCCCGTCTCCTTTTTAAACATGGTGGAAAAATAGGCAGGACTCATATGAAGGTGGCGGCATATCATTTCCACTGATAAATCCGGGTCCTGATAATGGTCCAGAATATACTGCTTTGCCTCCTGGATGACCTGGCGGGCAGTCATATCCCTTTCCTGGTTAATGACCTGATTCATCTTCTCCCCTGTTTTTAAAAGCCACTGTCCGAATTCCTCTTTTTTCTGAAAGTTTCCAAGGATTTCCATATAGACCAGTTCACCGCCCAGGATGTCCTCCAGTGTTAAGTCATACTGGCGAATCATCTGAAGAACACTGTTTACCACACCGAACATATAGACCTGCTGCTGGCGGGAGTGAACTTTGGCTGATTCCATCTTCTCCATAATTCTGTACACTGCCGCCTGGATTTTTTCAGCAGGCCCAAATTTTATAGCAGAAATTAAATCTGCTTCTGTCATGCTGTCAAACTCCAGCTTCCCATTTCCCACTGGTTCCATATCATTGATATATATGGTATTTCCCCTTCCGGCTATGGCCTTATACCCCAGAGCATCAATAGAGGATTGGTAACTTTCCCTTAGACCGGACAGTTCGGTGCAGCTATGGCCGATTCCAATGGTGACGGGCACCTCCAGAATCCGTTTTGTCTCCTTACAGATATCTCCCAGTACATCAATGAGCCCAGTGGTGGAATTGTTCTCATCAAGAGCTGCCACTGCTACCATATCAGCCTCAGAGGAGGACTGGAAAATGGCAAAACGGCAATATCCCTGAAGCTTTTCCTTTACGATCTGCATAACCGAGATGGGAATCAGTTCCTCTTCATTATGAAGAGAAAGGTTTTCCTCCATATCTCCTCGCTCTACATCAATAGCCGCCAAAATCCACTTCCTGGCTCCAAGAACCGGAACGTCATATTCTCTCAGTTTCTGCTCCGCCAGTTCTTTTGAGAGATTCTTATGAACCAGGTCGTTAAAAAATTGTTCCCGGATAATAGGAAGGCTTTTCCTGTAATTTTCCCGAAGACGGTTTAAATTTCTTTTCTCTTCTATTTCCTGATTTAAATTGGATCTGATCTTCTTTAATATAGAAGTCAGCTCCTCCACATTAACAGGCTTTAAAATGTATTCGGTCACATTCAGCTTAATAGCTCTCTGGGCATATTCAAAGTCATCATATCCGGAAAAAATCAGCACTTTCATGGAAGGATACTTTTGTCTGATTTTCTCCGCCAGAGCCAGACCATCCATGTATGGCATACGGATGTCCGTCAAAACCACATCAGGCTCCAGAAACTCAATTTTCTCCATGGCATCTTCTCCATTTTCCGCATCTCCAATGACCCGGAATCCGGCTTCCTGCCAGTCTATTTTCTTAATAATGCTTTTGCGCACTTCCTCTTCATCATCCACTAAAATTATGGTATATAAATCCATGGTATTATTTCCTTCTCTCTTTTATTGCCGTATCTGATAAAGCAAGGCGTTTACAATAGCCGCCGCCACGTTGCTTCCTCCTTTTCTGCCTTTTGCCACAATAAATGGTACCTGGGTCAGAGACATAATCATTTCCTTGGACTGGACTACATTGACAAAACCTACCGGAACGCCAATAATCAGTTTGGGCTGGATCTTCCCTTCCTTTATCAGCTCGTAAAGACGCACCAAAGCAGTGGGCGCATTTCCTACAGCAAAAATACAGTTCTCTGAAAGACCGGCTGCCTTGTCCATACTGGCCCTGGCTCTGGTGGTGTTATGGTTTCTGGCATACTCTGCCACATCCTCATCTGCCATAAAGCAGTCAACGCTGCAGCCCAGACGCTTTAAAGCACCTTTGTTGATTCCCGCCTTTCCCATATTGGTATCTGTGATAATCCTGCACCCATCTTTTAATGCCGCCAGTGCTTTTTCTACCGCACTGGGAGAAAATATCATATTATCGGCATATTCAAAATCAGCCGTTGTATGAATCACCCGTTTAATAATCAGTTCATGTTCCGGTTTGAGAACCTTTTCTCCAAGTTCTTCAGTTATGATTTCAAAACTTCTCTTTTCTATTTCTTCAGGCAATACCCGTTCTAATTCGTAAAATTCCATTGATTTCTCCCTGTTGTTTTAATCCGCTTTCTTAAGTCCCATGATCTCATAAATCCGCTCCATGTCAAGGCTGTCCCTTAAAGTCTTTGCCAGGCGGTCATACTGCTGTTCCTTATATTCATCATAACGAAAACCTCCGCCAGGCTCAAAAGTCAATCCTTTTCGTTTCATCAGAGATTTTATAACGGTTGCTGCAATTCCTTCCATGTCAAAAAAGCCGTGAATGTAGGTACCGTATACATTTCCCTTTTGGCAGCCATCCATTTTAGTCAGATGGGAGCCGGACTGGCTTTCCATAACATAAGTCAAAGGAGGCAAAGACCTGGTGGTCTCTCCCATATGGATCTCATAGCCCTCCACTTCCATGCCGGAAAGTTCTTCAAAAATTCCTTCTATACCGGTACAAGACCCTGAAACCCTTGTTCTGGTCTTTTCTTTTCCAAAAACAGTGCGGACAGGCAGAAGCCCCATGCCCCTTATGGATGAGACCGCTGATTCCGACTCCACCATTTCAGGATCAGACAGGCTTTCTCCCAGCATCTGAAAGCCACCGCAGATGCCAAAGACAGGAACTCCGGCTCCTTCCAGCTTGCAGATTGCAGCTTCCAGGCCATTCTGACGCATCCAGAGCAAATCCTGAACCGTATTCTTGCTTCCCGGCAGAATAACCAGATCCGGTTTTCCCAAATCTGATACCCGGTCCACATAATGCAGATGGACCTCAGGCAAAATGGAAAAGACCTGAAAATCTGTAAAATTGGATATTTTGGGCAGCCGGATCACCGCAATTTCCACAGCAGCTTTTTCCGTCCGCTCCTTTCCTGCCAGATGGTCTCCCAGACTATCTTCATCCTCCAAATCAACATCCATATAAGGCACCACACCTGCTACCGGAATATGAAGCCGTTCTTCAATCATTTGAAGCCCCGGATCCAGAATGGTCTTATCTCCACGGAACTTGTTGACGATCAGTCCGCCGATCAAAGCCCTTTCATCCGGCTCCAGCAGCATAACCGTTCCATATAGCTGGGCAAACACGCCGCCCCTGTCAATATCTCCCACCAAAAGAACAGGGGCATTTGCCATCCTGGCCATTCCCATATTGACGATATCGTCCTGTTTTAAATTAATTTCTGCCGGACTTCCTGCTCCTTCGATAACAATGATATCATACTCCTCTGACAGAGAGTGAAAAGCCTTTTCAATCTCCGGTATAAGATTTTTCTTATATGCAAAATAGTCCCTGGCAGGCATATTTCCTATAGAAATCCCGTTTACAATAACCTGGGAACCAGTGTCATTAGTGGGCTTTAGCAGAATGGGGTTCATGGCTGCCGATGGCTTTACTCCCGCTGCTTCTGCCTGAACTACCTGGGCCCGTCCCATTTCCAGACCTTCCTCCGTAATATAGGAATTAAGGGCCATATTCTGGGATTTAAAAGGGGCAACCCGATAGCCATCCTCCTTGAAAATACGGCACATCCCTGCCGCAAGCAGGCTTTTTCCTGCATTGGACATGGTGCCCTGTATCATAATTGTTTTTGCCATCTTCCTGCTCCTTTTCACAATAATTCGCCATGCATTTGGGGCATAGCGGGATACCCTCAGAGGGTTTTCCTGCATACAGAACCTAAAATAGAAATAAATTCTTTGTTTTCCTCCCGCTGTCTGACACAGATACGGTAATAGGTTCCGTCAAGCCCCCTGTAATTGGCACAGGAACGGATCAGAATCTTTTGTTCGAGAAGCTGATGATAAAGGAGATTTTCTTTTTCAAGAGCAGCCTGCCTTACATCCCGGAAAAAAATATAATTAGCCATGGATTCAAAAACAAAAAATCCAAGTTTCTGAAGATTTTGCTTTAAAAACTCCCGTTCACATGAAATAAGCCTTCTGGTCTGTTCTACATAACCAGTTTCTTTAAGGGCTGCAACTCCCGCCGCCTGGGCCAGAGAGGACACACTCCAAGGCTGGCGCAGTTCCTCCATACGGTCTGATATCTTTCGGTTTAAACATATGCCGTACCCCAGACGCAGACCTGCCATTGCATAAATTTTAGTAAATGCTTTTAACAGGAACACATGTCCATATTCTTCATTTTTAAGGTCTTCCAGAACAGAATAACTCTCTGGCTCCTGCAAAAACTCATTGAAACACTCGTCTACCACACAAAAAATTTCCTTTTTACCGCAAAAATCCAGAAACTCTGCCATATCTTCCTTTTTTACTGCAAAGCCAGTAGGGTTATTAGGATTGCATAGAAATATGATCTGGAATGGAATTTTGCTTTCCTCTATCCATTTTTCCAATTTCTTTTCTTCCAGACAAAATCCATTGGTTTCATCTAAATCAAAGTAAGTGATCTCACAGGAGGAGGCCAATAGAGCCTGCCGGTACTCCAGAAAGGAGGGCGCTATTAAAAGAGCATGAACCGGCTTCACTGCCTGTACAATCTGAAAAATCAAATCCGCCGCCCCATTTCCGCATATGACGGCTTCTGACGGAACCTGGTGGAATTTTGCCAGAGACTCTTTTAAGGCCTGGCACCGGCTGTCAGGATAGCAGGAACAATGCTCCACCGACTCATGAAGCGCTTCCTTTACTTTCCTGGGAAGCCCCAAAGGGTTTATATTGGCTGAATAATCCATTGTTACGGAATTGGTATAAATGTCTCCTCCATGCTGATATTCCATATTTTCCTCCTGAATTTTGTAACTTACCCCCAAGAAGGGATTCTCCTTTGAATCAATGTTGAAAGAAACTGATCATACAAACAAATAAAATATGAGAACAGTCATCAAAGCCAGTCCATAGGTAACAGACATCAAATCATTAGCCCTTGAAATATCCTTATATTCCACCGGCCTGATGTCATCTCCTATGGTAGGTTTTTCATATTTTTTTCCAAAATAAACTGCATTTCCTGCCAATTCAATTTGCAGCACTCCGGCACAAACGGATTCTGTCTGGGCGGAATTGGGACTTTTATGGTTGAAACGGTCCCTCTTAAATATTTTAACGCCGTTCTTTCCATTAAACGGATTGTTTTCTTTCCGTTTTCTTTGGAAAAACCAGCACAAATATCCTGCCCCCATCATAAACAGGGCAGATAATCTGGACGGTATAAAATTACAGATATCATCAAGCTTGGCCGCCGCCCATCCGAACCAGAGATATTTATCATTTTTATATCCCACCATGGAATCCATGGTATTGACTGCTTTATAGAGAAATACCCCAGGCCCGCCAAAAAACACCATGGCAAGAAGGGGGGCAATGATCCCGTCAGAGGTGTTTTCCGCCACCGTTTCTATTGCTGCCTTTGCAATTCCCATATCAGTTAAAGTTTCCGTATCCCGCCCCACGATCATGGAAACTGCCTTTCTGGCCTCCTCTGTATCCTTTTTGCAAAATGCTTTATAAACCTTCATGCTTTCCGCCCGAAGAGAACGCCATGCCATCATCTGCCCAAACATTACACTTTCCGCCGCAACTCCTGCATAAGGGGAAATGCGATAAGCGCAGACAACCACTGTTCCGGATAAAGCTCCCACTGTCAGAAGCACCAAGACCACCAGCCATATACCAGCTGTACGCTCCCCCTTTTCACCTTCGGGAAATTGCTTTCTAAGAAGTTTTTCCAGACTGCTGATTAATGAGCCTATTGCGCAGACCGGATGCCAGAGCCATTTGGGATCTCCAATGCATAAATCCAGAAAGCTGCCTATAAAAACTGCTAATAAATGTAGTTTTATCATTGTTCACCTTATTTTATCCGGGAAGAAATACCGCAGACCAAGCGGTAAACTTCCTCCGAAATCCCTGCAACTTTAACCGATGCTCTGCCTGATACTTCTCTCCACTGTCTGTCTTTAGGGTCTACAGGCACGATGCCGCACCCCAGTTCATTAGAAATAATAATCACATCCGGATTTTTCTCTGTAATGGAACTGATAAACGAATCCATACTTTTTTTTTCGTCCAAAATCCGTCTTATATATTCATGGAATCCGTGGATGATGGAACTGTCAAAAGCAGCGTCATAAGAGTCTGACGCTCCTTCAGCCACCTTAATTCTTTCTTTTCCATTTTCTTTTGCCAGCTCCATGGCAAAGTCCAGTTTCCCCTGCCAGGCACCTCCTGTAATCAATATCATGCATTGCCTCCTAAAACCGCTTTTCTTTCAACTTTATCTTCTATATTAAATGGGAAACCACAGCCAGGCCTGTTGCCAGCCCCAGTTCACATATTTGCAGAAAATATCCGGCCAGATCCCCGGTAATCCCACCAAATTCCCGTTTTGCCATGGTGTAATAGTAAACATAAATAACGAGGGACACAACAAATGACACCGCTGCTGCAAAAAAACCTCCCAAGTACCAGATACCTGCCTCTGCCAAAATCACATATCCAGCCATCGCAGCAGCCACAACTCTTTTTTCTGCAGCATTGGAAAACATTGCTGCAAGCCCTCCTGGCTTGGCCATGGGAAAAGTGACTACCGACAATCCACTTAAAGCTCTGGTCAGAACAAAGGTCATTGAATAAGCAGGAATTATTCCTGGCTTCATCTCTCCAAAAGCCGCCAGATAGAGAAGAACGTAAACACCCCATCCAATGATGGCAAAAGCGCCTGTATGAGGATCTTTTAATATCTCAAGCTTCTCTTCCCTGCTCTTTTGAGAAGATTTTGCATCAATCACATCTAAAAGTCCATCCATATGAATTCCGCCTGTCACCAATACCGGAATTAACACCGGGAAAATTCTTTGAAAATACGGAAATCCCCTTTGGTTAAAGACAGTATAGGCAAACGCCACAAGAAGTCCGGTCACGGCTCCAACTAAAGGAAAAAAACACATAGCATATTTCATCCGTTCCTTAGTCCACTCCACCTGAGGCATAGGAATACGGGAATACATGGAAAACGCAATAACAAAACTGCCCAGAAGATCCATACTCCTTTTCATCCTTTCACACCGTATAAAATCCAGGAATATTGTTAATCCCTGTATTTTAGAATAATCATATCATAAAAAAAGAAAATTGTCATTTCCATTGAAGTGAGAACAGGCGTCAAAAGTCTTGCCTTAGTGGGCTTTGTAATCTATAATAATAAAAAGAAGTGCAATTACTGCACCAGTTTATTTGATTGCATTTCTTAAACCAACGATGAAAAGGAGTGAGTTTTTTGGAGTTATCTAATGTAATTTTTGCATTTTCCCTGACACTTTTTGCCGGTCTCTGTACTGGGATCGGAAGTGCTCTCTCTTTGCTGACAAAGAAAACCAGCCCCAAATTCCTTTCGGTGTCACTGGGATTTTCGGCAGGTGTTATGATTTATGTTTCCTTTGCTGAAATACTTATAAAAGCAAAAGATGCTCTGGTATCTGCTCTTGGGGACAAAGGCGGAGCATGGGCCTGTGTGGGCGGATTCTTTTTCGGAATATTGGTTATCGCTTTGATTGACAAGTTAATCCCTTCGGCAGAAAATCCTCATGAAGTACATACTGTAGAAGAAATGGATGGACAAAGCGAATCCCACAAAGCAAATCTGATGAGAATGGGGATGTTTACCGCATTAGCCGTTGGCATCCACAACTTTCCGGAAGGACTGGCAACTTTTACTGCCGCACTGAGTGACCCAAAGCTGGGAATCCCTATCGCCGTTGCCATTGCAATTCATAATATACCGGAAGGCATAGCAGTTGCTGTTCCCGTATTTTATGCAACAGGAAGCAGGAAAAAAGCCTTTCAATTATCATTTTTATCAGGGCTTTCAGAACCCGTTGGCGCATTGATCGGATACCTGCTTTTATACCGGTTCTTTAATGACGTCATGTTTGGATTTATATTCGCTTCTGTAGCCGGAATCATGGTTTACATCAGCCTTGATGAACTTCTGCCTTCTGCCAGAGAATATGGAGAACACCATCTTTCCATTTATGGTCTGATTGCAGGAATGGCTGTTATGGCTGTCAGCCTTTTACTTTTTATATAAACTCAAAAACAGGAAAGCCATGCTTTCCTGTTTTTCACTTGCTTACCGGCCTGCAACAGCCTTCATCATAAGAGCAGCCACAGCAGCTCCCGGATCTTTTAAGGAACGGGAGGCCTCTCCTCTGGTTGCTGCCCTCCCATGAACCGCAACCATAGTTGCAGTCTGTTCAAATCCTTCCCAAGAAATCTCTGCCGCACTTTCAAATCCTTCTTCCAGAGACCTTCCTGCCTCCACTTCTGCCCTAAGAGCTTCCACACCCGGATGAAACCCATCCAAAAATGTCTTATCTCCCGGTTTTGCCTTACCCAAATCAGCAACACCTGCTTCATAAGCCTCAAACAAAGCCACAACATCGGCTCCGGACAACTCTGTCTTTCCCTTTAAAACTTTCCCTGCCCGCATCAGGCCTGCCGCCATCAAGGTTCCCATGGTGGAAGGAACCTTATTTCCCATGGTTTTTCCAGCCTTATACAAAAGCTTGCCCAGATCAGTCTCCAGTCCATCGGAAACCGATTCATAGGCCGCTAAAAATCCATCTCCCATGGTTAGTCCCAAGTCACTGTCTCCCACAATACTGTCCAGCTCAATCAGGTAATCCCGGTTTTCCCCCATAATCTTACTGATTCTTTCGAGCATGGCTATCAATTCCTGTTGATTCATATCTGCCTCCATTCTGCCCTTTACACTGTCCCCTGTTTAAAGAAAGGTGTATCAGCCGGTGCATCCACATATCCTTTTAGTTCCTCATCCATTTTTAAAAGAGAAATGGACAACCCAGCCATTTCAATGGAAGTCACATATTCACCGACATAATAACGATAAACCCTGATTCCTTTTTCTTCCAGAATCTGATTGACCTTTCTGGTCACAATATACTGTTCATCAAGAGTAGTAGCCCCCAGTCCGTTTACAAGAACCGAAACCTCTTCTCCCGCTTTATATGGGATATCCTCAAGTATCTTTTCCATCATTTCCAATGTGACTTCATCTGCAGTTTCCAGCTTGCCCCGTCGGATTCCCGGTTCTCCATGGATTCCCATACCAATCTCCATCTCCTCATCTCCGATCTCAAATCCTGGATGTCCCACTCTGGGCACTGTACAAGGAGTCAGAGCCACTCCCATAGTCCTTACATTGTCAGCCGCCTTTTCGGCAATCCGTTTTACTTCCTGGAGATCTTTTCCTGCCGCAGCAGCAGCGCCTGCACACTTAAATACGAAGAAAATACCGGCTACTCCTCTTCTGGTATTCTTCTCTCCGGGTGCCGCCTTGGGAGATGCCACATCCTCCCCTGCAACCACGCTTTCCACGCGGATGTCCTCTTCCATATCTGCCATTTCCGCAGCCATATCAAAATTAAAGATATCTCCGTTATAATTGCCGTAAATATAGAGAACCCCTGCTCCGGAATCAATGCTTTTTGTCACATGAAGCATCTGTTCTGCGCTGGGAGACTGAAATACATCTCCAACGGCACAGCCATCCAGCATCCCTTTTCCCACATAGCCTAAAAACAGAGGAAGATGACCGGAACCTCCTCCGGTAGCAATCCCCACCTTTCCCTCTACCTTTTGGGAGGTGACAAGACAGCGTAAATCATCTGCCGTATTAGTGACATAATCCGGATGGGCAAGATAAATTCCCTCCAGCATTTCATTTACATAGTTTTCCGGTGCATTAATCAGTTTTTTCATCCTCTTCCTTCTCCTTCCCACAATTTGCTGCAATTCTTCTGTCCAAAATATCTATAAACTATTATCCATATGCTTTTCCATATACTTCTATGACCTGTTGAAGTGACGGCTTAATGGGGTTATCTTCCATGCAGGAATCCCGCATTGCAGTTTCTGCCAAAGCCTCAAAATTCCCGGGGGATACATTTAAGTCCCTCAGACTCTGTGGAATCCCCACTTCCCTTGACAAACGCCTGATACAGGCTGACGTTTCCTTTACTGCCTGTTCTCCTGTCATGGAAGCTGCTCCGGGAAGCCTTAACCCTATGGCTGCCTTCTTATACCTTTCTGCGGCCTCCGGCATACTTCCGTTAAATTCCATCACAAAGGGCAGCAAAACCGCATTGCAAATACCATGAGGCAAGTTCATCAGCCCTCCCAGAGAATGAGCCATAGCATGAACCATACCAAGACCTGCATTGGAAAAAGCCATTCCTGCGCTGTATTCTGCATAAGCCATCATTTCCCTGGCTTTTTCATTGCTTCCGTCAGACACTGCCTGGGGAAGATAAGCCTTAATTACGTCCATTGCCCAAAGAGCGTCTTTATCTGTAAAAGGAGTGGCCCTTTTTGACACTGCCGCCTCAATGGCATGGGTCATGGCATCCATTCCAGTGGAAGCGGTAAGTCCCTTAGGCATGGTCATCATCAATTCCACATCGTTGACGGCAATGGTGACCATAGAGTTAGGATCCACCATACACATCTTGGACTGTCTGACAGGATCAGTCACAATATAAAAAGCTGTGACTTCCGAACCAGTTCCTGCAGTGGTATTGACTGCCACAACCGGAATTCCCGGCTTATGGGAACGGTTGATACCCTCATAATCCTCCACCTTTCCACCGTTTGCCATGACAATACTGACCGCTTTTGCAGTGTCAATAGCAGAGCCTCCGCCCACCGCTACCAAAAGATCAACTTCCAGGGCTCTGGCTGCTTCCAGACAGTCATTGACAATAATTGTAGTGGGATTTGGTTCAACCAGATAATAGATGGCATACTCCACTCCAGCTTTTAATAAAAAGGTTCCAACCTTATCCCCGGTTCCATTTTCATACAGAAATGAATCCGTAACAATAAGCCCCCTCTTAAACCCTCGTTTCTTAAGCTCCTCCGGCAAAAGTTCCATGGATCCCCGGCCAAAGAAGCTGGTACCTACTGCATTGATCCTTTCAAACGCCATAAAGAGCCTCCTTAGAATTCTATATTTCTGAAATCTCCCGGATCGATCCGTTTCAACGCATTGAGTTCTTCCCTGGTAGGAAGAGGCGTATAGACCACTGGAGAGAACTTTATGGGAAATCCGGTATTTTCCCGTACCTCTTCCAGACTGGAAGCCGGGTGAATACTTTCCAGAATCATTTCTCCATTTTCCATTTTGAAAACACATAAGGGAGTTATAATCCGGTCGACATTTCCCTTAACAGTAACAAAATCCACCTGATTTACAAAGGTTCGCTTATCATGCTTTGTTCTCCAAAGAATTGCTCTTTTTGCAGTTGGAATCAATACGGCGCTTCCCGCTCCTCCCGGCATTCTCACCTTTGGCTTGTGGTAATCTCCAATAACCGACGCATTGACATTACCATGGACATCAAATTGGATTCCGCTTAAAAATGCCATATCCAGGTCTCCTCTCATGGCCAGGTCAAACACTTCCATTAAGGGAAAATACCCGGTGGAACGTTCCAAAAGTTCTGCACCAGCACTGGTATACCGCTTAAGCCTTGCAGGAGCCGGATCCACTCCACCGGGGATATTTAAATGCACTGCTGCTGGCGCATGAAGAGCCTTTGCAAGCATTATTGCAATCATAGGCATATGAGATGAGACACCGTGAAATATTTTTCCGCCATCAGGTATAAGGCGGGCCATAGCGCAGACCATAATATCGCAGACTCTGTATGTTTCTTTCATCATACTGCCTCCTTATCCTTTGTAGTCAGACTTTTCAAATTCCTTTAAATATTCCCTGAGCCCGTCCAGATTTTTCAGTTCCTTAAACCGCTTTAAATTCTTTTCATCAATGTCATAAGAACCGGAGCAGGAACAAGGCGCTGCTCCTTTGGATACCCTGACCACCCCATCCACCAGAAAATGAGGAATATCCGCCTTTTGCTGACTCCCTGTAAAAGCTGAGCTACGGACAATATGTTCAGTTGTCAGAATAACCCGCCTGGCCGCTCTTGAAAACAGCACATCCTCAAATAAAGGCCCTGTGATCCGGGCATTTCCCTCTTCATCAGCCTCCTGGACGTGAATAACTGCCACATCCGGCCTTATAGCCTTTACTGCTGTCACAGGCTCTCTTGTAAAAGGGTCTTCAACCCGCATAAAGTAATCATTTGCATCAATCAGATCACTGATTATCAGCCCCTTTACAGGCATGAAACCCACACCAAAACTGGCTGCCCGCAGGGCAGAAATCACAGTATAGCAGGCATGCTCATTCCCTTTTACAATTCCGCCTTCCACTGCCCTGCGGTAATGTCCTGCCAATGAATATTCGCTTTCATAGCTGATAAATCCTGCATCAACGCTGGAAACACACCCTCCAAAACAGAGCATATCCACATCCATGGCTCCTGCCGTCTTTACCAGCTTTAAGTTTCTTTTATTCTGGCGCACCAGTTCCCGCACCATTGCCATGGGAGCCCGGTGGAGAACATTGCCTCCAAGGCCAAGGATATCCCCGTCATGAATCCAGGCCGCCGCCTCCTGCAAAGATATTACCTTGCTCATGATCTGATCCTCTCTTTCTATCCTTCCGTCCATTATTTGGCTGCATTGCAGGCAATTTGAATCACATCCCATACGCCGGAAAACGGAGGCGCATAAATCAGATCTGTCATTCCCAGCTCCGCTGTTGTCATCCTGCAATGAATTGCCACTGCAAACACGTCCGCCCGAAGAACAGCTCCTTTTTGCCCGCAGGTCTGTGCTCCCAGCAGTATTTTTGTTCCATTTTCATAAATCAGTTTAATGGTGATGGGAGTTGGATTGGGATAATAGGCAGGGTGATCATTTGACCGGATAATGATAGTCTTGTAATCCTTTCCAAGACGCCTGGCGTCTCCTTCTCCCATACCTGTGCGCCCTAATTCCAGATCACAGACCTTGATTCCTGCCGAACCAAGAGCACCTATAAACTGTTCATGACCTCCTGCCAGGTTAGCTCCTGCAATCCTTCCGCATTTGTTGGCAACCGTACCAAGGGCCAGAAAACTGTCTTCCTCCAAAACCTCGTTGTAGACCAGAATACAATCTCCCGCTGCATATACATCGGGCAGGGAAGTCCTCATCTCCCTGTCAACCAGCAAAGCTCCGTTCTTTCCCATGGAAATCCCCGTATCCTTTAAAAATTCTGTAGAGGGGCGGACTCCGGCAGCAACAATTACCAAATCTGTCTCATAAGTTCCCTTATCCGTCTTTACCTCTTTTACATAAAGCCCATCTCCGCAAAAACTTTCTACCTTTTCTCCGGTATGAACCGTTACTCCGCTTCTTACCAGCTCTTCCTGGGCCAGAGCAGCCATTTCCTCATCAAAGGACATTAAAATTCTGGGAGCAGCCTCCAGCATACGGACATGTTTCCCAATATTTAAAAAGGCTTCCGCACATTCCACCCCAATATATCCGCCTCCCACAATGGTGACGTTTCGGACTTCCGGCAGCATGGCATATTCCCTTAAAAAGATTCCGTCTTCCAGAGTTTTCAGCACATGGATCCCCAGAAGTTCTTTTCCCGGAAATGGAGGAACCACTGATTCCGCTCCTGCTGCTATCATCAGCTTGTCATATGTATCCGTAAACTCCTGACCATTTTCCAGATTTCTTACAAGAACCTTTTTCTCCTTCCCATCAACAGACATCACCTGGTGGCGGAGAAATGTGTCTATGCCCATTTTTGTAAAAGCCTCCCTTGAACGGGCAATCATCTTGCGGTAATCATCATTAAAGTCTCCTACATAATAAGGGAGTCCGCAGGCTCCGTAAGAGAGAAACCCACCCTTTTCATAGACCGTAACTTCAATATCCGGATTCACCCTTCGGATTTTGGAAGCGGCGCTCATTCCTGCCGCTACTCCTCCAATTATAATAACCTTCATGTTTTCTCTCCGATCATACGACCTCGTCAATCTCTTTTACGGCCTCCTTCATAGCTTCCTCCGCCGTTTTTTTTCCGGAAAAGACCTGGAAGATCTTCTCATAAAGAATGCCGTTTTTCTCTCCTGCTTTTGACAGATGAGGTAGGGGACTTGCCAGCTCCATCATCTGAAGCTGTACCGGAAACCAAGGGCATTCTTTGGTTCCTTCCTCATAGCTTGCTCTTCTCACCGGAGCACCGCTCTTTCTTCCTGCTTTCCGGTCTATATCAGGGGATCTTAAGTATTCAAGAAATTTTTGAGCAGCTTCCTTTTTTCCGGAGCTTAAACAGATTCCAAAGGACCAGGTCACGTTCCAGGCCGTGGAAAAGGTGGAAAAACCAATATCCCAGGGCTCCAGACAGCCGTCTTTAAAGACTTCTCCCATCTGACCGCTCCAGGTAACTGCCATGACCGCTCTTTTTTCCCGGACGGCTGACGCAATTTCTCCGTTTCCGAAATGTTCCGTTCCGTCAACTGCATATTCTTTCAGTGCTGCATAGGACTGAAGTCCTTTTATAACCTCTTCTTTTTCACAAATTGATTGTCCGCCGGAATCATAAGCATCTCCTCCGTACATTCGAAGGAAAGGAAGAGCGTCCGTAAAGATTTCAGATTTATGAGCCTTCATTGCTAAGGCCTGCTCTCTGGCGGCTTCCCTGTAAGCCTTTGCCATCTCTATATATTCCTGAGGAGTCATGACACTTCCGGGTTTCTTTCCCAGCACCTGGTTGAGCAGGCTTTTCCGGTAAAGGATCATATGACCGTCGCAGAAAGAAGGAGATAAGTAGGTTTTCCCTTTATACTTCATTTCCTCTGCAATAACCGGAAGAATATCTTCCTCCTCATAATCAATTTCTGAAAGGTATCCCTTTTCCACAAAATCACGAAGCCACAGATGGCCTGCAACCATAACAATGTCATAATCTGCTTCCCCGGCAAACGCTTTCATCATCATGGAGTAGTAATCCTCCCACGGCACTATATGAAAATCCACTTCTTCGCTGTATCCGTCTAAAATCCCCAATTCTTTATCCAGATACCCTTTCACCGCCGGGTCTGCCACTGCCAAAACCTTAAGTGTTTCCTGTTTCATAAGTTTTATCACCCTCTCACTTTACTTTCCCGGCTGAGGCGGCCCATCTACGATGCCCACAATATAGGCATCTACCGGAGCTGAACGTTCCAAAGCGTACTGGGTCGTATCGTCGGTAGTTACCAGTACCAGTTCCCCAATTCCTGCTCCTATGGTGTCTGCTGCAACAAAAATACTCTTCTTATCCCCATAATAAGGCTCTACCAGAAGCAGCTTAAACCCAACCAGGCTTCTGCATTTTCTGGTGGAAACCACGGTTCCCATTACTGTTCCTAATATCACCTGGCCTCTTCCTTTCTGATGGTTACCCACTGTCCCTGTTTGATCTGGAATGCGTTGGCATCATCTGTGTCCACATGAAAATCCAGCCTGCTGTTACCGGTAACCCGGATCAGTACCTGCCCCAGTTCTCCGCCTTTTGGTCCCGGAACCAAAACCCTAACCCGCTCCCGGTCAAACACCCCGAACCACAAGGCATCCTCCGGAGTCATGTGAATATGGCGGTCGGCAACCATAACTCCTTCCGTCAGCATGACCTCTCCTCTTGGCCCTTTTAACAGAATTCCGGGAGTTCCCTTTAAATCTCCTGATGATCTTACCGTTGCTTTTATTCCCAGGACTCTGCAGTCACTAAAGGCCATTTCCACCTGACTTTGTGTTCTCTCCGGTCCAAGAATACGTACCTTGGGAAAGGTTCCTGAGGGCCCCCAGACTGCCACCTGTTCCTCACAGGCAAACTGTCCCGGCTGGCTTAAAGCCTTTTTAGGAGTCAGCTTATAGCCCGTTCCGAAAAGCATATCCACATGTTCTCTGGACAAATGCACATGTCTTGCCGATATCCCTGCAGGAACCTGGAAGGGCTGTGTGCTCAGCCTTTCCCAGTTTTCCAGGACCAGTGCAGTTACTTTCTGAACCAGTTCTTCCCTGTTTTTCATCGTAAGCCTCCGACCTTAAATAATTTCCTGTTCCTTCTATTTGATATAAGGAAGGATTGTGCCTATAGAGCTATGAGGTCTTGGAATCACATGAACTGCAATCACTTCTCCCATTCTGGAGGCCGCTTCTTCTCCTGCTTCCACAGCCGCCTTTACTGCGCCTACATCCCCCTGCACCATGACTGATACCAGACCAGAACCGATCTTTTCCGTTCCCACCATCTCAACATCCGCTGCCTTTAACATGGCGTCTGCAGCCTCAATGGAGGCTGTAAGCCCTCTTGTCTCAATGATTCCCAATGCCAGCATTCCCTTTTTTGCTCCTGTCTCTGCCATTTACTTTTCCTCCTTATTTGCTTGTCCCTCTGATTTTGCAGAAGTCTTTATATCCTCATGCCTGTCTATCATATTTAAAAGCTTTAATACCTCAGGATGGGGGTTTTCAATGGATACAGCCACCTTTATATTTTCCTCTCCCACCATCCTTCCGGCCTCTCCTGCCGCTTCCATGGCAGCCCGGACAGCCGAAGTTTCACCCGCTACTACTGTGTGGCACATCCTTCCTCCCAGTTTCTTATGGCAGCTTACAATTTCCACGTCTGCTGCTTTTAGAGCCTGATCCACCACCACAACGGTATTTGCATAATAATTAATTTCTAAAACTCCTATGGCGCTTCGGTTTGTTTTCATGATGTCCGCCTTTGCTGATGCTGTTGATTATTTGTTTATGGGCAAAATCTTGCTGATGTCCTGATGCGGCCTTGGAATTACATGAACCGCCACCAGTTCTCCGATCCTGGAAGCCGCTGCCTCTCCTGCCTCTGTAGCCGCCTTTACTGCGCCTACCTCTCCCGTTACAATAACCGTTACAAGGCCTGAGCCGATTTTCTCAGTTCCCACAAGTTCTACATCTGCTGCCTTTAACATTGCATCTGCCGCTTCGATAGAGGCAGTTAACCCTCTTGTTTCAATTAAACCGATTGATGTGGATGCCATATGCTGTTACCTCCTGAAATTTTTTATATTTTCTTCTTCCAAATCTACTTTTGTTATATGGGATAATGCCCTGGTTCCCTGGTAGGGCTTTTCAATCATTTCCACCAGAACCTCTTCCGGACTGTTAAACTTAAGAGCTGCCCTTTTTGCTGCCTCGCAAGCTTCTTTCACATCATCAATGCTGCCCTCAAACTTCACCTGGGCTGTAAGAGGAATGAATGCAGTGGCATCCTTGGGATTAATGGTATCAATACCAATAATTCTAATATTTGCCCTTTTGCACGCCTGATCCATGGCATATAGAACAGCCCCGTATCCTGCACATTCTAAAAAGCCGATTGCCATATGTATCTTCCCCTTCCTAGATAATCCGCAGGCCGCCTTCTGCCAGCATACATCTTCGTCTTCTTGTAAAGCTTCTGGCACAGGTCAGTCCTTCTCCGGTGGGTCCTGCTATGGTCATGGTTGTATGGCCTTCTCCGCCGATTCCCGCACCTTTTAAAGTGGAACCATTCTTTGTAAAAATAGTAGTTTCAATGATCTTTCCAAACTTTGTCATGTTCTCAACATTTCTGGAAAACACAGAAGATGTATGGCGGTTTCCCGATTCTGCGGCAACTGCAGCCTCCACACACTCCTCAAAGGATCTTAAGCGGACGATAGGAAGTATAGGCATCAATTGCTCCACCATGACAAAGGGATGATTTTTATCTGTCTCACATATTAAAAGACGGACATCTTTTCGGCCAGTTATTCCTATAGCCTCCAGAAATAAGGACGCATCTTTCCCCACCCACTTTTTGTTTACATCATAGCTGCCGCTTTTCTCCACCATGGCAAACTTGAGGATTTCACTTAACTCCACCGTGTTAAGCAGGTAGGCCCCTTCTCTTACCAGCTTATCCACCAGTTCATCGGCAACCCGTTCCATAACAAAAACTTCTTTCTCTGCCAGACAAAGGATGTTGTTATCAAAAGATGCTCCCCGGTAAAGTTCTCTCGCCGCTAAGTCTATATCCGCCGTATCATCTACAATGACCGGTGGGTTTCCAGCCCCCGCTCCAATAGTCTTTTTGCCGGAACGAAGGAGGGCATTCACCATAGGCATTCCGCCTGTTCCCACCATAAGGCGTATTCTGGGATCAGCCGTCAGCTTTCCCACTGCTTCCATATCAGGTTCCCTCTGCATAGTAATTAAATTTGCCGGGCCTCCGTTTTCCACAATCGCCTGATGAAGAATCTTCAGGCAGTGGGCGCAGCTTCTTTTTGCCCCCGGATGGACGTTGAACACAACAGAATTGCCTCCCGCTATCATGCTGATGGTATTATTGATAACCGTTTCCGTTGGATTGGTAGATGGAGTAATAGCTCCAATAACCCCAAATGGAGCGTATTCCTCTATCATCAGTCCCTCATCACCGGAAATGGCATCAGTCGTCAGACACTCCACTCCCGGCGTACCTTCAATCACGGCAATGTGCTTCTGGATCTTATCCTCAAACCGACCCATTCCGGTTTCTTCCCAAACCATCTTTGCCAATGCTTCCGCGTGTTTTTTTGCGGTTACACGAAGGGCCTCAATAATTCGTCGTCTGTCTTCCACCCGATAATTCTCCACCCACCGGCGCTGGGCTGCATGGGCTGCCTCAATGGCGTCTTCCACCCGTTCAAATACTCCGCTTTCACTTTGAGGAGATACATAAGAAGACTTTACCCCCTTGTTTTCTATCCCTGCAAGCACTTCTCTTACAATTATTTCTATTTCTCTTACCCCAATTTCCATAATCCGCCTCCTAGTTTAGCCCCTCTACAACCCGTCTTACTACTTCGGCTATGATTTCCTCCTTTGCCTTTCCCAAAGCCTCTGCTCCCACCGCCTTTTGCCCCTCCGGAGCGGTAAGCCTTTCTGAAGTGACGCTGCATCCGCAGCCTGCCGATACCTGACTCTTTCCCGGCCTTACAATTGAGGTCACCCCTTTTAGTACAGGTGCGGTCCCCGTCTGCTCGGCAGGGCGGACATCTGCTGCTGAAACCACATCCCTTGCATTGGTTTCCTCCGGTGAACAAGGGGGAATTCCCCCTGCTGTGATGCCCAGCTTATGACGGATATCTAACAGCTTATTAACCTGATCGCAGGAAAGAACATTCTGCCGTCCAATAATATTTCCTGTATACATCAATATAGTCGCATAATATTCAATGGATTCCAGCCTGTAAAATGCCTGGTAAATATCCTTTCCCCAGGTCAGGGCCCCGTGATTTGCAAGAAGCACTCCATTGTGGGTATTCACAAACGGGGCGATGGAATCAGGAACTTCATCCGTGCCGGGGGTTGCATATTTTGCAACCGGTATGGACCCAAGTCCCAACACCGCTTCTGTTAGCACCGCGGCATCCAGGCTGATTCCGGCGATGGCAAAGCTGGTTGCAACCAGAGGATGGGCGTGGGTTACTGCCTGAACATCGGGATTTTCCTTATAAACCCGCAGATGCATTTTTACCTCTGAAGAAGGCTTTTGTTTTCCCATCAGAACCTTTCCGTTTAAATCCATCTTCACCAGCATATCCAGTGTCATAAACCCCTTTGATACACCTGTGGGCGTAGTCCAGATGGTATTTGGCCCTACCTTACAACTGATGTTTCCGTCATTTGAGGCCACAAAGCCTTTGTCGTACATACGCCTGCCGATGTCTAGAATCGCCTTTTTGGCCTCAAAATCAGACATGTACTTTATTCCTTGAACTGTCATCTTATATTTACCTCC
Organism: Clostridiaceae bacterium; assembly: GCA_902363735.1. Classification (GTDB taxonomy): domain Bacteria; phylum Bacillota; class Clostridia; order Lachnospirales; family Lachnospiraceae; genus Lacrimispora. The sequence continues at coordinate 269,981 of CABJBA010000003.1, forward strand.
AAAGTACAAATAACTTCGTGCTTCTTTTTGTTAAAAGCATACTAATTTTATACATAATTCTTATATTATTTACATGATGTTACGTTACTTTATGTTGTTTTCTTTTTGATTTTGCTGATTTGTTTTTATTTATTTCATTCCTTCTTTACATTTAATAAGAATAATTATACAATATGCTTATATACCACTTGATTTTTATGGTTTTATATTGCATTTAATTTTAACATCTATGTTACAAAGAAAGGAACATGCCCATGCTAGCAGTAACGAGGAAAGCCAGGATCAAAGATATTGTTTTAGAAAAGAAAAGCGTTACGGTAACCGAGCTTTCAAAGATTTTTTCCGTAACCGAGGAGACCATCCGACGGGACTTAAAACAGTTGGAGGACGACGGATTCCTGACCAGAACATACGGCGGCGCATTCATACAGGATGGGGTTGAAAATAACGTGGATTTAACCATCCGGGAAACCGCATATATGGAAAGCAAGCAGGCCATTGCAAAGAAATGCTTGTCAGTGATTCACAACGGAGACTCTATTTTCCTGGATGCCTCTACCACAGCCCTTCAGGTAGCAAAGGCTTTACAGGGAATGCGCCTTACTGTGGTAACAAACTCTCTCCTGATCATTAACGAGCTTCATGATAAAGAAGACATTCGCCTCATTTCCATAGGAGGTTCCTATACCCCCAGGGATAAGGCCTTTGTAGGAAATACCGCTATCCAAAATCTGGAATCCTTTTATCTGGATAAAACCTTTATGTCCTGCCGGAGTGTCTCCATGGAACACGGAATTACCGATTCCAATGAAGCAATTGCTTCCATACGACAATCCCTGTTGACCAGAAGCAATCACGTCTACCTCATAGCAGACCACTCAAAATTCGATAAAACCTCATTTATCCGCATATCAGGTTTTGATGCCATCACCGGGCTGGTTACCGACAAGCAGATGAGCATCCAGTGGAAAGAATTTCTTCACAAAAATCATATAGAGCTTTACGAAGCATACGAGTTATAAATCTGATTTTGGCAAGAGGATGTCCCGTTTCCTTTGAGACATCCTCTTTTTATAATTTTCATAAAAACAAACCGTTTCTATCTTCTTGCTGCAAATTACATCTCTTTCTCTTTCTGAGCTTCTTCTTTTTTCCTGAATATTTCCTTTAAAGATAATTCATACGGTGCCAGGGCAATCCCATATTCCGTTACAATGCCGGAAATCAAGTCATTGTCCGTCACATCAAAGGCAGGATTAAATACCTTTACGCCTTCTGGAGCCATCCTTTTTTTATACCACATTTCCACAACTTCCTCTGCGGGACGTTCTTCAATGTGAATTTCTTTACCTGTAGGGGTATTCATGTCAATGGTGGAAGTAGGGGCACAGGTATACATAGGTACTCCGTAACGTTTGGCTGCCAGAGCCACCATAGAGGTTCCGATTTTGTTAGCCGTGTCCCCATTGGCTGCCACCCGGTCGCATCCAACAAATACGGCATCGACCCAGCCGTTTCTCATAACAGTGGCCGACATATTGTCACAGATCACAGTGACATCAAGACCTGATTCCTTTAATTCAAAGGAAGTTAGTCTGGCTCCCTGAAGAAGGGGCCTGGTCTCATCGGAAAAGATGCGGAAATCATAGCCTTTTTCATGTCCCAAATACATGGGGGCTGTTGCCGTTCCGTACTTTACCGTTGCCAGCTGGCCTGCATTGCAGTGGGTCAGTAGTCCGTCGCCCGGTTTTACAAGGGACAGTCCATATTCCCCGATCATCCTGCAGACCCAGATATCTTCTTCCCGGATTTCAACTGCTTCTTTATGGAGAATTTCCACGATCTCAGCAACGGATTTTTCTTTATTTTTCAAAACCACATGCTCCATCCGTCTTAAAGCCCATGATAAATTAACGGCAGTAGGACGTGCAGAATCAAGATATTCTTTGGCTTTTTGAAACTCTGCATAAAACCCGTCAAAGGTATCTGCCTTGATTTTCCTTGCTGCCAGATATATACCGATAGCTGCAGCCACACCAATGGCAGGCGCACCTCTTACCTGAAGGAGATAGATCGCATTCCAGATATCCTCCTGTTTGGTCAGGGATAGGATTTCCGTATGGTAAGGAAGCTGGGTCTGATCTATAATCACCAGGGCGTTATTTTCTTCATCAAGAGCAACGGTATCATAATCCATAATGGATTTTTTTGTTTCTTCGCTCATTTTTTCCTCCTAAATGAATGTGCAGATATGCTTTTTTAAAACCTGCTCACTGCCTCTTTGATTGCCTTTACGTAGTCCGCTCCACTGCGGAAGCTGCGCCGTTTGAATATATAATTCTTTGCAAGTGTAATGATGATTTTTTCAGCTCTGGCCCGCTTTTCTTCATCTGGGATTCTGGTAATATCAATGACATTGGCCATTCCCACAGTACGGCGGATGGATTCCAGCCCTGCCACACCTGCGGTGTCGGAAAGAATTCCTTCCAGATACCATTCTTTAAAGCCAGGTACCTTTGCCATGGTTTCCGTCACATACTCATCAAACACCTGGTTGTACTTTTCAATGAACATATCCACTATGTCTGAAATGGTGGTTAAGCACCAGCCGCAAAACTCTTCTTTTTTCGTTTCATCCTCTATAGTTGCATCTCCGTTGCACCATGCAAAAAACATATTTGCAATGATATTGCCAACATCATAGCCCATGGGGCCGAAGAAAGCGAACTCCGGGTCAAAAATGTATGTGTGTTCCTTGTTTATAAACACAGAACCGGTATGTAAATCCCCATGAATCAGAGACTGGGCATTGTTCATGAATTCAATTTTCATTTTAGCCGCTTCCAGATGAAGGGCCTGATCCTCATACAATTCTTTTTTTACAAACTCTGCATTTGGAGGGAATACATTGTTTCGGTGGTTATAATCGATAAACGGTTCGCTGTATACCAGATCCTCGGTAATCTCGCAGAGATCCGGATTGATAAAGCTTTTGACCAGTTCTTTTTTCTCCTTATGTCCCATGACAATATCCGTTGTCCGCAGAAGAGAATTAGCCATAAAGGTGGTCACATGGTCTGCAAATTCAGGATATATCTCATGCTTCAGCAGAGCGGTGCGCATCATGGTGTGACCGGTCATATCTTCCATTGCCATTGCACACATGGTGCCGTCATATAAATACACCTTAGGCACCAGCCCCGGCGCATAGGAATCCTGGATTCCCAGGATTTTTGCTTCAATTCTTCCCCTGTCCGTGGAAACACGCATTTCTGCGGAAATACGAAGGGCCTCTCCTGCCTGTTTGACGATGATGGATTTCCCGCTTGCCGGTTCCGTTACCCGGAACACATAATTTAAATTCCCGTCTCCAATCTCCTTGCATTCCAGACTGGCAGACTTACTAAAATAGGAAAGCTTCTCCTGAACATAGTCCGGTACATCTTCCGCTTTCATCAAAAAATAACTGTCGTATTTAGACATTCCTGTCACCTTCCCCTGATCATTATTATGCTTTTGTTTTTAGTTACCATTTTTTGTCTTGCCGCTTGCGTACGTCATGGCAAGAGCGATGGCAAGAACCGCTCCCTTAATGATGTTCATGGCATAATAAGGCACTGACATCATAATAAGACCGTTTTCCAGCATACCCACCAGCACTGCTCCCGCAAAGGTACCAAATGCATTGGCCTTTCCTGCACCTAATACGGAGAAACCAATATAAGCCGCACATACGGAGGGCATCAGATACGAGTCACCTGCTGAAATCTGGGCTGTTCCCACACGGGCTGCCAGACAGATTCCGCCGACGGAAGCAAAGGTGGCTGACAGAAAGTAAGCCAGTATTTTATACCTTGCCACTGGAATACCGGAAAGCTGGGCTGCCTCAGGATTTCCGCCAACTGCGTACATGTATCTGCCGTGTTTGGTATAATTTAAGAAAAAATATGCGAACAGCACCACGCAGATCATAATGATAATCAGCCACGGCTCTTTTCCCAGTGCCCGGAATGCTTCAGGAACAAGGCCCGGTGCCTGGCTTCCGTCAGGGCGGGTCATGCGTTCTGTGATGGCTCCGCCTCTGGAATAAGTCATAGAAACACCCTGATACATAAACATAACAGAAAGCGCAGCAACCATATCCGGTATTTTGAATCTGACGATTAAAATGCTGTTAATAACCGCAACACTCAAACAAATGAGCACCGTAAGAACGATAGAAACACCAATATTGATATTGTGCCATACAAAACATGTCATAACCAAAACGTTTGCAAACTGAGCCGTAGCTCCAATGGAAAGATCCATGCCGTTTACCGCCAGAGCAAACGTAAGCCCCGTTGCAATAATAGTGGTAATGGACACCGCCCGAAGAATCGTAACCATATTGGACTGGGTCAGAAACATGCTCGTCCCCGTATCCTTACTCCAGTTTCCGAATGTGAACAAAACAAACATAATGAGCATAGTTGCAATGGTGCCCCATTTTGTCACAAAGTCTCCGGCATTGATTTTCTTTTTTACCTTTTCTGCCCCAGACATATCATTTACCTCCTGTGGAATAGTAAAGCAGTTCTTTTTCGTTGGTATCCGCCGTTTTTAGCTCTTTAATGATTTCTCCGTCATACATCACATAAATCCGGTCACAGATACTTAATATTTCCTGGAATTCACAGGTAGCATAAATGATACCTTTTCCTTTGGCTGCCAGCCCCTCGATCAGTTCATACATATCCTGCTTTGCCCCCACATCAATCCCCTTGGTGGGCTCATCAAAAATATAGACCTCCGAATCCTTATTCAGCCACTTTCCAACCACCACCTTCTGCTGGTTTCCCCCGGACAGCAGGGCAACAATCTGGTTTTCCGATGGAGTTTTAATCCCAAGGTCCCGTATCATACCTCTGGCATCCTCTTTTTCCCGTTTCCTGTTTACCACTGAAAAACGGCTGGTGTACTTTTCCATAGCTGCAACAGAAATATTGGATACAACCGGATCCGTAATCAGGACACCTTCCTTTCTCCGTTCCTCGGGAACCAGAGCCAGCCCGTTTTTCACGGCCTGAGCAGGCCCCTTTGCCCTGATTACTTTTCCGTCCAGCTTCATGGTACCGCCTGCGTGCTGGTAAGCGGAAAACAAGGTTTTGCAAAGCTCTGTTTTTCCTGCGCCCACAAGTCCAGCCACACCGATGATTTCTCCTTTACAGACGGACATGGTAATGTTTTTTACTTTTCCTTCTTTTTCTGTAAGGTTTTCTATTTCAAGCAGCGGCCCGCCGATCTCGCATCTTTTTCTTATGTAATTATCCTCATAGCTGCGGCCCAACATATATTCCACAAGAGTGTTTACTTCCAGTTCTCTGGTGAGGGGCAAATTAGTTACCAGCTTGCCATCCCTCATTATGGTAATGGTTTCACAGATTTCATACAGTTCACTTAAACGGTGGGAAATAAACACCACCCCTACATCTTCTTTTGCCAGTTCCCGCACTACCCGGAACAATTCCAGCGTCTCGGAATTGGAAAGAGGAGCCGTCGGTTCATCTAAAATCAGGAACCGGCACTTTTCCACCACGCATCTGGCAATGAGAACCATCTGTTTCTGTGCCAGAGTCAGTCCTGATACCTGTTTGTTCACATCCACGTTTACATTTAGTTTCTTTAATACCGTTTCTGCTGCCTGTCTGATCTTTTTCCAGTGTATGATCTGTTTACGCCCCATCTTATTGACTAAGGTGTTAAACATTACATTCTCAGCCACAGACAGATAGGGGATCAGCGCGGTGTCGACTTCCTGGAATACAATCTCTATTCCAAGATTTTTTGCGTCTTTGGGGCACCGGATTTCCACCGGTTCCCCTCCAACGTAAATTTGTCCTGTATAATGCGTATTGACGCCGGCAAGCACTTTCATCAGGGTAGACTTACCGGCGCCGTTGGCACCCACCAGCGCATGAATCGTACCACTTGTCAGGCTAAAATCAACTCCATTAAGGGCCTTTACCCCTGGAAATTCAATGGATATATCTTTCATTTCAAGTTTAACTTCATTCATGGCATCTTTTCCTTACTATGTAATGGACGCGGAGCACTTATATTTATTCTGAATAAGCTCCCTTGATTGCATCATTGTATAAAGCATTAGGATCTTCCGCATCGCCCCAGCCATCAATAATGGTTGCCAGATCCGCCATAGTGTCCTTTTCTGAAAGCTGAGTTGTTAAAATATTGCTTGCATCCAGATCAAAATAATCCGGTGTTTCTTCTCCCATAAACTTCAGGGCCAGAAGGCGTACATCCACAATACCGATCAGTTTGGGATCAACAGCTGCGGTAGATTTCCATACGTCGGGATTCTTAACCATAAGCTGGATATCGTCATTAGATACGTCAATGGTATACATGGGAATATCGGTCCGTCCAGCATCATTCAATGCCTGCAGTACGCCCTTTGCCAACTCGTCGTAGCATCCCCAGATAGCATCTACGGAGCCTTCCGGATACTTAGGAAGAATAGCAGCAGTCTTATTGGTCATATCGCCCCGGGCGTTAGCTGAATCAGATGGTGCAATCACTTCTAAAGTCTGGATTTTGCCTTCTGCTTCCAGCTTGGTATATATTTCATTACGTCTGTCAAGAGGAGGGATTCCAGGGCCCATAAAGGTCTTTAAAACCTTCATCGGATAAGTTCCCCCATTTGCTTCGAATTCTTCCATCATATAGCCAAGGGAAAGCTCAGCCAGTGCCTGGTCATTCTGAGCGGTGGAAGTCACTCCTTCCAGAAGCTCACCGCTTGCATCGCCGCCCTTAAATGGCATGGTGTCAAAAGTTACAACCTCCATACCCTTGTCCCTGGCAGGCTTTAACATCTCATAAGAATAGGATAACTGTCCATGAGATACGATGATTCCGTCATAGTCCTTTGAAATAACCTGGGCTACCGTCTCCTGGGCTCTTGCGTCATCTCCATCTGTTACAAAGGTATCAACAGTCCAGCCGAACTTTTTACCTTCAGATACGCAGCCATCCAAAAACTGCTGGGTATGGTCTCCTGCTGCCAGGTTCCGTACAACGGCAATCTTCTTTCCTGCCAATGAAACTGCTGTCTGACTCTCTCCTGCCTTCTCCGTCGCAGTTGTCTGAGTCTCAGCCTTTGTCGTTTCCGTTTTTGCCTCTGTAGTTGCCGGTGCAGCTGTACCGCTGCTGCCGCATGCTGTTGCAGACAATACCATTGCTGCTGCAAGCACCATTGCTAACTTCTTTTTCATAAAGTAAACCTCCTTTAAAATATAAAATATAGTTTTTTATTCCAGACACACATTCCTGTCCTTCCTGTAGAAATTGTAGCATATTGTATCCGTTTTTTCAATATTTTTATTTGATTTTATTTATTTATTTTGTTTTATATTGTATTCAATAGTTATTTATGTTGTTTTATGCAGTATTTATGACGCTGTTATTTATACAACATTCTTCGGTAGCCTTTATTTAAGGCAGTATTAAATCAATATTACAAAAAAGCCGCCATCACTGGCGGCATAAATTACAGGACTGTCCTTTAATTCTTTGATCATTGTATCTTTACACGTTAGAGAAATAATCAGTAAGCGTTCTTAGCCTTTCTGCAATCAGTGTTTTTAGTGATTCCGGCTTTACTGATAAGATTTTCTCTCCATAATTTATAAAGTAATTTGCAATAAAAGTTTCTTCTCCTACATTATAAAAACCACGAATATAATATTTGCCGTTTTCAATATAAAGCTTCATTGTAGGATAATGCTCCTTGTAGAATAAATCCATACCCTTTTTTGATATTTCAAACTCAAAATTAGTAGCACCATGGATTTTATATAATTCATCAGCAGGTTTTATAAATTCAGAAAGAGGTTTGGAACTATATCGATTGCTTGTTTCAATACCTGAAATCTTATCACAGCGAAATACCTGAGATTTTTCTGATTCAAAGTTATATCCTGTTGCGTACCATTGTCCATAAGCTGATGAAATATCAAAAAATTGAATGTAATATCTTTGATCGGCCTCTTTTTTTCGGTAGGTAACACTGCAAACCTTTTCTTCTATGGCATGTTGCAAAACATCGCTTAAAAAAAGGCATACATTGGTATGCTGAACAGAAGCCAGACTGAACACTTTTTCAACTTTGCGAAGCATTTCTACTTTTTTTATAGATAAACAATTTTCAAACTTTTCCTTTAATCTTTCTACACTTAAATGAAACGGGGTGGTTTCATAAGCCCGTAATGTCAGCATTGAAAAATATAATGCGAAGACTTCATCAATATTGAAGACGATAGGAGATAAAAGCTTATTGCGAAGTATACCATAATAACCATTCCTTCCATGTTGAGAATATATAGGCATACCAATTCTTTCTAAGGCTTCCAAATCTCTTAGAGCCGTACTCTTTGATATGTTATACTTATCCATCAAATCCCTTAAATTAAATGAATTTTTATCATTTAAAAATAGCATCATATCATTTAATCTTTCAGATTTATTCATAAAATTTTCCTCGCTTTTTATATGCAAAATAAAAGGTGTCGCTATATGACACCTTTTTGTATTATACTATAATCAAAGAAAAGGTCAAAGGAGAAAATATAATATATGAAAAAACTATTTTTAGCATCATCATTTAAAGATGCAGCCGATATATTCGAAAAATTCGAAAAAAATACAAGTGGTAAAACCGTAACTTTTATACCTACTGCAAGTATCGTTGAAAAGATGGTCTTTTATGTAAATGCGGGGAAAAAAAGTCTTGAGAAATTAGGGCTGATTGTTGATGTATTAGAAATAACAACAGCAACTTCCGATGAAATAAGAACAAAATTAAAAAGCAATGATTTTATCTATGTAACAGGCGGCAACACTTTTTTCCTGCTGCAAGAATTAAAAAGGACAGGGGCAGATAAGATTATCATTGAAGAAGTAACCGCGGGCAAACTTTATATTGGAGAATCTGCAGGGGCCATAGTTGCCTCCCCCAATATTGAATATGCAAAGGAAATGGATAGTGTAAAAAAGGCTCCGGATTTGGTGAGTTTTGATGCTTTAGGCTTAGTGGATTTCTACACAGTTCCTCATTTTACCAATGCACCGTTTAAAAAAGTGGCACAAAGAATAGTCGATAACTATTCTTCCGATTTAAATTTATCTCCCATCAGCAACAATGAAGCGATTCTTGTTGAGAATAACCTGGCTAAAACAGAAAGGAGTTAATAGAAGCAGATGGTGCAGCTGGGCAATCCGCCCTGCTGCACCGTAAGAAAACCAGCTTGGATACAAGCTCTTTTAAAGCAGCTTTAAAACAGGCTCTCCTATCATTTTTTCAGCTTTACTCAGATTAAAGTTTTCCAAAACTGTCACTCCCACCACTGCAAAAGTGCTCTGCTCGTCAATTTCTCCACAATTAGTATAAGACGGGGAATATGCCAGTAATGGTACTTTTTCTCTGGTGTGGTCACTGCCCTTATAGGTTGGATCATTACCGTGATCTGCTGTGATCATCAGCAAGTCATCTTCCCCCAGCAGCGGCAAAAGCCCGCCCAGTTTTTCATCAAACCGTTCCAGTTCTGCGCCATATCCAACCGGATCTCTCCTGTGTCCCCACAATGCGTCAAAATCCACAAGATTGACAAAACACATCCCGCTGAAATCTCTTTTTGCAATTTCTATAGTCTGATCCATGCCGTGAACACTGCTTTGAGACTTATGCCCTTCCGTCAATCCTTCCCCATCAAAAATATCATAGATTTTACCCACACTGATTACATCAAGACCAGCATCCTTTAATACATTCAAAGCAGTGGCTCCAAAAGGCTTCAAAGCATAATCATGGCGGTTGGCAGTTCTTTTAAACTCACCCTTTTTCATCCCTATATAGGGCCTTGCAATAACTCTTCCTACCTTCCACTCATCTTTTAAGGTCAGTTCTCTGGCAATCTCACAGCAACGGTAAAGTTCCTGAAGACCAAAGGTTTCCTCATGGGCGCATATCTGCAAAACTGAGTCAGCAGAAGTATACACAATCATGTCTCCGGTAGCGATCTGGTGCTCTCCCAGCTCATCCATGATTTCTGTACCGCTGGCAGATTTATTTCCCACGATCTTGTGGCCGGTTCGTTTTTCCAGTTCATCCAGCAATTCCTTGGGAAACCCGGTTTCGGTAAAGGTTTTAAATGGCTTTGTAATATAAAGCCCCATCATCTCCCAATGGCCTGTCATGGTATCTTTTCCCACGCTGGCTTCATTGAGTTTTCCATAATACGCCAAAGGCTTTGAAACAGGCTTTACATGATTTAACTGACACAGATTCCCCAGTCCAAGTTTTTCTAAATTAGGCAGTGAAAGATGGCTTACAGAAGCATCGATATGACCCAGAGTATTGCTGCCTTCATCTCCGTACCGGGCGGCGTCAGCCATTTCCCCTATTCCCAAAGAATCAATGACTATAACAAAAACACGTTTAAATGGTTTCATATATCCTCCTTAAGACTGTTTTCAAATATCTTAATTTCATTATACAGTCCTTTGGGACTTTTACAAGGCTTTTTCCCTATAATTACCGCACCTTTGAGATGCCTTTATAATATGAACATCTTCGCCGTCATAAGATCATTCATATCCTTAGCCATATATGAAACAGTATACTCATCCAGCATCCTTACTCCCGGAAAAAACGATGCCCGCAGTGCATCAAAATGGTCTTTAAAACTGATTTCCAGTTCTATGGAATCGGGCACATCTAAATGACACTTGTCTTTATTCAAAAGCGCGTGGTATACCCCTTCACAAATTTTTTCCTGAGCCATTTCCGGCGCAAGATTGATGGTTGCATTTCCAAGACCTTCTTTCACTGCCACAGCCGTAATATGAGAATTATATTCATGTACATGACCGCAAAGGGCTTCATCTCCGCTGATAAATACAGAGGGAACACCAAGTGACTGCCCATAGAAAGCGTGCATAAGAAATTCAGAAGCTATTTTACCATTGAATTTTACAATATTATTACGTCTGTTCATCGTGTGTGACAACGGATTGCCCTTAGAGCCTGCAGGTGAATGATATCCCACAAACATGAGGGCATCAAAACTGCTGTCCAGTCCGCAGACCATAGATGCAGGAGAGCCTTCCCACCCAAATATAACTTTTACTTCTTTCGGAAATAAAGATAAATCCATGTTACGCCCTGAGTCATGGGCATCCTTCACATAAATTTCTGTGGCTCCTGCCTTAATTGCGCCCTTGCAGGCAGCCACTGCTTCAAGTGTCATCTCTCTGGCAAGAGGACCGTGCTCAATGTCTCCTAAATTTGTAGAGTTCCAGGATGTTGAACCTGAAATGCCTTCAAAGTCAACGCTAATATAAACTTTCATTGTTTTTCTCTTTTCTTTTATTTTTTCAACAATCTTAAAGTCAGTTCTGTCTGTAACCTTACTCCCAGTTTCAGACATTCTTCGTCAATATCAAACAGATTGCTATGAAGAAAGTAATGATATTACAGAAGTATTTTCTCCAAATCAGGAAATATTTTTACACTTCTTTTTAGTATCCCCTTCATGTGAGCAATGGCAATTCCGTAATTGACAAAAGGAACCCCTGCATCGGCGGCACATTTTCTCCGGTATTCCATCTCCCGCTCATTCAGCATACATCCACCACAATGTATGACTAACCGATAAGAAGAAATATCCTCTGGGAACTCCCGTCCCGATGAAGTTTTAATGACCAGTTCTTTTCCAGTAAATTCTCTAAGCCAGCGGGGAAGCTTTACAGTGCCTATGTCCTCACACTGCCTGTGATGGGTACAGCCTTCGGAAATAAGGATCTTGTCTCCCGCTTTTAATGTATTTAAGGCTGCCGACCCTTTTACTGCATCTTCTAAAAATCCTTTATATCTTGCCATCAGAATAGAAAAGGAAGTGAGCAGAATATCTTCCGGTGTATTCTGATTTACATATTCAAATGCCTGACTGTCTGTAATGACAAGAGCAGGTTTTTTTCCAAGATGTCTGAACGTCTCCTTTAACTCCGTATCCCGTACCGCAACTGAGATTGCCCCTGCCTCTAAAATATCCCTCATAACCTGCTGCTGCGGAAGAATAATCCGGCCCTTCGGTGCCGCACTGTCAATGGGGATAACCAGAACCACCAGATCATAAGGCTTTAGCATATCCCCTATGAGCCGCTTTTCCTTATTTCCCGTATTGACAAGTCTTCCGATCCGTTCCTTTAATTCGTGGATAAAGAAACCCTGATCCCCGCTGACGGAGAGACCGTCTGAAAAATCCTGTTTTCCTGTTAAATCACACTTATTATAGGCTACAGTATAGGGGATTTTCTTCTCCTCAAATAGCCGCAGCAATTCCTCATCAGCTTCTGTTTTTCCCAGGGTGCCATCCACTACCAGTACAGCACAGTCGGCTCTGTTTAGAATCTGTTTTGTCTTCTTAACCCGCATTTCCCCAAGAGCACCCTCATCATCAAAGCCAGGGGTGTCAATAATAACCACAGGGCCTAGCGGAAGAAGCTCCATAGATTTATATACAGGGTCTGTGGTTGTTCCCTTGATATCTGATACAACGGACATTTCCTGTCCTGTCACCGCATTTACAACAGTAGATTTTCCCGCATTGCGGCGTCCGAAAAAGCCTATATGCAACCGCTCTGCAGATGGCGTTTCATTCAGTCCCATACCTGTCACCTCATTTTCCTGTCAGTTACAAACACTAAAAACGGAAATCCCTGATCCCATTTTCTATTTTTTTCAAGCTTTCTTCACAGATCAGGCGGACCTTTTCCTTGGGGATGTGGTTTAGTTCTGACTGGATAAGGGCTTCGCCCACTTGTTTCGTTTCCTTGGAAGCATAATCCATTAAATATTCTTTTAAAGTCATTAGAGCATTAGGCTGACAGCAGTTTTGAATCTGACCGCTTTTACAAAGACTCATGAAGCGGTCGCCTGTACGGCCTTCACGGTAACATGCCGTGCAAAAGGACGGGATGTACCCCATATCCATGAGCCAATGAACCACCTCATCCAAAGAACGCTGATCGGAAACGTCAAACTGTTCCGTATCGGTAGGACGGACTTCCTCCTGATAGCCGCCCACACTGGTTCTGGAGCCGCCGCTGATCTGGGATACACCCAGGCGAATCACTTTTTCCCGTACCTGCTGGCTCTCTCTGGTGGATACAATCATTCCGGTATAAGGAACAGAAATGCGGATCAAAGCACAGAGTTTTGCAAATATTTCATCATCAATTCCATTGTTAAAAGCATCAGGATCTATGTCATCAGCTTTTTTTATCCTGGGAACGCTGATGGTGTGGGGTCCAACTCCATGAACAGCCTCCAGATGCTCAGCATGCATCAAAAGACCAGCAAATTCATACTTATAAAGCTCCAGGCCAAATAAAACCCCCAAACCCACGTCATCAATGCCTCCCTCCATAGCCCGGTCCATGGCTTCCGTGTGATAGGCGTAATTGTGTTTCGGTCCTGTGGGATGAAGTTTTTCATAGCTTTCCTTATGATATGTTTCCTGAAAGAGAATATAGGTTCCAATCTCCGCCTCTTTCAATTTCCTGTAATTTTCTACTGTAGTTGCCGCAATATTTATATTGACACGTCGGATAGCACCGTTTTTGTGCCTGATGGAATAGATGGTTTTGATACAATCCAGAATATATTCTATAGGATTGTTGACAGGATCCTCTCCCGCTTCAATAGCGAGGCGTTTATGCCCCATATCCTGAAGGGCAATAACTTCTTTTTCCACTTCCTCCAGAGTCAGTTTCTTTCTGGCTATATGTTTATTTTTGAGGTGATATGGACAGTAGGTGCATCCATTGACACAATAATTAGAAAGGTAAAGAGGTGCAAACATGACAATACGGCTTCCGTAGAAGTCTTTCTTAATCTGTTCCGCCAGATCATAGATTTCCCTTATTTTTTCTGGAATATTACAGACTAACAACACAGATGCCTCACGGTGGGTCAGCCCTTTTCTCAGTCCTGCCTTGGCAATGATCTGATCGATGAGTTCTGTATTGCTTTTGTTTTTTTCCGCATAATCAAGAGTTTCAAGAATTTCCTCATGAGAAATGAATTCTTCCGCCTTCAGCGATTTTGGATCATACATAGTATTACTTCCTTTCTTTTGGGTCAGCATCTGCTTTCCCGTCAGTTTTTGTGAATTTCTTTACTCCCCGGGACTGCTTTTCATCCCCTGATAAGCCGTTTTTGAACTGATTCCCTTTAATTTTCCGATTTTGCCGGTCAATGCAGAAATAATGCTTTGAGGCGCATCCACTGCAATGCTGATGATACTGACATTTTTCTTCGGATAAGGAATACCCATACGGCCAATAATGTACTGCCGGTATTCATGCAGGATATCATTAAGCTGCTCAATTGAGGCTTCTTCCTCTACTACAATACCGATTACAGCAATTCTGGTTTCCATCACCACTCCTCCGTTTTATTTCCCTTAATGTTAACAATGTCTTAAATGCCCAGCCTTCTGCCTCAAATCGTGTTTTCAGCATCAGGATGCAACGTTAATTGTATCTTAACATAATTGATAATTTTTTTCAATTTTGTTTTTTTGTTATTGGCGCCAATACAAAAACTATCTTCATCACATACCTAAAAAGCAAATATAATGTCAAAAGAAGTCGATTGTTTGGCAATTGACTTCTTTTGACATTATATGATATTATATTATAAAATAATTACCAGTTTTGATATGTATAGAAGGATAATAATAATAAAGCAATCAGCTCTTATGGCTGATGCCTGCAAACCATTAAAAACAGCAATTAATCAACGAAAGGATGCTTAGATGAAAAAGTACAGAAATGTTTTAATTGCAATCGTCGTTTTATTTTTACTGGCGGGTACCGGCTGCGCCCGGCAGCAGCCAGCAGATGATACGTCCGCTTCCACGGAAGGTCCTCAGCTTGAACTTACGCTGGAAGAGCTTGCCTCATATGACGGGAAAGACGGAAACCCTGCCTATATCGCCGTTGACGGTGTCATTTATGATGTAAGCGGTAGCTCGAAATGGACAGACGGGGAACACAACGGATACTCCGCAGGTCAGGACCTTACGGAAACTATTAAAGGAAAATCTCCTCACGGCGTCTCCGTTCTCTCAAGGATGCCGGTCGTCGGGAAAATAGTTGAATAAATGAGAAAGGGGGTAACGGATTGTATAGTATACTGGGTATCATCAATGTGATCTTGATTATTGGCATTACATTGCCTTACTTGCTGCGCCGCCTAGGCCAACGGTTTTTCCCAAAAAGAAAAATCGCTTCCACAAAGCTGATAAAAGTCTTACGTACCATGCATAAGCCCTTTGGCATGTGCCTGTTACTGATTACGCTGATACATGGCTATCTGGCTTTAGGGGCGTTGCGGCTGCATACGGGTACGCTCGCTGGGATTATGGTTCTTGTGACTGTTGTGCTTGGGATATTGTTTTATAAGAAGAAAAAAGCAGTATTTTTCAAATGGCACAAACGTGCGGCATTGCTGATGGTGTTGCTGACGCTTTTACATCTTTTTGTCCCCAATGCAATTTACTACATCTTTTCCTGACAAAAAAGCCGATGTTCCCGGCCGTGCCGGTTTTATTAATTTAAAACGGCCGGGAGGCTGATCTGCAGAAAAGCGCCCCAGGTGTTTTGAACTTCCCATCAAATCTTTTCTAACTTTTCTATTGCTTCAGATTCTGTGCCGACAAAGAAAAAATCATTGCCATGATTACTCTCATAAATAAAATCGTGAAGAGACTTGCTGTTGTAAACAGAATAATCCCCCCAGACAGCAATTTTAAAACTGTAATTGATATATTTTTGAAGCACTTCTCCTGCCAAGCGTGTCGACAATACGAAAAAGTCATTGATTATGCAGGTTTTAGGAAGTACAAAATTGTGAATTCCTGTTTCGTAGCTGACTGTCATTGCAAGGTCAAGTGCCGATTGCAAGTCCTTAATCAAAAGATCATTACTTCTGATTACTGCAATATTTTGATTATCTCCCATAGTAACAATATTCATAAAATTACTCCTTTTTATAGATAAAATTCTTTTATCATAATTTCTTTCCACTCTAAATCAGCTTAAATGTTCTGTTACAACTGAAATAAGTTCCAACATTTCTTTCATAAAATCAAGATTTCCCCACAAAGCTATACGAACTTTATTTTCATGTTCCAAATGTTGTACGTGCATTGTGGATCTGCCGTATTCCTGGGGCTTACAATTCAATGCTGCTGTAAGCATATTGACAACACGGGCGCTTTCATCAAAACCATTAACCTGAACATCAATTACAGAAGACACGATAGTGCTATCTTTCAGTTGTTCAACTGTATCATAATTGCTCTTATGGTTATTATCGGCAAAAATGCTTAAATCATGGCCGGTTATACGCCAGCTTTTTCCAATCTTATTGGCACGCAATTTTCCCTCTCGGATATAACGTTGTATAGTTTTTGGGTGTATGTCAAGCAGTTCGGATATTTGCTCAACTGTATAGTATTTTTCCTGCATCTAATTACTCCTTATTACTACTCATAAGGTTGTTATAAGTTATAATAAGGAATTTGTCAATGTATTATAATATTTTTAATTGTATATGGTTAAAATTTAAAATACCTCTTGTATAAAATTAGTTTTAGGTGTAATATATCTCTTGGTACCTAAACTCTTGGTGCAAAGCAAAAAGGAGGTGGAATGTGTTGGAACTGCAAAAAGAACATATCCTAGCGGCCCGTCTGAGAGCATGCGGACATTTTCTTTACTATCAAACGGGTGGAAAATCAGGTCAGCGCCGTATACTGGTAATTCTTTTAAAACAAAAAGACATTACCCAAAAAGAACTTCAGGATATACTTGAAATAAGCTCCGGCTCTTTAAGTGAGATTCTCCAAAAAATGGAGGATTCCTCTCTGGTGGAAAGAAAAAAAAGCAGCAATGATAAACGTCAGGTAAAGCTTACCCTTACGCCCGCTGGGAAAGACAGGGCTCTTCAGGTAAAGGAGCATTACTTCCGCACCCTTGATCGTATGTTTGAGTGCCTGGATGTGGATGAAAAAGAACAGCTTGACGGAATTTTAGAAAAACTTGTAGGCCATTTGGACTCTCTGAAAACTGACCCTTTATTTGAGTCGGGAGCAGATGACTCCCTATGATAACGCCAGGCTGAACTTAAAAAGCAATTGGTTCGCAGCATACGGACCTTAAACAAAAGAACAATTTTGACAGGATCATGTATCCCGTCGTTAAGAGGGAGTGAAATTAATAAAATGTGGAAAATCCTTATAAAAAGCATAAGGGAATTTAAAAAGCCTTCTATTCTGGCACCGGTTTTTGTGTCAATGGAGGTTGTAATTGAGTGCATTATTCCGTTTATCACTGCACATCTGGTCAATCAGATTAAGGCAGGCTGCGGAATCAATGTCATCTTGCAATATGGTCTGCTGCTTCTGGTGATGGCCAGTTTTTCCCTCACATTCGGAAGGCTGGCCGGAACGGCGTGTGCTACGGCAGCAAGCGGCTTTGCCCGCAATCTTAGAAAGGATATGTTTTACAACATTCAATCCTTTTCCTTTGAAAACATCGACCGTTTTTCCTCATCATCGCTGGTAACAAGACTTACCACTGATGTGAGCAATGTTCAAAACGCATACATGATGATTATCCGAACAGCGATCAGGAGCCCGCTGATGTTGGTTTTTGCCGTTATAATGGCATTTATCATGGGCGGAAGGCTGGCACTTATCTTCGTTGTAGTGATACCAATTCTGGCTGTGGGACTCTTCCTGATCATCCGCAAAGCGTTTCCTATTTTTAAAAGAGTGTTTCGTAAATATGATATGCTTAATAACTCCATTCAGGAAAATATTCAGGGCATCCGTGTAGTAAAATCCTTTGTACGGGAGGATTACGAAAAGCAGAAGTTTGAAAAAGCCGCCGAAGATGTGCGTACAGAGTTCACCATGGCTGAGAAAATTCTTGCGTTTAACAGCCCCATGATGCAGTTTTGTCTGTATGTAAACATGGTGTTCATTTTGACCTTTGGTTCCTATACCATTATCACTACCCAGGGACTGAACTTTAATGTAGGACAGCTTTCCTCGCTGATGGTATACAGCTTCCAGACGCTGATGAGCCTGATGATGCTTTCCATGGTATTTGTGCTGATCACGATTGCAGATGAATCCTCCCACCGGATTGTGGAGGTTCTTCAGGAAAAGAGCACACTGACCAATCCTAAAACCCCTGTCTATGAAGTAAAAGATGGTTCCGTGAATTTTTCGGGTGTCAGCTTCCGATATTCCAGAAAAGCTGAGTTTATGGCGCTCCAGAATATCGACCTTCATATCAGCTCCGGGGAAACCATCGGTATTTTAGGCGGTACCGGTTCCTCTAAAACCTCTCTGGTCCAACTGATTCCGCGTCTGTATGACGCCACTGAGGGTCTGGTGCAGGTAGGCGGCCTGGATGTACGTGACTACGATATTGAGTCTCTGCGCAATCAGGTTTCAGTGGTACTGCAGAATAACATTCTTTTTTCCGGAACCATTAAAGAGAACCTGCGTTGGGGCAATCCTCAGGCAACGGATGAGCAGCTTCTGGAAGCCTGCAGGCTTGCCCAGGCAGATGATTTCATTTCCCAGTTCCCCAAAGGCTATGATACGTACATCGAGCAAGGCGGAACCAACGTGTCAGGAGGGCAGAAACAGCGTCTTTGTATTGCCCGGGCATTGCTGAAAAAGCCCAAAATACTTATTATGGACGATTCTACCAGTGCTGTCGATACCCAAACCGATGCAAATATCCGCAAAGCGTTCCGCGAGTATATTCCCCAGACCACTAAGATTATCATTGCACAGCGTATTGCCTCCATACAGGATGCGGACCGTATTGTACTGATGGATAAAGGCATGATTGCGGCTGTAGGAACACACGAAGAACTTTTGAAAACAAGCGAAATCTACCGCGAGGTATATGATTCCCAGAACAAGGCAGGTGGACGACAATGAAACAGGATGTCATATTTAAAAAAGATACGTTAAAACGGCTTTTAAAAATGCTGGTCGAATTTTATCCGACTGCATTGCCGCTGGTGCTCGTCTGCATCGTATTCACAGCCGCTGTTTCCTCCATTCCCTCTATCTTTATGCAGAACATCATTGCAGTACTGGAAAAAAACCAGGGTAACGATTGGGCGCATGTAGGACCTCAGATCCTGCGTCTGGTATCCATACTGGCTGGGCTGTATGCGGTTTCCCTGGTGTCGGCGCTGGCCTATAATCAAGCTATGGCTGTTATCACTCAGGGTGCACTTAAAAAAATGCGGGAAAGACTGTTTCATAAAATGCAGGACCTTCCCATCCGTTTTTTTGATACTCATCCCCACGGCGATATTATGAGCCATTATACCAATGACATTGATACTCTCAGGCAGCTTATTTCGCAGAGTATACCGCAGCTTCTTATCTCAACAGTCACTGTGATCACGCTTTTAAGCATTATGCTTTACTTCAGTGTGTGGATGACCGCAGTTGTGCTCAGTGGTATGGTTGTCATGGTAACTGTTGTAAAAAAGCTGGGTGGCAATTCTGCAAAAAACTTTATACTCCAGCAGCATTCTCTGGGTAAAACTGAGGGCTTCATTCAGGAAATAATGAACGGCCAGAAGGTAGTAAAAGTTTTTTGTCATGAGGATGATGCTAAGGCAGATTTTGATGCTATCAATGACCAGTTGTTCAGGGATTCGGAGCAAGCCAACAAGTTTGCCAATATTCTCCCACCCATTCTCATGAATATCGGAAACCTGATCTACGTTACCGTTGCTATGGCAGGCGGGATATTCCTGCTGGCAAAGGTTAATAATTTAAGTATTTCAGGACTTCCCTTCACGATTAGTATAGTAGTTCCATTTTTAAACATAACCCGGCAGTTTTCCGGTAATATCAATCAGGTGTCCCAGCAAATAAATGCGGTGGTCATGGGACTGGCAGGGGCAGAACGTATCTTTACAGTATTGGATGAAGTATCCGAAGAGGACAGAGGATTTATCACTCTCGTCAATGCCAAAGAAGAAAGCGGTGTTCTTACGGAATGTTCAGAGCGCACAGGGCTTTGGGCATGGAAGCAGCCTCTGCCCGATGGTACGGTGCGCTATACCAAGCTTGAGGGCAATGTCCGCCTGCAGGAAGTGGATTTTGAATACGAAAAGAATAAACCCATACTTCACAACATCACTCTGTTTGCAGAGCCAGGTCAGAAGGTGGCGTTTGTTGGCGCCACAGGTGCTGGAAAAACTACTATCACCAATCTTTTAAACCGCTTTTACGATATTGCTGACGGCAAGATATTCTATGACGGCATCAATATCAACAAAATAAGGAAATCAGACCTGCGCCGTGCCATCGGCATGGTGCTTCAGGATACCAACCTGTTTACCGGTACTGTCATGGATAACATCCGCTATGGAAGACTTAATGCCACGGATGATGAATGTGAAGCGGCTGCCAGACTGGCCGGTGCCCACGACTTCATTACAAGACTGCCGGAGGGCTATCAGACCGGGCTTTCCAGTAATGGCAGCAACCTTTCCCAAGGGCAGAGGCAGCTTATCGCCATTGCACGGGCGGCAGTGGCAGACCCGCCGGTAATGGTATTGGATGAGGCAACTTCTTCTATTGATACTCGTACTGAGTCCATTGTGCAAAGAGGCATGGATGCTCTTATGAAAGAGCGCACCGTCTTTGTGATTGCCCATCGTCTATCCACAGTTCAAAACTCCGATGTCATTATGGTACTTGAACGTGGTGAAATTATTGAACGAGGCAGCCATGCACAGCTGATTGAAGAAAACGGTAAGTATTACCAGCTTTATACCGGCGCATTTGAACTTGAATAGCTATCTCTTGTAATTTCAACAGGCTCCATGAACGGTCATATCAGCCGCCATGGAGTCTGTTTTGTCATGAAATATTCCGATCACTTCTTTTACTTCCTGGATATTAATAAAAATAATCATTTAAAATGAAAAGTTTGCCGAATTTTGTCGATAGTGGTATAATATGGAATAAGTCGAAAATCATAGTACGATTGTCTCTAATAGTAAGTCTCAGATTATTATTGAAAACCGGAAAGTTTTTTTCGAATAATAATTTGGCAGAGGTATAAAAGATGAAATATCTAAAGAGTAAAATGCTGTTTTTTGTTTCATTGTTATTAGGTTTTACCATTATATTTTTTACAACAATTTCTTCCATTCTTTATTACAGCAGTTCTATGAAAGAATCCAAGAAAAATTCTTCCTATCTTGCAGCGGCATACCAGCAGGGCATTGATTCGGTGCTGAATATTTACCGCAATCAATTAAGTATTACTGCTTCTAAACGTTTTCTTACTGACGGAAAGACATCTGTTTCCGATCAGAAGCTGACGCTTCAGGAAGAAGCAGAGGTGTCAGGCTTTGAGTACATAACTGTGGCAGATGCACTTGGAGCCAATGATAAAGGGGATCCGGTTGCAGATCAGGAATTTTTCAAACAGGCAAAGAACGGAGTCGCTTATATCTCCAATCCGTTTCTGAATGCAGAGCAGAAACTGATGGTCTATGTGGCTGCACCCATTGGAAGTACGGGTAAGGTCTTATATGGGGAACTGCCTTACCAGACCATCAGCGATGCTTTGACCAAGATAAAAATCGGGGAAAGCGGATATGCATTTGTTGTCAACAAGGACGGCACTACTGTGATCCATCCTAATGCGGATAATGTTGCAAATCCTCAGAACTATATCGAACTGGCAAAACAAAATGCTTCCTATGCCCCTACGGCAAAGATCTTTCAGCAGATGATGACCGGTGCCACTGGTACCGGATTTAGTTTCTACAATGGGGAAAGACGTCTGGTTGGTTATACGCCTCTTCTGGGACCAGAGGGCTGGTCGGTTGCAGTTACCACACCCCTAACTCAGATTGAAGCAACGGTTCGGCTTACCATTACCATGTGTGTAATAACTGGAATTGTGATTTTATTACTGGCAATTTTAATTACCCGTGTGTTTGCCCGCAGACTTACAGACCCCATTGTTTCGGCAACCCATTGGATCGAATGTCTGGCGGAGGGAGATCTTCTGGTAGAAATACAGCCGGCAAAAGGAAAAGATGAAAGTGCCCGCCTGATTATGGCACTGCAAAATACCATTTTGGGCCTTCGCACCTATATTTCAGATATATCCAATGTGCTTTCTGCAGTAGCTTCCAAAGATTTGACAGTAAGAAGTTCCGTAGAGTATAAAGGAGATTTTATTCCTATAAAGACTGCACTGGATGAGATTATCAATTCTCTTAACAGCACCTTGCACCACATTTCCGGATCAACGGATCAAGTACGGTGCAGCTCCGAACAAGTAGCCATGACCGGAAGGAATCTGGCAGAAAATTCATCAGAGCAGGCTGCAACAACGGAAGCACTGACTGACTCCCTGGAGATGGTTACTAATTACATTAAGGACAATGCTCAGTATTCTCTTTCTATGAAGGAAATAACCGAATCTGCTCTTTCAGAAACCCAAAGGGGCAATGTGGAAATGGGCAGATTATTAGAATCCATGGCCAATATCGAAAGTTTTTCCAAAAAAATCCAAAGTATTGTAAAGATTATTGATGATATTGCATTCCAGACCAATATTCTTGCACTGAATGCTGCGGTAGAAGCCGCCCGTGCCGGAGAGTTTGGAAAGGGTTTCTCTGTTGTGGCGGATGAAGTCCGTCAGTTGGCGTCCAAGAGTGCTGATGCGGCTAAACAGACCACTGATTTAATTCACAGCACCATAGAGTCTGTGGCTCAGGGAAAGAAAAATACAGAGCAGACGGCTGGAGTATTCCGTACAATTGTTGAACAGACCGGTACCATCAATACCCTTGTGACCAAAATATCCCAGTCTTTGGAGGATCAGTCCAACAGTGTTATGGAGCTGGAAGGGGGAATGCAGAAGATTTCCATGGTTACGCAGTCTAATTCAGCCACTGCTCAGGAAAGTGCTGCAACCAGTGAAGATTTGTTAAATCAGATGCATATGCTAAAAGAACTGGTAATGGAATTTAAAATTAATGAGTCTCTATAATCCCAAAAGGGGGAGACATAATATTTCTTAATAAAGTTCCCCATGCAGTTATTGATGGTTTAAATATCAATAAACTACATGGGGAATTTTCGAGGTTTTTTTGTTTTTTTCCCTTCTGTTTTCTTTTGAAAACAGAAGGCGCTTTATAAAATACAATTTTCTCTACCGTACATATTTTACCATAACTGGAATCCCTGCAACCACCTCGACCACCATGTTGGCCGCCTTACCAATGCTGCGGTTGACTTCTCCAAGAACTTTTCTGTATATCAGAGTTTCTTTGCTGTAGCTCTCCCCGTCAGAGAACACCTCATTGGTCACAATAATAACATGCTCTGCCTTTTCTTTTATGCTTTGGATTCCTCTTAGTATCTCTTCTGACACTGCACTTTTTTCCAGACATGGAGGCTCATTGGCTTCTCCCAGTCCGAACAATTCATTAGACACAAGATTGGACATGCATTCCAGAAGAATTATTCCTGGTTTCCCATCATCCGGCAGCTTCCGTTCTTTTAAATTGCGGTAGCACTCTACTGTCTCAAACTGTTTTTTTTCCCTCATCTGCCTGTGGCGTTCAATTCTTTGTCTGCATTCCTCATCCCAGGGCTTCATGGTGGCAATGTAAATCCGCCTTCCATGTCCCAGATTTACAGCCAGGTTTTCCGCATATTCTGATTTCCCGCTTCCACTTCCTCCTGCAATCAGTGTGATCATCAGACACCTCCCAGAGGCTTATACTCTTCTATGCAAATATCTTGAAAGGAACTCATTTTCTTATAAACGCCCTGTGCCATGTCAAGCAATGGAATGGCAGCAACCGCACCGCTTCCTTCTCCCAGACACATACCGGCCTGTATGAAAGGAGTCAGTCCCAGTTCATCAAGAAGAAGTTTACCGGCAGGTTCTGCCGAAACATGAGACGCCAGCATATAATCCCGGCATCCGGAATAAATCCGCTCCCCACAAAGAGCTGCAGTAGCAGAAATAAAACCATCCACCAATATGGGGATCCGACAGACCCCGCCTCCAATGAATACACCCGTAAGACCGGCCAGATCAAATCCACCCATATAAGCCAGAATATCCACTACATCCCGGCATTCCGGCCCGTACCTTTCTATGGCTTCCCTGATTACCCGGACTTTTCTTACAAGCCCTTCATCACTTAATCCAGCTCCTCTTCCAGTCAGTTCCTCCGGATTTTTCTTCAAGATCATGGAAGAAACCGCACTGCTGGTGGTGGTGTTTCCGATTCCCATTTCTCCAGTGGCAATCAATCCATAGCCTTTTTCTGCCAGTTCTTCAACAAGGTTGATTCCGGTTATGATAGCTTTTACAGTTTCTTCTCTTGTCATGGCTGGCTCTTTTTTAAAATTCCTTGTTCCGTAAGCAATCTTTCTGTTTACGAGCCTGTGGCGGCTGCCGGACTTTAAATCCCTGGCAACTCCCATATCCACGGGAAACACGTCAACTTTGGCATGCTCAGCCATAATACAGACACTGCTGTTTCCTTCTGTCATGTTTTCCGTCACAACAGCAGTTACTTCCTGACCTGTCTGGGTAACCCCTTCCTCTACAATTCCGTTGTCACCGCATAAAATTAAAAGGGCACGTTTTTCTATATCTGCCTCCCAAGTGCCTTTGATACCGGCTATTTTCACTATGCACTCTTCCAATGTTCCCAGACTGTTGAGAGGTTTTGCCACCTTTGCCCATTTCAGACGTGCCATTTCCATGGACCTTTCATCTAAAGGACGAATCCGGGATAAATATGGTTGTAATTCTCCGTTCATTTCTTAGACCTTTCCTTGCAGAAGTTTTTCATACAGCCTAAACCAGTTCAAACCAAAGGTTCCATATCCCAGATCAGCAGTTCCCATATACTCATATCCCGAACTTTCATAAAGGCGTATGGCAGGGGCATTATGCTCGTAAACATCAAGCCGAATCACTTTTCTTCCCTCTTCTTCTGCCTTTTTCTCCGCGAACTCCAGAATCAATCTGCCGGTTCCTGACCTTAAGTAATCCGGATGTACCATAAAGGTATGAATTACAGCCACTTCTTCCACAACTGCTCCATTTTTCCATGGTACTGAATCATAACCCTTTTCCTGTTTTTGGTTGACAATCACAGAACCGGCAATTTCACCTGATAAACGAGCCACATAAAGCGTACCTTCTTTTGCAGCTTCCTCTGCGTCCGTACGGGTAGGATAGATCCCCTTTTTCCAGCCAGGATAATTGGTATGGCTTTCTAAATATTCAGTAACTGTATCATATAACACTGATATCTCTTGAATATCCTGCTCTGTTCCCTGTTTTATCTCCAAATCATTCATTTATTTATTCTCCCTTTGATGATATGACACGAAATTCCTCACAGGCCTCTACAAACCGTCCCGGCAAAACAGGATTGGAGGGATAATAAAAATGAGGAAAGCCGGCCAGCAGATTCCTTCCGGCGTGAATGCAGTCCCAGCTTTTCTTCTGCCCTGGCTTTTTTGCTTCCATGTGGTTTCCATTATCCGTACTGTCCCAATAATGGAATTCATGACCCCGTATGGATTCTCCTGTTTTAATAAAACCTGTGTTTTCTTTGGAAAAAGCTTCGATATAGCCAAATCTCATAAGGCGTTCCGTCGGAAATACCTTTCCATGTATGACTCCGGCCATGGGATAGACCTGATGGTCCCTTGTCTCCATCTCCTGGTGAAGGTACATAAAACCTCCGCATTCAGCCAGTATAGGCATGGAGCTCTCTGATGCCCTCTGGATTTCCCGCAGCATAGATTGGTTCCCGGATAATTCTCCAGCGTATAATTCCGGATACCCTCCTCCCAGCAGCAGACCGCAAATTCCTTTTGGAAGGCTTTTATCATGAATCGGACTGAACGGGATCAGCTCTGCTCCCATTTCTTCCAGAAGCTTTATATTTTCCTGGTAGTAAAAACAAAATGCTTCATCCTTTGCAATCCCTACTGGCACCCGGATCCGGCCAACTGACTTACTTATGGACTCATTTGTCCCCTCCTGGATTAAAGGCAAAGTTCCGGCACCTTCAGCCAGCTCAATCAAACCATCCAGATCCAGGGTGTCCTCTAATTTTAAAGCCAGCCGGTCCAGCTGCTCCTTTAATCCCTTTGCCTCCTCCGGAAGCACCAGGCCCAGATGGCGGCTTTCAAGGCATCCCTCCTCACACTCCGGCAAATACCCATAAACCCGGATTCCCAGGTCCTCTATAGCGGGTTTTAACCGCTCTGCCATAACTTTAGAAGTCCTGTTTAAAATCACCCCGCAGATGTGGCTGTCTTTTTTATATTCTAAAAACCCTTTTACCACAGCGGCCATGGACAGACTGGCACCTTTGCAGTCCAAAACCAGAACAACCGGAGCTTCAACCCCACAGGCCACCTCATAAGAACTGGCCCATATGCTGTTTCCTCCGACTCCGTCATAATAGCCCATAACACCCTCAATAACAGAAATCCCGGCCTCCTTCGCTCCATTGGCAAATATGTTTCTCACCTTTTCTTTTTCCAGAAAAAAGGTGTCCAGATTTCCTCCATCTATACCCAGGACATATTTATGAAACATGGGGTCAATATAATCCGGACCGCATTTAAAAGAGCGGCAGGATAAGTTTCTTCTTAAAAATGCAGTTAAAAGCCCGCAGGTCATCATGGTTTTGCCACTGCCGCTCTTAGGAGCAGCCAGCATCAGTCTTGGAAAATCACTTTTCAAGCAGGGTTCCTCCTTCCCCTCCAAAGGAAATCACATAAACCGGATTCTGCCCCATCATCAGGTGATAATCCCCTGCTTCTTTGGCCCTGGAAACCTGCACCTGAACGATCTCTGCAGCAATGGAATGATCTTTTAACCAGGTTAATATTTCCGAAAGAGATTCCAGTGCAAGGACATTGATAACAATACGTGCCCTGGGATTCTTAAGGAGAACAAGGGCAAGAACCTCATTCATGGAGCCTGAGGTTCCACCCACAAATACATGAGTAGGCGCTTCAAGGCTTTCCATGGCCTCTGGAGCTATTCCTTCCACGATTTCCAGACACCCTGCATGAAACCGTTCTTTGTTAGCTTTTATCAGGCTGATGGCTTCCTCTTTTCTTTCAATGGCATAAACCTTGCCATTTTTAAGAAAGGAAGCAGCTTCCACAGACACAGAACCTGTGCCTGCTCCCACATCGTACAGGACAGAACCCTCTTCCAGCTCCAGCTTTGATATGGAAACAGCCCTGACCTCACTTTTGGTCATGGGCACCTCTCCCCGGATAAACAGTTCATCTCTCATAGATTGCCTCTTTTCCGCCCATGTTTTCAGGGCATAAGGGTATGCCTGCAAGGTGCTTCCCCTTCTCTTTCAATCAACAATACGGATAAAACATCAAATTCCCGGTTCACCAGTATTCCCGGTGTTCCAACCGTAATTCTTTCATCAGAATAGGACAGCCGTTCCCCTACCGAAATTTTCACATGGTCAAATCCTTGTTCCTCAAGAAGAGTGCAAAGACTTTTTACCGTATGGGTTCCGTCTAACAAAGCAAAAACCCTGGAATTTTTCTTTAATTCCTCTATGATATCACATTCCCGTCCATGAAGACTTAAAAGACGGACATCTTCCCAACCTGTATTCAATCTGGAGCACAAGTATGATACAGAAGATATTCCAGGAAATACTGACATCTCATACTCCAAACGATATGGTTCCCGGCTTAAAGACTCAGCCATCTTCTTTGCTCCGCTGTAAAATCCGGTGTCACCGGAATATAAAATACCGATTCTGCGGCATTCTCCATGATTTGTCAGCCAGGGAAGTATGTCTTTACTTAAATAAAATGGAATTTTCCTGGCTTTGGGTGCTGCATGGGAAGTTTCAAGAAGCATCCGCTCTGCACCAAATACCACATCACAATTCTGCAACGCTTTCCAGGCTCCCACTGTCATCTGGTCCTGTCCGCCCATTCCAACTCCGATCAATGAAATACTTTTCTTTTCCGGAGGTATAGCAGGCCCTTCCACAGTTTTCCATCGCTTTAATACTTCCATCGCTTCCTCAGTGGTAATTCCATCTTCCTTTACCGGACGTCCCACTACAACTGTGGTAATGCCGCATTCTGCTGCTGCCCCCATTTTTTCAGGAAAACCTCCCGCATTTCCGGCTTCTTTTGTCACCAGATACCGGATATCATACTGCTTTATCATGGCCCGGTTCATTTCCACCGAAAAAGGACCCTGCATTCCAATCAAATGATTCCCTTTTATTCCTATCTGTTCACAGGCAAAAATGACGGATAGAGCAGGAAGAACCCTTGCATAAATCCGTTCTTCCCAGAAATTCATGGCCGTATAACTGGAAAGCTCCTTGCTCCCTGTTGTCACAAGAACATTTCCTGTCTGCTTATCCAGATAAAAAACTGCCTCCTCCACCGAATCCACCCATACGATGCTCCCCTTTCTCTCAAAATCTTCTGAGGATTCCCGGAGCACCCGAATGTGTCTGATCTCTGCTTTTTGGCAAGATGTGAGAATATTTTGACTCACAACTGCCGCATAAGGATGGGTAGCATCAAGAACCAGAGTGATTTTCTTTTCTCTTATAAAGTCTTCCATTTGGCAGGCGTCCATGGGAGATTTTTGGATATGCAGGTATTTGCTTTCAGGAAGCACCATTTCTCCATATCCGGTGGCTACACTGACCCATGCATGAATCCTCTGTTCATGGCAGTATTCTGCCAGAATCCGGCCTTCCGTAGTGCCTCCAAAAATAAGAATTTTACACATTTTTATAGCCTCTGGGTGTGACCATCCGGCCCCTGATCTCTTTTGTCATGGAATTACCTATGTAAACGGTGGTAAACATATCCACCTGAGCTTCACTTAATTGTTCCAAGGACAAAATCTCCACGTCTTCCTCTTCCCTGCTGATATTCTTTACAAAACCGCACACAGTTTCAGGACTTTTATATTCCATAACAATCTCACAGGCCCTCTTTAAATAATCGGCCCTCTTTTTGCTGGCTGGATTATAAATGCACAAAATCATATCCGCCTGGGCAGACCGCCTCAGCCTCTCTTCAATCAATTCCATGGGAGTCAGCAGATCGCTTAAGCTGATCACTGTAAAATCGTGACCAAGGGGAGCGCCCAGCAAAGCACCTCCACTTAACGCTGCAGTCACGCCTGGGATTACCTGGATTTCCAGCTCAGCATCCGTTTCCGCCATTTCCAATATCAGACCGCTCATACCATAAACGCCGGAATCCCCGCTGCACACCATGGCAACGGTTTTTCCCTTTTTTGCTTCATTAATGGCCAACTGACACCGTTCCTGTTCCCTGCGCATAGGTGTAGACAGAATTTCCTTACCGGGAAAATGCTCACGCACAAGGTCTACATATACTGTATATCCCACAATAACCTGGCTCTCTTCCAACGCCTTCACTGCCCTTATGGTCATGTCCTCATAAGCTCCGGGGCCAATTCCTACCACATAAAGTTTTCCTGTATTTTTCATATTCTTACCTTCCAATCCAAGACAGCCAACGCCACTGTTACGCCGTTTTGTGCCTGTTTTTTCACCAACAGTTTTCCGCCTCCCAGTTCTTTCGCATTGGCAAGAGCCGCTCTTTCACAGACATTATCCACTCCTGTCACCTGTTTTACGAAAGAAGATGCAGAGAATTCTCCTTCCACATCCCCAAGGACTTCTGAAGAATAAGTATTAAAGCCAATTCCCATAGATGCTGCAAATTCACAAAGCCCGGGTTCTTCTTTTTTTAAATCAATGCTTGCACATGCAGCCAGTCCCTCTTTTGACAAGTTCCACATTTGTAAAACCTGGTTCACAGCTGTTTCTATAATTTCCGGAGCCACTCCCTTTCTGCATCCGATTCCCAGAACCAGAAGCCTGGGAACCAGCTTAAAGGAGTCTTTTGGCACTTCACTTCCCGGCTTATCTTTTATGGTTATCCAAAGGTTTACATTCCGTTGTTTATTGTGAACAAGGAGGGCAGGGAACCTTCCTTCTACAGGGAAATCGCTGAAAAGCCCTACTTCCTCCCCTCTGAGCACTGCAGAAGAAACCTCTTTTATTCTGTTGATCTCACTAATAACCAGCTTCTGCTTTTTTGCAAACAAATCCACTGCAAAGCTGCCGTGATTGTCTGTGGCAGTGGTGATCACTGCCTGACCTCCTGAAATTTCAGCCGCCTCTTCTGCCAGTTCATTGGCTCCTCCCAAGTGCCCGGATAAAAGGGAGATGGAAAACCTCCCCATATCATCCAAGACCACTACTGCCGGATCTTCTGCCTTTGTTTTTAAAAAAGGAGCAATGGCCCGGACCGCTATTCCTGCTGCCCCGATAAATATAATTCCATCTCTGCATAAAAACTGCTCTTTTGTCCACTCAGACAGAGATACCGTTAAGGGAACCAGTTTGTCTCCGTAAGGGCCATATCCCTGGCACTGGCTGCCTTGTTCAGAAAGCCCTTCCATAAGTCTTACACACAGCTCTGCTCCGGCTTCTGTAAAGCAGATAAGCGATAGCTTCTTCATAAATCCTCTTTCTTGTCCACATATCCTTCACCTGTCCCCTTACGATATTCCGTAGTAAAGACAGGATCATAAAGTTTGGAACGCTCATAACCATTCTGAGCTACCGCATCTCCCACAACAATTAAAGCGGTTTTTCTTATATTTTCCTGCTCAGCCCGCTCATGTAAGCTTCCCACCGTACAGATCACGGTCTTTTCCTCAGCCCAGGTGGCCTTGTAAACGATAGCTGCAGGGGTTTCCTGCTTATAGCCGCCTTTTATCAGCTCCTCTGACAGCTCTTTGAGCATTCCTGTGCTTAAGAAAATGACCATGGTGGCACCATGGGCTGCAAAGGAAGCGATAGATTCCTTTTCCGGCACCGGTGTTCTTCCTGCCAACCGGGTTATCACCACACTTTGGGATATCTGAGGAAGAGTATATTCCATTTTTAACGCAGAGGCCGCACCGCAGAAGGAACTGACTCCGGGACAGATATCATAGGAAATTCCCCTTGCATCCAGTTCATCCATCTGCTCCCTTATGGCACCATAAAGGCAGGGATCTCCGGTGTGAAGCCTGACTGTTATCTTCCCTTCCTTTTCCCCTTGAACCATGACTCCAATCACTTCTTCCAGAGTCATTTTAGCACTGTCATAAACCAGACAGCCTTCCTTTCCTGCTTTCAAAAGGGCAGGATTGACCAGGGAACCTGCATAAATGATTACATCAGCCTGTTCAAGCAAAGCCTTTCCCCTCACTGTAATTAAATCCGGTGCTCCCGGACCTGCTCCTACAATATGTACCATATTTACCTCACAATCAATAATGAATAATAACCTGCGTCCTCCGGGATTTCATCAAGGGAACGGTAAATTCTCTCCTCAGCCATCCCGCAGTTTTCCACCATTACAGCACTGGCATTGCATTTCCTGATTTCTTCCTTTACCGCTTCCATCTGCCTGCCTGTTTTCATCAGCACCTTGACTCCCGGCATTTGTAAAGCTTCTTTGATCTGGTAAGAAGCAGGAATAATATGAAGCTCCTCTGCCCCTGATACCAGGGGAATTCCCAGTCTGGCGGCAGCCGCACAAAATGAGGGGATTCCGGCTTCCAGCCGGGTGGTATAGCCCTCTTCCTTAAGCCGGTCCAAAAGGTAGCTGCATGTAGAATAAATACTCACATCGCCCAGATTAATAAATCCCACATCTTTCCCCTCTGACAAATATTCCATCACTGTTTGGGCTGCCAGCTCATGGCTTTCCTCCAGTGTTTTTTTATCCTTAGTCATTGGCATGGAAAGATAAATACATTCCTTTTCCTCAATTTCCGGTACTGCCTGTCTGGCGATCTGGTATGCCACACACAATTCTTTATCTGTATGAGGAATGGCAATGACATCTGCACTTTTAATCCTCTTTACCGCCTTTAACGTCATAAGCTCAGGATCTCCCGGGCCTACTCCGATTCCATACATGATCCCTGCCATGTTTTATCCTCCTGTTTATCACCACTGGTATTTTCTGTTTCCCCGGTAAAAAGACGGATGAAAGCCTCCGCCTCCAGGCTCTTTCCAAGTATACCGTATACGGTGGAAAATGTCACCACCTCCACTGGTATCCCCTTTGCCCATCGAGAAGTGAATTTCCCGATTCTGTTCACCGCTTCCCCCATGACAGGTTCTAAAAGTCCATATTCTTTTAATATCCTCACCCCTTCATCCATGGTATTTGCAGTAAGAATATTATTTTTCAATTCTCCATGGCCCTGCCCGCTGTTTTTCAGAAAAGAAGACGTAATATCCCATAATATTTCCATTCTCCGGTCTCCATATTTAGAATGGGTATTGTACACTCCTCCTGCCACCTTAATCAGCTTTCCGATATGTCCAACAAATAAAATCCGGTCAAAACCTTCTTTTCCTGCCATTTCCATTGCATTTCCAATAAAATTGCTGCAGGTCACTCCATGTTTCATAGAAAGACCCAGAGATTCTTTTATAAATGCTTCCCCGTAATTTCCGGGAGTCAGTATGACCTGCCTGACACCTGCCACCGCTTTCATGTGCAGTTCCAAATCTATGGTAGCTGTAAGTGCTTCTTCACTCATTGGTTTTACGATTCCAGTGGTTCCAAGGACTGACAGGCCGCCTTTTATTCCCAGCTTGGGATTAAAGGTCCTTTCTGCCAGTTTCACGCCCTCCGGTATCCAGATGCATATTTTTAAAGAACCTTCGTAACCAGCTTCGTACCTGGCCTCATCCACTCCCTGAAATATCATGGTGCGGGGAACCGGATTAATAGCCGGCATTCCCACCGGACAAGAAAGTCCAGGCTTTGTTACCACACCTATCCCTTCTCCTGACGTTAAAAAAAGCGGACTTTTGCCCGCCTCCTCTTCATACCAGCAATACATTCTCTTTATTTCATCGTTCTTTTGATCCTTAACATATTCTACAGAAGCAAAGATCAAAGCCTGATTCGTAACATCCGGATCATCTCCTGCATCCTTTTTTACCGCACATGAGACCATTTCCCGACTTTTTACAACGTGAAAAAGGGGCAGATGGGCTTCTGTCCCTTTTGGTGTTATGAGCTTCATATGTTCCAGTTCACCTCCCGTAAGCAGCATAACTGCTGCTGCCTTGGCCGCCGCTGCGGCACATGTTCCGGTGGTGAATCCGCTTCTTAATCTGTTTTCTTCCATCTCATTCAATCTCTCCTGCCCTGTCTTCAGGGCATAACAGACACTTATAAGGTGTTTCTTCCTTCGATTTGTATTATAAAAGATTTTTGCTGATGACGCAAGATGTTTCCTGCTTTTGCCTATTGGTCCACTTCCTTTTGTACGTCACTTTGCTTCAATTCCCGTTTTCTTTTGGTGATCAGCCCTCCGATCCTCCCGCTTTCCTTGGCAGTAAGGCTACGCCATCCATCCTTTATCACCTTGTCGCTGAGTCCAAGCTCCGTAGCGATCTCAAACTTAAGTATATCCTCAGGCTTCATATTATGAGGATCAAAGGTCTCATTTTTCTTTCCTTTTGGCATATATCTGTATCTCCTTTCACAAATCTAAAGAGAGTATGCCCGCTGCAAAAGGAAATAAACATTGATTCTTATCTTCTGGGAATAATAACTGCTGCTATAATATAGGCCACGATTCCAGGCCCTGTGCAAGTCAGCACAGTCCAAAGCAAACGGATGATTGTTGGATCTACGTTAAAATATTCTGCAATCCCTCCACACACTCCGCAAAGCATTTTATCTGTATCCGAACGATATAATTTTCTCTGATTGTCTTCCATTTTTCTTTCTCCTTCCTTGTCTTATGATTCTTTAATAAAATCCACCTGGATACTGCCTGTGCTGCATTCTAAATCCATGGTTTTTTCAGCACCGTTATCCGTTTTTTTCCTGCCATTTAGTGAGGCTATAGTTTCGCCTGCCAGATCTACCTCCCCCACATTGCATTCAATATTATAGTTGTAATCTTCCTTTTCTCCTTCCAGCTCCATAAGGATACTGCCGGCCTTGCATTCCCCATAAATGTCTCCCCCGACTCTTCCAGCAAATTCCACACTGCCTGCAAGGCTTTCAATATCAAGGGTTCCTGCTTCTCCCTTTCCGATTCTTATAACTCCTGCTTTTGCTTCAAGCCTGAGACTATCGGTAAAAAGGGATTCCACCGTCATAACAGACCCCATATCCTTCCAGCCCCTCTTGGAGTGAGATGCTTCCAGAGTCACTGCGGAAAAATGGTATTTTTCAGGCACCTGTATAGTGAGCACTTCACCGGAACCTGCATTCAGTTCCAGCTTCCCATCCTCTTCCTCCCAATCCCAGTCCAGCTTATACCGGCTGCCGATCACCTTAATCTCATCACCGGAAGAAGTATTTACAAAAACAACTTTTCCTGAATTTGCAGTCACTTCCAGTTCCTTTACTCCGGAAAATGAGCTGATTTCCTCTTCTCCCCACTCTATATCCGCATATTCCAGTTCATCCAAAACAGCATCTGAGACTTCTCTTTTCCACTTAAGGGCATTTTCAGGCACCAGTTCTATCAGGTTTCCGCCTAAAGCCGCTGCCGAGATTGCTGAAGCTCCTCCTATGACTATGCAGACAGCTCCTGCAATCAGACAATTTCTGGCAAATCTTCTCATAAACGGCCCCTCCTTCTGTAAAATAACCGGCTGATGGCATCAGTACCGCTTCGAAACAGGAAAGGCAGAAACCTTCCATAAAATACTCCGCAAAAAGCCAGTGCCAGTAGTCCGATGCCAAGAAACAGTATTCCCAATCCTAAAAGCAGCACTCCGCTTAAAGGCCGTAAAACCATAGCAACAATTCCAGCCACTATCATAGCTGCTCCTGCCAGAAGAAGGGCAAAGGTCGCTGCCCCTACTCCCACTACTGCTGCCAGAAGAATTCCAAAGAAGCCGCTTACCAGTCCTATGATGCCTCCTCCTATTCCTAAAAGAGCCGGAGAAGCCACAATAATCAGCACGATCCATAAAATCAGTCTTACTGTCCGGTTCCTTTCCGGAGATATTCCTTCCTTTCCAGGTCCCCCGAAAGATTCATTTTCATATTCTGTCTGGTAGTCAGAAACTTCCGGAAGTTCATACCTCTTTGCCATTTGATAATTGGGATCTTTAAACCGCTTATCCTCATATCCCTTTTCCGTAAAATCTCCTCCATCCTCTAAATCACCAAAAATATCTGAGCGAATGATAGAAGCAATCCGTTCAGGACTTCCAAAGGATTTGATAACTTCCTCCTCATGCTCTTCTCCCGCTTCCTCCAGATAATCCCTGTAATATTCTATGGCGTCCGCCTTCTCATCCTCAGAAATATCCGACAGCAGATATTCCAGCTCCCTCATAAACTCATCCCTGCTCATATATGTGCCTCCTCAAAAATGCGGGATATTTTCTGCTTATAGCTTTCCCATTCACCGCTGTATAAATTTAGCTGGACCCGTCCTTTTTCCGTAATCTTATAGTATCTCCGATTCCTTCCGTCAAACGCCTGGTCATAGACCTCCAGACATTCCTCCTTCTGCAGCCTGCGAAGGACCGGATACAGGGTTGATTCGGATATTTCGATAACATTCCTCACATCCTGAGTGATCTTATATCCATAGGTACCTTCCTGATCCCTTGACACAATTGCCAGGACAATGGCATCCAATAATGCTGCTCCCGTGTTAAAAACCATATGTCCACTCCCATCCTTGATTTCCGAAAAGTTACACTCTTCCATCATCCCGCGGCTCCTGGGGAATGATGACTGCTGCAATAATATAAAGAATCAAACTGCCTCCTACCAGGGAAAACCCCATAAAAGAGTGAAATAAGTTGCGCCATGGCTGAAACAGCATGAGAAGGACCCATATCAGCCTTATTATGACAGGATCAACCTGGAAGTACTCTCCAATCCCTCCGCATACACCGCAGATAACCTTGTTTTTAAAAGACCGGTATAAACGTCTTGTCTTCACTGTAATTTCCTTCCTTTCTCTGTTCTATAAAGATATATAATATTAATCCTCATCTTATATTATATTCTGTATAGTATATATTATATGTCATATAATACTAGTTGTCAACACCTATCAAAATTTTATATGGAAATTTTCTAATTCTATATGCTTTTATATTATTGAAAGAACATTAAAAAAAGCAATGGTTCTGTGCCGGACCATTGCTTCCTGATTTTTCATCTCATATATCATTATATTCAAATTCCTGTATGTTCCATCTTTTGACTTTGGCGGTTTTAGATATATATTCGTCTCTTCTATATCACAAAGTTTCTATTAATCAATGGATTTGCAGCACCATTCAGCGACCTCAGCAATAAGCTCAAGGGGCAGAGGTTTGCTGTAGGGAAATTGTATTGCACCTTTGCTCGTCCTATAGTCTGCAAGCTGTTCCGAAAAATGTTCTATTGCCTTATCCCCGGGGTATACCCCCAAATGTTTTTTAAAGGCGGCAAAATGAATTATATTTTTCTTATTCCAATAAGTCGGCATACGCCAGGAGATTCGTTCCTGAGCGTTTGGAAGAGCAATGCGCAGTGTTTCACGCACCTGATTCAAACAAAGCTGAACCTCTTCAGGATATGCCGCAATATATTCATCAATGGTATTCGCAGGCTCGCCGCAGTAATGATCCTGATTTGTTTTTTGAAATTCCCGGCCGCATTTAGGACATTGCCACATCATATGTTCCTCTCTCCAATGCCTCAGGCATTTGTATTTATTGTAACTCCAGTTATAGACAGTATACCATTCTTTGAAGAAATCATCACGTCAATATTTATATTTCCCATCAAATAGAGAGGCACTGCGGATACAGTACCTCTTTTATAGAAAATTTTATAGTTTGAACGCCCTCCATAGTCGTCTGAAGTAATCGGCAAATCCTGCCTCCCTTACTTCTTGTGCCGTCAGTACAGGCACCTCTCCTATTTTTTCTCCTCCCAGAGTATAGACCAAAAACCCTGCATTCTGCCCTTCCTCCACCGGAGCAGAAACAGAAGGAAGCAGTTCCAGCTTCTTTTCAATAGCAGCAAAGTCTTCCCCCTTAAGGCTTAAATAAGAAAAAGAACCGCCATATTTCAAAGGAACCTGATCCACTACACCATTATCTACAATTAACTCAGGAAGAGGAACCATTTCCTTGTCTTCATACAGCTTGCAGTTGGCATACCCATAATTTAACAGATTCTGGGCATCGGCAAACCGGATCTTATAATCAGGTGCTGCCATAATAGAGGCAATGAGACGAACACCTTCTTTTTCTGCAGTGGCAGAAAGACAATATTTTGCCAGAGCAGTGGAACCGGTTTTTAAACCTGTCACCGAGAAATTTGTAGCCATCTTTAGCAGCTTGTTAGTATTGGAAAGCCCAAATTCCTTACTTCCCTGTTTTGTCACATGGGTAATGTTTTCCATCCATATAGTAGAATAATTATGGATCTGAGGATATCTGTTAATCAATTCCCTTGACATAATTGCAATATCCCTGGCAGTAGTCACATGAGTTGAGGAATCCGTCAACCCACAGCAGTCTTCAAAATGGGTGTTAACCATACCAAGGCCCGCTGCTCTTTCATTCATCAGTCTTACAAATTCCTCTTCTGTTCCTGCTATGTATTCTGCCATGGCTACGGAAGCATCATTGCCGGAAGCTATAACAATGCACTTAATGAGAGTTTCTACGGTCTGGATTTCCCCTTCTTCCAGAAATACCTGAGAACCTCCCATGGACTTTGCATAAGCGCTGGTAACAACCTCATCGGTCATTTTGATCTTACCTGACTCTAAAGCGTCAAAAATAAGGATAAGAGTCATAATTTTAGTAATGCTTGCCGGACTCCTTTTTACATCTGCATCTTTTTCAAAGATAATCTGTCCGGTTGATGCTTCCATCAAAACAGCGCTTGGAGACTGCAGGGACGGACCGCCCGAAGTGTTTGCCTCCTTTGCGTGAATAATCATGTCCGAAGCTACCGCCAGATCCGGCTCTTGTGCCGCCGCGGGCAGGCATAAATAGAAAAACAGCAGAAAACAGCTTAAAATAATTGCCGTAACTCTCTTCATGTTTTACACGATCCCCTGATAAATTCTTTTATACCATTGTATGGGATTGTTTTATGTACATATGCCATTTTTTCTAAAAAAAATGACACCTTTTGATTTCATCCTCCTAAAATATATGCTATACTGATACAGGGAAGGAAAACAGCCTGTCTGTGCCTGCCCTAATATTACAAGAAACAAGAGGTTAAGTTATGAGTTTACATGATTTCCGTGACCGGAACCCTGGTAAAAGCCGCAGCCGTGGATTGCATATTGCAGCCATCACTTTGATAGGAATTCTGATTATTGCTGTTTTAGTGTTTTGCGGGATTACCTTTAACAAGAATTTCAAAGACAAGGTATTGCCCGTTGATTCTTCAGTTTCACAGATTCCCCCTGAAAATGAAACAACGCTTCCCATAACAGAGCCAGAGTCCTCTGCGGACCCAAAGGAAGCTTTGAATGCTATTCTGGCTCAGGCAGAGACCCTTGCCGTTCAGTATGATTATGATGGGGCCATAGAACTGCTTAAGGCAGATTCTGCATATGCCTCAGAGGAGGAAGTTCTTTCTGCCCTTAGTACCTATGAAACGACCAAAAGCACCCTGGTACGGGTCAATCCCCAGGAGGTTACTCACGTATTCTTCCACTCTCTGGTTATGGATACGTCAAAAGCATTTGACGGAGATGCCAAGGAAGCCGGCTATAATCAGGTGATGACCACAAAATCAGAATTTCTTAAAATCATGAAATCCATGTATGACAAAGGATACGTTCTGGTGAAAATTCACGACCTGGCATATGAAACGACAGATGGGAACGGAAATTCAAAATTTACATACGGAGACATTATGCTTCCGGAAGGAAAAAAGGCATTTGTACTTTCCCAGGATGACGTATGCTTTTACGAATATATGAAAGGTGATGGCTTCGCCACCCGTATGATTATCGGAGAAGACGGCTATCCCACCTGTGAAATGGAAATGGAGGACGGAAGCATTTCCGTAGGTGATTATGACCTGGTTCCCATCCTTGAAAGCTTCATCAAGGAGTATCCGGACTTTTCCTATAAGGGAGCCCGGGGAATTCTTGCATTTACCGGATATAACGGAATTCTCGGATACCGGACAGACGAATCTTATAAGGACACCAATCCCAATTATGAAGCTGACAGGGAAATGGCGGCAAAGGTAGCCCAGGCCTTAAAGGATCACGGCTGGGAACTGGCATCTCATAGCTGGGGGCACCGGAACCTGGGACAGATTTCCATGGAACACTTTAAAACAGATTCTGATAAATGGGAACGAAATGTGGAATCTCTCATCGGCCCAACCGATATCATCCTCTTCCCCTTTGGAAGCGACATCGGAAGCTGGACTCCTTATGCCGTAGACAACCCCCGCTTTGCCTACTTAAAGTCTTTGGGATTCCGCTATTACTGCAACGTAGATGCCAGCAAAACGGCATGGGTTCAGTTAGGATCTGACTATTTGCGCCAGGGACGACGAAACTTAGACGGATATCGGATGTATTATTATCCCGACGGTTTAAAGGATTTATTTAATGTACCGGATGTATTTGACCCGGCACGGCCTACTCCCGTTCCTCCTATGTAAAACAAGTAAAATAACATAAAAAACCACAAAGCCTGCAATTGAGTCTTTGTGGTTTTTCTGATTAAATCTGTTAAAACTGGACAAATCCGCGGATTGGCTGGGCTGGAACCACAGATTCTGCATGAAGCACAGGTCCTTCCCCGTCATAATCCTTCCAGAATTCATATGTGATCTCGGCCCTGACACGGACCCATTGCTTTGTTTCAAGAGATTTCGCTTCTCTTGATTTTGTTACAAACCCTAAAAATGTCATATCATCTTCACAGCAGGTCATTGCCATCCGTCCCGGAACAAAGTAGTTTTTGGGGAAATCCGGAGTTTTTAAAACCATGGCTGTAAACTCTACTGTTTTTCCTTCATATCGGTCACGCCGTTCCATACAGTCAATGTACCAGATTCCGTAAGCCTCCGGAGATATTTCCACCACTTCGGCGTTGATATCGTAAGGCAGGTCTTCATCGGAAATCTCATCAATCTCTCCCTCAGAACCCTCAAATATGATTTCTCCTTTAAGACACATAGCCTTAAGAGTGCGGCGGTAACCGGACAAATCTTCTATTCCGTCACTGCGGTTGCAGATGACCATTTCCGATTCCCTGACCATAGCATACAAAAGCGGCTTCATATTGGCAGAATATAACTCAAAGGTTGTCATATCAATCAATGTGATCTGCTGATGAATCCTCCAGTCGTCAGGAAGTTTTAACTGATCCTGGTTCCACATGCCGTTCCACTCAATTAAAACCCGCTCCGGGTTGTAAAGCCGTTCCAGCTCCTGAAGCCTGTCCGGATTCATTTCAGCCATAGTTTCTATGAATACGGCTTCTGTTTTATTCTGTTTCAGCAGCTTTGCATCATATTCTGTTTCTCCGTCTTCGCAAATAATCAGCAGGGTTTTTCCATCAGATTTAAAATAATCCTGTTCCATGGTAAATTGAAGAAACTGGGTTTTACCTGACTCTAAAAAGCCATTGATGAGGAATACCGGCATAAAGTCGTCTTCCATTTCATTGATATTGCTCATGCTTCCTCCGTTCGCCTTACTTTATAAAGGCTTTTTTAAGTTCTTCTTCCTTCAGATTTGCGCCGATTACGCAAACTTTACCGGTATATTCTGGCATCCCGTTACGGATTTCATACTGCTCCGGCACCAGGTCAAAATAAAGCCATGAACCTTTTTCCTCACCGGGAACCATTCCCTTAGCCCGGAGAACCTCTCCAAAGCTATCTCCATAAGCCAGCTCATCAAGAATCTCATCAAGCTGCTGCTTTGTCATGGAAGGCACATTTTCAACTCCCCAACTGGTGAACACTTCTTCAGCATGGTGATGGTCGTGATCCTGACCGCAGCCACATTCCTCTCCATGCTTGTGGTTGTGATGGCCGTGACCAGCGCCTTCCATCTCATGATCGTGATGATGGCCATGACCAGCGCCTTCCATCTCATGATCGTGATGATGGCCATGACCAGCACCTTCCTCATTATGATCATGGTGGTGACCGTGACCGCAGCCTTCTTCGTCATGATCATGGTGATGATGCCCGTGACCGCAGCCGCAGCCCTTTCCATGTCCGTGCCCCTCGCCATGATGGCGGCCTTGACCGCAGCCGCAGCCTTCTCCCCCATGGTGGTGGTGGTGGCGTTTCTCTCTCACCTCTTCCATAAGCTCCTCTGCCATTGTATCCGGCTTTTCAATAATTTCCAAAAGCTGTTTTCCGCTCAGTTCTTCACATGGTGTTGTCACAACAGAAGCTTTGGGATTCAGCTCACAGACAATTTCAATAGCCTGGTTTACCTTATCAGCTGCTGCTATATCCGTACGGCTTAAAACAACAGTCCCCGCATGTTCAATCTGGTTATTAAAAAATTCCCCAAAATTCTTCTTATACATCCTGCATTTCTGGGCATCCACAATGGTCACTGCACTGTTTAAAGTTACCTCCAGTTCAGAAGCCACATCGATGACTGCCTTCATTACATCGGATAATTTCCCAACTCCTGACGGTTCGATAATAACACGGTCCGGATTGTATTTTGTCAGAACTTCTTCCAGAGACTTTCCAAAATCACCTACCAAAGAACAGCAGATACAACCAGAATTCATTTCCCGGATTTCTATGCCGGCATCCTTTAAGAAACCTCCATCAATACCGATCTCACCAAATTCATTTTCAATAAGGACTACCTGCTCACCTACGATGGCTTCCTGCAGTAACTTCTTAATAAAAGTCGTCTTTCCAGCTCCAAGGAAGCCGGAGATAATATCAATTTTTGTCATATTAAAATACACCTCTATTCTTTCCATAAGCATCATTTACCCCATAATACTGAGAGCTTTATTAAAATAAAAAGCCTGCGTCAAATGAGCCCAATCCACTTAATTTCTCCAAATCTGCAACTCTTTTATTGTGTCACAAACCTTATGCAAAGTCAAGCCGTGGGAAGCGGTTTTTCCGGCAGGTATTGTCTAAAAATTATCAATCTCAGCAAAAAACTTGTATTTTTACGAATTTGTGGTAAAATACATGACAACTGCTTTGACAAAGGTCAAATGTGTGCACCAACAATTTAAAGGAGATTTTCACTATGGAAAAAAGCGGCGTAAAAGAGTTCCTAAAAAGGAAAAACGTCACACTTACCGTCAGGACCTATCTCATTGATGCATTGGGTGCTATGGCATTTGGCCTTTTTGCATCTCTTTTGATCGGAACCATTCTGGGCACTTTAGGTCAGCAGACGGGGATCGAAATTTTCAATGTGGTAGCAGACTATGCCAAAGGCGCCACCGGAGCGGCCCTTGGTGTTGCAACCGCCTATGCCCTTCACGCTCCGCCTCTGGTACTCTATTCAGGTGCAGCTTCGGGGATTGCAGGCTATGCACTGGGCGGTCCGGTGGGCGCCTTTTGTGCAACAATCGTCGGCACAGAACTGGGCAAAATTGTTTCAAAGGAGACACCTCTGGACATCCTGGTAACTCCGGGTGTAACCGTTGTTTCCGGCATTCTGACCGCACAGTTTATAGGCCCCGGTGTGGCCGGATTTATGAACTGGTTTGGCTCTCTTGTCAAAACCTCCACAGAACTCCAACCCTTACTTATGGGAATTTTAGTGTCTCTGCTCATTGGTCTTGCCCTCACCCTTCCCATCAGCAGCGCTGCTATCTGTATTGCCTTATCCCTTGACGGTCTGGCCGGAGGAGCCGCTACAGCGGGATGCTGTGCACAAATGATTGGCTTTGCCGTTCTTTCCTTCCGGGAAAACGGAGTAAACGGCCTTATTGCCCAGGGCCTTGGCACCAGCAAGCTTCAAATGGGAAACATTGTAAAGAACCCCAGGATATGGATTCCCCCCATTCTGACCTCCATGATAACCGGACCTCTGGCTACCATGGTATTCCGCCTAAAAAATATACCTACAGGCTCTGGTATGGGAACCTGCGGACTGGTCGGACCCATTGGTGTTTTTACCGCCATGGGCAGCGGCCTCAATACGTGGATGGGGATTTTATTTATCTGCTTTCTTCTTCCCGCTTTCCTTTCTCTTTTCTTCGGTGAAATCCTGAGAAAAGCCGGTTGGATAAAATTTGGAGATTTAAAACTGGATTTAAAATAAACTCGTCCGCAATTCATTTGCAGCTGTCTGCTGAAAAATACTGCCTTTTCTTTTAACAGAAAAGGCAGTATAAACATTCTCCCTTAGCCTTAATATGCTTTCGAATTTTGTCTTTTGCTTCTGGATTACTTCTGCATTTTATGATATTCTAATTTTATCCATTGACCTCACTTAAGAGAAAGGATAAAATCACATGCCCGGCCCGTTGAAAAAAAAATTATGTATCTGCCTTTTGCTTTTAGGCTTTTCCCTTTCAGGCTGCTCACTTCAGTCTTCCGCCATATTGCCGTCGGATGATCCGGATTTAACAATTTTCACCAGTCAGGAAAAATCCATATATGAACCTATCATAAAAGAATATCAGGAACGGACCGGCTATAAAGTTCGTGTAGAAGCAGGTACCTTTCAGGACTTAAAGCATTATATTGAAGAAAATACTCTTGCGGACCGTTATGATGTGGCCTTTGGTATCCATTCCGCCGATCTGGATTATTACAAGGACAGTTGGGAAGCATATGAAAGCCCTGAGAGGGTCACTCTCTTTCCAAATGCAACTCCCTCCCACCGGCTTTGGACAGGCTTTTGCTCCCTTCAG
This sequence comes from Clostridiaceae bacterium, assembly GCA_902363735.1. Taxonomy (GTDB): domain Bacteria; phylum Bacillota; class Clostridia; order Lachnospirales; family Lachnospiraceae; genus Lacrimispora. The sequence continues at coordinate 314,127 of CABJBA010000003.1, forward strand.
ACAGTAATTGTGTACAACACAAAGGTTGTCACCTACCGCGAAGTGCCGACTGGATGGGAAAGCCTGCTGGACCCTTCCTGGAAGGGCAGAATTGCCTTTTTAAATCCAGAAGCCTCTGACATCTATTCCGCCGCATTAGTCTGCGCCTCCCATTCCTTCCAAAATTCAGGAGAGTATTTAAGGGCTTTTTCTAAAAACTTAAACACCCCTCTTTACACCACCTTGGAGCAGGTCAATCAGGCCGTTTCCGAAGGACAATATTCACTTGGAGTAACCTTGGATACGCTGGCTGAACAAGTAAAATCAGAAGGCGGCGAAATTAATTACATTTATCCAAAAGAGGGAAGCTACTCCCAGCTTTACGGATCTGCCCTCATTTCGGGTTGTCAACATCCTGGACCGGCAAAGGCATTCATTGATTTTACTATCAGTAAAGACGTGCAGAGACTTCTTTCAAATAAATTGAACCGCCTGCCTGTAAGAAAAGAAGTCCACTCCGTTCTGAGTGTCACAGATACCTATCAGGATTCACAGACATTTGTTTCCCTTCGTAAGGATGTCATAGACAACTGGAAATCCCTGATGAGACATACCACTGATGAAGGGCGGTGATTGAGTTGTTCAAAAATCCGATTTATAAACTGCCCTTTAACATACAGATTTTTCTTGGCTGCCTTCTGGTTGCCATGATTCCGCTTTTATTTTCAGGTGTTTTTGTAGTTAAAATTTTTGAAGCCTCTTTAAACCGACAGTCTGTTACTGCCACAAAAAAACAGTTGGAAGACGCAAAAGACCAGATTGATCAGCTTTTTTCTTCCTGTGAAGCCGCCTGCTACGAATTAGCCTGGGACAGCACTACTTACCGGACAATGCTGGACAGCAGCAGTATTGACGTTCAAAAAGACTTATATCTTTCTCTTTACCAGTCTGTTCAGAAAACTTACAGCTCCATCAGCTTCAGCCTTTACGATGCCGGAGGCCTTCTGCGGTTTACCACGGAAAGTAATAACCAGATTTCAGAATATCTGCCCCGTGACTGGGGGATTTTGAAAAAAGTTTCTCAAAACAGAGAAATGGCCTATTACTGGACAGACCCCTACTTAAATAAAACCCCCGATTTAGTGCTCCAGGCCGCTTACTCTTTAGAAAATCCCCAAGGAGCCAGGACCGGTTACTTAGTTCTTGACTTCACTCACGATAATTTAAGCCGGATTCTGCACAGTAACTATTCTGACAAGGACACTTTAATCATTCTTGATCATTTGGGTAACCCTGTTTATTGCACAAAAAAAGAGTACGGAGCAGAAGAAATCAGCCAGATCATCACTCAGGCCCGGAGCGGAACATACACCGGAAGATTCTTATACGACAGCATAAACAGCCCTAAATACAGATACACCATACTTCTGCAAAAAGGCTCCCAGATCAGCGCCAGCGGAATAAAAACTATGAAAACCGTAAGTTTTGTCATTGCACTGTTTTGTCTGTGGCTTTGCCTCATGGTTTCCCTGGCTTTAAGCCGGAACATTTCTCTTCCGGTAAGCAATCTTGACCGTGCTATGAAAAAGGTGAGGGATGGGGATCTGACCATTCATCTGACCACCAACAGAACCGACGAGCTTGGCAGGCTGATTGAAAGCTTTAACCGGATGACCCGGGATTTGAAGTTAAATCTGGAAACAGCAATCAGGCAGCAAAAGGATTTGAATGAAACCAGTTTAAAGCTGTACCAGACCCAGCTCAATCCCCACTTTCTTTATAACACACTGGACACCATCAAGTGGAATGCAAAAATAAATCAAAATACACAGATTCCGGTTTTAGCGGAAAATCTGGCTCAAATTCTGCGAAGCAGCATTTCCTCCTCCTCCTTTATCACTCTTCGTCAGGAGCTGGAAACCATAAAATCCTATATTGAAATTCAAAAAATCCGGTTTACTGAACGTTTTGTATATGAAGAAGAAATTTCTTATCAATTGGAAGCCTGTCTGGTTCCAAAAATGATTCTTCAGCCGTTGGTGGAAAATGCCATTCTTCACGGTCTGGAAGACTACTCCCAGGGTTATATCTGCATCTACGGAACAGAGAAGCTAAAGGATGATAAAAAGGTTCTGCTCATCTCTGTAACAGACAACGGAAAGGGAATGAGTCAGGAAATCATTGACTGGATTAACAGCCCAAACCCGAAAAACCGGACCGGACACCTTGGCCTATATAATGTCATACAGATTTTAAAGCTTTATTACGGTCAGCAGTACGGCTTGCATGCGGAATTAAACCCGGAGGGAGGAACTACTGTAACCCTGATTCTTCCTATGGAACGGGGATAAATACATAAAATCAACACAGAAAGGTCGGTGTTCTATGTATCGTGTTATTCTTGTAGAGGACGAGTCGGTGGTACGTAAAGGCATTGCCTTAACGACTGACTGGAACGCACTTGGATGTGAGCTGATTGGGGAGGCTGCCAACGGAGAGGAAGGGTTGTCTCTCACTCTCCAGTTAAATCCGGATATTGTCATCACTGATGTAAAAATGCCACGGATGGATGGGGTGGAAATGATTAAAAAGCTGAGGGTTACAGGCTCACTTTCCAAGTTTATTATTCTCACTGCCCACGGAGATTTTAAATATGCCCAAAGCGCCCTCCGTCTGGGGGTAAGTGACTATTTGCTGAAGCCTTTAAAGGATGGAGATCTGGAGCAGGCCATTTACCAGGTCATCGCATCCCAAACCCCAGTCTCCTCCAAAGAGCTCCCTCCGGGGGTAAAACCGGAGATTTTTTCCGTGGATTTTAACCCGGATTCTTTCAGCAGATATGTACAGAATGCCCTTTTGTTTATCTCCCATCACTATATTGAAGATATTAACATCAGCACAATCTCCAGACATCTGGAAATCAGCGAAGGCTATTTAAGCCGTATTTTTAAAAAAGAGACCGGCTATACCTTCAGTAATTATCTGATTTTCTACCGGATTAAGCTGGCCATGAAGCTGCTGGAAAACTGCCGGGTCAAGGTTTACGAGGTAGCGGATCAGGTTGGCTACTCAGATTCAGCATACTTCAGCGTTCAGTTTAAAAAAATTGTGGGGATTTCCCCCTCAGAGTACCAGGACCGCTATCAATAAAAAAAGCGTTGTCAAACAGCAATTCTCTGCCTGTCTGATAACGCTTTTCATTTTACTGATCTCAGGATTCTACATCCAGAAATTTTTCCATAAGCCTGCAAAGCTTCACAGCGTCCTCCTCTTTCTCCATTTCACAAAAAATTCTGAGAAGCGGTTCTGTTCCTGAAAATCTTGCGCTGATCCAGCCGCCGTTTTCCAGGTAAATCTTGCATCCGTCCATATAACTTACCCTGCTGACTGTAAAGGGAATTTCAGGCAGTTTTCTCTCTTCCATAAGAATATGCTCTATTTCTTCCTTCTTTGCAGGAGTAAACCGGTAATCCCTTTCCAGCATATAAAACTCCCCATATTCCTTTTTAATTTCCAGCCAGATTTCTGACAGCTGTTTTTTTGTCACAGCAATCATTTCCACCAGCAATGCAGCGGCATAAATGCCATCTTTGCCGTGAATATGCCCTTTTACTGTCAGACCGCCAGAGGATTCCCCTCCAATGATGGCGCCTGTTTCCTGCATTTTTGCCGAAATATGCTTGAAGCCCACGGGAACCTCATAGCATTTTTCTCCATAGCATTCCGCCACATGGTCCAGCATATGGGTAGTGGAAAGATTTCTGACAACCGGTCCTTTCCAGCCCTTGTACTTTAAAAGATAATAATAAAGCAATACCAAAATCTTGTTGGGGTGAAGGAAATTTCCCTTGTCATCAATGACTCCCAACCGGTCTGCATCTCCGTCTGTTGCAATTCCGATATCGCAGAAACGGTCAAGTACATAATTTTGAAGATTTCTCATAGTGCTTTCCGTAGGCGCAGGCATCTTCCCTCCAAACAGAGTGTCGTGCTGGGCATTAATCGTCTCTATGGTGCATCTGGCCGCAGAAAGTATAGTATTTAAAGCCGTTAAACTCACTCCATACATAGGGTCAATGGCTACCCTTAAATCACGTTTCCGTATGGCATCCATGTCAACCATTTCAATAATCCGGTCCAGATATTCATTTAATGGGTGAATTTCTTTTACGGTTCCTGCTTCTATGGACTTTAAGTAATAAGAAGGAGGCATTTTTCCCTCTTCAAAAGAGTTTGGAGTATATTCCTGTTCCGCCCGCTCCAGGTAACGTTCAATATCCCTTGTCTGCGCCTCATCCGCATCCCTTCCTCCATAGGTGAACACCTTTATGCCGTTGTAAATAGCCGGATTGTGGCTGGCTGTCACCATCATTCCATAATGGAGCTTATGCTTCATTACATAGTACATAATCAATGGAGTTGGAGAACTGCGGTTTACGAACCACACCTGGATTCCTTCCTTTACAAAAACCTCACTGGCCCATATGACAGCCTCTTTGGACAGAAACCGCCTGTCATATCCAATGACGATGCCTTCCCCCTGTACCCCTTCTGCCTTCATTTTCATAGCCAGAGCCAGAGATAGTTTCTGTATATTTTCTTTCATAAAGCCTTCTCCGATAATTGCTCTCCAGCCACCTGTTCCAAACCGTATCATGAGAACTCCTTTCTTAAACGACAGATACCCTTCCCTTGCTCACCTTTAAAAATATCAGAAGGGATACCACTGTACTGATGGTCAAAATGGACGCCAGAGCCGCAGCCGTACCATAGCTGTTTCGCACTACCTCAGTATAAATAGCCACGGATATGGTACTGGTCTTTCCGCTGTAGAGCATCACGCTGGAAGACAGTTCATTGATGCAGGTGATCCAGCTTAAAATTGCACCGGACAGCACACCTGGAGCCATCAATCTGGCAGTTACTTTAAAAAATGTTTTCATCGGGGATACTCCCAAGTTAATGGAGGCTTCCTCCACACTGGGGTCCATCTGATGAAGAAATGCACTTCCTGAACGCACCGTATAAGGAATCTTCCTCACCACATAAGCAATAATCATAATCAGGGAAGTTCCCGTAAGGATGACAGGAGGCTTGTTAAAGGCAACAATTAAGCTGATACCAAGCACTGCTCCCGGTATAACAAACGGAAACATGATTAAAAGGTCCATTACCTGAGCAAACCAGCCCTTTTGTCTGACAACTATATAGGAAATCAGCATACCAATGATGACGATGAACACAATGGCAATGGAAGAAAAAGTAAAGGTATTGCGGATATTGGTTCCAAGACGGTTAAAAATAGTCATATAGCTGCCGAGGCTGAATCCCTTTTGAAAACCCGTAAAATCACTTTTTACAAAGCTGCTGACGATTACTACAATCTGGGGCAGAATACCGATAAATGTAATAATGCATACAGGCAGAGTCGCTGCAACACGTTTCCAGCCCTTTAATTTCACTTCCTGAGGAGGTCTCATAGAGGTCATCACATAATTTTTTCTGGATACATAAAACTTCTGCACCAGAAGCACAGTTGTAGAACATAGAACCACAATAACTGACAAAGCACTGGCTAAATGGGCATTTCCTCCCATCTCACTCATGTATTCGTTGTAAACAAGAACGGGAAGCACCATATAGCCTTCTCCAATCAGCATAGGTGTTCCAAAATCTGCAAGGCTGGTCATAAACACCATGATTCCGCCCGCCAATATGGAGGGGATAATGACCGGAATGGTTATTGTCAGCAAACGGCGCAGTTTATTGCTTCCCAGATTTTCCGCCGCCTCTTCCAGGCTGGAATCAATGCTCCCCATGGCCCCGGAGGTGTACAGATACACATAAGGAAAAAGCTTAAAGGTAAACACCAGAATAATTCCCAGCTTTCCGTAAATACCTGGCAGTACTACTCCAAAATTATCTGCAAAAAAACTGGTGACCAGACCGGACCGGCCAAATAAGGTAATCCAGCTGTAAGCTCCGATAAAAGGGGGGCTCATCAAACTCATAATAATAAAAATATGTATAAACCTCTTTCCCCAGACATTATACCGGGTGAGAATATAGGCCATCGGAATTCCCACCACCATAGTTGTAAAGGTTGTTATTACTGAAACCTGAAGACTTCTCCCCAAGGCGGAGTAATAATATTTTTTTGTGAAAAACCTGATGTAATTCGCAAGGGTGAATCCCGGCTCTTTGCTGGAAAAAAAGCTTCTTGTAATAAGGGTAATAAAAGGATAGATCAAAAACACCGCCATAAATAAAAGCACGGATACTTTAATCCAAAACCAGAAATCCAGTCTTTTATTTTTTAGCACGAAATCACCTCCATGGTCTCTGCGTTATAAACATTTACCGCATCCGGTTTGAAATTCACATAAACCGTTTCCCCATCTTTTCTCAATGTTTCTGAATCCTTTGTATATTCATTTAACTGTAAAATTTGTCCGTTTTCCAGTTCAATTTCATATTCAATAAAATCTCCTAAAAAGGTGGAAATTACAACTGTCCCTTTCAGCCCTCTTGATATGTCAAAAAACAACTGCTCCGGCCTGGCTGAAATAATGGCTTTCCCTTTAAAAGTTTTTTTCAGACCAACGGAAACCTTATAATCCTCTCCTATGATCAAAACCGACTGATCACAATTTTCTCCTTCCACCTGACAGTCAATAAAATTAGAGACTCCGATAAAACCTGCCACAAAGGTATTTTCTGGTTTCTTGTAAATCTGTTCCGGAGTTCCCACCTGCATAACATTTCCATCTTTCATAACTGCAATTCTGTCAGAAATTGCCAGCGCCTCCTCCTGGTCATGGGTCACATAAATAGTGGTGATGCCAAGCCTTCTTTGAAGCTTTTTTATTACCGTTCTCATCTGCACACGAAGCTTTGCATCCAGATTGGAAAGTGGTTCATCCATTAAAAGGACACTTGGTTCGATAACAAAAGCCCTTGCTAAAGCAACCCGCTGCTGCTGGCCTCCTGAAAGTTCATTGGGCTTTCTGTTTTTTAAATTTTTGATCTGTACCAAATCCAGTGCCTCATCCACCTGCCTGGTAATTTCAGCCTTAGGAATCTTTTTTGCTTTTAATCCATATGCTACATTTTCTTCTACGGTTAAGTGAGGGAAAATAGCATAATTCTGAAACACCATACCAATTCCTCTTTTGTGGGCTTCCACATGATTTAAAAGCTTATCATCAAAATAGATTTCTCCACCATCTACACTGTTAAAGCCGGCAATCATACGAAGCAGGGTTGTTTTTCCACATCCCGATGGACCAAGAAGAGTAAAAAATTCCCCCGGGTTCATTTCTAAGTCCACTCCGTTTAATGCAACGAAGTCACCATATTTTTTTACTGCTTTTTTAACTAAAACCTGATGGCTCATATCCTTACTCCCTTCTCTTTTCAAAAGGCAGAAACTGTGTCCAGCCCCCGCCTTTTGCATGATGATTAATTTTCCACCATAATATCATTAAATTTTTCTATAATTTCTTCCTTGCTGTTTGCTGCCCAGTCAAAATCGTAATCCACTAAGATTAAGTCGCTTAACTTAGCCATTCCTTCTCCCACTTCCATGTCATTTCTTACAGGACGGCGTCCCCAGCTTTGGCTCTGCTCGGTCTGGCACTCCTTGGAAAGAACGAAATCAATAAACAGCTTTGCATTTTCTTCATTGGGAGCGCCTTTGATCAGGGCGACTCCGTCCGGAACAGCTGAAGTTCCATCCTTAGGATAGATAAAGCCGACAGTATCGTTGCCTGCATATTTAACCGCAGACTTTTCAATGGTAATACCCACATGGAACTCTCCGTCTGATACCATTTTGTGGCATTTGCTGGAAGAATCCACAATTTTGCCATCCAGATTTTCATACAGCTTCTGTACAAAGTTCCATCCGTCTTCTTTGCCTCCATGTGCAAGCATCATGGTGCAAAGCTGGGTATAAGCGGAACCGGACTTAGAAGGCAGACAGTAAGCAATTTTTCCTTTCCATTCCGGACTGGTCAAGTCCTCCCATGTTTCTGGAATGGTAAGGCCATCTTTTTCGATCAGCTCTTTGTTATAAAAAATTACCATAGGAAGGGGGCTTTCTCCTATCCACAGTCCATCGGGGTCTTTATAGGCAGCATCAATGAAGCTGTCATTAGCTTCTGATACATATGGAGTAAAATACTCTTTAAACGCTGCCAGGGAATCTGCGCCTCCTCCCCATAAAACATCTGCAATGGGGTTTGCCGATTCTGCAGCAACCCGGTTAGTCAGCTCACCGGTTCCTGCAGCAACCACTTCAACCTTTACATTGGGGTATTTTTCCATAAACTGGTTAACACCTGCATTTAAGGGGTCTGCATCATGAGGGGAATAAACGACTACACTTCCGCTGTAATCCTCAGGCCCCTTTTCTCCTGCCGCTTCAGACTGTGCCTGTGTTTCCGCAGCACTTGAAGCTGCTGTTTCTGCCGTTTTCGTTGTACCGCATGCAGCTAAACTTAACATCATCAGTGCCGCAATTGAAGTGCCAATTACTTTTTTCATAAATATCGCTCCTTCTTTCTGGTTTTATAAACTAATTATACGTTTTACAGCCTTTGTTTTCCATGTAATTTGCTTACATTTTATTTGTTATTATGACATAATTGATATTTTTCGAAAAATATCACGCGATAATTAGTGCACATTAACATGTCTCTTGACCTTTTTATGAATTTATATAGAATAAATGAGAATTTCACCGAAAAATAATCCTGCAGCATAAGTCCACTAGAAAATAGTGCACAAAAAATGCGTCTTGACAGGCTCTAAAAGCTAATTCAAGGCGCATTTTGCTACTATTAATAAGATTATCTTGTATAAATATCTATCACATTTTCATTTGCGGCGGTCTCTGATGTTAAGTTTTTAACAACTAATCCGGCAAGTACTTCCACCCTGAGGCAAAATATACCCGGTTTTTCAGCCTTTAGTTTATAAAAGCAGGACCTCCACTTCACAGTCCTTATCAAGCTTTCCGCTTCCTGCTGGTATGTCAACAAGACAGTTGCATCCCGACATGGAGGCAAGCATACCTGAGGAATGTTTGCCCGATGGAGGGATTATTACCCTTCCAGCATTTAACTTTCCCCTTATAAATCTCCTGCCTTGGCTTCCCTTGGTAAACTCTTTATCCAGTATAGCCTTTGCCCGGTTTATGTGGAGCCCCTCATCTCTGCCTGCCTTTGCCAGGAAGGGCCTTACAAGCAGTTCAAAGGTGGTTGCCGCTGCAAAAGGGTTGCCGGATAAATGAAACATCGGCGTTCCTTCATAAAAAGAAAACATAGCCGGAGTGCCAGGCTTTAAATTGACTTTCCAGAAAATCCGTTTTGCTCCAAGTACAGGCAGCACTTCATGGAATATGTCCTTATCCCCTGCGGACACCCCTCCTGTTGTAATAATCAGATCTGCATCCTCACTGCTTTCCTTTATGGCTTTTACAACCTCCTCCGTCTGATCAGGAAGGGTCCTTGCTGTCACCGGACTGATTCCAAACTCACAAAGTCTTGCATACAGAAGAAATAAGTTAGAATCATATATTTTTCCGGGCTTTAAGCTGGTTCCAGGCAGGACCAGTTCATCTCCGGTAGAAAAAAGAGCCACCTTTAAGGTTTGATACACCTTTATCTCTTCCATTCCCAGGGAAGATAATATCCCCAGTTCTACATAGGTCATTTTTGTCCCTTTGCAAAGCACAGGAGTTCCCTTTGCCACATCTTCTCCCTGAAAACAGATGTTCTGGTTATGGACTAATTCTCTGTCTACCTGAATAAAAGCCCTTCCTTCAAAAACCTTTTCCTCCACATCCTCCATGCGGATTACGCAGTCAGTTCCTTCAGGTATGGCTGCTCCGGTCATAATGCGGATTCCTTCTCCTTGTCCTGCCTTCATTCTGCACCAGTCCCCCGCATAAACGGTATCAATAATCTGTATAGACTTAATATTATCTCCGGAAGCACCTGACAGATCCTCTGAACGGAGAGCAAATCCATCCAAAGGAGACCGGTGAAAGGGAGGAATGTCAAAAGAGGCATATATATCCTCTGCCAATATTCTCCCGTTTGCCTCCATAGCGGGAACCAGCTCTGTCCGTTCCATCACTTTCAGACTGTCTGTGATTAGAGTAACTGCCTCTTCCAGTTCAATCCCTATGCGTTCTGTGGTCATATATTCATCCCTCCCATTTCAAAAAAACTGCCTTCTCTTTTCACAGAAAAGGCAGAATAAAACTGAATTTCCATATCAATCAATAAACTCATCCTCATGAGCCAGCGCCTTTGCATACTTTGGCGATAAAAATTCAGTAGAAAACAAAAAATCCAAATTTCGGTTATTGGTAAAACGCTGGATATCCGCGTTTTCCGCATTGCCGGACAAGACCTGATAAGCCCGCTCAATCTGAGGTTTCGTTGCATAATAAGGATGCCGTTCAAAATAAGACAGAGGGGTAGGAGCCGGATAAGTCTTGCTGTTAAACCGTACCATATGAACCATGGTTGCCGTCAAATCTTTATCCTCCACCAGAACTGCTATCATAGCATAATTATCGCTCATATTCTGCTGGGAATAATAATACCGGTCTTTTTTTCCTTCTTTGTATGCAATATCCTTACAATCCTCATCTTCTCTGATTTCCTCAAGAAGCTGGTCAGCCTCTTCAACCTCCTCCTTTAAAGAAGCGTATCCGGTCAGATTTCCGGCTCCGGAACGAATTCGAATATAATCTGCCAGCTTTCTGGATTCTGTCAGCTCCTCTTCGTCTTCTTCCGGCTCCTGATCTTCTGATTCAGCAAATTCATCCTCTGTGCCGGGCAAGGAAGCCAGATATTCCAGCAAATCCGGCTTTTCTGTTTCCTCACCTGCAGCCTTGGCTATTTCTTCAATCTTTAAAAAACCAGGTTTCTTTCTTCCAAACAGCATAATAAACCTCTTTCATTCAATCATTTCTGAAGCAAAAATCATGGTTTATGCCGGAAGGATTCCCCTGGCTGCCAGATCATCTGCCATGTCGCCCAAACCGAATTTTTCAAGCGTAGCTCTCGTCGGTATGCCGGTCTTAATATCCCAGCCCATTTCCTCATAGAAATAGTCCTTTGCAATCTCCATATCGGCCCGGTCCATCTTATAAGTTCCCTCTTCAAAAGGTGCAAAATCCGGATCCTGTTCAAATACCCACTGAGGAATGGCATCATGATTATCCCGCAGATTCGTATCTCCAAAATGAATATTAAAAGAGATTGCCGTCATAACACGAAGCATCTGGGAAATACGCTCTGATGCAAATTCAAGGCTTTCTTTCGTGTAGTTCACACCAGTAACTGCTGTCATGAAATCAGCTTCCAGGTTCAAGTCACCTACATATTTTCTCTCTTTGGAAGGAGACTGGGTCATAGGCCACATCCAGTTGCACAAGGTGGCACTGTCATGGAACTGCTTGCCGTTAAATGCCCATTTTGCCATTTTGGCCTTATTGCGGTTCATAGGCTTATAAGCCTTCTTATTGTCATAACAGCCTTCTCCGAAGAAGCCTTCCATTGTGGCTTTCGTTACTTCATAAGGAGCCCCGGAGTTTACCACATTAGTCAGATGATGGATCATGCAGTCACGGTTATACATCAGGTTGAATAATAAACCCACCTGTCCGGAATCCTCATTTGCATGGTGCTTTGGATATCCGTTATAGGTAATGTTTGTATTATTGGAACTAATGGCATCAAAGAATTCTTTTCCTAAATTCCATTTTTCCACCATGGCAAGGGTTCCTTCTCCTATGGTGGCCAGTTCCCCTTCCTTATAGGCAATGCGGCGCATAATCTCCACTGCCCAGCGGGGGTCTCCGTTCTTTTCCCACTCCCATGGAAGGCTGTCATACTCTGCCTGAGGAAGCACTTCCTTGATCTTTCCGGATACACATAACCAGTTGAAATCTCTCTGCAGATTGGCATAATTACACCACAGTCCCAAATCATCCTGAGCGTGGGAAGAAGCTCCGCTGAGTATCACGTTGGCATCACCCTCATATTCAAAATCCTTTATTCCGCTTGGATAGAACATCTTACCATAAAGAACAGGAACACAGGTATTGGATACCTGAATCGGCAAATCATAATCCGCTAAAGGATCCATCTCATACTGGGTATAACAGCGGATTGGACATGCGCTGCAGCCTCCCTGTTTTACTATGTAATTTGATGCCACCTCACCGTGATCAAATACTCCTTTTAAGGTACGGTATGCGATCCGGTTCATATCGCCGCAAGGCTGTTCTCCCATGTCAATAGGGCCGCCTTCCGCTTTTTCCCATCTCCGTCCGGGAGCTCCTGACCAGCGGTTCTTTCCTCCCACTGCAGAATACTCCGCCCAGCTTTGCGGAACCGCCGGAACGTTGTGATTATTGTTGGCACCGATCAGATCCTTCAGCATGTATTCATTTAGTTCTTTTACTTTGTTAACATCAGCAACCTTTACAGAGCCCGTACCCCGGACTGCAATGCCTTTCAGTTTCTTGCTTCCCATAACTGAACCTACACCACCGCCGCCTGAGTTTGCAAAGGAGGTATTTAAAGTAGCATAATTGACCAGGTGCTCACCGGCCGGTCCAATAACCGCTGTTTCAAACTCACTGCCGTTTTCCTCGGTTAAAATCCGGTTAGCTTCAAAAGTACCTTTTCCCCAAACATGTGATGCGTCTTCTATTGTCACTTTATCGTCATTAATTTTAATGTACACTGGGGCGGAAGACTTACCTTCCACTATAATAGCATCGTATCCCGCATATTTGATCCTGGAGCCGATATGTCCTCCCATGTGGGCATCGATAATGGAGTTTCCTTTTGACCATGAGGACAAAAGGGAAATGTTCATTCTACCTGAACACGGTACACTGGAACCGGTCAGGGGACCTACTCCCATAACAATTTTAGATGCCTCATCATGCGGATGGGTTTTCAAAGGAACCTCATTATATATAATCCGGTATCCCATACCCATGCCGCCGATGTATTCCTGATATTTCGTTGAATCTTCAATTGAAATATTTCCTGTGGTCAAATTAACACGAAGAATATTTCCAGCCCATCCATATGTCGCCATAATATATAGTCCCTCCTTATGCAATCGCCTGAGCTGCTGCAGTCACTTCATCCCAAGGAATGATAGCCAGAGCAGTGCTGGGACATCCAGCTGCGCAGGCTCCGCAGGCAATGCATTTGCTTGATTTATTTGTCTCCGGATTCACTGTGGGCATATGCCATGGACAGGCTTCTACACAGGCTCCGCAGCCGATACACTTTTCCTCATCCACTATACGGGTACCCCAGTCATTGGTGCCGATTGCCTTTACAGGACATGCATTTCCGCAGGCAGGATCCTTGCACTGGCGGCAGGTGTCCGGATAATATGTAAAATTGCCGTTATACATTCCGTCTTCTCCGTGAATGTGCAGATTGCGGCTCACCTTTACCCTAGATATGTAAGTGGAAACCTCTTGATCATTTGTCAGAGTACAATTAATCTCGCACCGTTCGCATCCTGTGCACTTTGCGGTATTTACTACCAGCAGCCCCTGAGGAAGTGCCCATGTGGATACCTGGTCACTTTCCACCTCCTTCTGAGAGCAGCCAAACAGGGAAAGCATTGTTGCAGAAACCGTCAGTCCTGCCAGACTTCTTCCGGAAATTTTCAAGAATTGCCTTCTTGTCATTTCTTTGTCAAAAAAACCCCTCTTTACGTCATCAGACATAAAAACCCTCCAATCCAGTAATCACATATATTTACCGTTATATTGCAGTAAAATAAATACTTTGCAATATTTTTTGATGATATTATTGTATAATTTTATGGGCAGTTAGTCAATATTTACCCGTTATTATTTTAACATTCTATCGGTAAATAACTAAAATTCCATTGATTTTAAAATTTATCTAGGGTATAATATAACCAAGAAACCAATTCTATTTTTAAGAAATGAGGTAATTATTATGTTTGGAAGATTAGGTCCCTTTGAGTTAATTTTGATTCTCTGTATCGCTTTGATTGTATTTGGGCCAAGCAAGCTCCCTCAGGTGGGCCGCTCCTTAGGCCAGGCCATCCAGGAATTCAAAAAAGGAACTGCTGACGTGAAAAAGGAATTAAACAGCCTGACAGAGGATACCCCGGAAAACGATAAAAACGCTTAAGGTGGAAGATATGGATTCAGAAAAGAAGACCGACACCCTGGTACGGCACCTGGCTGCTCTGAGAAAAAGACTGATTATCATACTGGTCATTAATTTTGGTGCAGCCATGGTCTGCTATCAATTTATGGGAACACTGATCCAATACATACTGAATTTGAATCCAGGAATGAAACTCGTATATTTGACACCTTCAGAACCGTTTATGGCATATTTGGAACTGGCTCTGACCTGTGCCATAGTCCTATGCTTTCCCGTAACAGTTCTGCAAATATGGCTGTTTGTATCTCCTGGGCTGTACAAAAAAGAGCAGGTCTATGTACTTCTTTCCCTGTTTTTTGGATTCTTTTTCTTTATTGCAGGCGTAGTATTCGGCTACTTTGTAGCCCTTCCCATAACCTTGGATTTTTTTATGAGAATTACTGTAGAATCAGTAACCTCTGCTGTATCAATTAAAAACTTCGTTTCCTTTTGCAATGCCACATTGCTGAGCTTTGGAGCTGTTTTTGAGTTGCCTGTTCTCGTTTTTCTCCTGTCCCTGCTGGGTATTTTAAAACCTGCTTTTATGAAAAAAAGCCATGGTGTGCTGATTCTGATTATATTTATTATTGCAGCAATCATCACCCCTCCCGATGTGGTATCCCAGGTACTGCTTGCCATTCCCATGGTAATCCTGCTGGAGATCAGCATGGGAATCTGCATTATAGTCCATAAGCACCGGGAAAAAAGAGAATTACTGGAACAAAGCAATGCCTGATAAAATTATTTTCACAAAAAGACCTGATACCTATGCTGAATGAGCCGTAGGTATCAGGTCTTTTTGTAATTCTGGTTTTGAAAATTATTTTAATACCTCTTCTTTCAAGAAAAAATATCCGTTATTGATTGTTGTCCCAACTGCCTTAGAGGAAATGGTTGCACCAGATACGGCATCCACATTCGTCACACTGATCGGTTCTCCCGGGGACTCTTCTTTTTCCCCTTCCGCAAGACCTGCTTCTTCCAGCTTCAACGCAGCCTGTTCTTCAGGGGACAAATCAGAAAAAGGCTCCGTCAGCTTTTCCCCTTCCACCGAACTTGCCAACAGTCCTGCTTCATACAAGGCATTCATGGATTTTCCTTCCGGGGGTAAATCAGAAAGCGGAGTTTCCAGCTTTTCTCCCTCATAGGAGCTTTTCAAAAGGCCAGCCTCATACAAAGTACGCATAGCCGTTGCCTCCGGTGAAGTATCTCCAGGATTCCACTGTGCGGGATCGTAATCTTCATAGGCCCGGTCAGCAGTTTCCCCTTCTCCGGCAGTACCTGCTTCACCTGTAACTGGAGACATGACTTTTAAATCAGCCACCTTTATAGGAGCCGGGATATTCTGAAACTGACTTAAAAATCCCTCCTCAGTCACCTTCGTGCCAATGCCATTTGTTTCTCCCTGGGACAAGACCGTCAGATTTAAAATATGTTCTCCTGTCTGGTCAAAAACCACGGCAGTCTCAATATCGCCTGCAAACCCTTTTGCTGCCCCGTATACCACATAACTTCCGTCAGCCAGTGTCTGCAGTTCCTTTACCTGATACTGGTCCCCGTTAAGTCCGGAAATATCTGCAACTGTGCCGCTAAAAGCCGCTGCCACCTGCTTTTTTACTGTCTCCGCAGTAAAAATCGTTCCCAGGGATAACATGCACATCACCCCTGCTGCAATAGCCTGATCATATCTTTTTTTCCGCATATCCTCATCTCCTACACATATTAGACATCAAACCCTTTATATTAAAATGATATCAAACAGTCCGCCATATGTAAAGATTTTTTGTTAAATTTATGACAACTTTTTCCTCTGTTGAATTTATAAGTTAAAAATGTTATAATATATCTATTGTAAAAATGTAATAACAGAGAAGGAAGCCTCAATCCCAAATATACTGAAAAGCAGATCGGAGTACCCATGAATACAGAAAACCAGAATCTTCTGCAGGCAAAACGTATGATACTTATAGGAGCAACAGGCCGCAACAGCGGAAAAACAACTCTCGCACTCCAGATTATCAATGCTTTTCAAGATAAAGTTCCTATTATCGCATTTAAGCTTATTACTGTAAGAGATCATGAAGACATCTGCCCCAGAGGGGGACATGGTTGTGGAATATGCAAGGGACTAAAGGGTTGCTTTGATATAACGGAGGAACAAGGGGTTGGAAACAAGGACACTATGGTGATGAAAACAGCCGGTGCCAGAGAAGTGCATCTGATCAGGGCCTTGAAAGAACATGTGGGGGAAGCTCTGGAGGAAGCTCTGAAAGCAGTCCCTGAAGAGGCTCTTATTTTGTGCGAATCCAACAGTGCACGCCTTTTCGTGGAACCAGCTTGCTTTATTATGATCCAAAGCAGCACCGCTTCTTCCATTAAACCTACGGCACAGGCGGTAATGGGCTATGCCGATGCCATTCTCTCCCAGGATGAAGCTTCTTTTACCACCTTTGTTCATGAACAGCTTCCGCAAAAGCTAGGAATCAATTTATAGGTCAAGTCAGCAGAGGGCTGACCTCTCCCACACAAAACAGAGTAAATCTGTGAAGGGCCATGCATAAGTTTAGTGTAATAATTCTCATTGTCAATATTACCGCACTTTTAGAATGTTGAAAAGTTTAATACAACCCAACTGGAAAGCAGTATTGTTGATGTGAATTGCAATATAAGCAGAGAAAAAGGGAACTGTGCATCAGCTGCAGTTCCCTTTTTCTCCACTTATATGTATATTTTCAAAATCTTAAGCCCAAATAATCCACAGAAGAATATAACCAGATACCACAGCAATCATAGAAAACGGAACTCCAATCTTCATGAAATCCATATTAGTAACTGTGTATCCTTCTTTTCTTAAAATACCAATACCCGTAATATTAGCGCTGGCACCAATAGGAGTTAGGTTTCCTCCCAGAGTTGCCCCTGTCAATAACCCAAAATAAAGAAGGTACGGATCAACCCTCATCAAAGCCGCAATACTGCTGACTACAGGAAGCATGGTTGCAACATAAGGAATATTGTCAATAAAAGCAGAAAACAGCACAGAAGCCCACACAATTAAGGAATAGATCAGAAACAGATTATCTCCTGCTATTCTGACAAATAAGAGGCTGATGGCGTCAATAACGCCCGCTTCCGTAATACCTGCAATGATAACAAACAAGCTGGCAAGCAACAGTAAGGTCTGTCCATCCATCTCCCGAAAAAACTGAAGCAGGTGAGAAGATGACTTTTCAACAATCGCTTTTCTGGTAAAACCGATCAATGCCAATCCAGTACAGATAAAACCATTTGTGACTGCCGGCTTATCCGAAATAAAAGAAGCCAGAATCAGCAACAGCACTGTTCCGCTTAAAAGTGCAGAAGGCACATAGTCCATTACCTCAGTACGACCCGTAGATGCTATTGGCTCTTTCAACTTGCGGAAATAAAACATTAAAATCAAACTGGACACAAGAGCGCCAACCTGTACAATCCAAAACATTCCCGGTTTTCCGTCTAAAATAAAGAAGTCTAAAAAACTTAGTTTTGCATATCCACCAAGCAAAATCGCTGTTGTATCGCCAACCAAGGTTGCAGCTCCCTGTAAATTAGATGAAACTGCGATGGAAATAATAACAGGCACTGGACTAATCTTTAGTTTTTTGGAAAGTGCAAGAGCGACGGGGGCAATCATCAAAACTGTAGCCACATTGTCTACAAACGCCGAAATGATTCCGGCAAACAGAGCCAGTGCAACGACTGCAACTTGGACACTAGGTACTTTTTCCATGATGACATCTGCCATTAAGGCCGGCATCTTGGATTCAATAAAAAGAGCCACCGTTCCCATGGTTCCGGCAATCATTAAAAGTACATTCCAGTCAATCGATACCAAAACTTTTCCAACCGGCAAAATCCCCATTAACACAAACAAAGCTGCAGAACCTGCAGCAATATAGGCACGGTATTTACCAAAGCCAAGGAGCAGTACATAAGTTAACGCAAACATTCCCAAAGCAAGATACATATTATTTCTCCTTTTGCATTCTTTTGACTTATTGACTGATATATAGTCTGGCAGGACAATTTTACAGCAATGTCAATTTATTGATGGTATGGCTGTAAATATCCATCTTTTTTGATATACTATTTATAGTATATCAAAAGTGACACAATGTCAATATTTTCCAGCAAAACGAGAGTTGTAACGTTGTTGTAACATCACAAACTTTCTGTTTTCTTACAGCGCCTGCGATATTCGTCCATAATATGTTTAAAAATTTCACCATTTGTGGGCGGTGTATATGTAACTGCATTAGCTCCTGCCTCAATAACAGCCTCAATTGATTCTCTGCTTGGCCCTCCGGTTGCAATAATAGGAAATGTTTCATCAATCCGGCGCAGTGCCTTAATAATCTCAACAGTATTTTTTCCGCCGGACACATTAACGATCTTTGCGCCTGAACCCAGCATCCGTTCTTCTAAGTTCTCATGGATTGAAATAATTGATAATACAATGGGAATATCAATGTGTTCGGCCAGATCTTTTATAAATTCCGTTTTCGTTGGCGCATTCAATACCACACCCGTAGCTCCATGCAGCTCGGCATCAAGTGCAATATCACGAACTCTCGCCCCGGCCGTTGTACCTCCGCCCACGCCTGCCAGTACCGGCTTCTGTGACACATCAATAATTGCCTTTGTAATCTGCATTGTGGGCGTAAACGGATATACGGCAATGACCGCATCTGCATTACAATTTGCAATTATGGCAACATCTGTAGAGAATAATATGGATTTAATCCGTTTTCCGTTAATAATAATCCCTGTTGCCCGATTTACAGCATCAGGTACAATTACAGTGTGACTGCGTAATTTAGTATCGATTCTTGGGACAATCCGATCTTTCATATGTGTGTCCTCCTTTACTTTTAAGGAAATCATTTTTATCAACTGTCTTTCAAAAAACAAAAATAGCAGATTTTAAATTTACGGTATCTTGTTAAGCTGCTATCCCAAACAAATACATAAATCAAACCTGCCTATGCTGATTTTATCATCTATTTCACTAACTAACAATTCTTTATTTTACTTTTTAATATTTTTTACTGTATGACTATCCTCTTTATCCTTTTGTTCCCCCATTTTATTCAGTCTCCTGACACGTTCACATTCCTGGCATTTCCGTTCTTTGATATTATTTACCCTTTCCATGATCATATTGACTGCAATTCCCCCTGCAATAACAGAACCTCCCAAAAACGAGGCATCTGAATGATCATTACCTGACATAACATCCAGAAATACTCCTGTAAATACCTGACCAACAAAAACCAGCATGGTTAGCTGGAAAGCCGGAATCCGGGGGACAATTATATTGGAAAGCATTACTGCTGCTACACCGAGGACCCCACCTAAATAAATCCATATCCGAAAATCATTTTCTGTGATAACGTTCAAATGTATGGTACCCTTTGTAACA
Source organism: Clostridiaceae bacterium (assembly GCA_902363735.1). Lineage (GTDB taxonomy): Bacteria > Bacillota > Clostridia > Lachnospirales > Lachnospiraceae > Lacrimispora. The sequence goes on from CABJBA010000003.1 coordinate 333,804, forward strand.
GCAAGTGCAACAATTACAGTAATCGGAAGCCCAACCAGATGATTGACCAGAGAACCATTCAAAGCACCAATTTTTTTAGCCAGATACGCATTGACTGTTCTGGACAGTACCACTGTAATCCCTGAGCCAAAAGATATAAGTACAGCCGCAAATCCAGCAGCAACCGTGTGATCCAGCATCAGAAGAACACCAAAAACAGCAAATACCAGGCCAAATAGAGATGTTTTTTGAAATGGTCGTTTCTCCATATCAAACCAGCCAAACATATCAATAAATATAGAAGTAACAGTCTGTCCCAACAACCCCAATGCTATAATGCTTGTCATACTTATATGACCAAACGCTAAATTTGTAAAAATGGTGGTCAAAACACCTATGGCACCTCCAAGATAAATCCATTTCGGTTTGTGAACAAAAAGTGCTTTCTTTTCTTTCTGCAACACATAGAATGCCAAAGCAAACAACGACCCAACTACATGGATAATCACCGCTGCTAAAAAAGCCCCATATTGGTCTGACAGCCCTCCGTTAACAGATAACATAACAGACAGCAGAATACCCGATACAAAAGCAAAAAATTGATACATTCTCCCCACCTCCCTATAAAATAATAACAGAATCATTATCACAGTACATAGGACATTTGTCATAGTGTTTTTATAATTTTCTGGTATAATGTTATAGTGAGGTGATAACTTTGAAAAAACTCTCCCTAAAGAAAGAACACATGGTCAAACTTGCAGAATATGGTTTGAAAAATATACCCTTAGAGGCTTGTTCCTGTATGCGCTTTTCATCAGGCGAAGAGGTTTTACGGGAGGGAATACCGATTTTCTGGCTTGCCATCATTGTTGATGGAAGGGCTAAAGTCTGCCGAACCGCCCCCAACGGCAAGAGTCTGATTCTTTGCTATAATATTTCCTGCGGAATGATTGGTGAAGTTGAATTGATGACAAGACAGGAACTCGCCGCATCTTCTATTATAGCTATTACAGATTTTGAGTGCATTGCAATAAATTATGAAAACTGCATTACCGAATTAAAAACTAATATTACTTTTTTAAATAAACTGGGAATCGAACTGGCAGAAAAGCTGTATAAAAGTGCAGACAGCTTTACCTCCTCATCATTATATACCGGAGAACAACGGCTTTGCACCTATATTCTTCAGACTTCCCATCGTAACCTGTTCAGCGATATCCTGACAGATGTCTCCTGTTCCGTTGGCTTGAGCTATCGCCATATGTTCCGGTTGCTGGGGCAGCTTTGTGAGGATAAGGTATTGGATAAGAGAGATAGCGGGTATTATATTTTAAATCGCAGGGAGTTGATCCGGCGTTCTCACACTGAAACAGACTTAACATCTACACTTTAAATCTCCGGTTCCTTACTTTTACTTCAGTCTACCTGTTTTTCCTGCATTAGTGTTTCATAAAATATCGCATCTAAAATTCTAACGGGCACAGGTTGATGAAGATAAATCTGAAGCATGCCTTTAGGCGTAATTTTATAATCTGCCAACTCTGACTGATGCTCCCGGATAGCTGCTGCCTCAATATTTACATGATCCTGGAAGGGAATTACCCGGACAAAATTCTTTTTGACATAGAAGCTGGGTAAATTAGCCCAAAGCCTTTGTTGGATCTGAGAAGGAGCACTCTTTATAATATGTTCTTGTATCGTATAAAAAAGTGTTTGTATTTCATTGTCGTATTTTCCCATCGGAAAAGTAATGTTTGAACACATAAAACCTCCTGATTGTTAAAATATGAAAATTCGATCGTCCGTCTGCTTTTAGCTTGTCCTACTACTACTATGGGGCTTTGTCTTGACAATAAACTCACCTCACACTAAATTCCAGAAGTGGAGGTACTGATTATAACAATCCAGGAATCAATATAATCTACCAGCTTTTTAACTAAAATACCGGCTTCGCTTTGCTTGACTTCCTTTAATCTGGCATTTAGCTTTTGAACCTCATGCTTAGCAAAATATCTTTTAATCAAACTACTTTTATTTAGTAATGCGCCTAAAACAACTACCTCATCAGAAATTTTCCCTTGCTCCAAAAATTCTGCCCGGAGCTTTTCAATGACGTTTGCCACTTCATTTTTATTGGAAATAAAACTCACCTTGTCTTTAAATAAACCCTTTTTGTTTTCAGCCTCTGCACAACCAGCTTTTACAAGGGAACGTCCCACCAGCCGAAACAGTTCATCTGGCTTTTTAAAATCAAAAGCATATTTTTCAGCAATGGATTCCATTTTCATAGGCTTATTATTCCGAATGAATTCGTATATGAAGGCTGTATACGCTTTCTCAGGTGACAACGCCAGATTAATTAATACATTCTTCCTGTCATCAATCTCAATATAGTCTTCCATTAATAATTCCAGAAGCGTCCCTGCAAGAAGGCAGGTAGAACTTTCGAGAGAACCTGTTAATGTTGTGCTGCCCCTTGGTTTTAATGCGCACAGGAAGAACTCCTGTGTAAAAGTTAAATTTTTCATGGTGTTTTCCTCCTGATTTTAATTAATATGAGTTTTATATTTTCTACTTATTACTTACTGCTTGTAATTTAATCGTAACATAGTTTTTAATCTTGTCAATAAAAAATTCTATACCATGTCATAGACCTTCTCTGGTCACACAGAGAACTTTGGTTTTCAGTATTGAAAAGCACCATTGCAAAGGACTGCTTTACGTAAATTTATTTACTTGGGTACAGTGCTGAGGTACAATAAATGATATAATAAATGTGAAATGGAGATTAAATATATGTTTAAAATGATTGATAAAAATATGGTTTCATTACGACAATTAAATAAAGATGATTTTATTACAATTGAAACATGGCTGAACAAAGGATACATAAAAAAATGGTATGGTGACCCGGAGGAATGGCTTGAAGAAATCAGAAATGACAGCGGCAGATTTGATTGGCTCAATCATTATATGGTTCTGTATAAAGATATACCCATGGGATTTTGCCAGTATTATGACTGTTCCCAAACCCCCAGGGGGTTTGAATGGGATCATGAGCCACAGGGCACATTTTCCATTGACTATCTTATCGGCGAAGAGGTATTTCTAAAAAAAGGGCTTGGCAGTACTATTGTTCAACAATTATGCCAGTTGATCATTTCACTGGAAAATCCTGTACAAATCATTGCTGATCCTGTTCCCGAAAATACAGATTCCATTATTCTTCTTGAAAGAAACGGATTTATTTTCGACTCTGAAACAGGGCTGTATAAACTGGAAATCAAATAATCAAGGGGGTGAATAAACATGGTGAAAATAAATCATTCCGCCTTTTTACACCAATATTCTATCTTATGTATTTTATTATGTGACACATGAAAACAGATTGGCAAAAATAGTCGAGAGATTTTTCTCCTTCAAAGGTAATATAGATGGCAGAGGTGATAAGATGAAAGAACAAATAGAAGCTGTCCAGCGAATGCAGGATTATATAGCAGAACACTTATTAGAAAATATTACACTTGCTTCTCTGTCAAAGGTGTCCTGTTTCTCTACGTGGTACTCCCATCGTCTGTTTTTACAACATACAAATATGACGCCAGCCGATTACATCCGGCGTTTACGCCTTTCCAAGTCTGCAATTAAACTGCGGGATGAGTCCTGCAAAATCATTGATGCCGCATTGGAACTTGGATTTGGAAGCGTAGATGGTTACCAGCGGGCATTCTTCAGGGAGTTTGGATGCAATCCAGGCGAATATGCTAAAAATCCCATTCCCCTCCATCTCTTCGTCCCCTATGGTGTCAAATATCGAATACCCCGAAAGGAGAAACATATGAACTCTGCAAAAAATATATTTATCCAAATCACGGAAAAGCCGGAACGAAAGGTGCTGATTAAAAGAGGGTTTAGAGCTGCTGATTATTTTTCCTACTGCAATGAGGTCGGTTGTGATGTATGGGGACTGTTGCAAAGCATCAAATCTATCAGCGGAGAGCCTGTTTGCCTATGGTTACCTCCACAGTATATCTTAGCCGGTACTTCAGAGTATGTGCAAGGTGTCGAAGTCCCAGTGACCTATAATGGAATTGTTCCTGATGGATTTGATGTAATTATTCTTCCTGGTGCAAAATATCTGATGTTTAAAGGCGAACCTTTTGCCGAAGAAGATTATTGTCAGGCTATCGCGGAAGTACAGGAGGCTGCATCAAAATATGATCCAAAAGTAATTGATGCTCAGTGGGATCTATCCAACCCCCGCATACAACTTGAACCGATTGGAACCAGAGGCTATATTGAACTTCACCCAATCCTAGAAAGGAGTCCTCATTGAAACAACTGATGCATATTCTTTGCAGGGAACGGCCAGTGGGGACAGAGAACAACGACGCAGTAAATAATTATCTTGAAGTACAGCTTGATATGATGAATTATCACTTGCAGTCGCTGCCCTTTACCTGTACCGTTTGGGAAAGTTCCGCTTCGCAATTAAGTATTAACGATAAAAACTTTGATATAATTCCCTGTCCATTTTCTGAGGGCTATACCGGAGAGGGGAGATTGGTATTTGCCGATACCCTTGCAGACCTTGAACAAACTGATTGCACAGGAAAGGTATTACTTTTAGGTGGAGGTCTTACCCAGACACCCTTGCAGCCCAAGAACTATCCTTTTTATTTTCCTGACGAACACAGGCTTCTTATTTCTCTACTGGAACAGAAGTCACCTAAGGCGGTTATTGCACTGACCGGACGCCATCCTCTGTGCGGCCTGGAGCCATTTCCTCTTTTTGAAGATGGGAATTTTAAAATACCATCAGCATATTTGGGACTTTCTTTTTTTGAATCCTTAAAAGAATCTGCCGGACAGCATGTCAAACTGTCTATTCTATCTTCCAACGTATCGCAAAACAGCAGACAACTGATTGCCACAAAATACGGCTCAAAGAAAAACAGAAAAATTGTTCTTTGTGCACATATGGACTCCAAATATCATACTCCCGGCGCATTGGATAATGCTGCCGGCGTAGCGGTTTTAATGGAGACAGCAAAAAAGTTATTGCCGGCAAACTATAGTATAGAAATTGTACCTTTTAACGGTGAAGAGTACTTTGAGGCTTCCGGTGAACTAAGCTATTTGCAGTACATTAAAGAAAAAGGTGACACGGTAGACTTACTGATCAACATCGATTCTTCCTGTCATATGGGAGCAGTTAATGCTGTCTCGTTCTATAACTTCAGCGAGCAAAACAAGGAGCTTGCAGTAAAGCTATTTCAACAGCATCCCGTCATAAAAGAGGGAATCCCGTGGTACGCGGGGGATCACTGTGCATTTGCTTTTAACGGAACGCCTTGCGTCGCCGTCACTTCTGCTGACCTGTTTGAGGGAGGACTCTTCCACACACATACAGCAAATGATACGCTTAATTGGGTTGACATGAGCCTGATTGCACCGACAGCAGAATATATCGCTGCACTGGTTCATGCTTTTGACCGAAAGTAAACGAGCTTTAAATTAAGCCCCTTATTTTTTTATTTCTTTCCACAAACAAACCGCCATATCGACCCGGCCATCGGGGAGAAAAACCACACCTTCAGCTTTCAGCTTAGCTGTACGGATTTCCGGAACACCTCCGTCAGCAATTGAACCGTCGGCCATTACCACCCGCTGCCAGGGCAAGTATTCCGGACAGAAACGCATTGCCCGCCCAACCTCCCGGGCAGCGCGGGGTCTTCCAAGCATATGTGCGATTCGTCCATATGAGGTCACTTTGCCTCGGGGAATCCGTTCCACAACATCATATACCTGGGTGAAAAATTGATTCATAATCTTCCTCCATCAAACAGAGCTTCATCAGAAGTATGTTTTATTTATTCTGTTAAATTAATGGTAATTGCTTTAGGTCTTGTCATTGCTTCTATGGAATACTTCACACCTTGAGTACCCATGCCGGAAGCTTTTACACCTAAGAAGGGAAAGTGATCCGGGCCTCTTTCTGTTTTGTTATTAATCTGCACAGTCCCCACCTCTAGCCTTTCAGCGATATAAAAGGCCTTATTAATATCTTTGGTAAATACAGAAGACTGCAAACCATACTCTGATCGGTTGGCTATATTTACCGCTTCTTCCATATCCTTCACCCGGAGAACAGGAAGAATAGGTGAAAACGGTTCCTTCCATGCAATTTCCATATCAGCTGTTACCATATCCAGCAACGTAGGATAAATCAAATTTCCTTCTCTTTTATTTCCCACAATCAATCTGGCACCTTTTGCTATGGCATCCTGAATTAAAAATTCTGCAAAATCAGCCGCCTTTTGATCGATTAAAGGAGTAACCACCACATGATCCCTTGGATCTCCCACAGATAATTTTTCAATTCCATCTTTCAGCATATCCACTAAACGGTCTGCCACTTTATCAGTGGTAATAATACGTTTTACCGCTGTACAACGCTGGCCGGAATAAGAGAATGCTCCTTCCACAATATTGGCTGCCGCATATTTTAAATCAGCATCTTCCAGAATAAGAGCCGCATCCTTACCTCCAAGCTCCAGCAATAAGGGTGTCATACAGGAGAGCTGGGATATATGCCTGCCCACCTCCGTACTGCCTGTAAAATTAATAAAGTCAATGCCTTGATGGGTTACGATATAATCTCCTATCTCACTGCCCTTACCCGTAACGGTCTGAACAACACCCCTTGGCAATCCGGCATCCTGTAATGTATTTATAAGATGAAGCGCACTGACTGCTCCTTGTGTGGCAGGTTTTAATATTACTGTATTACCCCCTATCAGCGCCGGTGCTATCTTGGAAGCCGACAAATTAATGGGATAATTAAAGGGGGATATGGCTAATACCGTGCCAAGAGGAACTCGTTTCACATAAGATATCTTTTTGCGGGAACCACCGGGGAAATTCTCACCGCTTACCGCTATCCCTTCCATACTTTTACCCGCATCTGCTGTAAACCGAAGAAAATCTGCAGTTCTCCTCACTTCTGATACAGAAGATTTCTTGTCTTTTGCAATCTCCATCATCAGAATGTCTGATATTTCCTCAGACCTTTCCTCCAATAGTTCTGCCGCTTTATACAATATCCCTGCCTTTTCATATATAGGAACACTGCTCCACAAAGAAAGGCTTTCTTTGGAATACCGTATAACCTCATCAACCTCGTCTTTACTGAGTGCCTGTATCTTACCCACAAGAGAACCGTCTACCGGTGATGTTATGGCAATGACCTTACCCGATACGGACTCTCTCCACTGTCCGTTGATCAAATTACCATAAACAAGCTTTTCACTGCATAATCCAGACATATCGCTCTCTCCTTTCCATGACTTCATGATTTACATATGGTTATAATATATCATAAATATGAGAATCCAATACCAATATATCTTCTTACTTATATAACAACCAAACAATACGCATATTGAGGTTATGATAAAGGCGTGAACATTTCTGCTCACGCCAAAAATCATTTATTACCGGAATACACACATATTGGCTTTCTTCACTATTCAGTCCTGATTACTCTCCAGATGACACCCGTATTTGGAATAAATGCCTCCGTATTCCCCTGAATATTCAATCCCGTATCTACAATGTACATTGCTCCGTCAGGACCAAATAACAGTTGGGCCGGTCTCTCAAGACCTCCTCCGCTTGACAAGGAGGAAGGAAAACCATTCCGATTGATGGCAAACGTACTGATGGTCCTGGATTTCATATCAATTTTAGATATTCTGTGTCCTGCATTTGCATAAGAAATGGAATCACCGACCTGACTATGTATAGTGCTGCCATATTCAGCAATGTAAACATCTCCATATGGACCGAAACGGGGATTATAGTTAAATTCAAATCCTCTTATAGAAGAATTGGGCGGAAATGTCACATAAGGCCTTGGGGGAATATTGGGCTGATTTTTTAAAATAAGAGAAGGCTGTACACCTCCGCTAGGCGTAAAACGCGGTGAATTTACGGGGTCGCCTCCGGAATAATCCGGCCACCCGTACCACAAATTAGGGGTAATATAGTAAAAGTCATCTGCTGCATTCTCAATTGGCCTGCTTCCCACTGCCTGATAACCGTTATTGACCGCGTATAACTGACCGCCAAAATCAAATCTTAAGTAGGAGGGATTTCTGAATCCCCATGCAACCTGTTCTAAATTGGAACCGTCCAGATTTGACCTGAGAATGCTTCCCGATGCCTTAATATACCGTTTTCTGATTTCATACTCTATATTGGGAATGCCATAAGGAGAAAATGCTCCCGTCAAGGCAATGTCATTGGGCAGGCCTTCTGTCAGAATATTATTAGTTGCATAGTTTTGTCCATGAAGCATAACATAATCGCCTGTATAATCACACAGAAGCGGAGAAACAGACACCCACTCGTTGTCATTTCCCACGACACCGCTGTTAGTCACTGTTCCCTGCCCAAAATACAACTTATTATCCGGAGAAAAAGCAACCGGGCTGTTGTAGTTGTCGCCGTTGCTGGGCAGTCCCATAATGATATTTTGTCTTGTACCATCTTTGTATATTTTTGTAACAAATCCTCTGTGAGATACATAGATCACGCCGTTTAAATAATTAATTCCCGATATCGGAATGACAAAATCGTCTGCAATCGTTTCAAACTGACCATTGATCAGCTGTAATATCCGGGGATTGCCGGTGGCCAAACCAGAATCAGCCACCAGTATCTCTCCGCTTTCATTAAAGACCATCCCTATTGGAGAATTCAGGTCTTTTATAAAAACCTCTATCTGATAACCTCTGACAATATAGATGTCAGAAGGATTCAAATATCTTTCTGTAAAACCATCATCTTCATTGCAAGAACTGATTTTTCTTCCATTACTGTTATGTAACATTGACTTTATCCAGTAATTTTTTATTACATTATATTCATTTTTAATAAAATTATACAGTTATGAAACATAATGCGACAGGCTTATCTTTAATATTTAAATAAAACTGTGAATCAGGTTTTCCAGCACGCTTTCATCTCTTTTTTGTTCTACCAGAGGCTGACCTTCTTTTAAAAGTCTGTTTTTTCGGTGAAATTCCGTTTTTTCTTCCCGATAGAGAATGCCGGTAGGAATTTTATCACTGACTTCCATGGAAAGTTTAATTGCTTCCAGACGATTTGTCGGGTCATAATCATCTCCAAGAGGGGCTGCCATATTTTTATAATAGGCAAAGGTGTTAATCTTGTTGAAACTGATGCAGGGCTGAAGAATATCCACAAACGCATATCCCGGATAGAGAATGGCCTCCTTCATAATACTCACCAGTTGTTTTGAATCACCGCTGAACCCTCTTGCAACGAATCCCGCTCCCGAAGCAATTGCCAGAAGTACTGGATTTAAGGGTGACATGCTGTTGCCATCAGTCTGAACTCCTGTAACGAGCCCTTCATCGCTGGTGGGTGATGCCTGCCCCTTGGTCAGGCCGTATATCTGATTATCGTGAACAAAATGGGCAATATTTACATTCCTTCTGATATTGTGAATAAAATGATTTCCTCCTTCGCCGTAAGAATCCCCATCTCCGGAGTTTACTATAACTGTAAGCTTTTCATTGGATATTTTAGCAGCAATTGCAGCCGGAAGAGCTCTTCCGTGAAGTCCGCAAAAACTGTTGGCACTTAAATATTGAGGGGTTTTCGCTGCCTGACCAATTCCTGCCACCATCAGCACTTCATCTGGCCTTATGCCTAGTTCTTCCAACGCCGTTTTAAGGCTGTTTAATATGGAGAAGTTTCCACATCCCGGACACCAGGCTGTTTCATAAGTTGTGAATTTATCCATCTACTTGGAACCTCCTTTCAATATCTGCTTTGCAATTTCTTCTCCGGATATCTGTCTGCCGTCATATTTCAAAATACTTTTATGGCATTCTATGCCTGTCTGCTCCCTTATAAGGGAAGCTAACTGGCCTGTGGCATTCTGTTCCACATTAATTAAGGTTCTGTCCTTCGCAAAAGCTTTCAGTTTTTCCTGAGGAAGGGGATAAACATCTCCAAACACCAAAGCCCCATAGCTTCCTTCTCCGTTTTTATTCAGCAGGGAAAGGGCTTCTTTGATAGGACCATAAGTAGACCCCCAACCCAGAATAAGAGTTTTGCACTGTTCTTCACCCATAAATTCCGGCTCTGACAGTTCTTTCATAAGGCCATTTAATTTCCTCATCCTCTTATCCACCATTTGATTCCTTACTTCTGCCGATTCCGTTATCCAGCCTCTTTCATCATGCTCATCACTGTCAGCGGCCACAAGATGGTTGGTCAGTCCCGGGATAAGTCTGGGGGAAATGCCGTCTTCCGTTATCCTGTAACGCAGATACTCCCCTTCTGCTTCCCTGGCATGGCTAATCAGTTCCAACCTGGAAGTGTCAAAGGGCTTTACACTGGCGGTTGTATCTCCAAGATACTGATCACTGAGGAGTATGACTGGAATCTGGTATTTTTCTGCCAGGTTAAGCGCCCGGAAGGTCTGATAAAAAGCATCTTCATGATTTCTCAATGCTATAACCATTCTGGGAAATTCCCCCTGTGATGCGGAAATAACGAACTTTAAATCACTTTGCTCTGTTCTTGTAGGCAGACCGGTCGCTGGACCAGGCCTCTGGACATCTACAGCCACCAGCGGAATTTCTGCAATACCGGAAAATCCCAGAGCTTCCACCTTCAGGCAGAAACCGCCTCCGCTGGTCCCGGTCATAGCTCTTGCTCCCGCATAAGAAGCACCTAATGCCATATTGACTGCAGCAATCTCATCTTCCGCCTGCTCCACCACAATTCCCGCCTCGTATCCTACAGAAGCCAGATATTCCATAACAGCAGTAGAAGGAGACATGGGATAAGCGGAATAAAATTTAAGTCCTCCGGCCACCGCACCAAGTCCCAGTGCTTTGCTGCCTGAAATGAGCATGTAATCCTTATATTGGCCATCCAGATGCTTAAATTTTGCTTCAAGAGATGTATATCCTGCTTCAGCCGCCTTGACATTTACCTCAAGAATCTCTTTCTTCATGACACCAGACATCACTTCTTCCATATATGTAAACGGCTCACCAAAGAGTTTCAATACTGCGCCCACTGCCACACTGCCGGAAGCCTTTCCATTCCCAAGTTCTTTAGCTATTTTATTCATGGGAAGCTTAATAACTCTGGAATCGTCATCAGAATAAGCAAAGCTGCTGTCACACAAAATAAATCCATTGGGCGTCAATTTATGTTTATGCAAATCAATGGTTTCCTCATTCAAGGCAATTATGCCGTCCAAAACATCGCTGTGTGAGGTTATTTCCTCTGTTCCGAAACGAAGCAGGGAAAAATTATGTCCACCGCGCACCCGGGACATGAAGTCTCTGGTGGTATAGATATAATAGCCGGAATGCTTCAGCAGCTTTTCCAGAATTGTGACCATGGTGTCAATGCCCTGCCCGGCAGCACCGCCAATCAGTATATTATACATAAACTATCCTCCTTTTAAATTTTGACTAATTATACTTTATTTTTTCTTTATTTTCAATGCTTTTCTTGATATGTACAAAACATTTGTATTATGCCGTTCAATCTTCTGTTTATTGTAATGAAATATTCAAAAATATATATTTTAACAAATTAATTATCGCATCTGATCAGGAAGTTTTTCTTTTATTCCCCGGAATCAAAGGCTTTCTGATATTCTGGTGCAACATAAAAATTGACATATTTAAATATTCATATTATGAATCTTGCCATTCCAACTTTGGTGGAAATAAAGGTTCTGTCTTTTGTTTTACTTTCCATTTAATACATTTTCCTGTCTCTTCAGGACCAGGCTCAAAAAATACACTTTGGAAACAAATTATAGCTTGGTTAATATACTATAGTAGGTGGTTGTGAAAATCATTTGAAAGCAGACATTTATACAACATTCAGAATTTTGCGACCACCTGAAAAGATAAACAGAAAGGAAATTAAATAATGGCTACACAATTATTCAAACTTGTAATAGATGCTACTACTACAACTGATACAGATATTAATCCTGCAGTTGATAAATACTTTTATGAACTGAGAGAAGATGAAAGGGCCGGTGATACGATTACTATCCCAGCTACTCAATTCTCAGATAATGATGGTAATATCATGACAGGTAATCTTACAACTGCAGCTGCAGATAATGGATACTACCTCTTATTTATTAATGGCGTATTACAGCAGTCAAGTTTGTATACAGTTAGCGGCGATGGCTCTCAGGTTGTTATTACTGATGCAACCACCGTTCCTGTTGGCGCACCAATTGCCTTAGTTGTAAACAACTTTGCTCCAGTATCTGATTCTACAACCACAGTAACCACTTAACTAATATATTTTTGGATGTGTAATCATTTACACATCCTTTTTCTTTTAATGATTTCTAATTTCATAAAAAGAACTTATTTTTTATCGTATACATAGGATAGTATAATAGTATATTGTTATTTTTGGAGTGATAGCTGTGTTTTCTGAAAAAATATTACATGGAGATGTATATCAATATAATGCTTTGTCTGATGGCATAAAAAAAATTTACACAAGCAATGATGAACTCAAAGAATATGGGAACAGAGGTATCCTCAATCCGGATAGTGTTTCTTACTTTAATTTGTTTATTAACGGAGTGTTGCAGTCAAAAAGTAACTATGAACTTCAAAAAGATATTCTTGTTCTAAAAACCGAAGATATTCCTATAACAGGCTCCACCATTATCATCTTTTTTGTTACCTTTAAAGATGAAGAATTCACTGAACTGAACTTTGCTGAAGCAGCAGGAACAATACCTTCAGGCCATATTTCCATTGAACCTGTAACAGATGTAGGTGTCACTATAAAGGATCCTATACCATCTCACCTGGAATTGGAAAAGGTCATTAAAACCATGCCTGATTTTGTTGTGACCGGCTATATTACTTGCTGGGAATTTTTGTTGACAGTAAATAATACAGGCAGTATACCTATCAGCAATATTGTTGTAACCGATCAGATCCTATTGGATTCTATCATAAATATAGAAAACGTATACTCATCTCATGGTAATATTTTAATCAATGAAGGGGTTATTAACTGGAATATAGGAATGATAGATGCCGGAGAATCTGCCACTGCAATGCTTAAGGTAGAGGGGTACTTTCGTGCCAGCGGTCTCCGGTGCATCAGCAGTGGATTTGCAGCTGGAAACAGTCTTTTAGGACCCATGAAAACAGATATTATATGTACATCTCCAATAAACGTTGGAAAAGGATTAAATCTTAACAAAACCACTACGTCAGGCTCTTTAAAAGTAAATGTAAAAAAGGATGACACTTGGAGAATAGAAATAAATTTATTCAATCTTAGTGATAATGACATATTTGATATTTTTGTTGAGGATCTTTTGCTTATTGATGATATTAATTGTGTTAAATTTATCAGTATATCTCATGGAACTGCTGTTTTAGAAGATAATAAGATTCTTTGGAAAATAGATATGTTAGAAAAGTCAGAGAACTCAATATTAGTTGCAGACATCACCGGTTCATTTTCCACTGATGGACTCAGAGGCCTGGATGTTGCTTCAGGAATTGGTCATGTAAATACAGGTAAATTATTTACAAATACATCACGCGATTTTCAAATTATTGTATTACCAGCCACTGAACTGGTGAAAAAAGAATTACTAGTGCAAAATTGTATCTTAAACAATTTTTTAAATACACCTCTTAATCAAGTAAAACAATGGTGTTTTTCTCTAAAAATCTCTAATCTTTCAAATGAGGTTTTTAAAAATATTATTGTGACAGATTATATCCTGTTTGACAAGCTTCATTGTGTAAGTACAAAATCCGTATCTTCAGGTCAGGTTTCTTTCTCTGATAACCTTATTATCTGGAATATTGAGGAACTTCTTCCCTGCAGTTCATTGACAGCTACCTTTAAGGTGGAAGGCTCTTTCCACACGACCGGACTGCGTTCTCTCAGCAGAGCTATCGGTACGGCTTTAACCCAAAATCCAGACTCTTGTATTATATCAAACATATCTTCAGGATCGTCAATCAAAGTTTGTGGTTGTAAACATAAGAAAAAAAGAATATGTGTTGTGGGCAAGGCCTTTCCGCAATATAAACAAAAATATTGCGTTAAAGACATCTGTGTGGATATGGAAGACTATGATTTTAAAAGTATTGCTTTCAAACCCGGAGTCATCATGGAAAACACTCTGAAAATCACCGACCTGGAAGATAAATCAAATTATAAAAAAGTCAACTTTTTCTTAAAACTGCCTTTTGAAATAACAACTGAACATAACACGATAATCGAAGGATGTCTGTCAAATATAGAACAAAACATTATTATGCTTTTTCCTGAATCGGAGACTGACTTATCCTCTTATGTTGTGGTGGAAACCAGTTCAAAACTTTTAGAGTATTCTATTGAACCAGACGGACAGATGATGTTCTCATCAAAAACATATATTATCATTAAATCAGCAGAACATGCAAAGGAATTAATTATTGAAAAAAAACATCTGGAAAATCCAGCTAAGGTTCTCAGAGATAACCAATGTGCAGATATATTCGGTAATCTGACCATTAAAAAACAAATCATATCAGGGCCTTTAGAAGTCAGCAACAATAGCCCTAACACCTGGAACATTCAAATTAAGATAACTAATAACGGATATGGGCCGGTCGGCAATATAGTTATGACAGATCATCTGCTGTTAAATGATTTAGTAGATTTTCAGATTATCAGCCTCACGAAAGGAAACGTATCCAGGGAGAACAATCAGATAATCTGGAATATAGGAACTTTAAATTCTTTTAACACGGCGGTAATGACAGCGGTAGTTACCGGAGTCTTTTATAGCAAAGGAAATCGGATTCTAGATGCAGAAAATCATCAATATAATACAATGTCCGATGGAGTGAAAAAGGAGTTTACTAACGATGATGAGCTGCTTGTATATGGCGGCCACGGCATACCTGATCCAAATAACGTATCTTTTTTCAGTCTCTTTATTAACGGAGTATTACAGCCAGAACCCGTATATACAGTAGAACCGGGGCTTTTAATTCTAAAAACTTCAAACGCGCCTCAAGAAGGAGTACCAATCACTCTTGAATATTTAATCATAAAAGACAATGACGGCAAGCTTTTAAAAGCAGAATCATATCAATATAATGCGCTTGCAGATGGAGGGAAAACTTATACAAATTCCGATGAATTGACTATGTATGGTGACAAAGGCATTCTTGACCCCAAACAAACTTCCTATCAAAATCTTTTTGTAAATGGAGTTAAACAACCGGAGATCAATTATATAGTTAAAGAAGGGTTGCTTATATTAAGAATAGAACATGCACCTGCAAAAGAAGTTCCTATCACAATACAATTTATATCTCTATTCGCATAAATCAAATGTTTTAACTAAAAAAATATATAGGAGTTTTATCAATGGACAATAACACAAAGCTAATGAGCATTGTTTTTAATTTGGAAGAAAACCCTTTATTTACAAGAGAATATGCTTCTGATATTGTCTTGTTCCAGACGTTTTCTACCATTCAGACTAATACCACAGTCTGGACGCCGGATTCCGGCAAAAGTATATTTCTTACAGCATTTCAGGTTTCAGCTTCCACTCCCTTAAGCATTCAACTGAGGCGGGGAAGTAATAACCCTTTTTTGTCAATAATTCTTACAACCACACTGGCTTCTTATGGAGAAAGCTATTCTTCTCCAATTAAGTTTAACCCCAATGAAATAATCTCTGTCAACACAAGTGCTGCGGGAACTGTAAATATTTCCCTCATGGGCTATGAATTTTAAAACTTAATAAAACATAGAAGGAGGGTTGTATGACGAAACAAATTATTCAAAAAAGCAACAGCTTGTTACAAGATAACCAACAATTAAAAATAACCCTGGAAGAAAGCTCGAATATGATCAAGTACGATAGTTTTGGTATTTTATCTGTAAAAAAGAGCATTTGGGTTCCGGAGCCTCAGAAAAGCATTCTTCTTACTGCAGTGGAGGTATCGGCTCCGCTGGATATCTCCATTATACTAAGTGATGGTAACAATAATTTTCTTTCTCTGAGAACAACGGAACTCCTCAGTACCATAAGTCAGCGTTTCTCTTCCGCTTATAAGCTTATAACCAATAATACCCTTATGATCAGCACAGCTGATGAAAAAATAAAATGTAATAATTCCGGTGCTGCCAATGCAACACAGGTTGCCTATAATAGCAGAAGCGATTTTAGTAATGTTAATAATGCTGTCGGACTTGCTAACGGAAGCCTTGCTGTTTTAACTTCAGCCGTACTCGCTCAAACCAGGGGAAGGATTATTTTAGGATATAGTCTGCTGCCATCAAACTATACCCACTTAGAAATTACAAGTGTTGTGATTAAATTTTACTGCCGCCTCAGTCTGACCCTGGCAGTGGGAGTCAGTTCAATGATACTCTACTGGCGTCCTAATTCTCAGGATAACTGGACCGAATTACAGCAAATGAACATTTCCTTACTGGGATCCATTGATTATTTAACAACTCCTGCCACATATAATATAACAAATGCAGTACGGCAGGCTCCAAATCCCTGGGAAATCATCAATAATATGCAGACATCATTTGTAGGAACTCACACCGGACTGGGTATTGGAAATGCAGTTCAGCTGGATGCAGTGGAAGTTGAAATCTGTATGTCAGGCATAAACAAAATTACTCTGTTTGGCTACGAAGTTTAATTAGTTAAAAGGATGCGAAAACACAGATGCTGAAAATATTATAAATATTAATTCCAATAATCAATATCATCAGGGCAATAAACAGTTCTTCCACTGCTCTGGAACTAATTTTTTTACTGATTCCATGTCCTGCCATACCTCCCAGAATTCCGCCCGCCACCATAAGCACAAGCATGAATACAGAATACTCCGGCACTGTTTTTGTAGCTATTATACTAATCAGGCTGGTTATCTGGGAAATCCATATTATATACAGAGAATTCTGGGCAGCAGCCTTAGTATTCATAGAGAAAAAATAAAACAAAACCACCAGGTTCACCGGCCCTCCCCCAATTCCCAGAAAAGAGGAAAGGAGTCCCAGTACCAGACCAATGCTCATACAGGCCAACGGACGCCTTAACCTATGAGTGTGAATTTGTCCTTTTTTTATGGTATAGATAAGCGTAGCCACAGTTACCGCCAGCAGACAGGAAGCCTGAACAGCTCCAATCAAATCTTGATCAGCAAAAAATCCTGATATAAACTGAAACAACCATTTTCCCAAGACACCCCCAAAGGCTGCCCCAACAGCCATAGGGGGCCCGGTTACCGGATCCACCAGGAGTTCTCCTGATACTTTGTTCTTTATCATAGAATAACAGCTCATTCCAAGCACGGTACAGCCCGACAAAAAGCTGATTGACGATACACTTAATACTCCAAAAGCATCCAGGACAGGCTTGATGATAATTCCTCCGCCTATTCCGCAAACCGCACCTGCTGCGGAAGCAAAAAAACTTACCAGCCAAAACAATACATACAAATATCCAGCCATAACCTCTCCTGTATTTTATTTCCATCTCTCGTCTTCCAGTGGTTTTTAACGCTCACATCCCAAGACGGACATACTGTTCGTCAGGTGCATCATTTTCTCTCATCAGCGCCTTGATCTGCTCTATCATTTTCTTCTCGATATTTGGATTCTGAATAGGTTCCATCTGATACGGATCCTGCTGTAAATCATACAGCGCAGTTTCCGGTGGGTTTTTTATTGAAGTATCTCCTGACGTGTCTTCGATGGAAACAATCTTCATGACCGGAGTCTCTTTGGTAAATGAAAATCCAGGGCTCCATTCCATGGTCCGCATCTCTTTCGGTGAAAACCGACAGCGCATATGAGTGGGCATCTGCGTGTAGTGATAAAGAGGGCTGTTATCGGCTACGGGACTTCGCATATAAACATAACGGCCATCCGTGATATTGACCTGCCCTCCGAACATTCCGAACAGGGCATAATCTCTTACAGGCTCATCCTTAAGTATTACAGGCGTTAAGTTCTTTCCCTGCATATCTCCAGTTGGTTTCTGCCCGAAGAAATCCAGCAGAGATACGGATAAATCAATATTCTGAACCAGCGAATTTCTCCGCTCTCCACAGATTCCAAACCTGGGATCCCAGACAAAGAGAGGAATATGAACCGTCTCATTATACCAGGGATGAACACTTTTGGCCCAAAGGTCATGCTCTCCCAAAAGAAATCCATGATCTGTATTCACAATCACCATGGTGTCCTTCCACATATCGTTGTCATCCATAAAATCCAGAAATCTTCCAAGGTAGGCATCACACATGGAAAGAAGTGCGGCATATTCATACCGGCAATGCTCCACCTGCTCTCTGGTTTCCCGCACCTCCCGGTACTCAGGCCAGTCGAATTGGGGACCGCCATACCGGTGAGGGTATAAGTCCTTATATTTCTCTGTGGTATAAAATGGTTCATGGGGATCAAAGCATTCCCAATGAAGAAACCAGTTGTCTTCTTCCCTGTTCTTCTCAATAAAATCCAGCCCCAATTGAAATATCTGAGCTAAAGGATGCTTTTCTTCACTGTCCGTATAGGTCCGGTTTACCAGATCCTGCCTCCACATACGACCTAAATGCTCTGGCACTTCAGGATCTTTCACCTGCCCTTTCCAGCAGTCACCTTCCTGTCCCCGGACGATCTCCCATGAATGAAAGCGGTTATGGTATGTACCTCCACCATCCTCCCAGTAATGCTGATGGTCACTGATCATATGTGTATAGACCCCTTTCTGGCTCAGCATTTCCGGTACTGAATCATCAAAAGGCTCCAGAGGTCCCCAGCCACGGTGAAGGAAATTATAACGGCCTGTGTGCAGTTCTCTTCTGGCTGGCATACAGGGAAGACTTCCGGCATAACAGTTGTCAAAAGTAATGGTCTTTTCTGATAATCTCTTAAAATTTGGAGTTTGGGTCCAATCACATCCATAAGGAGACAGCATTCTGCGATTGAGCGTATCAAACAGTAACATTATTGCTTTCATACTTGCATTCCTTCCTGTCTACCACCATTTTATCAACTCAGTCACCTGATTCCGTACATCAATAAATTCCGGTGATACCACCTTTCTGGGCTGAGGAAGTTTATTGGGGAGTTTTTCCTTAATGGTCGTGGGCTTGTTTGTCAATACCAGGATATTCTCACTTAAATAGACAGCCTCTTCAATATTGTGAGTAATAAAAATAACTGTTGTTCCTGTTTTTTTCCAAAGATTCAGCAGTTCATCTTCAAGCTTGAACCGCAGTTCCACATCAAGCTGTCCATATGGTTCATCCATGAGAAGCAGCTCCGGCTTTACGGCAAATGCCCGGGCAATTACTACCCGCTGCAGCATAGAGGTGGAAAGCTCTACCGGATAATAATCCTTGTACTTTGTCAGACCGACCATTTCCA
Source organism: Clostridiaceae bacterium (assembly GCA_902363735.1). Classification (GTDB taxonomy): domain Bacteria; phylum Bacillota; class Clostridia; order Lachnospirales; family Lachnospiraceae; genus Lacrimispora. The sequence continues at coordinate 353,307 of CABJBA010000003.1, forward strand.
GAACCTCTGCCACTTCCTTTTGAATTACATCTTTGGGCAACTTCTTCATCTTCAGCCCAAAAGCCACGTTTTGTTCCACAGTTAACCAGGACATGGTGGAATACTCCTGAAATATATAGGCTACATTATGCTTTTTTAAATTTACAGGCTCTCCATTAATTAAAATCTCTCCCCGGGTAGGTTCATATAATTTGGTGATACAGTTTAAAAAGGTGGTTTTTCCACATCCGGTGGGACCTACAATACAAAGAAACTCTCCCTTTTTCACCTCAAAGGAAATATCATTTAAAACAAGCAAATCACCAAATTTCTTTGTCATATGGTCTACTTTAACCTTAACATCTTCCATAGTTCCACCTCCTTACAATGTTTTATCTACGACCGCACTGATTTCCTCGCGGAGCTTAAGAAATTCAGGGTCTACATAATCCCTGGGACGAGGCAGCGATATCTGATATTCCTTTTTAATCGTTGTGGGGCAATTAGACAGCACTACAATCCGGTCCGCCAGATAAATAGCCTCTTCAATATTATTGGTTACAAAGACCACCGTTCGCTTCTCTTTCTCCCAGATGCGGATTAAGTCTTCCTGCATCAGATAGCGTGTCTGAGCATCCAGATGTCCGAAGGGTTCATCCATAAACAGTACGGCCGGCTCATTGCAGTAAGCACGTGCAATTCCTACCCTTTGCTGCATTCCTCCAGATAACTGGTTAGGGTAGGAATTCTCAAATCCTTCCAGCCCAACCAGATTGATATAATACTCCGCCAGTTCCCGGCGTTTCTTCTTGGCCATTCCCCGGACTTTAGGACCGTATTCCACATTACCCATAACAGTCAGCCAGGGGAATAATGCTGTCCGCTGGTACACAACGCCCCGATCCGGACCCGGCTTTTCCACCTTTTTTCCATCAACTGTAATCTCTCCGTCTGAAACAGTTTCCAGGCCGGACATACAGTTAATCAAGGTGGATTTTCCACACTGCCCGGGGCCAAACAAGACAAGCAATTCATTTTCCTCCACTGTCAGGCTTAAGTCCTTAATCACGTGCACTTCACCCCTGGCCGTATGAAATACCTTTGATACTTGATTGCAGGCAATAATCTCTTTTCTCATTTTCCTCTCACACTCCAACTGCAAAGTTTTGCTTCAATTGCCCGCATGGCAACTGCTAAAATATAGCCTACAATTCCCACCGCCATAATACCTACCATGATCTGAACCGTGCTGTTGGAGTCCTGTCCTTTAATAATGACCCAGCCGACCCCCTCTGACGAACGAACCATTTCAGCTGCCACAACAGTTGCCCAGGCAGAACCTACGGCAATTTGCAGACCGGCAAAAATATGAGGGATGCAAGATGGCAGAACAATAGTGCTGAACACCTGACGGTCATTGGCTCCCAGCATCCGTGCCGCTCCCATAAGTGTGGTGTCCACGGACCGCACACCTGCATAGGCGTTCATGGTGATGTTGGAAAACGCGGCCAGGAATATCAGAAAATATTTGGAGGGTTCTCCCAGCCCGAACCAAACGATAGAAAGCGGAATCCATGCAATGGGAGGGATTGGACGGATCAGTTCATACAACGGGCGAAACAATGCTTCCAGTGGTTTTGACCAGCCCATCAAAATTCCCGTCATAATTCCTGCAAGAGAACCCAGAATAAATCCAATCATAACCCTGGTTAAGCTCCAGAAAATATGACTTTGTATGGTATTGGTTCCAATAGGCTCCACAATACTGAATACAAATTTTCCCAAAACCGTAACTGGACCTGCCATAACAATTCCCGCTTTTGTGAAAGAAACTACCAGCTGCCACAGACAAAGAAACAGAAATATGGCGATTGCTGCACAAATGGTCTTCTCATACCGTTTCGCATCCCGAAAACGTTTGTTCATTCCTTTCTCACTCCTTTCACCACCTGCTCCTCAATCAGAGTGAGAATCCAGGAAAATACTGCGCCAATGGTTCCAATGGCAATCATACCGCAAATAATAATATCCGGACGGTAGATTCCTCTGGCCTGCTGAATCATATACCCCAGTCCCCTGGTAGATGCCAGCATTTCTGCCGCAACAATACAGGTCCAGGAGGCACCCAGGGCAACTCTCACACCTGTCATTACCAGAGGAAGAGAAGTAGGAACTGCAATGTTTTTAAGCATCTGGAAATTAGATGCTCCAAAGGTCTGTCCCACCCATAGATGCACATCTTTCGTCTGCCTCACTCCTGTGTAGCTGTTCAGGACACAGGGAACAAATGCCGACAAGAACACTGTCACAATTTTAGATGTGATTCCAATTCCAAATAGAAGGATCATAAGAGGAATCCATGCAAGGCCTGGTATTGGGCGGATTAAATCAAATACAGGCCGCACAAATAAATCAATTCTCTTATACCATGCCATAAATATCCCAAGTGGGGTCCCCACCAGCACTCCCATCGCCCATCCGCTCATGGCGATTTTTAAAGAAGACAGGATATGCTGGGGCAGAGTTGCACCGTCGGGCGCTGTGGAAGTAAGTTTTTTTACAAATGTAGCCCCAATTGTTACCGGTCCCGGCAGGGTGGAACTTTTGGTCAGCTTTAGGACATCGCAGCACAGCCACCAGATACCAACAAACAATAGAGCTGACAAAACAGAGAGCCACCAATAGTTATTTTTCTTTTTCACGATTTTCCGCCTTTCGAGTTCCCCATATGAATTACTTAATTGTAATTCCTGCTGCTTCAGATACAAAGGTTGAGTCAATGGATTTTTCCACGTTAGGCGCATTGTCTGCAACTATTTTTTCAGCAGATACCAGGAAGTCTGTAATAGCAATCCAGGCTTCTCCCAACCGGTAACCATCACGGCTCATAAATGCCGTACCTATATACTTTCTGTCTTCAATTTCTTTTTTTAAGTTTTCTTCTGTAAAGTCCTGTCCATTGTCTGTATAGAATTTCTTTGTATACTCATACCGGGTGTTTTCATCCTGCAATTCATCCATAGCTCTAACCAGACATTTCACAAATTTTGCTACATCTTCCGAACGGCTTTCTACCACTTCTCTTCTTGCAAAGCTGCCGTCACACATGTTGACTCCGGTAGCATCTTCAAAAGAGCAGACTTTGGTATATCCTAAATCTTCCATCTGGTAGCTGTAAGGAGGATTCATGGCAGCAATATCACCTTCTCCTGTCTGGAATGCCTGAAATGCGGATGCATACTCCATGTTTACCTGCTCCACGTCTGTAGGAGTCAGACCAAACTTTGCCGCATAACACTCTGTCATATACTGGACTGCGGTTCCCAAAGGCTCAAGAATCTGTTTGCCCTTTAGTGTCTCTGCACTGCCGTATATATCAGGACTGTCAGCCAAAGTTTTACCTGCTGCTACCAGATCGCTGTCAGAGCGGGCGAAAAGTCCCATACCTCCCGTAGTATTCACATCCGCCAGCCATACACAATCTGCATTGGCAAGAGAATATATGGAAGCGAAGCCAGAGCATGCAATATCCAGTTCCTCCGCTGCAATAGCCTCATTTACCGGTGCTCCTGTGGCAAAATACTCCAGGCTTACATTTAATCCCTCTTCTTCAAACCAGCCCTGGTCTGCCGCATACTGAGCCGGAACTCCTACGGAAAGCGGAAGGACTCCCACTCTTAAAACCTCACCGCCAGACTCCGCCTTTTTCTTTGATTCTGCACCGCCCGTCTTTGTCTCTGCCGCCTGTGTTGTATCACCGCCTTCCTTTTTGCCCCCACACCCAGTTATGGAAACCGCCATAACGGCTGCCAGCATCAGTGCTGCCATTGATCTTCCTGTTATGTACCCTCTTCTTTTCATATTTACCTCTCCTTTTCCCAAAAGATTGTTTGCGTGTTCGATAACGCTAATCTCAATATAGTTGACTGCTTTTCATTTGTCAATATTTTTTCTTTATCTCATATTATTTTGTTTATTTTGCCATATTTACATTTTAATTTTTGTTTATAATCACAACGACCGATGATATTTTATTGGTTTTTTTATTTTATCTTTTCATAATTTTAGAATTATTTTGCTTTTCTTTTTTTGCGTTATCGAAAACACATTTATGGTTATTATCTCCTCAATTTCTTGACACATTTCTCACACTTTGTTAATATAGAATCATCTTATTGGGTTGAAACACAATTATTGGAGGTTTATAATGGGAATTACGCAGAAACAAATTGCAGAATTAGCCGGAGTTTCCATCGGAACGGTAGATCGGGCACTTCATGACCGGGGACGAGTGGATCCAAAGGTCGCGGTAAGAATCAAACAAATAGCAAAGGAACTCGGATATCGCCCTAATTCCGTAGCCCAAAGTCTTTCAATCCTTAAACGGAACTTGAAGATAGCTGTTATTCTGCATATTCAGAGCCACAATGCTTTTTTCGACGATATTATTCGGGGAATCTTAAAATGCAAAGAAGAAATTTCTGATTTCGGCATTGCCGTAGAGATTAAAGAGTGTCCTGATTTTAATGCCATGGAGCAACTGAAGCTGATCAATCAGGCGGTGGAGGAAGGCACCAGCGCCATTGCCATTGTTCCCATAAATCACCCCATCATCAAAGAACGTCTTAACGAACTGCATAAACAGCAGTTTCCGGTAGTTTTTCTGACAAATATTATTGATGACACAGAATATTTAAGCTTTGTGGGCTGTAACTACAACTTAAGCGGAACTATAACCGCCGGTCTTTTAAATCTGGTGTGTCCGGACAGTGGAAGACTGCTCTTGTTCTCTCCCAGTTTTCAGATGCTGGGGCACATACACCGAATGAATGGATTGAAATCAGCACTGGAGCAGGAATATCCCCAGATCCGTCTTCAAGAGGTGATTGAGCTGACCGGCAATGATATAAAGGATTATCAGCTGACCAGGAAGTCTCTGGACACGTTTCCGGACACCAATTTAATTGTTTGCCCGGGAGGCTACAGCTGCGGAAATCTCCAGGCCATACAGGAAATGGGCTATTTCCAAAACTCCCGGATCATCTGTTACGACTCTTCCGCAGAAATTGAGAAAGAGCTCCTGAACCGGAATATCACCGCCGCCATCATCCAACAGCCCCAGCTTCAGGGCTATACAGCTGTCAGGACACTGTTTGAATATCTCTCTTCCGGAAAACTTCCTTCCTCCAGAGATCAATTCATTCAGACTCAGATTATATTAAAGGAGAATCTTTCCGAAATTTAAGCACGAGAGCATGAACAAAAATAAAACATCCGTAAACACACGGATGCTTTCACATAATTATTTAAATTCTTATTGGTTATTCCCTTATCACATAAATGGAGCACCAGCTTCAAACAACTGACCCTCTATTCCAATAACTTCATCAATAAAAATAGAGGTGCCATTAACCATAATGATAATCCTTTCATGTTCGTCTATCTTCTTAACTGCACCGGCAGCAGTAACGTAGGCTCCCCCATCCTTCTTCTCGTCCGGCTGAAAATAAGTGACTGCAATTTCAGGATGCTCTTTAATCCGGTCCGCTATAATCTGCAGCTTATGGTTTAAAGTGCCCTTCATATATTCGTCCAGTTCTACTCTTTTGTCAGTCAGCCTTGCAGTTTCTTTGACAGCGGCATCATATCCGGTCAGTGCAGCAAAGGGAGAAAACTGAGCCGCCCGGTCAATGCTGGCCATGTGAGGATGGACTGCAGAGACATGGCGGGGCAGATGAATGATATCGTCATATGTTTTTATCACGCCTTGTGCCCTCCGATCTGATTATTCCGGTCTAGTGTGGTAGCGCCCTCTTCCAGATTCATACCCTTTAAAACAGCATTCTTACCATACTTCTTCTTTATTTCTAACATAGCTTTTTGAATCTTTTTTTCTCGTTCAAACCCAGCTTCTTCTTCCTCTCTTTTTGCTTGCACATCCGCATAATCTGTAAAGAGGCTAAGCTGTTCGAAACTGCCCGCCTTTTGAACGGAGCTTTCATCAACAACATGATTCGCCGCAATAGTTACTCTTCTGACCAAAAGATTTTTGTCAACGATACGATCAAACAGTTCTGTGACAGAATCTATAATCAGCTTGGCAGAGGAGGTCTGTCTGCCAATATTTGCCGTACCATGGGCAGATTTTGGAACAGAACGTCCGTAATGGTCTGTAGTAACCGCTCCATTATAGGATTTCTTTATCTTAGAGTTTTTCAAATTTTCAATATCATAACCCACCGTCAAAACAAGCTGATCGGTCACCAGTCTTTTGTCCACTAAATCAAGTACCAGCACATCGGTCATTTCACGCACAATCAGCTTCGCTTTGCCAAAGGTATAAGCACTTTGCAGCACCTGACCCGACCCAATACTATTTGTGCCTGGCTTATACGCTTTAATATCAGCTATCGTGCACGGTTCCCACCCCCAAGCATGGTCAATCAGCAGTTCTGCATTGATACCAAACAACTTGTAGAGCAAATCCTCGTTATAATAATCAGTAGGCTTACCGAGAGAGCACCTTGCAATATCTCCCATGGTAAAGAGACCTTGTTCCTCCAGTCTCCTGGCATATCCTCTTCCAACACGCCAAAAGTCTGTAAGAGGACGGTGTGACCACAACAAGTGGCGGTAACTCATTTCTTCCAATTCAGCGATCTGCACTCCATTTTCATCCACTGGAATACGCTTTGCCTGAATATCCATGGCGACCTTGCAGAGGTATAAATTTGTACCAATTCCCGCTGATGCTGTAATCCCGGTCGTTTTAACAATATCAAGAATTATTTTTGTGGAGAGCTCACGAGCTGATAGATTGTAAGTGTTCAGATAATCCGTAGCATCAATGAATACCTCGTCAATGGAGTAGACATGAATATCTTCGGGGGCAATATACTTCAAGTAGATATTGTAAATACGGGTGCTGTACTCTATATAATACGCCATTCTCGGCGGAGCAATAATATAATCCACTGATATCCCAGGTGAGGATTTCAATTCCATGTCACAGAAAGAAGAACCGGAAAAGGCTGGTTCTGATGCCTTGCGCAGCCGTGCTGCATTTATCTCCCTGACCTTTTGCACAACTTCAAACAACCTCGGCCGGCCGGGAATTCCATATGCTTTAAGGGAGGGAGAGACGGCAAGACAGATAGTTTTTTCGGTGCGGCTTGCATCTGCGACAACAAGATTAGTCGTCAATGGGTCAAGCCCCCGTTCCATACATTCGACCGAAGCATAGAATGATTTTAAATCAATTGCAAAATAAGTTTTATTATTCATGTTTATTCTCCGGCCTCCTTCTTAATATTTATCTATTTAATATGATACCGATATTATAGTATGTACATGCACAAATCAAAAAGTCCTATGCTTGTATTATAATGCAGATTCCGGACATGTCAAGCAGGCGGCTTACAGCCGCAAAATACTTGAAACACGGGAACCGATTTACCAAATTATCTTACGTCAAAACAGGACAGATCCTATTTATTCCCGATCTGCCCTGCTCTATTATAATAATGACGATTTAATTAAACTCTGATACCAGTAAAAACTGTCCTTGGGAATCCGTCTCTGGGTTTCATAGTCTATATATACAATGCCAAATCTGTCATCATAGCCTTTTTCCCATTCAAAATTATCCAAAAAACTCCACAAAAAATACCCTTCCACTTCTGCACCATCTGATACCGCCCGCTTTAGTTCAGATAAGTGCCGTGCCAGGTAATCAATTCTGCCGGGATCGTGCACAAAGCCGTCTAAAGATATTACATCCAGAGCAGACATGCCATTTTCTGTAATAAGCAAAGGAAGATGGTAAGTATCATAAAAATTTTTCACTGCCCAATACATTGCTTTAGGGGTAATGGGCCATCCCATCCCCGTCTTACCATGACCGGCAGGGAGTTTTCCAAGGATTATATTACCCATCTCATCAAAGCTAACGGAAGTTCCCTGATAGAGATTTATTCCGCAAAAATCCAGGGGCTGACTTATAAGAGTCTGCTCCTGTCTGGTCAGTTCCGGCAAATCTTCACCAAATAAAGTTCTGCACTGCTCATGAAACCTTCCATTTAAAAAGAGTTCATTCCAGAATGCAGAAGAATGAAGCCAGTCATTCTTACTTATGGAGTTCTGCAGTTTTTTTGCTTTTGCTGCCAGAAAGTCAGTTTCTTCCTCTGGCCAGTAAGCATTGCCGCAGGTAGGTGCATATCCTACTCTGCAATCAGGAACCAGTTCCCGCAGCTTCACTACGGATTTTCCATGAGCCAAAGCAACGTTCCTGCACATGGCAAGGATTCTTCCTGAAGGGTACTTAATTCCAGGAGCATGGATGCATTTATCATATCCAAGCCAGGTAAATATCTGGGGTTCGTTAAAGGTAATATAATTTTTCACCCGGCTTCCAAATACATTTGCTACAACCTCTGTATATGCAGCAAACCACTCAGAACTTTCAGGATTCAGCCACCCGCCCTGCATTTCCAGTTCGTTGGGATAATCCCAATGAAATAAAGTTACATATGGAGTAATCTGGTGTTTCAAAAGTTCATCTACCAAGTCCGAGTAAAACTGTATTCCCTTTTCATTCACTTCTCCGGTGCCATGAGGAATGATTCTGGGCCACGAAACAGAAAATCGATAAGCATTTACGCCAAGCTCAGCAAGTAATGCGACATCTTCTTTTATTCGATGGTAATGATCACAGGCCACCTCTCCAGTGTGCCCTTCAAAAATCCTGTTTTTCTCTTTTGTAAAAACATCCCATACAGATAATCCTTTTCCATCCTCAAATGCTGCACCCTCGATCTGATAGGAAGAGGTTGCGGTACCCCATACAAAGTCTTTTTTCCAATCCATCCTTTATCCTTTCACACTTCCTGCAGTTACTCCGCCGATAATAAATTTAGACAGGCATAAATAGATAATGGCAACCGGTACAATCGCAATGGTAATCAGCATGTAAACCTGCCCCATATCAAATTTCAAAAAATCCGCACTCCGCAGCTGGGCAATTAATATGGGAAGCGTTTTCTTTTCATTGGTTTTCAGCACAAGGGAAGGAACAAAATAATTGTTCCAGGAAGCCACAAATGCAAAGATTCCCTGTACAGCCAAAGCCGGTTTTATAATCGGTATTACAATATAATTAAATGTAAAAAATTCATTAGATCCATCAATTCTGGCCGACTCTACGATCTCAAGAGGCAGATTGCTTTCAAAATAAGATACCATAAAGTAAAATACAACCGGAGCTGCCATCGAAGGAAGGATCAGAGGAATGAAGCTGTCCATAAGCCCTATTTTACCAATCAAACTTAAAAATCCCAGAGTTGTGACCTGTGTTGGAATCATCATAATAAGGATGATAAAAAGATAAACTGCATTCCTGAATTTAAATTCATATGCGTGGATTGCATATGCGGTAAGCGCTGATACATATACAGACAAAGCAGCAGAAGCACCGGCAATGAACAGACTGTTGATAATTCCATGGAGGACAGGCAGATTCTTGTTATGAAGCACATTATATAAATTGGAGCCAAATGATTTTCCCGGCACAAATGAGAATCCCTTTGCAATTTCCGGATGGGATCTGGTTGCATTAATAATCAGGCAATAAAAGAAGAACAGACATAAAAATGTTAAAATTGACAGTACGGCATATATACATGCCTTTTCTATATTGATCACTTTTTTCATTATTTTGCTCCTCCTCTCTTTTTACCTGATCCCGTAAGTATAAAGAACACCACAAGACTGAGTGCTGCTGTAATAATAAACAGTATTACGGATAACGCCCCCGCCATACCATAGTTTTTGCTATATAAGTGATTGTTTAAAAACATGATTAATGTCATGCTGGTCCGGTCTGGGGAGCCTTTTGCATTGGTCAATACCTGTGGAACATCAAACATCTGAAGTCCGCCGATCAGTGAAGTAATTAATACATAAATAAATATTGGTTTTATCGTTGGCATTGTTATTTTGGTAAATATCTGAAAAGGTTTTGCCCCATCAATGGCCGCCGCTTCAAACAAAGCAGCGTCAATGCCCAGAATGGCTGCCATGAGCAGTATCGTCGTGTTTCCAAACCACATCATAAAATTCATAAGACCAATCAGACCTCTGGTTCCCCATACGGTAGCCAGATAACGAATCGGACTGTCTGTTGCGCCCATCTTTATAAGAAGGTTATTCATTGGGCCATCATCTGAAAACAAAGCGAAAAACAGCATTGCAAAAGACGCAGCCATAATTACGTTGGGAAGGTAAATAACTGTTTTAAAGAACGAACTTCCTCTTAGCCTCATACGAAAATCAGCAAACCAGACAGCCAGAATCAGAGAGATGATAATCTGTGGAATAAAGCCAATAATCCAGAGAATCATGGTATTTCTAAAGTACTTCATGAGGTCGCTCTGAAAAATTGTGATGTAATTTTCAAATCCAACGAAGTTAGGCCCAATCTGAGTCAATCCTGAACGGTAATTTTCAAATGTGCTGTTATAAACCGTATTTACCAGAGGAATAAAGGAAAACACAATATATGTGGCAAAAAACGGTATCAGAAATATGTATCCCCATTTGGAGTAGCTGATCCTTTTTCTGGCTTTTACTTTTTTTTCTTTTACCATGGTGGAGCCTCCTGTTTTCATACAGGACGGGATAATCCCGCCCTGTATCATGCTTCTACTCTATTTCTAAATCCGGATACTTTTCTTTAATTGATGTGTAGAAATTCTTAAATGCAGTATCTTTGTCAACGGTTCCGTCGAAATAATCATGCATTGCAGTCTGAAGACTTTCATTCAATCCCTGATCATAAGGAGAAAGTTTGCTCATATCAATCTTTGCTGCTGCGTCAGAGTACATCTGAAGAGGATTCTGCCCTCCAAGAAATGCTGACTTATAATCACTCTTTGCCAATTCTTCCATTACAGATTTGTTATTAACAAAGTCATTCTTTTCTTCTACAATCTTTTTCATAGTCGCATCATCACTGCAGATTGTTTTCATAATGTCTGCTATGATATCAGCGTTATCTGTTCCGTTTGCTGCACAAAGCCAGGTTCCGCCCCAGTTATAGGATTCTGGTCCTACAGTTGCAGCCCAGTCACCATAAACGCCGTTTCCTAATTCCTGTTTACCGCCGTCAGCTTCTGCTTTTGCAAGAGAATTCTTTGCAAGTACGAAGTCTACGCCCCATGCCGGCATGAAATATCCAAATACTTTACCTTCAGATCCCTGTCCGGAAGCCCACTCAGCTGCCCAGAGTATGGTTTTCTGATTGTAGCCTTTATCTGTATAATCCTTGGTCTGGTCGATCCATTGCTCTAATTTGGTATCAATTACAACTTTCTTTCCATCTACCCATGGAGCAGATACATTATTAGAGAACGTACGATAGGTATCGTCATAGCCGGATACCATATAATATCCTTTTTCTTTCATCTGAGCAGCTGTCTTATCAAAGGTATCCCAGTCATTGATTGCCTTTTGAACTTCTGCCGGATCATCGGTGCCTAAAACGTCTTTTGCAATAGAACGGCGGTAAATATAAAGTCCGGGACAGCCCTGCCATGAAATACCCTTCTGTGCACCGTTTGTATCCTGTGCAATTACCTTTGTGTAGTCATACTGTTTTGACATATCTTCATCTGTAATTCCAATCTCCTTTAAATCAAGAGTATAATCGGAATTAACATACTTCAGAATATAATCTGCTTCAACCAGGAACATATCCACTTTATCATCAGCCTTTGCATCATTCTGGTTTAACAGAGCTTCATCAAGAGCATTCTGATAGGCATTATTTTCACTGGGGGTGGTTACAAAATTAACCGTATAACCAGCTGGAAGTTTGGAGGAATAATAATCTTCATATCTGTCTTTGAATTCATTGTTCCAGACATAAATATTAATAACCTTTCCCTCTTCACCGCCTGATTGGCTCTGTGCCTCTGTTTTTCCCTCTGCTGCTTTGGCAGTTGTCTCAGCAGTCTTGCTTCCGTTTTCACTTTGTGCGCTCTTGGTAGAGCAGCCTGCAACCAATGAAGCTGCCATCACTGCACACAGTAATCCACTTACAACTTTCTTCTTCATATTTCCCTCTCCTTTTCTGATATTACTATCATGAAATATTAGCATTACCAACCGATTCACCCATAATCAACTCTCCTTTCACAATAATCTGCTCTATAAAAGTCGTTTTGGGTTTCTCGATTGTGCTTATCAATTTTTTAGCAGCCTGCACACCAATTGCCGCTGTATCCTGGCGAATGGTTGTAAGCCTTGGGTTCAATAACTGAGATATTCTGCTGCCGTCGTAACCGGCAATAGAGATATCGTCGGGAACCCTTAAGTTTCTTGCCCGTATTTCATTCAGACCGCCAATCAGGGCAGTATCATCCGGGTATAAAATACAGGTGGGTGGATCTTTTCTGTCTAACAGTTCCCTGGTACATGCCATAGCCTGACTGACATCCAGATAATCTGCTTCCAGTACATAGTCATCAGGTACTGAAAGCTCATGACTTTCAAGGAAGCGATAGAAGCTTGTGAGCCTGGCCTTGGTTACAGTGGTGCTCACCTGTCCATGTATATAGGCAATCTTTCTATGGCCTTTTTCGCAGACATACTCCATCAGGCTTTGGATTCCTTTTACGTTATCCGATAAAACAGAAGAACAGTTTTCATTAATGTGATCGATCGTAATTACCGGAATGTCTCCGTTTAAAAGATCAATTACTTCAGGATTATCAAATTTTACACAGGCAATTACCACTCCATCCACATTTCTGTATTTACAGTGGTCATAATAGGAAACCTTTTTTTTCCCTATCTGCCCGTTTATGAATGTAATATCATACCCCTGCTTTTCTGCTTCTACCTTAAACCCCTCCAAAACCGCGGCAAAGTACTCATGAGTCAGGCCGCTGTTTGCCTCATCTACAAACAAAACCCCAATGTTGTAGCTTCTATTTGTCTTTAAGGATCTTGCTGCAGCATTAGGATAGTATCCAAATTTTTCTGCTGCATTTTTAACCTTTATTTTAGTATTCTCCCCGATGTCGCTCTGATCATTAAGTGCCTTACTCACTGTGGCAACAGATACTCCGCAGTGCTGTGCCAGTTCTTTCATAGAAATCATATGTCTCATCCTTTTAACTTAATCGTTTTCGTATTTTTACTATACCCCTTTTTTGTATGAAAATCAACACACTCTTTCATTTTTGTATAATTTATATAGTTTTATCAATTATTTATTATGCATATTTACCAACCATTTTATAGTAAAGAATTTTTTTTTAAGTTTTTTGAAATTTTCTCTTGTTTTTTTTCTTAAGCCGCGATATTATGACCGTATAACTCCCTATAATCATTCTTAATCGTTTTCGAAAAATGTCGTTTTAAGGGATTTGGGTCATCCAACAGGAAGGAGTTATTCAATTATGAAATATGGATATTTTAATGACCAGGACAAAGAATATGTAATTACTGCCCCAGATACTCCTCTGCCATGGATCAATTATCTGGGGAGCGAGAATTTCTTTTCGCTGGTTTCCAACACCGGAGGCGGTTACAGCTTTTATAAAGATGCGAAGATGCTCAGGCTCACAAGATATCGTTATAACAACGTCCCTCTGGACAGCAATGGACACTACTACTATATTAACGAAAATGGTACCGTCTGGAATCCAGGCTGGCAGCCATCAAAAACTCCGCTTGATTTTTACGAATGCCGCCATGGTCTTGGAGTGACCCGTTTCACCGGGAAGAAAAACGGCTTATGCTCTCATGTAACAGCCTTTGTGCCTTTAGGAGATTCCTGCGAAATTAACCAGGTGACACTTAAAAATGAAAGCGGGGAGCCCAAAGATTTTTCTCTTTATTCCTATGTGGAATTTTGTTTATGGAATGCCATGGATGATATGACCAACTATCAGCGAAATCTTAATATTGGTGAAGTTGAGGTTGAAGGCTCTGTCATTTATCATAAAACAGAGTACAGGGAAAGAAGAAACCATTATGCCTATTATTCTGTCAACACCGATATTCAGGGTTTTGATACAGATAGAAATACCTTCGTAGGCGTATATGGTTCTAATGAGAATCCAGCTATGGTACAGAACGACAGCTGCGGTAATTCTATGGCAAGCGGCTGGTCTCCCATTGGCTCACATCGGATCCAGCTTCATCTTGAGCCTGGTGAAGAAAAAACTTTTATCTTTATTCTAGGTTATGCGGAAAACGAACAGGAATTAAAATGGACTGCTCCTGGAATAATAAACAAAGAACCTTCCAATACTGTGCTGGAAAAATACCGCACTGCATTGGATGTCAAGGAGGCTCTCGAAACACTGAGACAATACTGGGAACAGCTTCTTTCCATCTATAACGTAACTCTGGAGGAAGAAAAAACGGCCCGCATGGTCAATATATGGAACCAGTATCAGTGTATGGTAACCTTCAATATGTCCCGCTCTGCTTCCTATTACGAGTCTGGAACGGGCAGGGGTATGGGATTTCGGGATTCCTGTCAGGACTTACTTGGATTCGTCCACATGATACCGGAACGTGCAAGAGAGAGAATTATTGATATTGCTTCAACCCAATTTTTAGATGGAAGTGCCTATCATCAATACCAGCCCCTTACCAAAAGAGGCAATATGGACATCGGAAGCGGATTTAACGATGATCCTCTCTGGCTGATCGCAGGTGTTTCCGCATATATCCGTGAAACCGGAGACTGGGATATCTTAAAGGAAGAGGTTCCATTTGATAATGATGCCAGCAAAAGCCAGCCTCTTATGGAACATTTAAGAAGATCTTTTGAATTTACAAAGTCACATTTAGGCCCCCATGGGCTCCCTCTTATTGGGCGGGCCGACTGGAATGATTGTCTGAATTTAAATTGTTTTTCAACGGAGCCAGGTGAATCATTTCAGACGTCAGGTCCTTCCGAAGGTCCTGTGGCCGAGTCTCTCATGATTGCAGGAATGTATGTAAAATACGGAAAAGAATACGCTGAAATATGCCGCTTAACCGGTCTGTCGGAAGAAGCCGCTGAAGCAGAAGTCTCTGTAAAAGAGGTATATGATGCTGTCATTGAATCCGGCTGGGATGGCGGCTGGTTCCTGCGTGCCTATGATGCCTTCGGTAATAAAGTTGGTTCTAAAGAGTGCAAGGAGGGCCAGATCTTTATTGAGTCTCAGGGATTTTGTGTAATAGGCGGAATCGGAATTGAAGAAGGTCTTGCAGAAAAAGCTCTGGACAGTGTAAAGGAACGGCTTGATACCCCTTACGGAATCCTTCTTCATCAACCAGCTTATCAGACCTATTATAATGAACTGGGAGAAATATCTTCCTATCCCCCGGGATACAAAGAGAATGCAGGAATTTTCTGCCACAATAATCCATGGATATCTATTGCGGAAACCATGATCGGAAGAGGCAACCGTGCATTTGAAGTTTACTGTAAAACGGCACCTGCCTATACAGAAGAAATCAGTGAAATACATAAGACAGAGCCTTACTGTTATGCCCAAATGATAGCCGGAAAAGATGCTGCCAATTTTGGCGAGGCAAAAAACAGCTGGCTGACCGGGACTGCCGCCTGGACTTTTGTCTGTATCTCTCAGCACATTTTAGGTATCCGTCCCAGCTTCCGCGGCTTAATTGTGGATCCCTGCCTTCCGGATTCAATCGGAGAGTTTTCTGCTGTCCGCAAATACCGGGGTGCCAGTTACCATATTCATGTAATACGAAAAGGGGAGACCGGAAATAGAATTTCTTCATTTCTGGTAGATGGAACTCCTATTGAAGGAAATGAGATTCCATTCCATGAAGATAAAAAAGAATACCATGTCAATCTGACACTGGGTTAATATTGGAATTGCTGCTGAAATAAAAAGGTCTTCTATGATAAATCAAAATCATAGAAGGCCTTATTTACATTTTTATTCATTTACAACCTTGTCTGCCAGACGTAAAAATGCCTGTACACCCGCCTTTAGCTTCTTATCAGGTGTATGCTCCTGTTTACAGTGAGATAACCCGCCTTCCGACATAACGAACATCATTACTGTCGGCACCTGTGTTGCCATTTCCACTGCATCATGCAGAGGGCCGGAATACATATTAGCCGGCTCTGCAGTTTCCTCTTCCACTGCGGCCTTACACAACTCGATTAAATGATCGTCAAATAATTGAGGAGGCACTGTACAAATTTTATCCCATGCTGCAGTAACGCCATGATCCTTTGCTGCCTGGTCAACAACCCGCTGTGCTTCTTCATGCATCTTCATCAAATCAACAGGATCAATGGTTCTCTGATCCAGAGAGATCACACATTTTCCTGGTACAATGGTTACTACATCAGGTTCAACACGTACCTGCCCAACTGTGCATACGGCATCGTATTTCAGGGCAATTTCTTTAAACGACAGTGCTGATTGAGCCGCTGCTAAAAATGCATCCTGACGCATTCTGGTTGGAAAGGAACCGGCATGAGAAGATTGTCCGGTAAATTCAATGGAATGGCGTTCTACTCCTGCTGCACCATAAACGCAGGCAACATCTTTACCCGTGTTCTCAAGAACAGGTCCCTGTTCAATATGCAGCTCAAGGTAGCTGCCCAGATTACGGGCTTTCATTTGTGTATGAGCATCTGATATGTTTTCAGGTTCAACATCATACATTCTTACCGCTTCCTCAAACGTTACTCCATTTCCATCCTTTCTTCCCATAAGTTCCTTAATATCCAATGAACCACTGGCAGCCGAAGAACCAAAGCAGCTATATCCAAACCTTGCACCTTCTTCATCAGCCCAGTTAACAGCATAGATTGTCTTTTTGGGCTTGATACCTTTTCTATGATATTGCCTTAAAACTTCAAGAGCACCAATAACCCCCAGAGCGCCATCCAGACCTCCGCCATTGGGAACACAGTCTAAATGACTTCCAAATGCTGCTGCTTCTTCTGTTTCACCTTCCATTTTTGCCCACTGGTTACCAGCCGAATCGATGGTAACCACTGCCCCCAGCTCTTCTGCCTTTACTTTAAACCAGTCTCTTGCTTTCTGCCATTCCGGCGTCCATGCAACACGCTGTGCACCTTTTTCATCAGAAGTAAGCTCTGCCAGTTCCTTTAAGTCCTCTATGGCTCGTTTTGCCCCTTCATCTAAATTGTAAAACATAAACATACCTCCTATTATTATTTCTTATTGTATTGGACTTTTATACTCTCACTCTATAGTTTTTTGTTGTTCCTGAATTAACCGGATATTGGCCTGTTCTATTTCATTCAGCATTTGTTCATTAAAATCTTCAACAGATACCGTTCCTTCATACCAACTGCATTGACTAAAATATCTCTCTAATTCTTCATTATTAAACCGTCTGCCGTGTCTGGCATAAATCTCGTTTTTTGCAATCCGCAGCTGGCTGGCTGAAAGATTCCATAAATCCGGCTCTTGAAGCAGACTGCTGCTGCTGTTAGGAAATATAAATTCATATCCGTCATATTTTGCGTTATCAGACTGAATACGAAAAGTCTCCCTGATTTGGCTGACTTCACCTTTTAGTTTCTGATATTCTTCCATTATGGCATCATCTTCCATATAAAAAGTCACATCGGTAGGCATTGACATCACATATACACGAGGGCCGTCATACCCCCATATTTCATAATCCGGCAGATTGACATAGCTGCCATCCGAGAATGACTGAATATAAAACAAATCCCCATCCCCTGTTAAATCATAGGATTTTTTCTGATGGTAGCTGACCCCATCCTCAAATTCCTTTCTGACTATCAGGCCGTTCCAATCCTTTGGCAAATTCATTTCAAAGCCTGGTCCCTGAGAGGACATAGTCTCAACACTTGGTTCCTGTTTCGTTTCAAGCTGCTTTGTTTCTATGGTTTCATTTGCTCTCCATTGATATATTTCCTTTAACATCACACTTCCAAGCATTGCGTAAATAACAGCCACTCCGGTTATAATAATCCGGCACACACGCCCGGTCTTATCTTTAAGAAAATCCGAAGACTCCGTATAAGTGCAGACTCCGTACCTCATGGCCTCCCTGACTGCAGCATTTTCAGGGCTGTATGAAAGCAGAAAATCACAGATATCTTTTATTTTCCCGACCTCACCAGTCTCTTCATAGACTTTCATTTGAATGAACATAATTGAAATACTATAATATGCTTCCGGATAATGTTCACAGTATATGTTCACATAAGCTTCTACCTGCCCAAATTTCCGGGCCATATAGGCATTTCTGATTTCAGCTAAAAGAATCCCTGCTTCCCCCATCCGTTTTAATATGGGATACGTTTTAATAAGTTGTTTCTGGTATGCAAATTCTGAATCAGCTTCTTCTTTTCTTCCAAGTTCCAGAAAACACGACTGAAGCAGTCCGCTGTGAGCCAGCCGCATCAGTTTCTTTTCCCGCGCATCATTCCAGCCATAATCTGCCAGTTCTATAGCCTGAATATATCTTCCGCCCCTGGCAAGCCCGATAGCGGCATTATGTACTTGTTTCTTATAATAAGAACTGCTCCAATAAAAACCATGTGCTGCTTCCATCAAAAAGGCAAACGCAGCAGTAATAGGCCTGTTCTCCTTTATCAAAATCTCCATATACTTTTTTCCCCAATAAACCTTTAAAGAAATCACACACACCGCAACCGCCAGAGTTGATAAAAGAATACTTACTATGCCGTCTGCTGAACCTAAAAAGGCCCACTCATACAAACATTCCCGAAAAAAGGAAAAACTTAATACGCAGATCAAAAACAATTCCAGGCACCGGTTCCAGTACCGTCTCCTGTCATGAACCAAAAACCACTGCTTTCCGGCTGCAAAAGCCGCCTGGTTATTTGCATCTTCCGCCAACTCCAACAGCTTTTCTTTTGCATAGTTTCTCTCTTTCCTGTTGTTTTTAAAATACAAAAACATACCCAGCATCCCAAATGCAAGAATAATATAAGAATATGCCCGGAGAATAAATGTTTGTTTTAACGGCAGAATTTTGAGTTCTGGAGAATGCAGCTGCTTTCCCTCACTGAATAACAACCACAAGGCAAGACAACTAAATAGAATGATCAATCCATAATACAAGAAACGCATATTGCTTATCTTCACTCTGCTCTTTTTATTCATTTTCCACTCCTGTAAAAATATTAGAATTAATTTAATGATAGCATAAAAATCATTTAAAGGAATAGAGAATTTATTAATATTTTCCCATACATTAAAATCAGCACCAATAATCCGGAAAAATATCCGGTTTATTGGTGCTGCAGCGTGAAATATACTACAGAAAACAGGCCTTTCTCAGAGAACGCTCCATGCAATTCCCAAGGGCGTAACCAGCAATGCATCATTAGGCTTTATGGTTTCAATTCCAATTTCCTTTTCAAACACATCTTCAAAGCCGCAAAAACAACTGGAACCGCCTACCACATAAATCTTTTCCACATCATATCCGGTCAGAAAACGCTTCACAATAGAAGCCATTTTCTGGACTACCGGTTTTATCACCGGAAATATCTCATCTTCTCTTGAAATATCTTTTTTTATAGTCTCTGCCTCTTCCAATGTAACTCCGTAATAACCGGCCAACGTGAGAGTCATATGAATTCCGCCGGTGGGTTCATCGGCCGTAAAAATAACATTGCCGTCCCTTAATATGCTGATGCCAGTGGTCCCTCCGCCCACATCAACCACTGCACCATCCATAACACCCAGAACCTTTGCTGCGGCAGTGGGTTCATCAACCACATTGGTAACCTCAAATCCTGCCCCTTCCGCAACATTGGCAATACTGCGGGCGGTGCTTTCCAGAATCCCCGGCGGAATCGCTACCGCTCCGTCTAAAAGCCGTTCTCCCAGCCTTTCTTCCAGAATTTCCTTTAGCTGTTTTATAACTTTTATGGCGCCGAAATAATCTACAACAACACCGTCTTTCACCACCTTAGACGGGGCATATATGCCAGTAACCGGAATATTGTTTTCGTCTACAACAGCCAGCACAATATTAGCCGTTCCCAAATCCACCCCTGTCTTCAGCCGGCCGCTCCGGCTGCCACATGTTCCGGTCTGAACCAGTTTAGAGAATTCAGCCAGGCATTCATTTTGTATATGCATATCTTATTCCTCTCATACAGAACTATTTACTGGGAAGCCAATTGCTTCAGCAGCCATACCTTGTCTGTCTTTTCCCAGGCAAACCCCTGGTCTTCCCTGCCGAAATGCCCATATGCCGCGGTCTTTAAATACTGTGGTTTTCTCAGCTGCAAAGTCTCGATAATATCTTCCACCGAGAAAGAGAACACATCATTGACATACTGACGTATCTCTGTATCCGGAATGGTTCCGGTTCCAAATGTATTGATTTCCACAGCTTCCGGCTCTGAACTCCCGATTACGTATGCAAGGGATACTTCACACTTTGAAGCGAGTTTTGCGCCCACAATATTCTTTGCCACGTAACGGGCCATATAGGCCCCGCTCCGGTCTATCTTTGTGGGGTCCTTGCCGGAGAAAGCCCCTCCTCCGTGTCTTCCCACAGTTCCATAAGAATCCACCATGATTTTACGGCCCGTTAACCCGGTATCTGCTGCCGGGCCTCCGATGACAAACCGGCCTGTGGGATTGATATGTATCTTAGTTTCATCTCTCAGCCACTTTCTGTCAACCACAGGATCTATGACAGTCTTTTTAATAAACGAGGATAATAGGTCATATGAAATTCGCTGGGAATGCTGTGCAGATACCACTATGCTCCGTATATACCGGGGATTTCCTTTTTCATCGTAACAGAACGTCACCTGTGTCTTCCCGTCAGGATAAAGGAAATCAGCATGCCCCACCTTTCTGACACAAGTGATCTGCATGGCAAGTCTATGAGCGGTTTGTATCGGAAGCGGCATCATGCCCGGCGTTTCCCCATCAGCATATCCATACATGATTCCCTGATCGCCGGCTCCGCCGATCTTCTTCCCGCCAGCCGTTTCTTTCACAACCCCTCTGGAAATATCAGGAGACTGTTCATGCACATTGGCAATAATCCTGCATGTATCGGCGTCAAACCCCCTGTTATGCTCTACATATCCAATATCCCGAATCACGCCCCTGGCGATCTTATCAAAATCTGCCTTTGCCCGGGACCGTATCTCCCCAGCTATCACAAGCATCCCGGAAGAAACCATGACTTCAATTGCAACATGGGACTGAGGATCAGATTTTAAATATTCGTCCAGTATTGCATCTGCCACCTGATCGCACAGTTTATCCGGATGCCCCTCTGTTACTGATTCAGAAGTTATATATTGATACTGTTCCAATACTCTACCTTCTTTCTTTTAGAATCGGAAATCATGTATCCATGGAGTCCACAATTCCTACGATTGCCATATCTATGACTGCTTCTTTTCTTTTCCCGTCAGCACGGACTGCCGATCCCTTGGCTACCAGAACCGTTTCACCGATCCCAGCTCCAACGTAATCTACGGCAACTTCATCTGATTCCAGAAATTCGCCTTCTTTATTGATTCTTTTCACAATCATCAGCTTATAGCCCACCAAAGATTCATCTTTCTGAGTGGCTGTTACATTCCCTATAATCTTTGCAAGTCTCATATACCCGCTTTCCTTTTCGTTCTTTCTATTTATTAAGATAATCCCATAAATCAGGAATGCCTTCTCCTGATACTGAATTTACATGGAAAATGTCCCGGCAGCCTGTGAGCTTAAGCCACATATCTGCCAAATCCTGCCTGGCACCCGGCATATCAATCTGGGTTACAATTCCAATGACCGGCCTGGTAGACAAAGATGCAATATTAGGGCTGTATATAGAATACTGATCCGTTGCGCTCATCAGGATTCCCACCACATCAGCTTCAAAGGAATATAACAAAAGTGCCCTTGACAGTTTTTTATTTTCTGCATATTCTCCCGGCGTATCAATAATTGCATCTCCATGTTCGATATACTGGGTTTTGTGATATGTAATCTTGTTTCCTCTGAGTGCCTGGGTTAAGGTTGTCTTTCCTGCTCCGCTTCTACCCATCAGTATGATTTTTTTCATCTGATGCCACCTATGCCTTTGTTATATTACATACGGAAAATTCCAGCCTGTCCTTTGCATATCTGATAATTGCCTCAAAAGCAGTATTTACTGCCGCAATGGTGCCTGTTATGAGCAGTGTACCGCTAAAGCGGTCGATAAAACCGATTTGGACATCCGATGCCTTTATGGCTAAGTCTGCTGCAATAATTGATGTCTCATAGGGGGTCAGCGTCAATATCCCAATGGCTGACCTATTGTAATTAACCTGGGGATCCAGACCCAGCTTTTTATATATGATCTCATTGGGTGTCGAAATGATATGAGCCATGGTCACCTGCTTACCAGGTACACTTTCCTGTATAATTCTCATGAGCTTTTCCCCATTCCGGTCTCCGCCATATAACTCCCTGTCTGTCATGTTACACTTCCTCCCAATCTTTACAGCCTGTATCTGTCAAATGTCTGTCTTTCTACCGGCGATAAACCTTTCTGTAATCTGAAGGCCGCTTTTGTTCTATCTTATAAAACACTCTGCTGAAATGTGCTGAATCCCCAAATCCGGTTTCCCGTGCAATACGGTATAAGGGAAACTCCGTATTTACCAGCAGTTCTTTTGCGCGTTCAATCCGTTTCTGATTAATATATTCCGTCACACCTGTATTCATCTGCTTTTTAAATATCCTGCTGAGATACTGGGGATTTAAATGTACCTCGTCTGCAACCATATTTAGTGAAACCTTGCTGCAGCACGCCTGGTTAATATATTCCATCGCCTTTTCAATGACACTGGGTTCCATGGATTGCTCCACAGGTGTTTCAGCCTCCTTCGTCATATCAACAACGATTCGTTCCACTGTCTTTTTAAGATCCGATGGCCTGACTGGTTTCAAAAGATAGTCCACTGCATTTTCCTGGACTGCTCTTTTCATATAATAAAAGTCTGAATATGCAGAAATCATAATAGTTCTGACATCCGACAACATTTCTCGGATCTTCTTCTGACAGTCCAGTCCGTTCAGTTCCGGCAGGCCAATATCCATTAAAATCACGTCCGGTCTTAACTTTCTGGCTTTAATAACCGCCTCTCTGCCATTTGCAGCTTCTTCCAGACATTCAATACGCCCCTCGAATTCTTCCGAGATGATTTTCTTAAGTGCCATACTTTCAAGCGGTTCATCCTCTACAATCATCAGTTTTAGCATAATGAATCCTCCTTTTCTGCCAATGTACCTTCAAGAGGTCTGGTTATAGCCGGAATATGTATTTCAACCACTGTGCCCTCTTCTTGAGACGAATTAATATTAAGCCCATATTCATTTCCAAAATAAGCTTTCAGCCTGCTTTGGGAGTTGGTCAGTCCAATACCCAGGGTTGCTGCTTTATCCTCAACAAATAGTTTTTTTAATATATCAGGTTTAAATCCTAATCCGTCATCAAACACACGGATTACAATTCCCTTCTCCGTCCGGCGGCAGTTAATCAGGACACTTCCGCCTTTAGCAATAGGCTCTAAACCATGTATGATGGCATTTTCCACAATTGGCTGAAGGATCATCGCCGGTATCCTGAAAAATTTTAAATCTTCAGAGATTTCAATATTATAGTTAAGGCGGTCTCTGTACCTCACCTTTTGGAGGGCAAGATAATGCCTGAGATTATCAAATTCATCGCCTATCATTGGAAGCTTTTCTTTCTGCCTTAAATTATACCTCAAAAGGTCTGCCAGACAGTATACCATCTCTTCCGTTTGCTTTGCTCCCTCAAACATGGCAATCCTTGCAAGGGAATTAAGTGTATTAAAAAGAAAATGAGGATTAATCTGAGCTTCAATCGTCTTGAGTCTGGCCTCCTGGGCCTCTTTTTGAAAAATTAATTTTTCATTGGATTCCTGAAGCAAAAGTTTTTGAGTCATGTTTTTAAGTCCTACCT
Source organism: Clostridiaceae bacterium (assembly GCA_902363735.1). GTDB lineage: Bacteria > Bacillota > Clostridia > Lachnospirales > Lachnospiraceae > Lacrimispora. The sequence continues at coordinate 377,307 of CABJBA010000003.1, forward strand.
GGGCAAAGTAGTTAGCCAAAAAGCCATAGCATTCCATGCATTTGCGCAAATAATTTTCTGGAACAACCGGTATTTTGTCTATTGCTTCCCTTAATTTGTCCTGGGGAAGCGACAGCTCTCTGGAAATTTTTTCTACATCGAACTGGCTTCTTTTATTTTCTTCCCCTTCCAAAAATGCCTGCCCTCCTAACACAGCACCAAGGTACATACCGTCTAAAACAATAGGAGCGGCACAGTCCCGAAGTCCCATATGGCAGTCATGAATCCATGTGCAACCATGCTCATAGGCTTTCCGGCTAAGCAATGCCCCATTGGCCTGACAACGCTTTGCACCCTCTTTCGAAGAACGTATAAGAGCACAAAAAGGAATGAAGTTTACCATTTCTCCTATGGTGTTTCCATCACAATCCGCTGTAATAATTGAAAACCCTTCCAGTAACTCCGAAATCTTTTTTTGTGCATCCATCAGCACTTCGACATCCATAATGTCGCACAACTGTACATTCAACAACTTTTTCTTCAACTTAGGGACCTCCTTAAGGTATGTTCCAAATGCATCCTATAAATTATAGCAACATACCTAAAAAGCTTCAAGAGGTCTCTATGTTTAAACAAGTTTTTATCCTACAAATGTTTGAATGCCATAATGCTCAAATATATGACTGTGGCCTGCTGCTTCTTCTTTGCTCATAGGCGGAAGTTTTGACAGCTGGTAGGTTTTTCCAATCCGTTCATATTTGGCTGTCCCCAGCCTGTGATAGGGAAGAAGCTGTACTGCAGTGACTGCGCTGCCAAGAGAAGCACAAAACATTGCGGTCTCCTTAACATTTTCCTCCTGGTTGTTTAACCCGGGAATCATTGGATAACGTATTTGCATCTTCTTGCCATGGGAAGCCAGCTTTTTCGCATTTTCAATAATTAAATCGTTGGAGCTGCCAATCAGGACTTTGGATATTTCCGGAAACATACACTTCAAATCATACAAATACAGGTCCACATATTCCAATACCTTTTCATATTGCTCCCAGGGAACCTGGCCTGATGTATCCAGGGCCGTATGAATTCCAAGTTTTCTGCATTCCTTCAGTATCTCCGCTGCAAAATCTGCCTGTAACAGCGGTTCGCCCCCGGATAAGGTTACCCCACCCTGAGTCGCCATGTAATAATAGCTGTCCTTCTTTATGATTTCCATTAACTCATCCACTGTCTTTTCCTGACAAGTCATATAAAAAGCTTTAGGATAACAGGCAGACGCACATTTTCCGCATCTGGTGCATTTTTCCCGGTCCAGCTGGGGAAGGCAGATCTCTTCCTTTATATATTTAGAATATATTTTATTTCCTTCTGTAATCGCCTGGGAAGGACAGACCTTTAAACACTCCCCGCATTTTTCAGTACCCACACATTGAACCGGGAACCATGCAAGTTCACCGTTTATTCCCTGGGAATCGGGACTGTGACACCATAGGCAGCGCAGGGGACAGCCCTGTAAAAATATTTCTGTCCTGATGCCTGGTCCGTCATTCAGTGTATATCTCTGTATGTCAAAAACTTTCCCTTTCCTGACATCCATATTTGTCATTCCCCTCCCATACTAGTAGTAGTTCACATCCACTCTTCTCTCAGATATATAGTCTCTGGCAAGTGTGGTAAACCGGGCGTCTCTTGATACCAGCAAGTGTTTCTTTCCGTATATGTCCTGCTTTGTTATAATTCCGTACAGCACCGGTTCCTCTGCACTTTCTGCAGCTTCTGGACCTTTACCGGTTCCAGTATGTTCCGGTTCTTTACGGTCAGCCTGTTCCCAGTCTTCACTGCCTGGTATAAGGACGTAATCAAGAACCCTTTTTACATTCCGTGCTGATACGCTTATCATTCCAAACATGCGAAGCCTGTCACGGTATGAAAACAGTAACTGGTTATATTCCAAATTCTTGTTCTTTCCCTGAAGGACCCCTGATTCGCTCTCAGGATTCCAGCATGAATCAAGGGCAATTACCGGCTTACATTTCATGAATGCAGACTGGACAGCATTAAGAGCCAGATTGTCGGCAATGCCGCAGGCCATTTTAGCAAGGCTGTTTTTGGTCAGGGACGGAAGAATAATACAATCTGCTTTGCTGACTGCTGACTGCATATCTTCAAAGCTTTCCGCCTCTGTACCAATCTTTGTCCAAAACTGTAAGCTTTCCATACTTTTGGCGGCCGGAGACATGAGATACCAATAGTTTACCTGGGGGTAAGAAGCCAATAGAGTGTATATGTCCTTCTGGCAATGGCTTCCGCCTGTAATTACTGCCAGAACGTTCTTTTTTTCTTCTTTAAGAAGATTTTCAATTAATTCAATTAACTGGTTTTTATCCATATGATTCCTCACCCTGCACAATCACCGCAACATCTCCCTGGCGGATACCTGCAGCATTGGCTTCATCGGTGTCAATGTGCATCTCAAGTGAAAACTGAGGAGAAACACGAATCAAAACATTCGTAAAGCTGATGCCTCTTATGCCGCCAGTGTGTACTATTACTGTCTGGCCGTTATATACACCGTATTTTAAAGCCTCTTCCGGTGTCATGTGGATATGCCTCTGGGCCACAATTGTCTTTCCTTTCAGGACTATGCTTCCAGCCGGCCCTATCAGACACATATCCACGGCACCATCATGACTTCCGGATTCCCTTACCGGGGGATTAACTCCCAATATAACGCTGTCTGTTCTGGATAATTCAACCTGACTTTCACTGCGGACCGGACCAAGCACTCTTACCTTTGCAATACTTCCTTTGGGACCTGCCACTGTCAGGGTTTCTTTTGCTGCGAACTGGCCAGGCTGGCTTAATTCTTTTAGCTTTTCCAGTTCATAGCCCGGACCAAACAGACACGCTAAATCTTCCCGGGAAAGATGGACATGCCTGGAGGAAACTCCTACGGGAACTGGTTCAGACATACATCTGCCATCCCCATCTATGTACTGGCGTATCCTTTGAGCCAGCTCCTCCACAAGCTGCTGCTCTGACTGCATATAAATCCCTCCCTTTGCGTTTATTGCCGTTCACCTTTTGGGTTAGGCACCCTTTTGGATTTCTTTTCTGCTTTTAGGGGATCAGATCCGTTCTGCTGTTCTTTGTCAGATACTTTATCTGCCTCTTCCATTATGTTCTCTGTTTCAGTTTCTGGTTTTTGCAGACTTATTGTTTCTTCCGGTTTTATGCTTTCTTCTATTTCCGGTTTTGCAGTCTCAGCCATAGAAGGACGGATTATGGGCTCAATACCATCGGCAGGCCGGGCAATTACGGTTGAGCCAATAAAATGCCCAAATGCTTTCGCCTTCTCACTTCCGGACAAGACGGAGGCTTTTACAGCCCCCACATCTCCGGTTATCTTAATGCAGCCCCAGCCTCCTGTCGTCTTTTCATATCCTTCAAGCTTTATATTTGCTGTTTTTAAGCAGACATCCGCAACCTCAATCAGACTGCCAAATCCCAGAACCTCTATCATTCCTACTGCCTGTTTCATCAGCACTCTCCTTCATATAGCAGATTCAGATTTTATAACCTGGCCGTTAAAATGTTGCAATTCCTGCCGCAATAGGCTCCATTCCCATAGACCGGAATACATTAATTCCCACTTCCCTGGCTGCCATAACCGATTGCCTTACAGCTCCTGAATCACCTGTTACAGTAATAATAATCTGGTTTGACCAACCGGTGGATTCTACATCCAGATAGTTGACCAGGTCAACATTGGCTGCTTTCAATGCATAATCAGCCATAATAAGGCCGATTGCCGCAGGTCCGCCAACGATAATTCCAAAAGACTTTCCTACTTCAGCGCCAAAAATATTGTTTAATGCATAACTTGCACGAGATGTATAATGGAACTCGATATGACCGGCATCTGTAAAAAATACATCCCCGAAATGCTTATCCACTGCTTCCAGTGTGATTTCTACCGCTCTGCGCGCATCTGATACATCGCGGGCTGCAAATATAATGGTAGCTCCCTGTCCTGCTCCTCCCTTACAGTCACGTGCCAGCTGAATTGACACAATTTCCGTATTGGTTGCCTTAACCGCATCATCAGCCGCCCATATGTGGGGAGCCCCTCCTGTTCTGGCACTGACAAATCCAATGGCACTGTATTCTGCATTTAGTCCCACTCCTTTTCTGAGCTGGGGGTCGAGATTGGCAATGACAAGCCCCACGGTATCTCCCTCAGTACTGCCTACAAATTCGGTAATGGGTGTCACTTTTTTCAATTCAGGGGCTACGCTTTTCTGGTTTTCTGCTTTATTTCCGTCCTGTCCCTGTTTCATAATTTCCTTTTCTGTCTCTGCAATGATCTTATTTAACAATTCCGTATTCACAGTCAGAACCTCCTTTTATTTAATTAGCCGATTTTAGGCAAGATTTTTTCCACATCTGTATGAGGGCGAGGAATAACATGTACAGATACCACTTCCCCCACATTTCTTGCTGCAGCCACACCTGCATCTGTAGATGCCTTTACTGCACCCACGTCACCTCTGACCATGACTGTCACAAGCCCGGAACCTATTTTCTCATATCCGACCAAAGCTACATTTGCTGCCTTAACCATAGCGTCCGCCGCTTCAACTGCCGGTACCAATCCTTTTGTTTCAATCATGCCTAATGCTTCCTGTCCCATTTTGTTACCTCCGTTTATAAAATATTATTTAATTATGATTCTGCATCCTAAGGTTTTACAATTTCACATATTCAGCTATTATTATGACATTTCAATAATCTCAGTACGGGTAATGATATCTTCCTGCAGATCCGGATCAAGCCCTACAAACAATGCACTGTAGCCTGCAACTCTTACAACCAGATCCCTGTATTTATCCGGGTTTTTCTGGGCATCTCTCAGTTTTTTTGAACTGACCACATTGTACTGTACATGAAGTCCTTTTGAATAAAAATAATGCTTCATAAGAACCTCTAATGCGGCTTCTCCCTTTTCCCCGTCAACTGCACTGGGATGGAATTTCATATTTAAAAGCGTACCATTTGAGTTTATAAAATGGTCGATTTTAGCTGCTGAATTAAGGAGTGCCGTAGGGCCGTTTTTATCACGCCCATGAACCGGAGAAATACCGTCTGCCAAAGGCTGTCCTGCTTTTCTTCCATCTGCCGATGCGGCCATTCCCATTCCCATTGGAACATTTGCTGATACGGGATACAGCCCCGGACTATAAGGTCCCCTGATGCCGTCAGACTCTTCTGTCATCTGGCAGTAGCGTTCTGCTACCCATGAGGCAATACCATCAACTTCCTCATTATCATTTCCATATTGGGGTGTCTCAGCAAGAATCCTGTTTCGCAGAACTTCCTGTCCTTCCCAGTTATTTTTGAGAATTTCCAGAAATTCCTGTTTTCCAATTACTTTTTCATCAAATACAAATTTCTTAATGGCCATCATGGCATCGGCCGTGTTGCTGACACCTACACCTGCAGTACCGGTTGCGTTATATTTTGCTCCGCCGTCTGTCACGTCCAACCCCCTGTCCACACATGGTTCCATTCCGCATGAAAGGAAGGGAAGGGGAATATTCTCCTGATGCACAATATCTGCCGTATTGGTAATAACAGTAAACTGATCAACAAAGTATTTCAATTGAATGTCATATGCCTTCTTCAGATCATCAAAGGTATCAAAATCAGCTAAATGTCCGGTATGAGGACCTGTCTGTTTTCCAGTCATCATATTTTCGCCATCATTGATTGCATATTCAAGGCATGCAGGCATACTGAAGAACGGCGCATCACCGGTACCTCCGGATTCCGCATATTCATAGCCCTGGGCCCCTGGTTCAACACAGCCTACAATTGCGTAATCTCTGGCGTCCTCAATAGTCTTTCCTCTGTTTAACATTCCGGGAATGATGATTTCATCATTGTAAAGAGCGGGCATTCCAATTCCGGATTTTGTGACCTCAATGATTTTCTTCCAAAGTTCTTCCGGTGTATTATTCCACAGCCTGGCTGAGATTGAGGGCTGGTGCAGGCCAACATTCTTGGATGCTTCCAGACACATATATGACAAATCATTGGTTGCATCTTTCCCCTCCCTTGTCTGGCCGCCTACACACATATTCTGAAACATGGGATATCCGCCAAAGGCTCTGGTTGCCCCAATTGGACGTACTTTGTTGATTTCTGCCAGTTTAAGCCACAAGCACTCCAAAACTTCCATTGCCTGGTCACTGTTGATTCTTCCCGCCTTTAAATCTTCTGCGTAGGTGGGATACATATACTGGTCAAAGCGCCCTGGAGAAATAGAGTGTCCACTGGACTCAAGCTGCAGTATCAGCTGAAAGAAATAAAATGACTGGCAGGCTTCTCTGAACGTTCCTGCCGGATAAGCAGGTACACGGTCACATATTTTTGCAATTTCAAGAAGTTCTCTTTTCCTGAACACATTTTCTTCTTTTAACGCCATCTCTACGGCTTTTTCTGCATACCGTTTGGCAAAGGCAATGGCTGCATCACACACAATACAAACAGCTCTCCAGAAGTTATGCTTATCTATATCTCTCCCCTGAGTAGGAATTCCCATTTCCTTAAGCTTATTCTCCGCATCTTCTTTAATCTGAAGAAAACCTTTTTCCAGTATCTTTTTATAATTTGGAGAATAATGTCCTACTCCAGAGCAAATAACTACGTCCGGAGCAAATGTATAAACTGCTGATGTTGCAATTGCATCATATGCCTCTTCGGGCAAACGCGCTTTTACCAGATCATTAACCGTTTTTCCATTCCAAAATCCCTGAATCTCACGTAGCTCTCTCTTTGTGTCTTCATCAATTAAAAAACGGTCTGCATCTCGTTCTTCGAAAGGTTCATTTTCCATTTCTTTAATAATCCAGTCAAATGAAAACTCCGGAAAAATTGGAGAGAAACGGGACTTCTTTGCCTGATTTCCAACTACAAGCTCATCCTGGCCAATCCAAATTGTCATCTCTTCAAGAATTCGCTTCAGTGTCTTAGCTCTGCGCAGAATTGCCGGGTCAGACTGATATTCCTGATAGCATTTTGTTACAATTGCAGCCCGTTCTGAGCAGATTCCAGGACTGCTGTGGAAATATCTGTTTTTAAGAACCATTGTTCTCGGTGATATCCCTTTGCTAAACATAATTTTCTTCCTTTCTTAATACTATTTATTATTCAAATGCCCGTCTGTAAAGGCACTTGATATCTTCCATAACCGGTTGGCACGGATTTGTCGGTGTACACCTGTCATTTATGGCATTTTCAGCCATCTCATCAAGCCTTGCTTCTAATTCTTCCCTGCTTACTCCTGCCTGGCTGATATTCATAGGAACCCCCATGATGGCTTTTAAAGCATTGATCCCCTTTATCAGCAAATCGCACCCTTGTTCCGGAGATTCTGCACGAAGTCCCAGAGTCTCAGCCATGTCGGAATACCTTTTTTTCGCCACAGAACTGTTGCCTGCATTATAAGAAATAACATAAGGCATAAGTATGGCATTGGCGCGGCCATGAGGAATATGAAATGCACCTCCCAAAGCATGAGCCATACTGTGAATTAATCCAAGAGAAGCATTGGAAAAACCAATCCCAGCCATACAAGAGGCATTGTGCATCTTTTCTCTTGCAGTCTTGTTCGTCCCGTCGTGATAAGCTTCCGGCAGATAATCAAAGACTAATTTTACCGCTTTCTCACTTAAGGCATCGGTAAAATCACTGGCATCGGTTGAAACATAAGCCTCCAGTGCATGACATAGAACATCCAAACCCGTATCCGCGGTTACTGCCGGGGGAACTGATGAAACAAACTGTGAGTCAACAAGAGCCACGTCTGGGATTAACCAATCGTCTACTAAGGCAAGCTTGCTGCTGCCGATGGTAACAATTGCAAAGGAGGTCACTTCAGAGCCTGTACCACTGGTTGTCGGAACCGCCACAAACAGCGGCTTTTCAAATTTTTCTCCTGCTTTTTCGCTTATCTGCCAAAGAGAATACAGTATGCTTTTTGCAGTATCTATGGAAGAGCCGCCTCCTATGGCCACCACTAAATCCGGAGAAAACTCCTTCAATGCTTTTACGCCAAGGGCAACTGTCTCATAAGATGGATCTGGCTTTACCTGAGAAAAAATATCATATTTTATTCCTGACTTTTCCAGCTTGTCAGTAATCTGATCCACCGCTTTAATTTTTACCATCATTTCATCGGTTACTATAAAAGCTTTTTTCTTGCGGAGGGAATCTATCCAGTCCACTGCATCTGCTCCGAAATAGATATCACTTTTAACCAAAAATTTCTGCATTCTTTATTTCCTCTCCCCATAATCTTTCATAACCGCCATATTATGAAGCTTCATTAAGCTTCTCCATAACTTTCTTTAAAAGAAGCGCCACCTGTTCATCCGTTTCATCAAGGAAGTTATTCTCTGCACCGGAATTTTCTACCTGGTCAATACTTTCCCTGTGCTCAGGGCAATCAAACCTGGTGTCCTTCTCCGCTTCTAGAAATCTGGTGTCCTGCTCCGGTTGAGCAAAACGATTATCCTGGGTTTCACAAGATGAAATAAATCTGGTATCAAGTTCCTGAACCGGGGAAACCGGAACCGTTCTTAATTCTTCCAGTTCTTTTACGCCATAGGCTGCCTTTCTGACATTAATCAGATTAAGCGGAGAGACATTGTCAGAAGTGGAACCGCCTCCTACTGCACCGCAGCCCAGGGTAAGTGCAGGAGTAATGTTTGTGGTTGCACCAATTCCGCCTAAAGCCGCAGGAGTGTTGACAAGCACTCTGGACACCGGCTTCTTAAGAATAAATTCCCGTATAATTTCTTCATTTTGAGAGTGAATCACCATTGTGTGACCCTGTCCCTCATTTTCCAGAAGGCTGATACATAAATCACAGGCAGACTGCCAGTCTTTTGCACTGTAAAGGGCCAGTATTGGACAAAGTTTTTCTCTGGAAAACGGATTGTTATGAGAAACTGTACTTTGTGGAGATATAAGCACTCTGGTGTCTGCTGACACATTGATGCCCGCCATTTTTGCTACTTCTTCAGCCGTCTTTCCAACAATGGCAGGATTGATGGTGCCATTTGCACGAAGCAATAATTTAGAAATCTTATCCGATTGTTCTTCTGACAGGATATAACCTCCTGCTTTTACGATTTCAGCCAAAACCTTATCACAAATTTCCTCTTCCATAACAATTGACTGTTCTGAGGCACATATAACACCATTGTCAAAAGTCTTGCTTTCAAAAATTCTTTTCACCGCAAGGGGTATATCGGCTGACTTTTCAATAAATGCCGGTCCATTTCCCGGTCCCCCGCTTATAGTGGGTGTCCCTGATTTGTAAGCCGCCCTCACCATTGCCTGGCCTCCGGTTGCCAATATGAGAGCAGTATCCTTATGCTGCATGATTTCTCTTGTTCCCTCCAGTGTAAGAGTATTAAGATAGCTGACACAGCCTTCCGGTGCCCCTGCTTCGATTGCTGCAGAAATTATGATATCAAGTGCTGCTTTGCTGCATTTCTGAGCATTGGGGTGGGGAGAAAATACAATTGCATTTCCCGACTTAAGTGCAATAAGGGATTTATATATAGCCGTTGACGTAGGGTTAGTAGACGGTATCAATGCGCAGACTACGCCAATTGGCACACCCACACTAATGGTTTGACTTACCTTATCTTCTTCAATGATTCCTACTGCCTTCATGTCTTTTATGTACTCATAAACCCTTTGACTGGCAAATAAGTTCTTAACAATCTTATCCTGTTTATTGCCAAATCCAGTTTCTTCCACTGCCATTTCTGCCAGCATTTCTGCTTTTGCAGCTGTAACAGCAGAAACATGGGAAACGATTGCATCCAGCTGCTGCTGGGAAAAACCTGCCAGTATTTTCTGTGCAGCCCTCGCCCTTTCTACAAGTTTTCTGGCCTCTTGAATGGAAATTAAATCCTTATCAAAACATTCCATGAATTTCCTCCTTGTTTCGTTTTGTGTTTTACATCCTATTGTTTGGCCAAACCGTATGTAAATTTACACAATTACTAGCTAAAAACTAGCTTTATTATATACATTTTTTCTTATTTGATCTGGTTTTTAAATGACTACTTCTTGTTAATTCTTGTCTTTCTTTTATTTGACTCTGTTTAATTTTTGATTATTTTGCACTTTTCGGTAGTTCTCAATGATTATTCAAGTATATCTCAAATCATTGAGAGACTTACCAAAGAGAAAACAGCATCAAAAAGAGGTAACCGGTATCTTGCTGACAAGACACTGGTTACCTCTTTAAATTTTTAATCTCATAAGCAACATTTTACTATTAATTATCTTTACTCAGCTTCAAAAAACACATTACCGATGACCGGTACAATACTTCTTGTTTTAGAGGAACAGAAAATTGCATCCACCAGAGCCATGCTCATCCATGCATCGTTCACATGTATATAATCCTGATCTCCTTTTTCCATAGCATGATAAAACTCCTGGATGATTGTCCCGTGACTGGCTCCGTAATAAAATTTGGTTCCAGGCAGCTGTTGGTCTTCAGCCAGCAGTTCCCAATCCTTATCCTGTTTAATCTGATATAAAGAATTGTTTTGGATCAGAAACTCACCTTGTTCCAGTTCTGCCTGAATGGATACTGAGTCGTTTTTATAATTGCCGTTCGTCGCAAAAAACAGTCCTGAAGCTTCACTTTCAAAGGTGAGCTTTGCCGCAACCGTATCCTCCACTTCTATATCATAATCAAGAAGCTGTCCAGCCATAGCCTTTAATTCTTTAATTTCACCTCCCAGATAATACAAAAGGTCCAGGGTGTGTACAGATTGGTTCAGCATAACTCCACTTCCCGCCTCTTTCCACGTTCCCCGCCATGGCTTCTTTTCATAATATTCTTTTGCTCTCTTCCAGGGAACAAACCCCCGGATTCCTGTCAGCTTTCCATATTCTCCGCTGTCAATCAATTTCTTTAAGCATTCCGTAGTTTTATTCCTGCGGTTTTGCAGACAGATTCCGATCCGCACCTGAGGATTTGATTTTTCCAGCTCAGCAAAAGCAATTGCTTCTTTTATATCAACTGCCATGGGTTTTTCACAAAACACATGAATCCCTCTCATTACTGCCTCATGGGCAACTGGATAATGGAGATAATGCGGAAGACATAAATGTACACAGTCGGGTTTTTCTTTTTCCATCATCTCTGAATAATCCGAATAGAACGGGACTTCCGGATATGCAGACTGTTTACACGTCTCCTTATCACATACAGCACCAAGGAAGATTCCCGATGATGACTTTATGGCATTGATATGAATCGGTGCTATGTCTCCAAGCCCTATTACAGCAATTTTCTTCACAACAGCCACCTCACTTTATTTCCTTCAGTAAATCCTGTAATGCATGATATTGCATACGGTAAGCCTCTGCACCGTTTTCAGCTTTATCCTCTTTAATGATTTCTTTTGCCTCTTTCGTTTCAAGAGACGCCAGAGAATCAAATACCGCCAGATGAGGCTCCAGAGTAAGAAAACCTGTATAACCGTCCACGAGGATTGCCTCTTTTAAAATTTCTTTTATTTTTCCATCTCCGGTGCCGCAGACTACATTTTCCTGCTGATGAGCCAGTGCATCCTTTATATGAATATATTTAACATACGGCTTTAATTGTTTGTATGCACGCATCGGATCCACTCCGCACTGAACAAAATTCGCAAAGTCAAATGCAGAGGCAAAATGCGGATCCTTCATGGATTCCATAAGTTCTCTGCAGCGCATATCCGTATCACCATATATTTCTTTTTCATTTTCATGGATCAGTATAATGTTATATTTCCTTGCAATATCCAAAAAACCACTTAGCTTTTTCAGTACCTGACCGGTAAACACTTCTGGCTTTTGAGCTTCCGGCATATAAAAACTAAAGATTCTTATGTATGCGCAGTTTAAAGCACAGCTTATTCTGCACAGTTCATCCAGCTGTTTCAACTGACGCTTATATCCCTGCTCATCATCAATCTTTATTTTGCCCACTGGCGAACCAAGGGAAGATACCACGATCCCTTTTTGTCTAAGCCGGGGAATCAGATCTTTCTCCGCTTCTTCCAGCGTAAAGTCAGCGATTCCCTTTCCATCTGCACTCCGTAAGGAAATATATTTCATTCCAAGCCCGCTCACTGTTTCCAGCTGCATATCAAAATCCGAACTTATTTCATCTGCAAATCCTGAAATAAAAATCTGTTCCGGCATCCGTTTTCCTCCTGCCCTTATTTCTCTGGTCAAATCTCCCTCTCAGGAAATTTCCCCTCTTCTCTGATCCGTTTGTTCAATTCCAGCAAATACTGGTTATCATCAAAAGGCATTGTAATCTCTTTATTTAACCAGGAAGACATCAGACATGCATTGGCAAGCCTGACTCCATGAATTCCATGAGAACCGGAAGCCAGAAGAGGTTCTTTGTACAGAACATGCCTTGCAAAGTTCTCCATTACCTCAACATGCTGATATCCCCAGCCTTCATGGTTGACAATGGTTGTGACCTCATAAAGCTCATTTTTTTCTCCTGAATTATCCGCCACCAGTTTACTTAGTTCCTTCATCAAAACAGTTTCGTTCAATTCACTTTCATTTTTCTTAAGCTTATAAACCGTAATTTCCCGGCTCTTATCAACAACAATCTTTCCGCCGGACAGATCAATTTCCAGACGGTCGGTTCCGATAGGATCATGAGTACATGTAATAAAACTTCCCGTTGATCCATTTTCATACTCAGTCAAAACAGTAACATCATTTTCCACCAATATCTGCCGATGTGCACCAAAAATACATTTTGCATATACTTTAACGGGAACTCCGCAGATCCACTGCCACAAATCCAGCTGATGAGGCGCCTGATTGACCAAAACGCCGCCACCCTCACCACCCCAGGTCGCTCTCCATTCGCTTTGGCGGTAATAGCTGTCCGGACGCCACCAGGAGTTGATCATCCAGCTGGAACGTCTGATTTCTCCCAGTTCTCCCGACTCCACGATTTCCTTAACCTTCTGGTATAGTTTATTGGTTCTTTGGTTAAACATAATTCCAAAAGCAACATCTGTATGCTTTTCAGCACATGTATTCATTTCAAGCACCTGTTTTGTATATACACCTGCCGGTTTTTCAACCAGCACATTCATACCGTGCTCCAGGCAATAAATTGCAATCTCAGGGTGAAGATAATGAGGCACAGTGGTAATTACGGCATCCACTGTTTTTGAATCCACCATATCCTTCCAATTTTTGAAAAATGGATATTCAGGAAACAATCTTTTAGCTTCCTTCTCTTTCTCCTCATCAACATCACAAATTGCGCCAAGCATGCCGTGTTCCGGGCAGTCTGCCTGAGGACCATCTGGTTTTGGCCTTCCTGCCAAAAATCCTGAATAGGAGGAACCCTGTACTCCAAATCCGATGATACCAAACTTAACTTTCTCCATGATTTTCTCCAAACTGCCGCACAAAGGGCTTTTTTACTGTCTATTCCAGTGATGCTGCAATACTTTTTATATATCTGATATTATTCCGGAGTTTTTCATCTGAGCTCTCAGCCGATGAAAAATCCTCAAAGGTTATATACCCGTCATATCCAACCGTTCTCAAAGCCTGGAAGCATCTTTTAAAGTCTGCATATCCGTCGGTAAAGGGGGCCCAGTCAGGAACGTATTTCTCCTGTCCTTCCACTTCCTTTTTTACCCATTTTGCATTTTTTATATGTACAAGATCCAGATATGGCCCCAGAATTTCAAATGCCATTTTATATTCTTCAAAACCTTCATAAATCACATTTCCTGTGTCATAAATGACACCGATATATCTGGGATCAAAATCAGACACCAGGCGGTATGCTGCACTTGCGGTGGGAGTAATCGTTCCCATATGCATTTCCAAGTCCGCCTTTACCCCTGTTTTTTCTGCCAGTTTTTCTACCTTTTGAAAACCCATTGAGGCTTCCTCAAAAAGCTGCTGATACGTACGTTCTCCCGTATATTTCAGAGAATTGACCCGAATCCGTCCGCAGCCCATACGTTTTGCTGCAATCATGCACCGTTCTATTTTTTCTTCACTGTCTGAGCAGTTTACATAGGTGGCAAGGGCATTAACAGAAAGGCCGTATTTCTCTGTCAACGCTTTTAACTCCTCCGCCTTTTTATCCACTTCGGCTATATCAATAGTACAATAATTATTTCTCCAGTAGGATGGAGCTTCTTTTAAAATCTCCTCGTCTGTTGGAATGTTTGTAACTCTCCAGTCTACTCCGTCGTATCCGTATTCCTGCATTTTCTGTAACGCCTGTTCCGGTGTCATCTCCGGAACACTTACCGTAAATAATGAATATTTCATAATTATCTTCTGTCTCCTCTCTAGCCTTTCACTCCTGAGCTTGCCACACCTTCTACAAAGTACTTCTGCAAAAAAATAAATAGGATCAGCACCGGAATCAATGCAACCACTGCGGCAGCCATAATTTGTGCATAATTGGAAGAATACTGGGTATTAAACATACGAAGCATCAGCTGTATGGTTTTATTTTTCTGTGAAGAAAGATAAATAAGCGGCCCCATAAAGTCATTCCACTCAAAGGTAAATGAGGTAATACACAAAGTTGCAACAGCCGGTTTTGACAAAGGAAGCATTAGCTTCCACCAAATCCCGTATTCCGTAACCCCGTCAATGCGTGCAGCTTCCAGCAGTTCATTGGGTATTCCAACAAAAAACTGCCGGATTAGAAAAACTCCCATTGCGGAGAATGCATGCATCAGTATTAACCCCAGATGGCTGTCTGTCAGTCCGAAAAGCGTCATCATTTTATACTGGGGAACCATATATACCTGCCATGGAATGGATATGGTCAGGACATACATCATAAAAATCGTATCCCTTCCCTTAAACTCCAGCTTTGCAAAGGCATAAGCTGCAAAACTGGAAGTCATGAGCTGAAGAACAGTAGTAAAAAATGTGAGCTTTGATGTATTAAAAAATCCGGTAAGCAACGGAACCTTTTCCCATATTTCTGCATAATTGCTCCATTGCGGATTTTCAGAAATCCAGACAATAGGGAAAGAAAAAACATCTTTTTCCAGTTTTAACGATGCGGACAGCATCCAGGCAAACGGAATCAGCATGACAACCGCCATAAATATCAATGCTCCATACACGAGCACCGGTTTTATGGAGCCGCCAGCGGTATGTCCGGATTTTGAAAAACGTTCCATAAGTTCTCCTCTACATCCCCTTAAACGTATGCGATGGGGATTTCTATTATAAGTTATTGGTAAACTTTTTCTCGCCCTTAAACTGAATTAAGGTTACCACTATAATAATGCTCAGCAATGTCATTGCCACAGCACTGGCATAGCCAAACTGGGAATTAACAAAAGCGCTGTTAAAAATATGGTAAGCAAGTACCTTTGTTGCTTCTCCCGGCCCTCCCTGGGTTGTAATATACATAATGTCATAGGACTTAAAGGTGGCTACCATAAGCATCATTAATATAAAAAACGTAGTGGGTGTTACACTTGGCCAGGTAATATACAGAAACCGCTTCCATCTTCCCGCGCCGTCTAAAGATGCTGCTTCATAAAGCTCTGAAGGCACTCCCTGCAGTGCTGCCAGATAAACAATCATATAATAGCCCATACTTTTCCAGACCGTCAATCCGATAATTGTGGGCATTGCCCAGGCTGTGGAAGCCGCCCATCTGGGAGGATTGGAAATACCCACAGCCATAAGAATACTGTTTACCGGTCCCCGGTCCGGATTAAATAAAGCCATCCAAACCACCGCCACCGCTACCAATGAAGCTACATAGGGAAAGAACAGCACAGAGCGGAAAAACACCCGTCCTTTCAGCGGCTTATTCATTAACATGGCCAGGGAAAGGGAAAGGGCCATGGTAACTGGAACAGTAGCAATGGTATAATACAGGGTGTTCTTTAACGCAATTCGAAAACTTAAGTCTTTGGTAAATAAGGTGATGAAATTCTTAAGTCCCACAAATTTTATGGGATTCCCTGAATCCCATTCGCAAAAACTCAAAAGCAGCGAAAATATAATCGGAATAAAAGTAAACACGAAAAATCCAATCAGATTCGGGAGTATGAATGAATAAGCTACCAGCGTCTTTTTCGTTGCCTTCGAGCATTGGGGAAACATATTTTTTTCTTTACTCATAGAAGTCCTTTCCGTCACAGCTTAAATTATTTCGATTCTTCTTCCACCATTCTGTCATACATTTTCTGAAGACCTTCGTCTACGGTAACACTTTTTGTCATAATGGCACTGTGCTCTTCCTTGAAAATATTGTCCAAAATTTTTGTCAGCTTATCCATTCTCTGCTCAATCACATAAGTATCAATATCAAGATATTTGGAAAGGTTTTCTGGTGCATTTGGATAAGTGGCCGGAAGCGCATCAAATACCTTATTGATCTCATCGGAGCTGTATCCCGGAACCACACCTGTTGCTGCAAGAACCTTTGCTCCCTCTTCTCCGCAGATGTAGGTGGCAAACTTCCATGCTTCCTCCGGATGCTTTGCATAGGCACCAATAGATACCGGTGTCACGCCTCCGACTCCCACATCATTGCCAATGCCTTCTTCATTTGGAATGCTGACACATCCCCAGTTAAAATCAGCTACATTTTCACAAAGCATATTGATAAACCAGGATCCCATCTGGACCATTGCTGCCTGCTGATTGTAAAAAACTCCGGAATAATGGATATTGGAGGATTTCAGCATACCATAATCCTGAATGATGCCTTCATCCTGCATGGCAAGGATCTCTTCATAATATGGTTTTAAATTCTTAAAGCTTTCCTTATCAAGGTAATCAAATGTATCAATTCTTCTGGCGAACTGATTTACATTACTGGGCCATGTATGTACATGTGCACCGTAAACCTTTTCGTTGCCGGTTCCACTTGTCATTTTGGCTGCCAGCTCATGATAGTCTTTCATTGTCATCCCATCTTCTGGATAGGCAACTCCTGCCGCATCAAACAAG
Source organism: Clostridiaceae bacterium (assembly GCA_902363735.1). Classification (GTDB taxonomy): domain Bacteria; phylum Bacillota; class Clostridia; order Lachnospirales; family Lachnospiraceae; genus Lacrimispora. The sequence goes on from CABJBA010000003.1 coordinate 394,362, forward strand.
TCTTTGTTGTAAAAAACCATATTGTTGTCTTTTCTGAAAGGGACCGCATAGGTTTTTCCTTCCAGACCAAGCTGATCAATTAATCCCTGATAATTGTCCTTGCTGAAGGAAGGGTCCTTCTCCATGAATTCATCCATGGGAAGAAGGTGATTCTGCAGAATCAAAGCGCTGAGAGCAGGGGTTCCTTTGGTAAACACTACGTCAAAATCCTGTTTTCCGCCCAACTGAGTAGTTAAGGTTCTGTCATATTCATCTGCAGCAAATTCCACCGGCTCTATGGTTATGTTAGGATATTTCTCCATAAAGGACGTAAACATGGTTTTATAGTAAGCCAGATTTGAGTAATCCCATAACGCAACTTTAAGCGTAATGTTCTCCTCACTTGCTGCTCCTGGATCCTTTGATTTTTCTGCAGAACCGCATCCTGTTAATATTCCTGCTGCCATGATTGCAGCCATTACCCCTGCTAATACTCTTCTCTTTTTCATTTTTTCTCCTTTTCCAGCACCTGATAAAAGGTACAATTATTTATAGCTTTGTTGTGTTTAATAATAATAGCATATTTTATCTTACATAATATCGTTATTTGTGCTATAGTTATGTAGTATTATGCTATTTTTGTTGAAATTGAGGATGTACGTCTTAAAACCGCATCACTATATCACACATTTAACCATTATCTGGTATCTGCAATAAACTTTTTATCATCAATAATTATAAACTAAAGCCTTTTTAATCCAGTTTTATTATTGTAAATTTAAGAAGAAAGGAGTGTAGGATTGATTTGTCTTCTAATTCATCAAACCAGAACATCGTGAAAAAAGTAGGCATTGAACCCATTGATCGGATTCTTGTCACACATAAAATAACGGTTGAACCAACCAAGCGCCTTTTGCACATGCACAATAATGCATATGAAATCATGCTGTTTAAAAACGGAAACGTTGACTATTTCATCAACAATATCACCTATCATTTAAAACCTGGTGATCTTACTTTTATTTGTCCCAATGATATCCACGGTTTCTTTTCCAAAGATTCTTCGCCATATGAAAGATATCCTCTCCATTTTGAAGAAACACTGATTCATGTCTTGTCCACTCCTCAAACCAATCTTTGTGAATGCTTTAGCGACATGAAGCCGGATCGTGTATACCAGCTGTCCAAGGATCAGATAAATGATTATGAATACTATGCCAAAAGTATCATCCGGGAAAAAGAGCAGAATGACTATGGAAGTGACATCAAGATGAGAGCATATCTTTCATTTATACTGATCCTGGTCAACAAGGCGTATCAAAATTCCAGCACCCTGATCAGTGACATTTCTCCTCAGCTTATTAAAGATGCTATGAACTATATTGATGAAAACCTTACAAACATAATTTCGATTCAAACAATTTCCGATTCCCTGAATATCAGCCGTTCCCGTCTTTGTCACTTATTTAAGGATTTTACAGGCACCTCTCTTTGGAACTATATCATTTTGCGGAGAATCCAATACTCCCAGATGCTTCTTCGCAGTGGAACCTCTATTACAAATGCCTGTTATGACAGTGGATTTAAGGATTATGCCCACTTTGTAAAAGTATTTTCTAAAGTTGCGGGAACAACTCCCGGCAAATATGTAAAAATGATGAAAACATTCTAAACAAAAAACTTTAGAGATAGTCAACTTTTTCAACACATCGAAAACAGTCTGAATGAGCAGTCACAAAAAAAAGGCTGTCACACTGGTAACTTAGTGCGACAGCCTTTTTTATAAAATCACGGCGGCAATCAAAGACACTTCCAAAAAATCAAATAGAATACAGATTAAATAATTAAAACAACAGGGAAACAAGGCCCGCCATCAGCACCGAGGCAATGGACACAGTAACAAATCCTGCAACCAGCATTTTGGGCAAAATAGCATCAAGAATTTTTTCTGACATTTCAGGAGTATCACCTAATGATTTAGCTACCTCTTTGGAAAGTATAAAGGTACCTGGAAAACCGTAGTTGGCAGTTGATCCGATTGCTATACAAATCCAGGGAGAAACTTTCAGAACCTTTCCCATAATAATTGAAAAAACCCCATATCCGATTACACCAAGAATATTTGCACCGATAATTGTGGGCAGCAGACTTAAGAGAACCTCAGGTGTTGCTTTGGAAAGACTGACAAAAATTACGGACATAAGTGCCGCCATAGCAAAACCGCTTGAATTTGCCTTCCCAAGGATATTTGTTTCCAAAAAACCCAACTCGGTAAATACAATTCCCAAAATCAATGATAAAATGTTTTTGTCCAGAATGTTAAAACCTGCCACTTGTGCAAGCACGGAAGAAAGCCATGTTGCCAGTAATGCAACCAGAGCAACCTTTGCAAGATAAAAGTTCTCAGAATCATATTTCTCAGGCAGAGAAGGAAACAGCTTTTTCTTTGCAGGGGCTTGTGATGCCGAAACTGCTTCCGGAACATATGTGCCTGCCAAAATCTCTTCTTTAATACGCATCCCTTCTTTTTTAAGAACAAAGGAAGCTACAGGATATCCCACAAAGCCTTCCATTACCATTAAAACGACTGAGAATATAGCAAGCGTTTCTGCGTTGGGTGTTCCTGCCTGTGTCAGAGCGTCCTGCATCATAAGGGATGCAATAACTCCGCCGGAAATAACAGGTGCAGCTACAAACGCCTCTGTTTTTCCCAAAACAAGCTGACCAACAGTCAAAACCACAAAACCAATGCCCACAACTGCTGCTGCTGCAATCAAAACGGTTTTCCACTGCTGCTTAAGCTGGCTAATACTCATCAATGTTCCCATATGTACAAGAAGTAAGGTGATCAGCAATGCACCTATTCCTGAAAGCTGGGCATCAGCAAATAAGGTTTGTGGAATCCCAAGCCAAAAGCCGATGACAAATATTGCAGAACATGTAAACATCATGGAAACAATACTTTTCGTTTTGGCAGAAATGATGTCTCCAATGGCATAGGTTACAAAAACAAATACCAGACTAATAATTGCATTCATAAGTTTAATCACCTTTCTTCTCTGCGTACAAATTTATATATAATCTGTTTACAAGTTTAAGATATTCAGAATAGTATGTCAATATCTTTTAAATATTTTATGAAATCACCCAAAACTAACACGGTTTAAAGCGCTAAAATATGCATTTTAAATATTGACATTTCAGCAATATTGTGTTGCACTTTATGGTATCCCACTTAAGAAGTAAAATAACAGGATACGCTCTGCGAAATTAATTCTTTACCCATTGCATCAACACTGTGTTGTGCTATAATATTGTAATATGAACTCAAAAAAAGTGAGGATTGCTCCTCATTTCTAAATCATTATCAGCAAAGGAGAAAATTATGAGCACAAATATCAAAGAACTGGCAAAAAACTATGAACCATATATTACAGACATGCGTCGTGAATTTCATATGCACCCTGAGACAAGCCTGCATGAAGAGCGCACTGCGGCACGAGTTGCTGAGGAGCTTGAAAAAATGGGAATTCCATTGGTCAGAATAGCCGGCACAGGTGTTTTAGGAACTATTCATGGAAAATTCCCAGGAAAAACCATTGCTCTGCGTGCGGACATGGATGCTCTTGAAATAACGGAAAAAACCGACTTGCCTTTTAAGTCGAAAAATGATGGTGTAATGCATGCCTGCGGTCATGATTCTCATACAGCCATGCTTCTTGGGGGTGCAAAAATACTAAATGAAATCAAGGACCAGCTCCACGGGACGGTTAAGTTGATATTTCAGCCCGCTGAAGAGGTTGCACAAGGCGCAAAGCGTATGATTGCAGAGGGTGCGATGGAAGGTGTTGACGAGATTTTTGGTATGCATGTAATGGGGGATCTGCCCGCTGGAAAAATCGCACTGCATACAGGCCCTCTCATGGCGGCTGTTGATATGTTTAAGCTTACAATTAAGGGAAAAGGCGGGCACGGTTCTATGCCTAATTACGGCGTAGATGCGGTTGTTGCCGCTTCTGCTGTTGTAATGAATCTTCAAACCATTGCCAGCCGTGAAAGTTCGCCTATGGAACCGGTTGTTGTTTCAGTGGGCAAGTTTGTTTCAGGAACCCGCTTTAATATTCTTGCAGATGAAGCCGTTTTAGAAGGCACGGTGCGCTGTTTCAGTCACCAGGTCCGCCGCCAGATCCCTGAAGCTATGGAGCGTATTGCCAAATCTACAGCCGCAAGCTATCGTGCAGAGGCAGAATTGGAGTACACACTTTTAACCGCACCGCTGATTAATGTGGAAAGCTCGGTTGTACGTGCAAGAAAATCAGTAGCGGCAATTCTTTCCGAAGATGCGGCAGTTGATGTTGTTCCAACTACAGGAGGGGAGGATTTCTCCGAATATATGACGAATGTCCCAGGTGTATTTGCATTTGTGGGTATTTGCAACGAAGAAAAAGACACCTGTTACAGCATTCATCACCCCAAATTTACCGTGGATGAGGATATGCTGAAAATCGGTGCAGCACTACATGCCCAATATGCGTGGGATTTTCTTAACGAGTCATAAAGTTGTGCAGGAAAGGCGAGTACATTAACATATGAATGAATATCTTGAACAGGCAAACATGCTCAAAAGTGATATTGTGAAAAACAGAAGAACAATACACAGATTTGCAGAAACTGGATTTGAACTGCCTCAAACACTGGAATTTGTGGAAAACAAACTGACCGAATACGGCCTTTCACCACAGCGCATGGGCAAGGCAGGCATTGTATGCACCATTGGTACAGCAGGAAAAACCGTGCTGCTGCGCGCAGATATGGATGCCCTGCCTATGAAAGAAACTACAGGCTTGTCATTTGCTGCCCAAAACGGTAATTGCCACAGCTGCGGACACGACAATCATACCGCAATGCTGTTGGGAGCTGCAAAACTGCTTAAGGAACATGAGAACAAGCTTGAAGGCACGGTCAAGCTGATGTTTCAGCCTGCAGAAGAAATTCTGGCAGGAGCAAAGGACATGATTGATTCAGGTCTTTTGGAAAACCCTAAAATTGATGCAGCCATTGGCCTGCACGTTGCAGCAGGCACTGAATCTTCTGATTTTGGCACCCTGTACTACGCAAAGGGTGCAGCCATGTATTCAGGTGATGCAATCACAATCACAGTGCAAGGCCGAAATGCCCACGGCAGCACTCCCGAAAAGGGCGTGGATGCAATCAACATTGCTGCACATATCGTCATTGCTTTGCAGGAAATCACTTCCCGTGAAATTTCCACCAATGATCAGGCTGTGGTACTTGTCGGTAAAATAAGCGGAGGCGATACCGTGAACACTCTTGCAGGCCATGCGGTACTTGAAGTTTCAGTCAGAGCTGCCAGCGAGGAAATGCGGGCATGGTTAAAAATCAGAGTAAAAGAAATTGCCCAAAGTGTTGCCGCAACCTTCAGAGGTGAGGCACAGGTGGATTATGTATATGGCATAGGCCCTTTGTATAACGATCCTGATTTGAGCGAATATCTGGCTGGTTGCTGTGCTCAGACAATGGGCAAAGACAAAGTCGTACAGGTACCTATCACTACAGGTTCAGAGGATTTTACTTATATTGCACAGCAGGTTCCTTCCGTCATGTTTTATTTAGGTTCAGGGAGCCCTGAGCAGGGTTATTGTAACTCCATGCATCATCCTGCCTTTTTAATTAATGAAGATGTTCTTCCTTTAGGATGTGCCATATATGCCCACTGCGCTGTTTCATTTCTAAGTAAACGTATAAAATAGCAAAAAAATCTCCCGGTTACTTTGGGAGATTTTTTTGTTAATTCAGTTACTTTTTTGTGCAGATGCTTCTTCTTTAAGCCACTCCAGCGCAGTGTTAACAAGCACCGCTGTTCCGATATAAAATGTGTCCTCACGAAAATCCACCTTGGGGTGGTGCTGGGGGTAAGGATATCCTTGCTCCGGGCTTCCGCCGCCTAAAACCATCATAACAGAAGGTACTTTCTCACTGACATAGCCGAAATCCTCTGATCCTGCCATTCGCCCTGTTGGATAAGCCACCTCAAATCCTGTAACATGTTCCTCACCCAATAACTGTTTATTTATGGAAAGGAACTGTTTATAAAGTTTGGGGTCATTATAGACGGATGGGCAGCCTATGGGAAACGTCACAGAAGCCTGGGCGCGGAACACTGCCGCTACACCCTTGGCAACTTCTTCAACACGGCGCTTGAGATAACTACGCTCTTCGTTGTCAAAGCAACGTATTGTCCCCTCAAGAAATGCTGTATCCGGAATAATATTTGCAGCGTTTCCACCGTGCAGCTGTCCAACCGTCAGCACTGTGGTATTACCAGGTTCAATTTCCCTTGCAATAAGTTCCTGCAGTGCAATAAATATGTGAGAAGCCACATTAAGCGGATCTACAGATAAGTTGGGCATTGCACCGTGACCGCCCTTACCGATTACATCGATATGGAACATATCCGCAGATGCAGAAACTTCACCGGCCTTAGGCACAATCAAGGTTCCGGCCGGAACTGGCATTCCAGAAAAAATATGTATCATAGCTGCGGCATCAACATGAGGATTTTCCAGCAGACCTGCAGCAATCATAGCTTTTGCACCTGACAAAATTTCCTCCGCAGGCTAAAAAATCAACTTGACACTGCCTTCAATTTCATCCTCATGATCCTTTAGCAGCTTTGCCGCTCCCAACAGCATTGCTGTATGGCTGTCATGTCCGCATGCGTGCATATTCGGTGTTTCTGAGCTGAAAGGAAGGTTTGTTTCTTCTTTAATAGGCAGTGCATCCATATCTCCCCTCAGCAAAAAAGTTTTGCCCGGACGTTTGCCTCCAACTGTAACCACAATGGCTGATTTGGCAATTATCTGAGGTACCAAGCCCATTTCCTCTAATCGTTTTGTTACATACGCTGTCGTAATAGGCAGATCGTGCCCTGTTTCAGCATTTTGATGAAGATAGCGGCGGTCTTTTACTATGGCATCTTCAATCCTCTTAGCTTCATGCAAAATAGTATTCATATGTCTTTCTCCCTTTCGTTCAGATTTATAATTCAAAAAATACTCAGACATATACTCTCCTGCCTTTAATTAATTTACTGCTTATAAAGGCTGAATTGGTATTGGATGTTTTTTCGCAGATAAATGTATCCATGTCCCAGCGTAAAATGTTAATTGTATGCAAGATTTATATTAGCATATATAGTTACTAATTGATACCCACAATCATTGTAAGTTAAGTCTAAATAGAAAATTCTTATACCTGCAGATACTGTTGCAGTTATTGTCTTTAACGTTTTTGCAATACTTTACTACGGCATTCCTTTCACACACTCTTCACATTTTTATCAAAAAAACGTCACAAATTTCAGGTATATTCATAATTGTAAATAAGGCCAAGCCTTTTTAATTCAAACTTTTTTTCATACTCAGCCGGCAAGATCCCCCCTCTTGCCGGCTCCTCCATTTCAATCTATTACATGTTGTGCTTTCCTTTTACCCATTGACCTTTCAGACAAATAAATATACAATAACATTGATTTATGAGCAGCAAAGTTCTTATCAAAATAAATGAATGGATATTTTGATAAACTCAGAAAATCAACCTAAATCTTCCACAATGATTAAGTGAATGAAAAACATAGAAAAAATTAGATTGACAGGAGAAACGGAATGGTTGATATGAACGAACCAATTATTGTAGAGTTTCCATTGCGGGGGGAATGGCTTTCCCCTAATACTCCGGGATCAAAAATTCCGAGTCACGGCACAAACCAGCTGGGAACAAGATATGCTTATGATTTTATACAAGTAGACTGGGAAAGAAAGGGTTTGCCCGCTTATGGAGTCAGTTTATTGCAATATCTTTTTGGAGGAGTTCCATTAAATGAATATTATTGTTGGGGAAAAGAAATATATGCACCTTGCAATGGAATCATTGTCAAGGCTGAGGACGGTTATAAAGAGCGGGCACGAACGAGGCTTCTATCTGATATCTCTAATGCTTATAATCACAGTCATTATTTTGACCCTGAAAAAAACAACGTGCAATCTGTTGCAGGCAATTATGTTATTATAGAAAAGGGCAACAAGATATACGCTGCTTTATGCCATCTTCAAACAGGATCTATTCAAGTATCAGTTGGTCAGAGTATCAAAAAAGGGGATGTTATTGGCAAAATAGGACATTCAGGAAATTCTTTTTCTCCACATTTACATTTTCAGCTTATGGATAGCATTGATATAGCAACTGCAAACGGGTTGCCCTGTGCTTTTGAAGAATACGAACTATTCAAAAGTGATACATGGGTAAGAGTAACAAATGGTATACCTCAAAATAAGGATAGAATAAGATCTACTGGTCCAACCTGACATAAAGTAAAGACTCTATTCCACTTTACCGTTTGGCCTGTACACCTGTCACAATTGTGACTAAGAATAATATACATGAGTATCGATTGACATCTCAGGATAAGTACAGTAATATAAAATTGTAAATTTAATAGAAAAAGGTGATATAGTCCGGCATATCAGATGTTACATAATCAGTAACGTGGGTATGACTGGAAAAGAGCAGATAAAATCAAATTTAATAGACAAAGAGGCGCTGTATAAACAGCTTATTTTTCATGTCTGATATTTGATTTTATTTTACTCTTAACTATTTTCAGCTTATGAAGAATTAGCTGTAGAGTAAAATCTACAGCTTTTTTGCATTTGAAAGGAGAAAAACATGAACAGCAGTACTTTTACGTCTTTAAAAAAACCACCTATTTACACAAAATCAAAGGGTGAATTTTGGAATGATGAATATATTTCAAAACAAATGCTTAAAGCACATCTAAATCCGGAGTTCGATGGAGCCAGCAGAAAAATAACGTTTATTGAAAAATCTGTTGCCTGGATAAGGGAACTTGTACCATGCTCCAAATATTCCTTACTTCTTGATATCGGATGCGGTCCCGGCATATATGCTGAAAAATTCGCCCAGGCAGGATATCATGTTACAGGAATAGACTTTTCAAAACGCTCCATAGAATATGCAAGGCAGTCTGCTTTAAATAAAAAATGGAGCATTTCTTATTTGTATAAAAATTATTTAGAAATGAATTTAAATGAAATTTTCGACTTTTGTACCATGATATATTGTGATTACGGAGCTTTGTCAACCAAAGACAGGCAGGTAATTATGAACAAAATTTACCATCATCTTAAACCAGGCGGGAAGCTGTTGTTAGATGTGTTTTCTATGAAGAGGTTTTATGATTTTCAGGAACAGCAAACTTGGGAACTGTGTCATAATGGTGGCTTTTGGCGTAAGGATGAATATATTGCATTGAATGGTTTTTATAAGTATTCAGATAACGTAACACTAGAGTTAATATCAATTATTTCAAAAAATGAAATAACTCCTTATTATTTGTGGAATACTTATTTTTCAAAGGAAACCTTGATTCAGGAAGCGGAACAGGCAGGCTTTAAGGTATGCGGAATCTTTGGTGATGTTTGCGGGAACATCTACCAAAAGGAATGTGGCACAATTGCAGTACTTTTAGAAAAAAGCAATTAAATCTTTGTAAGAAGGAGCCGCTTCCCCATGGTTCTTACTCATGCTTGTTGAATAATTAAAAATAATATGATAAAGTATAAAAGATTTTAATATTCGAAATTCAAAAGATATAAGACTTAATAAATTCTTTTTTACTGATGCTAACTTTAATAGAATATTAGAGAAACCAACAAATACTTTAAATTTTCTATTAGAATATTCCTAAATTTAAAGCCTTAAACGAATCTTGTTTTTTTATTAATCCCAAATGAAAGGAAACTTCCAATGCCCTATAATTTTAAAGAATTTAAAAAAGGTGCTAAAAACAGAAACTTAAGTGAAACATTAAGAATTATATTAGAATATGAAATATTTTCCGAAAGAAAAATAAATAATAATATTTTTAATACTACCTATGTAAAGCTTTTTACCAATATGAAATTCATTGAAGGAAAATATGTTTTTGACGGTTTAAGTATAACAAATGAAAAATTTGACGAAGTTCCTGATAGATATAATGAAGAATTATTTTATCAACAGAATTATAAAAAAGATACATATGGAACAGAGAAAGTTTACAATACATTGCTTATATCCAGAGACAATCAAAATAAATTTACTGCTAAGCATATAACTAAAATGAATTTGAATCATTCTGTTTTATTTGAGTTTCAACAGACAATAAACGAAAACGCATATATAAATGATTTTCAGGATTTGTATTATTTAATTGATAAATATAAAAAAAGCATACGAAAACACTATAAAACAGCTTATACACATAAAATTTTAAAAGAATTTGAATGTTTTTATAAAAAAATGATTGAAGCGTACAATGAATCATTAGAAAGACATAAAGAAGAAATCAAACATCTTAATTGTAATATGTTTTTATCAGATGAACGTTTTACTATATGCTGCGATAAGGAATGTAATGATAACATTGTTGCTGCTATAAAATTGTTTAACCTTAAAATGAAATATCTTACCAGTACCAGATATGGAAACTTGGAAAAAGAGATATGGAAAATCAAAGAAATAGAACAGAATTCCAATGATAAATATTTCTTTTTTGAAGATGCAATAATAGAATTTGCAGGAAAGACCAACTTTAGAATAGGAAAATTCACTATAAAAAAGTTATTAAACGAGCCTGTAATATTTGAGGATCAATTAAATAAAGCAAAAAATTGGGAAAGAAAAAAACTTGCATCAGGCTTATCTGTTATCGAAGAACAAGAGTTTATGAAATTAAATGATGATATTAGAGAACAAATAAATAAACATGTTTTAAAACTATATGAATTTTTAAGACTAGAAGATGACTTAAATTTAGCAGATGATTATATTTCAAATTTTATAGAGCGAAAGAAAAATGGAATATATTCTGTAGTAGGTTCGCAGGCAGTGGGAGAAGCGGATAGAGTTTTAGAGAACATGGGTTATGAAATTAATATAAATGTACACCGAGATTTAAAAGAAATAGCACTAGAACTTAAATCTTTTGCTTTTTATATTTATAAAGAAAACGAAATTTCGTCCTTAACACTTATGGAAGAACTAATATCTCAGGGCGGGGAGCCATTCCATTTTATCGGCTCTGCTTCAATAAAACCGGAATCACCTGAACATGGTAATGGCTCAACAGAAAATAATGTACCTTCAGCAAAGAATAAAACACCTTTTTGGGCACATGTATTTTCTATTATGTTGTTTCTTATAGGTTTTAAAGTAAATGGATTATTCGGACTCTTAATCAGCATAATCGGAAGCGTTTTTATAAAGAAAACATCAATTTCCCAGAAAATAAAACATCCCTTTTTTGTTAGTATAGGAATTTTTATGATAACACTTTTTATTATTGCAGTATTGGGATAAAATAGTTTACTCCTTTGGTGTCACTCTCTTTATTGATTTTTCCGGTGTGACTTTCTATACTCCAAAGGAGTGATTTTCATAATGTCTTTGAACGCTGCTGTGAATTTACTCTGGCTTTCATATCCAACCAATGCTGAGATATCCGCAATACTCTGTTCCGAATCACGAAGAAACTGGGACGCCTTCTGTATCCGGAATTCCTTCATATACACTGCTATTGACTGGCCAAATATACCCTTGAAATGCTGTTTGAGAGCGGTAGCGCTGATACGGTACTCCCTGGCAAGTTCTTCAATGGTAAATCGATAAGAGAATTCCTCTGTTATGCGCTTTTGGATTTGTTTGACGATATCTACCTGCTGTCTTGCGTAAATATGTTTTTGTTTTTCATCTGCCGGATCAAAGCAGAAAAGATAAAGAAGCAGTTCCAGAATCTTGATACGGTAATATGCGCTTCTGACTTTTTCTGGTACAGAATACATACCGGAAAAAATGTGATTAATTTCATCCCTTGATTGCATTAAGAAGCACTCATCAAGAAGAAAAAAACGTTCCAATGTGCGGCAAATGTCATTGGGTATTCCGGGAATAACACTGTTCCATTGAACTGGTACGCTGTCCAGATCAATGGTGATTACAAAACCCTGGTAATAGCCCAGCGGCAGTTCAATTCTATTGCAGTGGTTTTTCAATGGACTTAAGAAGATATCCCCTTCACCCACATATTGAAAGCAGCCATCGTTCATTCGGCATTCGAAACGGCCAGTTTGACAGTGGTTGATTTCAATAATCCGTCCAGATTTATTTATCTCAGGGATATACCGATTGGATGATATATTTATCTTTGTTATTTCAATTCCCGAAAAGACCTGACAAACCTGTGCTGTTCCTGTTCCCTCCGGTAATTTAAATTTATAGGTAATAAAATCTTCAGACTGATTCATAAGCTTCTCTTTATCAAAAAGTGTCATTTCACCGGAATCCATTCTGGTACCTCCAATTCATATAATCATATTATAAGGCTGTTCAATTACCTTGGCCCTACGTTTATCTTTTTATTCCAAACAGTCAGCGTTTTTGTCCAATTAGTCAGGTTTCTGGATGTATGTTGACATTATCCGTCCTGACGCATATACTAAGAGTATACAATCAAACAATTGCTTAATCGTTAATTTGATTGCAAATTATTTTAAAAACCGAAAGGGGTATATACTATGAAAAAAACAATTAAATTACAGGACCTTGACTGTGCCAACTGTGCTTCAAAAATCGAAAATGCCGTTTCCAAGCTGGAAGGCGTTATCAGCTGCAAAGTAAACTTCATGGGTCAGAAAATGATACTGGAGGCTCCTGATGACAAATTTAACGAAGTCCTGGCCCAGGCAAAGAAAACTGCAAACAAGATTGAGTCGGATCTTGTATTTTTAGACTAACAATAAAAGCGGCAGCAACTGTGCATACAACCGCTGCCCTTTTATTTAAAAAGGAGGGTTATTTATGAATAAAAAAGAAAAAAATCTCTTGAAACGAATTCTGATTGCAGGAGCCATCTTCTTTTTATCGATACCATTTGCACGCAGAGCACAGATGCTTGATCTGCTTGGTTGGGAGTTGTTCCAGTCTTCTGCTCTTGACTATATCGTGTTCCCGGCGTTTCTCATCTCCTACCTTATCATTGGCGGCGAAATTGTTCTGAAGGCATTGAAAAATATCCGTAAGGGACAGGTGTTTGACGAAAACTTCCTGATGAGCATTGCCACAATCGGTGCATTCTTACTTGGTGAATACGCAGAAGGTGTGGCAGTTATGTTATTCTATCAGGTAGGCGAACTGTTTCAGTCCTATGCCGTTTCACGTTCACGGCGTTCAATCGCTGATTTGATGGATATCCGTCCTGATTACGCCAATGTAATGCGGGACGACCAGTTGGTGCAGGTAGACCCGGAAGAGGTCACAGTTGGTGACACCATCGTTGTAAAGCCCGGAGAGCGTATTCCTCTGGATGGTGTTATAATAGATGGACACTCTGCACTGGATACATCGGCGCTTACCGGTGAGTCAGTCCCTCGCGATGCCATTGTCGGTGATCCGGTCATCAGCGGCTGTATTAATCAGACCGGTAAACTGACAATTAAAGTTACAAAGGAATTCGGCGAATCCACTGTTTCTAAAATCCTGGAACTGGTTGAAAACGCCTCGGACAAAAAGAGTAAGAGTGAAAACTTCATTACCCGGTTTGCACGGTACTATACGCCTTTTGTTGTATTTGCAGCAGTTGCCCTGGCTATCATCCCACCTCTTGTAATGAATCAGTCTTTTTTAATCTGGATTGAGCGTGCATTAACCTTCCTTGTTATATCCTGTCCGTGCGCATTGGTAATTTCAGTGCCACTCAGCTTCTTTGGAGGTATTGGTGGTGCCTCTAAGGCTGGTGTTCTGGTCAAGGGAAGCAATTACCTGGAGCTTCTAGCTGATACTGAAATTGTCGTGTTTGATAAAACAGGCACACTTACAAAAGGTAACTTTGTTGTCAGTGAGGTTCATACCCTTAGCATGAGCAAAGATGAATTAATCAAAATTGCCGCACATGCAGAGGATTACTCCAGCCATCCAATTGCAGTAAGCATAAAAAAAGCGTATGGCAAGGCAGTTGATCCTTCCCTGATCAGTGATATTGAAGAAATCGCCGGTCATGGTGTACAGGCATCTATAGGCGGTAAAGTCGTATTAGCTGGTAACAGCAAACTCATGAAATTGAAAAACATTGCTTATGATCAGTCTTCCTCCACAGGGACAGTCGTTCATATCGCTGTAGATGGTATCTATGCAGGCTACATCGTCATTGCAGATGAAATCAAGCCAGACTCTGCAAAAGCTATTCTTGAATTGAAAGCGGCAGGGGTAAAGCAAACGGTTATGCTCACTGGTGATGCGGATGCCGTAGGTAAAAGCGTAGCGAATCAGTTAAATCTGGATAAAGTATATACGGAACTGCTGCCTGCCGATAAGGTGATGCAAGTTGAGAAGCTAATCAGCGAAAAAAACTCCAAAAAAATGCTCGCTTTCGTCGGTGACGGCATTAACGATGCTCCTGTTCTGGCAAGAGCAGACGTGGGCATAGCCATGGGCGGACTTGGCTCGGATGCGGCGATTGAGGCGGCAGACGTTGTAATCATGACCGATGAACCTTCCAAAATCGCCACTGTAATGAAAATCAGCCGGAAAACACTCCGCATTGTAAGGCAGAATATAACCTTCTCCCTTGCGGTCAAGGGCATTGTGCTGATACTCGGAGCATTCGGCATTGCAAATATGTGGGGAGCCATCTTCGCAGATGTTGGAGTTTCCATTATCGCCATATTAAATGCTATCCGTTCTCTGAACGTCAAAAAGTTCACCCAGGCAAAAAAGTAATCCCAATTGGTGATATCACAGTCTTTACAATCAAACAAAGCTTAGCTGAGTATTTCAAATGTGCTGCTCACACTAAAACGTGAGCAGCGCATTTTCATTCATGATTCTTTGTGATTGGCAATCCCCTTTCCCGGGCAGGCAATTTGAAAAAAGTCATCAATCATGTGATGAATGAGACGGGCTGTTTCCGTATCCGCCAGGGTATAATAAACTTCTTTTCCCTCTCTCCGGCTAGTTATAAGACCGCTGAGTTTTAATGATTTTAGATGATGGGACACTGCTGCTGTGCTCATTCCGATTGCTGCTGCAATGTTGATTCCGCATTCTTCGCAGTGACATAAAAGCCACAGAATCCGGAGTCTGGTGCCATCACATAGTTGCTGAAACATAGAAGAAACTTCTAAAAAAGACTGCTCTCCGGGCATTTTTTCTAAAATCGTTTGGATGTTTTGTCCATGGTCATGTGGCAAATTTGCTTTATTCATTGAAATCACACCTTTCAAATCAAACGAGTACTTGACTATTTAATTATATTCTTTTACTTTATAATAGTCAAATCAGAAAATCCTCCATGCCACAATAAAATTATCTCTCCACCACTTAGTTCTTTGGCGATACACAACTTTACCATTACCTGATGAAGCATCAATCACCTTGCCATTTTCTGCAGCAATTCCCATATGTCCTTTTTCAATCACAATATCACCAGGCTGTATATCATCATAATTTGTGATCTTTTTATACTTACCGATTGTCCTCCAACCGCTGGAAGTCAAATAGCTTTGTCTTACACCAATCTGATTCAGACTCCAGTACACAAAACCGGAACAATCAAAAGAATTAGGTCCTTTTGCACCCCAAACATATTTTGATCCCACTTTAGAAGCCGCAATATCTAACAGAGCTTGTACATTACCGCTGACTGCGCCGCCTCCTCCTGTCTTATTATCAGTGCCGCCCTTTCCGCTTCCCTGCGAACTTCCTGCTTTGGCTTTAATCGCATTTTCGCCAATAAGCGTTGTCATAGTTTTTATTCCAACTGTGCCATCGACGATCAGCTTGTTATTTTCCTGAAAAGATTTCACTGCTTTTTCTGTAATTTCCCCATAATATCCAGTCACATTTCCAGACGGCAGATATCCAAGTTTACTTAACAGGCTCTGGACTCTTTCAACGCTTTCACTTTCTTCACCGATCACCAGGCCATTGGGTCTTACTCCTGATTTTTTCAACTCTATACGGGTTGAAGGTCCCAGATATCCATCTACAACCAACCCATTTCTGGACTGAAACTGTTTTACTGCCTGAACTGTGTCATTTCCATAATTTCCATCCGGCAGCGTCGTCAAATATCCCAATTCTTTTAATCGCTTTTGAGATGCCAAAACAACCTCATTTTTCTCACCATAAGTTAAAAAATTAGGTTTTACTTCTTCACTGTAAAGCAAATTTATAGTCTTCTGTCCCACCTTGCCATCTGCGGAAAGCTGGTTTACCTCCTGTAATTTAAGAACTGCCGCTTCCGTCAACTCGTCAAATGTTCCATTTATCTCATTTTCTGATATCAGATACCCCAGTTCATAAAGTCGGTTCTGAACTCTCTTTACATCCGTCCCCGCTATCCCCAGTGATATTGCGTAATATTTGGCATCAGGCGACATAATTGCTTCAAGAGTGGCAGGACCTGTAATACCATCCTGGGCCAGATTATTTTGCCTTTGAAAAGCCTTTACCGCATCTGCCGTTACCGGTCCGTAGAATATAGTCGGTTCATCATTTTCCATGAACCCCAGATCCATCAGTCTTGCCTGAAGGTCAGCTACCGAGGAATGCTCAGTTCCTTCCGTCAGGTTTTCAGGTGCCATAGCTTCCGTACTGCCTTCTGTTTCCGGTTCCGAAATGCTCTCCATTTGCTGGTCAATTACGATATTTGTTTCATTCTCTGCCAGTTCTTCGTTTTTTACACGCCCTGAAACAGCGTCCTCAGGCTTTTTTGTACTTTGATATATAAGTGCCGACATGATCATTAATGCCAGCAGTAATATAGCCATCTTGTACTTTTTAATAAATTTCTGCATGCTGTACTTTATCCCTTTCAGTTTCCCTGTTCCTTACCGTATCTCATTAACTGCTGCTCCTGGCCCTACGGGGACAGGAAGAGGAGTTTGTGTTTCGCTGCTGTTATCAGATTCTGACGACTGGCTTTCGGACACTGTTTCCTGCTCACTTTCTAATGGTGGAACGGTCTCCGGATCAACAGCAGCTTCCACTGGCTGAGTTTTTGTCTCTGGTGCTGCCCTTCACGCCTTTTGTTGTTTCCACCTCCTGCCCCGTCTGCAGCGCTTGGTCTTCCTCATACTTTGGGGCAGGCGGATCATATTCTTTCACCTTCTCAGACCTCATGGACATCTTAACTCCCTCCGTCAGAATGGGCATACCAATAATTGAAACAGTCAGTTTTTTGTTTTCGAAAACAGCACGGATTGCAACAGATGTATTCTGCCTGTTTACAAACCTCAAATCCGGCCCGCTATAACCGTCGTAACTGACCATAGAGTCCTCCCCCGGAATTACATAGGACGGCTCAAAGCTATGGGGATTACGCTCCTTTGTTTTAATACCGGAAAAAATGATTGCATTGTATAACGTAGAGGAAACCTGGCAGACACCTCCCCCAGGCTCTTCAACAAATTCTCCATTACGATATGCCCCGGCAGGTTTATATCCTCGTTCAATGGTCCTATTGCCTGTCGTCCTGTTAAACGAAAACTCCTCTCCTGGGAAAATAACCAATCCGTTTAATGCATTGACTGCTAAGTTGATATTATTGTTTCGATTCTGGTTATCAGTTGTTATGGTTGAGAAGTTTCCAATCACTTTATATTCTTTTTTTGCCGCCGCAGCCGAAAGATTAGGGGACGTTTGACTGCTTTCCACAAAAATCGTCTCTTCGAACTTTTTGTTATTCACTGCATTCATGACATCCTGAACTGCTTTTTCCTGATTAATTTCTACACCATTTGTTCCTTCGGAGTAAATCCATGTTTTACTTTCCTCATTCCTGCCTGTTAATTGTCCATTTAATGGGGCTTTATTCCACTTCTCAGCTGCTTTTTCAATCTGAGACCTTATGCTGTCCTCAATATCTGATAAATCTAAATTGTATATTTCATTCCCGTTATTTACATTCTCAGAATATATTTGTTCCACCAACTTTTCTACCTTTTCCGGTAAAGGGTTTTCCATTGGTTGGACTTTGTCATCATATCCCAATTGAAGATTCCAGGTATATGTATCCAAAAGCTTTTCTATTGTTTCTTCTTTGGTCAATCCTTCCATAGATATATCATCAATTTTAATGTTTTTTATCACATCCTTAATGATTTCCGTTTCCGTCTCCGGAATTGTTAACTCTGCAACGATTTTATCTGCAGAGGGATGTGCTTCTACGCTGCTGACACCTTTTCCCCTGCGAATCAATGATAATATATAAAAAAACAAAACAATTAATAAACTTAAAATAACCATACCCTGTATAATCGTGCCGATATAAAATCTTTTTTCTTTATACGGATGTATAATCTTCCTTTTCCTGCTTCCCCCATTTCGATGTTCCTGCATCTTTCATGATCTCCTTTCTATTGCTCATACTTATTTCATTCTATTATCTTCATCATCTGTTTTAAAAATAAATAATCGAAATAATGCCCTCAAATGCCATACATTTATCATACTAAGGGGATGTGGTAATTTTATGAGCTTAATAAAATTTTACAAAAATTAAAAATGAGCAGAAAATTTCTTTTATTCAAAATTTTTCTTCTCATTAATGTTCAGCTAATATTGGTGTTAACCGGAAATACCATAGTAAATACAGCACCCTGTCCTATTTCACTCTCTGCAAAAATCTCTCCTTCATGCTTTTCCACAATTGCTTTCGTAATAGATAATCCGATTCCCATGCCGCCTGTTTTTTTACTTCTGGACTTGTCTACACGGTAAAAACGGTCAAATAAATATGGCAAATCTGCCTTTGGAATGCCGGGGCCGCTGTCTTTTACCTTGATTATAATTTTATTGGATAAGCTTTGGCACTCCACCATTATATTGCCTCCCGCCGGAGTATATGTCAGAGCATTGGAGAGCAGATTTACCATACACTGTTTCAGTCTGTAATAATCTGCATGCATTAATGTCTTTAGAGGCATGTTCATACCCAAGCTTATGTTCTTATTCTGTCGTTTAATTTCAAAATCCCGGAATACTTTCACACACAAATCATGAAATTCAAAGTTTGTTTTATTCAGAGCCTGTTTTCGGTTTTCTAAGGAATATAATTCCTGCAGCTGTCCCACGATATCAACCAAACGCAGGATCTCCCCATGACAGCTCTCCAGATGATCATTATCTGCCGGCCAGATTCCATCCAACATGGCTTCTAAATGAGATTGCAGATTGGTTAGGGGGGTGCGAAGTTCATGAGCTACATCTACAGTTATCTGACGTTTTTGCTTTTCATCCTCTTTCAGTGCCAAAGACATTTTATTAATGGACTCTACCAGATTTGAAGTTTCCACCATGGAGGTTTTTTTATCTGACTGCACGCCATACTCGCCTCCGGCTATCCTTTGTGCCATATGAATAACGCCAGTAATGGGTTTTGAGACGGTACGGGCGATCAGTACACCAAAAATAATCACCGCAACCAGAGAAATACCCCCAATCAGCAAAAGTGATTTATTCAAAGCCTTTAAAAGTTCCAGTTCACCATCATTTAAGGAATAAGGACCGTAATAACCTATTTTTAATATTCCGGTAATACTTCCATCATGTTCTAATTGATAAGATTCCTCCGTATAGCTGCCCTTAAAATTAGGATAAGTTTTATGCATATTGCTTTCAGCATGCTGCAATACCATCCTGCACTCCTCAGCCCGGTGGCTTTGCACATCCCAATCAATATCTTTATTGGCAGACTGCATGTGAACAATCATACCATTTTGCAAGGCTGCATACCCAATAATTTCAATTCCATTTATGTCATATAAGTCTGTTTCGGAATTATATAGCTGGTTAATCTGAAAAACAATTTGATCAATCTGATTTTTTTGCTGTTTCTTTGCATAAGTTTCAAACATCCTGTCAGCCATCACATTAAAAAAAAGGCTGAGACATAAAACAGTCAATACCGCTATGACGGAATATGAAGTGATCAAGGTGTTTTTTAAAGTTTTTTTCATGATTCGGCTCCGGTAAATTTATATCCTATTCCATGAACAGTAAGAATAAAAACGGGATTTTTACGGTCTTCTTCTATTTTAGTCCGGACGCTCTTAATATAAGTGTCAATACTTCTGTCATACCCGTCAAAATCGTCACCCAGAGCATATGTTATCAGCTGCTCTCTGGTAAAAATCCGGTTAGGAGCTTTGGCCATGGTTGCCAGTATTTTATACTCTGTGGGTGTCAGACCGGCATCTCTTCCGCAAACTTTTACTTCAGAATTTTGAAAATCAATGGCAAGGCTTCCCTGATTATACAAAACCGGAATGCTGGTAAGCTGATCGCTCTCTATCCGCCTTAAAATAGCCTCTATTTTTGCAACAATTGTTCTGGGACTGAAGGGTTTAAAAATGTAATCGTCGGCCCCCATTTGAAGCCCTTTTATCAAATCGGCCTCTTCTGTCTTGGCCGTCAGCATAACAATCGGAACCCGGGAACTCGTACGTATCATTTGACAAATCTGTTCTCCCATAATATCAGGAAGCATTAAATCAAGCAAAATCAGAGCAATCTCATTGGACTTAAACAATTCCATAGCAGTTGTCCCGTCATAAGCACTTAATACCTGATAACCTTCTTTTTCCAGATAAGCCCGTAATACATCCACTATTTTTTCTTCGTCGTCCACAATGAGAATCGTCCTGTTTCTTTTCATCTTCTTCCTCTTTATTTCTTTTTATAGTTCCGAATCCTTCCCTTATACTATACTATAGGAAACGTCTGATAGAAAGTATGGGCTTATATGTAGCCGGGGATACTTTAATTCCATCTTCCGGATTGCTTGAATGCACCAGTTGATTCTGTCCCATATAAATGCCAATATGTCCTTTATAGAATATTACATCACCAGGTATTGCATTTTCAAGGCCGCCAACATCAATTCCAGAACGTCCCTGTTCTCTTGAAGTTCTGGGAAGCGATATTCCAAACTGACGGAATACACTCATAACAAAACCAGAGCAATCAGCACCATTTGTCAGGCTGGTCCCACCATATACATATGGATTTCCTATAAAACGGGAAGCGTATGAAACGACCTGTTCCCCGATACTCTCCTGAAACACCGGAGGCGCTTCCGATACCGGTTCCATCAGGGAAATTCCCGGACCAATGACTGTGGATAATGCAAAAATTTCCTCGTTGCCGCTTTCTGAAATAGGTAAGCTTTCTACAATGGGTATTTCTGTGTTTTCTGTTACAGCAGGCTGTGCATTGGCAGGAAAATTATTAACAGAAGTAATGATCAGTCCTGCAAAAACCGCAACAATTCCTTTGTTTATCCCAATGAATTTACTTTTTCCCATGATTTTATCCCCTAGTATGATTGTCTTATATATTACATTTCCATTACAATTTATCACAGAAATGTGGGGATTATATGACTATTAAATAAACCCGTTTATAAATTTATATTTTTCATTGACAAACAAAGAAAAAAAGCATATATTTACTATAGTTCAATATATGTTCAATTGTTCATATGTTATTTTGATTGAAATAATCATATCATTATATAATGTTAAAAGTGGGTATAGACATGGGCGATGCTGCTTCAACGCTGCCTGGATAAGCGTTATATTACGGGTCATTTTGCCGTGACAAATATTATGGAGGAAATGTGATGGAAAATATTAAAATGATTGTTTTTATGCTGCTTTGCCTGTTTTATGCTGCCTATTTGATAAAAATGATACTGCTGCGGAGGCAGGGTGTTTCCGGTGATTTATTAGGAAAAGGCGGCAA
This sequence comes from Clostridiaceae bacterium, assembly GCA_902363735.1. Lineage (GTDB taxonomy): Bacteria > Bacillota > Clostridia > Lachnospirales > Lachnospiraceae > Lacrimispora. The sequence goes on from CABJBA010000003.1 coordinate 416,220, forward strand.
ACCTTCCAGAGCAAAAAGTATCGAAGTTCTTCTGAAAATTGTGACTTATGCCGGAGCAGCCGGACAGTTTATCAGTGTATTTTTTGCAGCGTTTATACCTGGCTTTACCACAATTTTACCTGTCCAACTTATTGGATTGTGCCTTATGGCCGGAGGATGTGTGCTTTTCCTTCTGGCGGTTATCACCATGAAAAATAACTGGCGCGCCGGATACAGCACCAGCCAAAACACCAGTCTTGTCACCACCGGAATTTATAAAATCAGCCGAAACCCGGCTTTCGCAGGCTTTGATCTATTATATATTGGATGTTCACTGGTATATTTAAATTGTATCAACATTATATTTACTGTTGCGGCAATCATTCTGTTTCACATTCAGATTACAGGGGAAGAAAAACACCTTATTCAAACCTTTGGACAACGATATGCGGACTATAAAGCAACAGTCAGACGTTATCTGTAAATAATTATTTTATGATATGATACTTTCACTCTCTAGCAACATGCTATAATTTCTATTGAATCATATTGACATTATTAATGCAGTAGCATATAATAGTTGAAAGATAATACAACTATTCAACTTATGCGAGGTGATTTTATGGGAACATATGAACCCGATATTGATAGGTGTGATTGCAGCACAATACACGAAGAGGTTGTAAACGATGTCCGCAAATATATGCCGGAGGAGGATACCCTGCTTGATTTAGCTGATATTTTTAAGGTATTCAGTGACTCAACCCGGGTGAAAATACTCTGCGCTTTGTTTCGGGCTGAGATGTGTGTCTGTGATATCGCCGTCCTTTTAGGAGCGACCAAATCTTCCATTTCTCATCAGTTAAGGATTTTAAAGCAATCAAAGCTGGTGAAATATCGGAAAGACGGCCGTGTTGTTTACTATTCTCTCGCGGACGAACATGTTAAGTGTATTTTTGATCAAGGACTTATTCATGTCTGTGAAAAATAGCGTAAAAACCGTTTCTACAGTGAAACGGTTTTTATACGCCGAGAAGCTACATTCTGGTTTTATTTTAATTACAAAAAGGAGGAGTTTATTTATGAATTCTGCTATTGTTTCAATTTTAGGTCTTTTAATTAGTCTGACTGTTGCCGGGACAGGAGTTTACTATTGGCAAAAGGAAAAGCATGATATGGAATCTGTAAAAATTTATCGTACTGTTACGGTTATCGGAGCAATCATCGCAGTTGCACTGGTAATAAAAATTGGAGTTTTAGGGCTCTGATTATTTTTTTTGCATATTAGTTGAATAGTTGTGCAATCATATGTTTCAAGGAAATATTTGTCATGATATCATGAAGAAATGTTTGGTTCGGAAAGACAGATGCAAAAAAGCCTGTGGATAGTCGACTAAAAACCTCAAAAAAGGAGGGAACAATTTGATTCTAAAAAATGACACGCAATTTAATATATTTCCCTCTCATATTGGGCTGAGAAAATACATTCAATACTACAATATTGTATTTCCGACAAGAGATATGTTTACAGAAGAATATACTCTTATGCCTAATGCTTGCGGAACACTGTCGCTTGCTTTTGATGGAAATTCAGTCATTTCCGAACTGTGGGGAGCATCTCTCACGCCCCTTTTGTTAGGTTCAGAGCCAAATAATTATATTGTTCTAATGCTTATTCAGCTTTCGCCCTATGGTTTATATCAAATTACTCGTCAAAGCCAAGAGGAATTTGCAGACATACGCCTTTCACTTGCGGACATTAACAGGGAATTGTCCCACTCGTTGCATCAGATGCTTTGTTGTTAGCAACCAAAGCGATTTCTGATAATCATGGACAACTTCAAGTGAAAGAAATTGCGCTACAATCCGGTTATAGTGAGAGGCATTTAAACCGATTATTCCGCACACAAATTGGAATGAATGTTAAGGACTTTGCACGTTTAACCCGCTTTAATTATGTATTGAAGCACATTCAAAAATCGCCCTGCTTTTTTTCAGCATTGTCACAACAAGCTGGCTATTACGACCAAGCCCATTTTGATAAGAATTTCAAGGCTATCAGTGGTGTTTCACCTCAAGACTATCTGAAAAAAATGTCGGATTTTTACTATGACGGCACAGAGATATACGATACAATATCCTCAAAGGAGGATTGAAAAATGAAATATCAAGGTTGTCTTTTGGCGGTTAAGGATATAGCCGCATCCAAACACTTTTATGAAAAGGTGTGTGCCGAAATGAAAAACATATCCAGTCTGCAATGGGTACATGAAATTAAAGTATATCCCTGGGGGCAGCGTGACATTCGGGTGTATGACCCCGATAGGCACAATGTTTCCTCTTAAAGTTGTAAAACAGTATGCGTTGGGCTTTGATATATGATATACGGGAGCTTGGTAAATCAAAGCACCTATTTTACTTTAAACAAAGGAGGAACGTTATGAACTGGGAGCCGTGGACAGGCTGTTACAAAATAAGTGATGGTTGCACAAATTGCTATTTTTATGGGCCACATGCAAAACGCTATGGTCAAAGCGCGATACAAAAAACTGATAAGTTTGATTGGCCCACAAGGAAAAATGCAAAGGGTGAATACAATATCAAAGGCAGTAAAATTCTTGCAACCTGTTTTGCGACTGACTTTTTCCTGCCAGAAACTGATGAGTGGCGCAAAGACATCTGGGCTGTCATTAAGGAAAGAACAGATATTGATTTTTTGATTTTGACAAAGCGAATTGACCGTTTTCTCGTATCACTTCCACCGGATTGGGGTACAGGCTATGACAATGTGAATATTGGCTGTACTGTGGAAAATCAAGAACTTGCTGATTACAGACTTCCACTCTTTTTATCCTATCCAATAAAGCGACGGTTTATTGCTTGTGCCCCACTTTTAGAAATGATAGATTTAACGCCATATCTTCATGGCGTAGACCATGTTACTGTCGGTGGTGAAACAGGGCGAGAAGCCCGTGTGTGTGATTATGATTGGGTACTTAATATTCGTGAACAATGTGTAAAAGCAGATGTAACATTTTGGTTTAAAAATACAGGTTCACTTTTTAAACGTGGTGGAGTAGTGGAAAAAATAAATCCATTTAAGCAAACTGGTCTGGCTAAAGAACTTGATATCAATATATTGAATGGGAAAATATTGTTTTAAACAATGATTTATTTAGCTTTCCATCACAACGGCAAATTAAAAAAACCGTTTTTGTGGCGTTAGGATTTCTATGCCTAAACAAATGTAAGTTGCTTTACGGCGATACCTTAGGAGGTATCGCCGTGTTTTCTTTTGCTCAACCACTTGGAAACTTAGTAACAGGTTCCAGAAATTTTTTTCTTATAATCGTGTCTATTTATTTGACTATAGTGCAACTGCTCTCATACTGTAACCTTCTCCAATATTTTTAATTGTTCCAGCGCAACGTTTCCTCCAGATATGATGAAACATACCTCATCTTCCGCTTTCACGGATATAAGCCCCTGCAATACCGCACCGATACCAATACAAGAAGATGGCTCCGCCAATAATTTTCCTTCCATAAGTAAAAGTTTCATTCCCTTAAGGATATATTCGTCTTCCACTGCGGCAAAACCGTCAGTATTTGCTTGGACATAAGGAAAGCAAGCTTTGCCCGGAGTCTGCGCTACAAGGGCATCTGCAATGGTTTTTAGTTGGGGAACTGTAATAGGCTTTCCCGCTTCAAGACTGCGGCTATATTTGGGCAGAACTGCTGGTTCTGCACCATACACTTTAGTATCGGGTGAAAGGGACTTAATCGCAGTGGAAATGCCGCCAATCAGACCACCACCGCTGACCGGGATAATCACAGTATTCAATCGGGAACATTGATCCAATATCTCCAGACCAACAGTCCCCTGACCTGCCATGATATCATCATCATTGAACGGAGGGATCATAACGGCTCCTGTCTCCTTTTCCAATTGCTCGGCAACATGAAACCTCTCTGAAGTTTCACAAAATACCACTTCTGCACCAAGAGTGCGAATGGCATTTGATTTTATTTCCGGTGAGGTATCAGGCATGACAATAGTTGCCTTGATACCGAGCATTTTTGCTACATACGCAAGGGCACGCCCATGGTTTCCAGAAGATGCTGCAAGAACTCCGCATGATAGTTCTTCCTGTGTCATCATTAATATTTTATTCATTGCTCCACGCAATTTGTATGCACCCGTAACCTGCATACATTCTGCTTTTACATACACGTTACAACCAAGATATGCATCCAGATTCTGCAGCCGTATCAGTGGAGTCTGAACAATATAAGGGGCAATACGAGTTCTGGCAAGCTGGATGTCCTGTATTGTCAATGCCATAGTTTTCCTCCTGACTTTAAATTCAAATAATACACCCAGTATACCTAAAAATATAATAGTTGTAAAACCACTAAATTTTGTATATAATATTCCATATTGGAATAAAACGGAGAATAAAAACATGGATATTGATTCATTAAAGCTGTTTTTAGATGTGCAAAATTCTGGAAATATCACAAACGCAGCTATCAACAATTACATGACACAATCTGCTGTCAGTAAACGGATTCATCTATTAGAAAAAGAGCTTGGTGTTTCACTTTTCTACCGCAAAAAGGGACAGTCTCTGGCTCTGATTACTCCAGCCGGAGAAGCTTTTTCTGACATTGCCAACCGAATTCTCCTCCTCCATCAGCAGGCCCTGACATTGCAGCAATATGCGGAACGCAGAGCGCTTACCATTGCCTGTATTAATAGCGTGCAGAACTATACGCTGCCTCCGCTGATATTCCAGTTACAGCAGGAATATCCACAGCTATGTGTTACCTTAGAAGATCATCATTCCGTAGAGATATTTCCACTTCTGGTTAATAACCGGGTAGATATTGGTATTACACAGGCTGCCGCACCATTTTCTGATTTGGAATCCGTTCACCTGTTCACCGAGGATTATCGCGTGATTATGCGGCCATCCGTGGAGAAACGATTTACTGCCGATACCGTTCACCCCTCCCAGCTCATAGCAGAAATGGAGATTTTTGAAGCTTTTGATATCAGACTGCAGAATTGGCACGATTACTGGTGGAGACCATTCAACGCTAAAATCCGGGTCAATACAACACCAACAGCAGAACAATATTTTACAACGCCAGACGAGTGGATGATTGTTCCCTCTTCTGTGGCATATTCTATGGAAAAAAAGGGCTTTATCTCTTATGCATTAGAAGAAAATCCACCGCCTCATGAGGTTTATCTTGTTTACAAAAAACAAATAAAAGATCCTCATGTTATTATGTTTATAGAAAAGGCGCTCTATCACTTTAAAGATATGGACTAATGCAGAAGCCGGAGCATAGTAAGTCCTACGCAGGCAACTTACGAGGAACAGATTTTCAGAGCTATAATTATCGGTATATGGAAAGATTATTATTTTTATAAAAAGCCGTAAAAGAGAGAGTACCCCTCCGATTGTTTTAAAAAGAAGGCCCCGGCAATTTTGCCGGGGCCTTCGCCTGAGAAGCCTTTGAATATGGTTCTTCCGTATTGTACAGAAATTCAGCCCGTCTCCATGGATCAAGTTAACGCCAAGGCTGTTACGGATTTAAAGCGATGGCCTTCCTCTTCTATCTCGCTGATCAGGACCTTTACCCCAAACGCTTCTTCCATATGCTCCTTTGTCACCACTTCATCCACTTTGCCGAATATGCTTTTCCCGCTGCGGTTCAAAATCAGCGCCTTATCAGATATCTTCAGGGCATGTGCCGGATAATGGGTATTAAAAATACAGGATATGTTCTTTTCATCTGCCAGACGCCGGATGGTATCCAGAATAATCAGCTGGTTTTTAAAGTCTAAATTGCTCTCCGGCTCATCCAGCACCAGAATCCGGGGACTGGCAGTTAAGGCCCTGGCAATTAAAACCATCTGCAGCTCTCCGCCGCTGATCCGGCTCACCAGCTTTCCTCTCAAATAATCAATTCCCACACTCCGGATGGCCTCATCGGCAATTTCCTCATCCCTCTTTTTGGGACGGCTGAAGTTTCCGATGTGGGCACTGCGCCCAAGTAAAACCATCTCTTCCACCGTATAGGAAAAAAGGGATGCTTTTGCCTGAGGGACATAAGCGATGGTCTGCCAGATATCTTTTACAGACATATCAGTCAGACATGTTCCGTCCAGATAGCTTCCTCCTGATTTCCATTTCAGCAGTCCCATCATATTGCGAAGCAGTGTGGTTTTTCCTACACCGTTAGGCCCCAGGACCGCCAGTACTTCTCCATCCTGAAGCCGGAATGTGATCTCTTTTAAAATTTCTTCCCCCGCCTTATATCCAAAGCATCCTTTCTTTACTTCAAAAATCACAGCCATCCTCCTCCTGTCTTTCTCAGTAATAGTATAAATACTGGTGCTCCGATGACTGCTGTCAGGATTGATAAGGGAATTTCAGCAGTGGTCGCAGCCCTGGCAGTGGTATCCATAACCAGCATAAATACTGCGCCCAGGCTGATGCTGGCTGGAATGACCCGTTCATTATTGCTTCCAAACAGCATCCGGACCCCATGGGGAATTAACAGTCCCACCCACTCAATCCGCCCGCACATGGAGGCACAGGACGCTGTGATTAATGCCGCCGCCAGAATAATGATGATACGAAGCTTTTTTAAATCAATTCCCATGGACCTTGCTTCATCCTCAGACATTGACAGGATATTCAGCCGCCAGCGCAGCAGATAAATCAACACAATTCCCACACTGATCAGAGGACCGCCGATGGCCAGACTCTTGTAGGTAATTCCGGCCATGCTTCCCAACAGCCAATAGGTAATGGTCGGCAGCTGAGACTCCGGATCAGCAACGTATTTAACCAGCGATACCAGAGACGTAAAAAGAGAAGAAACCGCAATTCCTGCCAGAATGATCATAAATGTGGAAGAGTGGCCTTTGACCTTGCTGATGGAATAAGTGAGCATAATCGCAATCAGACCAAATACCAAGGCCACCAGCTGAACCCATAAAAGGCTGTTCGAAAATAAAAGGGCCATTGCCGCACCAAAACATGCTCCCTGTGCCACACCCAGGGTATCGGGAGTCGCCAGTGCATTAGAAAACAGAGGCTGGAAAGCCGCTCCTGAGACAGCCAGTCCTGCCCCGCAAAGAACTGCCAGAATGATCCTTGGCAGCCGGATATTGAATACAACACTGTATGCCTGGGGTTCGATAGCATCCCTTCCGGAAACAACATTTGTATATAACAGCTTACAGATGTCAATCAGGTTAAAAGAGTAGCGTCCGATGCCCAGACAGATCAGGGCCGTTAATATCGGAGCCAGGATCAGTAAGATCCTGATTCCGGCTCCATATCGTTTCATCAACATGCTTATACTCCGTCTGCGGCTTCACGGGGAGGATTGAATATACCTTCCACCTCTTCATCCGTCAGCTCCACATGATAAAACTTCAGATAAAAGTCTTTAATTGTCTGGTTCAAATCAATATCTGCAAATGCTTCCGGATGATTTTTCTGGGCCATCCAGTAAAGGCATAAGGAAGAATCAGAGGACGGCGGGAACCAGCGGTACATTCCCAGAGGGAATTTATAAACTTTGTGTTCCCGTACGGCCTTAACCGGACTCCAATCAAACCCTTCAATGCTGTTGTCATAGAAGTCCTGAGGCAGGTATGGGCTGAAGTTTGTTACGTAGATAATATCCGGATCCCACTCATAGATCTGCTCCATAGTTAAATCCACTCCTGATCCTGGAATATCCTCTGATACGCTGACTGCTCCTGTGGCATCGCACCAGTACTGGCCGAAGAACTGGTTGCCGGAGGTCTGGAACACCCCGTCTTTATAATGATAGATTATCATCACCCTGGGCTTGTCTTCCTCTTTTACATCTTTTAAGCGCTTTTCAATATCAGCGGCCACTTCACGTCCGTATTCCGTAATACCGGCCACTTTATCCGGCTCATCAAATACTTCTCCAAGCAGCTCAACCCATTTGTTTACAGTTTCCACCGTATTAAACCCTGCGATGGAAGTGCTGAAGCCAACCACTGGAATACCGGTCTTTAACAGCACCTCCCTTTCTTTTGCATTGTTGGCGTTGCAAAAGATCACATCCGGCTTCAGTTTAATGAGTTCTTCCACATTAATCTCGCCACCCTGAACAAAAGAAGTATCCACATCTTTTAACTCCGGAGCCACCTTCATTAAAAGAGAATGTTCTGCTGCACTTTTGGAAGCCGGATGCATGCCCACCAGTTTGTCGCCTGAGCCCTGATACAATACGTAAACCGATGGCAACGGCCATAAGGACGCAATTGCCACACGCTCAATATTAGCAGGAATCACTACTTCATTGCCGCCATGGTCAATGATCGTCTTGGTCTCTCCGGCTGCCGGTGTGGTTTCCTCCTCATTCCCTGCCTCGGTTGCGGCCTTTGCTGCAGCCGTCTCTGTGCCTGTTGCCGTAGTCTCTGTGGAAGCCGTCTTGGCCGTGCAGCCGGATAATACAGCCATACACAGAACCAGGCTTAATACACGTGTTACTGTTTTTTTCATTTTTTCAGTTCTCCCTTCTTATATCATGAATCTGTGGTTCCTGATGGGCATTCAGCCTTTGCACCAATGAGCAAAATGAGTTTTCAGTCAATTGCCCTCCCATCAGCTGCGGCGCATAATCCCAGTATACTTTGCTGGAAACTGCCACATGGGGCAGATCTATGAATTGTATCTTTTCTTCTTCCCTGATCAGCTGCCGGATCAGCGGATCAGCTATAATAGTATGGTATTTTCCGCTGTTCACCAGTTTTCGGATATCACTTTCACTGTTTAAAGCAAGGCTGTCCTGGCGGTACACCCCCTGGGTTCTGCCAAATAAAACAGCCGGCTGAATTCCCTTTATTTCCCTCTCTTTATCAAAGTAAAACGCCAGTGACCGGATCAACACTTCTTCACCGATCATCAGTACCTGACTTGCATCTTCTATATCAGTTTCCAGTACCCGCTCCCGTTTATCTATCATTGTTTTTTTCAGCATTTCCACCAGACAGTCAGCCCCTGATTCCCCAACAGGTACTCCCACTACGTAAGGAATCTGATACCGTTTTTTCATATATTCCGCCAAACCCATGGCGCTTTTTGATACAACCAGATTTACTCCTGCAGACGGTGCCTGACAAACCTTATGGAAATCAGATATCATGGAAAAATCTGCTTGAATTGTAAGGCCCCGTTTCTCCAGTTCGCCGACCAAGTCAGCTGCATTACTGTTGTTGGAAAAATCAAGGGGCGTCAGTCCCAGAATATTGACACTGTTTCCGGACGTGCAAACTGCCTGGGGCGGCGGAAAGAACTTTTTCCCAAAAGCTATATAAGCATCGGAAATCCCTTTATCATAGTAATGCAAACCGGTTGTGGCAAGTCCCATAGAAGGAATCCCTGTGCGTTCTTCCAGCTCTGCTGCAATTCCTTCTAAATCCGTACCAATGACCATGGGAGCAGGACTTCCCAAAAAACAAATAAAATTCGGTTTTAAATCATTTGCGGCATTTTCTATCTTTTGTATGAATTTTTCATCATTGCCAAGGATCGCATCCATTTCCCTGAGTCCTGAACAGTACACTAGACTGCGGGAATCATACCATCTTGGTTCATCATAGCCGGTATAATTTCCCGTACAGCCGGAAGCATCATGAATCACCAGTAAACCGCCAAGGGCAAACAGTGCGGAGCATACACCGGAATAATCAGGAGCAAAGGGAGGCAGTTGTATCGAAAGTTTATGCATTATATCACCAACCCATATTTTTTTATCAACGTTTCTAAATCTTCTTCTCTCTGAACCGCATAGACGATTCCTTCCATCAACCGGACCAAACCATCAAATCCAAAGTTTCCTTCATTGTTTACCAGACCATACACATGGCGGGCACGGGTAATATAGGCTGCTTCAAAACCAATGGCAACGCTGTCCTTTGGAAATGTGCCGATCTTAGCGGGAATATCATGTGCAATGGGATTTATAACCTGTATTTCCGGCATATGTTCATAAATCCAGTCAGCATGTTCCTTTTCTGCTCCTCCAACTGTCTGGGCAAAAATGCCGGCAACATGGAAGCCTGCCTCACACAATGCCCTGGCGGCTGCAAAAGGAAAAACCACAGCCGTGTAATCAATAAAAACCGGTCTGTCCCCCACTGCCTCTCTCGCTTCCCCGACAGCCTGCCTTGCCTTCCTTTGGTACGGTTCCAGATCAAACTCGACCTTCTCTTTGTCAGCCAGCTTTTCCATCAGCCGTTTATAGGTGTTCAGAATATCTTCTTCCCGATAGTTAGTGAAAACTAACTCAAAATCAATATTCAGCCGGTCTTTCATGTCCATGGCCGCTTTCACTGCCGGCGGGGCTACTACCAGGTTCCATCTTGCAGCCGCCATCTGCTGGTATTCTTCAAAGGTTTCAAACTGTGCAATATGGTTGACTTGTTCCACTCCCAGGGCCTGTAAAAATCCAAACAATTCCGATTCCGGCCTGATTTGCTCCGGATTTCCAATGAGGTTAACCTGCCGTTTTTTGCTTTCCCGCGGTTCCAGGAGTCCATACATCTTCCGGCGGATATTGACTGGCGGCGGATTATCTGTATCCAGGGTGATGGGGTTCATATGGCAGAAAGTAAACCGGACATCTTCGTGCTGTTCCCGCAGCACATCCAGTATAGACTCATGGTCTGTTCCCAGTAAGTCATCCAGGCAGCTGACAAAGATCATCAGAACCTTAGGCTTTTTTTCCAGAGTTTCCAAAAGCTCTGCCACTGCTTCCGGAATCAAATCTTCATATCCTCCCGATACAATATCACTTTCATCAATGTATAAATAGGAAAGGCGGTCTTTTAAACCATGGCCGATGGCTCCCAGCGCCCCATGCCTTCCACAGGCAAAGGGGCAGACAAACAGCTGATAGCTTTCCGGAACCAACATCCCCAGACGGACTACTCCCCACCCGCCGTGGGCAGGCGATGTATAATGAAGCGTACTGCAATCAATGTTCATGACCACACACCTCCAGAATGGATTTGGCCAGGGAACGGTATTCTCCTGCCATGGCACTTTCGGGAAATGCTTCCACCACTGTTTTTTTCTGGTTCTCTGACTCTTGTACCACTCCATCCCTGGGCAAAATCCGCACGATCTTTCCGCCGCTTTCTTCTGCAAATTCTGATACAAGTTCCTGCTCTTTTTCAATATTCCGTGAGTTTAAAATGATACCTGAATATCGGGCATATCCCCGCTTTGAAAATTGACCCACAGCGCTGACAATATTGGCGGCTGCATAAAGGGACATTTTTTCCCCCGATGTAACCACAAACACATGCTCCGCATACCCGCCCCGAATGGGCATGGCAAAGCCTCCGCATACCACATCGCCAAGAACATCATAAAGTACGATATCCGGCTTGTATATCTCATAAGCATTCAGCGCTTCCAATCGCTCAAAAGCGGTAATAATCCCCCGCCCGGCACAGCCTATTCCTGGAGTCGGGCCTCCGGCTTCCACACATAACACCCCGTTGTAGCCGGGAAATACAATATCCGAAAGCTCCACATGATCGGACTTTTCCTTAATCGCATCCAAAACCGTCTTTACCGGCTTTCCCAATGTGAGATTCTGTGTGGAGTCTGCTTTCGGGTCACATCCGATCTGCATCACCCGGTATCCCATGTCAGACAACGCTGCTGCCAGGTTTGAGGTTGTTGTGCTCTTGCCAATTCCTCCCTTCCCGTATACCGCAATCTTTAACATATATAACTCTCCTTAGGTCGCTTTTAGTTAGTATAAACTAACCTCTGCATACTAACATGAAGCTGCCGGGGAGTCAAGATGATGCCGGGAAAACTGTCTCAGATGAGATACATCCCTGATCACAATCTTCTGATCCGTATACTCAATTGCTTTAGAAAGCCGGAAGTTGTCCAGCTCCCGATACAATGTTGCACGGCTGATTCCCAGGCTGGAGCACAGACCGGTCTTGCCTGTGCGCAGGTAAATCACCCCATTGCTGTTTGCGTGGCTCACCAAGTAATCTGCCAGACGGGCTTTGGCAGAGGTGGTATTAAGCATTTCGATTTTTTTCTGCAGAAACAGGATCTTTTTATTAAAGATCGTCATGATATGAAGCATCAGTTCCGGATCCCTTTTAAACACCTTCAAAAGTTCACTTTTCTTTATGTACAGTACATTTGTGTTGCACATGCACTGGAGTGTGTTAGGCATCTCGGCATGAGTAAAAATCGTGCAGATGCCAAAACAGTCCTTGGGATAAATCCGTTTCATGGTCAATTCCTTTCCGTCCTGGGTAACCGAAGAAACGGCAATCTCGCCTGTTACCACAATACCGATGGATTTCTCTCCCATGTAGCGGTTGCTCACCAGGCTGCCTTTTTTTAAGCTGCACATACCAAACTCCATATCCCCCACATTCATTCCCCGGAATAATTCTGTGGTTTTTAAAAATTCCAGGTCCTTTACCTGTTGTGTCACATGAGACACCTCCCTTTTCACATGTCTGCTATAATACTTTGGAAATACCATTATTATACAAGGAGACGGAAAAAATGAAAAGTAAAATAATTCTCATTAGCGGCGGCTCTGCTTCGGGCAAGACCCTGGCTGCCACAAATCTGATCCGGCATATTCATTCTGTCGGCAAGCGCTCCTCTGTCTGCAAGATCGACTGTCTGCATTCCGATGACCCGGCTGCCTATCAGGCTCTGGAGGTTCCGTTTATACTTGGTCTGTCCGGTGACATATGCCCGGATCATTTCCTGGTTTCAAATCTGGAGGAAATGATCTCCTGGAATGAACAGCAGGAAACTGAATATTTAATTATCGAAACTGCCGGACTTTGTAACCGCTGTTCCCCGGCCACCGTTCACACGGTCAGCATCTGCGTGACAGACTGCACCAGCAGCCTGCGTTCCCCTAAAAAGCTTGGGCCAATGCTGACAACTGCCGATATCATTCTCATGACAAAAATTGATATGGTTTCCCAGGCAGAAAAAGAAATTATCCATTATAATATCAGCTCTTTAAATCCAACCGCTCATATCTTTCCTGTAGACGGATTATCCGGTTACGGCAGCGGACTTCTCTTCCAGTATTTGGAAAGCCTTCCCGAAACAGGCTGGAACAGCAATGACACTCTGCGTCACACCATGCCTGCCGGTGTCTGCTCTTACTGTGTGGGAGAAAAGCGGATCGGCACCATGTATCAGCATGGCATTGTGGAAAAAATGGACTTTAAGGAGGTGCACCGTGTTTCATGAACTGACAATTATCCCCGGCCGCAATAAAGATGGACAGCAGGAAGCTTCTCTTCCCTTAACCATGAAGCCTGGACAGCTGTACGCAGTGGTAGGCCATACCGGTTCGGGAAAAAGCCGGCTGATTCAGGATTTGGAACAGCTGGCCTGCGGCGACACGGTCACAGGACGGCATGTTTGGATCAACGGAAACCTGCAGGAAAGACAAGACCGCTTTCACACCTCCAGACAGCTGATTGCCCATTTAAGCCAGAATATGCGTTTCGTACTGGATGTGACGGTAGAGGAATTTATCCGCATGCACTGCACCTGCCGGCAGCGTGACTGGCATAGGGTTCTTCCGGAAGTCATTGACCATGCCAACACCATTACCCCGGAACATTTACATAAAAATGACAGCTTGAATCTTTTAAGCGGCGGTCAAAGCCGCGCCCTGATGATTTCTGATGTGGCCGTTCTATGCGAAAGTCCCATTGTTCTGATTGACGAAGTGGAAAATGCCGGTATTCATAAAGAAAAAGCGCTGCACCTGCTGTTAAAAAAACAGAAACTGGTGCTGATCGCCACACACGACCCACACACTGCCTTAATGAGTGACTGCAGGATCTGTATGAAAAACGGAGGAATACAATCGGTGATCAAACGAAATGAAAAAGAACAGGAAACCTGGGAACGCCTGGATACATACCAGCAATATATTGCAGAAATGCAAAGAAAGATGAGAATCGGTGAATTATGCGTAAAATAAGTATGTACTGGAATAATATCTGTGTCCTCCACCGGTATGAAAAGAAACATATAGAAGAGGTAACAGCCCTTCTGAAAGAACAGGATATCCTGCTGGAAACGGAATATTTTGGGCTGGGATATGCGAAAAAGCTGTCAGAGGACGTAAAAAGTACCGGGGTAACACCGGACATCATTGTATCCACCGATTTAGAAGTGTTTGAAGATCCGGAAATCTATGGTTTGTTTAAGGAAGACCTCCTGGAAATACAGGACTTATTTCCATTAAAAAAAGAGATTCGAAACACCAATCTCTGTCAGAACAAACACCTTCTTCCTTTTTTAGTGATTCCCCTTGTTATGGTATTCAACAAACAGATATTGGCCGGTCAGACTTTGCCTGCATCCCTTAAAGAACTGGCCGTATATCCCAAGGCATTTGGAGGAAAGGCGAACTCAGCCGGACGGGGTGTCATAAAGCAGCTTACCTGGCTGTACGGAAAAGAATTTACGGATTTATTTTTGGAAAATGCCTCGATCCTGGACATGCCGGTCCAATCTCTCCAAAGTGTCCAAAAAGGGCTCACTCCTGCAGCAATTACCCCATCCATCTTCGCTTTCCGGGCAGACGAAACACTACTTACGCTCCGGTATCCGAAAGAAGGAGCCTTAACCGTGCCTTCCTTTATTGCTGTAAAAAACACACTGTCAATCGATCTTGCCGGATATATTCTTTCAAAACTGTTTACCGTAGACTTTTGTAATTATTTTGCTGAACAAGGAGAAATACAGCCCTGTTTCCAGCAGACCAAGGATGTAAACATGGTGGCTGAGCATGAATTTCGTTTTGTTTATCCGGATTTTTCTAAAAACACTTAAAGGATATCCGTTTTTTTCAGGCGGATTACAGACAAGGCCGTCAATCAGACAAAGGCAATGGGTCATCTTCACTGATACTGGAACGAAAAAATGATGGTATTCCATAACTAGGATGACTTTTACCGTGCATTCTTTATTTCTATTATTCTTCTTTGCTATGAGATCCCTTTTCCAAAATCAAAAAAGCCAAAGAATATAAATGTAAAATACATTTTATTCTCTAACTCCACAAGGTACAAAATTCTTCTTATAATCTTTTTCAAGAATGTAACTTCGGTATTATTTTGAAGGCTATATCTAAAAAAAGATTCTTCATCCGAACCACGCACTCAACGTTTGTTGATGCTGTGATTTGGATTCCTGGAAAGCGCAATTTGTTCTTGGCGGAACAATTATTATTCAAGCCAAAACAGACACTACGTCTCTTTAATGATATATATGAATTTCAGAAATTTATCATAAAACTTTGTTTGATTGCATAGAAAACCGCACAGAACCATTTCCATTAGAATAAACTGAACTGAGAATAAAAATGCGTTGGTATTTAAGCAGTCTTCAGGAGTTTATATGGACAATAACAGCTATAATACGGAAGCAATGGTAAGTGCAGGTTTACCTTATGATGATATAAACTGGTATACTATTGCAGGTCAGCCGTTTGGTGCTGCCTCCAAATTCAATGTTATTGTATTTAACGATGCAAATAACATTATAGATATTGAAGGGCCTGCAGCAATAGGCGGAAGTTTTTACAGCCCAAGGGGCCTGAGCGTTGGCTTTATCCGTAGAGGTAACGGAGCAGTCAGTTACTCGCCGAATTTAGTACGATTTTTAGTTGGCGGTAATGTATCTATGACCGGCCCTTTGGTTGTTATCGGCCATGTGGTTGTCGGCGGTAGCTTCCGTGCAGCCAATGGAAGTACCTATTTGATCGGAAAAGATGGCATGACTGATGGAATACAAGAATTAAAATTTTTGTACCAGGCCAATGGGGGCAGTCAATATTGGACACCATCGGATAAGGGTGATCATTATGTGGTTCCCAGTTATGATGTACCAAGATATATACCTGCAAGCAGGATAGGTGCTAACATACCACGTTTCTTTCGTGATGCAAGGGAAAGCATCGGATATTCCCAAAACTGTATTGAAACTTTAACTCCAAACGGAAGTGTCGTGGATAATAATTATGAATGGATTTTAAGGGGTAATGACCCTGTACAGAATGTATTCCTTATCGATGTAAGACCAAATGGTCTAATCAACAAAGGAATACGTGCAGAAGTTCCACAAGGAAGTACGGTCATTGTAAGACTGAGAACGGGAGCAAATGCCCATTTGCAATACGGTGTATATGGGGAAAGAAATAAGGCGAATCAGACATTGTATTTGTTTGAGGATGCAACTAATATTTATATGGAAAAATCTTCCGATATCTGGGGAAGTATACTGGCATCACAGGCTATGTTCCATGCACATCCTACCGGCGGTCATGTAAGCGGTAATGCTGCCTTAGGAGCATTTGCGGTAAATGCAGACAGCGGCTTTGAATTTCACTATTTTCCATTTGTTGGAGGTGTGATGTGTCAAGCCATAACACCAGCTCCTGCAGTTCCAGTTCCTGCAGTTCCAGCTCCTGCAGTACCAGCTCCAGTAGCTCCAGTCCCTGTAGTTCCAGTTCCTGCAGTTCCAGCTCCTGTAGTTCCAGCCCCTGTAGTTCCAGTTCCAGAAGTTCCAGTCCCTGCAGTTCCAGTTCCAGAAGTTCCAGTCCCTGCAGTTCCAGTTCCAGAAGTTCCAGTCCCTGTAGTACCAGCCCCTGTAGTTCCAGTTCCAGAAGTTCCAGTCCCTGTAGTTCCAGTCCCTGCAGTTCCAGTTCCAGAAGTTCCAGTCCCAGAAGTACCTCAGGTGTGCCCGACGTGTCCGTCACCCCCACCTTGTCCGACACCGCAGCCATGCCCTGTTTCCGAATCCTGCCCGACGTGCCCGACTCCGCAGCCATGTCCTGCCCCCGAATCCTGCCCAACGTGTCCGACACCGCCGCTATGTCCTGCTCCGGAGCCATGTCCCACGTGTCCGACTTCGCCGCCATGTCCTGCGCCGGTACCATGTCCGACGTGTCCGACTCCGCCGCCATGTCCCGCACCGGTACCATGCCCGATACCAGAGCCGTGTCCGGAATGCCCGACACCGCAGCCATGTCCAGTTTGCCCAGCCTGCCCGGAATGCCCGGTACCGGAAAAGGAATATATTTTCGTTCCAATAGCAACACCTGCAGAGTGTCCCGTTCCGGAACCCTGCCCTGTTTGCCAGGAATGCTTGATTAAACCCTGTATTATCATGGGATGTATCTGGGGATGCAGCTGCCAAGATTTCCATGATTGGGATGTAAAATTATATCAGAGATGCAACGACATCGATACTTTTCTGTGCTGTGTACAGATTAACGGTTGTGGCTGCTTTGAATTTACAGTTCCTTATGAAGGCCTTTATATCTTAAAAGTAAGGATGTCTGATAGATACTGCAAGACATTCCGGTGCAAACCAATCATAATTTTTAATAATATTGGTGTGGCCTGCTTTATGGTTGAATAATTTTATATCAATTAACCTTGTATTAATTTATATCAGGACTGCTGCATGAGAGGTATACCTTAATTGCAGCAGTTTTTATTGTATAGAAAAGTTTGCCCTAGGACAAAAGTACGCATGTCTCCACATTACTCGATGCTGTGATACTAATGCCGGGAGGCATGGTTTGGCCTTGAAGATATCATTTTAGAATTTTAAAATTTAAACTATAAAGAATTTTCAGATAGTCCAAAATACAATCTAAGTTTATTCACTGCTGCCGGCTTCTCTCCATTCCATCAAACAATTTTAAGTGATACTTGTTTAATCCCAAAACCAATCCAACCATCCGCTATTTTAAAAATCCCTCTCTCGTATCATTGTACCCCAAAAATACAACTCATCTGTACTCAAGTGCCTCTTTTAACCCTTCAAAATCCAAATAGTCCTCAATGAATTGTTTGCGTAGTAAGTTAAACGGAATAAACTCGTTATATTTACCGTCAATCTGCACTTTCTCAGGTAAAGGAAGCTCATATAAATCTAGATCAGATTTTATAATATCCAATATAATATATTCAAGTTCTTCTTTCGTCCCAGTAAAATTCACCTCCAAATAGACACAAGTATTCCAAGGATGTTTACTTTTTATTTTCCTTTTCAACAACGCATAATGAAGGGTTAATAGCTGTCGTGTCCCAACCCAAGGGAACACCGCGTATTTTTTATCGGAAAGAGGAGTAACCAGATTTTCTAAAATACCGCTATTTCGAGCAATGTATTGTATTTCCGTTAATCGTTCACGGCACCTCTCACTCAAGTACGGATATGGCAAATCACCTTGAAGAATGCTGCGGATTTTTTTTACTAAAACAGTATGCAGCTCCGCATCGAAATCCACGTCCCAGTCAACGACTGAAATACCTGGCACCTTTTTAACAAAAATAACCTTTGATTTTGTATTGACATCAACCGTTTCCCATGTCATGCCCGCCAATGCAAAACGAGTACCAACAGGGTAAATCTTATCAACAGTACCGATTGTGCGGTTTTCATCCTTAACAAGCAAATATTCCGGTGCAAGAAAAACCGTGAGAAAATGATGATTATTTACAATTTTTTCGCCTTCTCTGCCGATAATCAAGCCCCCGTGTTCTGTTCGCTGTAATTGTTCAATATTAATAAGATGAGTCAATAACTGTTTATAATCCTCCTGCGAAATATGACGAAAGCAACCCAAAGTAAGGATAGCCTGCGCAAGAGCTGCAGGAGAAAGTTCACCACTGCTTTTTAAGTGGCTCATCGTTTGATGATACAGAAGGTTGTACGCATGATGATGGGGATAAATTGGTTCTATCCAATGGTCCTTTATATACAACTCAATAATAGCAATCGTTCGGATAAATTCCCAATTGATAGGCCCCAGTGTATCAGCTGGATTGATTCGAATATCTTCAACAAAGGTGAATAGCAGTTGTGGAACCTGACCTCGACGTCCACATCTGCCAAGCCGCTGTGCAAAGCTGGAAACACTAAGGGGGGCGCCGACCTGTACTGCTTGATCAAGCGAACCAATGTCAATGCCTAACTCCAATGTAACGGTTGCACCGGTGACAATTTTATCATCACTTGATTTCATCTCATCCTCTGTGTTTTCGCGAAGCAGCGCAGAAACATTTCCGTGATGAACCCGGTAAACATCGGGCGCTTTTTTTTGTAATGCAATTTCACGAAGATTCGCCATAACAAGTTCGGTTTCTTCTCGGCTGTTTGTAAAGATGATAGTCTTTTTATCAAGCGTCATCTTAAATAAATATTCGTAATGCTCACGATCACCTATATTCCCGCCTGTTACAACTTTGTTATCACTTGCATCGCTGTCAGCGATATCACGCTCATCATGCAGGTTAATAAAGCGTTCGACATGGAGTTTGATGCGCTTCTTTCCATCTTCCGCTATGGGAGCTGCACAGTTACGGCCGGTTCCTGTGTTGAGCCAGTTCTGCGCGAAAGATACATCACCAAGCGTTGCCGAAAGGCCAATACGCCTTGGATTTACGCCAGTCAGCTTTTGAAGACGTTCTAAAATACACAACAGCTGAACACCGCGTGAATCGCGCATAAACTGATGTACTTCATCAATAATGACAAATCGCAAATCAGAGAACATTTGGAGGCAAGCACCACGCTTATTGGTTAGAAGGCTTTCTAGTGATTCTGGTGTGATTTGGATAATCCCTTGTGGATGCTTGATTAACTCATTTTTCTTGGTCTGTGATGCGTCTCCGTGCCATTTACAAACAGGAATATGTGAATCAACAAGTAACTGCTCAAGGCGTTTGAACTGGTCGTTAATAAGAGCTTTCAGCGGTGAAATATACATTACGCCTACCGAACGGGAAGGTTTCTCATACAACTCCGTAAGCACAGGCAAAAAAGCCGCTTCGGTTTTTCCAGAGGCTGTACCAGAGGAAAGCAATAAATTATCATCACTGCCCAAAATGACCTCGCAAGAAGCAACCTGAATTCCACGTAATTCCTCCCATTTGTTCTGATAAATGAAATCCTGTATGAAAGGAGCAAGTCTGTTAAATACATCCATCTTAGTTTACACCTCGAAATCTAAAAAATCACTGTGTATCGTTTCATCGGCCAGACCACCCTTGGCCATTTCAAAGCTGTTGCTGCCTAAAATATCAGATACACTTCTCTTTGGGTTCTGATGCAGAATATTGACAAGTTCAATGAAATCACGGATGATTTCTCTTGGAGTGATATGTGTGCCTGCACCAACACGATTATATTCCACGGTCAGAAAGTACAGTAAATCCTCGTGACTCATCGTAGGTGTGTAGTTGTATAACTGTGCATGAATGTTCCGAAGTTTTTCAACAAGTACATACACCTCTTCTTGCGTAAGCATTTGCAGCCTAATAATGGGAGCAGTTAAGTCCTTCACCTCTTCAGTGGCAAAATGTCCTTCTGCAAGGCGTGATCGAAGAGCTTCATAACTGAACAAACCTTTGTATTTATCTTCAATACACTGAGGTGTACCGCCGAGTAAAAATCCAATATGCTTTGCTTTGCCCTGTAATACGTCGTTATATATAGTCAGGATTTTTTCATAATTGTTTTGTCTTGTAATGGAGTTTGGAATCTTAAAAATATTGACAAGTTCGTCAATGAAAACCAATAACCCTTTATATCCGGCTTTTACTAAGAAAACAGCAAATATTTTCAAAAAATCATACCATGTGTCGTCCGTAACAATGAAATTAATATCCAAATCTACTTTTGCTTCTTTGCGGGATGTATATTCGCCGCGGAACCACTTCAGCACATTTGATTTCATTGTGGCATCATCTTGTTGGTACGCTCTCCAGTAAGCAGCAACTGCCTTGGCGAACTCAAAACCGTTGACCATACCCTCAAGAGAACCAGCTACGACATATATCTGTTTTTCAACTAATAGATTGAACGCTTCGCCTTCTACTTCGGACTGTGCTCTTATAGACGCCTGTATGCCTGAGATCCATTTTTCCAGAATCAACGGCAGTGCTCCACCGTCCGGCTTTGATTTCGTTGAAAGGTTTTGGATAAGTTCTTTGTATGTTGCAAGTCCCTGCCCTTTTGTTCCCGCAAACCGTCGTTCAGGTGAAAGGTCAGCATCAACCACCGCAAAGCCTTTTGCTGTAGCATAATTGCGTATGGTTTGAAGTAAAAAGCTCTTACCGCTGCCATACTTACCAACAATAAACCGAAAAGAAGCACTTCCATCCTCAATCATTTCAATATCATGTAAAATCGCTGCGATTTCCTGTGTTCGCCCCACGGTAATGTATTCAAGTCCTACGCGGGGAACGACACCGCCCTTTAATGCATTTATTAGAATATTGGCTATCCTCAATGGCAATTTATTTTCCATTATATTACACCATCTCCTTAATTTTATTTATATATTCTTCATAAATAGTCAAACAATCGTCAAGCTCAAGAATGTTATCACCAATTGTGTCAATCGCCTTCTCATTAATACTGTCAGCCAACACTTCCAGCATAATCCCGTTGGCATCTGCAAAATGTTTCAGATTTGTATCCCCTTGAAGTATTAATTTAAGCGCATTCACTTCTATTTCCCCAAGTATATTAAAAAGACTTGTCCAATTGTCTTGCATTGCTACAGTGGCATCGGCAAAAACAGTTTGAGATATAATAGGACTAGTCTCTACAGTGCTTGATTCAAAACACATCATAGGCTCGGTATCTGGCACGATTAGTTTTCCCTGAGTGTCATCAGCTTCAAGTCTTATTTTATGAAGAGAAGTCTCATCCACGGATACAACAATTTTTGTTGCTTCTTTGTAATACTCATTCACCGCTTCGTGAATTATATTTTCAAGGGAAAGGCCCACATATTCAAGTTTTTTTATAAGCTCACTGCCAACTAAATTAATTTCAGCAGATAGCTTGTGTTTGAATTTTGTAACTTTTCGTAACTCAGATTCTGTTTGTTTCATAATATAGCCAATGAATTGCCGACCGCTGTTCATAGCCATTGTGGAACTAAAAGACCAATTGTTTTGAGAACATATATATATTTCTTTATCCGAAAACACAACTTTCTTATCGGGTTTCTTAATCGATGAATAAAACAATGCATCATTGAAAGGCGTCCATCTAGACATCTTATTCGTGGGATAAAAAATCAAATCGTCAAAAATGATACCAGCTCTATTAAAAACAACCCTAAGTTTATGGATTACAGTACAAAAACAATCTCTGATCTGCCCTTTTGTATCATCGGTAAAAAAAATTGATTTTCTGATATCATACTTTGAAACATTGCAAAATAAATCAAAGTTGTCGTTTATGTCAGTTTCGTACATGAATACTTTGGCATAATGTGTTTGAAGATTATTTTCGCAGACAAATTCCTTAAATGGCTTCGGGAGATCATAATAAATATGATAATCCTTTATCCACTTAATCACATATTTATCAATCGAAGAGTCAAAACGCCTGAAAGCTCTCCAAAAATACATTAGTTTATCAAGTCCCTCCTGAGAATCAGCCACTCCGATATTATGGATCAGCTCGTAAATATAAACAAAGGCATATGATAATGAAACGTTTGTGATATTACCTTTTCTTACATCAGTCCGCCATGTAAAATATGTTCTGAGCTGTGCATAACTCATTTGCTGGTAATAAGGAAAGTAGTTTGAAAACTCTACATAACCATTGTAATCATCCTGGTAATCCTTCATAAAAACAGCTTGTTTATAGAATACTTTGGAATTATTAATCCGTGTTTGATTGTTATAAAAATGAGAATTGTAATTAATAGGAAGCTGGATATCTCTTGCTATTTGCCTCATTTCATTAAATATCTTACGATCTTCATCAACGATAGGATTTACTGCTTGTGGCGGAGGTATGGAAAATGCCTGATTGCTGTTTATCTCTCCATCGATTTCAATCTCAGCAAAAACCTCTTCTTCAAAGGAAACAGAAGTGACATTTTGCAAAAACCGTTTTAATTGATTTTCCTTTTCTTCAAAAAAAGAAATTTGGCCCGGTATTTTAACAGATTTATATTTCTTGTCAATTTTGTTCATACGCATTTTAATTACGAGAAATACCCGCTACCTCCTTTTCTTGATATAAACTATCTCTCTTAAAAAGCTATTTTTTTCACTCGCTGACAGCTGTAAACTAACTTAATTGTTTATCATCTTCATCACAATACTTTTATTGCGACCTATAGAGATAATATATCATATTAATATAGATAAAGCAAACAAATGTTCTTACCGATGATTTCATTTCTGGCAACTGATTTGGTTAAAAAAAAGCCATAAAGCATAGTCAATCCACCGCCTTATGACTCCATGATTCCTTATAATATTGTTTCTTATTCTTTCTCTGGTTTCATAATTCCCATCAAGCGTTTGATTTCCTCAAGCTCAATAGGAGTATAATCAATCCGCTCCACACTAACACAAAAGCGCTGACTGCTGTAATTGGTATACTGCTTACTGGCATGTACATGACCAAAAATGTTGGTATTGGGCATGTTGGCATTGGTATAAAGCGGCTCATGAGTCAGCATCCAAAAGTGATCTAAAATAATAGGTGCATCGTAAACCCGATGAAAGCCCACATCATAATAACGTTTCACATTTGGATTGTCATGATTCCCAAGAATCAGATATTTGATTCCCTTCAGCCATTTTACAATCCCGGCAGTAACCTCGTCCTTATAAAAAGAAACATCTCCTAACAGATAGACCTTATCCTACTTTCCAACTACCCGGTTCCAGTTAGCAATCAGTGTCTCATCCATTTCTTCCACCGTTTCAAATGGACGATTCTCATAAGTCATAATTGCACTGTGACCAAAATGCGGATCGGCAATAAAAAATGTGTTCATAGTTCCTCCATAACTCTACAAATAATCTAATACCAGCCGTTTGACATCCGAATGGGAATCCTCCAGCCGCACCATTTCTTCAATCAAATATTGCTTCATTAATATCTGTTATCTGCATTACACCTTTTTTTAACACTCATAAAGTAAAATTTCATATGGCAGCCAGTCAACCGGTTCCCCCATTTCAGCTATCGATGCTGCATATTGTACCACTATTGAATAAGGATTTTCAACCAACCCATGTATATTAAAAGAAATTTCTTCATCTCCCTGAACATCGGCCTGCAAAGAATTACACAAAAATGTATGGAATGAACTAATATCCCAACCCAAAATATCGCAGCCAATGCTTCGCCCCATGGGTAATTCTGTGCCTATAAGCTTTACCTCTTTTTGTATCATCGAAAAATATTGTTCAGCCAAAGAAATTCCTAAAAGTAAACAGGAGCCATCTGCAAAATAACTTTCATATATATGAAGGGCATCTGCCAAACATAAAAACCGGCCGTCTGTATCCAGCAACTTTCGTTCAAACAAATCGCTTACATCCAGAAACAATTGCTGAAAGACTTCATCATCCAACTTCCATCGTTTTCGGTATACTTCTTTTTCCTTCTCATACCGCTGCCAGAAACAGCCACTAAGATTCGGATGCTGCTCTCCAATACAAGGACTGACTGAATATATCTGTTTAGATAATCCATGAAGAAAATCCGGAGTGACAACTCGCTCACAGATATAATATCCAATGACGTGCATAAAACACCTCCCATTTATATCGACATGGTCCACTGATTGCTGTCATTGCTTCGGAAAACTGCCTTTCACAATATCGTTCATGATAACCATCCAGTATTTTATCGATATACTCAACACTCTCATCGCTAAAGTCAAGTACCATATCGTATGTTTTTTTGCCAATTTTTATAGCTGAATCAATGCAATAGTCTATGGTTTCCTTCGCATCCATAAATCCACCTCTATATCACTTACTGTATCCTCTTCCATCTTTAACCAATTTTAATATAAACTATTGTATCAGATTCCACTTTAAAAATATACTCCTGAATGATTTCCTTCCCAATGCTAAATTCCAATGATAGACTAAATGTATAATGGATCTGTCAACATAAATACCAACTCATCCCTGGAGCAAACCTGCAGAAATGCAAGCTGCCTAAAAAATGCCCAGTCCTATTCTAAAGACAGGAATAGATTACCACCTGCAAGCCTTCTGTTTTCTTTTCCTTTACTGGTATAACGTATCTTTTCATATTATTTCCTTTAATAACTTGTAATTAGGCAAAAGGCGCAAAAGCAAACATGCTTTCACGCCTTATCACACAAACAACAATATTAATTACACCATATCATCTTACTTTTTTTGCATCAGGACAATACTTTCCGTGTTCTTTGATGCTGTGATAATGATGCCGGGAGGGCGAGACCGATCTCAGGTGGAAGTCACCATACTAAACGCATAATAAGATCAGATCGCTATTCACTGATTTAAATATTCTTCCCGGTAATTGATTTTATCAAATTCAAACAAATCCACAATATTATCTACTCCGAACTGTTCTTTTGTTTTATCCTGTTTCCCCATTAAAATTAGTATACGGTTCGGCTTGCCGGATATAGAAGGGTCTGCATCTTCCCCAGTCTCCATTAACTGCCATCGATCATCTTCATATTGATAAACAAACTTGGTGTAAAGCATGGATTGGCTTTCTCCAGAAGCATCGTTGATGGTAAATGTATAGACTGCATTAAATTTCAGGACATTGCCTTCCAATTTAGCACTGTCTACCTCATATAGTTGATAATTATCCGTCATCAGAAATTGTTCAAAAATCGCTTGCCGATCATTCGATATATTCTCTTCAATTTGAGGGTTCAGCACACAAAGGGCATCCAGGTCAATTCGTTGCTGGATATCCACATATTCCGCCGCTAAAATCATAGCCAGCTTTTGAGCCTCATCAATATCATAATTCTCCAATTTTCTAAATTCATTTTCAAACATTTGAACCGAACTTGCAGCAGAGACTGCCTGGCTTGTCTCCAATGGCTGAGTTACTGTCTGTTTACTGCAAGCAGTCATAAGTATCAATACCAGAACCGGTAATATTATTTTTGTCTTTTTCATTCTCTTTCCCCTTTTTAAAAACAAACTTCAGTTTTCAATTCCATACAAATCTTGCCCATTGATATCCGCAATACACATTAGAATTAAATACTGCGTACAACTGAGATAAAACTTTTATCAGATATTTTACCAACAGGACTTTTCCAATTACCTTATTAAAACTTCACATTTACAATGATATTTATACGTTTGGCAAAAAGTTTAATTATCTCCGCTATCAATATGCAAACATGAACTTATAAAAATCAGTAATATGAATCATGAGATTATTGGATATAAAATCCATTTGTGAATCCACTAATAGTAACGTTTTTTTCTGGAAGATGTAGTATACATTTATGATGAATTTGACTTGACATGACTCTTCCGAAAACTCTATAATAACTGACCACCAAAATCAACTCAATCCATTATTTTATCAAAGATTGATTTCCATTGCTTATACTACAAGCAATGGAAATTTTCCAAAGCTACCATAATCAAAAATATGATCTTCTTTTAAATCCATTTCTACATAATGATAAGAAACCCATTCGTAAAAGAAAATGCCAAATTCTTTAACAAATTCATATGACTCCAAAGCCTCATCTTTCAAACTGAGTGTACTCTCCAATCCATTCTGTGAATCCACAATAACCTTTGACTTCTCAATGATTGCTATTTTCTTTTTATATTCCTTGCTGTTTTTTAAAAGTTCTTTTGCCCGTTCTATTTGAAAACTGCCATTATAAATATAGTAGTTTATATCTTCATTAGGCACAAATGATTCCGGATCATCATAGTCATATCCTTCCGTTAGTCCTTCTTCATTAAAATAGCTGGCATAGCTGACAATGCATTCATTCTTATCATAAATTTCATATGACCATCCATGATCTTCGGCATTTATATAGAAAACCAATGGTTTTGTATTATATATGAGCAATTGTTCACAGCAATTGAATTCAGATGTTTGATCTTGTTCAATAACAAATGTAACAATGCCCTCTTTCTCTGGAAAAACATAACCATGTAAATTTGCATCCTTTAACAATTCTACTGCATCTTGCTGATTTGATGTGATTAAGTGATAACTTGTACTAAATTGACTCATTCTTTTCTTCCTTTCGTCTTGTTCAAGATATTGATTATCATCTGGCTACAGAACATTTGAATTTTAGCATTTTCACTTTTATGATATTATAAAACCTATTTGCCAAAACGTTCATTTCCCTTACCCCATCTCGGTAACAGGAAACATATCTCATTCCATTGTTTGCAAAAGCACACCTATATCTCTCCCTTAAAACCCCGAAGCTCTTTGATTCACTGTGCTTTCTTCTCTAACAGTAAACATATTTCACTCCAACCAACTGTAAAAGCACACCTACATCTCCCGCCCAAATCCCCGAATCCCTTGAATTTACTACACTTTCCTCTCCAGCAACGCCACGGTTCCCTCATGCCTAGAACAGTAAAAAAACATCCTGGTGATGCCTTGGCGACAAAGTAATTTCAAAAAAATTTTGATCAACAATACTCTTATCTAATAATTATTGACACTTATTTAATATTGATTGCAATAATGATGAAGCTACTGACTGCGCAATAGTGGAATCATTTAAAACAGCAGATCCGTCGGATGTTGGTTTTCTAAAAGCTTTAATACCTGAACGATCTTGTATAAGAAAAACTGGTTCACTTTTCCATTGTAAGGTTACCTACAGAAGGTTCTAAAACCTTATGGTCTAATACGCTCAAAATCAAACGCATATTATCAATAAACTCCTGTAGTGCTTAGGTCTTCTCTATCTCCACAAGCACTGACATATGTACGTGGAATTTTATAAGCCTTTCCTGTCCACTTAGAGAGTTCACTTACCCATTAGATTTTATATTTGGATGCTTAATTTCTATTATACCAACATATCCATTGGCACGCAAAATAAAAAAGTCAAGTTTAATATTATCTTTCTATTTACTTAGCCATTCAAAAAGAACTTCTTCCTATACACCAGTTCCCATAAATCCCATGTTCAAAAAATAGTACTATTAAGTTTCTCTTCAATCATAAGTCATTCCAGCCCTTCTATCCCTCTAATCTCCGCTCCAAAAGGTAGTGCCCCCATCACAACTTTTTCCCAAGGTGTTCCTATAACAGAATCTAATACGACGATTGCTCCTTTATCTTTCTCTGTTCTAATTAACCGTCCACATCCTTGTTTTAATTTAAGTCCCATCTCAGGATAATCAACTGTTATGACAGGATCAAATCCTTGTTCTCTTGCCTCTTTACGTTGTACTTCAATGAGAGGATCTAGCGTTGGGAAGGGCAATTGCCAGATGATTAGCAAGGTTAATGCATCACCTGGTACATCGATTCCTTCCCAAAAATTTGCACCAATCAATACCGAGAATTCCTCTTCTTTAAACCTTCGTACAAGGTGCCCTCTCTCCCCTTTATCTTCCCACAGAATATCAAATGGAAATTGATATCCTTCCAATCTCTTTCTGATTTTACGAACTTCCTCCATCGAATTGGTAAGTACGAGAGCTCGTCCCTCATTATTATTTAATAGGGATACTAATTTTTCAATGCCGTGGATAGACTTTTCTTCTAAACTGTGTGAGGACTGTGGTAAGTAGACAACAACTTGTTTTTCTAAATCAAAAGGACTTTCCACCGTAGATTTGGAAGGTTCCTTTAATCCAAGCGTTCGTATAAAATAATCAAAATCCCCTTCATTACTTAATGTTGCTGATGTAAATATCACTGCTAATTCCTTCCGAAATAAATGTCGGTTTAACATCTGATTTAAATTCCTAGGTACGACCCAAAAACTACCATCCCTTCTATCAACCCAAGCTATCATATCTGTACTGTTATTTCTACAGAATCTGTCTAGTGCCATTATGGCAACTTCAATTTGCCCTTCATATGCTTGTATTTGGTTTGCGGATAAAGATTCTATATATAGTTCTTGCTCAATCTGCATCTCTAGATGAAGGTGCTCTAATGTCTTTCGAAATACTTTAGCCCTCTTTTGCAACGTCTCATCCATCCGAATGGATAATCTTTCTGAGCTTTCTGTAATTTTCACAGACCTATTTAATTTTTCGAAAAAGTCATAAGAAGCCTGTTCCATCGCAGCTGTTACTGAAACCAATGAATCTCTTGCTCCCTGTATTCCCCCAAGGGTGAAGACTATATTGTCAATCTCCTCCTTGTTTATTTGTTGTCCTGCTTGCATAGCTGCTGGTAGCAGTATTTTATGCCCTTCATCGAAAATAACTGCAGAATAATTTGGAAGTATCGGCAATTGTCCATTCGCTAATCGTTCTTCCCTTGTCCATAAGTCATTAAAAAATGTTTCATGATCTACAATAATTAAATCTCTCGCAAGTCTATAATATTCTCTTGCCTTAACAAGTTTGCAATATCCACGGTTCATGCAAATATCACACGACATAGACTTATTCCAACCAATCCTCTTCCAAATATGATCTGGTACGGTAGATATTTCTGAGCGTTCACCTAATTTTGTTTTATTTAACCACTGATTAATCTCATCCGACATCATATCGAATTCTTCTAAATTTTCCTTTACTCGAACATCGCATATATACTGACGTGAGTCTTTTGCCATCCTGGCATCTATCTCTAATCCAAGTAACCTAGAAAGGATTTTAATATCCCCCGTGTCACCAGCAAGCTGTTCTTGAAGTGCTGTATTAGCACACGCAATCACTACAGGTTTTCCACTAAACCTAGCATAGGGAATTGCTGATAATAAATAAGCGAATGTTTTGCCTGTTCCAAGTCCGGCTTCCGCTAAGTGAACTTTTTTGCTGCAAACAGCATCAGCTATCTGAAAAGCTGTAAATATTTGTTCGTCCCGAACTTCATATCCATGTTCAGGAATAATATCATACAAAACGTCACCAATCCATTCAACTAATTTAACCTGAAAATCTGCTCTATTACTATAATCAAAGTGCTCTTTTACCCTGGTGTTAATTGTACACAATGCACACATGTTTTTTCTCCTATAATGCTAAACTTATACCTTTTTGTATTACTATCCGCTTTAATGAACTTAATCCTCTATCCCCCAGTTAAAAGGAGATAAAGGATTATTCATTTTAAACACTATTGGGATATTTTCTTAGTTCTTTCTGAATCAGTCCCGATATTCTTATGTCTCTGTTGAAGTTTTCCGACACCAATATTTTTTTCACAATAGAAAAAATTACTTTGAGATTTCTTCTCCTCTAATAATTGTTTCATTTTATCCATATCTTTCATTGACATTTTATATTCCTCCATTTAATTATTAATTCAATTTTTTACAGCTTGTTTAGAAAGAAGACATACCGTCTCAACGTGCGTCGGGTTCACAATTAGGGAAGTTATTATCTACGTCGTCCTGCCAATTTAGGCACATATCAGATTGCTCTGGTGCCTCATTAGAAAGACGCTCTAGGTTGCTATCATTACCATCCAATAAGTCGTTTTGAGTGCTCATTTTAAACAGCCCTTTCTTCTTATTGAATAATAATTGTTATTAGCTTATTTGCTTATGCAAATTCTTGTATCGCTTCCTTGCATCTGATATTGAAAAATCTGCAAGTCCTTTCAGTACAAAAGTGATTTTGTATGGATCAGATTTCCCATCTTCACCCACCTCACCAATAATAACTTTTTTTACGATACTTTCAAATACAGCACGATCAAATCTATCCATTATCTTAACTTCAGAAATTCGTGCCCTTATTTCCTTCATTCTTTTACCAACATCTTTCTTAGCCGCTTCATTTTCAATCAAAATCTGCTGCTCCTGCTTAGTCTGACTGATTTTCCGTGTAAATTCATCAAATCTTTCATCATAGGCCTCTTTTGAAATTTTATCATCAAGCAACATGTCAGTCAATTTCTTTCGCTTGGCTTCCACTGTTGCCAGACTCTTATCAACACGTTTTAGTCTATCACTATTATCTGTACTAGATAACTCAATCTCAATAGATTCTAATACTGACTCTAGGATATCATCAAAATTATCCGCCAATAACTGAAAGGATTCTACGAAAGCATTTTCAAGAATAGATTCATCAATAGCTTTACTATCAGGACAACTAGCCTTTCCCTTATTTGCAGCCGTTCTACATACCCAAACCGGTTTTTTATGTTGTGTATCCTGATGATGTGATCTTCTTGAAAATTTTGTTCCGCAATACGCACATTCACACATGCTACTAAATGCAAATTTACGCGACTGCTTTTCCCTTGTTCCTTCTATAATACTTGTGTTCTTTCCATATCTGCTCTTACGTATTTCTTGAGCCATATTCCACTCTTCCTCAGATACGATGGCTTCATGATGATTTTTAATATAAAACTGATCTTCTTCACCCATATTATCTAACCTGCGTTTCGTAAGTGGATCTACTGTAAAAGTCTTGCCTAGAAGTAAATCTCCTTTGTATTTCTCGTTCGAAATAATTCCTCTTATGCCACTGTCAGTCCATTTAACGATACCTTTCTTGTTTTTCTTACCTAATCTGGTCAAATCTTTTGCTATAGTGTAGGCACCATATCCTTGATTATAACGATTGAAAATCCACCGAACAATATCAGCCTCCTCTTCGTTCATGCTAAGTGACTTATCTTCCTGATGATAATCATATCCCAGACAACCATTAAAACCTAATAATTCGCCGCGTTTCATTTTCATCTTAAGTCCCATTTTTGTATTAGCTGATAAAGATTCAACTTCATTCTGTGCCAGTGTGCTTAATAATGCCAATGCCATTTCGCTTTCCATCGAAAGAGTATTAATGTTCTCTTTCTCAAAAATAATCGCCACATTCTTCTCTTTTAGCATACGCACATACTGTAACGTATCAACAAGATTACGTGAAAATCTAGAAATAGATTTCGTTAGAACAACATCTACTAAGCCGTTCATACAGTCATTAATCATATTTAAGAAACCATCTCTTTTTGATGTCTTCGTTCCAGTTATTGCTTCATCTGAATAGATACCAACAAATGCCCAATCCTTGTTCTTGGATATTTTATCTGTATAGTATTCCATCTGAGACTGAAAACTCTGTAACTGTTCCTCTCCATCGGTACTTACTCTCACATAGGCTGCCACCCTCTGTCTTTCCAGTATCAATCCTTTTCCAATAGTATCTCTACGCCTGCATACTGTACCTTCACTAGCTTTTATTACTTCAACCTCTGCCATATTGACCTCCTCCTCTCTTGAAGTATGGTAAAACCAGAAACCTTTCATGTTTGTTTCTGACTTTACTATAATCCAAAAGTTAAATATGAACGAACATGTGAAAATGCCGATGAAAATTTTTTCACCGGCATTCTAATATGTTATGTATTCATAAAACTAACCACGTTATATTCTCTCATAATTTTCTTTTTCACTGCTGTGTACTCGTCTTCACTGAGTAATGCCATACAATAAAGCTTTCCAAGAACAGCTAATTTCTTTGCTAATTCTAATTCTTTTACCATTTACTCACTCCTAACATCTCGCAATTCAAGCTGATAAATAAGTGCTATATTAAGTTTTTCTATCAATCTTTTGTCTGTAATAGCTGCAATTTTCTTAATAACCTGCGTACGATCCGCACTGCACAATTGTTCACACATTGCCATTCCTGATTCTCTCAAATTTTCACAGTCATTCTTATCTATAAAGATATGTTCTGGCCTGTCAATCTGTCTAAATGATTGTGTCATCGGAATCACAAGAATCACAGGACAGTCAGGAATGAAACGGCCACATACAATAGCAGGACGAGAACCAACCATTTTACAATGTTCAGTATCATCTCCCATATTAATTAGTACAATATCACCTTTTTTAACAGGTTCCATAGCTAATGCTCTTTCAATCGTATTTGGCGCTTTATTGTAATTGTTTCCGCTCCCATCACCGTTGCGGAAGACATTGTTATTTCTTGTTGGTCTAGTTATTTCAGAATAGTCTTCATTAAATTCTCTAATCTTCATTTTTCCTCCCATCTGGTCAGCTAGTTTTTACCAGCTGACCAACTAATGCATATTTCTTTATAGTAGTGTAATTGTACAACGATTTTCGAAGATATCCTCATCGCTATCGTCTAAAGCTGATACATCAATACCCTCCGCTTTTCCTTCCAATGCAAATCTTACAAAATCGCCATAGCAACCAATCATAGTAACAAAATCTTCTATGATTTCTGTTTCATCTGAAATCATTGCTTCTGATAATGCAACGATACCTTCAGCCTCACAATCATCTATCATATCTAAGCACGTAGTATAACCTTTTTTACCAATTCCTGTGCCTCCAGTATATTCTGATATAATAGCGACAATTTCATAACCCTGTAGCTTTGACCACTTTATCAAATCATTCTGTAGCTTGCTGTCTAAATCACTATCTTCACTTTCACACAAATAAATAATTACTCGAATCTTATCCATTTCGTTATCTCCTTTTTCTATTTCATTGATATACTCAACTGCCTCTTTTTCCGTCGGACAGCTAATCACTTTGTTCTCATAAGCGTTAAAAATGACTGTTTCATTACCCATAATCACAATTGAATAGTTTAGCAGCCATATTAATACCATTTACTTGCTATTTCCTGAATAACACAGCAATAATTTTCTTTATCCTGGTATAACACCAAATCATCATTCTTTCTGACAAAAATACATGCTCCAAGATTCATCAATTGCAATGCAAAATTTTTTGCTTCATCTGTGTTGTTGAAGAAGCTTTCAAGTTTGTCTACAATAATAATATTGCTTTTTCCTGATTTTACTGCCTCCAAAATATTTTTGAGATAATCGCCTTCTGCATTACCCCTAAACTCAACAACAAGATCTCCTTCTACTTCATGAATTCCTGTTCCAACTGTCAGATCTACCAGTTGTGTCAAAATCAACTTTCCAGTTGCTTCTGTTCCTTTGCTTCTAATATATATTGATGCTCTATTCATCGTTTTTTACCTCCATAGTTTATGTAGAGAAATTTGCCGGCGTTGCTTTCTCAAATAAGATCCTTGCTACCAAGACTCTTATTTCAAAAAGCAAAATGACATGTACCGAAGTAGCTTTCACCACTTCCCTCCTCGCCCACATGTCTGGGAACACAGTAAGTATCTTTGATTAGAAAACATTGCACACGCTGATTACTCAGCTTGCCGGTTATAAGCCTTTGCCCGTAGGAACTGTTTGCCAGCAGCACCCGTACATATCAGTCTTGACCTTGGTTTTATAATGGAAATCACTCCATTTGTCTTGTGAATGGCTCGCTCGTTCCTTACTACATTACGTATGCCTTTCGGCAGGAACATTCTGGCTTAACTCCTTATTGGATAGCTTTTGCATTCGACCACAATTTTGTAAATTCAAATTGTGTCCTTAGTCTCTTCCGTGGATAATATCCACACCTCCCTCAGCTCCCTTCGTTTTCTTCCCGTTTGCTTAATGAGGCTCCTGTGTTGAATATTCAGTTTTCAAAGTACAGCGGTTTGTGTTTCTTAACCTGTACTTATGATAGAATATTCAACTACCAAATCCCACAAAACGCATTTGGATATTACGCACGTTTCACCCAATGCATTGGGGATTTGTAAAATTAAGCTGTTTCCGGGAAAAATATATTCATAAATTCAATCATTTTTTTCTTATCTGCCTGCAATAATTTATTATAACGATTAAGAAAATCATCATCCGAAGGAGCTTGTCCAACACCTTTTACGAGATAATCCAGTGACACTTTAAAAAAATCAGCTACTTTTTCAATATTTTCAAGTTTTACATTGTTGTTGCCCGTTTCCATATTAGATATGGTATTGTCTGATACTCCGATTGCTTCTGCCAATTCCGACTGGGACATACTTTTTAGTTTTCTGCATTCACGTATTCTTTCACCTATTTGAAAATTTTTATTATCTGCCACTGGATCACCTCCTTCCTTTCAGACATGGCTTTATTTCACTTTTACTTCATAACCACTTCAACAATAATCTGATAGATTTTTTGCAAATCAGATTTTTACATATAACGAAAAACAAAAAAATGCCAGAATAAGAGTTAGTTTTTAACTAACTTCTTACTCTGGCAATTTGCTTCTCGTGGTTATAGGCTGCGGTTTTAACTTGCCCTATAACGGATTTAATCTTGTCAAACCTCTATGCGGATGCGTGGCTCAGTTTTATTTCATATAATTTTCAGCTGCTTTTTGGTATGCTGCAATTCTTCTACTTCTTTGTTTTTCTGTTACATGTTTTAAATTAATTACGGATACTACTTTACAACAAGGACATTTGATTTTGATAATACCTTCTGCCGATGCTCCACAATCAAATAACCTTTTATTGGAACAATACGAACAATTTACGTGTATTTCCTCCTCTGTCAACTCCACTCTTTAACACCTCCATTGAAATATTCGGGGGCTGTTTAACAAATATATAGTAACCTTTTCCATGGGTTCCTTGGTAGCGATAAGTTTATTATAAATCGAACGTTTGTTCGTGTCAATGTCTTTTATCACATCCTTGAAACATCCTTAAGGCTTTTATAATTGCTATAATATAGAATACCCCTGCTAATATATTTTCCATATTCACATTGTGTAGAATAAATTTTTTATCTCCAACACAAAGCCTAATAATTAAATTTTTCTAATTTTCCACCATAGTTTTCAATGACCTCTTCAACAATATTCATAACTTGCATAACATAGCTTTTTTGAATATCTGTCATATTATAAGCAAAATTATCAATCTGCGGTGCCGCAAGTTCCAAAATTTCATTTACCTTAACCGAACGATAATATGTTGAATACCTTTCCCTGTAGCAATACGCCTCTTCCCACCTTTTCATTTGTATTGGATCCTGCCACATTTGTATACGGATGAACTCTGCAAGTTTTGCATTAATATCACCTTTTATTAAGTTTATTAACGCAACTTTTACTTCCATATCTGTTTCTTCTGGATCAATACTTAATGGTTTATTTAAAAATATATTAATCTGCTCTCTAACCGCTTGTGCAAAATCA
This sequence comes from Clostridiaceae bacterium, assembly GCA_902363735.1. GTDB lineage: Bacteria > Bacillota > Clostridia > Lachnospirales > Lachnospiraceae > Lacrimispora. The sequence continues at coordinate 452,345 of CABJBA010000003.1, forward strand.
GATAACGGCATAAGTTCATTATTGTAACCGGGAAGATTATAATATGCTAATCTTTTGGTTAATGCTTTTATCCTTGACCAATGCTCTGTTTTAGATGATTTTGAAGGATATCCTATTATTTGTCCCCAAGTTGTCCTGTATTTTTTTATAGCTATTTGTAAGTGTGTATACAGCGTCATTGCATCATAACGAACGGTTACATCATCAATAGTAATTCCAGCGCGAAAATGTTCTCTCAACTTTCCTAACATTTTCCCTGATTCTTTTCTTGTTATTTTATTTATTTCAGGTTTATCTAATTCAGATAAATAATAGCATGAATCCAATATTTCACTTTCTTCAACATCTGAAAAAATCAAAGAATTCTGTTTTTTTATATCCATAAGATAAGTAGATAATGCAGCAACTACGTGCTTACGTTTATCATTGAAATTATTGAAATTATCGCCTTTCATCATATCAACATGTGTATAACACATTAACAACTTACTAGCCGCTCCAGATTCAATGACACTTTTCAATGCAATTTTCACATTATCAAGTAAAGGCGCTTGTGCATTGTCTACAATTATAATAGAATCGGATTCTTTAAATTTATCTATAGTTTCCAGTGGGATTGAAGTTGCAGTTGTTTTATGACCTAGACCTTGTCCATCGAAAAGAATGATTTTGGAAAACTCCGATTCACCTTCTGGCTTAAAATTTCCTTTTACACGCATTGTTCTTACTATTGGAGTAAGCAATCCTCCCCAGGCATTCTTTGAATTACTTGAGAATCTCTTAATAACTTTTATAAACTCATCACGGCTTTCCGTTTTAAAGTACCATGCATTAACCCATTTACCTTTTGAATTTAACTTTTCACCACCAACTAATAGGTTAAATCTAAGTTGTACTTCATTTACTATATCGTCCCTTAGTGATAATATATCTTCATCATCCTCAAGGTTTAATGTTTCATCTTCCAATGAAATACTTTGGTTGCTATATTTATTGATGATTTCGATAAGGCAATCAACAAAACCATTTACCTTTTCTAGGAGCTTCGGAATATCTTGCTTATATTCATAGACACTTTCTTCTATATCTTGTGTTTTTTTGTCATCATCATTGTCGTAATCATCATATTCATCATCTTTCGACTCATCTTTGGAGACTAATGATAAATCACCTAATATATACGAAAGTCTTACAATCAGATCTCTATGTATAAATAACTTATCTGAAATATTTTCTCTGTTTAAATCTGTGTTATTACCAGAAACACCATAATAAAATGCATTTTCTATGCATTCTTGTACATACATTTCTAAAAGCCCTCGTGACATGAATGTTACTACAACTTCATACATTCCATCATCTGACATAATCATTTCCATCTCACATGTTGTTGTTCTTCCTGATGATGTCGTAGGATATTTCTCTTTTATTGTGCCACACAGTAATCTAACTAAACTGGTTTTTCCCGCGCCACTTGGTCCCATGATAATAGCCTTTGTATAACCGTCTTCTTTGCCAGGCATTATAATTTTATTCAGTAGATCTGTTTCATCTGGATTTTTATTATCCATTGGATCATAAAAAGCATCAACTATAATTGGGTTATATTTTGAATATGCTTCTGTCCTCTTAGATAAATCCCACCAATAATCATCTGACATAAGTTCATTCAACTTATCAACAAGTTCATTTGCCTCATTTTCATCACTTGTACTTAGGCCCCTATGCACTTTCATACCATACTTACCATCTTTATCCTTAATAACAGGATGCCTGAAATTTGTTGTATAACCTTTTTTCCCTTTAGGAGGATTACATCCAGCCCTATAACTCGCCATATCACCTACCGCCTTTCTTATGCTGTCTTAACAGTGTTCCAAAGTTGTTCCAAATATCTTTTTTTATCATTATAGTTTACCAAATTGTGTTTGTCAATATCTTTCCAAAGTTTTTGGAACATTTTTGGAACAACCTTTTCATCAAATATGCACGCCTAGAAAAAGACACCTCAATCACAACACTGAGGTGTCTTTTATTTCTACATTACTTTGGTATTATTGTTTTTTTCTCTATTATTCTGTTCTAAAAATTCAAATGTATTTCACACCGGCAGGCTTTCATGTGTTATATGCAATACATGTAATATTGACAGATTTAGTTTACAGTTCCATCTTCTTATCCAATATCAACAGCTTGTATTTGCAATATGGTAATTACTTCCTACATATTTTCAGATAATCTTCTAGCGACTCTGCTATCTTAAGTGGTGTACTGTTCGGCGTTGTTTGATATACAAAACCATTGCAATCTTGCCAGATAATTATGCCTTCAATTCCCACATTTTCAACAGCATAAAGGTTGTGTGGTACTTGTGAATTAAGTTCCCATTCCTGCTTTGTTACACTTACAACATTTCTATGCTCTGATTTTGCTATACCTGTCAGTTCAATTCCATCTGCAAGTACAGCACCAAATTCAGCTAAATATGATTTATATTCTTCTGAGAAACGTAAACAAAGTTGTAACTCAGCATCGGATATTTCAATATTTGAAGCTGGTATTAATGGTAACAAATCAGGTAATTCTTTAATTGCATTTATAATACTTATCATTATAATTTCCTCCTTAAATTTCAGTTGTACGTAATTTCCAATGTTCGCGACGTTCTTTAGCAAATTCATTGCGGTCAATTTCGCTTTCTTTGGTTTTATCGTGAAGTATAGTATCATTTCCAACTCCACGATGCTCCTCAGTAGTAAGTTCCGCCAAAGGACTACCAGGCTTCTGACCAATGTGATGAAGTTCAACCGTTTTCCCTTCGTTAGTAATTGGCGGTAGTCCTCGTTCCATACGTTGTCTGTTAGATAATCCATCAGCATCTTTTTGATTCATATCAATATCAGGTCTAATAAGACACCATTTACCATTTACTTCGATTGCTTGTAATCCTGCCTTTTTATAAATTTCATACTCCTTCATAGATCCGATGGCATCAATTATTTCATCTGGCCAACCTGTTTCTTCCTTTACCTTGGCTTTTTCTTCTTCTGTTAGTCCACTGCGCTTCTCCTCATTTGCATCATTGTTCGTTTCAGAATTTGCAAGTAATTTAATGTCTAATACCCGATTTTGCTCAAACAGTGTAGTGATTTTTGTATTTTCTATATATGTAATATCTGGTTTTAGTATCTCTATACTATCATTTTTTAATTCTGTATATTCACTCACTTCGTTTGGCAATTCAGAAGTTTGAATTTTTGTATCTGCATCTGATGAAATCTCATTTTTACTTGCCGATATTTGCTCTAATGACATAGTAACTCATGCCTCCTTTATCAATTGTTTAATATTTTCTATCGTTTGATTTGAAACCTCGATAAAATATTCTTTTATTGAAGCATTAATGTCCGTATTTATAGTGATTTTACGCTTAATCAATTCAGAAATAATACGTTTACTAAATTCAACAGTATTTTGACCGTAAAGCTCACTAAAAGATTTTTTTAAGTTTTGTACACTACTTTGCTGCGGAGATGAAAGAAAGTCAGATAAACAAGTTATAAAACTATTCTCTGGCAATTTATTAGCAGTGTAAATGCCTCGAACTATAAAGTTAACTAAAATATCAGAAATAATGATTGCTATATTTTGGGTATTATCATTTCCAATAATAGGTGTAATGCCGTTACATCTCAATATGCTTTCAAATCTACTCATAGCAATTTCAGTAGATTTCACTACCATATCTGCATCTTCTATTAAAATAGAATTTAACAACGCAATCACAATTTGCTTTGACTCGTCAATGTTAAATATAACTTCACGCGCAATACTCAAATCGATTTTAGACATTCTGTTACTATCACTGTTATACAATAACTCGTCACTGACAAAATCATCGTAAACGTTCTCTATTTTAACCGATACAGGTAGCGCCATTCCTTCTTTATGGCAAAGTGCGTACCCAGTTTCTAAGGTTCCGAGTTGAATTGCATCATCTGCTGAAATCCCAATTGTATTGGCAATGAGTTGTTGGTCATCTGCTGATACCACGCGTTGTATTATTTTGTTTGAAGAGTTTTTAATAACATCTGGTGCTAATTTACTTGGAATTTGCTCTGCCACAATAACACCTTGTCCATATGAACGCATCTCAGCTATCATATTTGTAAAGTGTTCAACTGCTTTTCCTTTAGGATTGCCCATGCTTTCACTTGAACGTTCTGTGTCCACATTCTTAAGCAGACGATGTGCTTCTTCAATAACTAATAGATGAAGAAGTTCTGTCTTTTGATTTCCACGGCTTTCTTTTACAGTTTGGCGGTATTCATTAATAAAAATTACCATAAGGCCAACGCAGAAAGCTTTATCAGAATCATCGGCAAGACCTTCAAGTTCAAACACAGTGTTCTTTTCCAAAAGTTCAGACATTTCCAAATGTTCGTAGGTATTAAACATATACCCTTTTGCACCAACACAAAGATTTTCAAGTCGTACCTTAATTGCCGTCTTGATATTTCCTGCTACTTCTCCTTCATAATCCATCTCGTCTCGGACATAACGTTCTATTTCGTCTTTCAACTCTTGCATTGTCGGAAAAAGATAACAATGTGCATTTTTACTATACTGCTTACGCATATAGTCAATATCAAAGAAATCCACACTGCTTTGAACATTTATAAGTAATGGATGATAGCCGAGTGTCAAGTTCCATCCTTTGTTTTTATAAACATTATGTAAGCACTTCTCTAAAATATATGGCATTGGCCCATAGAAAGAAAATGAAGCAATAAACAAATCCTTTAAGTAATCTATGTGTGATTGGGGACTAACACCGGGCATAATATAGAATGGATTAATATGTGGGCAGTTGACTTCTGGTTTTCCAAGTGTGTATACAGTTGTTTCAATTGGAATATTTCTATATTCTTTTTTTGCAGATTCTATAACCATAAAAGGCTTTTTAGCTTCTACAAGAATTTTTTTAACTGTTGTGGTTTTTCCACTTCCTGTAATTCCACATATAAAAGTATGTTTATTCAAATCTCCCGTACTTAAACCAAATGGCATGTTTTCTAGTTTACGCTTACCATCTGTTACATTACCAATATTTATGCAATCATTACCTTGACCCATAGATTTTACAAGCGGAAATTGCTTTGCCGTACGAAGTTCAAAATCAGGAACACTGTCGGTTGGTATAGTGCAGAGCAATCCTAATTCAGAAGAGTTGATATATGAACAAAGCGGATTTTGTTCATCGTTATCACCATGTAAAAACTTTGGAATAAGTAGCTCATGTTTCTCTCCAGAATTACTACTAGGTTCAAAGGACAATAGGGATAACTTGTCTGGATCTGGCTTGGATAATTCTCCACAAAGGCAAGCCTTAATAATATTTCTAGATATTTCCGAATCAGCTGAATAACAAATTGCTGTTTGCCATACTCCATTATTTTGACTACCTTTTAGACGTTCAATCGCCTTATCTGCATAATTCATCAGTTCAAGAGCAAATCCATTTTGTATATCAGCGGCTACTGTTTCACCAGTTGTTATAGCTTCGGAAATTGCATCACTATACCCAATCGACTGACTTCTACTATATGAATGCGAATAGTTTGCGCCACCAGTTACAGGTGGCAAAAATAGTCCTGCAAATCCTCCAACAGTATCCGAATGACTTTTGGTATTTGTTACTGTGTCAGTATGAGTATTACTATCAGTTACACTTGCGTTTCTCGCAACATTACGTTTGCTTATTGCGAAAGCCTTATCTCTTATATTAATAAGTTCAGACACCTGTTGTTTTACAATTTTTGCATCAATCGGTTTTGCCAGAAACAGCAGCGTATAATCATTGCCATTGAGTGTTCTCATAATAGCAGATGGACTGAATACCTGTTTTTGTTCTTTTAATACCACAGAAGGTACACCAGACAAAACTCCGTAACTCATATTATTGGTGGCATGTTTTTTGAATTCAGGTGAATACTCATCAAGTTCGATTCCCGACAGCATACCACTAACGATTCTTTTAACTACGAGCACCTCACTACTTGAATAAACACACAACACGAGGTTAGTAACTCCATTTCGGCTTACAATTCCATATCCAACAGAAACATCTATCGAGTGAAGTGCTGTAAATAGTTTTTCCATCTTGGTATTGATGCTTTCAAACAAATCATCTGTGTTTTCAACAGTACACCTTGCTATTCTTAAAAAAGTCATACTATCTAGTAATAATGATGAATCATTTTCAAGATATTTGTCTAGCGAAGTATTACTATCCACAAGATATCCTGGATAAACAATCTGTAAAAACCTGTCAGTTTGTTCCCCTATTACTTGAGTATCACTATCAAACTCTTGCTTTACAAGAGCATTATCATTGTTATTATCCATTCTTCCTCAACCCTCCTCTTCGAAACTATATAGATAGTTTTATTACCTCAGCACGTGTATTGAAGTAACGTTCTACTTCGTCAAACCACGCAATATACTCCAATTTAACTTCCAACAAATATTTATTGACAGCTGTATTAAAATTAGACTTATTAGTACTAGGCATTGCCTTAAAATATGATGCACAGAATGCAGCTATTGAAGCTGCAACTACTAATGCTATTGGTATAGCTGGACCAGTAGATGATAACGCAAATACAAATACGCTACCTACAGCCATGGTGCCAACACCTGCCGCAATTGAACAGTATACACGATTAGCTTCTTTGAAATTTATTCCATTACTTGGAACTTCAAAATTGTATTTATCAAATATCTCCTGTCTTAGGTTAACTTCGTAAAAACGGTTTTGTTTCGAGATATCATGTAATGAATCTAACACCTGTTTAGACATTTCTGAGTATAGATCACTGAGCATAGTTTTACTTCTTGTAGCTGTTTCAGAAGCCACAAGCGTTGCGATATTGTCACTTGCCATGCGAAAAGAAGGGGCATTGGTAATTATATCTGATACTTTATCACCCATTTCAGAAAACATTACCTCAATTTTAGATTTAAGTGTTTTACTGTACATATTTATTTATTCCTCCTATTAATTTGTCAGCCTCACGTTTCAAATCGACACAATGTGACTTGAAAGTACTAATGTTGTCAATTACTTCTTCAATCTGTTCAGCATTTAATTTTGCCTCATATATAGCATCCAATTCTTTCTTTTTTGCAGAAGCATTTTCTTGAAGTTTTGACATATACTGCTTGCTGATTTCACCTGCAAACTCGACAAGATTTTTTATAAGGTCATTTTTGATTGTGTCTAATCGTCTAAATATACTATCTTTTACAATTTTGAAGTGTTTGTCACGTGAATATTCTGAACGAGATTTTGTTTCTTTGAATGTTCCCCATCCTTCAGTATAGGAATAAGTTTCGTGTGCTTTACTCTTAAGAGAGTTTACTATATCTTTGAATGTATCTTCTGAAAAATCGGGTTCGAGTGAGGTGTAAGGGATTGTGCTTTCGTTGCTTATAGCTATTAAAGCTGCATCACATTCCTTGACAACTGCTTGCTGTATATTTTTTTGAAATTCTTTATATTCATCTATTTTTCGGATAGATTGTTGTTCCAATTCTTCAAAAGCGCCACTAGCGTTTGGTTTTATCGCATCTGCTTTTTTTTTGAAATCGTCTGTGGCGCTTTCTGCGTTTTTTTTAATATCACTATCGTCACCACTATATCGACTTACTATTTCATCAACTCCACGATACATTTTGTTATTAATAATTTCAAGTTCTTGCTTTATCTCACCAATTTTTTTTGCAAGTTCAGTTGGATCGGCCGCTTTTTCACTGAAGCGTTCCATATGATTATCTAAGTCTCCAATAATCCTAGAGTAAACTTTTGCAATAACTTCAAGCAGTGATGCCATCGCAATATAATGAGCTTTTCGACCAAAAACCGATAAAGCCTCGTCTATTTTGGAAAAGTTGGATTTTTGCTTTAATCCTTCAATAAATGTTGATTTATCTCCCATTGCATCAAACCAAACACCTTTTACGAATTCATCTAGTGATCCTACCGAGTTTAATTCACGTATACGTAACTGAACGTCTTCTACTTGTGCAAACTGATTAACATATATTTCCGATTTACTATCTACTATTATAATATTTTGTCTGTTAAGTTGCTTGAACTGTTTGCAAGCCTCATCCTCAAGGCGTTTCAAATCAGCCGGAGTTACATTCGTAGCACGCGTTAATACTAAAAATAGTGCATTTTTATTTCTCTCAACGCTTGCATTTTTCATAAACTCATTAAATTGCGATGATTCTAATGCTTGTCCTGATATAGGCTTAAGAAAAATGATTGCATCTGCATTATCAATATAACCTGCAGTAATTTCAGCAACACCTCCACGTGCACATACTCCTGGGCTATCTATGATTTCGATTCCTTTCAAAGCTTCATCTTCAAATGGAAAGAACATTTCAATTTTTACTACAATACTTTTCCAACTGATTTTATTTTTCTCAATATATTTACATATTTTTTCATTATAATTATTTATATTATGGATGTTTGCTGCCATAATTTCTGGTGCAGCAAGGAAACTATCTATCTCATATTTCGGGATATTTACAACCTCACCTTTTGCTTTTCGACCATATCTTACTAGTAAATCATGATTAATAGTTGGCACTGGTATATCACGATTGTTATCATCAAGTGCAGCATTTGTTTGTAAATATGTACGTATATCCGTTTCTCCCATCACAGTGATTTTTTTACCATCAGCATGAGTGGCCACAAGTTTAAACTGTTCACCATATTTGATCTCAACAATCGAGCTTGTACATTGTTTCACATCCATAGGCATTAATTCAATACCTAGATATGCATTGATAAAAGTCGACTTGCCGCTTTTAGCTTCGCCTGCAATCATGAGGCGAAAACGGTCAGCACGAATGTTATCCGCTCTGCGTGTAGCATCTTCAAATGAGGTTTTAAATTGCGGAATTGGGTCAGGTAGTCCAGCATCTGTAATGATTTTTACGAAATCATGTATTGTTTCTTGAAAATTCTCATACTCGTTGAGAACCTCTTGCTTGCGTTGTTGATAATTTGTTAACATTTTTCATTTCCTTTCATATCTTTCGTTTATTTTATGTACTTCAGCTCTCATTTCTGTCACAAAATCTGGTGGCGAAAGCACTTGTATATTTGATCCTTGTGAAAACAAGAACATCTTTATTCCATTACCAAACAACTCTGCGCGTATTGTATATACACCAGCACTCTCCTTCAATATTTCTGCAGTTGGTAATCTGTCTAATACAGCCTCTATAGATGGACCATTAAACTCAAATATAACTTTTTGTAACTTACCTGGATACATAAATTGTACACGCTTTCTGAATTCGCCATCACTAAACAATTCGCTGTAAGGAATGGTAAACTTTTCAGTAGTATCTATGATATTTGACATTCTATCAATACGGAAGACAGTTGGATATTCTTTTGATCCATCCGCTATAAATGCAATAAGATAAAAATAGTATTCTGAAAACATAATGGCTACAGGCTTAACTAAGTGTTTACGATTAACACCATCCATTCGCATATATTCAAAGCTTAAGATTTTACAATTAACTATACTTTGAGATAATTCCCACAAAGGTAAAAGTAACTTTTGCCTATGTTTTAAGGGAACATAGCACGAATACTCACTATTTATAATATTTTCAACGACTTTACGATCCTTCGGTACAGCTTGTATAAGTAATTTTTCAAGTAATTGTTTTATTTCACTCTTTTCAAAGGCTCTACTTTCTAAAAGAATTTTACAAATAGCAAGTACTTCCTCATTAGTTAACCATTCTCGCTCAAATCTAATAAGATAATAACCTTGCTTTCTCCTGTCATATTTTAGAGCGACTTCACTTTCAAATTGATGTTCATCCGCAAGATAAGCTCTTAGATCATCAATATCCCGCTGCACAGTTTTCTCACCTACACCATAGCTAGTAGCTAATTCTTGTTTGCTTAAAACTTCTCCCTTGTTAAGTCTTTCGTATATACTTAGTAATCGAAAGCCTTTGTTACCGTTATATTTATGTGTTACACTCAACGCGTCACCTCCATCCTATACTCTAATTATAACGTGTCACATGGACACATATTGAGGTTTTGAAATTATTATATCTTAATTTTTTATTTAATTCATCTGCTTAGATTTCCAAAAGATCTAAAGACTTATTTGTTTCTGCATTTTTAAGTAGAATATTTTGTTTTCATTTTTATAAATCACCAATATCGCTTAACTGCAAATCAAAAACAACTCCAATCCATAGGTTTCATGCAAAAAGTTATCACTTGCTGCAAGGATTTGATTCATTCCTTCAGTCATTTCATTGCAAGAAACGCCTGGCTGAACAATATATATTTTTAGGCTTGCAGGAAACACCTTTAGTCTATTCTTTATTTCTTGTAAAATCATCAAATCACCAACTTCAAATCGCGACGTTTTTCCATATTTAATACGGTCACCTTCTCTTTTAATCATTCTATCTATTACTTTGCTAATGTCTTGTTTCCAATTAACAGATTTTTCTGCTTGTCCGCACACTTCGTACAAATCTGAAACCCTACTACCTGGAACATCTCCGTGTGAAAATTTGCAATGATAAAACTCAAAAGCAACTTCTTCGCCTTTTTTTTCAATTGTCACTATATCCGCTATTTCACCTGAGTTATCATCATCAAAAATAACAGAAAACCTTCCAGTTTCTTTTAATTTTTCTATTGTATAATACTGAATACTATCCTTTTTCTTCAGCAAACCTTGAGATTCTTTCTTTATGTCTATCCCTTCAGTTTTCCAATTCCATATAGCTATTTTACTCTTAGGAAATGTTAATGATTTTTTTTGCTTTAATGTAACATAGTAATTTCCCTCAAGCATTGATTGATCTACAAATTTTATAGTTGGCGGATTTTCTTGCAAAAATTCTCTAAGCAATAATTCATTCTTTCTTAGATGAATAGTCAATATATTCCCATCTTTATGACTAATAACATACCCGCTCTCTTTTATTGTTAGTGTAAATTCTTCCTTAAAAGATTCCGATCTCACACAAAATACAATATCATCTGTTTCATTATTATCACACAATAAAATTTCCGTATTAAAAATAGGTTCATCAATACTTCCATTTTCTATGTAAACAACTCTTTCATTACATAATTCCAACTCAATTGGCCAATCTATACGATATGGAATTGTATTTGGCCTTATGGATATCATTTCAGGTCTCAATACTCCTTCTAAAACCTCTTTAACATCAATTGAAGGATCCAATATCTTATCAATTGTTTTATTACACCATTCCATCCAGTAATCTAAACTTTCAACCCATCTTGACCAAACAGTTCCCTTATAAGAGCAACCAATGCTAGTTTTGCCATTGCCATCATAACCTACGCCAAATATGTTTGATTTAGTACTACTACTTTTTTGAGCTTCACTTATTCCTTGTGCAATATCTACTCCGGCAAACATCTTGTATCTTACTGGTCCACTAATTACTGAATTCAACCCTACTGTACCTAACATCAACCTATTAATTCCATATAAACACCTAAAAATTTGCTCTCCTTTTATTCTTTCACAATCACCAGCTAGTGCTTCAACTAATTTAGTGGCTGCAGTTTTCACAGATGTGTTTACAAAAGCTATATTTTTTTCTTTGTTAATATACACAATATATATTTCCCAATTTAAATTTGTGATTTCTCGATAATTGGACCATTCTAACCTAGACTCTGCTGCTTCTATTAAGATAAGAATATTCTTTTCTTCATTGAAGTAATATCTGCAGTTATCTTCATTCAGAACTTTTTTCCATCCATCCCATAAAAGTTCTGAACAGCTTATTTTAAAAGCCTGCATACTTACTTTTGGAATTATCTGCTTAATACTAATTCCATTAACTCCGTTTCCTTTAAATCCACTTTCTAATTCTTGAAGTGACACTTCTTTGCCTACAGCCTTTGAGGACATATCAGCCAATATCACATTCCAATCAGAATCCTGTGAATATAATTCTTTTAATGATTCCTTTATATTTTCATTTATGAGATTTGTTACTACAGATGCATCCCCTAACCCTTTTTTTGATCTAGCAAACCTACCTACAAATTGAAGAGTAATTGGTAACGATTGATATTTATCATGAATAGCCGCTATTTTCAAATTAGGAATATCAATTCCTTCTCCAAACATATCTACGCAAACAACAATTCGAGATTCAAGATTACTAAGTGCTTCCATCCGCTTTTTCTTTTCATTTGTTCCAATTCCACTAACAATAAGAACTGGATTATATTGTGAATAGAATTTGTTATAAATATTATTATAAAGTTCTTCTGCTCTAGAAATTTTAGTTGTTCGAACCAATAAAATATGTTCGAATCCGTTTTTTATATCATTTTCTAAGCATGTAACAGACTTTTGTGCTATTGTCAAATCTCCCTTTTCTTCATTAAATTCATATACTGGATAAAAATTTATTTTTTGAAAATACCCCTGCTCTTGAGCCTTAACTAATGGAAAATTATATATAATTTTTCCATCCACCTTTTTTCCATCGTTTCTAAATGGAGTTGCAGTGAATTGTAATGTGAATTTATTCGAAAATTCCGTTTTGAAAGTGCTCCACGATTTAGCTGCAATATGATGAGCCTCATCCACAATTAATAGATCTGCAAAATCAACAAAAACTTTTAATTGTTTTTTTGTAAATTTTGATGCTAATGACATTGTAGTTACAATAACATTTGTATTCTCAATTAATTCTACTAACTCTTCATCTGTTTTTGGTAAGGCTTTTAACAAAACACACGTAGGATATAATGCCCGTTCATCAATAACGCCTATCTTTTGTAAGACTCCGAATGTCTGAAGCTTTTCAACCGTCTGTGTTCTAAGTAAATTAGATGGCACAACAATAATTGTATGTATTATTCTTTCAGCAACTATTGCAGCCATCATTGTTTCTGTTTTACCAGTTCCTGTTGGCATTACAACTGTCGCAGTTGATTTCTCAACAGTCCAAAATGCTTGTATTGCAGCTAATGCACCAAATTGCGGGATTCTTAGTCCTTCTATTTCAGACTCAACATTTTCCCTTTTGTATGTGAATGAATTTTCCCATGAATTTACAACATCTATATCGGTAATTATTCCTTCTGAATTATTATATGAAAATTTATAGTTATTACCTATTTTGTTCTTAATCAGCTCCATTTTCCAGCCTCCCGCACATTAGCTTTTCCTCGCATCAGTTAGTTTTCAATATAACTTACAAATCAAAAATCTCCTTCACCATCTTATCTATCTTAGCAGAATCCAAACCACCCTTTTCATCATCATAGGTAACAATCAAATTTTTGCCTTCCATGATTCCGTTTTTCTCATAGAACTTTTTCTTATCTTCCCAGCGTTTTACATATTTAGGATCTGTCATCATTCCACAATGTTCCCAATACCACTTTTCTCCTGTATCATCATCAATAATCATAAAATCTGGGCGTTTAATCTTGCCTTCAATTTCCAATTCCGGTTCATAAACGTACTCTAATTTATTGTAGAAAAGGCAATTTGCTATAACTACTTCTGATTTTGAGCGTACCATTTCACTATTCGCAGTTCGATGAATCAACCTATCCTCATAAAAATTATTACCAACTTTTACAATCTGTGGCTTATAATCTGTCCCATCATCTTTGAAGACATCTGCAAACAAATCTGTAAATCTTCTGGCAATATCTGAATATGCTTCTGAAGAATATTTCAATAGATGATACGCATCCTGATTATACATGACAATAATTTTCTTTGTCTGACGAGTTAATGCTGTGTATAACATTTCTCTGGAAATAATACGGCAAGGTTCTGCCAACACGAGTATAACTGTTTCGAACTGGCTTCCTTGTGATTTATGTACGGTTAATGCATAAGCTAATTCCAAATTAGCTGTTCCATTCTCTTCGCTAAAATCACGATTATCATAAGAATAATTAACACCCTTTTGTGATGAAAATTCCACATGCAGATAGTCATTTGGATTCTTAGAACTATATGAACTGCATGCAACACCAATTTCACCATTAGCAACATAATTTAGTGCATTTTCCTTTGGGTATGCATCTCGCCCACTGTTTACTACATTGATAACCTTATCTCCATAGATGATATTTTCAGGTCCAAGCATTTTCGGAATCCGTTTGTATTTTCCCCATCGTTTTGATACTTCTAAATAATGTTCACGATATTTAAGATGAATTAATCTATTAAGGTTCATCACTCCTTGTGGCATATTTCTCACTGGCGCTAAAATCTGCCACTTTTCTGCAAATGCTGCACATCCCATATTAAAATACATGCCATATTCTGTTTTTTGACCTCCAAGAGAAAAATCAAATCCTTCCAGATCCTCAATTCCACTCATTCCAATTTCCTTTGATAAAATATCAAGAAGCTTACTTTCTAAATCTTCTCTGTTTTCCCATTTTTCAAAGTATATATTGCTGTTATTACCTCTTTCAATTTCTGAAACAATATCTTCATCAGGATAGTTCTCTGTAGCTGTATAAAGCTTCGATAATTCAACATCCATTCTTTCTGTTTCAGTATTTTGTCTTCTATTGACTGTCAGTTCTCCATAGCAATCACATACCTTAGGAAATGTCTTTGGTAATTTTTCTCTCAGCAAACAAACCAAATCAACAAATGGTCTTCCTGCACCAATTGGCGGAAGCTGATTTGGGTCTCCAACAAAAATGATTCTTTTTGCTACTTTTAGAGCCTGAACTAACGCACCAAACATTTCTTCTGTCAGCATAGATGACTCATCTATTATTACGGTTTCTGGTATATCACGATATTTAAAATCCGAAAGTTTATATCGCATATCATCCCAGTCAAATCTTTTGCTTCTAACCAAGAACTGTGCAATATTCATGGCATCGAATGTCTTTCCATTCTCGCCCATACTTTCCATTAAACGAACAGTTGCTTTCCCAGTTGGTGCTAATAAAAGCACACCACCAGCCTTAATGTTTGGTTCACTGCAAAGAACTGATAAAACTGTTGTCTTCCCAGTTCCCGCATCCCCTACAAGCACCGCTATTCTTGATTTTGCTAGTTCTTCCAATATGGTAGCTTTTTCTATTCTGGCTCTTTCTTCCTCGTCAGATAAAAATACTTTTCCCCCTTTATCAAACTTCTCATCAAGCATCGCACGCCAATCAGCTTCTACTTTTAATTTTTCAGCTTTTAAACGCTTGCTAATTCGTTTTTCAATCACCTCATCAAATTCATGCATTCGAACTAATTTATAATACTCCGTTCCGTTTGCCATTTCACGTCTCATGAGTTCTGGTTTTAGAAATTTATCTATCGCATGTAAAATATCTAACGTTACTCTACACTCTGGTTCCAAAATTAACTCATGAAGCTTATCCACAAGTAAGGTACACGGCAATATTGTATTCCCAGATGTAGATTGATTTTCCAAGACTGCAATAGCAATTGCTCTTACTCGACGTTCATCATTATCCGAGGTCAGTTTTGATGGTTCTGGCAGAGGATATTTTTCTTGTATTGACTGTATCGGAAACACTGCTCTATCAACCTTTTTTACAGATATATAATATTCATCCATCTTAAGTCTAGTTTGTTCATACAAAATATATGGATTTTCAATTATTTCTTTATCAGTACATACAATATCCTTTTTGTTTCTCTCATTTTCGTTGAACAACGCATATGCTTGGTCAATAGAAAGCGAAAACCTTGATAGTAATTGAAATAACGTTTTTCTTTCTTTCGGTAACCCCTTCCAAGTTTTCTGTACAATAGGAGTTATTTTAGATGCTAATTCATCAGATAAATATTTTTCTGGATGTAATACAACTGCGTCGACACGCTCCCAGAAATCCCTCTGAATTACATCTAAACTTTCTTTTATCTCTTTTGCCACCAATACACCTAATGGCATTTCAATAGCAGAGAGCATCGCTCCCAATCCTGGGAAAGCCCCTCTATCTTCCCAAACTTCTGCAAGTCTTGCATTCAACCACTCCAGAACATTACTATAATCCTCATCCAGACAGTTATTAATAACCCCAAAAACCTTTATACATGATAATATCAATTCAATCACAGCATCATATCCTACATGTTCTGTAGCATATGAAAATTCATCAAAAGCATCTTCTGGTGCAAAAACAGTAATATCTGCCATATCAAAGTCAGGATGACTTTCTGCATATTTCATCATCTGCTGATATGGTATTACAAATCCATCTTCGTGACTTTCTCTTATTGAATGACAAATCATTGTTTCCCATGTAAGTGAGCGTAAGCATTTATCGTCTGTATGGGAATGCTCTGTAGCCGGAATAACTCTTTTTACACGCCCCACTCCTACAACTACTCTACGTGAATCTTCCACAAAAGGAACTTGTTTTGCATATGCAATGCAAAGAGAATTATCCGGTTCTACATCCTGAAAAAAATAATTAAATATTGCTTTATGATTATCCGCTTCTTGAATCCAAGGAGTCTTCCACTTTAAAGTAGGCTCAATCTCCGGATTATAATGTAGGTTATAAATTTTTGAAAAATACTCAACATTTTCTTTCATCAACCATAAATATGGTCTTGCGGGCAGAGAGTAAGGTGGATAAACTATTTCTGTTTCTAAGAAGTGCCCATGGGTCTGTGGATTTAGTGTCTTATATGGATGAATCGTTGTCCTTCTTAATTTGACTTGTGACATAAAGGCAGCTCCTTCTCCAATACAAGGAATTTTATCCTCTATTCCTTCCATACATTCGCCACTTAATTCATCTTCTTCCAAGTCACTTTTATTCTCATATATATTTTTCAACCGCAAACAGGCATTATTACAACTTGGTTCTTTACAAACCTCACCATTCCAGCCATTATCGTGCCAAGGCACTCTTATTGAAATATGTTGTGCCATTTCGTCACCTCTTTTCTATAAAATGCTAATTATTTCATATTGTTTACCAGACAAATTTATCTTATCGCCTTCCTTTTTACCTACAAATTCCTTATGCAATGGATATGCTACATGATTGATTGTAGCCTCTTTCAGTTCTCCACTACCAAGTGTCTTGTATACTACAAAACTTCCATTTTTAACTGTACTATCAGCCTCTGTAGTAGCTGCTGCCTCTTCTTGATCTTCTACTGAATCTAATATATTATAACCTGGATGATCTAAAGGACCTGATACATTCTTATTAAAATCCTGCTCCGGCTCTGGCAAACCGTATTCCTCAAGTAATTCAAATACAGTCTGAATCTCCACTAAATGCGTTTGTGTAAAATATAGTGAATTTTCCGAGTTTAATTCCACTTCATATTCGCTATAATCAGAATCATCATCTACCTCTAATGAACAGATTACATTCCTTATTTCATTTTTGAACCTATCCTTATTATTCTCGCGTAACATCTTAAATTTTCCTGCGCAATTACGACATAAACATAGATTAAGCTGATTCATTTCAATACCATAGTTAGCGATAGCCGTAACTTCCACTTGCTCCATTGCTTCTTTACACATCTGACATATTCTAACATTGCTATCATTTGTATACATTCCCATCGCATAAGAACGTACTATCCTTGAATTTTTACTAACCCTTATTTGCCTCAATACTTGTTGATATTTTACTGGATCTGCGCAGAAAAATTCTTGCCTTACATGCTCAACTAAGCTGTCTCTATTCTTAATTCTCTTATCTGGAA
Source organism: Clostridiaceae bacterium (assembly GCA_902363735.1). Lineage (GTDB taxonomy): Bacteria > Bacillota > Clostridia > Lachnospirales > Lachnospiraceae > Lacrimispora. The sequence goes on from CABJBA010000003.1 coordinate 470,155, forward strand.
AATCTTTTGAAACCCATTCCTCTGGGCTAAAAATATCTTCTTCCGAATAAATATCATCTTCATTTACATCCTTTTCTTCTGTAAGTGATAAACCATACTTTCTTGCAAGTTGTTTTAATAATATTTTTTGATCTCTTTCTTCCATAGATGATACAAGTTCAAATGCCTCTGCTTTGGTATCTACTTCTGTTTCAACAAACCCTAATATTACATATGCTTCCTTATCATCAAATACTCGCCCATAAATTTCCGCATTTAAATCATATTTTGACATTCCCGTGGTAGAGCATAATTCTTCATTTTTATTGTAAAGCCATTCTCCTGATTTTATTGTGTATCGTAATAATCTAGATTCTTCCTCTAAATCATATGGACTTGTCTTGCGATGACGAACTGTACCTGCTAATTTGCTTGTTATTTTCAACAACAACTTTAGAATTTCAGCCGATTTCTCCTTTGACAAATCCTCATCTGGATTTTCTTCTATATATAGAATATTCTCACTTAAACAGTCAATTTCAATCTTTGGACAGTACTCTCCTAAGGCCTTCCACGATTCATTTCCAGATCCTCCCGGAAACTCTCTTCGCCCCTCATTAACCACCGTTGATACTAAACCAAAATTCTGTAATTTCTTTATCGAAATTCCTTTACTATTATAAAAATCCAAATCTACAGGATCATAATTTTCTGTGACTTTTCTATAGTAAATGTCCAGATTCGTCCCTTCTTCTGCTACACCTATATAACAATCTCCTGGTTTAGAAAATAGAACTTCTCCGTCTTCGGTAATTACCCTAATTATGTATGCGTTTTTCAACATATCCTGAATACTTATAACTTCATGGGTCTCATCAATTAACTTAATAATCTGATTAATATCTTCTATATATTCATCATCATAATCATCTGAATTTTCAAAGTTTATATCACTTTCGATATCAATGTATTTGTTTACAACTTTTTCTTTTACGTATTGAAAATTATTAAATTCCTTTAGTTGAAATCCATCTTCTAATAGCGGTCTAAATTCTTTTGCTATTCCTGTATTTACTAATGCAGACGCAATTACACGTTTATATTGACTAGACGAATTCAAATATAGGTTTTCATTCTTTCCATGAAAAGCCGCAATGAGACTCCCATCAGCATTAAGAATTATTGCTGACTGACGTAGTAATTTCCATGCTTCAGTCAAACACTCTCTGATTGTCTTTTCATAAGGACCACTTCTCATAGAATAACTGCTATAAGAAGAACGTGAATTTGTATAAACGCTTTCTCTAAAATCAGATAAAAAAGCATAAAACTCTTTTATTACCTCATACTCTTTTCCGTTTGTTCCGATTTTTCTACTATCATATTTGCGTAACTTTTTCGCCCATGACTCTAGATTAAAAACATTTATATGTAATGCATCCTTTAACCAATTATAATATTCTGAGAAATTACTTTCTTTTTCATTATTGAATTGAACAAAGGACTTAATAGAACGAAATGAATCTGCAAATAAGTCCATATCCATAAAGTCTGCTATTCCAAAAGGAACTGCAATAGATAATTCCTCTGCTTTTCTGTAATTTCCCGACTTATCAGGCAATAAATTATTTTTAAGAAATGTTTCTGTAATCATTTCTTTAAAATTTGGTATTTTGTTCTCCTGCATTGCTACAAGCAATACTTTCCTTAAAAACATCTGAGTAATTAAATTCCTATCACGTAATTCACATAAGGAATCACAAATTAGATTTCCTAACTCCACATATAAATCTTTATTAAATTCAGATGGTTCCATTAACTTTTCTCTAGATACTGCCGTCTCAAAAGATCCGTGAATTAAAAACGGGAATTTGGTATCATCTTTGGTAGGGAAATAAACCCATACATTTGTATTAGAAATTTCATTTATGTTATTTGATCTGGTATTTAGTCTATATGCTACGCTCACATTAGCGGCCTTCATCTCAGGATGATCAAACGTTTTTGTGAATTTTAAATATTTAACAATTTCTTCTTTACTGCCATACTCTGAACCCTCAATACGGCAGGTCTTAATATTCGTATCTTCCTTTGATTCATCTAAACTAATCATGGCATGTTTTCCAGACTTTTTATCAACCCAATATAGCTTTTTGATAAATGTTAAAAACAGTAAAATTTCTATATCCAAATCATGAAGTTTCTTTAATACCTCATCACCTTTCACTTCTATAATATTTGCATTATAGTCCTTCTTTGCAAATGGAATAATAATTTTAGTCAAATGCTCCGCTTGTGCAAACGGTAAATATTTACTACCCGAACTCAAGTCATAGCAAAGTGTTTCTTTCTCACTTTTATAATCCCAACTATTTTCCGTCTCCACAGGAAGCAAATACCTCTCAATGCGAAAAGCTTCATCATCTGAATATATTTCCGGTTGATAGGTATACTTAAATACAGATTTGAACCCCATTCCAAATCTTCCTATGGTTTGCGCGGAATTTCTATCCTTTGTTCCCATCAGCATTGAGGAAACACCCTTCACATCATCTTCATCAAATGGTAATCCATTATGATAAAAGATTAATTTATCATCATAGTATTCAAAAACAACCTTGGTTGCCTGCTCGTCCTCTGCATTTTGTAATAGTTCGTAAATAAAATGGTTACTATCAGAATAATGACCAGACAGAAGAGCCTCGTACTTTTCCGGCTCCTCTGTCATATCAAACCATCCATGCTTATTCTTATTGTATATAGCACTATAGTCTATTTTCCCCATAAGTATATCCCCCTTAGTTTATTCGTAATACTCCTTTTACCAAAAGATTAGTATGTATGTCCGCCTTACCAATTACATCCTTGAAGTTTGCTTCATGATTTGCATAATCTTTTTCCAATTTTTCTAACTGTGATGTTCTCATTCGGATAATTTTTTCATCCTCAGCATTACTAATCATTGACTTAAAAATAGCAAATCTCTGATTATAGGACTGCTTCATCTGATCCATTCTATAATTGCAATCATCGGTCACTGTTTTCGTATACAACATTTTCTCTACTTGCCATTTATCATAATGTAGCTTGTCCATAGATTCCCATTTTTCTAAATATCTTGATGTATCAATTCTGCTTTCCGATGCATATTGAAGATATCCTAGTACGTTATCTGCAACATAACCATTATCACTAATGGCAATCATCTTTATATCAGGTCTTAATCCAACATATTTCCATGCATATATTAGGAATTCATAATCTCCTGTCATAAGGTTTTCGTCATCAACACTAATGCCAATTTCACATGGAAACATCTTGCTCTCATATTCTGCTGCTCGAATAATCAATGGATGCATTTGTGTTAAAAAGGTAGCTTCACGATTATCTTTCGCACAAACACTATCGAATGTTACAGACAAGATTGGTTTATCAGATTTTAAATAAGCCATCCAAAGCTTACTTGCATTATTACTGTTAATCGGCGGATTCATTTTCAGACTGTTCAATAGTAATTGTCGTTTATCTGCTGCCAGTCTTAAACTTTTCAGTTCAGACTTTCCACGGAGATACTCACCTTCTCCAAGATAATCAATCAAATACATATCCGTCATCTCTTTGATACTTTGCGCTGAAATCCATGCACTTTCCGCATCCTGCACATCTTTGTTCATTATGTAATTAGATAAATCAAAACCAAATAACGTTTTTTCATCCTGTTCAAGCTTTTGCATTTCTTGAACTTTCATCACTTCGTTATCTGCCATTTTCTCAATCTTAAGTATTCTCTCTTCGTCAGTGAGATCCGAATTAAACATAATCTGTAATATCTGTTCACTAATATCACCAAGTATTTCTGAACAGTCACCAATACTTGCTTCAAAAACACCAATTTTACTTAAACAACGATTATAAATCGTTGCATCTATTGTATCTTCTGTAATGATATTGTAAATTTTGACTGTATCACTCTTTTGACCACGTCTATCAATACGTCCAATTCTCTGCTCTATTCTCATAGGATTCCATGGCAAATCATAGTTAATCATTGAATCACAGAACTGGTAATCCAGACCTTCACATCCAACCTCCGTAAAAAGCAAAACATCAATTGCATTTTTATCTTCCTTGTCGAGCATAAATCGCTTACGAAATTCAAATCTGTCTTCGTCGGCAACGGAACCATCTACTTGCCCAACCCTAACTCCACGCTTTTTCAAGTTCTTATTAATATACTTTAAGGTATTTCTAAATGAACTAAAAATTATAACTTTGTTATTTTCTTCCTTTTGTTTTTGCTGGATTACTTCATACATTTTTTCAAACTTTGGATCCTCTTCTGGAAGATCTTTCGATAATGACATAATTTCATCAGCTAACTCTGATAACGAATTGGCATAATCATCATTCAAATCAAAATCGTATTCAAAAATCTCCCCATCTTCTTGTATCTGCTCCAGTCTCTTAGTCACAATCTCCTTCATAAATGGTGCAAGTCCATAAATACAGCTTGCTGCCTGTCGCATAATCGTACACATCATAAATCGTACACTTCTGCTACCGTGTAATTGTCCCAATGCTGTACTTTCAAACTCAATCATGGAATCATATAGATCTCTCTGAACCCCATTAAATGGCACTTCAAGCGTAATTGTTCTTCTAATACAAAAATCTTCTATATCTTTTCTTCTTGTTCTATTAATAATATTATGAAAGGAATGCAATCCTTCTATCATTGATAGTAGCTCAATCTTTTCTTCACGTGTAATATCCTTCTTATCCAAAAATTCATACACTTTCTCAAAGTTTGGCATATGTTGAATTACACTTCTTCCCCAAGTTGTATTTAAGACTTGTGAGATTTCTGATTTCGCATCATCCTGCCAACCGGCTTCTTGTATTCTTACAATACGAAGTAAATTGTTAACACAACGATTTGGCTCTGACATGGTTTTAAATGTATCTTTATCAACGATTACGTCTGGTCTTAAAAGGTTTAGTAAGGTATATAAATCATTATCACTATTCTGTAATGGCGTAGCCGTCAAGAACACAACCGCTTCTGCATCCCTACATAATAACTCTACACCCTTATACATCCATGTATTTGCATTCCTAATATGATGTGCTTCATCAACAATAACCAGATCAAAATGTGGCAATGGATCTAGTTCTCCAAGACCAATGCTCTTTTTCCTTTTATTGCTCTCCGACTGAGTCCCCATAATATTATCTTCACTAAAAAGAGAATATGGAATAATAGTCTTGTTATGTCGTTCTGGCCATTCGCCATCCCTTCTAGTTTCAGAAATAGCTTCCATAAAATCTTTGCCGTCTAGCTGAGTAAAGTTTTCATCAAATCGTTTCATTTCCATTTCCCATTTACGTTCAGCAACAAGTGGACGTGGACAAATGATTAATACCGAATTGATACTAGATCTTGCTTCTAATTCTTTTAGGATAAGTCCTGCTTCAATTGTTTTACCAACACCAACATCATCCGCTACTAACAACCTTGGGCTGTCTGACTTAATTAACTTTAAGGCTGGTCTGAACTGATATGGAACGAAATCAATTCTAGCTGAATTTAAGGAGTACAAACTACTTGAGCTAGGATTATTTATCTGGTACGCAGTCAAAGCAGACTTCACCCGTTTCAATGATGTAAGCCTGCTTTGATTATTTTCTACTTTTAATTTTATTTGTTCCATATAAAACGACTGTACGCCGCCATTAACAAGCACAGAATATTTACCATTTGCGATTGCTATAACTGCTCCAACTGTACTTTCATCACTTACTAGAGTAACTACGCTACCCACTGTAATCTCGTTATTTAAAACTTCTACTTCTACAACAAGCTGATTTGCAATATTGGGCTTCTTCTCTTCTAATATAATTTCTTTATCTTCTTCAACATCAAAAATAAACGCCTCTAATTCTCTTGTTTCTTTCATAGATGCATCAAACATTTGAAGTAATTCAATCATTACCTCTACATCACCAATAACCTTTTCTTTTGTTATATCATTTGGTGTAATGTGTGCCCAGGAATTTCTGACTTCCTGCATTCTCTTTATATTATATCTTTCTTTGTTATTTACAAAAAAAGAACTTGATATAACAAACCAGTTTCTATCAAACACACGAAGTAAAGAGGCTAAATCCAGCCCCTTTATTCCGCTGATATTGCTTTTTAAAACCTGTTCTCTTTGTAATTCACTAAGATTAGCTAATACTAGTTCATCCCACCAGTTCTCTGTTATTTGTGGAAGTTTCTTTTCTAACCACAAACCCATTTTTTCGTTCAGTCTGAACATAAATTCGTTCATCTTACTAATAATATGTGAATGATTCATCCTTTGTCCTTCCCCCAACTCTACAGTATTCCAGCAATGTCGATTTCAAACTTATATCTATGATGTTCTTTTCTTTCATCGTCCATATCAGCCAATATTAAGTAATATTCATTCTTTCTATTGTATTTTCCACTCTTCAGGGTGAATTTCTCCGTCATTACACGTTTGCTTGCATCCTGATCCCTACTATTGGCAATAATCGGAACGTCATAGGAAATCTTATTTCCTTCAGAATCCGCAAAAAATGCTATGAGCTTTCGTCCTTTTACTTTATCAGAAACTGGATCCATTTGCATAAATGCTAACCTGATTTCAATGCCTGTAACCTTATTTGTAAAAGATGATAACTCTACGTTTACCAGCCCTGTATCTTGTTTACCCGTAATAGTTTTCACCTTAATTACTGGAACAATCATTTCCTGTAAAGAAGAACCTCCATGCACATAGTTCTGTCCACCGCCCGGTGCCTTAATGATATCAGCCCCCATAGGTGTCGTAACATATAATTCATTCAGTTTACTTAAGTATGTTAGTTCTCTACTAATAACTGCATCGTTTGTTATTTCTTGTAGTGTAAGTAAATATCTTTTATTCACAAAAGGTATCTGCTTTTTATCCAATGCAATTTTATCACTTTCCTGCAATTTATTTCTCTTATAAATGAATCCATGATCTGCAGTGATAAGATATCTAGTTGCAGATACATATCCTGTTATTCGTCTAATAAGTGTCTGGATTTCTTCGATTGCTTCTTGACAGGCATTAAACACCTCATTCCCAGACTTCATGTTATCGCCACGATTATCAATCTGATTATGATAAATGTATACAACATCCCTATCTTGTAACATCTCTCTTATAGTTTCCTTCTTCGCGTTCTTTACGTCATCAAACTGCAAACAAGCAGACCTTGGGATATATGTCTGTAATATCTTTTGCCTATCTGCCAAACTGTTTCCACAAGGCATTCCATCTACTGTAATTCCCAATGTCTCATCTACTAATATTTCTTTATGTGGTAATAATGAAGCCATTCCTAATGTTGTCTCTGATGGCAGCACACTCAGCATATGACTTATAGTAGCATCACACTTCTCATCCATTGAAAAATTATCAAGCAATTCTTGTGCGCATTCATATCTTAGAGCATCAGAAATAATTACAATAACTCGTCCCTCTCTGCCATCTTCTTTCATAAACGGTTTTACAAAACTGCTGTAGAAATCTTCCTGCCTCTCTCCACTATATGTTTGATACTGTTCATTCGATAATGTCTGGTTAAACTGATAAGTAAAATTGGTGAGATATTTGTTGGTATAAATGTTCTCTACCAAATCCTTAATTTCTTCGATGTCTTCCGTTAATCCTACTTTATCCATGTAGTAATAAAACTTACGATAATAGGTATCTATCTTATAAGTTTCAATTGTATATTCTTGAATCACATCTCGAAGTGTCGGCTTATACTGATGCAACGATACTTTTTTAATAACATGATATGCATTATAGAGCATCAAATACTGTTCACTATACTTAGCGGCATAATGATAACAGCTCTTGATTCTTGCTTCACAGATATCTGGTATTGCCATATCAGCAATCTTTTCATCAAGCATGTTATCCGATATCTTTGCCGTAATCCAGCTAACAATATTCCTGTCAAATGCTTCAAAAGCATCACAATATATAATGCTTTCTAACGGGATACCTTTAATTACATCTTCTACTTTTAACCGATATGCTATTTCCTCAGCTAATTGATCATAAAAATCTCTTGTCTCTGCATTATTCATTAGGTTCTTTACAAATACAACATTATCATTATGCTTTTCGGATACAAATGTTTTCCATACTTTTGGTAAATTACCTTCTGTCAATGTATCAATATAGGTCATTAAAGCGGTTACAATAAATCTATTTACGGCTGGTTCTTCATCTACATAACCAAAGTTCTTATTACATAAATTCCAAAAGGCAGATTGGATTTTGTAATATTCAAATTTACTAATAATCGTATTATCTCCGTCATTCTCTGCAAGAATGACTTTGCGTAACAGCTCCTCAAAATTATGAATCTTAATACCTGCTAATACACACATAATACCCAAATCAATAGAAGCTTTCGTATACTCTGAAATATTCAAAGTAATAAATTTCTGTGTGTTTCCAGAAGTCCAAAATCTTTTATATTTCTTTACTTCCTCCTGGCAATCAACCGGAATTCCCAAATCTCCACACAACTGCACCAGCTTATCAGAGTAAAAATGTTCAGAATAATAGAAAGTGTCTGCCAAATGGTTTTCTTTATCTTCTGGACGTTTGAAAGGTGCATATACTAAATAGTTACTTTCTATATCTCGTTCTTCTAAAAGTAACTTTGTCTCAAACCAATTATCTTCTGTTAATGTAAGAATCTTATTCCCATCGGAGAGCTCCAAATTCATAATATCTTCCTGATAACTGGCATCTTCATCATACCAAAAAACGATCTTCCTATCGGTTCCAGATAATAGAATATCAATTTTATTTTTTATTTCTTGTAAATCCATGTATGCACCTCTTTTCAAAACATAATATTCTTCATTATAACTTTGCTAGCAGGTCAATGGTTTGTTTCTTGGCTCCTTCGCTAGCTACTTCTATACCCTGGAATAATTCGTAGTTATGTTTTACTCCATCGTCCAAATCAATATCAATTCTTTGTAAAGCAACATGGGCAAGTGCCTGATCATAAATACGTATTTCGCTTAGCTGTTTGATATATCTGTCTCTATCTTTTGTAGCTTTTGCTTTATCTACAGCACTTGATGAAGAAGAAATAATATATTCTGCATTTTTAAGAGCACCCTCTATTGCATTCTGAGTCTTGTGCAAATAATTGGAACGAATACGTCCAACTGTATCTCTATCATAACGATGCATGTAAATAAGTGCTTTGAATCCATTTTGCTTTCCAGAATCAAACAGCCAATAAATTGGTCTTTTACCAGATCCTGCAACCGAATACATATCACAATGATCTTTAAAGAAATTATTAATAAAATAATTTCTAATTATTTGCCTTGAATTTGTCCCTTTGCTATTAAGTGCTTTCGCAATAAAATCTAAATTTTCCTCTAATGTATCTGATCCAAAAGTTGATTTTATAAAGTTTACAAATTTTGACACGATATCATCATTAAAATATTCTTCATCAGTAATCGGTAAAATATTGTCTTCATCATAAATTTCGTTCCTTTTATCAAAATCATTTAATTTAAAACTTGTATATATGATTTTTTTGTTTTTGAGAGAATATCTACCAAACATACAGCCTACTACATATGAAATAAATTCACGGACATCCATATTATACTCTTGTTTTCTTATAGTTAAATTTTCTTCATCAACTTTATAATCAAGCTCATTTTGCAAATTATATATTTTAATAAAAAGTTGATTTATCCTTTCTTCAGCAATCTTTAATTCATTTCGCTGTAAATTATTCGTTTCTATATATACTTTATATATGTCTTTCATTAATGTTTTTCCTGTGCTCTCAAATATGTTCAAAAATATATTTGTTGAAAAATTCCAAGATGTTTCACTTAAATCCCAGTCTTTTTTCGAAAGTGTTAAACATTTTTCTACCAACTGATCAATTTCTGCATTATTTTGTATTATAAAAGGTATCTTAGGAATATGACCTGTACTATAATGAAGACCCTGACATATAATATTTAAAAATTCTTGTGCCACTATCGAATTTAAAAATCCTAATAAATATAATTTATTTCCATTATAAAAACATGTTGGTCCTGCTGCGTCAAATATAAAACCATCATCTACTAATCTTGCACAATATAATTTAGTTGAGATATCATTCCAAGTTATACCACTATTATAGTAATATTGTCTTGACGGTAGGTGATTTCCCATTTCTAGCAACTTTTTGTAATTAGTATCATCCATTTTAATTACATAGTCTTGATTTCCATACCATCTTCTAAAAGTACCACCCTTGTTATATGGTACATACAATAAATCAGAGTCATTCATTTCTTCCTGGTTCTTTGCATTATAATTAATTTTATAAAAATCAACTTCATACCATAGCCTTAAAAACATATCATTATTTCCTGTTGCAATTCCTTGACGTGAATCACTTGTTTCACCCAATAATTTTTCGGTTTTATATAAATTATATATTGAATCACTTACCCAATATGCAATTATATTATCTACCATGAAATCATAATTACTTTGTTTACATATATAAATATCACCTGAATTATTTAATTTTTTCTCTTTTTCACTTGCATCAGAATATGCTATTAATCTCGAATATTTTGCGCAGTAATCATTTAAACTATCTTTTCTAAAAACAAAGCTAACCGTTTGCACTACTTCACCGCTTATCTCTTCAAACGCTCTAGACCCTAAATGCACCATTGAGAGCAAATTCATTTGTAAAAGTTTTTCCCTTAAAGTTTTATATCTTGATAAAAACATCCATGAATGCATTGTTATCATAGCAAATAATCCATCTTTTTTTGTATAAGATGCAATTTTTTCTATGAATGCAGAAAATAAATCATTTTTTCCAGCCTCATAATATTTTTTCAAGTATTTATTTAAAGATGCGCTCATATTAGAACTGCTCATATATGGCGGATTAGTAGCAACCACATCATATTTCCGACTCATAACACATGCCTGCAACAGAAGATTATCAATCAATGGAAATGCCTCTGCTAATAATAATCTCTGTAAAATATTCAGATCATGCTCCATACAAAATGGATGGCTACCATCGATTAACGAATATAGGTTTAATGCTACAGATGCATACTGTCTTTCCTGATTATCTGGTTCATCATCAACATTCAGGATAGAACCATACTCCTTTGCATCTTTAAATGTCTTTACAACATAGTCAATACAAGCCAATTCCCTATCATTGAATGCATTCGGAAAATTCATTTCAATTTGGTTGATGATATCACTAGGGAGTTCATTACTTTCTTCAATTGCACGAACATCAGGACTTGGATATTGACTCCAAGTTCTACCTTCCTGTTCAATTTCTCTTCCCGAAAAGAATCTTCGATTATAGCCTCTGCCCTTCATCATCAGTGCAAAATATGACAACTGATACGCTCGCTGGTCAATATCAAGTCCACTTATGTTGTTCTCGAGTATTAAAAAAGCTGCATCTCTTTCGCTATAGCCTGCACTCTTATAAATATCCATTAAGACATCAAACATATACACTAATATATGACCGCTACCCATACATGGATCAATACACTTAATATCTAGCGGTAACATGTCCTTATATGATTTTCTTACTTCCGCTAATTTTACATTCACAGATTCTTCCTGCTCAGCTTCTGGCAGATAATATTTCCATCCAAATTCTTCGGCTGTTGCCTTTTCATCTACTGAATCATCATTTGCTCGAAGGTGTTCAATCCACAATCTCCCTAATGAATTTTCAACCATATATCGAACAATCCAATCTGGTGTGAATAACTGGGTGGCTGCTGGAATACGCTCTTTTGTGACTTTCACATTCTTTTTTAATAAAGCAAATGTCTCATCTTTTAATTCTGTATTGTAATACTGGTACATCCATCCAATTATCTCAACTTGTCCTTCCTTTGACACATCGAAATCCTCTTCTGGCACAGTATCTATAAGCATACGAACCACACCATCATTGGTATATGACAGCCTTAATAATAATTCCATATAATCATCTGTGGTTTCAAATAAACCTGGCAGAATTTTATTTAACTCATTACACTGTTTAATAAATAATAGACGAAAGGCTTCATCATATTTATTATCCTCTTTTGCCTTTTGAACTGCATCTAATTCATTTGCATCCATATTTAATTGTACATCTAACGACTTTGTTACAACATCTGGTGTACTGCTTCCTGTCTCAGAAGATAATACTCTTACTCGTGACGGAAGATAATCATTGATTTCCATAAAGCGAACTGCAATTAATCTGTTAAACCAAGTATATGCTACTTCTTCCATTACACTTTCAAAGCCATGCTCTGAGATTGCTTTAACCAGATTAACACGTTTTTTAATAACATCACCAAATATTCTGTTCTCTGTTCCTGCTATTGTACGATAAACTTCAAAGTCAGTCCCTTTTTGAATTGGTGTACCACACCTGTCTTTTGTAATATCATATAAACCAGCTTCTGTAACAGCCATTTTTATCAGCAATTTACGTGCTTCTATTGAAAAGTTCTTGATTGCACTCTTATTCATTGATTGTCTCCATTCTAATTTAGTCTAATTATTGTGTCTTTAGCTAATCGATTCCCAAGTTCCTTACGAATTTCTTCCACAAATGCATTAATATCATCTTCATTTTTGATAGTATAGGTCTTGTTATTTGTCAAAGTTCTGATTCCCACTGGAATAGTTTTAATAACATTAACTGGCTTAACAGGTTTTACAGGATCCACTCCATCAATTGCAGGGACTTGCACTAAGCTCTTTTGATAAAATTCTTCTTCTTTGTTAATTTCATTTAGACAATTTTGGCAAAGAGCATTGCTTTCTGATGGAATTCCATTAAGTGCAGCCACATCATGTGTACTAGATAATTTATTAATTAATTCCTCAAATTTATTATCAAATTTTTCTTTTAACCTTTCTGCGTATGGTCTTTCCATTGTTAATGATTCAAGAACAATTTTTCGATCTGCATATACTTCTGGACGTATTCTTTCAGCATCCTTCTCCAATAAGGCTACGATGGAGCTACTTAATTCTTTAGAAAAACCTTCTAGCTTTGTGATAAGACTGTATGGCTTCTGTATACTAATTATCTTTTTAATCTGATCAGCACGTTCAATAATATCTATATCTGATATAAAATTCTTACTAGCTTCATAGACTTCAAGTATTTCACATGCCTTGTTAAAGATATTTATCTGAACTCCACCCAGAAAACTGTTAATATCAGTTAACTCAATAGAAACCTCATCAAAATCATCGTAAAGTTCATCCACTCTACGATAAAATGTCATCGGATCATTTAAATTGTTTGTATCGTTAATTAAACGAACCGCTTTCTCTAATACGGCTTTTCCTGGAAGTTTTGGATTGTCTCTATAATCATTTCTGAGACATTCTTCAATAACCAGTTTCTTAACATCACCATGATGTCTAAAATCACGCATTAACGAATCCGCATCATCTGCAACGATAGATTTGCCATAAAAATCTCTAATGATGTCCTTTACTTCTTTTATCCACTTACTATCAATTACACCCTTTGTCTCTAATAATATTTTCTCTCTAAAATCCTTTTTGGTAATATACTTAAATGCATCATCAGGGGATGTACTTGCCGGACTATATACAACACTGTTCATTTTCAGTGCAATCTGATTCTTTTTATAAAGGGTTGCAATTAAATACTGTACATCTTCCTCTACATATCCGTAAGGTGCCGACATAAATTTATCCATTGCCTGTTTTATAGAAAACTTAGCACCTGTTTTTCCAGCATACTGAATTGCAGATGATAACTCATTCAATGCATCATAATTAGGCTCATTCATACCTTGTAAATCTAAGGTAATCTGTGCCTTGTTTTTCTTTAACACATCCATAATGTCAGACTGTCCTGGTTCAGTCTGCATATCCTCTAGCTTACTATATTCTGCAACTACTAACTTTCTTAAAGCCTCGTTAACTCTTGTAATAACATCCTTTGACCTAATGCTTACACTTTCACCATTAACATATATATCTGCAGTCTCGATAGCCATTCTTACATAATCACGAATTCTTTCAACTTTATCCTTGCGTTCTTTCTGCTTTGCGATTCTGATCACTTCAAAATTAGATACTGTTCCAACATCCTGCTTATTTAAGAACTTTGTGATCTTCAACATTTCTTCCGCTTCACTAAGATACGCATAATCATCAGACATACGGATAACTACACTCTTCTCGGTTCCAGACAACATAGCAAGAGCTATGTCCGACTGTTCCCCACTATAAGCTGTAAGTAAATGCAAACTGATTGACTGTGATTGATTATTCTTATAGAATCTATCATCAATTTTCTGGTTAAATGAAAACTGATATCTATTGCTATATTTAAATTTATTATTCGTAAATGCAATCACTTCATCAAAAGCAACCTGTGCGATATAATTTACAGTGTCTGTCGGATCTACTTGAATATTTCTGATAGCATTCTCTGCTTCCTGTTCTTCATTGGTAAGGAATGAGTAGATTTGGCCATTTTTCTGGACCAACATCTCATCACATAACAATCTTAATGATGTTTCCACCTTCTTACGAAGCTCAATACGATCTTCGTTGATGCTTGAAATCATCAATGTATTCAGATTTTCTAAGTCCTTTGGAAAATTCTCAACATATTTAGTCATAAATAATACTTTCAAAAGTTCTACATCAAACTCATGTAATCTTGTATTTTTTCCTGCTTGGATAATTACGATCCTATGTGTATGATCTATAAAATTCTCTAATGCACTATAAAAAGAATTAAACGGAATCAATATTCCTTCTCTTTCATTTTCAAACTTCTCTGCCGCCTCTTTAAATAAAGCAAGCATAGAACGCTCACCTTCAGCAAGATGCTTGCCACTAGCACCATGTTGTCTAATAGCGGTAAGTACACTTCCTAGTAAGTTGAATTGATATGGAATAAATGGATAAACCTCTGCAAAGTCTTCACTTCCTGAATACAATGCCATATATGGTGTGCTTTCACTAAATGTAATCAAGTTCTTAATTACAGATTCATATTTACCATATAAATCTTCTAGAATAACCATTGCTTCATCTCTTTTATATAAAATACGTTTTCTAATAACTTCATCAACATTGGCAGATGAAAGAGGAATACGTGTATCAAATCGACCTTGAATCTTTGAGAAATTATCTCCTATCGTTTTCGTAATAGAGTCGATATCCTGTTGGCTTGTTACAATGATCCATGCATGTCCACCACAAGCCGTTCCTAAGTCTTCTGTAACTGTCTGGAGATTTAACATGAGTTTTCCATCATCTGCAATATACTGTCCAATTTCATCCACAAGGAATAATACATGATGATTTTTGCCTTTTTGTTCGCAGTACTTTCTTACATGATCTGCAAACTTATCAATTGATAAGCGATAAGCACTTTGACCAGTTTCAGCCCAGTTATGTGCTTCTCTTTCACTCATAATGTCAAGAGACACTAATGTTTCTATAATCTCATCCTGAATGAAATAAAAATCTTCTCTCACCTCTGTCCAAGGAGAACCATTTAACTCTTCAAACTTTTCTTTAAAAGCATTCAGTTTTCCATCTGCATCCATTTTTCTTTCTAAATCCGCGAGAAATGGAATGGAACCGCAATATCCCAACTGCTCATTGAATACCTTCATAAACACTTCTACAATAGCGTCTTTATTCATCTTGGAGTCAGCGGAACTTTTTGAATCTATATTAAAAAGGATTACATCTGTATCATTACTATAGGATGCCACCTTCTCAATTTTCTTTTTCAAACTATCTTTACTTAATTTCACATCGTCTAAGAAAAAGCTAGATGTTGTTCTTTCATTACCATCTTTATCTTTTACAACCTTATTCCCAAGGATATAGGACATTATTTTTAAGAAGTGGGATTTACCGCTACCAAAGAAACCGGATATCCAAACGCCCATTTTATCTGTTCTTCCATCAATACCTCTTACATATGCATCGAAGAATTTCTCCATATATTTTTCTAAATCAGGAGTGACAACATATTCATCTAACTCCTGAAAGATATTCTCATCATCTGCCTGACCAACTTTAATAACCCCTTTGATATCTCTGTTGATATCTTTGTAAAACATGTCTCTGATATTCATTTGTTTTAAACCTCCTCTTTTTTGCGTAGTAAAAATACGAACCTATGTAAGCAGAGGCTTTTCCTCTCTGTCTAATTAATGTTCTATTTTCGCTTTGTCAATAAACTATATTAGTGGAAACGCCCTATAGTAATTATCATCCTTGATAGTCCCAAATAAACTAAGTACTTGTCCGTCCCAACTGCCTGGATAAAACATTATTACTGGAACCTTATCTAGCACTTGATGCAAATTATTCAGGATATTATGTGACCGAACAAATGGAAATGCTTTCCCTACACCTGTCAAAAATACAACTGCATTATCTGGTGTCTCCTCAAGTATCTTCCTAATTATTAAATTATCATCACTCGTAAGACGGAGCATTTTTGAAACTGCATTAAACATATAATCTCTCCCCTTGGTCTTCTCGAACTGAATACATTTATCTATGTATCCCTTATCTTCAAGAATAGCCAGAATCATTTTATATAAGTCGTATTCGACAATTTCAAATCCATCCGCCTCTGGATTATTCTGCTTTTTAAGTGCTGCCACCTTCTCACGCACAACCAATTCATCACAAGCTTCATAATCAAACACATAGTATCTGACCTCATTTGCAACTCCTCTATTAGCAAGGAATTCTTCATTGGATATTTTTTTCCATATTCCATCTAATCTTTCCCTAAATTCCATTAGCGTTCTCCTGTCATTGCATATAAATATTTTTCCATGTTGTTAACCAACAAAGCCTCTCTGATCTCAGGTTCAATGTACACCTTACATATTTTCTTATTGTCCTTTGTTCCATCTAACAGACCTGCCTCATACATATATCTTGCATAAGTGGCTTTCATCTTGGCAATTGCCGAATCTGACCATCCTGCCACCTTACTACTTTGGTTTGTTTTGTTTGTGAAGAACACATTGAAATCCTTATCTTCTAATTTGTCATCATTCATTCTGAGTTTTTCTCTATAAACCTCATATACGAATTCAAACAATAATTGATCTGTTGCAATAGTTGCAATAAATAGTATTACTTTTGCAGAATTTACATCCGTCGTAGCAAATTCCTCTAATAATATTTCCGGCAAAATTTGTAGACGATTTTTAATAACATTAAATACTCTTCTTATTCTATCTTGCTTATTCTGCTGGTATATATTTTCTTCAAAAGCCATCTTTTCAATCTCGTCAAAAGTATGGTTTTGTAGTAATTTAGCTGTTTCACGAGCCTCAACAAACCAAAATAACTTACTTACTATTCCTGCACTATACTCCATCTTTTTTATCAACCTCTTTTCTTTCATAGTTGATAATATCACCAAAATCACAATTCAATTTTTCACATATTTTCTCCAAAACAGACATAGAGACCAGTTCACCTTTACTCATTTTGGCAAGAGTACTGCTACTAATCTCAATCTTTTCTATCAAATCCATTTTCTTCATGTTATTGTCAATTAATAACTTCCATAATCCATTGTACGAAACAGCCATATTCTTTACCTCTCTAATTGCTATAACGATTATTTAGTAACTATTTCTATCTACTGTTTCACACTATTGATACAGTAAACACGACTATGGATATTATACAACTTTAGTAAAGGTTTTTCAATTTATTTCAAAATTAATTTTCGATAATACGAATTTTTATTTTAAAATTACATATATTGTCCCTCTGATTTTTCCTGATCTTTCATCTTTTTAACCTAGTGAACGCAATTTATCCTAACGTTCCCAAATAATAGCCCAAAAAGACACATCCAATCGCTACAAATGCTCCAAATATAGCAATGCCAATTGTTAGGTTATTTGCTTTTCTAGAATCTTCCCTTGCCTGAACTCTTTCTTCCTCCATCTTTTCCTCTGCTTGTCTTTGCATATATTTTGCTTCACTCACTTTATCATTTAATTCTTTCATTTGCTGTTTTTGAGATAGATTGACTGCTTTTAATTCAATTAGCTCATTCAACTGAGAAGTATTTGTTTGATTCAACTCTCGCAACTGATTTTCCACCTCTTCATTGATATTAATTCTTTCGAATTTCGGCATTTTAGGCATGTAAACATCAGACATTATTGGCTTTAAAATATCATGATTAAATTTTAATGAACCATTCATTAACAAATTATCAGGCGCATTCAACTTATCTCCAATTTTTATGTTTTCTAATTTATTCATCAATTACCTCCATACATTCTTTGCAGTCTAGAAATCTCGTCCTGCATCTTCTTCATAACACTCTCCGGTCCAACAATCCTAACTCCTTCCCCCAGTGCAATCACCCACGCTAAAAATTGTACACTTACAGCAACATCAACATTAACCGTAAAATGATCTTTATCTGTTTTAATGAGAGAAATATTCTTTCCAAAACGATCAATAACAACACCTGCAAATCTATTTTCAAACTCTAGTTTTACAGTTTGTTCTTCTCCGTCAAACATTCCAAATATTTTCTTAGCATATACTGCTATATCAAATTTTTTAAAATGTTCTTTTCCATCTCTTTTTTCTTCTCCTAGTTCTATAGCAAGCATCTTATCTACTCGATAATGTTTGATTATATCTGCTGTGTTATCAAACCCTACCAGATAATAATTTTCATTATCCCAAGAAAGTGCCCACGGACTAATGTAATAAAATTCACCTGCATGACGAAGTTCCATTTTCTTATC
Source organism: Clostridiaceae bacterium (assembly GCA_902363735.1). GTDB lineage: Bacteria > Bacillota > Clostridia > Lachnospirales > Lachnospiraceae > Lacrimispora. The sequence continues at coordinate 489,059 of CABJBA010000003.1, forward strand.
CACATTCCACTGGAAATATTGGAATTTTATTTTTACATTTGCTCCAATTGCAGCATGAATCTTGTCCACATTATAATAAATGCTTTCATTCATTGTCTTAATACGCTCTGTCACAAACACCTGACGTTGCAGTTGTTTTGCCTCATACTTACTAGCAAAACCCTCAATCTTTTTGATCAGTTCATTAGATTTTTTAGCCGTGATAAATTTTGACGATTGTACGGAATCAACTAACAGCTTTAATTCGGCAAGTTCGAACTGCCTATTTCCCACATGATAATAATAAGTTTTATTTTTTTGTTCTCCTATGATATCCATTCCATAGGTTCTCAACGCTTCCATATCCGCATAAATGCTTTTTCTTTCTGCAGTAATATCATAGGCCTTAAGTGATTCAATAATCTCTGGCATCGTGATACTATGACCTTCATCTGTTTTTTCCAACAAGATTTTCATTAAATACATTAATTTGAGTTTTTGATTTGTTCCTTTAGCCATGATATCCTCCTCATAAAACGATTGGTTTTATATAACTTATATAAGGATACCACTTTCCAAGTCGTTTTTAAAGGACTTGCTTCTATTATTCTATTACGTCATCTTTACATGTTTCATAAAATTGACAACTGATGCAACAAGATTTGCAATTACGTTTTCCTCTGCGCCTGACCCAAAATAAAAATCTTTCTATCATGGTTTCTTCCTTTCATCGAATACTCCATACAACAGTAACTGTATCCGACACATCTACATTATCTGGCTCTATGTCAATGTCATAACTGCTAGCGTCTTCACAATTGTATGACGTACATGATTCCATCAGTTTATTCATAGGATTTATCACAAAATCAACCTCTCCCCAAGAATAATCAATTGTAATAACCTCTCCTATTTCTACACCCACTGCCTCCGTAAGTACTTTTGCTTTTATTTTTGAATCTGTTACTGCTTTTCCAAGGAGTTCGTTCTTTGCTGCTTCTGGATCTTTAATTGTATAGTTTATTCTAAATTCCGGTCTTACTGGGCAATGTGCTAAGGCATATAATACTTTTCCTAATAGTTTGTTGTCAGCATCAAACTCAATCTTCATACTGTGTTTGAATTCATAGCCTTCAAAGCGTTGCTTCCAATCATTATTTTTATCTCTGTAGCTTTCATATTTGGTATCTACATTAAAGGATAAAGTTTTCAAATCAGTTCTTGTAAAACCCAATTTTTCAAAAGTATCTTTTAAAATTTCAACCTGCACTGTAGACTGCTGCAATGTTTCATCATATGTTTCCCTAATATCTTCTAAGTTAAGTAACAATCTGATTCTATCCGGTTTTACTGATATTTTTCCTTTACCTGTAACTCGTATCGTTCTTTCCATAATTTTTTCTCCCTCTTTAGTCAAAATCATAATCTTCTGGATCAAGCCCTGCATCTTCAATTGCTTCCCTACGCTCATCTTCATCCATGAATTCCAGCTCAGTTATATCAATTCCCGCTGACTCTAATTCATTTACCTTTTCTGTTGCATCAACGCTGTCAATAATACTTGCAAACGTTGCAAATTCTGCTGTTATTTCAAAAGCACTCATTTTTCCATCATGATTAAAGTCAAATAATCCACCAAATAAACCTGCCATATTCTTTACCCTTTTACCTTTCTTTAATATAATCATTTTACCAAATCCCTACATTTTTCAATTTTCAACGTTGATTTTTCACCTTGTATTCATAGGATATAATATATACTGTCCTTTAAAACTCCCTTGTAAAAAAATCTCAAAAATTTCAAAAACAAAATCTCAGAGTCTTAAAGTAAATTTTCAATATATCAACAATGCAACAAAAAATCTGAAGTAACCAAAATAACCCTTACCATTAATGGTAAGGGTAGCTTAATAAGTAAGCGCTACATAAAGAAGCGTATTGTTCTTTCAGGATTTTTCACCTCTGGAAAAATCAAATAGTAACATTATTCAAGCCACAGGATTTTTGTAT